>NZ_JAJNMP010000010.1 GCF_021044935.1 Agromyces cavernae
GACTTGAACGGCGCGTCTCTGCGCCTAACACCAACCTACAGCAGACAGCGAGCGAGGTCTACGATCGGCAACCCCCCTCTCCACACAACACACAGCCAGTAGCACTGACGAAGGGGTAGAGGCCTAGTCGGGTGGTGGGGGGTTTGTAACTGACATGGCACTTGTCCATAGACGCTTACGACCATATCACGTTGAATGCACGCCATCCCGTCCGATCTGGCAAGTTAAGCAACGTTGAGTCCAGTTAGTACTTGGATCGGAGACGGCCTGGGAATCCTGGATGTTGTAAGCTTTTTGCATTTTTTTAGAATGACTAAAAAAATTTGTTTTTGTTGCAACATCATATGAATTAGAAACGATTTTAAAATAATTTTCAAAAAATTTTTCCCCAGCCAAAATGACACTTCTGGAGAGTCGTATTTTCGAGTGTAATTAAGAGACTGCTATTTTTTTTAGGTGTGTGATGTGTTGGACTTTATTGCGTGTACCTAATGAGTGAATATTGATTATACTGGATGTGTCGGGTCGATTTTTGGAACATGAAAAATTTAGGTTCTTTTGAAAATTTTTGAGAACAATTGCATTTTTCAGTTGAGGAGCGCACGGCACCCATACATTAGAATCTATAATTTTTTTGCATCACATAGACTATTTCCATATATGTATGTACCAGTAGCAAGAATGAAAAGCACTTTTGAAGAGTGTAGATGAGCTGGAGGGCAACATCATATTTAGATCGGGGATCCCGTCCCCCAATCAATATCATCACCTTCCCACATCTCCACATACGGACAGCCATGCTCCCTCATCTCCACATATTTTCGAATGGACCGTTCTCCAACATGGATGAACCGATTTTCGAATTTCTTAGTATTTTTGTCTCCCCGAGAGGAGACGTTCCAAAATTTATAGCTAACGCCAAATTTCTTTGGGTCAGTTTCAATGTTTACCTCAAACTTGGGTAATTAAACCGACTTGAACGGCGCGTCTCTGCGCCTAACACCAACCTACAGCAGACAGCGAGCGAGGTCTACGATCGGCAACCCCCCTCTCCACACAACACACAGCCAG
>NZ_JAJNMP010000001.1 GCF_021044935.1 Agromyces cavernae
CGCCTCATGTTCATCAAGCGTCTTGGACACCGGTGCATCCCTGAGGGGAGGCCCGCGAATCTTCATCGCAGTGTCGGGTGGATGCCCGATAGCCGATCCCTCTGCGGGCACCTGCACACTGAACGATCGGTCTAATCAGGTCCGGATGGTGGTCGCCAGTCGGCGACGCTCTTCAGTCGCCACCGCCGTCGACGCCGTCGAACACTGCGGGGTAGTTGTCGAGCCACGCCCAGTTCTCGATCGGCCAGCTCACGACGAAGGCACGTCCGACCACGTTCTCGATGGGAACGAAGCCCTCACGTGGCGTGTCGGTCTGGTATCGGGAGTCTTGCGAGTTGTAGCGGTTGTCGCCCATCACCCAGAGCGAGTCCTCGGGCACGGTTGTATCGAAGTCGTCGCGAGATGCCTTGCTGTCGCCTGGCGGAAGGGTGATGTACGGCTCTTCGAGCGGCACGCCGTTGATGCTCAACTGTCCGAGCGCGTTGCAACAGGTGACGTGATCTCTGGGCAGCCCGATCACCCGCTTGACGAGATGATCGTTGGAGTCGGGGGCCGTGAGGCCGACGAACGCGAGGAACCAGTCGGCGGCGGCAACGAGGGGCGGCTGCGGTTCCTCAGGGCGCGCGGTGAGCCAGCCGCCTGGATCCTTGAAGACGACGACGTCGCCACGCTCGATCGGCACGACGTCGGGCACGAGCTCGTTCACGATGATGCGATCGTCGATCTCGAGCGTGTCCGCCATCGACTCGGAGGGGATGAAGAACGATCGGATCAGGAAGGTCTTGATCAGAAACGAGACGAGTACCGCGACCACGAAGATGACGAGCACGTCGCGCAGGAACAGCAGACCTGGGTGCTTCCTTCGCGTGACGGATTCTCCACTCGGCTCACCCGTGTCAGAGGCGGTCGCTTTGATAACACTCACGGGGACATTCTCACTGTTGGCGTACGGATTGCCCGGTCACACGGGCGCTCAGAATCGTTCGTGATTGGCGGGTGCGAGTGCCGTCCCGGCGGGAGCGTCGTCGAGTAGGTCGTCGTCGTCCCGCTCGGCCAGTGCGCCGCGAAGGGCCTGCTTGGCTCGGTGCACGCGGCCGCGCGCGGTTGTGAGCGGGATCCCGAGAGCGAGGGCCGCGTCTGGGACTGGCAAGCCGTCCCAGTAGATCAGCATGATCAGCTCGCGCTGGTCGGAAGGCAGCGCCGCGACTGCTCTCCTGACGTCGAGGAGGTCGTCATCGACGGGACCCGCTGCTGCTTGCTCCAGCTGTGCACGGAGTGGCCCTGCCAGCCGTGCCGCTCGGTGCCGCCCTCGAAGCCAGTTGCTGTGCACTCGGCTGGCGACGCCGTACATCCAGAGCTTTGCCTCGTGATCGTCGGCTGGGAGATGTCGCATCCGCCGCCAGGCAACCAAGAACGCATCCGCGAGGAGATCGGCAGCATCTGCTGGTTCGCTGGTGCGACGGAGGAAGTATCGGAGCAATTCGGGGGCAAGGTTCTCGTGAAGAAGGGTCAGGCGCCGCGCATCGTCGCCCGGCCGGTCGCGCCTCACTGCTGCTCCTCGCAGCCGTACTGGGCCTGCAGAGCGATGCCTGCGCCGAGGAACCCGCGAGCCTCGAACTCTTCTTGAATCTGCCCGACGAACGTCGAGTTGATATAGCTCTCGTCGGGGTCCGGTTTCTGGGACTCATTGAGGCGGGCCCTGGCCCACGTGCTGTCGCTCTCGTTCGTGTTGCGGTCGAGCTCCTCGATGTCGATCGAGGCAAGGAACTGCTGAGCCTCCTCGAAACGCGCAACGGTCGTGTCGTCCCGATTCATTGCATCGGGCTCGGCACCGATGCTGATTGTGCATTTCAGAGCACCCGTTTCGATCGGGATGACACGCTCGTAGCTCAGGTCACCCTGATAGGGGCGTGCCCACGGCATGAGGTCGGGCGCGGCAATGGCAGCGGCGCCGCCCGCAAGGCCGATGCACCCGAGGACGCCTGCAATCATGAGCGGGGTGAAGCGCGCTTGCTTGGATCTGGATGCCGCGATTCTCCGCGCGAGTTGCCGGGCATTTTCGTCCATCGCGACGTCCACAGTGTGCTTCGCCGGATCCGCTTGGATCAAACGGTCATCGATACTCACGTCTCGCCTCCTGCCGGCAGTTGATCTGCCGTTCACTAGGACATGTCCGGCTTGGTGACGATCTGCACACGCTGACCTTGAATAGTTGCATGCGCCGGCCGCTAGGACGCCGCTCAGGCGGCGGCGCACTCAACCACCGGCTATTGGGCGAGCTTGAGAGCGCCGGGCTATTGCCGAGCATTGGCAGGTCGCGGCGCCCAATCGTTGCCATCTTCAAGTGTGAATTCCAGCGCCTTGCGTCTCAGCACGATCGTGCAGATGACGACTGCGAGGGAGACCAGGAGGCCGAAGAGCATCGGTGGTCCGCCGACGCCTGCGACGGATCCGGCATGTACGAAGACCCCGGCGAAGAGTGCGGCCGACGAACCGAGAGCCACAAGTAGGGCGATCGCCCACCACCTCTTTCGCTGGGTGCGGGTGTTCGTGGCCGCGGCCGAGAGCACCTGCCACGCGGCCAGCAGGGCCAGCTCAAACAGTCCGATCGCGACCCCGATAGCGATGACGTAGGGACGCGCCAGGTCCGCATATTCGGGATATCGGGCTGCATACTCTGCCGCAGCGGTCGGAACGAGCCAGAACTGCATCAGCAGGGCGACGAAGAACACTGCGCTCAACGCAATGCGAACCGCTGGAACGTTCTGCTTGGACATGATCATCAGAATCGTCTCGCTCGCCTTCGTCATTCACACGATAGTGACGATGAGGTTAGCCGTGCGGGACAGAATCTGGACCGCGCGCGCCGCGCGGCAATGTTGTGCCAGCTGGAAGTTCTGCGGGTTGGTCCGCTTACGGATCCGGAGTGCCCATCACGGGCTCCACCCACGCGGTATATAGGGCTCAGCTCGCTGTCTGCTACTTCTCGAACACCGCCCGGCCCGAAACAAACTTCGCGATACGAGTTAAGGACGGCGCCTTTCCGGACATGTCCTATGTGAAGGCACTCTACGAAGGGCAGGCAGATGGATTCGGTGGACGAGGTGGTGCGGCGTGCTGCGCCGCGGGCGCTGGGCGCTGAGTTAGCTGCTGCGGAACAGGCCGAAGCCGTTGCGCGAGCAGTCGTTGCTGCCGAAACCCGCGAGCGTTCGCGCACTTCGCGCCTCCGAAGGTTTCTCGGCGGCGCCGCACTCGGGATCGGAATTCTCGGCCTAGGTGTCACCGCGGCCGCGGCCGCGCCTGCTGTGATCGACTGGCTGGGCTGGACCCCCGACATCGTCGCGCAACGCAGCTTCGAGTTGCAGGACGGATCCGACCTCGGGCTCTGCGAGGTCTTCATTCGTGTGGCCCCCGAATATCGCCAGCATGACCTTTCGGACGCCGAAGTAGACAAGCGAACCGAGGAGGCACGGCGATTCCTCACCGAGCACGACTGGGAACCGCTCATCGCGTCCATCACCACGGACGAGATCCAGGCCGCGTACGAACTCGAGGTCGAACAAAGCGTGGCGTACACCGACCCGGACAGCATCGCATCCGGTGCCACCCCGCCTCCCGCAACGTATTCAGGTGCTGCCATCCAGGTCATGAAAGATCGCATCTCCGATGAGTTCAGTCGGGCGGGTCACCTTCGTCAGGGAGTCGGCCTCGAAGGGGCGGCAGGGCCGTGCGCCGGTGCGACCGAAGGTCCGACGCAATGATGAACCGGCGGCGTCGGTCGACGCGTGAAGCGCGCTTCGAGCACGTGTACGTGGCCAACGCGGCCGACCTGCTGAGCTACTTCGGCCGGCGAGTGCAGATCCCGGCCGACGCGGCAGATCTGCTCAGCGAGACGTTCATCGTGGCGTGGCGGCGCGGCGATCGAATGCCCGTCGAGCCCGAGCAAGCACGGATGTGGCTGTTCGGCGTCGCCAGGCGGGTCCTCGCGAACGCCGCCCGCGGCGGCGCCCGCCATTCCGACCTCACGGACAAGCTGCGCGCACATCTCGAGGCGCTCCCGACCGAGCAGGTCGATGCGGAAACCCTCGACATCCGCGCCGCGCTCGACGCCCTCCCGGACGACCAATCCGAGCTCGTTCGTCTCGTCCTCTGGGATCCGCTACCGGCATGCGGGAGCGTCGCTCAATTGTCTTCGTGGACGAGGCGCTTCCCCATCGTCAACAGACGCGCAGTGGGTGGCTGAGCCCTTCCCGATCGATATGCTCAGCCCATGAATTCTGCCGTGCTTGATCAGACACGAAACGGGCAGCTCTTCGCTTGGGGGCTCGTGTTTCTGGTTCTGGGCGCGGTCGCCTTCGTTGGCGGGCCGGCGTTGATCTTCACCTTCTACGTCACTCAGGGAGAAGCGCCCCTGGCCGGCATCGGGTCATGGAACATCGTCATCGGGCTGTTCACCTGGGTGGCAGCTTTGGTCTTCCTAGGCCTCGGTGGTTTGCTGGTCCTGCTTAGCCGCCGCCGCTGAACGCCGACGGTGATTATCTGACGTGAGCCCACAACCGTCGGGGAGCCGCCAGGAGACTGAGGCGCCCACTCCACGCATCGAGGGCGGCGCGGAGTCACCTCCAATTCGGACATCAGCGCAGCGGCGCCGGATCGCGGAGGTTCTCCAGGGGCCGCGATGCCCTCGCTAGCCGCTTTCGAATCTGTCGGCGCGAGCTGAGCTGTTCCCAGAGAGTCAGCAGGCGCTCTGTCTCGACTGCGCCGTCCGGGTAGCCATTGCTCATGCCCCGAACCTATCGAGACGCGTCAACACCTAGTGCGCGGCTCCGAATTCGATGAGGAGTACGCCGCCGACTATGAGGATGAGCCCGAGGCTCATGATCCAGGTCAATGGTTCTTTGAAGAACATGCGGCTGAGGATGGCGGTGATGGCGACGCCGGCTGCCGCCCAGATGCCGTAGGCAACGCCAAGCGCCACGCCCTCCGCGAGGACGACGGAGAGCATGATGAAGGCGAGGAGGTAGCCGCCGCCGACGGCGAACCACCACAGTTTGCTTCCGGACGTTGCCATGCGGAGCGAGATGGTGGCGGTAACCTCCGCGATGATCGCTGCAATGAGGCAGATGAGGGCGAGGGCCGTCACTGTGCGACCTCCGTGTTCTTGTGAGCAGCTTGTGAGCCGAGTTCGACGAGGAGCACGCCGGCCATGACGACGGCGATGCCGATGCCCATGAGTAGAGTGATCGGTTCCCAGAAGATGATGAGGGACATGATCGCCGTGAGGGCGACGCCGCTTGCGCCCCAGATGCCGTAGCCCACGCCGAGGCTCATGCCGTTACGAAGCGACATGAACAGCGCGAGGATTGAGCCGAGGTAACCGACGACGACAAGGGCGTAGAAGCCGGGTGAGTCGAGGGCGGCTTTCAGGGACAGGGAGCCGGTCACTTCCAGCGCGATCGCGATCGCGAGGAACAGCCACTTCTTCATGAGTTCGAGTCCTTCGGGAGGAGGGAGAGGGCGACGTCGACGACGGCGGCGCGTTGCGGATCGTCGAGTGGGAGCATCCCCAGGCAGCGGTCGATCCAGGCACCATCCGCAATCAGGCGTGCGGCCACGACCTGCGGGTGATCTGATTCGCCGAACCAGGCATTCATCCGCTCCGCCCACCGCACCGAGAGCTTGACGCGCAGCCGCGGATCGGCCAAGAGTGCGAGGTCGGCGGGGTCCATGTCACCCATCAGCGTGTACTCGATGTAGGCGCGCAGCCGCCCCATCGCGTCCGCGCCGGCCCCTGCGCGCCGGCTCAGTTCGGCTTCCCATTTCAAGAGCAGGTGATCCAGCACCGCGAGGGTTAAGCCTTCTTTTGTTGCGAAGTGGTGCACAACACCGGGCTTGGTGAGCCCCGATACGCGCGCCACAGCGTCAATCGTCAGTGCATCGCCTGCGCGGAGAACGTCGAGAGCTGAGTCAAGGATTTCTGGTTTGGTTGCCACAAGCAGAGCCTACCATACGTATGGTAGGTGCGCGGGGCCTATGTCAGCCATGGGAGTATCAACTTTTTGGCGCCCGCAAACCGGTCCAGCGCCGGACACCCGACGTGCGGCACCCCTCCCGCGAGGATCAGCGTCGCCACTGAGGGCCAGATTCCCGTATGACCCGCCCGATGAATTGCCCGGTGACGGGGGGCTATTCGCTACAGGCGAGTCCTGGCCCGGAGGCCGACACTAGGCTGCTCGACATGGCCTACGACGTCGCACGCATCCGATCGATGTTCCCCTCGCTCGAGAGCGGGTGGGCTCAGTTCGACGGCCCCGGGGGAACGCAGACGCCGCGAGCCGTGGGCGACGCCGTGGCATCCGTGCTCACCGGTCCGCTCTCGAATCGCGGCACGACCGGCGAATCCGAAGAGCGTGCCGAGGCGGCGGTGCACGGGTTCCGCCTCGCGATGGCCGACCTGGTCAACGGGCACCCGCGCGGCATCGTGCACGGGCGCAGCGCCACGCAGCTCGCATACGACTTCTCGCGCATGCTGTCGCGAGGCTGGGGCGAGCGCGACGAGGTCGTCGTCACACGGCTCGACCACGACTCGAACGTGCGGCCGTGGGTGCAGGCCGCCGAGCGCGTCGGCGCGACCGTGCGGTGGGTCGACTTCGACCCCGAGACCGGCGAGCTCGCGACCGAAGCCGTCGAGGCAGCACTCACCGACCGCACCCGGCTCGTCGCCGTGACGGCG
This sequence comes from Agromyces cavernae, assembly GCF_021044935.1. Lineage (GTDB taxonomy): Bacteria > Actinomycetota > Actinomycetes > Actinomycetales > Microbacteriaceae > Agromyces > Agromyces cavernae. The sequence continues at coordinate 6,734 of NZ_JAJNMP010000001.1, forward strand.
GCGTCGAACCTCATCGGCACGATGCCCGACATCCCCGCGATCGCGGCGGCCGTGCACGCGGTCGGCGCATTGCTCTACGTCGACGGCGTGCACTACACCGCGCACGAGTTGCCCGACGTTGATGCGCTCGGCGCCGACTTCTTCACGTGCTCGCCATACAAGTTCCTCGGCCCGCACTGCGGCGTGCTCGCCGCGCAACCCGAGCTGCTCGAGATGTTGATGCCCGACAAGCTGCTGCCGGCCACGAATGCCGTGCCCGAGCGGTTCGAGTTCGGCACGCTGCCCTACGAACTGCTCGCCGGCGCCACCGCGGCGGTCGACGTGCTCGCCGGGCTCGCGACGTCAGGCGACGGGTCGCATGAGTCGGATGCCCCGGGCTCGCGCCGCGCGCGGCTCACGGCCTCCTACGCGGCGCTGCACGAGCACGAGGAAGTGCTGCGCTCGCGCATCGAGGCGGGCCTCACCGACCTTCCGGGCCTGACCCTCTGGTCACGCGCCTCGCGCCGAACACCGACGCTGCTCATGACCTTCGCCGACCACGCGGCATCCGACATCACGAACGCCCTGGCGCAGGGCAAGGTGCTCGCGCCTTCGCACAACTTCTACGCGCTCGAGGCGTCGCGCCGGCTCGGACTCGGCGACGAGGGCGGGTTGCGCATCGGGCTCGCGCCCTACACCGACGCCGACGACGTCGACCGCCTGCTCGACGGGCTCGCGGCCGCGCTCGCATGAGCGCCCCGCGGGTTTCGGACCTCACCCGGCGGCGAGCGCATGCGGTGTCGCCGGCGCCCCCTACGTTGGAACCATGATCGTCGCTCAGACCGCCGCCCGACTCCGCCACCTGCACACCGCACCCGAGCTCCTCCAGGTGGTGAATGTGTGGGACGTCGTCAGCGCGACGGCCGTCGCCGGCCTCCCCGGCACCCGGGCGATCGCGACCGCGAGCCACTCGATCGCCGCGTCGTTCGGCTATGCAGACGGCGAGCACATCCCGGCCGATCTCATGCTCGACATGTGCGGTCGCATCGCGCGAGCCGTCGAGGTGCCCGTGACCGCGGACCTCGAGGCCGGCTACGGCGATGCGGGCGAGACGATCCGCCGTGCGATCGGCGAGGGCATCGCCGGCGCGAACCTCGAGGACCAGCTGAAGCCGCTCGCCGACTCGGTCGCCGCGGTCTCCGCCGCCGTCTCCGCCGCCGAGGGCGAGGGCGTGCCGTTCGCCCTCAATGCCCGCACCGACGCGTGGCTGCGCGGCAAGGAGCGGCCTCGCGAGGTCTGGGTCGCCGACGCCATCGAGCGCGGCCGGGCGTACCTCGATGCCGGCGCGACGTGCGTGTTCGTGCCGGGGAACTTCGGCGAGGACGTCGTCGCCGAACTCGTCGACGGCATCGGCGAGCGCCGGGTGAGCCTCATCGGGCTGCCTGACGTCCCTTCGCCGACTCGGCTCGAGGAGCTCGGAGTCGCACGTCTCTCGTACGGCCCGTACACTCAGCGGGTCGTGCTCGGCGCCCTGCAGGACCTCGCGAGCGACCTGCACGACGGGGGCGTGCTGCCCAGCGGCATCCGCGCGCTCAACTGAGCCCACCGTGAATCGGGGAAGTCCGCCGCACGGCGGGCAGCGAATCCCCCGAGCGGCGGATGACCCGGCCGCACCTGCGTCGTTAGGGTTGCCGTGAGGCGGCTCGACCGGTCGGGACGCGTGGGGGCGCGGCCCCGGCGGTCGGGTGCGTCCTCACGATGAGAGGAGCATGCATGGCGGCTGGAATGCCCATCGAGATCACGGGGCTCAGCAAGCGATTCGGACCGGTGACCGCAGTGGACGATCTCAGTTTCACGGTCGCGCCCGGACGCGTGACCGGGTTCCTGGGCCCCAACGGGGCGGGCAAGACCACCACCTTGCGCGTGCTGCTCGGCCTCGAGCGCGCGACGGCCGGCACGGCGACGTTCGGGGGCACCCGGTATCGCGATCTGGCCCGACCGCTCGAGACCGTCGGCGCCTCGCTCGACGCGAACTTCCACCCCGGGCGCAGCGCCAAGCAGCACTTGGCGGTCTACGCGACCGCCGCGGGCCTGTCGAAATCGCGCGTGCCCGCGGTGCTCGAAACCGTCGGGTTGTCGGAGTTCGCCGGCCGTCGTGTGGGCGGGTTCTCGCTCGGCATGCGCCAGCGCCTCTCGCTCGCGTACACGCTGCTCGGCGACCCGGGCGTGCTCGTGCTCGACGAGCCGGTCAACGGGCTCGACCCCGAGGGCATCAGGTGGATCCGCGGCTTCCTGCAGAGCCTCGCCCACGAGGGCCGCACTGTGCTCGTGAGCTCGCACTTGCTGAGCGAGGTGCAGCAGAGCGTCGACGACATCGTGATCATCTCGCGCGGACGGCTCGTGAAGAGCGGACCGCTGTCGGGCCTCGAGCTCGAGGCCGCGCCGCGCACCGTCGTCGACTCCCCCGACCGGCTGCGGCTCGCGGGGGCGCTCGACCAGGCTGGCCTCGAGTACACCGAGGACGGCGAGGGGTTCGTCGTCGACGAACCCGACCCGGGGCGCGTCGGCCACGCCGCGTTCGTCGCCGGGGTCGAGCTCAGCTCCCTGCACCGCCTGACGTCGGGACTCGAGGACTCGTTCCTCTCGCTCGTGAGCGGGGGTGAGCAGGCATGAGGGCGGTGCGTGCACTCGGCTCCGAGTTCCAGAAGGTCTTCACGACCCGCATGTGGTGGCTCATCGCAATCCTCCTCGTGGCCTACGTCGCATTCCTCGCGGGCGGCTTCGGCGCCTTCCTCGGCTGGACGATCGAGAACCCCGATGCGGCCCAGACCAGCGGCAACAACACCCAGCTGCCGCCGGGCATGCAGCTCGCACCACTGCTCTACAGCTTCGCGTCATCGGTGGGCTACGTGTTCCCCGTGCTGCTCGGGGCGCTCGCGGTGACCGGCGAGTTCCGGCACAAGACGCTCACGCCGACCTTCCTGGCCGAGCCGCGCCGAACCACCGTGCTCTCGGCGAAGTTCGGGTCGCAGCTCGTCGTGGGCGCCGGGCTCGGCGTGGTCGCGTTCGCCACCTCGGTGGGCACGGGCGCCGCCGCGCTGGCGGCGTTCGGACTCGACACCGAGCTCGACACGAGCGACACGTGGGCGCTCATCGGCCGCGGCGTGCTGGCGATGGCGCTCTGGGGCGCGATCGGCGTCGGCCTCGGCGCGCTCGTACCGAACCAGGTCGCCGCGATCGTCATCGTGATCGCGTTCACCCAGTTCATCGAGCCGATCCTGCGCCTCGCGGCGTCGCTCAACGAGGTCACCGCGCAGATCGGGCAGTTCCTGCCCGGGGCGGCGAGCGATGCCCTCGTCGGGGCATCCTTCTACAACATCGCCGCGGTCGGATCGCCGGAGGCGCTGGAATGGTGGCAAGGCGGGCTCGCGCTGCTGACCATCGGCGTCGTGGCGACGGTCATCGGCGGCGCCACGACCTGGCGGCGGGACGTGTCGTAGCGGTGGATGTCGCGACGCTGCGCGAGCTGCGCCTGCGGGTGCAGGGGCTGCGCGCGCCGTTCGACCTGTCGGCACCCGAGGTGGTTCGGAGGTTCGTCGCCGTGCAGGCGCAGGAGTTCGTGCCCGCACAATGGGGACTCGCCGCGCGCGTGCCGCGCGAGCAGCGCCCCGACGTGGCATCCGTCGCCGCGGCGATCGACGACGGCGAGATCCTGCGCACGCACGTGCTGCGCCCGACCTGGCACTTCCTGCATCGCGACGACGCGCGTTGGGTGCTCGACCTGTCGGCCGAGCGGGTGCACCGGGCGAACGCGACGTACTACCGGCGCACCGGCCTCGAAGGAGCGGATGTCGCGCGCGCGATGGATCTCGTCGCCGCCGCGCTCGACGGCGGGCACCGCACACGGGCCGAGATCATCGCTGCGCTCGAGGCCGACGGCATGCCGAAGGCCGGGCTCGGCTTCACCTACGTCATGATGCACGCCGAGCTCGAACGCGTCGCGATCAGCGGAGCCAACGTCGGCAGGCAGCGCACCTACGCGGCCTTCGACGAACGTGTGCCCGCGGCGGCGCCGAAGCCGCGCGACGAAGCCCTCGCCGAACTCGCGGCGCGGTTCATCGCGTCGCGGGGGCCGGTGACCGATCGGGACTTCGCGTCCTGGTCGGGGTTCACGCTCGGCGACACCCGGCAGGCGTTCGCCGATGCCGCCGACCGGGCGGGCGCACACGGCGGGCGCATCGAGCAGGTCGACGTCGACGGGGTGACGCACCTGCTCGATGCCGAGGCCGTGGCCGCGGCATCCGCTCGCTCCGACGGCGCGCGCGACGCCGGCCACCGTGACGACGGCGACGGCGACCACGGCATCGTCGACCTGCTGCAGGCGTATGACGAGTACATCATGGGGTACGCCGCCCCGCGGGCCTACCTCCTGCCCGACGGCATCGACGCGCTGCACGCGGAGTTCCCGCTGCACGCGCTCATGATCGACGGCGTCATGTGCGGACGCTGGGCTCCCGTCGCCGACACCAAGCGCGTGCGGGTCCGGCTCGTGCCGTGGCGCGGATTCACGGCACGAGAGGAACGCGGGCTCGAGGCATCCGTCGCCGATCTCGAGGCGTTCTTCGGCCTGCCCGCCGCGATCGAGCGCGAGGCCGTCACGTCGGTCGAGCGCCGGATCGAGTAGGCGCGCCAGCGCCGTATCGAGATCTAGCGCCCGACGAAGAAGGACGCGTATCGAGGCCCGGCCGCGATCAGCCGCCGAGCGCGCCGCGGATGGTCGCCGCGGAGCGCTGCAGCCGGCCTGCGATCTCGGCGTGATCGTCGCGGGGCCCGATGTACACGACCGCGATCGCGGCGGGGCGCCGGCCCCGCAGACTGAGCGGCACCGCGACGGATTGCACGCTCGGAATCACCTCATCGTGACTCGTCGCGTACCCGCGGACCAGCACCTCGGCCACGTCGGCCCGGAGACCGTCGGAGACGTCCTCGGGCCACTCCGCCTCGGGCAGCATCGAGAGGATCACCTTGCCGGGCGCACCGACCGTCACGGCGTGCCGCGAGCCGGGGCGCTGCACCATCGACGCGACGGCGTGGCGCGGTTCGACGCTCGCGAGCGTGATGCACTCCGCCTGGTCGAGCACGACGACGAAGCTCGTGATGCCGAGTTCGTTCGCGATGTCGGTCAGCTCGGGGAGCGCCTCGGCCTGCAGGTCGCGCGAAACGCCCGAGGCGAGCGCCGCCATGCGTGCGCCGAGCGTGATTCGGCTCGCCGAGTCGCGCACGACGAGACCGTGATCCTCGAGCGTGCGCACGAGGCGGTAGGCGATCGACCGGTGCACGCCGAGCGACTGCGCGACCTCGTCGGTCGTGAGCGGCGCGGGAGCGTCGGCGAGGAGCTCGAGGATGCGGATGCCGCGACTCAGGGTCTGCGACGCGGGAGCAGCGGTTGTCGGCGCGGTCTTGGGCGGCGCCGACGGAGAGGTCGAGGTCGCGGTCGAGGTCGCGGTCGCGGGTCGAGTAGTGGAGACCAACGTCGCCCTCCCATGATCGTCACCGTGCGTTGCACTGTCCGAGGTGATGCATTACGATTTCATCACTCCATAATGGAGATCAGAGTTCTAATATAGAACCCCAGCGACCACAGCACAAGACCTCGACATCGCAGTCCGAGGAAGGGATCGATGACGATGCAGTTCCACCACCACGGCTACGTGTCCGGAGACCCTCGAGTGCTCCCGGCGGAGGGCCTCGGTCTCGATCGTCCGGCCGACCTCCCCGACGAGATCGACGTGCTCATCGTCGGCTCGGGGCCTGCGGGCATGCTCCTCGCGGCGCAGCTGTCGCAGTACCCTTCGGTCTCGACGCGCATCGTCGAGCGGCGGCCCGGCCGGCTCGCCATCGGCCAGGCCGACGGCATCCAGGCGCGCAGCGTCGAGACGTTCCAGGCCTTCGGCTTCGCCGAGCGCATCGTGGCCGAGGCGTTCCAGCTGCGCGCGATGCACTTCTGGGCCCCCGATGCAGACGACCCCTCGAAGATCGTCCGCACCTCGCGCGCCGAAGACGACCCGCACCACGTGAGCGAGTTCCCGCACATGATCGTGAACCAGGCCCGTGTGCTCGACTACTTCGCCGAGGCCGCCGCGAACGGCCCCGCTCGCATCACGCCCGACTACGGCTGGCAGTTCGTCACCCTCGAGGTCGATGACGAGGGCGAGTTCCCGGTGCGCGTGACGCTGAAGCGCAGCGCCGGCGACGACGAGGGCGAAGAGCGCGTCGTGCGCGCGAAGTACGTCGTCGGCTGCGACGGCGCCCGCAGCGCCGTGCGCGAGTCGATCGGCTGCAAGCACGTCGGCGGCATCTCGGCCCACGCGTGGGGCGTCATGGACGTGCTCGCCGTCACCGACTTCCCCGACATCCGCACCAAGTGCGCGATCCAGTCGCACGAAGACGGCAGCATCCTCCTCATCCCCCGCGAGGGCGGCTACCTCTTCCGCATGTACGTCGACCTCGGCGAAGTGCCCGCAGACGACCACGGCAAGATCCGCCAGACCCCGCTCGACGACGTCATCGCGCAGGCGAACCGCATCCTCAGCCCCTACACGCTCGACGTCCGCAACGTCGCATGGCACAGCGTCTACGAGGTCGGGCACCGCGTCACCGACCGGTTCGACGACGTTCCGGTCGAGCTCATCGGGCAGCGCGACCCGCGCGTGTTCATCGCCGGCGACGCGTGCCACACGCACAGCGCCAAGGCCGGCCAGGGCATGAACGTGTCGATGCAAGACGGCTTCAACCTCGGCTGGAAGCTCGGCCAGGTGCTCGAGGGCCGCAGCCCCGCATCCCTGCTCGCCACGTACTCCGGCGAGCGGCAGGTCATCGCGCAGAACCTCATCGACTTCGATCGCGAGTGGTCGACGCTGATGGCCAAGAAGCCCGAGGAGTTCGACAGCCCAACGGCACTCGCCGAGTTCTACACGGCCACCGCCGAGTTCCCGGCGGGGTTCATGACCCAGTACACCCCGTCGACCATCACGGGCGAGGCGACGCATCAGGAGCTCGCGGCCGGCTTCCCGATCGGCAAGCGTTTCAGGTCGGCCGGCGTCACCCGCGTCGCCGATGCGGTCGAGATGCACCTCGGTCACCACCATCGAGCCGACGGACGCTGGCGCATCTACGCCTTCGCCGACACCCCGGCCGCAGGCGAGCCGTCGGCCCTCACCGACTGGGCGGAGTGGCTCACGACGTCGGCGGACTCCCCCGTCGCACGGTTCACGCCGGCGGGTGCCGACGTCGACCGCGTCTTCGACGTCAAGGTCGTGTATCAGCAGCCCTACGAAGGCGTCGACCTCGGGCTCGTGCCAGACATCTTCCTCCCGCGCGTCGGCCCGTTCGAGCTCATCGACTACGAGAAGGTCTACGCCATCGACCCGAAGACCGACGACTTCTTCGAGGCGCGCGGCATCGACCGCGGCGGCTGCATCGTCGTCGTCCGGCCCGACCAGTACGTCGCCCACGTGCTGCCGCTCACGGCGAGGGAGGAGCTCACCGAGTTCTTCGCGGGCAACATGCTGTCGCAGCATCCCGAGTCCGCCGCCGCGTCGCACACAGCCGACGCCTTGGCGCCCTCCGTCTAGCCGGCAACGTCGCGCGCGCCCGTCCTCGCGACGCGCGCGACTGTTGCCGACCGGTACGATCGCGGCATGGCCGTGATCGCGAGTATCGTCGTCGCCCTCGCCGCGCTCCTGCACGGCTACATCTTCCTCATGGAGAGCGTCTGGTGGACCCGCCCGGCGACGTGGAAGCGCTTCGGCGTCGCCGACCAGGCCGCCGCCGACACGACCCGGCCGATGGCGTACAACCAGGGGTTCTACAACCTGTTCCTCGGCATCGGTGCGGCGCTCGGGCTCGTGCTGTACTGGTCGGGCGCGATCGACGCGGGCAAGGCGCTCGTGCTCTTCACGACCGCGTGCATGGTGCTCGCCGCCCTCGTGCTCACGACGACGGGGCGGGGATACGTGCGCGCGGCGCTCATCCAGGGCACGCTGCCGCTGATCGGGTTCGTGCTCTTCGCGATGACCGCCTGACCGACGGCGCTCAGTCGGGAGGGGTCTGCGCGTCGGTGTCGGGCTCGACCGAGAGCTTCAGTCGGTTGATGAGCTTGGCCGCGTGATTGGTGCTCAGGATGATGCGCGTGAACTCGCCGTCGGCGAGCTCGAGCACGACCGCCTGCCGCTTGCCCTTGACGATGACGAAGTCGCTGCCGCCGTGGTACTTCCACATGCCGACGGCGACGACGAGCGGCACCTCGGTGCCGCGCCGGCGGATGCCGCGGATCCAGATCCACGGGTCGTCGGTGATGGTCGCCGAGCGGATGTCGTCGCGCTGCACCACGAGATCGTCGCCGCGCAGCGCGAGCGCCTTCTCGGCCGGGGTGAGGTGAACCTCGATCCGGTCGTTGTGCACGCGAAGCTGGGCCATACGTTCCATCCTGCCTGAGGTGGCCGCGGCGCGCCGTGTCGCCACCCCACAAAGGCGTAACGATCCGTTCGTCGGTCGAGTAGCGCCCGACGAAGGAGGACGCTGCGCTCGCTACTCGACCGACGGCGGTGTGGCGGATGCCGCAGCCCGCGCCGCGGCGGGCAGGGCGTCGATGACGCGGCCGATGGCCGCCTCATCGTGCGCGGCCGTGACGAACCAGGCCTCGAACACCGACGGAGGCAGGGAGACGCCCGCGTCGAGCATCGCGTGGAAGAACGGGGCGTAGCGCCACGACTCCTGTCGCTGCACGGTCGCGTAGTCGCGCACCTCGCCGGCCGCCGCCTCGGCGCCGAACACGAAGCTGAACAGGTTGCCGGCGTGCTGCACGCGGTGCGCGACGCCCTCGGCGCCGAGCGCGTCGGACACGGCCGCGCTGATGGTCGCCGCGGTGGCGTCGAGGCGGTCGTACACCGAGTCGTCGGCCGCCCGCAGCGTCGCGATGCCGGCGGCGACCGCGACCGGGTTCCCCGAGAGCGTGCCGGCCTGGTACACGGGGCCGAGCGGCGCGAGGCGCTGCATGATCTCGGCGCGCCCGCCGAGCGCGGCGACCGGCATGCCGCCGCCGATGACCTTGCCGAACGTCATGAGGTCGGGCGTGTAGGCGGATGCCTCGTTGCGGGCCTCGAGCCCCCACCATCCGGCCGCCGAGACGCGGAAGCCGGTGAGCACCTCGTCGCTGATGACGAGCGCGCCGTGGTCGTGCGCGAGCTCGACGAGCGCGCGGTTGAACCCGGGAGCCGGCGGCACGACGCCCATGTTCGCCGCCGCGGCCTCGACGATGACGGCCGCGATGCGGTCGCCGTGCTCGGCGAACACTGCGGCGAGCGCGTCGAGGTCGTTGTAGGGCACGACGAGGGTCAGGGCGGCGATGTCGGCGGGCACTCCGGCCGAGCCGGGCAGCGCGAACGTCGCGAGGCCCGAGCCGGCCTCGGCGAGCAGCCCGTCGGAGTGGCCGTGGTAGTGCCCGGCGAACTTCACGAGGAGGTCACGGCCGGTGAACCCGCGCGCGAGGCGGATCGCGCTCATGGTCGCCTCGGTGCCCGTCGAGACGAGTCGCAGCTGCTCGACCGGGGCGACGCGGGCTTCGACGAGCTCGGCGAGCTCGGTCTCGGCCGGGGTCGACGAGCCGAACGAGAGGCCGCGGCTCGCGGCATCCGTCACCGCTTCGATCACGCGCGGATCGGCGTGACCCAGGATCGCAGGCCCCCACCCGGCGACGAGGTCGACGTACTCGCGCCCCTCGGCGTCGGTCACGTACGGGCCGCGCGCCGAGACGAGGAAGCGCGGTGTGCCGCCCACCGAGCGGAAGGCGCGCACGGGCGAGTTCACCCCGCCCGGGATCGCGGCCTGGGCGCGGGCGAACAGGTCGGCGTTGGTGGGTTGAGGAGGCGACGAAGGAGCCGTCTCGAAACCACGAGACGACGGTCGAGTGGGTTGAGGAGGCGACGAAGGAGCCGTCTCGAAACCCGGCGTCTCGGTCATTCCGTGTCTCCGTTCCGGATCCATTCGGCGAGCTCCGCGGCCCAGTAGGTGAGCACGGCGTCGGCGCCGGCACGGCGAATGCCCCGCATGGATTCGATGACCGCGCGCTTGCGGTCGATCCAGCCGTGCGCGGCGGCCGCCTCGATCATCGAGTACTCCCCCGAGACCTGGTACGCCCAGACGGGGACCTCGCTTGCGGCGGCGACGTCGGCGAGCACGTCGAGGTAGCTGCCGGCCGGCTTCACCATGACGACGTCGGCGCCCTCGTCGATGTCGATCATCGCCTCGCGCAACCCCTCGCGCCGGTTACCGGGGTCGAGCTGGTACGAACGACGATCGCCCTCGAGGGTCGACTCGACCGCGTCGCGGAACGGCCCGTAGTAGGCGGAGGCGTATTTCGCCGAGTACGCGAGGATCGCCGTGTCCGAGAACCCGGCGTCGTCGAGGGCGTCGCGCACGGCGGCCACCTGGCCGTCCATCATGCCGCTCAGGCCGAGCAACTCGGAGCCGGCGCGCGACTGCTCGAGCGCCATCGCCCGGTACCGCTCGAGGGTGGCGTCGTTGTCGACGCGGCCGCGGTCGTCGAGCACGCCGCAGTGTCCGTGGTCGGTGAACTCGTCGAGGCAGAGGTCGGTCTGCACGACGAGACGGCCGGCGGATGCCTCGACGGCGACCCTCGTCGCGACGTTGAGGATGCCGTCGGGGTCGGTGGCCCCCGAGCCGCGCGCGTCGCGCACCTCCGGGACGCCGAACAGCATCACGCCGCCCAGGCCGGCGGCCGCGGCCGCACCGACGGCGTCGGGCAGGCTCTCGAGCGAGTGCTGCACGACGCCCGGCATCGACGTGATCGGCACCGGGGCGCTCACGCCCTCGCGCACGAACACCGGCAGCACGAGGTCGGCGGGGTGCAGGCGGGTCTCGGAGACGAGCCGGCGCAACGCGGGTGTCTCACGGAGTCGACGCGGACGGACACGGGGAAGGGGCGTGGAACTCACCCGGCAAGCCTACGTGGCTCTCGCTGAGTGCGTCCTCGGGTGCGGGTCGGGCCGCGGACAGAGCCCGCGCAGCTCAGGAGAATTGCGTCGACACGGCCTGTGACGGGCCCATGGCGCCCATTTTCCTGAGTTGCGCACGCAAAACAGGGTCAGGCCAGGGCGGTCGCGGCGTCGACGACCGCGTCGATGAGCGACTCGGCCGTGCGCTCGCGCGCGATCACGTCGACGCGCAGGCCGACCTTCGCGGCATCGCTGCGGGTCTGCGGCCCGATGGCTGCCACCAGGATGGTCTCGGGGATCGGGCCGAGCTGCTGCTGTACCTGCTCGGCGACGCTGCCCGACGTGACGAGCACGGCGCGCACGTTGCCGGCACGCACGTCGTCGGCGACCTTCGCCGACACGGGTACGCCGACGGTGCGGTACGCGACGACCGCCTCGACGTGGTGCCCCATGCGCTCGAGTCCGACGGAGAGCACCTGCTTCGCGATCGCCGAGCGCAGGGCGAGCACGCGCAGTCCGCGCACGCCGTCGGTCGCGGCCTCCCACTCCTCGAGCATGCCGCGGGCGGAGTTCTCTTCGGCGGGCACGATGTCGGCGTGGTACCCGGCGGCCACGAGGGCGGCAGCGGTGGTCTCGCCCACCGCTGCGACCTTCGTCGTCTCGGGGATCACGGCGCCGTACGACGCGAGCACGTCGACGGTCGTCGCACTCGTCACCGTCAGCCAGTCGAAGCCGCCGGCCGCGAGCTTCTCGAGTGCGGCGACGAGCGCGGGCTGGTCGTCGGCGGGAGCGAAGTTGATCATCGGCGCGATCACGGGCGATGCACCACGGGCGCGCAGCGCTGCCGCGACGCCGTCGCCCCAGGGCCCGCCGCGGGGCACGAGCACCCGCCATCCGGCGAGCGGCTTGCCGCCGCCCGAAGCGGGCAAGTTGATGGCACCCGTCATCGGTTCGAATTCAGTCACGGCTGCTCCTCAGGGGGCACGAGGTCGGCGGCACCGTTGCCGAGGAGTTCGGCGACGGCGCGGTCGGCGACGTCGCGTGCCGCGTCTGCCAGATCGGCGGCCGAGCGGCTGTCGGGGGTGGCCGCGTGCGAACTGGTGAGTCGGCGGCTCCCGTCGGCACTGTACACGCTCGCCGTCAGGAACAGAAGTTCGTCGTCGATGAAGGCGGTCGCCCCCACCGGCGCAGAGCACCCTGCCTCGAGCCCCGAGAGCACGAGGCGTTCGGCGAGCACGGTCGCGCGCGTGATGCCGTGGTCGATCGCCTCGAGCGCCCGCTCGAGATCGCGATCGCCACGCTCGCGCCGCACCTCGATGGCGAGTGCCCCCTGGCCGGGCGCGGTCGGCCAGTCGGAGAGCTCGAGGTGGTCGGTCGCGGCGTCGAGCCGGCCCAGACGGCTGAGGCCGGCGGCGGCGAGGATCACGGCGTCGAGCTCACCCGATTCGACCTTGCCGAGCCGGGTGTCGACGTTGCCGCGGATGTCGACGGCGACGACGTCGGGCCGGGCCGCACCGAGCTGCGCGATGCGGCGCGGCGAGCCCGTGCCGACCCGGGCACCCTCGGGCAGCGCCGCGAGGGTCAGGCCGTCGCGGGCGCAGAGCACGTCGCGCGCGTCGACGCGCTTGGGCACGGCGCCGAGCCGCAGGCCCGGGTGCTCGGCGGTGGGCAGGTCTTTCAGGGAGTGCACGACGACGTCGCACTCGCCGGCGAGCAGCGCTTCGCGCAGTGCCGCAGCGAACACGCCCGTGCCGCCGATCTCGGCGAGCGATGCCCGCGACGTGTCGCCGTGCGTCGTGATCGGCACGAGTTCGATCTCGGCCTTCGCGGCCTTGGCGATGCGGTCGGCGATCTGACGCGTCTGCGCCATCGCGAGTGCGCTGCCCCGCGTGCCGACCCTGATGACGGCCGCGGTCATCGCGGTGTCGCCTCCGCAGCGCCTGCCGTATCGACGACCGCGCCGCCGGCGATGCGGCGGTGGTCGGGCCACGGGCCGAGCCCCGTCAGGTGCGGGCGTTCGGCGTCAGGCACGTCGTTCACTCGCTCGAGCACGAGGTCGACGAGGCCCGAGACGTAGGCCGGGTGCACGCCCGGCGTCGGCACGCGACGCACCTTCAGGCCGTGCTCGCCGGCCGTCTCGACGGCCTCGTTGTCGAGGTCCCACATGACCTCCATGTGGTCGGACACGAAGCCGAACGGCACGATGACGACCGCGTCGGTCAGGCCGCCCGTTGCGAGCTCGGCGATCGCGTCGTTGATGTCGGGCTCGAGCCACGGCGTGCGCGGGTCGCCCGAGCGCGACTGGTAGACGAGCGACCAGGGCGATTCGGGCGCGGCCGCTTCATTGATGACGGATGCCACGGCCAGGTGCTGTGCGACGTATGCGCCGCCCTCACCGGTGCCGACGCGCTCTTCGAATCCCTCGGCCGAGGCGGTGGCCGCCGTGATCGGGATCGAGTGGGTGACGTACATGATGTGCGTGCGCCCGGGGGCGACGCCCTCGGCCGCGAGCGAGGCAGCGGCATCCGTCACGCCCTCGATGAACGGCTGCACGAAACCGGGGTGATCGAAGTACTCGCGCACCCGGTCGATCGCGACGCCGGTGCCGGCCGTCGCCTTCTCGTAGTCTTCGCGGTACTGGCCGACACCCGAGTACGACGTGTACGCGCTCGTGACGAGCCCGAGCAGCGTGGTGTGCCCCGCCGCTTCGGCTTCGCGCACGACGTCGCCGAAGTACGGCGCCCAGTTGCGGTTGCCCCAGTACACCGGCAGGTCGATGCCGCGCGCGGCGAGCTCGGCCTCGAGCGCGGCCTTCAGCTGCCGGTTCTGCTCGTTGATCGGGCTCACGCCGCCGAAGTGGCGGTAGTGGTGGGCGACCTCTTCGAGGCGCTCGTCGGGGATGCCGCGCCCCGCGGTGACGTTGCGCAGGAACGGGATGACATCGTCCTGGCCCTCGGGCCCGCCGAACGACGACAGCAGGATCGCGTCGTAGTGCGCCATCACTGCAGCACCTCCACGAGCTCGGCGGTGGTGACGCGCCGGCCGGTGTAGAACGGCACCTCTTCGCGCACGTGGCGTCGCGCGTCGGTGGCGCGCAGGTCGCGCATGAGGTCGACGAGGTCGGTGAGCTCGTCGGCCTCGAGCGGCAGCAGCCACTCGTAGTCGCCGAGCGAGAACGACGCGACGGTGTTCGCGATGACGCCCTTGAACGCCGCACCGGCCCGTCCGTGCTCGGCGAGCATGCGCCCGCGCTCTTCGGGCGCCAGCAGGTACCACTCGTAGCTGCGCACGAAGGGGTAGACGGTGAGCCACTGCTTGGGCTCGATGCCGCGCAGGAAGCCGGGCACGTGCTGCTTGTTGAACTCGGCGTCGCGGTGCACGCCCATCGCGTTCCAGGTGGGCAGCAGCGCACGGAACAGGCGCGAACGGCGCAGCTCGCGGATGGCCCACTGCAGCCCCTCGGCCGTGGGCCCGTGCAGCCACAGCATCACGTCGGCGTCGGCGCGCAGCCCCGAGACGTCGTAGATGCCGCGGAGGGTGACCCCCTCGTTCTCGACGAGGACGATGATGTCGTCGAGCTCGCGCACGAAGCGGGGCACGTCGTGCCCGTCGAGGTCGTCGGGTCGGGACGGATCACGTCGGAGCACGGCGAAGACCGTGAACCCCTCGGGTGACTCGCCGGATTCGGATTCTGGGCGGTGCGCGTCGGCTGCCGCTTCGGCAGCGGGGGTAGACATGTCTCCAGTCTCCCCCTTTCCCGCCGAACGGCCAAAAGCGATCGCGGATGACCCGTGGCCGGCCCCGGGCGCCGGCACGGGTCATCCGATCAATGCACGAGGCGCGTGAATCGGAACGCGGCGAAGCCCTCGATCGGCAGGATCTCGGTGCCCGAGAACCCGGCATCGCGCGCATAGCGGTCGAGCGTCGACGGCCGCATCACGGTTCCCGTGCCGACCGAACCGGGCGTCGAGAGACCGTCGGGCAGGCACATCAGGATGCTGTACCCGTACATGACGCGCTCGACGTCGTCGCCGTCGGGAGCGAACGCCTCGGCGACCGCCTCGTCCATGATCACGACCTCGCCGTCGGGCTTCACGGCCCGCCTGACCGACCTGAGCACCTCGACCGGGAACGGCATGTCGTGCAGCGCCTCGAACACGAACGCCGCGTCGAAGACGGCCTCCTGCGGCAGCCCCTCGCCCGCGACGTGGTGGAACCGCACCCGGTCGGCGACGCCCGCCTGCTCGGCGTGGCGGCGCGCGGCGACGACCGATTCAGCGTCGACGTCGAAGCCCTCGACGCGCGCCGACGGATACGCCCTGGCGAGCGCGATCGACGACCAGCCGTGCCCCATGCCGATGTCGGCGAGGCGTGCTCCGGGCCGCGAGAGCACGTCGTGCAACGGAGCGACGCTCGCGAGCGCGTCGCCGAGCCGCTGCAGGAACCACGGCCGGTTGATGTCGCCCTGCCCCCATCGGGCCTCGTCGCCGAGCTGCGCCCACGAGACGCCGCCGCCCGAGCGGTATGCGTCGAGCAGCGCGCCGAGCTGCGCGCCGGCCGCGGCGACGAAGCGGCCGAGCGGGGAGACGTAGTCGAGCGAGTCGGGGTTCACGAGGGGATCGGCGTGCGCCGGCGGCAGCGCGAATCGGCGGGCGGATGCCGCAGCCTCGGCATCGTCGACCGTGAGGATGCCGTACACCGCCTGCTGCTCGAGCCACTCGCGGGCGTAGCGCTCCTGGGTGCCGGTGCGCTCGGCGAGGGTGGGCGCATCGAGCGGCCCCTCGTCGGCGAGCGCGCGGTACCAGCCGAGCCGGTCGCCGAGGTAGATGCTCATCATCTCGAAGGCGCCGAGGGTCGCGCCGAATACGCGATCCGCGAAGGCCGTGGTCGCGGCGTCGGTGTCGGTGTCGGGGTCGCGCCCGGTGTCGGGGTCGCGCCCGGTGTCGTGGTCGCGCCCCGTGTCGGGCGAGCCTGTGCCGTCGTGCTGATCCGTCGTCATCGACGGCTCCTTCCATGCGGCCCGGCGCTCGCGCGTCAGGCGTCGATGAGGAGTCTCGTGGAGTGCTCGAGGTGCTCGCGCACGGCGTCGCCGCCGCGCGTGGGCAACGCGTCGAGCAGGGCGCGGTGCTCCTCGATGAGGGTGTCGAGCGTGTAGTGCGGGCGCACGTGCAGCAGGAACAGCAGCAGTTCACTGCCCAGCGCGGCATGCGCCTCGATGATGCGAGGACTGTCGGATGTCGCGACCAGCGCCCGGTGGAAGTCGGCGTGCACGCGCTCGACCTCGAGCCAGTCGACGTCGTCGGCGCGGGTCGCTGCGCTGTCGACGGCGAGCGCATCGAGCCGATCGATCGCGGCGCGGGCGGGCGCGAGGGCGGCGTCGGGCCAGTCGTGGCCGAAGCGCTCGCCCGCGATGCGCACGGCCTCGACCTCGAGCGCCGCGCGCAGTTGCTGCAGCGCGATCACCTCGTCGCGCCCGAAGCTCGCGACGCGCACGCCCCGGAACGTCTCGGCGACCGCGAGACGTTCGCCGACGAGCCGCTGGAACGCCGCGCGCACGGTGTGGCGCGACACGTCGTACCGAATGGCGGCGGCCTCCTCGCGCAAGGGCTCGCCGGGGGCGAGCACCCCGCTCAGGATGTCGGCGCGCACCGCCGCCGCGACCCGGTCGACCGCGGTCGCGGCGGCCTCGGCGGTGCGAGACGTGGGCATCGGGACATCCGCTCTGGTGGAACCGGGATCAATCCTTGACGGTCGCCCGCACGATGAGCCACACGCCCACGCCGACGGCGGCGACGACGCCGACCGCGGCGGCGATCGCGGCGCCCGGCCGCTCGTCGTAGAACGCGCGCAGCGACGTCTTCGCCCTGTCGACGCGGATGCCGACCTGCTTGGGCACGTTGAGCTTGTCTTCGAGGGCGTTCAGGGTGCCGGCGAACTCGGCGCGCGCCTGCTGGGACGCGACCCGAGCCTGCACCCGGGTGAGGTTGCGCTCGCGCGCCTTGGCGTTCCGCCCCGTGGGTCGGGGGGCGGTGGCGTCAGTAGCGGCGGTCATAGTCACCCGTTCCCTTCAGGGCGTCGAGGTCGGCCTTGATGCTGTCGATCGATTCGAGCGGCTCGGCGCCGTGCTTGAAGTTGACGAAGGCGATCCACAGCAGCACGACGATGATGAGCAGCAGGACGCCCGACACGGTGAGCGCGGCCGCCCAGCCCGGCATCACGAGTGCGAGCGCGAAGATCGCCGCGACGATGAGGGTGAAGAGCAGGAACACGCCCACGACCGCGGCGCCGGCGGCGAGGCCGGCGCCGATGCCGAAGTGCTTGACCTTGTAGCTGAGCTCGGCCTTGATCTGGTCGATCTCTGCGCGAACGAGGTTCGAGACGGTGTCGGGCAATTCGCCGATCAGCGTGAAGAGCGAACGCTCGTCGTTCGTCGGTGCGGCCATCGCGTGATCACCTCGGTTCTCAGGAGTCGGATGCCGCGGGCTTCGAGCCGCGCTTCGCGGCCGGCTTCGCGGCCGGCTTCGCCGCGGGTCTCGCCGCGTTCGCCGCGGTCTCGGCGGTCTGGTCGATCACGTCGTCGAGCGCGTCGGCGGCGGTGTCGACTGCGGACTTCGCGGCGCGAGCACTCTTGGCAACTCCCTGCTTCGCCGACTTCGCGGCGCTGCTCACGTCGGTCTTCGTGGCGCCGCTGCCGCGAACGGTGTTGCCGATGAGCGTCTTGACACCGTCGAGCACGGTGTCGGAGAGATCGCCGACCTTGCTCGCGGCGAACTCCTTCACCGTGCCCACGCCCTGCTGAACGGTCGGCGTGTTCCACACGCCCTCGGCCGCCCGCTTGATCTGCTCGTAGCGCTCGCGACCGGCACGAGTGCCGAGCACGTACCCGACGCCGAGTCCGACGACGAAGAGGATCTTGCCCTTCATGTGCACCCCATCTCCCCTGTGCTCATCACAACGACTGTTCCAGCGTAGACCCCGGGCGAAGGGGCGCAAGGGGGTTGCGGCGAAATATTCCGTTTCGGCCATGCGACGGGTACGGCCGGGTGGCACGGATCATCCGGCCTGCTTCCGACGTGGATTCCGACCAGTCGTGACAGGATGTGGCCGTGGGCAACCCGCCGACCGAGGATGAAGCGCGACATGACGATCGAGAGTGAGCATCGCGGCTCGGACTCGCCCTACGTGACTCGCATCTGGCGAGGTCGCGCCTCGGGCGCCGAGACGATGACGTCAGTCGCAACCTCGAACTGGGAACTGGTGTTCTGGGAGGAGGACGGCGTCGTGCACGCCGGGGCCCGCGGGCCCGAGACGGCCGCCTCTCGCGCCGAGGTCGACGGCGAGTCCGCCTCATTCGGAATCACGTTCGCCCACGGTGCTTCGATGCCGCACCTGCCGATCGCGGGGATCGTCGACGGCGGGGTCGAGAGTGCGCACGTGTCAGGCCGCACCTTCATGCTGCGCGGCGAGGACTGGGAGATCCCCGACTTCGACAACGCCGAGCAGTTCGTGCAGAAGCTCGTTCGAGCGGGCGTGCTCACGCGCGACCCCCTGGTCGACGATGTCGTCTGGGGCGGTGCCGCTCGAGTCGGCTCCCGTTCGGTGCAACGGCGCGTGGCGACCGCGACCGGCCTGACGCAGGGGGCGATCCGGCAGATCGACCGCGCCCGTCAGGCCGCCCTGCTGCTCGCCGAGGGACTCGCCCCGCTCGACGTCGTGCATCGGCTCGGCTTCTACGACCAACCCCATCTGGCGAGGGCCCTGCAACGGTTCATCGGTCGTACGGCGACCCAACTGCAGCGACCGCAGCCGTCGTCCGATCCCCTGTCGCTTCTGTACAAGCCCGAGGACCCCGCGGCTTCATAACCTGAAGCCGTCGCGGTGATGGCCACCGCACCTGAGACGAACGGAACACTCACATGGAACACGGCACTGTCACGTCGGCCGACGGCACCACCATCGCCTACACGGCGTGGGGCGACGGCGAACCGATCGTCATCATCGACGGCGCGACCGCATACCGCGCCACCACCCCCGAGAACGCGGCGACCGCGGAACTCCTCGCCGAGCGATTCCGGGTGATCAATTACGACCGGCGGGGCCGGGGCGAGAGCGGCGACACCGCGCCCTACGCGGTGGAACGCGAGCTCGAAGACCTCGCGGCGATCATCGCCGGCCCGGCCGGCGGACGCCCGGCGACGGTGTTCGCCTGGTCGTCGGGCGGGTTCCTCGCGCTGAACGCGGCGCAGGCCGGCGTGCCGATCGCGCGCCTCGCCCTGTTCGAGCCGCCCGCCGTCGTCGACGACTCGCGTCCGCCGCTGCCCGACGACTACGTCGAACTGCTCGACGCGGCGATCGCCGCCGGACGCCCCGGGGACGCCGCGGAACTGTTCCTCACCGCCGCGGTGTTGATGCCCGACGAGTTCGTCGCCGGCATGCGCTCGAGCGAGATGTGGCCGGGACTCGAGGCGGTCGCGCACACGATCGCCTACGACGGGCGGAACATCGGCGACGCCATGTCGGGCGAGCCGCTGGACACCGACCGCTGGGACCGGGTCGACGTGCCCGTACTGGTCATGCACGGCACCGGAACCTGGCCGTTCCTCGCGACGGGCGCCCAGGCGGTCGCCGAGGCGCTGCCGACCGCCACCCTGCGCGCGGTGCCGGGCGAGAACCACGGCACCACGGCCGACGTGCTCGCTCCCGAGCTCAGCGCGTTCATCGAGGCGGCCTGACCATGGGGCGCCTCGTGGTCACCGAGTTCATCTCGCTCGACGGAGTCGTCGAGGCTCCCGGCGGCGAGGACTTCAAGTACCCGAACTGGAGCTTCGCGTTCGATCGCGGACCCGACGGAGAACGCTTCAAGGAGGAGGAGGCGCTCGGGGCCGCCGCCCTGCTGCTGGGCCGGGCGACGTACGAAGGGTTCGCCGAGGCGTGGCCGCAGTACGAGGGCGAACTCGCCGACAAGTACAACGGGATGCCGAAGTACGTGGTCTCGAGCACCCTCACCACGCCCACCTGGAACAACACGACGGTGCTCTCGGGCGACCTCGTCGACGAGGTCACCCGCCTCAAGCGGGACATCGACGGCGAGATCTCGGTGCCCGGCAGCATCCGCCTCGCGCAGTCGCTCATCGCGCACGACCTCGTCGACGAGATCCGCCTCATGTCGTTCCCGGTGATCCTCGGCCACGGGCGACGGCTGTGGAGCGACACGCCCGACAAGAGCGCGTGGGAGCTCGTCGACGCGACGACCTATGGAGACGGCGTGCTGGTCACGGCGTACCGGCGGGCCGGCTGACGGCGGGGCGCACACCGACGAGGCGCTCCGACTCGAGCCACAGCCGGTGTGCATCGTCCACGTCGGTCAGCGGCGCCCACGGCTCCTGCAGTACGGGCGCGCCGCCGACGACGTGCCTCGGCCCGTAGAACCGGTCTCCTCGCGCCCGCGGGTCGGTCGCCGCCATCAACGCGGGCAGTGCCGCGCTGTCGACGGTCCCGGTGATGCCCAGACGGGACAGGAGGCGGATGATGCGGCGACCGCCGCGGTCCTTCGTGCGCCCCATCTCGGGTCGGGCGGCGAGCAGGCTGGTCGGCGACACGCCGGGGTGCGACATGTTGCTGCTCACACCCCAGCCCTCGCGCCGGCTGCGGGCGTCGAGCCCGCGCGCGAACAGCCCGACGGCGATCTTCGACTGGGCATACGCCTTCATGCCCACGTAGTCCTCCTCCCAGTTCAGGTCGGCCCAGTTGATGCCGCCGCGGCGCGCGGCGACGCTCGTCTGGTGCGTAACCCGGGCCCCGCCCTCGCGCAGCAGGGGGAGCAGCCCGAGCGTCAGGGCGAAATGCCCGAGGTGATTGGTACCGAACTGCAGTTCGAACCCGTCGTTCGTGGTCTGCCGGTCGGGTGGCGTCATGACGCCGGCGTTGTTGACGAGGATGTCGATGGGGCGCCCCTCGGTGACGAGCGTTTCGACCAGCGCCGACACCGAGGCCAGCGAGGACAGGTCGACGAGACGGGTCGACACGGCGGCGCCCCGCGCCTCGTCGCGGATCTGCTCGGCGACCTTCTCGCCCTTGGGGGGCGTCCGCACGGGCATCACCACGTCGGCTCCGGCCTGCGCGAGGCGAGTCGCGATCACGCGACCGATACCGTCACTCGCACCGGTGACGACGGCGAGCTTGCCGGTGAGGTCGGGAATCTGGAATGCAGGGGTGCGAGGCATGAGACGAGTCCTCCAGGCTGGGACGAGTGGTCTGGTTCGTACGTGACCATGCTCGCTCCCGTTCGCGGAGTCATTCAGTGCCCGTCGATCCACTGACTGCGGATCCACCCCTCCGGTGAAGCGCTCTACGCGAGTCGCTGCGCGCCGATCACCGCGAGCAGTCGCAGCTTCTCGTAGCTCTCGCTCCCGGGCTCCGCCGTGTAGACGAGGAGGTGATGCGACTGCTCGGGGTCGAGGAGCGTCTGACAGCTCAGTTCCAGTGGCCCGACTTCCGGATGGAGGAAGCGCTTGAGATCGGGGGGTCGTACCCCGACCTCGTGAGCGGCCCAGATCTCACGGAACTCGGCGCTCCCAGCGAGCAGGAGGTCTGCGAGGTGCGCGGCCCACGACTCGGGTCCGCGGAGCGCGACGAGTTCACGCAGCCCTGAGCCGTAGACGCGTGAGAGCACCGTCTGCTCCTCCGGCGGATACGGTTCGCGTGCGGCCGGGTCGGTGAACCATCGATACCCGACGCTCCGGTCGGGCCCCTGACGTTTGGATGCGTCACCCGTGAGCGCGACCCCCATCGGGGTCTGTCGCAGCGTCTCACCGAGTTCGGTGACGATCTCGGCGGGGGTGTCCTGCAGTCGGTCGAAGATCCGTAGCATCCCCGGGCTGATGTGCTCGCTGGATGGCCCGCGGGCGGGCGGATTGTGGCCGGCCAGACGGAAGACATGATCTCGCTCGCCGAGCGACAGATGAAGCCCCTGTGCGATCGCAGCGATCATCTGTTCCGACGGGTGGGGGCCGGTCGCACGTTCGAGACGGGCGTAGTAGTCGGTCGACATGTGACACAACGCGGCCACTTCTTCACGGCGAAGACCGGCGGTGCGCCGACGCAGCCCGCGCGCCAGCCCGACATCTTCCGGCTGCAACGACTCCCGCCGGTGGCGCAGGAACGCAGCCAGCCCTTCCCGATCGATCATCGGTTCCCCGCCCATTCCGTCTCACCGCCGGTCGCCATCGCCTCATCGTTCCTACCACCGCAGGCGGATGCCTGCCACGGCCCGTGGGTCCGCCCCGGGGAGTTCGGGCGTCGGGGACCGCCGTGACTACGCGTCGCCGGCGACGGACACCCGTCGATGCCTGATGCGGTGCGCGACCTCGAGCGCGTGCGGCACCACCGACGCGAGCCCGGTGCCCGCGACCCACGACCCGGTGACCTCGAGGCCGGGTTGTGCGGCGACGACGTCTTCGAGGGCGCGCACGCGGTCGCGCTGCCCGAGCGCGGCGTGCGAGAGGGCGTCGCGCCACGCGCTGCGGCCTGCGGCACGGAGCATCCGTGCATCGAGGTCGACGCCGAGGATCGTACTCGCGTCGGCGAGCGCGAGCGCCGCGACGTCGTCGTCGGGGCGGCCGTCGAGCGGGTTCGACGTTCCCAGACGACCATACGAGAGGCGGATGACCTGGCGGCCCTCGGCGGCCTCCCCGAGCCACGCCCATTTCGCACTCGAGTGGGTGAGCGCCTTCGCGGTGACGCCGGGCGTGCCGGCGGCGACGAGCACGCCGGTTCCGCGCGGCGCGGCGGCGAGCGCGGGCGCGTCGAGCACGAGGGTCACGAGTTCGACGGATGCCGCTGCCGGCCATTCGTCGGCCGATCGCCAGCCTTCGACGGCCTCGCCGACCAGGCCGAGCGAGGTGTGGGCCGGCGCGGCGAGCACGACGTCGAGTGCGGTGAACTCGATGGTGGCCGCGTCGGCGCCGCCCACGACGTCGTCTGCGCCGAGTGCCGCACCTGGCACGGCACCGACGTCGCCCTCGGCAGTTTCGCCGGCGTCTGCCTCGGCACCACGGCGGACAGCGGTCACCCGCCAGGCCTCGACCTCGCCGCCGTTCGCTTCGCCGACGGGAGCCTCGACCTGCACGCGGGTCAGCCCGGTGACCTCGGCACCCGTCATCACCGTGACGTCGAAACGCGCGAGTTCGGCGACGAGCGTGTCGACCAGGCGGTGCATGCCGCCGCGGATGCCGCGGACCGCTGCACCGGCCCTGCGTCCCTCGACGAGGTCGGCGACGCCGCCCGAGAGCGAGCCCATGCGCGTCATCGCCTGGTTGAGGCCGGGCGCCACGACGTCGAGGTCGAGGTCGTCGGGGTCGGTCGAGTACACGCCCGCCGAGATCGGGGTGACCAGCTTGTCGAGCACGGCGGTGCCCATGCGCGAGCGGACGAGCTTGCCGAGGCTGTGCGAGCGGCCGATCGTCAGGATGGGCATGATGCGGTCGAGGTAGGCGCGCCACGCGCCGCCCCACCCGATGATGCGGCGCACGTCGTCGCCGAGCGGGTTCGCGGGGATGCCGAGCATGCCGGTCTTCGGCAGCGGCGCGGCATTCACCTGTGTTGCTCGAGGAGCGCCCGACGGAGTCGGACGCGTCTCGAGACCGCGCTCACGCCCCCACACCAGCCACGCGCCCGCCGGGTTCGGATCGACGATGTCGTCGGCGAGCCCGAGCCGCTCGAGCAGTTCGGCGACCGAGCCGCCGCGCATCGCGAACGACTCCGCGCCGCTGTCGAGGGTGAGGCCGTCGAGCTCGATGCGGCCGACGCACCCGCCGAGTTCGTCGCGTCGTTCGAGCACGGTGACGCGCAGGCCGACCCTCGCGCACTCGAGCGCGGCGACGAGGCCGGCGACGCCGCCGCCCACCACCACGACGTCGGGTCTCGAGACGCGTCCGACTCCGTCGGGCGCTCCTCGACCAGCGGATGAATCGCTCACGCGGCGCCCGCTTCGTGCACGAGTTCGACCACGCGGGTGAGCACAGTCGGGTCGGTCTCGGGCGGCACGCCGTGCCCGAGGTTGAACACGTGCGCGGGCGCGACGGCGCCACGACGCAGCACCTCGCGCACCGCCGCCTCGAGCACGGGCCACGGGGCTGCCAGCAGCGCCGGGTCGAGGTTGCCCTGCAGCGGAACGCCCGCGCCGACGCGCGCCGACGCGACATCGAGCGGCACCCGGTAGTCGACGCCGACGGTGTCGACGCCGATGCCGCCCATGGCGGCGAGCAGCTCTCCCGTGCCCACGCCGAAGTGCACGACCGGCACGGCTCGCGTCTCGGCCGTCGGTCGAGTAGCGAGCGCAGCGAGCGTATCGAGACCACTCGCCGGGTCTCGATACGGCGCTTGCGCGCCTACTCGACCGCCGGCAGTCTCGTATTCGAGGTCGTGCACGAAGCTCAGCGCGCGTGCCGACGCGGGTGCGACGTGCGCCTCGTAGTCGGCGAGCGAGAGCGCGCCGGCCCACGAGTCGAACAGCTGCGCGGCGGATGCCCCGGCCAGCACCTGGGTGCGCAGGAAGCGCCCGGTGAGCTCGGCCGTCCACTGCATGAGCGCACGCCACGCGCCGGGGTCGGCGTGCATGAGGGTGCGGGCGGCGAGGTGATCCTTCGAGGGGCCGCCCTCGGTGAGGTACGCCGCGAGGGTGAACGGGGCGCCCGCGAAGCCGATGAGCGGCGTGCTTCCGTCGCTGGTCGAGGAGCGCCCGACGGAGTCGGACGCGTCTCGAGACCCGGCGGGCGCGGTCGTGTTCAGTTCGGCGATCGTGCGCTGCACGGCTTCGGTGATCGGGCCGGATGTCTCGTCGAGGTGCGCCGGGTCGATCGCGGTCAGTTCGGCGACGGCAGCGGCATCCGCATAGCCCTTCGAGAAGACGGGTCCGCGACCAGGCTGGATCTCGACGTCGACGCCGACGAGCTTCAGCGGCACCACGATGTCGCTGAAGAAGATGCCCGCGTCGACCCGGTGGCGACGCACCGGCTGCAGCGTGATCTCGCTCGCCATCGCCGGGTCGAGGCAGGCGTCGAGCATGCGCGTGCCGACCCGCAGGTCGCGGTACTCGGGCAGCGACCGGCCCGCCTGTCGCATGAACCACACCGGTGTCGTGTCGGAGCGCTCGCCGCGATACGCGCGCACGAGTCGCGAGTCGGAGGTGAGGCCTGAGGAGAGCGGATGCTGCGGGGAGAGGATCACGCATGACATTCTCTCGTATCGGGCTGGGCGACGGCGCGTCGGTACCGGTGTTCGGCCGGGAGGCGCCGACCGTGTTTCACGACATTCGTACGGAGCACTTACATTCCACACGCGATCGGCGCTAGGGTCGGAGTCGTCGTGCGCCCCCGAGCACGACGACGCGCTGTGCAACTTCCCGATTCGGCGCGCCTCCGCACCCCACGGAGAACTCATGAACCGAACATCGTCGTTTGTCCCCCTGCTCGCGCTCCCCGAGCGAGCCGTCCGATGAACGCGGCGACGCCGCACCGCGTCAAGCTCATCCTGCTCGTCGCCGTGCTCGCTGCACTCGTCATCGCCGGTCTCGTCCTCGAGAGCGGCCGGCTCGAGCGGCTCATGGCGCTCCTGCCGGGCGACCCCGGTCCCGACGCGGCGATCGGCGTCATCGCCGCGGTCGCGCTCGGCTGCGCGGTGTGGGCCCTCGTGCGCATGGGCCATGCCGCACGTGCCCGCTCGCGCCGGCGTGCCCTCGAGGCGAGCGTTCGAGGAGACGTGAGCAGCGGCATCCGAACCCGCATGCTCGTCGCACGCCTCAACGAGCTGCGCGTCAGCGAGCGGCACGAGATCAAGCTCGCCGCGCGCTACTCGATCGTCGCCGACGAACTCGGCGTCGCGTTCTGGAACGGTGGGCGGCGCCCGCAGCGCGCGATGCACTTCCCGTGGCGCGAGGTGCGCAACATCCGGGCCGACTCGATGATCGTCGGCGGCGCGGTCGTGTCGGTGCTCGTGCTGCGGGTGCGGCGCGGCGGCACGAGCGTCGAGTTGCCGATCATCCTCGGCGCGTCGCGGGCCGGATCCTATGCGCTGTCGGATGCCCCGTTCTTCGCCGTCGTGCGCAGCTGGAAGTCGATGCATCGCGACGCCCTGAAGGCCGAGGGTATCGAGCCGCCGCCGATCACGGGAGCGATCCCGATCATCAGGACCGGGCAGGCGTACGCGGCAGTGCGGTGACGGCTCGCGGCGCGCGGTATTCCGGCGCGGGAACCCCCAGATCGGGGCCTCAGTGCTGACCCGGGGTTTCCTCACCTTTGACCCCGGGTAGAATCGCTGCGTGCTCATCTGCCTCACCGCGAGCCACAAGAACGCCGGGTTCGACACACTCGAGCGTCTTTCGGCGCACGCCGAACTCGCCGCCCCCCGCATCCTCGACCGTCACGAGACGCTCCAGGGCGCGGTCGTCGTCGCCACCTGCAACCGGTTCGAGGCATATCTCGACCTGAGCACTCCCGAGGGTGCGTCGCCCGTTGCCGCGGTCCACGAGGCGATCCGCGCGGTCGGAGACGTCGCGGGCCTCGAGGCCGACGAGCTGCGCGCCACGTTCGGCTTCGTGCACGGCAACGCCGTCGCAGGGCACCTCTTCTCCGTGGCATCCGGCCTCGAATCCGTCGTCGTCGGCGAAGGCGAGATCGCCGGCCAGGTGCGCCGCGCGCTCGAACAGGCGCGCGCCGAGGGCACCACGACACCCGACCTCGAGCGACTCTTCCAGCGTGCGTCGCAGACGTCTCGCAAGGTGAAGAACGAGACGGGCATCGGCAGCGCCGGACGCTCGCTCGTGCGCCTCGCGCTCGACCTCGCGTCGAGCCGGGTGAACGACTGGTCGTCCGCCCGGGTGCTGCTCGTCGGCACCGGCAACTTCGCCGGCGCGTCCCTCGCCGCGCTGCGCGACCGCGGCGTCACCGAAGTGCGCGTGTACTCGCCCTCGGGGCGGGCCGCCGGCTTCGCGGCGAGCCATGGCATCGAAGCCGTCTCCGACGCCGACTACGCGTTCGCGGCCGCTGCCGCCGACGTCATCGTCACCTGCACCACGGCCGACCACCAGGTCGTCGATCGCGTGCTGCTCGAAGGCGGGCGCGCGATGCTCATCGATGCCGAGCGCACCGGATCGGTGCTGGCGTCGTTCCGGGCATGGTGCCCGACGCCGTCGGCCGCCGCCGACGCACAGCAGCTCGTGATCGACCTCGGCATGCCGCGCAACGTCGCCCCCGACGTCGTCGAGGTGCCCGGCGTGGAGCTGCTCGACCTCGAGACCATCCGCATCCACGCCCCCCTCGAAGAGCTCGGCGCAACCGACGCCGCCCGCGAACTCGTCGGCCAGGCGGCGCGCAGCTTCCGCGAGGCCCGCGACGCCGACGACGTCACCCCGACCGTCGTCGCCCTGCGGCAGCACGTCACCGACATCCTCGACGCCGAGATCGCACGCGCTCGATCGCGCGGCGACGACGACGGACGCACCGAGGCCGCCCTGCGCCACATGGCCGGGGTGCTGCTGCACGCCCCCATGGTGCGTTCGCGCGAGCACGCGCGGGCGGGCGAGCAGCGCGGCTGGATCGACGGGGTCGCTGCCGTCTTCGGCGTGGTCGCCGAACCAGTGGCGGATGCCGCGGGGGCGACGGATGTCGCTGGGTCGACGGATGTCCCCGGGTCGACGGATGTCGCGGAGCCGGCGGATGGCGCGCGGTCGACGGATGTCGCGGAGCCGGAGCATCCGGCCGAACTGCGGCACTGAGCTTCGTTCCGCGGTTCGGGGTTCGACGCCGTCGGGCGCGACTCGGGGTTCGTCGTCGTAGGGTCGCAGTACGCTTCCCGATATGCATGACTCCGCCAGTGCCGTGACCGACGCCGAACGCACCGCACTCGCGGTGGCCGACGGGCCACCGGCGCTCCGCTTCCCCTACG
The DNA here is from genome assembly GCF_021044935.1 of Agromyces cavernae. GTDB lineage: Bacteria > Actinomycetota > Actinomycetes > Actinomycetales > Microbacteriaceae > Agromyces > Agromyces cavernae. Next base: position 34,669 of record NZ_JAJNMP010000001.1, read on the forward strand.
ACGCGGCCGTGCTCGTCGATGAGCCGCTCCGCACCGAGCGACTCGTTCTGCGACCCCTCGAGGCTTCCGACGCCGCCGACGTGTTCGAGTACCAGCGGTTGGCCGACGTCATCCGATATCTGCCATGGCCCGAGCGCGACCGCGAGCAGGCATACGCGCACACGGCGAAGCGCTCGGCCGGGCGCGTGCTCGAGGCCGATGGGGACTTCGTCGTGCTCGCGATGGTGCGGCCCGGTGAACGGTCGGTCGGTGACGAAGGTTCCCGCGGGACGTCCGTGGGACGGGTCATCGGCGATGTGATGGTGCGCGTCTCGAACGCGCAGCACGCGCAACTCGAAGTCGGCTGGGTGGTGCATCCCGACTTCCAGCGGCGCGGCTACGCGAGCGAGGCAGCCGGCGCCCTCGTCGACTTCGCCTTCTCGATGCTGAATCCGCACCGGGTCCAGGCGTTCCTCGACGCGCGCAACGAGGCATCCGCGGCCCTCTGCGAACGCCTGGGCATGCGTCGCGAGGCGACCCTTCTCGAAGAGGAGTTCAACGACGGTGAGTGGCAGGACACCGCCGTGTACGGGATCCTTCGCCGCGAGTGGGCGGCGGCGCGGGCGTAGTTTTGCGGGCTGCGGGCCGCCCAGTCCGCCGCGCGCCGCGCGGGCTACGCCGTGAACATCTCGACCGCGAGCTCGCTCGACCCTGCCGCGATCGCGGCCGCGATGACCCGCCTCGACCACCAGTCGGTCGAGGGCATCGTGCTCGTGGTGCCCGTGCCGACCGGGACCGACGCCGTCGAGGCGATCGCCCGGCGCATCCCGACCGTCACGATCGACGGCTCGCGCACCCTGTCGAGCGAGATCGTCGCGATCGATCAGTTCGAGGTCGGCCGACTCGCGACCGAGCACCTGCTGGAGCTCGAGCACCCCACCGTCTGGCACATCGCCGGTCCCGACGAATGGCTCGACTCGACCGGCCGAGCCGCCGGCTGGCGCGCCGCCCTCGAGTCGGAGGGCCGCGAGGTGCCGCCGCTGCTGCACGGCGACTGGTCGCCCGAGTCCGGCTACCAGGCAGGGCTCCTGCTCGGGCGCATCCCCGAGGCGTCGGCCGTGTTCGTCGCGAGCGACGAGATGGCCTTCGGCGTGATCCGCGCCCTGCACGAACTCGGCCGGCGCGTGCCCGAAGACCTCTCTGTGGTCGGCGTCGACGACATCCCACTCTCCGCCTATTGCAGCCCCGCGCTCACGACGGTCGCGCAGCCGTTCGGCGACATCGCCGCCCTCGCGGTCGAGCACCTGCTGCGCCGCATCGACGACCCCAGCGCCCCACCGGCCTCGACCGAGGTCGCCGCGCAACTCGTGATCCGCTCGAGCACGGCGCCGTACGCGGGCTGACCGGTCGACGGGCGCGGGGTCAGCCCCGGGACATCCATTTCGCGGAGCAGGACGGTCGTGTTCGTTGTCCTGCCAGCCGTCATCCTCGAGGACCGCCTCCAGCATCGTGCCCATGAGCGGCATGCCGAGCGGGACAGAGGGCGGCCGACGCGTGATTTCGCTGGGCGAGGTGCGTTGTCCACAGGGTTATCCACACCCTGTTCGAAACTCTCTTCGAGTGTCGGAGGGTGCCGGGAGGATGGAGTCATGCCTGAGACGCTGCCCGACTTCACCGGTTTCACCGGTGCGCTGCGGGCGCTCGGGTTGTCCCCGGCGAGTTTCCATGCCGCCGATGATGCCGGGTTGGTGGCGGCGCTCGAGGCGATCTCGGTGTTGCGGCACGAGGTCGAGCGGCATCAGGCGCTCGCGGCGGCCGAGGTGTCGCGCCGGTCGCGGGCCGGGTTCGGTCAGCAGGGCCTCGCCCGCCGTGACGGGCACGCCTCGACGGGGGCGATGCTGCAGTCCATCACCCGGGCGTCCAAACGAGACGCCGCGGCGCTGGTGATCGTGGGCGAGATGGTTGCCGAGGTCGAGGCCGCGGCCGAGTTCGAACGCATGCGACATGCTGACCCCGACATGGCGGCCGTGCTGCCCGAGGTGGTCACGCCGTGGTTCTCGCCGCTCAGCGCGGCCGTGGTCGCTGGCGAGCTCACCGTCGCGGTCGCCGACGCGATCCGCTCGGGGCTCGGCGAACCCGGAGATGACGCCGACGAGGCCGGGCTTCGCGCTGAACTCGACGCCCTGATCCCGCTGTGCGCCGATGTGCACGCCGATGCGGCCCGCCGGGTCGCGCGGCAGGCCCGTGACCGCATCGACGCCGCCGGAGTCGAAGCGCGTGCCGCCGCGCAGCATGAGCAGCAGTTCTGGCGGGTGTGGGTCAAGCCCGACGGCATGGTCCGTGGCGAGTTCGAACTCGAACCCGAAGCCGGCATGTATGTGAAGGCCGTGTTCGACCAGCTCACCCACCCCCGGCTCATCGAGCCGAAGGTGCGTCGCGGGTTCGGCGACCCTGTGCACGGCGATCAAGCGTTCGCCGACGCCCGTGCGATCCGCGAGCGCCACGCCGCCGACGGACTGACCCAGCTCCTGCACGCCGGCGCGAGTGTCGACCCGGGCCGGCTGCTCAACGTGCAGAAGCCGTCGGTGCGCATCGTCGTCAACGAACGCGCCCTCGCCACCGGGCACGGGTCGGGCATGATCGAGGGCCACCCCGACCGCATCCCGGTCGCCGCGATCCACGCCGGCCTCTGCGAAGGCCACCTCCCGGTCCGGTTCGACAAGCACGGGGCGTCCCTCGACCTGGGCCGCGACGAACGCCTCTTCACTGCGAAACAGAAGACGGTGCTCGCGATCCGTGACGGGGGTTGCATGGATCCCGACTGCACCCGTCCACCGTCCTGGTGCGAAGCGCACCACATCTCCCACTGGCTGCGCGACGACGGCCGCACCGATATCGCCGACGGCGTCCTGCTCTGCCGACGCGACCACCTCAGGTACCACAACGAAGGCTGGGAGATCCGCCGCGAAGGGGCGACCTACTGGCTCATCCCGCCACCCGGCGTCGACTCACAGCAGACACCCCGCCTGATGCGACCGAAGACCCCGGCCGACATCATCAACCCCATCGACCCGGCACCGCTCCCACCGCCCGCCGTTCCACCACCGGGTGCGACCGCGCAAAATCGAGAACACGAACACGCTGCGGGGTAGAGAGTTAGAAATCTGCCCTCCGCAGCGAACGGACCCCTCGACCCGGGCCATCGACAGACCTGCCTCGTGCGGGCCATGGCTGCTGTCGAGGCTGGAGGCTAGTGGATGGGCGGCGGCAAGGCGCCTTCGCTACTCGGCCTCGTCCCACAGCGGGCGCACGCCGAGGGTGGCGCCGGCGATCGCGTCTCCGTCAAGTGGGACAGAACAGATCGGGATGCCGACCTGCGTCCACTCGAGAACGAGCCGGAGTTCGCCACGCAACGGCTCGGGCGACCACACCCACAGTCCGGTCGAGCCCGACACCGACCGGTCACCACCACTACTCCCACCGTGTCGCGGCATTGCCGTGGGCGGCTCGGGCGATCCGCCTCCCGGCATCGCGAACCCGAACTCGGCCTTGCGCACCTTGCTTCCATCGGCCAACCCCAGGCCGAACCGCAGACTCGAGTCGCCGCCCTCGGGTTCGCGTGACCACCCGCCGGCCGTCGCCGACTCCGCGAGTCGCCGCCACTCCCAGGCGTCCTCGCCCCGCCGACGCAACACCCAGTCGAGGTGCACTTCGAAGCCCACGCTGAACGCGCGCACTTCGCGCAACACGACAGCCGCGGCGTCGTTGCGGGCGATCACCCTATCCAGCAGAAGTCGCACCGGTAGTTCGTCGTCAGGCGCCTGCATCCACGCCGGCGCTCGGAACTCCTCGGGTTCGGGCCGGGCAGTCGCCGCGGCATCCTCATCGTCGAAGAACCCACTCGAGCTCCAAGTCACCTGCACGAGCATGACCCTATCGAACGCTCTCGATCGCTCGTGAGGGTCCGGCAGACGTGTGATGCGCCAGTGAGCGCAGAGAGGGTTGCGCGCCTACGCGCCGACGAGCCGCGCCGCCATGTACCCCTCGAGCTCCGCGAGCGGTACGCGCTGCTGCTCCATGGAGTCGCGATCGCGCACCGTCACGGCATTGTCGTCGAGCGAGTCGAAGTCGACCGTGATGCAGAACGGCGTGCCGATCTCGTCCTGACGCCGGTAACGGCGACCGATGGCGCCCGCATCGTCGAAGTCGACGTTCCAGTGCTTGCGCAGCGACGCGGCGACCTCACGCGCGAGCGGCGAGAGACGCTCGTTGCGCGACAACGGCAGCACCGCAGCCTTCACCGGAGCGAGTCGCGGGTCGAGCCGCAGCACCGTGCGGGTGTCGACGCCGCCCTTCGCGTTCGGCACCTCCTCGACGTCGTACGCGTCGACGAGGAACGCCATGAGCGAGCGCGTGAGACCGGCCGCCGGCTCGATGACGTAGGGAATCCACCGCTCGTTCTTCGACTGGTCGAAGTACGACAGCTCCTTGCCCGAGTGCTCCGAGTGGGTGGTGAGGTCGAAGTCGGTGCGATTCGCCACACCCTCGAGCTCACCCCACTCGCCACCGGTGAATCCGAAACGGTACTCGATGTCGACCGTTCGCTTCGAGTAATGCGAGAGCTTGTCGTCGGGGTGCTCGAAGCGCCGCAGGTTCTCGGGGTCGATGCCGAGATCGACGTACCAGTTCCACCGGTTGTCGAGCCAGTAGTCGAACCACTGGTCGTCGGAGCCGGGCTCGACGAAGAACTCGAGCTCCATCTGCTCGAACTCGCGTGTACGGAAGATGAAGTTGCCCGGCGTGATCTCGTTGCGGAACGACTTGCCGATCTGGCCGATGCCGAACGGCGGCTTCATGCGAGCAGCCTGCAGCACGTTCGCGAAGTTCGTGAAGATGCCCTGAGCCGTCTCGGGACGCAGATAGTGCAGCCCCGAGGCATCCTGAACCGGACCGAGGTAGGTCTCGAGCATCATGTTGAAGTCGCGCGGCGGCGTCCACTGGCCGCGAGTGCCGCAGTTCGGGCAGGCGATGTCGGCCATGCCGTTCTCGGGTGCGCGGCCCTTCTTGTCTTCGTACGCCTCGAGCAGGTGGTCTTCGCGGAAGCGCTTGTGGCAGTGCAGGCACTCGACGAGCGGGTCGGTGAAGACGCCGACGTGACCCGAGGCCACCCACACCTGCTTGGGCAGGATCACGCTCGAGTCGAGTCCGACGACGTCGTCACGGCTCGTGACCATGTGCCGCCACCACTGCCGCTTGATGTTCTCTTTGAGCTCGACGCCGAGGGGTCCGTAGTCCCACGCTGAGCGGGATCCGCCGTAGATCTCGCCCGCCTGGAAGACGAAGCCCCGGTGCTGGGCGAGGGCGATGACGGATTCGAGACGGGTGGGTGCGGCCACGGTGGCTCCAATGGTCCTTGAGATCGGGGGATTCCCGGAAACGACACGGTTCCACCATCCTACGGGCGGTCACGAGAGCGGATGTTCCGGTACCCGGTCGCGATAGTGGATGTTCCGGTACCCGGTCGCGAGCGTGGGTGTTCCGGTACCCGGTCGCGAGCGTGGGTGTTCCGGTGGCCGGTCGCGATCGGTGCCGACTCGGCCGAGGTCGGCATCCCGATCCCCGGTCGCCGGCGCTGCCGAGTCGGCGGTGATCGGCGGAGATCGGCGGAGTGCATCGGGCACGACCGCCGCCCCCCGCCTTCGCGGTCAGCCGATCAGCGCGTCCTCGATGCACGGCCGCGCCACGCGATCGCCGCACCGCCGAGCACGATCAGCGCGAGAGCGGCGATGCCGATGCCGCCGTCGATACCGGTCGCGGCCAGGCGCGGACCATCCGCCGTCGCATCGGAGTCGACCGCCGGGGCAGCCGTGGGCGCTGCAGGCGAGGGAGTGCCCGGGGTGGTCGGCGCCGGCGGCGCGGTGATGGTCAGCAGGACCTCGTTCGACACGAGCACCGATCCATCGCCGAGCGTCTGCGAAGCGGAGACGGTGAACCGCGGGCGCCCTTCGCTGTCGGCAGCGACCGTGTCGACGGGCGTGATCAGCACACTGAACGTGCCGTCGGGGGTGACGTCGGCCTGCGTGCCCGCGAGCGTGCCCTCACCGGCACGAACTGCGACCCATGCGGTCGACACGCTCGGGTCGAAGCCCGATCCCGTGACCGTGAAGCCTCCGAGCCAGTCGCCTTCGGGAAAGGTCGTCTTGTCGACCTGGATGCTCGGTGCGACCGGCGCAGGAGTCGCTTCGGTACCCCCGGGCACCTCTTCGGTCACAACGGACTCGGCGGGCACGGTGACCTCTTCGGCAGCTGCAGGGGACGCCGCGAACGCGACGAGGGCGAGGCCGGCGAATGCCGCGACGACACCGGCACGACGGGGGAAGTTCAGGGTGGTCAAGGAGGATCGGGCTTTCGTTCGGGGTTCGATTCGGGCCGCCCATCGGAGGGCGTGCGATGACTCTACGGCACCGGCACGACGACGAATGACGGGTGCGCCCCGCCCTTACCCCGGAGGCGAGCGGATGTCCCGGCTCAGGCCGCCTGCAGCGAGTCCGGCCCGATCTCGGCGACCGAACGGTGCCCCGCGAGCCCCATCGTGAGGTCGAGTTCGGCGATGTGGTTGCGAACCACCTCGCGCACACCGGCGGAGCCCGCGACCGCGAGCCCGTAGGCGTACGGGCGACCGATGCCGACGGCCGTCGCACCGAGAGCGAGCGCCTTGAACGCGTCGGCGCCGCCCCGCACGCCGCTGTCGAGGATCACGGGAATACGCCCGCCGACCCGCTCGACGACGCCGGGCAGCGCGTCTAGCGTCGCGACGGATCCGTCGATCTGGCGACCGCCGTGGTTCGACACCACGAGGCCGTCGACACCGTGGTCGAGGGCTCGCGCTGCGTCATCCGGATGCAGGATGCCCTTCAACACCACCGGAAGCGACGTCCACTCGCGCAGCTTCGCGAGCGAGTCCCACGTGAGCGAGGGGTCGCTGAACACGTCGAGGAACGTCTCGACGGCCGCGCGGGGCAGCGGCGAACGCAACGCCTCACGGACGCCGCCGTCGACGAGGCGGGTGTGCGCACCCGAGCGGGCGATCGCGAACGCCGAGGCGAGCAGGGTCGGGGTGACCTTCGGGCGGGACGCCGATGAACCGCCCCCAACACTGCCCCCGATGCCGTCCGCGGCACCGCCCGCGCCGGAGCGCGCCACCCGCTCGCGCACGAGCTCGGCGAACACCGGATCGCTCGTGTACTGCGCGATGCCCTGCCCGCGCGTGAACGGAAGGTAGGCGGCATCGAGGTCGCGGGTGCGCCAGCCGAGCAGGTGCGTGTCGAGCGTGACCACGATCGCCTCGCAGCCGACCGCTTCTGCGCGACGCACGAACGACGCGTTCAGGTCGTCGGAGGCGCTCCAGTACAGCTGGAACCACCGCGAGCGCGAGCCCATCGCCGCGGCGACCTCCTCCATCGGGCGCGACGCCTGGTTCGAGAGCACGTACGGCACGTCGAGGGCTGCCGCCGCCCGGCCGACCGCGACATCCGCGTCGGCGTGCGCCATCTCGGCGACCCCGATCGGCGAGAGCACGAACGGCGTTGCCCGGCGCCGCCCGAGCAGTTCGATCGACAGGTCGCGCGACGAGACATCGCGCAGGACCCGCGGCCAGATCTGCCGACGCGCGAACGCGGCACGGTTCGCCGCCATGGTCGCCTCGGCGCCGGCGCCTCCCGCGAGGTAGACGAACGCCTCGGCCGACACGGCCTTGCGCGCGGCGCGCTCGAGCGCATCGACGTCGACCGGTACCGCGGGCCGAGTGCCCGAGAGCCCCGCTCGATACACCTCGGACTGCGTGGCGCGCCCGTATCCGCGGTCGTCATCGGCCATTGGTCGCTCCTTCGCGAAGGGTGGTGCTCGGCACGTGCGAGCCAGCGTAGCGGCGACGCCGCCTAGGGTGGAACGGATGTCCCAGATGCCCGACCTGCTCGTCGCCGCGATCGCGCTCGTCCGCGACCGCCGGGTGCTCATGGTCACGGCACGTGACCGCGAGGTGTACTACATGCCCGGCGGCAAGATCGACCAGGGCGAGACCGCCGCCGAGGCCGCCGCGCGCGAGGCGCTCGAAGAGGTCGCGCTCGTGCTCGACCCCGCCGAGCTCGACGAGCTCTTCGAGGTGGTCGTGCAGGCGCACGGGGAACCCGACGGCCGGCTCGTGCGCATGCGCGTGTTCCGCGCCGAGACCGACGCCGCGCCGTTCGCCTCGACCGAGGTCGACGCGCTGCACTGGGTGACGACCGCCGACGCGCGCAGGTGCCCTCCCGCCGGCGTCGAGGTGCTGGCCCGGCTCGCGGCATCCGGAATCATCGACTGATCGCACCCCCCTATCCGATCCGTCAGAGCACCAACGGGCCGAGGTCGGTGCCGTTTCTGACGGATCGAGTCGAAGGAAGCCCCACCCCAGCATCGATCCGGTGCATAGACTGCGAGGATGCCGACCGAGCGCGATCGCGGCGGCGCCGAGCGGATGTCCCGCCGCGACGTCGCGCGATGGTGGACGCTCGACTACGTGTACGCGGCCGTTCGGCAGCTCGCGACGCTGGGCCGGATCGTGCGGCCGAAGCCCCCTGCCGCCTGGAGCCGCGGCGACCCGGAGCGCCCGACGCTGCTGCTGCTCGCCGGCGTGTACGAGCACTGGTCGTTCCTGCGGCCGATCGGCGACGCGCTGGCCGCGCGCGGGCATCGGGTGCGCGTGGTGCACGGCCTCGGCGCCAACCTGCTCGACATCGGCGAGACCGCCCGGCGTGCCCTGCGGGCGCTCGAACGGGCACAGGTCCCGGCGGCCGGCTGGATCATCGTCGCCCACTCGAAGGGCGGGCTGGTCGGCAAGCGGATGCTCCTCGCCGAGGCCGCCCAGCGGGTGAGGTTGCGCGGGGTCGTCGCCATTGCGACGCCGTTCGGCGGCTCGCGTCTCGCACGGTTCGTGCTCGACCCCGTGCTGCGAGAGTTCGACCCCGGAAGCCCGACGATCGTGGAACTCGCGAACGGGGCATCCGTCAACGCGCACATCGTGTCGGTGTTCGGAACGTTCGATCCGCACGTACCCGAGGGCAGCGCGCTCGACGGCGCCACGAACGTGCAGGTGCCCGTCGCAGGCCATTTCCGCATACTCGCCGCCCCCGAGACGCTCGACGCCGTGGTCGACGGAGTCGAGCGGCTGTCGGTGTCGACAAACGTCGGGTGAGCCGCGAGTCAGTGCACGAACTCGAGCAGGTCGCTGCCGACCTGGCGCATGCCGTCGAGCACCGCGAGCCGCGACGAGAGCATCGTGTCGGCGTAGTACATCGACACGGCGTACGACACACTCGCCCGCGGCCCGCGCAGCACGCCGACCTCGCTGCGCACGCCGGCGTCGGTGCCGGTCTTGTTCATGAGCAGCACGTTGTGGTCGGGCGTACGGTGCGCGAGCGGATCGAGTCCGAACGCCGAGGCCACCATCGACAGGTCGGCGTTGAGCGAGAGCCAGCCGACGACGCGCTTCGAGACCTCGGGCGAGACGATCTCGCCGCGGGCGAGCGACGCGAAGAGCCACGTGAGCTCCTTCGCCGACCCGATCGAGAGCTGCGGGGCGTCGTCGGGGCCGCGGTGGTCGCGCACGAGATCGAGCAGCGCCGTGCGCGTGAGCCCGAGCGCCTCGGTGCGGGCGCGCACGGATTCGAGGCCGATGTAGCGGATGAGCACATTCGTGGCGAGGTTGTCGCTCGTTGCGCCGACGAGCGCGGCGAGATCGCCGATGGGCAGCGACGGGGATTGCAGGTGCTGCCAGATGCCCGAGTCGCCGACCGCGTCGCGCGGGTCGCGGTCGAGCACCGTGAACGCCTCGGCCCCCGTCTGCACGAGACGCGACGCGACCTCGACGAGCAGCAGCACCTTGCCGATCGACGCGGTGGGCATGACCACGTGGTCGTCGACCGAGAAGAGCACCTTGCCGGTCGCGAGGTCGGTCGCGCGAGCCGACACCTGCACACCCGCGAGCGCGAGCTCACCGAGGGCGTTGAACCCTCGCGTGAAGTCCTCGTTCGCCTCTTCGGTGCGGTGACGGCCGTGGCGGAAGCTGGCGTGTCGTGCGCGGCGCTCTGAACCCTGCGACGACGTCACCACGGTGATTGCACGCTCTTCCTCTGGGGGCTCGGCGCTCCCCCACCGCGGTCCGCGGCGCGCTCGAGAAGGATGGACTGGACTCTTGCTGCGGTCGATTCCCGGATCGTCGCTGCTCGCATGGAACCGTCTGGAGGGCGGGATCGGGAATCACTCCCCAGCCAGTGTATGACGCGTCGGCGACACGGCTTGCGCACGACCGGCGCGGCGGGAGAACCCCTACCAGATGGTGACGCGCTCGGCGGGGTCGAGCCAGAGCGCGTCACCATCGTTCACGTCGAACGCCGCGTAGAACTCGTCGATGTTGCGCACGATCTGGTTGCAGCGGAACTCGTTGGGCGAGTGCGGGTCGATCGCGAGCAGGCGGATGACCTCCTCGTCGCGACCCTTCATCTGCCAGGCCTGCGCCCACGAGAGGAAGAAGCGCTGCGCGGCCGTGAGCCCATCGATGGCCGGGGCATCGTCGACCGAACCGCCGAGCGAGAGCACGTACGCCTTCCAGGCGATCGCGAGACCGCCGAGGTCGCCGATGTTCTCGCCGATCGTGAGGGCACCGTTCACGCGATGAGCGGATGTCGCGGACGGGTCATCCGACTCGGTTTGCTCGCCTTCGACGACCGAGGCGGCGTCGGCAACGGCGTCGGCATCGTTATCGGTATCGGCATCGGCGTCGCCGTCGGCCAGCTGCTCGGGCACCAGCGCGTCGTACTGGGCAATGAGCGCCTTCGTGCGCTCCTCGAACGCCGCGCGGTCGTCTTCGGTCCACCAATCGGTGAGGCGGCCGTCGCCGTCGTACTTCGAGCCCTGGTCGTCGAAGCCGTGGCCGATCTCGTGGCCGATGACCGCGCCGATCGCGCCGTAGTTGGCCGCGGCGTCACGCTCGGGCGTGAAGAACGGGTACTGCAGGATGGCCGCCGGGAACACGATCTCGTTGAAGCCCGGGTTGTAGTAGGCGTTGATGGTCTGCGGCGTCATGAACCACTCGTCGCGGTCGATCGGCTTGCCGATCTTGCCGAGCTCGCGGTTGAACTCGTACTCGGCCGTCGCGCGCACGTTGCCGACGAGGTCGTCGGCGCTGACCTGCAGCGAGGAGTAGTCGCGCCACTTCACCGGGAAGCCGATCTTGGGCGTGAACTTCGCGAGCTTGTCGAGCGCGCGTTCGCGGGTCTTCGCGCCCATCCAGTCGAGCCCCGTGATCGACTGGCGGTACGCCTCGACGAGGTTGGCGACCAGCTCGTCCATCGCCTCCTTCGCCGCGGGCGGGAAGTGCCGCTCGACGTAGATGCGGCCCACCGCCTCGCCCATGGCGCCCTCGACGAGCGAGACGCCTCGCTTCCAGCGCTCGCGCATCTGCGGGGTGCCCGTGAGCGTGCGGCCGTAGAAGTCGAAGTTCGCCTCGACGAAGTCGTTCGAGAGGTAGGCGGCGCTCGAGCGGATCACCTGCCAGGCGAGCCAGTCCTTCCACGCCGGAAGCCGGTCTTCGGTGAGGAGGGCGCCGAGGCCGGCGACGAAGGAGGGCTGGCGCACGACGACCTCGTCGAACGCGCCGCCGGGCACGCCCATCGCGTCGCGCCAGAGGTTCAGGTCGACGGATGCCGCTGCGAGGACCTCGCTCCAACCGGTGAGGTTGTACGTCTTCTCGCTGTCGCGGGATGCCACGTTGTCCCAGTGGGCCTCGGCGATGGCGGTCTCGAGGTCGAAGACGCGCACGGCCCGGTCGGCCGGGTCGTCGAGCTGGGCGAGCCCGAACATGCGCTCGAGGTGGGCGTTGTACGCGGTGCGGATGCCGGCGAACCGCTCCTCGCGGAAGTAGCTCTCGTCGGGCAGGCCGATGCCGCCCTGCTCGACGAACACGAGGTAGCGCTCGGGGTCGCCCGGGTCGTTGTCCACGAAGAGCTGGGCGAAGCCCGTGACACCCTGACGCTCGAGGCGACCGAGGATCTCGAGCAGCGACTCGACGGAGTTCACGAGTGCGACGTCGACGAGCTGCGCGGCGATCGGGGTCGCGCCCAGCAGCTCGACGTGCTCTTCGTTCATGAAGCTCGCGTACAGGTCGCCGACCTTGCGGGCCTCGGTGCCGGCCTCGGCCTGCTGCGCCTCTTCGATGATCTCGCGCACGGCCTGCTCGGCCTCTTCGTGCAGCACGAGGAACGAGCCGTACCTGGCCTTGTCGGCGGGGATCTCGGTGCGTTCGATCCACCGGCCGTTGACGTGGCGGAACAGGTCGTCCTGTGGGCGCACGGTCTCGTCGAGCTCGTCGTGCTGGATTCCGGAGGGCAGTGCGACGTCGGTCATTCGACCAGCCTATGCGGGAGGCCCGGCGAGTGGGGTCAGCGCAGCTGTGCGAAGCCCTCGGCCTTTCGTGTCGGCCCCACGATGAGGATCGTGTCGTCGACGCCCAGCACGGTGTCGGCATCTGCGTTCGTCCACTCGGCTCCGGGCTTCTTGTAGGCCGCCACGGTCACGCCGAACTCCTTGCGAAGGCCGGTCTTGCCGAGCGGAATGCCGCAGAGTCGGGCGGGCGGCGACGACTTCACGACCACGTAGCCGCGCTCGACCTCGACGTAGTCCTGCGCGGCGCCACGCACGAGGTGCGCCACTTTGCGGCCCATCTCCTGCTCGGGGTAGATGACGTGGTGCACCCCGAGTTGCTCGAGGATCAGGCCGTGCCGCTCGTCGCCGACCTTCGCCCAGATGACGGGGATCTTGAGGCTCAGCAGCACCGAGCACGTGAGGATCGAGGCCGAGATGTCGTCGCCGATCGCAACGACCACGCGGTCGAACTCGTGGACGGCGAGCTGGCGCAGCGCCTCCTCCTTCGTGGAGTCCGCGCGGACGACCTGCGTGAGCTGGCCGTTCAGCGCCTGCACGAGGTCTTCGTCGACGTCGATGCCGAGCACCTCGGTGCCGCCGGCCATGAGCTCGAGCGCGAGCGAACTGCCGAACCGGCCGAGGCCGATGACGGCGACCGAGTCGGCTTCGGCGATGCGCCGCGACGTGTCGGCGGCGAAGATCGCGAATCTAGCCAATAGCGGGCCTCTCCTTCGGGTATTCGTACAGGATCCGGCGCTCGCGGAGCGCGATCGCCGAGCCCAGGGTCAGCGGCCCGAGCCGGCCGAGGAACATGAGCAGCACCAGGATGACCTTCGCCGCATCGGGCAGGCCGGCCGTGATCCCCGTCGACAGCCCCACCGTCGCGAACGCCGACACGGCCTCGAAGAGCAACCGGTCGAGGTCCATTCCGGTGATGAGCATGAGCAGGGCCGTCGCGATGACCACGGCCGCCACGGCGATCAGCACGACGGTGATCGCCTGCCGATGCACCGCGCGCGAGAGCCGCTTGCCGAAGATGTTCACCGCGCCCTCGCCGCGCAGCTCGGTCATCATGATGAAGAACAGCACGGCGAACGTCGTCACCTTGATGCCGCCCGCGGTGCCGGCGGGCCCGCCGCCGATGAACATCAGCACGTCCATGCCGAGCCAGGTCTCGTCGCGCATCAGGCCGATGTCGACCGAGTTGAAGCCCGCGGTGCGGGTCTGCACCGACTGGAAGAACCCCGCCAACACCCGCGCGGCGGGGTCGAGCGCGCCGAACGTCTCGGGGTTGTTCCACTCGATCACGGTGATGTACGCGGTGCCTGCGACGAGCAGCGTCACGGTGCCCGTCAGCACGAGCTTGGTGTTCATCGTCCAGTGCAGCGGCCGGGTGAACTCCTTGCGGAGCTGCATGATCACGGGGAATCCGAGCCCGCCGAGGATGATGGCGCCCGCGAGCGACAGGCAGATCCAAGGGTCGCTCACGAACCCGATGAGGTTGTCGCTGTAGAGGGCGAACCCGGCGTTGTTGAACGACGACACCGAGTGGAACGCGGCGTGCCACGCCGCCTCACCGACCCCGTAGCCGTACCCCAGCATGAACCGCGGGAACAGCAGCACGAAGACGGCGACCTCGATCGTGAGCGAGATCAGCACGATGCCCCGTACGAGCCCGCGCACGTCGTCGAACCCGATCGCCTTCGCCTCGCTCGCCGTGTTCAGGCGCGACCTCACCGACATGCGGCGCGCGAGCAGCAGCCCGATCAGGGCGGCGAAGATCATGATGCCGAGCCCGCCCAGCTGGATGAGCAGCATGATGACGACCTGCCCGAAGGGGCTCCAGAACGTGGGGGTGTCGAGCACGGTGAGGCCCGTCACGCAGACGGCCGAGGTCGCCGTGAACAGCGCATCGACGAACGACGGGGGCACGCCCTCGGTCGCCGAGATCGGCAACATGAGCAGAACCGTGCCGACCAGCACGGCGCCGCCGAAGCCGACCACCACGACCTGCGCGGGGTGCAGGCGGAATGCCCTGCGACGCGACATCCGTCGCGCCGGTCGCAGCCTCGCACCAGTACTCACGCACGCAACACTATTCCGCTCGGCTCGCCGATGGGCGAGCGGATGACCCATCGAGTGCCGTGGGCGCGAGCGAGGCCCGGGTCGGTGGCCGCGCTTAGGCTCGAGACGCCATGAGCAAGACCGTTGAACGCCGTTCCGTCGACCGCGACATCCTGCGGCTCGCGGTGCCCGCGCTCGGCGCGCTCATCGCCGAGCCGCTCTTCCTGCTCGCCGACACCGCCATGATCGGCCACCTCGGGGCGACGCCGCTCGCGGGGCTCGGGCTCGCGAGCGCGATCCTGCAGACGATCATCGGGCTGATGGTGTTCCTCGCCTACGCGACGACGCCCGCGGTGGCGCGGCGCGTCGGCACGGGCGATCGCCGTGGCGCGGTCGCGGCGGGCATCGACGGGCTCTGGCTGGCGCTCGGCCTCGGCGCGGTGCTCGCCGTCGCGGGGTGGTTCGCCACTCCCCTGCTGGTGGGCCTGTTCGGGGCCGCGGGCGACGTCGCCGCCGAGGCATCCGTGTACCTGTCGATCTCGATGGCCGGGCTGCCCGCCATGCTCGTCGTCTTCGCGGCCACCGGACTGCTGCGGGGCCTGCAGGACACGCGCACGCCGCTGTGGGTCGCCGGCATCGGGTTCACCGTCAACATCGCGCTCAACTACGTGTTCATCTACGTGCTCGGCTGGGGCATCGCCGGGTCGGCGTGGGGCACGGTCGTCGCGCAGTGGGGCATGGTGCTCGTGTATCTCGTGGTCGTCGGTCGCCATGCCGCGCGCGAAGGGGCGAGCCCGTGGCCGCACCACGCCGGCGTGCTGCGTGGGGCACGGTCGGGCGGGTGGCTGTTCCTGCGCACCGCGAGCCTGCGGGCGGCGCTGCTGCTGGCGACCTGGGCGGCGACCTCGCTCGGGTCGAACGAGCTCGCCGCGTTCCAGGTCGCGATCACCCTCTACTTCACCATCGGGTTCGCGCTCGACGCCCTCGCGATCGCCGCGCAGGCCCTCGTCGGGCTCGGACTCGGCGCGGGCGACGTCGCCCGGGTGCGCGCAGTGCTGCGACGCTGCCTGCAGTGGGGCATCGGCGGCGGCGTGGTCGTCGGGGCACTCGTCATCGCGACGGCGTGGGTGCTGCCCGCGCTCTTCACGAGCTCTCCCGAGGTCCAGGCGCTGCTGCCGCCGACGCTCGTCGTGCTCGGGCTCTCTGCGCCGCTCGGCGGACTCGTGTTCGTGCTCGACGGCGTGCTCATCGGCGCGGGCGACGCGCGCTACCTCGCCTGGACCGGCCTCGTCAACCTCGCGGTGTTCGTGCCGCTCGCCGTCGCCGTCGTCGCGGTCGCACCGGCCGGCGCGGCCGGGCCCGCGTGGCTCATGGCGGCGTTCGCGATCGGGTACCTCGCGGCGCGCGCTGTCACCCTGTGGCTGCGAGCGCGCGGATCGGCGTGGATGATCACCGGCGCGCCCGGCTGAGAGAGGATCGCACCATGACCACGCTCCTCGTCACCGGCGGCACGGGCAAGCTCGGCCGCCCGACCGTAGCGACGCTTCGCTCTGCAGGGCACGACGTGCGGGTGCTGAGCCGCCGCGAGGGCGAAGGCCACGTCTTCGGTGACCTTCGTACCGGCGTCGGAATCCGGGATGCGGTCGACGGGGTCGACACCGTGCTGCACCTCGCCACGCGCAACGGGCGGGGTGATGTCGCGCTGGCGCGCACCCTGCTCGACGAGTGTCGGGTCGCCGGCATCCGTCACCTGATCTACACGTCGATCGTGGGCGTCGACCGAATTCCGCTCGGCTACTACCGCGAGAAGCTCGCGATCGAGCAGCTGCTCGCGTCGTCGGGCTTGCCGCACACGATCCTGCGTGCGACGCAGTTCCACGAACTCGTCGAGCGGCTGTTCAGCGTGCAGCGCCACCTGCCGGTCGTGTTCGCACCGAAGTTCTCATTCCAGCCGATCGCGACCGGGGACATCGCAACCCGCTTGGCCGAGCTCGCCGTCGCGGAAGCCGCAGGTCGCGTTCCCGACATCGGTGGGCCCGAACAACTGCCGGCGTCCGACCTCGCACGGCAGTGGGAGCAGGCGGCATCCGTGCGGCGCAAGATCACGCCGATCTCACTCCCCGGCCGGATCTTCGCCGGCTACGCGGCCGGCCACAACCTCGTGCCTGGCCCCGCCTACGGAACGCAGACGTTCGCGGACTTCCTGGCGGAACGCCACGGAGTGCGCCCATGACACTTGCACTGCGCATCGGGCTCGCCGCGCTCGCGCTCATCGAAATGACGCTCGGACTCTGGACACTGCTCTTTCCCGAGAGCTTCTACGACGACGTGTCGACCGTGAACCTCACGCCTCCCTACAGCGAACACCTGTTCCGCGATTTCGGCGGGGCGACGCTCGGGCTGGCCATCGTCCTCGGTGCCGCGGCCATCTGGCCCCAGACGAAGTGGGTGATCGTCGCGCTCCTCGCGTACCTCGCCTTCGCGGTACCGCACCTGGTGTTCCACCTCGGGCACCTGCACGACGCCTCCGATGTCGAGGCGGCGATCCTCACGATCGGGCTCTGGGTGCTCGTGGTGCTGCCTCTGGCGCTCATCGGAGTCGCGCTCGTGCGCATGCGGCGCGGAGGCCGCGTGCCGCGCGGCACCGGATCGCCGAAACCAGCACGCGACTGAGCGCGACGATACGCCTGACTCACGCGTTCGCGAGCATTCCGAAGCGGTTCGGGCGCCGCGGCCGATGCGGAGCGGTCCGGACGCCGCGGCCGGGTGCGGCGTCCGGGCTCAGCGCGCCGCGCGAGCCGGGTGCGGCGCCGTGGTGTCGCCGACGTGCAGGGTGCTCGTGAAGCACACCGACTCGCCCGGCTCCCCGGCGAGCAACTGCACGACCGCTTCGCCCGCCGCTCGCCCCTTCGCCACCGAAGGCTGGGCGAGGGTCGTGAGGTCGTGCTGCAACCCGTCGACGCGGATGCCGTCGAACCCGAGCACACTGAGCTCGGCGGGCACGGCGATGCCGAGCTCCTCGGCGGCATTGATGACCCCGGCGGCCAGCAGGTCGCTCTGGGCGATGATCGCGCTGGGGCGGGTCGCCGGGTCTGCCAGCAGGGCGAGGCCGGCCTCGCGGCCCTCTTCGATCGAGCTCGCGGCGGCGGCGCGTCCGTTGGCATCGGGGAACACCAGCCGGGCGCCGGCGAGCCGCTCGCTCGCGGTGTCGGCGGTGCTCGCGGCGATGAGCTCGGGCGTCAGCGGACCACGCGTGCGGTCGGCGTCGAACGGGAGTGTCACGAGCGCGACATCCGTGTGCCCGAGTTCACGCAGGTACTCGGCGCCACGCCTCGTGGCCTCACGATTGTCGATCGAGATCTGGGGCACGCCCTCTCCCGCCGCGCCCTCGATCGCGACCGCCGGGATGCCACGGCGGCGCAGCACCTCGACCGCGTCGCCGAGCCGTGGGCTGCAGCCGACGAGCACGACCGCGTCGACCGGTGCGCTCTCGATGCCGACCGCGTTGCCGCCCGCCTCGCCGGTATCACGCGACTGAGCGCGACGATACGCCTGACTCACGCGTTCGCGAGCATTCCGAAGCGGTCCGGGCGCCGCGGCCGATGCGGAGCGGTCCGGACGCCGCGGCCGGGTGCGGCGTCCGGGCTCAGCGCGCCGCGCGAGCCGGGTGCGGCGCCGTGGTGTCGCCGACGTGCAGGGTGCTCGTGAAGCACACCGACTCGCCCGGCTCCCCGGCGAGCAACTGCACGACCGCTTCGCCCGCCGCTCGCCCCTTCGCCACCGAAGGCTGGGCGAGGGTCGTGAGGTCGTGCTGCAACCCGTCGACGCGGATGCCGTCGAACCCGAGCACACTGAGCTCGGCGGGCACGGCGATGCCGAGCTCCTCGGCGGCATTGATGACCCCGGCGGCCAGCAGGTCGCTCTGGGCGATGATCGCGCTGGGGCGGGTCGCCGGGTCTGCCAGCAGGGCGAGGCCGGCCTCGCGGCCCTCTTCGATCGAGCTCGCGGCGGCGGCGCGTCCGTTGGCATCGGGGAACACCAGCCGGGCGCCGGCGAGCCGCTCGCTCGCGGTGTCGGCGGTGCTCGCGGCGATGAGCTCGGGCGTCAGCGGACCACGCGTGCGGTCGGCGTCGAACGGGAGTGTCACGAGCGCGACATCCGTGTGCCCGAGTTCACGCAGGTACTCGGCGCCACGCCTCGTGGCCTCACGATTGTCGATCGAGATCTGGGGCACGCCCTCTCCCGCCGCGCCCTCGATCGCGACCGCCGGGATGCCACGGCGGCGCAGCACCTCGACCGCGTCGCCGAGCCGTGGGCTGCAGCCGACGAGCACGACCGCGTCGACCGGTGCGCTCTCGATGCCGACCGCGTTGCCGCCCGCCTCGCCGGTATCGGTGAGCAGCAGCAGGCCCGCACCGAGCGGCGCGATGCCCTCGGTGATGCCGTCGAGCATCTGGATCTTCACCGGGTCGAGGAACGCCGCCCGCACCCGCTCCTCGAGCACGACGCCGACGATGCCCGAGCGTCCGCGGCGCAGCGACCGCGCGCGCGGGTCGGGTCCCGCGTAGCCGAGTTCGGCGGCGGCGGCGAGGACGCGCTCCTTCGTGGCATCCGACACCGGGCCGGAGCCGCTGAACGCGAGCGAGGCGGTCGATGCCGACACGCCGGCGCGGGCCGCGACATCGGCGAGCGTGGGTCGTGCGAGCGTGCCCTCACGCGGGGCAGGTTCGGACTGCATGCGCCCGATTCTAGGCCGAATCGATTCGAGGGGGCCGGGAAAACTCTCCGACCGATGCGCACCGAGCGCGCTGCCGCGCCCTCACTCCGGATGCCGCAGCTCAGGAGAATGGGCGCAGTCCTCCGGCTGGGGCGGGGATGGGTCCTCTTTTCCTCAGTTGCGCGAGGGGCGTGCCAGGGTGAGCGGCGCTGGCGCGCCTCCTCACCCACCACAGTGCGGCGCTGGCGCGCCTCCTCAACCCACGGGTGCGGCGACCTCGTCGCGCGCGGCCGCGAACGCCTCGACGCAGCGGCGGATCTCCTCCTCGGAGTGCGCTGCCGACAGCTGCACCCGGATGCGCGCCGCACCGCGCGGCACCACCGGGAAGCTGAACGCCGTCACGTACACGCCCCGCGCCTGCAGGGCGTCGGCGATGCGCGCCGTGAGCGCCGCGTCGCCGAACATGACGGGCACGATCGGGTGCTCGCCGGGCAGCAGGTCGAAACCCTCGGCCTCCATGAGCGAGCGGAACAGCGCCGCGTTCGCCTGCAGCCGTTCGCGCAGCGACCCCGACGACTCGAGCAGTTCGAGCGCCTGCAGCGTGCCGGCGACGATCGCCGGCGCGAGCGTGTTCGAGAAGAGGTACGGCCGGGCGCGCTGGCGCAGCAGCGCCACGATCTCGGCGCGCGCGGCCACGTACCCGCCGGATGCTCCGCCGAGGGCCTTGCCGAACGTGCCGGTCGTGATGTCGACCCGGCCCTCGACACCGCAGTACTCGGGCGTACCGCGCCCGTGCGAGCCCACGAAGCCCACGGCATGCGAGTCGTCTACGAAGACGAGGGCGTCGTACCTGTCGGCCAGATCGCAGATCTCGGCGAGCGGGGCGATGTAGCCGTCCATCGAGAAGACCCCGTCGGTGACGATCACGCGGCGGCGCGCGCCTGCGGCCGCCACGAGCTGCGCCTCGAGGTCGGCCATGTCCCGGTTCTTGTAGCGGAACCGCTGCGCCTTCGACAGCCTGATGCCGTCGATGATCGACGCGTGGTTGAGCTCGTCGCTGATGATCGCGTCGTCGGCTCCGAAGAGCACCTCGAACACGCCCCCGTTCGCGTCGAAGCACGACGAGAACAGGATCGTGTCGTCATAGCCCAGGAACGCCGACACGCGGCCCTCGAGTTCGAGGTGCAGTTCCTGCGTTCCGCAGATGAATCGCACGCTCGCGAGTCCGTAGCCCCACTCGTCGAGGCCGCGGTGCGCCGCCTCGACGATGCGCGGGTCGTTGGCGAGCCCGAGGTAGTTGTTGGCGCAGAAGTTCAGCACCTCGCGCCCGCCGACCTCGATCTGCGAGGACTGCGGGCCGTGGATGCCGCGCTCGCGCTTGGTGAGGCCGGCCGCCTCGATCTCGTCGAGTTCGGCGCGAAGCTGGTCGCGGACCGTCGTGTACATCAGAGCTCCGTCCAGTCGAGGATGACCTTGCCCACGCCGCCGGACGCGGCAGCGTCGAATGCCGTGCGCCACTCGCGCGCGGGGTATCGATCACTGATGATCGACGCCACACGCGACCGCAGCTGCTCGCTCGTCTGCAGCATGGCGCTCATCGAGTTCCACGTCTCGAACATCTCGCGTCCGTAGATGCCCTTGAGCGTGAGCATGTGGGTGACCACCTTGCCCCAGTCGACGGCGTACGGCTCGGCGGGAAGGCCGAGCAGGGCCATCCGACCGCCGTGATTCATGTTCTCGATCATCTCGGGCAGCGCGCGAGGCGACCCGCTCATCTCGAAGCCGACGTCGAAGCCCTCGCGCATGCCCAACTGCTCCTGCGCGGAGCGCACGCGCTCCGTCGAGACGTCGACGGCGGCGTCGGCGCCCATGGCGAGCGCGAGCTCGAGCCGCGCGGGCGACACGTCGGAGGCGACGATGAAGCGGGCGCCGACGTGGCGCGCGACGGCGATCGACATCAGGCCGATCGGGCCGCAGCCCGTGACCAGCACGTCTTCGCCGACGACCGAGAACGCGAGGGCGGTGTGCACGGCGTTGCCGAACGGGTCGAAGATCGCACCGACCTCGGGCTCGACGGGCGAGTGGTGCACCCACACGTTCTCGCCGGGCAGCACCACGTACTCGGCGAAGGCGCCGTCGCGGTGCAGGCCGAGACCCTGGGTGCGGATGCACATCTGTCGCCGCCCCGCGCGGCAGTTGCGGCACATGCCGCACACGACGTGTCCCTCGCCCGACACGTGGTCGCCGACGGCGACGTCGTGCACGAGCTCGCCGACCTCGACGACCTCGCCGTAGAACTCGTGCCCGGGCACGAGCGGTGCGGCGATCGTGGACGCGGCCCAGTCGTCCCACTTCTCGATGTGCAGGTCGGTGCCGCAGATACCGGTGCGCAGCACCCGGATCTTCACGTCGGCGGGCCCCGGTTCGGGCTCGGGCCGGTCGACGTATTCCAGTCCGGCGCCGGGGGCGGGTTTGTAGAGGGCCTTCATGTGCTCGGAACTCCGTTGTTTCGGCGCACGAACCGCTGGGTGCGGCGGTTCATGCGGGTGGTCCGGTGGGTGCGCCGGATGACTCAGCCATCGTATCGGCGCGGATGTCTCAGGGCCGGGCGAGGCGCGGATGCCTCAGGGCCGGGCCGCGCCCGCCGTCTCGACCTGCCCCGCCTCGAAGTACTCGACGAGGTCGGGCTCGAGCGGCGGCACGGCGAGGGTTCCCCCGTCACCGCGCAGCGACTCGGTGGCGCGGATGCCGACGGCGACCGCCTCACGCGCGGCCACGGGCGAGGTCTCGGTGAGCCCGCCGTCGCGCACGAACCGCAGGAACTCGGCGACGAGCAGCGCATCGGCGCCGTCGTGACCGACGTCCTCGGGCGATTCGGGCACGATGAAGGTCTCGTCGGCGGGCGCCGCCCCGTTGTGACGCCGGTTCCAGAGCCGAACCTCCGACCCCGAGACATCCCCGAAGTTCTCGATGCGGCCCTCGGTGCCGATCACCGTGTAGTTGCGCCAGTAGTCGGGCGTGAAGTGGCACTGCTGGTACGAAGCGAGCACGCCGTTGCCGAGCCGCAGGTTCACCATCGAGATGTCCTCGACGTCGATCACGGGGTTGAGCCCGGTCTGCGAGGCCGGCGGCCAGTTGTCGAGGCTGAACCAGTCGCGCATGCGCTCGCCCGACCGGTCGCGCCGGTCGTCGACGTCGCCGTAGACGCTCAGCGACCCCATCGCCTGCACCTCGGTCGTGTACGCGCCCGCGAGCCAGTGGATGACGTCGAGGTCGTGCGCGCCCTTCTGCAGCAGCAGGCCGGTGGTCTTCTCGCGTTCGGCGTGCCAGTCCTTGAAGTAGTAGTCGCCGCCGTTGCCGACGAAGTGGCGGCACCACACGGCCTTCACCTCGCCGATGCGTCCCTCGAGGATGAGCCGGCGCATGAGCAGCACGACCGACATGTGCCGCATGTTGTGGCCGACGTACAGCCGGGTGCCGGTGCGGCGCGCCGTCTCGAGGATGGCGTCGGCATCCTCCACCGTGACGGCGAGCGGCTTCTCGCAGAACACGGGCACTCCCGCCTCGAGTGCCGCGATCGCGACCGGCGCGTGCTGGTGGTCGGGGGTCAGCACCATCACCGCGTCGACACCGCTGGCCAGCAGCTCGTCGAGCGATTCGGTGACGGATGCCTCGGGCAGCGCTGCGCGCGCCTCTGCGCGCGAGCGCTCGGCGAGATCGCAGACGGCGGTCACGCGCGATCCCCGGCCGGGCTTGTGCGCCTCGGTCCAGAGTGAGGCGCGCGCGCCGAAGCCGACGATGCCGATGTTCAGATCCACGGGGTGGTGCTCCTTCAGGGTGTTTGCCGCGTACAGGTGTCGCCTGCCGGCGCGGGGTTCAGTTCGTGCGCGCCGGTCGCGGCGGCGCGTCGAGGTCGGTCGAGCCGCCCGGGACGAGCGACCAGGGGAACTCGTGCAGACCGGGCTCGCCGTCGCCCGAGTCGAGCGCTCGGGCGACGATGATCTCGGCCTGCCTGCGGTAGAAGTCGGTCGGGCCGACGGTGGTCAGGGTCGGCGCGATCGACTGCGCGTCGGGCGTGTTGCCGATGCCGATCACGGCCACGTCGTGCGGCACCCGCAGGCCGAGCATGTGCGCGGCGTTGATCGCCGCGATGGCCGCGAAGTCGGTCGTCGCGTAGATCGCCGTGGGGCGGTCCTCGCGCGAGAGCAACGCGACCGCCGCGGTGAACGCGCTCGCCTGCGTGTCGGCGTACGTCGCGGTGTGCTCGGGCACGATCGGCAGTCCGCGCTCGCGCATCCGCACGAGGTACGGGGTGTACCGGGAGTGCTCGGGCGTGCGCACCGCACCCTCCGCCACGAGGCATCCGATCGCGGTGTGCCGTTCGAGCAGGTGATCCATCGCGAGGTAGCAGCCGGGAATCGCGTCGGAGCGGATCACGTCGTACCCGTCGGGCTCGAGGGTCTCGCTGAAGACGACGAGGCGCTGGCCGCGCTCGGCGAGCGCCTGCAGCTTGCGCCGGGCCTCGTCGCTGCCGACCGCGGCGTCGAGGTAGGCGACGTCGCTCTCGACCCGGTCGAGTGCGGCGTACCAGTCGCCGTCCGCGAGGATCAGCGTCGTGAGGCCGTGGCGGTTCGCCTCCTCGTTGACGGCCGCGGCGACGGCGAGCGACCACGGGTCGCTCAGCATGTGCAGTGACAGCTGCACGGTGTCGCTGCGACCCGTGCGGATGGTTCGGGCGGCTCGGTTGGGCCGGTAGTTCAGCTGCTCGGCGGCCTCGAGCACGCGCTTCGCGGTGGGCTCGGCGACGCCCGAACCGCCGCCGTTGCGACCCGAGAACACGTACGACACGGTCGCCGTCGAGACTCCGGCGAGCTCGGCGACCATGCGCAGCGTCGGGCGGCGGCGCGCTGCCGTTCCGCTGCCCGGCCGGAATGTGCCGGTACCGCCCTGGCCCGACGCGTTGTCCTGCACCATCAGCTCACCCCTTCGTACCCGAGAAGGCGATGCCCTGGATGAACTGCTTCTGCAGGATCATGAAGGTGATCAGCATGGGCAGTGTTGCCAGCAGTGCGCCCGCCATCAGCACAGGGTAGTCAGTGCCGTGGAGGCCGACGAGCTGCGACAGGCCGACCGACAGCGGCATCTTCTCGGGGTCGGTCGTGACGACGAGCGGCCACAGGAGGTCGTTCCACGACCACAGCACGGTGAAGACCGTGAGCGCGATGATTCCGGGCTTCGCCAAGGGCACCATGACCCTGACGAAGGTCTGCCACGGATTCGCCCCGTCGATGCGCGCCGCCTCCTCGAGCTCGGCCGGCATCGACATGAAGAACTGCCGCATGAGGAACGTGCCGAACGCGCTGAAGATGCCCGGCACGATGAGCGCCTGCAGCGTGTTCAGCCAGCCGAGCGACTGGATGATCTCGTACTGCGGCAGCAGGTACAGCTGCGACGGCACCATGAGCACCGAGAGGAACACCACGAACACGACGTTGCGCCCCTTGAACGGGATGCGGGCGAACGCGTAGCCCGCCATCGTGCACAGGATGACCTGCCCCACGGTGCGGCCGATCGTGAGCAGCACCGAGTTCAGGAACATCTGGCCGAAGGGCATCGACTCGAAGACCTCGGCGAAGTTCGTGAACACCCAGGGGTCGGGCAGGATGATCGGCGGCACCTGCACCGAGTCCTGGAACGTCTTGAACGCGGTCAGCGTCTGCCAGACGAACGGGAAGACCATGAGGACGGCACCGCCGGCCAGCAGCACGTGCACGAGCCAGTGGCCGCGGTTGCGCCGGCGATCCGGCTCAGCCGTTCGAGATTCGGATGCCTCGGACGGGGCCCCGGTCATCGCCCGGGTGTCGAGGGAGAGATCACTCATAGTGCACCCACTTCTTCTGCAGACGGAACTGCACGACCGTCAGCACGAGGATGATGATGAGGAGCAGGAACGCGATCGCCGCGGCGTAGCCCTGCTCGTTGTCGAGGAAGCCCGCCTCGTAGAAGAGGTAGACGATCGTGCGGGTGTTCGGCATCGCCGGGTTCGACTGGCCGAGCATCATGTAGATGAGGTCGAACACCTGCAGCGCGCCGATGACGCTGATCACGCTCACGAAGAAGATGCTCGGGCTGAGCAGCGGGATCGTGATCGAGAAGAACTTGCGCACCGGGCCCGCGCCGTCGAGATCGGCCGCCTCGATCACGGTGTCGGGGATGCCCTGCAGGCCGGCGAGGAAGATGACGATGTTGGTGCCGAGACCGGCCCAGATGCCGACGACGGCGATGGCGGCGAGCGCGGTGTTCGGGTCGGTGAGCCAGCTCTTTCCGTCGATGCCGAAGACGCCGAGCACCTCGTTGAGCACGCCGTAGTCGCCGTTGTAGATCATGCGCCAGACGAGCGCGATCGCGGCCGGCATCGTGACGACGGGGATGAAGTAGAGCGTGCGGTACACCCCGCGCCCGCGCAGGCCGGCGGTGTTGAGCAGGGCGGCGATGGCGACCGCGACGGGGATGCCGATGAGGGCGATCACGGTGTACACCGCGGTGTTGCGCAGGGCGCCGATCAGCTCGGGGTCCTGGAAGAGCCGAACGTAATTGTCGATGCCGACGAACTCGGAGCCGCCGAAGGGGCCGGACTCGGTGAACGACATCAGGAAGGTGCGCACGGTCGGCCAGAGGTAGAAGGCCAGGAGGCCGGCCGCGGTCGGGCCGATGAACAGCAGCGCCCACCACGGAGACTGGCCCGGTCCGCGCCCTCGGCGACGGCCCCGCCCGGGGGCGGCCTCGGGCCGCCCCCGGTCGAGCTCGGAGATCGGCGCGCCCGTGCGCTGCGCGATCAGTTCGGTCATGGCGCTACTCCGACTCCGCGTCCAGCGCAGCCTGCATCTGCTCGGCGAGCTGCTGCAGGCCGTCCTTCGGCGAGACGCTGCCGGCCCACACCTGCGAGAGGACCTCGCTCTCGATCGACGTCCACGCGGAGGTGTTCTTCGAGATCGGGTACGCGACTGCGGTCTCGAGCGCGTCGATGTAGACCTGCAGGTCGTACTGCGGGAGCGCGTCGACCCAGGCCTGCTGGGTTCCCGTGAACGCGGGGATCACGGTTCCCGTCTCGGCCTGGATCTCGGCGGCCTGCTCGGAGCTCGCGAACGCGGCGAACTGCTTCGCGATGTCGAGGTTGTCGCTCTTCGCGTTCGCCACGTTGCCGATGCCGTGGATGACGCTCTGGTTGCCGTCCTCGCCCGCCGGGAGCGGAGCAACATCGACCTTCTCGGCGATGTCGGCGTTGTCGGCATACGCGACAGCCGCCCACGACCCGTTCTGGAACATCGCGACCTTGCCCGAGAGGAAGAAGTCCTCGGGGTTGGTGTCGGTCATCTGCTGCGCGGTCGGGGAGGCGCCGGCCGCGATGAGGTCGGTCCAGAGCTCGATGCCCTCGAGTGCCTCCGGGGTGTCGTACCCGGTCTGGGCGCCGTCGGCCGAGATGACCTCGCCGCCGGACTGTGCGATCGAGTTGTAGAAGTTCTCCTGGCCGTACTGGCTCGCCGCGATGCCGAACTGACCCTTCGCCGGGTCGGTGAGCTTCGCTGCGGCCGCCTTCAGGTCTTCCCAGGTCCACCCGGCCTCGGGGTAGGCGACGCCGGCCGCGTCGAAGAGTTCCTTGTTGTACCAGAGAGCGACCGTGTCGAAGTCCTTCGGGGCGCCGTACAGCTTGCCGTCGAACGTGTACAGGTCGATGAGGCCCTGCGGGTAGTCGGCTGTCTCGATGCCCTGGTCGTCGAGCGGGGCGATCACGCCGTTCGAGGCGTACAGCTGGAAGTTCGGGCCGTTCATCCAGAAGACGTCGGGTGCGGCACCGCCCGACACCGAGGTCTGCAGCTTGGTGAAGTACTCCTTGTACGGAGTCAGCTGGATGTCGACCGTCACGTTCGGGTGCTCGGCGGTGAACGCGGCGGCGATGTCCTCCATCGCAGGCTGCTGGTTCTCGTCCCAGATTCCATACGTGATGGTGACGTCTTCGCCGCCTCCTCCGCTGGAACCCGAGCTGCTGCAGGCACTCATGGCGAGCGCTGCCGTCGCGGCTACAGCCAGTGCCGCAGCACCCCGTCGGGCGATTGCGCTTCGAAGCATCCGATCCTCCTTTGGATCTGTCTCTGGTGAGGGGGTTTCGCGGTGCTGGCCCGCGGTGTTAATCGTTTAGCTAAACGATTAACAGGACAGTAGCGGGGTGGTCCTGCGCACGCAAGCGCCGCGGGCGGATGGGGGACGATTGGCCCGCACGAGCTCGCCCGACCCAGGCAGCGGCTTGCGGGCGAATCCCCACGTCGATAAAGTGCTCGAACGGAATCGAATCGATTCGATACCTCGACATCCGCCGCCACCGGGCGCCGATGCCGCACCCCCACGCCGAAGAATCCGACCCAGAAGCAGCCAGCATGACCGAAACCCCGCAGCCGACGGCCGCAGCCGCGCGCCCGACCCGCGAACTCGTCGCGTGGCGCAACGCGATCTTCACGATCTTCTTCCTGTCGGGACTGAGTCTCGCGAGCTGGGTCGCGCGTCTCCCGGCGATTCGCGACGAGATCGGTGTCAGCACGCAGGGCGTGGGCCTCGTGATCCTCGCGATGTCGATCAGCTCGGTCCTCGGGCTCATCGGCGCACCCTGGATCATGGCCCGCTTCGGTGCCCGGCTCGGCATGTCGGGTGTGCTCCTGCTCGTCGCGGCGGGACTCGTGCTGATCGGCATCGGCGGCTCCATCGCGCCGTCGGTGCCGCTCGTCGTGGTCGGCCTCGCGTTGTTCGGATTCGGCAACGGATCGGTCGACGTCATGATGAACGTCGAGGGGGCCGAGGCCGAACGCGAGCTCGGCAAGACCGTGATGCCGCTCATGCACGCGTTCTTCAGCTTCGGCACCGTCGCCGGCGCAGCGCTCGCGGTCGCGGCATCCGCGATCGCACTGCCGGTGTGGGCGCACCTCGCGATCATCGCCGCGCTCATCGCGGTGACGGCGATCATCGCCGTGCGGTTCGTGCCGGTGCGTGAGGAGCTGGGCGACGACCCGCACACCGACACGGTGCGCGAGCCGTGGAGTGTTCGACTGCGGCGCAGCCTGCGCGTCTGGGCCGACCCGCGACTGCTGCTCATCGGCGTCGTCATGCTCGGCATGTCGTTCGCCGAGGGCAGCGCCAACGATTGGCTGGCCATCGCCGCCGTCGACGGGCACGGCCTCGACCAGACCGCCGGCGCGGCCATGTTCACGGTGTTCACGATCGCCATCACGAGCGCCCGCGTCGCCGGAGGACCGTTCATCGACCGATTCGGTCGCGTCGCGATGCTGCGGAGCATGTCGATCATCGGCGTCGTCGGCCTCGCGCTGTTCATCTTCTCGAGCGAGCCGTGGCTGATCGTCGTGGGCACGGTGCTCTGGGGTATCGGCTGCTCGCTCGCGTTCCCGGTCGGCATGTCGGCTGCTGCCGATGTTCCAGACCGAGCGGATGCCGCGGCTCGCGTCAGCGCGGTCGCCATGATCGGGTACTGCGCGTTCCTGGTAGGCCCGCCCCTCATCGGGTTCCTCGGCGAGATGTTCGGGATCCTCAACGGACTCATCCTGCTGCTCGGACTCATGGCGCTGGCGGGACTCGCGGCGCCAGCGGCTCGCGAACGCTCGGGCCCGCGGGCGCGCTCCGGAGCCTGACGCTCGCCCCGCCGCATCCGCCCACCCCGCGCCATCCGCCCGCCCCGCGGCACCCGCCCGCCCGCGTCATCCGCCCGTCTCGCGGCATCCGCCCACCTCGCGTCATCCGCCCGTCGTTTCATCGAACGTTTCCATTCCCGCCGAATGCGTCCACTCCAGAGGGAACGTTCGGCGCAAACGGAAACGGTCGGCATCGCCGGGGGTGGGTGCGGGCGCCAGGAGGCGGGCGGGGCGCGGCGCCGAGCGAGGCGCGACGGGCGCGGCAGCAGAGAGAGGCGGGCGGGGCGCAGCGCAGAGAGAGGCGGGCGGGGCGCAGCGCCGAGCGAGGCGGGACGGGCGCGGCAGGAGAGTGGCTGGGCGCGGGGAGGACGAGCGCAAGTAGACTCACCGGGTGCGCCTCGTCATCGCCCGCTGCTCCGTCGACTACGCGGGGCGCCTCTCCGCCCACCTGCCGCTCGCGACGCGGCTGCTCATGGTCAAGGGCGACGGCAGCCTGCTCGTGCACTCCGACGGCGGCAGCTACAAGCCGCTCAACTGGATGAGCCCGCCGTGCACCCTCACGACTGCCGAACCCGACGACGACCAGGTGGCGGCCGGCATCACCGAGGTCTGGAACGTGACGCACCAGAAGACCGCCGACCAGCTCATCGTGTCGATCCACGAGGTGCTGCACGACTCGTCGCACGAACTCGGCATCGACCCGGGGCTCGTCAAGGACGGTGTCGAGGCGCATCTGCAGAAGCTGCTCGCCGAGCAGATCGAGCTCCTCGGCGAGGGTCACCGGCTCGTGCGGCGCGAGTACATGACGGCGATCGGTCCGGTCGACATCCTCGCGACCGACCCGTCCGGATCGAGCGTCGCCGTCGAGCTCAAGCGCCGCGGCGACATCGACGGTGTCGAGCAGCTCACGCGCTACCTCGAGCTCATGAACCGCGACCCGCGCATCGCGC
Source organism: Agromyces cavernae (assembly GCF_021044935.1). Taxonomy (GTDB): domain Bacteria; phylum Actinomycetota; class Actinomycetes; order Actinomycetales; family Microbacteriaceae; genus Agromyces; species Agromyces cavernae. The sequence goes on from NZ_JAJNMP010000001.1 coordinate 64,527, forward strand.
CCGTGACGGGCGTGTTCGCGGCTCAGGAGATCAAGCCCCAGGCTCGCACCCTGGCCGAGGACCGGGGCATCCGCTGCCTCGTGCTCGACTACGACGCGATGCGGGGCGTCGACGACGGCCACTCGCGACTCTTCTGACGACGGCGCACGCATAGGTGTCCGGTCGCGTGCAGAAGCCGCACACTCGACGCACAGCCATCGCGCGGAGGCGACCCCTATGATGTCACGGTGACTTCCCCGACGCTCACCCCCACCCGTACGTGGTCGGCCGTGCTCTTCGACCTCGACGGCACGATCGTCGACTCCGCCGCCGACATCATGGCTTCGCTCGCGCACACGTTCACCGAGATGGGCCTCCCCGTCCCCACCGATGACGTCCTGCGCTCGTACGTCGGCCCGCCCCTGCTCGACAGCCTGCGCATGACCGCCGGCTTCACCGACGCCGAGGCATGGGAGGCGCTGGGCGTCTACCGCGACCACTACGGCGAGCACCTGCTCTCGTCACCCGTCTTCCCCGGCGTCGCGGGTGTGCTGAACCGGCTGCACGCCGCCGGAGTCCCCATCGCCCTCGCGACCTCGAAGCCCGAGTCGATGGCGCGCGCGGTGCTCGATCACAACGACCTCACCAAGTACTTCACGGTGATCGCCGGAGCCAGCGAAGACGAGGAGCGCAGCACGAAGGCCGACGTCGTCGCCCACGCGCTGCGCGGCCTGCAGGCCGCCGGCATCGACACCGGCAACTCGGTGATGGTCGGCGACCGCGGGTACGACACCCTCGGTGCGCTCGCCAACGGCGTGCCGACGATCCTCGTCGAGTGGGGCTACGGCTCCCCCGCCGAGGTCGGCGACTCGTTCGCCGTCGTGCACTCGGCCGACCAGCTGCGCAACCTGCTGCTGCGCTGAGCGAGCGGATGTCCCGGGGCGCGTGCGCCGGGTCATCCTCAGGGTCTTCATGCGGTGCGATCGAACGCGCCCGCGCCCCGCGCCGGCGGCGCGTGCCGGGCCATCCACACGCCTTCACGCCCGCGCGATCCTGCGCACCGCTGCGATCCCGCGCGCCCGCACCCTTCGCCGCCCGACGCACGTTCTCGCCGCTGGATTCGCAGATTCCGGCGTTTCCCGCCATGTTCTGGCATGATCTGCGGCGTCTCGCAGTGAACTGAGACTTCCTCACGCAAGATTTCTCCATCTGGGCTTCCCCTTGACCCCCCGTTCGGGGCAGGATGCCGTTTACGTCCGTCTACCGACGGGCGCCGTGCGTGTCCCGCGGTCACCTCCGCGAGGCACTCGAAGGGAGAAGCATGACTGGATTCACGCCCCGCGCGCGCAAGCGCGCGGTCGCGGCGATTCCGGTGCTCGCACTCGTCGCCACCGGAATGGTGTCGTTCAGCGTGAGCACCGCAGCCGCAGCTGATTCGCCGGTATCGCCGCCGGTGATCAGCGACTCGGAGTACTACATGAACCTCGTCGCCCCGCGCGTCGAGGGCGAGCTGGTCACCGAGGAAGATCTGCTGATCGACCCCGACGCCGCCCCCCGCGCCGAGCGCGCCATGGCCGCCGCCGCCGAGGTCGACCGCAAGTACGCCCAGGGCAACCCCGTCGCCGCGGGCCAGCTGGCCAAGCGCGAGGCGAAGTCGATCAAGACGGGCAAGAGCCCGAAACAGCTTCGCCAGCAGCAGCTGAAGGGCTCCAAGACGACGCAGGAGGCCAAGCTCCTCACGATCCTCGTCGAGTTCAACGAAGAGGCGGACGACGACTTCACGGGCACCTACGTGCCGACCGAGTTCGGCTCGACCGAGTGCAAGCCCGGCAACGTACAGAACGGCCCGCTCCACAACGGCATCCCCAACCCCGCCGACTACGAGCTCGAAGACAACAACTCGATGTGGGTTCCCGACTTCTCGAGCGAGCACTTCAACAAGATGCTCTTCTCCGACGAGGGCATCACCGAGCGCGTGCGCACCGACCTCACGGGCCCCGACGGCAAGCCCGGCTTCGACATCTCGGGCTACACGATGAAGTCGATGTACGAAGAGATGTCGCGCGGCGCCTACACCGTCACCGGTGAGGCCACCCCGTGGATCACCGTGCCGCACTCCGAGGCCTGGTACGGCGCGAGCGTCTGCTTCCAGAACGACGAGGGCGTGTACGAGGCCGGCGCCATCCAGGACCAGCAGGGCCACCCGGACAACCCCAAGGGTCCGGGTCAGCTGCCCATCGACGCCGTGACGGTGCTCGCCGAGCAGCAGCCGGACTTCCCCTGGTCCGACTACGACATCGAAGACCAGGGCGACCGCGACGGCGACGGCATCATCGACGAGCCCGACGGCGTCATCGACCACGTCGTGCTCGTGCACGCCGGTGAAGACAAGTCGGGCGGCGGCGGCGAGCAGGGCACCTACGCGCTCTGGGCGCACTCGTCGGCGGTCGCCGGCGGCGCGTCGATCCCCGGCACCGACCTCAAGCTGTCGAACTACATCGTGCAGCCCGAAGACTCGGGTGTCGGCGTGTTCGCGCACGAGTACGGCCACGACCTCGGCCTGCCCGACCTGTACGACACCTCGAACCAGGGCAACTCCGACGTCGACTTCTGGGACCTCATGAGCTCCGGCTCGCACGCGGGCCCGATCTTCCAGTCGATGCCGACGCACATGGGCCTCTGGGACAAGTGGGTGCTCGGCTGGGCCGACCCCGTCGTGGTGAACCCGGGTGACGACACGACCGAGATCAAGGTCGGCCAGAGCTCGCGCCCGGCCAAGGGCTCGCAGGACGGCGTCAAGGTCAACCTGCCCGCCAAGGTGATCACGCTCGCCGAACCGACGAGCGGCGAGAACATGTGGTACACCGGCGCAGACCAGGACTGGGGCGACATCCGCATCGTGCGCAACGTCGACGTGCCCGCCGACGCCAAGTTCTGGATGCAGAACAACTACGTCATCGAGGAGGACTGGGACTACGGTTTCGTCGAGGTCTCGACCGACGGCGGCACCACCTGGACCGACCAGAAGGTCTACAACGAGGACGGCTCCGAGGCGACCACGCGCGACGGCTACCCCGACCCCAACGGCAACCTGCACACCTTCGGTGACCGCAAGTACGGGCTGACGGGCACTTCGGGCGGGTGGAAGCACCAGTACGTCGACCTGTCGGCCTACGCCGGCCAGACGGTCGGACTGCGTCTGCGCATGGCCAGCGACGCCGCCTTCCAGGAGCGCGGATGGTTCGCCGATGACTTCGCCCTCACGAGCGGAGCCACGACGGTCTGGAGCGACGACGTCGAGACGGGCGACAACGGCTGGACCGCCGAGGTCGACACCTTCGTCGACACGACCGGCCCCGGCTGGCGCATCGACACCGGCACGTCCGAGAACGCGCAGTACTACCTCGTCGAGTGGCGCAACTTCGACGGCTTCGACGAGGGCCTGAAGTACGGCTACGACACGGTCTACAGCGCCGGTGCGTGGAAGGTCGACAAGGTAAAGTACAACGCTCCCGGCGCCCTCATCTGGTACCGCGACACGACGTACGGCAGCACGAACCACGTGCGCACGAACGAGGCGGCACTGCCGAGCTACGGCGCCAAGGGCGGCCTGCTGCTCGTCGACAGCCACTTCGACCCGCTGCGCCGCACCGGTGACGCGGCCGTCGAGGGTGTCCCTGCGCTGAACAACCTGCCGGGTCGCGCGCAGTCCTCCGATGTCGCGTTCGGCCTCCAGTCGACGTACCCCTTCACGGAGTGCAGGACCGGGGCCGAGCTGACCGACGAGCTCTGCACCGACATCCCCGCCCGCGACGCGGTGAGCACCTTCACCGACGACCTCGGCTGGACCGCCGGACTCGAGGAGCTGCCCGACGGCCGCCTGGCCCGACGCTTCCGCGACGGCTCGGCCGTCGTGCCGTCGGTCGGCAACGCGCCGTACACCACCCGCATCGTCGACACCGAGGGCAACCTCGTCACCGACCTGTTCGGCACGCGGGTCGCCGGCCTCAACACCGTGCTCGGCACCGGCAACCCCGCCGACTCCGGCGTGGGCTACGGCACCGTCATCCAGGTGAAGAAGGCCTTCAAGGGCAACACCGCCGCGTTGATCAGCATCACCCCGCCCGCCGCGGGCTGATCGCCGAGCAACGCAACCAGCACCACCACCGACGAGGCGTCGGCCCCTCCGGGGGTCGGCGCCTCGTCGCCTGCCCGCTCCCCCCCCCTACACTGGCGTCGGGGCGACAGGAAGCGAGGTGTGCGTGAACGACGCCACGACCCGGCTCACGCACGAGCGCGAGATCACCGAACCTGTCTCGCTGACCCGCCCCGACGGAACGCTGAACCCCGACGCCGTCGGGTGGATGCGCCGGGCGCTGCTCAACACCTCGGGCATCGGGCGCGGGCGCACCGGGCGCGGCCGCAACAAGCGATGGGAGTACTGGGGCATCACGACCCCCGACGTCATCGCCGCCGTCACGGTAGCGACGCTCGACTACGCGACGCTCAGCCAGGTCTGGGTGCTCGATCGGCGATCGCTCGCCGACGTCGATCAGGTCGCCATCACGCCGCTCTCGCGCGGCGTCACGCTGCCCGGGTCGCTCGGCGAGGGGCCGGCGACCGCGACGGTGCCGGGCATCGAGGTGGTGATCGCCGAGGAACCCGGCCCGGCTGACGCTGCGGCCGACGGCACGCGCATCCGCGCGACGACCGCGCGGGTGAAGATCGACGTCGTCGCCGAACGACCTGCCGGGCACGAGGCGATGGGCGTCGTCGTCCCCTGGAACGACCGCCGCTTCCAATACACGGTGAAGGATGTCGCGCGCCCGGCCCGTGGCACGATCACGATCGACGGGGTCGAGCACGAACTGCCCGCCGGTGAGAGCTGGGCGGTGCTCGACCACGGCCGGGGTCGCTGGCCGTACCGCATGAACTGGCACTGGGGCGCCGCGTCGGGCCGCGAGCACGGGCGGGCCGTCGGCCTGCAGCTCGGCGGCCTGTGGACCGTCGGCACGGGCTCGACCGAGAACGCCCTCTCGATCGACGGGCGCCTGCACAAGCTCGGCGGCGAACTCGAGTGGCGCTACGACGCCGCCGACTGGCTCCGCCCGTGGTCGATCACCGGTGAACGCGTCGACCTGCGGTTCGAGCCGTTCCACGACCGCTCCTCGAAGACCGCGCTCGGGGTCATCCACTCCGAGACGCACCAGTGCTTCGGCACGTACCGCGGCGTGGTGACCGACGACTCGGGCGAGGTGATCGCCATCGAGGCGCTCACCGGGTGGGCCGAGTACGTGCGCCAGCGCTGGTAGGCCTGCCAGCGCTGGTAGGACTACGCGCCGGGCGCGGCGACGTATCGCTCGATCACCCGGTCGGCCAGCATCGGGATGATCCGGCCGACCCCGATCCGCTGGAAGTGCTCGGACTCGCGGTGTGCCGCGAAGCCGGCTTCATCGTCGTAGCGCTCGAGGATGACGATCTCGTCGGGCCGTTCGACGCCCCGGTAGAACTCGTAGGCCTGGTTGGCGGGCTCGGCGCGGCTCGCAGCGGCGAGCTCGCCGAGGAGCTCGAGCACGGCATCGGTCCTTCCCTCGAGCGGGTGGTAGCGAGCGATGACCTGGAAGCAGGGCGCGGGCATCAGGGTCTCCAGACGGGTCGGTTGCGGAAGGGAAGCGGGGAGAACGTGCGATCAGTGAGGGGATGCCGCAGCCGCGGCCTCCGGCTGCGGCATCCGCTCGCTCAACGACGGGTGATCGACCACAGCTCGACGTCGCTCGTCGACACGGCCTTCGCGCCGCTCTTCAGCGCGGCGATCACGTCGTCCCGGCTTCGCACGAAGCCGGCGGCGACGTAGGGCGTGAGCTCGGCGAGGTCCTGCTGACCGAGGTACGGGATGACCGGCCATGGCATGAGCTGTACGAGGTGGGGTCGGTTCTGCCGCACGGCGTTCGTGCTGCGCGGCAACGTGGATCGGTCGGTCACGAAGACCTTCTGCATCGTGACCATGCCGAGCTGGTTGGCCTTCTGGATGAGCATGGTGCGCGTCGTGACCATGCCCGGGGTGCCGATCTTGCGGAGGTAGTCGACTCCCCCGCGGTCTTGAGCAAGGCCATCGCTGTTGTCGATGTTGACGAAGACGAACTTGCCCGCAGATGAGAGCGTGGAGACGATGCCCTCGAGGTCGGGCAGCGCCACGTTCGCGGCGATCGCGACCTGGCACGGACCGGCGAGGAACGCCTCGACGGACTCGGTGCCGTAGAGCGAGGCGATGACGGGGTTCCGGTAGAGGCGCTCGTCGAGCGAGCGCGGAAACTCCAGCACGTTCACCGCATTCCTGCCCTCATCTGCGGACATGCTCATCGCAGCATCAGGCGTCGAGCCCCAGTTTACCGGGGTTGAGCAGGTTCTTCGGGTCGAGCGCCGCCTTGACGGCGCGCAGCACCTCGAAGCCCGCGCCGAGGGATTCCTGCATGTACGGCGCGCGCAGCAGGCCCACGCCGTGGTGGTGGCTGAGGGTCGCGTCGTGCTTCAGGATGACCGCGTTCGCGGCGTCCCACGCGGCGCGATACCACTCCGAGCGCTTGTCCACCTCGACGTCGCCGCGCAGCGAGAAGTAGAGGCAGGCGCCGTCGACGTATGCGTGCGACTGGTGGGCCGAGCCGGCGAGCGTGCCGGGTACCGCGTTGATCGCGGCGACGACCTCGTCGTAGATCGCAGGCAGGTCGCGCCAGCGGCCGATCATCTCGAGGGTGTCGGCGACGAAGCCGGGGCTGCGCTTGAAGCCCTCGGCGCTCTTCCCGGTGAGGTAGCGCGTGTCGAGCCAGCGTTCGAAGATCGCCTCGTCGTCGAGCTTCACGCCCGTCTGGGCGCAGATGCGCTCGCTGATGACGAGGCCCGCGTCGACGAGTTCCTGGGTGCCCTCGTCGGCGATCAGGAGCACGTTCTGCTCGGGCAGGTCGAACTGCACGCCGCTCTCGAGGTTGTCGTACAGACGCAGTGCGGCGGGGTTCGCCCCCTCCTGCATGATCTGACGGCAGGCCTCGAGCCCGGCGGCGAACGTCGGGAAGCCGTAGGCGATCGCCCGGCCGTATGACGGCAGCCGATGCAGCTTGAAGCGGATCGTCGTGATGACGCCGAGCGTTCCCTCGGAGCCGATGACGAGCTGCAGCAGGTCGGGACCCACGGCGGCCCGGGCGCTCTCGCCCACCGTGATGAGGGAACCGTCGGCCAGGACGACGTCCATGCCGTAGACCATGTCCTCGATCTTGCCGTAGCGCGTCGACAGCTGGCCGGCCCCGCGGCAGGCGACCCAGCCGCCGACCGTCGAGATACCGAACGACGAGGGCCAGTGGCCCATCGTCATGCCGTACTCCGACTGGATGAGCTCCTCGAAGACGTCGCCGAACATCCCGGCTTCGACCTCGACGATCTGGCTCTCCTCGTCGAAGCTCACGAACCGGTTGAGCTCGCAGACGTCGAGCACGATGCCGCCGCGCACGGGCAGGGCGGCGCCCGTCACGTTGCTGCGACCGGCCGAGACGGTCACGGGCACGTCGTCGGCGGTTGCGATGCGCATGACGGCCTGCACCTGCTCGGTCGTCGACACCTTGACGATCACGGCGTTCGGAGTCGCGGGCTTGCCAGCGGTCTCGCCGATCATCGAGCCGGCCCACCAGTCGCGGGTGCCTTCGACGACGGATGCCGCATCGGTGATAACCCGATCGGCCGCCGATTCGAGTCGTGCGACGGTCGCCTCCGAGACGCCCACGGCGTTCCGCTGGAAGTACGCCTCCTCGCCGATCGTCTCGATGCTCGCGGCGTAGTGCGGCTGGGTGGGGGCACCCACCACGTAGTTGCCGCGGTTGTAACCGCGCTTGACGGCTTCCTTGCTGATCATTCGGACTCTCCCATCAGGATGGCGCGTTCGTGCGCCGTGGCGGTCTGGTACGCGGTCACCTGCGCGGTGACCGCTGCGTCGCTGAGGCCGAGCTCGGCCTGCAGCAGCTGCCCCACGCGCGGCGCGGCGGCGGCGGATGCATCGCGTGCCATGAGGCGGGCACGCGTGCGGCGGCTCAGCACGTCGTCGACGCTGCGGGCCATCTCGTAGCGGGCCGAGTAGACGACCTCGGCCTCGAGGTACGGCAGGCCCTCGACGATCGGCTTGCCGAGTTCGGGGGCATTGCCGAGGATGTCCATGACGAACGGGGCTTCGTTGCCGTACCGCTCACCGAGGTGCGCGGCGAGCCCGCCCGAGGCGGTGACCGCCTCGGTGTCGTAGCCCGCTGCACCGAGGAGGTAGGCGTCCTTCGTGGCGCACCGGCGTCGCTCCCCGAATACCTTCTGCGCGGCGTCGATGGTCTGCTGGGCCATGTGGCGCGACGTCGTGAGCTTTCCGCCGACCACGGTGACGAGACCGTCGCTGTCGGTGCGGATCTCGTGCTTGCGCTTGACGTCGATGGTCTTTCCGCCGGGCGGCGCGACGAGGGGTCGGCAGCCGCCGATGCTGCCGATGACATCGGATGCCTCGAGGTCGGTGTCCAGTGCGGTTCGGGCACCTGAGATGAGGAAGTCCATCTCCTCGCGCGTGCAGTTCACGTCGTCGAGGTCGCCCGTGTAGTCCTCGTCGGTCGTGCCGAGGTAGGCGGTGTCGCCCCAGCGCGTGATCGTGGCACGGCGGTTGCGGCCGGGAACGGGGATGGTGACCGTGCAGTTGTTGCGGATCTTGGCCCACGGCACGGCGATGTGCACGCCCTTCGCCGGGCGGATGTTCGGGGCATCCGCATCCTTGCCCGCGCCGTTCCAGTCGCGCAGCCAGGCGCCCGTCGCGATGACGACCACGCCGGCTCGTGCGGCGATCTCGCGCCCGTCGACCTCGGCGATGATGCCGTTCACCTTGCCGCCGCTGCGGGTGACCTCGGTGACCTTCGCCCCGTTCAGGATGGTCGCGCCGTGGTGGGCGGCGGTGCGGGCGAGGGTGAGCGTGAGGCGGGCGTCGTCGGCCCGGGCGTCGTAGTACATGAAGCCGCCGTCGAGGTTGTCGGCCTTGAAGGTCGAGCAGTGCGCCAGCACCTCGTTCTTCGAGAGCTTCTGGTGCAGCACGCCCTCGCGCCAGCCGCCGGCGAGGTCGTAGGTCCAGAGCAGGCTCTCGAACCCGGCTGCGAGGCGGCGGTCGAAGACGCCGTCGTGCGAGAGCACGGGGAACAGGAACGGTAGGCGCTGCACGAGGTGCTTGGCGTTCTTGCGCAGGCGCTGCCGCTCGAGCAGCGAGTGACGCACGAGCGGCAGGTTGCCCTGTTCGATGTAGCGGAGCCCGCCGTGGATCATCTTCGACGACTTCGACGAGGTGCCCGACGCGAAGTCCTCCTTCTCGAGCAGCGCAACGCGGTAGCCGCGCAGCGCGGCGTCCATCGCGGCATATGCCCCGGTCACGCCGCCGCCGACGATGATCATGTCGAATCGACCGCCCTCGACGCTCGCCACCTGCTCAGCGCGGCTGAGGTGCAGCGGTTCGACCCTCGTCATCTGCTCTCGGGCGGTGTCGGTCTTGCGGGCTGGGAGTCCTACCATGGTGCTTCTCTCTTACTTCCGTGTTGCGCGACTCTGCGTGAGTCGGAGTTCGTTGTCGATGCGGTCGTTCCAGGCGGCCCGGCGCTCGGCGCGCGTCTCGTCGCTGATGACCGGTTCGAAGACGTCGCCCTCGCCGAGCGACCCGACGGCCTCCTCGAGCGAGTCCCAGAGCAGCCCGTCGGCGCCGGCGAGGAAGGCGGCGCCACGCAGGCTCGCCCCCTCGGATGCGGGCAGCCGCCGCATCGGCACGCCGACGAGGTCGGCCTGCATCTGAATGAGGGGGTCGCTCGCCGACATCCCGCCGCCGACGACGATCTCGGTGATGGGCGTGCCGGCGACCTGCTCGTCGGCCTCGGCGCTCGAGGCGACCGAGTGGGCGATCCCCTCGAGCACGGCGTACGCGATCTCGGGCAGCGTCGTGGACATCGAGAAGCCCGTGAGCGAGGCCTTCGCGCGCGGCTCCATGACCGGCATCCGAAGGCCGGTGAGCGCGGGCACGAACATGACGCCCTTCGCCGACGACACCGTCGCGGCGAGTTCGCTGATCCGTTTCGATGACTCGAACCATCCGAGGGTGTTGCACACCCAGTCGAGGGCGGAGCCGGTCGTCGCGGTGAAGGTCTCGATCGCGAAGACGGATGTCCCGTGCCGCCGCCAGGCCGTGAGGGTGAGCGCCCCCTCGTAGAGTCCGGGGTTCGCGGGCGCCTCGTTGCCGATGACGAGGTCGACGAAGCTGCCCGTGCCGTGCACGCACATCGCCTGGCCCTTACGGAGGCAGCCGAGCCCGACCGTGCCGGCGTGCTGGTCGCCCGCGGCGGCCAGGATCGGCACCTCGATGCCGAGCACCGAGGCATCCGTGACGCCGAAGTCGTCGGCATCCTGGAACAGCCCGGGCAGGAGCTCGGCGGGGAAGCCGAGCGCTTCGATCCACTCGTGCTCGTACTCGTGGCGGGCGAGCACGTAGCCGCCCGCCGAGGTGGCATTGGTCGACGTCGCCGCGTACGTGCGGTCGCGCGAGAGGCTCCAGAGCAGCCACGTCTCGATCGTGCCGAAGCCGAGTCGGCCCGCCCGGTGCGCCGCGACGACCTCGGGGGTCTCCCGCAGGTGGTGCGCCGCCCAGAGGTAGGGCGAGCGCACCCCCGTCGGGCGGCCGACGGCCCGGATCAGCCGTTCGTTCCATTCGGGCCCGAGGGCCGCGAGTTCGTCGGCGTAGCGACTGTCCTGCCACACCATGGCGGGCACGAGGGCCCGCCCGGTGACCGTGTCCCAGAGCACGGTGGTCGCGCGCTGGGTCGCGATCCCGAGACCCACGAGGGTCACCCCTTCGCCTGCCGCGCGGCTGATGACCGCGCGGCAGGCGTCGATGGTCTTCTCGAGGATCGCGTTCGCATCCTGTTCGACCACCCCCGCGACGGGCGTGCTGACCCGCAGCGGGCGGTACTCGAGCGCGTGCACGAGTGCGTCGGCCGTGACCCATGCCGCACGCGTGCCGGTCGTTCCTTCGTCGATCGCGAGGATCGCGGGAGTCGTCATGTCGGTGCTTCGCTTCGGTGTTACTTGAGGGAGAGGACGGATGCCTCGGCGGCAGCCGCCTGCGCCGCGGCGTCGCTCTTGAACTGCGGGGCGTTCTGCTCCTCGTCGGGGCTGATCTGCGTGCGGGTCGGGTCCCACTTGATGACCGAGCAGATGATGAACGCGACCAGCGGCACGAGCGAGAGGATGAGGAACGTCGGGCCGAGGCCGATGCCCTCCTTCAGCAGAGGGAACACGAGCAGGCCGAGGGCCGCACCCGCGCTGCCGATGGCGCCGATGATGCCGTTGGCGCCGGCACGCAGCTCGCTGCGGAACGAGAGGGTCGACAGGCTCTTCCCGTTCGCCCCGGGGCCGCCCGAGTGGAACAGGATGAACAGCGACGGCACGACGAACGCCAGCCAGAGGGGCATCGACTCGTAGAAGAAGCCGAGCACGACGAGCATCAGGAAGACCGCGCCGAAGCCGAGCGCCGAGGCCCGCCGCAGGCCGAAGCGCTTGCCGATGACGGGCGACATGAAGCCGCCGAGGATGCCGAACAGGTTGAAGACGAGCGCTCCGAGGGTGGCGACGACGAAGTCCTCACCGAACAGGGCGATGCTGATGATCGGCAGGTACCAGCCGACGGCGAAGTACTGGATCGACTGCGCCATCTGCACGGTCGCCGCGAGCACCGTGCGCGGAAGGTAGATGCCCCGGAAGATGAGCGCGATGTTCGCGAAGCCCTTCGTGGCCTGGTTGGTCACGGGGATCCGGTCCTCGACGGGCGCTGCGGTGAAGGTCTCGCCGTAGATCTTCGTCATCGACGAGGCTGCCCGGCCGAGCTTCTCCTTGCGAGCGAGCCAGGTGGGGCTCTCGACCATGAAGGTCGCCTGCAGCACGAAGAGCACGAGCGCCACGAGGCCCGCGGTTCCGACGGCGTAGCGCCAGATCGAGTCGCCGACGTTCAGGTTGTAGAAGAGGATCGCGAGCAGGAGGTTCGAGCAGACCGCGACGTACCAGATGCCCTGCCACGTGTTGAGGCGGGCCTTGAAGCGGGCCGGCGTGAACTCGGCGAGCAGCGCCATCGCGATCGCGAAGTCGATTCCGTATGCGGCGCCGACGAAGAAGCGACCCGCGAGGACCATCTCGAAGCTCGGCGCGAACGCGGCCAGCATGGCGCCGGCGAGCGCCAGCACCTTCGCGACGAGCAGCGGCGGGATGCGCCCCCACTTGTCGGCGAGCCATCCGCCGATCGGGTTGAACGCGATCGCGACCCAGGAGGCGAGCGACGTGAGGATCGCCACCTGCGTCGCGCTGAGTTCCATGTCTCGAGTCATCGGCCCGAGCCCCGCGGAGAGCGCCGAGTTCGAGAATGCGTCCAAGAACAGGCCGCTCAGAGCGAGCCACCAGATCAGGCCCGCCCGGCCGCTGATGCGCGGTCGCGCGTCGATATAGGAGATGACGCTGTGCACGCCTCTCAGAACATGGTTTGCCACGGTCCGACCTCTCTGTCGGGAGACCTTGTCAGAGACGCGCGCAAACCAGAAAAGGGCAGACGAAAACCTCCAACAGGAGGTCTCCATTCTTACCCTATTAGCGGCGAGACTAACTGCTCGCCCGGGCTCCTGTCAAACGACATCGGCCGGCTGTGGCCATCAGGCGGGCGAGCGCCGCTCAGCCGATCAGGCCGGCGAGCAGCCGCTCGACGCCCCAGACGAACTGCGCGGTCGAATTGCGCTCGGCGACGACGGCCGTCGTCCGCTCACTGAGCGGGAAGCTCGCCAGGTCGGTCCAGAGTGCCGCGCCCGAGGCATCCGTCACGATCATCGGGTCGGATGTCGCAGCGTCGGGTTCGACGTCGACCTCGGCCGATTCGAGCGCGATCGAGCCGAGCGCGTAGACCTGCAACGCGTATGCCGCGCGAGCCGCGTCGTCGAGTGTCAGCCCCGCCTTGCAGAACTGCTCGAGGATCGTCTCGTTGAGCCGCATCGCGTTCGGCCCGTCGAGCGGGCCGCTCATGATGAGCCCCAGGGCGCCCGCGTGCCCGGCGAGGCGTTCGCGCAGGGAGAGGGCGATCCGAACGAGGCGGGCGCGCACCGCGGCGACCCCGCCCGCGGCCTCGTCGGATGCGACGAGACCCTCGACGTCGAGGCGGGCGAGCAGGTGCTCGACCATGCCGCGCAGCAGCGCGTTCTTGCTCGGATAGTAGGTGTAGAGCGCGGTCGGCGTGATGCCGAGTGAGCCCGCCACGCCGCGCACCGAGACCGCCGCGAAGCCCTTGGCCTCGAGCAGGTCGAAGGCGGCGTCGAGGATCTCAGCGTGGGTGAGGCTGCGTCGGGGGCCGGGTCTCATGCTCGGGCGTGCTCGTGGTTCATGTCCCTCGAGCCTATGGCCCGCGCAGGATCACGCCGACCATCGTCATCGGTCGGAGTCCGCTCAGACCCCGCTCGGACTCCGCTCAGCCGATCGGCGCGATGAAGGTGAGCACCGAGCCGTCCTCCACGATGAGCGGGCCCAGCGCCGCGTTGAACTCGGCGCCGTACTCCGCTGCGAGGTGCTCGGCGAACGCCTCGTGGCTGCGGTAGGCCTCCTGCACGACGAAGCCGGCACCGGCCGGTTCGGGCCCTGCCGTCGCACCCGATCCCGGCGGGGCCGGCTCGACGCGGTACGGCTCGAAGGCGAGGCATCCGGGTTCCGCACGCACCTTCGCCGTGAGCGCGAGGAGGAGGTGTGCGACCTCCTCCTCGCGCCCGGGGAGCGCGGTGAACCGGGCGGTGAGCTCGACCCGGCCCTCGTCGCTCGACCAACTCACCCGCGGCTCCCGCCGCGGAGCGTCGAGCCCGCCCGGTTCTGCCGAGGGCTCATTCGCGCGCCGCACCCGTCATGATCGCGACCGCATCGGTCATCGAATGCGTCTCGGGGGTGATCGTCGCCGCGCGCTTGCCGAGGCGCTGGATGTGGATGCGGTCTGCCACGTCGAACACGTGCGGCATGTTGTGCGAGATGAGGATAACGGGAATGCCGCGCTCGCGCAGGTTGCGGATGAGCTCGAGCACCTGGTTCGACTCGCGCACACCGAGGGCGGCGGTCGGCTCGTCGAGCACGACGACCTTCGATCCGAAGGCGGCGGCCCGAGCGACCGCGACCGCCTGGCGCTGGCCGCCCGAGAGGTTCTCGACGGCGACCGTGACGTCCTGCAGGGTCGAGATGCCGAGCGCAGTCAGTTCATCCCTCGCCTTCTGCCGCATGCCCTTCTGGTCGACGACCCGGAAGACCGAGCCGAGGATGCCCTTCTTGCGCTCCTCTCGGCCGAGGAACAGGTTCGCCGCGACGTCGAGCGCGGGCGAGACCGCGAGGTTCTGGTAGACCGTCTCGATGCCGGCGGCGCGGGCGTCCTGGGGGCGCTTGAAGTGCACCGGCTTCCCGTCGAGGAAGATCTCGCCCTCGTCGGGGATCTCGGCGCCCGTGAGGCACTTGATGAGCGTCGACTTGCCGGCACCGTTGTCGCCGATCACGGCGAGCACCTCGCCCGGGTAGAGCTCGAGGCTCACCCCGTCGAGCCCGACGACCCGGCCGAACGTCTTCACGAGGCGCCGGGCGCGGAGGATCGGGGTGCGGGTCTCGGCGGAGCCGGCCGCAGGGGCCTGCCCCGCGGCATCCGTTGCGATGATCATTTGCGTACCTTTCGAATCCACTGGTCGACGGCGACCGCGACGATGATGAGGACGCCGACGGCGAACGTCTGCCAGAGCACGTCGAGCCCCGCGAGCGAGAGCCCGTTGCGGAAGACGCCCACGATGAGCGCGCCGAGCAAGGTGCCCCAGACCGTGCCGCGACCGCCGAAGAGGCTCGTGCCGCCGATGACGACGGCGGTGATCGAGTCGAGGTTGAGCTCGGCGCCCGCGTTCGGCGAGGCCGCGTTGGTGCGCCCGATCTGGATCCACGCGCCGAGCGCGAGGATCGCACCCGCCGCGAGGTAGACGCTCATGAGCACCCGGTTCACGCTGATGCCGGCGAGGCGCGCCGACTCGGGGTCGTCGCCGACGGCGTAGACGTGCCGGCCCCAGGCGGTCTTCTGCAGGATGAGCGCGACGACCACGTACAGCAGCAGCATCATGAGCACGCCGACCGTGAAGTTGACGCCGCCGATGTCGAACGTCGCCCCCATCGCGGTGAGGAGCTCGGGCATCTCGCCGCCGCGCACGGTCGCACCGCCCGAGTAGAGCAGGGTGAGCGCGACGAAGATGCTCAACGTGCCGAGGGTGACGATGAACGGCGGCAGTTTCAGCCGAGTGACGAGGAAGCCGTTGAAGGCGCCCGCCGCGAGTCCGACGACGAGGCCGAGGAACAGCCCCAGCACGGCCGGGATGCCGAGGTGCACGGTGGTCTGCGCCATCACCATCGAGCTCAGCACCATGACGGCGCCGACCGAGAGGTCGATGCCCGCCGTCAGGATGATGAGGGTCTGGGCTACGGCGAGCGTGCCGACCACGGCGACCTGCTGGGTGATGAGCGAGAGGTTCGCGGGGTGCAGGAACCGCTCGTTGAGCAGCCCGAACACGATGACGGCGAGCACGAGCACGATCGCCGGGCTGATCGCCGGGTAGCGGTGCAGGGTGTTGCGGATGCGGCTGAGCGGGGTGGTGCGGTCGAGGAACTCCTCGGCCAGGTCGAGCGCCGATGTCGGCGGTTCGGTCGTGTGCTGACTCACGTTTGGTTTCTCCGATGTCTGGGGGTGGGCGGAGCGGATCGGGTGGGATGGCGGATGCCGCGGCGATGGTTCGCCCACGCGACATCCGCCCGCCCGATCCGCACCGCTCACGGTGCGGTGCCGGGGATCAGCCCCAGCAGATCTCGCCGCCCTCGGCGGTGTCGATGGACTCGACGCCGTCCTGCGCGTCGTCGGTCACCAGCGCGACGCCGGTGTTGAAGAAGTCGAGGCCCTCGCTGTTCTCGGGAACCTCGCCGGTCTCGACGAGGTCGAAGATCGCCTGCACGCCGAGTTCGGCCATCTTCACCGGGTACTGCTGGCTCGTCGCCCCGATGATGCCCTCGGCGACGGCGTCGACGCCGGCGCAGCCGCCGTCGACCGAGACCACGATGAGGTCGTCGGTCGCGCCCGCGGCCTTGAACGCCTCATAGGCGCCGTACGCGGCGGGCTCGTTGATCGTGTAGACGACGTTGATGTCGGGGTTCTTGGAGAGGAGCGTCTCGGCGGCGGTGCGACCGCCGTCTTCGGCGCCCTGGGATGCCTCGTTGCCGACGATCTCGTAGTCGCCGCCGCTGTAGCTGCCGGTCGGTTCCTCGTCGCCGTTCGCGGCGGGGTCGGCGAGGTCGATGCCCATGCCGTCGAGGAATCCCTGGTCGCGGTTGACGTCGACCGAGACGACCTTGTCGTCGAACAGGTCGACGAGCGCGATCGTGGCCTTCTCGCCGCCGAGCTTCGCCGCGGTCCACCTGCCGATCTCCTGGCCAGCGAGGAAGTTGTCGGTCGCGAAGGTGATGTCGACCGACTCCGGGTCGGCGGGCGGGGTGTCGAGCGCGATCACGTAGAGGCCGGCGTCGCGGGCTTTCACGAGCGCGTCTTCGACGGCGGGGCCGTTCGGCGTGATGAGGATGCCCGCGTCGCCCTTCGAGATGGCGTTCTCGACGGCCTGGATCTGGGTGTCCTCGTCGCCGTCCTCCTTGCCCGCGGCGAAGGTCAGTTCGACGCCGAGATCCTCGGCGGCGGTCTCGGCGCCCTCCTGCATCGCGACGAAGAACGGGTTGGTGGTGGTCTTGACGATCAGCGAGACGCCGATGGGCCCGTCGCCTGCGGCGTCGGGCGAGCCGCCGGATCCGGCCGAAGCGCATCCGGTGAAGGCGAGTGCGGCGACCGCGGTGAGCGAACCGGCCATGATCATGCGGCGACGGAAGGCCGCGGGTGCTGTGCGATTCATCGATGAATCTCCTCCGGGTGTTAGGGCGACCGTTGTCTCCCTGACAACGATGTCATGTTAGGTCTAGACCATTGCCATGTGTATAGTCAAGTCGAACTTTCAAATTGGAGATCAGATCGTGACATCGTTGTCAGATGCAACGTCGTCGGCTTCGGCGAACCCGCGCTCCCGCCCGACCATGCGGCATGTCGCCGCGCTCGCAGGGGTCGGGGTGAAGACCGTCTCGCGCGTGATCAACGGCGAACCGAACGTGTCGGCGACCACGATCGCGAAGGTCATGGCCGCCGCGCGCACCCTCGACTACCAGCCCGACCTGCACGCCGGAAACCTGCGCCGAGCCGACGGGCGCACCCGCACCCTCGGCCTGCTCGTCGGCAGCGTCGACAACCCGTTCGCCGGGGCCGTGCACCGCGCGGTCGAAGACGTGGCGCTCCAGCATGGCGTGGCCGTCTTCGCCTCGAGCCTCGACGACGACCCCGACCGCGAGCAGGAAGCGGTCGACGCGTTCCTGCGGCGCCGCGTCGACGGGCTCATCCTCACGACGGTCTCCGAGAGCCAGGCCTACCTCGCGCCCGAGCTGCGTCGCGGCACGCCCGTCGTGTTCGTCGACCGCGAGCCGGCCGGCATCACGTCCGACGCCGTGGTCAGCGACAACGCCGACGGCGCCGCGCTCGCCACCCGTCACCTGCTCGAGCGCGGCCATCGGCGGCTCGCCCACCTCGGTGACCGGCCCGTGATCCAGACGGCGCGCGAGCGGCGTCGCGGGTTCCTCGAGGAGCTCGGTCGCGCCGGCGTGGCGACGCGGGACGTCCCGGTCGTCGAGGGCCTCCACGACGAGGAGTCGGCCCGCGCCGCGACGATCGCGCTCTTCGACTCGCCGAACCCGCCGACCGCGATCTTCAGCGCGCAGAACCTCGTGACGATCGGCGTCATCCGCGCCCTCCGCGAGCTCGGGCGGCACCACGACACCGCGCTCGTCGGCTTCGACGACGTGCCACTCGGCGACCTTCTCGACCCCGGCGTCACCGTCGTCGCGCAGGACCCGCAGGGGATCGGCCGAGCCGCGGCCGAGCGCATCTTCGCGCGACTCGACGGCGACCACTCCCCCGCGGCCCGCACGATCGTGCCGACCCGACTGATCGACCGCGGCTCGGGCGAGATCCCGCCGCGCCAGGAAGGCTGATCGCATGACCGACGCCACTCCAACCCCGCGACGGCTCACTGTCGTCGGCGACGCCCTCATCGACGAGCTGCGCGATCCGCACGGGTCGCGCGAGTTCGTCGGCGGCGCCGCCCTGAACGTGGCGGTCGGGCTCGCCGTGCTCGGCCACGATGCGACGCTCGTCGCGATGCTCGGCGACGACGAGCCCGCCGCGCACATCCGCGCCTACCTGCGCGACTACGGGGTGCGGCTCGTCGAGAGCCCGTCGCTGCACGGCACGTCGCGGGCGGTCTCCGACCGCTCCGAAGGCGGGGAGCCGCGCTACGAGTTCAACGAGGCGGCACGACGGCGCAGCATCCGCTTCGACGATGCGACGCGCGCCGCACTCGACGAGGCCGACCTCGTGGTGGTGAGCTGCTACCCGTTCGACGATTCCGAGCAGTACGCCTCGCTCGTCGAGGCGATCGAGCTGCCCCGCGAACGACTCGTCGTCGACGGCAACCCGCGGTCGGGCATGCTGTCCGACCGCGGTGCGTTCCTCGCGAACCTCGAGGACTTCGCCACGCGGTCGCTGCTCGTGAAGGTGGGCGACGACGACGCCGAGCTGCTTCTCGGCGACTCGCTCGACACCTTCGTGCGGCGGTTGCAGTCAGGCCGGGAGGCACCGGGGGCCATCCTCGCGACCGCCGGCCGCCACGGCGCTGCGGTGCACGTCGGCGACGAGGTCGTACGCGAGGAC
The DNA here is from genome assembly GCF_021044935.1 of Agromyces cavernae. Classification (GTDB taxonomy): domain Bacteria; phylum Actinomycetota; class Actinomycetes; order Actinomycetales; family Microbacteriaceae; genus Agromyces; species Agromyces cavernae. The sequence goes on from NZ_JAJNMP010000001.1 coordinate 83,425, forward strand.
ATCGTCGAGCTTCCCGGACCGATCATCGACACGATGGGCGCCGGCGACGCGACGCTCTCGGCCGTGGTGCACCACATCGCCGTGCACGGCGTGCCCCGATCGACCGACGCCTGGTCTGCGACCCTGCGCGAGGCGATGACGATCGCCGCGGCCACGGTGCGCCACGAGGGCGCGCTGCTGCGCGTGCCGGCGCACGACACCGTCTACCCGAGCTGACGTCGCGCCCGCGGCGTCGCGCGTCGCCGTCGCCGCCGAGCCCGCCGTCGCCACCGGGCCCGTCGCCAAAACAGGAAGACACGCCGATCCGGCCTCGAATACCGGCATAAACCACGGCGTGTCGGAGGCGTGTTCCTGTTTTCGGTACACATGCGGGAGCATGCTCGGGGCGGTGTGTTCCTGTTCTGGTGGCGGGCCCGCCGTCGCCACCGGGCCCGTCGCCAAAACAGGAAGACACACCGACCCGGCCGCGAAAACCGGCATAAACCACGGCGTGTCGGAGGCGTGTTCCTGTTTTCGGTACACATGCGGGAGCATGCTCGGGGCGGTGTGTTCCTGTTTTCGGTACACGTGCGGGGGCGTGCCGGGGCGGCGTGCTCCTGCTTCGGTACACCTGTCGGTGAAGCGAACACCGCGGCATCCGAACCCCTTGCATTGTCCGGCGGACAGTGCGTAGCATCGCCGCCGACTGACAACGATGTCACGCTGAACCCGTGACTCGCGCAATGAAGGGCGAAACAGACGATGACGACGAAATCACGATGGCGCTCGGCGGTGGCCGCAGTAGCCGTCGCCGGGCTGGTAACCGGCTTGGCGGGTATCATGCCCGCCATGGCTGCCGACAACGGAGGGCCCGACCCGGCGGAGGAGCAGTACCGGCCGTACCTGCACTTCTCGCCCGAGCGGAACTGGATGAACGACCCGAACGGGCTCGTCTACGAGGACGGCACCTGGCACCTGTTCTTCCAGCACAACCCCTCGGGCACCCGCTGGGGCAACATGAGCTGGGGCCACGCGACGAGCGACGACCTCGTGCACTGGGAGGAGCAGCCGGTCGCGATTCCGCAGACGTTCGACGACGAGGGTCGGGCGATCGAGGACATCTTCTCGGGCTCCGTCGTCGTCGACGAGACGAACAGCAGTGGCTTCGGCACGGCCGAGGAGCCGCCGATGGTCGCGATCTACACCAGCGCGTACACCCCGGCGCACCCGACCCACGCCGGGAAGCAGGCGCAGTCACTCGCCTACAGCACCGACCACGGGCAGACCTGGACGAAGTACGAGGGCAACCCGGTGCTCGACCGGGACTCGGCGAACTTCCGCGACCCGAAGGTCATCCGCTACACCGACCCCGGGACCGGGGAGTCGTACTGGGTGATGGTCGCCGTCGAGGCCCTGCAGTACAAGGTCGTGCTCTACCGCAGCGATGACCTGAAGACGTGGACGCACCTCAGCGACTTCGGCCCGGCCAACGCCACGGGCGGCATCTGGGAGTGCCCCGACCTGTTCCCGCTGGCGGTCGACGGCGATCCGGCGAACACCAAGTGGGTGCTCGTCGTGAACCTCAATCCGGGGAGCGTCGCGGGCGGCTCGGGCGGCCAGTACTTCGTCGGCGAGTTCGACGGCACGACGTTCACCTCGGAGAGCACCGTAGCCGAGGACGCGCTGCCCGCCGGTGAACTCTTCGCCGGGTTCGACGGCGGCGACTACGAGGGCTGGACCGTGCGCAACGAGCCCGGCAACCAGGCGAACGGCCCGTGGACGGATACTCCGGCCGCCGGCACGTTGCCCGGCCAGAACACGGTGTCGGGCTTCGTCGGCGCCGGCCTCGTGAACGGCTTCGCCGACCACGACTGGCCCGTCGGAAGCATGGAATCGCCGACGTTCACCGTCGAGCAGGACCACGTGAACCTCCTCGTCGGCGGCGGCAACCACCCGCACGTCGACGGCACGCAGTTCGGCAACGAACCGCCCGCGGGGCGACTGCTGTTCGACGGGTTCGAGTTCGCCGACGGCACGACGCTCGCCGACGCGGGCTGGGACGTCACGGGCGACTTCGCGACCGAGCGGTGGCGCAACCCATCGACCAGCGGCGGGGACTACTACCTCGGCCAGAAGCGCCTGAACACGTGGGAGGGCGGCCCGAAGGGCGACGACAACCTGGGCGACCTCACCTCGCCGGCGTTCGCGATCGAGCCGGGCGAAGATCACCTGAGCTTCCTCATCGGCGGCGGCAAGCGGTTCAACGGCACGCTCGAGGTGCGGCTCGTCGTCGATGGCGAGGTCGTGCGCACCGCGACCGGCCCCGAGGCCGGCCAGCTCAACTGGCAGTCGTGGGACGTGTCGGAGTTCGCCGGCCGCGAGGCGCGCTTCCAGGTGCACGACGACGCCACCGGCGGCTGGGGCCACCTCACGGTCGACCACCTCGTGCTCGGCGCCGAGCCGGCGCAGCCGCGTTCCGACGAGACCTCCGTCAGCCTCGTCGTCGACGGCGAGGTCGTGCGCACCGCCACCGGCCGCAACAGCGAGAACCTCGACTGGGTGAGCTGGGACGTCGCGGAGTATGCCGGGCGCGAGGCATCCGTTCGCATCGTCGACAACAACCGCTTCGGCTGGGGCCATATCCTCGTCGACCAGGTGATGTTCGCCGATACCCCGGCCGCGCCTCGCATCGAGGGCTACGACTGGCTCGACTGGGGCCGCGACTACTACGCCACGGTGTCGTTCTCGAATGCGCCCGACGGGCGGCGGGTGATGCTCGGCTGGATGAACAACTGGGATTACGCGAACGACATCCCGACCGGGTCGTGGCGTAGCGCCATGGCGCTGCCGCGCGACGTGACGCTCGCGACCACCGAGCGCGGGCCGCGGCTCGTGCAGCGCGTCGCGCCCGAGTTCGCCGAGCTCGAGCAGGCCGATCGGGCGTACACGGAAGCCGCCCGGCCGATCGCGGACGGCTCCGAGACGCTGCCCGTGTCGGGCGACGTCGTCCGCATCGACGCGGTCTTCGCGCCGGGCGATGCCGAGGCGGTGGGTCTCAGCGTGCTCGGTGACGAGGAGGCGTCGACGCGCATCGGGTACGACGCGACGACCGGTCGCCTCTTCGTCGACCGACGGGACTCGGGCAGCACCGCGTTCCACGCGGCGTTCGCATCGCTCGACGACGCTCCGGTGTCGCTCGTCGACGGCCGCATCGCGATCACCGCGTACGTCGACCGGTCCTCGGTCGAGGTGTTCACCGCCGACGGGCGCACGACGATCACCGACCAGGTGTTCCCGAACGCGGGCGCCCGCGCGATCGGCCTCTGGGCCGAGGGTGACGGCGCGACGCTCGAGTCGCTCACGGTGACGCCGCTGCACGGCGCGATGTACAAGGAGGCGGGCGTCGATGACGCCACCGCCGCGCCGCCCGCCGCCGAGGTCTCGGCGCTCACGGGCCCGCGCAACGGGCCCGACGCCGACGGCGACTTCGTCGTGAAGGTCAAGGTCGGAAAGGGCGAGCCGACGACCGTCGTTCGGCTCGTGGAGGACGGCTCGGTGATCGGCCGCGTCTACCGCTCGGCCGACAGCGAGCGGGTCGTCGAGTTCCCGATCACGGATGCCGCGCCCGGCGACCACCGCTACACGGTCGAGCTCGAGAACTCGGCCGGAACGACCCCCGGGAGCGAGCTCCTCGTGCGGGTCGCCGGCTGAGCCGCGCGGGCGGGACGCGGCGCTGCTGACCGCCGCGTCCCGCACCGCTGTCGGTGCGTCCCGCTGGTCTGCGGCCCGGCGACGCACCGAGCGGATGCCCCGGGGAACCGTGCCCCGGGGCATCCGTCGTTCTCGCAGCGAGTCGCTACTGCACCTTGCCGCCGGAGTTGACGTCGAGGTTCGCGGGGATGTCGGCCCAGCCGCCGAGCCCGCCGTCGCCGTACGAGTAATCGACCGCCGAGTTCACGCCATCGAGGTCGATCTTCACGGTCGGGGCGAGCGTGCCGCCGCGCACGAAGTCGTCGTGCGTTCCGATGGTGTCGATGAACGACTGCACCAGACCACCGGGCATCACGTAGTGCGAGTACGCCTGGAAATGGCCCGGGTGCTGGTTGTAGTCGGGAGCGAACGGCTGTCCGCCGGCGAAGTTGAGGTTCGTCGGGTTGCCGAGCGCGAGGCCCGAGCCGCCGTTCAACGGCTGGAAGTCGCTGCGGATGCCGTCGCCGACGAAGCCGTACACGCCCTCAGGACCATCGAGGCCGGCCGCGAAGGTGCCGCGGTGGCTGATCGTGAACAGGTAGGCCTTGCCGTCCTCGAACACGAACTGCGGGCGCTCGGTCTGGTCGGTCACGCAGTTCGCCGACAGGATGGGCGGCAGGAACTCCCACTCGGTGAGCTCCTTGTTCTTCGCCTTCGCGAGGCCGACGTTGCCGATCTGGTAGGTCGCGCCCGACGCGTTCACCTGCTCGACCGTCTCGGCGTACGGGTCGCCCTCACGGTAGCCGAGGTCCTCCGTGGTACAGGTCGCCTCGTTCCGCGGCATGGCCGAATTGCCCTCGAAGACCATGTAGGTCTCACCGGGGTGCGCCGGGTCCTCGAAGGTGAACGGGTCGCGGAAGTTGAAGAACTCGTTCTGCTCGCCGGTCTGGTAGTACGTGCCGTCGGCCTTCAGCAGGTCGGTGACCTTGTCGAATCCGGTGAAGCGCACGCCCTGCTTGTTGGCGTGCACCTTGCCGACGCTCAGCGCGATGCGCGGGTCGTACGGCTTGATGTTCGAGCCGTCGGCGTTGCGGTAGAACGCGACATCGGTGAAGAACAGCTTGATCTCGCCGCCCTTGAAGATGCGCGCCGAGCCCGACCACTGGGTCTGGTGGCTGAACGACTGGTCCTCGAAGATCTTGCCCGTCACGCCTTCCTCGAAGACGAGACCGCCGTAGGTCCAGCCGCCGTTCTCGGGTCGCTCGTCGGCCGCGATTCCCGCCGGCCGGAAGAAGTACCCGATCTTCGCGTAGTGGTGCCGCTCGTCGAAGCCGAGGCTGCGGTCGGCGACGAGCGAGAAGATGATCTCCTGGCCGTTGACGCTGTACTGGTTGCCGTCCTCGTCGGTCAGCGGCCAGGTGTCCCAGACCCAGACCTCGCCGTTCGACATGTCGGGGAAGTCCTGCGGCACCTCGGGCATCGTGAGCGACGCCGGCATCGAGTTGGCACGCGAGGGCGCGTCGGGGTCCGAGAGACGCTTCAGCTGCTTGGCGTCGGCCCGGGTCCACTTCGCGGTGAAGTCGTCCTCGGGCGCGTAGGCCTCCTGCGTGTGCACGGTGGGCTCCGGCCCCGGTTGCAGGTCGCCGGGGGCGGCGACCGCCCCCGCCGTCCCGGTGAGGAGGGTCGCGACCACGGCGCCGGACGTGACGATGCCTCCGATGATCGGGCGCCTGAAGCGCCGGGTGGGTGTCGACATGGTGTCGCCTTTCGTAGGGTGAACGGTGCCGCCGGGATGGCGGCGATGGCGGTTCGGATGCAGCAACGCGGCATGTGCGTGTGTCGCGGTGATGGTCGCGGTCGTGGCATCCGAACCGGCCCGATCCGTCGGCGTCAGCCGAGCGGTCGGGAGTCCTGGTTCGAAGCGTCGGCTCGGACAGGCTCGACGCGCCGTCGGATGACGCGACCACCGGCGCCCCGCGAGCGGATCAACCGCTCACGGACGGCGCGACCGCGTGCACGGTGCGTGCACGGTGCGTGATCTGGTGCCTTCACGTTCTTCGCTTTCGTCGTGGGATCGTCGGCCGGAGCCTGATCGGTCCTCGAGAACGTGGCGTTGTGCTTCCCCCGGCACAGAACGCTATGCGCGCCCTGACAACGTTGTCAAGCGGCAAGCGCAACTTCAGTGGCCCGTGCATTCGCATGGAGATTCCCCGATCAGCGGCCTACTGCGGATGGTCGCGCTTTCACGCAATCGTCGATCACCGCATCGTTTGCAAATCGATTTGGTTCGGGGTAGCGTGACCCCGATTCCTCGAGTGGCGCTTGCGCTCCTCCCACAGAACTGCTGCGAAGGCGCACCGTCGATTCCGACCGGATCGCCTCACCGGCGCCACGGGAGGTCGTGCGGTGTGCGAATCCACGACGGAGGATCATGAACCGAACACACCGACCCGGCGCGCCGCCCGGCAGCGTCGCGCCTGCCGACCGCCGACCGTGGTGGCGACGACCGGTCGCCTGGACGACGGGCGCCGCAGTCGCGGCCGTCGCGATCGTCGCGATCGTCGCGATCGTCGCCGTGATGCTGGCTCCTGCGGCGACACCCGGCGGAGACGCACCGGCGACGGCCGAGGCATCCGGTACCCCCGAAAGCAGCCGCGAGTACACGCGGCCCTCGGACTGGTCGACCTACCGACCGGCCGTGCACCTCACGCCGGCCGAGCGGTGGATGAACGACCCGCAGCGCCCGTTCTGGCTCGACGGCCGCTGGCACTACTACTACCTCTACAACGCCGATTACCCAGAGGGGAACGGCACCGAGTGGTACCACGCGACGTCCACCGACCTCGTGCACTGGCGCGACGAGGGCGTCGCCATCGAGAAGTACGAGAACGGGCTCGGCGACATCGAGACCGGCAGTGCAGTGATCGACACCGAGAACACCGCGGGCTTCGGCCCCGGCGCCGTGATCGCGATCATGACCCAGCAGCACGAAGGCGTGCAGCGCCAGTCGCTGTTCGTCTCGACCGACGGCGGCTACCGCTTCGAGCCGTTCGACGGCAATCCCGTGATGGACAACCCGGGCGAGGCGCACTGGCGCGACCCGAAGATCGTGTGGGACGACGCACGCGACGAGTGGCTCATGGTGCTCGCCGAGGGCCACAAGCTCGGCTTCTACACCTCGCCCGACCTGAAGGACTGGACCTATCGCTCGGGCTTCGAACGCGGCGACCTGGGCATCCTCGAATGCCCCGACCTGTTCCGCATTTCGCTCGACGGCGACCCTGCGAAGACCACCTGGGTACTCGCCGCCGGGGTGAACGGCGCCGAGCACGGCATGACCACCGGCACCGCCTACTGGACCGGCGACTGGGACGGCGAGCAGTTCACCGCGGATTCCGCCGACGCCGCCTGGCTGGACCACGGCGCCGACTTCTACGCCTCGGTCACGTGGGACGATCCACGGCTACCCGAATCCGAGCGCCTCGCGAAGCGGTACTCGATCGGCTGGCTGAACAACTGGGCCTACGCCGGCGACCTGCCGACGAAGGACTGGCATGGCGGCAGCGACTCGGTCGTCCGTGAGCTCGCGCTCCGCACGGTCGACGGGCGGCCGACGCTCGTCTCCAACCCGGTCGCCGCGCTGGCCGAACTCGAGGGCGAGGCGCAGACCGAGCAGAACCTCACGGTGCACGGCGCCGACTCGGAGCTCCCGCAGCCGACCGCCGACGCGTACCGCCTGCGCGTCGAGGTCTCGCCCGACCCGCGCGAGCCCGCCTCAGAGGTCCGCTTCCGCGTGAAGGACGGCGAGGGCGCCTTCGCCACCGTCGGCGTCGACTTCGCGTCGGAGGTCGCGTTCATCGCGCGCGATGCGGATGCCGCGGCTGCGGGTCTTCCCACGGAATACCGCGAGGTGCGCACCGCGCCGGCGAAGGTGCGCGACGGCGTCGTCACCCTCGACGTCATCGTCGACGCGTCCTCGGTGGAGGTGTTCGTGAACGACGGCGAGGCCGCGCTCTCGAGCCTCGTGTTCGGCGCGCCCGGCGCGAACGGCCTCGCGGTCGAGTCGGTCGGCGGCACCACCGACGTGCGCAGCCTTCGGCTCGCACCGCTCGCGGTCGCACCGGTCGAACGGCTCGGGTGAGCATTCGGGTTGAGGAGCCCGTGGGTTGAGGAGCCCGCGCAGCGGGCGTCTCGAAACCGGTTCGCGCTGTCGGGTTTCGAGACGCGTCCGGCTCCGCCGGGCGCTCCTCAACCCACATCCGGCTCCGCCGGGCGCTCCTCAACCCGCGGACGCCGGTGGGCCGACCGACCCGCGCTCGACGATGGCGCACGCGAGCAGCACCGGCTCCGCGACATCCGTCACCGCGCCGTCGATGCGGTCGAGCAGCGTCGACATACCCCAACGTCCCATCTCGCGGTGCGGCAGCGCCACCGTCGTGAGCCCGGGTTCGAGGGCGGCGGCCACGATCTCGAGGTCATCGACCCCGACGATCGAGCAGTCGCGCGGCACCGTCAGCCCGAGCGCGAATGCCGCCTGCATCACGCCCATCGCGACCTGGTCGTTGAAGCAGAACACGGCGGTCGGGCGTTCTGCCGCCGGCACGTCGAGCAGTCGGAGTCCGGCGGCGCGACCGCCCGGTGCGTCCGACGAGGCTCGCTCGACGGGGGCTCGGCCGCCGTCGAGGCCCGCCTCCGCGAGTGCGCTGCGGAACCCCGCCTCGCGACCCCGGCTCGCCGGGCCCTCATCGGTCGTCGTGGCGAACGCGATACGGCGGTGCCCCGCCGCCACGAGGCGGGTGACCGCGGTCACGGCGATGCCGTGCTCGTCGGGAGCCACCGCGGGCACGCGCCATCCGCCGATCGGAACGGCGTCGACGAGCACCGTGGGGATCTCCCCGAGCGCGATCGGGCGGGCGACCTCCTGGTGCGACATGCGCGCGAGGAGGATCCCGTCGACCCTGTGGTCGAGCAGTGCGCGCAGCTGCGCGTCCTCGAGCCCCGGGTCGCCCTCGGCGTCGACGGTCATCAGCACGATCCCGCGCTCCCGTGCGGCCTCCTGGGCGCCCTGCACGATCTGCCCGGCGAAGGGCGTCGTGGCGATGCGGTCGCTCGCGAGCCCGACGACCCCGGTGCGCCGCAGGCGCAGGCCGCTCGCGACGCGATTCGGCGTGTACCCCAGCTGGGCGGCCGCCCGCACCACCCGGTCGCGCGTCTCGGCCCGCACGGTGCGCGTGCCGCTCAGGGCGTGCGACACGGTCGTCGGAGAGACGCCGGCGAGCGCGGCCACCGCGCGGATGCTCGGGCGACGTTCCGTCGCGTCATCCGATCGCCGCTCCCCCACGGGCACCGAGCATACGCGCACGCGTGATCGCAGCCTGCGACCGCCGGCAATGATGTCAAGCCCCTTGAGCAGCCGACGCGGCGGTGCGAGCGTGGGGTGAACGGACATCCCGATTCGATCGGGGGCATGACATGACCACCGCCAATGCGCCCCTGTGGGCGGTCGCACCGGACGACCGGCGTGACGCCTTCGTTCCCGACGCGCACTGCGATGTGCTCGTGGTGGGTGCCGGCGCAACCGGCCTGGCCGCCGCGGCCTCCGCAGCCGAGCACCACGCCGACGTGATCGTCGTCGACGCTCATCATCCCGGAGCGCTGACCAGCGGGCGCTCCACCGGGAAGATCACGTTCCTGCAGGGCGTCCGGCTCTCGACGATCCGGGATCGAACCTCGATGGAGGTCGCCGCCGCGTACCTCGACGCCACCAGGATCGGCGCGGAACGCATCCGTGCACTCTGCGCGGACGGGCCAGGCTACGAGGTCGCACCGGCGTACAGCTACGCGACCACCGAGCCGGGCGTCGACGCGCTGGCGGCGGAGCGACAGGTCGCGAACGACCTCGGCCTCCCCGTGGTCGACACCTCCACGCCGGAGTTGCCGTTCGACGTCAGCGCCGCGCTCCGCCTCGACGATCAGTTCATGATCGACCCGGGAGTCCTCGTCGGCCGACTGGTCTCATCCGCACGACAGCATGGCGCCCGCATCATCTCGGGTTGCACGGCGACCGCGGTCCACGCGAGCGACGACGGCTACGACATCGAGACCGGTCTCGGCCCGATCCGGGCGGGTGCGGTGATCGTCGCCACCGGCACCCCGTTCCTCAATCGCGGCATGCACTTCGCACGCCTCGAGGCATCCCGCTCGTTCGTCGCCGCGTTCCGCGGTGAGACCGCGCCCCTCCGCGGCATGTACCTCTCGGTCGCCGACGATACGAAATCCCTCCGTCCCGCCCATGCACACGGCGCCGACCACCTCATCGTCTCCGGCGGCCACCACCTGGTCGGACGATCCGACTCCCCGGCACAACGTGTCGCGGCCCTGCACGAATGGGCGAGCGCGCAGTTCCCGGGACTCCGACTGACGCACACCTGGGCCGCGCAGGACTACGAGTCGACGGATGCCGCTCCCTATGTGGGTCCGATCCACCTCGGAGAGAACGGCATCCTCGTCGCAACCGGCTTCGCGAAATGGGGTCTCGCCGCCAGCGTCGCCGCCGGGATCGCGCTCGCCGAGTCCGTGCGCGACGACGCACCGAGCTGGGTGAAGCAGATGCAGGCGGGCAAGGGCCGCGGCGACGCCGGTCGCCTCGTCGCCCGGAATGCAGAGGTCGTCGCGCAGCTGGTCTCGGGGGCCGCGCACGCGACCATGGAAGGGTCGCCCGACGAACCTGCCGAAGGCCAGGGCGCGGTCGGTTTCGAGCACGGCCGTCTCACGGGAGTCTGTCGCATCGATGGCGAGACCCACCGCGTGTCGGCCGTGTGCACCCACCTCGGTGGAACCCTGCGGTGGAACGATGCGGAGCACTCCTGGGACTGCCCGCTCCATGGATCCCGGTTCCGATTCGACGGCGCACGTATCGAGGGGCCCGCGCGTGAGGGCTTGCGAACGCATTCGGATGTCCCGCATCGCGGCGAATGAGCGCACTCACCTCGAGCGCGAGCCGACGGAGGTTGTGACCACTCTGGGGCTGGTCGGCGTCAAGACACGACCCTAGAGTCGCCCTATGGGTGTCGACGGCGGCCGCAACAGGCTCGGCCAGGCTGCCGCTGCCTTCACGAGCAACTGGCGCAACCCCAACCTTCGGCGGGCCCAGCTCAGCTTCCTCGGGGCCTGGACCGCCGAGTGGGCGTTCACTGTTGCCCTCGGAATCGTCGCCTATCGCGACGGCGGCGCGGCTGCCGTCGGCCTCGTCGGCCTGTTGCGCATGCTGCCGTCCGCGATCCTCGCGCCGCTGCTCTCCCCCATCGCCGACCGAGGGCGCCGAGAGCGCGTGCTCGTCCTCGTGTCGATCGTGCGCGGCGTCGCGACCGCCGCGGCCGCCCTCGTCGTCGCGCTGTCCGGTCCGACGGTGGTCATCTACGCGCTCGCGGTGCTGTCGACCATCGCCGCCACCCTCTACCGCCCGGCGCACTCCGCGCTCCTGCCGTCGCTGTGCCGCACCGGCTACGAGCTCGCGAGTGCGAACGTCGTCCGCGGCCTGCTCGACTCCGCGGCCACGCTCGTCGGCCCGCTGCTCGCGGCGGTGCTGCTGCAGTTCACCGGTGTGGACATCGTGTTCGCGGTCGCGGCGGCCGCGTCGTTCTGGGCGGCCGCGCTGTTCGTGCGGCTCAAGTACGACGCACCTCCGCGCCCGCCGGCGCCGACGCGCCGCAACCTGGCCACGGAGGCGGCCGACGGTGTGCGGGCGGTCGCGCAGAGTCGTGGCCTGACGCTCATCCTCGGCCTCGCGGCGGCACAGGCCCTCACCCGGGGTGCGCTCACCGTGCTCTCGGTGGTCGTCGCGATCGAGCTGCTCGGCACCGGCGAGCCCGGCGTCGGCGCGCTGATGACCGCGGTCGGCGTGGGTGCGGTCCTCGGGTCGCTCGCGGCGTCGCTGCTGGTCGGCACCGGTCGACTGGGCGCATGGTTCGCCGTCGGGGTCGCCCTGTGGGGCCTTCCGCTCACCCTCGTCGGCCTCATCCCGCAGGAGTCCGCGGCCCTTCCACTGCTGGCATTCATCGGCGTCGGCAACGCCCTCATCGATGTCGCCGGGTTCACGCTGATCGGCCGGATGGCCCCCGACGAGGTGCTGGCACGCGTCTTCGGCGTCCTCGAGAGCCTGGTCACGGTCTTCATCGGAATCGGAGCCATCGTCGCGTCGCTGATGGTCGAGTGGATCGGCGTCCAGGGCGCGCTCGTGGCGATCGGGCTGTTGTGCCCGGTTCTCGCGGCGCTCTCATTGCGCCGATTGCGACGGCTCGACCGCTCGGTCGGCGACCTCGACGTCGACGTCGGGCTGCTCCAGCAGGTGCCCATGTTCGGCACCCTGCCGCTGCCCGCCGTCGAGCAGCTCGCCCGCGGCCTGGAACCGGTCGCCGTGCCCGCCGGCCGGGTGGTGTTCACGCAGGGCGACGTCGGCGACCGGTACTACCTGATCGAGTCGGGCGAGGTCGACGTCGTGGGCGACGGGCAGGTCGTGGCGACGCTCGGCCCGGGCGAGGGCTTCGGCGAGATCGCGCTGCTGCGGCGCACGCGGCGAACGGCCACCGTGGTGGCCAGAAGCGAGCTGCGGCTGCGGGCACTCAGCTCCGACCGGTTCCTTCCCGTCGTGCTCGGGTACACGCCGAGTGCTCGACAGGCCGCGTCGGTCGTCGATGACATGCTGCACCGCTACGAACCGAAGGAGCCGTTCGAGGAGCCGCCGGGGTCGTTGTAACCACATTCAGTGGTTGTGCACCTCTGGCTTTGGTGGGAGCCTGAGCCGCATGGAGTCCGGACGTGCAGTCCTTCTGATCGCGGACATCGGTGGCTACACCGACTACATGAGCACCCATCGGTTCAGCCTCTCGCATGCCGAGGTCAACACCGCGCGCATGCTCGACAAGATGATCGATGCCGCTCCCGGCTACGAACTCATCGAGATCGAGGGCGACGCGGCGTTCCTCTCGCGCAAGGCCGATTCCCGCGGCGACGACGCGATCGTCACCGAGATCCTCCAAGCCGCCGTCGCCATGCATCGGGCGTTCCACCTCGAGCGCCAGAACGTCGCGACGAACCTCTGTCCGTGCTCGGGCTGCAAGGAGGCGGGCAATCTCAAGCTGAAGTTCGTGGCGCACGTCGGCGACGTGGCCACCCAGACCATCCACAAGCGGCACAAGCTCGTCGGCATCGACGTCATCCTCGTGCATCGGCTGCTGAAGAATCCGGTGCCGATCCCCGAGTACGTCCTGCTCTCCGAGGAGCTCTACGCGACCGGCGAGGCATCCCTTCCCGGCGACGTGCACGAGATCTCGCCCGAGCTCGAGGGCATCGGCACCGTCCGCGCGTACTTCGTCGACGTCGGCGACCTCGACGGAACGCTCCCGCCGCTTCCCGGACCGTCGTGGCGTGGGCGCCTCGGCAGGACGTTCGCGGCGGCCGGCCTGGGCATGCCGTACCTGCTCGGCCTGCGACGACCCCGCGCCGAGCGCGGTGACCCTGCGGATCGCGCAGTCACCCGCGGTTGAACCAGCCCAGCAGCCGGCGCGGCGGCCCGACCGAGCGCCGCTCGACGAGTTCGCCCGCGAGCAGGACCGGCCCGGTGGCATCCACCGCACGGCCCGCGATGCGTTCGAGCAGCGCGCTCATCCCCCACCGCCCCATCTCGCGGTGCGGCAGCGCCACCGTCGTGAGGCCGGGGTCGAGCCCTGCGGCCACGATCTCGAGGTCGTCGACACCCACGACCGAGCAGTCGCGGGGCACCTCGAGCCCGAGTGCCTCCGCGGCCTGGTAGACGCCCATCGCCATCTGGTCGTTGAAGCAGAGGATCGCCGTCGGGCGGTCACCGGTGGGGTGGTCGAGCAGGCGGCGCCCCATGCGGCGCCCCCCTGCCGCATCGGGACTGGCGCGTTCGACGGGAGCGTGCCTGTCGTAGAGTCCTGCCCACTCGACCGCGGACCGGAATCCCGCATGCCGACCGCGGGTGGCCGGCGTGTCTTCGGAAGAGGTGATGAATGCGAGGCGTCGATGACCCGCTGCGAGCAGGTGAGCGATGGCGGTCGCCGCGATGCCGTGCTCGTCGGGTGCGACCGCCGGAACGTCCCAGCCGGGCGCGGGCACGGCGTCGACGAGCACGACCGGGAGGTCGCCGATGGCGCCGGGGCGCTCGATCTCCCGGTGGGAGCCGCCCGCGATCAGGATCCCGTCGACTCCGCGGTCGGCGAGCGAGCGCACGTGGACGTCTTCGACCTCCGGGTCGCCGCCGCAGTCGACGACGGTGAGGTGCGCGCCGTGCTCGCGCGCCGCCTCCTGCGCCCCTCGGATGATGCGGCCGGCGAACGGCGTCGTCGCGATGCAGTCGATGACGAGGCCGACGACCGTCGTACGGCGCTTCGGCTGCCGCCGCGCGACGCGGTTCCGCGAGTACCCGAGCCGCTCGGCCGCCCGCACGACGCGTTCTCGGGTCTCGGCACGCACGGCGCGCGTTCCGTTCAGGGCGTGCGACACGGTGGATGTCGACACCCCCGCCTCGGCGGCGACATCGGCGAGGGCCGTCCTCCCGATGCGGGTGCCCGGCTCGCGTCGACTCCCCGGTTCATCGCCCATGTGCATGGAGCCTAGGGTGCAGGGGCGAGGTGCGACACGGCAAGTGGGGATTTCAGTGAACGAGCGGATGACGCGGCTCGCCGTTGTGCGCGGGAGGAACGCGATGACCGCGAACCCGAGGATCACGAACGTCACGACGACCGGACCCATGGCGATCGGCAATCGGCGGCAATACAGTGATGGCGAGCGGATGTCGCGACGCTGCGGTCTTCGCGCCGGCGTCGCTTCGCGACTGCGTCGCTTCGCACCGCGATCCGAGGGGAGTCGTCGCATGAGCCGCAGCCCGAACAAGCTGATCCCCGAGGACTTCACGGCCATCCCGTCGCTCGAACGGTCGCGCGAGGTCACGGTCGCCGTCGTCGCCGAGCTCGACGAGTCGCGCCTCGACGCCGTCGGCGTCATCGTCACGACCGACGGCGACCTGCCCGATGGCCTCGACCTCGACCGCGCGGCGCTCGAGCGCGCGGGCTTCGACGCCGAGCCCGGTTCGACACTCGTGCTCCCCTCCGGCTCGGGCCCGCTGCTCGTGGTCGTCGGTGCCGGCCCCGCGGGCGAGTTGACGACCTCGGGCCTGCGAAACGCCGCCGCCGCCTTCACTCGCGCCACCGCCAGGTTCGCCCGCATCGGCCTGCGCGTGCCCGTGACGGGCGACGCCGACGCGGCCGCAGCCGCAGCCGGGCAGGCGCTCACCGAGGGGGTCCTGCTCGCCCGGTATCGGTTCGATGCGCTCAAGGCCGAGCCGAAGGACGTTCCGCTCACCCGGGTCGAGCTGCGCATCGACGACGCCGAGCGCGGGCGAGCGTCGGCCGGTGCCGCGACCGGTGCGGTCACCGCTCGCGCAGCGAACATCGCGCGCGACCTCGCGAACTCGCCGCCCGGCCACCTCACCGCGACCGAGATGGCCGAGGTCGCGGTCGAGCTCGGCCGGCGGTTCGGGTTCGGCGTCGAGGTGTTCGACAGGCAGCAGCTCATCGACCTCGGCTGCGGCGGCCTGCTCGGCGTCAACTCGGGCAGCGCCGAAGAGCCGCGCATGATCAAGCTGCGGTACACGCCCCCCGGCGACTCCACCGGGCATCTCGGGCTGGTCGGCAAGGGCATCATGTACGACTCGGGCGGAATCAGCCTGAAGCCCTCCGACCCGATGCATCTGCTCATGAAGATGGACATGGGCGGCGCGGCCTCGGTGCTCGCGACGTTCACCGCGTTGCGGGCGCTGCACTCGACGGCGACGGTGAGCGGCTGGCTGATGTGCACCGACAACATGCCGTCGGGCTCGGCCTACAAGCTCGGCGACGTGCTCACCGCACGCGGCGGAACGACGGTCGAGGTGAAGAACACCGACGCCGAAGGGCGCCTCGTGATGATGGACGCCATCGTGCTCGCCAACGAAGACGGCGTCGACGCGATCGTCGACATCGCGACCCTCACGGGCGCGGCCCTCATGGCGCTCGGGCCCGCCATGGCGGCGCTGTTCGGCAACGACGACACCCTGACGCGCCTCGTCGAGCAGGCGGCCGCGGCGACCGACGAGAAGGTCTGGCGCCTGCCGCTCGAGCGCACGTACCGCAAGCAGCTCGATTCGGATGTCGCGGACATCGCGAACCTCGGCGGCCCCTACGCCGGGGCGACGACCGCGGCGCTGTTCCTCGACCACTTCGTGGGTGAGACGCCGTGGGCGCATCTCGACATCGCGGGGACGATGCAGTCCGACGCCGACGACTCGTGGCGGTCGAAGGGCGCCACCGGCTTCGGCGCGCGCATCCTCATCGAGGTCGCCCGGGAGTTCCGCCCGACGAAGTGACGACGGGCGCCCGTGGGCGCACACCGAGAGTGCACAGGTCGCCCGAACGAGGCCGACGAGTGCACTCTCGGGGGCGGGGTGGGAACGGCACTCTCGAGGAAGGGGTCCGGCGTGGGAACGGCACAGGACCCGCCGAGAGTGCACACGTCGCCCGAACGAGGCCGACGAGTGCGGTTTCGGGGAAGAGGGGCGGGGTGGGAACGGCACAGGAACGCCGAGAGTGCACACGTCGCCCGAACGAGGCCGACGAGTGCACTCTCGAGCAAGGGGTCCGGCGTGGGAACGACACAGGACACGCCGAGAGTGCACACGTCGCCCGAATGAGGGCGACGATTGCACTCTCGAGGGAGAGGTGGGGGGCTTGGTGCGGTCTGCGGACCCGAGGCGGCTCAGCGCAAAGCGCCGGCGCGGTACGCCGCCTCGGCACGGGTGGCCGCGCCGAGCTTGCGCAGGATCGCCGAGACGTGCACGCTCGCCGTCTTGGCACTGATGAAGAGTCGCTCGCCGATCTGGCGGTTGCTGAGCCCCTCGGCGATCAGCTCGAGCACCTGCCGCTCACGTGCAGTGAGCTCGGCTGCCGCGAGCGCGTCGGCGTCGGATGTCGCGGCGCCGGCGATGCCCGCGGCCTCGGCGCCGCGCGGGCGGGCGGCCCCCTCGAGGGCGATGGCGGCGGTACCCGCGACGCGCTCGATGCGCTCGCGCACGGCGCCGACGCCGCCCGCCTCGGCGAGGTCGAACGCCTGCTGCAGCGTGGCCCGGGCCGCGGCGCGGTCGGCGTCGGCGAGCTCGGCCTCGCCCTGTCGGAGCAGGGCGTAGGGCGCGAGGAAGCCCGGCGCCTCGGGAGCGGCAGCAGCCTCGACGGCCCGGCGCCACACCGATGCGTCGGTGCCGGGCACGTCGGCACCGCTGCCGTGGTCGACCGTCGCGAGTTCGGCCTCGAAGAGGGCGGCCCAGAGCGCGTGCGTCGGCCACGACGACAGCCGTTCGAGCAGCTCTCGGAAGGCCGGCTCGGCGGCATCGACCTCGTCGGCGACGGCGGGTGAGACCGCGCCGGGACGCGCTCGCACCGCGGCGATCACCCGCGCGGCGACCCAGACGAACGGCAACGCGTACCCGGGCAGCGGAAGGTACTGCTCGTGCAGCAGCACCTTCGCCTCGCGCCACGCCGCGCCGAGGTCGTCGTTGGCGAGCGCCACCTCTGCGGCCACGCGGCCGACGGAGAGGCGGGTCTGCATCTCGACCTCCATGACCGACGCCATCGCGGGCTTGGCTCGACGCAGCATGTCGGTCGCCCCGGTGACGTCGCCGCGCCAGAGCGCCGCCCAGATGCGGGCCCGCTGCAGGTAGGCGGTGAACGGGACCGGCGGGTCGAGGGCGAGGGCGCGGTCGATGAGCTCGTCGGCCCTCTGCCACTCGCCGAGCGCGAAGAGCGGGTCGACCGCGTTCGACGCGAGGATGACGCCCGTACTGCGCTCGACCCCCTGGGCACGGGCGCGCGCGAGACCGTCTTCGGCGAGACGCACGGCCTCGGGATACCGGCCGATGAGGTAGTGCAGGTCGGAGGCGTTGACCCAGTAGCGCAGCATGGCGGCGCCGTCGCCCTCGGCGAGCTCTCGGGCGTGCTCGAGCATGGCGAGCCCCGTCTCGACCTCGCCGCGGTCGGAGCGGCTGATGGCTGCCAGGTTCGTCGCGATCGACGCGTAGCGCGGCGAACCGAGCTCGGTCGCCGCTGCGAGGGCGCGGTCGGCGATCTCGGCGGCATCGTCGAGCCGGCCGTCGATCATGAGCCTGCCCGCGAGTGCGCTGAGCACCGTGGGGCGCAACTCGCTCGGCACGGCGTCGCCGAGCCGGTCGAGCGCTTCGAGCGCCTCTTCGAGCACCTCGATCGAGCCGCCCTTGCCGACATTGCCGAGGTAGAGCGCCTTGTCGCGCAGGAGGCGGGGGTAGTTGGGGTCGTCACGGGGGCATTCGGCGAGCGCGGCACGGATGAGCGCGAGGCTGCGCTCGCCCTCGCCGGCGTTGCGCAGGTGCGACGCGGTGCGCCCCATGAGTTCGAGCTTGCCCATGCCCGCGGCAGCGGCGGCGTCGGGCACGACGTCCCAGAGGCCCAAGGCACGTTCGCCGAGCTGGGCCGCCGTGGCGTAGGCGGCGGCGGCGCGGGCCTCGCGCATGGCCTGCATCGTCGCGGGGAAGGCCCGGGCGGCGTCGTGGGCTCCGAGCCAGTGGAACGAGATCTCGGCGGCGAGACGACGGGTGCCTGCCGCCGCCGCCGCCTCGTAGGCCTCGGCGTAGCGCGCGTGGAATCGCGCCCGTTCGCCGGGGAGCAGGTCGGAGAGGATCGCCTCGCGCACGAGCGCGTGCCGGAATGCGTAGTCGTCGCCGTCGATTGTGATCACGCCGTAGTGCACGCACTGGCGCGCCGCGGCGTCGAGCTCGTCGGCCGAGCCGGTGTAGACCTCGGACAGCAGCGCGTGCGAGACGCGCACACCACCGGTCGAGATGAGCCGCAGCAGCTCTTGCGCCGCATCGGGCAGTCGCTCGTAGCGGGCGAGGAGGAGCTCGCGGAGGGTGTCTGGCACGAAGCCCTCGTCGCGGCATCCGTCGATGCCGACGAGCTCTTCGACGAAGAAGGGCACGCCGTCGCTGCGGCGGAACACGGTGTCGAGCACCCGTTCGCTCGGGGCCTCGTCGACGATCATCGACCGCACGAGCTTTCGCACCTGGGGCCTCGTGAGCCTGGAAAGCTCGCGCCGCTCGACCCAGCGGTCGCGGTCGGCTTCGGCGAGGAACCCGCGCATCGGGTGGCCGCGCGTGACGTCGTCGGTGCGGTAGGTGAGCACGGTGAGCACCCGGCTCGAGCCGAGCGCACGCATGAGGAACCGCAGCAGCGCGAGGCTCGCCGCGTCGACCCAGTGCAGGTCTTCGATGATGAACACGATGGGCCGCTCGCGCGAGAAGGTCTCGAGCAGCACGGCGATGCCCTCGTGCAGCTGGCTGCTTTCGATGCCCTTGCCCGGGGCGCCGATCTCGCCGGTCTCGGCCTCGGCGAGTTCGGGCAGGAGGGCCACGAGCGCCGCGCGCCCCGGCCCGACGGCCTCGAGCACGCGTTCGGCGCCGACCTCTGACACGAGCGTGCGCAGTGCCGTCTTGACGGGCGCGTAGGGCGCCGCGACGCTGCCGAGGTCGACGCACTGGCCGGTGAGCAGCAGCACGTCGGCCGCCAGGCCGCGCGTGAACTCGCGGATGATGCGCGTCTTGCCGATGCCCGCCTCACCGCCGACGATGACGGTGAACGGCGCGCCGGCACGCACCTCGTCGAGGCGCTCGTCGAGGCGAGCGAGGTCTGCGTCTCGACCGATCATCGCCGGTGCTGACGTGGTCACGATCTCATCGTGCCATGTCCCACCGACAGCGGCGCCGGAAGGGACATCCGCGATCGCCGGCAGCGGAATCGTCACGGCGTGACGCTCACGATGTTCGCCGGGATCTGCGGATGTCCCACGCTCGCGGTCACCGCAGCGCGAGTCGTGGCGCGCGACGCACGTGGTGGTGCCGGCGGCTGGCCGTCACGCCACCGTCCGACGCCCCTGCGTCGATCGAGTCGCGCTCTTCGGCGGCGCGCCGGAACGCCATCCGCCGCTCGGCGACCCGCACGTTCGCCTCATGCGTGTGCAGGGCGACGAAGTCTGCTGAGTACTGCACGATGTCCTCCTGGTTGTTCCCCGACCATTGCGATCGGGATGCCTACAGCGTGCTCGCTAAGGCGTCTGAGGCTCATCGGGCGATCGCCCTATTTCTTCACGAGCCCGCGCCGCAGGCGCCTCAGATGCGCGGGCGGGTGGCCGGGTTCACGCCAGCCGGGTGGGCGTGCGGTGGTAGCCGTCGCGGCGGAACTGCACGAACGCGGCGACGATCGCCGACGCCGAGATCAGTCCGATCACGAGCATGGTTGCGAACATGACGCACCTCCTTCCATCACGAGATCCTGCGCGGCCCGCGGGCGCCCGTCGTCAGGGCGATCACCGAGTCGGGCACTGGCGTTTCCGCCGGGGTCAGCACTGAGGCCACGGGTTCTCCCCAGGCGCGGCCGAGCGGCACGACGCCGGCCCAGACCGAGTGGTCCTCGCCGTCGTCGACGGCCTCGCCGGCACCGGCGGCGCGTACCTTCATCACGACGTCGTCGAGCGCCAGCCGCAGCACGCGCGTCGAGGCCTTCTCCTTGCGGGTCGTCGCGCGCACCTCCGCCGAGCGCCCGGGCATCAGCCGTTCGGTGAGCGCGAGCAGGGCGGCATCGGTCTCGCCTTCGGCGACCGGTTCGAGCACGCCGTACACCACGGCGCTGCGGTAGTTCATCGAGCTGTCGTAGAGCGAGCGGGCGAACACGAGGCCGTCGAGCGCGGTCACGGCGAAGGCCACGGTCGCCTGCTCGGCGGCCGCGCGCAGGGCGAAGCCGCCGCCTGTCGAGCCGTGCACGAGCAGGTGCTCGCCGTCGCGGGCGAACCCCATCGGCACCACGAGCGGCGTGCCGTCGGCGACCACGGCGAGGTGGCCGACGAGTTCGGTGTCGAGCAGCTCGAAGAGCGCGGGGCGATCGGTGGTCTGACGCTCGGCGAGGCGGCGGATGCGGCGTGGGGCGGTGGTTTCGAGAGTGGTCACGAAACGAGTGTCCCCGTACACTGGTCTTGCGAACAGTCCAGTTCGCGCATGAACGACCAGTCCAGTTCAGGATCGGATGTCCCGGCGATCGGATGTCCCGGCGATCGGATGTCCCGACAGGAGGCACATGGACGGCCCATTGCTCGTGATCGACCGCGCCGCCGACATTCCCATCGGCGTGCAGCTCGTCGAGGGCGTGCGCCGGGGCATCCTCGGCGGACTCCTGCGGCCCGGCGATCCCATGCCCTCGACGAGGTCCTTCGCAGCCGAGCTCGGGGTCTCGCGCAGCGCCGTCGTCGCCGCCTATGAACAGCTCGCGGGCGAGGGCTACCTCGAGATGCGCCAGGGCGCACCCACGCGCGTCGCGCACCTCGCGCGCCAGGGCGCCCGGGCCGCACGCAACGGCGTGCGTCACGTGGCGTCCGCCCGCGCATCATCGCCGATCTCCCCGCGCGTCACCCCGAGTCATCACGCGATCGCACTCGAGTCGACGATTTCGGGTGACTCGTCGGCCCAGGGGGATGGTGAGGGGACGTCGGCACCCCGCATCGACCTGCGACCCGGGCGCCCCTCGACCGCGCGACTCGACACCCGTGCGTGGCGGGCGGCGTGGCGCCACGCGGCCGCCCTCGAGGTCCCCTCCGACTCGCCGCCCCGCTTCGGCGTGCCGCGACTGCGCGCCGAGATCGCCGACCACCTGAGGCACGCGCGCGGCGTGATCTGCTCGGCCGACGACATCGTCGTGACGGCCGGCACCGGCGAAGCGGTCGGGCTCATCGCCGCGAGCCTGCCGACGCGTGCGGGCGGGCCGCCGACCGTCGCGGTCGAGCACCCGGGGTATCCGTCGGCGCGGCGCATCATCGAGCACCGCAGGGTGCGCACGGTCGCCGTGCCGGTCGACGGCGACGGCATCTCGATCGAGCACCTGCGCCGGATGTCGCAACCCGTCGACGCCGTCATGGTCACGCCGAGCCACCAGTACCCGCTCGGCGGTCGACTGCCGGTCGCCGACCGTCTCGCGCTCATCGACTGGGCACGCGAGGCCGACGCCCTCGTGATCGAAGACGACTACGACAGCGAGTTCCGCCATCTCGGACCACCGCTGCCCGCGCTCGCGTCGCTCGACGACGAGGGCCGGGTGGTGCTCCTGGGCAGCTTCTCGAAGGTGCTGACGCCGGCACTGCGGCTCGGCTACCTCGTGCTGCCGCCGAACCCCGAACTGCGCGCGGCGATCGCCGCGATGCGTGCCGACGAGAACTGCCCCGTCCCGGGCGTCGCCCAAGAGGCCGCGGCCGCGCTGCTCGCGAGCGGCGCCGTGCGGCGGCACATCGCGGTCACGAGTCGCGACTACGCGCACCGGCGCCGACTCGTGCAGGCCGCGCTCGGCGACCTGCCCGCCGCGCGGCTGTCGGGGCTCGACGGCGGGCTGCACGCGGTCATCGAGTTCGACGCGGCCGGGACATCCGATGCCGTGGTCTCTCGCCTCGCCCGCGACGGCGTGGCGGTCGCTCGCCTCGCCGACTACTCGGTCGTACCCGGCGACGAGCGCGAGGGCGTCGTCTTCGGCTACGCCAGCCCGAGCGACTCACTGCTCGCCGAGTCGCTCGCCCTGATGCATGCGGCGATCCTCGACCGTGTCGGCGGCTCGCAATAGGATGTGGCCGACGGCGCGCCGTAGCGCGCCCACTGCGAAGAAGGCTGCTGAGCCATGAACGAAACCGTGACGATCACTCCCTGGAACGCGTGGCCGCTCATCATTCCCGCGGTCATCGCCGTCGCCGGCATCGTGATCTCGAGCCGCGGCACGCGGCACCACCAGAAGGGCGTGCGCGAACTCGGCACGTCGCTCTTCCTGCTCGCCGTGCTCGCGGGTGCGGGCATGTTCGCGATCATGCCCGGCGCATGGGACCAGGGTGAACGGCGCAAGGCGCTCGAATCGATCGGCTACACCTCGCCGACGTTCTCGGCCGAGGTCGTGCAGGCGGCGGGAGAGGCCGGCGTGACCGCGTTCCAGGCCGAGCGCGACGGCAAGCGGGTGCGCGGCGTCATCAAGAGCCTCGGAGGCGACCAGTGGGAGGTCGAGGAGATCGAAGTCGAGCCGTGACGTCGCCGTGACGGTGGCCGTGGTGGCGCGGGCGATAGCAGGTTAGGATAGCCTTTCCTGCCCCGTGATCTGAAAGAGCTCGATGAGATCCCGTCGAATCGTCCTGTCCATCGCGCCCCTGGCCATCGCAGCGCTCGCGCTGACCGGGTGCGCGGGAGCTGCGACTCCCGGTGAAGAGGCCCCCTCCGAAGACGCACTGGTGATCTACAACGCGCAGCACGAGCAGCTGACCGAGGAATGGGTCGCCGCCTTCACCGAAGAGACCGGCATCGAGGTGGTGCTGCGCAACGGCAACGACAGCGAGCTCGGCAACCAGCTCGTCGAAGAGGGTGAGGCCTCGCGCGCAGACGTGTTCCTCACCGAGAACTCCCCCGCCATGTCGCTCGTCGAGAACGCGGGCCTGCTCGCTCCGGTCGACCAGGCGACGCTCGACCTCGTGCCCGAGCAGTACCGGCCGGCGAGCGGGCTGTGGACCGGCATCGCCGCCCGTTCGACCGTGTTCGTGTACAACCCCGAGCTGCTCGACGAGTCCGAGCTGCCGGCGTCGCTCATGGACCTGCAGAACGAGGACTGGAAGGGTCGCTGGGGTGCCGCGCCCGGCGGCGCCGACTTCCAGGCGATCGTCTCGGCGGTGCTCGAACTCGAGGGCGCCGAGGCGACCTCGGCGTGGCTCGACGGCATGAAGCAGAACGCCACCGTCTACCAGAACAACATCGCGACGATGAAGGCCGTCAACGCCGGCGAGGTGCCCGGCGGTGTGATCTACCACTATTACTGGTACCGCGACCAGGACGGCACGCAGGAGAACAGCGCGAACACCGAGTTGCACTACTTCGGCAACCAGGACCCGGGCGCGTTCGTGAGCGTCTCGGGCGGCGGTGTGCTGAAGTCGAGCGCTCATCAGGACGAGGCGCAGCAGTTCCTCGCGTTCCTCGCGGGCGAGGCCGGCCAGCAGATCCTCGGCGAGGGCTACAGCTTCGAGTACCCGGTCGCCAGCGACGTTCCGGCGAGGCCGCCCCTGCCCGCGCTCGATACCCTCGACGCCCCCGCAATCGACCCGTCGACCCTCAACGGACCCGAGGTCATCGACCTCATGACGGAGGCGGGGCTGCTCTGACCGTCACGGCGATCACCGCCCCGACCCGCGACGCGGGCCGGGCGGGCGCCGGTACCCCCCGGCCGCCCGCATCGCTCATCGCGATCGTGGTGGTGCTCGCCGTCGGCATGCTCATCCCGGTCGGCTACGTCGTGGCGACCGTGCTCGAGATCGGCTGGGACGCCCTGGCGCCGCTCATCTTCCGGCCCCGAGTCGGCGAGCTGCTCGCGAACACGGTGCTGCTGCTCGTGCTCGGCGTGCCCGCCACGATCGTGCTCGGCGTCGGCGGCGCCTGGCTCGTCGAACGCACCGACCTGCCGGGCCGGCGCTTCTTCGCCGTGCTGCTGGTCGCCCCGCTCGCGATCCCCGCGTTCGTCAGCAGTTACGGCTGGGCCAGCGCGATCCCGTCCATCCAAGGCCTCTGGGGCGGACTGCTCGTGGCGACCCTCGCGTACTACCCGCTCGTCTACCTGCCCGCCCTGGCGACGATGCGCGGCCTCGACCCCGCTCTCGAGGAGTCGGCCCGGTCGCTCGGCCTCGGATCGTGGGCGGTGTTCGGCCGGGTGATCCTGCCCCAGCTCCGCCTCGCCATCCTCGGCGGCGGCCTCATCGTCGCGCTGCACCTGCTCGCCGAGTACGGCGCATTCGCCTTCATCAGGTTCGACACGTTCACGACCGCGATCGTCGTCGCCTACCAGTCGACCTTCGCGGGCTCGTCGGCCGCCGCACTCGGCGTCGTGCTCGCCACGCTCTGCCTCGTGCTGCTCGTCATCGAGGCGGGCGCACGCGGGCGCAGCCGCTACGCCCGCGTCGGCAGCGGCAGCCCGCAGCCGGCCGAGCGAACGAGGCTCGGGCGCGCGACGCCGCTCGCGCTCACGGCGCTGGTGGCGCTCGGCACCGCCGCCACGGTCGTGCCCCTCGCCAGCGTCGTGCGGTGGCTCGCGGCATCCGATGCGAGTGCGTTCGGCGAGATGCCCGGCGCCCTCGTGCAGACCATGCTGCTCGCCGGCGGCGGCGCGATCGGCGCCATCCTCGTTGCGCTGCCGGTGGCGTGGCTGACGGCCCGGTATCCGGGGCGCCTGAGCAAGGCGCTCGAGGGCCCCTACTATGTCGCGAGCAGCCTGCCGGCCATCATCGTCGCCCTCGCGCTCGTCACGGTCACGCTGCGCCTCGTGCCGGGGCTCTACCAGACGCCCGCGACCGTGATCGCGGCCTACGTCATCGTGTTCCTGCCGCGGGCGCTCGTGTCGTTGCGCGCTGGTATCGCGCAGGTGCCCGAGTCGCTCGAAGAGGCCGCGCGCTCGCTCGGCTCGCACCCCATCGTCGCGCGCGTCCGTGTGACGGTGCCGCTGCTCGTGCCCGCGATCGCGGCCGGTGGCGCCCTCGTCGCGCTCGGTGCGGCGAACGAGCTCACCGCGACGCTGCTGCTCGCTCCGACCGGCACGCGCACGCTCGCCACGCAGTTCTGGTCGGCCGCCTCGTCGATCGACTACGCGGGCGCCGCGCCGTATGCGCTGCTGCTGATCCTGCTCTCGGTCCCCGCCGTGGCCCTCATGTTCACCCAGATCCGAGGACGTGCAAGATGAACCTCACCGTACTCGGCGTCTCGAAGGCCTTCGGCGCCACCCGAGTGCTCGACGACATCTCGCTCGACGTCGCGCAGGGCTCGCGCACCGCGATCGTCGGCGCATCGGGCAGCGGCAAGAGCACCCTGCTGCGCCTCATCGCGGGCTTCGCCGAACCCGACACGGGGCACATCGCCCTCGGCGACCGGCCGCTCGCCGCTCCGGGCACGTCGGTGCCGGCGCACCGGCGCGGCATCGGCTACGTCGCACAGGACGGCGCCCTCTTCCCGCACCTCACCGTCGCCGGCAACATCGCGTTCGGCCTGCCGCGCGCCGGCCGCGCGGCCAGGGTCCGCGAGGTCATGGAGCTCACGGCGCTCGACCCGGCGCTCGCGGGACGCTACCCGCACCAGATCTCGGGCGGGCAGCAGCAGCGCGTCGCGCTCGCCCGCGCGCTCGCCCCGCGCCCCGGCATCATCCTGCTCGACGAGCCGTTCAGCGCCCTCGACACCGGCCTGCGCGAGCAGACCCGCCGTGCCGTCATCGACGCGCTCGAGCGCACGCGCACGACCGCCGTGCTCGTCACGCACGACCAAGACGAAGCGCTCTCGTTCGGCCACGGCATCGGCGTCATGGTCGACGGACGCCTCGCACAGGCCGGCTCGCCGTCGGCGGTGTTCGACGACCCAGAGACGCCCGAGATCGCGTCGTTCCTCGGCCCGGCCGTGCTGCTTCCCGCCAGGCGTGGCGACGGCTGTGCCGAGTGCGCGCTCGGCACGATCCCCGTGCGGCACGACCGCAGCAACGGATCGAGGGCGGCGGTCGCCATGGTGCGCCCCGCGCAGATCGACCTGGTGACGGATGCCCCGGGGCTGAACGCCGTCGTCCACGAGGTGCGTCCCATGGGATCGCTCGCCGAGGTGTCGCTGCTCGCGGGCTCGGTCGACGGCGGCGCGGCCGGTGGGGCCGCCGGCTCTGCCCATCCCGCGGTGATCACGCTCCGGGTGCCGCCGCACCAGCTCGGCGACCTGCGGCCGGGCTCACGAGTCGCGATCCGCGTCGACGGCGGCGCGGTGCTCTACCCGTCCGACGAGGCCGACGCCGTCGACGAGGTCACCGGCGACATCACCGGCGACGAGTCGCAGCCCGCCGTCGCCTGAGCCACGCGCCGCCGCGGGCGACCACGAGGGTGTAGCCCTTCCACACCACGACGCCGACGACGAGCGACAACACGGTCGCGAGCGCGGGGAAGTCGTTCTCGAGCGGCGGATACACCTGCCAGTGCGTCAGGTAGATGAACATCGAGGCGCTCGCGAGCGCGCCGATGACCGGCACGAGCAGGCGTGTCACGGGAATGCGCGGCACCCACACGAGCAGCAGCACGCCGACGACGACGATCGCCTCGCGCGCCGGGTCGCCGAAGAAGCCCGGCACGCTGACGAGTGCGAGCGCCGACACGAGGATGCGCTGCATGCGGGTCGACGCCCGCGCGACGACCCAGCCGAGTGCGATGCACCACACGACGGTCTCGATCGCGTACCGCTCGGTTCCCTCGGCCCGAACGCCGCCGAGCAGCAGCACGCGCGCGGCCATCGCGAGTGCGAGCACGCCGAGCGCGAAGGCGAACGGATGTCGCCGCTCGAGCCGGTCGACCTGCGGCACCGCGAACACCGCGGCGAGCGCGATCATCGACCACACGATCGCCTCGAGGAACCAGAACTGCCACTGGTCGCTCCAGGGCGCCCCGCCGGCGAAGTTGTTCACGAACAGGGCGGTCGTCGCCGCATATCCCCCGGTGATGAGCCCGACCGCACCGATCCACAGCGCGGCGGGCGCGACGACCTGTGCACCGCTCTTCAGCAGTCCGGCCACGCGGCCGCGGCCGGGCACGTCGGCGAGCTGGAACCGGGCGAGGTTGTAGCCCGCGACCGCCAGCAGCAGGTGCGCACCGCCCGGCACGGTGAACAGGTTGGCGTGCGTGCCGACGACGAGCACGATGGCGATCGAGCGAAGCACCGCGGGGGTCTCGAGCCGCGGCATCCGTCGCCGCGGTCGACTGCCGCGAGCGGTGGCGCGCGCAGATGCCGACGCGATGTGAGCGCCGCCGGCCTGCGCGCCTGGCGCATCGATCGACGCCGCTGGTGCCGCCGGTGCGGCGGCGAGCCCCGCGAGATCGCTCACCGTCATCGTCGGCCAGGCACGCGGCAGCGCACCGAGCAGCTGCTCGAGCCGCAGCGACACCTCGACGTAGCTGAGCGAGTCGCCGCCGAGTCCGGCGAACGAGTCGTCGCGTGACGCATCGGGTCGCCCGAGCAGTTCGGCGAAGAGCGAGCGGATCGTCTCGGGCGTCGTGTCGGCGGCGGTAGCGCCGGCGGCATCGACGGCGCCGGTTGCGGATGCCGCGTGCGCGAGCAGTTCGGCGTGACGCACGAGTGCGGCGTTGTCGGGCTTGCCGTTCGACGTGCGCGGGAACTCCGCGATGGCGTGCACGCGGATCGCGTGCAGCGGGAGGCCGAACAGCGAACCCGCCCGCGCATGCACGCGATGGAGGAACCGGTCGGCGAGCACGAACAGCAGCAGCTGCTCATCGGCGCTCACCGCACGCACGGCGAGGCCCTCGTCGGCGAACAGCCGCTCGACCCGGTCGAGGTCGATGCGCAGCCCGAAGATCTTCGCGAAGCGGTTGTTGCGCCCGACGACCTCGTACATGCCGTCGTCGCGTCGGCGGGCGAGGTCGCCCGTCCGCAGCTCGGTGATCGTGCGGCCCATCGCGAAGTCGGCGGGCTCCTCGGCGTAGCCCATCATGACGTTGGGGCCCTGGTAGACGAGTTCGCCGACGGCCCCGTCGGCGGGCGGAGCCGCGGGCTGCGCACCGGGCGCGGCATCCGTCGTCGTGCCGCCGGGCACGTCGATACGGAACCGGCCGCCGGGGATCGGGATGCCGATCGAGCCCGCCGCGCTCTCGGCGAGCCGCGGCGGCAGGTACGCCATGCGGGCGGTCGCCTCGGTCTGGCCGTACATGACGACGAAGTCGAACCCGCGATCGCGTCCGAGCCGGGCGAAGCGTCGCGTGCGCTCGGGGTCGAGACGCCCGCCCGCCTGGGTGATGTAGCGCAGCGTCGGCAGGTCGCGCTCAGCGAAGCCCGCCGCATCGAGCATCTCGAAGGTGTACGGCACACCGGCGAACGACGTCGCCCCGGCGTCGGCGAACTCGTTCCAGAACCCGTCGTCGACCACAGACCGCTCGGTGAGGCGCAGCGAAGCGCCCGCGACGAGGTGGCTGTTCACGACCGAGAGCCCGTAGCAGTAGTGCAGCGGCAGGGTCGTGATCGCCCGGTCGGCGGTGCCGAGGTTCAGGTAGTCGCCGATGGCGACGGCGTTGCTCAGCAGGTTCTCGTGCGAGAGTCGCACGAGCTTGGGCGAGCCGGTCGATCCCGACGTGCTCGCGAGCATGGCGAGGTCGGGATGCAGGGCGTGCCGAGTGCCGAAGCGGCGCTCGTCGAGCCGCCACGCCCCGGCGTCGGCTTCGCCGTCGGCAGACGCGATGACGTCAGGATCGAAGCGCTGCACGAGCGCTTCGCGGTGCGCCGACCGCTGCGGATCGCCGTCGACGAAGAGCACGGGATGTCCCGCCTCGAGCGCCGCGAGGTACGTGACGACCGGTTCGAGCGCGTTGGCGCCCTCGATCATCACGAGCCGGCGGGTCGCGCCCAACTCATGGCGTCGCGCGTCGATGCGATCGCGCAGCGCGGCGAAGGTGAGCTCGCCGTCGTCGGTCAGGAGCGCGGCATCGTGAACGCGGCCGCGCGCGAGCGCCAGCCCGGCGAGCTCGGATCGAATGGGCACGAAGATGCTCCTGCGAGGTCGAAGGTGAGGACAAGTTAGCTTAGCCTCACCAAAGCTCTGCGCCGAATCGTCACGTCACATCGTCCTGCACCCATCCCCACACCGGCGAGTAGCGTGGACTCGTGCTCACTCCGCCGAAGACTGCCAAGCGACCGATCGAACGCGTGCACCATGGCGACGTCTACGTCGACGATTACGAGTGGCTGCGCGCGAAGGACGATCCCGAGGTCGTCGCGCATCTGCACGAGGAGAACGCGTACACGAACGCGAAGACCGAGCACCTCGCGATCCTGCAGGAGCAGCTCTTCGACGAGATCAAGGCGCGCACGAAGGAGACCGACCTCAGCGTGCCGACCCGCGAGGGCGACTGGTGGTATTACACGCGCACCGTCGAGGGGCGGCAGTACGGCATCCACTGCCGCGTTCCGGTCGCCTCTCCCGACGACTGGGAACCCCCGGTGACGGATGACTCGGGGGCACCGCTACCCGGCGAGCAGGTGCTCCTCGACGACAACGCCGAAGCCGCCGGTCACGAGTTCTATGCGCTCGGCAGCTTCGACGTCACCGCCGACGGGTCGACCATGCTCTACGGCGTCGACGTCGAGGGCGACGAGCGCTACACCGTCCGACTGAGGGCCGTCGACGGCACCGACCGCGCCTACACCGACGTCATCGAGGGCACCGCGGCGGGCGCGGTCTTCGACGCGAGCGGCCGCTACCTCTTCTACGCGACCGTCGACGAGTCGTGGCGTCCCGACACGATCTGGCGCCACGAGGTCGGCACCGAGGCATCCGACGACGTCTCGGTCTTCCACGAACCCGACGAGCGCTTCTGGCTCGGCGTCGGCCTCACCCGCAGCCGCCGGTTCCTCATGATCGAGGCCGGGTCGAACGTCACGAGCGAGTCGTGGCTGCTCGACGCCGCCGACCCCACCGGCGAGTTCGCGGTCGTGTGGCCTCGCAAAGACGGTGTCGAGTACGACGTCGAGCACGTCGTCGCCGGCGGGCGCGACCGACTGCTCATCGTGCACAACGACGACGCCGTGAATTTCGAGTTGGTCAGCGTTGCGGCATCCGACCCGCAAGGACCACGACGGATGCTGCTGCCGCACGATCCCGCGGTGCGGATCGAGGGTGTCGACGCGTTCCGCGACTTCGTCTCGGTCGAGTATCGGCGCGAGGGACTGCCGCGCGTGGCGATCGCGAAGGTGCCGCCGCAGGGGCTGCCCGCCGATGCCACGCCCGACGACACCCTGCACGAGCTCGAGTTCGACGAGGCGCTCTTCTCGGTCGGCGTCGGCGGCAACCCCTCGTGGGAGCAGCCGACCCTGCGCATCGGTTACACGAGCTTCGTGACGCCGTCGACCGTGTACGACGTCGTCGTCGCGACGGGCGAGCGCATGCTGCGCAAGCGGCAGCCCGTGCTCGGTGACTACGACGCCACCCGCTACGCGCAGCGCCGCGAATGGGCGACCGCCTCCGACGGCACCCGAGTGCCGATCTCGCTTGTCTACCGACACGACCTCGTCACCCTCGGCGAACCCGCGCCGACCCTCTTGTACGGTTACGGGTCGTACGAGCACTCGATCGACCCCGGCTTCGGCATCCCGCGGCTGTCTCTGCTCGACCGCGGCATGATCTTCGCGGTCGCGCACGTGCGCGGCGGCGGCGAGATGGGCCGGCTCTGGTACGAGCACGGCAAGAAGCTCGAGAAGCGCAACACCTTCACCGACTTCATCGCCGCCGCGAGGCACCTCATCGACGAGGACTTCACCGCGCCCGACCGGCTCGTCGCCCAGGGCGGCAGCGCCGGCGGCCTGCTCATCGGGGCGGTCGCGAACCTTGCGCCGAAGTACTTCTCGGGGTTCCTCGCCGAGGTGCCGTTCGTCGACCCGCTGACCTCGATCCTCGACCCGTCACTGCCGCTCACCGTGATCGAGTGGGACGAGTGGGGCAATCCGCTCGACGACGAAGAGGTCTACTCGTACATGCGGTCGTACTCGCCGCTCGAGAACGTGCACGTCAACCACTACCCGCGCATCCTCGCCGTGACGTCGCTCAACGACACCCGCGTCCTCTACGTCGAGCCCGCGAAGTGGGTCGCGCGGCTGCGCGACGTCGGCGCCGACCCGCTGCTCAAGATCGAGATGGCGGCCGGGCACGGCGGGGTCTCGGGGCGGTACTCGGCGTGGCGCGAGCGGGCGTTCGCGTACGCGTGGGTGATCGATGCGGCGGGAGCGCATCCGTCGGGCGAGTGAGCCGGCTCGCAGCCTATGGTGAGCGCGCTGTCGCGGCATCCGCTGTTCGTTGGTCGTGCGCTACTCAGGAGAAAGGGCCCCATCCTGCTCCTGAGCCGACCATGGGTCCCAATCTCCTGACCTACGAACGGGACCGGGACCGCTGGATGAGCCCACCGGCGGGTAACCCGCCGGGCCGGTGTCACCCGAATACGGGGCGGCGGGCGGGCGAACCGAGGGCCATACTGTGCATCGGATGCGGACGTTGGAGTCCGCTTCGCCCTGGAGGCCGTCATGCGCGCTCGGATCCCCGCCGTTCTCCGCACCTTCCTGATCGCCGTCGGAGTCGGAGTGCTGATCGCCCCGATCGCGGCGACCTCGGCCGCGGCAGACGACGTCGTCATCGTCCCGTCGACGATCCCGTACATCGTCGAGAACCCGACGACGCCGGTGGTCGACTACATCGAGCTCAAGGCCGACGGCTCGATCGACCTCTCGCAGTTCACGGTGATGCAGACCGACCTGAAGCCGCAATGCGTGCTGAGCGAGGGCTCGGGCGGAAATACCCTCTGCCTCGGGCAGCAGTCCGCGATCGATCCGACGCAGGCGCCGCTCAACGTCGGTGGCCTCAGCGAGTTCATGGCATCGACCCGCAAGGACCACTTCTCGGCACTCGGCTGGATCACGAAGGAAGCCGTCGACGCCGTCACCGCGCTCTACGACCTGCCGTACGACGGCCGCGTCTCGGTGTACGCGGCCGACCAGATCCGCGCGTACGTGGTCAGCCGGATCCTCGACATCCTCGACAAGTCGCTCTACGGCGAACCACTCACCGCCGACGAGCAGAAGACCCTCGAGTACATCAACAAGGAGTTCCTCACCAGCGACCAGAAGATCGCCCGTTGGGCGCTCGAGGAGCACGACGCGTATCTGGCCGGTGAGTGCGGGTACACGCCACCGGCCGCCCCGTCGTTCATCACGGAGCCGGTCGGGCTGCCGCAGACCGTGATCGACTGGTGTTCGCGGCGGCACACGGTGCTCGAGAGCGCGTTCGTCTTCGCCCCGCCGATTCCCTCGGCCGAGCACTTCCAGGCATGGGGCCTCTACCGTCATGTGGCAGAACTCGGTCTCGAGCGATTCACCACGCCCGAGATGCAGGAGTCGATGGCCGAGACCTACCGCGCGGTGATCGGGCTCAGCGGGATCGCTGCCGCTGCGGGCGGCGCCGTCCTGGCGGGGGCGGCGATCGGATCGTCGGTGGCCGCCTCGAGCTTCGTCGCGGGCGCGATCGGTTCGGCCGCCGTGACGACGACCTTCGGTGCGAGCCTCTCATCCATGGCTGCGGCCGTGACCACCGTGGGCACCATCGCCGCCGCGAGTATCGTCGCGATCGTCGTCATCGGCGTGATCATCACCGCCGTCGCGATCTGGCAGCTCGTCGAGCATGAGGAGGTCGGCGTCAAGCTGCGCGAACGCGTGGCCGATGCGGACAAGGCCGCCGAACCGTTCGGGCTCGATGAGATCCGCGCCGAGTTCGCCGACCTCGACCTGCGCGAAGGCCTGACAGCCGCGAACCTCCCGTCGTATCGGACCGCCGCCTCGGTTGCGCGGATCGTCGAGATCATCACCGCGGCGACGACGAATGTATTCGCGGGCGTGTACCTACCAGACCCGACCACCCTGTGGGCCGACAACGCGACGACCGCCGAGGACTTCCGCTTCCTCATCACCGACTCGGCGGGAACCCGCGTCAGCGACGTGCTCACGATCCCGGTCGACGACGTCGACACCACCGTGCGGTTCAGCAAGGGCTGGATGGTCGTGGATGCCGGCGAGGGTGAGAGGGCAGCGCTCGAGTTCGGCTTCGTCGACCCCGATGGCCGCAAGTCGCTCGCCACGCGCGCGCCCGCCAGTGTGGGCGGATTCACGGTGACAGCGGTACCGACGACCGGCACCGCGACATCCGAATCGCGCACTGAAATCGAGTTCCTCGACCGCAACGGCGAACTCGTGAGCGCACGGCTCGTGCCGCAGTCGACGTCGGAGCTCGGCGGCCCGCTGCCGAGCGCGGTCGGACCGCTCACGCCTGGCCGCACCGTGATCCTGCGCCCCAACCCCGTCGACGTCGACGGCAACTTCGACCTCGAACGGTACGTGACCGGCTACGACTACATCTGGGAGATCCAGCGGTACGACGCGGAGGCGGGCATGTGGGTGGAGGCGGTTCCGCCGGCCACGTCGTACGACACGCGCTTCATTCCGACCGAGATGGGGAGCTATCGGGCAAGCGTGCGCATGCACGACATCGATCCGCTCGACGGCATCGACGATGACGTGTGGGGACTCGTGGAGTTCGACGTGGTTCCGCCGGCCGTCGACGTCCTGAGCCTCGAACTCGCCGACGACGGCAGCGAGCAACTGCAGCTGTCGGCCCAGCTCGGCGCCCAGGTCCCGTCGAACGACTACACGCTGACCGTGCAGTGGCCGGGCACGGTGACGGGTGCACCCGGCCCGACGAGCTCGGTGGACCTGACGTGCCACACGGTCGACCCGCTCAGCTGCTCGACCGTCGACACCGACAACTTCCCCGCGCTGAAGAGCGCGTTGGCGCACAGCCTGCCGCTCGATGCCGACCTCACGCAGGGCGTGCAGGTCACGATCGCCGACCGGTTCGGCGCCGGCTTGACCCGAACCTTCGCGATCGACGATCCGGCACGCCCGACCCTGGCGCCGCCGCGCACCGCGCCCGCCCCCGACCAGCCGGGCATCGTCGTGTTCGACCCCGAACTGTCCGCCGTTCAGGTGCCGGTGCAGGTCGCCGCGAACCCGAATTACGAGCTGGCGCGGATCGTGCCGGGCGGCGACGGGACCGGGCCGATGAGCTTCGGCCTCATCGACCCGGCCGACGGGCTCCCGAAGACGAGCGTCGCGTACGCGAATGACGCAGTCCGCATCACAGCCAACTACGACAGCGCGAACGACGAATGGGTGCTCGACCTCAGGGTGACGGCCGGCCTCGATGACCTCGGCAGCTTCACCGTGCCGGTCGTGGTGCAGCAGGTACCCGGGCCGACACGTACGACGCTGCCGCTCAGCATCGATCTCGTGCCGTCTTCGGGTGAGCGATTCCGCGGCGCGGTCGCGAACGAGATCGATCCGCTCGCCATCGCGGTCGACACAGTCCCCGAACTCGTGCCCTACGTCATGGGCGGGCGCGACGAGTGGGGAGACTACGCCGGTGACCTCTGCGTGAGCGTCGAGTTCACTGATTTCCCGACCCCGCCGGTCGAACGCTGCGGCCCGGTCGCCGACCTCCTGGATGAGAACGGCAAGCTGGAGCCGCTCGCGTTCCCCGAGTTCGATCCCGACGGCCTCGACACCGGTCGATACGAGGTGACCGCGTGGATCCCCGCCGGCGAGCGGTCGGATGAGACCCCGTTCACCGTGTCGTTCCGTCTGCTCAGCGGACCGCCCGTCGTCGACGGGTTCGCGTGGGACAAGAAGAACCGCGTCGTGCGCTTCACCACGACGCCGTTCAGCGCGGCAGCCGCCATCACCGGGTTCGCATGCCGGTTAGATGGCTCGCCGGTGGCGTGTCCCGATGCCGCGACGGGCACGTGGTCGGGCGCGACGCTCGCCGCGGGAGCGCACACCTTTGGACTCTCGGTAACGGATGCCGCGGGCAACTACACGAGCGCCGAGTTCGCCTTCGACGTCGCGAAGGATCCGAAGGTGAAGCCGACGAAGCCGCCGAAACCGCCGAAGCCGTAACGCCCGGCTCCGCGCGCACGCCCGCGTGGCCGCCCGTTCGCAACTGAGGAGAATGGGCCCCATCCTGCCCCTGAGCGGGGAATGGGGCCCATTCTCCTGAGTCCGTGCCACTCGGGAACCGCGGAAGGGCGTCGCGCGACACGGCGGCCGGATGGCCCATGCATACGGATGGGTTCCGCGCTGAGCGAGCACGGTTCCGCATGTCGGTGCCCGCTGACAGACTGTCGAAATGTCGTTGCTCACTGACCTGAGAGAAAGTGTTCCGAGCCGGGCCTTCGGTCCCGGCGACTCCGAGTTCGACGCCGGGCGAACCGTCTTCGCCGGCGTCGGCGAACCTGACGCGGTCGTTCGGCCGCACACCGTCGACGAGGTCGCCGAAGCGGTCGCGAGGGCCGCAGCCGCCGGTCAGGCGATCGCCGTCCGCAGCGGCGGCCACGGCCTCGTGCCTGTCGAAGACGGTCTTGTCGTCGACCTCGCCGAGTTCACCTCGATCGACGTCGGTGACGACGGTCTCGTCACGGTCGGCGGCGGTGCGCACTGGGGCGATATCGCCAACGCACTCGCGCCGCGCGGCCTCGGCATCAGCTCGGGCGACACACGTGACGTCGGCGTGGGCGGGCTCACGCTCGGCGGCGGCATCGGATGGCTCGTGCGTGCGCACGGTCTCGCGGTCGACGCGCTGCGCGAGGTCGAGCTCGTCACCGCCGCTGGCGAGGTGCTCACGGTCAACGCCCGATCGCACCCCGACCTCTTCTGGGCCGTGCGCGGCGGCGGTGGCAACTTCGGCGTCGTCACCCGGTTCACCTTCCAGGCGGTTCCGGCCGACGGTCTGGTCGGCGGCCACATCGCGTTCGACACGAGTGACGTGACCGCGGTGATCCGCGCCTGGCGCGACGTCATGCGCGCCGGGCCCGACGAGCTCAATTCGACGCTCCTGCTCATGCCGCCGTTCGCCCCCGAGATGCCGTCGGGCCCGCAGCTCGCCGTCGCCACGCGCGGTTCGGAAGACGAGCTGCGCAGCCTGCTCGCGCCGCTGTTGTCGTTGCCGTCGGTGACGTCGGTGTCACTCAGCCCGGTCACGCTCGGCGACCTGCTCGAAGACGCTCCTCCCGGCAAGCCGCCGTTCGACTTCGTCGGCGGCAACGGCTTCGTGCCCGAGCTCACCGACGAGGCGATCGACGTCATCGCCGCGCAGTTCGCACGCGAGGTCCCGACCATGGTGCTGCTGCGCGCGCTCGGCGGTGCGTTCTCGCGAATCGCACCCGACGCCACCGCCCTCGCATACCGCGAGGCCGAGGCGTTGCTCATCGTCAACGCCATCGTCGCTCCCGATGCGGCGCCCGAGCAGATCGCCGCGCTGAAGGCGGGCAGCGACGCCGCCCTGGCGTTCACGCGCGGGGCATACGGCGGCTTCTCTCCCGAGCGCAGCGACGACGTCACACGGTCGATCTATCCGCCGGCGACGTTCGACCGCCTGCGTCGGGTGAAGGCGCAGGTCGACCCCGACAACGTCTTCCGGCAGAACCACAACATCCCACCTCGAGACTGAACGGTGCAGGGCTAGACTCACCGCGATGGATCGATCGACCGAGGCCCGACGCATCCGACTGCTCACCGATCCGATTCGGCTGCGCATGCTCGGCGTCATCCGCGACAGCACCGACGGTCGCACCCACGTGGGTCGACTCGTGGACGAGGTCGGCGTGGCACAGCCCACCGTGAGCGGGCACATCAGCGCGCTCGTCTCCGACGGCGTCATCGAATGCTCGACCGAGGGCGGGCGCGTCTGGTGCTCGATCGCACCGTCCGCCAGCGGTCGGGTCGATGAACTGCTGCAGGCGGATGTCCCGGCGCACGCGCCCGACGAGGTGCTCGCGCGGGTGGCATCCGAGCTCGCCGACCGGTTCGAGGGCGTGTTCGCCCCCGAAACCGTCGGCCGATACGTGCGCGAGAGCCACGACCTGCTCGCCGCACGCGACGACGCGGTCGTCGATGTCGCACACGACCGCGGTCAGCGCGGCGATCTCGCACGCGGCCACAGCGTGCGCGACCTCGCCGCCCAGACTGCGCAGTGGGCAGCCGACCGGCTGGTCGCGGTCGCGACGGCCCGTTCCGAGCGAGCGGCCGATGCCCCCATCGAGGTGCTGTTCGTCTGCGTGCAGAACTCGGGGCGATCGCAGCTCGGCGCGGCGATCCTCAAGCACCTCGCCGGCGACCGCGTGCATGTGCGCAGCGCCGGCTCCCGGCCGGCGGGCGCCGTGCGCTCGACGATCATCGAGGCGCTCGACGAGATCGGTGCGCCGGTCGGCAGCGAGTTCCCGAAGCCTCTGACCGACGAGGTCGTCCGTGCAGCCGACCTCGTCATCACCATGGGTTGCGGCGACGCGTGCCCTGTGTACCCGGGTCGGCGCTACCTCGACTGGGAGCTCGACGATCCCGACGGCCAGTCACTCGCTCGTGTCCGCACCATCCGCGATGACGTCGAGCAGCGCGTGCGCGCGCTGCTCGACGAGCTCGGCATCCTCCGCGAACCGAGCTACGGCCTGGCGTAGCTCAGCCGACGTACCCGCGGAACGGGTCGGCCGCCTCGGCACGCCGCGCACGCGCCGCCTCGGCCGCCTGAACGTCGCGGTCGAGGTCGAGCAGCAGGTCGTGCACGCGAACCTCGCGCTCGGCCTCGTAGGTCTCGTCGACCTCGATCTGCGGCCACTCGCCCCACTCGCGCGCGAGGCGGGCGTCGATCGCGCCGGCCACTTCCTCCCACGCCTCCTCGCGTGCGCGCTCGGCAAGCGCGGCGAGGTACTCGGGATCGCTGCGGCGCTTCCAGAGCTCGGTCGAGACCGCGGCGTAGACCTTCTCGCGCCGCCTCAGGTTCGGGCCGTCGGCGCGACGGTAGTCGTGCTCGTGCGAGCTGCGACCCTCGCGTCGCGCCGCCGCCTCGCGCTCGTCGGCGGTGCGTTCGGCCACCTCTTCGGCCTCTTGCACGAGTTCGTAGAGCACCTCGCGGGCCGCGGCCGATGCCCGCTCGGGCTCGAACGGCTCGTCGCCGCGCAACGCGAGCATGATGAATCGGTTGCGCAGGGCCATGCGGCCGGCTGCCTCGGCGACCATCAGGCCTTCCGCAAGCATGTCGTCGAAGGTGGGCTGGGGCGCTTCGGGCAGCTCACTGCGGTCGAACGCACGGAATCGGCGCTTCGACCGCTTGCGCCAGAAGGCCATCGCGCTCGCCCTTCGACCACGGATCCGCCGCCCGTTCGGCGGCCGAATCGAGCTTATCGCGGGGTCGTGTGATCGAGCCGTGCCGCTAGGAACGCGGCCGTTCGTACGTGATGTGGGTCGCGAGCTCGTTGGCCAGCACGTCGACGGGCTTGAGCTTGAGGTCGTGGAGCCCGTCGAAGGGTCGCTCGCCCGCGCCGAGCGTGATCGGCGCGACGCTGAGGATGATGCGGTCGATGTGGCCGGCGGCGAGGTACTGGCGCACGGTGCTCGCGCCGCCCGCGATCGAGACCCGACCGTCGCCAGCGGCCGCTCTCGCCTGGGCGAGGGCGTCGTCGATTCCCGTCGTGATGAAGTGGAACGTGGTGCCGCCCGCCATCTCGACGGAGGGGCGCGGGTGGTGGGTGAGCACGAACACGGGCCCGTGGTACGGCGGCTCGTCCCCCCACCACCCCTTCCACTCGTCGTCGGGCCAGTCGCCGCGGATGGGCCCGAACATGTTGCGCCCCATGATGTAGGCGCGCGGCGCGAGGATCTGGTCGACGATGGCCTGGTTCGCCTCTGGCTGCTGGAACATCCAGTCGTGCAGCCGCTCACCACCCTCGCCGAGCGGGTCCTCGAGCGTCTGGTTCGGCCCGGCGACGAAGCCGTCGAGGGAGATGGACAGGTTCGCCGTGACGAGGCCGTCGTTGAACGTCATGGGCTGCACACTACGCCTGCCCTCCGACGTCGGCGAGTGATGTCGGAGGGCGGGGGTACCGTGCGCGCATGGGGCGAACACCGAGCGACGGATGCCGCTGCCGCGCGCTCGTCGACGGCGAGGGCCCGTGCGCGACACCCGTCGAGGCCGCGGCACCGCTCGGCCTGTGCCTCACGCACCTCCTCGAAGCTCACGACTGGGTCGACCGCGAGTTCGGGGTGACCGACGTGCTGCCCGGTCCGTGCCTGGCATGCGGATCTCGGCTCGGGGTGCGGTACCCGTCGGGCTGGCTCTGCGCGGTGTGCGAGTGGCGCGTGGGCGAGCTGCCCGACGGCCCGATCGCCGATGGCCGGGTCGACGTCATCTACTACCTGCGCTACGGCGATCGCATCAAGATCGGCACCTCGGCCAACCCTCGGCAGCGCGTCGCGAGCCTGCCGCATGACGAGGTGCTCGCCTTCGAGCGCGGCGGGCGGCTGCTCGAGCAACGCCGGCACGCCCAGTTCGCCGAGCATCGCATCGCCGGCACCGAGTGGTTCGAGTCGCACGAGGCCCTCGTCGCCCACGTGGCCGAGCTCAGCGAGGGTGTCGACGACCCGTGGGCGCAGTTCGATCGGTGGGTGAGCCGCCACCTCGCGCTGCACGGGTGATCGCCTCTCTGCCCCCGAGCGGGCTTCAGGCCTCGGGGTCGAACCACGCGAGCGACCCGTCGGCCGAGGCGTACTTCACGATGAGGCTGCAGTCCTTGCCGCCGAAGCCCTCGTCGATGAGCCGCTCGAACTGGTCGAGGGCGAGATGCGCGGCGGGCAGGTGCAACCCGGCGTGATCGCCTGCCGCGACCGCGAACGACAGGTCCTTCTCGGCGAGCACGGTCGAGAAGGTCGCATCGAAGTTGCGGTTCGCGGGACTCGTCGGCACGACGCCCGGCACCGGATACCAGGTGCGAAGCGGCCACGACTCCCCCGACGAGACCGACGCGACCTCGAAGAACGTCGCCGCATCGAGCCCGAGCTGCTCGGCGAGCTGCGACCCCTCGGCGAGGCCGACGAGCGACACGAACAGCATGAGGTTGTTCGCGAGCTTCGCCGCGATGCCCATGGTGGGGCCGCCGAGCTCGAAGACGTGTCCGGCCATCGGCTCGACGAGCGGCACCGCCCGTCGTACGGCATCGTCCTCGCCGCCGAGCATGAAGGTCAGGCTCCCGGCCTCGGCGCCGGCGATGCCGCCCGAGATGGGCGAGTCCACGAAGGCGAACCCACGAGCTGCGGATGTCTCGTGGCAGAACCTCGACGTCGCGACATCCACCGTCGACGTATCGAGCAGCAGCGCAGTGGCGGGCGCGGTGGCCCAGATGCCGGCCTCGCCGCCGTAGACCTCGCGCACGTGCTCGTTGCGCGGGAGCGACGTGAACACCGCGTCGGCGCCGTCGACCGCCTCGGCGACCGTGTCGACCACGTGCACGCCGCGCGCGGCCGCGGCCGCCCTCGCCTCGGGCACGGGATCGACGCCCCGCACGTCATGCCCCGCGGCGACGAGGTGCCCGGCCATCGGGGCGCCCATGTGCCCCAACCCGATCCATGCGATGGCAGCCATGACCCCTCCCGACCTCGTCGACGGTGCGGCCGCCGCACTCGGCCGCCGCCTCCACGATACGACGGGTGGGCCGGGCTCGGTGCAGGACATTCCCGCCGAGTGCACTCGACATGCCGGGCTCGGTGCGCGGACATTCCCGCCGAGTGTTTCCGTTCTCGCCGAGTGTTGCCGCTGGAAGTGGAACCCCCGGTCGAAACGGAAACACTCGGCGAAGATCGCTCGAGCCCGCGCACACCGCGCGTCGCGCGTACCGCGCGGCGCTCGGCGCGCGGCGCGCGTCAGAAGCGGATGACCTGGCGGATCGCCTGCCCCTCCGCGAGGGTGTCCATGGCCTCGTTGATGTCGTCGAGCGTGACGTACGACGAGATGAGCGCCTCGACGGGGAGGCGGCCCTGTCGCCACAGCTCGGCGTAGCGCGGGATGTCGCGCGAGGGCACCGCCGATCCGAGGTAGCTGCCCACGATCGTGCGCGCCTCGGCCGTGATCGCGAGCGGCGAGACGTTCGAGACAGCCGACGGGGATGGCAGGCCCACGGTCACGGTGCGCCCGCCCGGGGCGGTGAGCGCGAAGGCGGTCTCGAACGCCCGGGGATGCCCGGCCGCCTCGACCACGAGCGCGGCCCGCACCCCGGCCTCGGCGGCCTCGTCGGGCGTGTACACCGCGTCGGCGCCGAGCTCACCCGCCCGATGAAGCTTCGAACCCACCGCATCGACGCCGATGACCCGCCCGTACCCGAGTGAGACCGCCGTGATGAGCGCCGCCATGCCGACCCCGCCGAGTCCGACCACGATGATGTCGTCGCCCGGCTTCGCCGCGCCCGCGTTGGCGACCGCACCGCCGCCCGTGAGCACCGCGCAGCCGAGCACCGCCGCCACCTCGGGCGGAATGTCGGGCCCCACGACGACCGCCGAGCGGTGATCGACGACCGCGTGCGACGCGAACCCCGAGACGCCCAGGTGGTGGTGCACGCGATCGCCGTCGCGCGTCAGCCGGGTGCTCCCGTCGAAGAGCGTGCCGGCCGTGTTCGACGCGGTGCCCGGCACGCACGGCATGACGCCGCCGGTGCGGCATCCGTCGCACTCACCGCAACGCGGCAGGAACGCCATCACCACGCGGTCGCCGACCGAGAACCCCGCAGCGGATGCCCCGGCCCCGACCTCTTCGACGATGCCCGCGGCCTCGTGGCCGAGCAGCATCGGCACCGGGCGCGGACGGTTGCCGTCGACCACCGAGAGGTCGGAGTGGCAGATGCCGGCCGCCTCGATACGCACGAGCAGCTCATCAGGACCAGGGCCGTCGAGGTCGAGCTCGACGACCCCGATCGGCCGCGACTGCGCGAAGGGCCGGGCGCGCCCGACCTCTTCGAGCACCGCTCCGGTGATTCTCCTGGTCACGCTCGAAGCCCTCAGTGGGTCGGGAAGCCGAGGTCGATCTGCGACTCGCTCGGCTCGGGCCAGCGGGTCGTCACGACCTTGCGCCGCGTGTAGAATTTGAAGCTCTCGGGCCCGTACATGTGGGTGTCGCCGAAGAGCGAGTCTTTCCAGCCGCCGAACGAGAATGCGCCGACGGGCACGGGGATCGGCACGTTCACGCCGACCATGCCGACCTCGATGTCGAACTCGAAGCTGCGGGCGGTCTTGCCGTCGCGCGTGAACACGGCCACGCCGTTCGCGTAGCGGCTCGCGTTGATCAGCTCGACGGCCTCGTCGTAGGTGTCGACGCGCACGACCGACAGCACCGGGCCGAAGATCTCCTCGTCGTAGACCCGCATGCCGGGCTGCACCCGGTCGACGAGCGACGCGCCGATGAAGAACCCGTCGCCTTCGAATTCCTTCGACCGTCCGTCGACGACGACCGTGGCGCCCTCGTCGGCGGCCCCGTCGACGAACCCGGCGACACGCTCGCGCGCCTCGCGGGTGATCAGCGGGCCCATCTCCGAGGCGGGGTCGGTGCCGTCGCCGATGACGAGTCGCGACATCCGCTCGCTGATCTTCTCGATCAACGGATCGGCGACCTCGCCGACCGTGACGAGCACCGAGACGGCCATGCAGCGCTCGCCCGCCGAGCCGTAGGCGGCCGAAACGGCGGCGTCGGCTGCGGCGTCGAGGTCGGCGTCGGGCATGACGACCATGTGGTTCTTGGCTCCGCCGAGGGCCTGCACGCGCTTGCCCTGCTCGGCCGAGCGCGTGTAGATGTACTTCGCGATCGGCGTCGATCCGACGAACGAGACGGCCTTGATGACGGGGTGGTCGAGGATCGCGTCGACCGCGACCTTGTCGCCGTGCACGACGTTCAGGATGCCGTCGGGAAGCCCCGCCTCGCGGAACGCGTCGGCGAGCCACACCGCCGCCGAAGGGTCGCGCTCGGACGGCTTCAGGATGACCGCATTGCCTGCGGCGATCGCCGTCGTCACCATCCAGAGCGGCACCATTGCCGGGAAGTTGAA
This sequence comes from Agromyces cavernae, assembly GCF_021044935.1. GTDB lineage: Bacteria > Actinomycetota > Actinomycetes > Actinomycetales > Microbacteriaceae > Agromyces > Agromyces cavernae. The sequence continues at coordinate 126,748 of NZ_JAJNMP010000001.1, forward strand.
CGGCGTGATGCACGCGACGACGCCGAGCGGCTGGCGCACCTGGTGCACGTCGATGCCGCGCGCGACCTGCTCGGAGTAGTCGCCCTTGAGGTGGTGCATGAGGCCCGCGCAGAACTCGACGTTCTCGAGCCCGCGGGCGACCTCGCCGAGGGCGTCGTCGACGGTCTTGCCGTGCTCGGCCGTGATCAGGCGGGCGAGTTCGGTGCTGCGCTGCTCGATGATCTCGCGCAGCTTGAACATGACGTGCGAGCGGCGCCCGAGTCCGGTGTTGCGCCAGGCGATCTGCGCAGCGGATGCCGCGGCCACGGCCTCGTCGATGCGTGCGGCGTCGGCGAGCACGACCTCGGCGGTCTGCTCACCCGTGGCCGGGTTGTACACGGGGCCGCGGCGCGCGTCGTCGTCGACGCGGGCGCCCGCGATCACGTGCGGGATGGTGGTCTTCACGGCGGTGAGGGTGTCGGTCATTTCTGTGGTTCCTTTCGAAGAATCGGCGGGTTGAGGAGGAGCGAAGCGACGTCTCGAAACCCGGAAGGCGGGCGGTTTCGAGACGCTCCTTCGTCGCTCCTCAACCCACGGCAGGTGCCGTCTCGTAGCCGGCGACCGCGCCGTCGGGGTGCACGAGCTTGGCGATGAGGCTGCAGTCCTTGCCGCCGAGGCCCTCGGCGATGAGCTGCTCGAACTGCTCGCGCGCGAGCTGCGCGGCCGGCAGGCTGAGCCCTGCGGCGTCGCCGGCGCCCAGCGCGAGCGCCACGTCCTTGAGCGCGAGAGTCGTGGCGAACGTCGCGTCGAAGTTGCGGTTCGCCGCGGACGACTCGACGATGCCGGGCACGGGGTACCACGTGCGCATCGCCCACGAGTCGGCCGACGAGACGCGCGCGATGTCCCAGAACGTCTGCGGGTCGATGCCGAGGCTCGATGCCAGCTGCGAGCCCTCGGCCGCGGCGACGAGCGAGATGAAGAGCATCATGTTGTTGGCGAGCTTCGCGGCGATGCCCTGGGTGGCGCCGCCGACGGCGAAGACGTTGCCGGCCATCGGGTCGACGAGTGACTTCGCCTCGGCGACGTCGGCCTCGGCGCCGCCGAGCATGAACGTCAGGGTGCCTGCGGCAGCCCCCGAGATGCCGCCCGAGACCGGCGCGTCGACGAACCGGAATCCTCGCTCGGCCGAGGCCTCGTGGCAGTACCGCGAGGTCTCGATGTCGACTGTCGAGCTGTCGAGCAGCAGCGCCGTCGCGGGCGCGTTCGCCCACACGCCGCCCTCGCCCTCGTAGACGGCCCGCACGTGCTCGCCCTTCGGCAGCATCGTGAACACCGCGTCGGCGCCGCGCACGGCGTCGGCGACCGAGGTCGCGATGCGCACCCCGTTCGCGGCGGCAGCCTCGTTCGCCCGGGCGTCGAGGTCGAACCCGACGACGTCGTGGCCCGCTCCGACCAGGTTCGCGGTCATCGGACCGCCCATGTTGCCCAAACCGATCCATGCGATCGCCGCCATCGTGTCCTCCTTGACATCGTGATGTTCGTGACGCGGCGCCCTCCCCCGACGGCTCCGCGCAGACTCACCATACGGTGATGATCAACGCACAGCCAAAGGCGCAAACCCTCGAATCTTGCACCCCGCCTGTGCATTCATGCACGATGGTCGGGTGATCTCAACGCGCGACCCGAACCCCGAATGGCTCATGACGTTCCTCGCGGTCGCCCGCCTCGGCCGCTACACCGCCGCCGCGCAGGTGCTCGGCGTGAACCACTCCACGGTCTCGCGACGCATCGCCGCGCTCGAGGCGGCGATGGGCGGGCATGTGCTCACCCGTGGCGCCGGCGGCTGGGAGACGACGGCGCTCGGCGCTCGGGCGATGGCGACCGCCGAGCGAATCGAGGCCGACCTGCGCTCGCTCGTCGAGGTCGACCAGCCCGGCCTCACCGGTCTCGTGCGCATCGCCGCGCCCGACGCGTTCACCGCGCTCTACGCCGTTCCGGCGCTCGCTCCACTGCAGGTGGCGAATCCCGGGCTCTCGTTCGAGCTGCTCAGCGCGACGCAGCGCGTGCGGCAGACCAGGTCGGGCGTCGACATCGAGGTGGCGGTAGGCCGCCCCGATGTGCGCAAGGCGCTCGCGACCCCGGTGTTCGAGTACGCTCTCGCGCTCTACGCGAGCGAGGCCTACCTCGCCGAGCAGGGCGAGCCGCGCACGATCGCCGAGATGCGCGGCCACCGGCTGAACTACTACATCGAGTCCGCCCTGCAGATCGACGAGCTCGACCTCGCCGTCGACGAGCTGCCCCCGATGCTGCCGAGCATGCGCTCGACGAACGTGTTCGCGCACCTCGCCGCAACCGTCGCGGGTGCGGGCATCGGACTGATGCCCGACTACGTCGCCGGCCTCGCCCCCAGGCTGCGCCGCATCCTCGCCGACGAGTACCACCACCCGATCGCGTACTGGGCGGTCACCCGTGAAGAGAGCCTGCGCAACCCGGCGGTCGCCGCGGCGTTCCGCGCGCTCGTCGAGCACGACGCGCAGGCGTTCGCTGTGGCGACGTCACCCGCCTGAACAGGCGCGGCCAGGCCGCTCTGCTCAGCTCGGCTCGACCCCGCCGAGCTCGGCCAGCCTGGCCAGCCCAGGTCGCGTGTGGGCATGCACGCGATCGAGCGTGGCGCGCAGCTCGGCGGATCCGGCACGCTCTGGCGGGATGCGCGCCGGGTTGAGGGCGACACGATCAGCCCAGGCCTTGATGTCGGGCTCGGATCCGAACGCCGCGGCGGCACGTGCGCCGAGGACGCTCATCCGCGCCCAGCCGGCCATGGAATCGGGCAACGGTGATGGCGGGCACAGCCGATTCTTCTCGTCGTCGTGGTCGCGGGTCGCCTCGACGTAGCCGATCAACGCTGCCCCGAAGCACGGGAAGCCGGCCCTGATCGGCTGGAGCGTGATCGCCTCCGGTCCCCAGACCGGCACGAGCGGCGGGTACCTCAATCCTTCCCCGGCGCAGTGCACCACGATCGCGTCGTCGGCGATCGCGATCGACCCGCCCGCGAGGTCGACCCGCCCTCGCTGCACCCGGTCGATGTGCCCGAGGCGTACGACATGCTCGATCGTGCGCAGAACCTCGAGCTCCCATTCGGCCAGGGTGGGCGTCTTCGCCATCGTCGGTACGACCGACGGGTCGATGCGCAGCATGATGCCGGCATCCTCCAGTCGGAGGAACAGGTCCTCCAGCGACGCCGCCTCCTCCGCCGCCTGCATCGTGTCGGCGACCATGCCGATGAAGACGACGGGATCGGGCTGGACCACAGCCCGGTTCAGCATCCACGGCTCACGTGGCCGCACCCAGCAGATCGCATCGGGGTCCACACCGTGCGCCAGCAGCCAGACGCACGTGTCGGTCGCGGTCTTGCCCGACCCGACGATCACGTACTGGCTGGGAGCCGCTTGCAACCGCGCAAGCTCGTTCACCGGGATCACCCGGGCGTCATCGGCGACGTCGAACGGCGGCGGCTTCTCGGCCGGGATGCGGGGCGACAGGTAATTGGCGTCGACGATCCGGCAGTGTTGGGGCACGGCGAACCACTCACCGGAGATGCGCGAGACGAAGGTGCGGTCACCCACGTACTCGCAGCTGCCGAAGAACTCGACCCCACCCGACTCCTGTAGCCGAGCCAGCAGCCGCTCGTAGTAGGCGCAGATCTCCGATCGCGTGGCCCGCTCCTGTAGGCCCGCCTCCGGTCCCTGCCGCTGCACGCGTCCGCGGCCGAGGAGTGTCGATGCGACGCCGTAGAAGGCGGAGGCCTGGTGCAGGCGAACGAACGGGTACGCCTCGAGCCAGTGCCCGCCGACGCCGTGGCGACGGTCGACCATCGCCACGCCGACATCGGCGTGGTCGATCAGGGTATCGGTGAACGCCATCCCCGTGGCGCCGGCCCCCACTACGAGATAATCGGCTTCGACCACTCGGGTCACGTGACCACTGAAGCATGTCGGCTCCGGCGCGTCTACGGTGCGCTTCGCCGCGCCGCCACCCCGAACACGCGGATGCCGCGGCACGACCGACTCCGAAGAACCGGCCGCCCGCGGCATCCGACGGGTGAATCCCGCTTACGCGCCGACCTTCTCCTCGGCGAGCTTCGCGCGGTCGGCCTCATCGATCGCACGGAGCGACGATCCGACGGTCTCACGCAGCGCCGCGACGGCGACGAGCGTGACACCCGCGGCGAGCGCGAGGTAGATCGCCACCGGCACCCAGCTGCCGTACGTCGACAGCAGCATGGTCGCGATGATCGGGGCGAGCGAGCCCGCGACGATCGACGTGACCTGGTAGCCGAGCGAGACGCCCGAGTAGCGCATGCGGGTCGGGAACATCTCGGCCATGATCGCCGGCTGGCTGGCGTACATGAGGGCGTGGATGACGAGACCCAGGATGAGCACGCCGACGATGAGCCAATCGTTCTGCGTGTCGAACAGCGGGAACGCCACGAAGCCCCACACGGCCGCGAGCACGGCACCGGCCGCGTAGACCGGCTTGCGGCCCAGCTTGTCGCTGAACCGGCCGACGACCGGGATGACGCAGAAGTGCACGACGTGGGCGAAGAGCACGAGCGTGAGGATCGTCGAGGTGTCCATGCCGAGGTGCGCCGACATGTACGTGATCGAGAAGGTCACGACGAGGTAGTACATGATGTTCTCGCCGAACCGCAGGCCCATGGCGGTGAAGACGCCGCGGGGGTAGCGCTTGAGCACCTCGATGACGCCGTAGTTCGTCTTCTTGGCGGCCTCGACCTCGGCCTGCGCCTCGAGGAAGATCGGGGCGTCGGTGACCTTCGTGCGGATGTAGTAGCCGACGGCCACGATCACGACCGAGAGCCAGAAGCCGACACGCCAGCCCCAGCTGAGGAACGCCTCTTCGGAGAGGGTCCACGAGAGCGTGAGGAGCACGACGGTCGCGAGCAGGTTGCCGGCGGGCACCGCGGCCTGCGGCCAGCTCGCCCAGAAACCGCGCTGCTTGTCGGGCGAGTGCTCGGCGACGAGCAGCACCGCGCCGCCCCATTCGCCGCCGACCGCGAAGCCCTGGAAGAAGCGCAGCACGATGAGCAGGATGGGCGCGGCGTAGCCGATGGCGTCGAAGGTGGGCAGGCAGCCCATGAGGAACGTCGTGACGCCGACCAGGATGATCGCGACCTGCAGCAGCTTCTTGCGGCCGTACTTGTCACCGAAGTGGCCGAAGACGATGCCGCCGAGCGGGCGCGCGACGAATCCGACGGCGTAGGTCAGGAACGCCTTGATGATGTTGTCGAGCGGGTTCTCGCTCGGCGGGAAGAAGATGACGTTGAAGACCAGGGTCGCCGCAGTGGCGTAGAGGAAGAACTCGTACCACTCGACGATGGTGCCTGCCATCGAGGCGCCAACGACCTTGCGTAGCCCGCTGGGGGCTGATGAACCTTTGGATCCGCTTGATGGGACCGAAACGCCGGCTGTCATGGGGAACTACCTCCTTGTAGTCTGCGCGCGAGTGATGGGGACCGCGCTCAGGTGATTCTGCCAGTCACGGAAGCGCTTGCAAGGACGCATCTCGCACACCCGATGTGCAGGAATGCACATTTGCGAGCGGGCGAGCGGATGTCCCGGTGTCCGGGTTCGCCCGTCAGGCCATGCCCTCGGCGGTCTGCTCGAGGTCGGACTTCGGGCGATCGCGCTGCGTCGCGATGGCCGTGCCGGCAGCGCCGCACACGACGCCGATCGCGATGGCCTCGGTGAGCGTGAACGTCTCGCCGAGCACGAGCCACCCGAAGATCGCCGCGATCACGGGGGCGAAGCTCGTGATGATCGCGTAGAGGCGCGGGCTGATGCGCCGCAGGATGTACGTGTCGAGGCTGTAGGGCAGCGCCGACGAGAGCACGCCGACCCCGACGAGCAGGCCCACGATGCGCCAGTCGATGACACCGGCGTCGAACGTCGCGATCGCGAACGGCAGCAGGAGCGCGAGGCTCACGATGCTCGCGACCGTGAGTCCCTGGAGCCCTGGCAACCCGATGGCAACCCGCCGGGTGAGCACGATGTACCCGGCCCATGCCGCCGCCGCGGTGAGAGCGAGCGCCACGCCCCACGGATCTATCGCCGAGGCGTCCGAGGCCCCTGGCCCGATGAGCAGCACCACGCCGGCGCCCGCGGCGAGCGCGCACACGACGTCGAGCAGTCGTCGCGAGGTCAGCAGAGCGATCGCGAGCGGGCCGAGGAACTCGATCGTCGCGGCGATGCCGAGCCCGAGCAGATGCACCGACTCGTAGAACGCGAGGTTCATGATGGCGAGCACGACGCCGAGCGCGAGCGCCGGCCACAACCGCTGCCACGTGAGCTCGGTGCGCTTGGGCCGGTAGAACGGCAGCACGGCCGCGACCATCACGATCTGGCGCACGGCGACGACGACGAACGACCCGACCACGGGGATGACGAGGCCCGCGAGCGACGAGCCGAAGTTGATCGACACCTCGGTGCCGAGCTGCGTCGCGGCGCCGGCGAAGCGACGGCGCCGGAGCGAGGCATCCGTCGTCTGCGGCTGGGCGGGATCGGGGGTCACCGTTCGACGATACGCCGCGCGCGGCACCTCAGGAGAAGGCGCCGATCGCCGGCCGGCACGCCGGGCGCCCTCGGCGCTCAGCCCATCGGCCCGTCATAGTAGCCGGGCTGCGCGACGAGAACCGACTGGAAGAAATGGCCCTGTTCCTCGTCGGCGTTCTGGTCCTCCACGAACGGCCGCCACAACGACAGGAGGAGCGATGGAGCCACAAAGCTGCGGCCGCCCTCGTCCTCCTCCAGCTCGGTGATCTCTGCGAGCTGTTCCACGACCCGCGCGGCCGGCGTTCGCAGCAGGTCGATGCCGCGGTACTCGATGCGGACCGGGCTGTGAGGGCGGTACACCTGAATCGCGCCCACGGTTCCATCGAGGGCGGATTCCAGCTCGATCGACATCCCGCTGTCGTAGGTCGCGGACGGTTCGATCGACCCGGACGGCGGGCGGTAGCCGTCGATGGCCGCGAGCGCGAGCTGCGCCTCGTCCATGGTCATACCGATCCGGACCGGGCCGACGCCCTCCGGGGGAACGATGTCGATGATCATGCCGTGCCTCTCTCGGGCCTCACGCCCGTTGGCCGGCCCGGCGTCAGGATCGCGCACCCGGGCATCGTCGCCCACTCTGTCACGCCGCTCGGTCAGCCCGCGAGCTGCTCGCGGAACGCGGGCGGCCCGCCGGGAACGGCGCGAGCGGGTGCCGCGGCCGCGACGAACCCGTCGCGCCGCACGAGGTACACGAGAGTGGGATCGAGCCGCCCGTGCGGGTCGGGCCCGAACGCGTGCCCCTCGAGGCCGACCGACGCGGCGATCGCGTGCACCTCGGGTGCGTAGACGCCGTAGCCGTGCACCTGCCACGTCATCGAGCGGAGCACGTCGAAGTTGTCGCCCGTCCACGGCAGTCGGCGCCCCACGACGTGGTCGCGCCGTACGTCGTGCGGGGACATCCGATAGTGGATCCGCGTCTGCGAGAGGTACCCGAAGATCCGGCCGCCGACCAGCCGTGGCACGAGCCGCACGCCGAGCGGACCGAAGAACGGCAGTGCCCGGCCGCGTACGAACCGGACGAAGCGCGACTCCGACGTGACATTCGCGAAGAGGCGATCGGTGGTCGCGACCAGGGTGGCGCCGACCGGACGGCGCTCGGCCTCGAACCGGTCGAGACGGCGTTCGGGCATGCCGCCGACGAGCACATCGGCGAGCGCGCAGGCGAGGTTGTGCGCCTCCTGCAGTCCCGTGTTCATGCCCTGCGCGCCGACCGGCGAGTGGATGTGCGCGGCGTCGCCGATAATGAAGCACGGTCCCTCACGGAACCTCCCCGCCAGCCGATGGTGCACCCGGTAGGTCGTGAACCACGACGTGTGGGCGTACTCCACCCCGAACTCGCGCCCGATGAGCACCCGCACGTTCGCCTCAGGCACGTGCCCCTCGGCATCGAGATCGGAGTCGCGCACGATGCCGAGCAGGCGCATGCGTCGCTCGCCCATCGGGAACGCGAGCAGGAAGTGCTCGACCGTGAACCGCAGGTTGACCGCGTCGTCGACGAGCCCGGTCACCTCGCCGGCGTCGGCGATGTAGTACGTGTAGGCGTTCGTCACCCCCTCGAACGCGATGCCGAGCGACTCGCGCACGCGCGAGTGCGACCCGTCGGCGCCGACGCAGTAGCGGGCGCGCACGATCACCTCGCCGTCGGGCCCCGAGAGCGTCGCGATGACGGATGTCCCTCCGCGGCGTTCATCGTCGGGTTCCCGGCCGGGCCCGGCGTCGGCGACCTCGAGCCGCTCGAGCGTGTGCCCCCACTGCACCTCCCGCCCCAGGTCGCCGAGGGCATCGACGAGCAGCCGTTCGTTGCGGCTCTGCTCGAACACGGTGATCTCGGTGTACGGCGAGACTCCCTCGCCGAGCCCCGTGAACTCGACGCGGCCGAACGCGTGGCGCCCGGCACCCGGCACGACCGCCGGCGCCGGAGCACGCTCGGCGAGCACGCGATCGACGAGGCCGAGCTGGTCGTAGATCTCCATCGAGCGCGCCTGCACGCCGAGCGCGCGCGACTCGCGCGTGGGACCCTGCTTTCCGTCGACGATCAGCACGTCGACGCCGAGCTTCGCGAGACACACGGCGGTCATGAGCCCACTGGGGCCGACGCCGACGACCAGCACGTCGGCGTGGAGCTCCTCGCGAGCGGCCGCCATGCCTCCACTGTGCCACCGGGGCGCGTCGACGTCACGCGAACTGGATGATGACCGCGACCGCACCGGCTCGCTAGTGTGAGCACGAGCGCGGGTCTGTGCCGCCCGCGGATCGGAGTCCCTCGATGTGGTGGACCAGGAAGCGGTCGAAGAGCGACGCAGACGAAGCCGAGGCTGACGCAGAAGCGACTGCGGCCCGCGCGGCCGCCGGCGTGCACGTGAGCCAGCACCGCAACGCGTACATCCTGTTGGGACTCGCCGGTGGTGTCGTGACCGCGTTCGGCATCGCCGCGATCGGGGGGATCTTCGCCCCGGTCTTCTTCGCCCTGGTGCTCACCATCTGCGTGCACCCGCTGCGCATCGCGCTCGAGAAGCGCGGCGTGCCGCGCGGCCTCGCCACCGGGTCGGTGATCGCGGCAGTGACCCTGCTGCTGATCGCGTTCGGCTACGCCGTGCTCGTGGCCATCACGCAGTTCGCCGAGCTGTTGCCGCAGTTCAAGGACCAGATCATCGCATGGGGCCAATCGGCGGCGGACTGGCTGTCGTCGATCGGCATCAACGCCGACGAGCTGCACGACATCGCCTCGAGCTTCGACCCCTCCTCGCTCATCGGGTTCCTCGGGGGGCTCGTCGGCGGACTGACGGGCTGGGTCTCGATCCTCGTCATCGTCTTCACGATGCTGCTGCTCATGGCCATGGACGCGGGATTCGTGCCGACGCTGCTGCAGCAGCTCTACCCTGTGCGGCCGATCGTCGCGGTCTCACTCGTGAGCTACGGCTCGAACGTGCGGCGCTACATGGTGGTCACGACGGTGCTCGGGCTGGCGCAGGGCTTCATCAACTGGATCGCGCTGCTCATCATCGGGGTCCCCGGCGCCTTCATCTGGGGCCTGCTCGCGTTCGTCTGCTCGTTCATCCCGAACATCGGCTACTTCATCGCGATCATCCCGCCGATCATCTTCGGAGGGCTGGTCGGCGGCTGGCCCACGGTGATCGCCGTAATCGTGGTCTACGGCGTCATCAACGGCGTCATCCAGTCGGTGATCCAGCCGCGCGTCGTGGGCAAGGCCGTGAACCTGAGCCAGACCATCACGTTCTTCTCGGTGCTGTTCTGGGCCGTCGTGATCGGCCCGATCGGCGCGATCCTCGCGATCCCGCTGACCCTGCTCGTGCGTCTGCTGCTCGTCGACACGAATCCGTCGATGTCGTGGGTCCGCCCGATGCTCGGTGAACTCGACGAGACCAAGGCGATCATGGCGAAGTTCGACGCCGACGCGAAGGCCGCGCGCAAGGCCCGCAAGGCGGGCCAGCCTGCTGCGGCCCCGAACCCCGAGGCTGCCGCCGGCTGACGTGCCCGCGACCGGGCGTGGACCTCAGAACCTGTCGCCGAGCGCCTTCGCCTTCAGCGCGTCGAACTCGCCCTGCGAGATCGTGCCCTGATCGAGCAATGCCTTGGCCTTCGTGATCTCGTCGGCCGGGTTGGCGAACGACACCGACCGGATGTACTCGGCCGAGTCCTCCTGCACCTGCTGCTGTCGCGCGGCACTGCGCTCGGCCATGCCGCTGCCGCGCGCGATGAGGTAGACGAGCGCCGTCAGGAAGGGCATGAAGACCAGGAAGACGATCCACACCGCCTTCCACCAGCCGTTGAGCTTGTGGTCGCGGAACAGGTCGGCGACGATCGCGAACAGCACGAACAGGTACGCCGTGAACGCGAAGATCCAGAAGAACCACCAGATGATGTCCCAGAAACTGTTCCAGAAGCCCATGGCCTGCCCCAATCCCACGGGGCCGGAGCCCGTGCTGTGTTCGTCACAGTAGCGCTCGGGCACGACCCGGCACCAGAGCTCTGCTATCCCAGCTGGTCGCGGCGGCGGGTGAGGTAGGCGGTCTCGGCAGTGTTGCCCGCCAGCTCGATGGCTTGGTCGTATGCCGCGCGTGACTCCTGGCTTCGGCCCAGACGACGCAGCAGATCGGCGCGGGTGGCGTGGTAGGCGTGATAGCCGGCCAACGCGTCCTGGAGTTGCTCGACCGCGGCCAGCGCGACCTCGGGGCCGTCGAGCTCGGCGACCGCGATGGCCCGGTTGAGGGCGATGATGGGCGAGGCGTCGAGTCGCACGAGCTGGTCGTAGAGGGCGACGACCTGCGACCAGTCGGTGTCGCGGATGTCGCGGGCAGAGGTGTGCACGGCGTTGATCGCGGCGAGGATCTGGTAGCGGCCCGGAGCATCGCCGGTAGCGAGGCGCTCGCGCACCAACCCGTGCCCCTCGGCGATCAGCTTCGCGTCCCAGGCGCCGCGGTCCTGCTCGTCGAGGGTCACCAGTTCGCCGCTCGCCGAGACGCGGGCGGTGCGGCGTGCCTCGGTGAGGAGCATCAGCGCCAGCAGCCCGGCCACCTCTCCGTTCTCCGGCAGGAGAGCACGGATCATGCGGGTGAGCCGAATCGCCTCGGCCGTGAGGTCGGGACGGACTGGATCGGTGCCGTCGCCCGTCGCGAGGTAGCCCTCGTTGAACACGAGGAAGAGCACGGCGAGCGCGCCCGAGACGCGTGCCGGGAGGTCTTCAGCCGACGGCACGCGATACGGGATGTGGGCCGCCTTGATCTTGGCCTTCGCGCGGGTGATGCGCTGACCCATGGTGGCCTCCTGCACGAGGAAGGCATGGGCGATCTCGGGCACCGTGAGGCCGCCGACCATGCGAAGCGTCAGCGCCACCCGCGCCTCCATCGCGAGCGCCGGGTGACAGCAGGTGAAGATCAGCCGCAGCCGGTCGTCGTCGATGGCGCCGAGGGGCTCGGGCGGGTCGTCGTCGTACAACATCCGAGCCTCCTTCTGCTTCTCGCCGCGCTTGTTCTCGCGCCGGATGCGGTCGATCGCCTTGTGGTTGGCGGTGGTGGTCAGCCAGGCTCCGGGATTCGGGGGTACTCCCTCGGCCGGCCACCGCTCGACAGCGGTCACGAACGCCTCGGCCGCCGCATCCTCGGCGATGTCGAGGTCACCGAACCGCCGGGTGAGAGAGGCGACCACCCGCGCCCATTCCTCGCGGTGTGCCCGCGTGATCGCCTCCCGCGCGTCGACGGTGCTCACAGGATCGGCCGCACCTCGACCCTGCGATTGCAGACCTTCGACCCCTCCGTAGCGAGCTCGAGCGCCACGTCGAGGTCGGCGGCCTCGAGAATCCAGAAGCCGGCGAGGTACTCTTTCGACTCCAGGAAGGGCCCGTCGGTGATGATCGCCTCCTCGCCCCGGTTGTCGATCACGGTCGCCGAGCTCGGTGCGGCGAGGCCCCCGGCGAAGACCCAGTGGCCCTCTGCCACGAGCCGGTCGTTGAACGCGTCGATCGCAACCATCTCATCGGGGGTGCCGGAGGCGGTCTTGTCGTCGATCACGGAAATCAGGTACTGCATCTCAGATCATCTCCTCTGCTCGTGGCCACCGCTCTTGGGAAGCCTCTCACTCCTTCTACGAACGCCGCTGCCCGAATACGACACCGCTTCGAAGTTCCGGTGCAACATTTCGGTCCGTGCTGGACACTTCAGGGTATGGAGCGCCAAGTGACGGAGGCCGAGTCGTGGTCTCGTGCGCTCGGTGGTGACGGTGCGGCGCTTGGGGCGGTGTTCGACCTGCACAGCGATCGGGTCTTCCGGCATGCGTATGCGGTCCTGCGGGACGTGCATGATGCGGAGGATGCGACGGCGACCGCGTTCCTCGAACTCTGGCGGCGTCGGAGCTCGGTTCGGGTGATCGACGGGTCGGTGCTGCCGTGGCTGTTGGTGACCGCGGCCAACTGTGCCCGGAACGTCGCCCGGTCGAGGCGCCGCTACCGGGCGCTGCTGGACTCGCTGCCCCGCGGCGAGCATGCCGAATCGGCTGAGCGAGAAGCCGTCGCCGGAATGCCGGTGCTCGACATCGTCGACGGCGAGCTCGGAACGCAGCTGAGGGCCTTGCCTCGCACCGACTATCTGCTGGTCATGCTCACGGCGGTCGAGGGCTACTCCACGAGCGAGGCCGCCACGGCGGTCGGCATCTCGGCATCGGCGGCACGCACACGCCTGTCACGGGTGAAGGCGCGACTTCGAACCCCGGCCGCGTCCGTACCCGCGCCGATCGGTGAGGAGGTCGGAGGATGACACCGGGCATGTCAGACGAGTTCCGTCAGGCGCTACGCACAGAGCTCGTGCACCGGGCGGAACACGCGCGGGTGCGGCGTTGGCGCCGACGGTGGCAGTGGATCGGCGGTGGCACGCTCGGCGTGCTGCTCGCCGGCGGGGCGACGTTCGCCGCAGCCGACCTGTTCAGCCAGCCCGGTGGTCCAGTCACCTCCACCGTCGCCGACGAGATCACGGTCACCGGTACCGGGACCCGAACGATCGACCTCGGCCCGGCACCTGAATCGGCCACCAGTGTCTGGGTCGATGTCACCTGCCTGACCGCCGCCACCTATGAGCTCGGTGCCGGCGGCGCGGCGCTGACCTGCACGGCAGACGACGCGGGCACCGAGACCGGACGCGCCTTCGGTCCGTTCCCGTTGAGCGTGCTGCGGGATGACGCGTTCACGTTGGCCACCGGACCGGATGCGGCGTGGGAACTCACGCTCGCCTACGTGAACGAGCAGTCCACCGACTGGGCGATGAATGAGTCCGGTCAGACCTACGGCATCGGGAACGGCAACGGCAGTCCCGACCTGATCGCCGTCATCGCCACCAACGGGCGAGAAGGCTACGTCCACCGAGCCGACCTCGAGGAAGCCGATGGCACTGCCGCAGCGCGAGGGTTCACTTCCCCCGAGGACGCACTGCGATGGCAGGAGGAACGAGCCGGCAAGAGCTTCACCATCCAGGTCTACGAAGCCGACGGCACGACCCCGATCGGGGAGTTCACCATCGGACCATCCAGCGGCCCGCCAGCCGATGCGCCGCAGGGGTGAACCCGTCCGCCCACGACCTGTCACCGCGGTCAATCCGCGGGCGAGATGATGCTCACGGTTCGAGCGCGGGCGGGTCGGGTGGCGAGCACCACCGCAACGATCCCGAGGAAGACCCCGGCGGTCGACCGCAGCAACATGTCGAGGCCGACCAGCGCGCTCACGACGTCATGACTGGTCGATGCCGTTCCCGCCGCGACCATCAGCATCTGCAGCAGCGAGGGCACGATGACCGCGATCAGCGCCCAACACGGCGCCCAGTTCCACGGCGTCGGCACGACGCCGGCTCGCGCGATCTGCACGGACGCCACAACAGCATATCTGCTCAGCCTCGGCCGGCCCGATGCATCACGCGCGACGGCCACCGCTCTCGTGATACGTCAGCGGACGACCCTGAATCGAAGGTGCGTCGCGTTCGGGGTCGCGACCACCTCGGTGCGCTCGAGAGCGATGCGACCGCCGAGGTGCTCGAAGAGGCGGGTGCCCTCTCCGAGCAGGACGGGCGCGAGGTGGATCTGCAACTCGTCCATGAGTCCGGCGGCGAGACATTGCTGGGCGGCGCTGCCACCGTGCACTGCGACGACCTTCGTTCCCGCGGCTGTGCTCGCTCGACGCACGGCGCTGCGGATGCCGTCGGTGACGAAGGTGAACACACCGGGCGCACGAACGGTCTCCGGTGCCGGGGCTTCGTGCGTGAGTACGAAGCACGGTGCCGGGCCCACCGGGCCCGCATCGCCCCATCCGCCGTCGCCTTCGGCCAGGTCGTAGGAGCGGCGGCCCATGAGGACGGCCCCGACCCCGCCCGCCATCCCCTCCAGCAGGGCGATGTCACGCGGATCCGGGGTCTCCAGCCATCGATGCAGCACGTCGCCGCCGTCGCCCAGCTGATGCTCGCGTGTGACGTTCGGCCCGGTAATGAATCCGTCCAGCGACATCGAGATCGCTGCGATCACTTTGCTCATGATGTTCGTTCCTCCTGTTGGTGAGGCGAGGATGACGCCTCTGCTCTGACGTCGTCTGAGAGTGGCGCAGATCGACATCCCGGGTGGAACTCCAGCTGCGAGCGAGACGACGATCACCGCCGCCGAGCGAACGACCCGGGAAGCCGCGTGGCCGCGGATCTGGGGCGCCGTGGCGGCGCACGCCGGCAACGGAACCGACCGGGGCGGCAGGATGGAGCAATGCCGATCCTGCCCGCCGAGCGCGACCCTCAACTGATCACCGTGCGACGAGGTGGAATCTTGTCGGATGAGCATCACCGGCTGCTCGCGGAGTGGGCCGCGCTCTGCGCCGAGCACGTCCTTCCCCGGTTCGAGGAGGTGCAGCCGCGCGACACCCGTCCACGCGATGCCATCGGCGTCGGTCGGGCCTGGATCCGCGGCGAGGTGCACATGCGGGATGCGCACCGGGCGGCGTTCGTCGCGAATGCCGCCGCTCGCGGACTGCCTGATGCGGCGAAGTTCGCCGCACTTGCGGCCGGGCAAGCCGTGGCCGTCGCCCACGTCGCCGCCCACGACCTCGGAGCTGCTGCCTATGCGATCAGGGCGGCGGCCGCCTCGGCCCCGGAAGGCGAGACCGAGTCCGCACGCGTCCGGGAACGCGACTGGCAGCGAGAGCGGATTCCCGCCGAGGTTCGTGATCTGGTGCTCGACGACCAGCGGCGTCGCAGCGGGATCTGCTGGAACGCATTCGACGACTGACCGCTCGCGGCGCCCGTGGCCGGGCTATGGTGAAGGTCATGGGAGACGAAGATGCCTCCGCGCCGAGCGCTGAGCGGATCCCGCGTGGATCTGAACCGCCCTACCAGGCGCTGCTTCCGAACCTCGACAAGGTCACTCGCTCATCGTTCGCCAAAGGCACGGTGAGCCGCCGACGAATCAACCGTGCGCTTCTGTTGCTCGCACTCATCCCGCTCGTCGTGCTCGCGGTGATCTTCGTCCCTCAGCTCGTCAACGGCTGACGTGTGGCGGTGTGTATCAACTGGGTGATACACACCGGGTATGGTGCAGATGACACATCTGCGAGGTGGTGAGAGATGACATGGATCTTCTGGAGCCTGGTCTTCGGTTCCATGGCGGCGGGACTCGTTCTCGCGATCGTGTGGTGGTTGATCAGGGGTCGCCGAGATGGACTTCCGACCGGCTTGGTCGCCGCGTTCTCCCTGGTGGCGGGGCTGACTGCCCTGTCGGGCGACGTAGCGCTCCGCCTGATCTCGGTGCCGCTCTTGCCGTTCGACTTGCTGAGTGGGTTCTGGGGCTGGTACGCGGACTACCGCTTCACGTTTCCTCTGCTGCTAGGAGTCCTCACGCTGGTGATCCTCGCGATTCCGGTCCGCGGCCGGGGCGGACACGGAGCGGCTGAACTCGCCCCTCGAACGCCGCTGAGTTTCGGGCGACGGTGGTGGTTCATCAGCCCCCTGGTTGTCCTCACAATCATTCTCGTGACAACCGTGATCGCTGGGTTCGCGTCGCAGCCCGACCCCGAGGGCCGCTACTCGATGTACTACGTGGAGCTGGGCACCGGAGGCATGGGCGCCAGTATTTACGGTTGGTTCTACTCCGTGCCCTGCCTGATCCTCACCGCGGTCGTCATCGGGGTCACCGTCACCGACCTGACGCTCATCGCCCGCCCCGCGCTGGCGGAAGACATGGTTCGGGATGTGCGTGAGCGCAAAACCCGCACCCGCAACGTCCTCGCGGTCGCAACCGGGACACTGCTGCTGCATCTCGGGCTCATCTTCAGCTCGCTGGCCGGGACCGCGTCGGCGCGAGCCTCTTTCCCTGTCGACGGCGGGAGCATGACGTTCTGGACTTCCTTCGCGGCACTCCAGCCCGTGTTCACCGGTGCGTCCTATGCCGTCGCCGCGCTCGGATATGCGCTGTGGGCCACCGTGCTGCTCTCGGCGATCCCGACCCGCCGTCCTGCCCCGGTTCCGGCGCGATGATCACGATCAGCCTGTCGGGGTCGGCCGCGCCGACGGATCAGATCCGCGATCAGATCCGCGGGCTGGTCGCGTCGGGCCGGCTCGCCGCTGACGAGCGCCTCCCGTCGGTGCGTCAGCTCGCGAAGGACCTCGGCGTCGCCCCCGGCACCGTGGCGAAGGCATACAAGGCACTCGAAGCAGAGGGGTGTCTCACAGCCCGCGCCGGCGGCACCCGCGTGAGCAAGAATGCGACCACTACGCCCCGGCCCGTGCTTGAAGCCGCCCGCCGCCTCGCTGAGACCAGCGCTCGCGCCGGCACCGGGCTCGACGACACCATCCGCGTCCTCCGCGCGATCTGGCCCGAGCAGCGAATCACGGCCGACACTGCGAAACCGAACCGCACCTGAAGCGCGGTCCCCTCGATGTCACCGATGGGTGTCTGAAGGATCCAGCCTCAGCGAGGGCCGTCGGGGCCGTACGAGCGGCTGACGGTGGCGACCCTCACCTGGTAGTCCTCGTACCAGACCGCGCGACCGCGTTGCTGGGCGATCACATGCTCGGTCACCTGTTTCCACGCTGCTGCCGAAGCGTCGTCGGTCCAATAGGAGACCGTGATCCCCAGGCCTTCGCGCGCAGATTCGATCCCGAGGAATCCCGGCTGCTTCGAGGCCAGGTCGACCATCCGCTGCGACATCACGCCATAGCCGTTGTCACCACCGGTGCGAAACGAAGTGAAGATGACGGCCGTATAGGGCGGCTCGGGCGTACGCGCAATCGACATGACCACATGCTAGATGGATCATTGCTGCGATATTTGGTCGTCAGAGCAAGATCTGGGCGGATGTCTCGAGCTCACGCCATCCCGCTGCGGCGATGGTCGCAGGCAGGCGGTCGGCGGCGACGAGGTCGTGCATGAGGAGCCCTGTGATGACGGCGATGTCGCCGATGGGCACCTGGAAGGTGCGGAACGGGCCGACCGCGGGCGCCTCGCCGGGCGCGGGCCGGCGCAGGTCCCTCGTGTCGACGAGTGGGGACTGATCGAGGATGAAGCCGACGGCGGCGAGCACCCCGTCGTCGCCGGCGTCGCCCCCGGCGTTCCACGCCGCGATCTTCCAGAACCGCAGCGGCACCCGGATGCCCCGGTACGGCGGATCGGCCTCGCCGAGCACGGGAGCGGTGAACACGCTGAGGCGCTGGCGGTGCGCGGCGGCGTGCTCGAGCACGTGGTCTTCGAGGCCGAGCCAGAGCTCTTTCGACTGGTTGAAGCCCGATGCCTGCGGCGCGGCGTTCGTGTAGTGGAACGTGTCGGCGTTCGCCCTCTTGGCGACGGCCGGGTCGCCCCACACCGGGTCGCGGCGGCGCACGAGGTGCCCACGGTCGAGGTCGTTGCGGGCATACACCTCGGGGCCGGCCTGCCAGTCGGCGGGGATGCGCTCGTCGAGCCGCCACTCGTCGCCGCCGCGGTCGAGATCGACGAGCGCCGCCCCGTCGATGTTGACGCCCGTCGCGCGCGCGAAGCGGCGTGCCGTGTCGAGCACCACCGCGAAGTGCATGTAGTCGAGCTCGACCGTGGCCTCGCGGACGACGCCGGTCGAGACATCCGTCGTCTCGAATCGCGGCATCGCCGCTCGCACCCCCAGGAACCGCGCATCGAAGGCCATGCGACCACTCGACCACGACCCGCCCACATCGCGCGGGCGTGAGCGGACGCGACCGTTGCGGACGAGCCCTCGCCGTGCCATCCTGCCGACCACGGGGCACGCGTGGTTACTGCGCTGGGTTCCGAGATCGGTGGAAGGGGAAGCCGATGACGACGCAACACCTGCCCGACCACGACCCGGTCGACGACCTCGAGAACTATCGCGAACGCGTCGGCGACGAGATGCTCGCCGTGCAGGACTTCTCAAGTGAAGAGCACGGCTACCACAAGACGCTGAAGCCCCGGCAGATCCAGATGATCGCCATCGGCGGGGCGATCGGCACGGGCCTCTTCATGGGCGCCGGCGGGCGGCTCGAGAGTTCGGGGCCCGCGCTCATCCTCGTCTACGCGGTGTGCGGGTTCTTCGCGTTCCTCATCCTGCGCGCCCTCGGCGAGCTCGTGCTGCACCGTCCGTCGTCGGGCTCGTTCGTCTCGTACGCGCGCGAGTTCTACGGCGAGAAGCTGGCGTACGCAGCCGGCTGGATGTACTTCCTCAACTGGGCGTTCACGTCGATCGTCGACGTCACGGCCGCCGCGCTGTACGTGAAGTTCTGGGCGCAGTACTGGGAGCCGCTGCAGGCGATCCCGCAGTGGGTGATCGCGCTCGTCGCACTCGTCGTCGTGCTCTCGCTCAACCTCGTCTCGGTGAAGGTGTTCGGCGAGATGGAGTTCTGGTTCGCGGCGATCAAGGTCGCCGCGCTCGTGATCTTCCTCATCGTCGGTATCGTGTTCATCGTCTTCAACGGCCAGACCGACGTCGGGCCCACGGGCTTCTCGGTCATCGCCGACAACGGCGGCGTCTTCCCGACGGGTGCCATCGCGCCGATCCTCGCGATCAGCGGCGTCGTCTTCGCCTACGCGGCGATCGAGCTCGTCGGCACGGCCGCCGGCGAGACCGAGAAGCCGCGCGAGGTCATGCCCAAGGCCGTCAACACCGTCGTGCTGCGCATCGCGGTGTTCTACGTCGGCTCGGTGCTGCTGCTCTCGCTCCTGCTGCCGTACACGAGCTACGAGGCCGGCGAGTCGCCGTTCGTGACCTTCTTCTCGCACCTCGGCTCGCCCGAGGCCGCGGCGATCTCGGCGTCGGTCATGAACTTCGTCGTACTCACGGCCGCGCTGTCGAGCCTGAACGCCGGGCTCTACTCGACCGGGCGCATCCTGCGGTCGATGGCCGTGAACGGGTCGGCCCCGAAGTTCACCGAGGTGATGAGCCGCAACGGCGTGCCCTACGGCGGGATCCTGCTCACCGGCGTGATCACGCTGTTCGGCGTCGGGCTCAACGCGTTCGTGCCCGACGAGGCGTTCGAGATCGTGCTCGAGGTCTCGGCGCTCGGCATCATCGGCGGGTGGGCGACCATCATCATCTGCCAGATGAAGCTCGTGTCGTGGGCGAAGCAGGGCATCCTCGAGCGACCGTCGTTCCGATTGTGGGGCGCGCCGTTCACGGGCTACCTGACCCTGGCGTTCCTCGCCTTCGTGCTCGTGACGATGGCGTTCTCGCCGACGGGCCGCTGGGTGCTCGCGTCGACCGTCATCCTCATCCCGCTGCTCATCCTCGGCTGGTTCGTGATGCGCAAGCGCATCGCGGCCGCGGCGGCCGAGCGTGAGGGTCACACCGGCGCGTTCCCCGTCGTCGCAGAGCGGCCGGCGATCGACAACCCGCCCCCGCCCCGCCCCCGCGACGACGGCGACGAGTAGCCTCGGGCTCGATGGAACTCCTCGTCATCGCGGTACTCGCCCTGCTGGCGATCGCCGGCGCGGCCGCGATCGGCCCGAAGCTCGGCGTCGCATCGCCACTGCTGCTCGTGCTCCTGGGCATCGGGGTGAGCCTGCTCCCCGAAGTACCGCCGTTCGAGGTCGACCCCGAATGGATCATCGCCGGCGTGCTGCCCCCGCTGCTGTACTCGGCCGCGGTCTCGATGCCGACGATGGAGTTCCGTCGCGACTTCACCGCGATCAGCGGGCTCTCGGTCGTGCTCGTCGTGATCACCTCGGTACTGCTCGGGGTGCTCTTCGCCTGGCTCATCCCCGGCCTCGGGCTGGCGATGGGCATCGCACTCGGCGCGATCCTCAGCCCCACCGACGCGGTCGCGACGTCGATCGTCAAACGTCTCGGAGTGTCACCCCGGGTCTCTGCGATGCTCGACGGCGAGAGCCTGCTCAACGACGCGAGCGCGCTCGTGCTGCTGCGCACGGCGATCGCGGGCGCAGCGGCATCCGTCACGCTCTGGGGCGTCGTCGGCACGTTCGCGTATTCGGTGGCGGTCGCGATCGTGATCGGCGCGATCGTCGGATGGCTCAACCTGCGCCTTCGCGCACGCGTGTCGAACCCGACCGTGAACACCGTGATCTCGTTCACGATGCCGTTCATCGCGTCGATCCCGGCCGAGCAGCTGGGCGCCTCGGGGCTCGTCGCCGCCGTCGTCGCCGGCCTCATCACGGGGCGGGGCGCGGCGCGGTTCCTCACGCCGCAGCACCGGCTCTCGGACGTGCAGAGCTGGCGCACGGTCGAGCTCGTGCTCGAGGGTGCGGTATTCCTCGTCATGGGACTCGAGCTGGCCGCCATCGTCGACGAGGTCGAGCGCGCCCACGAGGGCGTGTGGGCGGCGATCCGCATCGCGGCGATCGCGTTCGTCGCCGTCATCCTCATTCGCGCGGCGTACGTCGCGCCGTTGCTCGCGGCGCTCGGACGACGCGCGCGGCGAGGCGGCGAGTTCAAGCAGATGCTGGTCGACCGGGCCGGGCGTTCGCCCACCGGCCCCCGCGCGCCCTCGCCCGCGCAGTCCGAGCGCTTCCGCACCCTGGTGCGCCGACGCGTCGCCGACATCGACTACTACCTCGACGAGGCGCTCGGCTGGCGCGAGGGAACGATCGTGGTCTGGGCCGGCATGCGCGGGGTCGTCACGCTCGCCGCCGCGCAGACCCTGCCGGCCGACACGCCCAGCCGCGCGATGCTCGTCCTCATCGCGTTCGTCGTCGCCGTCGGATCGCTGCTCGTGCAGGGCGGCACGCTGCCGTGGCTCGTGCGGTGGCTCCTGCCGGTCCGCGACCCCGGCGACACCCTCGCCGAGCGGCGCGAGCTGAAGCAGGTCATGCGCGCGGCCGCGTTCGACGAACTCGACGATGACGACTCCCTCGACCCGCGCCTGCGTGCCACCGCCGAGCGCATGCGGGCGGCCTGGTTGACGTCGGCCGACGAGGGCGCCGACGACGACACCGGCGAGGAGCGGGATGCCGCCGAGCCGGGTGGCGCCGAGCAGCCGACGCCGGCCACCGATGCGAAGATCGGTGCGGATGCCGCAGACCGCGGCCACGGGACATCCGATCGCGTGATCGATGCCGAGCAGGTGCGGCAGCTGCGACTGCGCATGATCCACGCGGAGCGCGAGGCCCTGCTCGACGCACGCGACGAGGGACTCTTCAGCGCGGCCGCGCTCGGTGCCGCCCTCGAGGAGCTCGACGCCGAGCAGATAAGCATCGAACTGAAGGGGCCGGGAGCGGAATAGGGCACCGCTCCCCCTATCGCTCGGTGTCCGCGGTCCGACAGTATTGGCGCGGCGAGCACCGCCGTCACCCGATCACAGAGGAGTTCCATGACCACGACCACCGTCTCGACCACCCAGGTTCCGCTCTCAGCACCGCTGTACGGGGCGAGCTTCGGCCAGGCCGTCTCGCGGTTCTTCACGAAGTACGCGACGTTCTCTGGCCGCGCGAGCCGCAGCGAGTACTGGTGGTGGGCGCTCGCGAACGTGATCATCACGAGCGTGCTGTACGGAGTGATGATGACGCTCATCTTCTCGGGCGCGACCACGAGCGAGACCGGCGCCATGGTTCCCGGCCCGCTGTTCGGTCTCGGCGTGGCGCTCTACGGCATCTGGGCGCTTGTCGTTCTCGTGCCCGGTCTCGCACTCGTCTGGCGCCGGCTGCACGACACCAACCGCTCGGGCGGATTCTTCTTCCTCGCCTTCATCCCGTTCGTCGGCAGCATCATCCTGCTCGTGTTCATGCTGCTCGAGTCGAATCCGGCGGGCGCGCGCTTCGACCGCGCGTAAGGTCGTCGCTTCGGCTCGCGGATGTCGCAGCTTCGTGTTGCGACATCCGGGAGCTGACGCACACAACATGCGTGGATTTGGTGGACAGCACAGCGATTATGCGTGCTGCGCTGATTCCGTAGCGCCTTTTTGCGGATTCACCCGCTGATGTGCGAACCTTCTCCGGGCCCGCGGCCAGCCCCGGGCCGGGCAGTTGAGAGGATCCACCCATGAACGCACGACACGAGCCCGCAGCGCCGACCCGCATGCACACCGTCTCCGGCGAGACCGAGCAGATCGTCGACCTCGTGCTCGACTACTCGCGCCGCCGCATCCTCAACGACGACACCCCGCTCGACAAGCCGAGCACCGAGGCCGAGCTCACCCGCCTCGCCGGGCCCACGATCACCGAGCGCGGCATCGGCGCCACGAAGGCCCTCTCGGTCTTCGAGCACGTGCTCGCGCCGGCGTGCATCACGACCGACCACCCGCAGTACCTCTCGTTCATCCCGACCGCACCGACCAAGGCGGCGACGGCGTTCGACCTCGTCGTCTCGGCGAGCGCGCTCTACGGCGGCTCGTGGCTCGAGGGCGCGGGCGCCGTGTACGCCGAGAACGAGGTGCTCTCGTGGCTCGCCCGCGAGTTCGGCCTGCCCGCGACGGCCGGCGGCGTGTTCGTGCAGGGCGGCACCCTCGGCAACCTGTCGGCGCTCGTCGCGGCCCGCGACCACGCGCGGCACGCGTTGGCCGAGGCGGCCCGCGACACTGCGACAGCCGGTGCAGACACTGGCGGCGGTTCGGATGCCCCGACTCCGATTCCGCCCGGGGGCCGCTGGAAGGTCGTCTGCAGCGCTGAGGCGCACTCCTCGATCGCCTCGGCCGCGCGCGTCATGGACGTCGACGTGATTCCCGTGAAGCCCGCCGCCGACGGCATGTTGCGGGGCGACGATGTGCGGGCTGCGCTGCTCGAGCACGGGACGTCCGTCTTCGCCGTCGTGGCGACCGCGGGCTCGACCAACTTCGGCATCGTCGATGACGTCGCCTCGATCGCCGCGCTCAAGTCGGACTTCGACTTCTGGCTGCACGTCGACGGTGCCTACGGACTCGCCGCGATGCTCTCGCCGCTCGCCCGCGACCGGTTCGCGGGCGTCGAGCATGCCGACTCGGTGATCGTCGACCCGCACAAGTGGCTGTTCGCGCCGTTCGACGCGTGCGCGCTCATCTACCGCGACCCCGAGGCCGGGCGCCGCGCGCACACCCAGCACGCCGAGTACCTCGACACCCTCACCGAGACGAGCGAGTGGAGTCCGTCGGACTACGCCGCACACCTCACCCGGCGCGCCCGCGGCCTGCCGTTCTGGTTCTCGCTCGCGACCTACGGCGGGGCGGCGTACCGCGAGGCGATCAGCCACTCGATCACCGTCGCGGCCGACATCGCCCATGAGATCACCTCGCGCGAGGGCTTCTCGCTGGTGCGCGACCCGCAGCTCTCGGTCGTCGTGTTCGAGCGCGACGGCTGGACCAAGGCCGACTACAACGCCTGGTCGGCACGGCTGCTCGACGAGCAGAAGGCGTTCGTGACGCCGAGCTCGCACGCGGGCCGTCCCAACACGCGCTTCGCGATCGTCAACCCCAACACCACGTTCGAACAGCTGGTCGCGATCCTCGACACCATGTAGGCGGCGGGCGGATGTCCCGTGCCGCGCGCTTCGCGTGGCGACATCCGCTTGCCCGCCCGAGCGGCCCCCATATCTCTTCCGCAGCTCAGGAAATTGGTCCCCATCCCCGCTCAGGAGGTCGCTCAGCGCAATTCTCCTGAGTTGCGACATCCGCCGCGAAGATATTGAACTTTTCGGTTCAGTGTTGTACACTGAACCACATGGTTCAGCAACAGGAGTTGGATCGGGCATTCGCGGCCCTCGCCGACGAGACGAGGCGGGGCATCCTCACCCGTCTCGGCGACGGCCCGGCCACGATCACCGAGCTCGCGATGCCGGCGGGCATGACGCTCACCGGCATCCGCAAGCACGTCGACGTGCTCGAGGTCGCCGGTCTCGTGACGACCGAGAAGGTCGGCCGTGTGCGCCAGTGCCGGCTCGGAACCGAGCGATTGGACGACGCCATGGCGTGGATCAGCTTCTACCAGCGCCTCTGGGAGCGCCGGCTCGACGGCCTCGAGGCGTACTTCACCCTGCACGACGGAACGCACGATCCGAACCACGAAGAACACGACACGAAGCACGAAACGAAGGGAACGGAATCATGAGCGACACCCAGACGAACGAGACGATCGGCCTGCGCATGTCGCGGCAGTTGCCGGCGAGTCCCGAGGCGGTCTTCGACGCCTACACCGACGCCGAGAAGCAGAAGATCTGGTTCTCGATCCTCGATGAAGAGCCGGGCATCGTCGAGATCGAGGTCGACCTTCGAGTCGGCGGCACGCAGAAGGCGGTGTGGGGTCCCGACCGCGACACGCTGTTCACCGAGGTGCAGACCTTCCTCGAGATCGACCGCCCGCACCGGCTCGTGACCGAATCGACCGGCAGCGACCCGAGCGGCCAAGAGATGACCACGCACGTCGAGGTCACCTTCGAGCCGGTCGACGGCGGCACCCTCATGACCGTCGTGCAGACCGGGTTCCCGACGCCCGAGATCCGCGACTTCTTCGAGACCGAGGCCTGGAACGGCGCGTTCGACCGCATCGAGGCCTACCTCACGCGGGTCTGATCGGTTCAGGTTGCGGATGTCCCGCCTCGACGCGCTCGTCGGCGGCGGGACATCCGCAGTTCACGCGACCGGGATCGGCGACGACAGGTCGGCGATGATGCGCTCGATCTCGGTGAGCGCGTAGGCGGCGAGCTCGCGTTGCGCGGCCTCGGCGGCGGGATCCTCCTCCTCGAGATCTCCGATCACGATGATGTTCTCGTCGTTCAGCGTGTTCGCCGGCTCGGTGTAGTTGAAGCTGCCGACGATCAGCATCCGCTCGTCGATGACCATGAGCTTGTGATGCAGCTTGCGCACCCCGGTGTTGCGCTTGTTGGCGAACAGCTGCACGTCGCCGTTCCCGAGGTCGCTCGTCGCCGCCCACTTCGCGGCCCCCTGGTCGCGGTCGAGCACGCCGCGGATGCGGCCGACGAGCGGGCGGATCCGGATCATGGCGTCGTCGATGCCCGACGATTGCGAGAAGGTGAACATCGCGAAGTCGATCGAGTCCTTCGCCTTCAGCATCTGCTTCATGATCTCCATCTCGGGACCGTGCCGCGGTGCGAAGAGCGGCTTGATCCGCACGGCGGGCAGGTCGAACTCCTTGGGCTTCGGCTCGACGCGTTCGTGCATGTCGCCGAAGGTGCCCGACCGCATGCGCTCGAACTCGCGCAGGTACTCGGTCGCCGCGCGCTGGCCGTGCAGCACGACGACGTGGTTGAGGTTCTGGCCGGAACCGATCCCCGCGGTCGCGTTCGTGCCCGTGTCGGTGAGGGTGAAGTTCGTCGAACCGGTGAGCACGGCCGCCTTCGGTTTGCGCGAGTCGCGCACGATGAACTTCTGGTGGAAGATCTTGCGGTTCAGGTCGCTGACGACGTCGACCCTGGCCTTGAGCAGCGCGCCCTGGATCAGACGGTTCTCCTCGTGCGCGCCCTTGCTGTTCCACGGGTCGGCGAGCGCCTTCTCCTCAGTGAGGTAGTCGCCCTCGAGGATGACGCGCACCCGCACGCCGCGGCGTTTCGCCGCGAGGATCGCCTCGGCGATCGGCCGCGAGTCGATCTCCTGCACGGCGATCGCGAGGCTGTGCTCGGCCTCGCCGATGAAGTCGCGGATCGCAAGGTCGAGATCGTCGGGGCCGCCGACCGACTTCGGTCCCATGTAGAGCTCGACACCGCCGATGGTCACTGACATGGCACACCTCTTTCATGAGTGTTCCTCATGCCAAGTGTCCGCCCGTGGACCACATCGGGAATCAGGGCGTGCCCGGAGGCCGCCGAACGACATGTGGAGGATTCGATCAGCCATCGGATGAAAGACTGAGCGGGTTTGCAATGATCCATGGAGAGAGAATGACCGACAACGAACCCGACCTGAGCGGCGACTGGGACCTCGATCCGGCCCACACCCGCATCGGCTTCTCGGCGAAGCACGCCATGGTGGCCACCGTCCGCGGCGCCTTCAACGAGATCACCGGCAGCCTGCACGTCGACTTCGACGACACGACCAAGTCGACCGCCGAGATCGTGCTCGACGTCGCCAGCATCGACAGCCGCAACACGCAGCGCGACGACCACCTGCGCAGCGCCGACTTCTTCAACGCGGAGAAATGGCCCGAGATCGTCTTCCGCAGCACCCGCATCGAGGAGGTCGGCGAGAACGCCCTCGTGGTGTCCGGTGACCTGACGATCCGCGACGTCACGAAGCCGATCACGATTCCGATCGAGTTCACCGGCGTGCAGACCGACGCCTACGGCGCACTCCGTGCCGGCTTCGAGGGCACGCGGCGCATCGATCGCCGCGAGTACGGCCTCGAGTGGAACATGGCGCTCGACTCGGGCGGCTGGCTCGTCTCCGAGAAGATCACCCTCGAGTTCGAGCTCTCCGCGATCAAGCGCGGCACCGCCCCCGAGCAGCTCGCCTGACTCCGGGAGCGCCCGCAGGCCGCTGAACGCTCGATGAACTCCGCGGTGCGAATGGATGCCGCGTGCGCGCCCGCTACGCGGGCGTGATGTTCGCGTTGTCGCGGAACACGTTCTCGGGGTCGAACCGCCGCTTCAGCCCGCGCAGCCGCGCGAGCGTCGCCGGTGGGAACGCCGCCTCGACGGCGTCATCGCCCTGTTCGGTGTCGAAGCTCAGGTAGGCACCGCTCGAGTGCGGGGCGATGAGCTCGTTCCAGCGGTCGTTCGTATGGCGGCGGTTCGAGCCGAACGCCACGACCGAGAACTCCGCCGAGCGGTGTGCGAACGCCGTGGCATCGGATGGCACGTCGTGCACGGCGCCGCCGACGGCGCGGAGCTGGAAGAAGTACGTCGCGCCGCTCTCGATGAACCGTGCGGCCTCTGCCGCGAACGACGGCGTCACCCGGCCGATGAGCCCCGACCGCGCGGTCGGCTCGCCCTCGGCGCTGTGACTCGCGTCGCCCGCGTTCGAGATCACGGACAGGTAGTCCGTGATCCGCAC
This sequence comes from Agromyces cavernae, assembly GCF_021044935.1. GTDB lineage: Bacteria > Actinomycetota > Actinomycetes > Actinomycetales > Microbacteriaceae > Agromyces > Agromyces cavernae. The sequence continues at coordinate 154,229 of NZ_JAJNMP010000001.1, forward strand.
GTCCTGCCCGACGAGCGGCGCGGCATCGGCGAGCGGCTGCAGCCGCGCGAGCACCGTGTCGGGGTCATCGGAGTCGACCATCGCCATCGCGTGCGCCATCGGCGGCTGACCCGCGCGACCGGCGCTCACGATGAGGAAGCTCGTGAGGTCGCGCGGCGAGCCGACGACCCAGTCGCCCCACGCCTGCAGGAATCCGGCGAGGTCGCTCGCGTCGAATGACAACTGCGCGAAGCCGACGGGGCCGACCTCGTCGACCTCGAACTCGAAGGCGGTCACGATGCCGAAGTTCGCGCCCGCCCCACGCACGGCCCAGAAGAGGTCGGCGTGGTGCGAGGCATCCGCTCGCACGATCGAACCGTCGGCGAGCACCATTTCGACGGCGCGCACGTGGTCGATCGTCAACCCGTGCTCGCGCACGAGCCAGCCGATGCCGCCCGCGGTCGCGAGGCCGCCGACGCCGACCCCGCCGTAGTCACCCGACAAGAGCGCCCATCCGTGCGGCGCGAGGAACGCCGCGACGTCCTTCCAGCGCACCGGCCTCGATGCGCACGAGGCGCCCCGCCGCGTCGAGCACCTGCAACTCGCGCATGCGCGAGAGATCGATGACGATTCCGCCGTCGTTCGTCGAGCGGCCGCTGATGCCGTGGCCGCCGCTGCGCACGCCGAAGGGCACCGTCGGGTTCTCGCGCACGAACGCGACGGCGGCGGCGACCTCGTCGACGTTTCCCGGCTGCAGCACGAGACCCGGCGAGCCGCCTCGCATGTAGGTCGACTTCACGCGCGCGAACCCGGCGTCGCCCGGCTCGATCGCCTTCGCGGCGAGTTGCTCGGGCACCGCGTCGTAGTCGATGCCGTCGCGGCGCTTCGCCCGCACCGCCGTGCTCCGCGAGGTGTACGTGGGTGCGAGGAGCGAGGCATCCGACCCGCGGAACCCACCCGACTCGCCCGCCTCGCCGGCGCGACGCGCGCGCAGTTCGCCGGCGACCGCCTCCCGCAGCGCGGGCGCGACCTGCTCGGCGAAGTGCTGGATCGTGCGGGGGTCGTCGCTCGAGAGCACGAACGTGCCGACGCCATCGTCGACGACGTAGGGCAGCAGTTGCTCGACCCACTGCTCGGCGGGCCCGTCGAGGAAGCCGCCAGGCCCGCCCCTGCCTGCGCCGCCGCCCGCCGAGAATCGCCCGCCGATGTTCGCGATGCGCCGGATCTCGCGTGGATCGCGACCCGCCGCGGTCGCCGCCTCGTCGATGATGCCGTTCTTCTCGGCGAACTCGCCCGGCTTCATGTAGGCGAGTGAGGGCACCCAGCCGTCGCCCTTGCGGCCCGTCAGGCGCAGCATGCGCGGCTTGTACGCGCCGATCAGGATCGGGATGTTGTGCGCCGGCGCCCGGTCCCCGCTTCGCCCCGCTCACGCGGTAGTACGCCCCGTCGACCTCGAACCGCGATCGCTCGCCCTGATCCCAGATGCCGCGGATGATGTCGATCGCCTCCGACAGCGCGTCGACCGCCTGGCCCGGCGTGAGCCGCCGCCCGCCCATCGCCTCGATCGCGTCCCAGAATCCGCCCGCGCCGAGCCCGAGCTCGAATCGGCCGCCGGAGAGCAGGTCGAGGCTCGCCGCCGCACGAGCGAGCACGGCGGGCGGTCGCAGCGGCAGATTGGCGACGTTGGCGGCGAGGTGGACGCGCTCGGTACGGGCCGCGACCCAGGTGAGCAGTGTCGACGTGTCGTGGAAGCGCGGCTGGTAGGGGTGGTCTTGGAACGTGACGAGGTCGTAGCCGACCGCTTCGCTGAGCTCGGCAAGCCGAACGGGTGCCTGCGGCGGGTCGTTCGTGGGGGTGATGAAAGTGCCGAACTGCAGCTCGTGGCCGTAGTGCATTCTGCTCCGATCGGTCGAGTGCGATGTCGCCGGTTGCGCGGGTCGCCGGGCTGCGCGGGGCCCGACGCTTCTCGGAGTACCGCGCGGTGGTGACGGGCATCTCCGACCGGCTGCTCACCGCGCGCTTGCGCGAACTCGAGGTCGAGGGGCTCATCGAGCGGCACGTGCGCCCCACGACGCCGGTGACGATCAGCTACACCCCGAGCGCGGCGGGCCTGCGCCTCATCGAGGTGCTGCAGCCGCTCGTCGAGTGGGACGCGGCCTTCGGCCACGACGTCGCGCGCCCCACCGGGTAGCTCCTCGACCCGCCAGAATGGTCGACGTGACCGAACACGTCTTCATCGCGGGCGCCGCCTCGTGGAACCGCATCGTCTACCTCGACCACCTGCCCGAGCCGGTGCCGCACATGCAGTTCGCACTCGACGAGTACGAGACCGTCGGCGGCACCTCGGCGGGCAAGGCCCTCGGCCTCGCGGGACTCGGCCGGCCGGTCGTGCTGCACGCGCTCTTCGGCGGTGACGTCGACGGCGAGCGGGTGCGCGGCCTGCTCGAATCGGCGGGCGTCACGGTCATCGCCGGCGCGGGCGGCGCGACCGAGCGCCATCTCAACCTCATGACTCCCGCTGGTGAACGGGTTTCGCTCTACCTCGCCATCCCGACCGCATCGCATCCCCCGAGCGAGCCCGTCGCGACGGCGATGGCCGGGGCGTCCGCGATCGTGCTCGACCTCGCCCCAGTCGCCCAGCAGCTGATCCCGCTCGCAACCGCGACGCGCCGCCCCATCTGGACCGACATCCACGACTACGACGGCACGGCGGAGTTCCACCGGCCGTTCATCGACGCCGCCGACGTGATCTTCATGAACGCCGACCGCATCGGCCCCGACCCGCTGCCGTTCATGCAGTCGCGGGTCGAGGCCGGCGCGTCACTCGTGGTGTGCACCCTCGGCGAGCGCGGCGCGATCGCCGTCGCCCGAGATGCGAGCGGGCGGATGTCGCGCCACGAGGTCGCGGCAGTGCCGGTCGACGTGCTCGACACGAACGGCGCGGGCGACGCGTTCATGACCGGCGTGCTCGATGCCACGCTGGCCCGCGCCGAGGTGCCCGACGCGTTGCGGGCGGGCGCCGAGCACGCGGCAACCGTGCTGGGCACACGGCATCTGCACCCGAGTCTCGACGCCGCGCTCGGAGGCTGACGCGAGCTACTTCTCGGTCGGCGCCTCGGGGGCCTTCGCGGGCTCGGCGGCCGGGGCGGCTTCGGGCTCGACGGCCGGGGCGGCTTCGGTCTCGACGGCCGGTGCAGGTGCGGCTGCGGTCGCGGGTGCGGCTTCGGGCGCCGCTTCGTCGACGAGGGCCGGTGCGGCGGCGACACCCGGTGCAGCGGCCGGCGCGCGCTCGGCCTCGAGCACGTCGAGGCCGTCTTCCTCGTCGAGGTCGAAGAACTCGTCGACGGCGAGCACCGACTCGGCGTGACGGCGGTCGGCCGCGCCGATGATCGCCTGCGTGGCGAGCGAGATGACGAGACCGAGCACACCGACCGCGATGAGCAGGCCACCGAGCGTCGTGTTCGACTGCGCCGCGAGAATCGGCGCGGGATCGGCGACCTGTTCGGTGTAGTACGCCACCTGCGCTGCGTTCGCGGTGAACGTCAGCACGACGCCGAGGACGACGATCGCGACCGAGGCGACCCAGAGGCCGATGAGCGGAAGGTTGAGCTTGCGGGGCGTGGTGGAGGTCATGACGTCCTTCGGTCGGGAGCGCGGCGGAATTCGGGCCGCGTGAGCGACGGTACGCGAGAAAGGTATGTGTTGGCTATGCCTTCGCGGTGAGTGATCGCCGGATGTCACTCCCTGCCGAGAGTGCAATTCGCGCCCATCCTCGGGGCAACGACAGCACTCTCGACGCAGCTGCACGCACCAAGAACGCCCGCTCCCCGCCGAAAGTGCACTCGGGGCCCACCTCACGGGCGACCACTGCACTCTCGACGCAGCTGAACGCACCAAGAACGCCCGCTCCCCGCCGAAAGTGCACTCGGGGCCCACCTCACGGGCGACCACTGCACTCTCGACGCACGAGAGAGGAACAGAGTCGCCGGATGCCGCAGCGCGGCCCGCGCGTCAGATCGCGCGGTGGTCGACGAACGACATCCTGGGCCCGCGCCGCGGCCGGCCGCGCACGCCTGCCGCCCCGAGCAGGCGCACGACGCGGTAGCGGTGGCCGGCCCAGGGCGCGAGGGTCTCGAGCATCTCGTCGTCGGACATGTCACGACCTGCGAGCGCGTGGCCGACGTAGTTCGCCAGGTGGTAGTCGCCCACCGAGAGCGCATCGGCGTCGCCGAGCGCGCGTTGCGCGACCTCGGCTGCCGTCCACGCCCCGATGCCGGGCATGAGGGTGAGGCGAGCTGCGGCATCCGCCGCGCTCATCGAGACCGCCTCCTCGAGGCGACCCGCGTAGCGCGCCGCGTTCTGCAGGGTGCTCGCCCGGCGCGGGTCGACGCCGGCGCGGTGCCACTCCCAGCTCGGGATCGCCCGCCACTCATCGGCCGAGGGCACGACGCGCATGGGGCGCGGCGTCGGGCCGGGCGCCGGCGTGCCGAACTTCGTCACCAGGCGTCGCCACGAGTCGTGCGCCTGCAGGGTGATGACCTTCTGCTCGAGGATCGCAGCGGCGAGCGCCTCGAACACCTGCGCCGAGCGGGCGATGCGCAGACCGGGATTGCGGCGATGCGCGTCATCGAGCAACGGCAGCTGAGGCTCGAACCCGCTCGGGTCGTCGCGTTCGCCGAGCAGTTCAGGCGCCTGGGCGACGGCCGCCGCCGCGCCGGGGCCCCACGCCTCGCATCGCAGCTCGTCGAACGCCGGCTGGCTCAACCGGATCGTCGCGACGCCGTCGGCCGTTCGGGTCGCGCGCCAGACCGCGCCGCTCGCGTCGCGCGCGGAAGCGGGATCGCCGCCGCCGCGACGCAGCACGCCCACCGTCTGCAGCAGGTCGGTCGGATGCCGCGGCCGCCAACTCAGGGCCTCGTCCGCGATCACGCGTCTAGTGTGCCGCACCCGGCTGACAGCCGCCCGCCGGATGCCCGGCTCAGGCCCGCGCGAAGATGCGCCCGTGCACCTCGGTGGGCTTGATGCGCACCCACCGGTCCTTCTCTTCGGGTGCCCACGGGGTGACGCCGAGCTTCTCGGCCTGGTAGACCTCGCCCTGGCGGTCGAACTCCGCGGCGACGCCCTTGACGACGACGCTGAACGCCTCGGTATCGCTGTAGCCGTCGACCTGGAACGCCACGTTGTTGCGGATGGTGAGCTCGAGCAGCTTGGTGCCCGCGGACGTGCGGAACACGATCGTGCCGTTGTCGACCGCGTGGTTCACGGGGAACACGTCGACCTCGCCTGCCGCGCTCATCGCGATGCGACCATACGGTGCTTGCTCGAGGCGCTGCCAGCACTCCTCCTCGGACAGGTGTCGGGTGGGCGTTCGGTCGTCGACGTGCTCGCTCATGCCTCGAGTCTGCCACCGCCGTTCGGTCGCGGCCAGAGGCATCGCCAAGCGGCCTCAGGCCCGGGCGGATGCGGCGGCGTACTGCTGCCGGATCAGGGGGCGGGTGTCGACCGCGAGCTCCTCGTCGATCGCGACGGGCCACGCCGGACGGGCGCCCGTCAGCGCCCACGCCGCCTGCCTTGCGGCGCCGTCGGCGACGTACTCCCCCGGCTCGGGCACCACGACCGGCACGTCGAACACCTGCGCCGCGATCGCGCGCACCGCCGGGTTCTGCGCGGCGCCGCCGATGAGCAGCACGCGTTCGGCGTCGACTCCCAGTCCGCGCACGGCGTCGAGCCCGTCCGCGAGTCCGCACAGCAGCCCCTCGACTGCGGCGCGAGCGATGGAGGGACGGGTGGTATTCGCGAGCGTCAGCCCCGAGAACGAGGCGGTCGCGTCGGGTAGGTTCGGGGTGCGCTCGCCCTCGAAGTACGGCACGAGCACGGCACCGGATGCCCCGGGCTCCGCCTCGAGCGCGAGCCGCCCGAGCTGCTCGTGGTCGACGCCGAGCAGGCCCGCCGTCGAGTCGAGCACCCTCGCGGCGTTCAGCGTCGCGATGAGCGGGAGGAAGTTGCCCGTCGCGTCGGCGAAGCCCGCGACCGTGCCCGAGGCATCGGCGACCGGGGCCTCGGTGACGGCGAACACCGTGCCGCTCGTGCCGATCGACACGACGACGTCGCCCGGCGCCGCGTCGAGGCCGAGGGCTGCGGCCGCGTTGTCGCCGGCCCCGGGGCCGACGAGCGCGGCGGCCTGCGTCCGACCCGCGACATCCGCCGGCCCGAGCACTCGCGGCAGGATCGCGTCGTGACCCAGCGCACGCTCGAGCAGCTCGCGATCGTATCCCGCGGCGCCCCAGTAGGCTGTGCCGCTCGCATCGGAACGATCGGTGACGAGCTCGTCGAGCAGGGGCCCCAGCGGGGCATCCGTCGCACCGATCGGGCCGTACCCGCGAAGCCGCCACGTCAGCCAGTCATGCGGCAGCGCGACCGCGGCGACGCGCTCGGCGTTCGCCGGCTCGGCGTCGCGCAGCCAGCGCAGCTTCGTCGCCGTGAACGAGGCGACCGGCACGACGCCTGTGCGCTCGGCGTACGCCTCGGCGCCGACCTCGCCGATCAGGTCGCGCGCCGCCTGCGCCGAGCGCGTGTCGTTCCAGAGCAGGGCGGGGCGGATGACCCGGCCCTCGCCGTCGAGCACGACCATGCCGTGCTGCTGCCCCGCGATCGAGATCGCGGCGACGTCGTCGAGCCCGCCCGCGGCGGCGACCGCCGACTGCAGGGCGTCCCACCAGTGCTGCGGGTCGACCTCGGTGCCGTCGGGGTGCGACGCCCGGCCCTGGCGCACGAGCACGCCGGTCGCGGCATCGCGGATCACGACCTTGCACGACTGCGTCGACGAGTCGACGCCGGCGACGAGCGTCATGGTCGCCTCTGGGGTGTCACGGGGTTTCCTCCTGGGGGTGCAGTCGTCGAGTGTTTCCGTTTGCGCCGAGTGTTTCCGCCGAAATGGCAACACTCGGTCGAAACGGAAACACTCGACGCCGGGATGGGTTGAGGCGGGACGGGTTCGAGGCGGGTGGGTCGCGGTGGGGTGGGAGGGCGGACGGTCAGCCGCGGGCGCCGAGCACGTGCTCGGTGGCGAGCTGCTGCAGCCGCACGAACCCGAACCCGCGACCGCCGAGGTAGGCGTTCGTGTCGAAGTCCTCGAAGGCCGAGCGGTCGGCGAGCAGGTCGTCGTAGGTCTCGCCCTCGCCGAGCGTCGGCTGCGCGAGCTCGAGCACCTTCGCGGCCTCGAGCGCCTCGTGCACCTCGGGGTCGGCGCGGAACGCCGCGGCCCGCTCCTTGAGCAGCAGGTAGGTGCGCATGTTCGCGGCGGCCGACTCCCACACGCCGGTCTCGTCTTCGGTGCGGCTCGGCTTGTAGTCGAAGTGACGCGGACCCTCGTAGGCGGGCGCACCACCGGGGCCGCCGTTCTCGAGCAGGTCGACGAGCGCGAACGCGTTGTGCAGGTCGCCGTGGCCGAACACGAGGTCCTGGTCGTACTTGATACCGCGCTGGCCGTTGAGGTCGATGTGGAAGAGCTTGCCGTGGTAGAGCGCCTGCGCGATGCCTGCGGCGAAGTTGAGCCCGGCCATCTGCTCGTGGCCGACCTCGGGGTTGAGGCCGACGAGCTCGGGGCGCTCGAGCGAGTCGATGAAGGCGAGGGCATGGCCGACCGTCGGCAGCAGGATGTCGCCGCGGGGCTCGTTGGGCTTCGGCTCGATCGCGAACCTGAGGTCGTAGCCCTTGTCGGTGACGTAGTCGCCGAGCAGGTTCACGGCCTCGCGGTAGCGCTCGAGCGCCTGGCGGATGTCCTTCGCGGCATCGTACTCGGCGCCCTCACGACCGCCCCACATGACGAACGTCTTGGCGCCGAGCTCGGCGGCGAGGTCGATGTTGCGCAGCACCTTGCGCAGTGCGAAGCGGCGCACCTGGCGGTCGTTCGACGTGAAGCCGCCGTCCTTGAACACCGGAGCGCTGAAGAGGTTGGTCGTGACCATCGGCACGACGAGGCCGGTCGCCTCGAGGGCGCCCTTCAGGCGGTCGATCTGCGCTTGGCGCTCGGCATCGGTCGACCCGAACGCGAACAGGTCGTCGTCGTGGAACGTGAGGCCGTAGGCGCCGAGCTCGTCGAGCTTCTCGACGACGTGCACGACGTCGAGTGCGTTGCGGGTCGGCCCGCCGAACGGGTCGGTGCCGTTGTAGCCGACGGTCCACAGGCCGAAGGAGAACTTGTCGTCGCGAGTGGGCGCGGGAGCCATGGAGGATCCGCCTTTCAGCGTCATCGATGATTTGTTGTGAGATACAACATAAAGCAATCCCGCCCATGCCCGCAAGTCCGGTGCGGTGCCCGGCGGGCACCCGCGGCGCCCCGCACCCGCGCCCGCACCCGCGCCCGCACCCCGCCTGCGCCCGCCGAGCGTTTCCGTTTCCACCGACCGTGCCCGCGCCACCGGCAACATCCGGTCGGAACGGAAACACTCGGTGACGACGAGGCGCCCGAACGCCATCAACCGGTGACCGCCCTAGAGTTGACGCGTGACAGACCGGGCAGGAACGTTCGACGGCGTCCACCGCCGAAACCTCTCGAAAGTGCTCGGCCATGTGCACCTCGACGGACCGCTCTCGCGCGCCCGCCTCACGGCCATGACGGGCCTCAACCGCTCCACGGTCGCGTCGCTCGTCGCCGAGCTCACCGCGCGCGGCCTCGTGATCGAGCAGGCGCCCGACCCCACCAACCGCGTCGGCCGACCCTCCCCCGTCGTCGCGCCCGATCCGCGCGTCCTCGCGATCGCCGTGAACCCCGAGGTCGACGCCGTCACGATCGCCGCGGTCGGCATCGACGGCGGCATCCCGGCGCGCGAGCGCATCGAGGTCGACCACCTGCCCTCACCCGACGAGACCGCCGAGCTCGTGGCATCCGCCCTCGACCGCTGGCGCGCCGCCGACCTGCGCGACGCGCGGTTCGTCGGCGTCGGCCTGGCCGTGCCGGGTCTCGTGCGCGCGAGCGACGGCCTCGTTCGGTTCGCGCCGCACCTGTTGTGGTCGGATGTCCCGATCCGCGCCCTCGTCGAAGAATCCACGGGTCTGCCGACCGCGGTCGGCAACGACGCGAGCCTCGGCGCGATCGCCGAGCACCTGTTCGGCGCCGGACGCGGCGTCGACGACATGGTCTACCTCAACGGCGGCGCGAGCGGCATCGGCGGCGGGCTCATCGTGCACGGGCGACCCGTGGGCGGATCGGCCGGGTACGCCGGCGAGTTCGGCCAGAACCGGCCGGGCATCGCCGCCCCCGACGATCGACGCGCCGCAGAGGGCGTACTCGAGGACGAGGTGAGCCGAGCGCGCCTGCTCGAGGTCGTCGGACTCGACCACGGTGACGAGCCCACCCTGGCCGACGCCCTCGCCGCGGCCGACTCACCCGCTGTCGCCGACGAGGTCGGGCGGCAGTCGCGCATCCTCGCGACGGCGCTCTGCAACGCCGTCAACGTGCTGAACCCCTCGCTCATCGTGCTCGGCGGATTCCTCGCGACGCTCGCCGAACGCGACCTCGGCGCGCTCGAGGCCGCGGTCGCGGCGCAGGCGATGCCCGCGGCATCCGAGGGCCTCTCGATCCGCGTCGCCGCGCTCGGGGAGAACCGACTGCTCATCGGCGCCGCCGAGATCGCCTTCGCCGACCTGCTCGCCGACCCGCTCGGTCGCTGACCCGGGCGCCTGTCGCGAGCGCGCCGCCCGGCTCGCCGCCCCGCACTCAGCGCGGCGCGAAGGCGTTGCGGAACATCGTGCGGGCCCGCTCGGCGACCGCCTTGCGCTCGTCGGCGGCGGAGCGCGCGAGCACGTCGGCGAGCATCGAGATCGCCAGCAGCACGTCGGCGGCCTCGACGTGCTCGCCGATGCGACCGGCAGCGTGTTCGCGTACGAGCAGGCGCTCGGCGAGCGAGGTGAGCCGGGCGCCGATGTGCGCGACGCGTTCGTCGTGCTGGTTGTTCCAGATCAGGTCGATGAACGCCGTGGAGACGAGCGCCTGTTCGATGATGTCGTCCATCAGGTCGCTGAGCGTCGCGTCGGGCGCGGCGACCGCCGCCTCGAGCTCGTCGAGGTTCTCATCGAAGACGGCGATGGCCAGCGCGACGCGGTCGGGGAAGTGCCGGTAGAGGCTGCCCTGGCCGACACCCGCCTTCTTCGCCACGGCGTTGAACGGCGCATTCAGCCCGTCGGCGGCGAACACCTCACGCGCCGCCGCGATGAGGGCACGCCGATTCTCGGGGCCGGCGCTCGGTCCGCGGTTGACCTTACGAGTCCCTGAGATGCGCTTCCCACTCTCAGTCACGGGTGTTAGCGTACTACCGGACACCGATGTCCGGTAACTCGAGCGAAGGAAGCACCACCATGACCCCCAAGACCCTCACCGGCGACGACTCCATCAAGACCTGGCTCGAGCACCCCGTCGGCGGCCCGATCATCCGCGACCTCCTCGCGCAGTCCGGCCAGGACCCCGAGGTGCTGAAGCCCGTGCAGCGCCTCGCGATCAAGCGCCTCATCAAGTTGAGCAAAGGCCGGTTCAGCCAGCAGATGGTCGACGACCTGGTGGCGCGCGCGGCAGCCGGCGACGTTCTTTCGGGTTCGGATGTCCCTGCCGCGGCCGACGCGGCGGGCGAGACCGGCACGGCCGATGCCGCAGCGGGTTCGGCGCCCGAGGTCGAGCGTCCCGAGTGGGTCGAGCGCATCGACCGGGGCCGCTTCACCGGGAAGACCGTCATCGTCACCGGCGCCGGCTCGGGCATCGGCCGCGCGACGGCGTCGCGCATCGCGCGCGAGGGCGGCCGTGTCGTCGCCGTCGACGTCTCCCAGGAGCGCCTCGACGAGTTCGCCGGCGAGCACTCCGGCGCCGACATCGTCACCCTCGTCGCCGACATCACCGACGACGCCAAGGTCGGCGAGATCGTCGCGGCCGCGGGCGACCGCATCGACGGCCTCGCGAACATCGCCGGGATCATGGACGACATGACCCCGATCGGCGAGCTCACCGACGCCGTGTGGAAGCGCGTGTTCTCGGTGAACGTCGACGGCACCATGAAGCTCATGCGCGCCGTGGTGCCGACGATGCTCGCACAGGGCACGGGCTCGATCGTGAACACGGCGAGCGAGGCCGCGCTGCGCGGCTCTGCCGCGGGCGTCGCCTACACCGCGTCGAAGCACGCGGTCGTCGGGCTCACGAAGTCGACCGCGTTCATGTACGGCCCGAGCGGACTGCGGGTGAACGCCGTGGCGCCCGGCCCGACCATCACGAACATCGAGGCGAGCTTCGCATCGCCGCTCGGCGCCGAACGGGTGCGCCTTGCGATGACGATCCTCCCCGACGCCGCCGAGGCCGAGGCTCTCGCGGCATCGATCACGTTCCTGCTCAGCGATGACGGCGTCAACATCAACGGCGTCGTGCTCGCAAGCGACGGCGGCTGGTCGGCGGCGTAGGCGCAGACCTCGGGGCGATGCCGACGTGGCGCGGCGTCCCGAGGATCAGGGCACCCTTCGCGGATCGATGCCGACTCGCACGTGCGCCCCGTTCGCCGCGGCTGCGAGCGCGCGGTCGAGTTCGGCGAGGGGGTACGTCGTTCCGACGAGGGCGCCGAAGGCCGCTGCGCGCGGGCTCGAGGCGAGGTAGTCGATCGCACGCTGCAGGTGCCGCGGGGCGTAGTTGTGCACGCCGGTCACCGTGAGCAGCCCGCGCACGACGGCCTCGGGGTCGAGCTGGACCCCGGGGCCGGGCGACACGCTGCCGACGAGCACCACGACGCCGCCGATGTCGACCGAACGCAGTGCCGCCTGGACCGCGGCGGCGGATCCCGACGCTTCGATGGCTGCGAGCGGCGCGGGGAGTCCGCGCTGACGCACCCGATCGTCGAGCGGCCCCGCCGCGGGGTCGAGAGTCAGTTCGGCACCGAACGATTCCGCGGTCCGGCGACGGGCGGCATCGGGGTCGACGACGATGACGTTCGCCCCGGCGTCGGCGGCCATCGCCGTTGCGGCGAGGCCGATCATCCCGGCACCGGCGACGAGCACGGTGGTTCCGTCGAGCGGCACCCTCGACGCCGCCTCGAGCGCGGCGACCGCGGTCGCGGTCGAACAGGCCGCGGGCGCGGCGAGCGCGGCCGCCATCGACTCGGGCACCCGCACGATCGCCGTCCCCGCCCGCAGTTGCACGTGGGTGGCGAACCCGCCCGAGAGCTCCCAGCCGCGTGCGAGCCGCTCGTGTCCGTACTTGGCGACGTGGCGGCACTTCTGCGGCAGGCCGCTGCGACATCGGTCGCAGGTTCCACAGCTCGCGGTGACGCCCCACACGATGCGGTCGCCGATCCCCATGACCGTGCCGTCGACCGCGGTGATGCCGCCCGGTCCGAGTGCGACGATGCGCCCGACCTGTTCATGCCCGAGCACGAGCGGGGTCGGTGCGGGCCGGTCGCCGCGCACGGTGTGCACGTCGGAACCGCAGACCGTCGCGAGCTCGACCTCGACGAGCGCCTCGCCGTCGCGCAGGTCCACCCCTGGAACGGCGATCGCCTGGTGCGGCGCACCGGGTTCACGCCACACCATCGCGACAGGCGCGGGCCTCATCCGTATTCCGTGGTCGGCGCCGACGGCGGGCAGGGCGAGTCTCGGCGCGCTCACTCGCCGAGACCGAGCAGGTCGGGCAGGTCGGCGATCGACTCGATGACGACGTCGGCACCGGCGGCCTCGAGTTCGGCGCGGGCGTGGGTTCCCGTGAGCACGCCGACGACGAGTCCGGCGCCGGCGTTGACGCCCGATTCCATGTCGCTGCGCGTGTCGCCGACGACGACCATCGAGCGCACGGAGCTCGCCGCGGTTCGAACCAGCGCGGTGAGGGCCATGTCGGGGGCGGGTCGCCCTCGGCCCGCGTCGGCCGGCGCGAGCGCGCCGTCGGCGAGGTCGCGCCAGCCGAGTGCGTCGAGCAGGGCGTCGCGCGTCGCCGGGGCGAATCCGGTGGTGAGCACGACGGATGCCCCGGCGTCGCGCATTCGCGTGATCGCCTCGGCCGCCCCGGGGATCGGCTCGACACCCATCGTCGCCACGAGCTCGGCGTAGGCGCCTTCGAACTCGGCATTCGCCCGGGCGGCCTGGTCGGTGTCGCCGGTGAGCGCGAGGAACACCTCGATCTTCGACTGCCCCATGGTGTCGCGAACGTATTGCACTGCGCGGTCGCGTTCGTCACCCTCGGGCGCGAACCCCGCGCGCTCGGCGGCGAGCGCGAAGGCCCGCTCGACGAGTCCGCCGTCGGTGACGGTGGTACCGGCCATGTCGAGCACGACGAGCTCGACCGTGCGAGCATCCGTGGGCTCGGTCCCGAGGTCGACGGGGGCGTGCGCGGGGGTCCGATCAATCGTGGTCATGGGATGCCTTTCATGGGGTGGTGGTGGCGACGGCGACGTCGGCGAAGCCGGCGACGACATGTTCGGCGAGGCCGAGCCCGGTCGTCATGCCGATGCCGGTGGTCGCGGCGGCGAGGTGCACGCCCGGCTCGATCTCGATGTCGAGGAAGTCGTTCGGGCCGCTCGCGTACACGCCCTGCCATCGCTCGACGACGGCGGGCGTGCCGACACCGAACAGCGCGCTGAACTCCTCGAGCAGCGCCTGGGCGGCCGCCTCGGACTGGAACGGCGTCACGGTCGCCCCGCGGTAGTGCGTGTCGCCGACGATGATGCTGCCGTCGGGCAGTTGCGTGTACATCTGATTGAGGTCGAGCGCGGCGAGGTCGGGCCGCTCGGCATGCAGCCGTTCCCGAAGCACGGATGCCTCGCGCACGGCGTTGAAGGCGCCGTACCGCAGCAACGACCAGCCGGTGAGCAGCGGCGCCTCGAGCGGTCCTCGCAGGTTCGCCCGAACCCGCAGCATGTCGAGCCCGCAACGGACGATGCCGAGCTGTTCGGCGACTTCCGGGTACAGCTGGTCGATGTCGTGGTTCACCGCGACGACGATCCGATCGGCACGGAGCGGCCCTCGGCTCGTCGAGAGGCGGCCCGGCCCGACGTCGCCGACGGTCGTGCGGGTGCGGAACTCGACCCCGCGTCGGGCCAGGAATGCACGGATCGCGCCGAGCGCCTGCCGGGGATCGACCTGCAGATCGGCAGGGAGGCACGCTCCGCCGATCACGGCACGGGGATCGACCGGTATCCGCTGGCTCGCCTCCGCGGCGCCGAGCAGTTCGACCGAGGCGCGTTCGCCCGGTGCGAGCGCGCGGTCGCGCTCGTCGGCGAGCGCCTGCAGCACCGCGAGCTCGTCATCGGACCGAGCGACGACGAGCGTGCCCGCCTCGCGCAGCCAGACGCCCGCGTCTCGCGCCAGCCCGAGCCAGATCTCGCGTGCGGAGACTCCGTGCCGCAGCGCGATGCCGGTCTGCGGCGTGATGCAGAGATGCCCGAAATTGCGGATCGAAGCGCCGCTGGGCTCGCTGCCCCGCTCGACGACGACGACACGCAGTCCGCGGCGCACCGCGGCGAGTGCCGCTCCGAGTCCGATGATCCCCGAGCCGACCACGGCGACGTCGAATCGCGTCCCGATCGTCGCGCTCATCGGAACACCCTCCGCATCCACACGGCGATTCCCTCCACGAGAAGCACGGTGGCGAGGATCATGAGCACGATCGCCGTCACCATCTGGTAATTCGAACCCTGACCGGCGTTGAGCAGGTAGTAGCCGATCCCGCCGCCGCCGACGATGCCGAGGATCGTCGCCGCCCGGATGTTCGTGTCGAGCAGGTAGAAACCGTGGCCGATCAGCGCGGGCGTCCCCTGCGCGAGGGTCGCCGAAGCGTAGACCTGGCTCCGCGACGCACCCGCCGCACGCAACGCGCGCTCGGGCCCCGACTTCACCTCTTCGAAGGAGTCGGCGATCAGCTTGCCGAGCAGGCCGACCCCACCGAAGGCGAGCGCGATCGTGCCCGCCTGCGTGCCGAGACCGGTGATCACGATGAGCACGATCGCAAGGATCACCTCCGGAATGCCGCGGATGGTCACCAGCAGGAGCCGCATCGATGTGCGCGTGGCGCCGTTCGGCGCAACGTTCCGGGCCGCGAGCGACCCGATCACGATCGAGAACACGAGCGAGAGCAGGGTGGCGGCGAGCGCGATGCCGATCGTCTGCGCCATCGCCCCGAACATCGTTGCGGCGTCGTAGCTGCCGAAGTCCGGTGGCCAGAACAGCACGGCGATCTCGGGAATCTTCGCCCAGACCGTGATCAGGTCGCCCCACTGGATGTCGCAGACGATCACGCTGCCCACCAGGATCGCGAGCGCCATCCACGCCCACACCGTGTTGCGGATGCGCACCGCATCCCACGGGCGATGCAGCGCTGCCGCGAGCGCCGCCGGTCGAGTAGCCGACGAAGGAGGCGTATCGAGACCCACTGAGGTCCCGATGCGATCGCCGGCGATCGCTACTCGACCGGCGGTCGCTCGACCGGCCAGCCGCGCGACACGGTCGCCGAGCCCTCGACCGGTCGGCTGGATGCCGAGCATCGCCGCGCGCACCACGCTCGAGACGACCTCCATGATCACGCACAGGGCGAACATGACGAGCGCGATGCCGAGGCCGAGCCCGTAGTCGAGCGACTTGAAGGCGAACGACATCTCGAGCCCGAGCCCTGCGACGCCGACGTAGCCGAGGATCACCGAGCCGCGCAGGTTGATGTCGTTGCGATGCAGCACGGTCGCGACCCACGAGGGCAGGACTTGCGGCAGGATGCCGCTCGCGAACTCCTGGAGCCTTGATCCACCTGCGGCGCGGATGGCGCGACGCGGCCCTTCGTCGATCTGTTCGATCGCGTCGGCGAAGAGCTTGGAGATCATGCCGATGGAGTGGATGCCGATCGCGAGGATGCCGGGCAGGGTGCCGAGCGAGAAAATGAGAACGAACACCATCGCGAGGACGACGTCGGGGATTGCACGCGTGAGCACGGTGACGAAGCGGCCCAACGCCTGCCAACCTCGCCCGGGGGTGGTGTTGGCCGCGGCGATGTACGCGACGGGGACCGAGACGACCGCCGCGAGCACCGTGCCGCACAGCACGAGACCGACGGTCAGCGCGGTGAGGTGCAGGAGTTCGCCGGCTTCGGGGAACTCGATGGGTCCGACGCGCGCGAAGAACCGCTCGGCGTTGCCCAGCTCTCGATCATGCTCGGGATCGAGATACCCGTGTCGGCGAGTGCGACGGCGGCCACGATGACGATCGTGACGAGCGTCAGCCCGGCGGCGATGCGCTCGGGCGAGATGGGGCGTCGCGGCGCGCGCTCGGCGACCGATGCGGGGGGCGCGGCGCGGCGCGGCACGGGGGCGGTGAGCGTCGACATCAACGCACGGATTCCGATCCGGACGGGACATCCGTGAGTTCGCGCTCGATCGCCTCGAGCTCACCGGTCGACGTCGCGACGCGACCGTAGATCTCAATGACCTCGGCTTTGCCGAGCCCCTCGACGTGGGTGTCGAGCACGACGTCGCCGTGACGCAGTCCGATGATGCGGTCGGCCCATGACATGGCGAGGTCGACCTGGTGCAGGCTGCAGACGACGGTGAGGCCGGCGTCCATCGCGATCTCCCGGATGAGCGACATGACCTGTTCGCTCGACTCGGGGTCCAGCGAGGCGACGGGCTCGTCGGCGAGCAGGATCTCGGGGTCCTGCATGAGGGCACGGGCGATGGCCACCCGCTGCTGTTGGCCGCCCGAGAGCGTATCGGCGCGCTGGTACGCGCGATCGAGCAGGCCGACCCGGTCGAGGTGGCCGAGCGCGGCGAGCTTCAACCGCTTCGGGTAGCTCCACAGGCCCACGCGGGGGCCCCGCAATCCGGCGAGCGCACCCGTGACGACGTTCTCGAGCACGGTGAGCGACGGTACGAGGTCGAACTGCTGGAAGACGAACCCGACGCGACTGCGCAGGGCGCGGAGGTGCCGCCCGCTCAGCGACGGCACCTCCTTGCCCAGCACGCGCACGGAACCGGAAGTCGGCGTCTCGAGCCCGTCGAGGTGCCGGAGCAGGGTCGATTTTCCGGAGCCCGAGAGTCCGAGCAGCACGACGATCTCGCCCTTCTCGACGCTGAACGCGGCCTGACGCAGGGCGACGGTGCGGCCGAACGCCTTCGTGAGCCCGCTGACTTCGATGACGGATGTGTCGCTCATGTCACTTCCGGTTTCCTGTAGGTGTTCGTCAGTGCCGGGGTCAGCCCTGGCACTGCTCCGCGTCGGTCTTCTCGCAGATGTCGCGGATGGTGTCGTAGTACGCGTCATCGACCGGCTTGGTCTCGAAGAACACGGAGCGGAATCCGTCGCTGTCGGCGCTCGTGATGCCCGCGGCGATGATGTCGTCGATGGTCACCTCGCCGAGGACGTCGGTGATCTGCGCCGCGAGCTCCTCGGGCAGGGTGTTCGAGACGACGATCGGGGCGCCCGGGACCATGGTCTCGGCGACGATCTCGACCCTGTCGCTCTTGGCGACCTCGCTGTCCTCTGCGAAGCCCGCCTCGCACTCGACGCCCTCGCCGACCTTCGTGACGCTCACGTCGTGCTTGCCCGCGAACACCGGGGTGACGTCGGCTTCGGGGTCGATGCCTTCGTTCAGCAGGTTGTAGCTCGGGAACAGGTACCCCGACGTGGACGACGGGTCGACGAAGCAGACTTTCTTTCCCTCGAAGCCGGCGAGGTCGGTGATATCGCTCCCGGCCGGCACGATCGCCTGTGAGAAGTAGCCGGGCTCCTGGCCCTCTGCCGTCACGATCGATGAGATCGGGGTGATCTCGGCGCCGTTGTTGGTGGCGGTCACGTAGGTGAAACCCGAGAACGAGGCGACGTCGATCTTGCCGGCGACGGCGGCCTCGATGAGGGCGGCATAGTCCGTGGACTCGTGGTACTCGACGTTCTTGCCGGTCTCCTGGGCGAGGTAGTCCATGAGCGGCTGGTAGTTGGTCTCGGTGTCGACCGAGTCGGGCACGACGCCGAAGACGAGGGTGTTCTCGTCGACGGCGAACGAGGAGCCGGCGTCGGCGACCCCGCCGTCGTTCGCATCGGCGGGTGCCGAGCAACCGGCGAGGCCGAGGGCGAGCGCGCCGGCCCCGAGCAGGGCGAGCGCGGAGGTGAGGGTGCGGGTGTACATGGCAGCCTTTCGAGCAGGGGTGTGCCGGAGTGGACGGCTGCCAGCCTGCCACGATGTATGCCCATCTCTGCTGGGATTCACGTGTTGTTCACAATATGTATGTCTATGTGAACAACGCCTGCCCCGCTTTCTCGGCGGGAGCACCCAATGTAGTATTCCTATGTGGCCTCCAGTGTGTACAAGCAGATCGCCGACGACCTTCGACAGCGCATCGTGAACGGACAACTCGCACCCGGCGACGAAGTTCCGACCGAGGGCGAGCTGGCCTTGCGGTGGCACACCTCGCGCGGCCCCATCCGCAACGCCCTCGCCGAACTGCGCGCCGAGGGACTCATCGAGACCACCCGCGGCCGCCCGAGTCGAGTCCTGGAACGCAAGGCGCACCAGGCCGTCGACGTCTCCATCCCGTTCACGCGCTGGGCCCGCGAGCTCGGCACCACACCCGGCGCGATCACGCAGGAGCTCTCGCTGCGACGCGTCGACGAGGAGCTGGCCGCCGATCTCCACGTGCAACGCGGCGATCTCGCGGTGCACGTCGTGCGCCTCCGGCTGCTCGACGGCCGGCCGACCATGCTCGAGCGCCTCACGTACACCGAAGCGGTCGGCCGCGTGCTGTTCGACGTCGACCTCGACACCGTCTCGATCACCGAGTATCTCGCCGAGCGAGGTTTCCACTCCGCCGAGGTCGAGCACGAGATCGACGCCGTCGCCGCCGACGACGTCGACAGCGCGCTGCTCGAGGTCGAGCCCGGATCGCCGATCCTGCGCCTGAAGCGCATCACCCGCGATGCCGACGGGCGGGTCTTCGAATCATCCGACGACCGCTATCGCAGCGACATCGTGCGGTTCACGGTCGCGGCGTCGGGTCGCGCGAATTCGGGTGAGCACTTCCTGCGGCCCTTGGGCGGCTGAACGCGCTCGAGTGCCGGCGCGCGGGTCCGGCAGCGCGACCCCTGCGATCGAGGCATCGTACGCTCGCTTCATGCGCTTCGGAACGCTCGACTTCACCGCCGCCCTCGACTCCCCCGACCTGCTCGCAGCGCCGACGGCGGAAGCGCTACGAGCGGTGGCAGTCGCGCAAGCGGCGGTCGCCACATCCGATGAGGCGCTCGTGGCCGCCATCGACCCGGAACTCGCCGACACCGCCGCTTTCTGCGCACACTACGAGATCGACCCCGCCGACGGCGCGAACTGCGTGATCGTGCAGGCGCGCCGCGGCGAGCGCACGTGGTACGCGGCGTGCATGGTGCGCGGGTCCGACCGGCTCGACGTGAACGGCGCGGTGCGGCGATATCTCGGCGCGCGCAAGCTGTCGTTCGCGCCGATGGACCAGGCGGTCGAGCTCAGCGGCATGGAGTACGGCGGCATCACACCGATCGGGCTGCCCGACGACTGGCCGCTGCTCATCGACGAGTCGGTCGCCGCGCACGAGCGCCTGATCATCGGCAGCGGCATCCGCGGGTCCAAACTGCTCGTGACCGGCTCGCTCCTCGCAGGCCTGCCGAACGCCGAGACCCTCTCGATCGCGATCGCCTGAAGCGCGACGTCAGACGTTTCCGCCGCCGATATCGCCGAACAGGAACCCGCCGCGCCGCGAGTTGCGTTCGATCTCCATGGGATCGAGATCGACGGGCTGGCGGCCGCGCGCCGGCACGGCCCCGGGCGCGGCCACGTCATCGGTCGGCGAGTCGGCGGGTTCGGCCTCGCCGCGCAGCCGGTCGCGCGCGGCGTGCTCGACGAGCACCGGCACGAAGCCGCGCACGCGGCCCTCATCGAGTCGATGCTGCTCCTCGCGCACGACGGTCGCGATGCGGTCGTGAGCCATGGTCGGGAACTTCTGCGAGAGGCGAGCGACGAGGTCGTCGATCGCGTGCTCTTCGTCGCGTTCGCTCATCGGTCAGGTCCTTCCGACGTGTGCAGACGGTTCAGGGTCAGCTCGTCTCGAGCACGATCGCAGGTTGCTCCTCGACCGGGTCGGCGAGCCCGTTCTCGGCCAGGTAGTGTTCGGCGTCGAGCGCCGCGGCGCATCCGGTTCCTGCGGCGGTGATGGCCTGGCGGTACCGCTTGTCGACGAGATCGCCGCAGGCGAAGACGCCGTCGAGATTCGTCCTGGTCGACGGATGCTCCACCACGACGTAGCCCTCGTCGTCGACCTCGACCTGCCCGGCGACGAGCTCACTGCGCGGATCGTGGCCGATCGCGATGAACAGCCCGGTCGCAGCGAGGCTCTCGCGCTCGCCCGTGCGCGTGTCGCGCAACTGCAGGTGCTCGAGCCCGTCGGCACCTTCAACGGCGACGACCTCGGAGTTCCACTGCGGCCTGATCTTCGGGTTGGCGAACGCGCGCTCCTGCATGATGCGCGAGGCGCGCAACGAGTCGCGACGGTGCACGAGGGTGACCGAGTCGGCGAACCGGGTGAGGAACATCGCCTCTTCGAGCGCCGAGTCGCCGCCGCCGACCACGGCGATGTCCTTGCCCTTGAAGAAGAACCCGTCGCACGTGGCGCACCACGAGACGCCGCGACCGGTGAGCCGCTCTTCGCCCTCGATGCCGAGCTTGCGGTAGGCCGAGCCCATAGCGAGCACCACGGCGTGAGCGCGGTATTCGACGCCGTTGATCGTGCGGATCGACTTGACAGCGCCCGTGAGCTCGACCTCGGTCGCGTCGTCGTAGACGATGCGGGCGCCGAATCGCTCGGCCTGCGCGCGCATCTGCTCCATGAGGTCGGGCCCCATGACCCCGTCGGCGAACCCGGGGTAGTTCTCGACCTCGGTCGTCGTGACGAGCGCGCCGCCGGCCTCGACCGAGCTGGCGAGCACGACGGGCGCGAGGCCCGCCCGGGCGAGGTAGAGCGCGGCCGTGTAGCCCGACGGGCCCGACCCGATCACGACGACGTTCTCGACGGCCCTGTCGACGCTCTTCGCCACCGCCGAGTCGGTGGCGACCGCACCGTGCGCGATGCTCATGGCCGGCGCGCCCTATGCCGCCGCGGGCGCGATCTCGGCGAGCAGCGCCTCGACGCGGCCCTTGATGTCGTCGCGCACCCGACGCACCATCTCGAGCTGTTGCCCGGCCGGGTCGTCGAGCTCCCAGTCTTCGTAGCGCTTGCCGGGGAAGATCGGGCAGGCGTCGCCGCAGCCCATCGTGATGACGACGTCGGACTCCTTGACGGCCTCGACCGTGAGGATCTTCGGGCTGTTGCCGGCGATGTCGATGCCCTCTTCGGCCATCGCCTCGATGGCCACGGGGTTGATCCGGTCTTTCGGTTCGGAGCCGGCCGACAGCACCTCGACGCGGTCGCCCGCCAGTTCACGCAGGTACCCCGCGGCCATCTGGGAACGTCCGGCGTTGTGCACGCACACGAACAGCACGGTGGGCTTGTCGGTCATCGGGACTCCTTCGCTCGTTCCTCAAATGATAGACCACCATCTATGCAATGGGAACCCGAGGCCGGTCACCCGCCTCGCGGGCGCCCGCGACGCACTCGCTCGACCGTCTCGCCCGCCGCCGTCAGCACCAGCACGGCTGCGGCGAGCACCCCGGTCGTGAGCGGGTCGATGAGGGGCGTGAACGCGGCCACCACGGCGAGCACGAGCAGCCCGCCGAGCTGGGCGCGCGCCCAGCGTCGCTCGAGCACACGCCGGAACAGCAACGTGCCGACGAGGAACAGCAACGGCCCACCGAGCACCGTCACCACGGCGGGGAGGCTCTGCTCGTGCGGATGCGCGAGCACCTCCTTGTCGCCGACGCCGAGCATCACGATGCCGCCGACGACGGCGAGGTGCACCCAGGTGTACGCGGTACGCGCCAGCCGGCCCGGCGACTCCGACGCCTCGATCACGTCGGAACCGATGCGTTCGCCGTGGTCGAAGTAGATCCACCAGCACGCGGCGGCAGCCACGAGCGCGGTGCCGATCGCGACGACCGCCTCGACCGACGACTCCGTGGCGACGAAGGCGAATCCGGTGACGAGCAGCCCCTCACCGAGCGCGATGAGCACGAAGAGCGCCGTGCGTTCGGCGATGTGGGGCCCCGAGACATCCCACGCACTGATCGAGACGCGACCCCGGCCGGGCATCGGGTACCCGAGTGCGCTGCCGAGGAGTTCGAGCGCGACCGCGGCCATCCACAGTGGCAGCTGCAGCGAGATGGGCAGCAGCGCGCCGACGATCCAGAGCACGGCGCCGGCCGATGCCCAGGCGAACACGTGTGCGAAGTCGCGGGCCGCCGGCCCGTCGTGGCGAGCCATCGCCCACACGAGGAACCCGGTTCGACCGACCTGCAAGACCACGTAGGCGATCGCGAACGCCCACGCCCGGTCGCCGTAGGCCTCGGCGATGGACACGCTCATGACGTAGGCGATGAACGCGAGCACGATGACGACGGCCCGCACCGGCAGGCGCACCGGATCGAGCCAGTTCGTCACCCAGGTCGTCGACACCCAGGCCCACCAGAGCGCGCACAGCAGCGTGGCGCCCTCGAGCGCACCAAGCGGCGTCTGGTGCTCGTACAGGTAGGCGCCGAGCTGGGTGAGCGCGAACACGAACACGAGGTCGAAGAACAGCTCGACGTACGTGACCCGATCGTCGCGCGGGGTCTCATGGGGCCGCAGCACGTCACGTCGCAGGCCGAACGTCATGTGGTCATCTTGGCACCCGGGCGGCGCGCGGCCCCTGAGGTCGCGCCGGTGGCGGAGGGGTCAGCGCGATGCGGTCACGTCGAGGAGCTGCGACAGCTGCCCCAGTGCGCCGGGCACGAGCTTGTAGTACGCCCACGTGCCGCGCTTGCTGCGGCTGAGGAAACCGGCCTCCATGAGGATGCGCAGGTGGTGCGACACCGTGGGCTGGCTGAGCCCGACCGGCTCGATGAGGTCGCACACGCAGGCCTCTTCGCCCTCTGACGCGGCGACGATCGAGACGAGCCGGAGCCGCGTCGGGTCGGCGAGGGCCTTGAGCTTGCGGGCGAGGTCTTCGGCGCGGTCGGCGTCGATCGTCTCGCGCGTCAACGGGGTGCAGCAGTCGGCGTCGGCTGCGACGTCGGTGACATCGGTGACCTGCAGCATCGTCGTGCTCATGCGACCCATGCTAGCCGAATATTGACAACCTTCGATATAGTCGCCACACTCAATATCGAAGAACATCGATGCCCTTGGAGGCGCACCTATTATGACGCTGATCGACCTCACCGTTCCGAGCCTGCAGCAGCGCAGCCTCGATACCCTGCCTGTGGCGATCATCGGCGCCGGCCCGATCGGTCTCGCCGCCGCCGCGAACCTCGTCGAGCGGGGCATCGACTTCGTGATCTACGAGTCTGGCGACGAAGTTGGGTCGAGCATCCGGCAGTGGGGTCACACGCGCCTGTTCTCCCCGTGGAAGCACGTCGTCGACCCGGCCTCGCAGCGCCTGCTCGAGGCGACCGGGTGGCAGCTGCCCTCCCCCGACCGGCTCCCGACAGGCACCGACCTCGTCGAGCAATACCTCGAACCGCTCGCGCGACTCGAACCGATCGCCTCGCGCATCCGCACCCGCGTCACGATCGACGCCGTAACCCGCCAGGGCATGGACCGCACCCGCACCGCCCGCCGCGCACAGACCCCGTTCCTGCTCCGCGCGCGCACCGACGACGGCGTCGAGGAGCTCACCGCCCGAGCGGTCATCGACGCGTCGGGCACCTATGAGCGTCCGAACAGCCTCGCGTCGAGCGGGCTCGAGCCGCTCGGCCTCGCCGACGTCGCCGACCGGGTCAGCCACGCTCTGCCCGACGTGCTCGGCCGCGACCGGGCCACGTTCGCCGGCCGGCACACCACCGTCGTCGGCGCCGGCCACTCGGCAGCGAACACGCTGCTCGCCCTCGCCGAGCTCGCCGAGCAGCACGCCGGCACCCGCATCACGTGGCTCATCCGCAACGCCGGCGCCGTCCGCGTCACGACCTCCGACGACGACGAACTCGCCGCGCGCGCCGACATCGGGCGCCGCGTCGACGCCCTCGTGGACGCAGGGCGCATCACCGTCGTCGACCGGTTCGAGATCGTCCGCCTCGCACCCGCCGGCGACGGCGTTCGCCTCATCGGCGCCCGCAGCGGCGAACTCGTCGAGCACGACACCGACGTCGTCGTCAACGCCACTGGGTTCCGCCCGAACCTCGACATGCTCCGCGAGATCCGCCTCGAGCTCGACGAGATCGTCGAGGCCCCCAAACGCCTCGCACCGCTGATCGACCCGAACGTGCACACCTGCGGCACCGTCGAGCCGCACGGATTCGCCGAACTGCAGCATCCCGAGTCCGGATTCTTCCTCGCCGGCATGAAGAGCTACGGCCGCGCACCGACGTTCCTGCTCGCCACCGGCTACGAGCAGGTCCGCTCGATCACGGCATGGCTCGCGGGCGATGTCGCCGCAGCCAGCCAGGTCGCACTCGTCCTCCCCGCCACCGGCGTGTGCTCGACCAGCCTCGCGGCCGACGGTTCCTCGTGCGGCCCCGAGGCGTCGGGCGCATCGGGCTGCTGCTGACGGCGGCGGGCCGCGCGGCGCCGCGCGGCGCGCACCCAGCGCGCCGCGAGACCCGGCACCACGCAGCCCTGCAGCGCATAGACTTCGATCTATGGATGTCGCGACTGACGCCACCCGGCTCCGGGTGCTCGCCGATCCGACGCGCGCGAAGATCCTGAAGCAGATCCTCGAGAGCCCCGACGGGCGCGTGCAGGTCGGGTCGATGGCCGACGAGCTCGGGCTGCGGCAGCCGACCGTGAGCCACCATATGAAGACCCTGCTCGACGAGGGTCTCGTTGAGCGCATCCCCGACGGGCGCAAGGCCTGGTATTCGCTCGCCCCCGAGCACGCCGACCGCGTCGGCGAGATGCTCGGGCAGCAGGTGCGCTCCGTCCCTGACGATGCGGTCATCGAGCGGGTCTCGGCCGACCTGAGCGAGCGCTATCGGGGCACGTTCGGAAAGGAGACCGTCGAGCGCTACGTGCGCGAGAGCTACGACCTCCTGTCCGCACGGCCCGGAACCGACCGGTACCTGCCGTCGCTCGCCGCCCAGTTCGCCGCCGACCGCCTCGACGCGCTCGCCCGCAACTCCGCACATCCGGCGTCGGGGGTCCCCGAGGTGCTGTTCGTGTGCGTGCAGAACGCCGGGCGATCGCAGATGGCCTCGGCCATCCTCCGCCACCTGGGCGGCGACCGCGTGCACGTCCGCACCGCCGGATCCGAGCCCGCGGGTCAGCTGCGCAGCTCGATCGTCACCGCACTCGACGAGATCGGCGTGCCGGTCGCCGGCGAGTACCCGAAGCCGTTGACCGACGAGGTCGTGCGTGCCGCCGACGTCGTCATCACGATGGGCTGCGGCGACGCGTGCCCGGTCTACCCCGGGCGCCGCTATCTCGACTGGGACCTCGACGACCCGGTCGGCAAGCCGCACACCCAGGTGCGCCGCATCCGTGACGACATCGAGGCGCGCGTGCGATCGCTGCTCGCCGAGCTCGAGTCCGCCTAACGGCGCGACGGCACGTCGGTTCGCTCAACGGCGCGAACGCACGTCGGCCACGAGTACCGGAACGACTCGCACGAACACGACCATGCCGATCAGCTCGACGAGGGTCTGCGTCACGACCGCGAGTGGAGCGAGCGCGAGCTCGGCCGGCAGGGCGAGCGCGAGCGGCAGGATGACGAGCGAATTGCGGGTCGCACCGCTGAAGACCACCGCCCGGGTCCGGGCGACGTCGAGGCGGGCGACGCGCCCGGCTGCGAGGCCGGCGAACAGCATGACGGCCAGGAATGCGATGTAGATCGGGATGACGCGGACGAGGGTGAGCGCTGCACCGCCCACGCCGGCGATCTGCGAGCCGACCACGATCGCCAGGGTGAGCATCATGAGTGGCACCATCGCACCGGCCATCACGCGCTCGACCGATCGCCCCCACTGGTGCCGGCGTGCGACGAGCTGCAGGGCACCGGCCGCCAGGAGCGGCAGGGCGATGAGGAAGACGAACGCCTCGACGAACGGCCCGACGTCGATGCCCTCGACCCCGTCGCCGCTCGCGAAGAGCCACAGGTACGCCGGCAGCAGCACGATCTGCAGCAGCATCAGCAGCGGCGTCGCCGCGAGCAGCCGCGCCCGGGCGCCGCCCGCGAGTCCCGTGAACACGATCACGTAGTCCACGCACGGGGTCAGCAGTACGAGCAGCACCCCGATGAGCAGGCCTCGATCGTCGGCGACGAAGCGCGAGAGCGCGTAGGCGACGATGGGAACGACGACGAAGTTGACGACGAGCACCGTCGTGAGGAATCGGATGTCGCGGAACGAGCGCCCCACCTCGATCAACGGCACTCCGAGGAACGTGGCGAACAGCAGCAGCCCGAGCACGGGATTCGTCGCTGCCGCGAGCGCCGGCGCCGCCGAAGGAACGAGCGTCCCGAACGCACCACCGACGAGGATCGCGGCGATGTAGAGCGCGACCTGGTGCCGGTCCCACCATTCCGTCAGCCGCCGCATCCCCTCAGCCTAGGGAGCGGGCGACCCTGCGACCTCGATGCGCGCCCAGCACTGATCGGGCCGGTGAACGCCTACGCGAACGCGGGCATGATCCGGTCGTGCACCAGCCGCAGCTGCGTGTCGACGTCGGCGACGCCCTCGACCTCTCGGCCCATGAGCGACTTGACGAGGGCGGCGTCGGTGATGGCGAGGATCATGTGGTTGATCCCCGTCGGCGCGATCTCGCGCTGGATCTTCTCGAGGCACTCCTCGGGGGTGCCGGCGATCGAGAGCTTCTCGGCGAGCTCGGGCGACGTGAGCTCGATCCCGCGGGCGAGGTCGCCGGCGCCGATCGCCTCGATGATCGGGGCGACCTCCTCGGGCTCGACGCCGTTGCGGCGCAGTTGCTCGTGCGGCATCGACGACGCGTAGAGTCCGACCATGGAGCGCGCCGCATCCTTGGCCGGCCCGGACTCCTCGCCGACCGAGAACACGACCCAGGCGCCCAGATCGAGGTCCTGCAGGTTCTTGCCCGCCCGTTCGGCACCGATCCTGCAGTGCTCCATCATGTACTCGTATGCTTCACGCGTGTAGCTCAGTGCGTGATGGCAGCCGTCGGAGAACTCCGCGCTCGCCTCGAACGACTTGGGCCCGCGCATCGCACCCATCATGACGGGCACCCGCTTCTGCACGGGTCGCGCGAACGTGAACAGGCCGGCGTACGAGAAGAACTCCCCATCCATCGTGATGGTGCCGTCGTCGAGGAACGTCCGCACGACCTTCACGCCCTCCAGCACCCGCGAGAGCGCCTTCGTGTTGGTCCAGTCGATCTTGTACTCCGCCAGCAGGCCGAAGTTGCCGCTCGACAGCACGACCTCGGCACGGCCGTTCGTGAGTTCGTCGAGGGTCGCCGCCGCCTGGGCGATCAGCGTCGGCTCGCGCAGGGTGACGCCGGAGGCGCTCGGCCCGAACCGCACGTTCTTCGTCCTGTCGGCGGCTGCGGCGAATAGGAGCCAGAGGTCCTTGTGCCACGTCTCGTCCGCGGCGTACACGGCGTGGAAGCCGAGCTCGTCGGCGACTTCGATCGAGCGCAGCGACTGGTCCAACGGATAGTCGGGCAGCATGACGTAGCTGAACTTCATGATGATCTCCTTCGGTGGGCGGTGGGCGGTGGGCGGATCTCGAACAGGCGAATTCGGTCAGGGATGCCGCTCCGAGGACTCGGCCGCATCCTCGGCGTCGACCTCGGCGAGCAGCTCCGACCCCGTCACGACGCCCTTCGCGAAGTGCGCGTGCATCCAGGCGAGATGGTCTCCGCGCGCGTTCATGATGCGCAGCGAATCCCAGTTCGGGAACGCCTGCTGCAGGACCCAGCGCTCCATGAGCCGCGGATCGACTTCGTAGACGTGCTCGTGCGTCGTGATCGCAACGTCCGTCACCCGCTGCGGGGGAGGCGGCTGCATCTGCTCCTCGTACCGGAACGCCATTGCTCAGCCCTCCTCGGGGTACGCCCGGTCGAGCAGGTACTTGCCGGGGTTCATGATGTTGTGCGGGTCGAGAGTGCGCTTGATGTCGAGCATGAGGTCGAACCCTCGGCCGAGCTCCTCGGGCACGAGGTCGACCTCGCCCTCGCGGCACGAGCCGTGGCAAGCGCTGATCGAGCCGCCGTGGTCGAGCGTGACGCGGGCGATCCTGCGTTTCGCGTCGACCCACATGGCCCACGCGCGATCGTCGAGCTGCTGCTCCCAGATGCCCACGTCGATCTCGGTGAGGTAGTCCACGCCGGTGCTCCCCTGGGTGTACGCGAACATCCCCCAGTCGTCGAAGACGTCGGTGCGACGTCGCAGGTCGGCGACGATCTCGTGCCACGCCCTGGTGACCGACGGCAGTTGCGAATAGTTGATGGCCGCG
Organism: Agromyces cavernae; assembly: GCF_021044935.1. Lineage (GTDB taxonomy): Bacteria > Actinomycetota > Actinomycetes > Actinomycetales > Microbacteriaceae > Agromyces > Agromyces cavernae. The sequence goes on from NZ_JAJNMP010000001.1 coordinate 182,712, forward strand.
TCCTCGCAGTGCCAGCTCATGGGCACGACCTGGCCGTCTTTCGTGCGGCCGTGCAGCGGGGTCGCATAGCGGTCGTGGCGCGCCGCCCAGTCGCCCTCGGAGATCTCGTCGCCGAGATAGCGCGCGCCGTGCTCCTTCGCGATCCGGAACAGACGTCTGCCGCCCGCGCGCACCTCGTCGTCCCAGCCGTACATCACGGCGCACACGAGCGCCCGCACGTCGTTGGGCTGCGGGATGTACGCCTCGTCGTCGCGCCGCAGGTAGGCCACCTTGTGCTCATCGAAGAGCACCGCCCCCGCGAACGTCGCCACGCCGGCCCGCGCGAGCGCGCCCGTGCACGCGTACGCGTCGTCGTAGTTGTAGAACGCCCAGAACGGCGAGAGCTCGGCCTCGGGCTTCGGGAAGAGCTTGAGCGTCGCACGTGTCGCGATCCCGAGCGTGCCCTGGTGGCCCATGAAGAGGTGCTTGAGCTGGTAGCCGCTCGAAGACTTCGACACCTTGTGCCCGATGCCGTCGCCGACGTGGATGACCTCGCCCGTCGGCAGCACGTGGTCGAAGCTCATCACGAGGTCGCGGGTGTGGCCGTAGCGTGCACCGATGAGCGACCAGCCGCTCGTGCCGATTCGTCCGCCCACGAGCGAGCACGGGTACGACGCGGGGTCGTCGGGGTAGAAGAGGCCGTACGGGGCGAGGTACTCGTTGAGCTTGAGCATGTTGATACCCGTGCCGACCGTGACGGTGCGGTTCACGAGGTCGAGTTCATGGACCTGGTTCATGCGCTTGACGTCGATCAGGATGCCGCCGCGCAGCGGCACCGCACCGTCGGTGAGTCCCGTGCCCCCGTCGCGGGGAACCACCGGCACCCGCAGGTCGTGGGCGATCTTCACGATCGCGGCCACCTGCTCGGTCGAGGTCGGCAGCACCACGAGGTCGGGGACCCGCTCGGCCCAGCGGTGCACCGGGAACGGCGCCGGCACCCTCGCCCGGTTGAAGCGGTCGGCGCGACCCGTGAGTATCTGTTCATCGGCGAGCACGGTGCGCAGGGCGCGGACGACCTCGTCGACGTCCTCGAGCATGATCGTCATCGGTACGCTCCCCTTCAGCGGTCGCCCGCACCCGAGCCCGCGGCATCCGAACCGGCACCGCCCGGCGCATCACCCGAACCGGCACCGCTCGGCGCATCACCCGGACCGCGAGCGCCCTTGGTGCGGCGCACGCGCCCCATGGCGCCGGTGCGCGCTTGGGCGAGGCGGCGGTCGCCGGTCTCGCCGCGCGATCCGCCGACCTCGATGCCGAGCGACGTCGCGAGCAGCTCGTGGATGTCGAGCACGTCGATGTCGACGTCGTCGCCCGCCTCGGTGAGCGGGCGCTCCGACCACGGACACGCGCTGACGAGTGTGTCGACGTCGAGCCGGCCGGCGTGGTCGAGGCGCCGTGCGCTGATCGCGGCCGTGAGCTCGGGCTTCTCGACCGCGAGTCCCCCGCCGGCGCCCGAGCAGTACGACCACTGGGTGACCCGGTCGACGTCTTCGAACCGCAGCCCGGGGATCGAGCGGAGCACCTCGCGCGGCTCCTTCCAGATGCCCTTGCGCTTGTTGAGCCGACACGGGTCGTGGTAGGTGATCGCGCGGTCGACGGCGACGTCGGGCACGAGTCGGCCGTCGCGGATCATCTCGGCGAACAACTCGACGACGAGCACCACCTCGAGGTCGAAGTCCGCCCCGAAGAACTTCGGGTAGTCCTCGGTGAAGCTGATGTAGTCGTGCGGGTCGAGCACGAGGAGCCGCCTCGTCCCGGTGGCCCGCCACGACGCCAGGTTGTGCTCGGCGAACGTGCGGGCCTGGTCGACGTAGCCCATCTCTGCGGCCGGGCCGCCGCAGCACCACTGCTCCCCCATGAGCCCGAACTCGTATCCGGCCTTCTGCAGCACTTGCGCCACGGCGCGCGGCACCGACGTGCGGTAGAAGGCCGCCTCGCAGTCCACGAAGAGGATCGTCTCGCCGCCGACGGGGATGCCGAGGCCGTCGGCCCAGTCGCGCACGGTGTCCTGGCCCACCGGCACCTCGCCGAGCACCGGCTCGTGACTGCGCTCGGCCGTGCGGGCGTTCCACGACCGATAGCCCTCCTGGTGGACACCGGACTCGACCGCGAGCGCCCGCGCCGCCTTGACGACGTCGACCGTTCGCGTGCGGAACCGGTAGAAGTCGCCTGTGTACAGGGTGTTCGGGCACCGCAGCTCACAAGCGCCGCACCCCGTGCAGTTCACGTAGTCGGCGGCCACGTCCTCGATGGTCAGCTCGCCGCGCTCCATCGCGACGACGTTCGCGTGGAACGCCGTCGGGCTCCACGACTCGTTGCGGGTCTCGGTCACGACGGGGCAGACCTCGCGGCAGAACTTGTGGCCCGACGAGTAGCAGTTGTACGAGGCGTTGTGCCACTCCTCGACGAACTCGCGAGTCTTCACATCAGCGAGCGGGATGACGACCTGCGGCACGATCTCGTCGTTCCGCGTCAGCTCGGCGAGTTCGGGCGGATTGCCGTGCATTCCGGGCGTGAACGGCGCCAGGAGCGGATCGGCGGACGCCTGCGCGTCGTGGTCGAGGTCGGTCACGGCAACTCCTCGGCGAGTAGAACCCGCTCCGGCGTGTGGTCCGGAACGAGCAAGCGACGTCGGACTGCGACATGAGTCATCCTCGCGGACATGACATCCCGAATCAAGGGTCACATCCGGTGATGCGATCGGATGTCCCGTCAGCTGCGATCGCTTGCGGGGTCGACGATCTCGTGGCGGGTCGCCGCCCAGCTGGCCAGCAGTGCGAGCGAGTCGGACGCGGCCGTGCCGGGCTCGGCACTGTAGGCGAGGATCGTGAGGCCGTCATCGGCGGGCAGCTCGAACGCCTCGAAGTCGAGCAGGATCGGCCCGACCACCGGGTGGTTGAAGGTCTTGGCTCCCGTGCGGTGGAACTTCACGTCGTGCGAGGCCCACAGGGTGCGGAACGCGTCGCTGCGCGTCGAGAGCTCGCCGACGAGGTCGGTGAGCGCGCGGTCGTAGGGGTGTCGGCCGGCCTCCGAGCGCAGGATCGCGACGGTGTCTCGGGCGGCACGGTCCCAGTCGGCCCAGAACCGCGTGGCGCGTGGGTCGAGGAACGCGAACCGCGCGTGGTTCACGGGCCGGGCGGGGTTCGCGTAGAGCTCGGAGTACAGCGCCTCGCCGAGGGTGTTCGCGGCGAGCACGTCGAGGCGGCCGTTGCGGATGAACGCCGGCACGCCCTGCATGGAGTCGAGGATGCGCTGCACTGCGGGCCGCACCGTCGGCGCCGCGTTCCGGCGAGCGCGCGGCTTCGTGCCGGTGTTCGCGGTTCGGGCCAGATCGAAGAGGTGGGCGTGTTCGGCCTCGTCGAGCTGCAGGGCGCGCGCGAGGGATTCGAGCACGCTCTCGGAGACCCCGGCGAGATTGCCGCGCTCGAGGCGCGTGTAGTAGTCGACGCTCATGCCGGCGAGCATCGCGACCTCTTCCCGGCGCAGGCCGGGCACCCGCCGGTTCCCGCCGTAGGCGGGCAGGCCCGCGCGGTCGGGCGTGATCCGGGCGCGCCGAGTCGCGAGGAACTCGCGCACCTCGGTCTTGTGGTCCATGTCCTCGACGCTACGCCGGGTCACGCTCTTAAAGGAGGTACTGCCGGTACCCGGAAGACCCGGCACTCCCTCGATCGCGCGCGGCGAGATTCGATGGATGAACCCGAAGTCGCGACATCCGATCTATTGCGACCCCCGATCCCCTGGAGACCCATGCGAGCCGCATTCATCTACGGCGCCGGCGACGTTCGCGTCGAGACCGTGCCCGACCCCATCATCGTCCATCCGACCGACGCGATCGTGCGTGTCGTGCGCGCGTGCGTGTGCGGCAGCGACCTGCACCCGTTCCACAGCCTGCCGCACACACCCGACGGCATCTCGATGGGCCACGAGTTCATCGGTGTCATCGACGCGATCGGTGCCGAGGTCGCGACCCTCGCCGTCGGCGACTTCGTGATCGCGCCGTTCGCGTGGTCCGACGGCACCTGCGACTTCTGCCGCGAGGGGCTGCACACCTCGTGCCGCCACGGCGGCTTCTGGAACACCGGCGGTGCCGGCGGCGGCCAGGCCGAGGCGGTGCGCGTACCGCTCGCCGACGGCACGCTCGTGAAGATGCCCGGCGAGGTCGACCCGGCGCTCTACCCGTCACTGCTGACCCTGAGCGACGTCTACGGCACCGGCTACCACGCCGCATTCATGGGCGGCGTCTCGGCCGAGACGACCGTCACGGTCATCGGCGACGGCGCCGTCGGACTGCTCGCCGTGCTCTCGGCGAAGCAGCTCGGCGCCGAGCGCATCATCCTCATGGGACGCCACTCGGCCCGCACCGACCTCGGGCGCGAGTTCGGCGCCACCGACGTCGTCGCCGAACGCGGTGCCGAGGGCATCGCCGCGGTGCGCGACCTCACGGGCGGCGACGGCACGCACGTCGTGCTCGAGGCGGTCGGCCACATGCCCGCATACGACCAGGCCGTCGGCGTCGTGCGCCCCGGCGGCGTCATCAGCCGCGTGGGCGTTCCGCAGTACGAGAACGCCCCCGTCGGGTTCGGCAGCCTCTTCGGCCCCAACATCACCGTCACCGGCGGCCCCGCGCCCGTGCGCGCCTACATCGACCGGCTGCTGCCCGCCGTGCTCGACGGAACCGTGAACCCCGGCCGCGTGTTCGACCGCACCGTCGCCCTCGACGACACGCCCGAGGGCTACCGGGCAATGGACGCGCGCGAGGCCCTCAAGGTGATCGTCGAGCCGTGATGCGATCGGATGTCCCGCCTCTCGATCTTCGCCGAGCCGGGACATCCGCCCTCGACGGCCACATGGCGGGCAGACTGGAACCGACCATTATGAGAAGGAGTCGAAGTGAGCACGTGGACCGAGGATGAACTGCGCCGCGTCGGCGACGCCGAGGAACTGAGGGTCGCGTCGTACCGCCGCGACGGCTCGTTGCGGCCGTACGTGATCATCTGGGTCGTGCGCGTCGGCGACGACCTGGTCATCCGGTCGGCCTACGGCCCCGACAACGGCTGGTACCGGCGGGCGAAGGCGAGCGGCCGCGGACGGATCCGTGCCGGCGGCGTCGAACGCGACGTCGAGTTCGCGGATGCCGCCTCCGACGGCCCTGCCGCGCATGCCGCGATCGACGCCGCGTACCACGCGAAGTACGACCGGCACGGGCCGCGCATCGTGGGCACGGTCGTGGGCGACGAGGTGATCGAGACGACGTTCCGGTTGGTTCCGACCGGAACGTAACCGGGGGTGGGGGTCCTCGCACTGGGGCTACTCGCACCTGCCTCACGGGTCTATCCTGTGACCGAGGTGCGACATGACGACTCCCAACGAAGCCGTGGTCGAGCGGTTGATCGCCTGCATCAACGACCGGCGCATCGAGGTCATGGACGAGCTGTTCCACGACGACGCCACGATGGACTGGCCCCAGTCGCGCGAGCGCGTTCGCGGGGCGGCGAACCGGCGGGCCATCTACGGCGCCTTCCCCCAGTTGCCGACGATCACGCCGCGTCGCATGCTCAGCGCCGGCGACCTCGTCATCCTCGAGGCGACACTCGACTACGCCGGGCCGAAGTACGAGACCGTCTTCATCTTCGAGTTCAGCGACGGCCGGATCCGCACCGAGACGGCCTACTGGAGCGAGGCCTTCGAGCCGCCCGAGTGGCGCGCGGAATGGGTCGAGTCGTTCTGACGCGGCCTTCAGCCGAGCCCGGGTCGCGAGAGCGCGAGCAGCGCCCGTGCAAGGGCGTATCGCGTGCGACCGCGCGGGGATCTCGGGTCGTAGCCGAGCTCTTCGGCGAGGGCAGCCACCCGAGCCTGGATCGTCGAGTGGTGCATGCCGAGGCGGGCCGCGGCCGCCCGGAGGCTGCCGGTCTCCTCGAGGGCATCGAGCGTCGCACGGGCGCGCGCGTCGAGCGCGCTGAGATCAGCCGCGTCGGGGTGGAGGGCGGCGCCGGCATCGGCCGCGGCCGCGAGGAGCAGCACCGCCCCCAGATCCGCGGCATCCACGACGGGCTCACGGTCGTCGGAGAGACGCAACGCGATGAGGGCGGAGTCCCACGACTCGGGCAACCGGTCGGGCGTGACCGGCAGCCCGATGCCCACGCGGGTGCTCGATTCGCCCTGCATCGCCGCGGTCATCGTCGCGATGTCCCGAGCGATGAGCACGCGGGCAAGGCCTCGCGGTGTCGCCACGACGGAGTTCGGCCCGGTCATCGTCACCCGCTCGCTCGCCCGGAACGCGACGGCCCGGAGCGTCCGCTCGCCGTCCAGCCGAAGCCGGGCGATCGCCGTGCCCCGCTCCTCCGCGGACGCGGCGGAGCTCACCGCCACCTCGACTGCGCCCTCCGGGCTCGCGGCACGGCGGGCCGACGTGATCGCAAGGGCGATCGCGAGCCGTTCGACCACCATGACATCGTTCACGTGCCGCTCGCCGGCGCGCTCGATCCAGGCGACCGAATCGGGACCGACTTCGTGGGCGAGCCACCCGGCCGGGTCGCCGCCGATCATCCGGCGGCCGTCGGCCCCGACTCGGGTGACCCGGTCGCCGAACCGGGCCCCTGCAGGGACGCCGGTCAGGGTCGCAGCCCCGCGGAGGATCGCCTCGACGCCGGCGCCCCCGGCGACGAGGAGATCGAAGTACGAGACCACCTTGAGTGTCTCGCTCGCCTCGGGGTCGAGGGCGGTCAGGCGACCGACGAGTTCCTTCATGATCCGAGCTCCATCGCTGGACCCGATTCTAGTCGTCCACGTTCCGCGACCGCGGGCGGCGGGCAGGCGGGCGAACCGCCCGCAGCCACGGAGTCAGTGGTGAACCGTCGTCACGCCCCGAGCATCCGATCCAGCCAGCTGTCACGCGCCGCGATCGAGGCCTGCGAGACTGCCGTCTGCGGTGCCATCATGTCGAAGCCGTGAAAACCGCCCGCCCACACGTGGAGCTCAGCCTGCACGCCGGCCGCCCAGAGCGCCGTCGCGTATGCGACATCCTCGTCGCGGAACACCTCTGCGCTCCCGCAGTCGATGTAGGCGGCCGGAAGCCCACTGAGGTCGGTGGCTCGCGCCGGCGCGGCGTAGATCGAGACGTCGTCCGTGCCGCGGCGTTCACCGAGCAGGGCACCCCAACCCGTCAGGTTCGACCCGCGGTCCCAGACGCCGACGCCGTCGATCTGCAGGGTCGAGGGGGTGTCATCGCGGTCGTCGATCATCGGGCAGATGAGCAGCTGGCCCATGAGCGCCGGACCCTTCCGGTCGCGGGCGAGCAGGGCGGTGCCCGCGGCAAGCCCACCCCCCGCACTCGCGCCACCGATGAGGATCCGCGACGGATCCACCCCGAGCTCGTCGGCGTGGTCGGCCATCCAGACGAGGCCCGCATAGCAGTCCTCGACGGGGTACGGGTCCGGGAACTCCGGCGCAAGCCGGTACTCGACGGTGACGGCGACGGCGTCGTACCGGTCGACCCAGTCGACGAGTGCGGCGACACCGGCCCATCGATCACCGATGATCATTCCGCCCCCATGCGTGTGGTAGATGCCCGGGCGCGCCCCCGCGCTGCCCTCCTTCGCCAGCACCGACACGACGATGTCGTCGCCGCGGAACCCGGGGATGGTCACGTCTCGCCGCGAGATGCCCCGCTCGGCGAACAGGGCCTCGAGGTCGACTGCGAGCAACGGTGTCTGTCGGATCACCTCGATGAGCTCGGGTGTGAACGTCACCGGCATCTGCTCGCGGACCAGTTCCAGCGCCGCTTCGAGCTCGGGGTCGAACGGCGGTCGGGAAAGTACGTCGGTCATGTCAACTCCATCGTCTCGGGCCACATCGTCGTGGCGCGTGCATCCAGTCTCAGCGGGCTCGTGGATGCCCGGCACCGCCGATCGAGGCGCGATTCGAGGGCAGGGTCAGCCGATCGGCGGACGACCGAGGCCTCACCCTCCTCGAGCCGCCCGGACTGACCCCGTCAGCGCCGAACCGCGTGGGGCGGCGTCGTCGTCGAGTACGTCGGCGATGCGGCATCCGCCCCGATCTCGACGACGCGATTCGCGTCGTCGACGTGCACGACCGTCGGAGCCCATTCGGCGATCTCGACATCGTCGACGTGGGCATAGGAGATGACGATCACGAGGTCGCCGACGCCGACCAGGTGCGCCGCCGCACCGTTGATCCCGATCACGCCCGACCCGCGCTCCCCCTCGATCACGTAGGTCTCGAGCCGTGCACCGTTGGTCACGTCGACGACGGCCACCTGTTCGCCGGGCACGAGGTCGGCGGCGTCCAGCAGGTCGCGGTCGACCGTCAGCGACCCGACGTAGTGCAGGTCGGCATGCGTCACGGTCGCACGGTGGATCTTGGATTTGAGCATGGTGCGGAGCATGAGGGGTGTCGTCCTATCGCCGGCAGAGGAGGTCGCATCCGAGTATCCCCCGGCGCCACGCAGGTGGGTCGCCAGATGACCGTCACTGCCCCATCCTCGGATCCTGCGATGCATCGGCGTACATCGAGGGGCAGCCGTCGATGGACGCCTCGGGGCGCAACTCGAAGTGCCACGGCTCGTTGTCGTAGATCCGGCACAGTCCGTACTCGGCGCCGCGCTCGAACAGCCACGCCATGGCATCGGCGTCCCCGATGTCGACCGCGTCGCCCGACACATGAGCGGACGTCTCGGGAGTGGCGACCCATCGTGCAGCCTCCGCCTCGGATCCGTACTCCGAGACCGCCTCCTGTAGAAGCTGATCCTGATATCCCGGCGAGCGCCATCCACTGGTGACGAAGAAATCGACCCCGTCGAGTTCGGCATCAGCCGCCGCCTCCCGCAGAGCCTGCAGCAACGCCGGCTCGAGATTTCCAACCCCGGGATATCCGTCGTCGAATGCGGTCACCCCGTCGGGCATCGCGCCATCCGCCACGGCGTCGGTGACCTCGGTGGTGGCCCGGCCTGGATCGCCCGGCGGTTCGTGGCTGAACGCTCTCGCCGATGACGGCGCCGACTGCGCGGCGAGGGCGCCGGTGATCGCAGCGATGGCGATCGCCACGACGACCGTCGTCGCCAGGAACGCTCTTCGGCGCCGGATTCGCGCTGATCGCTCGTGATGCATACTGCCAGCCAAGGCAGTCGGATGTTGCCGCAGCGTCTGAGGTTTCCGATACGCCGACGATATGCGCCCGCTCCTAGCATTGGGGCATGCGGGTACTGGTCGTCGAAGATGAGCCCTTCATGGCCGAGGCGATCCGTGACGGCCTGCGCCGCGAGGCGATCGCGGCCGACATCGCCGGTGACGGCGACACCGCGCTCGAGTTGCTGAGCATCAATAGGTACGACATCGCGGTGCTCGACCGTGACATCCCCGGACCCTCCGGTGACGAGATCGCCGAGGGCATCGTCGCCTCCGGAAGCGGCATGCCGATCCTGATGCTCACCGCGGCCGACCGGCTCGACGACAAGGCCACCGGGTTCGAGCTCGGTGCCGACGACTACCTCACCAAGCCGTTCGAGTTGCGCGAACTCGTGCTCAGGCTCAGGGCGCTCGACCGCAGGCGTGCGCAGATCAGGCCGCCCATCCGCGAGATCGCGGGACTTCGCCTCGACCCGTTCCGGCGCGAGGTCTACCGCAACGGCCGATACGTGGCGCTGACCAGGAAGCAGTTCGCCGTGCTCGAGGTCCTCGTCGCCGCCGAGGGCGGTGTCGTGAGCGCTGAAGACCTGCTGGAGGGGGCCTGGGATGAGAACGCCGACCCGTTCACGAACGCCGTGCGCATCACAGTCTCGGCGCTGCGCAAGCGACTCGGCGAGCCGTGGCTGATCGCCACGGTGCCCGGCGTGGGGTATCGAATCGACACAGGACCCTCCGCCGGGGGCGAGCGTGGCTAGAGAGCCGAGCGCGGCGAGGGCGCCAGGGTGGAGCGTTCGCGTCAAGCTCACCTTGAGCTACGCCGGTTTCCTCATGGTCGCCGTGGCCCTGCTGCTCGCGGTCGTCTGGGCGTTCCTCCTGCGCTACGTGCCCGCAACTGCGATCCAGACCATCGATGGATTCGTGCCCGGCCGCGACGACCTCGTGCGCGCCTTCGCCCCGGCTGCGGCGTGGGCGCTGCTCTTCCTGCTGGTGTTCGGGCTGCTGGGAGGGTGGCTCCTCGCCGGCCGCATGCTCGCCCCGTTGACGCGCATCACGAGGGCGACGCGCAAGGCCGCGAGCGGTTCGCTCTCCCACCGGATCGAGTTGGAGGGACGTCGAGACGAGTTCCGCGAACTCGCCGACAGCTTCGACGCCATGCTCGCCCGCCTCGAGGCGCATCTCGCCGAACAGCAGCGATTCGCAGCCAACGCCTCCCACGAGCTGCGCACCCCGCTCGCGATCACCCAGACCCTGCTCGAGGTCGCCCGCGACGATCCGAACGCCGACAACGGCCGGCTCGTCGAGCGCCTCCGTCTCGTGAACTCCCGGGCGATCGAACTCACGGAGGCGCTGCTCCTGCTCACCCGTGCCGACCGACGATCCTTCACGCGTGAGCAGGTCGACCTGTCCCTCCTCGCGGAGGAAGCCACTGAGACCCTCCTCCCCATCGCCGAAGCCCGCGGCGTCGACATCGAGACGACCGGCGCCGTCGCGCTCACCGTCGGGTCCCCGGCGCTCCTGCTCCAGCTGACGACGAACCTCGTGCACAACGCGATCGTCCACAACCTCCCGCAGGGCGGGACAGTGCAGGTCGACACCGCCACCGCTCCCGATTCCGTCACGCTCACCGTCGAGAACACGGGCAAGACGCTCAGCCCGCAGTTGGTCTCGACACTCACCGAGCCGTTCCACCGCGGCACCGAGCGCATCCGCAGCGACCACCCCGGTGTCGGCCTCGGCCTGACGATCGTCACGAGCATCGTTCACGCCCACGACGGAACCCTGGCCGTCGCGCCCCGTCCCGACGGCGGGCTCCGTGTCGCGGTGCGATTGCCGGTCGCGCCGTCGCCCGACACCGGCAGATGATCCATCGCGTGGCTGATCGGCCTGCATTTCAGCCGGCGACGACGATGCGGGTCGCCTCGGCGACGGCCTCGTTGTCGTACACGGCGTCCACGCGATCGGTGCGGGTCATGATGGCGATGGTGACCGGCGTCTCGCTCGGGCGCCAGAGCACGCCCGCGTCGTTCACGACGCCGTAGTCGCCTCCGCCGGTCTTGTCCGCGAGCTCGTACGGCGGCGTCAGCCCTGCACGCATTCGGTTGCCCGACGTCGTATTGCGCAGCATCCACTCCTTCAGCCGGGACGATGCGAGTACCCCGGCGTCTTCGTCGAGCAGGAGCGCTTCGTAGATCCGCGCGATGTCGTCCGGCGTCGACGTGTCTCGTTCGTCGCCGGGGATCGCATCGTTCAGCTCGGGCTCCCACCGATCGAGCCGGGTGTGCCCAGCGCCCAGCGAGTTCGCGAACGCGGTGATCGCCGCGGGCCCACCGAGCTCGCGCAGGAGGAGGTTGCCCGCGGTGTTGTCGCTGAAGCGCAAGGCTGCGTCGGCGAGCTCCTCGGGTGTCGCCTGCCACGTCGTCGTCTTCTCGAGGACCCGCGAGTTCTCGACGAGATCGTCGCGTGTGAACGGAATCGGCGTGTTCCAGTACACCTCGTCGTAGCCGCGCGACTGCACCAGCGCGCCCACTGCGATGGTCTTGAAGAGCGAGCACATCGGGAACCGCTCTTCGCCGCGGTACCGGAACGCCCGGTGCGAGCCGTGCGCGACGGCGGTGACGCCGATGGTGACGGATGCCGCGAGCTCGAGTTCGCGCAGTGCGCGGGTCATCCGCTCGGGGTTCCCGGCTGGAGCGGCGAACGCAGGCGGGCCGGCCATGATGGCGGCGGCGACGCCGGCGGTGGAGAGGCCGCTGAACGCGAGCAACGAGCGGCGGGTCATCGGCGTGGAGTTCGATCGTGAGGTCATGGCGGCAGTCTCGCCGCCCATCATCGATGCAGGCAAAGCACTGAAGGTCGCTATCGATGCAAGAATCGCATGCATGCCTCGACAGCTCGATCTCAAGGCCGCCTGCGAGGTGTTCGTCGCAGTGGCGGAACGCGAGAGTTTCACTGCGGGCGCCGCGGGCGCGGGCGTGACGCAGTCTGTCGCGAGCCGGCGCATCGCCGCCCTGGAGGAGCACCTCGGCGCGAGGCTCTTCGACCGATCCTCGCGTCGCGTCGAACTGACCGAGTTCGGGCGCCGCGTGCTGCCGACGGCGATCACGCTCGTCACGGCCGCGCACCGACTCTCGGATGACGCGGGCCGTGCCCTCCTTCTCCCCGTCGTGGTCGGCGTGCCGCACCATATCGACGAGTCCGCCGCGGCGCGACTGTGCGCTGCGGCCGCGGCCCGATCGATGACGGTGGAGCTCGTGCCGGGGCATCCGGCCGAGCGCGCGGAGGCGTTCAGCGCCGGTCGCATGCGGCTGGTGCTGGAACACGTGGAACCCGACCGCGCCCGGTGGTCGAGTCCGCTCGGCGTCGGCAGTGCTCGGGCCGGCCACCCCGACGCGCCGTTCTTCTTCGCCGAGCTGAGGCCGAAACGCGGCGCCGTGCGCGCACGACGGCTCTGGTTGCAGCCCGAAGACGACGTGCCCCACGTGCGAGACCGGCTCGAACGGGTGCGGAACGGTGCCGGTCTGGTACCAGGCCAGCTGCGCATCGCACCATCGATCATCACCGCGATGGCCGAGGCGATCGGCGGTGGCGATCGGGTGCTCTGCACCCACGCGGAGGCCGATGGGTTCGGGCTTGGATGGCGGCCGCTCGGCGACCTCCGCCTTGTTCGTGGCTACGCTCTCGCCTCCCGAGACGGCGACCTCGCGGCGCGCTTCACCGAGGCGACCGGCGCGCACCTCGCAGCACTGCTCCGGGCGACCGAGAACGTGCCGGCCCCCACGACGCGGGCGAGGAAGGGGCGATTCGCCCATGCTGGGTGACCACCGAGCGGTGCGCGAGGCCGCGGCAGTGCTCGCCGACGCGGGGCTCAGCGCCTCCATCGTCGTCCGCGACCTGCGCAGCGGGCGGGAGATCTCGATCGAACCCGACGAACCGTATCCACTCGCCTCCGTCGTCAAGCTCCCGCTCGCCCTCGCCGTGCTCGATCGGGCGGCCGTCGGCGAGCTCGACCTCGCCCGGAGGGTGGAGCTCTCCGATGCGGATCGCACGCCCGGGCTCACGGGATACAGCCGTTTCCGGCACCCGACGAGCGTCGCCGTGGAGGACCTGCTCTACATGGCCGTCGCCGTCAGCGACGACACCGCCGCCGACGCACTGTTCGCCCTCTGCCCGCCCGTCGCGGTCACCGACCTGCTCCGCGAGCTGGGTATCGCCGACATCACCGTGCGCCACTCGATCCGCGAGCTCCACCGAACCCTCGCGAGCAGGCTCTCGCCCGAGGAGATGCCGCAGGCGCTGACGCTCGCCGTCCGAGCCTCGACCCAGGGCGGCGGTCACCTGATTCCGCAACTCGACGTCACGAGCGCGAACGCCGGAACCGCACGGTCGCTGTCGACGCTCCTCGACCGGATCTGGTGCGACCCCGCGCTGCGCCGGCACCGGGCGCTGCTCCGCGACCTGCTCGGCATGAACCTCATGCGTCAGCGGCTCGCGCCCGACCTCGAATCCGACGATGCGGTGTGGCACTCCAAGACCGGGAGCTTCCTGCACCTCCGGCACGAGGTGGGCGTGCTCGAGCACGTCGACGGCGGCGTCTTCGCGATCGCAGTGCTCAGCGAGTCATCCGTTCCGGCGTGGCGGCAGCCGGCCGCCGAGCAGGCGCTCGGCCACGCGGCGAAGCTGCTGCACGACCGGTTGCGGTCGGACCAGGCTCCCGTCATGGGTTGAGCGCGATTCGACGGCGCCGAGCAAGAGGCCCGATGAGGGCCGAGGGGTCATGGTGCGCGAGGGGGGACTTGAACCCCCACACCCTTGCGAGTACTGGCACCTGAAGCCAGCGCGTCTGCCAATTCCGCCACTCGCGCACGTGTGGTCGCACCTTGGTGCGTCCAACCACGAGAGACTAACATCTCCGGGGCGGCAACACCATTCGAGCCACCATCCCTTGGCACTCCCTCAGAGTCTCGGCCTGACCTCGCGCTCCCGCGCCAGGCCGCAATAGCATCGAACGTACGGGTTCTGGCGCCCACGACCATTGCGACCGAAAGGACCGCCCCCGTGTCCCCTTCCCCCTCGTCCCCCACGACACCGAGGGCTCCCGCCGACACCGATCTCAGCGGCATCCGCGGCTACCTGTTCGACCTCGACGGCGTGCTGACGCCCACGGCGATCGTGCACATGCACGCGTGGGCCCGGCTGTTCACGCCCTACCTCGAGCAGCACGGCGCGGCGCCCTATCGCGAGGCCGACTACTTCGCCCACATCGACGGCAAGCCCCGCTACGACGGGGTGCGCAGCCTGCTCGCGAGCCGCGACATCCGCATTCCCGAGGGCGACGTGACCGACGCGCCCACGCAAGACACCGTGCACGGGCTCGGCAATCGCAAGAACGAGGCCTTCAACGAGACGCTGGCCGACGAGGGCGTCGCCCCGTACGCGACGAGCGTCGCGTTCCTCGATGCGGTACAGGCGAGCGGATGCCTCGTGGCCGTCGTCTCGAGCTCGAAGAACGCGCCCGCCGTGCTCGAGGCCGCCGGGCTCGCCGACCGGTTCGAGGTCGTCGTCGACGGCGCGGTCGCCGCGCGCGAGGGGCTGCCTGGCAAGCCCGCGCCCGACACGTTCGAGCGTGCGGCCGCACTGCTCGGCCTGCCGACCGCGGCCTGCGCGATCGTCGAAGATGCCGAGTCGGGCGTCAAGGCCGGCGCGGCCGGCGACTTCGGCATCGTCATCGGCGTCGACCGCGGAGTCGGCCGCGACGCGCTCGTCGAACTGGGCGCCGACGTCGTGGTCGACGAGCTCGACGAGCTCATCCCCGCGCTTCAGCGGGTTGAGGAGGAGCGAAGCGACGTCTCGAAACCCACGCCCGGTTTCGAGACGCGTCCTCCTACGTCGGGCGCTCCTCAACCCACTGATTTCGAGACGCGTCCTCCTACGTCGGGCGCTCCTCAACCCACTCGAGAAGAGGGGCGCGCATGAGGTTCGCCGACGACGATCCACTGAACCGCAACCGCTTCCCCGTCGACGAATGGTCGCTCATCGAGACCGAGTTCGGCACCGAAGACATGGGTCGCACCGAGACCCTGTTCGGCGTGGGCAACGGCTACGTCGGCCTTCGCGGCAACGTCGAAGAGGGCCGTGACGGGCACATGCACGGCACATTCGTGAACGGGTTCCACGAGACCTGGCCCATCAGGCACGCCGAAGAGGCGTTCGGCTTCGCGCGGGTCGGGCAGACGATCGTGAACGTGCCCGACGCGAAGATCATCCGCCTGTACGTCGACGACGAGCCGCTCGTGCTCACCGAGGCCGAGCTCCTCTCCTATGAGCGCCGCCTCGACTTCCGCCTCGGCGCGCTCAGCCGGTCGATCGAGTGGCGCACCCCCGCCGGCAAGCGGGTGCTCATCACGAGCCGCCGCATGGCGAGCTTCACCGACCGGCATCTCGCCGTCATCGACTACGAGGTCGAGTTGCTCGACGCCGACGCCGCGGTCACCATCTCGAGCCAGGTGCTCAACCGGCAAGACGGGCGCGACGAGTACCGCGGCGGGGTGCTCGAGGCGCCCGGCGCGTTCGACCCGCGCAAGGCCGAGCAGTTCATCGAGCGGGTGCTGCAGCCGCGGGTGAAGCGCGACAACGACGGGCGGTACATTCTCGGCTACCAGTGCACGAACTCGGGAATGACCCTCGCCGTCGGCGTCGAGCACACGATCGCGACCGACAACTTCTTCTCCGAGACGGGCACCATCGGCGACGATCTCGCGAAGCACGTGTATCGCGTGCACGCCAAGCAGGGCATGCCCATCCGCATCACCAAGACCGTGAGCTACCACACGGCCCGCAAGGTGCCGGCGCGCGAGCTCGTCGACCGGTGCGACCGCACCCTCGACCGGGCGGCCGAACTCGGGGTCAGCGAGATCTTCACCCAGCAGCGCTCCTGGCTCGACGACTACTGGGAGCGTTCCGACGTCGAGATCGCCGCGCAACCGGCGCTGCAGCAGGCGACCAGGTGGAACCTCTTCCAGCTCGCCCAGGCCACCGCGCGCACCGACGGCGGCGGCGTCGCCGCCAAGGGCGTGAGCGGCTCGGGCTACGGCGGCCACTACTTCTGGGACAGCGAGATCTACGTGCTGCCCTTCCTCAGCTACACGGCGCCGATCGTCGCGCGCAACGTCCTGAGATTCCGGCAGCGCATGCTCGACTCCGCCCGGGCCCGCGCCCTCGAGCTCAACCAGATGGGTGCACTGTTCCCGTGGCGCACCATCAACGGCCAGGAGTCGTCGGCCTACTACGCGGCCGGCACGGCGCAGTACCACATCGACGCCGACATCTCCTATGCGCTCTGCCAGTACGTCGCGGCGACCGGCGACACCGACTTCCTGGGGCGCGGCGCGATCGACATCCTCGTCGAGACGGCGCGCATGTGGGAGGACCTGGGTTTCTGGCGGTCGAACGCCGACGACGTCTTCCACATCCACGGCGTCACCGGCCCCGACGAGTACACGACCGTCGTCAACGACAACCTGTACACGAACGTCATGGCCCGGGCGAACCTCGCCGCGGCGGCATTCGCCATCGACAACCTGCAGGTCGACGACGCGATCGCGTACCACCAGCTCGTCCAGCGGCTCGGCGTCACGCCGGCCGAGGTCGCCAGCTGGCGTCGCGCGGCGGCGCATATGCACATCCCGTTCGACGAGCAGCTCGGCATCCACCCGCAGGACAGCGCGTTCCTGCAGAAGGAACTGTGGGACCTCGAGCACACGCCCGAAGACCGCCGCCCCCTGCTGCTGCACTACCATCCGCTCGTCATCTACCGGTTCCAGGTGCTCAAGCAGGCCGACGTCGTGCTCGCCCTGTACCTGCAGGGCGACCGGTTCACCGCCGCCGAGAAGCGAGCGAACTTCGAGTACTACGACCCGCTGACCACCGGCGACTCCACCCTCTCGGCCGTCGTGCAGTCGATCATCGCGGCCGAGGTGGGCTACCACGAGCTCGCGGTGCGGTATTTCCGGGCAGCCCTCTTCGTCGACCTCGCCGACCTGCACCACAACGCGGCCGACGGGGTGCATGTCGCCTCGACCGGCGGCGTGTGGTCGGCTCTCGTGTCGGGGTTCGGCGGATTCCGCGATCACAACGGCGTCTTCACGTTCGACCCGCGCCTGCCCGACGCCTGGGAGCGCCTCACGTTCCGCATCACCCTGCGGGGCACCCGGCTGCGCGCCGACCTCGAGCCCGAGTCGATCACGTTCACCGTCGAGGTCGGCGACGAGGCGACGGTCAGGGTGCGGGGCGCCCAGGTCACCGTGACGCCCCACTCACCCGTGACGGTGCCGCTCGACGGCCAGGGTCCGCGGTTGTACGGCTCGCCGACGATGCAGGATGTCACGGGCTCGCGCCGCGCCGACGGTACCCTGCTGACGGCGTCGATCCCGACGCTCTCGCTCGACGCCGACGATTACGAGACCGTGATTCCGATCGACTGAAATCGGCGTCTGCACAGGCCTTCGGGCTACCATGTCACACAGTCAGAAACCGGAGCGGGAGACCTGTGGGCCTACTGGACAACTTCGAGAAGGGTCTCGAGCGTGCCGTCAACGGCGCGTTCGCGAAGACCTTCCGGTCGGGGCTGCAACCCGTCGAGATCACGTCTGCCCTCAAGCGAGAGATCGACACGAAGGCGGCCGTGGTCTCGCGCGACCGCGTGCTCGTGCCCAACAACTTCACGGTCCGCCTGGCTCCGGCCGACTACGACCGCATGACGGGCCTCGGCCCCGCCCTCATCGACGAGCTCGTCGACCTCGTCCAGAAGCACGCCGCGAGCCAGCGCTTCCAGTTCGCGGGCGGGATCACCATCGGACTCGAGCGCGACTCCGGCCTGAGCGTCGGCATGGTGCAGGTCGACTCGCTCAACGTCAAGGGCCAGGTCGCCTGGACCCCGGTGCTCGACGTCAACGGCAAGCGCTACCCGATCTTGAAGGGCCGCACCGTCATCGGCCGCGGCAGCGAGGCCGACATCACCCTCGACGACTCGGGGGCGTCGCGCCGGCACGCCGAGGTGCAGTGGGACGGCAGCCGGGCGCGCGTGCGCGACCTCGGTTCGACCAACGGCACCCAACTCAACGGCGGCCCGGTCAAAGAGGCCATCCTCGAACCCGACTCGGTCATCACCATCGGCCGGTCGCGCATCGTCTTCCGCGTGCTCGCGCAGGCGTCGGGCGCCCCGGGCGACCCGCGACGCGCCGACCCCGCGACCCAGCGCCACGACATGGGCGGGTTCTGGGGGCCCGGCGAATGAGTGAACTCACCCTTCTCGTCCTGCAACTGGGCTTCCTGCTGCTGCTGTGGGTGTTCATCTTCGCCATCGTGTACGCCCTGCGCAGCGACCTGTTCGGCCAGCGCGTGCGCAAGCTGCAATCCGAGCCGGCGAGCTCGGCGCCGGCCCCCGCGGCCTCGTCGTTCCCCAGCTCGCCGGTGACCCCTGCCCCCGCAGCGCTCGGCGCTCCCGTCGCGGCGCCGGTCGCGACATCCGGCCACGATGGCGAACTCGCGTCGAGCGAGAACGCGACCCGCCTCGTGATCACGAGCGGCACCAAGGCGGGCGCCGAGTTCCCGCTCGGTCGCGACGAGATCACGATCGGGCGGTCGAGCGACTCGGCCATCATCATCCGCGACGACTACACGTCGACCCACCACGCCCGCATCATGCTGTGGAACGGGCGATGGATGATCCAAGACCTCGACTCCACGAACGGCACCTTCCTCAACGGCTCCCGAGTGACCGTGCCCGTGCCGATCCCGCTCGGAGCCACCGTCAAGGTCGGAGCGACGACGTTCGAGCTGCGACGGTAGCCCATGGCGACGGTCAAGGCGAGCGCAGCGGTCTCGCACGTCGGGCGGGTCCGCTCGAACAACCAGGACTCCGGCTACGCCGGGCGCCGGTTGTTCCTCGTCGCCGACGGCATGGGCGGCCACGCGGGCGGTGACGTCGCGAGCGCCATCGCGACCCGCCGCATCGCCGAGGCCGACCTCGACTACGACAACTCCGTCGATGCCGGGGCCGAGCTCGAAGGCGCACTGATCGCCGCGAACCGGCAGATCGCCGAGACCGTCGCCGACCACGCCGAGCTCACCGGCATGGGCACGACGGTGAGCTCGCTGCTGCACCTCGGCGACCAGGTCGTCATCTCGCACATCGGCGACTCCCGCATCTACCTGCTGCGTTCCGATGAGCTGAGCCAGATCTCGACCGATCACACCTTCGTGCAGCGTCTCGTCGACGCCGGTCGCATCACCGCCGACGAGGCCATGGTGCACCCGCGCCGTTCGGTGCTGATGCGCGTGCTCGGCGACGTCGAGGCCTCACCCGAGATCGACCAGATGGTGCTCGACACCCGAGACGGCGACCGGTGGCTGCTCTGCTCCGACGGTCTCTCGGGCGTCGCGTCGTTCGATCAGATCCACGAGATCATGTCGGCCGACGCCGGGGCGAAGCAGATCGCCGACCGCCTCGTGAAGGCATCGCTCGACGGCGGCGCGCCCGACAACGTCACCGTCGTCGTCGTCGACATCGGCGAGCCGGCCGCGCCCGCGACCCCACCGCTGATCGTCGGATCCGCCGCCGCCCCGCTCGCGTTCGGCGCCGCACCCGAACCGGTCCGGCCTCGCGGCATCCGTCTCACGCCGTTCCGGCCGCACCCGGTCCAAGAGACGCACTTCGAACCCGACTCGGCCGACTTCTTCGACGAGCTCATCGAAGAGGACGCCCGGCGCCGGCGACGGCGACGGTGGGTGTGGGGCTTCTGGATCGTGCTGCTCGTGGGGGCGATCGTCGCCGCCTTCGTGCTCGGCTACCAGTGGACGCAGACCCGCTACTACGTGGGCGAGTCCAATGGCCGGGTCGCCGTGTTCCAGGGCATCCAGCAGAACCTCGGGCCGATCTCGCTGCACGACCTGCACACCGAGACGACCATCGACGTCTCCGAATTGCGCACGTACGATCAACAGCGCGTCGAGCAGACCATCAGCGCCGGCTCGTTCTCCGAGGCGATGCTGATCGTCCAGCGATTGGAGGATTCCCTTGAGTGACGTGACCGGCACGCCGGTCGCCACCGGCACTCCGCCGACCGGCGTCCGAAGAATCCGGATGCCCCAGAAGCTGCGCAATCTCGAATTCTGGCTGCTGCTCGTGGCCTGCTTCATCAACGCCGCCGCCATCGTGCTGGTGCAGCTGGGTGCGATGCGGCGCATCGACACGCAATTGGTGCTGCTCGGCGCCGGTCTCTCGGCGCTCGTCTTCGGACTGCACATCGCGATGCGCTTCGTCGCCCGCGACGCCGACCCGTTCCTCTTGCCGATCGCGACCGTGCTCAACGGGCTCGGGATCGCCATGATCTACCGCATCGACATCGCCAACGGCGAGGGCGGCTGGGAGTCGGCCGCCGTGCGCCAGATCGCGTGGAGCGCGATCGCGATCATCGCCGCGATCGCGACGATCCTCGTCATCCGCAACCACCGCGTGCTGTTCCGGTACACCTACCTCGCCGGGCTCGTCGCGATCGTGCTGCTCCTGCTGCCGCTCGTCCCCGGGCTGGGGCGCGAGGTGAGCGGCGCGCGCGTGTGGATCGGGTTCGGCGACATCGCCACCTTCCAGCCCGGCGAGATCGCGAAGATCGCCCTCGCCGTGTTCTTCGCCGGATACCTCGTGCGCAACCGCGACTCCCTGTCGATGGTGGGCACCAAGTTCCTCGGCATGAAGTTCCCCCGAGCCCGCGACCTCGGGCCGCTGCTCGTCGTCTGGGCGCTGTCGATGTCGGTCATCGTGTTCCAGCGCGACCTCGGCACCGCGCTCCTGTACTTCGGCCTGTTCCTCGTGATGCTCTACGTCGCCACGAGCCGCATCTCGTGGGTCGTGCTCGGACTCACGCTGTTCGTCGGCGGCGCCCTCATCGCGAGCCAGACGCTCGACTACGTGGGCAACCGGTTCGCGAACTGGCTCGACCCGCTCAACCCCGAGCGCTACGAGCAGGAGTTCGGCGGCAGCTACCAACTCGTGCAGGGGCTCTTCGGCCTCGCCAACGGCGGGCTCATCGGCACGGGCTGGGGCCAGGGGCGACCCGACCTCACGCCGGTGCCGCAGAGCGACTACATCATCGCGAGCCTCGGTGAGGAGCTCGGCCTCGCCGGCGTGTTCGCGATCCTCGCCCTCTACCTGCTGTTCGTCGCACGCGGATTCCGCATCGGCTTCGCCGGTCAGGACGACTTCGGCAAGCTGCTCGGCGTGGGCCTCGCCTTCGTCGTGGCGCTGCAGGTCTTCATCGTCGTCGGCGGCGTGACCCGGGTCATCCCGCTCACCGGCCTGACGACGCCGTTCCTCGCGGCCGGTGGTTCGTCGCTCGTCGCGAACTGGATCATCGTCGCGCTGCTGCTGCGGCTCTCCGACACGGTCCGCAACCATCCGAGGCTGGTGATCGACGGATGAACCGGGAACTCAAGCGCGTCTCGATCATCGCGCTGCTCATGTTCGTCACGCTGCTGGTGTCGTCGACGATCATCCAGTACGTGCAGGCCAGCGCCCTCGCGGCCGACCCGCGCAACGCCCGCACGCTCTACGAGAGCTACTCGGTCGAGCGCGGCCCGATCCTCGTCGACGGCACGCCGATCGCGTTCTCGCAGCCGAGCGACGACGACTACAAGTTCCAGCGCGTCTACGCCAGTGGCCCGCTGTATGTGCCGATCACGGGCTATATCCCGGTGAACGGCGAGGCCACGGGGCTCGAGCGATCGCTCAACGACTACCTGAGCGGCCAGTCGTCGAGCCAGTTCTTCGACTCGCTCAACCGCCTCATCTCGGGTCAGGACCCGATGGGTGCATCCGTCGAGGTCGCCATCGACCCGGTGGCGCAGCAGGCCGCGTGGGACGCCCTCGGCGACTACACCGGAGCCGTCATCGTCACCGAGCCGTCGACGGGGCGCATCCTCGCGATGGTGACCAAGCCCACCTTCGACCCGAACACGCTCGCGGTGCACGACAGCGCGCAGGTGCAGGCCACCTATGACGGCCTGCTCGCCGATCCCATGGATCCGCTCTTCAACCGCGCCACGGGCGGTGACATGAACCCCCCTGGGTCGGTCTTCAAGCTGGTCGTCACCGCCGCCGCGCTCGAATCGGGGCGGTACACCCCAGAGTCGACGTTCCCCAACCCCCCCGAGCTCACCCTGCCCGGCACCGACGCCGTGGTGCGGAACTCGGGCGGCGGAACCTGCGGCGGCGGCTCCACGGTTACCCTGGCCGACGCCCTGCGGCTCTCGTGCAACATCCCGTTCGCCGAGCTCGGCATGGAACTCGGCGACAACGCCATCCGCGAGCAGGCCGAGAAGTTCGGCTTCAACAGCGAGTTCCTCATCCCCACCGCGACCGAGGTCAGCACCTATCCGAGCGGTCTCGACGACCCGCAGACCGCGCTCAGCGCCTTCGGCCAGGGCGACGTCCGGGCGACCCCGCTGCAGATGGCGCTCGTGTCGGCCGCGATCGCGAACGGCGGCATCGTGATGAACCCCGACCTCGTCGACCAGATCACCGCGCCCGACTTCAGCCCGCTGGAGTCGTTCGAGCCCAGTGAGTACGGCCGCGCGATCAGCGAGCAGACGGCGAACACCATGGTGCAGATGATGGTCAACGGCGTCGAAAACGGGGCTGCGAGTAATGCAAGAATAGACGGCGTCAGTGTGGCCGGTAAGACAGGAACAGCGGAGAACGGCGAGAGTGACCCGTACACTCTCTGGTTCACAGGTTTTGCCCCCGCAGACAATCCTCAGTATGCAATCACTGTGCTCGTGGAGGACGGCGGAGGACTGGGTCAGGAGGGGTACGGCAATCTCATCGCCGCACCCATCGCAAAGCAGGTACTAGAGGCGGTGCTGAACAAATGAGACCGAGCGCAGGGCTCACCTTCGGGGGGCGCTACGAACTCCAGTCGCGGATCGCGATCGGCGGCATGGGCGAGGTGTGGCAAGCCACCGACCTCGTGATCGGTCGACAGGTCGCCATCAAGATCCTGAAAGACGAGTACCTGGGCGACCCTGGGTTCCTCGAGCGGTTCCGCGCCGAGGCGCGCCACGCGGCGCTCGTCAACCACGAGGGCATCGCGAACGTCTTCGACTACGGCGAGGAAGAGGGCAGCGCCTACCTCGTCATGGAGCTCGTCCCCGGTGAGGCGCTCTCCACGATCCTCGAGCGCGAGCACGTGCTCTCCACCGACAAGGTGCTCGACATCGTCGCCCAGACGGCGTCGGCCCTGCAGGCCGCCCACGCGGCGGGGCTGGTGCACCGCGACATCAAGCCCGGCAACCTGCTCATCACCCCCGACGGCCGGGTGAAGATCACCGACTTCGGCATCGCGCGCATCGCCGACCAGGTGCCGCTCACCGCGACCGGCCAGGTCATGGGCACTGTGCAGTACCTGTCGCCCGAGCAGGCATCGGGTCACCCCGCGTCGCCCACCACCGACATCTACTCGCTCGGCATCGTGGCGTACGAGGCCCTCGCGGGCCGTCGGCCGTTCACGGGCGAGTCGCAGGTCGCGATCGCCATGGCGCAGATCAACGAGACGCCGCCCGACCTTCCGGTCACGGTCTCCGAGCCGGTGCGCAACCTCGTCTACTCGTGCATCGCGAAGAACCCCGCCGACCGCCCGCAGTCGGCGGCGCACCTCGCCCGTGCCGCCACGGCGCTTCGCCGCGGCGACGTGCAGGCCGCCGCGGCGGCCGTGCCCGCCGTGCTCGGTGCCGCCGGCGTCACCGCTGCGACGATGCTCATGCCGCAGCAGGGGGCCGCAACCGCGGCCACGACCGTGCTTCCCTCCGCTGTTCCGCCCGATGGCGAGCCCCTCGAAGAGGGCGAGGGCGAGAAGAAGAAGCGCAGCCCCTGGACCTGGCCGCTGATCGTGCTCATCGCCCTGCTCGCAATCGTGCTCATCGGCACGATCATCGCGTTCGCGTTGAACGCGGGCAACGACACGCCCCGCACGACGGCGCCGTCGACGCCTCCGCCGACGGCGACCGACACGCCCACTCCGACTCCGACACCCACCCCGACCGAGGAGGCACCCACGACCGCGCAGATCAACCCCGGCGACTTCGTCGGACTCTCGGCCGACGAGGCGAGCCAGAAGCTTCGCGATCTCGGCATGGTCGCGAACGCCGTCGAGGGCAACGCAGCCACGTCGCCCGACCAGGCGGGCATCGTCTACGCGGTGAACCCCACCGGCCCCGTGACCATCGGCAGCGAGGTCACCATTACCTACTACGCCGCTCCCGAGACGCCCGCGGCTCCCTCGGCGGCCCCGACCGTCGACCCGACCGAGGTTCGCAACGGCGAATCGTTCCGGGTCTCGTGGCCCGCAGCGACCTGCCCGGCCGGCCAGACGCTCTCGGGCTACCAGGTCGCCATCGACGGTCCGGCCGACGCCGCTCCGCCGCTCGGAGCCGAAGCGAGGGACGTCACGATCAGCACGACCGGTGAGGGCACGGTCAACGTGACCTACCAGTACTTCTGCGGCCAGCTCAGCTCCCCATCGTCGCCCGCCACCGCGGTGAACGTGATCGCCGGGCCCGACACCAGCAGCGAGTAGACCGAACGCATCGCGGGCCGTCATATGGCGGCCCGACACCGACACGACGACCACGAGGAGCCATGAAAGGAGCCGCGCACCGTGAGTGATGAAGGACGAGTCCTCGCCGGGCGATATCGCGTGGGCTCGCTCATCGGGCGCGGCGGAATGGCCGACGTGCATGTCGGCACCGACACCCGCCTGGGCCGCCAGGTCGCCATCAAGCTGCTGAAGCCGCAGCTCGCGACCGACCCGGCGTTCCGCATGCGGTTCCGCCAAGAGGCACAGTCGGCGGCGCGCATGGCGCACCCCACCATCGTGCGCGTCTTCGATGCCGGCGAAGAGACGGTCGTCGACGCCTCGGGGCACGAGGTGCAGCTGCCGTTCATCATCATGGAGTTCGTCGAGGGCCGCCTGCTCAAGGACATCATCCACGACGGCCCGCTCGAGCCCGCGGCGGCGGTGCGCGTCATCGACGGCGTGCTCACCGCGCTCGAGTACTCGCACCGCGCCGGCGTCGTGCACCGCGACATCAAGCCGGGCAACATCATGATCACCACCACCGGCCAGGTGAAGGTCATGGACTTCGGCATCGCACGCGCCGTCTCCGACTCGGCGACCACGGTCGCGCAGACCACCGCGATCCTCGGCACCGCGTCGTACTTCTCGCCCGAGCAGGCCAAGGGCGAGACGGTCGACGCGCGTACCGACCTGTACTCGACCGGTGTCGTCCTGTTCGAGATGCTCACCGGCCGCCCGCCGTTCCGAGGCGACACACCCGTCGCCGTCGCGTACCAGCACGTCAGCGAGCGACCCGTCAAGCCCAGCGTGATCAACCCGAAGGTGTCACCGGCGCTCGACTCGGTGGTGTTGCATGCACTCGCCAAGAACCGCGACGAGCGCTACCAGACCGCCGTCGAGTTCCGCACCGACGTCGACACCGCGGCCGCCGGCCGCGTGCCCGTGCACCAGAAGCCGAGCGAGTCGCAATTGCTGTTCGGGGCGCCCACCGCGTCGCTCTCGAGCTCCGAGCTGGCACTGCGACAGCTCACCGAAGACGAGACGATGGCGCGCACGCAGCGGCGCCCCCCGGCGATCTGGATCTGGTCGGGCATCATCGGCGTCGTCGTCATCGTCATCGCCGTCATGTACTGGGCGTTCAACCTGCAACCGGCAGACGACCTTCCCTCGAACGCCCGCAAGGTACCCGTGCTGACCGGCATGACCTACGAGGCGGCCGTCGAACAGCTCGCCGCCGTGGGGCTGCCCGCGACGAGAGTCGACGAGACGAACGATACCGTGCCCGCGGGCGAGGTCATCGGCACCGTCCCCGCCGCCGACGAGATCGTCGATGCCGGTGCGGTCATCACGGTGCACGTCTCGACCGGCCGTGAGGCGGTCGCCGTGCCCGAGATGACGAACATGACCCTCGCCGACGCGAAGGCGGCGCTCGAGGCCGCGGGCCTGGTCGCCGGACAAGAGACGCGCGAGTACTCGCCCACCGTCGCCGCAGACACGGTGCTGTCGACCTCGCCCGAGGCCGGCGCGTCGGTCGAGATGGGCTCGACGGTGCAGTTCGTGCTCTCCAACGGGATGGTGCTGCTCCCCGACCTCACCGGGCAGACGCTCGCTGCGGCATCCGACTACCTGATGGCCGACAACCTGCAGCTGAACCCGGTTCCGGTTCCCGACGCGGCGTGCCCGACCGCGCCCGGATCGCCGATCACGCACCAGTCGCTGGCCCCCGGCGACGTTCCGCAGCATTCCGACGTGCAGCTCACCTACTGCGCCGGCTGAGCGGCGGCGCCTCGTCGCGCGCCTCCTGGGCGCGCGCCTCCTGGGCGCGCGCCTCGTCGGGAGCGCCGCCTTGTCGGGAGCGCGCCGAGAGTGCACTCAACGCCCCCGCCACGGGCATCGACCGCACTCTCGGCGCACCGAAGCGCCCGCGGAAGCGCCTACGCCGTCGGGCGCACCAGCGGGTTCAGGTCCACCGCGCGCTCACGCGCCTCGGGCAGCCCGGCCACGGCGAGCCAGTTGCCGAGCATGCGGTAGCCGCCCTCGGTGAGCACCGACTCGGGGTGGAACTGCACGCCGTAGATCGGCGCGGTCACGTGCCGCAATCCCATGATGACGCCGCCCTGAGTGCGGCTCGTCACGACGAGCTCGGCCGGCATGGTGCCGTCGACGATGGCGAGCGAGTGGTAGCGCGTCGCCGTGAACGGGTGCGGCACGCCCTCGTAGAACGGGCTGGAGTCGTGCTCGATGCGCGAGGTCTTGCCGTGCATGAGCTCCTCGGCGTTCGTGACGACGGCGCCGAACGCCTCGGCGATCGCCTGGTGCCCGAGGCACACGCCGAGGATCGGCTGCCCGGTCGCGAGCGCGGCCTCGACCACGGGGATCGAGACCCCCGCGTCGGCCGGCTTGCCGGGACCCGGCGAGATGAGCACGCCGTCGTATTCGGCGATCTTCGCGGGCACGTCCGCGACGTCGATATCGTCGTTGCGCACGACCTCGGTCTCGGCGCCGAGCTCCTGCAGGTAGCCGTTCAGCGTGTAGACGAAGCTGTCGTAGTTGTCGATGACGAGGATTCTGGTCATGGTCCCTCCACGGTGACGTTGACGGGGTTGAGGATCGCGTCGGCCCACGGGAACGCCCACGTGAAGAGCGCGAAGACGACGGCCGCCGCGAGCACGAGCAGCAGGATGACCCGGAGCCAGGTCGGCCCGGGAAGGATGCGCCAGAGGGCACCGTACACGGTCATGCCCCCCAACTCGCGACGACGTCGGCGATCTCGGCCGGCGCGCCGGCCTCGGCGGGTTGCCACGACTCGAGCACTCCGTAGGCGATGACGCGCTCGTCGGTCGAGTAGAGCGGGTTGCAGCTCGTGAGCGTGATGATGCGGTCGGTGGGCGTCGACTCGGGGTGGTGCGGCACGGGGGCGAGCACCTCGACCGTCTCGGGTGTCACGTACTCGAGGTCGCGGAAGCGGTAGGTGTACCAACCGTCCTTCGTCTGCACGTAGATCGCGTCGCCGAGCTGCAGCTGGTCGATCTCGTGCATGCCTCCGCCGTAGGCGCTGCGGTGCGAGGCGATCGCGAAGTTCCCGATCTCGCCGGGAGCCTGTGTTCCGGGGTAGTGCCCGACCCCGAGTTCGATGCTGTTGAGCACGTCGAGGCCGGTGCCCTCGGCGATCGTTCGCTGCGAGTCTTCGCCGAACCGCGGCACGTACATCACGGCGAAGGCCTCGGCGTTCGCGTGCTTCGTGGTGTCGACGATCGGCTCACCGTACTGCTGTGCTGCGACCGCGCCGCCGGCACCGGCCGCGCGGCGCTGCTCGTCCCACTGCGAGCTGAGCTGCGCCGCCGCGCTCGACTGCTCCCCGGCCATGATCGCGTCGTTCCACCACAGCTGCCACGCGAGGAACAGCAGGATGACCGCGCCGGCCGTGAGCAGCAACTCGCCGAGGACGCCGACGGCGCTGACGCCGCGCCGTCGTCTCGGGCGTCGTGGGGATTCGTCCACGGGCCCACGCTCGGCAGGCTGCGACACGGACATGGGAGCGATTCTATTCTGCGACGTTGTGACGACGCCCGGCGGTCACCGGGTCCCGGCGCCGGTGATGATTCCCAGCGCGAGGACGATGATCAGTCCGTTGAAGAAGAAGCTCAGGATGGAGTGCCCGACGACCCGCCATCGGATCCGGGAACTGTTCACCTCGACGTCAGAGGTGGCGAAGGTCGTGCCGATAGTGAACGCGAAGTAGACGAAGTCGGTGATCCCTGGCACCGGTGTCTCCGGGAACCGCATCGCAGGCTGGTCCTCACGGTAGTACAACGGATGGTACGACTGCGCGTACCCCCAGTGCAGCAATCCCCAGGCGAGGATCATCGCCCACACCCCGATGATGTCGATCAGCGGCCCGAACTCGTCGCTGGGGTCGAGGAAGACGTGCTGCAGCGCGGCGCCGACGCCGACCAGGCTGGCGAGGATCGCGGCCACGAGCGAGAAGAGATGGGTGACGGGATTGAGCTCGAAGCGCGTCGGACGCCGAGCCGGCTTCCAGTGCCGTCGGAGGCCGAGAGCGATCGCGACGACCGAACCGTACACCGTCCCGAGCACGCACCACCCGAGCAGCAGGACCACCGACGACGCCTCATCGGACGCCGTGAGGAAGCCCAGCCCGAGCAGCAGGAGCAGGAGTTGGACCATCAGGCTCCCGATGTACCCGACGAACCAGTGCACGGGCGGGCGAGGGGGTCGCTCGTGGGGTCGCCGCCCCGGCTCCCCCGCCGTCATCCGCGTTCCCGACACAAGGCCATCCAAGCGATGCCCGAAGCGATCCCATTCCCGACGCGCCGGAAGCCCCCGACCCACTTCGAAGCTCCGCCTCGGGCGGCGAAGCCCGCGCTGCGTCCGCGCGGTTCCCTCAGATAGAATCGCCCCCATGGCACGTGCAAAATCATCGAAGCCCGAGCGCGCTGAAGCGACGAGTGGCGAAGAGGCTCCGAACCCGGTCTGGTTCAAGCCCGTCATGTTCGGCTTCATGCTGATCGGGCTCGCCTGGATCATCGTCTTCTACGTGAGCCAGGGGCGCTTCCCGATTCCCGACCTCGGCTCGTGGAACATCCTGATCGGCTTCGGCATCGCCTTCATCGGCTTCCTCATGACCACACGCTGGCGCTGACTTCGTCGGCCGGCGATTCGCGCGACGGGCGGGTGCTGCGGCATCCGCCCGTCTGCATGCCTACGCGGGCATCTCACCCGGAGTTATCCACAACTGTGGAGAAGCCGAAGGCGCCCGCGTCCCCCGAAATGGCCACAATTACAGCCGTGTAACTCTCCCCAACTGTGGAAACCCCTGTGGATAACTCGGGAACTGTGGATAAGTGAGGATTGGTCAGAACACCGGGAACACGAAGAAGCGCAGGCCGAGCAGCAGCAACACCACGACCACGGCGGCGAGCAGCCACACCTGCAGCGCCTGCCGTGAGCGCTGGCGGGTCTCGACGAAGATGAACCCCAGGAGCGCCCCGACGACGAGGCCGCCGAGGTGGGCCTGCCACGCGACGTTGAACCCCGGGATGAACCCGATGACGAGGTTGATGCCGAGCAGCACGAACAGCTGCGTCGTCTGCCCGCCGAGTCGGCGCTGGATCACGAGGAACGCACCCATGAGCCCGAAGATGGCACCGGATGCCCCGACCACGCCGACCCGCGGATCGGAGAGCCAGAGCACGCCGATCGAACCTCCGAGCCCCGAGATCAGGTAGAGGGCGAGGAAGCGCCATCGGCCGAGGAGCCCTTCGAGCAGCTGCCCGAAGATCCACAGGGTGTACATGTTGAGCAGCACGTGGAAGATCAGGCCGGTGGAGTGCACGAACACCGACGTGAGCATGCGCCACGGCTCGAGGTTGCCCGGAATCGAGTACACGCCCGCGTACAGCAGCCGATCGGTGAGCGCGAGCCCCGGCACGAGCTGCAGCAGGAACACCGCGAGCGTGATGCCGATGAGGGTATACGTCACCACCGGGGCGCCGCGCCCGGCGGCAGCACGCGCGCGCGTGAGCACCGCCGGCTTCGTTCGAGGAGCCGAGGCACGCTGCTCGCGCATGCACTCGGGGCAGATCACGCCGACCGGGGCCGGTGTCTGACATTCACCGCAGATGGTTCGACCGCAGCGCTGGCAGAGCACGTAGCTCGGCCGGTCGGGGTGCCGGTAGCAGGTGCCGGTGCGATCGGGCGCCGCGTCGCTCACCTCGTGATCAGACCTGTTCGACGGTGATGCTCTCGATCACGACGTCTTCGAGCGGACGATCGCGACCGTCGGTGGCGACCGAGGCGAGCTTGTCGACGACGGCCTGGCTGTCGGCGTCGGTGACCTTGCCGAAGATGCTGTGCTTGCCCTGCAGCCAGGTGGTCGGGCCGACGGTGATGAAGAACTGCGAGCCGTTGGTACCCCGGCCCATCTGGATGCCGGCGTTGGCCATGGCGAGGACGTAGGGCTCGGTGAAGTCGAGCTCGGAGTTGATCTCGTCGTCGAACTGGTAGCCGGGGCCGCCGACGCCCTGACCGAGCGGGTCGCCGCCCTGGATCATGAAGCCGGGGATGATGCGGTGGAAGACGACCCCGTCGTAGAGGGGCTTGGTGGACTTCTCGCCGGTGGCGGGGTGGGTCCACTCGATCTCACCGG
Source organism: Agromyces cavernae (assembly GCF_021044935.1). Taxonomy (GTDB): domain Bacteria; phylum Actinomycetota; class Actinomycetes; order Actinomycetales; family Microbacteriaceae; genus Agromyces; species Agromyces cavernae. Next base: position 213,689 of record NZ_JAJNMP010000001.1, read on the forward strand.
TGGCGAGGCCGACGAAGTTCTTGACGGTCTTCGGGGCGTGGTCGCCGTAGAGGTCGACCTTGATGGGGCCGTGGTTGGTGTTCAGCGTCGCGACTGCGGTGGGAATCGGCATGTTCACATTCTGTCACGGTGGCCCCCACGTGGATTCGCGGATCGGAATGAAGGATTGCGACTCCCACCCCGCTTCCAGCCAGTTCGGTGGCAAGATGGAGGAGTTCGCTGCACAACGATGGAGGTCGAGATGAGCCTGTCACGCAAGCGCCGGAAGGAACTCAAGCGGCTGCGCAGCAGCGCCGAGGAACTCTGGGGGAACCAGCAGAACGTGCTCGAGCACGCAAATGCCGTCGCTCGCGAGGCCAGTCGCCAACTCGGTCACCTGACGCGCGAAGAGGTCGTACCGCGTGTGCGCACCGGCTACGAGAGCTATGTGCGCCCCGGCGTCGACCAGGCGAGGGGCTACGCCCGCGTCGCGGGCGACACCGTCGAGCGCAGCCTCGGCAACGCCCTCGGCTCGGTGCTCGCCATCGGCGACATCGCCAACGACGCACGCGCGCGTCGCGCCGTCGAGCGCATCTCACCCCGTGCGATCGCCGTCGTCGACAAGAAGAAGGGTCGCGGCATCGGCACCTACCTCGCCATCGGCGCGGGCATCGTCGCCGCGGTCGGCGTCGCCTACGCGGTCTGGCAGACGTTCCGCGCCGACGACGAACTGTGGGTCGCCGACGACGAGCCCGATGTGGGCACGACCTCCGGCGCCTGACGCCGCGACTTCCGAGTGGACCCGTCGGCCTGTGCCGGCGGGTCCACTCGTCGTTGTGCGCGAGTGCCCGGGCCGATCCGCACCGCCATGCCCGCGCCCATTCGCGCCGCTGCGCCCGCCCACGACTCAGGGCTGGCACTGAATCTCGAACGGATCTGAGAGTTCCCCTTGCGTTCGACGTGAAATCCCCGCTAGTGTCTGTTACCGGTGCGAACGCGCCAGAGCCCTGAGAGGAGTTGATCCCGATGATGAACCACATCTTTACGCCAGCATTCACTGCGGCCCGCTCGGAGATCCTCCTCCCCCAGCCGGCCTGCTAGTTCGCCGCCTCGGCGGCCAGGGCAGAGGTCTGCCCTCGTCGCCCGCCGCCCTCGTGGTGTGATCCGCGGCTCCGCCCCGCGACATCCGACGACGTTCCTCGTCAGCGATTCGCGAACAGCGAGCGGATGTCCCGCCCCACACCCTCGGCCCACGGCCCAGCCGTGACTCCCGGTGCCCGCTGCCACGCAGCGCACCTTCCCTGCACACCGTGCATCTCTTGACGACGCCTCGCCGGCATCCGCCGACCTGGCGCACCCCGCACCATCCGGTGCATCCCACCATGAAACGAAGGAATCGAAGTGAACGCCAGTTCTCTCACCCTCGGTCGCTCCAACTCCGGACAGACCATCACCGCCCGCGCGCAATCGCGCGGCCTGAACGAACGGATCGCCCTGCGCGTCGGCCTCGCGCTCATCGCGTACAGCCGTCACCGGAGCGAGCGGGTCAGCACCGAAGCCGTGCTGCTGCGTCGACAGCGTACGCAGCTCGCGCACCGCGTGCTCGACGCCAACTTCCAGCAGAACGCGCTGATCGCGCCGACGCTGCGGTGACCGACATGGACACCACCAACACCGAGTTCCCGATGGACGGCGCCGTCGCCCACGCGACGGCGTCGCCCCCGGGAGTTCGGCAGCGCGCGGCCTCGTCGCGAGCGGTTCGACCTCATCCGGTCGGAACGCCCACGTCGGGGCCGCGCGTTCGCTACGGTGCCGGCGGTCGGCCGTCGGCCGGCTCTGCCGCATTCAGGCGGAGCGCGATGTCGAGCAGGCTGACGCGCTTGAGCCGTGAGACCTCGCCCAGCGGAAACCAGCGCGCCTCGTCGCTCGATCCGTCGACCTCGCTGTGCAGCGCGCCGCCGACCACGCTCGCGCGGTAGATGACCCGCATCGCGTAGAGCGGCGACGTGGCCGTGTGCCGCTTGGACGCGGGGATCACCATCGTGTCGATGCCGAGCAGGCGATCGACGGATGCCTCGTACCCGGTCTCTTCGCGAATCTCGCGCCGAGCCGCCTCAACCGGATGCTCGGAGCCCTCGACGCCACCGCCCGGCAGCGTCCACCCAGAACGGCCGTGCTCGTTCCAGTGCGAGAGCAGGATCTGTTCGTCGCGGATGATCACGCCATACGCAGCGATGCGGATGTCCATCACGTCACTGTAGCGGGCGTGCCCACCTCACTGGCTGTACGTGTCGGCCTGGATCCGGTCGTACTCGGCCTGGCTGATCGTGCCGTCGCGCAGCAAGCCCTGGGCCTTCGCGATCTCGTCGTTCGGGTTGTACGTCGACACGCCGCCGCGATCGTCGACGTACTCGTTGGCGATGGCGCGCCGCTCACGCTGGCGGGCCGCCAACTGCTTGCCGCGGGCGATCACGTAGACGAGTGCCGTGAGGAACGGCACGAACACGAGGAAGATCAGCCACACGGCCTTCGCCCAGCCGTTGAGTTCGGTATCGCGGAAGAGGTCGGCGATGATCGTGAACAGCACCACGAGATAGGCGACGAACACGAAGACGCCGAAGAGCCCACTGAAGATGTCCCAGAAACCGTACTCGGTGAGCATCGCCGCTCCTTCCGCCAGGTCACGCGGGCGACGCCCGCGCTGCTGACGCCAACACTAGTGGAGGGAAACGCGGTGGAGTGGAAACCACGGGGTGGAAACTGTGGAGCCTAGGAGATTCGAACTCCTGACATCCTGCTTGCAAAGCAGGCGCTCTACCAACTGAGCTAAGGCCCCGAGTGGCCGGCCCGAAAGGGCGACCGGAGTATGGAATTGTTCGGTGGGGATACGAGGACTTGAACCTCGGACCTCTTCGTTATCAGCGAAGCGCTCTAACCGCCTGAGCTATATCCCCGAATTTCGGCCAGAGGAAAGACTACCCGACACCGCGGGAATCTTGAAATCGGGCCGATGTCGGCGTCAGTTGTTGGTGAAGCCGACGAGGATTCCGCCCGTGATCTTGACGCTCAGGTTGTAGAGCACCGCCAGGATGGCGCCGAGCGCGGTCGTCACGACGAGGTTGAGCAGCGCGGCGACGACCGCGAAGCCCATGACGTTGCCGAGCGAGAGCACCGACGAGAGGTCGCCGCCCGTGCCGGCGACGTCTTGCACGAGCTCGTTGAGCTTGTTGAAGATGTCGGTGGAGTTCAGCACTGTCCAGATCAGGAAGGTCGCGACGATGCTCACGACGGCGAGGCACACCGCGACCAGGAATGACAGCTTCACGGCCGACCAGAAGTCGATGTACACGAGCCGCAGGCGCACCTGCTTCGCGGGCGCGCGCTTGCTCGACTTTCGGGCCAGCTTCTCGGCGACGCTACTCATTGTCGGTTACTCCTTCTCTCGCGGGCTCGGCCGCTTCGGATTCTGCGGCCTCCTCCTCCACGAGATTCCGTTCGGAATTCTTCGCGATGGCGATGATGCGATCGTCGTCCGCGAACTTCGCGAACACGACGCCCATCGTGTCCCTGCCCTTGGCGGGAACCTCGGCGACGTCAGAGCGTACCACCTTGCCGCTGGCAAGAACCACAAGCACCTCGTCGTCTCGGGAGGCGATGAGCGCGCCGACGAGATCGCCGCGATCTTCGCTGAGCTTCGCCACCTTGATGCCCAGGCCGCCGCGCTGCTGCTTGCGGTAGTCCTCGACGCGGGTGCGCTTGGCGTAGCCGCCCTCGGTCACCACGAAGACGTAGGTGTCGCTGACGCTGAGCTTCTGCCCGTTGTCTTCGGGCGCCGACTCCGCGGCTTCCATGTCGCCGTCGCCGTTCGATCCGGGCACGACGGATGCCTCGAGGAGGCTGTCGCCGCCGCGGAAGCTCATGCCCTTCACGCCCGACGTCGACCGACCCATGGGGCGCAGCGCCTCGTCGGTCGCCTCGAAGCGCAGCGACATGCCCTTGCGGGAGACGAGGAGGATCTCGTCGTGCTCATCGACGAGCATGGCGGAGGCGAGTTCGTCGCCGTCGCGCAGCTTGATGGCGATGACGCCTCGCGAGCGATTGGTGTCGTACTCGTCGAGGGCGGTCTTCTTGACCAGTCCCTCGCGGGTCGCGAGCACGAGATACGTGGCGACCTCGTAGTCGCGGATGTCGAGGATCTCGGCGATCTCCTCATCGGGCTGCATCTCGAGCAGGTTCGCGACGTGCTGGCCCTTGGCGTCGCGCCCGGCCTCTTGGATCTCATAGGCCTTCGCACGGTAGACGCGGCCCATGTTCGTGAAGAACAGCAGCCAGTGATGCGTCGTGGTGACGAAGAAGTGGTCGACGACGTCGTCGGCGCGCAGCTGCGCGCCCTTGACGCCCTTGCCGCCACGGTGCTGCGACCGGTAGTTGTCGCTGCGAGTGCGCTTGACGTACCCGCCGCGCGTGACGGTGACCACCATCTCTTCCTCGGGGATGAGGTCTTCGACCGACATGTCGCCGTCGAACCCCGGGAGGATGTGCGTGCGGCGCTCGTCGCCGTACTTCGCCACGATCTCGGCGAGCTCGTCGGAGATGATCGTGCGCTGGCGCTCGGGGCGGGCGAGGATGTCGCGGAAGTCGGTGATCTCGGACTCGAGGGCGTCGGCCTCGTCGATGATCTTCTGGCGCTCGAGCGCGGCGAGGCGGCGCAGCTGCATGGCGAGGATCGCATCGGCCTGCAGGTCGTCGATGTCGAGGAGTCGCTTCAGCCCGTCGCGTGCGTCGTCGACCGTGGCCGAGGCGCGGATGAGCGCGATGACCTCGTCGAGCGCGTCGAGCGCCTTGAGGTAGCCGCGCAGGATGTGCATGCGCTCTTCCGCCTTGCGCAGGCGGTACTGCGTGCGCCGCACGATGACGTCGACCTGGTGGTCGACCCAGTGCGCGATGAACCCGTCGATCGACAGGGTGCGGGGCACGCCGTCGACGATCGCGAGCATGTTCGCGCCGAAGTTCTCCTGGAGCTGGGTGTGCTTGTAGAGGTTGTTGAGCACGACCTTGGCCACCGCGTCGCGCTTCAGCACGATGACGAGGCGCTGACCCGTGCGGCCCGAGGTCTCGTCGCGGATGTCGGCGATGCCGCTGATGCGGCCGTCTTTCACGAGGTCGGCGATCTTGATGGCCAGGTTGTCGGGGTTCACCTGGTAGGGCAGTTCGGTGACAACGAGGCAGGTGCGCCCCTGGAGCTCTTCGACCGAGACGACGGCGCGCATCGTGATCGAGCCGCGCCCCGTGCGGTAGGCGTCGTTGATGCCCTTGACACCGAGGATCTGCGCCCCGGTCGGGAAATCGGGTCCCTTGATGCGCTGCATGAGCGCCTCTTGCAGCTCTTCGCGTGTGGCCTCGGGGTGCTCGAGGTACCACTGGGCACCGGAGGCGACCTCACGCAGGTTGTGCGGCGGGATATTCGTCGCCATGCCGACGGCGATGCCGACCGAGCCGTTGACGAGCAGGTTCGGGAACCGCGACGGCAGGATCGACGGCTCCTGCGTGCGACCGTCGTAGTTGTCTTGGAAGTCGACGGTCTCTTCGTCGATGTCGCGCACCATCTCGAGGGCGAGGGGCGCCATCTTCGTCTCGGTGTACCGCGGCGCCGCAGCACCGTCGTTGCCGGGCGAACCGAAGTTGCCCTGGCCGAGCGCGAGCGGGTAGCGCATGCTCCACGGCTGCACCAGGCGCACGAGCGCGTCGTAGATCGCCGTGTCGCCGTGCGGGTGGAACTGCCCCATGACGTCGCCGACGACGCGGGCGCACTTCGAGAACGCCTTGTCGGGGCGGTACCCGCCGTCGTACATCGCGTAGATCACGCGGCGGTGCACGGGCTTGAGCCCGTCGCGCACGTCGGGCAGTGCTCGGCCGACGATCACGCTCATGGCGTAGTCGAGGTACGACCGCTGCATCTCGAGCTGCAGGTCGACCTGGTCGATCTTGCCGTGGATGCCGTGGCCCTCGTCGTCTGCTGCGCCGGGGTTGATCACATCAGATGTCAAGGAAACGCACGTCCTTCGCGTTCTTCTGGATGAAGTTGCGGCGGCTCTCGACGTCTTCGCCCATCAGGGTCGAGAAGATCTCGTCGGCGGCGGCCGCGTCGTCCATGGTGACCTGCAGCAGCGTGCGGGTCTCGGGGTTCATCGTGGTCTCCCACAGCTCCTGGTGGTTCATCTCGCCGAGACCCTTGTAGCGCTGCACGCCGTTGTCCTTCGGGATGCGCTTGCCGGCCGCGGCGCCCGCGTCGAGCAGCGCATCGCGCTCGCGGTCGGAGTACACGTATTCGTGGTCGGCGTTGGTCCACTTGAGCCGGTAGAGCGGCGGCTGCGCGAGATAGACGTAGCCGAGCTCGATGAGCGGTCGCATGTAGCGGAACAGCAGCGTGAGCAGCAGGGTGGTGATGTGCTGGCCGTCGACGTCGGCGTCGGCCATGAGCACGATCTTGTGATACCTGGCCTTGTCGGTGTTGAAGTCCTCGCCGATGCCGGCGCCGAACGCCGTGATCATCGCCTGCACCTCGGCGTTCGCGAGCGCACGGTCGAGGCGGGCCTTCTCGACGTTCAGGATCTTGCCGCGCAGCGGCAGGATGGCCTGGGTCTCGGGGTTGCGACCCTGCACGGCCGAGCCACCGGCCGAGTCGCCCTCGACGATGAAGATCTCGGAGATGGACGGGTCCTTCGACGTGCAGTCCTTGAGCTTGCCCGGCATGCCGCCGGACTCGAGCAGGCCCTTGCGCCGGGTCGCCTCGCGTGCCTTGCGGGCCGCGATGCGGGCGGTGGCCGCCTGGATCGCCTTGCGGATGATGTCGCGGGCCTGTGTGGGGTTGCGCTCGAACCAGTCGCCGAGCTGGTCGCCTGTGACCTTCTGCACGAACGACTTCGCCTCGGTGTTGCCGAGCTTGGTCTTCGTCTGGCCCTCGAACTGCGGTTCGGAGAGCTTGACCGAGATCACCGCGGTGAGGCCTTCGCGCACATCGTCGCCCGAGAGGTTGTCGTCCTTCTCCTTGAGGATGCCCTTCTCGCGGGCGTACCGGTTCACGAGGGTCGTGAGCGCCGCTCGGAAGCCCTCTTCGTGCGTGCCGCCCTCGTGCGTGTTGATGGTGTTCGCGTAGGTGTGCACCGACTCGGTGTACGCCGTCGTCCACTGCATGGCGACCTCGAGCGCGATCTTGCGATCGCCGTCTTCGGTCTCGAACGAGATGATCTCGTCGTTGACGACATCGGACTTCTTCGAGCGGTTGAGGTACTCGACGTAGTCGACGAGTCCGCGCTCGTAGAGGAAGGTGTCGGAGCGCTGGCCGGGAGCCGCGTCGTCGGCTTCGCTCGCTGCCGTGTCTTCGGGGTCGATCTCGACATGGCCGCTGCGCTCATCGGTGAGCGTGATGCGCAGCCCCTTGTTGAGGAAGGCCATCTGCTGGAAGCGGCTGCGCAGCGTCTCGTAATCGAACTCCACCGTCTCGAAGATGTCGGGACTCGGCCAGAACGTGATGGTCGTGCCGGTCACGTCGCTCGCCTCGTCTTTCGAGAGGGGCGCGTCGGGCACGCCCACCGTGAACGACTGCCGCCACACATGACCCTGGCGGCGCACTTCGACCTCGAGCCTGGTCGAGAGCGCATTGACGACGGATGACCCGACGCCGTGCAATCCGCCGGAGACCGCGTATCCGCCGCCGCCGAACTTGCCACCGGCGTGGAGCACCGTGAGCACGACCTCGACCGTGGAACGGCCCTCGGTCTTGTGGATGTCGACCGGAATGCCGCGGCCGTCGTCGATGACGCGCACCCCCCCGTCGGGCAAGATGGTCACGTCGATGTTCGCGGCATGGCCGGCGAGCGCCTCGTCGACCGAGTTGTCGACGATCTCGGAGACGAGATGGTGCAGGCCTCGCGGACCGGTGGAGCCGATGTACATACCCGGCCGCTTGCGAACCGCTTCGAGGCCCTCGAGAACCTGGATGTCATCAGCACCGTATGCCGGCGTCTGCTGGGCCTTCGTGGGTTCGGCTGTCATGTGTGAATCGGGCTCCTGACCGTCATTCTGGCGACCCTTAACCCTATCAAACAGACCCTCCGCCGCAGGCCGGAAGCGCCGATCTCAGGCGATGAACCAGGCGCAGTGACCGTTTTCGCCTTCTCAGCCGTAGGTATCGCGCGGACCACGCCCTGGAACCGATCTGGGACCCCTTTTCCAGGTGGGGGCATCGGGCCCTTGGAAGCGGATCGTCTCGACTGCCGCTCCGGGGAACCTCGAACCGATCTCGGTGACGAGCTGCGTTCGCATGAGCCGGAGCTGCGTCGCCCACGCCGTCGACTCGCAACGGACCTGCAGCACACCGCCCTCGATCGCGATCGCCTCGGAGTGACGGGCGGTCTCCTCGCCGACGATCTCGGCCCACGACGCGAGCACCTCGTGCTGCGAGAGCGGCCCCGTCCACCCGAGCTGCGAACTCAGTCCGTCGAGGGTGGCGCCGAGCGCCTTCGGGTCGCGGCCCGACGTGAACGGCTGGCTCCCCGGCGTCTCGCGGGAGCGCACCCTGCCCGCGCGGCCCACGCGCCCGCGCGGCTCGCCCCCGAAGATCTCGCGGAAGTGCTGGTAGACGCGAGCGGCCTCGGAATTCATGGGGTCAGGCATCGGCGCCCTCCTCGACGATTCGCCCGGCATCGATGTGCACGATGCGCGCCGTCAGCGGCTCGGGAACGTCTTCGAGCACCGCGGCGGTGACGAGCACCTGCTCGAAGCCCCCGATGGCCTCGGCCAATCGCTGCCGGCGCAGCCGGTCGAGCTCGGCGAACACATCGTCGAGCACCAGCACGGGGTCGCCCGTCGTGGAGTCGCGGCGCAGCAGTTCAGCCGATGCGAGCCGCAGCGCGAGGGCGAACGACCACGACTCACCGTGACTCGCGTACCCCTTGGCGGGGAGGCCGTTGAGCAGCAGCAGCAGGTCGTCTCGGTGGGGGCCGGCGAGGGTGACGCCGCGCTCGAGCTCTTTCGTCCGAAGCGCCCGCAGGGTTGCCGCGAACCGCTCGGCGGTCGTCGTGACCTCAGCGGGTTGAGGAGGCGACGAAGGAGCCGTCTCGAAACCCGACCCGTCGTCATCGACATCAGCCCCATCGATCGACAGCACCGGCCGCAGGCTCGGCGAGTGGTCGGCGTGGACGATCGCTCGATACGCATCGGCGAGCGGTCCGGCGAGCTCGGCGACGAGCGCGAGCCGTTGGTCGATGATCTCGGAACCGAGCGCCACGAGCCGCTCGTCCCAGATGTCGAGGGTGGGCAACCGGTCGGCCGGGAGCCCGCGCATGCGGGCGCTCTTGAGCAGCGAGTTGCGTTGCTTGAGCGCGCGGTCGTAGTCGGCCATGACTCCCGAGAGCCGTGGGGTGCGCTGCACGAGCAGCTCGTCGAGCAGTCGACGGCGGACTCCCGGCTCGCCTCGAACGATGGCCAGGTCTTCGGGTGCGAACAGCACGCTGTGTGCGTATCGTGGCAGCTCGCGCGTCTTCACCGGCGAGCGATTGAGCTGGGCCCGATTCGCGCCCTGGCGGTTCAACTGGAGTTCGACGAGCAGTTCGCGGTCGCCGTGGGCGAGCAGGGCACGAACGACCGCGGCGTCGGCGCCGGCCCTGATGAGCGCCTGGTCGCCCGAGACGCGGTGCGACCCGAGCGTCGCGAGATAGCCGATCGACTCGACGAGGTTGGTCTTGCCCTGCCCGTTGCGGCCGACCAGCACCGTGGCGCCTGGGCCGAGCGTCAGGTCGGCGCGGGCGTAGTTGCGGTAGTCGGTCAGCGAGAGTCGAGCGACATGCACGCTGGACTCCCTTCGACGACGCGGCATCCGGATCGCGATCGGCGGATGTTCCGGGGCATTCGATCGCGGATCTCCACGCTACCCCGCACCGCCGACGCGGAGCCCGCGTCCTCGTGAGTTGAGGAGCGAGCGAAGCGAGCGTCCCGGAACGTGGCTTTGCAGGAGGCCGGGTTTCGAGACGCTCCTTCGTCGCTCCTCAACCCACTCGACGTTCGTCTCACGCTTTCGAGACGGCGCTGACTTGCGTCTCAACCCGCGATGCAGCTGCGGCGTCAGCGCAGCAGCAGGTTCGGCTGCAGCAGGTAGCGGTAGCTGTCGGCGCCGGCCTGCTCGCGCGAGGATTGGCTCGTGATGAGCACGGGACCCGGCTTGTTGGGGTTCTCGGTCTTGGTGAACGAGATGCGAACGTACTCGGAGTGCACCGCGCCCAGCCCGTCGAGGAGGAACTGGGGCTTCAGCGACACGACCGTGTCGTCGCCGGTGAGGATCGCGTCGATCGATTCGGACGCCTGCGCCTGCTCGGAGCCGATCGCCTCGAGGGTGAGCCCGTCGGCGCTGAAGCTGTAGCGCAACGCGGCCTCGCGCTCGAGCACGAGGGCGACGCGTCGGGTGGCCTCGATGAGGTCGGCCGTGTTCATGACCGCGTAGTTGTCGACGGTCTCGGGGAAGAGCCGGCGCACGGGCGGGAAGTTGCCCTTGATGAGCAGCGACGTCACCGTCTTCTTGTCGGCGCTGAACGCGATGAGCTCGCGGTCGTCGCGGCTCGTGATCGCGACCGAGATCGTGCCCGAGTGACCGAAGGTCTTGCCCACCTCCTGCAGGGTGCGCGCCGGCACGAGGGCGGTGACCGCCTCGGACTCGCCCGCGACCGTGCCGCCGTCCCAGTCGATCTCGCGAACCGCGACCCGATAGCGGTCGGTGGCGACCAGGCCGAGGCTGTTCTCGCGCACCTCGAGTTGCACGCCCGTGATCACCGGCGTCACGTCGTCGCGGGAGGCGGCGACGGCCACCTGCGCGACCGCGGCCGAGAACTCCTCTGCCGGAACGACGCCCGACTGCTCGCCGATCTCGGGGATCGACGGGTACTCCTCGACCGGCATCGAAAGCAGGGTGAAGCTCGCCGAGCCGCAACTCACCGAGATGCGGCTCTCTTCGGTCGCGACGCGGACGGGGGCGTTCGGCAGACGGCCGGCGATCTCGGCGAGCAGCCTGCCCGAGACGAGCACGGTGCCGGGCTCTTCGACGTCGGCCTGGATCTCGGTCTGCGACGACACCTCGTAGTCGAAGGAGGAGAGCACGAGGCCGTCGGCGCTCGCCTGGATGAGCACACCCGAGAGGATCGGCAGGGTCGTGCGCTGTGGGAGCAGCTTGACGGCGAAGGAAACGGCCTCACTGAAGACGTCGCGATTGACCTGGAACTTCACGGTTCTCCCGTCGTGGATGTCGCAATAGTGGCTCCCATGCTAGCCGCAGAGCCCTTCCCGGTGCCGGGCGATTCGCCCGAGCCGTGCCCGCGAGTCGGCACTCCGACGTCGAGGTTGTGGGAAGTTCGCCTTAACCCTCTATCTCTTAACAGTGTTAACCGCTGTGGAAACTGTGGATGACGAAGCGCCGGCCACGGAATCACACCGATCCCGGGCCATCCGATCTGTGAACAGTGTGTGGATTCACGAACGGATGCCGCTCGTGTACGTCGAACGCCGATCAGTGTTCTTCACAGGGGAGCCGATGAACTGAACAGGCACGACATGGTTGCTCGTTAACTATCCACAGGTTCTCCACAACTGTGGGATTCGCGTCCGGGAGGGTCTGCATGGCGCCTGCAGACCCCGTTTCGTCGCCGTTTCAGTGGGTTGAGGAGCGAGCGCAGCGAGCGCCCCGAGTTCGGTCGGTTGAGGAGCGAGCGCAGCGAGCGTCTCGAAACCCCGGCTTCGGGGAGGTGGCTCCGAGACGCGTCCTCCTGCGTCGGGCGCTCCTCAACCCCACGCCTGCCTCAGCGGTAGCGGCTCGTCTGCTTGATGCGTGCGGTGAGCTCGGTGACCTGGTTGTAGATCGACCGGCGCTCCTTCATGAGCTCCGAGATCTTCTTGTTCGCGTACATGACGGTGGTGTGGTCGCGGTTGCCGAACAGCTGGCCGATCTTCGGCAACGACAGGTTCGTGAGTTCGCGGCAGAGGTACATCGCGATCTGCCGTGCCGTCGCCACCGCCTGCGATCGGCTCGAGCCATAGAGATCGTCGACGGTGAGCTTGAAGTACTCGGCCGTGGCGGTGATGATGTCGACCGGCGCGACGACGTTGTCGGAGTCATCGGTGATCAGGTCCTTCAGGACCGTCTGCACGAGGGGCATGTCGACCGGCGTGCGGTTGAGGCTCGCGAACGCCGTGACGCGGATGAGCGTGCCCTCGAGCTCGCGGATGTTGCTCGATACCTTCGACGCCATGTACTCGAGGATCTCGTCGGGCACCTGGAGGCGTTCGGACTGCGCCTTCTTGCGAAGGATCGCGATACGCGTCTCGAGGTCGGGCGCCTGCACGTCGGTGATGAGGCCCCACTCGAACCGGCTGCGCATGCGGTCTTCGAAGCCCGTGAGATGCTTCGGCGGCACGTCGCTCGTGATCACGACCTGCTTGTTGTGGTCGTGCAGGGTGTTGAAGGTGTGGAAGAACGCCTCCTGCGTCTCCGCCTTGCCCTGCAGGAACTGGATGTCGTCGATCAGCAGGATGTCGATGTTGCGGTAGCGCTGCTGGAAGAGCGAGCCGCGGTTGTTGGCGATCGAGTTGATGAAGTCGTTCGTGAATTCCTCGGACGACACGTACCGCACGCGGATGCCCGGGTACAGGCTCATCGCGTAATGGCCGATCGCGTGCAGGAGGTGCGTCTTGCCGAGACCCGAGTCGCCGTAGATGAACAGCGGGTTGTATGCCTTCGCGGGTGCCTCGGCCACCGCGACGGCCGCCGCGTGCGCGAATCGGTTGGACTGGCCGATGACGAAGCTGTCGAACGCGTACTTCGGGTTGAGGCGCGTATCGCGGGTGGAACCCGGGGTCGTGTTCTCGAAGACCGACTGCGGCGATGCCGGGAGCTCGACCGGGTCGCTCAGGTCGTCGACGAAGGCGGCTTGGGGCTCGGGCGCCGGTGCACGCAGCTCCTCGAGCTCGGGGTTGACGACGACATAGAAGGAGGTCACGGGCGCCGGCGCGTCGACCTCGCTCATCGCGGAGAGCAGCGAGACCCGCATGCGCTGGTTGAGCATGCTCGCCGTGAAGTCGTTGGGAACCTCGAGGTAGAAGGTGCCGGCCGCGATGCCCTTCGGCTCGACGAGGTTCAGGAATCCCTGCAGCATCGGCGTGATCGCATCGTCGTCTGACAGCCGATCGAGGATCGTCGCCCATGTGTCGGAAATGGGCTGCTCTGTCATCGTTCCCCGCAATCGGTCTGGGTGCCCGGTACGCCGCCTGATCGATCCCCCGATCGATGAAGCAAAGCGGCGCGAGGCGCGTGTTCACAGGTTATCCACGTCCTGTGGGCAGTTTCGGGAAGTCGCCCGAGATTCCGCGCGCAAGGCTGGGGATAACTGGTGTCAAACGCTATCCAAAACAGGCCCTGTGGACAAATGCCGATTGGAGGATTCGATCGCCCGCGCGTGTCGCTCCACAGGCATCATCGAGGTTGGGGGGATACTGTGGGGTTCGATCTGCGCCTCGGACGCGGCCCCTCGGTTTGACCCTGAGCCACGGAGGCCGTAGTTTTAATCAGTTGACCCCAGCCCTTTGGGCACCCAGTTTTCCCGCCATCGCGCTGCACCACCTGTCGCAGCTGCTTCCCGGCGAGGAGATCCAACAGCCGGAGAAGAAGAATGAGCAAGCGTACGTTCCAGCCGAACAACCGTCGTCGCGCCAAGAAGCACGGCTTCCGCCTTCGCATGCGCACCCGCGCCGGTCGTGCCATCCTCTCGGCACGCCGCGCCAAGGGCCGCACCGAACTCTCCGCGTAGTCTTTCGGTGCTCGCCAAAGCCAATCGCATCACGAGCGCCGACGACTATCGAGTCATCGTGCGCCGAGGTGCGAAGGTCGCGGGTGCCCACACCGTGAGCTACCTGCGCCCACGGGAGTCGGGCACCGACGCACGCTTCGGCTTCATCGTCTCGAAGAAGGTCGGGGGCGCTGTGCGCCGCAACCTCGTGCGTCGGCGGCTGAAGGCCGCGTGCTACGAGGCACTCTGCGACGACGTGGCGGGCGCCGACATCGCCGGTGTCGATGTGGTGGTGCGTGCTCTGCCCTCGGCGTCGGCGGCCGACTGGGCATCCCTGCGGTCCGAGGTGTTCGCCGCAGTGTCGAACCGCCGCGCACGCGAGCGCGCTGCGGGCGCCTCACCCGTGCCTTCGAAGGGTGTGTGACGATGCGCACCGCGGCCCTGTTCGTACTGCTCATCCCCCGCAACCTCGGGGTGCTGCTGATCCGCGGCTACCGAGCCGTCATCTCCCCGCTCTACGGGGATGTCTGCAGGTACTACCCCTCATGCTCGGCCTACGGGCTCGGCTCGGTCCAACAACGCGGGCTCGTCGTCGGTTCGCTGCTCACCGCCTGGCGCATCGTGCGGTGCAACCCCTGGTCGGCCGGCGGCATCGACGACGTCCGCGTCGCGCGGCACGGTCGCTACCGTGTCACCCCCTTCGGCTGGGTCGTTCCTGCCGGCGCCGTTTCCATGACGGATGTCCCTGCCGACGCACATGTCCACGGTCAGGCCCACTCGCACGATCACACCGAGCACGGGGCATCCGACTACCTGAACGCCGCACCGGTCGCGCCTCGCCGCGATGCGGTGCTCGCCACCTCCAACGCCGCAGTGTCCCGAAAGGACTGATCCAGCTCCATGGATATCATCAGCATCATCCTCTGGCCCATCAAATGGGTCATCGAGCTGATCCTCGTCGCGTTCCACTCCCTGTGGACGTTCCTCGGCCTCGATCCGAACGCCGGTGTCACCTGGGTGCTGTCGATCGTCGGCCTCGTCATCGTCGTGCGGGCCGCGCTGATTCCGATCTTCGTCCGCCAGATCAAGAGCCAGCGGCGCATGCTCGAGGTCGCGCCGCAGCTGAAGAAGATCCAGGACAAGTACAAGGGCAAGAAGGACCAGTTCTCGCGCGAGGCGATGTCGCGCGAGACGATGGAGCTCTACAAGAAGACGGGCACCAACCCGCTCTCGTCGTGCCTTCCGTTGCTGCTGCAGATGCCGATCTTCTTCGGCCTCTTCTCGGTGCTCAACGACGCGTCGATCCACGCGGCCCGTGGCGGCGTCGGCGTGCTGACTCCGACGCTGGCCGAGTCGTTCTCGAACGCCGAGTTCCTCGGGGCGCCTCTGAGCGACACGTTCATCAACGCATGGAACAACAACTTCCAGCCCTGGCAGGTCATGGTCGTGGCCTCGGTCATGATCGTGCTGATGACCGCCTCGCAGTTCATCACGCAGCTGCAGATCGTCTCGAAGAACATGTCGCCCGAGACCAAGGCGAGCCCCATGTTCCGGCAGCAGCGCATCCTCTTGTACCTGCTCCCCCTCGTCTTCGCGTTCTCGGGTGTCGCCTTCCCCATCGGCGTCATGTTCTACTGGCTCGTCTCGAACTTCTGGACGATGGGCCAGCAGTTCGTCGTCATCCGCAACATGCCGACGCCCGGCAGTGAGGCGGCGAAGGCCCGTGAGGCGCGCCTCGCGAAGAAGGGCAAGCTCGTCGTCGACGATGCCTCAGGCGACGTGATCGTCGTCGAGGAGCCCAAGAAGACTCAACGCCAGCAGCCGATGAGCAAGTCGCGCGCGAAGAAGCAAGGAAAGTAGACCATGACCGACGTTCAGCACGACGCCGAGCACCGATCGACCGCGCAGCTCGAAGAAGAAGGCGATATCGCCGCCGACTACATCGAGGAGCTCCTCGACATCACCGACCTCGACGGCGACATCGACATCGATGCGCGCAACGGTCGGGCGTATATTTCGGTGAATGCCGGCGAGGGCGCCAACCTGAGCATGCTTTCGAAGCCCGAGACCGTCAGCGCGTTGCAGGAACTCACCCGCCTCGCGGTGCAGACGAAGACCGGCGTGTTCTCGAGGCTGATCCTCGACATCGGCGGCTCGCGTGACGCGCGCCGCGAGGAGTTGGCGAAGCTCGTGTCCCGTGCGATCGAACGCATCGAGGGCGGTGCCGCCTCTGCTGCGCTCCCGCCGATGTCGTCGTACGAGCGCAAGCTCGTGCACGACCTCGTCGCCGAGCGCGGCTTCCACTCGGAGTCGAACGGCGAGGGCGCCGACCGGCACACGGTCATCACTCGCGTCGGCTGACGTTTCACGTGAAACGATGATCGACGGACTCGAGCCCGAGCCGGCCGCGGCCGCCGAACTCTTCGGCAACCATCTCGAAGCCGGCAGGGCATTCACGACGGCGCTCGCGCGCTACGGGGAGGAGTTGGGGCTGATCGGTCCACTCGAACTCCCCCGCTTGTGGACCAGGCACATCCTCAACAGCGCACTCGTGGCACCGCTCATGCGACCGGGGCGCGTCGGTGATGTCGGATCCGGCGCCGGCCTGCCGGGGTTGGTGCTCGCGATCATCCGACCAGACGTCTCGTTCACGCTCATCGAGCCGATGGAACGTCGGGTTGCGTGGCTCGAGCGACAGGTGAACGAGCTCGAACTTTCGAATGTGTCGGTGGTGCGCGCTCGTGCTGAGGAGTCGAAGCTGTTCGATTCGCTCGACCAGGTGACTGCCCGTGCCGTCAGTGCGCTGCGCACGTTGATCCCCGTCACCGCTCCCCTGCTCCGCGCCGGCGGCGAACTCGTGCTCATGAAGGGCGCCGGCGTCGACGGCGAGATCGGCGCGGCCGAGAAGGCGATCCGCAAGTACAAGCTGCGCGATGTCGAGGTGCTGGTGCTCGGCGAGGGTCTCGTGCCGGCGAGCGAGGTCACACGGGTGTTCCGGGCCACGGTCGACTGACCTGTCGGCGCCTGGCTTGCGAGTGACCTCTCGCTCGTGGCAGATGATGCGCTCGGCGGACGTGGGTGACGTGTGTTCAGAACGATGGCCCGGTTCGCGTCTCACGCGGAACTCGCACCGGCGTCTCACACCGAACCTGCACCGGCGCCTCCCACGTCAACTCGCACCGGCGTCTCACACGTTTCACGTGAAACATTTACGGCCGGGATCTGGCGCTGGGTAAGAGTCGAGGGTCGGCTGGTGTCGTCGAGGTCGTACTTGCGGACCTCGGGGCATGCCACCGTGCCCCGCCAGTCCGTGCTTCGGCCAGGCTCCGCTTAGCGCTCTGCGAACACTTGGCGGTTCGCTTGCGCTGCCCGGCGCGCGCGACGCCCGCGCTACTCCGGTCGACTGCGATCGGCGATGTGAGCGGGTAGGTCGGCGGAGGACTCGGTGGGAGACCTTGCTTTCTGGGGAGCCGCCTCAGCGTCGAAGCTCGGATCCGCATCAGGCCCAGATGCGACGCCACCGCTTCGCTCTCCGACAGCAGCCTTGGGGTCTGACGGCCCACCCCCGAGGTGCCGTGCGATCGCCGACCGCGACCAGCCAGCCGCCCGAGCGACTGCAACGACGCACGTACGGCATCGCCTTCACAAGTGCCCGGTCTCCAGCATGTCCAGCGAGGCTTCGACGGCGAGGATCGTCTCAGCCCTTTCCCGCTTCATCCGGTTGATCTACTCAGCGTGCCGAGAACTTCGCTCCTGCCGCCCGTGGATCAGCGCGGACATGGCGCGCGGCTGGACGTTCGCAAGTATCGCTACGCGCATGTGCCCGAGGCCAGCAGCCCGGAGGTCCGTGACGGGCTCACGCACCGGACCGCCCGACGCCGACGCCGTGGTGGCGGCGACCCTATTGCCCTCAGCCGCTTTCCGGCGCCGCTCGCGTGCAGTGTTCTCCGCCCGGCATCGGGGCGCACGGCACTTATGCGTCGCGGAGAACGTGGGCGTCTCGGCATGCTTGTGGTCGGACGGGCGGGTGAACCGGGCACTCACGGGATCACCGCCGATAGAGTGCCCGAGTGATCGAATTCAGCGCCGGAGTTCCTCAACCGACCGACTTCTGGGGCGTCGTCTTTCCCGCCTACCTCGGCGCCGCCGGCGCAATCATCTCGGGCGGTGTCGCTGCCTGGGCGCTCATCAGGGAGGTTGGAACACGGAAAGGCCTGGCCGAGGTTGCGCGCGATGCGAACCGCGCCGCTGCCGTCAGCGGCCCACCGCGAGCGATCCAGAATCTCGGCGCCGCCACGGCAGCTGCTGCTCGCGAGGAGGCGAAGGACGAGACCCCGACCGCGACACAGGCCAGCAGGTCGACAAGCCGCGACGTGAACCCCTGGGAGATCCACACTCTGCGACGCGGCCACTACATCCTACGGAATGCGTCCGAAAGGCCGACCACTCTGACCGGCTTCGACACGGCCGGCCACATCGTCATCCCTTTCAGCATGCCGCTCACCGTTCAGCCGGGCGAGGGCTATGAGTTCTACGTGCACCATGTTGCGGGCGGACCCGCGATCCTCACGGTTGAGTTCCGCTGGGAGGCCCCCGACGGTTCCGAGCGTAGTTGGCGCCAGTTCCTCTGACCCCGTCATCGCTGCACCGCCGCCGAGACGATATTCGAACTGCTCGTTCGCCGAGCAGTCGCGACCCGGGCTCGACGGGCCTTGGGGTGTGTGCGTGTGCGTTGCGGGCCCCACCCTTGTTCAGCGAATGTTTCACGTGAAACGTGCCGCCGCCCCAGCGGTCGCCCGTTCGCCGGCCCGTACCTGAACCACATCCCGTTGGGCAGAACGCCATGCAGAGTACGTCACCCCACCGGGCCGAATGCCACGGCGGTCGGCTGAGTGCCGGCCTCCCACCGGGCGCCTGTCGAGTTCCGTGTTGGGACATGCCATTCCAGGTAGGACACCAGACTGCGAATCGCAGCAACAGCACACCGGCCTTCCGCCCGGGCCTATCGGCCGGTCCAGTCGTGGTGCTCTGGGTCGGCGATGGCGCGACTCGATGACGTCCACTGAGGTCGAGCCGGGACTGATCTCCGTCGAGTCACGACGGGTTGCCGCGCACCTGGCCCTCTGCTCGACCATGGGGGAAAGACGGCGACATCCTCCAACGGGGTTCCTTTTGCGGAATCAGCGCGACCTGGTCCGTGCGATAACTGAAGCGGCGAGCCTGACGCCGTGCGGCCGCATTCGGCCGTGGTCTCGACCGAGCCGCGTCCGGGGCGCGCGGGTGCTTCCGGGAGGATCAGTACGAGCGGCGCCAGCGCGCATCCGAGGTGGTGAGCCTGAAATACAGCGAGCCGCCTCGCGCATCATCATGTGCAATCCGCTCCGGATGGAGCTCTCCGGACCACGCTGGCGCACGGGGCAGTCAACTGCATCAGTGGACCGACGTGCAACGTCGGCAAGCATGTTTCACGTGAAACATCGCACGATTCCGATCCGCGAGCCAAGCAATCGGTGCAATTCTCTACGAATGCGCCGAATCCGAGGCTCCCGTCGGAGGAGCCGGTTAAGCTTGACACTCGGGTCGACCCGCCAACTGCGGCCATCGACGCAGGGCGAGAAGGAGCGAACGGCATGGCACCAGGTGGGGGGCGTGGCTGGTTCCACCGGAAGCGCTCACATCCTGTCGACCCGCCGGTGCACGAAGTTGCGAGCAGCCCAGATGCAGGCGTGGACCCGGAACAGCCAACCCCGGCACGCCCTTCGGCAGGGAACTCGCTTGTTCCCACTCCGCTTCACGGCGAGCGGCCAGTGGCCCCCGCAGGCGAGCCCGCATCCACGCCGGAGCTCCAAGGCCCCAACGGTTTCATAGACGCTCCTTCTTCATCTCCGGCGGTCGCGCCAGATCCGGGGTCCGCCGACACCTCCGATCCTCGCCGCCCCGCGTTCTCCCCCGAAGTCTCGCCAGCGAATGCGGCCGTCGACCGTCCGCATGGGTCGCATGCGCCGAATCCGGGAATCGACTGGGATGCCGAGACCGCAGCAGCGCTGCGCGGTGACGGCGACATCATCAGTCGCCCCAGCGGGCAGGGTGCACTCGACGCACACGCGGCTCCCGACCAACTGCTCGAAGATCTCATCCGCGAGATCGTCGGTGACGCTGCCGTCGACACGGCGTCCTCGTTGAACTCGCCTCGTCCGACGAACATCGACGACGGCGCTCGTGTTGCCCACTCCCCCGGTGCCGAATCGGTGAATGTCGAGCATCCTCGTGATGAATCACCGCAGACCACCGTCGCGCCCGCGCCCCGGCCATCTGCGCCACTCGAACCGTCAGCGCCGCTCGAGCAGGAGACCTCGGTGGGCACGGCTCACAACGACGCGAGTTCCCCGACCGTTGATGCGAGGCCGGACCGTTCTGCGGAGTCCGTTCCTCACACGACGGGACCAGCGGCAACTGTCACCCGTACTCCGAGCGAAGCGCCCCTCGTGGACGCGGCGCCGGTGCCCACGCCCGCGCCGCCGACGCCTGCGCCCACGCCTGCGCCGACGCCCGCGCCGCCGACGCCTGCGCCCACGCCCGCGGTGAACCAGCCGGCACCGTCACCAGACTTGACTGAATCCACAACCGCCGAAGCCGCCCAAGGCTCGGCAGCACCCACCACCATCGATGTTTCACGTGAAACATTGCTCGACCACGGAGGAACTCCCCTGGCCTACGAACTTGCCGATGAGACCCGTCGGCGCATCGCGCTCGAGGAGGCGGAACTCCCACTCCCCCCGGCGACTCGGGTGCTCACGATCTCGAACCAGAAGGGCGGCGTCGGCAAGACGACGACCGCCGTCAATCTCGCGGCCGCGCTCGCTCGATCGGGTGCAAGAGTCCTCGTCATCGACCTCGACCCGCAGGGAAACGCATCGACCGCGCTCGGTGTCGATCACCGGTCCGAGAAGCAGAGTGTCTACGAGGTGCTCGTCGCGGATCTGCCGCTCGCCGACGTCGTGCAGTTGTCTGCCGAACACGAGCGGCTCGACTGCGTGCCGGCCACGATTCACCTTGCCGGCGCTGAGATCGAGTTGGTCTCGCTCGTGGCGCGCGAACAACGCCTTCGCCGAGCCCTCGACGCCCACCTCGCGACGATGGATCACCCGTACGACTACGTCTTCATCGATTGTCCGCCCTCGCTCGGCCTGCTCACGATCAACGCGTTCGTCGCCGCACGCGAGGTGCTCATCCCCATCCAGTGCGAGTATTACGCGCTCGAGGGTCTCTCGCAGCTGCTGAGCAACATCGAGCTCATCGAGAAGCACCTCAACCCCGAGCTGCGCCTCTCGACGATCCTGCTGACGATGTACGACTCGCGCACCAACCTCGCACAACAGGTTGCACAGGAAGTGCGCGACCACTTCCCCACCCAGACGCTGTCGACGATCATCCCCCGCTCCGTACGAGTGTCGGAAGCGCCTAGCTACGGCCAGAGCGTGATCAGCTACGACTTCGCGTCGAGCGGATCCCTGTCTTATCGAGAGGCAGCAGCCGAGATCGCACACCGCGGCGCTGCAGAACCCCAGGAGTCGAACTGATGGCAACCAAGCGAACCGGACTCGGCCGAGGTATCGGCGCGCTGATCCCGAGCGGCGACGACACCACTCGGTCATCGCGCCCCGTCGATGTCTTCTTCCCCGACGCCGACTCGACGCCCGCGACAGCGATCGCTGCCGTTGAGCAGGCTGCCGCCGCCGAAGGCGGACTGGTCACCGTTCCAGGCGCGCATCTCGCAAGGCTCAACCCGCACGACATCCTGCCGAATGCGCAGCAGCCGCGCAGTGTGTTCGACCCTGAAGACCTCGCGGAACTCGTGCACAGCGTTCGCGAGTTCGGGGTCCTCCAGCCGATTGTCGTCCGACCACACCCCGACCTCCCCGGCAAGTACGAACTCGTCATGGGTGAGCGACGCCTGCGCGCGACCAAGGAGGCCGGCCTCGGGTCGATTCCCGCCGTCATCAAGGACACGGCGAACGAAGACATGCTGCGCGACGCGCTGCTCGAGAACCTGCATCGCTCGCAGCTGAACCCCCTTGAAGAGGCCTCCGCCTACCAGCAACTGCTCGCCGACTTCGGCATCACGCAGGAGGAGCTGGCGAGCCGCATCGGGCGATCACGGCCGCAGATCTCGAACACGTTGCGTTTGCTCAAACTGCCCGAGCCCGTGCAGCTCCGCGTCGCGGCAGGCGTGCTTTCAGCCGGTCATGCACGCGCCATCCTCACAGTCGGCGACCCCGACGAGATGCAGCGGTTCGCCGACAAGATCGTGAACGAGGAACTCTCGGTGCGTGCGGCGGAGTCGCTCGCGACGAAGGAACCGAAGTCGACGCGAGTGAGGCCCGCCGCGGGCAAGCGGCAAGACTTCCTCGATGACCTGGCCACTCGATTGGGAGACCGCCTCAACACCCGGGTGAAGATCGCTCTCGGTGCTCGGAAAGGCCAGATCAGCATTGATTTCGCGACGGTTCAGGATCTGCGGCGCATCCTGACGGACATGGGCGAGGAGCTCGAGGGCGTGTGAGCGCGAACTGCGCACAGGATCGTTCCTGACGAACTGAAATACGCGAGTTCCGACCAGACGAGAACGCCGGGATACGAGAATGCGGGGGCGACGACGTCGCCCCCGCATTCTCGTTCCCCGCCGACTACGCCGCTCGTGAAACAGCGCCCCGAACGAGCTGGTCGTAGAGTGCCGACGCCGTCGAACCCGACGCCTCGATGGCGAGCGGAACGAGCGACGTCTCGGTCAGTCCAGGAAGCACGTTCGCCTCGAGGAACCACGGTCGCCCATCTCGATCGACGATGAAGTCGACGCGCGACAGGTCGCGCAGCCCGAGCGTGCGGTGGGCGAGAACCGCCGCGTCGGAAGCGGCGGCGATCACGGAATCGTCGAGTCGCGACGGCGCGTAGAACGTGGTCTCACCGGCGTTGTACCGAGCCTGGAAGCTGTAGACCCCTGCCGTCGGCTCGATCTCGACTGCGGGCAGGGCCCGAGGACCGTCGCCTGCGTCGATGACGGTCACCGCGATCTCGGTTCCGAAGATGCGCCGCTCGACGATCGCGACGTCGGCGTAGGTGAACGCTTCGACCATGGCCCGCGGAAGCCCGTCGGGGCTCTCGACGATGCTGACGCCCTGCGCCGAGCCACCCGACGCAGGCTTCACCACCAGGTCGCCCTCGAGCCGCTCGCGGACGACCGTGAGCACGCTGGCCGCCCCGAGTTCACGGAACGATTCGTGCGAGAGCACGATCGACTCCGGCACCTCGAGGCCGGCAACGGCGACGAGCGAACTGGCCACGGGCTTCGACCAAGCACAGCGGGCGGCCTCGGCCGTCGAACCGACGGTCGGAATCTGCAGGGCCGCGAGCAGCTCGAGCAGCGATCCGTCTTCACCGCTCGAGCCGTGCAGCGCCGGGAACACGACGTCGGGACGCTCCGAGGCAAGGAACGGCAGGAGCGAGGCATCGGGATCGCGCAGCACGACCCGATGCCCGGCCGCGCTCAGCGCGTCGGCGACGCGGCGGCCGGAACGCAATGACACATCGCGCTCGTGCGAGATCCCGCCAGCGAGAACAACGACGGACAGCGCGTTTGATTCGCTCATGATCAGGGGTTTCTCCACTACTTCAGGTCGGATGGCGCGGATTCGTAGCCGGAGGTCGGCGGGAGCTGCAGCGTTCCCGTGCCGGCGAACGTGTCGAGCAGATCGAGCTCACCGTTCACGACGGTCGCGAGGCGCCGAACGCCGAGGCGGATCGCGTCGGGCGTCGGATAGCAGAATGAGAGCCGCATCGCGTGGCGACCGCGACCGTCGGCGAAGAAGGCCGTTCCGGGGGTGTAGGCGACGAGCTCCTTCACGGCGCGCGGAAGCATCTGCTTCGAATCGAGCACGTCGGGCATGGTGACCCAGACGTAGAATCCGCCGTTCGGGTTCGTCCAGCTGAGTTGGGGCAGGTGCTCCCCCAACGCCTCGATCATCGCGTCCTTGCGCTCGCGGTACACCCCGCGGAACGTGTCGATCTGGCCCTTCCAGTCGGCATTCGCCAGGTACTCGGACACGACGAGCTGGCTGAACGAACTGGGCGAGAGGATCGCCGACTCGGCGGCGAGGATGAGCTTCTCGCGGATCGCATGCGGGGCGAGCGCCCACCCCACGCGGAATCCCGGGGCGAGCGTCTTCGAGAACGATCCGAGGTAGATGACGCCCTCGGGGTCGAGCGCCCGCAGCGCGTCGGGCGCGGGTTCGTCGAAGTGCAGCAGCCCGTAGGGGTTGTCTTCGAGCACGAGGATCTCGTTCGACCGGCAGATCTCGAGGATCTCGGGCCGTCGCTCGGCCGAGAGCGTCACGCCGGCGGGGTTGTGGAAGTTCGGGATCGTGTACAGGAACTTGATGCGTCGGCCCTGTCCGCGCAGGTGCGCGATGGTCTGCCGCAGCGCCTCGGGGATCAGCCCGTGCTCGTCCATCGCGACGTGCACGACATTCGCCTGATACGAGCGGAAGACCCCCATGGCACCGACGTAGGAGGGCGCTTCGGCGAGCACCACGTCACCCGGGTCGAGGAAGAGTTTCGCCACGAGGTCGAGCGCCTGCTGCGACCCGGTCGCCGTGACCACGTTGTCGACCGTCCCCCGGATGCCCTCGAGGGCCATGACGTCGAGGATCTGCTCGCGAAGGGCGGGAATCCCCTGACCAGAGCCGTATTGCAACGCTGTCGGCCCCTGCTCGCTCATCACGCGCTGCATCGACGAGACCACCAGGTCTTGCGGCAGCGCCGAGACGAACGGCATTCCGCCGGCGAGTGAGACCACTTCGGGCCGCGAGGCGACGGCGAAAAGGGCTCGGACTTCGGAGGCGGAGAGCCCGGCGGCTCGCTCGGCGTAGTTCGCGTACCAAGGGTCGAGATTGTTGCCGGTGCGCTGCGGGACGCCGTCAGAAGTCACTGCGATTTCCGTTCTGTGGTGAGTTTCCATGCTAGTTGCTGGGTGGACGACGACGGTTCGGGGCCGTCGTGCTGCGACATCCGCCGATTCTTCGATGACCGAGCCGCGGAGACGCGAAAGACCCGCCCGGCGGGTGCCGGACGGGTCTGGGGTGAAGCGAGACCGCCGACTACGAGATGTAGGCGGCGAGGTCGGCCTCGAGGGCGGGCTTCGGCTTGGCGCCGATGACGGTCTTGACGACCTCGCCCTTCTCGAACACCTTGAACGCCGGGATCGCGGTGATCTGGTACTTCATGGCGAGCCCGGGGTTCTCGTCGACGTTGAGCTTCACGATGTCGAGCTTCTCGGAGTGCTCGGTCGCGATCTGGTCGAGGATCGGGCTGACGGCGCGACAGGGGCCGCACCACTCAGCCCAGAAGTCCACGAGCACAGCCCGGTCATTGTTGAGGACCTCCTGCTCGAAGGTGGCCTCGGTCACTGCACGTGCAGTCATTGCGTTCTCCTTTGGGTGGAATTCGGGTGACCGGCGATTTCCGGTGGTCGGTTGTCGCGTTCCGTCAGTTCGCGACGGCGAACTCGGCTTCGGCGGCTTCAGTCGCGGCGACGGATGCCGCGTCGGCAACGACCTCGTCCTCAGGCGCTTTTGGGAGCGCAGCCAGGTATTGTTCGGCGTCGAGCGCGGCGACGGTGCCCGAGCCCGCGGCGGTGACCGCCTGGCGGTAATGCGGGTCGGTGACGTCGCCGGCCGCGAACACGCCCGGGACGCTCGTCTTCGACGTGCGGCCCTCGACGGCGATGGTGCCCTCAGGGGTGAGCTCGAGCTTGCCGTGCACGAGATGCGTGCGCGGGTCGTTGCCGATCGCGACGAACAGGCCGTCGAGGTCGAGACCGCGCTCATCGCCCGTGACGGTGTCGCGCAGGGTGACACCGGTCACCGCGGTGCTGCCGTGGATCGCCGCGATCTCGGCGTTCCAGATGAACTCGATCTTCTCGTTGTCGAATGCGCGCTGCTGCATGATCTTCGACGCCTTGAGCGAGTCGCGACGGTGGATGACGTAGACCTTGTCGGCGAAGCGGGTGAGGAACGTCGCCTCCTCCATGGCCGAGTCGCCGCCGCCGACGACGGCGATCGTCTTCTGGCGGAAGAAGAAGCCGTCGCACGTGGCGCACCACGAGAGACCGTGGCCCGAAAGGACTTCCTCCTCGGGGAGGCCGAGCTTGCGGTAGGCCGAACCCGTCGCGTAGATCAGCGCCGCGGCCTCGTGGGTCTCCCCGTTGCCGAGCTTCACGCGCTTGACCGGTCCGTCGAGCTCGAGCTCGACGACATCGTCGTAGACGACCTCGGTGCCGAAGCGCTCGGCTTGGGCCTGCAGCTTCGCCATCAGGTCGGGTCCCATGATGCCATCGGGGAACCCGGGGAAGTTCTCGACCTCAGTCGTGTTCATCAGCTCGCCGCCGATCTCGACCGAGCTCGCGATGAGCAGCGGCTTGAGCTCAGCACGAGCGGCATAGATCGCGGCCGTGAAGCCGGCCGGGCCGGAGCCGATGATGATGATGTCGCGCAACGGTATGCTCCCTGTGCTCTCGTAGGTGTGGCATCCGAATCATCCGGATGTCACGCCATGGTCAACACAGTCTAGGCGGCGGCTATTCCGGCGCCCTGCTGTGCGTCGCGAGTGTGACGGATGACTCGTGCCGCGTGTCTGCCCGGGACGACAGGCCGAAACGCTCGGCCGGTGATCAGCCCGGTGATCAGCCTCGGCGCAGCCGGCTCACGAGCGGCTCGGCGAACCCGCGCAGCTCGGGCGACCGGAGGAGCCAGAGGCCGGCGAAGTACAGCGCCGACATCACGACGCCGATCACCGTCATCGAGACGATCGCGCCGACGATGCTCGAGATCGCGTAACCGCCGGGGGTGGTTCCACCGAAGGCGATGAGGAGCGCGACACCGGCTGCGACGGGGAGCACGAGTGCCGCGAGCGAGCGGCCGAATGAGGCGAGGATGGCGCGTCCGTCGAGTCGCTCGATGCGGCGGCGAAGGAGGGCGAGTGCAACGATGAGCTGCACGGTGCCCGCCAGTGTCGTGACCACGGCGATGCCGAACGCGGTCCATTCGCTCGGCAGGGTGAGGCATGCGAGTGCGCCCAATGTGAAGAGCACGACCTGCACGAGGGTGAACACGAACGGCGTTCGGGTGTCGTGGAGGGCGTAGAAGGTGCGTTGCGCGATGAACAGGACGCTGAAGCCGACCAGACCGGCGACATAGGCGATGATCACGTTGCCCATTGCAGACGTCAGGGTGAAGTCGTCGGTGAAGAACGAGGCGAAGGGGTACGCGACGACCATGAGTCCTGCCGCAGCGATCATGATGATGAGGCTTACACCGCGAACGGCGCTCGACATGTCGTACCTCACCCGATCGATCTCGCCGAGTGCGGCGTGCTCGCTCATGCGGGTGAAGTAGGCCGTCGCGATCGAGACGGTGATCACCGAGTGCGGCAGCATGAATATCAGCCATGCGTTCTGCAGCACAGCGACGGAGGCCTGGTCGCTCTGATCGGCCGAGACGCCCGTGACGTTCGTCTCGACGATGCCCGCGAACGTGGTGAGCAGCAGCATCCCGAAGGTCCAGCCGGCGAGCTTGCCGGTATGACGCAGCCCGATTCCCCGCCAGGCGAAGTCGGGCCGGTAGCGAAGGCCCGCACGACGCCAGAAGACGAAGAGGATCAACGCCTGAGAAGCGACGCCGAGCGTCGCGGTGCCCGCGAGCAGGGCGATCATGCCAGATGTCCAGTCCGACGCGGCCCGCGTTCCGCCGGGATCGGCACCGTACGCGAGGATCATCGCGACGAGCCCGAGCAGGGCCACGACGTTGTTCAGCACCGGAACCCAGGTGAACGGGCCGAAGACGCGGCGCGCGTTCAACACCTCACCGAGCAGTGAGTAGAGCCCGTAGAAGAAGATCTGGGGCAGGCACCACCAGGCGAAACCGATTGCGAGAGCCAGGGTGCTCTGCGACATCCGCGTGCCGCCCACGAGGAAGGTGAGCACCGGGGCGAGCGCCGTCGCGAGCACGGTGGCAGCCCCGAGCACCACGATTCCGAGCGTGATGAGCTTGTTGATGTAGGCGGCGCCGCCGTCCTCGTGCGTTGCAGCGCGCACGATGAGCGGGACGATGACCGCGCTGAGCACGCCACCGGCGACCACGACGTAGATGGTGTTCGGCAGTTGGTTCGCGACGGCGAAGGCGTTGGCGCCGGCCCCGGCAGCACCGATGGTCGAGGCGAGCACGATCGCCTTCACGAAACCGAGGATGCGCGAGACGATGGTGCCCGATGCGAGGAAGGCGCTCGCGCGGCCGATGCCGTCAGTCATTCCGCGGCTCGGGGTCGTCGGTGCGGGATCCATCGGTTGCGCCTTCGGGTGTCTCGGGGCCGGCGGAATCCGTATCGGCATCCGCGGGATCGGCCGACGTCGAATTGGATGCCTCGGCCTCGGGTTGCTCGGAATCCGCCGGAGCCGGGTCATCCGTGATCTCGGTCGTTGCGGTCGCCTGGTCGGCGCCGGCGGCCGCCTCGGCACGCTGCCGGCGGCGACGGCGGATGTTGCGCCAGATGCCGAAGCCGAAGAACAGGGCGACGGCGGTCGCGAGGATCGCGGCGCCGAGGCCCTCCCAGTCGGCCTGCACGTTCGCTTCGACGTTCACCGTGCCGCCGATCGGCACACCCGTGGGCGAGGTGAGCGAGACGGCGATCGTGACCTCGCCACGGCCGACGCCCGCCGCGATCGGCACCTGGACCGTGCTTCGCGACTCGGCCCCGACGGTGACCTCGACGCTGTCTTCGACGATGAGCCGGCCGTTGGAGGGGTCGGCCGAGACGATGACCGTGGCGGGGTACGGCAGCGCGTTGAGCACGGTCGTCGGCAACGGCGACTCGCGGGCGACGACCAGCACGCTGCTGCTCGGCACCACCGAGACGGAATCGAGGGTCGCTCGCCGATCGATGAGCCACGTGTTGACCGCGGTATTCCACGCGCCGGTGTCGCCGAGCCACGCGACGTCGAGCAGGGCGAGCAGGTCGCGCCGCACGGGTCCCGTGAGCAGCCGCGGATCTTCGAGCACGGTCGCGAACTCGGCGACCTCGGCCTCGACGGCGATCATGCGCTCGGCGGCGAGGCGGCGCTCGTTGGCTTCCGGCTCGTCGACGAGCGTGCGCGCGACGGGCGGCGCGCCGATCGCGTCGGAGAGGCCGGCCGGGCGCACCCACGCGTTTCCCATCGCCTCGTCGATCGTGTCGGCGACACGGTCGACGTTGGCGTACGCACCGCGATCGAAGGTCGCGAGCATCGTCGCCGGGCGGCCGGAGTCGGCGTCGATGGCGAGTCCGGCGAGCAGCCTGCCGGCGGCGGAGCGCCACTCCGTCTCGGTCGACGCCGTCGAAGCGTCGCGCAGCGACGCCGTCAGTCGCTCATCGGCGACGACCGCCGTGGAGCCCTCGATCGCCGATGCGGCATCGAGGCGGCCGTCGAGCGGAGCGACGTTGCCGGGGGCGACGATCGCGGTCGTGAGTCCGGCGGCGTCGAGGTAGCCGAGGTCGCCGGTGGCGATCGTGTCGTCGGCGGGCCACGCGATATCGGTGCGCGTGTACGGCCAGTCGAGGAGCTCTTCGGTCGTCGGGAGGACGCCGGTGGGATCGGCGGGGTCGGTCGGTTCGGGCGTCGCCTCACCGGTCTCTGGGGCGGTCGGGGTCGGGGTGGGGGTCTCGGCGCCGTCGACGGGCGGCTCGACGTCGGTGAAGGCGTCGGGATCGAGCACGTCGTAGAACGTCGTAGGCGCCAAGAGCGCGGGAAGGTCGAGCTGCGCCTGCAACGCCACATCGGCATCGGCGTAGGAGAGGGGGAACGTCTCGTTCGTGAGGGCGGCGAGCCGGGCCAGCCACTGCGTCGCCGAGGCGGGAGCGGCCGTTCCCAGCACCCGGATCGAGGCGATGATGCGGGGGTCGATGCCGACCGCGACCCGCTTGCCCGCGACCGCGTCGAGCTGTCGATCGAGCAGGCCGAGCGGGGCGGTCCACTCCTCGAGCTGCGCGGCCGTGAAGAGTCCGACCGGTTCGGCGGGAACCGTCAGCGGATACACGATCGCGAGCGAGGTCGGATTCGGAGCCGGCGCGGTCGAGGTCGCGAACGCCTCGCCCGCTGAGGCGACGAGCATGCCGTCGACCACGATCTCGGCGCCGAGGCCGAGTACCGGCCCGTCGTCGGCGTCGCCGAGGGCGTTCGCCGGCACCGTGAACGACACGACCGCGGTCGAGCCCGCCGCGACCGCGCGCGATTCGGCCTCGAGCATCAGCACGCCGTCGCCAGCCGGCTCACCGGCGTCATCGCCCGCGGTGCCCAGCCACGCGTCGAGCTCATCGGTGCCGTCGATCGGGCCTTCTGCACGGGTGAGGCGCACGGTTCCCGACGCGAGCGCCTCCGCGGTCGTGTTCTCGATCTCGACGTTGACGGTCAGCGGCGCACCGGGCGTGACCGTGGTGTCGACCGTGGGCGCGATGTGCAGATCGACGCCTTCGACGTCGGCGGTGGGTTCGGTGAGGCGGGCGGAGTCGACCGGGCCGCCGACGGCGTCGAGCGAGGCTTCGGCGGTGCCACTGGCGTCGGAGACGGCGAGGGCCCCGAGCGGTGCCGCGATGACCGCCACGATCGCGGCGGCCGCGATGCCGACGGCGACACCGCGCCGGCGGCGCGGACCAGCCTCGGTCTCGGGCCCTGCGATCGTGGCCGAACCGGCGGACGAGACATCCGCAATCGGGTCGTCGGTCGCCTGGAGTCGTTCTGCGGGCGCGCGCGCAGGAATCGACTCGTCGGACATGCACGCGATTCTACGGGTTGGGCCCCGTGCATCCGCTCGATGTCCACAGGCGGAGCGGGGCCGGGAGGTCGACGCCGGACGGCTCCACTTAACATGGTGGGCATGCAGAGTGTCGCGGCAGCCCTCGACCGGCTGGGCGAGCTGGCGGCTTCTCCGACCGTGGCGAAGCTCGCCGTCGCATTCGACGCTGCGGGCCACGAACTGGCGCTCGTCGGCGGTCCGGTGCGCGACGCCTTCCTCGGCCGACCGGTCAGCGACCTCGATTTCACGACGGATGCCACTCCCGACGAGATCCTCGCGATCGTGAAGCCCATCGCCGAGGCGCACTGGGACATCGGCCGTGCGTTCGGCACGATCGGCGCGAAGGTCGCGGGCGAGACCGCCGAGATCACCACCTACCGGGCCGACGCCTACGACGGAGATTCGCGCAAGCCCGATGTGGTGTTCGGCTCGTCGCTCGAAGACGACCTCACGCGCCGAGACTTCACCGTGAACTCGCTCGCGCTGCGGCTGCCGAAACTCGAACTCGTCGACCCGTCGGGCGGTGTCGAAGACCTCGTGGCCGGGGTGCTGCGAACCCCCGCCGCACCCGAGCAGTCGTTCGGGGACGACCCGCTGCGCATGCTGCGCGCGGCACGCTTCGCGTCGCAGCTGGGTTTCGAGGTCGAAGACGCCACGCGCATGGCCATCGACGACCTCGCCCCCGCGATCGAGCGCATCTCGGCCGAGCGGGTTCGCGACGAGCTGTCGAAGCTGCTGCTGACCGATGCGCCGCGCCGGGGCATCCGACTGCTCGTCGACTCGGGGCTCGCCGACCTCGTGCTTCCCGAGGTGCCCGCGCTGCGCCTCGAACGCGACGAGCACCACCGCCACAAGGACGTCTACGAGCACTCCATCACCGTGCTCGAGCAGGCGATCGACTACGAGAAGTCGCGCGGCGTGCTCGACTCCCCCGACCTCGTCGTGCGCCTGGCGGCGCTGCTGCACGACATCGGCAAGCCCGCCACGAGGCGGTACGAACCGGGCGGCTCGGTGAGTTTCCACCATCACGACGTCGTCGGCGCGAAGCTCGCCCGCAAGCGCCTGCGCGCGCTGCGGTTCGACAACGACACGATCGCGGCGGTGTCGCGCATCATCGAGCTGCACCTGCGGTTCTTCGGCTACACCGACGGCGCGTGGAGCGACTCGGCCGTGCGGCGCTACGTGCGCGACGCGGGTGAGCAGCTCGAGCGCCTGCACATCGTCTCGCGGGCCGATGTCACCACGCGCAACCGACGCAAGGCCGACCAGCTCGGGTTCGCGTACGACGACCTCGAGGAGCGCATCGCCGTGCTCGCCGAGGAGGAGGAGCTCGCGGCCGTGCGCCCCGAGCTCGACGGACAGCAGATCATGGCGCTGCTGGGTATCGCGCCTGGACCGATCGTCGGTGAGGCGTACCGGTACCTGCTCGAGGTGCGGCTCGACGAGGGACCCATCGGCCCGGATGCCGCGACCGAGCGCCTGCGCGCCTGGTGGGCCGCGCGCGGGGGCGCCGGCGCCGGCGCCTGAGCCCGCACGGCCCTGCCCTCGCCCCCGCCCGCCCTCGCCCCCGCCCGCCCCGCCGGACCCCGCCTTAGCCTTAGCCCTACCCCGCCCCCGCTACCACAACCCGTTGCGGGGTGCTTTCGTGCCAAACTCCGGGCGATTCGGGCGGATTCTGGCGCGAATGCACCCCCGGAGCGTGGGTGTGCAGGTCGGACGCAGGCAGTGGAGTGACGGAGGAGTGGTCCTCCACAAGGATTGGCGCGGGCCAGAACGCTCACAGGCCGGCTTCGGGCGGGCGGGTCGGCACGACGAACGAGGCACCATCGGCTGATGAGCGTTCAGAACGACGACCACCCCGTCGAGCTTCGATTCCGCGCGAACCCAACCTCCCTGCACACGTCGCGGCGCACCACTCATCGCCGCGTGAACGCGGGAACGCTCGTCCGAGTGCGAGCCGGAGCATACGCAGTCCCCGAAGAGCTCGCCGCGGCGAACGCCCGCCGGGGCGAGCTCGCACGAATCGAGGCGGTCGTCGGCACCCGACGCTCTCGAGTCGTGCTCTCGCATGAGGCTGCGGCGGTCGTGTGGGGTATTCCCCGCATCGGTCCGGCACCCGACGCGGTTGAACTGGTCGACGCTCGGTCGACTCGTCCGCGGTCGATGAACGGAGTTCGTTGGCGTCGCACGCCATTCGACGCCGCCGAGGTCGTGGAGCGCAATGGTTTCCTGGTCACCGGGCTCCTCCAGACCCTCACCGACCTCGTCTGCGACCGCGACTTCGTCAATGCGGTTGTCGCATTGGATGCCTCGACCGGGGCGTTCCTGCGGTCGGGGGCCTTCGTGGTCGCCCGCGGGGTTCCCATCGAGCGGGTTACGCAAAGACTCCGGGAGTTCGGGCGTCGCACGGGCGCCCGCGCAGCGCTCCGGGCGATCGAGTTCGCCGACCATCGCGCGGAGTCGCCTGGCGAGTCCTTGAGTCGGGCCCAGATGCACTTGCTCGGGTATCCGCCGCCGGAGCTGCAGGTCGTCTTCGATCGAGCAGATGGGGGCATTGATCGGGTGGACTTTGACTGGCCCGAGTTCGGTGCCTTCGGCGAGTTCGACGGCGACCTCAAGTACCTCGATCCGAGGTATCGAGGCGGGCGAACCCTCGAGCAGGTCATCCTGGACGAAAAGAAGCGCGATCAACGGATCGGCACTCGGCACCGCCGTCGTTCGGCCCATTGGGACTGGAAGGTCGCGATGCGTCCGCGGAGTTTGGCCGGGGTGCTCGATGACCTCGGTCTGCACCGTCGTGCTCGTCCATGAGTACTCCGAGGGTGCTTTCGTGCCGCAAACGGGCATCTTCCGGTGGATTCTGGCACGAAAGCACCCCGGGAAGCGATGGGCTTGGGAGCGCGGGGCGCGAGGGGCGCGCGGGGCGCGCGGCGCGAGGGGCGCGGGAGTGCCGGCGGGCGTGCGGGAGGGCGGAGGCGCGGGTGTGCGGGGGCGCGGGTGTGCGCGTGCCCGCGGGCGTGCGGGGGCGCGGGAGGGCGGGAGGGCGGGGGCGCGGAGCGCCCGCGAATGGCGCCGGGGAGGGACATCCGCTAGGCTGTACCGGTTGCCCGTGTGCCGCG
This sequence comes from Agromyces cavernae, assembly GCF_021044935.1. GTDB lineage: Bacteria > Actinomycetota > Actinomycetes > Actinomycetales > Microbacteriaceae > Agromyces > Agromyces cavernae. The sequence continues at coordinate 247,490 of NZ_JAJNMP010000001.1, forward strand.
ATTGTGCGGCCTCCACGACGCGACGTATGCACAACCCTCCTGCTGCAGAGATCCTGTAGCCGTTTGAGTCCGAAGGAGGTGGGTTAGTCATGCACCAGTACGAGCTGATGGTAATCCTCGATCCCGAGATCGATGAGCGCACCGTTGCTCCCAGCCTTGACAAGTTCCTCAACGTCATCCGTAACGATGGCGGCACCGTCGACAAGGTCGACATCTGGGGACGTCGTCGCCTGGCCTACGAGATCAACAAGAAGTCCGAGGGCATCTACGCCGTCGTCGACTTCACCGCCGAGTCGAAGACCACCGATGAGCTCGACCGCCAGCTGAACCTCAGCGAGGCCGTCATGCGCACCAAGGTGCTCCGCGCCGAAGAGGCGATCGCTCAGGTGGCCGCCCACGCCAAGGCGCAGGAGGAGAAGGCCGCGAAGAAGGCCGCCGCCTCTGCAAAGGCCGGCGCGAAGGCCGCAGCTCCCGCTGCCGCAGTCGCCGCCGCACCTGCCTCGGCCAAGAAGGACGCCTAGTCCTCATGGCCGGCGAGACCATCATCACCGTGGTGGGCAACCTCACTGCAGATCCCGAGCTGCGTTACACGCAGAACGGCCTCGCGGTTGCCAACTTCACCATCGCGTCCACTCCCCGCACGTTCGACCGTCAGGCGAACGAGTGGAAGGACGGTGAAGCGCTGTTCCTGCGCGCGAGCTGCTGGCGTGAATTCGCCGAGCACGTCGCCGGTTCACTCACCAAGGGTTCCCGGGTCATCGCTTCCGGGCGTCTCAAGCAGCGTTCCTACGAGACGAAGGAAGGCGAGAAGCGCACCACCATCGAGCTCGAGATCGACGAGATCGGTCCGAGCCTGCGCTACGCCACCGCGTCCGTGACGCGCGCCCAGTCCAACCGCGGTGCGGTCGGCGGCGGCGGCTCCTTCGGGGGCGGCCAGTCCGACGACGCATGGGCACCCAGCACGCCCGCAGCAGCCCAGCAGGGCGGCGGCGGCGATGTCTGGAACACGCCCGGCACCAACTACGGCGACGAGACCCCCTTCTAATACTCACTGCGGGTTTCTCGGCGCGGCTCCGCCGCTCCTCAACCCGCGAACCTCAAGACAGGAAAGACAATGGCTGGAAAGTCGAGCGGCGATCGCCGCAAGCCGAGCCGCGGGAAGGGCGCGAAGAACGCCGCCCCGGCGAAGTCCATCAAGGTCGGTGTCATCGACTACAAGGACGTCGCGACCCTTCGCAAGTTCATCTCGGAGCGTGGAAAGATCCGCGCCCGTCGCATCACCGGTGTCTCCGTGCAGGAGCAGCGCCTCATCGCCCGCGCCGTGAAGAACGCGCGCGAGATGGCACTCCTGCCCTACTCGGGCTCCGGCCGCTAAGGAGCACGACAATGGCAAAGGTAATTCTCACGCACGAGGTCACCGGCCTCGGCACGCCCGGCGATGTCGTCGAGGTCAAGAACGGCTATGCGCGCAACTACCTGGTTCCCCAGGGCTTCGCCACGCCGTGGACCCGCGGTGGCCAGAAGCAGGTCGAGCAGATCAAGGCGGCTCGTGCCGCTCGCGAGCTGCACTCGCTCGAAGACGCGCAGGCCCTCAAGGCCAAGCTCGAGTCGGGCAAGGTCAAGCTGGCCGTGAAGGCGGGCCTCGGTGGCCGCCTGTTCGGTTCGGTGAAGGTGGCGGATGTCGCGGCTGCGGTCGCGGCGGCCGGCCTCGGCGACCTCGACAAGCGCAAGATCCAGATCACCACGCCCATCAAGGCGATCGGTGACCACGAGGCGACGGTTCGCCTCCACGACGAGCTCTCGGCGACGATCACCCTCCAGGTGGTCGCGGCGAAGTAACTCGCTCAGCACGACGCAGGCGGCGGTCGGAACCTCGGTTCCGACCGCCGTTTTCGTCGTTCACGCGCACGGGTTCTCGCGTGCATCGGGGCGCCTCGACGGACCGGGCGGATCCTGCTGTCCGGATACACCCTGAGCAGCGCCGAGCGCAAGTTCCTTGTGGATTCACTTGGAGGGTTGTGCACAGGTGTGCGGTTCTCGGGGGTGGGATTCTGAAGAAGTTTTTCCCCACAGGTGTGGAAACCGAAAATACCCGGTCAACCTAAAATTGCATCGGTGTAATTCACACTATTTCCACAGTTTTCCACAGGCCGAGTGCACATGTAGCGCGGCGTTTCGCGCAGTCTGTCCACAGAGTTATCCACAGGCCGGGTTGTGCTGTGGACGAGGCTTCCATATCGTGAAGCAGCGTCCCTCGATCAGCGGTTGGCAACGGGTCGGAGAGTCCATGTCAGTGGCTCCGATCACACTGAAGAGCGGGCGGGGGAACTTGCTCTTCGGAGCCGAATTCGGAGGTCATCCAGTTGTCGATCGCGCACATCGGGCTCGCAGAACCGATCGAAGACGGTGAGTCCCGACGAGGCGAGCGCGTACCCCCGCACGACCTCCTCGCGGAGCAGAGCGCACTCGGCGGCATGATGCTCTCGAAAGACGCCGTCGCCGACGTCATCGAGACCATCCGGGGCATCGACTTCTACGTGCCCAAGCACGAGGTCGTCTTCAACGCGATCCTCACGCTCTACTCGCACGGTGAGCCTACCGACGTCATCGCCGTCACCGACGAGCTCACCAAGACCGGCGAGCTCCAGCGCGCCGGCGGTGTCGAGTACCTGCACAACCTCACGAGCCTGGTGCCGACCGCGGCGAACGCCGGCTTCTACGCATCGATCGTGGCCGAGCGAGCGCTGCTGCGGCGCCTGGTCGAGGCGGGCACCCGAATCGTGCAGATGGGTTACGCGGGCGAAGGCGAGGTCACCGATCTCGTCAACAACGCGCAGGCCGAGATCTACTCCGTCACGGGCTCGGTCGAGACCGAAGACTACGTGCCGCTCTCCGACGCGGTCAGCGTCGCGATCGACGAGATCGAGGCGGCCAAGCATACCGACGGCAAGTTCACGGGCGTGCCGACGGGCTTCGCCGACCTCGACGACCTAACCAACGGGTTCCACCCCGGCCAGATGATCATCGTCGCCGCTCGACCCGCCATGGGAAAGTCGACGCTCGCCCTCGACTTCGCGCGAGCCGCGTCGATCACCAACGACCTGCCGTCGGTCTTCTTCTCGCTCGAGATGGGCAAGAGCGAGATCGCGATGCGCCTGCTCTCGGCCGAGTCATCCGTGCCGCTCCAGAACATGCGCAAGGGCACCGTCGACTCGCGCGACTGGACCACGATCGCCTCGACGCGCGGTCGCATCAACGAGGCGCCGCTCTATATCGACGACTCCCCCAACATGACGCTCGTCGAGATCCGCGCCAAGTGCCGCCGGCTGAAGCAGCGCGTAGGCCTCAAGATGGTCGTCATCGACTACCTGCAGCTCATGACGAGCGGCAAGCGCGTCGAGAGCCGCCAGCAAGAGGTGTCGGAGTTCTCGCGAGCGCTCAAGCTGCTCGCGAAAGAGCTGCAGGTGCCCGTCATCGCCTTGTCGCAGCTGAACCGCGGTCCCGAGCAGCGCGCCGACAAGATGCCCGCGCTCAGCGACCTGCGCGAGTCGGGCTCGATCGAGCAGGACGCCGACATGGTCATCCTGTTGCACCGCGAGGCGGCCTACGAGCGCGACAGCCCCCGAGCGGGCGAGGCCGATCTCATCGTCGCGAAACACCGAAACGGTCCGACCCGCACCATCACGGTCGCGTTCCACGGGCACTTCTCCCGGTTCGCCGACATGGTGCAGGTGTAGGGCCCGCGCGCGTCGCCCCCCGCTCGACGTCGGTAGGCTGCATGACATGGTCGAGGCAGTCGTGTTCGACATGGACGGCGTGATCGTCGACAGCGAGCAGCGCTGGGAGGCCGTCCGTCGACAGCTCGTCATCGGCTCCGGTCGCCCCTATCCCGATGAGGCGACGCGGATGATGCAGGGCATGAGCGCTCCCGAGTGGGAGGCCTACCTGCACGAGCATTTGGGGGTACCCGGCTCGCCGGCGGAGATCGGCCGCCGGGTGGTCGCCCGGATCGCGGAATCGTACCGCGACGACCTGCCGTTGATCTCCGGTGCGGCCGAGGCGATCCGCGCCCTCGCCGCACGGTACCCGCTTGCGGTCGCCTCATCGTCCAACCGCGAACTGATCGAGTTGGCGCTCGAGCTGGCGGACCTGGCCGACGCGTTCAGTGCGGTCGTCTCCAGCGAGGAGGTCGAACGGGGCAAGCCCGCACCCGACGTCTACTTCGAGGCGGCATCGCGCCTCGGCATCGCGCCCGAGCGTTGCGCGGCGGTGGAGGACTCGTCGAACGGGCTGCGATCAGCACACGCCGCGGGCATGCGGGTGGTGGCCGTGCCCAACCGCGACTACCCGCCGGCGGCTGACGCGCTCGCGCTCGCCGACGTCGTGCTCCCTTCGATCGGCGAGCTCACGCCCGAGGTCGTCGAGGGGGCGTGACCCCGGCACGGTGATCGCGGGCAGCTCCGCCAGCCGTGCCTCGAGTCCGACCCGGCGTGTCGTCGGCGGAGCAACGCCTGCCGAAGCCAACGCTCATTCGGCGAGGACGCCGTCGGCTGCGAGGCCGACGGGTCCGGCGTCACGGCAGACTTCTGCGAACGCCCTGACAAGAGGCGTCTCGTTTGCCGTGCGCCAGATCAGCGCCCAGTGCAGCGGCGGGGCGTCGTGGATCGGCACGAACACCACGCCCGGGAAGCCGCCGTAGAACGCAGCCTGAGCGCCGGCCGGAGTGACGCACTGACGCGCCGACACGAGCGTCAGGACCTCGTGGAAGGTCTTCGGCCTCGGGCCGACGCGGGGGATCTTCCGCCCGCTGGGGGTTCGGGCGGGGAGCATGGCTCCGATCCAGTGCTCGGGGAGGTCGCCGGGGTCGACGTGCACGTGCTCGGGCAGGTCCTCGAGTGAGATGGACTCACGCTCGCCCAGCGGATGTCCTTCCCAGAGCGCGAGCACGCGACCGACCGTGAAGACGCTCGGTCCCTCGGTGAGGTCGGGTTCGCGAACCGGGCGCCACGCGACGACGGCGTCCACCTCGCCGCGGCGGAGCTCACCGAACACGTCACTGAAGTGGATCTCGCGAATCTCGATCTCGCACCCGGTATGGCGTCGCCGGAAGTTCTCGATCAGCGCGATGAAGACGGAGCCATCGTTGCCCATCACGCCGAGGCGGAGCGTGCCGACCACGCCGCTCGCCGATTCCCTCGCCTTCGCGAGCCCGTCGAGGATCGCCTCGTAGCCGGCGCTGAGGTCGTCGCGGAGCTGGGCGCCGAGCGCGGTGAGCCTCACATGGCGACTGGTGCGCTCGAACAGCAGGCCGCCGAGCTGGCGCTCTTGGTTCCGGATCGCCTGGCTGACCCGCGCCTGAGATACGTGCAGACGCTCGGCCGTGCGGCCGAAGTGCAGCACCTCGGCCAACGTGAGGAAGATCTCGATGTCTCGCAGGTCCACGTCCGTACCTCCAGGCGATAACCGTCAGGTTATCGCTGACCGCCCGATTTGCTGCTTGATCGGCCGTCCGTCGGCCACGATCGTTGGCCGTGGGAGGCACCGGTCAGTCGGGAGACGCGCGAGAACGAGGGCGCTACTCGGGCAGACCAGGACGTGAGCGCGACGTGTCGACTGATCCGCTATTCAGTGTTGCTATCTACCGGTACTTGTGCTTACTATGTAGTGGTAGTCAGCAACACAGAGTACTAGTACTCATCAACACCAAGTAGTGAAAGGAGGAGAGGTTCCATGGGCAAGCAGATGACCGAAATGCTCAAGGGCACGCTCGAGGGCATCGTCCTCACGATCCTGGCCGCACGCCCGGCGTACGGCTATGAGATCACGGCCGGGCTGCGCGATCGGGGCTTCTCCGACATCGTCGAGGGCACCGTCTACGCCCTGCTGGTCAGGATCGAACAGCGGGGCCTCGTCGACGTCGAGAAGGTCCCGTCCGAGAAGGGGCCGCCGCGCAAGGTCTACTCGCTGAACGCACTAGGCGGCGAGTACCTCGAAGAGTTCTGGAGGACCTGGAGCTTCCTCGCAGAACGGATCGAACAGCTCCACAGCGAACGCGCAGAAGGAGAGCACTGAAATGGTCGCGAAATGGATCGAGACCCTCACCGGGTCCCTCGAGCAGAAGAAGCAGTACAAGCAGGACAAGGCCCGTATCGACGGGCTCCCCGAGCCGTACGCCACCGCGGCGAAGGCCATGCACCGGTACTTCATGTACTACGGAGGCATCACCGACGGCGACACCCTCATGGTGATGTTCGGCGACCTGGCCGACCTGTGGGAGCGCGCCGCCGCCGACGGCACCCCGGTGCGCGAGATCGTCGGCGAAGACCCGGTCGAATTCGCCGAGACCTTCGCTCAGGCCTACACCGGCACGAAGTGGATCGACAAGGAGCGCGCCCGCCTGACCAAGGCGATCGAGGACGCAGAGCGAGAGGAGCGGAAATGACCACGTCAGCACCGACCAGGGAACCAGCCATCCGAGTCCAGGGCATCGAGAAGTCCTTCAAGGACCTGCACGTGCTGCGGGGCGTCGACTTCGACGTGGCGGCGGGGAGCATCTTCGCGCTGCTCGGCTCGAACGGCGCAGGCAAGACCACGCTCGTGCGCATCCTCTCGACGCTGCTGAAGGCCGACGCGGGCACCGCCACGGTGCACGGCTTCGACGTGGCCGGAAAGCCCGGCGACGTGCGTAATTCGATCAGCCTGACCGGCCAGTTCGCCGCCGTCGATGAAGTGCTCAGCGGCCGCGAGAACCTCGTGCTGATCGCGAAGCTCCGTCACCTCAAGAACCCGGGTGCGATCGCCGACGACCTGCTCGATCGCTTCTCGCTCACCGAAGCGGGCAACCGCAAGGCCTCGACCTACTCGGGCGGCATGCGCCGCCGGCTCGACATCGCGATGAGCCTGATCGGCAACCCGCCGATCATCTTCCTCGACGAGCCGACGACGGGACTCGACCCCCAGGCGCGCATCGAGGTGTGGCAGACGGTCAAGCAGCTCGCCGACAACGGTACGACCGTGCTGCTGACCACGCAGTACCTCGACGAGGCCGAGCAGCTCGCCGACAGGATCGCGATCCTGCACAAGGGCACGATCATCCAGAACGGCACCCTCGCCGAACTCAAGCAGCTGCTCCCGGCCGCCAAAGTCGAGTACGTCGAGAAGCAGCCCTCCCTCGAGGACGTCTTCCTCACCCTCGTCGGCGACACCGGCGAGACCGAAAACCCCGACGGCGACCGCAGCGGCGGCACCGTCCCTGCAGGAAAGGAATCCCGATGACCACCCACGTCCTCAGTGACACCCGGGTCCTCACCGGCCGATCACTGACCCACATCCTCCGCAGTCCCGACACGATCATCACCACCGCGGTCACCCCGATCGCACTGATGCTGCTGTTCGTGTACGTGCTCGGCGGCGCGATCAACACCGGATCCGACGAGTCGTACATCAACTACATGCTCCCCGGCATCCTGCTGATCACCATCGCGTCGGGCATCGCCTACACCGCGTACCGGCTGTTCCTCGACTTGCAGGGCGGCATCTTCGAGCGCTTCCAGTCGATGCCGATCGCGAGGTCGAGCGTGCTCTGGGCCCACGTGCTCACCTCGCTCGTAGCGAACCTCGTCTCGGTCGCGATCGTCATCGGCGTCGCCCTGCTCATGGGCTTCCGCACCGGGGCATCCGTCGGCGCGTGGCTCGCGGTCGCCGGCATCCTGATCCTGTTCACCCTCGCCCTGACCTGGCTCGCCGTGATCGCCGGCCTCTCGGCGAAGACCGTCGACGGCGCCAGCGCGTTCAGCTACCCGCTGATCTTCCTGCCGTTCATCAGCTCGGCGTTCGTGCCGACCGAGTCGATGCCCGCGCCGGTCGCATGGTTCGCCGAGAACCAGCCTGTGACCTCGATCGTGAACAGCATGCGAGCGCTGTTCGCGGGCGAACCGGTCGGCAGTGACATCTGGATCGCTCTCGCGTGGCTCGTCGGTATCCTCGTCGTCGCCTACGGCTTCGCGATCGCGATCTACCGTCGCAAGATGAGCTGAATCGCACCGCGGAGTGCTCGACCGTTCGACGGATGCCGCCCGCTTCCCCACTGGGGAGGCGGGCGTCGTCGTCTCCACCTCGGTCGGGTTCGATCCGCGGATGCTTCGGGCCGCAGTGGCTTCGAACCGTGAGGGCGACCGCCACCGAGACGAGCGGGAGATCGGTGAGCTGGACCGCACCCGTTGTCGAACAGGTTTGTTCGGGTTATGCTCTTGGGGCACCAACTCGAATATTCGTGTTCAACTTAGGAGGAGTGTCATGTCGAGCGAGCGTGTCGAACTTCGCGGGGCCGTCGTACCCGATCCGAAACGATGGCGAATGCTGGCGACGGTCGGTATCGCGCAACTGATGCTGATCCTCGACATCACCGTCGTGACGATCGCGTTGCCGAACATCGGCACCGACCTGGGACTGGATCGCGGTGCGCTGACCTGGGTGGTCAGCGCCTACACCCTGGTGTTCGGCGGCCTGATGCTCCTCGGTGGCCGGGCGGCAGACCACTTCGGCGCCAAGCGGCTCATCCTCGCCGGGCTCGTGATCTTCACCGCAGCCTCGTTCGTCGCCGGATCCTCGACCGGGGCGGAGATGCTGATCGGCGCCCGGATCGCGCAGGGCGTGGGTGCGGCCATGCTCTCGCCGGCGGCATTGTCCGCAGTCGTGACGACCTTCGAGGGTGAGGAACGCAACCGTGCGCTCGGCGTCTGGTCTGCGCTCGGTGGAGGAGGCGCCGCGCTGGGCGTACTCCTCGGCGGCCTGCTCACCGGTGGGCCCGGTTGGCCGTGGATCTTCTACATCAACGTGCCGGTCGGTATCGTCCTCCTGGTCGCGCTCGTGCGGTTGCTTCCCGCATCGACGGCCGTGCCGGAACGGCCGCGGCTCGATCTGCTCGGCGCATTGCTGGTCACTTCTGCAACCGGCGCCGTGATCTACGGCCTCATCAACGCCGGTGAATACGGCTGGGTGTCGGGCGCGACGCTCATCCCGCTCGGGGCGGCGATCGTGATCTACGCACTGTTCGCGTGGTGGCAGCGCACCACCCGCTCGCCGCTCATGGACCTCGCCATCCTGACCCGTCGAACGGTTGCCGCCGGGACGTTCGTGATCCTCATCGCCACTGCGCTGATGATCGCCGTGTTCCTCCTCGGTTCGTTCACGTTCCAGCGCCTGCACGGGTTCGGCGCCATCGTGACCGGGCTCCTGTTCCTGCCGGTGGCCATCGCCACCATGGCCGGCGCGCACGTCGCCGGGATGATCATCGCCAGGGTGGGTGCGCGTCCGCTCGCATTGCTCGGGCTCGGGATGGCCGCGGTGGGCCTGGCGATCCCCGCGATCTGGCAGAACCCGGTTGCAACGGTCGCAGGGATGAGTGTCGCCGCCATCGGCATCGGTGCCGCATTCGTGGTGGCGTCTGCGACTGCCCTCGGGCGCATCGACCCGCGCGAGGCCGGGCTGGCGTCGGGCATCGTGAGCACGTTCCACGAGTTCGGCGCCGCCATCGGTGCCGCCGTCATCTCGAGCATCGCGGCCGCGAGCTTCGCCGGCACGACCGATGCGGGGTTCGCGCAGGGCTTCGCATTCGCCGCCATCACGGCCGCAGTGGCCGCTGTCGTCGCGTCGCTCCTCATCCCGGGTCGACGGCCTCCGCAGTGAGGCCGTTGAATCCTGGCCACCCGCGCAGACACCGGCGGGTTCGCCGCCCGACTGGGCGTCGGCGTCCCGGCGGTAGGGTGCAACCGTGGAGAACACGTCGCGCCCGCCCGGCAGGGTGACCATCGCCGATATCGCGGCGCGCGCCGGAGTGTCGATCGGGGCGGTCTCCTTCGCGCTCAACGGCCGCAAGGGCGTCTCCGACGAGACCCGCGCCCGCATCCTGCGCGTCGCCGACGAACTCGGTTGGGCGCCTGCGAGTGCCGCGCGTTCGCTCGCCGAGGCGAAGACCGCCACGTTCGGCCTCGTACTCGCGCGCGACGCGAAGAACCTCGGCGTCGAGTCGTTCTACATGCAGTTCCTCGCGGGCATCGAGTCCGAGCTGGTGCTGCGCAACTACGGCCTCCTGCTGCAGGTCGTTCCCGACGTCGAGACCGAGCTCGAGACGCTCCGCGCGTGGCGCAATACGCGTCGCGTCGACGGCGTGATCCTCGTCGACGTGCGCATCGAAGACCCGCGGATCGCGTACCTCGGCAAGACGCCTGGGCTGCCCACGGTCGTGGTCGGCGATCCGGCCGTCGCCGGAGCACTGTCGTCGGTCTGGACGGATGACGCGGCCGCCGCCCGCCGCGCGGTGCGGCACCTCGCCGAACTCGGGCACCGACGCATCGGCCGCGTCTCGGGCCCAGCTGAGCTCGCGCACACCCGCATTCGTGACGACGCGTTCCTCGATGAGACTGCGGCACTGGGCTGCACGTCCGTCGTGCTGCGCACCGACTACACCCCCGAGCAGGGCGCCGTCGTCACCCGTGAGGCGCTCTCGGGGCCCGAGGCGCCGACGGCGTTCATCTACGACAACGACATCATGGCGGTCGCCGGCATCGGTGTGGCCGCCAACCTCGGCCTTCGAGTGCCCGATGACGTCTCGCTCATCGCGTGGGACGACTCTGTGCTGTGTCGGCACACGGTACCGCCGCTCACGGCGCTCAGCCACGATGTCGTGAACTTCGGGGCGCACGTCGCCCGGCGCCTGTTCGACGTCGTCGGCGGTGCCGAGCCCGCGGCGTTCCTCGACTCGACGCCGGAGCTGCGGGTGCGCGGCTCGACGTCGCGGGCGCCGGACGGCGCCTGAAAGCAGTCGGCCGGGGGCGTGGTCTCCGCACGGTGCGGGGCGACGCCCGGCCCTCAGCGACCCGGTTCGGCGGGCGCCCGTTCGCCGGAACCGCGCTCGACGATCCAGCTGGGGAGCACGAGCTGCTTCGTGGGGCCGTTCGCCTTGCCCATGCGCGCGAGTGCGAGGCGGGCCGCGCGGCGGCCGAGTTCGATCGGGTCGTAGGTGATGACGGAGACATCGAGCACATCGGCCGTGTCGAAGTCGTCGAAGCCGAGGAGCGCGGTATGCCCGTCGCCGAGCTCGCGCATGACGCGCAGCGCCGCGATGGTCATCCGGTTGTTGCCCGCGATGATGGCGGTGGGTGCGTCCCGTTGCTCGAGCAGGGCCCGGATGAGCCGCTCGGGGCGCACCGAGCGGTCGTCTTCGAGACGGGCCCACGCCGTGGTGTCGGTGATCCCCGCTTCAGCCATGGCGGCGCGGTAGCCGGCGATGCGCTCGGTCTGGCTCCATACGTCGGCCGGGTTGCAGATGTAGCCGATGCGGCGGTGCCCGAGCGCGAGCAGACGGCGGGTCGCCTCGTGCACGGTCTCGCGGTTCTCGAGCACGACCGAGTCGGCGGCGAGGTTGAGGGCCGGGCGGTCGATCGCGATGACGGGGGTGCCGAGTTGGCGCTCGCCCTCGAGGTAGGACTGGTCGTGCGAGGCGGGGATGATGAGGAGCGCGTCGATGCGCTGGGAGAGGAGGGCGTCGGCGACGCGCGCCTCGCCGTCCGACGTGTCATCGGTCGTCGCGACGACGAGCCGGTGCCCCTGGGCGGCGAGTTCACGCTCGATGCCCGAAGCGACCTTGTAGTAGAACGGGTTGCCGAACTCGCCCATGATGAACCCGACCGTATTGGTCTTGCCGCCACGTCGGAGTCCCTGGGCGAGCGTGTTCGGGCGAAAACGGAGCCGTTTCGCCGAGGCGAGCACGCGCTCGACGGTGTCGGCGCCGACGAGCTCTCGCTGGTTGAAGACCCGCGACACGGTCTTCGCGCTCACGCCCGCGAGGCGTGCGACGTCATCGAGGGTCGCGCGCTGCTGAACCGTCATGCCCCTCGTCCTCCGAGATGTATTGGAACGTCAGGATCATATCCCCATGTCGGCAATGTCAACGATGGACATTGCGCGGCGATCGGATGCTCCGGCAAATCTGCCCTCAAGAATTGCAGGTCAAGGCGATATTCATGACGAATCAATCAACAGCGCAAAACTAAAGCGCTTTACTAATCGTCCGAACTGTCCTACGCTGCCATCCAGCACCCGACGGTGAGGGCATCCCGCTCTGACCGAGGGATGTCCACATTCAAGGGAGAAATCACATGGCATCACGCAAGGCAATGGCTGGCCTTGTCGCAGTTGCAGCCACGACGGCGCTCCTCCTCTCGTCGTGCTCGGCGGGCGGTGGCGACACGAACTCCGACGGCGAGCCGTCGGGTGAGATCACCTTCCTCACCAACCGCACCGACCTCGAGAAGGACGGCACCTTCGAGCGGTACACGGAGGAGTTCAACGAGACGTACCCCGACGTCACGGTGAACGTCGAGGCGATCACCAACTACGAGGACGACGTCCGCACTCGCATGAGTACCCCGAACGGATACGGCGACGTGCTGCTCGTTCCCGACGCCGTCGGCGTCGACCAGTTCCCCGACTTCTTCGAGCCGCTCGGGTCAATCGATGACCTCAGCGCGGACTACCGCTTCATCGCCGACAAGGCGCTCGACGGCCAGGTCTACGCGCTCGCCATCGGCGGCACCACCTTCGGCGTGCTCTACAACAAGGCCGTCTGGGACGAAGCCGGCGTCGCCGAGATCCCGACCTCGCCCGAGGAGTTCCTCGACGCGCTCCAGCAGATCAAGGACGACACCGACGCCACCCCGTACTACACGAACTACAAGGACGGCTGGCCGCTCGCCGGACAGTGGACCGACAACTTCGCCGGCACCGGCGGCAACGGCGACGTCGAGAACACCTTGGCCGAGACCCCGGAGCCGTGGACCGAGGGCGAGCCCGCCGAGATCGTCGACGGCCTGCTCTTCGACATCGTGAAGCAGGGTCTGAACGAAGCCGACCCGCTGACCACCAACTGGGAGCAGTCGAAGGACGACTTCGCGACCGGCAAGATCGCCTCGATGGTACTCGGCTCGTGGTCGGTGTCGCAGTTCCAGGAGGCCGCGACCAAGGCGGGCGCCGACCCGGCCGACGTCGGCTTCATGGCGTTCCCGTCCAACATCGACGGCCAGCAGTTCGCGAAGATCGGCGGCGACCGTCGCCTCGCCATCAACGTCAACTCCGAGAACAAGGCTGCCGCGAAGGCGTGGCTCGAGTTCCTCGTGAACGACTCCGACTTCGCTGCGATCTCGGGCATGATCTCGTCCTCCAAGAAGATCGAGGAGCTCCCCGAGAACCTCGCCGCCCTGCAGGAGGCGAATGTCGAGTTCTTCGAGAACGAGCGCGCCCCCGAGGGCAAGGAGGGCTTGCTCAACAAGGTCGCCGATGCGTCGCAGGTCGACGTCTGGGGCAACCTCTACCGCATGAGGCTCGTCGACATCGCACGCGGCCAGGCGGCCGGTGACAAGGCCTCGTTCTTCGCCGAACTGAACTCGACGTGGAGTGCGGCGGTCGACCAGCTCGGCTGATCCCCAACCACCCCCGGATCGTGCGGTGGCGGCGAACGCGCCGCCACCGCATGAGCTCCCCCGAGTAGTGCAACGGGGCAACGCCCCCACAGGAGAACCATCATGTCCGTCACAGCGGGTCCTGCACCCAGCGGTGCATCCGGCGTCCTTCCCGGCGTCGCGGTGGCCGAGGAAACCGGCAAGCTCCCCGGCCGCTCGCCGCGATCGCGCGAGCGGCACACCGGCGCCGCCGGGCGGCGGCTGCTCGGCAAGGCCACGCCCTACCTGTTCGTCGCGGTTGCGGTGGGACTCCTGCTCCTGCTGACGTACGCGCCCGCGGTCAACATGCTCTGGTACAGCCTGACCTCGTGGCGCGGGTTCGGGCCGGTGAAACCCGAGGATTTCGTCGGCCTCGACAACTACGTCCGCGTCTTCACCGACCCGACGATCTTCCGGGTCTTCTTCGTCAGCCTCTACTACTTCGCGGCGACGTTCGTGCAGATGGCGATCGCCCTCTATTTCGCGACGCTGCTCAGCTTCAGCACCCGGTTCTCGAACTTCTTCCGCGGCGTCATCTTCTTCCCGTACCTCTTGAACGGCGTCGCCATCGGCTTCGTCTTCCTCTACCTCTTCCAGCCGGGCGGCACCCTCGACACGGTGCTCGGGTGGTTCGGCATGAGCGACCCGCCGCAATGGCTCGGCGACGCCGACATCGCGAACTTCTCACTCGCCGGCACCTCGGTGTGGCGGTACACGGGCCTGAACTTCGTGCTCTTCCTCGGGGCGATCCAGTCGATCTCGCCGGAGCTCTACGAAGCCGCAGAACTCGACGGCGCGAATCGGTGGAAGCAGTTCCGCTACATCATCTTCCCCGGAATCCGCCGGATCATCGGCCTCTCATTCATCCTCGCCGTCGCCGGCAGCCTCTCGGTCTTCGAGATCCCCTACATCATGACCTCGGGCGCCAACGGAACGACGACCTTCGTGATCCAGACGATGCAGACCGCGTTCAACTACCACAACGTCGGGCTCGCCTCCGCGATGGCGGTGGTGCTGCTCGCCATCGTGCTCCTCGTCACCTGGGTGCAGCGCAAGTTCTTCCCCGACGAGAAAGTGGACCTCGCATGAGCCGCCTCATCGCCCCACTCGCCAAGTACGCGAGCCTGATGCTCGCCGTCATCGTCGTACTGCTGCCCCTCTCGGTCATCCTCTTCGCGAGCTTGAAGACGAGTGAGGAATACGCGACGACCGGGCCGCTCGATCCGCCCGCGAACTGGTTCAACTGGGCGAACTTCGCCACGGCGATCGACGAGGCCGACATGGTCGCGGGCCTCGTCAACACCACTGTCGTGCTTGCGATCTCCCTCGTCATCACGATTCTCGTGGGCACCATGGCCGCCTACGCCGTCGACCGCTTCGCCTTCCGCGGCCGCAGTCTCGTCATGGGGATGTTCCTGCTGGCCACGCTGATCCCCAGCGTCACGAGCCAGGTCGCAACGTTCCAGATCATCACCGGTCTCGGCCTCTACAACACCAAGGCCGCACTGGTACTGCTCTTCGCAGGCACCGACATCATCGCGATCTACATCTTCCTGCAGTTCATCTCGTCCATTCCGGTCTCGCTCGACGAGGCCGCCAAGCTTGATGGCGCCAACGCGTGGACGATCTACTGGCGGATCATCCTGCCCAACCTGAAGCCTGCGATCGCGACCGTGGTCATCATCAAGGGCATCGCGATCTACAACGAGTTCTACCTGCCGTTCCTCTACCTGAAATCGGAGCCGATGATCTCGACCGCACTCTTCGACTTCAAGGGGCCGTACGGCGCGCAATGGGAGCTGATCGCGGCCGCGACGCTCGTCGTGATCATCCCGACGGTCATCGCGTTCGTATTCCTGCAACGCTGGATATACAAGGGACTCGTGGCGGGAGCAGTCAAGTGAGCGACGTGGAGGAGCAGGCGATGGCGGTACCGGTGGTCCGGCGAGCACTGCAAGGCGGAT
Organism: Agromyces cavernae; assembly: GCF_021044935.1. Classification (GTDB taxonomy): domain Bacteria; phylum Actinomycetota; class Actinomycetes; order Actinomycetales; family Microbacteriaceae; genus Agromyces; species Agromyces cavernae. The sequence continues at coordinate 262,950 of NZ_JAJNMP010000001.1, forward strand.
GGCGGCTCAGCGCCGCCGATGGGCCCGTGCCCGAGTCGCTGCGCGGCGTCGTGGTGCCTGCGACCGTGCCCGGCGTGGTGCACACCGACCTGCTCGCGGCCGGTCTCATCCCCGACCCGTACCTCGACGACAACGAGTCGCTGCTCGCTTGGATCGGGCTCGTCGACTGGACCTACGAGACGACGCTCGAGGTCTCGGCCGAGGATCTCGCCGCGGCCGAGCGGCACGAACTCGCCTTCGACGGCATCGACACCGTCGCGACGATCACGCTCAACGGCGTCGCGCTCGCCGAGGTTGCGAACCAGCATCGTACGTATCGCTTCGACGTGACCGAGCTGCTCGGCGCCGGCGAGAACGTGCTCGTCGTCGCCTTCCGCAGCCCGGTGCGGTACGCCAACGCGCAGAGCCTCGAGCTCGGTGCGCGCGAGCGCCCCTACCCGTTGCCGTACGAGGCGATCCGCAAGTCGGCCTGCAACTTCGGCTGGGATTGGGGCATCGCGACGTTCACGAGCGGGCTCTGGCGGCCCGCGCGGCTGGAGTCGTGGTCGACCGCGCGCATCGCCCAGCTCCTCGTGCACGCCGCGCCCGGCGTCACGGGCGACAGTGAGAGCGACGCTGAGGGCGACCGCGGTTTCGTCGAGGCCACCGTGCGCGTGGCCCGCACCGGCGAGGAGGACCTGCACCTCGACGTCGAGGTCGCGGGCGTCCGGGTCGAGTCCGTGATCCCGGCAGGCGACAGCGAGGCGCGGGTGCGGGTGGAACTCGACTCGGTCGAGCGCTGGTGGCCGGCGGGCTACGGCGAGCAGCCGCTGTACGACGTGCGGGTGCGGCTCGGCGCCGCCGGCAGGGTGCTCGACGAGGCGACGCGCCGGGTCGGCTTCCGCACGGTGCGCTGGAACACGACGCCCGACGCCGACGGTACCCCGTTCCAGCTCGTCGTGAACGAGGTGCCCGTATTCGTGAAGGGCGCCAACTGGATCCCCGACGACGCCCTTCCCGTGCGCGTCGACCGCGGGCGCTACTCCCGCAGGCTGCGTCAGGCGAAGGCGGCGAACCTCAACCTCATCCGTGTGTGGGGCGGCGGCATCTACGAGACGGACGACTTCTACGAGCTCTGCGACGAGCTCGGCCTGCTCACCTGGCAGGACTTCCTGTTCGCGTGCGCCGCCTATCCCGAGGAGGAGCCGATCCGCTCCGAGGTCGAGGCCGAGGCCCGCGACAACGTCGCCCGCCTCGCGCACCACGCCTCGCTCGTGCTGCTGACGGGCAACAACGAGAACCTCTGGGGCTACGAGGACTGGGGCTGGAAGGAGCGCCTCGACGGCAAGACGTGGGGCGAGCTCTACTACTACGAGCTGCTGCCCGCGGTCGTCCGCGAGCTCGCACCGCACGTGCCCTATTCCCCCGGCAGCCCGTTCAGCCCGGGCAGCGAGCACCCGAACGCCGAGCACCACGGCACGATGCACATCTGGGACCTCTGGAACCAGAAGGACTGGTCGCACTACCGCGACTACGCACCGCGCCTCGTCGCGGAGTTCGGCTGGCAGGGCCCGCCGGCCTGGTCGACGCTGACGCGCTCGATCTCCGACCGACCGCTCACCCCCGAGTCGCCGGGCATGATCGTGCACCAGAAGGCCATGGAGGGCAACGTCAAGCTCACGAACGGCCTCGTGCGTCACTACCGCGTACCGCGCGATATGGAGACCTGGCACTGGGCGATGCAGCTCAACCAGGCGAACGCGATCAGCTGCGCGCTCGACTGGTTCCGCTCGAACGCCCCGCACACCTCGGGCGCGGTGATGTGGCAGTTGAACGACTGCTGGCCGGTCACCTCGTGGGCCGCGATCGACGGCGACGGTCGTGAGAAGCCCCTCTACCACGCCGTCCGCAATGCTTTCGCGCCGCGGGTCGTGACGATCCAGCCGCGCGGTGACGGGCTCGTCGCGGTGGTCGCCAACGACACCGCCGAGGCTTGGGTCGCCGACCTCGTGCTCGAGCGCCGCGGGTTCGATGGCACCGTACTCGCGACAGAGACGGTCACGGTCGACACGGCTTCCCACGGGTCCGCCGCGGTTGGGGTGCCTGCACGCATCGCGACGGCCGGCGACGCGGCATCCGAGCTTCTGCTCGCGAGCGTCGGCGGTGTACGAGGCTTCTGGTTCTTCGCCGAGCCGCGCGACAGCGCGCTCGTCGCGCCGACGCTCACCGCAGACGTGCGCCGAGAGGGCGACGCGTTCGTGGTGACGGTCGCGAGCGACGCGCTCGTACGCGACCTCACGCTGCTCGTCGACAAGATCGCCCCCGACGCCACGGTCGACTCGGGTCTGGTCACGCTGCTGCCGGGCGAGCAGGCGACGTTCCGCGTCGCCGGGCTCGCCGAGCTCGACACGATCGACGTGCTCGCGCCCACGGTGCTGCGCCACGGCAACCAGTTGGTGGCCGCGTGAACGCGGCCGGCTTGCTCGAGACGCATTGCTCTCCGCACGGGAGGCCCGCGGGCGCGTACCTCACCGAGCAGTACCGCGCGTGGCGTGCAGCGGTGACGACGTGACCGACCCGAACGGCGCGCGGCTCGCGCTCGACGCCGGCCAGACCGGCATCAAGCTTCGCTTCGAGCGACCCGGCGTATCCCCCGTCGAGGAGGTGCTGCCGGGCGTGCGCACCCACGAACCGCTGTTGCCGCAGCTGGCGGCGGCGGTCCGGCACGTGCACGACGTCTCGGGAACCCCCGTCGCGACGGTCGCGAGCGGCGTGTCCGGACTCACCGAGGAGGGGGCGGATGCCTCGGCCCTGCTCTCGCTCGTCGGGTCGCTCGGTGCGCATCGAGTGCTGCTCGCGCACGACTCGATCACCTCGTTCCTCGGCACCCTCGGCGACCGGCGCGGCGCGGTCGTCGCCTCGGGCACCGGCGTCGTCACCCTCGCGGTCGGCCGTGAACTGGTGGCGCGGGTCGACGGGTGGGGCAACATCATGGGCGACGCCGGGAGTGGCCACTGGATCGGGCGCGAGGCACTCGACGCCGCTATGCGCGCCTACGACGGGCGGGGGCCCGAGACCGGCCTGCTCGGGCTGCTCCGCGATCGATGGCCCAACGCCGAGGAGGCGTACATCCAGCTGCAGGGCGACCCGGACCGGGTGCGCACCGTCGCCTCGTTCGCCGGCCCGACTGCGTACCTCGCGGCCGAGGGCGACGCGGTCGCGCGCCGCATCTGCCTCAGCGCCGCCCGCGAGCTGGCGCACTCGGTCGACGCGGCCCTGCGCCGCGTTGCGGGACCCGGCCAGGGGCGGCCCGGTGACGGGGCTGCTGACGGGTCTGGCGAGCGGCCCGATGACGGGCCCGACGTCAGCGCGATCGGCGGTGTCTTCGGTTCGGCGCTGATCCGCGACCGCTTCGACGCGCTGCTGCGCGAGCGGTACCCGGCGATGCGACCGCACGCCCCCCACGGCACCGGCCTCGATGGGGCGGCGACCCTCGCGACCCTCCCTGAAGGGCATCCATTGCGTGCACACGTCGCCGTGGCGTCATCCGACGGGTGACACGCGGTCGTGAGGTCGAACTCGAGCGACGAGCGGGTCGACAGATCGAGCGTGGGCGAGTCGGCCGGCGTTCGCCCGAACCGGCGCCCGCCCACCTTCCTGCCCCTTCCGACCTCTCCATCTCTCCCGCCGCCCTGTCCAGAGGAGCACCGATGACCGAACACCCCGCCCTCTTCACCGCGATCACGAACGAGCCGAAGGATTACGCCTGGGGGGCGATCGACGGGATCGCGACCGTGCTGGGCCGCCCCGGCAGCGGCAGGCGCGAGGCCGAGCTCTGGTTCGGTGCACACGCCTCGGGGGCGAGCCGCGCTGCGGTGTCCGGGCAGGGGTCCTGGGCAGACCTCGCCGAGTGGGAGGCGGCCTCGGGCGAACGGCTGCCCTACCTCCTGAAGATCCTCTGCGCGGCGGCCCCGTTGTCGATCCAGGCGCACCCGACGCTCGAGCAGGCGCGAGCCGGATTCGACCGCGAGGAGGCGTTCGGGATTCCCCTCGACGCCCGCCACCGCAACTACAAGGACCCGTACGCGAAGCCCGAGCTGATCGTCGCGCTCCGCGACGGCTTCGAGGCACTCTGCGGGTTCCGACCGGTCGTCGAGACGATCGACGCGATCGACGAGCTCGCCGCGTCAGGGGTCGCAGAGACCCTGCTCGCCCCGTGGCGCGAACGCCTGAGCGGCGAGCCCGACCCGAGCCGGGCCTTCGACTGGCTCCTGTCGGGCCTTCCCGTCGTCGCGGAACTCGTCGCGGCCGTCGGGGTCGTCGCCGCGCGCGGGCCACGAGGCGGACTCGTCGCCCGGCTCGCGGCTGCCTGCCCCGGCGACGCCGGCATCCTCGTCGCGCTCATGATGAATCACGTCGTCCTCGCGGCCGGCGAGGCGATCTGGCTGCCGGCGGGCAACGTGCACGCCTACCTTCGCGGCGATGGCGTCGAGCTGATGGGCCCGAGCGACAACGTGCTGCGCGGCGGCCTGACTCCGAAGCACATCGACACGGCCGAGCTCGCACGAGTCCTCGACTTCTCGACCGGAGCCGCCTCGTTGCTCGCCTCGGCGCGGCTCGACGACGGGGTGCTGGCCTACCGGCCGCGCGCGGTCGAGTCGGGCAGCGACGTGCCGTTCGAACTGCTCGCGGTCGACTCCGACGCCGAACTCGCGCTGCAGGGCGCATCGATCGCCGTCGTCACCGACGGCTCGTTCGCGTTCGCGGGCGACGGTGAGGTGATCGCGGCGCCGCGCGGCACCGCGGTGTTCGTCGCCCGCGCATCGACGGTGACGGTCACCGGCCGAGGCCGGCTGTTCGTCGCGACGGCGCCGACCACGCGGGGGTGAACCGGCGCTGAGGGTTGCGCCGGCCGGAACGGGGCGGGAGCTGCCGGGACGCTGGCATCCTCGGTATCGACCTGCAAAGATTCTCTTGCAAAGATTTCTTTGCAGCAGTATCTTTGCAACATGGCAACGATGAACCCAGACGACCTCGAGGCCCAGCCGAGCAGCTTGCGCCACCCCGGCGTCGACCATGTGCTGCCGAGCGCGAGCCTGAAGTCCCTCGCCCATCCGCTGCGCGTGCGCATCTACGACGAGCTCTCGGCCTACGGTCCGCTCACCGCGAGCGGCCTCGCAGAGCGGCTCGGCGAGTCGAGCGGGGCGACGAGCTACCACCTGCGCCAGCTCGAGCGCGCGGGGCTCATTCGCGAGGACACGGCGCGCGGCAAGGGCCGTGAACGCTGGTGGGAGCGAGTACCGGGCTCGATCGCGATCCCCGATGCGCGCTCGCTGCCGGCGGGCAGCGCCGAGCGCCTCGCGGTCAAACTCGTCGAAGACGAGTGGTTCCGCTCGCGCGAGCAGAACTTCCGCGAGTTCGTGGCCGAGGGTGAGGCGGTGTTCGGCCCAGAGTGGCTCGACATCGCCACGAGCGACACGATCAACCTGCGCCTCACGCCCGAGCAGCTGAGCGCTCTGGTCGCCGACCTCGACGTCGTCTTCATGAAGTTCATCGACGCGTACAAGCGCACCCCGTCACCGGGCTCGCGTCCGGTGCAGATCCACCTCAACGCGTTCCCCCTCGTACGCGGGGAACCCACAGACGAATCCATCCCGAAGGAGCACCGATGAACACCGCAACCCTCTCCCCCGGATCCGGCGTACTCGCAAGCTGGGCCGTGCGCGGTGGCCTCTCCGTCGCGAGCTGGGGTCTCCAGCGCGCGACGCGCCGCACCGACCGCGACCGTCAGCTGAGTCGCCTCGAGGCACGCGCCGCGGCCGAAGCAGCGCTCGCAGAACGAGACGCGCTGTACCGCAGCGCCGGTTATCGCGCGCTCTGACGGCGGGAGCCCATGGTGGAATAACCGCATGCTCGTCCATCCGCCGAAGGCCCGCCCCGGCGACCGGGTCGCCGTCGTCCCCGCCTCATTCGCCGCTCCCGCCGCCGGCCCGGCCGTCCACGAGCAGGCGATGCGGCGGCTCGCCGAGCTCACCGAGCACAGCCGCGACGCCGCCATCGAAGCGATCGGGCGGTACAACCCCGGGGCGGTCGTCTGCGTGGGGGTGCCGTTCGGCCACACGCGTCCGCAGTGGATCGTGCCGCACGGCGGCGAGATCACGCTCGACGGTGCAGCGCAGCGGGTCTGGGCCGACTACCGCTGAGAATGAGCGGCGGGCATCGAGCGGATGTCCCGGCCTCGGCCGGACGCGAAGGCGCGGGGTCTTCGAAGTCGGACGCGTGGCGGAACTCCGGGATGATGTCCCCGGAACGAAAGATTCCCGATTCTTAAGTATCGAATTGGGGTCATTCGGCGCGACTCCGGCATTGCGCCGCTTACGCTGATCGACATGCTGCAGTGACGCCGTCGGCGGCGTCCGCTCATCGAGGAGGAGAAGCTGCATGTCTCGTATCGGCATCGTGACCGAGCAGAGTCCGGAGGCCCGCGTCGCGGCCACACCGGCGACGGTGAAGCAGTTGACGGCGCTCGGCCACGAGGTCGTCGTCGAAGCCGGCGCCGGCTCCGCCTCGGCATTCCTCGATGCGTCGTACCTCGAGGCGGGCGCGCGCATCACGACGGCGGCCGAGGCGCTCGCGAGCGATATCGTGCTCAAGGTCAACGCCCCCACCGAGGCTGAGATCGCACAGGTCACTCCCGGTGCGATGCTCATCGGCCTGCTGGCGCCCGCCTTCAAGCCCGAGTTGCTCGAGGCGCTCGCCGCGCGGGGTGTTACCGCGCTCGCGATGGACGCAGTACCGCGCATCTCACGCGCGCAGTCGATGGACGTGCTCAGCTCGATGGCGAACATCTCGGGCTATCGCGCGGTCGTCGAGGCCGCCCACGAGTTCGGTCGCTTCTTCACCGGTCAGGTCACGGCGGCCGGCAAGGTGCCGCCGGCGAAGGTGCTCGTCGCCGGTGCCGGCGTCGCCGGACTCGCCGCGATCGGCGCGGCGTCGAGCCTCGGCGCGATCGTGCGGGCGACCGACCCGCGGCCCGAGGTCGCCGACCAGGTCAAGTCGATCGGCGGCGAGTACCTGAAGGTCGAGGTCGAGGTCGAGCAGTCGACCGACGGCTACGCCAAGGCGACGAGCGAAGCCTACGACCGACGTGCCGCCGAGATCTACGCCGAGCAGGCGCGCGACGTCGACATCATCATCACGACCGCGCTCATCCCCGGACGGCCCGCGCCCAAGCTCATCACGGCGGCGGATGTCGCGAGCATGAAGTCGGGCAGCGTGATCGTCGACATGGCTGCAGGGCAGGGCGGAAACGTCGCGGGCTCGGTCGCGGGCGAGCGCATCGTGACGCCGAACGGCGTGATCATCCTCGGCTACACCGATCTCGCGTCGCGCCTCCCGACCCAGGCCTCGCAGCTGTACGGCACGAACGTCGTGAACCTCGTGAAGCTGCTGACGCCCGCCAAGGACGGGGTTCTCGTGCTCGACTTCGACGACGTCGTGCAGCGTTCGGTCACGGTCGCGCGCGACGGCCAGGTGACCTGGCCGCCGCCACCCGTGCAGGTCTCCGCCGCACCTGCGGCAGCGGCATCCGCCCCATCGACAGCCGGCGCGGCCGCCGCGCCCACGCAGAAGAAGCCGATGTCGCCCGTGAAGAAGGTGGCGCTCATCGCGGTCGGCGTCGCGGCGCTGTTCGCCGTGAACGCGATCGCTCCCCCGCCGCTGCCGCAGCACTTCACCGTGCTCGTGCTCGCGATCGTCGTCGGGTTCTACGTGATCGGCAAGGTCGCGCACGCCCTGCACACGCCGCTCATGAGCGTGACGAACGCGATCTCGGGCATCATCGTGGTCGGCGCGATGGTGCAGATCACGAGCGAGGTGCCCGTGGTCCAGGTGCTCGCGGCCGTGGCCGTGCTGCTGGCCAGCATCAACATCTTCGGCGGATTCGCCGTCACCCGACGCATGCTCGCGATGTTCGCGAAGGGTGCAGCGCCTGCGGCTGCTGCATCCACGAGCGCGCCGTCGACGTCGGCATCCGCGAAGGGCACCCCTGCTGTGAACGTCAAGACTGGAGCCGAGCGTGCCTGAGACCGCAGCCCTGCTGACCCCGGCGTCGATCGCCGGAGCCGCGTACATCGTCGCGGCGCTGTTGTTCATCATGAGCCTCGCCGGGCTCAGCCGCCATGAAACCGCCAAGGCCGGTGTCAACTACGGCATCGCCGGCATGGCCATCGCGCTCGTCGCCACCGTGTGGCTGACGTTCGCGGGCGCCTGGGGCTCGCCGCAGGCGACGACCGGACTGATCCTCCTCGTGGTGGCCGTCGTCGTCGGCGCGGCGATCGGCCTCTGGCGGGCACGTCTCGTCCCCATGACCGGCATGCCCGAGCTCATCGCCCTGCTGCACAGCTTCGTGGGACTCGCCGCCGTGCTCGTGGGCTGGAACGGCGCGCTCGAGGAAACCGGCATGACCGGTGCGCTGCTCGACATCCACCACGCAGAGGTCTTCATCGGCGTCTTCATCGGCGCCGTCACCTTCACCGGGTCGATCGTGGCGTTCCTCAAGCTCTCAGCGCGCATGTCGTCGGCACCGCTCATGCTCCCCGGCAAGAACGCGCTCAATCTCGGCGCGCTCGTCGCGTTCGTGGTGCTCACCGTCTGGTACGTGATCACCCCCGAGCTCTGGCTGCTCGTCGTGGTCACGGCACTCGCCCTCGCCCTCGGCTGGCACCTCGTGGCGTCGATCGGCGGTGGTGACATGCCGGTCGTCATCTCGATGCTGAACAGCTACTCGGGCTGGGCGGCGGCAGCGGCGGGCTTCCTGCTGAACAACGACCTGCTGATCGTCACGGGTGCGCTCGTCGGCTCTTCGGGTGCGTACCTGTCGTACATCATGTGCAAGGCGATGAACCGCTCGTTCATCTCGGTGATCGCGGGCGGCTTCGGCATCGCGGCGCCCTCGAAAGGCGACGCGGAGGTGGGCGAGCACCGCGAGATCGAGGTCGAGGATGCCGCGGAGATGCTGAAGAACGCCTCGAGCGTGGTCATCACGCCCGGGTACGGCATGGCGGTGGCGCAGGCGCAGTACCCCGTCGCCGAACTCACGCAGAAGCTGCGCGAGCGGGGCATCGAGGTGCGCTTCGGCATCCACCCCGTCGCCGGTCGCCTGCCGGGACACATGAACGTGCTGCTCGCCGAGGCGAAGGTGCCGTACGACATCGTGGAGGAGATGGACGAGATCAACGACGACCTCGCCGACACCTCCGTCGTGCTCGTGATCGGAGCGAACGACACGGTGAATCCGGCTGCGGCCGAAGACCCGGGCAGTCCGATCGCCGGCATGCCCGTGCTGCGCGTGTGGGAGGCCGACAACGTGATCGTGTTCAAGCGGTCCATGGCGTCGGGGTATGCCGGTGTTCCGAACCCGCTGTTCTACCGCGACAACGCGCAGATGCTGTTCGGCGACGCCAAGCAGCGCGTCGAGGACATCCTGCGCGCGATCTGAGGCCTGCGCCGGTCGATCGCGGCTGTTCCTCGGTCGCTCGCCGCGAGCGTTTCCGTTCGCGCGCCCTGTTTCCGTTGCGACGGCCACATTCGGCGCGAACGGAAACATTCGGCGACCGGGCCCCGTCAGGAGGCGCCGGCGAAGGAGGCGCTCCGAGACGGCACGTAGGATGGATCGGTAACCCCGATGTGAAAGAGGTCGCCGTGGCCACCGCCCGCGATACTGCTCCGGAGCGCGCCCAGTACTGGGTCGTCCCGGTCGTCCGCGGCCTCTTCGCCGCGGTGGCCGCCGTCGTCATCACGTTCTCGCAGGACCACTCGCCCGAGTTCGGCTCGCTCGTCTTCGGCGTGTGGGCCGTCGTCTCGGGCCTCGTCGTCGGGGCCCTGTCGTTGCGACTCGTCACGGCACGGGGCATCCGATCGCTCTTCGCCATCACGGCCGTCGTCACCGTCGTCGCCGGCCTGCTCGCGTTGACGGTGCCCGGCGGCGGCCTGCCGTTCCTGCTCTACCTCGTCAGTGTCTGGGCAGCCGTCACGGGCTTCGTCGAGCTCTTCGCGGGTCTGCGCGCCCGTGGCCGCGAGGCCGCCGCACGCGACTGGATCGCCGTCGGCGCGCTCACCGCGATCCTCGCGATCGTCTTCCTGCTGCTTCCCCCCGACGCCGTCACCGCGGTCGGCCTGCTCGGTGGATACCTCGTGATCGTCGGTGTGTACCTCATCATCGGCGGTCTCTCGTTGAAGTGGGCCGCCGCCCCGGCCGAACCGGGCCCGGCGGCTGGAACGGAGCAGCAGTCGTGAGCCAGTCCCCCGGTGAGTTCAAGCCGAGCCGGCGCGACGTGCTGCGCCCCGTCGAGTATGTCGGCGGTGCGGCGATCGCTGCGGTCTTCACGGGTGTGGTCGTGCTCTTCACCACTCGCGACCTCACGCTGACGCTCATCATCGCCGGCATCGCGTTCATCGCCGTGCTCGTCGTGCTCGCCCTGCTCGCGATGGCCATGAAACCCAACGCCGACGAGACGGCTGAGATCGACGGCACGGATGACCCGGGCGACGCCGATCCCGGAGACCGGGGCGGTCCCGGCTCGGCGCACTGAGTCGAAGGAACATCTGCCCGACACGCCGGCTCGGTGCGGAGTGCCGCCCGAGCCGCCCTGCGACTCGGCGCCCCAGTCGTTCTTCGGCAGCGGCGCATTCAACGCACCTGCGCCATGCCTCAGTCGGCCCGCTGTAGACGACCGAGCTCGGATCCGGTGACATCGAGCAGCACGAGCTCATCACCGTCGAAGCCCGCGAGGTGGGCGGACCCGATCCAGCCGGGAACTTGGATGTTGTCGCATCCGATCAACGTCGAAGGCCCGGATGTCGCAAGGAGGTCGCCCTCGTCCGCGATCGTCCATCGACCGCCGCTGCCATTGCAGCCGTCGGACCCGGCCCAGACTCCGGACCGTTGGAACTCCACATGGGCATCGTTCGCACCCGGGGCGTCGACTGGAGTCCAGCGACCATGCAGCTCGGTGGCGGTCGCCGGTTCGAGCGTCTCCGGCAGCGGGGCGGCATCGCGGAATGCCGCTCGAACGCCCTCGTCGATCACTGGGGGCTCGGTGTAGAACTCGGCCGCGGTCGGGATCGGCTCGGGCGCGCCGTCGATCGCGAGCGACGCCATCACCGCGCCCGTGTCGTCGACGAGCCGCCACCCGGTCTCGGCGGGCTCGTACGACGTCACCGAATCGAGCCATGGGATCTCGGGCAGCGAGCCATCGATGCATTCCCCCGATCCTCCATGGACGCTCGCGACGAAGGCCCGTTCTCCGGCGCGCCACGCGCCGTCGAGCATGCCGCACTCGCGCCACAACTGGAATTGCCCTGCCTCGAGCCGAAGCCAGGTCTGGTCGCTTTCACCGGCTGCGCCCGACACGCGCCAGAGGCCGATCAACTCGATCGGCTCCGAGCCGCCCGGGGTGACCGCCCCAGTGGCGCTCGGAGCGGCACTGGGTTGAGCGACGGAAGGTTGCGACTCGCCTACGGGGTCGGATGCGCATCCCGCGCCGAGCGCGACCAACAGCAGTGCGACTGCAAGTGCGAACGGTCGTCGGCGCATGACCCCAGCCTAGAGACCGTCGGGCCGCTGGAGGCGTCCGAGTTCCACGCCGTCGCGGTCGAGGAGCACGAGCTCCTGCCCGTCGAGTCCGGCGAGGCGCGCGCCTGTCACCCAACTCGACACGGGGGCGCCCTCGCACCACATGTCCGACGACCCGCCAGTGGTCGTGAGCAGTCCACCGTCGTCCTCGAATGCCCACCTGCCGCGTTGGCCGTTGCAGCCGTCGGACCCGTTCCAGTCGCCGAACGCCAGGAACACCACGTGCGGATCCGTCATGACGGAGAGCCCGACCGGATCCCATCGACCGATCAGGTCGTCGGTCGAGGCCGGTGCGAGCGATTCCGGCAATGGCGGTGCGTCGGCGAAGAGCGCACGCGCCAGGTCGTCGGTCACCGGCGCCTCGGCGAAGGACGCTTCCACGCCGTTGATCGGCTCGGGCGCCCCGTCGATCGCGAGCGAGGCGACGGGCTCGCCTCCGGCGTCGAGCAGCTGCCATCCGTCGGCGGTCGCCCGGTACGAGGCCGCCGCATCGAGCCACCCGACGTCGGCGAACGCCACCCCGCAATCCCTGCTCGCGGACCAGATCTGCGCGAGGAAGGCCCGCTCGCCGGCGATCCACGAGCCGCCGAGCGTTCCGCACTCGCGCCAGAGCGCGAGTTCGCCGCCGCCGAGGCGAAGCCAGGTTTCGTCGCTTTCGCCTGCGGCACCCGATACTCGCCACAGGCCGACGAGCCCGATCGGGTCGGCTGCCGCGGCAGTCGGCGTCGGAGTCGAGGGTGCCGTCGAAGGACCTGGTGGCGCCGACGAGGTTGCGCAGCCGGGCGTGATGGATGCCGCGACGAGCGCAAGCGCGAGCCATGCGAGTCGGCCGATCCTCGCCGGCCTGTCCGCGGTCCGCTCGCCGGCGTTCGCCACTTTCGATCCCCTCCGCGCGTTCACACATAGGATGTGTTCGGCTGCAGACCGTTCTTGCATCACTCGGCGGAATTCGGCGCGTCGATGAGCCCTGCGCGTGGCCGCGTCTCGGGCGTATCCTGAGCAGATCTCCACCATCGGTCGACTGAGGGAGGGGTCATGGCTGCGAAGGCGCTGCGATGCCGTCTCGGCATGCACAAGTGGGTGCTGCGGAGCAGCACTGAGAACGGCGCATTCCACGAGTGCGCGCGGTGCGGGAAAATGGGGACTTCCGACTGGGGTCCGCCCGTCGGCGGCACGCTCGAGGATCACTCCTAGACGCATCGCCGTGCCGGCGTTCTCGAGAGTGCATCTCACGCCTCGTGACGGGCGGGGACTGCACTGTCGGCCCGGGTGCGCCGCGCGGGGAGTTTCGAGAGTGCACCTCACGCCCCTTGGTGGGCGGCGTGTGCACTCTCGGCGAAGGGACTAGAGCCGGTCGACGAGTTGCGACGCGATCCCGGTGTACGTCCCCGGCGTGAGCGCGAGCAGGCGTTGCTTGGCCTCGTCGCCGATCTCGAGGCCGTTCACGAACTCGGCCAGCTCGACCGCGCCGACGCGCTTGCCGCGAGTGAGCTCCTTGAGCATCGCGTACGGGTCGGCGATCGTCGAGCGACCGGCGACGACCTCGGCGCGGATGACCGTCTGGATGGCCTCGCCGAGCACCTCCCAGTTCGCGTCGAGGTCGGCCGCCAGCACGGCGAGGTCGAGGTCGATCTCGCCGAGGCCGCGCTGGATGTTGTCGAGCGCGAGTAGCGAGTGCCCGAAGCCGACGCCGATGTTGCGCTGCGCCGAAGAGTCGGTGAGGTCTCGCTGCAGGCGCGACGTGACCAGCGTCGCGGCGAGCGAGTCGAGTACCGCGGACGACAGCTCGAGGTTCGCCTCGGCGTTCTCGAAGCGGATGGGGTTGACCTTGTGCGGCATCGTCGACGAGCCCGTCGCACCCGGCGCCGGGATCTGGCGGAACACGCCCAGCGAGATGTAGGTCCAGATGTCGGTCGCGAGGTTGTGCAGCACCCGGTTCGCGTGCGAGATGCGCCCATAGAGCTCGGCCTGCCAGTCGTGCGACTCGATCTGCGTGGTCAGCGGGTTCCAGGTGAGACCGAGCGACTCGACGAACTCGCGAGAGACATCGGGCCACGCGACATCCGGTGCGGCGACGACGTGTGCCGAGAACGTGCCCGTGGCGCCCGAGAACTTGCCGAGGTACTCGCTCGCCTCGACCTGCGAGGCGATGCGAGACAGGCGGTAGACGAAGACCGCGAGCTCCTTGCCCATGGTCGACGGGGTCGCCGGCTGCCCGTGCGTGCGCGAGAGCATTGCGGCGTCGCGATGCTCGACGGCGAGGGCGGCGAGCCCGTCGATGACGAGGCGGAATTTCGGCAGCCACACGTCGCGCACGGCGTCGCGCACGGTGATGGCGTAGGAGAGGTTGTTGATGTCTTCGCTCGTGCACGCGAAGTGGGTGAGCTCGGCGATGTGCGCGAGTCCGAGGTCGTCGAGGCGCCGGCGCACGTAGTACTCGACGGCCTTCACGTCGTGGCGGGTGGTGGCCTCGAGCGTGGCGAGCTCGTCGATGTCGGCCTGGCCGAAGTCGGTGACGACCTGCCGCAGCGCAGCCTTCTGCGACGCGTCGAGCGGCGAAGTGCCGAAGAAACCGCGGTCGGTCTGGGCGATGAGCCACTCGACCTCGACGTGCACGCGCGCCCGGTTGAGACCCGCCTCGGAGAGGTGCTCGCCGAGCCCGCCGACCGCCGAACGGTACCGGCCGTCAAGGGGGCTGAGCGGCTGGGGAGGCAGCGAAGTCATCGGATTCCTTGTCTGAGTGCGGGGGCGAGCTGGCGGAAGAGCGCCTGAGTCGACCGTTCAATCATGCCAAGAACTCGATCGAACATCGCCGCGTCCGAGTAATAGGGGTCGGGCACGTCCTGCTGCCCGCTCGGATCGCCAGCGAACTCGAGCAGCAACCGCACCTTTTGCTGCTCGGTCGTCGAGCCCGCCCAGTTGCGCAGGATGCGGGCCTGGCCGCGGTCGAAGGCGACGACGAGGTCGAGATTCGGAAAGTCGGACGCGTCGAACTGCCGGGCACGGTGGTGGGTGCCGTCGTATCCGGCGCGCGCGAGCGCGTCGATCGTGCGCTGGTCGGCGGGCTCGCCGACGTGCCAGTCGCCGGTCGCGGCCGACTCGATGGCGATGCGCGCTCCGAGCCCGGCGTCGTCGGCGAGCGTGCGCAACACCACCTCGGCCATCGGTGAGCGGCAGATATTGCCTGTGCACACGAATGAGACACTGAATTGTTGCGCGGCGTGACCCCTGGGCACCCCTCGCGTCATGGGTTCCATTGTGGACGAGATCGGCGGTTCGCACAGCCCCCTTTCGGGCGCGGTGAACCCGTGTTGAGGGAGGTCGCATTGTGATGTCGGATGCTCCGCCGCCCGACTTCCACGTCGACGCAGAGCTCGCGGCGCGGCTCGTGTCATCGCAACATCCCGACCTCGCGGGCCCGCTGACGCCCGTCGCCAACGGATGGGACAACGCGATCTTCCGCCTCGGCGACGAACTCGCGGTGCGACTCCCCCGTCGCGAGCTCGCAGTGCGCCTCGTCGAGCACGAGCAGCGGTGGCTGCCGCGTCTCGCGCCACGACTGCCGGTGGCGGTGCCGGCGCCGGTGCGCATCGGCCGGCCAGCGCCTCAGCTCGGGTACGACGTGCCGTGGAGCATCGTGCCGTGGCTGCCGGGACGCGTCGCGACCGAGTTCGCGACGCCGCAGCGTGATGTCGCGGCTCACGCGCTCGCGGAGTTCGTGGCGGCGCTCGCCCGCCCTGCGCCACCCGATGCGCCGCGGAACGCGTATCGCGGAGTGCCGCTGGCACAGCGTGATGACACGATGCGCGCGCGCTTCGCGGGTGGACGACTGACGGATGCCTCGCGGCTGGTGCCCCTCTGGGAGCGGGCGCTCGCCGCGCCGGAGTGGTCGGGGCCGAGGCTCTGGGTGCACGGCGACCTGCACCCGGCGAACCTGCTGCTCGGGACATCCGGTCACCTTGCCGCGGTCATCGACTTCGGCGACCTCACTGCCGGCGACCCGGCGACGGATCTCGCGACGGCGTGGCTGACGTTCGGCCCGGAGGGCCGACGGGTGTTCAGGGAAGAGGTGGAGGCACGCACGAGTGTCGACGACGCGACGTGGGGGCGGGCGCGAGGCTGGGCGCTCGTCATCGCGAGCGCCGTGGTCGAGGCGACCGGAACGACGAGCCCGCTCGGGCAGGTCGCGGCGTACGTGCTCGAGCAGCTCATCGCCGACTGACCACGGCTCCGCCGACTCACCCTCGACAGGCGGTTCCGGCTGCGAGCTCTCCACGACGATGGGCGCGCGCGGTCCGGCGCGCCGGTGTCGCAGCAGACTCGGCGGCATGGATGAAGCAGACCGGTTCGTCGCGCTGGTCACTGGCCGCGCCGTGACGGCCGATCAGGTCGATGCAGCGGTGCGGCTGCGCGGGCGGCTGCGCGCACTTCGCGACGAGGTGGAGCAGACGGTGCCGGGGCTCGCGCCGCGCGCCGCCGGTGGGTGGCGGTCGACGGCGGCCGACCGGTACGCGGAACGGCTCGACGAGTTGCAGGCGCTGTTCGTCGAGGTGCAGGCCGCCTTCGGCGCGGCCGAGGTGCAGCTCGACGAGCGGATCCGGCGCTTGCGAGACCAGCTCGACGCGCAACTCGCGGCGCTCACCGAGGAGGCCCGGCGTGGGTGACGGGCTGACGATCTCGGGCGGCGGCGAGACCACGGTCGCGACCGACGAGCTGTTCGTCGATGCCGCTCGCCTGGGCGCCGCGGCCGGGGTGATCGACAGGTGGATGTCGAGCGCGGCGGCGCTGCACGCCGAACTCGACGACGCCGGCCTCGACGGCGGCACCGGCTGGGCGGAACCGGCGCCGGCCGATGCGATGCGACGGGTCGAGCGGGAGCTGGGCCGCTGCGGCGACACGGCCGAGGAGTTGCGCTCCGCCCTCATCGCGAGCGCAGAACGCTACGGGTGGGCCGAGCGCACGATCGACGGGTTCTGGAAGGCCGGGGGCGGGCTCATCGCGGGGCTGCTCGGCTGGGTTGCGGCGCCGGTCGGCATCGGTCTCGGCGTCGGTCTCGCGGCGAACTCGGCATGGCGCGGTCTGATCGGTCCGACACCGCTCGACCAGTGGATCACGTCCAATAGGGGGCTGCTCTCCGATCCCACGTTCGTTCGCGTTGTGCGGGCAGCCGCCGACTCGGTCGACGAGTTCCTCGCAGGCGTTCGGGGGGCACCCGGTTCCCATGCGATCGGTCAGTTCGTGGGCGCGCCCGAAAGTGCGTCGGTGCTCCTCGCGCTGACCGCGCTGCTCGGTTCGAAGTCGCTCGTGGACGGTCCGGTGTCGGTGACGAGGGCGAATCCAGGACAGGGCGCACCGCCGGGACATCCCGCGGCCGCGCCCGTTCGCTTCGTGGCCGCGCCGACCGGGGTTTCCGATCTCGCCGACCGCGTGCCATCAGGCGAAGGCCCGCAGATCCGCATCGAACGCTACGGGCAGCCCGACGACCCGCGCTGGGTGGTCTACGTCAGCGGCACCGTCGAGTCATCGCTCGTGGCGGGCGAAGAACCATTCGACCACTCGTCGAACGTCTTCGGCATCGCCGACGACTCGGTCATCGACGCCCTGCGCATGGCCGGTGCGGAGTCGGGCGCCGGCGAGCGGGCGGTGCGGCAGGCGATGGAGGAGGCAGGGGTCGCGCCCGGCGACCCCGTCATGCCCGTCGGCCACTCGGGCGGCGGCATCATCGCCGCGAAGGTCGCGGCCGATCCCGAGCTCAATGTCGTGGGTGCCGTGAACCTCGGCGGCCCCACTGCGTCGGCACCGACGAGCGAGGGCGTGCCCGTGCTCTCGATCGAGCACGATGAAGACATCGTTCCGGCGGTCGGTGGGTTCGGACAACCGTCGCCCGAACGCCTCACGGTCTCCCGCAGCGTGCTCGAGGAAGGGCGCGAGTACGACTCCGCCCTGCCCGCCCACGAGTTGGCGCGCTATCGCGAGACGGCGGCGCTGGTCGACGAGTCCGAGGAGGCGCGCCTCGTCGCATTCGTCGAACTCATCGGGTTCACGGGCGGCGGCCCGGGCGAGGTGAGCGAGTGGACCGCGAGGCGCGACGGCTTCAGCTCTTCGACGGGCGCACGATGAGTCCGATGAGCCAGCTGATCAGGCCGAGCACGAGGGCACCGAGCACGCCCCACCAGAAGCTCTCGACCACGAGGCCGAAGCCCAGCAGGTCGCTGATCCAGTCGACGAGCAGCAGCAGCAGGCCGTTCACGATGAACGAGATGAGCCCCAGCGTCAGCACGTAGATGGGGAACGCGACGATCCTGATGAACGTGCCGACGATCGCGTTCACGAGGCCGAAGATGAGGGCGACGAGCAGGTAGGTGAGCACCGTGGCGAGCTGCGTGTTCTCGTAGGGCACCACACGCACGCCCGACACGATGAACGTCGTGAGCCAGAGGGCGAATGCGACGACGATGACCTTGACGATGAACCGCATGGGTTCAACTCTGGCAGAGAGGCGCGGCGGGGCGAAGGGGTACGGTGGAAATCGTGACCGCACCGGAGCAGCCAGGCGCGAGTGTTCGACTCCGCCCCGAGATCGCAGCCCTTCCCGCCTACCGCCAGGGGCGCCCTGCGCCAGCCGACGGCTTCAAGCTCTCGAGCAACGAGAATCCGCACGAGCCGTTGCCGGGCGTCGAGGCCGCCGTCGCCGCGAGCGCCCACGAGATCCACCGCTACCCAGACGCCACGGCACTCGCCGTGCGTGAGCGCATCGCCGGTCGCTTCGGCGTCACCGCCGACGAGGTGATCGTCGGCGCCGGCTCGGTGTCGCTCATCGCCCAGTTCATCAGCGCCGCGGCAGCGGCGGGCGACGAGGTCGTCTACTCGTGGCGCTCGTTCGAGGCCTACCCGGGACTCGTCACCGTCGCAGGTGCAACGAGCGTGCGCGTGCCCAACCGGGCCGACCACAGCCACGACCTCGAGGCCATGGCGGCGGCGATCACCGACCGCACGCGAGTCGTCATCGTCTGCTCGCCGAACAACCCCACCGGCACGGTCGTCACGGCCGACGAGTTCGAGCGATTCATGGCCGCCGTGCCCGGCGATCTGCTCGTGCTGCTCGACGAGGCGTACATCGAGTTCGTCCGCGATGAGGCATCCGTCGACGGCCGCACCCTCATCGGCCGCTACCCGAACCTCATCGTGCTGCGCACCTTCTCGAAGGCCTACGGGCTCGCGGGCCTGCGCGTCGGCTATGCGATCGGACCCGTCGCGATCCTCGACGCGGCGCGCTCGACGGCGATCCCCCTCAGCGTGACGGCGGCGTCGTCGGCCGGCGCGATCGCCTCGCTCGACGCCGAGGCGGAGCTGCTGGCACGCGTCGACGTCATCGTCGAGCGCCGCGACCGCGTGCGTGCCGCGCTCATCGCGCAGGGCTGGCCCATTCCGCAGGCCCAGGGCAACTTCGTCTGGCTGCCCACGGGCGACGCCACGTCAGCCGTCGCCGAGCGTCTGTTCGATGCAGGGCTCGTGACTCGGGCGTTCCCGCCCGAGGGCATCCGGGTGTCGGTGGGCGAAGAAGAATCTGTCGAGATCCTCCTCCGGATTCTGGGTGAGCTTGTACCGGCCTCACAAGAAGGGGCCGCCGTCTAGCGGGTAGCGTGGAACGGTGCCAGCCCGCGAGAGAGACTTCACCGCGCCGACGGTCCAGCTGCTGACCCCCGAGGGCGAGCTGCGCGCGACGCCCGAGGCCGAGGCGTATCTCCCCCTCGTCGAAGCGCTCGACGACGCAACTCTGCAGCGGTTCTACCGCGACATGACGGTGTCACGGCGACTCGACGTCGCCGGGGCCAACCTGCAGCGGCAGGGGCAGCTGGCCCTCTGGGTGCCGAGCCTCGGGCAAGAGGCGGCCCAGGTCGGGTCGGCGCATGCCGCCCGCCCTCAAGACCACATCTTCCCGTCGTACCGCGAGCACATCGTCGGCATGATCCGCGGCCTCGATCCCGTACGCATCCTCTCGCTGCTGCGTGGCGTGACCCTCGGCGGGTGGAACCCCGAGGAGAACGGCAACTTCCACCTCTACACCCTGGTGCTCGCGTCGCAGACCCTGCACTCCACCGGATACGCCATGGGCCTCCAGTTCGACGGCGCGACGGCGACCGGCGACCCCGACGTCGACCAGGCCGTGCTCGTCTATTACGGCGACGGCTCGACCTCGCAGGGCGACGCCAACGAGGCGCTCGTCTTCGCGTCCAGCTACCAGACGCCGCAGGTCTTCTTCATCCAGAACAACCAGTGGGCGATCTCGGTGCCGGTCTCGCGCCAGTCGCGAAGCCCGCTCTCGCTGCGCGGCGGCGGCTTCGGCATGCCCGGCATCCGCATCGACGGCAACGACGTGCTCGTGAGCTACGCCGTCACCCGCCGGGCGCTCGAAGAGGCGCGGGCCGGCGACGGGCCGAGCCTCATCGAGGCGCTGACCTACCGCATGGGCGCGCACACCACCGCTGACGACCCGACGAAGTACCGCACCGACGCCGAGGTCGAGTACTGGCAGCAGCGCGACCCGATCTCGCGGTATCGCACCTGGCTCGGGGGCAAGGGCGCATCGGCCGCGTTCTTCGACGAGGTCGATGAAGAGGCATCCGACATCGCGGCCGATGTGCGCCGTCGGGCGCTCGAGATCGCCGTGCCGACGCGCGAGAAGATGTTCGCCCACGTCTACAGCGAGCCGCACCCGCTCATGGCCGAACAGGCGGCGTGGCTCGACGCGTTCGAGAACTCGTTCGACGGAGACGCGGAATGAGCGCGCGAATCGATGAGGAGGTCCGTGTGACGGATGTCGCGAACGGGGCTTCGGGTCTCGATACACCTTCGGCTACTCGACCGGCGGAGGCGCCCGCCGCGGCCGCTCCCCCGGTCGACTCGCCTGCGCCCGCGGTGCGGGGCGTGCAGACGCTCTCGATGGCGAAGGCCATCAACGCGGGCCTTCGCGAGGCGCTGCTCGGCGACGACAAGGTGCTGCTCATGGGTGAGGACATCGGGCCGCTCGGCGGCGTGTTCCGCGTCACCGAGGGCCTGTCGGCCGAGTTCGGCGACAAGCGCGTGCTCGATACCCCGCTCGCCGAGTCGGGCATCGTCGGCACTGCGATCGGCCTCGCCATGCGCGGTTACCGGCCGGTCATCGAGATCCAGTTCGACGGGTTCATCTTCCCCGCGTTCGACCAGATCACCACCCAGCTCTCACGTCAGACCCTGCGCCACGACGGCACGCTCTCGATGCCGATCGTCATCCGCGTGCCCTACGGCGGGCACATCGGCTCGATCGAACATCATCAAGAGAGCCCCGAGGCGTACTTCGCGCACACTCCGGGCCTTCGGGTGGTCAGCCCGTCGAGCCCGCACGACGCGTACTGGATGATCCAAGAGGCGATCGCCTCGAACGACCCGGTGCTGTTCTTCGAGCCCAAGAGCCGCTACTGGCCCAAGGGGCCGGTCGACCTCGACCACTCGGGGCTGCCGCTGCACGCGAGCCGCGTCGTGCGGCAGGGCACCGATGTGACGCTCGTCGGTCACGGTGCGATGGTCGCGACGTTGCTGCAGGCGGCCGACATCGCCGCCGAAGAGGGCCGCAGCGTCGAGGTCGTCGACCTTCGCTCGCTCTCGCCCATCGACTACGGTCCGCTGCTCGACTCCGTCAACCGCACCGGCCGGCTCGTCGTCGCCCAGGAGGCGTACGGCAACGTCTCGATCGGATCCGAGATCGCGGCGACGGTCGCCGAGCGCGCGTTCTACTCGCTCGAGGCGCCGGTGCTGCGCGTCTCGGGCTTCGACACCCCGTTCCCTCCCGCGGCCCTCGAGACCGAGTACCTCCCGAGTCCCGATCGGGTGCTCGAGGCGGTCGACCGATCCTTGGCCTACTGACATTCCGATCACGGCATAACTCGACTGCGAGGGTAGAAGACACCTATGAGCGAGATCCGATTCCCCCTTCCAGATGTCGGTGAAGGCCTCACCGAGGCCGAGATCGTGCAGTGGCGCGTCGCGCCCGGCGACCGCATCGCGCTCGACCAGGTCTTCGTCGAGATCGAGACGGCGAAGTCGCTCGTCGAGCTGCCCAGCGCCTACGAGGGCATCGTGTCGGAACTCCTCGTCGACGAGGGCAAGACGGTCGGCGTCGGCACGCCGATCCTCGTGATCCAGACGGATGTCCCTGCCGCCGCCGACTCGTCGGAGCCGGGTGCGCCCGCCACCGCTGGTGCACCCGATGCAGCGACGACGGCGACCGCCGCGGCACCGGCACCCGCTGCCGACGAGGGCGGCGCCGTACTCGTCGGGCACGGAGCATCAGGCCCCGTGAACACTCGCCGCCGCCGTCACCCGTCCCCCGCCGGTGCGCACACGACCCTGGCCGCGCCGCCCGCGCCCGCCGCAGCGCCGGCCGCGCCGGTCGTGCCAGCCGCCCCGGCCGCCGCGACGCAGGCCGCGACATCCGCCACTCGCACCGAAGCGGCGCCTGAGCCGCACGTGCCGGTGATCGCGAAGCCGCCAATCCGCAAGCTCGCGAAAGACCTCGGCGTCGACCTGTCGCGGGTCACCGCGACCGGCCCGATCGGCGACATCACGCGCGAAGACGTCATTCGCGAGGCGAGCCAGGCGAGCGTGTTCCGCAATATCCAGACGCCCGAGGCGCCGGCCGACCGCGAGACCCGCATTCCCGTCAAGGGCGTGCGCAAGGCGATCGCCGGCGCGATGGTGCAGAGTGCATTCCAAGCGCCGCATGTATCGGTCTTCGTCGACGTCGACGCGACGCGCACCATGGAATACCTCAAGCGGCTGAAGGCCTCGCCCGACTACGCCGGCATCAAGATCTCGCCGCTGCTCATCATGGCCAAGGCGATGATCTGGGCGGTGCGCCGCAACCCCACCGTCAACGCGCAGTGGACCGACGACGAGATCATCGTCAAGCACTACGTGAACCTCGGCATCGCCGCGGCCACGCCGCGCGGGCTCATCGTGCCGAACGTGAAGGACGCGCAGGCGATGTCGATGGTCGAGCTCGCCGCGGCGCTCGAGCAGCTGACGCTGACTGCCCGCGAGGGCAAGACGCAGCCTGCCGAGATGCAGGGCGGCACGATCACGATCACCAACATCGGCGTCTTCGGCATGGACACGGGCACGCCCATCCTCAATCCCGGTGAGGTCGGCATCGTCGCGCTCGGCACGATCAAGCAGAAGCCGTGGGTCGTCGACGGCGAGGTGCGCCCGCGGTACGTGACGACGATCGGCGGATCGTTCGACCACCGCGTCGTCGACGGGGACGTGGTGTCGCGGTTCGTCGCCGACGTCGCCTCGATCATCGAGGAGCCCGCGCTACTGCTGGAGTAGCTTGTTCTGCCGGTCGAGTAGGCTCGCCAGCGCCGTATCGAGACCAGGTGGGCAACTGGTGCGAGCCCCGGAGCTCCGGGGCTCGATACGCTGGTCTCGAGACGGCGCTTCGCGCCTCCTCGACCCATCGCCTTCGTCGCTACTCGACCGGCGCAGCCCTAGAGGCGGAGCTCGTAGGTGATCGAGTCGGGCGTACGGGACGCTTCGGCGAAGCCCTCGCCCTCGAGCACGCGGCGCGCGGGGAGGTTCGAGATCTCGGCTTCGGCGCGGGCCACGCGAGCGCCCGCCGACCGCGCGAGCGCGACCGTCGCGGCGACCGTGTGCTGCGACAGGCCCTCGCCGCGCACCGCGGGCACGAGCCCGAACACGAACTCGACGACGCCGTCGACGTCGGGCGGGCCGAACAGGTTCACTCCCCCGATGGCCGCGCCGTCGTCGCCGCGGCGCACGAGGTAGGGGCCGAACGGGGCCGGGTCGCCGTTCTCTCGCACCGCACGCACGTACTCCGAGAGCAGTTCGGGTTCGTCGGTGAACGCGTACGCGCCCTCCCACCCGTCGTGGGGGTCGACCTCGCCGGCCAGCATGCGCTCGGCGTCGTCGAGGGTGAACGGATGCAACGTGAGGGGAGTCGTCGTCGTATCCACGTACTTCACTCTCGCACGTCGGTCCGACACTCGCCAGAGTTCTCCACAGGATGACGGGGAATGTCACGAGCGGCCGTGCGTTCCTGTTCGAGGGGTCTCGAGACGCGTGCTCCATCGTCGCGC
This sequence comes from Agromyces cavernae, assembly GCF_021044935.1. Classification (GTDB taxonomy): domain Bacteria; phylum Actinomycetota; class Actinomycetes; order Actinomycetales; family Microbacteriaceae; genus Agromyces; species Agromyces cavernae. The sequence goes on from NZ_JAJNMP010000001.1 coordinate 286,698, forward strand.
GCTCCCCGCCCGGCAGGACGTTACTGGTTTTGACAATCATTATCAATAAGCGTAGGTTCGAAGCATGACCCGCCCACCGCGAGACACCGCATCCCGATCGACCCGCCTGCTCGCGGCAGGCGGCGTCATCGCCGCGGGGGTGCTGGTGCTCGCGGGCTGCGCGAGCCCCGGGGCATCCGGCGACTCGTCAGAAGGGCCGTCGATCGTGGCGACGACGACGCAGGTCGGCGACTTCACGCGCGAGCTCGCGGGCTCATCGGCCGACGTCACCCAGTTGCTCTCGCCCGGGCAGGGTGCGCACGGGTTCGACCCGTCGGCCGGGCAGCTGCTCGCCCTGGCGAGTGCCGATGCGCTCGTCGTCAACGGCGGCGGGCTCGAGAGCTGGCTCGACGACGCCATCGCGGCGTCGGGCTTCAGCGGGGTGCTCATCGACGCGAGCGAGGGCATCGAGCTGTACGGCACCGGCGACCACGGAGACGAGGCGGCAGGCGAGGCCGGCCACGACGGCCACGCGAGCGACGCCCATGCCCCCGACGCTGCAGCCGAGGCGACCGACGACCACGCGGGCCACGACCACGGCGACGGCAACCCGCACATCTGGACCGACCCGGCGCTCGCCGAGCGCATGGTCGAGAACATCGCCCACGGTCTCGCCGAGGTGCCGGGTGTCGATGCCGACGAGATCGAGGCGAACGAGTCCGACTACACGGCAGAGCTCCACGCGCTCGACGAGTGGGTCACCGAGAACGTGGCCACGGTGCCGGTCGAGCACCGCCTGCTCGTGACCAACCACGACGCGTTCACCTACTTCGTCGACGCGTACGACGTCACGTTCATCGGCAGCATCATCCCGAGCTTCGACGACAACGCAGAGCCGAGCGCCGCCGAGATCGACGACCTCGTCGCGAAGATCCGCGACACGGGCGTGCGGGCCGTGTTCTCAGAGGCGTCGATCTCGCCGAAGGCCGCCGAGACGATCGCGGCCGAGTCGGGCGCCACCGTGTACTCGGGCGATGACGCGCTCTACGGCGACTCGCTCGGCCCGGCGGGCACCGAGGGGGAGACCTATCTCGGCAGCCAGGTGCACAACGCCCGGCTGATCCTCGAGTCGTGGGGCGTCGAGCCTTCCGCGCTCCCCGCCGCCCTGCAAGGATGACGCCATGACCGACTCGCCCGTGCTGCGCCTCGTGGATGCCGCATTCACCCATCCCGGTGGTGCGGGTGTCGAAGGGCTCCGCCTCGACATCGCGCCGGGCGAGGCCGTGGCACTGATCGGACCGAACGGGGCGGGCAAGTCGACGCTGCTGAAGGGGATCCTCGGTCTCGTGCCGCGGACCGCGGGCACGATCGAGATCGGCGGCGTTCCCGGTGACGCCCAAGCGCATGCCCGACACGGCATAGTCTCGTTCCTGCCGCAGTCCGCCGACCTCGACCCCGACTTCCCGATCAGTCTCGAGCAAGTCGTCATGCAGGGGCGCTACCGCGGGCTGGGGCTGTTCCGATGGCCCGGCCGCGTCGACCGTGCCGCCGTTCGGCACGCACTCGAGACGGTCGGCCTCGACTCGCTCGCCGCGCGCCCGTTCGGCGAGCTCTCGGGCGGCCAGCGACAGCGCGGACTGCTCGCGCGCGCGCTCGCATCGGAGCCCCGACTGCTGCTGCTCGACGAGCCGTTCAACGGACTCGACCAGCCGAACCGCGATGCACTCGTCGACACGCTCCGCTCACTCAAGCGCGACGGCGTCGCGGTGCTGGTCTCGACCCACGACCTCGAGCTCGCTCGGCTCGTGTGCGACTCCGTCGTGCTCGTGAACCGCACCCAAGTCTCGTGCGGTCCGGTCGACGAGGTGTTCACCCTCGGCAACATCCAGGAGTGCTTCGAGGGCGTCGAGGTCGAGATCGACGAGCACACGGTCGTCGTTCCCGGGCACGAGGGGCGTTGATGCCGTTGCCGGCATACTGCTCGATCGCGCGGGGGAGGGGGAGCGGATGTCCCTGACCGACGCACTCTTCGCCGCCTTCTCGATCCCGTTCATGGGCCGGGCGCTGCTCGTGATGCTCGTGCTCGCGGTCGTCGCCGGAGTCGTCGGCGTGCTCGTGAACCTGCGCGGCCTCGAGTTCATCAGCGACGGTCTCACGCACGCCGTCTTCCCCGGCCTTGCCATCGGACTCGTCATGGGCGGCACGGCGGGACTCGTGCCCGGGGCGACGATCGCGGCACTCGCGGGTGCGCTCGCACTGACCTGGCTCGACCGGGCCGGCATCACGGCCGACGCCGCGATCGCCATCGTGCTGACCGCGACGTTCAGCATCGGCGTCATCGTCGTATCGATGAGCGACGACTACGCTGGGGCGCTCGAGGCGCTGCTGTTCGGGCGCGTGCTCACGATCCCGCCCGACGAGGTGCTGCCGCTCGTGCTGGTGAGCCTCATCGCGCTCGCAGCGACCGGCCTGACGCTCAAGCAGCAGCTCTTCCGGGCGTTCGACGCACCGGGAAGCCGGGCCGCCGGCAACTCGGCCCTCGCGCTCGACCTCGTGCTGAACGCGGCGATCGCCCTCGTGGTGGTCGCCGCAGCGAGCACGATCGGCACGCTGCTCGTGCTCGCCCTGCTCATCGTGCCCGGCGCCGTGGCGCGCCTCGTCACCCGGCGTCTCTGGTGGCTGTTCCCGGTCGCGGCACTCTTCGCCGCCGTCGGCTCGTGGCTCGGCCTGGCGACAGGCTTCGCGATCTCGGTCGGTGCGGGTGTCGACCTGCCGGCCGGCGCGACGATCGTCGGCGTGTTCGTGCTCGGGTATGCGGTGGTGCTGCTGGGGCGGTTCCTTCTCGGGCGTGGGGGTCTCGATACGCGTGCTCCTTCGTCGGGCGCTACTCGACCGGCGGAGGGTTTCGAGACGCTCGCTCCGCTCGCTCCTCAACCCGCAGAGGGTGCGGGGGAGGGGCGCTGATGGGGTACTTCGAGCGGGCCCTCCTCGCCGCGGTGGTCATCGGCATCGGCGCGGGATTCGTGGGTGCCCTGGTGGTGCTGCGTCGGCGTACGTTCTTCGCCCAGGCGCTCACGCACGGCACCTACCCGGGCGCAGTGGTCGCCGCGGCGCTCGGCGCGAGCGTGCCCGTCGGTGCGGCAGTGGCATCCGTCGCACTCGTCGCGGTGATGGCCGGCATCGCACGCATCCGCCGGCAGGGAGCGCAGGTGGCCGCCGGCATCGTGCTCACGGGCGGGTTCGCCGCCGGTGCGCTGCTGCAGGCGATGATCCCCGGGCTGCCCGTGCAGGCGGAGTCGCTGCTCGTCGGATCGATCCTCACAGTGACCGACGCCGACATCGTGCTGGCGGCCTGCGTCGCGCTCATCGCCGTCGCTGCGGTCGCGCTCGCAGGCAAGGAGATCGCCTTCTCGACGTTCGATCCCGCCGGCTTCCGCGCCGCGGGCTATCGAGAGTGGCCGATCGAACTGCTCGTGCTCGTGCTCACCGCCGCATCGGTCGTGAGTTCGTTGCCCGCGGTCGGCGCGATCCTCGCCATCGCGCTCATCGCCGCACCGGCCGCCGCGGCGCGACTGGTCGTCGGCTCGTTCCGCGGCGTGCTGCTGGCGGCACCGGTGATCGGTGCCGCTGCGGGAGTGCTCGGCGTGCTCGCTTCGCGGGCGTTCGCGATCGCGGCGGGGCCCGCGATCGCGCTGGCCGCCACCGGATTCTTCCTGCTCGCCTTGGGGATCTCCAAGCTGCGGGGGCTACCGTTGAAGAGAGTCGACATCCCCGTCGAGACCGCAGAGGACGCACGAATCGCATGAAACGCAACACGTGGCAACGCGAGGCCGTGCGCGAGGCGCTCGACGCGACCGAGGGGTTCATCAGCGCGCAGGCACTTCACTCCACGCTGCACGCGACCGGATCGCCGATCGGCCTCGCCACCGTCTACCGGGCGCTCGGCGATCTCGCCACGAGCGGTGAGGCCGACTCGCTGCAGTCGCCCGACGGCGAGTCGCTCTACCGCGCGTGCACCACGACCGGACACCACCATCACCTCATCTGCCGCAACTGCGGGCTGACGGTCGAGATCGCGGCCGACGAGGTCGAGGCGTGGGCGAAGCGCGTCGCCGCGCGCCACGGCTTCACGCAGGCGGCGCACGTGGTCGATGTCTTCGGCCTGTGCGAGAACTGCACGAGGCTCGCAGCGGGGGAGTAGCAGAAGCTCGCAGCGGGGGAGTCGCAGAGGGTCGCAGCGGGGGAGTCGCAGCCCGACGTGCATTCGCCGCCTCCGCGGTCTGGTCGGAGGCCATTTCCAGCGTGCATCGATCGACTTTCATCGGAATCTGTGATTAGTCTGTCCTCGCCTGCGGCGCCGCCGGTGCCGAACAGGCCTTCGACTGGAGGAATCATGTTCGCGAACCTCAACGGCTGGCACGCCGTCATCGTCATCGCCGTCATCCTGCTGCTGTTCGGCGCCCCCAAGATCCCGCAGCTGGCGCGGTCGCTCGGACAGTCGATGCGCATCCTGAAGACCGAGATCCGCGAGGAACCGGGCGTCGCGATGCCCGGGGCAACGGTGTCGCCGGTTCCGGACGTGGCTGAGCCGGCAGCCGCTACTTATGACGGTGCATCGACTAAAGCTCTCTGAGAGTCCGCCAACTTTTGCTTGACCGACTCGTTTCAAATGCATAGAGTTCCGAAAAGCGAGCAGGTGATTCCACTGCGAGCTGTGTACACCCCTCTTCACGTGCAAAGGAGCATCATGAACGACGATCTCATCGATCGCAGCGACGATCCGCAGCTGGGGCGCAGCCTCGGCCTCACCCGACGCCAGCTGCTCGCGGCGACGACGGGCATGGCCGCAGCCGCCGCACTCGGTGCCGCCGCATTCGGCGCGGGCCCGGCCCACGCCGCAACGGCCGCCGCGGCGCGCACCGCGCCCGGCGCCAACGGAGTGCTGATCCCGCCCGGCAAGCGGGGCATCATCCTCTACACCGTCCGCGACGCCATCTCGCGCGACCCCGGCACCACCCCGTTGGCATCCGGGTTCCGCGCGGTCTTCGAAGAGCTGTCGCGCATCGGGTACAAGCAGATCGAGTTCGCGGGCTACGGTCAGCACGCGAACGCCGAGGGCGGCAACGTCAACAACGTCGCCGGCGCCCACCTGCTGCGTACGTGGCTCGACGACAACGGACTCGAGGCCGAGGGCAACCACGGCTCCATCCCGTCGACGATCACCGACGCGACGCTCGCAGCGTTCGACGCGCAGTGCGAGATCGCGAACATCCTCGGGTTCGGCCACATCGGCACGGGCGGCGACCCCACCGGCAGCGCCTACGTCGCCGACTGGGAGGCGGCGGCCGAGCGATGGAACATCCTGGGTGAGCGCGCCGCAGGGCACGGGCTGAAGCTGTACACGCACAATCACGACGCCGCGTACAGCTTCCTGCTCGACAGCGGCCCGCTCGACGCGCTGGGTCGCCCGACCCGGTCGAGTGGCATCCGGCGTCTCGAGCACTTCCTGGCGAACACCGATCCGAACTACGTGTACCTCGAGATGGACATCTACTGGGCGCACGTCGCGCAGTACAAGCACAAGGTGTTCACCGCCCCCGACGGCAGCTCGGTCGAGAGCATCTTCGACCCGGCCGCCGTCGTCGCAGCCCAGACCACCCGGTTCCCGCTGTTCCACGCCAAGGACGGCAAGAGCAACCCGAACACGGCGAACGGCTACGACATGGTTCCGTTCGGCACTGGAGACATCGACTACACGACGTTCTTCCAGCGCATCGGGGCCAAGGGCTATCACAACCCCATGTGGGAGCAGGACTCGGCTCCGGGCGGCGCAGCCAACCCCGGCCAGTCCCTCGCGTTCGCGCAGACCTCCTACAGCAACATGGCCGCCCTGCGCGGTTAGTGCATCTGCCCCGGGCCGTGCCCGTAACGCCGGCCCGGGGCATCCGTTCATCTCATGACACCCCTCTTCCAAGGAGACACTCATGTCAACACCCCGGTTCCGCCTGGGCGCACTCGTGCTCAGCGGACTCCTGGCGGTCACCTCGCTCACCCTGAGCGCCGGTGCCGCCTCTGCCCATGAAGGGCACGATCACGGCGACGAGGTCAGCGCCACCACGTGGGCGAACTACGAGCGCGTGACCCTGTCGCGTGATGTCGGCGAGCCGATCGACCTCGCCGTGCTGCCCGACTCGCGCGTGCTGCACACGACCCGTGGCGGCCAGGTGCGCCTCACCGATCCGGCCCAGGGCACGACGACGGTCGTCAACACGATCGACGTCTACGCGAACTCCGAGGACGGGCTGCAGACGATCGCCCTCGACCCCGGCTTCGAAGAGAACAACTGGGTCTACCTCTACTACGCGCCCAAAACGATGACGGCGCCGTACCCGGCGACCACGCCGACCGGCTCGGCGCCGAACACCCTGCCGGCTGGTGCCGACGAGTCGTACTGGAACCAGTGGAAGGGCTACAACCAGCTCAGCCGCTTCCAGTGGGATGCCGAGACGAACTCCCTCGACCTCGCGAGCGAACAGGTGATCATCAAGGTCGAGGTGCAGCGCGGCCAGTGCTGCCACGTCGCGGGTGACCTCGCCTGGGACAACGACGGCAACCTGCTGCTCTCGACGGGCGACAACACGCCCGCAGGCACGCCGGGTGCCAACGGCTACGCGCCGAACAACGACCGGGTCGGCTACAACCCCGGTCTCGATGCGCGTCGCGGCGCGGGCAACTCGAACGACCTCCGCGGCAAGATCCTGAGGATCGACGTGCAGGACGACGGCTCGTACACGATTCCCGCCGGCAACCTGTTCGCCCCGGGTACCGCGAAGACCCGCCCCGAGATCTACGTCACGGGCCTCCGCAACCCGTTCCGCATCGACTACGACCCCGAGACGAGTGCACTCACGTGGGGCGACTACGGCCCCGACGCGGGTACGGCGAGCGATCTGCGCGGCCCGATGGGGTACGTCGAGTGGCAGAGCACGACCAAGCCGATCAACGGCGGCTGGCCGTATTGCCACGGCCCGAACGCGAACTACAACGACTGGGACTTCGAGACCCTCACGCAGGGGCCCTGGTTCGACTGCGCGGCCGGTCCGCTCAACACCTCGCGCCACAACACGGGCCTCGACCAGCTGCCCGCGGCAACCGCGCCGCAGATCTGGTACGGCGACCAGCCCACGCACCAGCCCTGGCCCGAACTCGGCGCCGGCGGCCAGGCGCCGATGGGCGGCCCCACCTACCGGTACGACGAGGAGAACGAGGCGACGACGAAGTTCCCCGAGTACTGGGACGGCAAGGCGTTCCTCGCCGAGTTCTCGCGCGACCGCCTCTTCGCCTTCAGCCAGGAGGACCCCGACGGCGAGGTCACGAAGATCGAGGACTTCCTGCCGAACTCCGCCCTCAACGCGGCGGGCATGCCCCCGTGGGACAACGTGATCGACTTCGAGTTCGGTCCTGACGGCTCGCTCTACGTGCTCGACTACGGCGACGGCTTCTTCCGGCCGAACCCCGACGCCGGCCTGTACCGGGTCGACTACGTCGAGGGCACCAAGGGCCCGCGCGTCCAGCTCGACGCGTCGGTGACGTCGGGCCAGGGTCCGCTCGAGGTCGACTTCTCGGCCGCCGAGAGCACCCACCCCGACGGCCTCGCGCTCAGCTACGCGTGGGACCTCGAGGGGAGCGGCACGTTCACCGACGGTGAGGCCGAGGTGAGCCACACGTTCACCGAAGACGGGCAGTACACGGCTCGTGTGCGGGTCACCGACTCCGGTGGACGCGTCAGCCTCGCGTCGGTCGTCATCACGGTGGGCAACACCGCACCGACGATCGAGATCGTGGCTCCCGAGAACGGCTCGTTCGCCGACTGGGGCGACGCCGTCGCCTTCGAGGTGAAGGTCACCGATCCCGAGGACACCGAGATCGACTGCTCGCGTGTGAACTGGAGCTACGCCCTGGGCCACGACAACACCCACGCCCACCCGCTGTTCACCGGCACCGGCTGCACCGCGGAGATCGAGATGCAGGAGGAGGCCGGCCACGGCGAGACCGAGAACATCTACGCCCAGATCGGCGCCTCGTACACCGACGGCGGCAGCGCGACGGCTCCTGCGCTGACGAGTGACGACGTGACGTTGCTCAACCCGCGCGAGCTGCAGGCCGAGCACGCCGACGCGAAGGGCGGCGAGACGACCATCGTCGACGACGAGACCGCGCACGCGTTCCGCAAGGTCACGTCGTTCGACCCGGGTGATTGGCTCGCCTTCGACCCGGTCAACCTCGTCGGGATCACGGGTGTCGAGGCTCGCGCCATCGGCGCCGGAACCCTCGCCCTGCGCTGGGGCAGCGTCGACGCCGAACCGTTCGCCACGATCGACGTCGCGAGCACCGGCTCGGAGTGGCAGAACGCCGCGACCGCACTGGTCGACGCGCCTGAGGGCACCGATCGCCTCTACGTGACGTCCACGGGCGGTGTCGACCTCGACCAGCTCGCCTTCACGACGAGCGCGGTCGACGTGCGTGCACTGCTCGACGCGCTCGTCGAGTCCGGTGACATCACCAACGGCGCGCGCACGTCGCTGCAGGTCAACCTCGACCGTGCGATCGCGAAGCTCGCGGCCGACGACGTGGCCGGTGCCGTCGCCGACCTCGAGTCCGCGAAGAACCTCGCCGGCAGCGTCATCCGCGACACCGACGCCCGCGCGCTGGTCGTCACGGCCATCGAGGCGGTGATCGCCGACCTCCAGTAGCGCGTCGTCAGACGCCCCGACGGGTCCCCGGTTCGCGAAGCGAGCCGGGGACCTTCGCCTGACGGATGCCGCTCACGGCACGGTCGACGACCCCCATGTCCGGGGCGAGCGGGCTTCGGGCCTGTTCCGACGCGCAGCGCGTGGCCGATGCGCTCGCAGCCGTCGAAGGCCGAGAAACGCGTTCTGGGCCGCACCCGTAACGCGCGACCCAGAACACTGCGGCACCCCTCTTCCAGGAATAGCCAGCCTGAGAATCCTAATCCTCACGGCGGTGTTCCGGTTCACCCCAGCACGGGGGTGAACGGCGACGCGAAATCGCGAGGGCGCGACATCCGCGCCGTTGCAGGCATCCCGCTCCGGCGGGGTTTTCCCATTTCTGCGTGCGGTGAACATTACTTGATCGGGAATCGACATAATTCGGTCGAAACGGCGGCAACTTTTGCTTGACGATCGGTGTTCGGCACCCCTAGATTCGTGACCGTACGCGCGCGTGCCCAGGTATTCCGAACGTGCGCCCGGCACTTGGAACCAATGGAGGTCTCATGCTCACCCCCTTGCACAACGTCGCCGCCCGGCTCGTCGCCGGGTTGATCGCGGCAGTGCTCGTCATCGGATCCGTCGCGTTCGCGGCGGTGCCGGCCCAGGCCCACCCCGGCGCCCACGTCCTGATATTCACGAAGACGACGCAATTCCGGCATACGGACGCGATCGACAAGGGCACGCCACTGATCGTGGCCGCGCTCGCCGCCGAGGGGATCGAGGCGACGCACACCGAGGACTCGACGCTGTTCAACGACACCGAGCTCGCGAAGTACGACGCCGTGATCATGTTCCAGGCGTCGGGCGATCCGTGGAACGCCGAACAGAAGGCAGCCCTCGAGCGGTACCAGCAGGCCGGCGGCGGCATCGTCGCGATCCACAACGCGACCGACATGCGCGGCAACTACCCCTGGTGGGACCAGCTCGTCGGCTCGCTGATGCCCGGGCACGCCGCGACCGGCACCGACCCCGGCCTGCGCGGCACGGTGCGGATCGAAGACGACACGCACCCGTCGACCGAGCACTTCGAGGAGAGCCGCTGGGAGCGGTCCGACGAGTGGTACAACTTCTCCAACAACGTGCGCGGCACCGCGCACGTGCTCGCGTCCATGGACGAGTCGACGTATGACGCCGGCGGCAACAAGATGGGCTACGACCACCCGATCTCGTGGTGCAAGCCGTACGACGGCGGTCGTGCGTGGGCCACGGCGATGGGGCACTTCGGCTCGCACTACCAGGAGCCCGCGTTCATGCAGCACATCGTGGGCGGCGTGAAGTACGCAGCCGGCGTCGAGCAAGGCGACTGCGGCGGCACGGTCTGGGACAGCTTCGAGAAGGTGCCGCTCGACCAGAACACGTCGGCACCGTTCGCGATGGACATCGCCGACGACGGTCGGGTCTTCTACACCGAACTCGTGCGTGGGCAGGTCCGCATGTGGGACCCCGCCACGAACGACGTCACGACCGTGCTCGAGCTCGACGTCTACTCGGGCGGTGAGGACGGCCTGCTCGGCATCGCCCTCGACCCCGACTTCACCGAGAACGGCCGACTCTACCTGTACCGTTCGCCCGACGCGCCGAACAACTCCGACCCGTCGAGCTTCTTCAGCCGCGTCTCGCGGTTCACGATGGAGAACGGCGTCATCGACCCCGCCACCGAGGAGCTCATCATCGAGGTGCCGGCACGGCGCCTGCCCGATGAGCCTGGCCACACCGGCGGTGGGCTGGACTTCGACGCCCAGGGCAACCTGTACCTCGGCGTCGGCGACGACGTGAACCCGCACTCCGAGCCCTCAGGCGGCTACGCGCCGCTGTCGACCCGGCCCGGCACGTTCCACGACGCGCGCGAGACCTCGGCGAACACGAACGACCTGCGCGGCAAGCTGCTGCGCATCACCCCGAAGGCAGACGGCCCGGGCTACACGATTCCCGAGGGCAACCTCTTCGACGAGGCCGCCGACGCCGCGAACAAGACGCTGCCCGAGATCTATGCGATGGGATTCCGCAACCCGTTCCGGTTCTCGGTCGACCAGAAGACCGGTGCGATCAGCCTCGCCGACTACTCGCCTGACAACGGCACCGACGCACCCGCGACGCGCGGCCCCGCCGGCATCGCCGAGTGGAACTACATCACGAGCCCCGGCAACTACGGCTGGCCGCTCTGCATGGGTGACAACGAGCCGTTCCGCGATGTCGACTACACGACGAACCCGGTGACGGTCGGAGAGTTCTTCGACTGCGCCAGCCCGATCAACGACTCACCGCGCAACACGGGCCTCACGGAGCTTCCGGCCGCTCGTGGTGCCGACATGTTCTACGGCTACAAGCGCTCGTCGGTCCCCGGAATCATCCCCCAGGGCGGCGGTCTCGCTCCGATGGGCGGCCCGGTGTACAACTACGACCCGGCGCTCGTGTCCGACACGAAGTTCCCGGCCTCGTACGACGGCAAGCCCTTCTTCTACGAGTGGGCACGCAACAAGATGTACTCCATCCAGCTCAAGGACCCCGCGGCCTCGTCGGGCTCGCAGGTGGAGAAGGTCAACGCGTTCCTTCCCCAGGAGCAGTTCCTCGCACCGATCGATTCGCGGTTCGGTCCCGACGGCTCGCTCTACGTGCTCGACTGGGGCGGTGGATTCGGGCGAGACAACCCGAACTCGGGCCTGCACCGCATCGACTACATCTCGGGCTCGCGCTCCCCGGTGGCGAAGGCCACGTCCGACAAGGACTCCGGCCAGGCGCCGCTCACGGTGGCATTCGACGGTTCGGCCTCGTTCGACCCCGAGAACGCGGCACTCGCGTACGCCTGGGACTTCGACGGCGACGGCACGGTCGACGCGACCACCGCGCAGGCCAGCCACACGTTCGCGTCGGAGGGCGTGTTCGACGCGCGGCTGACGGTCACCGATCCCGACGGCAAGACCGGCACCACGACGGTGCCGATCACCGTGGGGAACACGCGGCCCGACGTCGCGATCTCGCTCCCGCCGAGCGGCGCGTTCTTCGACTTCGGCGACGATGTGTCCTGGGCCGCCCAGGTGACGGATCCCGAGGACGGCACGATCAACGGTGACGACCTCATCATCCAGCCCGCACTCGGACACGACGAGCACGCCCACCCGCTGACGCCGCTCAGCGGCTTCACCGGAACGACCGCGACGAGCCTCGGCGGACACGCACCCGACGAGGACATCTTCTTCGCGATCGACGCGCGGTACACCGACCGCGGCGGCGCCGGCGGCGCGAACCCGCTCACGGGGTCGCAGACGACGCTCCTGTATCCGAAGGTCAAGCAGGCGGAGTTCTTCGACTCGGCCTCGGCGGGCATGAAGACCGGACCGAGCCGTGATGTCGAGGGCATCGCCGGCGACCTCGTGATCACCGGCGGCGACGGCGCCTGGGCGCACTACGACCCGGTGAACTTCCACCGGATCGACGACCTCGCGCTGCGGGTGTCGGCGAACACCGCGGGATCGAGCATCGAGCTTCGCAAGGGAGCCGTCGACGGCGAGCTGCTCGCCACCGCGGACGTCCCGGCCACGGGCTCGATGCGGTTCACCGATGTCATCGTCGACGTGAGCGCCTTCCCGAACGAGACGCTCGACCTCTACGTCGTCTTCCGCGGCGGTGAGATCAAGCTCAACTTCCTCGAGGCGATCGGCCGGGGAGCCTCGCCCGTGGCGGCGCCCACGGTCGCGATCACGGCACCCCAGCAGGACGTCCAACTCGAGCCCGGGCAGGACGTCACCGTCGCCGCGGACGCCGCGGACACGCAGGGCGAGGTCTCGAAGGTCGAGTTCTTCGTCGACGGCGTGTCGATCGGCGCGGACGACTCCGCCCCGTACTCGGCGACCTGGACCGCTCCCGAGGAGGGCCTGTACGAGCTCACCGCGGTCGCGACCAACACGGGTGACAAGTCGAAGACCTCGCGCATCGTCCTGGCTCAGGTCGGCGAGCTGTTCGGCGACCTCGTGCCGTTCACGAACGCCGAAGGCACCTTCGAGCGCATCGGCGACGGGAAGTTCCGCATCAACGGTGCCGGCGACAACACCTGGCAGGGCACCGACGAGTACTCGACGCTCTTCGCGCCGGCCGGTGGCGACGACAACTGGGAGGCGGTCGTGAAGATCGACGCCCAGGAGAACACGAACGGGTCGGCCAAGGCGGGCCTCATCGTCCGCAACGACGTGACCCTGCCGGGTACGTCGCCGGGCTACGCGCTGGTCGGCATCCGCCCGAACGGCGGGGTCGAGTTCCTCACCGACCCCGACGGCAACGGGCAGCTGAACGCCTCCGTGGCAGGCGGCACGACGAGCTACCCCACGTGGGTCAAGCTCAAGCGCGATGCGTCGGGCTACACGGCGTACTTCTCGAAGAACGGCACGTCGTGGACGCAGGTCGGCGGAGCGGTCACGCTCGCCGGGGCTGCGGCAACCCAGGACGTGGGCATGTTCATGGTGTCGCACTCGGCGACCGAGGGAACGGTCGACTTCGCGGACTTCGCGATCGACACCGACCCGGCCGGACCTCAGCCGGTCGAGCCCCTCCAGCCGCTGGCCTGCCCGACCGGACCGCTCTCCGACGAGTTCGACGCACCCGCGCTGGCTCCGTCGTGGGCGCTGCGCTCCGACCCGGCGAAGCCGATCACCCAGTCGGGTGGAACGCTGAACCTGCCGGTGACCACGGGCGACATCAACGAGGCCGCGACCGGCCCGGTGAGCTTCGCGGGCAAGCCGCTGCCCGCCGGCGCCTGGGAGGCGACCACGAAGATCACGCTCGCGCACACGTCGCACTGGCAGTGGGCCGGACTGGTCGTGCACCAGAACGACAACGAGTACAACAAGCTCGCGTTCGTGCGGGGCCAGGGCGGTGGACGGTTCATCGAGTTCCAGAGCGAGACCGCGGGCTCCCGGACCACCCCGGCTGCCCCGGCATTGGCCACGGACTTCCCGTCGACCATCCACCTCAAGCTGACGAGCAACGGCACTGTGCTGACGGGCGCGTACTCGGCCGACGGCCAGACGTGGACGGCACTCACCGGCCAGCTGCAGCTCAAGCAGAACGCGCGCATCGGCGTGATGGCGGCCGGTGACCTGGGCACGACCCCGGTCACGGCCCAGGTGGACTGGTTCCGCTTCAGCCCCGAGCCCGCACCGGGCGAACTGGTCGGTCCGAACGACGAGTTCGACGGAACCGCGCTCGACGGCTGCCGCTGGGACCAGAGCGTGCGCTACGACTCGAACAACGCGAAGGTCGCCGACGGACACCTGAAGATCACGACCCAGCCGGGCGACATCAACGGTGCCAACCCCATCTCGCCGCGCAACTTCATCCTCACCAAGGCTCCCGAGGGAGACTGGGTGGCGACGACGAAGTTCAAGGCGCCGCTGAAGCACCGCTGGCAGCTCGCAGGCCTGCTGATGTGGGCCGATGACGACAACTACGTCAAGGCGGATGTCGTGGCCACCAACAACCCGGGCACGGCCCTCAACCTGAAGGCCGAAATGGCCGGCGAGGCGAACGGCACGGGCTTCGGGAGCCGCAACATCGAGATCCCCGACTCCAGCGAGAGCGGGTACTGGTACATCCGGGTCACGAAGACCGGCGACCAGTACACGTCGGAGGTGAGTGACGGCGGAGTCAACTGGACCCCGATCGGCACGTCGGCGATCACGTTCGACAAGCCGCTGCGCGGCCTCGGGCTGATGGCCATCGGCCCCCAGCAGGAGGAGCCCGTCGTCGTCGAGTTCGACTCCTTCCACCTCGAGCAGGAAGTCGACGACACCACCGCACCGACGACCAGCCTCACGTGGGCTCCCGACGCGCCGGACGGCGAGAACGGCTGGTACCGCACGGCGCCGAAGTTCACGCTCGCGGCGACCGACGGCGACGGTTCGGGCGTGACCTCGACCGAGTACGCGATCGGCGACGGCGCGTGGACGGCCTACGATGCTCCGGTCGAGCTGTCCGGGCAGGGCGAGGTCTCCGTGTCGTACCGCTCGACCGATGAGGCCGGCAACGTCGAGGAGAAGGGCACTGCCACGGTGAGCGTCGACACGGTCGCCGCCGCCACAACGGCCACGGTCGAGGAGGTCGAGGGGGGCGTCCGCGTCACCCTGGCCGCCGTCGACGACACGTCGGGCGTGGCAGGCACGCAGTACCGTCTCGACGGCGGGGAGTGGGCGGCGTATGCCGAACCGATCCTCGTGACCGGCGCCGGCGACCACACGGTGGACTACCGGTCCACCGACAAGGCGGGTCATGTCGAAGTCGACCAGACGGCGACCGTGACGATCGGCGAGGATCCCGGTCCCGTCGAGCTGAAGCTCACGAGCGCGGCGGCGTCGCAGTGCGTCGACAGGATCGCACAGGTCGCGGTCTACGCCACCAACGCGGGTAATGTCTGGGCCGACATGCGGATCGACACCCCGTGGGGCACGCATGAGGTCGAGAAGGTCGCGCCCGGCGCGACCGTCTACCACCTGTTCGACACCGGATCGGCGAAGGTGAAGAAGGGCACCGCGACGGTCACGGCCTTCCACTCGGACGGCAGCCGCGACTACGACGCCACTCAGAAGGCGGCGTTCGCGCAGGTCAACTGCAAGTAGGCGATCACCCGCATGCCCGCGGCCCCGGCAGTTCGACTGCCGGGGCCGCGGCGTGCTGTGCGCGAGTTCTGCTCCGCGCCGTCGAAACGGTGCGGAAGCGCGGCTCCGGTCGCGCCCCTGCCCTGTTCCGCCGGGCCGCGACTTCGACCACGGATCGGGCAAAGCAATAGGCTTTCTCGGACCGCCGAACGACAAGACGAAGTCGTTACCATCAACTTTCATCGAAGGACTAGCAAAAGTCGCCGGATGTGTGCCACTATTACCGACATGACAACGGACGTCAGCGTACTGACCCGAACACTGCGGGCGGCATTCATCGGCGGCGGCTTCATGGCCGCAGTGCACTCCCGCGCCGCCCGCGCCGCCGGGGCCGAGTTGGTGGGTGCTGCGTCCTCCTCCGCGAAGCGTGCGGCCGATGCCGCAGCACGGCTCGGCCTCGCCGGCTCGTTCGACTCGGTCGACGCGCTCCTCACCGATCCCTCGATCGACGTGGTCCACGTGTGCACGCCCAACGCCACCCACGCCCCCCTCGCCCGCGCCGTGCTCGAGGCCGGCAAGCACGTCATCTGCGAGAAGCCGCTCGCGACCGGTTCCGCCGATGCCGCCGAGCTCACGGCGCTCGCCGCCGAGCGCGGCCTCGTCGCATCCGTCCCCTTCGTCTACCGGTTCCACCCGATGGCACGCGAGGCTCGGGCCCGCGTCGCATCCGGCGAGCTCGGCGCACTCGCGACCGTGCAGGGCGAATACCTCCAGGACTGGCTCGCGAACGCGACCGACGACGACTGGCGCGTCGACACCGCCCTGGGCGGCCCATCTCGAGCCTTCGCCGACATCGGCTCCCACCTCGTCGACCTGGTGGAGTTCACCTCGGGCGACCGCATCGTCCGGCTGAGCGCCGCAGCCCGCACCGTTCACGCGAACCGCGTGAAGCACGCCGACATCTCGACCGAAGACCTCGCGGCCGTCGTCGTCGAACTGGCGAGCGGGGCGGTCGGCACCCTGCTGGTGTCGCAGGTCGCGCCCGGGCACAAGAACGGGCTCGTCATCGAGCTCTCGGGCGCCGACGCGACCGTGCGGTTCGAGCAGGAGCGGCCCGACCGGCTCTGGCTCGGCCGCGTGAGCGGATCGCAGCTCGTCGAGCGCGATCCTGCCGCCCTGGCGCCCGATGCCGCCCGGCTGTCGCGCGTCCCGGCGGGACATCCGATGGGCTATCAGGACGCCTTCAACGCGTTCGTCGCCGACAGCTACGCGGCGATCAGGGGAGAGGCGCCCGACGGGCTGCCGACCTTCGCCGACGGGCTGCGGGCGGTTCAGGTGACCGAGGCGGTCCTCGCCTCGGCGGCATCACGAGACTGGGTGGAGGTGCCCGCATGACCGAGCCGATCCTCATCGCCGAGGGGCTCGAGAAGTCCTTCTTCGGCGTCCAGGTGCTCCGGGGCGTCGGACTGACGTTGTACCCCGGCGAGGTGCACGGCCTCATCGGTGAGAACGGCGCCGGCAAGTCGACGTTCATGAAGATCCTCGCGGGAGTGTACGAGCGCGACGCCGGCACGATCCGGCTGGCCGGCGAAGAGGTGGACTTCCAGCACCCCGTGCAGGCCGCTCGCGCGGGTCTCGCGACGGTGTTCCAGGAGTTCAACCTCCTTCCCGAGCGCACGGTCGCCGAGAACGTCTTCGTCGGGCGCGAGCCCAAGCGCGGCGGATTCGTCGACCGCAAGGCGATGGTGCGCAAGACCCGCGAACTGCTCGCCGACCTCGGCATCGATTCGATCGAGGCGGATGCTCCGGTGCGTAGCCTATCCGTGGCCGAGCAGCAGATCGTGGAGATCGTGAAGGCGCTCTCGACCGACGCCCGGGTGATCCAGATGGACGAGCCGACGGCGGCGCTGGCCGACCACGAGGTCGAGCTCCTCTACGCGATCGTCCGGCGGCTGCAGGAGCGCGGCGTCGCGATCATCTACGTGTCGCACCGCCTCAAGGAGATCTTCGACCTCTGCGACTCCATCACGGTGCTGAAGGACGGCGCGCTCGTCTCGACCGGTCCGGCCTCCGAGCTCGACACCGACGAGCTGGTCCGCCGCATGGTCGGTCGGCCGATCGAGGCGTACTACCCCGACCCCGAGCCGGGTACCGAACTCGGCGAACCGCGCCTGGTGCTCCGCGGCGTCGGCAACGCCTACGTCGACGGCGTCGATCTCGAGCTGCGTGCCGGCGAGATCGTCGGTGTCGCGGGCCTGCAGGGATCCGGCCGTACCGAGCTCGTCGAGGGCGTGTTCGGCATCACGCCGTTCACCCGCGGGCAGATACTGCTCGACGGCGCCGAGATCACCATCACGAGCGCGAGGCGCGCGGTGCAGAAGGGCTTCGCGCTCATCACCGAGGACCGCAAGGCACAGGGCCTCGCCCTCAACCAGTCGGTCCTCGACAACGCGCTGCTCGTGATCCGTTCCGTGTTCGCCCGCCGCACCCGTACCGTGCGACGGGAGCTGCCCGGCGTGCTGTCCAGCCTCGAGGTGGTCTTCCGCGGTGTCGACCAGGAGGTGCAGTACCTCTCCGGCGGCAACCAGCAGAAGGTCGTCCTCGCGAAGTGGCTGGCGACTGCGCCGCGCGTCGTGCTGCTCGATGAGCCGACGCGCGGCATCGATGTCGGCGCAAAGGTCGCCGTCTACCGGCTCATGCGCCGTCTGGCGAAGGAAGGGGTTGCGATCCTCATGATCTCCTCGGAACTGCCCGAGGTCATCGGCATGTCCGACCGCATCGTCGTGATGCACGACGGCCGCGCGTCGGCGGAGCTGCCGGCGCGCAGCGACGAGGCCACCATCCTCACCGCCGCGACCGGCTCGGTCTCGGCCATCGACCTCGTGGGAGGTGCGGAATGAGCACCATCGCCCCGGCGAAGCAGCGTCGCCGTCGCCGGCAGCTCGACGCCACCTTCATCGTCGGTGTCGCCCTGGTCGTGGTCATCGTCGTGGGCGCGATCCTCGTCTCGACCGTCGGTCGCAACTTCTTCAGCCCGGGCAACATCCGCGACATCCTCACCGGGATGAGCGTGCTGGGCTTCGTCGCGATCGGCCAGACCCTCGTGATCCTGTGCGCGTCGCTCGATCTCTCCGTTCCCTACGTGATCAGCCTCTCGAGCCTGATCGCAGCCGATCTGATGCAGGGGAACCCGGCGAACATCCCGTTCGCGGTGCTCGTCACCCTCGCCGTCGCGGCGGTGATCGGTCTCGCGAACGGGCTGATCGTCACCAAGCTCAAGGTCAACGGCTTCATCGCCACGCTGGGCACCGGCCTCATCATCAAGGGCTACCTCGACTCGACCTACAAGGGCACGAGCGGCAATGTCCCTTGGGAGTTCCAGCTGATCGGCGCCACGGGGCTCGGCCCGATCCCGGTGTCGACGCTCCTCATGCTCGCGACGGCGCTCCTCGCCGCACTGTTCCTCTCGCGCACGCGCATCGGACATCAGATGTTCGCCGTCGGCGGCAGCGAGCAGGTCGCCCGACTGTCGGGCATCCGCACCGCCCGGCCGATCATCGTCGCACACGTGCTCTGCTCGATCGCGGCGGCGCTCGCGGGCCTGCTGCTCGCCAGCCGGCTCGGCGTCGGGAGCCCGACCGTCGGCACCCAGGGCGGCTACGACCTGCTCTCGATCGCCGCGGTCGTGCTCGGTGGAACCCTGCTCATGGGTGGCCGCGGCTCGATCTGGGGCACGATCGGCGGCGTCGCGATCTTCGCCGTCATGGACAGCGTGATGAGCGTCATGCAGGTGAACCCGTTCCTCAAGGACGTGGTGCGAGGCGTCGTCATCGTGGCGGCCGTCGCGATCTACACGAGTCGCAACCTCGATCGTCGTCGGCCCCGCTTCGGCCCGGGCGGATCGGTCGCAGCGATCACCGACGCCCCCACCGCCGAGAAGCCGTCGATCACGAAGGAAGGAGCGAAGCGATGACCACCGTCACGGAAGCCGCGCCCACGACCGGCGAGCGCATCGCCGCCCTGGGGCGCAACCTGATCAGCCCGCGTGGGGCCGTGTTCCTCCTGCTCGCGGTGCTGTTGGTGGCGATCACGATCCTCAACCCGTCGTTCGCAGAACCCGGCCAGTTCATCCGGTTCATCCAGCGGGTGGCCCCGGTCGCGATCGTCGCGATCGGACAGTACTTCGTCATCGTCGGCGGCGAGTTCGACCTGTCGATGGGGTCGGTCGTGACCGCACAGGTGGTCATCGCCGGCAACCTCATCGGCGAGGACGACGCGAAGTCGATCCCGGTGCTGCTCCTGATGCTCGCCTTCGGTGCGCTCATCGGACTGGTGAACGGGCTGATCGTCTCCTTCCTGAAGGTGCCGAGCTTCATCGTCACCCTCGGCATGATGCTCGCCCTGCTGGGCGGGGTGCTCTACTGGACCGGCGGCGCCGCCACCGGCAACCCCGCCGACAACTTCAGGGAGATCGGCAGGGGCGGCATCCGCGACCTTCCGGTCATCGAAATCCTGCCGTGGTCGGTCGTCGTGCTCGCGGCCATCCTCGCGCTTGCGATCTGGTTCTCGCGCCGGCCGTTCGGTCGCACGATCATCGCCCTCGGCGACAACGCCACGACCACCGGCTTCGCGGGAGCACGCACCTGGTGGGTGAAGACCTCGACGTTCGTCATCTCGTCGCTCTCGGCCACGGTCGCCGGGGTGCTGCTCGTCGGCTATGCCGGCGTCCACCCCAGCGTCGGCAGGGGATACGAGTTCATCGCGATCACCGCGGTCGTGCTCGGCGGCGTGGTGCTCGGAGGCGGGCGCGGCTGGGTTGTCGCAGCGGTGGCGGGAGCGTTCGCGCTCGAGGCGCTGTTCACGCTGCTGAACTTCGCCGGCATCCCGTCGACCTGGCGCGACGCCGTCCAGGGCGTGATCATCATCCTCGCCGTCGCCTACGCGGCCACGACCTTCCGGGCACGCCGGAAGGGCCACGCGCTGGAGGCGCCCGCCTCGCATCCGTCACCCGATGCGTCCCAGACTTCGCCCGAGACGGCGAACCAGACTTCGCCCGCACCCGGAGCGAAGGAGTCGGATGACCCGTCATCCGCTCGTCCTGCAGCAATTCCCTCATCGCAGAGGGCTGACAACGAAACCAAAGGAGGTTCGTGATGCGACGCAAGTTCACTGTGGTATCGGCCATGGTCGGCGCTCTCGCGCTGATGACGCTCGCCGGTTGTACGACCGATCCGAACGTGGCCGCCCCGTCCGCAGAGGCGGAGACCACTGAGGAGGCGGTCGAGTGGTTCGACCAGGCGCTCTTCGACAAGCAGGACGCCGAGCGCGACGTCGTGCCCGAGGGCCCGGAGGACCAGCCGTGGCTCCAGTACATCAACGCGGAGATGGTGGACACGTCCTCGTTCGCCAGCGAGGGCGCGAAGAAGGCGTGCTTCGCCAACGCCTCGATCTCCAACCCGTGGCGCCAGACCGGCTGGATCACCATGAACCAGCAGCTGAAGGTGCTCCAGGAGGCCGGGGCGATCTCCGAGATGGAGACGCGCGACGCGCAGGATTCCGATGACACGCAGATCGCCGACATCGACTACTTCATCAACGAAGGCAACTGCGACGTCTTCATCATCTCGCCGAACTCCACCGCGGCGATGACGCCGGCCGTCGAGCGTGCGTGCGACACGGGCAAGCCCGTGATCGTGTTCGACCGCGGCGTGCAGACCGACTGCCCCGTCACGTTCATCCACCCGATCGGTGGATTCGCGTGGGGCATCGACACGGCCGAGTTCCTCATCGGCGAGC
The DNA here is from genome assembly GCF_021044935.1 of Agromyces cavernae. Lineage (GTDB taxonomy): Bacteria > Actinomycetota > Actinomycetes > Actinomycetales > Microbacteriaceae > Agromyces > Agromyces cavernae. Next base: position 307,849 of record NZ_JAJNMP010000001.1, read on the forward strand.
TCGAGGAAGGCGACAAGGTCGTGGCGCTCCGCATCCTGGCCGGCGTCGACGTCCTCGAGCAGCGCTGGGCCGCCGCCGAGAAGCTGTTCGACGAGGCCGGTATCGAGGCAGTCGACTACTTCACGGGTGCCGACCCCGCCGAGATCAAGAAGATCATCTCCGACGAGCTCGCCAAGGGCGACGTGCAGGGCGTGTGGATGGATGCCGGTGACGGCGCCGTCGCGGCCATCGAGGCGTTCGAGGACGCCGGCGTCGACTACCCCGTGATGACGGGTGAGGACGAGATGAGCTTCCTCCGCAAGTGGAAGGAGACCGGGCTCACGGGCCTCGCGCCGGTGTACTCCAACTTCCAGTGGCGCACGCCGCTCCTCGCGGTGCAGAAGATCTTCGCCGGCGAAGAGGTGCCGAAGGAGTGGGTGCTGCCCCAGTCCCCGATCGCCGCGGAGGAGGTCGACGAGTACCTCGCGCTCAACGAGGGCATGCCCGACGGCCACTACGCGAAGTTCGGTGGCGAGGACCTGCCCGGCTACCCGCAGGTCTGGGAAGAGCGCGTGATGCCGTAAGCCTCAGCTGATCACCAACACCCCGTCGGTCGAGTAGCGCGAAGCGCGTATCGAGACCACACGCTCGATCGTGGTCTCGATACGCTCGCTTCGCTCCCTACTCGACCGACGGAGCAATTCAAGGAGCAAAACATGCGCCGCACGATCGGTGTGAACACCTGGGTCTGGACCTCACCGCTGGATGACGACTCATTGGCCGATCTCGCGGCGAAGGCGGCCGCCATGGGCTTCGGATCGATCGAACTCCCGATCGAGCAGGAGGGGGACTGGTCACCCGATGCCGCGGCCGACGTGCTCGCCGAGCATCGTCTGCTTCCCGTGGTGATCGGGGCGATGGGTCCCGGCTGCAACCTGGTGGCGGCACCGGGCTCCGAGGTCGTCGCGACGCAGAACTACCTCGTGCACTGCGTGAAGGTCGCGCAGCGCCTCGGCTCCCGCGTCGTGGCCGGTCCCTTCACCGCGTCGACCGGACGCACCTGGCGCATGGACGATGCCGAGCGCGCCGCGCGCTACGACGAACTGCGGGCGGGTCTCGCGCCCGTGGTGCGGCAGGCGGAGGAGCGAGGCATCCGTCTCGCGATCGAGCCGCTGAACCGCTACGAGACGAGCCTCGTGAACACGGTCGACCAGGCCCTCGATGCCCTGGGGCCGCTCCTCGGCCCCGGACTCGGGCTCGCGCTCGACAGCTACCACCTGAACATCGAGGAGAAGGACATCGGCGCGGCGATCCGCGCCGCGGGGGAGCACATCGCCTACGTGCAGGTGTGCGGCAACGATCGGGGCGCGGTCGGCGACGACCACATCGACTGGCCGGGCTTCCTCGACGCGCTCGACGACGCCGGCTACGCCGGACCGCTCGGCCTCGAGAGCTTCACCGGCGAGAACGCCACGATCGCGGTCGCCGCATCGGTGTGGCGTCCGCTCGCCGACTCGCAGGACGACCTCGCGCAGCGGAGCATCCGCTATCTCGACGCTTTGCAGAATAAGAGGGACGGACGATGACCGACCGACCCGGCACCGCATCAAGGAGGATTCTGTGACCCGACCGATCACGTTGTTCACCGGCCAATGGGCCGACCTGCCGCTCGAGGAGGTCGCCCGACTCGCATCCGGCTGGGGCTACGACGGCCTCGAGATCGCCTGCTGGGGCGACCACCTCGACCCGTGGCGGTGGGACGACGATGACTACATCGCCGACCGGCTCGCGCTGCTCGAGCGGCACGGTCTCAAGGTCTACGCCATCTCGAACCACCTCAAGGGCCAGGCCGTCTGCGACGACCCGATCGACGCCCGCCACCGCGACATCCTCTCGGCGAAGGTGTGGGGCGACGGCGACCCTGAAGGCGTTCGCCAGCGCGCCGCCGAAGAGATGAAGCACACCGCGCGTCTCGCGGCCCGCCTCGGCGTCGACACGGTCGTCGGCTTCACCGGCTCGGCGATCTGGAAGTACGTGGCGATGTTCCCGCCCGTCTCGCAGGAGATGATCGACGCCGGCTACCAGGACTTCGCCGATCGCTGGAACCCGATCCTCGACGTGTTCGACGAGGTCGGCGTGCGCTTCGCCCATGAAGTGCACCCCTCCGAGATCGCCTACGACTACTGGACCACCGTGCGCACGCTCGAGGCGATCGGGCACCGCCCGGCGTTCGGCCTGAACTGGGACCCGAGCCACATGGTCTGGCAGGACCTCGACCCGGTCAGCTTCCTCTGGGACTTCCGCGACCGCATCTACCACGTCGACTGCAAGGACACGAGGAAGCGCATGGCGAACGGCCGCAACGGCCGCCTCGGCTCGCACCTCGCGTGGGCCGACCCGCGCCGCGGATGGGACTTCATCTCGACGGGCCACGGCGACGTGCCCTGGGAGGACGCGTTCCGCATGCTCAACACGATCGACTACCAGGGCCCGATCTCGATCGAGTGGGAGGACGCCGGCATGGACCGCCTCATGGGCGCGCCCGAGGCCCTCGAGTTCGTGCGCCGCCTCGCGTTCGACGCGCCCGACGCGGCCTTCGACGCGGCGTTCAGTACGAAATAGCGTCGTCGCCGCCTGAGAACGACGGATGCCGCGGGGTGTGTGTTCCCCCGCGGCATCCGTATTTCTGCCTGGTACCGGCCGGTGCTAGACCTTCGCCATGCCCGGTGCGCCGATGACCATCTCCTCGATGTTCGCGGGCGAAAGGGCGTGGTGGATCGCGAGCATGCAGGCGCCGAGCACAGCGGCGTCGGCCCCGGCCTTCGACTGGGTGATCTGCAGGTGCTCGGTGGCGAGCGGCATGGAGCGCGTGTAGACGATCTCGCGCACGCCCGCGATGAGGTGCTCGCCCACCTGCGCTGCCGAGCCGCCGATGACGATGACCGACGGGTTGATGAGGCTCACGCAGGTGTTCAGCACCTCGCCGATGTCGCGGCCGGCCTGGCGCACGGCCTGGATCGCGTCGATGTTGCCGCGCTTGACGAGCTCGACGACGTCTTGGCCGGTCTCGGCGCTGAGTCCCATCTCACTGAGGGCACGGGCGAGTGCGGGCCCTGAGGCGAGCGCCTCGAGGCAGCCGCGGTTGCCGCACTTGCACGGGACGTCGGCGCCGCGCGCCACGTAGACGTGGCCGATGTCGCCCGCGGTGCCCTGCGCGCCGCGCTGCAGGATGCCGCCCGAGATGACGCCGGAGCCGATGCCGGTGGCGACTTTGACGAACATGAGGTGATCGACCTCGGGCCACGAGAGCTCGCGCTCGCCGAGGGCCATGATGTTGACGTCGTTGTCGACGAGCACCGGCACGTCCCAGCTGTCGTGGAACCAGCCGGGCACGTCGAAGCGGTCCCAGCCGGGCATGATCGGAGGGTTGATGGGGCGGCCGGTGCTGTACTCGACGGGACCGGGCAGGCCGATGCCGATCGCGAGCACGTCGCTCGGTGAGCGACCGAGCTGGGCGAGCAGATCGTGACCGGCGCTCGACACCCAGCTGAGCACGGCCTCGGGGCCTTCGGCGACCTGGATGGGCTCGTTGCTCTCGGCCTGCAGGCGACCCGTGAGATCGCTCACCGCGATGCGCACATGCGACGCGCCGACATCGACGCCGAGGACGACCCGGCCGCTCGCCGCGATGGCGAACTGGCTCGAGGGGCGACCGCCGGTCGAGACCGCGTCGCCGACGGGGCCGACGAGGCCGAGCTTCATGAGCGCATCGATGCGAAGTGCGACGGTCGAACGGGCGAGGCCGGTCATCGTCGAGAGTTCCGTGCGAGTGCGTGGGCGGCCGTCGCGGAGGATCTGGAAGAGGTCGCTCGCTACTGAGGATCCGAGGGCGGTGACGTGCCCGTCGCCCCCCTCGCGACTTATGTCGGTCATAGTCTTATTATTCCATGCCTTCTGGTCAAAGGGTGCGCGCTTCGGCCGTTTGAGCGAACTCGATTCGGTGGCCGTGATGGATAGCAGAGCGATCCATGCTTTCCCATGGATCGCCTGTTCCGTCGCGCCTTGCAATGAAAGTCACGCTATCTTCGGCATAAGTGGGGCGCAAGGGTTCGTCCTTACAGCGTGATCTCGGTGGAAGCCGGATCGGGAACGTCGCCGAGCACGCCGAGCGGGGCGAACACCCGATCAGCGATAGGTTCCACGTCACGCCCACGCCATGCCCGCGGCATCCGCCATTCCGCGCTCGCCCACCCCTCGAATCGGGGTATCGCGGTCAGGCACGCGAGGCGTGGTGTCTGGCGCGAAGTTCTGCAACGACTGGAACCTCTACCACCTCTCGGATCGCCTGCGCATGAAGGGCTGGCTCGTCCCCGCCTACCCCATGCCCGACGACATGAGCGACCTCACGGTGCAGCGCATCGTCGTGCGCAACGGCCTGAGCCGCGACCTCGCCGACGACCTGCTCGAAGACATCCGCACCGAGACCGCGTGGCTCGACGCGCTGAGCTCGCCGATGCCGACCGAGGGGCAGAGGCCCGGGTTCCACCACTGAGCCGACGATGAGCACGGATGCCGCGGCGATGAGTTCCCCGCGGACGCACCGAGCGACCCCGGGGGACATCCGCTCGATTCGGCTCGCGATCAGGCCTCTGGTAAGCTGGCTCGTTGGCTGGGTACTTCCACTGCCCAGACCGTCGACGATCCCTCACGAATTCGCGAGCAATCGCGGGTGTTCGCGCGGAATCGTCAGCAGACAAGAGACCTTGGGAGGGGCATCCGCCCCTCGGTACTGGAGGAAAGAACAATGGCAGCAGTGTGCCAGGTGACCGGAGCCGTTCCCGGCTTCGGACACAACATCTCGCACTCGCACCGCCGGACGAAGCGCCGCTTCGACCCGAACGTGCAGAGGAAGACCTATTACGTGCCGTCGCTGCGTCGCAACATCACCATCAACGTGTCCGCCAAGGGCATCAAGGTGATCGACGCCCGTGGCATCGAAGCAGTGGTCAAGGACATGCAGGCACGTGGGGTGAAGCTCTAATGGCGAAGGCACAGGACATCCGGCCGATCATCAAGCTTCGGTCGACCGCCGGCACCGGGTACACCTACGTGACCCGCAAGAACCGCCGCAACAACCCCGACCGTCTCGTGCTCAAGAAGTACGACCCCGTGGTGCGCAAGCACGTCGACTTCCGAGAGGAGCGCTAAGACATGGCGAAGAAGAGCAAGATCGCGCGCAACGAGCAGCGCAAGGTGATCGTCGACCGCTACGCGGCCAAGCGCCTCGAGCTGAAGAAGGCGCTCGTCGACCCGAACGGCACCGACGAGTCGCGTGAGGCCGCCCGCGTCGGCCTGCAGAAGCTTCCCCGCAACGCATCGCCGGTGCGCGTGCGCTCGCGTGACGCCATCGACGGTCGCCCCCGCGGCAACCTCTCGAAGTTCGGCATCTCGCGTGTGCGCTTCCGCGACATGGCGCACCGTGGCGAGCTTCCCGGCATCACGAAGTCGTCGTGGTGACACGACGACAGTAGGCAAAGCCGAGCACATCAACTCGCGCTCTGCGCGAGCTGGTAAGCAGCAGCTTCACCGAAAGGGGCGGCCCGAAAGGGGCGCCCCTTTCGTCGTCCCTGGGACATCCGATCACGCCCCGACCCGGCGACACGCCGTGCGAAGGTTCGGAAAAAGGCCGGAAATCCGCGAGATTCCGCGGATCTCTGTTACATTCGAGGCGGCCTGAAGGCCACGGGGGCGTTCGAACGATCGTTCCCACTCCAATCAAGTTGCTGTACTTTTCACAGCGGAAGTCCTGAGGAGGACATTCAATGGCTGACACGCTGAACAAGTCCGAGCTCGTCGCGAAGATCGCTTCGTCGACCGGCCAGAGCCAGGCCACCGTCGACGGCGTGCTCAACGGCCTGTTCGAGGCGCTCGCCGAGTCCGTCGGCTCGGGCACCAAGGTCTCCATCCCCGGCTGGCTCGCCGTCGAGCGCACGCACCGCGCTGCGCGCACCGGCCGCAACCCGCAGACCGGCGCCACCATCGAGATCCCGGCCGGCTACTCGGTCAAGGTCTCGGCCGGTTCGAAGCTCAAGGCTGCCGCCAAGTAGGCAGTGCCTTCAGAGGGGGCGTGCGGCGTGAGCCGTGCGCCCCTTCGTCGTCCCGGGTGCATCCCGGCGCCCCCTCGTACGCCGAGAGTGCAGTCGTCGCCCTCCAGGGGGGCGTGGAGTGCACTCTCGGCGGCTGCGGTGCCGCTTCTTGTGTCCGAGCCCCATGCACTGCGCGCCGAGAGTGCAGTCGTCGCCTCCTGCGGGGCGTGGAGTGCACTTTCGGCGCCCGTGTGCAGGGCGGATTAGGCTGGTTCAGTGCCCCGCTCAGTCCGCGTGCTCGGCCCTGCCGTGCTCACCATCGTCGCGCTCGTCGCGACGTTCGCCGCACTCTCGTTCGGAGGCGGGGCTGACGCGCAGCTGATCCAGGATCCGGGCCCGATCACGCGCTACGGGGTGCCGATCGCGAAGCTGCTGACGAACCTCGCCGCGGCCGGCATGATCGGTGCGCTCGTGCTCGCGGTGTGGGCGCTGAGTCCCAAGCGCCGCGAGTTCGACCTCGCACTCGATGTCGCCGCCGCGTCGGCCGCGGTGATGACGGTCGCGAGCGCGGCGACCGCGTTCTTCACCTTCCTGCTGGTCACGGCCGTGCCGTTCGAACTGAGCGACGACTTCGGGCAGAAGCTCGGCCAGTTCGTCACGACGATCGAGCTCGGCCAGGCGTGGCTCACGACCACCCTCGTCGCCGCCGCCGTGACGGTGCTCTGCTTCGCCGTGCGCAACCACACCGCGCTCGTCTTCGTGACCGTGCTCGCCGTCGCCTCGCTCGTGCCGATGGCGCAGCAGGGCCACGCGGCGGGCGCTGCCGGCCACAACGCCGCGATCTCGGCCCTCGGACTGCACCTCGTGTTCGCGGCCGCCTGGCTCGGCGGACTGCTCACGATCGTGCTCCTGAAGCGTGCGCTCGGCACCGAGCGGCTCGTCGTCGTGCTCACTCGGTACTCGACGGTCGCGCTCGTCTGCTTCATCGTCGTGGCGCTGTCGGGTTACGCGAGTGCGGCGCTGCGCATCGGCACGCTGGACGAGCTCGCCACGCCATACGGCGGGCTCGTCGTCGTCAAGGTCGCGGCGCTCATCGCGCTCGGTTGCTTCGGTGCGGTGCAGCGTCGGTTCCTGATCGGGCGGATGACCCGTGGTGCGGGTCCGGGCCCGTTCACCTGGCTCGTCGTCGGCGAGCTCGTGTTCATGGGGCTCGCATCGGGGGTTGCGGCCGCGCTCGCCCGCACTGCAACGCCCGTCACCGAGGAGGCCGGTTCGCTCGCGCGCACTCCCGCCGAGATCCTCACCGGCGAGCCGCTGCCGCCGTGGCCCGAGTACTTCCGGTTCTTCACCGAGTGGAAGCCCGACCTGCTCTGGATCGTCGCGTGCGGGTTCGGCATCTTCTTCTACGTCGCGGGAGTGCTGCGGCTGCGCCGGCGCGGCGACCATTGGCCCGCATACCGCGCGGTGTTGTGGGTGGCCGGCCTGCTGCTGCTGGCGTATGTCACGAGCGGCGGCGTCAACGTCTATGAGCAGTACCTCTTCTCGGCGCATATGCTCGGCCATATGGCGCTGACCATGGCGGTGCCGGTGCTGCTCGTACCCGGTGCTCCCGTCACGCTCGCGGCACGGGCCATCCGGCCACGAAAAGACGGCAGTCGCGGCGGTCGCGAGTGGATCCTGCTCGCCGTGCATTCGAAGTTCGCGGGCTTCATCGCGAACCCGATCGTCGCCGCGGTGCTGTTCGCCGGCTCGCTCTGGGTGTTCTACTACACACCGCTGTTCCGGTGGTCGATGCTCGACCACATCGGCCACGAGTGGATGGTCACGCACTTCCTCATCACCGGGTACCTGTTCGTGCAGTCGCTCATCGGCATCGACCCGGTGCCCTACCGCCTGCCGTACCCGTTCCGCCTGCTGCTGCTGCTCGGCACGATGGCGTTGCACGCGTTCTTCGGCCTCGCGATCATGAGCGGCACCGGCCTGTTCCTCGCCGATTGGTACGGCGCGATGGGCTGGGGCACCGACGCGCTCGTCGATCAACAGCTCGGTGGCGGCATCGCGTGGTCGGTCGGCGAGATCCCGACCGTGGCGCTCGCCATCACCGTCGCGATCCAGTGGGCGCGCAGCGACGAGAAGGAGTCGAAGCGTCTCGACCGGCACGCCGACCGCACGGGCGATGCCGAGCTCGAGGAGTACAACGCGCGCCTCGCGGCCATCGCCGAGCACGACCGCAGCGCCGGGTAGCGCTCGCCGTCTGCATCCTGTTCCGAAAACAGGAATCGGGCACGCGACGCGTCCGGCGGTTCCTGTTCTCGATGCGTCGTCGGCGTGTCTTCCTGTTTTCGGGACGGCTTGAGACAGGTGGGACGGACGGATGGTGGGACGGACGGACGGACCGACGAGCGCTACTTCAGCTGGATCGCGATGGAGCCGTCGGGGTTGATCGTGGCCGCGAGTGCGAGCGTGAACGGCCGGTCTTCTTCAAGCGTGTAGAAGTGACCGTCGAAGAGGTCTTGGACGTCGACCGAGATGTGGGCGACGCCCTCGGTGGGCGGCATGTCGAACGAGCTCTCGCCCGGCGTGAGCGTCACCTGCGGCGTCGTGAGGATGGTCCACACCGGCGTGCTCGTGACCCGGTCGTCGATCTCGATGCCGAACGGGCAGCCGGCGGGCTGCAGGACCTGCTGTTCGGCGCACGAGGCGAGGTACTCGTCGACCTTGAGCTGCACGCGCTCGACGAATGCGGGCGTGGGTTGGGCGTCGACCGTGACCGGGACCTGCTCGGCTGCACCCGCGATGACCGAGACCGGCGTCGCCTCGAGCAGCGTCGAGTCGTACTCGAAGGTGTAGGCCGCCGGTGCGATGGCGAGGTACGGGGCGGTCTGCGTGAACGCCTCGAGCTCGTCGCCCGTCTTGGTCGCGCGCGTGTCGAGCGTGAGGTCGCCCACGGTGAAGAGCGGATTGTGTGCGGCGGTCACGTCGATGACCGCGACGGGGCTGTCGGCGAACTCCCACCGGTGCAGCACGCCGTAGAGCGGCTCGAGCGGGCGCACGAGGAACGTCGACTCGGCGATCTCGTCGCCGAGACGATAGCTCGCGGTGACGGAATGGCTCTCGTCGGGGTTGGCGACGTCGCTCACGATGCGCACGTCTTGCGGGCCGGCCGCGACGACCCCCGAGCGCAGCATGGCCGTGGAGATGTCGGCCGGCAGGCCGAAGGCCTCGAGCTCGGCCGCGTCGAGCGCGACGCCGGGGGTCGATGACGCCGCGGCGATGTCGTCGTCGGCGATCGCCTCGAGATAGCGCTCGACGAACGTCGAGGCGCCGTAGATGGTGGCGTTCAGCCCGCCGAGCGCCGCGAGGAACGCTCCGACGACGAGCAATGCGAGGCCGGCCCAGCCGATGACGGCCATGGCGGACACCCGACCCCGGCGCACCTCTGAACTCCCCACCCGGCCAAGTCTAGGTGCGGGGATCGCGACAACCTGAGGATATCCACAGCGGCGCCCGTTCCTGCCGCAATGCACGGATTCGGCCGTCTCGCCGACGGCGCAGGCGCACGCGGTTACAGTGGGAGCGCGCACCCTCGGCGACCGCGCGGTGCCCACAGCCGGCATCGACGCTCGGCGCCGGCTGCGACATCCGCTCGCCTCATCGAAAGACTCCCCGTGCAGAACGTGACCCTCACCCGCGAACAGGCCGCGGTGTTCCAGGCGATCGAGGGCACCCGCGAGCACGTGTTCGTCACCGGGCGCGCCGGCACCGGCAAGTCGACATTGCTGAACCACCTGAACTGGCACACGCAGAAGCAGATCGTGATCTGCGCGCCCACCGGGGTCGCCGCCCTCAACGTGGGCGGGCAGACCATCCACTCCTTGTTCCGGTTGCCGATCGGGGTCATCGCCGACCACGACATCGACCAGAACGACGCGGTGCGCAAGATCCTGAACGCGATGGACACGCTCGTGATCGACGAGGTGTCGATGGTGAACGCCGACCTCATGGACGCGATGGACCGGTCGCTGCGGCAGGCCCGCCAGCGCCCGTTCGAGCCGTTCGGCGGCGCCCAGGTCGTGCTGTTCGGCGACCCGTACCAGCTCGCCCCGGTGCCCGGCGACGGCGACGAGCGCGCCTACTTCGCCGACACGTACGACTCGATGTGGTTCTTCGACGCGAAGGTGTGGCGCGACGCCGACCTCAAGATCTTCGAGCTCGGCGAGGTGCACCGCCAGCATGACGACGAATTCAAGCTCATGCTGAACGCCGTGCGGCACGGTCGGGTCACCGCCGAGATCGCCGGCGTGCTCAACGGTGTCGGGGCGCGGCGACCGCTGCCCGAGCATGGCGCCATCACGCTCGCCACGCGCAACGACACCGTCAATCGCATCAATGCCACCCAGCTGCATCGTCTCCCCGGCACGTCGCAGGCGAACGAGGCCGAGGTCAACGGCGACTTCGGCGGGCGCGCGTTCCCGGCCGACGAACGGCTCGAGCTGAAGGTCGGTGCGCAGGTCATGTTCCTGCGCAACGACACGGCGATCGGGCACGACGCCCAGCGCTGGGTGAACGGCACGATCGGCACGATCACGTCGCTGAAGCGCGAGGTGAAGGTCGAGATCGACGGCGACGAGCACGAGGTCGAGCCGGTGACCTGGGAGAAGTTCAAGTACTCGTGGGACCCGGTGCGCAAGAAGCTCGAGCGCGAGATCGTCGCCGAGTTCACCCAGTTCCCGCTGCGGCTCGCGTGGGCGGTCACCATCCACAAGTCGCAGGGCGCGAGCTACGAGACGGCGATCGTCGACCTGGGTTCACGCGTGTTCAGCCCCGGCCAGACGTACGTCGCGCTGAGCCGGCTCACCGCGCTCGACGGCCTCTACCTGTCGCGGCCGTTGCGGCCGAACGACATCATCGTCGACCGCAACGTCGAGCGGTTCATGTCGGGTGCGATCCGCGAGATCGGGCCCGCGGGCGACTGATCGGGAACCTTTCGAAGTCGAGCGGACATATACCAGTAGAAGGTTCGTCGTCGGTTCGCGGATGCGGGCCGATCGACGTCTCCCAGGCTTGCCCGTCCGGGCGACGCCACCATCGCGGGTTACAATTCTCGCGGACACACGGCTTGAGGGGGCACGGTGGGTGACCGGGGTAAGCGGGGCTGGCGATCGGCGGTCGCCGCCTTCGCAACCGCCGCCGCGCTCGCGCTGACCGGCTGCACGGGCGGCACCGTCGACCCGGGGCAGCAGTTCGATCCCGTCGACGCCGCGTTCGACGAAGAGCTCGTGACGTCGCTCGAGGGGGTGCTCGACCAGGCGATCGCGCTCAGCGGATCCAGCGGCGGGGTCGCGGGAGTATGGGCACCATGGGCGGGATCGTGGTCGGCTGCTTCGGGCGCCGTCAGCCTCGGCGAGGCGGCTCGCCCGGCATCGACCGAGAACCGATTCCGCCTGGGCCCGCTCACCGCCGAACTGACCTGCACGGTCCTCCTTCGCCTCGTCGAGGCCGGAACCGTCTCGCTCGACGATCCCGTGACCGACTACGTCGACCGGGTGGCCGGGCTCGACGGCATCACGCTCGAGCAGCTCTGTCGTCACACGTCGGGTCTCGCCGACTACTATCCCGGTCTCGAGCCGCACTTCATCGCGAACCCCGAGCGCGTCTGGTCGCCCAACGAGCTGCTCGCGACGGGCCTCGCGAACAACCGCACCGGAACTCCGGGCCAGAAGTGGTCGTACTCGCGCACCGGCATCCTGCTGCTGGGGCTCGCGCTCGAGGAGGCCACGGGACGCACCTGGAACGAACTCGTCGAGCAGTACGTCGCCGATCCCCTCGGCCTCGAAGACACGGCGCTTCCCGGTCCGAGCACCACTCGCCTCGACGGAGTGCTCGGAGCGTACGCCGCGAGCATCGCAGCCGACGGCAAGCCGGTGTGCGATGCCGTGCTCGACGACTCGGCGCAGTCGAGCTCGATGGGCGGCGTCGCGGCCGGCGCGGTGTCGAGCCTCGACGATGTGCGCAAGCTGAGTGAGGCCTTCGCGACGGGGTCGCTGCTCGGCGAACACCACGCGCGTGCGCAATGGACGACGTCGCCCCTCGGCGGATCGGCGCCGCCGTGGCAGACGTTCGGCATCGGCGGTGCCGAGTACGGCCCGCTGCGCGGCGGATTCGGCGAGTCGCCCGGCGCGTTGACGGCGGCGTTCACCGATCCCGAGACGGGGCTGACCGTCGTCGTGGCGCTCAACAACTCCACGTCGGGCGCCGACTTCGTGCGCGAGACCGCGTTCGCGCTCGCGTCGCTCGGCTCGAAGGCCGCGGCGGCGGGCGAACGGCAGCGACCGCTCGTCGAGCTGCCGTGGTCGTTCGAGCAGGCGACGACGAAGATGACGGAGCTCGGCCTGTGCCCCACCCCGGCGGATGCTCCGGAGGAAGCCCCGACCGAGACGCCCGCGCCGCCCGCCGAGGGCTGACGCGCGCCGCGCTGCCCGGGGTTCTCGGCGACCCGGTGTCGCTCTTCCCGCGAGGGCATGATCGGTGGGAGCATCACCGTAGGCGTTCGTCTGCCGTCGCAGCTGTTCGCCGCATGGGGATGCGGCAGATCGGGGTCGAGAGATGAAGAACTGGCCGGTCATCGCGATCCTCGGCAGCGCGCAGTTCGTGATGGTGCTCGACGGCACGGTCATGAACGTGTCGATCTCCACCGTCGTCGAGGACCTCGACACCTCGGTCGACGCCATGCAGGCGGCCATTACCTTCTACACGCTGACGATGGCGGCCGTGATGCTGTTCGGGGCGAAGCTCGGCGATGTCTGGGGGCGGCGCAGGGCGTTCGTGATCGGGTCGATCGTCTACGCCGTCGGTTCGCTCACGACCGCACTGAGCCCGAACATCGTGGTGCTCTTCCTCGGCTGGTCGATCATCGAGGGCTTGGGCGCCGTGCTCGTGATCCCGGCGATCGCGGCGCTCATCGCCGACAACTACGACGGCCACGCCCGGGTCACCGCCTATGCGATCATCGGCGCGGCATCGGGAGCGGCCGTCGCGGCGGGCCCGCTCATCGGCGGATTCATGACGACCTACCTGAGCTGGCGGTACGTGTTCGTCGCCGAGGTCGTCATCATGGCCGGCGTGGTGCTGTTCGCGCGGCGGATCGAGGACCGAACCGGCGCGCGGCCGTCGCGGATCGATGTGCTGAGCGTGCTGCTCTCGGCGGCCGGGCTCGTGTTCGTCGTGTTCGGCATGCTGCAGAGCAAGACGTGGGGCTGGGTCCTCCCGTTGCAGCCGCCGCTCATCGGCGGTGTCGAGTGGGCGCCGCTCGGCGTGTCGCCCACCTCGTGGTTCATCATGGCCGGGTCGGCACTCATCTGGGCCTTCGTCGCCCGGCAACGTCACCTGTCTGCTGCGGGCCGCCCGCCGCTCGTGGACATCGCCCTGTTCCGCATCCTGCGACTGCGCAGCGGGCTCACGGTGCTGCTCGCGCAGTACGCGATGACCGCGGGCCTGTTCTTCATGATGCCCGTGTACCTGCAGATGACCCTCGGCCTCGACGCGCTGCAGACCGGCATCCGGATCTTCCCGCTCTCGATCGGCCTGATCCTGTTCTCGATCCTCGGTACGCGTCTCTCGCTGCTCTGGTCGCCCCGCCGCATCATCCGGGTCGGCCAGGTGATCCTCGTGGTCGCGTCGGTCCTGCTGCTCGGCGCGGTCGACCTCGAGCTGAAGAGCCTCGCGTTCGGTGCGGGCATGTTCGCCGCCGGCGCCGCGCTCGGGCTGCTGGCGTCGCAGATCGGCAACGTGAACATGTCGAGCGTCGGCGAGGAGCAGTCGAGCGAGGTCGGTGGGCTGCAGGGCGTGTTCCAGAACCTCGGCTCCTCGCTCGGCACCGCGCTCATCGGGTCGGTGCTGATCGGTGCGCTCGCGACGTCGTTCGCCGGCGGGGTGGCCGCGAGTTCGCTGCCCGACGAGACGCAGGCGCTCGTGGCCGAGGCCACGAGCGGGGGCGTCGAGATCGTGCCCGCCGCGTCCGTCTCCGACCTCGCCGCCGAATCGGGGCTCGACGATGCCGAGGCCGCCGAACTCGAGCGCGTCTATGCCGACTCCCAGATCGAGTCGCTGCGCGTGTCGCTCGTCGCCCTCATCGTGATCGCGCTGGTGTCGTTGTTCTTCTCCCGCGGCATCCCCGGCGAAGTCCTCGGCCGGCCGCCCGGCGAGGCGCCGGACGAACGCGCGGACGCCCCACCCGCCTCGACGAAGGAGACCCCATGAACGAGCAGCCGCTCCCGTCGCCGACCGATTTCGCCGGGCGGGCCGATTTCGGTCGCGAGGCGAGGCGGCGCACGCCGCGATCGAGCCACGCCGGATGGACCCCGCCCACCGACCGCGTCGACCCGGTCGCCCTGCTCGAGGAGCAGGCGACGACACGCGTGCCCGAGCTCGTGCCCATCCGGCACGCGCGCATGCTGGTCTCGCCGTTCACCTTCTACCGTGGTGCCGCGCTGCTCATGGCCGCCGATCTCGCGGGCACGCCGGTGTCGGGCATCACGACACAGATCTGCGGTGACGCGCACCTGTCGAACTTCGGCGTGTTCGGCACCCCCGAGCGCCGGTTGGTGTTCGACATCAACGATTTCGACGAGACGCTGCCCGGGCCGTGGGAGTGGGATATCAAGCGGCTGGCGGCGAGCTTCGAGGTCGCCGCACGCAACTTCGATCTTCCGCGCGGCGACCGGCATGAGGTGAACCTCGCGGTCGTGCGCGGCTACCGCGAGGTCATGCTCGCCGCCGCGCGTTCGAATGTGCTCGACGCATGGTACGACCGCATCGACGCCGAGCGGTTCATGGCCTCGGTCGAGGCCGAGCGCAGGGCGAAGCGCATCGCGCGCAGACAGCTCAAGGGCACGAGTGCCGTCATCGAGAAGGCGCGCACGCGCGACAGCATGCGCGCCGTCGCGAAACTCGTCGAGGTGGTCGACGGCGAGATGCGCATCGCAGCCGACCCGCCATTGATCGTTCCGCTCGAGGAGCTGCACCCGGTGGGTCGCACGCGCGAGGACGACGTCGCCGAGATGAAGCAGCTGCTCCGCTCGTACCAGTCCACGCTTCGCCTGCCCCACCACCCGATGCAGGAGTTCGAGTATGTGCACATGGCGCGCAAGGTCGTCGGCGTCGGCAGCGTGGGCACCCGGGCGTGGATCGTGCTCCTGCGCGGTCGCGACGACGGCGATCCACTGCTGCTGCAGGCGAAGCAGGCCGAGTCGTCGGTGCTCGAACGGTTCCTCCCGGCGAGCAGGTTCGACAATCACGGTGAGCGCGTGGTCAACGGACAACGCCTCATGCAGGCCGCGAGCGACATCTTCCTCGGATGGCAACGGGTCACCGGGTTCGACGGCGTCGAGCGCGACTTCTACCTGCGCCAGCTGCACGACTGGAAGGGCGCGGCCGACGTGGACAACTTCGATGCCGCCGGAGCCAGGTTCTATGCGGAACTCTGCGGCGGCGTGCTCGCGAGGGCTCATGCTCGCGCGGGCGACCGTGTGGCGATCGCCGCCTATCTCGGCCGCAGCGATCGGTTCGACCTGGCGATCGCCGAGTTCGCCGTGGACTACGCCGACCAGAACGAACGGGACTACGCGGCGTTCGCCGATGCGGTGGCCTCGGGTCGGCTCGAAGCCGCGGCGTCCGCGTGAGCGGCGACTGCGGCCGCGTGCCTCGAGCGCTCGCCGGCTAACGGGGGCCGGGCCGCTGACCCGCAGCCGCGTCGCGCACGATCGCCGCGATGCGCTGCGACTTCGTCTCGTCGCGGGCGGCGAGCGCCACCCACGACAGGGCCGAGCGTCGCACCGACGGCGGATAGGCGTTCCAGTTCGCGCGCGCGGCCGGGTCGACGTCGAGCAGGATCGCGAGCTCGGCGGGCTCGATGAGCCGCTCGGCGTCGTCGAACACGTTCCACATGCCGTTGGCCTTCGCGGCCTCGATGGCAGCCAGACCGGCGGGCAGCATGAGGCCCTCGGCCTCGAGTCGAGCGACGCGCTGCTTGTTCGATGACGACCAGGGGCTCTTCGGCGTTCGCCTCGTGAACCACATCATCGTTCGCTCGTCGTCGACCGACTTCGCCTGCCCGTCGACCCACCCGACGGCGAGCGCCTCGAGCACCTGCTCCTCATAGGTCGGGCGCGGACGCCCCGTGGTGCTCTTCCACACGACGAGCCACACGCCGGGGCTCGCCTCGTGATGGTCGGCGAGCCAGGCACGCCACTCGGAGCGTGACTCGACGTGGAGACGTTCGGCGGCGTCGCGATCGACCATCCCCGCATGCTACCGGTCGGCACCGGGATGACGGGTGCCGCGAGTCGCGGCATCCGATCTCACGACGTCGAAGCCGCCTCGGGGTCGCCGGGAGCCGCCAGTGCGTTGACGAAGCGGATGAACACCGAGATCCAGCCGAAGATGATGCTGAACGCGATCAGCTCGAACGCGGTGAGGTTGTAGTACCCGACCGGTTCGAACAGCAGGAACGCCCCGATCAGCACCGCGAAGGTGCCGATGCAGAAGATGAAGAAGCGGCGGGGGAGTCCGGCCAGGATGTGCGGAGAACCGAGCACCATGACCGAGAACGCGAGCGCCATGCCCGACGCGCACAGGTTGTGCAGGGGCATGCTCACGTGCAGCGGGAACACGCCGACGCCCGCGAGCATGAGTCCCATGACGATGAACGTCACCGAGATGGTGCGAGGGGCGGTCGGATGCTCCAGCACGCCCCGCTCGACGAGGGTGGTCAGATCGCGGTCGAGGTAGAGCGCGAACGTCGTGACGAAGAATCCCGCGACGATGAGCGCGAGGTTGAAGAGCGACGAGGAGAAGTCGCCCGCGGTGCCCAGTTGGCTGAAGTGGTATTCCCACCAGGCCGGGTCCTGTGCGGTGGCGATGCTCGTCAGCACGCTGATCGCCATGAAGACGACGAGCATCGTGGACATCTTGCGCGTCGTGATCTCGGAGACCGACTGGTAGATCAGGTAGGCGGCCGCCCCGGCGCACACGGTGACCGCGATCGAGCCGCTGTAGACGTCGAGCACGAGTCCTTCGAAGCTGCGCTGCAGCAGGACGAAGACCGCGGTCGTGAGGATCGCCGCGATGATCGCGTGCACGAGCGCGACCGTGGTCGAGTCGACGACGAACTTCCACGACGCGATGTGCAGTCGCCACTCCTGCCCCGGGCGGTGTCTCGAGCGCCAGTAACCGGTATAGCCGGCGGCGATGCCCGCGACCAGCGCGCCGATGGCGGCGACGGCGCCGACCGACAGGCCGCCCCAGAGCGGAGTGACCTGACCCGCGAAGATGATCGCGGCGACGAGCCCGAAGAGCACGGCCGCGGCGAGACCGGCGACGATGGCCTCGGTCTCGACGCGGAGTCCGTAGGACTGAGGGCTCACCCCGCCCGACCGGATGCGTGTGGTCGGGCGGGATGCCGGTGGCTGATCTGCGGCGAGCATGGTGGGCTCCGTCGTCGCCTTCTCTCTCGATGATCAGCACGATGGCCCGCCCCCGCCCGCACCGCATCACGCGGATCGCGTGATTGTGGGCGGGTGGCCCGCGTCAGTTCGCGACGCTGGTGAAGCCCCGCAGGCGAAGGCTGTTGCCGACGACGAACACGCTCGAAAGGGCCATGGCCGCGCCGGCGAGCATCGGGTTCAGCAGGCCGAGCGCGGCGATCGGGATCGCGGCGACGTTGTAGGCGAACGCCCAGAACAGGTTCGACTTGATCGTGCCGAGCGTCTTGCGCGACAGGCGGATCGCGTCGACCGCGCTGCGCAGGTCACCGCGCACGAGCGTGATGTCGGAGGCCTCGATGGCCACGTCGGTCCCGGTGCCCATCGCGAGACCGAGGTCGGCCTGCGCCAGCGCGGGAGCGTCGTTGACGCCGTCACCGACCATGGCGACGACCTTTCCCTCGCGCTGCAGGCGGGCGATGACGTCGACCTTGTCCTTCGGCAGGACTTCGGCGATGACCTGCTCGATGCCGACCTCCGCGGCGATGCGCTTCGCCACCGTCTCGTTGTCGCCGGTGAGCAGCACCGGGGTCAGTCCGAGCGCCTTCAGCCCGGCGACGGCGTCGGCGCTGGTCGGCTTGACCACGTCGGCGACCACGAGGATGCCCCGGGCCTGACCGTCCCAGCCGACGGCGACGACGGTCTTGGCCTCGCCCTCTGCGCGAGCCTTGGCGGCGGCGAGGGTGTCGCTGAGATCGAGGGACCAATCGGCGAGCAGCGACTCGCGGCCCACGACGACGGCGTGGCCCTCGACGACACCCTGCACGCCCTTGCCCTCGACGTTCGCGAAGCTCTCGGGCACGGGAAGGGGTCCGACCTGCTCGGTCGCGGACTTCGCGATGGCCTGCGCGATCGGGTGCTCGGAGGCATCCTCCAACGCCCCGGCGATCCGCAGGAACTCCGCGGGGTCGATGCCCGGCTCGACGATCGTCTCGACGAGGGTCATCTTGCCCGTGGTGACGGTGCCGGTCTTGTCGAGCACGACGGTGTCGACCGTGCGGGTGGACTCCAGCACCTCGGGACCCTTGATCAGCACGCCCAGCTGCGCCCCGCGGCCGGTGCCGACGAGCAGGGCCGTCGGCGTGGCCAGGCCCAGGGCGCAGGGGCAGGCGATGACGAGCACAGCGACGGCGGCCGTGAACGCGGCGGCCGACGGGAACCCGGCGCCGAGCCACGCGCCCAGCGTCGCGATCGCGATCACGATCACGATCGGCACGAAGACACCGGAGATCGTGTCGGCGAGCCGCTGCACCTCGGCCTTCCCGGTCTGCGCCTCCTCGACGAGCCGTGCCATCTGCGCCAGCTGGGTGTCGGACCCGACACGGGTGGCTCGCACGACCAGGCGTCCGCCTGCGTTGACCGTCGCGCCGGTGACGGCGTCGCCCTCGCCGACCTCGACCGGGACCGACTCGCCGGTGAGCATCGACACGTCGACGGCGGATGTGCCCGAGACCACGACACCGTCGGTGGCGATCTTCTCGCCCGGGCGGACGATGAACTCGTCGCCGACCCGCAGGTCGTCGACGGCGATCTTCGTCTCGAGGCCGCCGCGGAGGACCGAGACCTCTTTCGCGCCGAGCTCGAGCAGCGCACGCAGCGCAGCGCCGGCCCGCCGCTTGGACCGCTTCTCGAAGTACCGGCCGGCGAGGATGAACATCGTCACCCCGGCACCCACCTCGAGGTAGATGTTCGCCGCGCCATCGGACGGAGCCAGCGTCAGCTCGAACGGGTGCGTCATCCCCGGGGTGCCGGCCGTGCCGAAGAACAGCGCGTACAACGACCACAGGAACGCCGCAGAGGTGCCGATCGAGATGAGCGTGTCCATCGTGGCCGCGCCATGCCTGAGGTTGGTCCACGCCGCCCGGTGGAACGGCAGCGCGCCCCACACGATCACCGGGGCCGCGAGTGCCAGCGAGGCCCACTGCCAATAGGTGAACTGCAGGGCCGGGATCATCGCCATGGCGATGACCGGCACGGTCAGCACGATCGACACGATCAGCCGGGTGCGCAGCGACTGCAGTTCGGGATCGGCGTCATCGTGCGCGCCAGTCGTGCCCGCGTCATCCGCCGCGGTCTTCGGCGCCGGCACGGCGGCGGTGTATCCGGTCTTCTCGACCTCGGCGATCAGCAGCGTCGGGTCGTACCCGTCGGGGACCGTCACCTTCGCCTTCTCGGTCGCGTAGTTCACGGTCGCGGTGACGCCGTCGAGCCGGTTGAGCTTCTTCTCGATGCGCATCGCGCAGGAGGCGCAGGTCATCCCGCCGATCTCGAGCTCGAGGCCGGTGATCCCGCTCGGGGGCGCTGATGTGCTCATCTGTGGTTCCTTCTGTCGGTCTCGGACGAGGCGCGACCTCGTGGTCAGTGGCCCTCGGAATGCGTCTCGCCGCCGCCGGTCTTCTCGGCGTCGCCGCCGGTCTTCTCGGCGTCGCCGTGGGCTTCTTCGGCGACGCCGCTCTGGGCGGCATCGAGGACGAACTCGGCGGTATGGACCCGGCCGTCGACCTTGAAGTCGAGGTACAGCAGGTAGCGGCCCGCAGTCGGGGTCTGCGCGACGAATTCGATGGCCGGCCCGGCCGTGTCGCCCGGGTCCGCGTGGTCGCCTTCGGCGTGCACGTGGACGTACGCGAGGTCGCCGTCGCGCAGCGCGACGAGGTGGCCGAAGGCGCCCAGGTACGGCTCGAGCGTGGTCACCGGCTCGCCGTCGCGGCTGATCGTGATCGTCAGCTCGCGGGCGGCGCCGCCGACCAGGTCGCCGTCGATGGTGGCGGTGAATCCGCCGACCTCGTCGACGCGGCTCGGCTCGGCCGTGACCGGTGCGTACTCGCCCGCGACCTGCACGGTGCGGGTCAGCGTCACTCCGTCAGCGTCGTCGCCGGCAGGGGTGAAGTCGGCGAACACGCGATACGTGCCCGCCTCGGCCCACTCCCACGGTGTCGACCACGTGCCCGTGGCCGCATCGAGCGTCGGGTGCACGTGCCGGAACCGAGCACCATCGGATCGCACGACGATCAGGTGCAACTGCTTGTCATGCGACTCGGTGTACTCGGTCACCGGCTCGCCGTCGGTCCGCTCGATGCGGAAGCTCAGCTCCCCGGTCTCGCCGGGCCGGGCCGGGCCGTCGATCGAGGTCAGCACGAACCCGCCTGCCGAGAGCGACACTCCATTCACCGGGTCTTCGGTCGGCTGTGCCGCCGTTGTGTGACCCTCGCCGTGTGCTTCCATTTCGCTTCCCTTCGCCCATGCGGCCACGAGGCTGTCGGGGACCACCAGGGCGGCGATCCCGAACGCGGCCACGAATGCCAGCGCGAGCCCGCCGCCGAAGAGGCCCAGCCGCGCCCCGGCGTTCATCAGACTCGCACCGCCGAGTAACCGGCCTCTTCGACCGCTGCCAGAACCTGTGCGTCGCCGACCGCGCCGGAGCCGGTCACGACCAGCCTGCCGGTCTGCGCGCTCACCTTGATGTCTTCGACGCCGGCGATCTGGCCGACTTCTTCACGGACCGACATCTCGCAGTGGCCGCACGTCATGCCGGTCACCTGGTACTCGTTCGTGTTCGTGCCCATCTCTGATCCTCCTGGTTCGTCGTTCTTCATGTGCTGGATACCCCTACCGGGTATCTGTATCTAACGTATCGCGTCGCCGTCTATTCCACAAACGGCCGTCGGGATGTCCCGTCGGTGCGGCCGGGGAAGCTGCGCCGGGCAGGGCGCACCGCGGCGCAGGGGGCGGTCGGTGGACCGCCCCCTGCGCCGCCGGCCCGACTATGCGTCGGCGCCCACGAGCTCGACGTCCTCGGTGCTCGCCGCGCGGCGACCGCGGAGCGTCGCGGCGGCGATGATCCCGCCGACGGCCGCGATGACGGCAGCGCCGATGAAGGCCGCCGCGTATCCGCCGGTGAGGGCCTCGGCGCTGGAGCCGCCCGCGGCGATCGCCGAGCTGAGCACCGTCAGGGCGGCGAGCCCGATGGCCGACCCGATCTGGTAGCTCGTGTTCACGAGCCCTGACGCAACGCCGGTCTCCTCGGGTCGTGCGGCACCGGTCGCCGTTCCGAGCGACGGCACGAACGCGAGGGCCATCCCGAATGCCGCGACCAGCGACGCCGGCAGCACGTCGACTGCGTAGCTGCCGTCGGGCCGGGCGAACGCGAGCCACACGAGGCCCGCGGCCAGGAACGCGAATCCGGCGACGATGAGCGCCTTCGCCCCGAACCTCGCGAGCAGGCGCGGGGCGACGAGGGTCATCCCGAGCACGATCAGCAGGGTCATCGGGAGCAGAGCCGCACCCGCCGCGAACGCACCGGCGCCGAGAACCTGCTGCAGGTAGAGGTTCAGGAAGAACCACATCGGAACCCACGCCGCCCCGAGCAGGAGCTGGGCGAGGTTCGCCGCTCCGAGCTGAGGCGCACGGAAGATGCCGAGTCGCAGCAGGGGCTGGCGCGATCGTGCCTGTGCGAAGAAGAAGAGGGCGAGCAGGACCGCACCGGCGCCGAGGGCGATGAGCGTCTCGGGGGCAGCCCACCCGGTCTCAGGGGCGCGGACGATGCCGTAGACGACAGCGGCGAGCCCGGCCGTTCCGGTGACGGCGCCGACGAGGTCGACGGATCCTCGTTGCCCGGCGATGGCTGGCAACGCCATCGGGGTGAGCGCGATCACGAGCGCGGCGATCGGCACGGTCACGTAGAACACCCATGGCCAGCTCGCGTACTCGGTGAGCACTCCACCGAGGAACACGCCGGCGGTGCCGCCGATGGGTGCGGCCGCTCCGTAGACCGCGAACGCCTTCGGCAGCTCGGGCGTGCCGCCGAACAGGGCCATCAGCAGGGTGAGTGCGGCGGGGGCGATGAGGGCCGCGCCCGCGCCCTGGACGGCGCGGCCGGCGATCTCGACGGCGACGTTGCCTGCGGCTCCGGCGAGCAGCGAGCCGGCGGCGAGGATGATCCAGCCGCTCAGGAACACCCTGCGCGCGCCGAACAGGTCGGACAGTCGCCCGCCGAGCAGCAGCAGCCCGCCGAACGCGATGACGTACGCAGTGAACACCCAGGACAGCGACTCGGGCGTGAAGCCGAGCGCAGCCTGCATGTCGGGGAGGGCGACCCCGATGATCGAGGTGTCCATGATGACGACGAACTGCGCTGCTGCGATGAGCGCGAGCCCGAGCCACCGGCGTGGTGTGCCGGTCGTGGTTGGTGACATGAGCCGTTCCTTTCGTGAATACCGTTGTGGAGGTATTACGGAATACCCCCATGGGGTATTCCCGAACGGTGCATGAAGTTTCGACGCGGCGGCGGGCTGCGGCGCAGCGCGCCGCCCGTTCAGCCGATGTAGTTGCGGATGACGCGCTCGAGGGTGTCGGTCACGGCACGGAGGGAGTCGAGTTCCACCCACTCGTCGGCGGCGTGCGCACCTCCGCCGTCGACGCCGAACATGACGGTGTCGATGCCCTTCGCGTGCAGGAGTGCGCAGTCGGTCCAGAACGGCTCGCCGCGACGCGTGGGCTCGCGGCCGGCGATGTCGCGGAACGCCTCGCTGACGACGGTCGCGATCGCGGATGTCGCGGACGACTCGAACGGTTCGCGGTGGGTCGCGAGCTCGATGTCGGCGGTGAAGCCGGGGTCGGCAAGGACGATGCGTTCGCGGATGTCCCGGAGCTCGCGTTCGAACGTGTCGTGATCTTCGCCCGGGATCGTGCGCCGTTCGACGGTGACGACGCACGCGTCGGGATAACTCGACGTCTCGGCACCGCCTGCGATCGTGCCGGCGTGCACGCTGCCGGTGCCGAGCAGCGGATGGCGCGCCATGCCGGTCGCGAGGCGGCTGCCGAGCTCGTCGATCGCGGTGAGGAACGCACCCGCCTTGGCGATCGCGTCGAGGCCGAGTTCGGGACGGGAGCCATGGGCGGCGCGGCCGCGGACCGTGACGGTGGCCCACGCGAACCCGCGATGGGCGGTGACGAGGTCGAGGCCGGTGGGTTCGACGACGATCGCCGCGTCGGTGGTGATCGCGTCGAGCACCTCCTCGGTGCCGAGGCTGCCGTGCTCCTCGTCGGCGACGAGGGCGAGCACGATGTCGCCGCGGTGCGGCTCTTGGTGCGCGCGGGCTGCGGCGACCATCATCGCGGCGAGGCCGGACTTCATGTCGTACGCGCCGCGACCATGGAGTCGCCCGTCGCGGATCACGGGGTCGAGCCCATCGCCGTCGTAGCTTGCGAGCGACACCGTGTCGAGGTGCCCGTTGAGCATGAGGCTGCGCCCCCCGCCCGTGCCGTGGGCGACGGCGAGGATCGAGGGTCGCCCGGGCACGGCCTCGAGGCGTCGGCAGTCGAAGCCGCGCTCGCCGAGCCAGTCGGCGACGGCGTCGGCGATGCGGGCCTCGCCGGCCCCGCCCGGCACGAGCGCCGGGTTGACGGAGTCGATCTCGATGAGGCGGCGGAGCAGGTCGAGCTCGTTCATCGGCCGGCCGGAAGCGGGTTGGCGAGGCGACCCTCGGTCGAGAGCAGCAGGACGGTCGCGTCGGGGCCGATCGCATCGCGGGCCCGAACGTCGGTGAGCAGAGACCGAACGCCCGCGAGCGTCGCGGCCCCGCACGGGCCCGAGTCGATGCCGAGCGCCTCGAGGTCGTGGACCGCGCGGATCGCGGCATCGTCATCGACAGTGACCGCCGCGTCGAGACCGGCCTGCAGGATCGGCCACGCGTTGCCCGAGACCGTCCCGCAGTTCAGGCCCGACATCACGGTGAAGCTCGTCGGCACGCTGACCGGCTCGCCCACGCGCAGGGATTCGATGATCGGCGGCGCGGCGGCGGCCTCGACGCTCAGCACGATCGGCGCGCCGGACCCGGAACGGTAGTGACGCACCGCCGCTTGGGCGAGTGAGCCGACGCCGACGGGCACGGCGACGAGGTCGAGGTGCATCACACCGAGTTCGGCGAGCTGGGCGTCTGCCTCCTCGAACAGCGTCGAGTAGCCGTCGACGATCCATTGTGGAACCTGCTCGTACCCCGGCCACGCGGTGTCCTGGATGAGCATCGCGTCAGGCGAGACATCTTGCGCCGCACGCGTCGCGGCGTCGACGACGTCGTCGTACGGGATCGCGAGTTCGACGGTCTCGGCGCCCTCGTCGGCGATGGCCTGCTTCGCCTCGGCGGAGAGGGAGTCGGGGAACCAGATCTGGGCGGGCAGGCCGAGCAGCCGGGCGGTGTGCGCGACGGCGCGCCCGTGGTTGCCGTCGGTGGCGGCGATGAGGCGGACCGCCGCGCCGGGTGCGGCCGCGGCGGCCGCGCGCAGCTCGTCGAGAGCGAGGGCGCGATCGGGTGTGCCGTACCGGGCCGAGAGGGCTCGGGAGATCGCGTACGCGGCGCCGAGGATCTTGAAGGCGGGAAGGCCGAGCCGGGAGCTCTCCTCCTTCACGAGCACGCGACCGACGCCGAACTCGGCCGCGAGGTCGGGGGCGTCGACGAGGCGCGTCGGCTGGTAGCCGGGAAGGCTCCGATGGAACGCGATCACCCCGGTGAGCCGGTCTGCGCGCCAGGCCCGCGCCTCGGGATTCCAGTACATCGCGCTCATGCGGCGGCCTCGTCCGCAGGCTTGTCAGCGGCCTCGTTCGCGAGGCGCAGCAGCGTCGTGCCGAGCACGGAGATGCCGGCGGCGCAGTCTTCGGGCGTGGAGTACTCGCGCGGGTTGTGGCTGATGCCGTCGTATTGGCCGCGTACGAAGATCATCGCGGTCGGCGCGATCGCGGCGATCTCCTGCGCGTCGTGACCCGCACCCGACATGAGGCGCATCGTCGTGTGGCCGACGTCGGCGGCAGCCGCCGCGATGGCGTCCTGGATGGCCGGATCGAAGGGCACCTGGTGGGTCTTGGCCATCCGCTTGGTCTCGACCCGGAGCCCCGGCTGACCCGCCGGGAGCTGTTCGAGGAATGCGGCGAGGTCGGCCTCGGCCGCGGCCATGTGCGCGTCGTCGGGGTTGCGGAGGTCGACCGTGAGCTCGGCACGGTCGGGGACCACGCTCGGCAGGCCCGGCGAGGTCGCGACGTGTCCGACGGTCGCGCGGAGCCGGCCGTAGCGGCCGGAGTCGACCATCTCGCGCGCGTGCACGACGATCTGAGCGCCCGCGAGGCCCGCGTCGATCCGGAGTTCGGTCGGCGTGGTGCCGGCGTGTGCGGCGCGGCCGTGGATCGTAACCTTCTGCCACGAGATCGCCTGCACGCCCGTGACCACGCCGACCGCGTGCCCCTCCTGCGCGAGTACCGGGCCCTGCTCGATATGGCACTCGACGTAGGCGTGCGGCGGGTTGAGCCGCACCGGGCGGTCGCCCTTGAATCCGATCCGCTCGAGCTCGTCGCCGAAGCGGAGGCCCGCGTCGTCGACGAGGTCGTACGCGTACTCGAGCGTGAGGCGACCGGCCGCGACGGCCGAGCCGAGCATGTCGGTGCCGAAGCGCACGCCCTCCTCCTCGGTGAACGCGGCGATCACGATCGGGCGGCGCGTCGTGAGGCCCGCGTCGTTCAGGCTGCGCACGACCTCGAGCGCGCCGAGTACCCCGAGGCATCCGTCGAAGGCGCCCGCGGTGGCGACGCTGTCGATGTGGGAGCCCGCCATGACGGGCGCGAGGCCGGGCTCGCTGCCCTCGCGTCGGCCGAAGATCGTGCCCATCTCGTCGACGGTGACCTCGAGTCCCGCCCCTTCCATCCAGCGGACGAGCAGGCGCCGGCCTTCGGCGTCGGCGTCGGTGAGGGATTGGCGGTTGACACCGACGAGGCCAGTCGAGGCGTCGTCGTATGCCCCGATGCGGGCGAGTTCCATGAGCGAGGACCAGAGGCGGTCGGCGTCGATGGCGAGTGTGCGGCCGGGCGAGCGGGTGGAAAGCGTGTCGGTCATGTCTCGAACCTACGGACGCGGCATCCATTCATCGATAGCATGATTCTCAACAGTATTCATGATTCATTTCGAATGGTCTCGGATGTACGACCTGCATCGACTACGCCTGCTCCGCGAGCTCAAGCACCGCGGCACGCTCGCGGCCGTCGGCGAGGCGCTCGGATACAGCGCGTCGGCCATCTCGCACCAGCTCGCGATCCTCGAGCGCGAGGTCGGCGCCCCAGTCCTCGAGCCGGTCGGCCGTCGGGTGCGCTTGACCGATGCCGCGGAGCTGCTCGTCGCCCACACCGAGCGCGTGCTGCTCGAACTCGAGCAGGCAGAGGCGGCCATCGCCGCGAGCCGTGCGACCGTCTCGGGACAGGTTCGCATCGCGACCTTCCAGACCGCCGCGCACGCGATCATCCCCGGGGCGCTCGATCTGCTCGCCGACGAGCACCCGGGCGTCGTCGCCACCTTCCGGCACGTCCATGCCGAGCAGGCGCTCCCGGCACTGCTCGCCCGCGACGTCGATCTCGTGCTCTACGAGGAGTACCCCGGGTCGCCCGCCGCGCCGATCACCAACATCACGACCGAGCATCTCCTCGACGACCCGATGCTGATCGCCACGCCCGCCGGGCGCGAGGTGGGCGGGCTGCCCGACCTCGCCGATGCGCGCTGGGCCATGGAACCGCCGGGGACCCGCTCGCGGGAGTGGGCGGTCGCCACATGCCGCGCCGCGGGATTCGAGCCGGCCGTCGCGTTCGAATCCGTCGACGTGCTCCTCCACGCGCGGCTCGTTGCGCGTGGCCAGGCGGTCGCGTTCCTCCCAGCGCTCATCGCCGCTGACGCGGCCGGGTGCGTGCTCGAGCCGACCGGCGACGGGCGGGCGATCCGCCTTGCGTTCCGCAGCGGGAGTGAAGCCAACCCGGCGCTCGCCGCAGCGAGACGTGCCATGCGAGCCCACGTCTCGGGAGCAGGCTCCTCAATGGTCGATGGGTAGATACCCGTGGGGTATTGATACGATCAGACCGTGGAGAGCAAGCAAGAGGCTCAGCGTCGTATCGCGAACCGGCTGAAGCGCGCCCGCGGCCAACTGAACGCCGTCATCGAGGCGGTCGAGTCGGGCGCCGACTGCCGCGTGGTCGTCACGCAGCTCGCCGCCGTCTCGAGCGCGCTCGATCGTGCGGGCTTCGCTGTCATCTCCACTGCGATGCGCGACTGCGCGACCGACGAGGCACGAGCGGATGACGCTGTCGAGACCTCCGGCGAGCGCCTCGACTTCGACGAGCTCGAGAAGCTGTTCCTTTCGCTTTCGTAGACACTCGTGTCCCGGGCGTAGTGCCACCCGAGCCCCCTCGCGCAGGCCGGGAGATACCCATGGGGTATTTTGACAATACCCAGGGGGTATTCCTACCATGGAGGCCATGACTTCAAAGCGGTACCTCATCGTCGGCGGCGTCGCGGGCGGCATGTCCGCCGCGACGCGGCTGCGCCGGCTCGACGAGCACGCGCAGATCACCGTGCTCGAGCGCGGCGGTCACGTGTCGTTCGCAAACTGCGGGCTCCCGTACTACCTCGGCGGCGTGATCGAAGAGCGCTCCGACCTGCTCCTGCAGACGCCCGCCTCGCTCGGCAGCCGGTTCGGCCTCGACGTGCGCGTGCGCACCGAGGCGGTGGCGATCGACCGCCAGGCGAAGACCGTGCTCACCCGCGACCTCGCCACCGACGAGGAGACGACGCTGCATTACGACGCGCTCGTGCTGTCGCCCGGCGCCACGCCCATGCGACCGCCGATCGAGGGCGGCGAGCGGATGCTGACCCTCCGCGACATCGACGACGTCGACGCCGCGATGGCGGCCCTCGAGGTCGCGCCGCGCAGCGCCCTCGTCATCGGCGCGGGCTTCATCGGCCTCGAGATGGTCGAGAACCTCGCCCACCGCGGGCTCGGCGTGACCCTCGTCGAACTCGGCGACCAGGTGCTGCCGCCGCTCGACCCCGAGATGGCCGCGCCCGTCGCGGATCACCTTCGCGATGCCGGCATCGACGTGCGGCTCGGTACGCAGGTCGTCGCGCTCGGGCCCGACACCGCCGTCTTGAGCGACGGCACCACCGTGCGCGCCGAGTTCGTGCTCGGCTCGATCGGCGTGCGGCCCGACACGAGCCTCGGGAAGGCCGCCGGCCTCGAGATCGGTCCCCGTGGCGGCATCCGTGTGGACGAGTCGCTGCGCACGAGCGATCCGAACATCTGGGCCATCGGCGACGCCGTCGAGAAGGTCGACGCGATCGCGGGGGAGCCCCGGCTCGTCGCGCTCGCCGGTCTCGCCAACCGCCACGGCCGGCTCGCGGCCGACGCGATCGTGGGTCGCGGCATCCGCGTGCGCGACGCGATCGGCACCGCGATCGTCGGGGTCATGGGCATGAGCGTCGCGACCACCGGATGGAACGAGAAGCTGCTGCGCTCGCGCGGTCGGGACATCCGGATCATCCATACCCACCCCGCCTCGCACACCGGCTACTACCCGGGTGCCCAGACGATGGCGCTCAAGCTGCTCGTCGACGCCGAGACCGACGCAATCCTCGGCGCCCAGGGCGTCGGCGGCGAGGGCGTCGACAAGCGCATCGACGTCATCGCGACCGCCATGGCCGGGGGCATCACCGCGTCGGAGCTCGCCGACCTCGAACTGGCGTACGCCCCGCAGTACTCGTCGGCGAAGGACCCGGTCAACATGCTCGGCTACGTCGCGCTGAACGCCTGCGAGGGACTCACCCCCTCGATCCAATGGCACGAGGTCGAGGCCGCGGTCGATGCCGGCGCCGCCGTCGTCGACGTGCGAACGGCGGACGAGGTGGCGGCCGGTGCGATCCCCGGCTCGCTTCGGATCCCGCTCGACGAGCTCCGGTCCCGTTCCGGCGAGCTGCCGGCCGGCCGCCTCATCGTGCACTGCAAGGTCGGCCAGCGCGGCCACACCGCGGTTCGGCTGCTCGCGCAGCTCGGCCGCGACGCCGTCAACCTCGACGGCGGCTACCTGACCTGGGCGGCCGGCATGGCCTCGCGCGCCGCCGTCGAGCCCGACGCCATGGCCGCCTGACGCGACATCCGCCGGCCTGTCGCCGACGATGGATGCGCGCAATCGCGCCCGACGCGCGCAGCGAATCCCACCCCCGAACGCCTCTTCCGAACCCCACCCCGATCGAAGGAGCCCCCATGTGCCGACCCGTCGCCTGCCGGAAATGCGGCAAGACCACCTGGGCCGGTTGCGGCCAGCACGTCGACGAGGTCATGCGCGGCGTGCCGCGCAACCAGCGTTGCGCCGGCCATGAGGACGAGCCGTCGACCGGCCTGTTCGCACGCCTCTTCGGGCGCGGATGACCCTGCTCGGCACTCCCGCGACGAGAGCACGTCGACCAGCCGGCCCGATCGCCTGATTGACTGGAACCATGACCGTCGAGATCCCCGAACACTTCGCCACCATCCTCAGCGCCCCCGTCTACGGCCACCTCGCCACCGTTCGACCCGACGACGAGGTGCAGCTCAATCCGATGTGGTTCGAGTACGACCCCGACGAGCAGGTGATCCGCTTCACCCACACCACGAAACGTGCGAAGTACCGCAACCTGCAGCAGAACCCGACCATGACCCTCTCGGCGCTGCACCCCGAGACGCCGTTCAAGTACGTCGAAGTGCGCGGTCGCCTGGTCGACACGGTGGCCGACCCCCACGGCGACTTCTACGTACGCCTCGGTCGCCGCTACGGCGACCCCGAGACCGAGGCACCGGCCGACAAGGCCGACCGCGTCGTGCTCATCATGTCGGTCGACAAGGTGGCCGGCAACTAGCCGAGGCTCGCCTTCGTTCCCTCGCAGCGGCCGGAGTCACCCGGTGGTCGCAACTCCGGGAAGGAACCGAACGACGGGCAAAACAAGGTCCTAGCGAACCGCGCGACCCGGGTGGACAATGGAGACTGGTCGGGCGCATTCATGCGTCACGGCCCGTGGCCTCGCCCCCGATCGCGGAGCCGAACACATGACAGCGACACCTCCCGAGCACACCTCGCCCGTGCCGAACTCCGAGTCGTCGGCGCTTCCGGAGCCGCCGACGCCGCCGAGGCCGAACATCCACATCACCGCGCTCATCGTGTGGCTCACGATCTTCCCGCTCGTCGCGATCGTCAGCGTGGTGCTCGGCCCGCTGATCGTGGAGTGGCATCCCGTGCTGAGGGCGTTCGTCCTGACGCTCATCGTCGTTCCGATCGCCGCGTACTGGCTCATGCCGCTGATGTTCCGGTGGTACGCCGCGATCGAACGGCGCCGAGTGGCTCGGCAGGGCAGGCACAAGTCGTAGCGGGAATGTCGAGGAGCAACATCCACCGCTGAACCCATCCGGTCGAACGTCGGACCGGGCGACGGTCAGCGCGGCTGGGCGTCTGGCGACCTCGAGGTCGAGGGGTCCCAGTCGGGTTCGCCCGTCGGGCCATCGTCGGAGTCGGGCTGAGCGACGGGTTCGGGTGCGGCCTGGGGCAGGCCGCCGAGGCGGTCGACCTGCTCGGTGAGTGCATCGAGGACCGAGCGCAACTGGATCTGTGCGACCTGGGCGTAGGTGCGCACGTACTCGATCTCGGGGACGGAGTGACCGTGCTCCGCAACGGTCGTCGCGGTCGCCTGGTTGGCGCTGATCTCGGCGCGCTCGAGGATCTCCCGGTACTGGTTGCGGGCGGTGACCACCAGGTCGCGGGCGTACTGCTCGGCGTCAGCGACCGCCTTGTCGGCGATCAGTTGGGCCTGGGTGAGCAGCCCGACCGCTCCGGCCGTGATCTCCTCTTCGGACCCTGGGTCGGACGCGCGGAGCTCGGCGTTCTCGGCCCGCAGTGCAGCGAGCTCCTGTTCGGCGATGGTCGCGGCTGCCTGGACCTCGGTGATCGCCTCCGCGAGGCCGCCCATGAACTTGTCGACTTCGAGTCGGTCGTATGCGCCGCCCCGGATCTTCATGGTGAAGTCCACAGGGTGGGCGTCCGGCAGGTGGCTCACGGCGACGGCCAGGGCTTCCTCGGGCGAGGTGTCGGGCGAGGCGGCAAGGCTGTCGGGGTCGGTCCCGTTCTGCGTCATCCGTGGTCCCCTTTCGCTTTACGGCAGCCGAGACGGCTGCAGGTCATGGGCGTGGTCGTGCAGGTCATGACGGTCCTCGTCGGTGGTCGCGAACTGCTCGAAGCGGACGTCGTCGTGCGCGATCCCTCGGGCGCGGAGACGGGAAACGGTGTGCCGCACCATCCGCGGAGATCCGCACACGAGCGCGAGACGCCCATGCAGCGACCCGCCCTCGGCCGCGGCGTCCCCGACCAGGCCCTTCCGGCCGGGGTAGCTGGGGTCGTCGGAGACCACCGGTGTGTAGGTGAACCAGGGCCGGCCGGAGAGGTTGCGGAGCAGCCGATTCTCGTAGAGGTTCCACGGCAACCGAGCCCCGTGGAACAGATGGATCTGCGGAGCCTGCCCGCTCGACTGCCAGTCCCGGTCGAACCGCTCGAGGTGGGCCCGGAGCGGAGCGAGGCCGGTGCCGCCGGCGACCATGATCAGGTCGCGCCGGCGTTCGCTCTCGTCCAAGGTCAGCTCCTGACCCACCGGCGCGCCGAGGCGCACGGTATCACCGACCTCGAGGGAGCGAACCATGGAGCTGCTGACCTGGCCACCGGCGACGATCTGGACGTGGAACTCGAGGGTTCCGTCGGCACGTGGTGCGTTGGCCGGGCTGAGATAGCGCCACAGCCGCGGCCGGGACGGCACTTCCACCGCCACCGACTGGCCCGGCACGAAGGGGAAGTGCGACTCGGGTCGGATTTGGATGACGGAGAGGTCCATGCCCCGCCGCTCCACCGCGATCACGTGGCCCGCCCACGAGGCCGGGCTCGTCACTTCAGCCTCTTCGGCTGCCTTCACCATGACCGTGGCGATGACCCCATAGGCCTCAGCCCAGTCCGCTGCGACGTCTTCGGTCCACCGCTCACCCAGAAAGTGCTTCAGCGTGGCGAGCAGGGAGGCGCCGACGGCGTTGTAGTGCTCCGCGATGACCTCGAAGCGCCGGTGGTCGCGGCCGAGCTGCTCGATGAACGCGGTGACCTCATCGAGCTGGTCGACCCTGGACACGATTCGGCCGAGGGCACCCACGAGCCGGTCGCGCTGTGTCGCCATCGAGACGGGGAACATGCTCCGCAGCTCGGGATGAGCCAGGAACAGGTGCGAGTAGAAGAACTGAGGCACCTCGTCGCCGAGGCTCCCGGCCAGCGCCCACGTCTCCTTCAGCGCGGCGGTGTCCACTGCGTCACGCCGCCGGGTGGGCCTCGACGATGTCGGGCTCCGTGCCGGCGATCACGGTCACCACGCGGTCGATGATGGCGGGCTCGACCCCGGCCTCGGTCAGCGCGGTCACCAGGTGGTCGGCCACTGCGCCGAAGTCCTCCCGTGAGATGGCCATGCCTTCGTGGGCGGCGCGCAGGTCGCGCCCCGCGTAGGCGACGGGCCCGCCCATGACCTGCGAGATCAGCGCCACCTGGTGACGCTTGAGCCGAACCATCTCGACCCCGTCGAAATACCCGCGGAGGCGGTCGTCGTCGAGCACGAGCTGGTAGAACAGGTCGACGACTGCGGCGATCGCCGGTCCGCCTCCGACGGCCTCGTAGTCACTGCGGGCTTGGGAGTCGGGCTGCTCGTCACGGCTGGGGTTCATCGGGTCGATCCAATCACTGGCAGGGCAGGGCACGGACTTACCCTTCTTAGCAGACACGGACCGCACAGGAGTAATGAATCCGACCCGACCTGCTCCGTGGTCTTCTGCCGGCGCGACGAACTGACACCGCACGGTCGACCCACGGTCTTGCGGGGTTCACGCTGACTCGCTACGCTGCGCGTTTCGCGTGATTCGGTGGCATCGGGTGGGCGCAGTCAGACGGCTCCGGGTGATCACCCGGCGGCTGGCTGCGACGCGGAGTCCTGCACGAGTTTCATCGACACGAGCTCGGTGAATCCGGCGCGTCGGGCGAAGCGGACCGTGCGACGCTTGTACACCGTGAAGCCGAGCTTGGCATAGAGGCCGAGGGCGGGTTCGTTGGTGTCCTTGATGTCCTCGAGCACGTACTCGCGGTACTCCGGCAGCGCCAGCAGACGACGCAGCAAGGCGGTGGCGACGCCGCGACCCTGATAGGCCGGCTCCGTGGCGACGAACCCGATCTCGGCCAGCCCTGCCCGGGCGCCCTCGGAGGGGCGCATGAACCAGCGCCGGATCACCACATAGGCGAGCAGCCCGCGCACCAGCCCGAGATGACGCCGGATCTCGCGCCATCGCGGCGCGAACAGCGTCTGGTCGCCCTCGGTGAGCGAAGCGAGACCGGCCGGTTCCCCGTCGACGAGCGCGACGTAGAACCGCTCGAGCAGCAGCATGTGCTCGAACGCGTCGGCCAACCTGTCGGTGTCGCGCGAGAACGCGACGAAGTCCTCCGCGAAGCTGCGCACGTAGACCTCGGTGATGCGGCGCCGGTAGTGCTCCCCGAGCTCGTCGCCCCGCTCGACCACGACCATCGTCTCGACCATTCCCGACCGCTCCGCTCGTCATGCACCCGTACGGGTCGACCATACCGACCGGCGCGCGCCGGCGCTCAGCGCTCCTGCGTCCGCGTCTCGGCGAGCGAGCGCTCCAGCAGCCTGCGTAGCACGCTGCGATCGACATCGGTCAGCCGCGTGAGGTAAAGGCAGACCTTGCTCGCACGGTGCTTGCCGAGCTCGGCCATGAGATCGGGCCAGCGCTCCGAGAAGTGCTCGGGGAGGTAGATCGTGTGCTGGGTCGGCCCCGGCGCGAAGGCGAGCCGGGGTTCTCGGCCACCATGCCCGCTCTCATAGCGGTACTCGACCTCGCCGAACCCGATGATGCGGCCCGCCCACACGGCCGGCTGCTCACCGCTGATCTCGCCGAACATCGCGAGCAGCTCATCGGCCTCGGCACGCCGACGGCCTGTGGCGCGGTCGAGCACCACCTCGACCGGAAGGTCGGACGGTGACATCGCGGGCTGCTTCGTTGCCATGGATTCACCTCGCGATCGTGCTGGGGAACCCAGCGTACTGCGGGGCAGCGGTGCGAGGCGAGGCGGATGCCGCTGCCAGTCCGATCTCGGACCGGCGGCCTCGAGACGACGCACTGCGGGCTGGATTCAGTCGGTTCGCCGGATCCAGCCGAGCGCCAGTTCGGCGACCGTGTCGGGTGCGTCGTCTGGGAGAAGTTTGCCCGCGTTCTCGACGAAGACGATTTCCATTCGATCGGCGTACCGGTCGGGGTTCTCGCAGAGGCGACGCACGAGCGGCTCGTTGAACCTCGTGTCGTGCCGGCCGAAGGCGACGAGTGTCGGGATGGTCAAGTGCATCCGCTTGTACTCGCCCCGGGCGAGTCGCATCGCCTCGGGAATGACCATGCCGCGATAGAGCGGGCGAATCGCTTCGTCGATCTCGGGACGTTGCATGGGCGCGAGGTGGGCGTCGATGGTCGCTTCGGGCGTGACCTTCGCGCAGTACGGATCGGACCATACGCCTCGGAGCGGGTCGCCTGGACGATGCCAGATGAGCTTCGGCATGTGCCGGAACGCGGGGAGGAGTCTGGGGCTGAACGACATGAATCCTGGCGGAATCGAGAGCTGCACCGCTCGCCCGACGCGTTCGGGGTGCGTGTACGAGAGTTGCAGCGCCGTGATCGCCCCCATGTCGTGGCTGACGACGTGTGCTCGTTCGACGTGGAGCGCGTCGAGGATGGCGAGCAGGTCGTGCAGTCGGGTTTCGCGCTCGATGCCGGGTTCGTCGGCTGCGGTCCAGCCGGCACCGCGCAGGTCGGGGCAGATCACGCGGTAGCCGTGCTCGGCGATGCGGGGTGCGACCTGATGCCACTGCCACCAGTGCTGGGGAAAGCCGTGCAGCAGCACGACGGGTTCACCGTCGCCGATCGTCGCCACGTGCGTGCGCAGCCCGGGCGTCTCGACGACCTGATGAGCGAAGCCGGGTGCCTCGGGCAGTGGCGGCGTCCACGTGGCCGCGCTCGCGACGTGTGGCCTCGCGTCGTCGGGGCGGGACCGGAGTTCTGGCGTGTCCATGATGACCCCCTCGTCATGTCGCTCTACTATGTTTATAGTACTCCTCGTGAAAGGGTGTGTCCATGGCGGCGACCAGGGAACGTGCGCTCGAGGCGGCCGTCGAGTTGCTCGGCACCGAGGGCATCCGGGCGCTCAGCCACGCGCGCGTCGACGCGCGAGCCGGGCTTCCCGCCGGCTCTACCTCGAATTGGTTCCGTACCCGCCGGTCGCTCCTCGCCGGCATCGTCGAATGGATCGCGGTGAGCGAACGGGCCGAGCTCGACCCGGCGCTCATGCCGATGCCCACCGATGCCGAAGCGCTCATCGTGGGACTCACCGCGCTGCTCGAGATGCAGACCGGCTTGCACGCCGCGCGTACCCGGGCTCGCTACGCCCTCTTCCTCGAACTCGCCGACGATCCCGAGCTCGGCGAGCTGCACCGACGACAGCGGCGCGAGTTCGAGCGCCTCGCTGAGCAGCTCGTCACCGCCGCCGGCGTTCCCGAGCCCGTGCCGTCGGCGCGGGCGCTCATGGCGCTCAGCGACGGACTCGTGTTCCACCGCCTCACGATCGACCCGATGCTCGATCTCCGCCCGCCCATCGAGCGCGCCGTCCGGGCGCTGGTGCAGTAGCCAGGGTGAGCAGCCCGGAGCGAGTTACGACGCGGGTGCAGGGGAATCGTGGACTCACGCGCCTCAGTCGAGCGCATGACTCCTGAAACACGGTCAGGAACGCAGGTTCAGCTCGTCGGGGTCGACATCGACATCGCCGGCGTCGTCCGGTCCACCCGTGCCCGGCACGGCGCGCACGCCGGACTCGTCGACATCCGCAGCGACGCGGTCGGGCATCGGGTCGGCCTGCTTCGCAGCCGTCTCGGTTTCGCTGCCCGGACTCGTGCGATCGTCGTCGGGATTCGTGTTGGCGCCTGGGATGTCGTTGCTTGTGTCGCTCATACAGTCACGCTACGTCGCCTGCCGCGCGCCGCACAGGGGTTGACGAGAGCTCAGACGGCGCGTCGAACGGGGCATGGTCCGGGACGGAAGGGAACGATCGCGTACTGGCCCGATTCGACACCGGAGAACGAAGCGGCATCGACCGCGCAACTGAGTCGAACGCATGGTCGATCGCCTTCCACGCTTCCTCGGCTCGGCGTATCGTCGGGAGTACTGGATACCGGAGCATTCCGGGTGGACAGGAGGAGCGACACGATGGACCAGTCGCCCGATCGGGCTGATGAACCGACGCGTGAGTCGAGCGGTTCCGAACAGGAACCTGAACCTGAACCGGATCCTGAACCCGTGTCCGAGACCTGGCACGGACTCGATATCGAGTCTCGAGTCCGCGACATCCCACCGTCAGGACGATACGACGACACCGCGATCATCGATCTCGACGACCTACAGCGGTCGCTCGACCCCCTCGATTCACGTAAGCCGGCGCGGGAGACGCAGGATCCCCTCGATCCTCGAGGGCACCCGACTTGACGGCGGTCCGGAGCTTGCGCTTCGCGCTGAAGTGCGGGCGAGTCATGACCCGCCCGCACCCCAACGCTTCGACTGAGACTCAGTCCCTGCCGGGCACGCGCGATTCGATCGGGAAGCTCCACGCATTGACACCGTCACCCGACGCCACAACGCTCGGCTGTTCCTCCGCGTACGAGATGAGGATCCTCGCATCATCGGCAAGAGCGGAACGGACGTTCGCATCGATCGGTACCGCCAAAGTACCCTTGCCCGCAGCGACTTCGTGCTCGAACGACCCCAGCAGGCGGCCGCTCATGTCGGGTGCCCACGGCGGAGCGGCGCCGTCCGCCGGTGAGCAGGCCTCGAACCCATAAACGTCGCCGGCGCAACTCGAGGTCCATACGGGGATGAACGTCGTGTCGCCCTTCCAGAGGAAGACGCGCAGAGTGCCGGCCTCCTCCGAGCGGTACGAGATCCGAACGTTCTTCTGCTGGATCTTCACATCGGTGACGCTCAACGCCTCACTCGGCTGCACCCCCGAGATGGTGCCACCGCGGGTTGCCGACTGCGCGACCGTCTGCGGCGACTGCACACCTTGCAGGGCGGTGTCGGGGATGATCGGCGCCGACACCTCGGTCGACCGGTCGGCCGGCGGGACGTATCCGTCGAGATAGGCGTGGCCCCAGCGGTACGGCTCGGACTGCTGGCTTCCGAAGGCCGACCACGCGGTGCGGGTCTGCCCGATGAAGTCCTGCGTGTCGGAGTCGTACGGCGTGACGTTGAGCCCGAGATACGCCGGGTCGACGTCGTTCAGCGACGCGTCGCCCTTCGGGGCGGCGCTTGTCGGACCGACCGCCGCGGGCAGCGCCGCGAGCGGCACCTTCACCTCGAGGTCGTAGGCGCCGCCGGCGTAGCTGCCGTCGGCCTGCCGAGCGACTTCGACCGCGACCTCGACGCCTTCGGCGTTGAGCCCGCCCTCGACGGTCTCGGCGAGCGGGCCCGTCGAGAATCCCTGGTGGTTGTCGGCGTCACGCGACCAGCAGGGGCCGTCGGCCCCGTTGCCGTTCGTGCCTTCGGCGTCATCGGTAAACGGGAACATGCCGAGCTTGAACGTGGTCGACGTGTCGACCGAGACGCCACGCGGGTCGAGCAACAGCTCGACGGAGTCGACGAGCCAGTGGCCGAAGCACCGGTCGGGCGTTGCGGCAGCGCTCGCGACGTCGTCGGTCACGCGGATCTGCGCGTAGAGGGCATCGTCGTACCACCCGAGCTTGGCGACGCTCCCGTCGCCGCAATCGATGCCATCAGCGGCGCAGGCCGAGCCCTCCCATCGGGTGCCGACATCGAGCGGTTGGCCGACGTAGACGCCGTCGGCCGTGCCGTCGACAGTCGGCGCCGAGGCGAGCTGGGGGATGACGACCGTCGGCACGAGATAGACGGTTTCGTTCTCGATCGACGTACCCGCGCCCGAGGTCGTCGTCGCGGTGAAAGTCACCGTGCGGCTGCCGGCATCCGCCGGGTCTGTGTGCGTGACCACGAACTCGACCGTCGCCGTGTCGCCGGCGGCGAGTCCACTGAACGGCTTCGACGCCGAATCGACGACGAACCCGGCGGGCACGGCGAGCGTCACGTCGCCCGACTCGGTGCCTGCGCTGCGGTTCGTCACCTCGACCGGCACGGTCACCGTCTCACCGGCGCCCACCTGAGCGACGGCATTCGAGCGGCCGCCCACGTAGGCGTCGTGGTCGCGGGTCCATTGCTCATACTCGGCCATGTTGCCCCAGCGCTCGAAGCGACCTTCGACCGGTGCGACGAGCGCGATGCGAGTGTCGTTGTACGCAGTGATCCCGCCGCCGTCGAACGAAGCGGCGAGCTTGTACACCCCGACGGCCGCGCCGGCAGCCGGCGTGACGGTGAAGGTCGCCTCAGCGGCATCCTCGTCGCCGATGCCGTCGACCTCGACGGGGTCGGAGACCTGCCAGCCGGCGGGCACCGTGAGGCTCACGGTGCCGCCATCGAGGTCACCCTCGCCGGATCGCGCCGCGACGGTGACGTCGAACGGCTCGCCCGCGGCCTCGTAGTACTCGTCGGCCGTGAGCGAGAATTCCGAGCCGAGGGGCATTCCGCCGGGATCGGCGATGACGGCGCCGTACAGCACCGCGTCGTCGTTCGCCGAGGCAGCAGCGCTGTTCGGCTGCATGGGCACGATCGACTCCGAGACGCCGTATCGCTGGCAGCTCGGCGCGAAGAGCGCGGTCTGCATCGTGCGCGCCTGCGTCGGGTGCGCCCGTCCGCCCTCGCGGCCGACCTGCGCCCACGTCTTGGCAGAACCCGCCTCCTGGCCGGCGAGGTTGCCGTCGGCCCAGACGTACGGCGAGTCGTAGCCGGTCCATGTGCCGACAACGGTGAACGGATTCGTCGCCGCGGGAGTGAAGCCCGTGTTGCAGTTCGGCGCGAGCGTGCCGCCCGTGCCGGTCGTCTGCCCGCCGGCGAGGATCTTCTTGACCTGCCACGTCTCGACCGCGCCGAGGCCGGTGAGTTGCTCGGGGAACATGTTCGGATCGGCGGCTGCGGCGGCGGCCTCCCAGATCATGCGGCCCTGTGCGTACTGGTGGTTGCCGTGCCCGGCCGCGAGCGACGGCGTGCTGCCGACGAGGATCTCGGGCTGGGTCTCGCGGATGATCCGCACAGTGCGGCGCAGCGTCTCCTCGGCATCCCACACTTCGGCGGTCAGCGCCGCAGAGGTGTTGTAGAAGAAGTCGACCCGGTCGAGGTTGAAGATGTCGACGGTACCCGAGCGGATGTGCGAGGTGCGGTCCTCGTTCTCGCGACGCAGTCCGAGGTCGGGACCGGCCTCGGGGCCGACTGAGTTCGATCCGCCCTCGCCGCGCGTGGCCATGATGATTCCGCAGCGCACGCCGTAGCGATCGTGCCAGACGCCGCAGGGCGTGGTGAAGCCGGCGTCGTCATCGGGGTGGGCCCAGATGCCCATGACATCGATCTTCTCGCGATCGGTTTCGGTCGCGACCGAGGGGTCGCCGGCTTCGAGCTGAACGGCCGGACCAGCTGGACCTTGAGTGTTGCCCATCGTCGCGGCCACCGCATTCCCCGTCCCCATGAGAGTGGCGACAGTGAGCAGCGACGTGAGCAGGACTGCGTGATGACGTTTCATGCGTTCCTCCGTTGGACGCTCGGGACGACGAACTGCCGCCCGATCCTCCGCTCAAGTTAGGGCAGATTCGGTCAGTTAATCAAGCATGTGCACGCAATAACGCGCATGAATCTGCACATACCTGCTCGTGAATCGGATGAACCGCCCGACGTCTCACGCGCCCCCCGCGACCGGCCGTGCCGAGACACGAACGGTGTCGAGCACGTTGTCCGGGTCGATTCCCGATGCAGCTTCGAGATCGACCAGCATGGTGACCGCGGGATGGTCATGCAGCGCCGATACGGGGACGAGAGGTGTCGGGGGCGTCCTCGCGACAGCCGCCACCGTGTCCGCCTTCGCTCGTCCGATCGCGACGAGGAGAATCCGTCGAGCGCGCAGGATGGTCGAGATTCCCTGCGACATCGCCCGACGCGGCACCGAGTCGGGGTCGCCGCCGAAGAAGCGAGCGTTGTCGCGTCGAGTCTGGTCGGCGAGCTCGACGGCTCGGGTTCTGCTCTCAAAGGGCGTGCCGGGTTCGTTGAACGCGATGTGCCCGTTGGCACCCACGCCGAGCAACTGCAGGTCGATGCCGCCCGCATCTGCGATCGAAAGCTCGAATGCGGCACCCGCGCGATCTGGATCTGCGTCGTCGGCGTCGGGGGCATGAACTCGTGAGAATGGTATGCCGAGCGGCTCGGCGAAGCTCCGGCGGATCACCTCGGCGTAACGTTCAGGGTGCTCGACCGGGAGTCCGATGTACTCGTCGAGCTGGAACAGCCGCGTCATGCGGTACTGGTTGTGTCGCCCGCCGTGACGCCGCACCAACTCCGCGTAAAGAGGGTCGGTCGACGACCCCGTCGCCAAGCCGAGGGTGCGGGCCCCCGACTGCACTGCGTCATCGAAGACGTCCGCTGCACGTTCGCCGACGGCTACGGCATCCGGGAGCACCGCGATCTCGATCATTCGCGCACCGCGCCCTCGATCATGCCCTTGATGAAGTGGCGCTGGAGGAATATGTAGAGCACCACGATCGGCAGCGCGACCATCACGGCGCCGGCTGCGAGCAACGCCGTGCCCTGCGTGTACTGCCCCTGGAAGAACGCGAGCCCGAGCGGGGCGGTGCGCACCGACCCGTTGGGCGACATCACGAGCGGGATGAGGAACTCGTTCCACGTCCACATGAACGTGAGCAGCACGAGCGTCAGGATCGCCGGGCGCCCGATCGGCACGAGCACCTGCCACAGGATGCGCATCGACCCGGCGCCGTCGAGGCGGGCCGCGTCGATGAGCGCCCGGCTCGAGGTGCGGAAGTACGTCCGCATCCAGTACGTGCCGAACGCGATCGACATCGCGATCTGCGGCGCGGCGACGCCCCAGACGGTGTTCGTGAGACCGGCGACCCGCAGGTCGAAGTAGAGCGGCACGATGAACGCCTCGGTCGGCACCATGATGCCGAGCAGGAACACGTAGAACATGAGCGTCGCCCCGCGGAACCGCATCGTGCCGAGCGCGTACCCGGCGAGGATCGACGCGAGCACCGACACGACGACGACGATCACCGCGACGACCACCGAGGTCAGCATGTACTGGCCGAACCGGCCGATCTCCCACGCCTCGGGGAAGTTCTCGGGGTGGAACAGCCCTCCCTCGCGGGCGGCCGACGCGCTCTGCGGGCCGAACGCGAGCGAGACGATGACGGCGATCGGCCCGAGCACGATGAGCGCGAACGCGACGAGCACGACGTAGTTCGCGCCCCGTTCGATCGGGGATACCTTCACTTGCGGTCTCCGATCATGTTCACGACGCCGTTGATGGCGAAGACGATGAGGGTGAGCACGACGCCGACTGCCGTCGCGACGCCGACCTCGCCGAGCTCGAACGCGCGACGGTAGATCTCGTAGCTCGGCACGGTCGTCGACGTGCCCGGCCCGCCGCTCGTCGTCACGTAGACGAGGTCGAAGGTCTTGAGTGCGGCGACGATCGTGAGGGTGAGTGCGACCGTGATCTCGCCGCGCACCATCGGCAGCGTGATCGCGAAGAACTCACGCACGGGTCCCGAGCCGTCGAGTCGCGCCGCCTCGTACAGTTCGCGGGGCACCCGGCTCATGCCTGCCATGAGCAGCACGGTCACGAGACCCGTGCACACCCAGGTGCCGATGAGGCCGACCGCGGGCAGCGTGAACGTGTAGTCCCCGAGCCACGGTCGCGCGAGCGCCCCGAGCCCGATCATGCGGAGGAATCCGTTGAGCGGCCCGTCGGGTGCGTAGATCTGCCGCCAGGTGACGGCGACGACGACCATCGCGATGACCTGCGGCAGGAAGATGACGCTGCGGAAGAACCCGAGCCCGCGCACCTGGGCGCGGGTGAGCAGGTTGGCGAGCAGCAGGCCGATCACGAGCGGCAGCACCGCGTAGAAGAACACGAGCACGAGGGCGTGCCAGAACGCCTCGCGCAGCCGCTCGTCGAAGAGGATCTCGACGTAATTGTCGAGTCCGACGAACGTGGAGGCTCCGAGCCCGTCCCACTCGAAGAGCGAGAACTGCGCCGCCCGGACGAGCGGGAAGAGCAGGAACGCCCCGTAGAGCACGAGAGCGGGCGCCAGGTAGGCCCAGGGAACCCACGCCGATCGGGCGGAGCGCCGAGTGGCGCTCCGCCCGATCATGGTCGTACCGTCAGCCATTGCTCGCGACGAACTCCGAGTAGTCGGCTTCGAGGGTCTCGGTGAACTGCTCGGGCGTCGTCTGCCCGGCGAGCAGGTCCTGCAGCGCCTGACCCATCGTGTCGCCGAACGTCGGCGTCGCGTAGTCGAGGTAGGGCAGCAGGCTGCCGTCGCCGGTGACGTCGCCGAACACGGTGAACACGTCGGCCATCACGCCCTCGCTCGGGGCGAGCTCGGCGGTGCGGTTGACGGGCAGGTTGCCGGTCTCCGCGAGCACGTCCATCGCCTCATCGCTCGTGATGAAGTCGATGTACGCGGCCGCGACATCGGTGTTCTCGGCGGCCGAGGTGATCGTGAACGGCAGGCCCGTGCCGCCCGTGGTCGCCGGCGTGCCGTCGCCGGTGTTCGGGATGAAGAACCCGACGTCGTCGCCCATGGCGTCGGCGAGGTCGGCGGCGAGCCACGACCCGCCGATGAGGAACACGCCGTCGCCGGCCGCGAGCGACTGCCAGGCCGCGTCGTAGTCGGTGCCGTTCACGCCGTCGTTGAAGTAGCCGGCGTCGATCCAGCCCTGCAGGTTCTCGGCGGCCGCGACGTTCTCGGGCGTCGTCCAGCTCTGGCCCGAGTTGCCGAGGCCGAGGTCGGTGATGACTTCGGCGTCGACGTCGTTGCCCTGCACCGGGCCGAACACGTGCAGCCCGGGCCACTTCTCGATGTTGCCGAGCAGCATCGGGGTCTCCCCTGCGGCCTTCGCGGCCTTCAGAGCCGCGTCGAACTCGGTCCAGTCGGTCGGCACCTCGAGGCCGAGGCCCTCGAGCTTGGACTTCGAGTAGAAGACGCCGACGACCTCGCCGACCTGCGGCAGGCCGTAGAGGTTGCCGTCGCCGAACACCTTCGCGTCCTCGCTGTACGTCGAGTACTGCAGCACCGACGGCGAGTATCGGTCGAACCAGCCGTACGCCTCGGCGTAGTCGTCGAGCGGACGCAGCTGCTCGGCCGCGACGAACTGCCCCATCGTGTTGCGGCCGTTGTTCGCCTGCACGACGTCGGGTGCGTCGGCGTCGGTGAGGGCGAGCCGCAGCGTCGTGGCGAGGTCGTCGAACGACTGCGAGTTGCGGTCGATCGT
This sequence comes from Agromyces cavernae, assembly GCF_021044935.1. GTDB lineage: Bacteria > Actinomycetota > Actinomycetes > Actinomycetales > Microbacteriaceae > Agromyces > Agromyces cavernae. Next base: position 351,803 of record NZ_JAJNMP010000001.1, read on the forward strand.
GACGTTCGGGTACTTCTCCATGAACGCGGCGTTGAGCTGCTCCATCTGCTCGTTCTGGCCGCCGCGCACCTCCTGGTCCCACACCGTGAGGGTGACGTCGCCGACGCCTGAGATGTCGGTGCTGATGTCGCCCGTGTCGTCGGTGTTGCCCGAGCTCGCGCCGGTGCCGGGTGCGCAGCTCGTGAGGGCGACGACGAGGGCGGCGCCGGTCAGCGCCACCGCGGTCAGTCGGGTGTTCCGTCTCATGATGTACCTCTCTTCTCGGGAATCGATCGCCGGGCCGCTGTGGTGCCGTAGTCGGCGAAGGGGAAGGTGAGCTCCGCTCTGCGGCGCCCGGATGCCTCGGGGAAGGCGTCGTTCAGGAAGGCGAATCGCGTCGCGAGCTCGCGGTCGTCGCCGTCGCGCGCGCGACCCCACCAATCGGCGACGTCGCCCCAGCCGGGGGCGCCGACCGCACCGCCGGGATGCTCGACCGCGAGTGCCGCGCAGAGTGCCGCGAACGACAGCCGCTGTTCGAGGGGCCAGTCGCGCAGGGTGCCGAGCACGAGGGCCGCGCCGAAGACATCGCCGGCGCCCGTGGCGTCCCGGCCGTTCGCCGGGACCGCGGGCACCACGACCTCGTCGCCGCCCACCGCGTCGATGGCGACGGCGCCGCGCTCGCCGCGGGTGACGACGACGAGCGGCACCCTCTCGGCGAGGGCGCGGGCCGCGTCGACGGCGGAGTCGGTGCGGGTGTACGCCATCGCCTCCGACTCGTTCGGAGTGAAGGCGAAGCAGTCGGCGAGCGGAGCGAGGTCGGCCGGGTCCCATCGCTCGCTCGAGTCCCAGCCGATGTCCGCGAAGACCTTCGTGCCGCCGTTGGCTGCGAGCCGCCACCAGGAGTCGGTTTCGCGACCGCCGCGCGCCGCGCCGAGGTCGACGAAGGTCGCGCGTCCGCTGGCGGCCCCGCCGACGAGCTCACCGGCGATGAACGGCGCGGGCGCCTCGCGGGTGACCATGCTGCGGTCGCTGCCGGAGGCGATCGAGACTGTGACCGGGGTGGGCCAGTCGGGAACGAGGCGTGAGCGGGAAAGGTCGATGCCCTCCCGGTCGGCGAGGAACTCCCAGCACCAGCGTCCGTAGACATCGTCGCCGAGCGTCGCGGCGAGCGAGGTGCTGAGGCCGAGGCGGGCGGTCGCGACTGCGAGGTTGGCCACGCCGCCGGGGCTCGATGCGAGCCCTTCGGCGTGCACCTCGGTGCCCGGCCGGGGCGCTCCATTCACATCGGTGAACACCAGGTCGAAGAAGACCGGCCCGGTGAGGAGCACATCGACGGTGTCGTCGGCAGCCCGTTCTGGCACGCATCCTCCTTGGTTGCGACCGCGTGCGCGATCGTCGATCGGCTTTGACTGAACATACTCTCGAATGAATGGTCTTGCGTCAATTCATGCGCGAAATTGACTGATAGTATGATGCACATGCTCACAGCAACGCGACAGGCGCACATCCTGAACTCCCTGCGCACCGATGGCGAAGTCACCGTCGAAGAGCTCGCCGAGCAGTTCGGCGTCTCGCTCTCGACGATCCGCCGCGACCTCAACGCGTTGAGCGCCGAGGGCCTGCTTCGGCGTGTGCGCGGCGGCGGCAGCATCGAGCCCGACCAGATCCCGTTCACCGACGTCGAGCGCCAGCACGCCCCCGAGAAGGCGCGGGTCGCCGAGCGCGCGGCCGAGCTCGTGTCCGAGGGCGACGTCGTCATCATCGACATCGGCACGACGACCGCGCTGCTCGCGGCGCAGCTGCGCGGCCGGCGCATCACGGTGATCACCTCGAGCCTCGCGGTCGTCGACGAGCTGCGCGACGACGACGACGTGGAACTCATCGTGCTCGGCGGGGCCGTGCGCAAGAACTACAACTCGATGATCGGCACGCTCACCGAGCAGGCGCTCGCGCAGATCCGAGCGACGACCTGCTTCCTCGGCACGAGCGGCATCCGTGCCGACGGCACCATCTCCGACACCACCGGCATGGAGGTGCCGGTCAAACGGGCGATGATCGAGTCATCCCAGCGCACCGTCGTGCTCGCCGATGCGTCGAAGTTCCCCGGCGTCGGGGTGCTGAGCGTGTGCGGCCCTGAGCAGATCTCGGCCGTCGTCACCAACGCCGATGCGGATGCCTCCACGCTCGACCTGCTCCGCGAGGCGGGAGTCGAGGTGATGGTCGCGTGAAGCTCGCCATCATCGGCGGCGGCGGGTTCCGGGTGCCCCAGGTCTTCGAGGCGGTCGCCGCCGACGACGCGCCCGTGCGCATCGACGAGCTGGCCCTCTACGACGTGAGCGCGTCGCGCCTCGAAACGATCGGGGCGATCCTGTCGCGCCTCGCGCGCGAGCGCCGCCACGTGCCCGTGATCACGACGACGACCGACCTCGAGGAGGCGCTGCGGGGCGCCGACTTCATCTTCAGCGCCGTGCGTATCGGCGGCACACATGGCCGCATCCTCGATGAGCGCACCGCGCTCGACCTCGGCGTACTCGGCCAGGAGACGGTCGGCCCCGGCGGGCTCGCCTACGCCCTGCGCACGGTGCCGTTCATGACGTTACTCGCCGAGACGATCCGCAACGTCGCGCCCGAGGCGTGGGTGATCAACTTCACGAACCCCGCCGGCATCGTCACCGAGGCGATGCAGCGCGTGCTCGGCGACCGGGTCGTCGGCATCTGCGACACCCCGATCGGGCTGATGCGCCGAGCTGCCGCCGCGACCGGCAACTCGGCCGACGGCATCGCCTTCGACTATGTCGGGCTGAACCACCTCGGGTGGTTGCGCTCGATCACCGCCGGCGGCGACGAGCTGCTGCAGCCCCTCATCGAATCAGATGCCTCGCTCGAGACGATCGAGGAGGCCCGGCTTATGGGCTTCGACTGGATCCGGGCGATCGGCGCCCTCCCGAACGAGTACCTGTACTACTACTACTTCACGCGCGAGGCCACCGCGCGCATCCGCTCGGCGGCATCGACCAGGGGCGAGTTCATCGACCGCCAGCAGGCGACGTTCTACGCGGCACCGGGCGACGACCCGCTCGCGACGTGGATGCAGGCCCGCCACGAACGCGAGTCGAGCTACATGGCCGAGAGCCGGAGCGACGACGAGCAGCGCCACGAGTCCGACATCGACGGCGGCGGCTACCACCAGGTCGCGCTCGACCTCATGGCGGCCCTCGCGAGCGGCCGCTCGGCGACGATGATCCTCAACGTGCGCAACAACCGCCTCGTGCCGCAGCTGCCCGATGACGCGGTCGTCGAAGTGGGCTGCGTCGTCGACGCCGACGGCGTGCACCCGTGGCCGATCGCGCCGGTGACGGGTGAGATGCTCGGGCTGATCACCCAGGTGAAGTCGGCCGAGCGGCTCATCATCGGCGCTGTGCACGAGCGTTCGCGCGAGCAGGCCTGGCGGGCGTTCGCCGCGCACCCGCTCGTCGACTCGGTGGGCGTCGCCCGGTCGCTCGTCGATCGCTACAGCGAAGCCTTCACCGAGATCGGCGCTCTCCTGCGATGAAGGATTCGAGTTCCGCCATCGGCCTCGGCTCCTGCAGAACCAGTGACCGGGCGGATGTCGCGGCAGGCCATCGTTCCGCGGCATCCGATCGACCGACGACGTGACATGAAGGCGACGGCATGACGACCGACGAGCGCTGGTTCCACCGACGTGGCGAGCTCGCCCGCGATGGATGGGAGAGCGTCGTCGATCGGACGACCCCGGGGTGGCGGCACACCGGCATCCGCGTGGCGGAGCTCACGCCGGGTGAGGCGCTCGCGTTCGACGGGACCGGCGTCGAGCGGATCGTGGTACCGCTGCGCGGCTCGTTCACGGTCTCGCACACTGAGGACGGGCGGCACGCCACGACGCGGCTCGACGGCCGTGCCTCGGTGTTCGAGGGGCCCACTGACGTGCTGTACCTCTCATCGGCCGCGACCGCCGTGCTCGAGGGGAACGGTCGAGTCGCCGTCGCGACCTCGCCGACCGACGAGGTTCGGCCGAGCCGGTACATCCCGGTGGCCGAGGTGCCGGTCGAACAGCGGGGCGTCGGGGCATCCAGCCGCCAGGTGCACAACTTCGGCACTCCGCGGGCGCTGGACGCGGCACGGCTGATCGTGTGCGAGGTGATCACGCCCGCCGGGAACTGGTCGTCGTACCCGCCGCACAAGCACGACGAGCACATACCGGGCCACGAGTCGCGGCTCGAGGAGATCTACTACTTCGAGGCCGAGCCGGATCGAGCCGGCACCGGCGGAACGTCCGCGGGCGCGTTCGGGCTCTTCAGCACGTACTCGTCGCCGGCCGGCGAGATCGAGATCGACGCGATGGTGCGCAGCGGCGATATCGCCCTCGTGCCGTACGGCTACCACGGCCCAGCCGTCGCCGCGCCTGGCTACGACCTCTACTACCTCAACGTGATGGCCGGGCCCGACCCCGAGCGGGAGTGGCTCATCAGCGACGATCCGGCCCATGCGTGGGTGCGCGACACCTGGAAGGGGCAGCGTGTGGATCCGCGGCTGCCGTACGGGAAGGAAGGCCAGCTTTGATGGCGGCGACGCGAAGGATGACGGTCAGCCAGGCGCTCATCGAGTTCCTGGCGCACCAGTGGACCGTGGACGGCGAGATCCGGGAACGCACGATCCCCGGCGTGTTCGGCATCTTCGGTCACGGGAACGTCGCAGGCGTGGGTCAGGCGCTCAAGCAGTTGAACGTGGACCAGCCCGACCTCATGCCATACCACCAGGCGCGCAACGAGCAGGCCATGGTGCACCAGTCGGTCGGCTATGCGCGTATGCATCGGCGGCGCGGGACGTTCGCGTCGACGGCATCCGTCGGGCCCGGCGCGACGAACATGCTCACCGGGGCGGCGCTCGCCACCACCAATCGCCTGCCGGCCCTCCTGCTGCCGAGCGACACGTTCGCCACGCGTGTGGCAGATCCGGTGCTTCAGCAGCTCGAGCAGCCGTGGGACATCGGGCTCACGGTGAACGACGCGTTCCGGCCGTTGTCGAAGTTCTTCGATCGGGTGCAGCGTCCCGAGCAGCTCTACTCGATTGCGCTGGGCGCGATGCGCGTGCTCACCGACCCGGCCGAGACGGGCGCGGTCACGATCGCGCTCCCCGAGGACGTGCAGGCCGAGATGCTCGACGTGCCCGTCGCGTTCCTTCAGGACCGCGAGTGGCACATCCGTCGGCCGCTGCCCGAGCCCGGCGCTCTCGCGCGGGCGGTCGCCGCGATCCGACGTGCGAAGCGACCGTTCATCGTCGCCGGGGGCGGGGTGATCTACTCCGGGGCCGAGGAAGCGCTCAAGACGCTCGTCGAGGCCACAGGCATCCCAGCCGGTACGACTCAGGCGGGCGGCGGCTCACTCGTGTGGGATCATCCGCTGTACCTCGGCGCGGTCGGCGCGACCGGAACGACCGCGGCCAACAGGCTCGCCTCGGAGGCCGACGTCGTCATCGGCATCGGTACGCGGTACAGCGACTTCACGACCGCGTCCCGCACTGCGTTCCGAGATCCGGGCGTGCAGTTCGCCAACATCAACGTGGCAGCGTTCGACGCGTACAAGCACGGTACGCAGTTGCCGGTGCTCGCGGACGCGAGGGAAACGCTGGTCGCATTGGCCGGCGAACTCGCCGGGCATCGAGTCGAGGGCTCCTACGCCGAGCGCATCGCGCGTGAGAAGGCCGAATGGGATGCCGCGGTCGACGCGGCGTTCGCGCCATCCGGTCGCGACCTGCCCGGCCAGCCTGAGATCATCGGCGCCGTTCAGTCGGCGACCGCCCCGGAGGACGTCATCGTGCAGGCCGCCGGATCGCTCCCGGGCGACCTTCACAAGCTCTGGCGCGTGCGCGACCCGCTCGGGTACCACGTCGAGTACGCGTACTCGTGCATGGGGTACGAGATCGCGGGCGGGCTCGGTGCCAAGCGCGGGCTCATGGCGTCGGGTGATGATCGCGACGTGATCGTCATGGTCGGCGACGGTTCCTATCTCATGCTGAACTCCGAGCTCCTGACGGCCGTGGCCGAGGGGATCAAGGTCATCGTGATCCTCATCCAGAACCACGGCTTCGCTTCGATCGGCCACCTCTCGGAGACGGTCGGGTCGGAGCGGTTCGGCACGAAGTACCGCCAGTACGACGCCGAGGCGCGGAACTTCCAGGGCGACGAGGTCCTGCCCGTCGACCTGGCGATGAACGCACGCAGCTACGGCATGGACGTCGTCGAGATCGCGCCGGGGCGCGGGTCGATCGAGGCGCTGCGTGCCGCGGTCGTCGCCGCGAAGGAGTCCGACCGCGCCACATTCATCCAGGTGCACAGCGACCCCCTGATCTACGCACCCGACGGCGAGGGATGGTGGGATGTCCCGGTGCCCGAAGTGTCGACGCTCGAATCGACGCGGCGGGCCCGCGCGGAGTACGAACGGCTCCGGCAGGCGCAGCGACCGCTCCTCGGGACGGAGGGCGCGCAATGAAGGCGACGGTGGCCGGGGCCCCCGTGAGCTTCGGCGTCTTCGAACTGACGCCCGACGGCGCCGAGACGGTCGCGCCCGATGACCTGCTCGCGATCCTCGCCGAGACGGGATACCGCGGCGTGGACCTCGGCCCCGTCGGCTACCTCGGCCGCGACGCCGCGCTTCGCCGCCGGCTCGAGCGATTCGGGCTCGAGCTCGCCGGCGGCTGGGTGCAGCTGCCCTTCTCCGACGACGAGGCGTTCGCCGCGTCGCTCCCTGCGCTCGACGAGGCCCTGCGCGCATTCGCCTCGGCCGCGGAGTCGGGGCCGACCAGGCTGCCACGGCCGACGCTCGCCGACGACGGCTCGGCCGCTCGTCGCGCGGCTCCCGGGCGTGGTGCTGAGGCCGACCCGCTCGATGCCGTCCGTTGGGATCGGCTCGTCGCCAACGCGGGGCGCGCCGCCGAGATCGTGCGCGCCGCCGGATTCGAGCCGACGTTCCACCATCATGCCGGGACGTTCGTGGAGTCGCAGGAGGAGATCGATCGCTTCCTCGCCGATGTCGACATCGACCTCACCCTCGACACGGGGCACCTCTTCATCGCCGGCGGTGACCCGGTCGAAGCGGTGCGCAGATGGGGTGCGCGCATCAACCACCTGCACCTGAAGGACGTCGATCTTGCCGAGCTCCGGCGGGTGCTCGCCGCGGGCGGCGGGATGCGCGAGGTCTGGCAGTCGGGCTCGTTCGTGTCATTCGGAAGGGGCGACATCGACCTGACGGCAGTGATGGCCGGCATCGACGAGCACGGCTACGACGGCTGGATCGTCGTCGAGCAGGACGTGCTCAACGGTGACGACGTCTCCCTCGCCGCATTCGAGGCGGAGCGCGCGGATGACCAGCGCCGCAACCGCGAGGCGCTCCGCCGCTGGGCGTGAGCCGGAAGGGAACAGAGGAACATGACTGAGCGCCCCTTGCGCTTCGGACTCATCGGCGCCGGCCGCATCGGCCAGGTCCACGCGGCGAGCATCGCTGCCGACCCCGACGCCACCCTCGCGTGGGTGTGCGACCCCGTCGTCGACGGGGCGCGTACGGTCGCCGCCCGGTACGGCGGCACCGGCACCGACACGGCCGAGGAGCTCTTCGCCTCCGGCGAGGTCGACGCCGTGCTCGTGGCATCCCCGACACCGACGCACGTCGATCTCATCGAGCGGGCCGTCGACGCGGGCATCCCCGTGCTCTGCGAGAAGCCCATCGACCTCGACATCGCACGGGTCGACGCGCTCCGGCCCAAGGTCGCAGCCTCGAACGTCCCCGTGGCGCTCGGGTTCAACCGTCGCTTCGACGCAGGGTTCGCGAGCGCTCGCCGGCGCGTGGCGGCCGGCGAGATCGGCGAGCTCGAGCAACTCTCGATCATCAGCCGCGACCCCGCGCCGCCCCCAGCGTCGTACCTCGGGGCCTCGGGCGGCATCTTCCGTGACATGACGATCCACGACTTCGACATGGCCCGCTTCTTCCTGCCTGACATCGTCGAGGTGTCGGCCGTGGCCACCGCCGCGTTCGACGTCGGAGCCCGCGAGCACGGCGACTTCGACACGGCGGTGACGGTGCTGCGCGCGGCAACCGGCGCCATCGTCACCATCACGAACTCGCGACACAGTGCGGTCGGCTACGACCAGCGCCTCGAAGCGTTCGGCGCCGACGGGATGCTGCAGGTCTCCAACGCGCCGAGCAGCCTCGTGAGCCTGTCGACCGCGGAGGCGGTCGAGGCCAAGCCGCCCTACCAGGAGTTCTTCCTCGAGCGCTACGCCGGTGCGTACGCTGCCGAGCTGCATGAGTTCGTGCGGCTCGTGCGGGGCGAATCGTCGACGAGCCCGACCTTCGACGACGGCCGTGCCGCGCTCATCCTCGCGGATGCAGCGCAGCGATCCGCCACCGAGCACGTCGCCGTCCGGGTCGACCTCGACTGACGCGACGATCACTCCGCCGCATGCCGAACCGACCGATGCCCGGCTACGCGAACCGACCGAACCACGAAAGGACGCCGATGTCCACCCTCACTGATCGCACCGCGGGGCCGCTGGCGCGTGCCGCCGTGACCGCGACCTCCCTCTGGAACGACTCCGCGGACCCCGACGAGCTCCGGCGCTCCATCGGCTTCGGCGCGGTGGGCGCGACGTGCAACCCGGTGATCGCCTACACGGCGATCAAACGGCATCCCGATGTCTGGGTGCCGCGCATCCGCGACCTCGCCGTCGAGCACCCGACCTGGGGTGAATCGCAGCTCGGCTGGGCCGCGGTCAAGCAACTGTCGATCGAGGCGGCCGGCCTGCTCGAGCCGGCATTCGAGGCGAGCGGCGGGCGCGACGGCCGACTCTCGATCCAGACCGATCCCCGATTGCATCGAGACACCGCAGCGCTCGTCGAGCAAGCCGTGGAGTTCTCGCAGCTCGCCGACAACATCATCGTCAAGATCCCCGCGACCGCGGCGGGCATCGCAGCAATGGAGGAGGCGGCGTATCGCGGCGTCAGTATCAACGCGACGCTGAGCTTCACGGTGCCGCAGGCGCTCGCAGTGGGTGCTGCGCTCGAGCGCGCCATCGATCGCCGGGAGGCGCAGGGCCTTCCCGACCGGGAGTTCGGCCACGTCGTGACGATCATGGGTGGCCGCCTCGACGACTGGCTGAAGCGGTGGGCAGCCGATGCGGGCATCCTCACCACTCCGGGTGTGCTGGACTGGGCCGGCATCGCGGCCCTCAAGCGCGCCTATGCGATGTTCATCGAGCGGGGGTATCGGAGCCGGATGCTCTCTGCCGCGTTCCGCAGCCACCTCCAGTTCTCCGAACTCGTCGGCGGGGACCTGGTGATCTCGCCTCCGTTCGAGTGGCAGCAGCGCATCAACGCCAACGCGATCGCGGTCGACGACCACCGGATCGACGCTCCGGTTCCGGACCGGATCCTCGAGGAACTGAAGGGGCTCTCCGAGTTCCGGCGGGCGTACGATCCCGACGGCATGTCCCCCGGCGAGTTCGAGCACTTCGGCGCATCCCGCAACACGCTCCGGCAGTTCCTCGATGCGGACGCACAGCTCGACGCCCTCGTGCGCGACGTCATCGTCCCTGCGGCGTGAGGCGATCGCGCAACCTGTTTCTCGCCCCACCTGGCCATGCCCTGCGGGGATGACGCCGAGTTGCCGGAGGGACTGACGATCCATAGAATAAACCACATGGTTTATGAATTGGCTCGATCAGCGAAGCTCAGCGAGCAAGACCTCGACGCGGTCTTCGCTGCATTGGCGCACAGTGCCCGGCGTGCGGTTCTCCGGCAGATCGCCCGGGCTGACGCGCCGCTGGCCATGAATGAACTCGCGGCCGCCACCGGGATCTCTCCGCAGCTGCTCAACAAGCACGCCGCATCCCTCGAGCGGGCCGGGTTGATCACCCGCGAGCGGCAGGGTCGCGAGACCCGCGCGATTGCGCATCCCGACATGCTCCAGGATGCAGGGAACTGGATCGAGGAGATGACCGCCTACTGGAACACGCAGTTCGACTCCCTCGGCCGGTACGTCGAGGCTCTGCGCGACCAGGCCGACGAACCCCGACTACAGAAGGACTGAGCCTTGTTCACGGCCAACATCGACCGGACATACGATATCGACATCGCCACCATGTGGTCGCTGTGGACGAACCCGCTTCACGCAGCGAACTGGTTCCGCCCTTCCCTGGAGCAGTTCGGCCCGACCGTCGCCACCATCGACCTCCAAGTCGGCGGCATCTACCGCATCGAGATGATCCGCACCACCGGGGAAGTTCACACCACCACCGGCACAATCGTCGAGCTCGACGAGCCGCAGCGACTGGCCTTCACCTGGCGCTGGGACGGCACCGACCAGGAGTCGCTGGTCGAAGTCACCTTCACCGAGGTCGACGCGAAGACCACCGTGGCCATCCGACACACCCGCCTGACCTCCCAGGAAGACGCCGATCGCCACGCCGAGGGCTGGATCGGCTGCCTCGAATCCATCGCCCTCGGCTACAGACCACCCACCCAAGCCTGGTCGCCGTGACGCGGCCGGCGCGGAGTCGTAGTAGAAGGGAGTGTCATGCCGACAGTGGATGTCACTACGGAGGTCGTCATCGCGTTGCCCATCGGAGAGGTCTCGGCGTATGCCGCCGACCCCGACAACGCGCCGACGTGGTACGCCAACATCGAGTCCGTCGAATGGAAGACCGCTCCGCCCCTTCGCCAGGGAAGTCTGGTGGCGTTCGTCGCGCGTTTCCTGGGGCAGCGGCTCGCCTACACCTATGAGGTCGTGGAGTATGCGCCAGGCGACCGGCTGGTGATGCGCACGGAGAACGGTCCCTTCCCGATGGAGACGACATACACCTGGACCACCGAGACGCCGTCGTCTACCCGGATGACGCTCCGTAACGCCGGCGAGCCTGCCGGGTTCTCGGCCGTGGCCAGGCCCGCGATGGCGGGCGCCATGCGACGCGCGAATCGTAAGGACCTCGCGCGGATCAAGACGATCCTCGAGTCTTCCCGGTAGTCGTTGCTGCCTGCGGCTCAGAGCTCGCCATGTTCAGCCTTCGCACGCCGCTCGGAGATCGTCGACGTAGCGGTTGAAGACCGGAACGAAGTCGGGAAGCGATCGCCCGATAAGTGGCAGCATCACGCCACTGAGTTCCTCGCGCATCGTGAACCTCGAGTCCCCACCGTCGATCCGCTCCACCGTGAATGTGCGGATCCCGCGGAACATGGGCAGCGAGCCCTCGCGCCAGGTCATCCGGCTTGGCGGATCGAACGCCACCACCGTCGGACGGAAGGTGCGTCCGGGTGCAGCCGGCACGCGGATGGCGAGCCTGCGGCCCGGCGCGATCGGGCCGTCGATGCTTTGGACGGTCGAATTCCACGAGGGGAAGCCGGCGGCATCCGTGAGCCTGTCCCAGAGCGTCTCGGGCCGGGCCTTGATTTCGACGGTCACCTCAACGGCTTGCCGGAAGGCCGACCGCTCCCGCGTCGCGCTCGCGGCGCCCGACCGGTGCTCAGCCATGTTCTCCCCTTCCGAGCGTGCGGACACGACCAGTCTCAGGGCTCGCGCACTTCGGCGTCTTGTACGAACACGACGACATTGGGCGCGAAGTCATCCGGGACCTCCGGCGGGTAGTAGCCGCGGTACCCGCGCGGTACACCGCCGCTGAAGAGCCGAAAGTCCCTGACGCAGTGAGCCTGGTCGTAGTACCCGGCAGACGCTGCGACCTTCCCGAGCGAAACTCCCGGATCGTTCATCAACTGGCGCAACGCCGACTGGAACCGGAGAACCCGGCCCACCGTCTTCGGCGGGAACCCGAGGCCGCGGGCGAACAGCCGCTCCACCTGCCGAGGCGAGGCTGCGGTGACTTCGGCGAGCTCGCTCACCGGCACCCGGCCGTCGCTGGCGATGAGTGCCGACAGCGCATGTTCGAAGGTGGCCTGTGCTCCGTCCAACCGCAACCGCCTCAGGAAGAAGTCGTCGAGCATTCGCGCACTCGCCTCAACGTCGAGGGAAGCTCGAAGGTCGGACTCGAGCCGTCGTGTCCCATCGCCGAACACCAGCTCGGGTGACGGGGTCAGGCCGCTCCAGGGTGCGACGCTCGCCCGGGTGAACGGGGTGATGCCGCCGAGGTGGAACCTCACGCCGACGATGCGGACAGCGCCGTGCTGCAGGATCCGGATCGGGACAAGGCGCTGTGCGTCCAGGTTGGACCGGTGGTGGACTGATCCCCCGCCGCCGATGACCTCGCGCCGGTATGGGGCTTCGAAGTTGAAAATCAGATCCGCGCGGGCGTCGACGAAGACATCGACCCGTAGGCGGACATCCTCACCCGGCCTGTGTGTGACGAACCAATAGTTCTCGATGTACGAGCGAAGTGGCTCGGCGGGAGCGTGCAACCGGTACACGCGCTCAGGATCGCACACCAGGTTCCATCGTGGCGATCGCGAATCCGGGTACCGGTCCGACTCGAACTACCAACGAACAGAAAGTCGGCGGCTTAAATCAGACCACTGTGACTGATCTCGTGGGCACAGCCTTGCCGCTGGCGATGCGTCCAGCCGCTCCTCCACCGCCGGGCTGCGCTGTTCGGTCCGTCATCGTCCCGTCAGGGCGAGGAATGAAGCCATGTCCGTGACGAACGTCGATCGGACGATGAGGCCATCCTTTACCGCGAGCTGCTCGACGATACGTGCGGTCCTGCCATCGAGCGTGGCATCGTACATCTGGAAGGCCACGCCGCCTTCGTATGCTTCGGCGACCATGGTCACCACGGCATCCCGGGGAAATGCACCCGCCGATAGAAATGCGTCGCGGCCGTCGATCTGCATGTCGCCTGCGGAGAACTGGAAGTCCGGATGGAGAGCGGCACCAGCCGTCGCAGTGTCGCCGGTGGTCCACGCCTCGAAGTACCGACGTGCACACTGGCGGGTGTCTTCAGTGGCGGTCTCAGCCATTTCGAGAAGCCTCCTCAAACCCGAGGTCGCACTTCGGGTGCAACCTATTTGCGATGTTCCTTATATACGGTAGTGCTAAAATGGGCGGCGTGGCAAGCCTCATCGAGACCATTGGTCATCCCGGTCGACGTGCAATGTTGCAGCTGGTGCTCGAGGACGAGCTGCCGGCCACAGAGCTTGCCGCTCGCACGGGCATGAGCCAACCCACGGCGAGCCAACATCTGAGAGTCCTCCGGGAGGCGGGCCTCGTCGTGGTGCGAGTCGATGGAAACCGGCGGCTCTACCGCGTCGACTTCTCGGGACTGCGGCGGCTCCAAGCAGAGCTCGAAGGGTTCTGGGGCGCATCGCTATCGGCCTTGAAGACCGCAGCCGAAGAAGAGGCAGACCGATGAAGCTGGTCCAACAACGGCTGACCATCCACGCCCCGGCCGACGTCGTCTTCCGGCTCCTGACCGAAGCGGACGGACTGATGCGCTGGATGGCGGTGGAGGCTGTCGCCGAAGCGTGGCCTGGAGGGGAGCTACGGTGGACCCACCAGAACGGCGCTACCGTCGTCGGCCGCTTCCTCGAACTGGACCCACCGCGGCGAATCGTCTTCAGCTACGGGTGGGAAGGCGGGCTGATGGGCCTGCCGCCTGAGTCGAGCATCGTCGAGATCCTGCTCGAGGACGCCGGATCCGACACCCACCTTGCCCTGTCCCATCGCTACGTTCCGGACGAGAGCGCAGAACTGCACCGACACGGCTGGGAGCACTTCTTCGGGCTTCTCAAGACGCAAGCGGAGCGAGACCTTCACGTACCTTGACTTCGCGGTCAGGCGAGCCGAGGAAGCGAACGTGGTTCTGATTCATCTGCCAAAGCCATCGGGGGCTACCGCTGATCAGGGAATTTCCCGGAGAGCCGATGACGGGAATCGAACCCGCGCTGTCTGCTTGGGAAGCAGAAGTTCTACCATTGAACTACATCGGCGTGCGGCATCCGTGAGACGCAGCGCTCACCATCGTAGCAAGGAAGCGGGTCTCGAGACGCGTCGCCTGCGGCGGCGCTCCTCGACCAACGACAGGGCTTCGCTACTCGACCGGCGGTGGTCGGTAGGCTGGCACACGTGCTGCTCTCAGATCGCGACATCCGAGCCGAGCTCGAGCGCGAGCGCATTCGGCTCGAACCCTACGAGCCGGCCATGCTGCAGCCCAGCAGCATCGACGTGCGACTCGACCGCTACTTCAGGTTGTTCGACAACCACAAGTACCCGTTCATCGATCCCGCCGAAGACCAGCCCGAGCTCACGCACCTCATCGAGGTGCGGCCCGACGAGGCGTTCATCCTGCACCCGGGTGAGTTCGTGCTCGCGTCGACGTTCGAGTCGGTAACCCTGCCCGACGATGTCGCGGCGCGCCTCGAGGGCAAGAGTTCGCTCGGCCGCCTGGGGCTGCTCACGCACTCGACGGCGGGCTTCATCGACCCGGGCTTCACCGGCCACGTCACGCTCGAGCTGAGCAACGTGGCGACGCTGCCGATCAAGCTGTGGCCCGGCATGAAGATCGGTCAGATGTGCTTCTTCCGGCTGTCGTCTCCGAGCGAGCGTCCCTACGGCTCGGCCGAGTACGCGAACCGCTACCAGGGCCAGCGCGGGCCCACTGCGTCGCGCTCGTTCCAGAACTTCCACCGCACCGATGTCGGCGTGACCGAGGCGGGTTCGCAGGGCGGTTGAGTCCGAAGCGGGCGGATGTCCCGGGCCGCGGGTCGCGCCGCAGACCGGGATCCCGCTCCGAGCGCCCGACCTGAACGTCACGTGGTCTTCTGCCACGAACCGATCCGAACCGAGCCGCGCGGGGCATTATACGCGCACGAGGGTACCCCCGTACTGGGTCTCAAAAAATGAGACATTCTCATGTAGGGTCGGGTTCAACCGGGCGGGAATACTTCCCAGGCTGGTCGGCTCATCCCCGTAGTGGTCGGCTGGCAGCCCGGTCTCATCCGGCGGCGGCCCCTGGGCCGAACTCCTGAACGACGGAATATTCTTGAAAGCGCGACCGACTCGGCCGTCGACCCAACGGCCGAAAACGTACACCCGACCGCCTGCGGGCCCGGCACGAATCATGGCCGGACCGCCGTTCCGTGTGGAGTCGCCCAAGGGCGGGGCCGCTGGGCTGCGGGCGGTCGACCCGACCGCGGAGGTCACGCGACCGGAAGCCGCGCGAACCTCGGGGATGCAGCTCGCGCGGAGGTATCGAGACCGGCTCCGGGCCACCGATATCCTCATCGTCCTCATCGCAATGCTCGCCGCCGTGGCAGTCAGGGCCCCGTTCGTCGGCGGCTCGGGCATCACCGCGGCGACGACCCTCGAGCTGCTCGGTCTTCCCGTGCTCATCGCCGCGGCGTGGCTCGCCGCGCTCGCCGTATTCCGCACGCGTGATCCCCACGTCGTCGGTGTCGGGGCCCTGGAGTACAAGCGGGTGCTGAACGCGACCGCGACCGCATTCGGATCATTCGCCGTCATCGTGCTGCTGCTGCAACTGGGCGGCACCCGGTCGTACTTCGTGGTGGCCGCCCCGCTCGGGGCCGTCGGTCTCCTGCTCGGTCGATGGCTGTGGCGCAAGTGGCTGATGGCCCAACGGCGGCTCGGCCATTACCTCGCCCGTGCGATCGTGGTCGGCACGAGAGCGGAGGTGCTGTACGTCGCCGAGCAGATCTCGCGGCACGCCGGAGCCGAGTACTGCCTCGTGGGTGCGGCAGTCGACGACGACGACCGCGCCGACCTCGTGGTGCAGGGCGCGCGCATCCCGATCGTCGGGAGCGTCGAAGACGCGGCCGCCGCCGCGGCCGAGTTCCGGGCCGACTCCGTGATCGTCGCGGGCCAGTTCGGAGGCGGAAGCCAGACCATCCGCCAACTGAGCTGGGACCTCGAGGGAACCGCGACGGAACTGGTGCTGACGTCGCGGCTCGCCGACGTGGCGGGGCCCCGCATCCACTTCAGGCCGGTCGAGGGGCTGCCCCTGCTGCACGTCGAGATCCCGACGTTCGACGGGTGGCGGCACGTCGTGAAGCGCACCTTCGACATCGTGTTCGCCGGCACCGCGCTGGTACTGCTCGCGCCGGTGTTCGTGATCATCGCGATCATCATCCGCATCGATGACGGCGGCCCGGCGTTCTTCCGGCAGACCCGCTGCGGACGCGACGGCGACCGATTCGAGATGATCAAGTTCCGCTCCATGGTGAAGACCGCCGAACAGGATCTCGCGAGCCTCGTCGACCGTGATGAGGGGGCAGGCGTGCTCTTCAAGATGCGCGACGACCCGCGTGTGACGCGCGTCGGCCGCGTGCTGCGCGGGCACTCGCTCGACGAACTGCCGCAGTTCTGGAACATCCTCGTCGGCGACATGAGCGTCGTCGGCCCACGTCCCCCGCTCGTCTGCGAGGTCGAGGCCTACGAGGGCAAGGTCAAGCGACGGCTCATGATCAAGCCCGGCATGACGGGCCTCTGGCAGATCAGCGGACGCTCCGACCTCAGCTGGGAGGAGAGCGTACGGCTCGACCTCTACTACGTCGAGAACTGGTCGCTCACCGGTGACCTCATGATCGTCTGGCGCACCGCCAAGACGGTGATCAAGGCACGAGGGGCGTACTGATGGCCGAGCTGAACGACGGCCGACCCGCGCCGCTTCGCATCGCGATGATCGGCACGCGAGGAGTCCCCGCGTCGTACGGGGGGTTCGAGACCGCCGTCGAGGAGATCGGGTCCCGCCTCGCCGCCCGCGATCATGAGGTGACGGTGTACTGCCGGAGCGCGGAGGATCCGTCCCGGCGCGAGTACGCCGGCATGCGTCTCGAGCACCTGCCCGCGCTCAGGCTCAAGGCCGCCGAGACACTGAGCCACACCGCGCTGTCGGTCGCCCATGCGACCACGCATCGGCCCCGACCCGATGTCGCCTTCGTGTTCAACGTCGCGAATGCGCCGTTGACGATCCCGCTTCGAGTGCGGAGGATCCCGGTGGCCGTGCATGTCGACGGGCTCGAATGGCAGCGCGACAAGTGGGGCCGCCTCGGCCGTGCGTACTATCGCTGGGCCGAGCGGTCGGCGGTGCGGCATGCCGATGCGCTCATCGCCGACGCACGCGGGATCGCCGACTACTACGCGTCGTCGTACGGAGCGCCGACCCGGCTGATCTCCTACGGCGCCCCCGTCCAGTCGAATCCGATCAGCGATCGCCTCGACGAGCTGGGCCTGTCGTGGAAGCAGTACCACCTCGTCGTCGCGCGATTCGAGCCCGAGAACCACGTCGACGTCGCCGTCGCCGGATACGTGCGGTCGGGGGCGGAGCTCCCGCTCGTGGTCGTCGGCTCGGCTCCGTACGCCGCCGAGTACACCAAGCGTGTGCAGTCGTGCGCCGGTGGCAACCCGCGCGTCCGATTCGTCGGCAGCGTCTACGACCAGGACCTCCTCGATCAGCTGTACGCGGGCGCGCTCTGCTACGTGCACGGCCACTCCGTCGGCGGCACGAATCCGTCGTTGCTCCGTGCGATGGGCGCGGGATCGGCCGTGCTGGCATGGGACATCTCCTTCAACCGGGACGTGGCGCAGAACCGGGCACGCTACTTCGACGATGCGCCGACGCTCGCCGCATCGATCGAGGCGGTCGAAGCGGCGCCCGTGGCCGCCCAGAGCGACGGCGCGGCGCTGCGCGAGATCGTGCGGACGAATTATCGATGGGATGCCGTCGCCGTCGCCTACGAGACGCTCGCAGTCGACCTGATGGCCGGCGCCGATGCACGAGTGGGAGCCCGGCAGCCCCGGCCACAAGGGGTCTCCGGCGAGCGCCGGACGGGCCATGCAGCGCACCCGGCGTTCTTCGGCGTCCATATCCGAGGGAGCCACCATTGAGCACGCGCATCGGGTACGCAGCAGGCGCCTACGACCTGTTCCACATCGGCCACCTCAACCTCCTGAGGCACGCCAAGGCCAACTGCGACTTCCTGATCGCGGGTGTCGTCACCGACGAGATGCTCGAGCTCACGAAGGGTGCCCCGCCGATCGTGCCGTTCGCCGAACGACTCGAGATCGTTCGACACGTCGACTTCGTCGACGAGGTCCATGCCGAATGCGTGCCCGACAAGCTCGACACCTGGCGCACCGTCGGGTTCGACCTGTTCTTCAAGGGCGATGACTGGCGCGGAACCGAACGTGCACGCCGGCTCGAAGCCGAGTTCGCGAAGGTCGGCGTCGAGGTCGTCTACTTCCCGTACACGGTGCACACGTCGAGCACCGTGCTCCGACTCGCCCTGCAGTCGCTCGACCGCGGCGGCGCGGCCTCGGGTCGAACGGCGGAAGCGGAATGACCCGCTCGCCGGCCGATGCGACGACGAGGGAGAGCTTCGCCGGGGTCGTGGCACGCCTCGCGGCCGCGCAGAAGTCTCGCGCGCCGGGAGCACCGGCCTACTCGATCTATGTGAACCGCCCGTTCGGCAGGCTGCTCGCGGCGGCGGCGTATCTCGCCGGGCTCACCCCGAACGCTGTGACCGCGATCAGCGCGGCATTCACCTTCTCGGCGATCGTCGTCATCGCGGTCGTGCCACCGACCCCGTGGATCGGCGTCGTCATCGGATTCCTGCTGATCGTGGGTTACGCCCTGGACTCCGCCGACGGGCAGGTGGCGCGCCTTCGCGGCGGCGGCTCGCCTGCGGGGGAGTGGCTCGACCACGTCGTCGACGCAGCGAAGACCTCCAGCCTGCACCTTGCGGTCCTCGTCTCCTGGCAGCGATTCGTCGACCTGCCCAGCGAACTGCTGCTCCTCGTTCCGATCGGCTTCGCGATCGTCGCGGCCGTGCTGTTCTTCGCGACGATCCTCAACGACTTCCTCCGGGTGCGCAGCGATCGGCGCGGGAAGCCGGCGGGCGGGGGCATCCGTTCACTGCTCGTGCTCCCGACCGACTACGGAGTCCTCTGCTTCGCCTTCCTCCTCTTCGGTGTGCCCACCGTCTTCGTGCCGCTGTACGGAATCCTGTTCGTCGCGAACGTGGCGTTCGCGCTGGTCGCGCTCCCGAAGTGGTTCCGGGAGATCAGCCGGATCCCGAGGTGATGGGATGGGACCACCCCACCCGCGACCACCCCACGCGACTCCCGATCGCGAGCAGGCCGCCGCGGCTGCCGGGTCGTCGCGGAATGCCGGCCCGCTCTCGGGTCTGCACGTGCTCGTCGCGCACCCGGGCGCCGAGCTCTACGGGTCCGATCGCGTGGTGCTTGAAAGCGTCGTCGCCATGGTGCGTGCCGGTGCCGCGGTAGAAGTCACCGTGCCCGAGACCGGGCCGCTCATCGACGAGCTCAGCAGCGCCGGCGCGACGATCGCCGTCGAACCGGCCCTCGTGCTGCGGAAGAGCATGATGCACCCGCGGCGCTGGCCCGCGACGGTCGTCGCGGGGATCCGGGCGTTCGGTGCATCCGGGCGATTGCTGGGGCGGCGGCCCGACCTCGTCTACGTGAACACGATCACGCTCCCCATCTGGCCGTTGCTTGCGCGGATTCGAGCCGTCCCCGTGCTCACGCACATCCATGAGGCGGAGTCGGGCACATCGCGGCTGCTGCTGAGGGCCCTGTATCTGCCCCACCTCTTCGCAGACGCGACCATCGCGAACAGCGAGTTCAGCTGCTCGGTCATCGGACGGGCGTATCGGTCGCTCGCGCGACGCACGCGCGTGATCTACAACGGCGTCGCGGGGCCGGTCGCGAATACCCCTGCACGGATGTCCCTCGAGGGCGGTCCCGTGCGCCTGGCCTATGTCGGGCGATTGTCGCCGAGGAAGGGCACGGACCTCGTGATCGCCGCGGTCGCCGAGCTCATCGCCGATGGCATGGATGTCGAGCTCGACGTGGCCGGCGAGGCGTTCCGGGGCTACGAGTGGTTCGCCGACGAGCTGCGGGAGACCGTCGCCCGACGCGGCCTCGACTCCCGGGTGCGATTCCTCGGATTCCAGGACGACGTCTGGGCGACCCTCGAGGCGGCAGATGTCGTGGTGGTCCCGTCGCGGGTCGGCGAGCCCTTCGGCAACACGGCGGTCGAGGCGGCGCTCGCCGCACGCCCGCTCATCGTGAGCGAGTCGAGCGGTCTCGTCGAAGCGACGCACGGCCTGCCCGGCGTGCATCGCGTGCGGCCCGGTGATGCCTCCGCGATCGCGGAGGCGGTGCGCGAGATCGTGGCACGGTGGCCGATGCAGCGAGAGCAGGCTCGAGCGGCGGCGCGTCTCGCCGCGCTCCGGTTCGATCCCGAACGCTACCGTGCGTCAATCATCGAACTCCTCGCAGGACTGGTGCGTGCGCGTGTCTGAGTCCGACGGGAGTCTCTCGGTGGTCACCGTGGTCTTCGAGGCGGAGGTGCCGCTGCTCGAGCTTCAGGCGAGATCGATCGCGCGGCACGTGGCAGACGGCGTGTTCGACGAGTACCTCGTCATCGACGACACCCGCACCGGGTTGTCACCGCGAGCCCGACGACGTATTCATGCCGCACTCGGAATACACGGCAGCCGCCTGGCTGTCACCTCGCGTCACGGGTTCGGCACTGCGGAGTCCGTGTCGGGAGGGCGCTCGCTGCAGAGGCTGACGCCGATGGCCGCGAGGCAGGTCGCTGCGGACCACTATGTCGTGCTCGCCGCGATGGACCACTTCATCGAGTCGACCACGCGCGCGGACATCGACTCGGTCATCGGGACCCCGCACGGCGGGGTCGCGACGGGTGCGACGCCCGACGAACTCGTGTCGGGCCGTTCCCTCGTCAGTCCGACGGTCTGGGCCGACCGCTCGGACCCCGATGACGTCCGCTCCGTGCTCGAGCAGGCGGCCTTCTCCGACACCACGACCCTCGCCGTGGATCGTCGCGCGCTCGTGCGCCTGCGTCCCGAGAGCGTGCGGGAGCTCGCCGCCTTCTGGGCCGGTCATGGGCTGTTCCGTTCGAGCACCGAGGCGAGGCGCTTCATCCGGCGATTCCGGGCCGCGTACCTGCGGTCGATGGTCGCGAGGGGAATCCGCGAACGGATGTCCCGCTGACCCGGCTCACCGACCCAAGCGCCCGCGTTCGCGGCGCAGCATGCGGAGCATCGCCCGGAGCTCGCCGAGATCGCGACGGACGACCGGGAGGATCGCGGCGATGCCATAGGCCGCGACCGTTGCGAGCGCCGCCACGGCAACTCGGGCCCAGGCCGCCAACGGCTCGGTGAGGGTCACCGCGCCGTAGGCGAACGCGGCGCCCCACCCGGCGAGGAGAGACATGCGCACGATGCCCCAGGCGAGCGTGCGGGTCGGCACGCCTTCGATGACTCGCGAGATCCATGCCAGTGAGATGGGCCACGACACGGTCGGCGCGACCGCATACCCGATCGCGACACCGATCAGCCCCCACTGCGACCCGATGAGGATGCACACGACCTTGATCGCCACGCTCACCAGGTTGTACCTGAACAGCGGGCCGGTGATGCCCTTCGAGACGTACACCCAGTAGCTCGCGGAGTTCAGCGTCTGGAACACGGCGGCGACGGCGAGCAGGCTCAGCACCGGGGCCGCTTCAGCCCAGCCCGGACCGAGCAGCAGGTCGGTCAGCGGAACGCCCGCGCCGATGACGAAGGCGAGCACCACGACGATGGTGTACCCGAGGCCGACCTGCCCGACACGCACGAACTCCCAGTACCTCGCACCCTCCGCCTGGAGGCGCGAGAGGATCGGCACCGCGACGTTGGTGATGGGCGCCCGCAACTGGTTCGCGGTGTTCATCACGACGTGGAACGCGCGGTTGTAGATGCCGAGCTGCGCCGCGCCGAACCGCACGCCGATGACGACGGAGTCGACGTTGCCTCCGACGTAGGTCACCATCTGCGTCGCCACCATGTTCCAGCCGAAGCGCATGAAGCCGCCGACGGGAACACCTCGGTTCGGCAGTCCCGGGAGCCAGCCGCCGAAGACGACCACGAGCGCGAGCGTTGCGACCGAGACGCCGAGCAGCTGCGCGACGAGGGCCCAGGGGCCGGTGCCCGCCAGCCCCATGGCGATGCCGACCCCCAGCCCGACCGCCGCAGCGGCGACGTCGGTGATCGCCAGCGACCTGAACTGCAGCGCCCGGTTGAGGCTCGCCCGGTACTGCGTCGTGAGCCCGTTCAGCAGGAACGCGACGGAGGCGAGCTGTGCGAGCGGGGCGAGTTCCTCGCGACCGTAGAGCGCCGCGATCCCCCATGACGAGAGGAACACCGCGACCGCCAGCGTCGCGCCGATCGCGGTGTTGATCCAGAAGAGGTTGCTCCGCTGCCGCTCGGTGAGCACGGGGGCCTGCACCGCCGCCTGCGAAAGCCCGAAGTCACGGAACACCTCGGCGATGCCGGCGATCGACATGACCATGGCGAAGAGTCCGAAGTCGGCGGGCGACAGCAGACGTGCCAGGATGACGACCGAGGCGAGCTGGATGAGGATGCGGAGCACCTGGCCCGCACTGGTGACCGCCGCCCCGCGAATCGCACGGCGCCCGAGGCCGTCGCTCTCCGCGGATCGTTCGCTCATCGCGCCGGGCGAGATGCGAGCGTGTGCGGATCGGATGTGCAGGGATGGTCGCCGTGCATGCCCCCTCCGGCGCTGTGAAGCCAGCGGCATCAGTCTATTGGGGGCCCCGGGGCTTCCGCGTACGATGAATGACGGGGCACCGGCCGGGACGTGCATGCCGGGTGTCGCTGTCGATCGCCGATCCGGAGGTGATCTCCGTGACCTCAGCGCGGGAACGACAGAAGCTCGACGCCGCGATCCGACGTGTCGTCGAGCGCAACGCGTGCATCGGCTGCGGGTTCTGCACGAGTCTCGACCCCTCGCTCGAGTTGCGTCTCGACGCCGACGGGTTCCTCAGGCCTCACCGCACGGGCGCTGCCGGCACCGTCGCGGAAGACGCCGCGCGCACGTTCGAACAGGCGTGCCCCGGATGTCGCGTGGACGCGGTTCGTCCGCCGGGAAGCCGTCGACACCCGACCATGGGCTCCTATTTCGGCGTGTGGGAGGCATGGGCGAGCGACGAGGCGGTGCGATATCGCGGCAGCAGCGGCGGCGCCCTCACCGCGCTGCACGGCTGGCTCCTCGAGAGCGGGCGCGCCAGCCGGATCGCGTCCGCATCGGTCGGTTCGGAGCCCCGGCGCACCGTACCCGTCACGATCACCACGAAGGAGGCCGCGCTGGCGGCGGCGGGCTCGCGCTACGCGCCGGTCGGCGTGCTGTCGAATCGCGACACGTGGTCGAGCGAGGCGATCACCGCCAAGCCGTGCGAGATCTCGGCGGTCAGGGCGGCGGCCGGCGCATCCGGTCGCCCATCGGACGCGGAGCACGCGATCCTGCTCTCGTTCTTCTGCGCCGGAACACCGTCGCAGGATGCGACCGGAGATCTTCTCGCGAGGCTCGAGGTGCCGGCCGACGGGCCGGTCGACGAACTCTGGTACCGCGGTCGAGGATGGCCCGGCCGCTTCACGGTACGCACCGCGAGGGCTGAGGCGTCCCTGAGCTATGACGAGTCCTGGGGTGACGTTCTCGGTCCGGCGACGCATTGGCGTTGCAAGCTGTGCCCCGACGGCGTGGGCGAGTCGGCCGACGTCGTCGCCGCCGACCTGTGGAGTGTCGACGACCGCGGCTACCCGGTGTTCACCGAGGGACCGGGATCGAGCGGGCTCATCGCCCGCACGCAGCGAGGTCTCGAAGCCGTCAACGCCGCCGCGGCCGCGGGCGCGATCGTCGTGCGGTCGATTCGGATGTCGGAGCTCGCGAACGCGCAACCGCTGCAGCGCAAGCGTCGGCTCTCGCTCTTCGGCCGCCTGCTCGGCAGCCGGCTCGCCGGCGTACGCGGCCCCCGCTACCGAGGATTCCGGCTCTGGGCGCTGGCGCTCGCGCATCCCCGCCTGAACCTGCGGGCTGCGCGCGGAACCCGCGCACGGATCCGGCGATCGACCGCGACGACCGGATCCGCGCCGTGAGGTCGCCGCGCAACGGCAACGACCCCGGCGCCGGTGCCGATGGCGATCGGCTCGCCCTCGTCGTCGTGAACTTCGCATCGGCATCGCTGCTCGCAGCGAATCTCGTCGATCCCCGCCTTCGAGGGGTCATCGGATGCATCGTGGTCGTCGACAATCGGAGCACGATCGAGGAGACGCGCCGCGTGCGGGAGTTGTGCGCCACGAACGACTGGATCCTCGTCGAGCTCCCGCGCAACGAGGGGTTCGGTGCCGGCGTGAATGCCGGCGTCGCGCGTGCTCGCGAACTCGCGTGCACGCGGGTGCTCGCGCTGAATCCCGACGCGACGATCGACGCCGACTCGGTCAGGGCGCTCCTCACCGCGAGCAGGGCCGACCCGCGCGCGCTCGTCGCTCCGCGGATCGTCCGGCCCGATGCGACGGTGTGGTTCGCGGGCGCCGTGCTCGACCAACGGAACGGCACCACACGACGCGCGCGCGACGACGAACTCGGGGGCCGGACGACCTGGCAGACCGGGGCCGCGTTCCTGGCGCCGATCCCGATGTGGGACGAGGTCGGCGGGTTCGACGACGACTACTTCATGTACTGGGAGGACATCGACCTCTCGTGGCGTTGGCACGAAGCCGGCGGGAGGCTGGCCCTGGTCGAGAGCGCCACGGCCGTGCATGATGCCGGCGGCACCCAGGCCGGCGCCGGCAAATCGCCCATGTACGTCTACTTCAACTGCCGGAACCGTCTGCTCTTCGCACGCAAGCGGTTCGGCTCGCGCTACGGGAGGAGGTGGTGGCGGGGCAGCATCGCCTACGGCTGGAGTGTCGCAACGCGCGGAAGCCGGCGGATGCTCGCGAAGCATCCGCTGCTGCTCTGGTCGGCGCTCAGGGGTACGCTCGCCGGCGCATTCGGGAGCCTCACGCCTCGGTACGCCTCGGCACGTCGCTGATGACGTCTCACGTCGTCGACGATCGCCGCCGCCCGTACTCGTCATGCGCGTAGCCGAGCGCGCCGGCGATCATGCCGAGGCCGCGACTCGCCGTACGCAGTCCGTGCGCCCGATGGCGCAGCGAACCGGAGACCGCCCCGATGGCCCAGCGCACGCCTCCGCCGAGGATTCGCGTCGCTCCGCGGCCGAATGCACGCACCCGCTCGATGAATCCGCGGGCAGCCGATCGCGCGAGCGCGATGCGCACGCGGGCGGAGGTGTTGCCGAACCGGAAGGTCCGAGTGAGTACCCACGAGCGCGTGAAGCGCCCTGGATCCTCCTGCTCGATCACGACGGCGTCCTGCGCCCAACGGATCGTGCCACCTCGTTGAGTCAGCTGCAGGGTGAACAGACTGTCGCTGCCGCCGGTGAGCCCGAATCGCTCGTCGAAGGTCAGCCCGAGGCGGCGCACCTCGTCGAGATCGAGGAGGAGGTTGTTCGTCGCGGCCTCGCTCATCAGCTGGCCGTGGGTCCGTGTCGGGCGCCGGAACGCGCCGCTCTGGGTGACCCAGGGCTCCACGTCGTGGGGGAACCGCGTCACCACCCGGCCGGCGACCGCGGTCGGCCGTGTCGTCGTGTGCATCTCGATCATGGCGTGGAGCCACCCGGGCTCGGGGGTCTCGTCGTCGTCGATGAAGAGCATGAGGCCGTTCGCGCACTCGTCGAGCGCCCGGTTGCGGACCGCGGCGATGCCGGGCCGCGGTTCGACGACGTACCGCACGCCGTGCTCGCCGGCGATGCGCTCGCCGGACCCGGCGGGGTCGTTGTCGACGACCAGGATCGAGCAGTGCATCGGGGGGTCGGGCAGCGCGTTCTCGGCGTCGACCTGCTCCCGAACCGTGCTGAGCGCGTGGGCGAGCGCGTCCGGCCGCCGGAACGTCGGGATCGCGACGGTGAGCTCGGAGGCACGGCCCCTGATCGTCGTCGTCGCCGAAGCCGGGGTCGATCGGCCGTGGCGACGGGCGATGGCCAGGGCGTAGGCGTGGGCGTGGCGGACGCCGGCGTCGTGCCATTCGCGACCGCTGAGATCGGGCGCCGCTCGGGGCGGCTCCGCCCGTAGTGCCTGAATGGCCTCGAGCAGTGCACGAGCGGTGAGTTCGCCGGCGAACACGTGCACCCATCCCGGACCCACTTCCGATGACAGCGCGCGATTGAGGTCGTTGTCGGGTACGAGCACAGGGCGACCGAGCGAGAGTGCCGCCAGGGCGGCGCCCGAGTTGTGCATGAAGCGATACGGCAGCACGACGAGTTCGCTCGACGTGACCACGTCGGCGAACTCGCGCTCACTGACGTAGCGCAGCGTCGTGTCGAGCCCACCGAGCCGTTCGGTCGCGGCGCGCAGCCGGCGCTCGATGACGTCGTTCGCGGGCTTGCCAGAGATGCGGAGCGTGAGCGTCGGATCGATGGCGGATGCCTCGGCGAACGCGTCGACGAGACGCTCGACCCCCTTGTACGGCTTGATGAGGCCGGCATACCCGAGCTGTCCGGGAACCGCCTCCGCACGCGGCATCCGTTCGAACCATGTTCGGTAGTGGCCGTGCGGAATCAGCACCGACGGCACGCCTGCGACCTCGGGGGTCGCGGCGGCGATGCGGATGCGCACATCGGTGCGCCGTTCCAGCGCTCGGATGAGGGCACGATCGAGGTACCGGCCCGATGGCGGCGTGACATTGTGCACGGTGCGCACGACGCCGATCCGGCGCAGGCGCACTCGTGCGACGAGACACGCCAGGGCGGCCCGCTTGCCGGCCTTCGTCCACCAGTGACTCGCGGCCAGCAGGACGTCGGGCCAGTGGATGTGCAGCACGTCGTATCGCTCGGTGAGGGCGGCACGCCACGAGAAGGGAACGTGCTCGATCGTCGGCTCCTCGGCGAGCGCGTCCCTCAGCATGACGATGTACGGATTCGTCGTGTCACGCGGTTCGCCGAAGGTCTGCAGCACTCGCATCGGGCCCCCTGTCCGCGCCTGCGCAGTCGCGACATCCGATCGCCGGCCGCCTCGCCCCGTTGACGGGACGGTCCAGCAACCCAAGTGAGCTGTACTCGATTCTCACAGGTTGCGGCGGCTAATATCCATCGGATACCCGAACAGCCAGTCAGCCGACAGGCCCCTCACGGAGGTGGCGCCAGTGGTCGGCGGCGAGCAGCGGTCGTGGGTCGCCGCTCGTCGACGTGAATTCGAAACTCTGGAATGAAGCACAAGAAGCAGAAGCACAAGAAGCAACCCGACAAGAAGAAGAAGTTCGCTCTCGTAGCGCTCCTCACCACCTCCATCGCACTCGCGCCGATCGCGGCGCTCACCGCCATCGCACCCGCATCGGCGACGACCGTCTCCAGCGCATCCAAGACGCTGCAGCCCGGATCCTCGTACGTGACGCGAGCCCCAGGCTCCTGGACCGACGGGACCGCCGCGCTGTCGACCAAGTTCGCCGCGGTTCCCACGAGCGGCGGTGGCCTGTACACCGGCGTCCGAGTCCGGGAATCGAGCGGCAGCTACTACCTCGCCCATACCCGGACGTATCCCGACGGCACGGTGGAAGCCTCAATCCGCCGCATCGTGAACACCAACGGCACTTCGGCCGAGACCGTCATCTCGACCCGCAAGTCGGTCGCCACGAAGGCCAAGGCCGGATCCGCGCTCGCGATCAAGCTGCAGGCGACGGGTACCGACGACGTGAAGCTCCGCGCCACGGTGTCGGTCGGCAGCGGGACTCCGCTCGTGCTCACCGCGACCGACTCGAGCTCGTCGGCGGTCGACCGTGCCGGCGCCGCGACCGGATGGGGCTACCTCTCGACGTCCACGCCGCGGATCGCCATCGCCCCCGCGAAGGTCACTTCGACTCCGGCATCGGTGACCACGCCGACGCCGACC
Organism: Agromyces cavernae; assembly: GCF_021044935.1. Lineage (GTDB taxonomy): Bacteria > Actinomycetota > Actinomycetes > Actinomycetales > Microbacteriaceae > Agromyces > Agromyces cavernae. The sequence continues at coordinate 379,582 of NZ_JAJNMP010000001.1, forward strand.
CCTGAGCCGACGCCGACCCCCACGCCGACGCCGACCCCTGAGCCGACGCCCACGCCCGAACCGACGCCGACGCCGACGCCCACGCCCGAGCCGACGCCGACGCCCGACCCCTCGCCGGGCAACCCGTCTCCCGCCCCGGGTGAGCACCCGAGCGCCGCGACGACCGGTGTTCCCGAGGGCACGAAGCTCACCGTGCACCAGGGCGACCTCACGGTCACCACCCCCGGCGCGGTCATCGACGGTGTCGAGGTGCGCGGCGTGCTCACCGTGAAGGCACCGAACGTCGTGATCAAGAACTCCCGCATCCTCGGCCGCGCGGTCGACAACCACATCGGTCTCGTCAACAACATCGCCTCCGGTGCCCCGTTCACGATCCAGGACTCGGAGATCACCGCGGCGAGCCCCTCCGCGTGGCAGAACGGCATCTTCGGGAGCAACTTCACCGCGACGCGAGTCGACATCCACGGAGTGATCGACCCGATCCGCGTGATCGGCGACAACGTCGAGGTCCGCGATTCGTGGCTCCACGACAACCTCCACTACGAGCAGGATGAGTCGCGAGGCGGAACTCCGAGCCACGATGACTCGATCCAGATCGAGGCCGGCAAGAACATCACGATCAGCGGGAATCGGATGGAGGGCGCCGACAACGCGGCGATCCAGATCACCCAGAACACGTCCAAGTCGTCGCTGGGCAGCGTCCGGATCTCGGACAACTACTTCAACGACGGCGGCTGCACCGTGAACATCGCGAAGACGCCGGCACCGATCGGCACGTTCGCGGTGAGCGACAACGTGTTCGGCCCCGACCGCAAGTTCAAGGGGTGCGGCATCCTCGCGCCCGCCATGAACACGCCGCAGCAGTCGGGCAACACCTGGGAGAGCACCGGGGCGTCGGTCGCGCAGACGGTCCTCAAGTAACCGCTGCGGAACGAGGCATCCGTCACCTGCGGCCCGGGCTCCGAAGCTCGGGCCGCAGCGGCGTCCCGACACTGAGTTCGGGCTGCGCCTCGAATCGCGTCCACGGTGCGGAGGCCGACGTCTCGAGGGCCACCGCGGGACCCGCGAGGTGCTGGGCGAGCTCGGGGAAGCTCGAATAGTGCGGGCCCAGGATGTGGCACGACGCGGCGAGCAGGTACAGGTCGGCGACGGCGGCCTGCAGCGCCCGACGGCTGTTGTACGCGCCCTTGTCGGTCTGCCCGAAGCAGTCGGGGAACCGGCGGGCCACGCGGGTGAACGCGGCATCCGTGTCGGCCGCGACGTAGAGCCCGAGATCCGGTCGCACCGAGCGGATCTCCTCGATCCGGCCGAGGTACCACTCCACCGGCGACGCCTGCAGGGTGGCATCGTGCGCAACCGGATGCGACCTGATCATGACACCCAGGTAGGGCCGGTTCGCGCATGCCCCGAACAGGTCGAGGACCCGCCGCCTGACGCGCTCGACGGGTTGCAGGGCGCGCAGTTCCGTGTGCCATGAGGGTGCGTCGTCGGGCAGGGCCAGCGCATGCGGGGTGCGAATCTGCCAGACGCGCTGTCGGCGCGCGGTCTCGTCGATCCACTCGAGGCTCGCATCGCGGTACGGGAACGCCGGAGCGAGGGCCCTCGACAGGGCCTCCGGCCACCGGCTCGCGTCGAACGCCCACAGCTCGTCGAGCCGCGCGCCGAACCCGCGGCCCGTCGGCCAGACGTAGGCGAAGGACCGGCCCTCGAGCCCCGCGAGCACGTGGGCGCCGAGCACGACGCGCATCCGGTTCCCGAGCCCGTGGTAGCGGCCGGTGACCGCCACCAGGATTCCCTCGCCCCGACTCACGGCCCTGCCTAGTCGATCGCCGAGCTGGTGACCCGGGCACCGCGCCGCGGGCTCGTCGGCCCCTTCGCGGGTTCGTCGCTCACGTAGTAGTAGCTGTCGCGGGGGCGCGCCTTCACGCGATTCAGGACCACGCCCGAGATGTGTGCGCCGGTGCGCTCGAGCACGGCGATCGTCGAGGCGAGCTGCGCGCGACGCACTCGCCTGGTGTCGGCGACGATCAGGACCGAGTCGACCTGCTGCGCGATCATCGTCGCATCCGCCACCGCCTCGACGGGTGCTGTGTCGATCACGACGAGGTCGTACGCATCGACGAGCTGCTGGATGATCTCCTTCATGCGCTCGGATGCCAGCAGCTCGGCCGGGTTCGGCGGGACTGCACCCGACGGGAGGATCTCGAGCGACGAGCGCGGCCACGCCTGCACGGCGCTCCGCAACGGGATGGCGTCGATCAGCACAGTGGTGAGCCCGACGGCTCCGACGAGGCCGAATGTGTCGGCCACCCGCGGCTTTCGAAGGTCGGCATCGACGAGCAGCACGCGCTTCCCGGTCTCGGCGAGCACGAACGAGAGGTTCGCCGCCAGCCAGGTCTTGCCCTCGGCCGGGACCGACGACGTGATCGCGAGGCTCCGTGTCTCATGGCTCGCCGACGCGAAACGCAGCCCCGACCGCACCTGGCGGAAGGACTCGGCCGCACTCCCGTTCGGCTGGCGGATAGCGACCGGTCTCGGGTCGGACGAGAGCGGCGTCTGCTCGATCGAACCGAGCAGCGGCAGCTCCGTGATCGCCTTCAGCGCCGTCTCGGAGCGCACGCGGGTGTCGAGCGCGCTCGCGAGCACGACGGCGACCGACGAGAGGAGGAAGCCGATGACCGCCCCGAGGAACGCGTCCTGCTGCTTGTTCGGCGCACTCTGGAAGATCGCCGGCGTCGCGGGCTCGATCGATCGGGCCGACACGGTCGCGGCGCCGTCGGAGTCGATGGGCGCGACCTCGTTGACGGCCGCGACGAGCGACGCCGCGACCGTGTTCGCGACGAGCGCGGCGCGCTCGGGGTCGGTCGTTCCGACGTTGATGTCGAGGATCACGGTGTTCTGCGGAATGGTCACGCTCATCATTCGGCGGAGCTCGATGGTGCTGAAGCCCCTGTCGAGCTCGGCGGCCGCCGGATCGAGGACGAGGGCGGAGGTCGCGAGTTGGGCGAACGACAGCATCTGCGCCTGCGTGTAGGCGGAGCCCTGGTTGATGTCGGAGCCGCTCGAGGCCGTCCGCAGCGAGAAGTACAGCGACGCGGTCGAGTGGTAGATCGGCGTCACGGTGCTGGAGGCCGCGAAGGCGCCGGCACCGCCGAGGATCGTCGCGGCGAGCACGATGTACCAGCGCTTGCGCAGTACCCCGACGGCTCGGGCCACGCTCATGGTGCTCGTCGTCGTGCTCACGGCCTTCGCACCCGCTCTCTTCGGGCTCCGTCGACCGTGGAACTGTCCCGGCGCGGCGGAGAGATGCTGGCGTCGGCTCGATCCAGTTTATCCGAGGCATTCTCGACTTGATATGCCGTCACCGCGACGCCCGCGACGAACCAGACCAGGTAGCCGTACTGGGTGATGAGCGCGACCGCCGCGAACGCGGGGATCTGCGCAGCGACCGCGACCGCTGCCGGAGTGGCGCGCCCGCGGACCAGGCTCAGGATGCAGCAGGCGATGGCGACGACGAGGGCCAACAGCGGCAGGATGCCGAACCGGAGGCCCGTGAGCATGAGCTCGCTGTCGATCGACTGGAACGATCCGTAGTACGTCTCCCCCGAGGGGAGCACCGTCCAGCTGGTCGAGATGCCGATCGCGCGCATGCCCCGCAGGAGCGTCACGAGATCGGAGCGGTACTGCGCACTGCCGCCCGCCTCCTCGCCCGCCTCGGTGAAGACGTCGCCGAGCGTCGGAAGCGTCGTCGCCGCGGCGACGATGAGCAGGAGGGCGACGGCCGCGCGCATCGACCGGGTGATCCACCGGCCGAGCAGGATCACGGCGAGCAGCAGGGTGATCGCGAGCGTGACCAGCCCGATACGGCTGAAGCTCGTTGCGACCGCGGCGATCACGACCGAGAGGCAGGCCAGCCGCACCCACGCCGGCCACTTGGTCACGAGCACGAAGACCGAGCTCACCGCCAACGAGCTCGCGAAGGCGATCGAGTGGCCGAAGGCGCCTTCGGCACGGATGAAGCCGGCCCGCGGCTGCAGTTCGTGCCAGGTGCGCCAGGCGATGTTGCCGGTCGTGATCTCGACGAACGGGTTGAACGCGGTCGCGAACTCGATGATCCCGAGCACCGCTGCCGCGGTCGCCGCGACCGCGATGCAGGAGTACAGCCATTCGGCCTCGACCCGCGCGAGGACGAATCGTCCCCACACGTACGGGACGAGCCATCCGAACGACACGATGAGGACGTGGCCCCACGTCGATCCGCCCAGCAGGAACGCCGCGAGCACGAGCACGACGAATCCGACCACGAGCACGTCGACGTACGAGAACGTCAGGCTCGTGGTCGACCATGCGGCGAGCGCGACGAGCGTGACGCCGGTCAGCGCCGACCAGTAGACCCCCGCCTGCACCCCGATCCAGATCGGCACGAGGAAGCACACCGCGGCCCACCCCGCCACGACCAGCCGCGGTGATGATCGCGCGACGTACCAGGCCGCGACGACGGCGCCGACCGCCAGCAGGAGCAGCAGCACCGTGCGCAGGTCGAGGTCGGCCGTCATGTCGCCGCCCGCGGTTCCCTAGGCGATCGCGCGCCGCGGTCCATAGGATCGGAGGCAGCGCCGGCGCCGCGCGGAGTGGAGAACCAGGTGCGCGTACTCGTCTTGTGGGCGGATGAGCACTCCCCGAACCTCGGGGTGCGGGTCCTCGCCCGAGGGAGCCGCGATCTCCTGCGCAATGTCTGGCCCGACGCCGAGTTCGAGTTCGCCGATTTCACGTCTCGGCCGCGCCAGGTGCCGTGGGGTCGCGTGCGATCGCTCGTGCGGGAGCGCGTCCAGGGCCGGCTCGGCATGCAGCGCTGGCTCGAGAGTTTCGACCTGGTCTGGGACACCCGCTCGGGTGACAGCTTCTCGGACATCTACGGTTCCCACCGCCACTCGGTCATGTCGACCGTCCACGAGTTCGCGGTGCAGTCGGGCCGGCCGGTCGTGATGGCACCGCAGACCATCGGTCCGTTCCGTTCGGTGTCGGGTCGAATGCTCGGCCGTCGCTCGTTGCGCCGGTCGTCGCTCGTCTTCGCACGCGACCCGGTCAGTGCCGCCGAGGCCGCCGGGCTCGGCCGGCCGGTCGACGCGGTGACGAGCGACCTCACCTTCGCCATCGCGCCGCCGGAGCGCATCGCTCCACCGCGCGACGTCATCCTCAACGTGTCGGGCCTGCTCTGGCAGGAGAACCCGCACGTCGACGCCCGTCTGTACCGCGACGCCGTGACGTCGATCACCCGCACGCTGCTCACCCGATCCCGGTCGGTCGCCGTGCTGCCGCACGTGCTCGACTCGCACGATCGCGACAACGACGCACCGGCGGTCGACGCGCTGGCCGCGGAGTTCGGCGCCGACCTCGAGGTCGTGGCCCCGCGCGACCTCGACGAGGCGCGGGCGATCATCGCGGGCTCGCGGGTGCTGATCGGCGCGCGCATGCACGCGTGCCTGAATGCGCTCTCGACCGGGGTTCCGGCGGTCGCGATGGCGTACTCGCGCAAGTTCGCGCCGCTCTTGGAGGCGATCGGATGGCCGTACTCCGTTTCGCCCGCCGACGGCGGCGCCGACGCCGACGCCGGCGCCACGACCGCGGCACGGGTCATCCGGATGCTCGCCGACCCGTCACTCGAGCGGCTGGCGCTCGAGACCCGAGCGCGGGGACGGGACTCCTTGGCGCCGATGCTCCCCGCGCTGGGATCGCTCTCCCTTCCGTCCTGATCAGTCACGTCGTCTCATCTCAGTTCGGCAGCACTCAGTTCGGCGCCACCACGCTCAGGTGGTCGAAGCCGATGCCGATGGGGCCGTTGGTCGCGGTGCCCGACACGTACGTCGTGATCGCGAACTGCCCGGTGCCCTGCAGGCCCGGCTCGCTGTCGGTCGCACTCACCCACCAGTCGACGGGTTCGGGCTGTCCCTGCGGCCAGGCCTTCACCTGCACCGTCGTCGACGGTCCCGTGCTCACCGTGCGTACGCGTACGTCGAGCGTGGCGCCCGCGGTGTGCGTGTACCCGGTGAGGACCCGGTTTGCGACAAGGGTCTCGGTCGTGCCGACCAGGCGGGCGACGCCGACGTTCACGACGCCCGTGGCCGAGTACCGCAGCTTCGCCCGGTACTCGCCCGCCGCCGTCTTGCGCGGTGCGAGGTTGACGTGTGCACCGCCGCCGTTGGCGACCTTGTCGATGGAGACACTGATCCTCGCATCCGTGCCCGACGGCAGCGTGCCCGAGAGCGTCGTGGCGCGCGTCTGGCTGTTCATGAGGCTCAGCAGCCCGACGCCGCCGGCCACCGACGACCCGGAGACGGCGCTCCAGGTCCCGCCCGTGTTCGCGGTACCCCAGCCGCTCGCCGAGGTGCGCTGGAACTCGTCGGCCGCGAGCACGGTCGCCGCGGCGACGTTCACGGTCTGCATGACCGAATCGGATGCCCCGAGGCTGTCGGTCACCGTCAGGGTCACGTCGTACGACCCGGCTGCGGCGTACACGTGCGTGGGCTGCGACGCCGTCGACGACCCGTTGTCACCGAAGTCCCAGTCGTACGACGTGATGGTCGCGCCATCCGCCGCGGTCGACCCGGTGCCGTCGAAGGCCACCGACAACCCGTCGACCTGCGTGGTGAAGGCCGCCGTCGGGTTCGCGTGCGGCGGCGTCACCGTCACCTGCTTCGAGGTGCTCGCCGTCAGGCCCATGCTGTCGGTGACCGTCAGCGTGACCGTGAAGGTGCCGCCGTTCGCGTACTGGTGCGTCGCGGTGGCGCCGCTGCCGGCCGGCGTGCCGTCTCCCCAGTTCCAGCTGTACGACGTGATCGTGCGACCGGGCGGCGCCGAGGAGCTCGAGCCGTTCACCGAGACGCCGAGGTCGTCGGTCGTGAACGTGAACGCCGCGGTCGGTGCGGCGACGCCCGTGCCCATCAGGTAGTGCTCCGACACCTCCTGCGCGGTCAGCACGCGGTTGTAGACCGCGAACTCGTCCAGCTGGCCGTTCAAGAAGTTGCTCGTCGGACGGTTCGGCCAGCTCGAGAGGTTGTCGCCGCCGATCCGCCAATAGCCGCTGTAGGTCTGCGCGGTGACCTCGCCGCGGGAGCCGACGAGCTCGCCGTCGACGTACAGCTTCATCCCGTCCCAGCCCTGGGACGCCACCATGTGGTGCCATGCACCGTCGCGGTACGAGGCCGGACTGCTGACTGTCGCGGCGATGCCCGGGAAGTTGCCGAAGCTCAGCTTTCCGTCGTTGTGCATGTACACGTGGCGGTCGTAGCTCGAGGAGGTGCCCGACGCGGAGGAGCCGTAGCCGACCAGCTTCCCACCGTTCGACGTCGTGGTCTTGAACCAGAGCTCCAGCGAGTACTGCTGGCGCACAGCGGCCTGGCTCGTGGAGTTGACGAACCCGCTCGTCGACGACCCATTGAAGGAGTACGCCGGTCCGGGCTCCGACGCCAGCGCGCCGCTCGACACCGAGGTCACACCCGACCGCACGACGCCGTCGTTGTTCCCGACGAGGTCGTTCCCGCCCTGTGCGGCAGTGCCGCCGAGTCGCCAGTACAGCGACGCGCCGTCATCCATCACCGTCTCGGCGTAGGCCGAACCGGCCGTGCCCGACACCGTCGTCGAGACGGTCGCGCTGTTCGCGGTGTTCCCGTCGCCGTCCACCGCGACGATGCGGTAGTTCGGTGTCGAGCCGGCCGCAACGGTGTCGGTCAGCACGACCTGCGGCTGACTCCAGTACGTCGACTGCACGGACCTCGAGGCGACCGGCTGTCCGCCGCCGTTCCGGATCAGCCGGTAAGTGAGGTTCAGGTCGTCGCGATCCCAGTTGGCCGGAATCGACACCCGCACCTTGCCGGCGGTGGTCGATGACGCGACCGGCACCCAGTCCGTATCCGAGAGCCTCGGACCGGAGTTCTCCCCGGTCGACGGGTTTCGCGAGAACCGTGTGATCCCCTGCGACCGCTGGCCGTTGACGAAGGCCTGCTCCCCGCCGATGAGCAGGTAGTCGCCTGCGCCCGTGGCGGTCCAGCCGGCCTGGCCTCCGTTGACGCCACCCGTGATCCAGTCGGGATACCAGTTCACGACCGCGGGTGCCGGCCAGCCGCTCCAATCGGCGTATGTGGCGTTGACGCTGGCCGCGCGCAGGAGGGTTCCCTTCGGCGCCGCGGTGTAGACCGTCGCATTGCGCATGTTGCCCGGAGCCGGGTTGAGCTGGGGCATGCCGTTCATGGTCTCGCACGAGTGCTCATGACCGGTCGAGTAGACGTTCGTGCCGTCGGAGTACACGCCGTAGTGGTCGCCGTGGCAGTCGGCGATCCACCGGACGGCGCCGCTGCCCGGCTCGGCAGCGAACAGGCCCTCGAGGTTGCCGATGGTCTTGTTCGCATACACCCAGCCGGTGCCGTAGATGGCGTTCGCGTCGGCCTCGAGCTCCCAGATGCCCGCCTTGCCCGCGCTGGTGGTGCCGGCGGGGACGCCGTTCAGGACCACCGACGTGACGGTCCACGGCAGGATGGCGCCGGAACTGAGGTCGAGCGCCGCGAGTCCTCGCTGGCTGACACCGTTCATCATGCCGAAGCGACCGGCGACGATGAGCTTGTTGTTCGCGGGCGTGAGCACCATGCTGTCGACCTGCAGGTCGGCCGTCGGCGCCCAGCCGAGCAGTGCACCATTGCTCACGCTGAAGGCCATGAGGTTCTTGCGGGCGACGCCCGCGCCGGCGCTGACGAGGCCGCCGACGTAGACGGCGGAGCTGGTGACCTCGATCGCGTTGACGTACGAACCGCCGACGGCGGGCCGCCACGTCGACAGCAGCGCCCCGGTCGCGACGTCGAACGCGGCGATGTTCCACCGGGTCTGGCCGCTGACGTTGTTGAAGCTGCCGCCGACGTAGATGCGCGTGCCGTCGGGCGACGCCTTGATGACCTTCACCTGGCCGTTGATCTGCGGGGCGAACGACGTGATCACGCCCGTCGTGAGGTTGTAGGCCAGGATGTTGCTGCGAGGGATGAGGCTGGTTCCCGGCGCGGCTCCCGCGGGCCGGGCGTTCGTGAAGCTGCCACCGGCGTACACGGTGTTCCCGACGACCTCCTGCGTCCACACGATGCCGGAATCGATCTGCACCGTGGGCAGCGGATCAGCCGTCACGGTCGAGCTGTTCCGCTGCTCGATCGGGGCGGGGCCGTCGGGATCGATCGCGGCCGTCGCGGGGGCGGCGCCTCCCAACACCATTCCAGCGGCCACGACGGCGGCCGCCGCGAGCATGGCGACACCCCTCCGCCCCCTGGTGGACTCGAGCTTCATGATGCCTCTCCTCATTCGTGCCTGCACAACAGGCGTTCGTTCTCACGGAATGGATCCGTGGAAGACGACGACCGGCGCGCCTGCCGCATAGTCGACCGTCAACGTGATCTCGTGCCGGGTGTCCTCGGGGATCCGGAACACGTACGTGCCTTCGGCGCTCTCACCGTCGTCGATGGCGCCCATCACCGGTGCCGCCGGGGCCGAGGTCGTCGGTACCGCGAGGTTTCCATCCGCGTCGAGCAGGGATACGGTCGCCCCGTCGACGTCGAGCGGGCCGCCCGATTCGTTCTCGAACCCGATCGTGGCCGCGACCGCGGGGCCGGCGACCTCGCCCGGCGTCTCGGCCTCGACCGTGATGCTCGTGATCTCCGTGACCGAGATGCGCATCCCGGTGTCGAGGGTCACGACGTCGTCGAGGTCTGCGTCTTTCACCGGTCCCGGAGGGGCCGTCTCGATGACGTCATCGATCGTGGTGCCTCCGGGCGCGGGGACCTCGGTCGTGCGGGGCGTTTCGGATGGGGTCGGCACGGATGCCGCATCCGTCGGATTCTCGGACGCGATGCAGCCGGCGAGGGTCCCCGTGATCGTCATGGCGGCCGCGGCGACGGCGGCGGCGACGACCACGCGCGTGCGCACCGGATGCCCATCGCCTGCCCTGCGGATCCTGGTACGTTTCACGAGTCCCTGCGCCTTACTCGAACGCGCGAAAAGTCGGGGCGCGATCGCTTACGACGACCGGGCCCGTCGACTCTCCGCCGACGTCGGGTAACCCGGTCCGATCCTCGTTGGGTGAAAACCTACGCTTCGGACCTTCTGGCTCCTATACCCCAAACATGGGGTGAGGATTCCTCATGTTACCATCGGGCGCCCACCCAGTTCAGGGGACACCCGGAGCAGAGACCCGCGAGATCGCGGGCCGAGGGATGAGCCGGTTCCCCGCGCGGCGATCGGCCTGGCGTACCATGCCACAAGCGACTCCTCTCCCGTGTCGCCTCGAGACTCCGCAGGAATGGGGTGCCGGTGCCCGAGATCATCCTCGCCCACGACTACCTCCTGCAGCTCGGCGGTGCCGAGCGGGTCGTCGCCGAATGGGCGGCCGGGTTCGGATCCCGCCCCGTCGTCACGCTCGCATATCGGCCCGACTCGACGTTCGACGGATTCCGCCAGCTCGACGTGCAGGCGAGCATCCCGCATGCGCTCGCGCATCGCGTCGAATGGATGCTGCCGATGCTTCCCTCCATCGCCGCGCGCACTCGCGTGTCGGGCGGTGACATCGCGCTCGTCTCGAGCAGCGGTTGGGCGCATCGATTCCAGTTCGAGATGCCGCACGTGGTCTACGCGCACAGCCCCGCTCGCTGGCTCTACGCCGCCGAGGACTACCGGCTGCAGCTGGGCCCCCTGCGACGGGCAGGTCTCTGGATGAGCGCGCCGCTGCTGCGCCACGGCGACCGCGACGCCATGCGTCGCGCCAGCGGGGTCGTCTCGAACTCGATCGTCACCCGTGACCGGATGCGATCCGCCTACGGCCTCGACTCCGTCGTCGTGAACCCGCCCGTGGAACCCGTCGCCCGTGAGGCGCACCCGCCGAACCGACAGCTGCCCGACGACTTCGTCGTCGTGGTCTCGCGCGATCGTGGGTACAAGAACCTGTCCCTCGCCGTCGCCGCGGCGAAGCTGGCCCAGGTGCCCATCGTCATCGTCGGCCACGGGTCCGCCGCCCTCGACGACCCCGAGAACGGCGTGCACGGGCTCGGCCGCGTGACCGATGCCGAGCTGTGCTGGGTGTACCGCCGCGCCGCCGTCATCATCGGCGCGGGCCGCGAGGACTTCGGGCTGACCATCGTCGAGGCGTCGCTCGAGGGAACCCCGGCCGCCACGATCGCATCGGGCGGGTACCTCGAGACCGTGCGCCCGGGGGTCAACGGCTACCACGCGGCATCCGCGACACCCGAAGCCCTTGCGACGGCGATCCTCCAGGCGCAAGCACTCGACCCTGAGGCCTGCCGGGAATGGGGTCGCAGATTCAGTCGTGACGCACACCTCGCCCGCCTCGGTAAGGTGTTGGAAGAGGTGGTGCAGCGGGCGTGAGCGAATCCCAGGTCAGCGTGCCGCTTTCGGTGCGCCTGCGATTCGGGCATGCGGCCGACGAACCCCGGGGCGGAGTCTTAGTCGTCGCCGCGCAGACCGAGTGACCGGCCGCCATCAACTGCGAGTTCTTGTCCAGTGATGAACCGGGCACGCGGACTCGCCAGGAAGCCAACGGCCTCGGCGACGTCTTCCTCGTGACCGATATCCCCGAGGACGTTGGTCCGCTTCAGGCGTTCCAACTCGGCCTGTGTCGGCTGACCCCTCGGAACGATGCCCGGGGAAACGACGTTGACCGTTATGCCGAATGGGCCGAGCTCGATGGCCGCGGACTTCAGGTACCCGGACAGGCCTGCCTTCGCTGCCGCGTAGTCCGCGAAGCGCGCCTTACCCCTGCCTCCGATGACGGATCCGACGCTGATGATGCGACCGGACTGCTGAGCGATCATCTTCGGGGTGACCGCGCGGACGCAGGAGATGGCGGCCCGCAGGTTGATGGCGAGGATGCGGTCGATGACCTCGGGGGATTGATCCCACACGGGTGCGTGCTCACCTCGTGCACTTCCACCTGCGCAGTTCACGAGAATGTCGACGGTCGGGAGGGAAGCGAAGAACCTCGTCACGGCCGTCTCTTCCTCGAGTTCCACTTGCGCGATATGCGCCGAGCCTCCGTGTTCACGGATCTCACTTACGACCGCGTCCAGCTTCGTGGTCGAGCGTCCGAGCACGTACACCTCGGCTCCACTCAGGGCGAGCCGGAGCGAAATCGCCCGGCCGATGGCTCCGCTTCCGCCCGTGACGACCGCTACGAGACCATCCAACTCTGCAGGCGAATCGACGCTGACCACATAGGGGCGGGCCATCTCGACCCTCGAAGGCATTCTGCCGAGCCTCGTCAGGACCCGAGATGTCAGTGCTCTCAGCTTGCCCATGTTCCCCCCTGTCATCGACGCCAGAAGACCCAGCCCAGTCCTACCGCAATCCAAGCCGCCGCAGGACCCTGCCGCCGAGGCGTCGGATCCGGATGTAGGCGCCTGGCCTGACTCCGCCCCCCGCCAAGGTCGAATGGTAGGCGCGCAGTTGAGCGATGTCCGCGACCTTGTTCGAGAACACCTCGAGGACGCGCGAACCGTGCTCGTTCAGGTCCGTGAGCCAACTGATCCCGGCGGCCGTCGCGTCGGGAGTGTGAGCCGCTGAATAGTCGATCCCGAGCGACTCCACCCAACCGCGGGCGCTCATGGCGTGCTCCGCGCTGACATGGCGGCCCGCAACCGTTGCCGAGTAGCTCTCGGGCAACGGCACGTGCATGACCGCCCCACCCCCGTTGTTGAGCAGGAGGATGCGCAGGTTGTCGGGCAGGTCGCGGATCCATAGCGAGTTCATGTCGTAGAAGAAGGTGAGATCCCCGATGATCACGAACGTCGGCTTCGCGGTCGCCGCAGCGTAGCCGATCGCAGTCGACAGGCAACCATCGATGCCGTTCACACCTCGGTTGCATAAGACGTCGATCGATGGATCGATCCTGTGGAGCTGGGCCATCCGGATCGGAGCGCTGTTCGCGATATGAAGAGAACTGTCGTGCGGAAGTGCCCGCATGAGAGCACCGATCACCGCCAATTCGCCGTGCTCCATCGACGGCGCCGGGATCGAGTTGGCGACCTCGAGCATGCGACGCCGGTACGACGGATCGGCTGAAGCATCACGTGCTGCGACAATGCGTTCGAGGAAGACCTGGGGACCCGATTGGAAGACGTCGGTGAGTGTTCGGAAAGGATCTGCGATCGCACCATCGGGGTCGACACGCCAGTGTTCGTGATCCGACGCGTGCAAGTAGCCCTTCAGCTCGTCCTTGAACACGATGTTGCCTCCGAACGAGATCACGATCTCGGGCTTGAGTTCAGGGTGCTTCGCCGCGGGTATGCGCAGAAATGCCAGGGGATTGTCGATGCGCCGGTCGATGTGCAGGTTGGCGAGGTGGTCGGAGATGACGACCGCGTCGAAGGATTCCGTGAAGGCCGAGAGTCTCGCGATGGTGTGGTCGCTGGGACGCGCTCCTTGACCCCAGACGACGAGGACCCGTTTGTGTTCTAGGCGTTTGGCGAGCTCGGCCCAGTCGGGTTCCTCGGACTCGATTCGATGCCGCGCGATCACGCGCACGTCGGGGAGCTGCGCCACGGTGAACTCCACGCCGCTGTGGCTCTCGATCGGCACGTTGAGGTGGACCGGGCCGCCCTCGCGAGCGGCGACGAGGCCTTCGTTGATCACCCGATTGCAATACCAGCGGTCGCGGTCGTTCGAGATCGGGCGGAGATTTCCCGTGTAGCGAACGAACCCGTCGAACAGTTCGCGCTGATCGATCATCTGGTCTTCCATCTGGCCGAGGAAATCAGGAAGCCTGTCCGTCGTGATCGCAATCAGGGGCAGTTTCTGGGCGGATGCCTCAGCGATGGCCGATCCGTAATTGAGCGCGGCGGTGCCTGACGTGCAGATCGTGGCGGTCGGCTCGCCGGTCGCCTGAGTGAGACCCAGAGCGAAGAACGCCGCCGACCGCTCATCGACCACCGAATGGAGCCTGAAGTACTGGTCGTTTTCGAACGTCCGCGTGAAGGCGTAGTGCCGGCTGCCCGGGGAGATGACGATGTCCTTGACACCATGTGCCTTGAGCAACGCGGCCAGTTCCACAACCAGAGGTTCATCCGCATACATGGTGGCCCCACTTCAGTCCGAGGTTCACAGCAGGCCCCGTTCGAGCCGTTGCTGCCCGCGGTACCAGCGGCTGGGATCTCCCGAATACCCTCGGGCAACGAACGAGAGCATACCGAGATACGGTGATCCAGTGTCTCGCAATGTACTGATCACGACGTTGCCGCTCAACGCGAATTACGGTGGCGTCCTGCAGGCATATGCATTGCAGCGCATCGTGCGCGATCTCGGGTTCCGTCCGGTCACCGACACCTCGAGGCCGAAGCCGATGCTGAAGCGTCTCCGGTGGCGTTTGCTGCGGCATCCATACCGATGGGTTCGGCTGTCGATGCCGGCCCGAGCCGACTGGGACTGGCGGAGCTGGAGGCTCGTCACCGCGCCACTGCGCGTATTCGTTGCACGGAACATGAAGACCGGTTCATTCATGGAGGCCGCGGGGACTCGCCGTGGCAGGGCGCGGCTGGCGAGGCGGTTCCGCACCTTCGTGGTCGGAAGCGATCAGGTGTGGCGCGCTGCCTATGCGGACATCCCGGCGCAGTTCCTCGATGTACTCGAGCCCATCGAGGGAGATCGGCCGCGTCGGATTTCGTTCGCGGCATCGTTCGGCGTCGATGACATCGCCGAATACAGCGACGACGATCGCTCCCGCGCCGCCGCATTGATTCGGCGTTTCGACGCGGTCTCGGTGCGCGAGGAGTCAGGAGTTCGCATCTGCCACGACGAGTTCGGCGTGCGCGCAGAGCGCCACCTCGATCCAACGATGCTGCTGTCCGCAGAGCACTATCGGGAGCTCGTGTCGCGCACGGCCGTTGACGCGACTCCCGCCGCCGGTCGACTGTTGATTTATCGACTCGACGCGAATGACGACGTCAGTCGCGTTGAAAGGGTGCTCGGGGAGCGACTCGGACTCCCTTCGCTCGAACTCCTCGCGCCTTGGCCGCCGTCGTATCTTGCGTACGTGTCGAACCCGGCCGAATTCGTGAGGCCGTCGATCGCGTACTGGCTGGCCTCCGTCGCTTCAGCCGGCTTCGTCGTGACGGACTCCTTCCACGGCTGTGCGTACTCGATCCTGTTCAACCGCCCATTCGTGGTGTATGCCAATGCGGAACGCGGCGCGACCCGCTTCGACTCGCTCCTCGAGGTCTTCGGGCTCGAGCACCATCGGGTCGGCGCGGACTCGCCGCTGATCGACGAACGGGTCTTCGCCCCCGACTGGACAAGGGTGAACCGCGTGCTCGACACTGAGCGCGTTCGGGGTCTCTCGTATCTCAGGGCGAACCTGTAGCACCCTGCGCTGCGCCCGGGATCGAGCGACTCCCGACGACGGGTAGGCTCCCGCTCATGCAGACCGTGTCGGTGGTGATTCCCGCGTACAACCCAGGCCCGTTCTTGGCCGAGGCGGTTGAATCAGCGGTGTCTCAGGTCCCGGCGCCGCTCGAGGTGCTTGTGGTGGACGACGGCTCGACCGAGCCATTCGCCATTCCAAATCATCCGCTCGTGCGCGTGGTCCGGCAGGACAACGCCGGGGCGAGCGCTGCCCGCAACCGCGGTATCCGGGAGGCGCGCGGCGAGCTGATCGCCTTCCTCGACGCCGACGACGTCTGGTACCCCGGGAAACTGGCTGCCCAAGCCACCTTGATGCGTCCCGGGGTCGGGCTATGCTCCTGTGATTTCGACGTGATCGAGGCCACCGGCAAGCGCGACGGGTGGGGCGGGCATGGTGGGAATTACCGCCAACTGTTGCGCGGGAACAGCATCCACACGTCCGGCGCGATCGCTCGCCGCTCGAGTCTTCTCGAAGCGGGATGTTTCGATGAATCTTTGACCCACAGCGAAGAGTGGGGTACATGGTTGGAAATCGCTCGTCGTAGCGAGCTGGAGCACGCTCCCGGCGTGTTCGTCGGTTACAGACTCCACGACCGAAACGCGAGCAGGGATTATCTCCGCATGTGGCGCGGAGCGATGAACGTGCTCTGGCAACACCGAGGAGCGGATGCGCTGCCCGGTATTCGTCGAGTCGGGCAGATCTATGGCTCCCAGGCATTCGACGCGTTCCGCGTCACGCGGAGCCCCTCTCATCTGTTCTGGGCGTTCGCCCTCTGGCCCGACTACGTCCTTCGAAACGTCTGGCGGCGCGTGTGGCGTCCGCGTTGACATCCGGGCGCCCTACTCGGAGTAAGACCCGGTGTGCCAGGTCCCGCAGAGTCCCTCGAGCTTTCGGTTTCTGGAGGATGACGCTGTCTCCGCGAATGCGTACGATGCCGCAGTCCCCGATGCCCGAGGATAGGGCCTTCTGATACCGCGGTACGGCCGATGCTGAGTCAACTCAACTGAATCTCAGTGCCTCGCTGCGTGCGACCGCAAGGGGATGCAGGGTGCCCCTGAGGTCGTCCTCGCCCTCGACAACTTCCTGCCGAGCTCGAGGCGATGCCCCCGCCTAAGCCACGTGATGGACGAAATGGTGCAGCGGGCGTAAGCGCCCGCTCAGGCTTGAGCAGGAGCCGGCTTGCGAGCGCGCTTCGCCCAGTCGATGCACGGACGTTCGACGGCGACGAACAACAGTTGCCCCACGGCGAACACCACGCCGAACCCGACCGTCCAGAGCAGGAGCAGCAGCAGCGGACCTTCGGGCACGTCGAGGAACTTCTGCAGGAACTCCGAGACGTACCACGCGGTCGGCTGGTGGATGAGGAACAAGCTGTACGAGCGATAGCCGATGAACACCAGCGGCTTCCATGCGAACATTCGCCCGATCGCGGGGACCGACAGCACGAGGACGATGAGACTCCCGAACAGCGCGCTCAGGCCGAGTTCCCGGATCGGCAGGACCGTACCGCGGAACAGCGGAGCGGTTGCGACGAGGTACGACACGACCATCACCGCCAAGAGCAGGAAGATGTGGGGCCGGCGGATGCGCTCGACGACCTTGAAGGCTACGATCGCGGCCAGCATGCCCGCGGCGAACTCCATCAGACGACCGAGCCCCGATGCGCTCCACAGGAACTGGTCGGGGAACGCTTCGCCCGGCACGAACAGGGCGACGGCGATGCGGAAGACCACGGAGACGACGATCGCGATGATCAACGCCCTCGCCCCCCAGCGGTTCGCGGCGATCAGGAGCAGCGGGAACAGCAGGTAGAGCTGCATCTCGAGGGACATGGTCCACAGGCTGCCGTTCATCGAGCTCCAGTGCTCGGCGAAGAACAGGTGCGAGAAGGTCAGGTGGCTCAGCCAGTCACCCAGGCTCGGCATGGGCTGCCATGACGCCTCACGCCCGAACAGTCTCATGATCACCACGAGGAGCTGCGGTAGGAGCACGGCGTACGCCAGGGCGACGTAGTACGGGATCACGATGCGGCGCATGCGTCGCCACACGTATGCGCGAGTTCGGAACTCGTCCATCCGTTCCGGGCGTCGGGCGAACGGCAGGAACAGCACGAAACCGGTCAGCACCACGAAGAAGTCGGGGCGGATGTTCTGGCTGACGACCGACGACAGTACGGGAATCTCGGGTCGGCCCGCGAACTCCCAGGTGTGGAACGCGAACACGGCGAGGAACGCGACCGCGCGAAGTCCGTCGACGGACTGGATCCGCTGCGTCGGCCGCTCCGTGCTGGTCACAGGGACCAACCCTAGGTCAGGCGGGCTCGCAATGAACGCCCCAAATCGGAGGGCAGGTGTCGGTCGTGCCCTCCGCCTGCGTGGACCGTCAGGCGCGACACTGGTGGGGTCGAGTGCGTCTCGACATCACTAGAGTGATCGACGGGGTGGTGAGGCGGGCGTGAGCGAATCAGAGGTCAGCGTGCCGCTTGCGGTGCGCCTTCGGTTCGGCCATGCCGCCGTGCAGCATCTCGCCCGCGAGATCGGCGTCGACCTGCTCCACATCAAAGGTTCCGCCGTCGACCCGTTGCTCCGCCCGGGCGGGTATGCGGGCAGCGACGTCGACGTGCTCGTGCGGCCGGCCCACGTGGCAGTGCTCGACCGGGCGATGCGGCAGCACGGATGGCGCCTCTACAGCAGCTTCGAGAACGGCTCGCCGTTCGGTCATGCGCAGACGTACCTTCACGACGTGTGGGGATACGTCGACGTCCACCGGTTCTTCCCCGGCATCCGAATCGCACCGGACCGTGCGTTCGAGCGGCTCTGGGCCGACCGACGCGAGATCGAGATCGCAGAAACGGGATGTCAGGTGCCGAGCCTGACCGCGCAAGGTGTGCTGCTCGTGCTCAACGCGGCCCGCTCGTCGGTGCGCTCGAAGCCCGATGTGCGCATCGCCTGGCACGAAGCGCCCCTGGAGCGACGCGCTGAGATGGAGGCGCTGGTCGCCGATCTCGACGCGCCGGTGGCGTTCGCCGCTGCGACCGGCGCGCTCGAGCACTACCGCCGCGAACGGGACTACGGTCTCTGGCGAATCGTTTCCCAAGGCGGCTCGCGTTCCGCGGAGTGGTGGGCGCGAGTGCGCGCCGCACCGAGTCTCGGCGTCGCGATTCGCGTCGTCGCGCGCGCTCCGCTCGTGAACGTCGATCACCTCGCGCATCGCCTCGGCCGGCGGCCCTCGCGCGCGGAGATCGTCGCCGAGTTCTTCCGGCGCCCGGCCCGTGCCGTTCGAGAGGCCTGGCAGGGTCTCCGTCGCGTCGGAGCGAGCCGATGACGCGGCTGCGTCGGGCGCCCGGGACAGCGACGCTCGACGTCGACGGCACCGTGTACGCGGCATCACTGCCGGGCGGGCCGATCATCGTGCTCGAGGGGATCGCCGCGCTCATCTGGGACGAGGCCTGCGCCGGCGATCGCGAGACCATCGTCGAACGGGTGGCCGCCGCGACGGATGCCCCGACCGACGAGATCCGCGCGCACGTCGACGCGTTCGTGGCCGATCTGGTGGCCCGGGGGCTGCTCGAGTAACGGCGACCGCCTAGGTTCGCTCCACCCGCGGCCCTCCACCCACTCGAGATACGGGACCACATGACCATCGTCCTCGGATCGCCCACCGTCGAACCCGACGATGGTCGCCCCACGTATCGCGTCGAAGTCGACGGGAGTCTCTGACCTGCAGATCCGCCTGCGATACTACGATTCGGCCCCTACGGAGGATGATGGCACGCGAAGCCGACAAGGTGAACCTGCGACAGCAGCTCGGACAGCTGCTCGGGCTCGCTGGGGCGAATCCACGCAGCTGGATCCTCGGCGTCGTCATCGGCTCGATCGCGCTCGCGTTGCTCGACACGCTCGGCGTCGCCGCGATGGCGCCGCTGATGCAACTCATCACAACCGGATCGGCCGATTCCGGCATCCTCGCGGATGTCTCGGCCTTCCTCGGAACTTCGTCGCCGCAGACCCTCATCCCCATCGTCGCGGGCATCGTCGCGGCGCTGTTCATCCTGAAGAGCGTGCTCGCGCTGCTGTTCCGGTGGTGGATCCTCGGACGGACCACGCGCATCTCGGCGCTCGCGTCATCCCAGCTGATGCGCATGTACATCCTCGCCCCGTACGCCGACCACCGGTCGCGTCGCACGAGCGAGATCTACCGCAGCGTGAGCGACAGCACCGCGCAGTCGACGAGTGTCCTGCTCGCCGTGACCGCGCTGTTCACCGACGGTCTCGTGCTCGTCGCGCTCGCCGTCGTCATCGCCGTCGTCTCTCCGACCGTGATGCTCGTCACGGCGGTGATCTTCGGCGTTCTGGTCTTCGGCGTCCAGCGGATGCTGCGGAATCGGCAGTCGCGCATCGGCGAGGAGGTCTCCGCATCCGCGCTGCAGTCGTGGCAGTACCTTCTCCCGGCGCTCGACGGATTCCGCGAGGCGCGGCTCACGTCGAGCGCGAACGCGTTCGCAGACGGCTACCGACAGGCGAAGCTCCGGACCGCCCACGCGGGGCGCCAGCTGGCGATCATCTCCGACGCTCCGCGCTACCTTCTCGAGATCGGCTTCGTGCTCGCGATCATCGGCATCTCCGCTGTGCTGACGGCCACGACGTCGCCAGCCGAGACGCTCACGATACTCGCTGTGTTCGGGGCGGCGTCGGTCCGCGCGCTGCCGACGATGAACCGCGTCGCCTCCAGCCTCGCCACCATCCGTACCGGACGCGTCGGGCTGGACATCGTGACGCGCATCGCCGACGAGCTGCGTGACGGCGGGATGCACGACGAAACACCGCGGGCCGCCGTCCGCTTCGGGGGCGACATCGCACTGCAGGACATCGAGTTCCGTTACCCCGACGCCGAGCGGCCCGTGCTCGACGAGATCTCGCTCGACATCGCCGAGAACCGCACGACGGCGTTCGTCGGTTCGAGTGGCGCGGGCAAGAGCACGCTGCTCGACCTCGTGCTCGGGCTGCTCGAGCCGACGTCGGGCACGATCGAGTGTGGCGGCCGATCGATCCACGACGACCTCCCGTCGTGGTTCGCCGAACTCGGCGTCGTGCCGCAAGACGTCTTCCTGCTCAACGACACGCTCGCGGCGAACATCGCGTTCGGCGTACCCGCGTCCGATATCGACCTCGCCCGAGTCACCGAGGTGATCACGACCGCGCAGCTCGACGCTGTCGTCGCCGATCTGCCACACGGCCTGCAGACTGAGGTCGGCGAGCGTGGAGTGCGGCTGTCCGGCGGCCAGCGGCAGCGGATCGGGCTGGCCCGCGCACTCTACCGACAGCCGCGGATCCTCGTGCTCGACGAGGCGACCTCGGCGCTCGACAATGCGACCGAGCACGAGATCGCAACCACTCTGCGGTCCCTCCAAGGCAGCATCACGATCCTCATCGTCGCGCACCGGCTGTCGACCGTGCGCAACGCCGACACCCTCGTCTTCCTGAAGAACGGCCGCATCGAGGAGGTCGGCACGTTCGAACACGTCCGCGCGACCAATCCCGACTTCGCACGCTTGGTGCAGCTCGGCGAGCTCAACTGACGCGGCGCCCGCCGCTCAATGGAAGCCGTCGATTATCGTCCAGCGCGGGTCGAGCTGGTGTGCGTCCGTGCCATGCGCCATCCGCGCGTGGAACCTCGGCATGACGACCTCCGCGTTGGCGTGGATGACGCCGGCCACGTACGCCGCCCAGTACGTGAACGTCGAGTTCGTTCCGATGATGCGAGCGGCACCGGCAACGGCGAGGAAGTTCGCGAGCGGGTCGGGCCGCGCGTACTCCACCTCGTCTGCCCTCATGCGGATGACGGAGTCGAGGTTCGTGCGACACCAGTCGGCGTCGTCCGAGACGACGAGGGCGCGCTCGGCGGGCGCCAGCCGGTCGAGCGTTGCGGCGAGATACCCCGCTTGGTCGAACGCGTACTTGCTGGCGAACTCCGCGTAGTAGTCGCCACGGCGCACGTTGATGACGAGCGTCTCGGTGCGGTCGGGGACGACGTGCGACGCGAGTGTCTCGCGCACGAACGCCGCCAGGTCATCGGCGGTGAAGTCGACTCCGAAGCGCTGATAGAGCCAGGCGTCGTCCCACGTTCTTCGATCACTGAACCGCACACCGCCGGGCGCGATCGTGAGCGCTGAGAGTTCGGGGAATGCGGTGAGCCAGGGCGCCATCGCTCTGGCTTCGCGGGCGAGCGTCGGTGCGCCCGCCCGGGTACGTCGATGGGCCTGAAGCCACACATAGAGCAGGTTGCCGAGCCGCAACCCTGTCGACGGAGTCGTGATCACGGTGCGCTCGCCACGTCGCATCAGGTCGAGCGTCGAACCGGCGATGCGCTCTCCCGCCTGCATCGTGCGACGACCGGCGCGGCTGGCGAGTCGGGCGATACGGTTCATCGCCGCTCGTTCACGGCTCGACGTCCGCATACTCCGGCAGTCGCGTCATCCGGAAGCGCTGCACGGGATCGCGCGTGAACGGAGCAGCGAGCGTAGTGCGTAGCGGATGCCTCGCCCGCCTGCGCCACGTGCGCAGCTCGCGCGTCCAGTCACGTGAGCTCGCGTGCCCCGACACGATCGCTTTCTCGGCCATCTGCGCCTCGGTGCGCACCCAGCTCATGTGCAGCACCGCATCGCGCGGTTGCACGACGGCGTGGACACGTGCCCAACGCGGGTGCGCGGGATCGGTGTTCCACGGGGCCAGATCGACGCGGTAGAGCGGAGCCGTCGCCGCCTGACGAGCGAATGAAAGCGTGGTTCCTGCGCGTACCGCGACCGGTCCGGGGTACGCGGCCTGCCATCCCCAGAGTCGGCGGCACTGCTCGAGGAAGACGCCGTCGGCCGTGCGGTTGTAGAGCACGCGCGCAGGGTAATGCAGCGCCTCCGCTGCGCGATCGTGGGCACGCGCGATGAGGTTCGCGAAGACCGAAGGAGTCGGCACGATCTCGTCGGTATCGAGCTGGATGACCCAGTCGGCGCCCTCGGAGGCGGCGTCGAGCGAGGCCTGCCGCTGCTCGGTCTCGAGCCGCATCGTGAACCGGTCGGCGTCGGCGTAGTCGCCCGGGAGCATCACGACCTTGCCGTCGGGGTCGGCTGCGCGGATGCGTGCGAGGGAATCCTCGACCGAAAGCGGGGCGCCCGACCACGAGCGCCCCTGCCGGTCGTACGATACGACGATCCGATCGACGAGCCCGTAATAGGAGCCGATGCTCTCTGGGATCCACGCGGGGTCGCCGGCCAGCACGTAGGCGTTGAGCCTCATGCGGGCGATCCACGTCGTCTTGAGCCGGATGTCGCTCGCAGGGCGGCCGCCACCCCGGCGACAGTGCCGACGAGGTCGAGCGAGGCCCGTTGCACGGCGCCGCCGAGGCCTCGCAGTTTCGCGCGCGCGCCATCGCGCTGCTTGAGCGCCCGCAAGCCCGCGATCACCTCGCGGCGGGTCATCCGGAGTACGGTGCGACCGTAGGTGCGCACGTGCGGATCGCGCCAACCGAGGGTGGTCGCGAGCAGCACGACATGATTCCTCGCGCCGAAGTATCGGTATCGCGAGTCGAACCGGCGTCCGCGCGCGTACCGCCCGCCGACGTGCTCGACGACGGCGAACGGCGTGTACACGATCCGCAGGCCGCGGCGACGCATGCGTAGAGCGATGTCCGTCTCCTCGCGCAGGCAGGTTCCCGGGTAGAAGTCGCGGATGCCGCCGAGCTCGCGCACGACGCTCGCTCGCACCGACATGTTCGCGCCGAGCATGTGGTCGACCTCGACCGCCCGGTCGGGCGCGGCCGCGAAATATCCGGTGAGCCGGCCGTCAGGCAGCAGGAGTCCGATCTGGCCGATGCCGTCGTGCTCCTCGTCTGGCTGACCATTCCGCGCGCGACCTCCGACGGCCGCGACGCCGGCATCGGCGTACGGCTCGAGCAGTCGTTCGAGCCAGTCAGCGTCGGCGTACGCGTCATCGTCGATGAAGGCGATGATCTGTTCCTCGGCGCCCTCGACGCCGATTGCCCGCGATGTCGCCGTGTGACCGACGCCGAGCGGGTTGCGTCGATACTCGACCCCCGGATGCCGCGTGACTACCTCGTGCGTCAGGTCGTTCGGGGAGGCGTCGACGACCACGATCCGGTCGGGTGACACGGTCTGGCGCTCGAGGTGGGCGAGGCATTCCTCCACGTACTCGGGGCGCTGAAACGTCGCAATGACGACGACAGTCGAGAGGGGAGCGCGCACCGGATCAGCGTACCTGCCGATCGCGACCGTTCGTCCCTTGAGGCCGGTTGTCGCGCCGACTTCCACGCCGACGGTGCTCGCCAGCGCACCGCCGCATCTGGCGAGCACACGATGTGCGCGATGCCCGGCGAAGCTGGCCGCCTCATGGACGACGACATCGAGGAGCGAAGGAGCGGTTCGTGCCGCTTATGGACAGCGTCCCCGCCGGGCCGCGTGAGCCGCTCGGGGGAGATGAGCTGCAAAGCAGAGGTGCGATACTTTACCGAATCACACCGAAGGACCGGGCATGACTTCGTCGACTACGAGCCGAGAGCTGTGGCGCGAGCGGATCGCCGACTGGTGGGCGAACGCGTGGCGCTGGGTGCTCGCGGCTTTCGGAGCGGTCGCCGCCACGTACTTTGTCCTCGAGCGCGGCTTCGTCGGCGGCGCGACACTCGCGATCGTCATCGGCGGGTTGGTCATCGCGGCCGCCCTCACGACGTCGAAGCCGCTCGCCATCGCGCTCTTCGCGATGCCGGCCCTGCTCGTCGCCCAGCGCATCGGCCTCGGCGGCGGCGACCTCTCGGTGTCGGACGCCGCGCTCGCCGCCGCGTTCGGCACGGCACTGCTGCTCGGCCATCGGCCCTACAGCAAGCCGCTGCGCCAGTTGCTGCTGATCAACCTCGTGTACCAGTTCGCGACCCTGTTCACCGTCATCGTCAACCCGTACGCACTCAACACGATCGAGTGGTTCCACGCGTGGCTGCTCGTCTCTGGCGCACTCATCGTCGGGTGGGCACTTGGGGCCGCGGGGTACGCGAGACTCGCCCTCTCGCTCATCGTGTTCACTGCATGCGTGCTCGCGGCGTTCACCGTCGTGGAGGCCGTATTCCAGTACGCGGTCGGTGACTTCGGTCCGGCGACGCCGAGCTGGCCGTTCCCGATGCACAAGAACTTCATCGGAACGGTGCTCGCGTTCGGCGCGATCATCGCGTATCTCAACCCCGACTGGGTGGGCTGGACGAAGGGCTGGTCGCGGTTCGCGTTCGCGCTGATGGCGGCGGGCATCGTGGTGGCCCAGTCCCGGCAGGCCCTCATCGGGCTTGTGGCAGCCATCGTCATCGCGGTGCTGCGGCGGAGCACCACCGGACGATCTCGATGGGTGCTCCTGCTGCTCATCCCCGCGGCGTGGCTCGTGATCTCGATGGTGATCGAACAGGTCGAGTCCCAGAACCGTCACAACTCGGTCTTCCAGCGAGTCGAGTGGTTCCGCGAGGTGTACCACTTCTGGCGGGAGTCGCCGATCTTCGGGCATGGACTGCGCTACTGGTACAACCCCGGCGAACTGCCGTACCAGCCGCCGCAGGCCGAGCTGGAGGTGCTCGCCTCGGCGGGTGTCGTCGGACTCATCGGGTTCGGGGTGATGTGGCTCGGGGTGTTCGTCGTGCTCTGGCGTGTCGACCCGAGGTTCGGCACCCTCGCGGTCGCCGTGCTGCTCAGCCGTTTCGTGCAGTCGCAGTTCGACCTGTTCTGGGTCGCCGTGCAGGTGTCGGTGCCATTCGTGGTGGCGGGCATCTGCCTCGGCGCGATGGATCACGAGCGAAGAGCGAAGGAGGGGCACGATGAGCTCCTCACACCGGAGCCCCTCGCGGGATTCGGTCCAGCCGACGCGAGCATCGGTCAACGTCGATAGGTGCGCGCGCGCACTTGGAAGACCGTTGACATACCATGGAGCCAATTCACGGAAGGGTCTGCCGCGCCGCGGTGACGCCCTGGACAGCACGGAGGTTGCATGGAGCTCCGCGACTACCTGCGCGGATTGCGCAGGCACTGGATCGCCATCCTCCTGATGACGCTGGTCGGCGCAGGCGCCGGATACGGCTGGACGCTGCTGCAGACTCCCGTCTATGTCGCGGGCGCGAGCGGCTACGTCTCGTCGACCGGGGTCGAAGACCTCGGCACGTCGACGCTCGGCGATTCGCTGGCCAGGTCGAAGGTGCCCACCTACCTCGAGATCGCCGGCTTCCGCACGGTCGCAGAGCACGCGATCGAGGAACTCGGGCTCAGCACCACACCTGAGGCGCTCGTGCAGCGCATCGAGGTGTCGAACCCCGATAACACGACGTTCATCAAGGTCAGCGCGCAGGGCTCGAGCCCGCAGGAGGCCCGGGCGCTCGCAGAGGCATGGATCGACGCGATGAAGCTCGAAGTCGACAAGATGGAGGGCGACGGCACCGCTGGTTCCGCCCCCGTCACCATCCTCCCGGGCGACGAGGCGTCGCTGCCCTCATCGCCGAGCTTCCCCGACGTGCAGACCGCGGTGATGGTCGGTGGCATCCTCGGACTCGGCTTCGGCATCGCGTTCGCGATGATCCGAACCGTCTCCGACCGTCGCATCCGCGCTGCGGAGGACGTCGAGCAGCGCACCGGCGTCGCCGTCGTGGGAACCATCCCGATCGTCCCCGGCCTCGACGACGAGACCAGGCTCGTCGACCCCTCGACGTCGGGGTCCACCGGCAAGAACGGCACCTTCGCCGTCGCCGAGGCGTTGCGGGCCCTTCGAACGAACCTCCAGTTCATGGACGTCGACCACCCGCCGAAGACGATCGTGGTCACGAGTCCGCTTCCAGGTGATGGAAAGTCGACCGTCGCGTGCAACCTCGCGCTCACGCTCGCGGCGACGGGCACCACGGTGGTCCTCGTCGACGGCGACCTTCGCCGGTCGATGGTCGCGACGACCATGGGGTTGCCCGGTGGAGCGGGCCTCAGTGACGTGCTCGCGGGGCGTGCCGCGCTGGCCGACGTTCTGCAGCGCACCCCGAAATCGAACAACCTCCTCGTCCTCGCGGCCGGCAGCGTGCCGCCGAATCCGAGCGAAGTGCTCGGCTCGGAGCGGATGCACACGCTGATCGACGACCTGACGAAGCACGCGACGGTGATCATCGACGCCCCGCCGCTCCTGCCCGTGACCGATGGAGCCGTGCTCGCGCACCAGGCCGACGGCGCACTCGTCGTCGTCACCCTCCGCAAGACCACGTTCGACCTGCTCGACAAGGCCCTCGACACGCTGCGGAAGGCGCGGGGCCGGGCCCTCGGCATCGTGCTGAACAAGGCACCGCTGCGTGGTGCCGACTCCGCCGCGTACTCGTACGAGTATCGACGCGACTACACCACGACGGCGGCGTCCGACGAGGTCGTCCCCGCCGACCTCCTGACGCCGGCCGCAGCGACGCACGTCGACGATGCCGACTCCAACGGCCTTGTCGACGAAGCCCCCGCCGGTGCTCCGCGCCGTGGCGGTCGTCGCAGCTGACGCATGGATGAGCGAGCGGCCGCCGCGGCCGCGACGGGCAGCCCACCCCGCGTCGCACTCGTCAGCTCCTCGTACGACCCGTACGTCGGTGGGGTCGAGGAGCACGTGCGCCAGGTCGCCCGTCGACTGCGCGACGACGGCGTCGACGTCGAGGTCTGGACGGTCGATCGCGGAGAATCGCTGGGCGTGCGAGAGGTCGACGGCGTCACCGTGCGCTACCTGTCGACGCCCCTCCCGGCCGCGTCGGTGGGTGCCGCGCTGCGATTCCTGCTGCGGCTGCCCTCCGCGTGGCGTCGATGGGCGGACGCGCGACGCCGGTTCCGCCCCGACCTCGTGCATGTGCACTGCTTCGGCCCGAACGGCGCCTATGCGCTCGCGATGCACCGGCGCTTCGGTATCCCGCTCATCGTCACCTCGCACGGCGAGACCATCGCCGACGATCACGCAGTGTTCGCGCGCTCTGCGTTGCTGCGGACTGCGCTGCGACGCGCACTCACCGCTGCCGCTCGCGTGACCGCGCCATCGCAGTTCGTCATCGACGATCTGCGGCGCAACCACGGGCTGGTCGGAGGGGTCGTCGTGCCCAACGGGGTCGAGCCCGCTCCGTCGGCAACGACCACCGGGTCAGGGCTCGGCGGACGGTATCTGCTCGGCGTCGGCCGCCTGGGCCGCATGAAGGGCTTCGACCTGTTGATCGACGCGTTCGCGCGGGCAGAACTCGATCGCAGCATCCGGCTGGTCATCGCGGGCGACGGACCCGAGCGCGACCGCCTGCGCATCCAGGTCGCCCGGCTCGGGCTGACCGATCGCATCGAACTGGCCGGCCGGCTGGACGCCGCGGCCGTCGCGCAGGCGATGTCGGGGGCGCTGGCCGTGGTGGTGCCCAGCCGCGTGGAGGCGTTCGGGATCGTCGCGCTCGAGGCATGGCGCAGCGGCGCACCGCTCGTGATGACGAACCGCGGCGGCGCTCCCGACTTCATGCGCGACGGCATCGATGCCGTCCTCGTCGACCCTGAGGACACGGCTGCACTCTGCCGGGCAATCGAGCGCATGAGCGCCGACGAGAACCTGCGGATGCAGTTCGCCGCAGCGGGTCGCGAGCGGGTCGGCGAGTTCACTTGGACGCGCGTGGCGCACGCGTACGAGGAGCTCTACGCCGCGGCATCCGACCGGGACAGAGGGCTGGATCGCCGAGCGAGACGGCGGGCCTGACGGCGATCAGGCCAGTGACGCCCACACGCGGGCGTGCTCCTCGGCGCACCGTTCCCACGTGAAGCGAGCAGCTCGTTCACGCGCCGCCCGGACGAGCGCACGGGTCGCGTCGCCGCGGGTCGCGTCGAGCAGGCCGCCCGCGATGCCGGAACCGGTCGGGTCGACGAGGATGCCGGTGTCACCCACCACCTCGGGCAGCGAGCTCGTGGCCGCGGCGACGACCGGGACGTTGGCCGCCATCGCCTCGAGGGCGGGTAGACCGAAGCCCTCGTAGAGCGACGGCACCACGACGACTCTTGCTCCTGCAACGAGGCCGGGCATGACCTCGTCGGGCAGGCGTCCGGCGAGCACGACCCCGGGCATCCCCTCGAACAGCTCGTTGCGACGGCGGTGAGGCGGCCCGGCGAGCACGAGGCTGAGGTCCGGTCGTTCTCGGAGCACGTACGGCCACGCCTCTGCCAGGGCCTCGAGATTCTTGCGACGGGACGCGCCGCCGGCATGCAGCACATACGCATCGGGAATGCCGAATGACCGACGGATGTCGCCGCGCAGCGGTTCGGCGTCGAAGAATCGCTCTTCGACGCCGTTGTGCACGATGTGCGGTTCGGCGATGCCGAGCAGTTCGACTGCCTCGCGGGCGCTGAACTCCGAGACGCAGATCACCGCGGCAGCCCGTCGTGCCTCTTCCATCGCTGCCGGAACGGGCGCCGATTCATCGGGGAACCGCCAGGCGACGACGTCGTGGATCGTGATCACGTCGGCGCCGGGTGCCGGAGGGAGTTCGAGGTTCATGCGGTGCACGACCTGGTCGCGGCCGTAGAGGAGGCGCCCGGCGCTTCGACGCATCGCGGTGGATGCCGAAGCGACTCGCGACACCGGAAGGCGCCGGTCACCGGCAAGCTTGGATCGCAGTGACCGCACGACGAGTCGCCGGACCTTCCACATGCGATCGTCGACCGACTGCAGCGCGTCCGAGGCGCGTCGTGCGACCTGTTCCTGGTAGAGCTGCGCACCCATCGGATGCTCCGTCGCCATCGTCGCGATGGTCAATCGGGGGTGCGCCGAACCGAGCCCGATGGTGCTCACCTCCGACCTGTTCGACGGCCGAACGGGTGGTTCCGGTAGTCGTCGGACTCCCAGAGTAGAGGAAGCCGTCCAGAGCCCAGCGGATGGCGTTGCGCATGAAGCGGGTAGGCTCCGTGGTATGCCTTCAGCTTTCGACGTGCGTGCGCTGACGAGCACGGTGCGCATCGAGCTCGATGACTCCTTGAGCAGCGCCGACCAGGCGTCGATCAGGGCGCACTGGGTCGACCTCGCCCACGACGGCCCTGGCGAGCCCGATCACGTGATCCGCGCCGGCCTGCGTGACCACCCGGCATCCGGCGCCGCACACGTGATCCGCGCGACCTCGCCTGAGGCACTCGCCCAGCGCATCACGTCCGAGGTCACGATCGGTGCCATCGGCGGGCTCCGCGGCGAGGCGCTCATGCTTCATGCGAGCGCGGTGGCCCTCGATGACGGGCGGGTGATCGGATTCGTCGGGCCTTCAGGCCGAGGCAAGACCACTGCGGCCCAGGCGCTCGGCCGCTCCTACGGCTACGTGACCGACGAAACGCTCGCGGTTCGGGTCGATGGCTCGGTGGTCGCCTATCCCAAGCCCCTCTCGATCGGGTCGTGGCCCGGTGTGAAGACCACGGAGCCTGCGTCGAAGCTGGGTCTCCGCGAGGCGCCGGCCGACGGCCTGCGCCTGGCCGCCATCGTCCTGCTCGACCGTCGGCCCGACGTGGAGCGGCCATCCGTGGAGCCTGTGCCGATCACCGAGGCGGTCGCCGCACTCGTCCCTCAGACGAGCCACCTCTCCGCACTGGAGCACCCGCTGCGAGCACTCGTCGAGGCAGTGGTGTCGACCGGCGGGATCCGTCGGGTCGTCTACTCCGAGGCGTCGACGCTGCCTCCCCTCATCGATGACGTGCTCCGCGAGATCGAAGAAGATACGCCGGTGCTCACGGATGTCGCGAAGATGTCCCAGCGCGACTGCGATTGCTTCTCCGGGATCATCGAGAAATCGTCGGATCCTACAGTCGTCGACCGCCCCGGCGCATACTGGCGAGGGACCTATGCCGACGCGCTCATCGTCGACGACTCCCTGATGGTGCTGGTGTCGGGGAGTATGGTCGTCCTCGCCGGCGTCGGCCCGATCCTGTGGCTCGCGGCCGATGGTCTCACGCTGGCGGAGTTGCAGGAGATCGCAGTGCGACAGCTTCCTGAACCGCCCGCCGGCGTCGACGTCGCCGGGGTCATCTCCGATGCCGTCGAAGGCATGGTGGAGGCGAGGATCCTCGTCCACACGTGAGCCCTCGCCCGTTTGCTTGGATCTCGGGCGAAGCACGGTGGATTTTCGGCCCCCCGAAAGAGGGGTGCCCCGACACGATTTCGTGCTCGACGAATCGGGCTTTCTACCCTTAGAGTTGGCTGGGTAACCCGACCTGCGGCCACAGCGACCGCCTTTATTGCCTGAGTAACAAGTAAAAGGCCAAAAACGACCCGCAAAGGAAGACCTGACCATGAGTGACCTCGAAGAACAGAAGCCCGGTGTCAGCCGCCGCACTGTCGCCAAGGCGATGGCGTGGTCGGTTCCCGCGGTCGCCCTCGCCGTTCCCGCGCCCGCATATGCGGCGTCGCCGGGCGTCGTCACCCTCACGGGCGCCGGCTGCAAGCTGCCCGGAGGCTCGAACGACACCTACAAGGGCTACGCCTTCAGGGCAGTCCTGTCCAATACGACGAACGCCCCGGTCACGGTGACGATCACGGACATGGACCTCGGTGCGAGCGACCTCGGCAATGTCGCGATCGTCAATCTCAGCCCGTGCGCGCTCCTGGGCACGAATACGTTCATCATCCCGGCGAACACGACCCTCTCGAACGTGGCGTTCGTCACGCAGAATGCGGCCAACAGCGAGAACGGCACGCTGCTCGTGACCTTCACCGTGGAAGGCGTCCCAGATCAGGCGACCGCGACGGCGGCTGGCCTGCCCCCGATTCAGGGTGCACAGTGTCGGAACAACGTGTTCTCGACGGGTGAAGCCGACTGCATCAACAGCTTCGCCGTCTGAGCACCTCAGACACCAGACGCCCGGCAGACCGAATGGGTCTGCCGGGCGTCTGCGTTTCTGCTTCTCGATGCCGGGGGCTGTCCCACAGCCCGAACGCCCTGTGGCATGCGGTCTTCTACACGGCGTCCCGTTGCTCCCTTGTCGCCAGTGCGGCGTACTCAGCAAGGGTGCGCCTGGGTTCGTGTGGCCTGAGCCGCCAGGATCGAAGCGGCGCGAACAGCACGCGATGAGCGAGGCCATCGGTCGCGAGGCGGAAGAAGCCGAACCGTCGCCCCTGCCGCCACGCCGACCTCGCTTCCGTGAGTTTCCGGCGGCTCGTGTCGGTCTGGAACGTTCGCCATGCCGCGCGAAGGCGGCGGCGGTCGGCTGGCGAGTTCGCGTCGGCGTAGTAGGTGTTGGCCCAGACCGCGCGCGTCTCGCGAACATTCAGGCCAGTGTTCATGGATGCGTTGTTGCCGTGTCGGCGATAGCTGAGCATGACCTCGTCAACCGGGATGAGAGGTCCGAGACGGGCGAGCTTCACCAGCGCATCCCAATCGTCCGCCACGAGGTATGCGGGATCGAACCCCCCGATTGCCCGTACGGCGGACATTCGCATGAGGACGCCGCTCGGAGGGTAGACGCGATTTCCGAGGAAGATCTCCGGGAGCGTCATGTCGGCAGTCGGGGCCACCGGGCGCATCCCGCTCCGCGTCGCCGTCCTCCGGGATCGCATGAACGCCGCGAACCCTCCGGGGTCGAGCGGATCACCGCGACCGTCGATGAAGTCGGCGATCGCGTACGCGGCCGTCGCTTCGGTCCGACGGGTCAGCAGTTCGAGGAGCCGCGCGACGAGGTGGGGTTCGATCACGTCGTCATGATCGACGAAGAGCACGAACTCGCTTCTCGGGTCGGCGATCCCGAGACCGACGTTGCGTGTGCCGGCGATGCCCAGAGACTGCTTCGTGATGAACGAGAGTCGCGGATCGTCGAGCATCTGCCGCACGAGCTCGGGGCCGTCGTCAGACGAACCGTCGTCGACGACGAGCACCTCGAGTGTCGAATGGGTCTGCGCGAGGATTGCACGGAGGGTCTCGTCGATGTACGGGCCGCCGTTGAAGAGCGGAACGATCACGGAGACCATGAGTGGTGCCACGCTCACGTCATCCATCCTCTCGCTCATCGAGGCACGCCTACTCGGTCGAGGACCGCGCTCATCGCTGAGACGCGGTCGCTCCAATCGGCGACTGCCCGTTCGGCGCCCTCGGGGAAGCGCGATGCCGCCGGCACCGCCGCGGCGACCGCCGCCGCGAACGCGTCGCCCGCGTCGATCGTGATGCGAGGGTCATCCGCGTCACGGAATCCCGCGACCGGGGTCGACACCACGGGCCGGCCGACCGCCTGGTACTCGTAGAGCTTGATGGGGTCGAGGCTGTCGGTGAACTCCGTCACGACGTGCGGCACGACGAGCACGTCGGCGTGCTGCAGGTAGCCGATCACGGCGTCACGCGGCCTCGGGCCGAGCAACTGTGCTCCCGCCTTCCGCAAGCGGTCTGCCTGATCGGGCGCAAGCAGATTCGGGCCGACGAGCACGAGCGTTCCGGCCGAGCCCAGGGCGCGCGCGGTCGCCTCGCCCAGGTCGACATCGATGCGGTCGGGGTGCACGGTGCCGAGGTAGAGGGCGACCGGGCCTTCGGGGAGGTCGGATGGCCGCGGCGTCGGACGACGGTATGCGGCGACGTCGACGGCGTTCGGGATGAGCGTCACGGGCCTGATCGCGCTCTTGCGGCGCTCCAGCTCGGGAGAGCATACGACCACCTCGCGGGCGAGGTCGAACAGTCGCGCCTCGTTGGCAGCGGCCCGCGCGAGCTCGGCCGCAGACCGGTCTGCCGAGAGCCAGTCGTCGGTGATGTCGTAGAGGGTCGGCCATCCCGATCGCTCGGCGAGCTGGGCGGCGCCGGGGTCGTTGATCCAGAGCAGCGGATGCCGCATGCCGAGCGATTCGGCGCTGCGCATCGCCGCGCGCGCGAGGCGCTCGTCGGCACGCGGGTCGAACCGGCGGGGCATCCACTTCACGGGGCGCACCGCGAACAGCCGGCCGGGCGCGACATCCGGAATCTCGTGAACCCCGCGCGCGAACGACGGGCGGCGGCCCGACCGCACGTCGTGAGTGGGGTCGGCGGGCGGCTCCACGAACAGCACCCGCAACGCGGCATCCGCCCGCAGCAGTCCCGCGACCAGGTGCTGGTTGCGCCGCCAGACGTCGTCCCACGCCTCGAGCGACATCACCACGAGATCGGTCACAGCACGCTCCGATAGACCGCGTCGGTGCCATCGGCCTGCGCACGCAGCGAGAAGTCGCGCTGCTGCCGCCCGCGAGCGGCGAGCGCGAGCGCGGTGCGGCCGGCCTCGTCAGCGGCGAGCGATCGCAGGTGCGCGGCGGCCTCGTCGACATCGTCGGGCGCGAACGCGGCCCGGGGGTCGAGGCCCGCTAGGAGGTCGAGGTGACCTGCGGCGCCCGCGGCCACGACGGGGAGACCGCCCGCCATCGCCTCGAGCAGGGTGAGCCCGAGGCCCTCGACCGGGCAGGGGGCGATCAGAAGGCCGGCGCGGTCCATGACGGCCGGGAGATCGGTGCGATAGCCGAGGAACCGCACGGCGGAGTCCTCGAGGCCGAGGGATGCCGCGAGGGCACCGAGCGAGTCGCGTTCGGGCCCGATGCCGGCGATCTCGAGGATCCAGCCGCCGCCGGCGAGTCCGGATGCCGCGAAGGCGCGAATGCCGATGTCGGTGCGCTTCTCGGGCTGCAGGCGCTGCGCCATGAGCACCACGTGCTCGCGCTGCGCCGCGTCTGCGAGTGGCCGAGGCTCGATGCCCGAGTGCACGACGGTGCTCGGACCGTCGACGGCGTTGGCGACCGCGGTCGAGATCGAGATCTGCGCGTCGATCGCGTGGCGCACGAGCACGCCGATCGGGATCGGCCCGAGCCTGCCTCGCGGCTTCGCGAAGTGCCGGGTGGCGACGATCGCCGGCCGCCGCGAGCGCCGCCGGAACCCGAGCGCGCCGACCGTGCCGACGTCGGCCGCGGTCATGTGGGTGTTCACCACGTCGACGCCGGGGGCGAGCCGCCGCACCGCCCGGAACAGGTCGGAGGTACTCGCGGCAGGTGTGTGCGGCACGCCGACCTCGTCGAGGCCCTCCCGCATGCGTTCGGGGTCGCCGCCGATGACGGCGACGGCGTGGCCGTCGCCGGCCTGCGCGCAGGCGAGGCGCAGGACGAACTGCTCGACACCCGAGAACCCGTCGGACCGGATGGCGTGGAGAATGCGAAGCGGCCGCGTCATCGGTCGACCCCGTCGCGATCGCGGCGCAGCGAATCGATGAGCTCGAGGTAGCGGCGGGCGATCTTCGGCCAGGCGTACTGCTCCGCCGTCTGGCGCGCCCGGACTCGCCACTCGTCGAGCGGCTGGCTCGAAAGTTCGTCGAGTCGCGTGCCGACGGCTTCCGCCGAGCGATCGACGAGGAACCCGTTCTCGCCGTCGACGAGGATGTCGGGGGCGAAGCCGACGTGCGTCGACACCACCGGCAGGCCGCACGCGAGCGCCTCGAGCACGACGAGCGCGTTCGCCTCGTAGGCGCTCGGCAGCACGAGCACGTCGGAGGCCCAGAGGAAGGGGATCGGGTTGCCGTGCGTGCCGGCGAAGTGCACGCGCTCGCCGACACCTCGTGTTCGGGCCTGTGCCTGCGCCCGGCGGATCATGTCGGGCGTGCCGCCGATCACGAGGAGCAGTACGTCTGGCGCCGTACGCAGCGCCTCGAGAGCGAGGGGCAGGCCCTTGCGTTCGAACTCGTGGCCGATGAACACGGCGATCGTGCGGTCGTCGTCGTCGTCGACGCCGAGCCGGGCACGGGCCTGCACGCGCTCTGCGGCGTCGGGGGGCCGGAATCGCTCGATGTCGACCCCGTTCGGAATCACGTGGATCGGCGCGCGCACCCGGCCGTACGTCGAGCTCAGCAGTGCCGCCTCGGTCGTCGTGAGCGCGACGACGGCCCGGTGCGTGCTGCCGCGATACCGGATGCGGTCGCGCAACGCCGTGAAGAGGTGCACCGGGTTGCGCACCATGCGCCACGCATAGTCGCCGCGGGCGCGCATGGCCGCCTGCAGGAGTCCGTGGTTGACGTACACGTCGCCGGCCATGACATCGTTGTGCGTGATCGAGACGGCGTCGGGTCGTTCTGCGAGGAATCGGCGTGCTCGCCGCGTGCCGACCGTGCTGAACCACACGACGTTGCGCGCCCTGGTGAGGTGGGTGGCGAGCGGAGTCGGGCCGCGAAACCCCCGGGCCGGCCGGCCGGCCTCGGCAGCGGTGAACCGCTCGACGGTCGCGCCGGCGGCGATGAACTCGCGCTCGAGC
The DNA here is from genome assembly GCF_021044935.1 of Agromyces cavernae. Taxonomy (GTDB): domain Bacteria; phylum Actinomycetota; class Actinomycetes; order Actinomycetales; family Microbacteriaceae; genus Agromyces; species Agromyces cavernae. The sequence continues at coordinate 415,283 of NZ_JAJNMP010000001.1, forward strand.
GCGTGGGCCACGCCGGCGACGCCGCTGCCGGGATTGATTGCCGGTGCGATCTGCACGATGTGCGTCATCCGTTGCTCCTCGTCACCGGATGACGCGGATGACGCGGATGGCCCTCATCCTTCGAGCCGCTGCGCTCGCGCTCGCGCGCGCCGAGCAGTTCGTCGGCGAGGTCGAGGTAGCGCTGGGCGACCCCGCGCCATCCGTAGCCCTCGACGGACTCGCGTGCACGGTGGCGCCACTGCGCGAGCTCGGTGTCGTCGAGCGCGGCGAGCTGGTGCATGCGTTCGCCGACGGCCCGCGCGGTGCGTTCGACGAGGAACCCGTTCACTCCGTCGACGATGACCTCGGGCGCGAAACCGACCGGCGTCGCGATGACCGGCAGCCCCGAGGCGAGGGCTTCGAGTACGACGAGGGCGTTCTCTTCGGATGCGCTCGGCAGCACGAACAGGTCGGCCGCCCTGAGGAACGGCGTCGGATCGCCCCTCGGGCCGAGGAAGAGCACGCGCTCGGCGACGCCGTGCGCCTCGGCTTCGGCCTTGCCGGCTGCGATGATCTCGTCGGTGCCGCCCACGACCAGCAGGAGCACGGACTCCGCGTGACGGAGTCCTTGGATGGCGAACGAGACGCCCTTGTTCGTGAACTCGTGGCCGAGGAACATGGCCACCCGTTCGTCGTCGCCGAGGTGCAGCATGTCGCGTGCCGCACGACGCTCGACCGGGGTCGGCGGGTGGAATCGCTCGAGGTCGACGCCGTTGGGGATCACCTCGATCCGCGGGCGCACACGGCCGTACGTCGAACGCAGTTCCGCGGCGGCCGCCTGCGAGAGGGCGACGACCGCCCGGTGCGTGCGTCCGCGGTACCTGATGCGGTCGCGGAGGTAGATGAAGTCGTGTACCGGATTGCGGTAGATCTCCCACGCCGAGCGGCCCCGTGCCCGCATCAGGGCGAGCAGCACCCCGTGGTTGACGAAGATGTCGCCCGCCATGACGCTGTTGTGGCAGATCACGACGGCGTCGGGGCGTGCGGCGATGAACTCGCGTGCCCGCCTCGTGCCGACGGTGCTGAACCACACCTGGCGCCATCCGCCGGCCAGCCGTGCCCGCCACCGAGTCGTCGGCCACGGCCGCTCGGTTCCGCCGCGGCGCGCATCCTGGTACGTGAAGCGCTCGACGGTTCTGCCGAGCGCATGGAACTGCTGCTCGAGGTTCCACGCGACGCCGGCGACGCCGCTGCCGGGGCCGATGCGATTGGCGATCTGCACGATGCGGGTCATGCGACGCGTCCGCTCGTGACGCGATCGGCTGCCGCCGGCTCGTGCGCGAGGTAGCGCGCCTCGACGCGCACCGGGCCGAGCCGGTAGAGTGCCGCGCGCTTGCGCGCCTGCCGACCGCGCTCGCCGGGCAGCACGACGGAGCGGACCATCGCCCCGAGCCACTGCGCGATGCGCGCCGACTGCCAGCCGAGGCATCCGTAGTGCTTGCGCAGGTAGCGTTCCTGCGAGGCGCGGAAGTGCGCCTCGCGACGCGACGAGTCGCTGCTGGTGGCCGCGCCGACGTGCAGCGCCTGCGCCTCGGGCACGTGAGCGTGGCGCCAGCCGAGCCGGTGCGCCCGGTAGGCCCAGTCGGTCTCCTCGGCGTAGAGGAAGAAGCGCTCGTCGAATCCGCCGACCTGGTCGAGGGCCTCGGCGCGCAGGAGCAGTACCGAGCCGATGACGAAGCGGGCACCGCCCTGCAGCCGCCCGAGTCCCACCGCCTCGAGCCAGGCCGCGGCCGGCGATGGGAACGTCCATTCCACACGCGCGGGCGTGCCGTGGTCGTCGACCTGTGACGGCCCGACGCTCGCGAGCCCGGAGTCGGCGCGCAGCGACCGATGCAGAACCGCGATGTCGCCGGCCGAGATCACGGCGTCGGGGTTCAGCAGCAGCACGTCGGCGCCGGCGCGCAGGCGGTCGGCGAGCGCGACGTTCACGCCGGCGGCGAACCCGCCGTTGCGACCGGGGTCGAGGTAGCGCACGCCGAGCTCGTCGCACAGCGCGGCGATCTCGGGCAGCGACGAGTTGTCGACGACGGTGACCGGCAGGTGGGCCACGGGCTCGAGCGCTCGCCGCAGCATCGCCGGCGCCCCGTAGGCGACGACGACGATCTCGAGATCGGCGACCCGATCGGATGCCGCGTGCACGACCGACCGGTAGAGGTCGAGGTAGTCACGGGCGACGGCGTTCCAGGTGCACTCCGCGGCGCGCGCGAGACCGCTCGCACGGAGGTCGTCGGCTCGGGTGGCGCCCGCTTCGACGAGTGCCGCCGCAAGCGCGGCGACGTCGCCCGCCGGAACGATCAGACCGGCGCCGCCGACCACGTCGGGCAGGGCGCCCGCATCGCTCGACACGACGGGAACCCCGCAGGCCATAGCCTCGACGGCGACGCGGCCGAACTGCTCGGTCCACGAAGGACTCGGCAGCGAGGGAACTGCGAGCACGTCGAGCGTTCGGTAGAACCCGACGATGTCATCGGGGTCGACGGGCCCGACGAGCTCGACGCGGTCGGAGATGCCCCGTGCGGCGGCGAGGTGGTCGAGCTCGGATGCAAGGGGACCCGAACCCGCGATGCGCAGTCGAAGGCGAGGGTCGCGTGCGACCGCGTCGAGGAGCACGAGCACGCCCTTCTCGGGGACGAGGCGGCCGAGGAACCCGACAGTGAGTTGGTCGGTCGCGGGGTCTCGATACGGCGCTGGCGCGCCTACTCGACCGGCAGGGACGCGATTCGTCGGTCGAGGAGCCGGCGTATCGAGACCCTCTGCGGGCGACCGCCGTGCCGGGACATCCACCGGCCGGAGTCGCTGCTCGTCGACACCGAGCGGGATGACCCGTGCTCGCCCGGCGAAGCCCTTGTCTTCGACGATGCGGGCGGCCTCGGCGTTGCAGGCCGAGATGCCCGACGCTGAGCCGAGCGCCCACCGCTCGAGCCACCGGAACGGCACGGGGTAGCGCTTGCGCAGGTTCTGCGCGGTGTACAGCACCACGGGGGTGCGGCGCGACCGCCGGCGCAGCGCTCGCAGCAGCAGCACCTCGGCGGTGGCGAGGGCGAACGGCTCCTCGTGGACGTCGATCACGTCGCGGTCTTCTCCGAGCGCACGCCAGATCGGGCGGGGGTCGTAGAGGAACAGCGCGGGGTGGCTGCCGAGCGTGGGCACGCCGGCGACCCGCTCGCCGGGCCTTGCCTCGAGTGCGACCGGCACGCCGCCCGCATGCCAGCGGCGCGCGCTGAGCAGCGACACGTCGACGCCGAGAGCGGTGAGCGCGCGCTCGCGCCCGCGCCACTCGTCGACGACGGCGCTGTGCGAGACCCTGAGTACGCGCACCACACCCCCTCTAGACTCCTAACGGAAACCCTAGCCGGGCTGTGGCGGGCGGGGTCGTCCGTCACACGTGCCGAAAAGGGGGGCCACATTGGGTGCGGAGTCGTTCACGATGCTCGTGGTCTGCCAGGGCAACGTCAACCGATCTGCGCTCGGCGCGGCACTGCTCGAGCGGTGGGTCGACTGGTACCTGCCGTCGCCCCTGCGAGCCCAGGTCGAGGTGACGAGCGCGGGGCTCGGAGCGCCGGTGGGCGCCCCGATGGGATCGAGGTCGCGCGCCATCGCCGAGGCGCTCGGCGCCGACGGCTCGGGGCATCGAGCCTCGCAGATCACCGAGCAGATGATCCGCTCGGCCGACCTGGTGCTCGTCTCGTCGACGCGTCAGCGCGGCAGCGTGCTCGAGCTGGTGCCGGGCGTCGTGCGCTCGACGTTCACGATGCGTGAAGCGGGCCGCATCGCCGCGACGTTGCCGCCGATGCCGTCACCCGGCACGGTCGAAGACCTCCGACTGCGGGTGGCGTCCCTCGCCGAGAACCGCTCGGTGCCGGGTGATCGTTCGGCCGGCGACGACATCGTCGACCCCGAGGGCAAGGACGACGAGGCGTTCCGCGAGATGGCCCGGCAGCAGGTGCCGCCGCTCGCGCGCCTTGCTCAGGTGCTGCTCGGGATGCCTCACGGCGAGGTCGCGGCCTACGACGCGGCCGTCGAGGCGGGCGAGTTCTCGTTCAGCGGCGAGACCGCAGTCGACACGGGCTCGACCCCGTCGCGCCCGCGCGGACGGCGCCAGGCGTGACGAACCCGGGCGCGGGCGCCGGCGGAGGCGCTGGCGGAGCGGCGATCGGGCCCGCCGGCGCACCCCATGCGCACACGGGGTCCGGCCGAGCGCTGCGGGTGCTGCACCTCGATCACACGAACGTGGGCGGCGGCGCCGAGTTCGCGCTCCTGCGCATGCTGCGCGCCGAGCCGTCGTGGTCGCCGTACCTGCTGCTCGCCGCGACATCCGATCGCACGCTCGGAATCTACGACGCGGTGCCGTCTCGCGTACCGCGCGCGATCGCCGGCGTTCGACAGCCGGCCGGCGTCGCCGCCGGCGGTCTCGGAGCGGCGCTCTCGGTCGGGGCGCGGGTCATCGCGCAGGCCATCTCGGTGCGCTCGTCGCGCGTGTTCGGCAGCGCCGACCTCGTCGATGCCAACACCGCGCGCGCGGCGGCCTTCGGTGCGCTCGCCGCACGCACCTCGCGCGTGCCGTTCGTCGTGCACCTGCGTGACCTCGTCGACGCCGAGGCCCTCGGCCGGGCCGGGTGCGCACTCATGGTGCGAGTGGTGCTGCCCCGGGCCGACGGCGTGATCGCGAACTCGCACGCGACGCTCGAGTCGGCACGTCCGCACCTGCGCCGCGGCGCGCTCGCCGAGGTGATCCCCAGCGCATCGGGGCTGCGCGTCGGCGCCGCCACTGCGCCCGGGCGCGACCCGATCCGCACGGTGGGGATGCTCGCCCGCATCGACCCGTGGAAAGGCCAGCACGTGCTGCTCGAGGCCTTCGCGCGGGTGTTCGGCGGCCGTGATGTGCGGCTGCAGTTGGCGGGCGACGCGCCGTTCGGGCACGGGGGACACCTCGAGGACCTGCGACGGCGGGCGTCGGAGCTCGGCATCGCCGGGCAGGTCGAGTTCCTCGGTCACGTCGACGATGTCGACACGCTCCTCGCCGGATGGGATGTGGCGGTGCAGGCGTCGACACGTCCCGAACCGCTCGGCCAGAACGTGCTGCAGTACCTCGCCGCCGGGCGGGCCGTGGTCGCGGCCGATGAGGGCGGACCGGCCGAGTGGGTCGTCGACGGCGTCAACGGCCTGCTCGTGCCGCCCCGCGACATCGACGCGCTCGCCGCAGCGCTCGGCAGCCTCGACGCCGATGACGACCTGCGCGAGCGGCTCGCGCTCGCGGCGGCCGCGACGCCCGGGCTCCTCGACGATGCCGCCGTCGCCAGGGCGCACGCGGCGTTCTACGAGGCCGTGGTGGGCTCGAGGCGAGGCACCCGACCCGAGCTCGACGGACGGGTCGCGACATCCGCCGCCGTCAGGAACGCGGTGACCTCGTCGAGCGTGACGTCGGCCCGAAGGATGCGGTTGTGACCGAGACCGTCGGTGGCGACGAGGCGCGCGCTCGGGCCGTTGACCTCGGCCAGTCGCTGCGACTGCGTGAACGGCACCCGCCGGTCGCCGTGATCGTGCACGAGCAGCAGCCGCGTGGCATCGGGCAGCGGATGCCGCAACGCCGAGTACCGCTCGAACGGGTCGGGGCCGCCGGGGAAGAGCCGGGAGGTGAATCGGTGTGCGAGCGCCTCGCGGCTCGGCCGGTCGAGGCCGAGCACCTCGCCGAAGCCGTCGATGAACACGTCGGGTGACCCCGCCCCTGCAATGCCCACCACCCGGCGTGCGGCGATGCCGTCGTGCACGGCGACGAGTGCGGCGAGGGCTCCGAAGGAGTGGCCGACGATCGCGTGGAAGGCGCCGTGGCGGTGCTGGAGCTCGGTGATGATGTCGAGGTGGTCGACGAGGTAGGTTCCTCGGCCCGGCGTCTCGCCGTTCGCCGGCGCGTCGAAGGCGACGACCCTGAAACCCTCGCTGCGCAACTCTCGAACGAGGGGCGCGAAGACGCTCGCTCGAGACTGCCAACCGTGCGCGAGCACCACCGTGTCGGCGCCCGAACCCCACTCGTACGTCACGACGTCGACGCCCGAGCGGCGCAGGCCCGGAATGTGCACGGTACCGCGGCGGGCCGCACTGTGCGTGGCCTGGTCTGCCCGAGCGACGGGCGTGCGGCGGCCGACGCGCATGAAGAGCGGGAAGGCGAGGCGGCCGGCGAGTGCCGGCGAGACCGCGCCGGCGGTGCGGATGCCGGTGGCGATGGCGGATGCTGCGGACATCGGTGTCTCCTCGGGATCGGCTGCTCGAACAGCGGAAATCAAACAATACGAACGGTCGTACTGACACTATACGAACGATCGTGCGTAAAATACAAGACATGACCGAGATCGACGGACGAAAGGCCCGGGGCGACGCCTCACGGCGCCTCGTGCTCGCGAGCGCCGTCGACCTCGCCTCGATCGACGGACTCGACGGGCTCACCATCGGCCAGCTGGCCGCGGCGGCGAGTGTCAGCAAGAGCGGAGTCGCCACCCTGTTCGGCACGAAGCAGCGGTTGCAGCTCGCGACGGTCGACGCGGCGGCGCAGCGATTCCGCGAGGCGGTGCTCGAGCCCGCGCGGGTCGAGCCCCGGGGCATCCGTCGCGTCGTCGTCCTGCTCGATCGCTGGATCGCCTACTCCCGCGACCGCGTGTTCCCGGGCGGATGCTTCTTCGCCTCGGCCGCGGTCGAGCTCGATGCCAAGCCGGGGCCGGTGCGCGACGCAGTGGCCCAGGCGTTCCAGAGCTGGAACGACTACGTGCGCGTGGCGATCGGCTACGCGATCGACCAGGGCCAGCTACCCCCGGGCACCGATGCCGCCCAGCTCGCGTTCGAGTTCATCGCGCTCCTCGACGGCGCGAACACCCGCTCGCTGCTGCACGACTCGAACGAGCCGTACATGTTCACGCGCCGGGCCATGGTCGCACGCCTGCTCGCGGCAGGCGCCGACCCCGAGGTGCTGCGCCCGCTCGCCGACGTCGACGACGAGGCGCTCGCCGCTCGCTGAGCTCGCGCTGCCTCAGCCCGCGCTGCCTCAGCCCGCACCTTACCTGCTTCGCCCGCCCGTCACCCCGGCCCCGTCACCCCGCCCCGTACCGAAAACAGGAACTCGCGCGAGACACGCCGCTGGAGTTCCTGTTTTCGGTGCGGTCGCGGCGTGTCTTCCTGTTTTCGGGACGGTGGAGATCGGGTGGGGCGGGGGTGGGGGCGGGTGGGTCAGCCGGCCGCGGCGTCGTAGCGGTCGAGCACGATCTCGACGAGCTCGGCCGGCACGGGCAGGTCGGGCGTGAGCAGCGGGGCGCTCACGACGTCGGCGCCGGCGGCTTCGGCCAAGTCCTGGAAGTACCCGGGCGCGAGCAGGTAGCTCGCGACGACGACGCGTGCGCCCGGGGCATCCTCGCGTGCCTGCGCGATCGCGTCGATCAGCAGCGGCGACGCCGCCGACAGGAAACCGAGCCGAATGTCCCGGCCGCAGGCCGCCGCGAGCCGCTTGGCCATGTCGCGGCAGTCGCGCACGGCGCGCCCGTCGCTCGAACCCGCGACGGAGAGCACCACGGAGTCGTCATCGCGCACTCCGGCCTCGTCGAGGCGGCGTGCGAGCACGGCGGCGAGTCGGTCGTCGGGTCCGAGTGCCCCCGCGAGCACGACCGACCGGTCGGTGACCTCGGCGACCGCCTCGGTGAGATCGACGTGCACGTGGTATCCGGCCGACAGCAGCAGCGGCACCACGACGGCGGGTTCGCCCGGCTCGAGCGTGGCCAGGGTCGCCGGCACGTCGGGCTGCTCGACATCGACGTGTCCGAGCCGCACGCTCGGCGCGCGCTGCGCGTCGTCGGTGCTGGTCGCGTCGGTGGCGGTCGCGTCGGCGCCGGCCGTGACGGCGCGCTCGGCGATCGCAGTGGCGACGGCCTCATGCAGAGCCCGCACCGCGGCGCGCCCTTCGCTCGACGATGTGCCGTGCGAGATTCCGAGGAGGGCGGGCTGCAGCCGGGTCATCCGTCAATCATCGCAAACGTGGGTGCGCAGATGTGCAGAGATCTCCGGAATCGTGCACATCCGAGCGGTTCACCGAGTGTTCGCGCACCGGGTCTTCCCGTGCAGACAGGCGCCTCGTAGTCTGGCGGCAATTGTCGCCGGGGGTCAGGTCGGCTCTCGCGCAGTGAAGTCGGGGAGTGTGCTGATGAAACACGTCGTCCAACGAGTCACGGTCACGATCGCGGCGGGGGCACTGCTCGCCGTGGGGCTGGCGGCCGCTCCGGCGACTGCCGCGGTGGCGGCGGAGCCGACCGAGCTGTTCATCAGCGAGTACGTCGAGGGCTCCTCGAACAACAAGGCGATCGAGATCTACAACCCGACTGGGGCATCAGTCGATCTCAGTCAGTACACGCTGCGCCAGTACTCCAACGGCAACACCACCACGAGCGTCAATCAGGTGCTCAGCGGAACCCTGGCCGCAGGTGAGACGTTCGTCTTCGCGCACAGCCTGGCGAACGCCGCGATCCTCGCCGCAGCCGACCTGACGGCGAACCTCGGCCTGTGGAACGGCGACGATGCGATCGTGCTCGACAAGGCCGGCAGCGTCGTGGACTCGCTCGGCCAGATCGGGTTGGACCCGGGCACGGAATGGGGAACCGGTCTGACCTCGACCGCCGACAACACGTTGCGCCGGCTGGCCTCGGTGTGTGTGGGCGACACCGACCCCACCGACGTGTTCGACCCCGCCCTCGAGTGGGAGGGCTTCGCCCAAGACACGTTCGATGGGCTCGGATCGCACACGTGCGGTGAGGTGGGACCGCAGCCGACGGTGATCAACGAATTCTCCGCCTCGACCGCCGGCACTGATGTCGAGTTCGTCGAACTGCTCGCCGAGCCCGGCACCGACCTGACCGGCCTCCGCGTGCTCGAGATCGAGGGCGACTTCAGTGCTGGAGCGCCCACCTCGCGTGGCCTGGTCGACGAGGTCGTCTCGTTCGACGCTCCCGACGCCGACGGACGTGCCCTGGTCTGGCTCCCCGCGAACGCCCTGGAGAACGGCACGGTCTCGCTGTTGCTCGTCAGCGGATACACCGGCGCGACCGGCGTCGACCTCGACACGAACGATGACGGTACGCTCGACCTGCCCGCCGGGGTCACCCTGCTCGACGCGATCGCGGTGAACGACGGCGGGTCGGGAGACCTGGCCTACGGCGGCGTCGTGCTCACGAACGGGTACGACGGCATCGCGTTCGTCCCCGGCGCTGCCTCCCGCATCCCCGACGGCACCGACACCGACTCGACCGCCGACTGGGTGCGCAATGACTTCGACCTCGCAGGCATCCCCGGCAACACCGGCACGCTCGTCAACGGTGAGGCCGCGAACACCCCCGGGGTCCGCAACTCCCGCACAGTCGTCATCGTGCCGCTGCCCCCGGCCGACTGCAACGCACCCGCGGTGACGATCGGCTCCGTGCAGGGTGCAGGGGCCGCCTCGCCGGTCATCGGCGCGAAGGTCGAGATCGAGGGCGTCGTCACCGGCGACTTCCAGGCCGGCGGCGGCTTCGACGGTTACTACCTGCAGGACGCCGGTGATGCGGATGCCGCGACATCCGACGGCATCTTCGTCTTCGCCCCGACCGGACTCGACGTCGCAGCCGGCGACGTTGTGCACGTGGCCGGAACCGTGAGCGAGTTCTTCGGCATGACGGAGGTCACCGCGACGGCCAACGCGATCTGCGACGCCGGCGCAGCGCTTCCCGGTGCCACCGAGATCTCCCTGCCGGTCTCATCGCCCGAGGTCTACGAGTCGCTCGAGGGCATGATCGTGACGCTGCCGCAGTCGCTCGCGATCCTCGAGACCTTCGAGTACGCGCGCTACGGCACGATCGACATCGGCGTCGACCGGCAGATGACGCCCACGGCGGTCGTCGAGCCGGGCTCACCCGAATTCGATGCGCTCGAGGCGAAGAACCTCGCCGAGCGCATCACCATCGACGACGGCCGCTTCGCGCAGAACCCCGACCCGGCGATCCACCCGAACGGCGACGAGTTCACCCTCGAGAACTCGTTCCGGGGCGGCGACCTGGTGTCGAACGTCACGGGTGTGCTCGATCACCGCAGGGACGGCACCGACAACTCGACGATCCGCTGGCGTGTGCAGCCCACTGAAGGCGCCGACTTCGAGGCCGTGAACCTGCGCGCCGACAACGGCGTGCCCGAGGTCGGCGGCACGACCAAGGTGGCGAGCTTCAATGTGCTGAACTACTTCACGACGCTCGACTCGCGCGGCGCGAACACTCCCGAGGAGTTCGAGCGCCAGGAGGCGAAGATCGTCTCGGCGATCGCCGAGATCGACGCCGACGTCGTCGGACTCATCGAGATCGAGAACAATGGGGATGAAGCGGTGGGCACGCTCGTCGAAGCGCTCAACGACGAGATGGGTGCGGGCACGTACGACTTCATCTCGACGGGCGTGCTGGGCACCGACGTCATCACGACGGCGCTCATCTACAAGCCGGCCGAGGTGGCGCCGACTGGCGACCACGCGGTCCTCACCGAACTCGAGGATCCCCGGTTCAACACCGACCTCAACCGCCCCGCCCTGGCGCAGACCTTCACGGATCTCGAAGCCGGCGGCGAGGTGACCGTGGTCGTGAACCACCTGAAGTCGAAGGGTTCGCCGTGCGCGGGCGATCCCGACCTCGGCGACGGTGCGGGCAACTGCAACGTCACGCGCACGCTCGCCGCTCAGGCGCTCGCCGACTGGCTGGCGGGCGACCCGACCGGGCAGGGCGCGGGCAACGAGATCATCATGGGCGACCTGAACTCGTACGACAAGGAGGACCCGATCGACGAGCTGCTCGCGGCCGGCTACACCGACCTGCTGTTCGAGGACCAGGGCGAGGAGGCCTACTCGTACGTGTTCGACGGGCAGCTGGGCTACCTCGACTACGCGCTCACCGGCGCCGGGCTCACCGAGCGGGTGACCGGGGCCGCGGCCTGGCACGTCAACTCCGACGAGCCGAACATCATCGATTACGACATGACGTTCAAGCTCCCCGCCCAGGACGCGCTCTTCGCTCCCGACCAGTGGCGCTCGAGCGACCACGACCCGGTGATCGTCGGGCTCGACCTCGACGTCATCGCACCCGAGCTGACGGTGACGGCGTCGCCCGATGTGATCTTCCCCCCGAACGCCCAGTGGCGCACGGTCGACATCGACGTGGAGGCGACCGACAACGTCGACGCCGACGTGACGATCGAACTCGTGAGCGCGACGGCCGAAGGTCACAAGGCCGACATCCGCGTGATCTCCGACACCCAGGTCGAGGTGCTCGCCCGCCAGGGCGCCGTCTACACCGTGGTGTACACGGCGACCGACGACGCCGGCAACGCGACGACGGAGTCGGTGACCATCCGAGTCGGCCCGTGACGGCCGGGTCCGTGACGGCCGGGTTCGTGACGGCCGGGCGACACTCGGCATGACAACGAACGACGCCGCCCCCGCGATGAGCGGGGGCGGCGTCGTTCTTGCGGGGTGCGGGTCTGCCGGGCAGCCCGGGCTCAGAAGCTCGTGACGAGGTCGCCCAGCACGTCGCTGACCTTAGTCGGGTCGGTGGCGTCGTAGTAGTGGGCGCCCGTGGCGCTCGAGATCGACTGCAGCGTCGCGACGTCGGCGTTGGCACCGTACGCCAGCGTGAAGATGAGCACCGGCGTCTCGTGGTGGTGCAGTTCCTCGAGGCCCGAGATCATCTGCGCTGCGGTGACCGAGGAGCCGAAGTACTCGTTCTTGCCGTCGCTGAGCAGCACGATCGCGTTGATGCGGTCGGGCTGCCAGTCGGCGGCGCGCTCTCGCGCGAACTTGTCGACCGCCGCATAGAGCGGCGTGAACTCGATCGGCCGTAGGGCGCCGAGTTCCCGGAGGAACTCGGTTCGGGTCTCGCCGATGTCGGCTACGGGGCTCACCAGTCCCGGAGAGATCGGGTCCATGTCGACCGCCGAGAACGCGGCGAGGCCCACGTTGTCGCCCGGGGTGAAGTGGTCGAGCGCCTCAGTGATCGCCGCCTTCGCGCCGGCGAGCTTCGTCATGCCTCCTGGGATCGGCTCCTCCATCGACCCCGAGACGTCGACGAGGAACAGCACCTCGGCGCGCTTGCGCACGTCGGGGAACGCGAGGTGGGTCGCCCGGATCACGTTCCCGCGAGGGTAGGGGAGGGCCCCCGGCGGGTCGGCGGCGAATTGGCCGACCTCCGCGACGAGCGGGTCGATGGCCCCGTTCACATCGCGGTACCCCGTCTCGCGCACAATTTGCTGACCCTGCTTGGTGAGCGCGAACCGCAAGAAGTCCTCTGCCGCTGCGGTCTCGAGAAGATCGAGCCAGACCCCCTCGAGCAGCACGGCAGGGTTGTCGGCCACGTAGAACCCGTCCGAGGGGTAGATCGGAACGAGCTTCTCGGCGGGAGGGTCACTCGCGACGCGGGTGACGCCGTCGCGGCTGGTGATGCCGCGGTTGTAGTCCCAGACCGACTTCTCGTCGACGATCACCGCCGAGAGGAAGTCCGCGACCGACCCCTGCTCTTCGGACTGGCGCGCGTGCCAGAGGAAGTGCTCGGGTGTGGCCATGTAGTGGCTCGTCGCGAGTTCGTGGCGCCTGACCTCCTCGGTCACCTCGGGGTCGATGACGTCATCCCTCGTCAGCTCAGCACCCGTGCCCGCCGCGGAGCTGAACGAGTTCAGGAGCGCCGCCTCGCCGGAGCTCGCGACGAGTGGACTCGTCTTGCCGAGCTTGAAGGCCCCCCACTCGGGGTGGCCGAGGTCGCTCCACGCGTTCTCGTCTTCGGCGACCTCGTAGACCTCGGCCCAGGTCGGGGAATCCTCGTCCCAGCCGATGGCTGCCGCGAGCGCCTCGGGCATCGCCAGTACGATATCGGATGCCCCGAGGCTCGTCGTCTCGGCGGGAACCGCCGCGCCGCCGCCGGTGGCTCGCGCGATGCCGATCCAGGAACTGGCGTCGGGCACCCACACGGTCGGACGTTGATCTTCGGGCAGGTTCGTGAAGCTGTGCGATGCGTCTTCGGCCGCGAGCCCGGACTTGTCTTTCGTCGCAACGGCCGTCACGCAGCTGCCGTTGACATCGCGGGGCTGCGCGTTGTAGCCGTCGACGAGACGTGACACCATTTCGGCGTTCTCGAACGACGAGAGCACCCGGACGGTGGTGCACGGGCTCGCGCCCGCTGCAGCGGCGGGCTCGTCGTCGGGGAAGACGATCGGCTCGGCGGCCTGCGGGGCCTCGTCAACGCCGTCGGCCTCGGTCGACGGGTTCTGCGCGGTCATCACGAGCGCCGTCGCGATGCCACCCCCGAGGAGCAGCACGAGTGCCGCCGCGCCGATGATGATCCATCGCGTGCCACGGCGACGTCGTGCCCGCTGTTCACTGCGGCGACGCTCGCGACGAAGTGACGGCCCGCCCGTGCTCATTCGGCGACTCCCGTCGTCGCTCGACCGCTGCGCGGGGCGCGGCTGGGAGTGGGTGCGTCCGGGTCGGGGGCGCGCAGCACGAGTGAATCGAACATGGGGGTCTGTCCTCGGGTGGCGGTGCAGGGCCGAGGCGAGCATATCCCGATGTCACCGACGATCCCAATGATGAGGTACTGAATGGAAACAACGCCGGCATCGTTCCGGCGACTTCCGGGGCCGGATCGGGGGCTCAGGTCGTCGAGTTCAGCATGCCGATGACGACGGCCGTCCACCACGCGACCTGCGAGATGACGGCGCTCGAGATGAACCGGATGCGGGCTGATCGGGGCACCGCGCTGAAGCGCGTCTTGCGCGGGAATCTCGCGAGGTGCATCGTCCACCGCGTGATCGCCACCCCGTTGAGCGAGAGCACCAGCACGGCGCCGAGCTTGACGAGCGTGAGCGGTGCGCTGAGGTCGGGTTGCAGCAGCGCACCGCTCGCGAGCAGTCCGATGATTCCGACCCAGATGGGCACCTTGAGGGTGACATCGACCTGCCGGAGGTCGCGGACCGTGCGCCACTCGGTCACCCAGAGCAGGGCGTACCAGTCGACCATGAGCACGGCGCCGAACCCGACCACGAGCGAGGCGAGGTGCACGAACAGGGCGATCGTGTGCAGCCAGGGCGGGGCCGCCAGCAGCGTGCTGGTCCAGATCGCGGCGGCCCAGCCCGCGGCGATCGCCACGTACGCGACCGCGCGGTGGCGCTGCCTACGCCGCTGTCTCGCCTTGAGCGTGGTCGTCACAGGGGTGCCAGTCTGCCTCTCGGTGGTTGTGTGCAGGTGCATGCATTTCAGGGTCCGCCCGGTCACATTATCGGACGCGAGCGTCCGGACCGGGGCAGAATGGGGCGCATGGATGTCGAGCTCGCCTCCGCCTTCGACGCGACCCTGCCGCCCTGGCTCATCGATGAGCTCCCGCGGCTGCTCGCCACGTCTCCGATCTCGACCCCTGAGGAACGCGTCCAGCTCGTCAACCGTCTCGCCGACCGCAACTGGCGTGCGGGCAACGGGGGCCCGTTCGCGGCGATCGTCGTGGATGCGGCATCCGGTGCGCTCATCTCGGTCGGCGTGAACGTGGTGCTCGCGAGCGGACTCAGCGCGACGCACGCCGAGATGATGGCGCTCAGCCTGGCCCAGCGTGCGCTCGGCCGCTGGGATCTCGGGGCGGACGGCGCAGAACTCGAGCTCGTCGTGAACTGGCGGCCGTGCGTGATGTGCTACGGCGCGACCATGTGGTCAGGCGTTCGCGCGCTCACGATCGCGGGCGAGGGCGCCGAGGTCGAGCGACTCACCGGATTCGACGAGGGCCCGATGCCGGCCGACTGGGTCGGCGAGTTCGAGCGCCGCGGCATCCGCGTCTCGATCGGCCTCGGACACGATGACGCCATCGAGGTGTTCCGGGCCTTCGGCGCGTCCGACGCCGTCGTCTACAACGCGCGGGGCGCGAACGAGGCGTAGGTCGAGCCCGGGGCCGGACATGCCGATCGACAACGACGTCTACGACCGGCTCGGTGCGGGCTGGTGGGACGAGGACAACCCGCTGAACATGCTGCACGGCAGCTGCACGCCGGGACGCATGGGGTTCTTCCGCGAGATCCTCGATCACCGGGGCGTGGTGGGGGGCCGGGCTCTCGACATCGGCTGCGGTGCCGGATTCATCGCCGAGGAACTCGCTATGGCCGGATTCACCGTGACGGGAATCGATCCGTCGCGGGTCGCCATCGACACGGCACGAGCCCACGCGGGGGAGGGCGGGCTCGACATCGAGTACCGGGTCGGAGTAGGAGAGGAACTGCCCTTCGCGGACGCAGCGTTC
This sequence comes from Agromyces cavernae, assembly GCF_021044935.1. Lineage (GTDB taxonomy): Bacteria > Actinomycetota > Actinomycetes > Actinomycetales > Microbacteriaceae > Agromyces > Agromyces cavernae. Next base: position 430,630 of record NZ_JAJNMP010000001.1, read on the forward strand.
GACCTGGTGTTCTGCTGCGACGTGCTGGAACACGTGCGCGACCTCGACCGGGTCATCGCAGAGACGGCGCGGGTGATGCGACCCGGCGGGCTCTACCTCTTCGACACGATCAACCGCACGTGGCGAAGCAAGATGCTCGCCATCAAGGCCATGCAGGAGTGGCGACTCACGCGCATCATGGACACGGCGATCCACGAGTGGTCGATGTTCATCACGCCCGACGAACTCGGGGCGACGCTCGGCCGGCACGGACTGGACATCGTCGAGGTGGTCGGGCTGGCGCCGCGAGCGCGGTGGCTCACGATCCTCGCCGCGCTGGGCGACACCCGGCGTGGCCGGATCAGCTACGGCGAGCTGAGCCGCAGGCTCGAATTCGGTCGCGTGACGTCGCTGAGCCTGTCGTACATGGGGTTCGCCGTCCGGCGACCGTGAGCGGCCGCCGGACGGCGGAGCCGGGAGCGACTCGGTGGAGCGCTCCCGGCCGCACACCAAGCCCTCGTCAGCGCTCGGCGTGCGGCCGGTCGTGATGACGATCGCCGTGGCCCTGACGCCGGTCGTCGTCGTGGAGGTGCACGTGGACGTGGACGTCCTGGTGGCCCGGCTGCGGCTGGTGGCCCGGGTGATGCCCGAAGCCGCGGCCCTCGCCTGCGCCGTGCCAGCCGCCGGCGCCGTGCCAGCCGCCGAAGCCATGGCCGCCACCGAAGCCATGGCCGCCGAAGCCGTGGCGACGACCGCCGCGGCGGCCGCGGGTCATCGGATGGGACTCGTCCCAGCCGAGCTCGCGGGCGATCGCCTCGAGGCTCCGGAGCGTCGTCGCGAAGTCCTCTGCAGAGACGGCGCCGGCGACGCGCTCGCGGAGTGCGGTCACCTGGGATTCGAGGCGGTCGCGAGCCTCACGGCCGGCGTCGGTGAGCACGGGCGGGGCGCCCGTGATCCAGCCGCGCTCGGCGAGGCGGTGCAGGGCGTGGGGCTTGGCGTGGAGCCGCTCGGCGAGCCGCTCGTCGCGGGCCTCGCCCGCGAGCAGGTTCAGCATGCGCCAGTCGCGGCGGGTGATGCCGTCGGCGGCGAAGAGCGTCTGCATCTCGTCGGAGAGCCGGCGGTCGATGAGCTTCAGCCAGAAGCCGAACGGTCGGTCGGCGGTTGCGGATGCCCCGGGCCCGACGGTCTCGTCGGAGCGCTCGGGCTGATCGGGGTTGGTCTGATCTGGGTCGTGCTGATCGGTGTTCATGATCTTGCCTTTCTCGGTGCGCCCGCGGGGCGCCCGGCGCGCGTTGCGCGTGTTCGATATTGCATGTCAAGTGACATGTATATGTACAATGACATGTATGACACGCCCTCGTCAAGACGGTCTCGGTGAATCTTCAGGTTCCGACCCCGTCGCCGCGGTCGAAGCGGCCCTCGGCGCGTTCCGCGGGGGCGGGCCCGGCGGCCCGTTCAGCGCGAGGTGGGGGCAGGGGCCGTTCGGGCGGGGGCCCGGAGGCTGGGGTGGTCCGCCGACGGGGCACGATCGGCATGGCGGTCGACCCAGCGATCACGGCCACGCGGAGCAGCCGCACGCCGACCACAGCCACGGTCACGACAGCCACGGCGGTCGCCGCGGCGACCCCGGCCGCCCCGGGGGCCACGGTGGCCCGGGAGGCCGCGGAGGCCACGCCGCCATACGGCTGCTCATCGTGCTCGCCAACCACGGCCCGAGTTCCGTCAGCGACCTCGCCATCGCGATCGGTGTCGACCAGCCACGGGCCAGCCGGCTCGTTCAGGCTGCGGTCGACGCCGGCCAGGTTCGACGCGAGGTCGACCCCGCCGACGCCCGGCGCAGCATCCTCGTCATCACCGACGCGGGTCGTGCGGCCCTTTCAGCGGTGATCGACCACCGGCGCACGGCGATCGAGCAGGCCCTCGCCGACTTCTCGCCCGACGAGCGGGCCGAGTTCGCGCGACTGCTCACCCGTTTCGCGGAGGCCTGGCGCCGAGGCTGAGCCGGCGCGAGTGCTGAACCCGAACGCGGGTTCAGCGCAGGGCCGGCGGGACCTTCACGAACAGCATGAGCACCAGACCCGCGGCGAGCACGATCATGATGCCGAGGATGCCCCAGTACGTCGCCCCGAACGCCCCGATGAGTGCCGCCCAGAGGAGCGGCGAGAGGAAGCTCGCCGCGCGCCCGGTGGTCGCATAGAGGCCGAAGATCTCGCTCTCGCGCCCGGCCGGTGTGACGCGGGCGAGGAACGAGCGCGACGCCGCCTGCGCCGGGCCGACGAACAGCGTGAGCACGAGGCCGAAGACCCAGAAGACGAGCTTGCCCGTGTCGTGGAAGAAGAAGACCGCGAGACCCGCGATGAGCAGGCCCGCGAGCGAGAAGATGATCACGGCGCGCGCACCGAATCGATCGTCGAAGCGTCCGGCGAGGATCGTCGAGAGGCCGGCCAGCAGGTTCGCGGCGATGCCGAAGAGCAGAACCTCGTTCGACGTGAAGCGGAACACGATCGCCGCGATCACTGCGCCGAATGCGAACACGCCCGCCAGCCCATCGCGGAACACGGCGCTCGCGAGCAGGAACCAGAACGTCGGTCGCGAGTCGCGCCACAGCGCGATGATGTCCTGGACGAGTACGACGTAGTTGCGCCAGAACGATACGCGCTCGCGCCCGGGCGCCGGCGGTGCCTCGGGCACGTACACCAGCACGGGCCACGCGAAGAGGAGCGTCCACACCGCGCAGCCGAGTGCGATCACGCGATAGGCGAGGCCGTTGTCGGTGGGCATCCCCCACCAGTCGAATGTGGTTGCGACGACGACGAGCACGAGCGCGAGGATGCCGCCGATGTAGCCGAGGCCCCAGCCCAGTCCCGAGACCTTGCCGACGGTCTTCGGCGTCGACACCTGCACGAGCATCGCGTTGTAGTTGACGCCGGCGATCTCGCTGAACACCGTGCCGGCCGCGATGAGCGAGATGCCGAGCACGAAGTACGCAGGCGCGCCCTGCACGAAGAACAGGGCGACCATGCACAGCACGAGCGCTGCCGTCGCGCCGCCGAGCCAGACCTTGCGCCGCCCAGCGACATCCGCCCGCTGACCGAGCACCGGGGCGAGCAGCGCGATGAGGATGCCCGCGATCGTGATCGCCCATCCGAGTCCGCTCGCCAGCTCGGCGAGCCCGCGTTCGTACGCCGGATCGCCTTCGCCGAGGGCGGCGACGGCGGGGTCGAGGAACGTGTCGCTCGTCAAGTAGAGGGCCGTGAAGACGAACGTGAGGATGACCGAGTTGAACGGCTGCGTCGCCCAGTCCCATAGGGCCCACGAGAACACCTGGCGTCGGGGGATGACACGCCCCTCCTGCAACTGCAGGCCCATCACCCTGATGGCGCCGCTCTGGGCGGTGGGCGGAGGCGTGGGCACGCCGCTGCCCTCGGCGGAGGTTTCGGCGGGCGGCCGAGGGGGAACGGTCATGTGGCAAGCCTCGTTCGGTCGGATGAACGGAAGGTGACCGGCGCGACCGGGGCGGGACATCCGCTCGATCGTCGCTGATCCTGGGTGCACTGTAGCGCCGAATCCGCATCGAGAGTGCAGTTCGTGCCGCTGCGCCGGGCCGATCCTGGCGCGAACTGCACTCTCGAGGTTGTGACGCGCGCGAACCCCGGTCACGGACCGCGAACCCCGCTCAGATCCCGACCGCGCCCACCAGCTCGCCGAACAGCTGCTCGGCATCGCACTCGAGCCGCTGCCTGGTGAACCATTCGCACACGTTCACGCAGTCGCGGTGCAGCAGGTCGAACCCCTGCGGGTTCGCCACCACGTCGACGACCTGGGGCAGGTCGATCGCCACGACGCGCTCGCGGTGCACGAGCAGGTTGTAGGGCGAGAGGTCGCCGTGCGCGAGTCCGGCGTTCGCGAGCGTGTGCATGAACTCGACGATCTGCGCGAACAGCTCGCGGAGCTCGTCGGGCTGCGAGCGCACCTGCGCGAGGCGAGGCGCGGCAACGCGACCGTCGCCGATGAACTCCATGAGCACCTCGGTCTCGCTCACCTGCACGGGATAGGGCACCGACGCCCCGAGTTCGGTCAGCCGCGCGAGCGCCTCGAACTCGGCGCTCGCCCACTGCACGCGGGCGACGGCACGGCCGAAGGTCGACCGGTTGTCGACCGCGCGCTGGTCGCGGCTGCGGCGCGTGCCGCGGCCCTCGGTGTAGATCGCCGACCGGTGGAAATCGGAGTGGTCGCCCGACCGGTACCGCTTCGCCGCGAGCAGCACATGGTTGCCCGGCACGTCGGCAGGGGCATCCGGAATCGCCCGCTCGATGAGGTGCAGGTCGGCCTCCTTCCCGGTCTTCACGACGCCGAGTTCGGTGTCGATGGCCGCGGCGCTGGTCACGAGCCAGTCGGGTCGCGGCTGCGGGCCGCGTTCCGAGGGAAGGGTCGCCGGCCACGTCGACCAGCGTTGGTCGTCGCCTGGCTCTGCGGCCTGGAAGACGAGGGAGGCGGTGTCGGCGCCGAACGGCGCGACGGAGTTGTCGTCGATCGCGTCGAGCGAGTCGAGTGACGAGAGGAAATGCACGGTGGTTTCTCCGAGAGATCACGGAGGCCACCGAACGCCGGCGCCGATGCGCTACGGGCGGGCGGCCTCACAGGGAAGGGTGTCTGCGATGCGCGCGACAATGACGGTGTTCATCAGGCCCCTCCTTCTGGTCTCGGCGTTCAGTGCGAGCGGATGCCGCGTGGTGCGGTCCGCCCGCGAGCATACGCGCTCGCGGGCGGCGTGTCCACAGGTCAACCCGCGACCGCGGCCTCGATGATGCGTGCGCTCGCCGCCGCGCCGTCCTCGCCCGCGAACTCCCCCTGCACGCGGGCCGCCGCCTCGCGCATCGCCGGATCGGACAGCACGCGCTCGACCGCCGCACGGAACTCTGGCTTCCCGACGCGCTTCGGCGGCACCCTGAGAGCGTTTCCCTGCCGCACGCAGACCTCGACGTTCCACACCTGCTCGGGCTGCAGGCCCAGGCCGACGAACGGCACCCCGGTGGCGCAGGCGGTCTGCACGGTGCCCTGCCCGCCGTGCAGCACGGCCGCGTCGACGAGCCCGCCGAGGCGGTGGGCGGGCAGCAGGTCGGTGACGTGCACGTTCGACGGCACCGCGTCGGTCGGCTCGAGGTAGTGCTTGATCGGCGCGACGACGTTCACCGGCAGGTCGCCGAGCACCTCGGTCGCGGCGAGCGCGAGCCGGCGGTCTGCCGAGGACCCGAGCCCGAGGTACACGAGCGGCTCGGGCGCGGCGGCGAGCTCGCGGACCAGGGGCGGCACGGGTGCGTCGATCCGCGCGAAGATCGGGCCGACGCGACGATAGCCGTCGGGCAGGTCGTAGCCGTCGAGCTCCCACGACATGACGGTGAGCAGGTTGACGTCGGCCTCGAGCATCGAGGCGACGGTGCGCAGCGGCGGCACGCCGTTCGCCCGCGCGACGGACGTGAACGAGCGCGGGGCGACCGGCGCGCGGGTGTACAGCCATCGGAACGCGGCCGTCGCGACACGGTCGGCGGCGCGGGCGAGCGCGCCCGTGCCGTGGACGAGGTTCATGCGCCGGGTTTGCGCCACCTGCGGCCCGGTGAGCGCGAACGGCACCGGGTAGAAGAGCGGGACGCCTTCCGCCCGAGCCGACAGCAGCGAGGTGATGTTCGATCCGATCACCACTGCCGACGCACCGAGCTCGCGGGTGAGGCGGCGCTCCGCGTCGACGCGCGCCGCCACAGACTGCTTCGTGAACGGGCTGCGGATCGCCCGGCCCTGGTCGAAGTCGAGCGCCTGCTTGCGCTGCGCCGCCGTCCAGGCGGGCTCCAGCGCACGGTAGGGGAAGCCCGCGTCGCGGATGAGGTGCACGAAGTCGTGCTCGTAGCCCATGAACTCCGCGCGGTGGGCTGGGCCGAGCGCGCGGGCCACCTCGATCATGCGGGTCGTCTCGGCGAGGTTGAACGTCACCGGGGCGAACACGATCACCGCCATGTCGGCTCCTTTCGGGCGTCATCGACGACTGTACCGACGAGGCCGAGCCCGGCGCGCCCCTCGAACTCGGCTCTGGCGGGCGGCGCGCTCGCTGTGGTTGGCTGAGCCATGAGCGCTGACAGGGGTGCTTCGGCGCCGTTCAACGGTCGGCTCGCGATCCTGCTCGCGATGGCCATGTTCGTGCTGGTCGTCGACACGTCGCTGATGAACGTGTCGATCTCGGCCGTGGTGCGAGATCTCGACACGACGGTGAGCGGCGTGCAGGGCGCGATCGCGCTCGAGGCGCTCGTCTCGGCAGCGTTCATCCTCATCGGCGGCAAGACCGGCGACCTCATCGGACGCAAGCTCGCGTACGTCCTCGGCCTGCTCGGCTACGCGATCGGCGCGATCGCGATGGTGTTCGCGCAGGACCTCGGCGCGATCATCGTGTTCTGGGCGATCATCGGCGGCATCGGCGCGTCCCTGCTGCTCCCGGCGATGCAGTCGCTCATCCACGGCAACTTCGAGGGCGCGCACCAGGCGCGCGTCTACGCCCTCGTCGGGGCATCCGCAGCCATCGCCGCCGCGGTCGGCCCGCTCCTCGGCGGATTCATCACGACGTTCCTCTCCTGGCGGGTCGGCTTCGCGCTCGAGGCCGCGATCATCGCGGTCGTGCTCATCGGCATCGGGCTCGTGAAGGACGTGCCGTACCACGGTGATCGGTCGATCGACCTCGTGGGTGCTGCGCTGTCGATCGTCGGCATGGGCGGTGTCGTGACCGGCATCCTCGTGTGGCAGGAGGGCGGCAACTGGGTCGGCATCATCATCGGCGTCGGCGTCATGGCACTCGGCGCACTCGTGTACTGGCTGCGCAGCCGCAAGCGTCGGGGAAAACCCACGCTGCTCGACCCGACGCTCTTCGAGTCCAAGATGTTCCGCGCCGGGGCATCCGGTCAGATGCTGCAGCAGATCGCACTCGGCGGCACCATGATCGTGCTCCCGATCTACCTGCAGATGGTGTTCGAGTACAACGCGCTGCAGGCCGGCCTCTCGATCGCACCGTTGTCACTGAGCATGTTCGCTGTCGCGCTGCTAGCCGGGCGCGGCCTGAAGCGTCGGCCTGCGGGCATCATCCTCTGGGGGTTCGTGCTCGTCGTGGCCGGACTCGCGATCCTCGTGCCGATCGTGCCCATCGCCGACTCCGGGTGGTACCTGTTGGTGCCGCTCATCATCTCGGGCTGCGGGCTCGGCCTGCTCGTCTCGCAGCTGAACAACTACACCCTCTCCCCGATCTCCGACGAGCGGGTCAGCGAGGCGGCCGGCGTGAACTCGGCGGCGGGCTCGTTCGGCCTCTCGTTCGGGCTCGCCTTCGCCGGGGCGATCATGCTCGCGACGCTCGCATTCACGTTCACCGCGAGCGCCGACGCGAGCGAAGTGCTTTCGCCCGAACAGCAGCAACAGGTCTCGACGGTGCTCGAGGAGGACGCCGAGATCATGACCAACACCGGGCTCGAGGAGCTCCTCGCCGACGAGACGCCCGAGGTGCAGGACGAGATCATCCGCATCAACACCGACTCGCGCATCATCGCGCTGCAGGTGGCATTGCTCGTGCCGATCCTTGCGGGGCTCCTCGGGGTGCTCAACGCGCTGCGCATGCGGCGCCTCCCCGACCCGAAGCCGTCGGCGGCGGCCGAGGGAACGATGCTCGGCTGAAGATCGCGACGGTGGGGTCGGCGCATGGGCGAGGGTGGATCAGACGGGGCCGTCGCGACGGTGATCCTCGTCGAGGGCGAGAGCGACCGGCTCGCCGTCGAGACGCTCGCCGCCCGCCTCGGCGTCGACCTCGCCGCCGGTCGCGCATCGGTCGTCTCGATGGGCGGCGTGAACAACCTGCGCAGCCACCTCGCGGCGCTGGCCCTCGAGCCGGTACGGCCTCGGGCCGTCGGCCTATTCGACCTCCCCGAGGCGGCCCACGTGCGCCGCGCGGTCGAGGAGGCGGGCCTCGGCCCGGCCGACGGCGATCTCGAATCGCTCGGGTTCTTCGCGTGCGACCCCGACCTCGAAGGTGAGCTCATCCGGGCGCTCGGCAGCGCGCGGGTCGAGGAGCTGCTGGCCCAGCACGGCGAACTCGCGCGCTTCCGCGGGTTCCAGCAGCAGCCGGCGTGGCGGGCAGAGTCGACCGAGGCGCAGTTGAGGCGCTTCATGGGCACGCACGCCGGCCGCAAGGCGCGGTTCGCGCCGATCTTCGTCGATTCGCTGGAGTCCCGGCGCATCCCGGCGCCCATGGCGTCGCTGCTCGCCGCTGCCGTCGACGGAGGATGAGGTCGGGCCGGTGACTCGCCTTGCCGATGCCGCCGTCGACGGAGGTTGAGGCCGACCGGCCCGCCGCTCAGATGGCGTGCGGCGCGAGCAGGTCTGCGAACACCGCGGTATTCAGGAAGGTGATCCGGTCTCCGGCGACGACCGCGACAGTGCTGACCCCGGTGCCCGGATCGACCGGCCCGGTGTACATGCCGTCCGCAGCGTCGCTGTCGACCGCATAGCCCGCATCGGCGAGGGCGGTCTCCCAGGCTGCCCACTCCGCGTCGGGCACGGACAGCTGCACGAGCGTGAGACCGATGTCGGTCTGCGGCCGACCCCAGGCGCAGGCCGTGCCGCCGGCCTCCTCGAGCTGCACCGCGAGCGGGTCGAAGAGCTGCGGCTCGACGGGCTCGAGTCCGTCGGCGGCGAGCTTTGCGTTGCCATCCGACCCCAGCACCCGGTCGCACTCGATCCCGACCGATGCAGCGGGCGTCGTCGGGGCGGGCGTCGTCAGGGTGGGCGACGGGCTCGGCTCCGGCTGTAGCTGGGCGGTGCACCCCGTCAGGGCGAGTCCGAGGACGACGAGTGCAGGTAGGGTGCGCGCGAGGTGGGCCATCGGTGCAGCCTACCGACCGCCCGGGTCGCGATCCCAGCGCACCGAGGGCGTGGCGCGTGCGAGGATTCCGGGGTGAAGGTCCTCAGCATCCAGTCGTCGGTCGCCTACGGCCATGTCGGCAACTCGGCCGCCGTGTTCCCCCTGCAGCGCCTCGGCGTCGAGGTGTGGCCGGTGTTCACGGTGCACTTCTCGAACCACACGGGTTACGGCGCGTGGCGGGGCCCGCTGCTCTCGGCCGACGACGTGCGCGACGTCATCACCGGCATCGAGGAGCGCGGCGTGCTCGGCGAGGTCGACGCCGTGCTCTCGGGCTACCAGGGCGGCGAGGACATCGGCGACGTCATCCTCGACGCGGTCGCGCGGGTGAAGGCCGCGAATCCGGCGGCCACGTACACGTGCGATCCGGTGATGGGGAATGCGAAATCCGGATGCTTCGTGAATCCGGCCATTCCGCCCTTGCTGCGCGAGCGCGTGGTTCCGGCCGCCGACCTGATCACGCCGAACCAGTTCGAGCTCGGGTTCCTCACCGGAACCGATCCGCATTCGCTCGACGAGACCCTTGCGTCGGCCGACCTCGCGAGGGCGATGGGCCCGTCGACGGTGCTCGTCACGAGCGTCGAGCGACCCGGCGCGCCGACCGACACGATCGAGATGCTCGCCGTCGACGATGATGGCGCCTGGATCGTGCAGACCCCACGGCTGCCGCTCAAGGCCAACGGCTCGGGCGACGTGACGGCGGCGCTGTTCACCGCGCACCGGCACCGAACCGAGTCGAGCGCCGACGCGCTCGCCCGCACCGCGAGCAGTGTCTTCGACCTGCTCGCGACGACGCTCGACGCGGGCGACCGAGAGCTCGCGCTCGTCGCATCGCAGGAGGCGTTCGCGCACCCTCGGATGCAGTTCGAGGTCGAGCGCGTGCGCTGATCGCCGTCCCGCGCAGTGCAGGGTGGAGGTGTCGGCGACGCAGCGAGCCGAGCTCAGGCGTCGATGTCGTCGAGCCGGGCGATGACGACCTCGAGTAGGCGCGCCAGCTCGCCGCGCTCGGCGTCGCTCAGGTCTTGCAGCACGTCGGACTCGACGACGTCGGAGCCCCGGATGGCGACGCTGAACAGCTGCCAGCCCGCGTCGGTGAGGCTCACGTAGATGCGGGTGCGGTTCTCGGCGTCGGGCGTGCGCTCGACGAGCCCGCGTTCGGCGAGCTTGTCGAGCCGGTGCGTCATCGACGAGGGGGCGACGTTCGTGAGCTCGGCGAGCTGGCTGGGCGTGAGCGCCTCGCCCGCCTTCGCGAGCGAGGTGACGACGGCCCACTCGCCGGCGGTCACCTCGAGGTCGACGAGCTGGCGGGCGTACCACTGGTCGAGCTTCTTCGTGAGGCCCTGCACGGCCGTGATCACCCGCTGCACCGACTCCTCGCCGCCGGCCTTGACGTAGGTCGCGACAGCGCGCCGATGGAGCTCCTGGGCGCTCGGGGTGCGTTTCGCCATAGGGGAATTCTCGCACGCATCTTTCGGTTGCTAATATTTCGATATCGAATACTTCGCATTCGAAGGGTGACGGATGCCTCGCGGCCGGCGTCGGCGCGGAGCATCCGCACCTTCTACGACCCTGAGAGGAGGGCGCCTTCATGCGCGCGAAACTGCTCGTGCTCGCCAGCGCCATCGGCTCGCTCGGCTGGGGAGCCGTGCTGCCGTACCAGTACGCCTACGCTGCCGACACCCGCGACTGGGGCGCGCTCGTCGCCGCCGGGGCGTCGTCGCTCTTCTCGATCGGCGCGCTCGTCGCGGCTCCGCTCGCGGGCCGGCTCGCCGACCGCTTCGATCCCGTGCGCGTGGCCGTCATCGCCCAGCTGCTCGGTGCGGCGGGCGTCGCCTCGCTGGTGTTCGCCGACGCGCCGGGGCTGTTCCTCGCCGGAATGCTCGTCTTCGGGCTCGGCCTCTCGGCCGCGGTGCCCGCCAAGCAGGTGCTCGCGCTGCAGTGGTCGTCGAGCGATGACCGTCGCAAGGTGTTCGCCTACAAGTTCACCGGCGAGGCGCTCGGCATGGCGGCCGGGGCCTTCCTCGCCGGGCTCGTGGTCGACCTCGACCGGGCCGACGGGCTCGACATCGGCTTCATCATGGCCGCGGGCGGGTTCGTGCTGTCGTCGGCGATCATCGCGCTCGCCGGGCGGCTGAGGGTTGAGGAGGAGCGAAGCGACGTCTCGAAATCGGGCGCGGGTGGGTTTCGAGACGCTCCTTCGTCGCACCTCAACCCACGATCCGGGGCCGTCGACGCCGCGACCGGGGCGATCGCGGTCGTCGACCTCGACGGCGACGGGCGCCCCGACGGTGCGGCGCGCTCGCGCGGCGCCCTGCGCACGATCTTCGCCCAGCCGGCCATGCGCTGGACGGCCGTCGTCACGATCACCCTCGCGCTCGGGTTCTACGCCCAGTTCGAGTCGGGCCTGCCCGCCTACGGCATCACCGTGCTCGACGTCGACCCAGCGGCCATCGGCATCGCCGCGGCGATCAACTGCGTCGTCATCGTGGCGCTGCAGGTCATCGTCGTGAAGCTCACCGCCGAGCGCAGTGCGCCGGCGCTGCTCATGGCGGTCGGCAGCATCTGGGTCGTGTCCTGGCTCATCCTGTCGGCCGCGCAGTTCTCACCGGGCATCGCCACGGCGCTGTTCGTCATGACCTACGGCATCTTCGCCGTCGGCGAGACGATCTACAGCCCCGTGCTGAACCCGCTGACCGCGCAGCTCGCGCCCAAGGGCATGGTCGGGCAGACGCTCGGCACGATCGCGGCGCTGCAGACCGCGTTCTCGGCGGCGGGCCCCCTCGTCGCAGGCGTGCTGCTCGGAGCGGGCCTCACCGACGTGTTCCTCGGCATGCACGTAGTCGTGAGTGCGCTCGCCGTCTTCGCCGCCTGGCGCATCAAGCGTGCGCTCGCGAAGCCCGATGCGGCCGGTGTGCCCGCGGAGGCGACCGGGGACGCTGCGGTGGAGGCGCGCGTCCGTGAGGAACCGCCGACGACCCCGGTGCCGATCACCTGATCCCCGTGCCTCTGCGCTGGGGCAGGTCGATCCCGATGATCGCGACGCACCGACAGCCCGATGGGAGCGGACCGGCGGCCGATGGTGGGATGGGCCACATGAACGCAGAGTCCCCGAATCCGGAGCACGGCACCGCATCGATTCATTCACGGTCGGCGATCCCGGCACCGCCTCCGCCGTTCGAGGGAACGATCGGCAAGACCTACCGGGAATCGACCGCAGCGTGGCCGAAGGTGCCCACGGCGACCGATGGCGCCCCCAACATCGTCGTCATCCTGCTCGACGACGTCGGGTTCGGGCAGACTTCGACGTTCGGCGGGCTGATTCCGACGCCGAATCTCGACAAGCTCGCGTCCGAGGGACTGCGCTACAACCGGTTCCACACCACCGCGATCTGCGGACCGTCGCGGGCGGCGCTGCTGACCGGCCGCAACCACCACGACGCGGGCAACGGGTTCCTCATGGAGTGGGCGACCGGGTTCCCGAGCTACACGACGATGATCCCGAAGACGACCGCGACCGTGGCCGAGGTGCTCAAGGACAATGGCTATTCGACCTGGTGGTACGGAAAGAACCACAACACCCCCGACTGGGAGACGAGCGTCGCGGGGCCGTACGACCGGTGGCCCACCGGCATGGGCTTCGAGTACTTCTACGGCTTCAACGCCGGCGAGACGCACCAGTACTACCCCGTGCTGTTCGAGAATACGACGCCGGTCGAACCCGACAAGGGGCCCGAGGAGGGCTACCACTTCATGACCGACATGACCGATCGGGCGATCGATCGGATGAGGTACGCGAAGTCGGTCGCGCCGAACAAGCCGTTCTTCATGTACTTCGCCCCGGGCGCCATGCACGCACCGCATCACGTCACGAAGGAGTGGCGTGACAAGTTCAAGGGCCGGTTCGACATGGGCTGGGAGAAGTACCGGGACGTCGTGTTCGAGAACCAGAAGATGATGGGCATCATCCCAGCCGAGACCGAACTGACGCCGCGCCCTGACTGGGTGCAGCCGTGGGACTCGCTGACCGACCAGCAGAAGATGGTGTACTGCGCGTTGTTCGAGAACTATGCAGGGTACTTCGCGTTCACCGACCACGAGGTGGGGCGTCTGCTCGACGCGATCAAGGAACTGCCCGACGCCGAGAACACCCTCGTCATGTATATCGTCGGCGACAACGGCGCATCGTCCGAAGGAGGCCCGGATGGCACGCTCGACGAGATCAAGAACCTGGGCGGGATCCTCCCGTCGATCGAGGAGATCATCGCCGATCTCGACAAACTCGGCGGCCCCGAGACCGAGCCGCACTACCCGCTCGGGTGGGCGTGGGCGGGCAACACCCCATTCCAGTGGGTGAAGCAGGTCGCCTCGCACCTCGGCGGCTCGCGCAATCCGATGGTCGTGAGTTGGCCATCGCGGGTGGGGCACGATCCGGTGCCCCGCGATCCCTTCCTGCACCTCGTGGATATCGCGCCGACGCTGTACGAGGCGGCCCAGGTCGAGATGCCCGACACGGTCAACGGCATCGATCAGTTGCCGCTCGCCGGGAAGTCATTCCTGTCGAGCCTCACCGACCCGGCATTCGAGGGCCGCAGCGAGCAGTACTTCGAGATCCTCAGCAACCGCTCGATCTACGACAGCGGCTGGAAGGCGAACGCCCAGCACACCCTGCCGTGGCGACAGGATGTCGCGCCCGGCAACTGGGACCAGGATCGCTGGGAGCTCTACCACCTCGATGAAGACTTCTCGGAGGCGAACGACCTCGCCGGGCAGATGCCCGACAAGCTCGAGGAGATGAAGCGCAAGTTCGATGCGGCCGCTGAGAGGTACCATGTCTATCCGCTCGACGACCGAGGGGTCGCCCGCGCGCTCATCGCGAAGCCCTCGGCCCCCGGCGCCGATCCGCAGGTGCTGAAGTTCACGTTCTACGAGGGAGCGACCCGGCTCCCCGAGACGGCGGCGCCGTCGATGAAGAATCGCAGCTGGTCGTTGGTCGCCCGTGTCGCGACTGAGGGACCCGCGACGAACGGTGTCGTGATGGCGATCGGCGGCGTCGCCGGCGGCATGTCGCTCTACCTGTCCGACGGCGTGCCGACGTTCGACTACAACTACTACGGCGACCACACCATCGTGCGGGCGGACGCACCCGTCGAGGCAGGGAGCAGCACCATCGGCGTCGAGTTCGATTACGACGGCGGTGGCATCGGCAAGGGGGCGACGCTCACGCTCACCGTCGACGGCGTGAAGGCCGCCCGTGGGCGGGCAGAGAAGACGGTGTTCGCGCGCTTCGGGGTCGACACCTTCGGCATCGGCGAAGACACCGGCCAGCCTGTCACCCCTGACTATCGTCCCCCGTTCCGGTTCACCGGGTCGATCGTGAAGGTCGACATCGAGCTCGCCCCGCTCGACCTGAGCCCTGAAGACCTGCATACGGTGCACCACACCGAGGTGAAGGCGGCCCAGCGACGCGAATGAGGTCGTGGACGTCGCGCCGCCCGATTCTCCTTTCACCGAACGAAGGAGCCGCGACAGCGATCGATCCCCGTGGGCGGCGCAGTGCCGACCCACGGGGATCGATGAGGATGACCGCCTACGGCGGGCCTACGGCAGGGTCCAGGTGGCCGGCGGCTTCACCTGGTCGTACAGCCAGGTCTGGAAGAAGGCGTCGAGATCCTCGCCCGAGACCTCCTCGAACACCGCCTGGAAGTCCTCGGCCGTGCCGGCCGAGTCGTTGTGGCGTTCGAGCCAGAGTCGGGAGCCGGCGAAGAACGCCTCGTCGCCGACCTCGACGCGGAGGGCGTGCAGCGTGGCCGCGCCGCGGTTGTAGACCTGCGTCGCGAACAGCCCGAGCGCGCCTGGATCGCCGATCTGGAATGACCAGTAGGCAGGCGTACGCGCGGGTGCGTACCAGTTGTTGTAGGCCTGCTGCGCCGTGATGCCGCCGCGGTGCTCGGTCCACAGCCACGTGGCATAGGTCGCCCAGCCTTCGTTGAGCCAGATGTCCGCCCAGCGCTCGGGGCTCACCGCGTTGCCGAACCACTGGTGCGCGAGCTCATGGAGTACGGTCCCCTGTCCTGCGGAACCCGAGTAGACCGGACGGGTCTGGGTCTCGAGCGCGTATCCCACGGAGTCGTTGTCGACGATCGACCCGTACGAGTTGAACGGGTAGGGTCCGAATCGACTCTCGAGGAAGTCGATCATCTGCGGCTGCAGCCCGAGACTCGCGTTCGTGTTCGTCAAGGCGTTGCCCGTGATCTTCGTGTCGACGGCGTCGATGATCGGCACGCCACTCGTCGACGTATAGGTCGGGCGCAGCTCGAAGTCGCCGACCGACGCCGTGGTCAGGTAGCTGGCCTGCTGGTCGGGGGCATCCCAGTACCAGGTGGTCCACCCGCCGGCGGTCTGCTCGGGCTTGGACTGCACGCCGTTGGCCACGGCGACCTTGCCCTCGGGCACCGTGATCGCGAAGCTGTAGCTGGCCTTGTCGGTCTGGTGGTCGCTGACGGGGTACCACGTCATCGAACCGTCGGGCTCGCTGACGACCATGGCGCCGTCACGCGTCGTCCACCATCCGTAGGGCGCTTCCTCGATGTCGAGGGGCCGCGTGGTCGTGCCGCCGTATTCGACGACGAGCTGCACGCTCTGACCCTTCTTGATCTTCGGGCGGGGCTGCACCGTGAGCTCCCAGATGCGCTCCTCGTCGTCCTGCACGTGCCAGTACGCGGCCCCGTCGACCTCGGCTCCAGGTGCCGGCGGTGCGATGGCGCGCGCCGGCTTGCCATCGACCGTGAGGGAGCTCACCTCCATGCCGCGCAGGTCGAGGTTGAACCGGTCGAGGTCCTGGGTCGCGACGAGGTCGATCGTGGCGACGCCCTCGAACCGCCCTTCGAGGGGCGCCGGCGCCGCGGCCGGAGGCGTGTAGGTGACGTCGAGGTCGTAGTGACTCACGTCGTACCCGCCGTTGCCCGAGTAGGGGAAGTAGGCATCGCCCGCGCCTTGCGAGCCGGCCGTGTAGCGCGGCCCGGGTGCTCCCGGGGCAGCAGCGGCCCCGGTCGCCCCGAGCCCTCCGATCACCGTCAGGGCGACCGCCAGGCCGCCGACCAGCTTCAACCGTTTTCCATTCACGACTGCTCCCGTCATCGTTCAACAAAAGGCGTATGCGCGAGACTCTAGGCGTCGCCGAACGCGGCCGATAGCCCCAAAATTGCCGATGGCCCGCGAGCACCGCCGACGAGACTCAGGCCGCAGAGAGCTCGGAACTGCCACGCCTGTCCCGGGGAATACTGAGCGCAGGCTGTGAGTTGAGTCAAGTACACTCAAGTTTCGCCGGCTCAACTTGACACGAAAAGTCGGCACTGGGAAGCTTGAGTCGGCGAGGCTCAAGTCTCGTAACCCCGTACTTCGGTTGCGGGCCGGAACGGCCGAACCGGTCGCCAGAACGCGTGTGCGCGACATCCGCTCGCTCGCCTGGCAGAAGGAGAAACACACATGTCACGTGCAGTAGGAATCGACCTCGGCACGACCAACTCGGTCGTCTCGGTCCTCGAGGGCGGCGAGCCCACCGTCATCGCCAACGCCGAGGGCTTTCGCACGACCCCGTCGGTCGTCGCGTTCACGAAAGACGGCGAGGTGCTCGTCGGCGAGACCGCGAAGCGTCAGGCCGTCACCAACGTCGACCGCACCATCGCGTCGGTCAAGCGCCACATGGGCACCGACTGGAAGTCGGCTGAGATCGACAACAAGAACTACGGGCCGCAGGAGATCTCGGCGCGCATCCTGCAGAAGCTGAAGCGCGACGCCGAGCAGTACCTCGGCGACACCGTGACCGACGCGGTCATCACCGTGCCCGCGTACTTCAACGACGCCGAGCGCCAGGCCACGAAGGAGGCCGGCGAGATCGCGGGCCTCAACGTGCTGCGCATCATCAACGAACCCACGGCTGCAGCGCTCGCGTACGGCCTCGACAAGGGCAAGGAAGACGAGCTCATCCTGGTCTTCGACCTCGGCGGCGGCACGTTCGACGTGTCCCTCCTCGAGGTGGGCAAGGACGAGGACTTCTCGACCATCCAGGTCAAGGCGACCGCGGGAGACAACCGCCTCGGCGGCGACGACTGGGACCAGCGCGTCGTCGAGTGGCTCATCAAGCGCTTCAAGGACTCGACCGGCGTGGATGTCTCGAACGACAAGATCGCCCTGCAGCGCCTCAAGGAGGCCGCCGAGCAGGCCAAGAAGGAGCTGTCGTCGGGCCTGAAGGCCTCGATCCAGCTGCCCTACCTCTCGCTCACCGAGAACGGCCCCGCCAACCTCGACGAGACGCTCACGCGCGCCGAGTTCGAGAACATGACGAGCGACCTGCTCGATCGCACGAAGAAGCCGTTCGAAGACGTCATCCGCGAGGCCGGCATCAAGCTGTCGGATGTCGCGCACGTCGTGCTCGTCGGCGGCTCGACCCGTATGCCCGCGGTCAGCGACCTCGTGAAGCAGGAGACCGGCCAGGAGCCCAACAAGGGCGTCAACCCCGACGAGGTCGTCGCCGTCGGCGCGGCCCTGCAGGCCGGCGTCCTCAAGGGTGAGCGCAAGGACGTGCTGCTCATCGACGTCACGCCCCTCAGCCTCGGCATCGAGACCAAGGGCGGCATCATGACGAAGCTCATCGAGCGCAACACGGCGATCCCCACCAAGCGCAGCGAGACCTTCACGACCGCCGACGACAACCAGCCGTCGGTCGCCATCCAGGTCTTCCAGGGCGAGCGCGAGTTCACCCGCGACAACAAGCCGCTCGGCACGTTCGAGCTCACCGGCATCGCGCCGGCTCCCCGTGGCATCCCGCAGATCGAGGTCACGTTCGACATCGACGCCAACGGCATCGTGCACGTGTCCGCGAAGGACAAGGGCACCGGCAAGGAGCAGCGCATGACGATCTCGGGCGGCTCGTCGCTGCCCAAGGACGACATCGAGCGCATGGTGCGCGAGGCCGAAGAGCACGCCGCCGAAGACAAGGCGCGCCGCGAGTCGGCCGAGACCCGCAACCAGGCCGAGCAGCTCGCCTACTCGATCGAGAAGCTCATCAAGGAGAACGACGACAAGCTGCCCGCCGACGTCAAGTCCGAGGTGCAGGGCGACGTCGATGCGCTCAAGTCGGCGCTCGCCGGCGACGACGACGCAGCCGTGAAGTCCGCGTTCGAGAAGCTCAATGCTTCGCAGGGCAAGCTCGGCGAGGCGATCTACGCCCACTCGCAGCAGGCCGATGCCGCTGCCGCCGGCGGCGAGGACGCTTCGGCATCGGGCCCGGCCGCTGACGAGTCGTCCGATGAAGACGTGGTCGACGCCGAAGTGGTCGACGACGAGGACGAGAAGAAGACGTCATGACCGACGAGCAGAACCAGAACCACGAGGAGCCGGTGATCCGCGACAAGCGGCGCATCGACCCCGAGACCGGTGAGGTTCGGCACCACGCCGACGCTGAAGGGGCGCCCGCCGAGGGCGCCCCCGAGGCGGCCGGCGCCGAAACCGGGGCGGCGGGCGAAGCGGGTGCCGAGGCATCCGACCTCACCGACGACGAGTACGAGCTCACGGTCGACGACATCCTGAACGCGGCGCAGGCCGAGGTCCAGGAGCCGAGCGACGAGCACCTCGCCGACCTCAAGCGGGTCACGGCCGAGTACGCGAACTACCGCAAGCGCACCGAGGCCAACCGCGAACTCGAGCGCGAGCGTGCGGTCGGCGCGGCTGTCGCCGTGCTGCTGCCCGTGCTCGACGACCTCGACCGGGCCGAGAAGCACGGCGACCTCGAGGGCGACACGCCCTTCGCGACGATCGCCGCGAAGCTGCGCGCGCAGGTCGAGAAGCTCGGGCTCACCTCGTTCGGCGAGGTCGGCGAGCCGTTCGACCCGCAGCATCACGAGGCGATCTTCCAGCAGCCGAGCGACGAGGTCGAGGTCGACACGGTCGCCGACGTCGTCGAGACCGGCTACAACCTGGGCAGCGTGCAGCTGCGCCCGGCGAAGGTCGTCGTCAAGACGCCGCAGGCGTAGCCTTCGTCGGTCGAGTAGCGACGAAGGAGCGTATCGAGACCCCTCACCAGGTCTCGATTCGCGCTTCGCGCTACTCGACCGACGTGAAACCAGACAGACTCAGAGAGAGGGGGTGCCGATGGCCAGTCAGGATTGGTTCGACAAGGACTTCTACCAGGTGCTCGGCGTCTCCAAGGACGCGAGCGGCGCCGACATCAAGAAGGCGTACCGCAAGCTCGCGCGCACGTATCACCCCGACCAGAACCAGGGCGACTCCGCAGCCGAGGCGAAGTTCAAGGACATCAGCGAGGCGAACTCGGTGCTCTCCGACGCCGAGCAGCGCAAGGAGTACGACGCGATCCGCGCCATGGGCTCCGGCGCGAGGTTCACGGCGCCCGGGGGCGCCGGTGCCGGCGGCTTCGAAGACGTCTTCGGCGGCATGTTCGGCCAGGGCGGCGGCCGCCAGTCGTACACGTTCCAGCAGGGCGGCGACTACGACGACCTGATCGGCGGGCTCTTCGGCGGCGGCCGGTTCGGCCAGCCCAGCGGCGGTTACCGCGGCTTCGGCGGACCCACCAAGGGCCGCGACGTCACTGCGACGACGACGCTCGACTTCATCACCGCGACCAAGGGCGACCAGATCACCCTGCAGACGGCCGAGGGCAAGCCGATCACCGTGCGCATCCCCGCGGGCGTGGCCGACGGGCAGAAGATCCGGCTGCGCGGCAAGGGCCACCCGTCGCCCGACGGCGGCGAATCCGGTGACATCATCCTCACCGTCAACGTGCGCAAGCACCCCGTGTTCGAGCGCGACGGGCTCAACCTGCGCGTCACCGTTCCCGTCACGTTCGCCGAGGCCGCGCTGGGCTCGACCATCCAGGTGCCCACCCTCGGCGGCGACCCGGTGAAGCTGCGCGTCGCGCCCGGCACGCCCAGCGGGCGCGTGCTGCGGGTCAAGGGCCGAGGAGTCGAGACGTCGAAGGGCACGGGCGACCTGCTCGCCGTCGTGCAGATCGCCGTGCCGTCGCACCTGTCGAGCGACGCCGAAGAGAAGCTCAAGGCGTTCGCCGCCGAACTGCCCGACGAGAACCCGCGCGACGACCTCATCGCGAAGGCGCGGAGCTAGGCGATGGACATGAACGAGATGAGTCCGCTGTTCGTCATCTCGGTCGCCGCCGAACTCGCCGGCATGCACCCGCAGACGCTGCGGCAGTACGACCGCATGGGGCTCGTGTCGCCGACGCGCACGGCGGGCAAGTCGCGCCGGTATTCGATGCGCGATGTGGCGCAGCTGCGTGAGATCGCGCAGCTCTCGAGTGAGGGCGTGAGCCTCGAGGGCATCCGCCGAGTGCTCGGCCTCGAAGACGAGGTGGCGACGCTGCGTGCCCGCGTGCGCGAGCTCGAGGCGGCGCTCGCCGACGAGATGCTCAACCGGCCCGGGCGTCGCGTGTTCGCGGCGGGCTCGGCCGGCGAGGTCGTCACCCTGCGCGCCGGCACGCGCGTGCGGCGCGAGAACGCCGTCGTGGTCTGGCGGCCGCTCGAGCGCTGATCGCGCCGGCATCTCGCCGAGAGTGCAGTCGCCGCCGTCCTGAGGGCGCGGAGTGCACTTTCGGCGGTGGGGTACGAGTGACGCGTCGACCCGAGTGTGCAGTTCTCGCCGTTCCAAGGGCGAGGAGGGCACTCTCGAGGAGAGCGGCTGGGTGCTACCACGCCGACGCGGGCGCCTCCACCACGGGAACCGGAGAGGTCGTCCAGTGCGCGCCGTTGCCGTAGTGGCTCGTCGCCCACGGCGACGCCCAGATCGCGGCCGCGGTCGTCGCGGCCGACGTGCCGGCGTCGAGCCCGGCCTCGATCGCGTCGTAGAACGAAAGGCGCCGCAGGCTGTCGGCCGCGTACTCGGCGCCGACCTGCAGCGTGGCGTAGCTGCCGAGGCCCGAGCCGCCTCCCGACCCGTTGCCGTTGTTGAGCGGGTTGTTGCGGTTCCACCAGTTGTCGGGGCCGTTCTCCTCGCGCATCCACTGCGTGATGACCGCCACGTTCTCGTCGGTCACGGGGAATCCGCCGAAGACGAGCACGAGCTTCGCCCAGTCGTGGTTCGTCCCGCCGGCGACGAGGGTCTGGGGGCCGGTGGCGGCGGTGTACGACTCGTGCGAGACGGCGGGCGCTGCGACATCCGATGCGACCTCGACCTGCTGCGTGTCACCGGAGTGCGGCGAGTCCGCCGACGCCGCGAACGCCGGCGAAGCCGAGTCGGGACGCGAAAGCGGAGCGAGCGCGAGCGTGGCGATCAGGCCCAGCACGGCCGTGACCGAGAGCACGCCGGCGAAGCGGCGAACGAATCGCTCGCCGCGTTCCGCTCCCCCGTGCCGTGCGCGCCGCATGCGAGCACCGAGGGTAGCAAAGTCGAGTGGGCGCCGCATTCAGGGTCGGGCCGCGACGTGCCGCGTACCCTTGGCGCATGCCCTTCGATTTCGGCGTGCTGCGCCGCCGCCCCGACATCGAGGGGCCGGGTCTCGAAGCATCGGATGCCGCTGACCGGCTCGTGCTCGACGAAGCGGCCGCGCTCATCGCGGCGTCCGGCCCGGGCGACGTCGCCGTCATCGACGACGCCTACGGCGCGATCGCGCTCGGTGCGGCCGACGCCGGGGTACGCGGCATCCGGGTGCATCAGGATCTCGTGACCGGCGAACGCGCGCTCGCCGAGAACGCGGCGCGCACCGGGCTCGTCGACGCCGTGCGGTCGATGCCGTTCACGGCCGAGCTCGTCGCCGATGTGCGGCTCGTGCTCGTGCGCCTGCCGCGCTCGCTCGACCGGCTCGACGAGGTGGCGGGGCTCGTCGCCGCGCACGCGCACCCCGAGGTCGTGCTCGTCGCGGGCGGCCGCATCAAGCACATGTCGCTCGCCATGAACGACGTGCTGCGCCGGCACTTCGGCGCCCTCGACGTGTCGCATGCGCGCCAGAAGTCGCGGGTGCTCATCGCGCGGGAGCCCGTCGGTCGAGGAGCGCAGCGTATCGAGACCACCGCGGCGACGAGTCGCGATACGGCGTCGGGTCTCGAGACGCGTCCTCCTTCGTCGGCCGCTCCTCGACCGGCTGGGGAGGCGTCGGCTCCTCGACCGGCTGGGGAGGCGTCGGCCGCTCCTCGACCGGCGACGTGGCCGCGCCGCGAACGCCACGACGACCTCGGGCTCACCGTGGTCGCGCACGGCGGAGTCTTCGCCGGCACGGGCGTCGACATCGGCACGCGGTTCCTCCTCGCGCACCTCGCCGACGCGGTTCCGGATGCCGCGACCGCGGTCGACCTCGCCTGCGGCACCGGCGTCGTGGCGACCTGGCTGGCGCGCGAGCGCGCCGGTCTGCGGGTGACCGCGACCGATCGCTCGGCCTCGGCAGCGGCATCCGCTCGCCTGACGGCCGACGCGAACGGCGTCGCCGATCGCGTGCACGTGACGCAGGCCGACGGGCTCGAGCTGCTCGCTGACGCGAGCGAACGACTCGTGGTGCTGAATCCGCCGTTCCACTCCGATGCCGCACTGCACACGGGCATCGCCGCACACCTCTTCGCCGACGCCGCGCGGGTGCTCGCTCCGGGCGGCGAATTGTTGTGCGTGTGGAACTCGCACCTGCGGTATCGGCCGATGCTCGAGCGCGTGGTCGGGCCGACGCGGCAGATCGCGCGCAACGCGAAGTTCACCGTCACCGCGTCGGCGCGGCGCACGTGACGGGGGAGTACCGTCGCGCGCGAGGTCGTGTCAGGCTTGGAGTGTGACCCCGTCGACCCTCGAGCAGCACGACACCGAACTCCGCGACCACGTCGCGGCCGACGTGCCGTGGCAGACGGTCGTGTGGGACGACCCGGTGAACCTGATGACCTACGTGACCTACGTCTTCCGCAGCTACTTCGGCTTCCCGCGAGAGAAGGCCGAGCACCTCATGATGCAGGTGCACACCGAGGGCCGGGCCGTCGTCGCGAGCGGCAGACGCGAGCAGATGGAGCACCACGTGCAGGCCATGCACAGCTACGGGCTGCAGGCCACGGTCTCGAGGGCCGAGACGTGATCGTCGCAGGCCTCGGCGGGGGCGAGGGCATCCGCATCGTGCTCGAGACCGAAGAGGCGATGCTGCTCTCGGAGCTCGCCGATCAGGTCGACTCGGTGCTGCTGCTCGGCGAAGCCGACGACCCCGCGCTCGGCCGGTTACTGCCGAACGCCTATCCCGAAGACCTCGAGGCGTCCGAGGAGTTCACCCGCTACACCCGCGAGAGCCTCGTCGACGGAAAGCGCCAGGCCGCCCAGTCGGTGCGCGACGCGACCGCGGTCGACCACCCCGGCGACGGCGTGGTGCAGATCGAGCTCGACCAGGCTCAGGCGTGGGGTTGGCTGACGTTCCTCACCGACCTGCGCCTCATCCTCGCCGAGCGGGTCGGCCTCGACGACGACGAGAGCGACGCCGACGTCGAGACCCGCGACGACTACCTGCGTGCCGCGTACGAGTGGGCCGGGTTCGTGCAGGGGTCGATGCTCGAGGTGCTCGACCCGATCAAGCCCTGAGCGCCCCGAGCGCAGCGCGGGCCGCACCCGCCCGCGCGCCGCGCCCGCGCGCGCCGGCCGCATGCTGGCATGCTGATGCCGAACGGCCGCCGCCGCGCGCGGGGGCCGCACGACGACAGGAGCGCCCAGTGAGTCGAACCGCGACCGCAACCGAGACCGCCGCGACCGTCCGGGAGCCCGCCTCGATCCTGCGCGTCCTCCGCAACCCGGCCGCCACGGCGGAGTCGCTCGAGTCGACGGCCCTCGTGCTCGGTGCGGCGGTGTTCGTCGTCGGCGGCGTCATCGCGTGGATCTCGTTCCTCGGTCGTGACCTCGCGATCGCGGGGGAGGGGTCGCTCGGGCAGTACGTGGCGATCGGTTCGGTCGCCGTGACGCTCCTCGCCTTCGTCCTGGGCCGCATCGCGCTGCGCCGGCGTGCCGATGAGTCGGACGCGTCCGGGGATGCCCTTCCCGGCCTCGAAACCCCGGGTGTGAAGATCCACTGGTTCGACCTCACCGCGATCGCCGTCGCGCACGCCGTCATCGCACTGCTCGGCTGGATCGGACTCTCCGACCTGCTCGAGCGCAGCTTTCAGGGCGCTGTCGTGTTCACCCTGCCGGGGGCGCTGCTCGCGGGTGTCGCGTTCGCCGTCACCGCCTACGCCGTGTTCCTGTCGTCGGCCCACCTCACGCCGATGCTGCTCTCGTTCGTGCTCGCGCTGTTCCTCGTCGTCGGCGCGCTGGCGAGCATGCTGAGCGCGAGCGACCCCCAGTGGTGGCAGGAGAACCTCAGCGCACTCGGCATGACCGACGACATCTCATCGCTCGCGTTCAACGTCACGTTGATCATCGCGGGTGCGATCGTCACCACCATCGCGCGTTACGCGACCGCGTCGGTTCCGGTCACGACCGCGGCCGAGGTGCGGGGGCGCAACATCGTGCGCGTCGGCCTCATCCTCATCGGCATCTTCCTGGCCTGCGTCGGCATCTTCCCGGTCGACCGGTTCTTCCTCGTGCACAACACCGTCGCGACGGGCATGGCCGTGGTCTTCGCGGTCGTCGTCATCGGCTTGCGCTGGTTCATCCCGTCGATGCCCCGCGTCTTCATCCTGCTCGGCTATGTCTACGTCGGGGTCATCGCGATGCTCGGGGTGTTCTTCGCGACGGGCTACTACAACCTCACCGCGGTCGAACTCGTCGCCGGCGTGCTGATCTTCAGCTGGATCATCGTGTTCCTGCGCAGCTCGGGTGCGATGCACACGCAGCCGCGGGCCGTGCCGGCGGCCTGAGCGCCGCGTCGCAGGAACGAACGAGGGGCGGATGTCGCGACATCCGCCCCTCGTTCGTCGTTCAGCGACTACGCGCTGTGCGCGAGTGCCTTCGTCTTGAGCTGCTCGTACTCGGCCTGCGAGATCGTGCCGGAATCGAGGAGCGCCTTGGCCTTCGCGATCTCGTCGGACGGGCTCGCCGAGGTGCCCGCGGTCTGGCGGATGTACTGCTCGGTCGCCGCCTGGTACTGCTTCGCCTCCTTCTGCGAGCGCTCGGCCATGCTGTTGCCGCGCGCGATCAGGTAGACCAGCGCCGTGAGGAAGGGCACGAAGATCAGGAAGAGGATCCACACCGCCTTCCACCAGCCGTTGAGCTTGTGGTCGCGGAACAGGTCGCCGATGATCGCGAACAGGGCGAAGAGGTACGCCGTGAACGCGAAGATCCAGAGGAACCACCAGATCACGTCCCAGAAACTCTCCCAGAAACTCATGTGCAGCCTTTCACTGTGATGTGCGCCCCCCATGAGCGCCGCTGGGGCGAACCTATCGCGTGGCGGTCCCGCACGTCCACGTTCCACGCCGCCACGCCGCTACCCTCGACGCGAGAGGACGCATTCGGGAGAGTGGCTCCAGGTATTCGCCGTTCGACCGCGTGTTCCGCTGACGGGTTCGGCAGACAGGAGCTGGCATGACGCTCGCGATACCTCCGAGAGACGCGGATGTCACGCCGCGACGCCTGATCGTGCTGTCTGTGCCGGCACTGCTCATCGGCGTGGTCTCGGCGCTCGTGCTCTGGGCGCTCACCGCGGCTTCCGAGGCGTTGTCGTCGGTGCTCTGGGACGCGCTGCCGGGTGCGCTCGGTGTCGACTCGACAGGCTGGTGGACCGTGCTTGTGCTCACCGCGACCGGCCTCGCCGTCGGTCTCGTGCTGCTCGTCGCGCCCGGCCACGGCGGACCCGACTCGGCGACGACCGAGTTCGCCGAGCCGCCGCAGCCGCTGCGCAACCTGCCCGGACTCGCGATCGTGACGATGCTCTCGCTCGCGGGCGGGGTCAGCCTCGGCCCTGAGAACCCGATCATCGCGATCAACGTGGCGATGCTCGTCGCCGTCGGTGCCCGGTTCATGCCGAAGGTGCCCGCGCAGCTCACGGGCTCGCTCGCGGTCGCGGCGACGATCGGCGCGCTCTTCGACACGCCGGTCGCGGCAGCCCTGCTCTTCACCGGCATCGTCGCGGCGCTGAAGTCGGGCGGCGCCCTGTGGGATCGCCTCTTCCTTCCGCTCGTCGCCGCGGGTGCGGGCGCGATCACGATGCATCTGCTGGGCCAGCAGGCCTTCGGATTCGACGTCCCCGGATACGACGGCCCGAAGCCTCCCGACCTGCTGACCGGCGCGATCGTGGCATGCGCCGCGACGGTCATCGCCCTGGCGATGCTGGCCGCGTTCCCCGTCGTGTACCGGATCATGCACTCGCTGCGCCACCCGGTGCTCATCGCGACGGCCGGCGGCCTGCTGCTCGGCCTGCTGGGACTCCTCGGCGGTCCGATCACGATGTTCAAGGGGCTCGAGCAGACGGGCGACCTGCTCGCGAACTCAGCAGACTACGACGCCGCCCAGCTCGCGGCGATGGCGGGCATCAAGATCGTCGCCCTGCTCGTCGCGGCGAGTTCGCTGTTCCGCGGCGGCCGGGTCTTCCCGTCGGTGTTCATCGGCGTGGCGCTCGGGCTGCTGGCCGGCGCGCTCATCCCGGCCATGCCGGTCGGGCTCGCGATCGGCGCCGCGGTGCTCGGGGTGGTGCTCGTCGTCACCCGCGACGGCTGGATGGCGATCTTCGTCGCGGTCGCGATCGTGGGCGACATCTCGGTGCTCCCGGTGCTGTGCGTGATCGTGCTGCCGGCCTGGCTGCTCGTCACCCGGGCACCCGAATTCCGCATCGCGCCGCCCGATCCGGGTGCACCCGCGCCCGAGGCTCCCGAGCCGGGCGCACCGAAGGCGAATCAGGTATAGCGCCATCGCCCGCTCCGGGATTAGTCTGCACACACAACGCACGAAGGGGGAACGACGTGGCGGAGTTCGAGTACGGCCCGGTTGATCTGTATCTCGTCGGGTTCGAAGGCGACCGGCCCGATGAGGGCACGCTCGAGGCGATCAGGGAGCTCGTCGCCGGAGGTGAGATCAGGCTGATCGACTTCCTCGTCGTCTCGAGGGAGCCCGACGGCTCGGTGCAGATCTCGGAGTTCGAGGAGATCGCCGACGACTACGGATTCGGCGTCACCGAGCTCGAGACGATCGGCCTCGTCGGCGACGAGGACGTCGAGGAGTTCGCCGAGCAGATCCCGCCGGGCACATCGGCGGCATTGCTCGCGATCGAGCTCGTCTGGGCCAAGACGCTCGCCTCTCGCTTCGCCCAGTCGGGCGGGGTCGTGCTGTCGGCCGAGCGCATTCCCGCCCCGGTCGTGAACGCCGTACTGGCAGAAGCCGAAGGGGAGTAACGCCATGCCGCTCAGAAGAATGGGACGCCCGGGCCTGATCGGAATGGCCGCGCGCACCGCCGTCGTCGCCGGCACGGCCACCGCGGTCAGCGGCAGCGTGCAACGGCACCAGCAGCAGAAGGCCCAGGACCAGTACGAGCAGCAGCAGTACGAGGCCCAGCAGCAGCAGGCGCAGATGAACGCCGCGGCGCAGCAGGCCGTCGCGCAGCAGCAGGCGGCCGCTCCGGCCGCTGCAGCGCCCGCGGCCGGCGGCACCGACGTCGTCGCCGAGCTGCAGAAGCTCGCCGCGCTCAAGGAGCAGGGCATCCTCAGTGACGCCGAATTCGCGGCGGCGAAGGCGAAGCTGCTCGGCTGACGCCCTGCTGCGACCACGCCATGGCCGTCACCCTGCGCGCGGTCTCGACCGCCGTTCCGCCGACCGTGCTGGTACAGCCCGAGGTGCGCGACGTCTTCGCGGCGCAGCCGGGGCTCAATCGGCTTGCGCAGCGCATCATCGGCACCGCGTTCGACGTGTCGGGCATCGAGACGCGCCACACGGTGCTCGACGAGCTGAGCTGGGAGGCGCGCCCCGACGAGCCCGTGTTCTTCGACATCGAGTCGCGTGAGTTGCGGCTGCCGGGCACGAAGGCGCGCAACGAGATCTACGCGGTCGAGGCCACCCGCCTCTACCTCGAGGCGGGCCGGGCCGCGCTTGCGGCGTGCCCCGGGGTCGAGGCATCCGATATCACGCACGTGGTGACCGTCTCGTGCACCGGGTTCTACGCACCCGGCCCCGACTTCATGCTCGCCCGCGATCTCGGACTCGACCCGGGTGTCGAACGCTACCACCTCGGTTTCATGGGCTGCTACGCGTCGATTCCGGCCCTGCGCATCGCCAAGCAGCTGTGCGAAGCGGATGCCTCGGCGGTCGTGCTCGTCGTCAGCGCCGAGTTGTGCACGCTGCACCTGCGATCGTCGAACGACCCCGACACGATCGTGGCGTCGTCGCTCTTCGCCGACGGCGCTGCCGCGGGCATCGTGTCGACGCGTCCCGCCGAAGCGGGTGAGAAGGCGTTCGACCTCGACGGGTTCGCGACCCGGGTGACGCCCGTCGGCGAGGGCGACATGGCCTGGAAGATCGGCGACCACGGCTTCGAGATGGTGCTCTCGAACGCGGTGCCGGCCATCATCGACGACCACATCACGGGCGCGCTCGAGCCGCTCTTCGCGACGGAGCCCGCGCTGGCCGCGGCGCTGGCCGCCGACACCGCGTCGGACGCGGTCGAGCACTGGGCGATCCACCCGGGGGGCCGCAGCATCCTCGACAAGGTCGAGTCGCGGCTGGTGCTCACCGAGGCGCAACTCGTGCCCGCACGTGAGACCCTGCGCGACTTCGGCAACATGTCGAGCGCGACGGTGCTGTTCGTGCTGAAGAACATCCTCGAGTCGCCGGCGGCGACCGATGGCGACCGGGTGGCCGCGATGGCGTTCGGGCCGGGGCTCACCGTCGAATCGGCCCTGCTCACCGTGCGGGCCTAGTGTGCGACATCCGTTCACCGCGCTCGCGACCCGTGACGAACGGGCGATCGAGCAGATGGACACGCCCGACGCCGACCCGCACAAGCTCGCCAAGACCTACGAGCGGTTCCGGCTCGTGAACGCGATCGTGTCGGGGGAGCGCGCCGTGTATCGACGGTGGGTGCGCCCACGGCTCTCGCCGGTGTGGGGCACGCGACTGCTCGACGTGGGCACGGGCAGCGCCGACCTGCCTCGCCGCATGCTGCGGTGGGCGCACGCCGACGGGCTGCGCCTCGAGATCACGGCGATCGACCCCGACGAGCGGGCGATCGCCTGGGCCGAGGCGCAGCCGCCCGTGCGGGGGCTGACGGCGCGGCGCGCGATGACGGGAGACCTCGTGAGCGCCGGCGAGCGGTTCCAGATCGTGTTGTCGAACCACGTGCTGCACCACCTCGACGGGCGTGAGACGGGCGCGTTGCTCGCCGACTGCGAGCGCCTCGTGGGTCCTGGCGGCATCGTCGTGCTCGGCGACATCGAGCGCAGCTGCTGGGGCTACGCGGGCTTCTGGTTCGGCACCCTGCCGTTCGCCGGCAACCTGCTCGCCGGAACCTACTGCCGTGGCGACGGGCTCGCGTCGATCCGTCGCAGCCACACGGCCACCGAGCTCGCCGGCGTGCTGCCGCCCGGGTGGCGCGTGCGGCGGGCGTTCCCCTCGCGGCTCGAGGTGGCCTGGGGGTCGGATGCCTGAACCGACGGCCGTCGCGCCGCAGCCGATCCACGACGTGGTCGTGGTGGGCGGCGGCCCCGTCGGCATGCTGCTCGCATGCCTGCTCGCACTGCGCGGGCGCGACGTCGTGGTGCTCGAACGGCGCCACGAGCGGTCGGGACGATCACGGGCGATCGGCATCCACCCGCCCGGTCTGCGGGCCCTCGCGCACGTCGGCCTCGAACCGGCGGTACGAGCGGCCGGAACCGAGATCTCAGGCGGCCGCGTGACCTGCGAGGGCCGGGTACTGGGCGACATGTCGTTCGCCCGGGCGGGAGCGGTGCTGTCGCTGCCGCAGCTCGAGACCGAACGGCTGCTCGAGGATCGGCTCGACGAGTTGCGACCGGGAACGCTGCGGCGCGGCGTCGAGGTGCGTCACGTGCGCGACCGGGGAACCCACGTCGTGGTCGATGCCGTCAACGTCGGCGACGGTGGTCGTGCGACCGGGGTGGTCTCGGTGCGTGCCCGGTACGCCGTCGCCGCCGACGGCGTACGCAGCGGCCTGCGCGAACAGCTCGGCATCGACTGGCACGCCCACGCCGGGCACGCCCACTACGTGATGGGCGACACCCGCGACGACACCGGCGAGCCCGACCAGGCGCTGCTGCACTTCGAGCCCTCGGGCGTCGTGGAGTCGTTCCCGATGCCCGGCGGGCTGCGACGCTGGGTGGCCTGGGTGCGGCGACCGCCGGCCCAGACGTCGGCCGAGCAGCTCGCGACGATCGTGCGCTCGCGCACGTCGAGCGTGTTCGACACCGCAGTGGCCTCGGAGCCCAGTGCGTTCGAGGCGCGGCAGCACCTCGCCTCGCGCCTCGCGCACGGCCGCGTCGCGCTCGTCGGCGACGCCGCGCACGAGATCAGCCCGATCGGCGGGCAGGGCATGAACCTCGGCTGGCTCGACGCGCTGCGGCTCGACCACGACCTCGAGACCGCGCTCAGGGTCGGGGCGCCGTTCGAGGCGTTCGAGGCGTACGACCAGGTGCGACGCGCAGCCGCGGCACGGGCCATCCGTCAAGCGGCGTTCAACATGGCGATGGGCGCACCCGCTTCGGGCATGCGGCTTCGGCTGCGCAACGGCGCCGTGCGCGTGCTGGCGGTGCCGCCGTTCCGCGGGCTGCTCGCCCGCGCGTTCACGATGCGGTGGTTGTGAGCCGGTTCGGCCGGTCCGGCAGGCTCGGCTCGCTCAGAGCACGATGCGCGTGAGCGCGAACACCGGGATCACGCGGTCGGTCTTCAGCTGGTAGTCGGCGTAGGGCGGGTAGGCGTCGACCGCGCGTGCCCACCAGGCGGCGCGTTCGTCACCGGTGAGCTCGCGGGCCTCGTAGTCGTGCCTCTCGGCGCCGTCCTGCAGCTCGACGTGCGGGTGGGCGACGATGTTGTGGTACCAGAACGGATGCTTCGGGGCGCCGCCGATCGACGCGACGACGGCGTACTCCCCGTCGTGCTCGACCCGCATCAGGGCGGTCTTGCGCAACTTGCCGGTCTTGGCGCCGAGCGTCGTGAGCACGATGATCGGCATCCCCCGCAGCGTGTTCGCCTTCGCGCCGTCCGACGCCTCGAAGGCCTCGGCCTGCCTGCGGGCCCAACCCGACGTGCTCGGTGCGTATTCGCCCTCGAGTGGCATGCGGCCTCCCCTGTCCTGGTCCTCCTCGACCGTAACCCGGGGCGAAGACTGGGAATTCCCGGGGCGCACCGCGCGGGGGTCTTGCGCTCGCCCGGATGAGCCGACACGCTCGGACTCACGTGAGTACGAAGGGTGGACGATGGCGAACTCAGCGAGCGAAACGATCACGGGGGCGAACCGGGGGCTGCGCGAGCAGTTGCCGTTCGACGATCAGCGCGACTTCGACGACACCGACCGGGGATACCTCGGCTCGATCTCGCCGGGAGCGGTGCACGCCGCCGACGGCCGGGTCGTGTGGGACGCCGACGCGTACGGCTTCATCGCCGGCGATGCGCCCGACACTGTGAACCCGAGCCTGTGGCGGCAGTCGCAGCTCGTGGCGAAGCACGGGCTCTACGAGGTCGTCGAGGGCATCTACCAGGTGCGCGGGTTCGACCTGTCGAACGTGACGTTCGTCGAGGGCGACACCGGCGTGATCGTGATCGACCCGCTCATCTCGACCGAGACGGCCGCGGCCGCGCTCGGCCTGTACCGGCAGCACCGCGGTGAGCGCCCCGTCGTGGCGGTGATCTACTCGCACAGCCACGTCGACCACTTCGGGGGTGTCTTCGGCGTGGCATCCGTGGCCGACGTCGAGGCTGGACGCATCGCCGTTCTCGCGCCCGAGGGGTTCGTCGAGCACGCCGTCTCGGAGAACGTCTACGCCGGCACGGCGATGGGGCGGCGGGCGGGCTACATGTACGGCGCAGCGCTGGCGAAGGGGCCCGCTGGTCAGGTCGGCGCCGGCCTCGGGCAGACGACCTCGATCGGCGAGGCCGGTCTCATCGTGCCGACCGTGTACATCCGCGAGACGGGCGAGACGCACACGATCGACGGCGTCGAGATCGAGTTCCAGATGGCGCCGGGCACCGAGGCCCCAGCCGAGATGCACTTCTACTTCCCGCGCTACCGGGCCCTCTGCATGGCCGAGAACGCGACCCACACACTGCACAACCTGCTGACGCTGCGCGGCGCGCTCGTGCGCGACCCGCACATCTGGGCGACGTACCTCACCGAGGCGATCGAGACGTTCGCCGGCCGTGCCGACGTGGCCTTCGCCTCGCACCACTGGCCGACGTGGGGTGCCGACCGCATCGCCGAGTTCCTCTCGACGCAGCGCGACCTGTACGCCTACCTGCACGACCAGACGCTGCGCCTGCTGAACCAGGGCCTCACCGGCGCCGAGATCGCCGAGGTCATCGAGCTGCCGCCGGCGCTCGAACGGGCGTGGAACGCGCGTGGCTATTACGGCTCGGTGAGCCACAACGTGAAGGCGATCTACCAGCGCTACATGGGCTGGTTCGACGGCAACCCGGCGCGGCTGTGGCCCCACCCGCCCGCCGAGCTCGCGGCGCGGTACGTGAAGGCGCTCGGCGGCGTCGACGCGGTCGTCGGCATCGCCCGCACCGCGTTCGACGAGGGCGACTACCGCTGGGCGGCGACGCTGCTCGATCACGCGGTGTTCGACTCGCCCGACCACCAGGGTGCGCGAACGCTCTACGCCGACACGCTCGAGCAGCTCGGCTACGGCGCGGAGAACGGCACGTGGCGCAACTTCTTCCTCTCGGGTGCGACCGAGCTGCGCGAGGGCAACTTCGGTACGCCCACGGTGACTGCCGCTCCGGCGATCGTGGCGCAGCTCTCGCCGACGCAGCTGCTCGACGCGATCGCGATCACGGTCGACGGGCCGAAGGCGTGGGATCTCGACCTCGCGTTCGACCTCACGTTCACCGACCTCGACGTGAACTACCGCGTCACCGTGCGCAACGGCGTGCTCGTGTACGTCGAGAAACCAGCCGCCGCCGACGCCGCGCTCACCATTCGGCTCACGAAGCCGCGCATGATCGCGCTGCTCGGCGGTGACACCGACGGCCCCGGCGTCCAACTCGACGGCGACGGCGGCGTGCTGCGATCGCTGCTCGGCGTGCTCGACCAGGGCGACCCGTCGTTCGAGATCGTGCTGCCGTAGGTTCTCAGGGACGGCGAACGGGGCCGCGGACCACGTCTGGTGATCCGCGGCCCCGCTTCCTTGCCCGGCCCGAAGTTCTCTGGCAGCGTGGGGGCCAGACCGTCGACGGTCGGCGGTATGCGGGGGAAGGCAGACGCTTTGACGAAGGAATTCGCGGGGAAGATCGAGCTCGACGTGCGCGACAGCGTGTCCGACTGGGACGCGTTCCTGCCGAGCAAGGCGCCTGAGGGCGCGCCGAACGTGCTCGTCGTGCTGTACGACGACACGGGCATGGCCGCGTGGTCGCCCTACGGCGGTCGCATCGAGATGCCCACGATGGACCGGCTGGCCAAGGACGGCCTCACGTACTCGCAGTGGCACACGACCGCCCTCTGCTCACCGACGCGCTCGACGTTCCTCACCGGTCGCAACCACCACTTGAACGGGTTCGCGACGATCTCGGAGTCGTCGACCGGGTTCCCCGGTTACAACTCGCACATTCCGCCGTCGAACGTGACGATGGCGCACCTGCTTCGGGATGCCGGCTGGTCGACGTTCTGGGTCGGAAAGAACCACAACGTTCCGATCGACGAGTGGACCGCGGGCGCGTCGAAGAAGAACTGGCCGCTCGCCCAGGGCTACGACCGCTTCTACGGCTTCATCGGCGGCGAGACGAACAACTGGTACCCCTCGCTCGCGGAAGACAACCACTACATCGACCAGCCGTACCTGCCCGAAGACGGCTACCACCTGTCGAAGGACCTCGCCGATCAGGCGTTGCGCATGATCCGCGATGTCGAGCAGACCGAGCCCGACAAGCCCTGGTACCTGTGGTTCTGCCCGGGGGCCAACCACGCGCCGCACCACGCGCCCGAAGAGTACATCGCGAAGTACAAGGGCAAGTTCGACGACGGTTACGAGGCGTACCGCGAATGGGTGCTGCCGCGCATGATCGAGCGCGGCATCCTCCCCGCCGACACCGTGCTGACCGAGCTGAACCCCATGCCCGACGGCACCTTCTCGCCGACCGACGAGGTGCGGCCGTGGGCCTCGCTCAACGACGAGGAGAAGGCGATGTTCAGCCGCATGGCCGAGGTGTTCGCCGGTTTCTCGGAGTACACCGATGCGCAGGTCGGCCGTATCATCGACTACCTCGAGGAGTCGGGCCAGCTCGAGAACACCCTCGTCATCTACTGCGCCGACAACGGGGCATCGGGTGAGGGTAGCCCCAACGGCTCAGTCAACGAGGGCAAGATCTTCGGCGGCTATCCCGATGACGAGGCCGAGAACCTGCGTCTCGTCGACAAGCTCGGCAGCCCCGAGACCTACAACCACTACCCGACCGGGTGGGCGGCGGCCTTCTCGACCCCGCACAAGATGTTCAAGCGCTACACGTACCAGGGTGGCGTCGCCGACCCGCTCGTGATCCACTGGCCGGCCGGTGTCACGGCCCGCGGCGAGGTGCGCCACCAGTACCACCACTCGACCGACATCGTGCCGACGATCCTCGAGGCCTGCGGGGTGGCGATGCCCGACACCTACAACGGCGTCGAGCAGACGCCGCTCTCGGGGGTCTCGATGGTGCCTTCGTTCGACGCGGCGCCCGACGCGCCGACGAACAAGCAGACGCAGTACTACGAGATGCTCGGCCAGCGCGGCATCTGGCACGAGGGCTGGAAGGCCGTCGCCGTGCACGGACCGATGAGCGGCAAGGGACACTTCGACGACGACGTGTGG
The DNA here is from genome assembly GCF_021044935.1 of Agromyces cavernae. GTDB lineage: Bacteria > Actinomycetota > Actinomycetes > Actinomycetales > Microbacteriaceae > Agromyces > Agromyces cavernae. Next base: position 465,460 of record NZ_JAJNMP010000001.1, read on the forward strand.
GAGCTCTACCACACCGAGGTCGACCGTTCCGAGGCGAACAACCTCGCGGCCGAGCACCCCGAGAAGCTCGAGGAGCTGAAGGCGCTCTGGCTGACGGAGGCGAAGGCGAACAACGTGCTGCCGCTGAACGACCTGCAGATCATCGGCAACCCGAAGGACTTCGAGACGTTCGTCGCCATGGAGTTCCACCAGCCGGCGCCGCCGTCGGGCCAGTTCGTGTACTACCCCGGGACGTCCGAGGTGCCCGAGCGCAGCGCGGCCAACACGCACGGCGTCTCGTACAAGATCGCCGCCGAGGTCGAGCTCACGCCCGACAGCCAGGGTGTGATCTTCGCGCACGGGTCTCGTTTCGGCGGGCACGCCCTCGTGATCAAGGACGGCCAGGTGCACTACGTGTACAACTTCCTCGGCATCCCGCCCGAGGATCGCATCTCGGCGCCGGTGCCGACGTCGGGTAGGCACATCATCGGCGTCGAGTTCACCAAGGAGGGGATGGGCCAGTATCGCGAGGGCGTCGGACCGCTGAAGCTGTACATCGACGACCAGCAGGTCGGTGAGCAGCAGATCCGCACGGTACTCGGTCACTTCTCGCTCTGCGGCGAGGGGCTCACCATCGGTCGCGACAGCGCCGACCCGGTGTCGTCGCTGTACGGCTACGGCTTCGACTTCAGCGGCGGCGACATCGCCAAGGTGGTGTTCGACATCGCCGACGACGCCTACATCGACCTCGAGGCGCACCTCGCCGCGGCGATGGCGCGTGACTGACACGGGCCCACTGCCGTCGTGGTCCGACGGGCCGACTCGCGACGCGATCCTCGCGTTCGTCGAGTCGGTCTCGTCGGGCCCCGACGCGCCGCCCGAGGCCGATCGAGTCGCCGTGTTCGACAACGACGGCACACTGTGGACCGAGAAGCCGATGCTCACCGAGCTGCACTTCATCGTGCAGCAGTGGGCGGCGGCGGCGAAGGCCGATCCGTCGCTCGCCGCAGACGACACCGGGCGGGGCGATGCCGCGTACGACACGGGGGCCGAGCAGGCGCTCGCCGCGGCATCCGCACATGGGTTCACGGTCGTGAGCGTCAAGCGCGACTGGTCGACCGTCTTCCCGGCGGCCTGAAGATGACGACCGCGACCCGCAGCGCAGATCGACGGTTCCGCCTGTTCCCGACGCTCACGGGGTATCAACGCGGATGGCTCGGACCCGACGTGCTCGCCGGGCTCTCGGCCGGGGCGGTCGTGATCCCGCAGGCGATGGCGTACGCGACGATCGCGAACCTGCCCGTGCAGACCGGCCTCTACACGTGCATGGTGCCGATGCTCGTGTACGCGATGCTCGGGGGCTCGCGGGCGATGAGCGTGTCGACGACGTCGACGATCGCGACCCTCACGGCGACGACGCTCGTCTCGGCGGGAGTCGCCGCGGGCAGTGACGACCCGATCCCCGATCTGATGGCACTCACGATGCTCGTCGGCGTGATCCTGCTCGTCGCACGGCTCGCGAAGCTCGGCTCGCTCGTCGAGAACATCTCGCGGGCGACGATCGTCGGCATCCAGGTGGGTGTGGGCGCGACCGTCGCGGTCGGCCAGCTGCCGAAGCTGCTCGGGGAGACGGTGAACTTCTCCGGGCACGGATTCATCCGCTCGCTCGTGGCGGTCGCCGAGGCCCTGCCCGGCGCGAACTGGACGACGATCGCGCTCTCGGCAGGCTCGATCGCAGTACTGCTGGTCGTCAAGCGATTCGCGCCGCGCGTGCCGGGTCCGCTCATCGTCGTCGCAGCGGGCATCCTGCTCGTCGCGTTCGCCGGCCTCGACGGGGCGGGCGTCGAGCTCATCGCGCCCGTGCCGCAGGGATTCCCGCCGCCCGCGCTGCCGTCGTTCGCGAACGTCGGCGCGCTGCTGCCGGGCGCGCTCGGCATCGCGGTCATGGCGTTCCTCGAGTCGGCAGCCGTGGCACGGGGCATCCGCAAGCCGGGCGAACCGCAGGTCGACAGCAACCAGGAACTGTTCGCGACCGGAGCCGCCAATACGCTCGGCTCGTTCTTCCAGGTCCTCCCGGCCGCGGGGGGCTTCTCGCAGAGCGCGGTCAACCAGGGCGCGGGCGCACGCACGCAGCTCTCGACCATCGTCACGGTCGTGCTCGCGGTGCTCGTCGTGTCGTTCCTCGGCCCGGTGCTGAGCCTGTTGCCGCAGGCGACCTTGGCAGCGCTCGTCTTCGTCGCGGTCGTCGGCCTCATCGACATCGCCTCGCTCGTGCGGTTCTGGCGCATCAGCCGCACCGACTTCTGGATCGCCGTGTCGACGGCCGCGGTCGGACTCACCGCCGGGCTGCTCCTCGCCGTCGCGGTGGGCGTCGTCGCGACCCTCGTCGTCGTCCTGCGCGAGCTCGACAAGCTGCGCATCGACGTCGGCGAGCCCGTCGACGGCGTGCTGCCGATCCGGCTCCTCGGCCCGCTGTACACGGCGAACGTGCTCGCCAACGAGAACGCCGTGCTCGACGCGGCGGCCGCGCACCGGGACATCCGCGCGGTGGCGCTCGAGCTCACCCGCATGTCGGTCACCTCCGTGACCGTGCTCGACACGCTGGCCGACCTCGATCGGGAACTCGAGGGGAGTGGCGTCGAGCTGCGGCTCGCCGCGGTCCCCGAGGCCGGCGCGACCGTCGCCCGGCGCACTCGCTGGTACGCCGGACTCGAGGCGGAGGGCCGGGTCTACCCGACGCTGGGCGAGGCGACCGCCGGCCGGGCGCCGCGGTAGCGACAGGACGCGGAGGGGGAACAGTGGCGGAATTCTGGCAATCACTCGACGTGAGCGGATGGAGTCTGCTCTTCATCGTGCTCACGATCGGCGCCACTTGGCTGATCGCGTGGCTCGCACGGAAGGGCGTACGACGCGTCGTCGAGCGCGTGCCCGGCCTCGGCGAGACCGCCCGGTTGTTGGCCGTACGGATCACAGGCTACGCGATCTGGTTGATCGGGATCGGCGTCGCACTCGGGTTCCTCGGCGCCTCCATCCAGCCGCTGATCGCCGTCGCCATCATCGTGGGCGTCGTGCTCGTACTCGTGCTCCGCGGGGTTGCCGACAACTTCACATCCGGCGTGTTGTTGCAGACCCGCCGCCCGATCGCCGTCGGCGACGAGATCGAAAGCGACGGCATCGTCGGACGGGTGGTCGAACTCAACGGGCGCTCGGTCGTGGTGCGCACCTCAGACGGTCAGACGGTGCACCTTCCGAACGCGAACGTGATGCAGGGCACGCTCGTGAACAATTCGGCTCACGGTGCGCGCCGCAGCGCCGCCGAGGTGCGCGTCGTCACGCATGATGTCGATGTCGATGAGCTTCGGGCATCGATCGTCGAGGCTGCGGGCGGTGCGGCGGGGGTGCATCGCCACGAGTCGGTCACTCTGCAGACGATCACGAGGGCGCCCGGGCGCGATGTCTATCTGGTGCAGTTCTGGCACCACCCTCTGCATGGCGTCGCCGTGCGCTCCTCGGTCGTCGAGGCCGTCGCCGCGGCGCTCGCCGGACGTTCGATCGAGGCCGTCGTGACGAGCGATGTGCCGCCGGCTCCACTCAGCCCACCGGGCAAGATCTGACCACGAGAATCGCCGTCGCGTCGGTCAGATGAGCCCCGAAACGCCCTTCTGCAACTGCAGCACGCCGATGACGAGCAGCAGCGCAGCGTTCAACACCCCGGAGTGCGAGGCGATCCACTGACGGGTGCGGTCGAGGAACGGCTGCGCCTTCGCTCCGCGCAGCAGGATCAGCACGACGGGGATCGCGATCGGAAGGATGCCGAGCACCGCAAAGCCCGTCGCGATCGCAACCGTCTCGGCGTCGGGTAGATCGGCCAGCACGAAGTCGAGACCGGCGATCGCCGCACACGTCGCGTCGACGGGGTTGAGCACGAAGATGCCGAGGCCGAGTAACACCGATTGCACCGGGTTGAACTGGTCGACCGCCTGCAGCCAGCCGGGCAGTTGCGGCGCGGCGGCGGCGACCTCGCGCGGCGAGCCCGCCTGCGACATCTGCTTCATGTGGACGGCGCCCCGGCGGTACACCCACACGGCAGCGCCGACGAGAAACACGCCCAGCACGAGTCGCACGATCGAGACCCAGGGGGGCGGTGTGCCGAAGGGGTTGGCGTCCAGCAGGCCGAAGACCCAGATCGAGAGGGTGAGCACCCCGACGACGCCCAAAGACCAACCGATGAGGAACGCGAACCCGTTCACCCGGGCGAGGCGTGAGAGCAACACTGCCACGAGCGCCATGTACGCGAGCGGGCTCAGCAGGATCCCGAGTGCCAGTGGGATCAACCCGGTGATCAATTCGCCCACACAGCGCCCCCAATCTTCGTAGGCTCCAGAATTCCAGTGACCCGTACGGTGCGGCACCCGGTTCATCAGGGTGCCGCACCGTCGGGGACGTCAGGGCGTGACGATGTTGAAGTTCGGGTCGCCCTTGACAAGCGCCGACATCAGTGTGCGCAGCACACCCGCATCGCCGGCCAGCTGCATTCCTTCGCTTTCGGCATCTCCGGCGAGCAGTCCGAGCAGGCGAGACTTGGTGAGCGTCAGTGATGCTCCGGCCGTGTCGGGTGCGGCTGCCTTCTCGACGTAGACGAGGACGCCGTTGCGGAGGGTGACCCGGAAGTTGCGGTCCAGGTCACTGAACGTGATGTCCAGCGCCAGGTCCAGGTCCCAGGCGCTGGGACCGTCGACCGCGATGGCGATCGAGTCGAGGAGTTGCTCGGCGGTCAACTGGGCAACGATCTCGGGCGCGTTGGTCGTGGTCGGGGTACCGAAGTTACCTTCCCGGAGCTCGGTGGCACCGGATAGGAAGAAGTTCCGCCACGTACCGTTCTCGGACCCATAGGCCAGCTGCTCCAGCGTGTCGGCATAGAGCGACCGGGCGGCGGCATGCTGGTCATCGGTGAACACCGCGTAATCCAGCAGCGTGGCCGCCCACCGGAAGTCGCCTTCGTCGAACGCGGTTCGCGCCAGCGCGACGACCTGGTCGATTCCGCCCATCGCCTTCACGTGCCGTTCCGCAGACGCCTTCGGCGGGTGCGGCCACAGCCGTGCCGGGTTGCCGTCGAACCAGCCCATGTATCGCTGATAGATCGCCTTGACGTTGTGGCTCACGCTGCCGTAGTAGCCGCGCGCGTGCCAAGCGTTCTCGAGCACCGGCGGAAGCTGGATCTCCTCGGCGATCTCCGCGCCCGTCAGACCCTGGTTGAGCATTCGCAGCGTCTGGTCGTGCAGATACCCGTACAGATCCCGTTGCAGGCCGAGGAATTCGACGATGCGGGCGTTGCCCCAGGTGGGCCAATGGTGCGAGGTGAACAGCACGTCCGCCTCTCCCCCGAACCGCTCGATCGCCTCGGTGAGGTACTTCGACCAGACGTGCGGGTTGCGCACCAGGGCACCGCGCAGCGTGAGCAGGTTGTGCAGGGTGTGCGTGGCGTTCTCGGCCATGCACACGGCACGGTACTTCGGGAAGTAGAAGTGCATCTCTGCCGGAGCCTCGGTGCCGGGTGCCATCTGGAACTCGACCTCCAGCCCGTCAACGGTGTGCTTCTCGCCAGTGGCCTCGATCGAAAGGGTTGGGACAACGATTCCGGCTTGACCGGTCGAGGTGGTCTGACCGAGTCCGGCCCCCACTTGACCCTTCGGGCCACGGGCGAGCGCAGCGCCATACATGTAACCGGCGCGGCGTCCCATCGCCGTACCCGCGTACACGTTCTCGGCCACGGCCTCCGCGGTGAAGTCTGCGGGAGCGATGATCTGCACACGACCGGAGGCGACATCGTCCTTGCTCACCACACCGAGCACGCCACCGAAGTGGTCGATGTGGCTGTGCGTGAAGATCACCGCCACGACCGGGCGGTCGCCGCGGTGCTTTCGATACAGGTCCACCGCCGCGGTGGCGGTCTCCTTCGAGATCAGCGGGTCGATCACGATCACGCCGTGGTCGGTCTCGACGAACGAGACGTTCGACAGGTCGAATCCCCGCACCTGGTACAGCCCCTCGACGACCTCGAACAAGCCGTGCTTGGCTACCAGCGTCGACTGCCGCCACAAACTCGGGTTCACGGTGTCCGGCGCATCTCCCGCGATGAAGCCGTACGAGTCGGCGTCCCACACGGTCTCACCGTCGGCATCCTTGATCATTCCAGAGCCGACGGACCCCAGATACCCACGGTCAGCGTCGTCGAAATCCTGCCGATCGGCGAACGGCAGCGATTGTTCGATCTCTTTCTGCTGGTCTCGGATCGCCCGAGTCGCATCCTTCTGCTCCATGAACCCCTCCAACTTCACCTGCTGCACTCGACGGCGAGCATCATCACCAAGCTAGAGGCGTGGGACCCTTCACGGCTGCAATGGCAACGGTGTGGCAGGTGGCTCGCAGAGGGCGACGTCCCGATATCGTCGTACCAGGCGAAAGGGGGTCACCCGGTGCAGAAGCCGCTCGCGGGTCTGACGCGCAAGAATCTCGTCCGCGAGCTCACGGCCGGCGTGACGCTGCTGGCCATCGCGATCCCGCTCAACATCGGGTACGCCCAGATCGCGGGGCTGCCGCCGACGGCGGGCCTGTACGCCCTCATCGTGCCCACCGTGGTGTACGCCCTCGTCGTGTCGAGCCGGCAACTCGTGGCGTCGCCCGACGCCGCGGCGGCAGCGCTCGTGGCGTCGTCGATCGGCGGGCTCGCAGCCGCCGGCAGTGCCGACTACGCCACGCTCGCGATGGCGCAGGCGATCATCTGCGGCATCATGTTCGTGCTGCTCTCGGTGCTGAAGCTCGGCTTCATCGCGAACTTCCTGTCGAAACCCATCCTCGTGGGATTCGTCGGCGGTCTGGCGCTCGACATCCTCGTGAGCCAGATCGCCAAGATGCTCGGCGTGAAGATCGACTCGGGCGGCGAGTTCGTCGACAAGGTCGTCGGGCTCGTGACCGGCCTCGGCACGACCAACCTCGTCTCGCTCGTGATCTCGGTCGTGTCGGTCGCCATCCTGCTCGGCGGACGGCGGCTGCTGCCGGTCGTGCCGTGGGCGCTCGTCGTGCTCGTGCTCTCGACGATCGCGGTGATGATCGCGGACCTCGACGCCGCCGGCGTCGACGTGCTCGGCGAGGTACCGGCCGGGCCGCCCGCGCTCACCTGGCCGGTGCTCGACTGGTCGATGTGGCTCGTGCTCATCCCTTCGGCGATGGCGCTGACGCTCGTGACCACCGCAGAAGGCCTGCTCGTCTCACGGTCGTACGGCGAGAAGCGCGGGTACCCCACCAGCCCGAACCGGGACCTGCTCGCGTTCGGCCTCGGCAACATCGCCGCTGGGGCGAGCGCGAGCTTCGCGGTGGGTTCATCGACCTCGCGCACGGCCGCCATGGACCAGTCGGGGTCCCGCACCCAGCTGCCCTCGCTCGTTCTCGCGGCCGGCACGCTGCTGCTGCTGCTCTTCGGCACCGCCCTGCTCGCCGACATCCCGTCGCCCGCGATCGGGGCGATCGTCGGCGTCGCCATCCTTCCACTTCTGGGCATCCGCGAGTTCGCGACCCTGTGGCGGCAGGACCGGTTCGAGTTCGTCGTCGGCGCGGCCTGCTTCCTCGTCACGCTCTTCATCGGCGCGATTCCGGGGATCCTCGTGGCCTTCGTGCTCGCACTCATCAACCTCGCCAAGCGCGCAGCCAACCCGGCCATCGACGTGCTCGAGGCGGGCGGCGAGCCCACCGATTCGCTGCTCGGAAGGGCACCGTCGGGCGCCGTCACGGCGCCGGGTGTCGTGGTCGTGCGCCTCGCGGCACCGCTCTTCTTCGCGAACAGCACCGTCTTCAGCGACGCGGTCAAGCGCGCGGTGCGCGGTGCGGATGCCGCGGGCCACGGCCCGGTGCGGCATGTCGTGGTCGACATGGAGGCGGTCACCGACGTCGACGTCACGGGCGCCGAGACATTCGAGGCGCTGCTCGCCTGGCTCGACGGAAAGGGGGCCGACCTCGGGTTCAGTCGGGTGCGACCCGACGCGCGTACCCGGCTCACCGAGCTCGGCCTGCTCGGCGACCGTCCGGTCTACGAGACCAACCGCGCGGCCATCGCCGCCCTCGCGGAGCCGCAGAGCACCTGATCGCGACAGTCGCGGCGCGGGAGTAGAGTGTGGCCGATCGCCGTGTCCTGGGGAATGCTCGACGATGAGCAGGGGCGGGCGCTGGGGGAGGTCGGCGCGATGAGCCGTTTCCAGGATGTCGACCGGCGGGTGCTCCCGATCCCCGATCCGCCCGTGCCCGACGTCGACGTCGTCGATGCGAAGGACCCTCGAGCGGCGTTTCCGCCCATCGAGCCGCTGCGGCCCCCCGAGGGTGCTCCCAACGTGCTCGTGATCCTGCTGGACGACGTCGGCTTCGGTGCGTCATCGGTGTTCGGGGGGCCGTGCCGCACCCCCACCGCCGAGCGGCTCGCGAGCGAGGGCCTTCGGTTCAACCGCTTCCACACGACGGCGCTGTGCGCCCCCACGCGGAGTGCCCTGCTGACCGGGCGCAATCATCACAACGCGGGCATGGGTTCGATCCCGGAGCTGGCGACGTCGGCGCCCGGCTACAGTTCCGTGCGTCCCAAGTCGGTCGCGCCCGTGGCCGAGACGCTGCGGATGAACGGCTACTCCACCGCGCAGTTCGGCAAGTGCCATGAGGTGCCGGTGTGGCAGTCGAGCCCCGTGGGGCCTTTCGACAACTGGCCCACGGGCGGCGGCTTCGAGCACTTCTTCGGATTCGTCGGCGGCGAGACGAATCAGTGGTTCCCGGCCCTGTGGGAGGGCACGACTCCCGTGGAGCCCGAAAAGAGCCCGGCCGAGGGATATCACCTGACCGAAGATCTCACTGATCGTGCGATCGGATGGATCCGGGAACAGAAGTCGTTGATGCCGGACAAGCCGTTCTTCGTGTACTTCGCTCCGGGTGCGACCCACGCGCCTCACCACGTTCCGAAGGAATGGGCCGACGCGTACCGCGGCGAGTTCGACGACGGCTGGGACGCCCTGCGGGAGCGCACCCTGGAACGGCAACGAGATCTCGGCGTCGTGCCGCCCGACTGCGAACTGACGGCCCGCCACGATGAGATCCCGGCATGGGATGCGACCCCCGAAGCGCTCCGGCCGGTGCTCGCCCGCCAGATGGAGGTGTACGCGGGGTTCCTGGAGCACACCGACCATCACGTCGGTCGCCTCATCGACGATCTCGCCGATCTCGGCGTGCTCGACGACACGCTCGTGTTCTACATCGTCGGCGACAACGGGGCGAGCGGCGAGGGCACGCCGAACGGCACGTTCAACGAGCTGCTGGTCTTCAACGGCGCCTTCCAGCTGGAGACGCCCGAGTTCATGGCCGCCCGCATCGACGAGTTCGGCGGCACCGAGGCGTTCAACCACTACGCCGTCGGGTGGGCGCATGCCATGGACACGCCGTACCAGTGGACGAAGCAGGTCGCGTCGCACTGGGGCGGAACGCGCACCGGCATGATCGTGCGCTGGCCGAACGGGTTCGACGCCGAGGACGAGGTGCGGAGCCAGTTCCACCACGTGATCGACATCGCGCCGACGATCCTCGAGGCGGCCGGGCTCCCGGAGCCGACGTCCGTCAACGGGATCGAGCAGCGGCCCATGGACGGCGTGAGCATGCGCTACGCGTTCGACGACCCTGCTGCCGCCGAGCGTCGGACGACCCAATACTTCGAGATGTTCTGCAACCGGGGCATCTACCACGACGGCTGGACGGCGGTGACCCGGCACTCGACGCCCTGGGTGAACGCGCCGATGCCCGCGCTCGACGAGGATGTCTGGGAGCTCTACGGCACCGCCGACTGGAGCCAGGCGAGGGATCTCGCCGCGTCCCGCCCCGACAAGCTCGAAGAGCTCAAGGCGCTCTGGCTCGAGGTGGCCAGGCGGAACAACGTGCTCCCGTTGGACGATCGACGGATCGAGCGGTTCGACGCAGGGATGGCGGGTCGTCCGCAACTGGTCCGGGGCGGGCGGCAGCTGCTCTCCGGGGGGATGCGGAGGTTGAGCGAAGGCTCGGTGCTGAACCTCAAGAACGCCTCCCATGCGGTGACCGCCGAGATCGAGGTGCCTCCGGCGGGTGCGAACGGCGTCGTGGTCGCGCAGGGCGGGGCGTTCGGCGGGTGGTCCCTCTATGCCGTCGACGGGACGCCGAGGTACTGCTACAACCTGATGGGCCTACGGCGATTCGTCACGTCGGGTTCCGCACCGCTCGCGCCTGGGGTACGTCAACTCCGGGTCGAGTTCGACTACGACGGTGGCGGACTGGGCAAGGGCGGCACCGTGCACCTGTACGTCGACGGCGCGCCCGTCGGCGAGGGCCGCGTCGACGCGACAGTGCCGCTCATCTTCTCGGCCGACGAGACCGTCGACCTCGGGTGCGACACCGGATCCCCGGTCAGCGCCGACTACACGAGCGCGTCGAGCACGTTCACCGGGACCGTCCGCTGGGTGCAGCTCGACCTCGGCGAGGACGCCGCGGACGCCGATCACCTGATCAGCGCCGACGAGCGATTCCGTGTCTCGATGGGCCGTCAGTAGCCGACGACCGTATCCCGCGGCGCTCGAGGGCACACACGAGACCTTCGCGGCCCGGCAGGCTGCCGACCGCTAGGGTGCAATCAACATCCGCGCGTGGAACGGGGGAACCGCATGACAGGCGTGCTCGGCGACATCCTGCCGCTTGCGATCGGCGTGGCGATCAGCCCGATCCCGATTATCGCCGCGATCCTGATGCTGCTGTCGCCGCAGGCGAAGGGCACGAGCGTCGGGTTCCTCATCGGCTGGGTGCTCGGCATCGTCGTCGCGGTGACCGTCTTCACGCTGCTGAGCTCGATCATCCCCGAGCAGGATCCCGATGCTGCGAAGCCCATCGCAGGCACGATCAAGATCATCCTCGGCGTGCTCCTCCTGCTCCTCGCGATGCGGCAGTGGCGCTCTCGACCGAAGGCCGGCGAGGAGCCCCCGATGCCCAAGTGGATGTCGGCCATCGACGGCATGAACGCCGGCCGTGGTCTCCTCCTCGGCTTCGTGCTCGCCGCCGTCAACCCGAAGAACCTGCTGCTGGGCGCGGCGGCCGGCGTCTCGATCGGCACCGGCGGCCTCGCCGTCGGCGAGTCGACGATCGCGATCCTCGTCTTCACGCTCATCGCGGCCGCCTCGGTCGCCATCCCCGTGATCGCGTATCTCGTGGCATCCGCGCGCATGGCCGGACCCCTCGAGTCGCTGAGGCACTGGCTCGTGCACAACAACGCGACCGTCATGGCGGTTCTGCTGCTCGTGATCGGGTTCGCGGTCATCGGCAAGGGCATCGGCAGCTTCTGAGATGAGCGAGCAGGCGACGACGGATGCCCCGGCAGGGGCGGCCCCGGGCCGCGTGGGCCTCGCGCGCGGTACGCGCGTGCTGGTGACGCTCGCCGCGGCGGTGCTCGTGTTCGCGGGTGTGTGGTTCGCCCGCGACATCCTCGCGCCCGCTGCCGTCGCCGCGGTGGTCGTGATCATCGCGCACCCGGTGCGGCATCCGCTCGAGCGTCGCGGCTGGCCGCGCTGGGTCGCGACCACCGCGGTCATCATCGTCGCGTACCTCATCCTCGCGATCCTCGCTGCGCTCCTGCTGTTCGCATCGGCGCAGTTCGTCGCGATGCTTCCCGACTACGCCGACGAACTGCAGGCGACCGCGGCTTCGATCGCCGACGCGCTGGCGTCGGCGGGACTCTCGGACGAGGCATCCGACGCGGCCTCTTCGCTGCTCGACCCCGGCACGCTCGTCGGCATCGCGACGTCGATCGCCGATGCGGTGCTCGGACTCGCGACCGCCTTCTTCTTCGTGCTCGCCTACGTGATCTTCATGGCCGCGGATGCCGCGCGCTTCGCCCGCGCGGGCACCATGTTCGGCGGCGCCGCCGCCGACGCGATCGGAACCCGGTACTTCAGCGGCGTGCGCCGCTACTACGTCGTGAACGCCACGTTCGGCGCGATCGTGGCGGTGCTCGACGGCCTGCTGCTGTGGGCACTCGGCATTCCGATCCCCATCGTGTGGGCGATCCTCGCGTTCGTCACGAACTTCGTGCCCAACATCGGGTTCGTGCTCGGCCTCATCCCGCCCGCCGTGCTCGCCCTCGTGATCGGCGGATGGCCGTTGGCGCTCGTCGTCGTGCTCGCGTACAGCGCCATCAACGTGACGCTGCAGGTGCTCGTGCAGCCGAAGTTCGTGAGCGACGCCGTCGACCTCAGCCTCACCCTGTCGTTCTTCTCGGTCGTCTTCTGGGCCTTCGTGATCGGGCCCATCGGGGCGATCCTGTCGATCCCGCTGACCTTGCTCGTGCGCGCCCTGCTCGTGGAACCCGACGATCGGGCCGATACGCTGCGCCGGCTGTCGGGGAATCCGATGCGTGACGGGAGTCGCTGAAGGGCTCGGCCGCGGGTGGCGGCAGTGTCAGGCCGGGGCGATGACGAGCGAGAACTCCACGAAGCCGTCGGGCTCGACCGAGACGAAGCCCAGATTCGGGGCCTCCACGCCGAAGTCGGCGAAGGTGATCGGGATGCTGCCCGCCACCTGGCCGCTGCCGTCGTTGAGCACCGCCTCGAGCTCGACGGTCATCTGGCGGGTCACGCCGGCGATCGTGAGATCGCCCGTCGCCGTGATCGTCTGCACCTCGCCGAGTGCCGGGGCCGACGACGTCGTGACCGGCCCGGTGAGCACGAACGTCGCCGTCGGGTGCTCCGAGGTGCGGAGCGCCATGTCGCGGAAGTACGCGTCACGCGAGGTGGAGTCCGTCTCGATCGAGGCGACGTCGACCGTGATCTCCGCCGCGGTGAGCGTCAGGCCGTCGACCGTGAACGCCCCGGTCACCTCCTCGGTGCGGCCCACCACCGTGACATCAGTGTTGTTCAGCACCTCGTCGACCCGGTACCCCGCGAACGAGCCGTCGGTCGCCGCCCACTCGCCGGAGAGGTCGGACGGGTCGATCGAACCGGCGGCGTCGCTCGGTGCGCTCGGCGCAACCGTCACGGTGGGCGCCGCCTCCTGCTCGCCGACGATGAGGTCCCGGTACACGATCGGCCCCGCCACCGCTGCCGCGCCGCCGAGGAGCAGGGCTCCGGCGATGACCGAGAGGGTCACGATGGTGCGCTTCTGCATGCGGGGGTCCTGTCGCTGGGGGAGGGCACGATCAATCATGGCGGTCGCTCCCTTGAACGGGCTGTGGGCCGACCGACGGTTTCGTGGGTGGGGTCTGGCGCGCCCCGGGGCATCCGTCTACCGTGAAAGCCGGGGGAGATTCGGTGAGCGATTCGGAATACCGACCCCCTTCGTAAAGTTGAGTTCAGTAGACTCAAGTTTGAACGAAGGGAGTGCCTGTGGCCAACATGCAGGGCGCGCCGAGCTCGCAAGAAGAGCAGAAGTCGGCGCTCGAACAGTTCGGTATCAACCTCACCGAGATCGCGAAGGCGGGAAAGCTCGACCCGGTGATCGGGCGCGACGCCGAGATCCGCCGGGTCAGCCAGGTGCTCACCCGGCGCACCAAGAACAACCCCGTGCTCATCGGAGAGCCCGGCGTCGGCAAGACCGCCGTCGTCGAAGGGCTCGCGCAGCGCATCGTCGCGGGCGACGTCGCCGAGTCGCTGAAGAACAAGCAGCTCATCACCCTCGACATCTCGGCGCTCGTGGCCGGTGCGATGTACCGCGGCCAGTTCGAGGAGCGGCTGAAGGCCGTGCTCAAGGAGATCAACGAGGCCGAGGGCCAGATCATCACGTTCGTCGACGAGCTGCACCTGCTCATGGGTGCGGGCGGCGGCGAGGGCTCCGTCGCGGCATCCAACATGCTGAAGCCGATGCTCGCCCGCGGCGAGCTGCGGCTCATCGGCGCGACCACCCTCAACGAGTACCGCGAGTACATCGAGAAGGACGCGGCGCTCGAGCGCCGCTTCCAGCAGGTCTACGTCGGCGAGCCCTCGGTCGAAGACACCGTCGCGATCCTGCGCGGACTCAAGGGCCGCTACGAGGCGCACCACGGGGTCACCATCTCCGACGCGGCGCTCGTGGCCGCGGCATCCCTCTCGAATCGCTACATCTCGGCCCGGCAGCTGCCCGACAAGGCAATCGACCTCGTCGACGAGGCCATGAGCCGCCTCAAGATGGAGATCGACTCGAGCCCCGTCGAGATCGACCAGCTCAAGCGCCAGGTCGACCGATTGAAGCTCGAGGAGCTCGCGCTCAAGAAAGAGAAGGACGACGCGTCGAAGGAGCGGCTCGCCAAGCTGCGCGAGACGCTCGTCGACCACGAGCGCGAGCTCGCCGACCTCGAGGCCAGATGGGCACGCGAACGGATGTCCCTGAATCGCGTCGGCGACCTGAAGAAGCACCTCGACGAGGCCATCACCGAGCGCGACCGCGCCATGCGCGAGGCCGACTACGCGCGCGCCTCGAAGCTCGAGTACGAGACGATCGCGCAACTGCAGCGTGATCTCACGGCCGCCGAGCAGGCCGAGGCCGCGCCCGACGAGCCGCGCATGGTCAACGAGCAGGTCACCGAAGAGGACATCGCGCAGGTCATCGCCGCGTGGACGGGCATCCCCGTCGGCCGGCTGCTGCAGGGCGAGACCGAGAAGCTGCTGCATCTCGAGACCGAGCTCGGCAAGCGGCTCATCGGGCAGAAGCGCGCCGTCGCCTCGGTCGCCGACGCGGTGCGCCGCTCGCGCGCGGGCATCAGCGACCCGAACCGGCCGACCGGCTCGTTCCTGTTCCTCGGCCCGACGGGTGTCGGCAAGACCGAGCTCGCGAAGGCGCTCGCCGAGTTCCTGTTCGACGACGAGCACGCCATGGTGCGCATCGACATGTCGGAGTACGGCGAGAAGTTCTCGGTCTCGAGGCTCGTCGGCGCGCCCCCCGGGTACGTCGGCTACGACCAGGGCGGCCAGCTCACCGAGGCCGTGCGGCGTCGCCCGTACTCGGTGATCCTGTTCGACGAGGTCGAGAAGGCGCACCCCGAGGTGTTCGACGTGCTGCTGCAGGTGCTCGACGACGGGCGCCTGACCGACGGCCAGGGACGCACCGTCGACTTCCGCAACACGATCCTCATCCTCACATCGAACCTCGGCTCGCAGTACCTGATCGATCCGTCGCTCGCGTGGGACGAGAAGGAGCAGGCCGTGCTGCAGACCGTGCGGCAGGCGTTCAAGCCCGAATTCGTGAACCGGCTCGACGACATCGTCGTGTTCTCGGCGCTCTCGGAAGAGGAGCTCGCCGAGATCGTGAACCTCTACATCGACCGTCTGTCGCTGCGGCTGCACGAGCGACGGCTCGAACTCGGGGTCACCCCCGATGCGCGGGCCTGGCTCGCCGAGCGCGGCTACGACCCGCTCTACGGGGCGCGCCCGCTGCGCCGGCTCATGCAGCACGAGATCGACGACCGCCTCGCGCGCGCGCTGCTCACGGGCGCGGTGCGCGATGGCGACACGGTCGTGGTGGGGCTCGCCGACGACGGCGAAGCGCTGGCGGTGACGCGTGCCGAGGCACCCGCCACCGGCGGCGACTCAGTCGATCTCGATGACGACGTGATCGACGCCGAGATCATCGACGAGGGGCAGTAGCGCCCGCCCGCGGCGTCAGTCGACGGGCTCGGGCTCGGCCGAGGGCTCGCGCACGCCGTTCGCGCGTGCCGGTATGCGGCGCTCGAGCACGGTGGCCAGCACACCGATGCCGAGGCAGCCGGCGACCATGATGACGATGTAGAGCGCCGACAGGCCCTGGTCGAGCAGCAGCCCGGCGGCGATCGGCCCCGCGATCGCGCCGCCCTGGAACGCCGCCGAGTTGATGGCGTTGTAGCGACCGCGGTTGTGATCCGAGGCGAGGTCGTTGTACACCGCGGGCACCGTGGGCTGCAGCAGGGTCTCGCCGAACGCGAAGACGCCCATGAACGCCAGCACGCCGATCGCCGCCGCAACCGAATCGGGCAGCAGCCCCGCGGCGCCCAGGATCAACCACGAGCACGCCCACACCAGGGCCATCACCCACATGACGCGCGTGCGACGGCGGCCCGTGATGTACTTCAGCACGGTGAACTGCAGCAGCACGATCACCGCGGTGTTGACGGCGAACGACAGTCCGATCACGCGGGTCGAGACCTCGGCCACTTGGCGCGCGTAGGCCGGGAACCCGGCCTCCATCTGGCCGTAGCCGATGAACATCGCGATGAAGGTGAGCAGCGTCACCCAGATCACCGCGGGCTGCCGGAGGATCTCGCGATACCCGCCGGTCGTGGGGGCGTCGTCGGAGGGCTCGGCCTGGGTGCGGACGTGGCGGAGCGGCCCGAGCAGCAGTGCGACCGGCACGAGGCAGCTGATGGCATCGATGAGGAAGATCGCGGTGAAGGTCTCTGGCGAGTCGACGTCGACGTAGAACCCGCCGATGATGCCGCCCACGCCGATGCCGAGGTTGACGAGCGCGAAGTTGACCCCGAAGTACTGCAGACGGAGGTCGCCGTCGACCACCGCGGCGATCAGGGCGTTGAAGCCCGGCCAGGAGACGCCGAAGTTCACGCCGATCAGCACGAGTGCCACCGCCGCCACGGCGGGGTGCGTAGCGAACGCGAGCAGGGTGCAGCCGGCGATCATCGCCGCGAGCCCGGTGAGCAGCACCGTGCGCGCGCCGAAGCGGTCGATGAGCGTGCCGCCCGGGCCGGTCACGATGAGCCCGACGATCGCGATCAGGCTCATGAGCCCGCCCGAGAGCCCGAGATCGAAGCCCCGCACCTCGTGCAGGTAGATGATCGTGAACGGCAGGGTCAGCCCGCGGCCGAGCGTCTGGATGGCGACCGTCGACAGCAGCCATCGCCCTTCGGTGGGAAGCGCGCCCCAGAACCCTCTCATGCCCGTCACTCCAGCATCCTGTCGGATACCCCCGACATCGCGCGAACCGAAGCCGTGATCCGCGACGGGACTCCTTCGCCGCCGGGCAGGTGAACACCTCGGAACTTCCGCGATCATGCCGTTCGCCCGCGGCATCCGATTCGCTAGGGTGGCGACAACGGGGATCGGTTCGGATGGGGAGGCGCCATGTCAGCGACAACATCGGACGAAGTGAACGAGGTCGTGCTGAGCGGCAGGCAGGGCCGCCTCATCCGTCTCATCGGGCTCGCGGGGATCATCGCGGGCATCCTCATGATCGTGGTCGCGATCGTCGCGTGGGTCGCCGTGACCGCGCAGCTGCGGGCCGAGAACATCACCATCCCCGACGACGCGCCCATCTTCGCGGGCGAGGTCGTCGACGGCCCCATCGACGCCTTCGTGCAGGCGGGCGTCATCAACATGCATGCGCTCGAGGCGAGCGGCGGCAAGACCTATGCCGAGCTCGACCAGGACGACCCCGTGCGGGAGACCGTCATGAACGCCTCGTTCCTGCGCGCCTCGCTGTTCACCTCGGTCGTCGCCTACGGCGTGGCGCTGTTCGCCGCGGGCGTCGGCATCGTGCTCGTGCTCTTCGGATGGGCGCTGCGCATCTTCGTGCCCGTGGCGACCAGGCCGACGCGCACCGCATGACCCCATGACGCGAGGGCTGCACCACGCTCCGGCCGCGGCCGCGACGGTTGCGGCCGCCGGGCATCACGACGCCGCGTCGGTCGTCGAGACCGACCGCGGCCCGGTGCGGGGCGTGCACCGACGTGGCGTGCGCATCTGGCGGGGCATCCCGTACGCGGCAGACACCTCGGGCGATCGGCGCTTCCGGGCGCCGCTCCCCGCGCCCGGTTGGAGCGTCGTGCGCGACGCCACCGAGTACGGACCGGTCGCCCCGCAGAAGCGCAATGGCCAGTTCATCGGTGCCTCGCCGCGCCTTGCGCGCAGCGAGGACTGCCTCAGCGTGAACGTGGTCGCTCCGGCCGATTCGGATGACCCACCCGCCGGTCTGCCCGTGATGGTGTTCATCCACGGCGGGGCGTACAGCGTCGGGTCGTCGGGCGAGTATCCGCAGCAGGGCGAGCGGCTCGTGCGCCGGCACGGGGTCGTCTACGTGAGCTTCAACTATCGGCTCGGCGCGCTCGGCTGGCTCGACTTCCGGGCGTACTCGTCGCCGGGGCATCCGTTCGAATGCAATCTCGGGCTGCGCGACCAGGTCGCCGCGCTCGAGTGGGTGCGCCGCAACATCGGGGCGTTCGGCGGCGATCCCTCGAACGTGACGCTGTTCGGGGAATCATCAGGTGCGAATGCCGTCACGACGCTGCTGACGGTGCCCGCCGCGGAAGGGCTCTTCGCGCGTGCGATCTCGCAGAGCTCGCCGGCGAACGCGGTCTACCTGCCGGATGTCGCGGCGAAATGGGCCGGCGAGTACGTGCAGCACCTCAGTCGCGTCGTCGACGACGACGACCTCGACAGCGAGTCACCCGAGGATGCCGCGGCGATGCTCCGCGCGACCGACGCGATGCTGCTCGCCGAGGCGACCACCGCGCTCACCGTGCGCACGCCCGACGAGAACCCCGGCACCATCAGCCTCGCGCCCGTGATCGACGGCGAGTTCCTGCCGCACCGTCCGCTCGATGCGTTCCGCGACGGCCTCGCGCACCGGGTGCCGCTCATCATCGGCACGAACGATCGCGAGGGCTCGCTCTTCGAGGGGCGCATCAGCATCCTGCCCACGACGAAGCCGCGCATCCGCGCGATCTTCGCGAACACGAAGAAGAAGGCGCGGAAGGCGATCAAGCGGCAGTATCCGGGGCTGCCCGAGCGCCGACCGGCCGCCGACTTCGCGGGCGACTTCACGTTCTGGTTCCCGGGCGTCAAGGTGGCCGAGCGGCACTCGCGCTACGCCCCCGTGTTCATGTACCGCTTCGACGCCGCCCCGCGCATGCCGCGACTGCTCGGCCTCGACGCGACGCACGGCCTCGAGCTCTTCGCGCTCTTCGAGAAGTTCGACAACCCGACCGGCGTCGGGCTGACGCTGCTCGGCGGGCGGCGCATGTTCCGCGAGGTCGGGCGGCGCATGCAGGCGCACTGGACCTCGTTCGCGGCATCCGGAGCACCGCTCGACGACTGGCCGGCGTACGACGAGGCGACGCGGCGCACCCTCATCTTCGACCGCGTCGACCGCGTCGAGCGCGACCCGCGGCGCGAGAAGCGGCTCGCGTGGCAGGCATTCGTGCCGCACGTGTGATGCCGCCGGTCGAGTAGGCCCGCCAGGGTCGTATCGAGACCACTCGTCGGGTCTCGATACGCTCGCCGCGCTCACTACTCGACCGGCGCCTGCGGCTCTAGGCTCGAACCATGCTCGCCACCGTCATCCACGCCGCCCGCGACATCCGCGTCGAGACCGTGCCCGACCCCGTGCTCTCGACCGGCGGGGACGCGATCGTCCGGGTCGTCGCGTCATGCGTGTGCGGCTCCGACCTGTGGCCGTACCGCGGTGTCACTCCGACGCACGCGCCGCACCGCATCGGGCACGAGTTCGTGGGCGTGGTCGAGGCCGTCGGCGATGCGGTCGCCCACGTCGCCGTGGGCGATTTCGTGATCGCCCCGTTCTACGTCTGCGACAACACGTGCATCAACTGCCGCAACGGCGTGTCGACGTCGTGCCTGCACGGCGGCTGGTGGGGCGGCGACGACCGGTTCGGCGGCTTCGCCGACGGTGGGCAGGGCGAGCGCGTGCGCGTGCCGCTCGCCGACGGCACCCTCGTCGTGGTGCCCGGACCCGTCACCGATGACGAGGTTCCCGGGCTGCTCACCCTCTCCGATGTGATGGGCACCGGCCACCACGCCGCGGTTTCGGCCGGGGTCGGCCCGGGCGACTCGGTCGCGGTCGTGGGCGACGGCGCGGTCGGCCTCTGCGCGATCATCGCGGCGCGACGGCTCGGTGCGTCGACGATCATCGCGATGTCGCGGCATCCGCAGCGCCAAGAGCTCGCGCGCGACTTCGGCGCGACGCACCTCGTGGCCGAGCGCGGCAACGTCGGCATCACCGCAGTGCAGGAGATCACCGGGGGCATCGGCGCCGATCGAGTGCTCGAGTGCGTCGGCTCGAAGGAGTCGATGGACCAGGCGATCCGCGCGACCCGCCCGGGCGGCATGGTCGGGTACGTCGGTGCGCCGAACGGCGGGCCCGAGCTGCCCGTGCGGCCGCTCTTCAACCGCAACGTCGGCGTCAACGGGGGTGTCGCACCGGTGCGCGGATACATCGAGGAGTTGCTGCCCGACGTGCGGTCCGGAGCGATCCGGCCGGGTCGCGTGTTCGATCTCGAACTGCCGCTGCGCGACGCCGCCGAGGCGTACGCAGCCATGGACGAGCGCCGTGCGATCAAGGTGCTCCTGCGCCCCTGAAAGCTCGGAAGACCGGCGGATGTCGCGGCCGCGACGGGCGGCGATCGGCCAGCGTGCCCTGAACTGGGGATCGGCGGTGTGCCCTCGGGTTCGTACCCTGAGAGGAGGCAAATCAAGGATCTCTCATGATTGTGAATCGCCGCAGACTGACCGCGAATGCCTTCCTCGCACTCGTGCTCCTGGTCGGCACATCGCTCGCACTGTGGCAGCCGCCTCCCGCTGTCGCCGTGGACTCGCCGGTTCCATCGCTCGTGTCGGCGCAGGTGACGACTCCGGTCGTGCAGGACGGCGAAGACATCATCGTCGCCTGGGAGTTCGATGCCCCGGTCGACTTCGTGAGCTTCCACTTCAGCGACTCGCTCGGCGGTCAGCAGCAGGTCACCTGGAACGGCAACCTCGCCGATGAGGCGGTCGAGGGCCTGCCCCCCGGCGAACTGACGGGTGAAGCCGTCGGGCAGGTGGACGACCCGACATGGCCGCGGGGCACCTTCGCCCTCGACGGGTTCACGTTCGCCTGGGACGGCTGGAAGCACTCCGCGAGCTTCACCGGCGACGCCAATCTCGTTTGGAAGACCGAGGGCGCCGGCATCCCCGGCCCGTTGCCCGATCTGAGCGGCATCACGTTCGATGTCGTGACCGAGGTCGACTTGTCGCGTCCGCCGGCGCTGACCAACGTCGGACGAGTCTCGGGAGGGGGTCTCGCAGGCGGCGACGTGCTCGAGATCGCATTCCGCTTCTCGCTCCCGGTCGACCAGGTCGCCTTCACGTTCACCGATTCGGCGGGCGGCGTGCACACCGTCGAGTGGAACGCATACGACGCCAACCGCGGCATCGCCTCGCGGGTCGGCACCGCAACGGTGCCGATCGACGCGGGCACCTGGCCGCTCGGTGCGGTGACGTTCAATGGCTTCGACTACCTCTGGCCCGTCGGCTCGGTCGGCGCGAGCGCCGCGGGCGCCGCTCTGTGGAAGGTGCCCAGCGGCCTCGCCGACCCGGCGGGAAGCCCGTTCGGCATCGGCGGGCTGAACTTCACCGTCGTGTCCGCGCCTGATCCCGGCCCGGACCCCGATCCCGGTCCGGACCCCGATCCTGATCCCGGTCCCGGTCCCGGTCCCGGCCCCGGCCCGGGACCCGAGCCGACCCTGACGGTGGAGCGGTGGGCCGGACTCGACCGGTTCGCGACCGCGGCCGCGATCTCGAACGCGAACTTCGACGCGGGCGTCGGCGTGGTGTACGTGGCGAACGGCATGAACTTCCCCGACGCGCTGGCGGGTGCGCCGGCGGCCGGCAGGGACCGCGGGCCGGTGCTGCTCGTGCAGCGCGGCTCGATCCCCTCGGTGATCGCGGGCGAGCTCGATCGGCTGGACCCGGGTCGCATCGTGGTGCTCGGCGGTTCGGCCGTCATCGGAGCCGCCGTGTTCCAGTCGCTCGACCAGTACACGACCGGCGCGGTGACGCGCACGGCCGGCCCCGACCGGTTCGGCACGGCGGCCGCGATCTCGTCGAACACCTACGACCCCGGCGTCGGCGTGGTGTACGTCGCGAACGGCATGGACTTCCCCGACGCACTGGCTGGTGCGCCCGTCGCCGGC
Organism: Agromyces cavernae; assembly: GCF_021044935.1. Lineage (GTDB taxonomy): Bacteria > Actinomycetota > Actinomycetes > Actinomycetales > Microbacteriaceae > Agromyces > Agromyces cavernae. The sequence goes on from NZ_JAJNMP010000001.1 coordinate 487,394, forward strand.
AAGGACAGCGGGCCGGTGCTGCTCGTACAGCGCGGCTCGATCCCCTCCGGGATCGCGGCCGAGCTCGATCGGCTGAACCCGGGTCGCATCGTGGTGCTCGGTGGCGCAGGCGTCGTCGGCAACGCCGTGTTCCAGTCGCTCGACCAGTACACGACGGGCGCGGTGACGCGTCAGGCCGGCCCCGACCGGTTCGGCACCGCGGCGTCGATCTCGTCGACCTTCGCGGCGGGCGTCGGCACGGTGTACGTGGCCAACGGGATGAACTTCCCCGACGCCCTGGCGGGAGCGCCGGTCGCCGGCATGAACGCGGGTCCGGTGCTGCTCGTGCACACGAACACGATCCCGTCGCCCGTGGCGGATGAACTCGCGAGGCTGAACCCCGCTCGCATCGTGGTGCTCGGTGGAACGGGCGTCGTCGGCAGCAACCTCTTCACGGCGCTCGAGGGTTACCTGAGGTGAGCGCCGTGCCGAGCGACTGACTGCACAAGACACCGAGCGGATGTCCCGGGCGCGGCCCCGGGACATCCGCTCGGCTGTTCGGGGGGCTATTCCGCCGGGCGCGCCAGTTCGTCGCGGATGCCCGCGACGAACGCGTCGATGTCGGCCTCGCTCGTGTCGAACGAGCACATCCAGCGCACCTCGCCCTTCGCGGCGTCCCAGTCGTAGAACTTGAACCCGCGGTCGCGCAGCCGGTCGGCCACGCCACTGGGCAGCACCGCGAAGACGCCGTTCGACTGCGTCGGCTGCGAGAACCCGAGCCCGGGCAGCTCACCGGCGGCGATGCCCGCGTCGAGCGCGTCGCGCAGGCGGGAGGCCATCTCGTTCGCATGCGTAGCGTTGCGCAGCCACAGGTCGCCCTCGTACAGCGCGATGAGCTGCGCCGAGACGAATCGCATCTTCGACGCGAGCTGCATGTTGAGCTTGCGCAGGTACTTCAGGCCCTCGGTCGCCTCGGGGTTCAGCACGACGACGGCCTCGGCGCCGAGGCATCCGTTCTTGGTGCCGCCGACGCTCAACAAGTCGACGCCCGCGTCGCGCGTGAACGCGCGCAGCGGCAGCCCGACCGACGCACCGGCGTTGCCGAGCCGCGCGCCGTCGAGGTGCAGCTTCATGCCGTGCCCGTGGGCATGGTCGGCGATGGCGCGGATCTCGTCGACCGTGTACGCCGTGCCGAGCTCGGTGGTCTGCGTGATCGACACGACGAGCGGCTGCGCGCGGTGCTCGTCGCCCCAGCCCCACGCCTCGCGGTCGATGAGCTCAGGGGTGAGCTTGCCGTCGGGCGCGTCGACCGCGAGCAGCTTGATGCCGCCCACCCGCTCGGGCGCGCCGCCCTCATCGGAGTTGATGTGCGCGGTCTTCGCCGAGATCACGGCACCCCAGCGCGGCAGCATCGACTGCAGGGCGGTGACGTTCGCGCCCGTGCCGTTGAACACCGGGAACGCCTCGGTGCCCGCGCCGAAGTGTTCGGCGAACACCTCCTGCAGGCGGTCGGTGTAGACGTCTTCGCCATAGGCGACCTGGTGGCCGTCGTTCGCGGCGCTGATCGCGACGAGGATCGCGGGGTGAACCCCCGAGTAGTTGTCGGAGGCGAAGCCGCGGAAGGACGTGTCGTGGAGCTGCTGGGTCACCGGACCATCCTCCCATTCACGGGCGTGCGCCGTGGTGGCGGACGGCGCAGGGAAGCAGCGTTCCGAATGAGGTCGACGCACGTATCCCGCGCCGGGTTTGCGATGCGCACGCGAAAGGGCCGGGCCACCGCAGCGACCCGGCCCCGTCGGTGCGATCAGCCCCGAGGCTTCGACGGCGGGGTTGCCGGCGTCGCCTTCGAGACGCGTGGGCTCGCGGTCGCGGCGTCGGATGCCTCGGAGGCGCCGTACGCATTCGCCGCCGTCACGGTCACGGTGTAGTCGACCCCGTTGCGCAGCCCGGTGAGCGCGGCCTCGGCCTCGACGGTCTCGACGACGACCGGCACGGCCTGCTTCGACTTGCCACCGGTGACGACGGGCAACGCAGTGACCGTGTACGAGGTGATCGCCGAGTGCCCGTCGCTCTCAGGAGCCTGCCAGGTCACGACCGCTCGCGCATCGCCCGAGGTGACGGCGACGGCTCGCGGGGCGCTCGGGGCGGTCGGCTGCGCCTGCTCGAAGCGCACTCGGTCGACCGTCCAGAACGCGCTGTTCGTGCCGGTGTAGCGGAAGCGGAACTGCACCGACTGCGCGCCCTCGGGCACGGCGAGATCGAATCGTTCGTTTCGATTGACGTTCGAGCCGTACGAGGTGAGCAGCACGGGCTCGCCGCCGTCGAAGCTCGCGAAGACCTCGCCCGACTGCGGCCCGTCGATGCGGTAGTTCGAGGCGAACGAGAGCACCGCATCGTTCGCGCCGGTGAGCGGGTAGGCGGGGCTCACGAGCGTGGAGTCGAACGCACCAGCGGCATGGGCCTTGTCATCCCACTCATCGGAGTCGGCGACGGCGAACACATCGCGGTTGCGCACGCTCGTCTCGCGACCTTGGCCGAGCTCGACGTTCGTCCAGAACTCGTCGGTCGTGAACGACCAGCCGGTCCACTCGGCGATCCCGCCGCTCGGCATGGCGGAGTTGTCGATCGTCCAGCCCTCGGGGGCGGTGTGCGTCCAGCCCAGCACGCCGGCAGCCGGGCGCGTCTCGTCGAGCCTGGGCTGCAGCAGCGGGCGCACGGCGTCGAAGTCGTCGGCCTCGAGCTCGCCGATGGCGGTGCCGTCGAGGTCCCACGAGGCATCCGTCGCGATGCCGTCGGCGGCGAGCACCGTCGGCGCGATGTCGACGACCTTCACGTCGTTGCGCACCGACCCGGCCTCGATGCCCGGGCCTGAGGCGATGACGAAGGTCTTGCGCTCGGCGGGCGTGCTGCCGCCGTGGCCACCGGCCGGCCGGTGACCGTGGTCGGCGGTGACGATGATCAGCCAGTCCTCGTCCGCCCGGGTCGGGCGAGCGTCGATGGCGGTGAGCATCTCGCCGAGCTGCGCGTCGGCGCGCTTCAACGCCTCGCCGTACGCGGTGCCGTTCGTGCCGACCGAGTGCCCGGCGCCGTCGACTTCGTCGAGGTGGATGAACACGTCGTCGGGGTCGCCCGAGCGCAGACGCTCGACGGCCTGCGCGGTCGTGCCGACATCGTTGCCTCCGGCGATGCGCTCGTCGACGGCCGGGCCGAAGATGGTCTGCGGGATGGGCGACCAGGTGCCGATGACGAGCGTCGAGCGCTCGGGCGCGGCCGCCTCGACGCGGGTGAGGTAGTCGGGGTACTGGTCGTATCGGGGGGCGCTGAAGCTGTTGTCGACGACCCCGTGCTTGTCGGGCCATGCGCCCGTGGCGATGCTCGACCAGCCCGGACCCGAAACGGTGCCGGCCAACGGTTGCGCGTAGAGGTTGCTCGAGGCGGTGAGCCCGGCTGTGCGCAACGCGTCGAGGTTCGGCATCTCGGCCGCCTCGAGGAAGTCGAAGCTCGCGCCGTCGATGCCGACGACGAGGGTCTTCACGGCGCGACCGTCGGAGGTCACGGGAGCGGCGGACTGCCAGCCGGCGGGGGCCGCGGTCGCGCCCTGGGCGCTGAGGGGCGCCGCGACGAGGGCGGCGGCGAGGAACGAGATCGAAACGACGCGAGGAGCGCGGTTCGGCGAGGGCATGGCGATGGGCCTCCGAATCGGGGTGGGATGCGCGGCGGCGGATGCCTGCCGCAGTCCCAGTCTTCGGAGCCGGTGCTGCCTGGTTCAAAGTGAATCGCGAGTTGTCTAGAGATGTTGGCCGCGGGTTCACGCGATCGGCGCCGGAATTCGGTCGGATCGCGGCAAAGGAAGGTGAACAACTCCTGTCGCGGCAACGTCATGTCGATACACCTCAGCGGCGTCGATCTGCCCATGTCGACCGAAACAGGGCTCTCGCCCACTCAGGAGAATGGGCCCCAAACCCCCGTGAGAGCGGGGTGTGGGGCCCATTCTCCTGCGTAAGCCAAGGGCCGGCGAGCGCTGGCCGGTGCGCTCGCCCGCGTCGCTCGCGCCTACCCGCGCAGCGCCTCGCCGAGCGGCACCCGCGCGCCGGTCTTCAACAGCGTGTTGCGGTAGATGCGCTCGCCGATCAGCACCGCGAGCGCCGTCGTGGCGAGCAGGATCGCGAGCGACACGAACGGCTCCCACCACTCGGCGGTGCCGAGGAACACGCGCATCGGCATGCCGACGGGCGCCGAGAACGGCACGTAGCTCATGATCGCGAGCACCGTGGGGTTGTCGTTGAAGAAGATCACGAGGAAGTAGGGGATCATCACGAGCATCGTCACCGGGGTCGTCACCGAGCCGATGTCCTCGGCGCGGGACACCATGGCCGCGCTCGCCGCGAACAGCGCCGCGAGCATGACGAATCCGATCGCGAAGAACACGATGAACCAGATCACCGACGTGCCGAGCCCGCCGAGCAGCACCCGCTGCCCGGTGAGGATGAGCCCGAGGATCGCGAGCGCGGCGATCGCGAGGATCTGCCCGAAGGCGAGCACGCTGTTGCCGATGACCTTGCCGGTGAGCAGCGCGCGGGCCGTGACGGTAGAGAGCAGGATCTCGACGACGCGCGTCTGCTTCTCCTCGACGACCGACTGGGCGATGGTCGTGCCGAAGGTGAGCGCCGACATGAAGAACACGATGCCGAATCCGAACGCCACGAGGTAGGCGAGGGTCGGGTCGACGGCGGCGGGTTCGAGCAGCTCGACGGTCGGCTGCACCGACAGCGCCTGTACGACCGAGTCGGGCGTCGAGTCCAAGCCGATCACGGTGATGCCGAGCGGGTCGGATGCCGCGGGCGCGACGATCGCGTCGACCTCGCCGTCGCGCAGCAGTTGCTCGGCGGCGGTCTCGTCGGCGGCCGGAACCGCCTCGAGGGCGTCGTTGCCGTCGACCACCGCGGTCGCGCCGCCGATGACGGCGACCTTCGTCGTTTCGGACTGCCCTCCGAAGATGCTGCCGAGCATGACCGACGCGAGCACCGCGAGCATCAGCACGCCCGTGGAGATGAGGAACGCCTTGCTGCGCAGCCGCATCGTGATCTCGCGTCCGGCGATCAGCGACACGCTGTCGACGAAGCTCGGGGTCGCCGGTCGAGTAGGCGCGCCAGCGCCGTATCGAGACCCCGTGCCTGGTCTCGATTCGCTCGCTTCGCTCGCTACGCGACCGGCGGACCGACCCTGTTCCGTGCTCATCGCACGACCTCCTTGAAGATCTGGGCGAGCGTGGTGTGCTCGCGAGTGAAGCTGACGACCCCGCCGCGGGCGACCGCCTCGGCGAGCACTGCCTGGCGGGCGGCATCCGATTCGGCTTCGAACACCGCCCAGCCGCCGTCGAACTCGACGACCTGGATGCCGGGCTGTTCGCGCAGCCAGCCGGCGTCGCCGGCGGTCAGCAGCTCCCAGCGCTCGGAGCCGTGCTCGGTGCGCAGTGTGTCGCCCGGGCCGGCCGCGGCGATGCGCCCCCCGGCGATGATGACGAGGTCGTCGCAGAGCCGCTCGACGATGTCGAGCTGGTGCGACGAGAACAGCACGGGGGCGCCCGCGGCGGCGACATCGGCGAGCACGCCCTGCACGGTCTCGACCGCCATCGGGTCGAGGCCCGAGAACGGCTCGTCGAGCACGAGCACCTCGGGTTGGTGCACGAGGGCGGCGGCGATCTGGGCCCGCTGCTGGTTGCCGAGCGAGAGCGACTCGATCGTGTCGTTCGTGCGCTCGCCGAGGCCCAGTCGCTCGAGCAGTTCGAGCGCGTTGCGGTGTGCTGCGGCGGGTGCCCAACCGTGCAGGCGCGCCAGGTAGACGGTCTGCTCGAGCACCTTCATCTTGGGATAGAGGCCCCGCTCCTCGGGCATGTAGCCGAAGCGCCGGCGGTCGGCCTCGGTGATCGGTGCGCCGCCGAGGGTGACACTGCCGCCGTCGGAGGCGAGCACCCCCAGGATGATGCGCATCGTGGTGGTCTTGCCGGCGCCGTTGCCGCCGACGAAGCCCGTGAGGCGGCCGTCGCCGACGGTGAAGCTCACCTGATCGAGCGCGAGGCGGTCGCCGTAGCGTTTGCTGACGTTGCTGAGTTCGAGCATGCCTTCACGCTACGGATGTCGCGTGGTGGGGACATCCGTCTCGTGGCGGGTATTCGTCGTCCGCCGTCAGGGGGAGGGGTTCCGGATGTCGGAGGTGGGGATTATCGTCGCTTGCGTGTCCGAGGAGTTGAGCGGATCAGAAGTGGAGGAAGCGGCGACGGAGTCGTCGCCGTCGCAGGCGATCACGCCGCCGCCGGGTGGCATGCGCACGTTCGTGCACGTTCTCGTGAACACGATGATCGCGAACGTGACGACGAGCTTCCTCTGGTTCGCGCTCACGTTCTGGGTGTACCTCGAGACGCGCTCCGTGCTTGCGACGGGCATCATCGGCGGCGCCTACATGCTGCTCATCGCCGCATTCGGCATCGTCTTCGGCACCATCGTCGATCGTCATAAGAAGTACCGCGTGATGGTGCTCGCGAGTGTCGTCACGCTCGGCGCCTTCGTCGTGGCCGGACTGCTGTATCTCGCGCAGCCCGAATCCGCCCTCGTCGACCTCGGCGGTCCGTGGTTCTGGGTGTTCTCGGGCATCATCCTCTTCGGCTCGGTCGTCGAGCACATGCGCAACATCGCGCTCTCCACCACCGTCACGCTGCTCGTCCCCGTCGATCGACACGCGAACGCCAACGGCATGGTGGGCACCGTGCAGGGACTGGCATTCGTCGTGACGAGCGTGTTCAGCGGACTCGCGATCGGGCTCCTCGGCATGGGCTGGACGCTCGCGATCGCCATCGCGGCGACCCTGATCGCGCTCGTGCACCTGCTCTTCATCCGCATCCCCGAGCAGAAACCGGTCGTCGAGGACGGCCGCCCTCCCGCCGTCGACCTGCGGGGGAGCATCGCCGCGGTCCGCGCCGCGCCCGGCCTCTTCGCCCTCATCCTCTTCACGACCCTCAACAACCTGATCGGCGGTATCTACATCGCGCTGATGGATCCGTACGGCCTCACGCTCTTCCCGGTCGAGGGGTGGGGTGTCGTGTTCGCGGTCGCCTCGACCGGCTTCATCATCGGCGGACTCGTGATCGCGAAGTGGGGACTCGGGCGCAACCCGATCCGTACGATGCTCCTCGTCGCCGTCGCGATGGGACTGCTCGGAGCGCTGTTCACGATCCGCGAGTGGTGGCTCCTCTATGCGGCCGGCATCTGGCTCTACATGCTGCTCATCCCCGCGGTCGAGGCGTCGGAGCAGACGGTGATCCAGAAGGTCGTGCCGTTCGAACGCCAGGGCCGCGTGTTCGGTCTCGCGCAGGCGTTCGAAGCCGCCGCGGCGCCGATCACGGCGTTCCTCATCGCCCCCATCGCCGAGTTCTGGATCATCCCGTACATGAATTCAGCAGGCGGACAGACGACGTGGGGCTGGCTCGTCGGCGAAGGCGACGCACGCGGCATCGCGCTCATCTTCTTCTTCAGCGGACTCGCCCTCGTCGCGCTCGCGCTGCTCGCATTCGGCACGCGCGCGTACCGACTGCTCTCGAAGCAGTTCCTGGGCAACGAGCCGTCGGAGCCCGCCGACCGGCACGAGCCGGTGCGCGCCGAGGGGTGACGCCGGCGGCTCAGCGCACGCGGTAGCTCAGCGCACGCGGTAGTTCATGCCGACGTATCCGCTCGGATGCGGCGTGATGCTGTCGAGCGCGAGCCGTCGCCGCTCGAGGCCCGACGGCGTGAACGACCGGCCGTCGCCGATCAGGACGGGCACCATGCGCAGGCGCACCTCTTCGACGAGGCCCGCCTCGAACAGCGCGTCGGCGAGGGTCAGGCTGCCCCACACGACGATGCGTTCGAACCGTTGCTTGAGCGCGGCCGCGGCCTCGGCGCCGTCGCCACGGAGGATCTCGATCGAGCCGTCGCCCCATGGCGCGTCGGCGAGCGTGTTCGACACCACGAACTTCGGCAGCCGGTTGATGGGCTCGGCGACGGGCTCGGCGTCGGCGTCGGCGGTCGGCCAGTAGTCCGTGAACATCCGGTACGTGTTCGCGCCGAAGAGGATCGCGTCGACGTGCTGCATGAACTCGAGCTGGTTCTCGTCGACGAGGTCTTCGGGCGCGAAGGCCTCGAAGAACCCGATGCCCCCGTCGGGCTCGGCCGCGTACCCGTCGACGGTCACGACCTGCTCCACCGCGAGGCGGCCCATCACGCGCCTCCGCCGGCCAGCTGCTCGGCGAGCATGTCGAATGCGGAGTCCCAGCCGTCGTAGACGTTGTCGTCACCGGGCGCGCCGTCCCAGCCCAGGAGGTGGAAGTGCATCTGCGTGCGGCCCTCGGGAAGCTCGCTGAGTTCCACCGTGATGACGGGCGCCTCGTCGTCGGGGTCGCCGGGTGACGCCCAGGTGAACACGAGTCGCTCGGGCGGCGAGACCTCGCGGTACACGCCGACCGTCGGGTATTCCTGACCGTCGGCCGGGTTCACCATCGTGTAGGCGTAGCGGCCGCCGGGGCGGACGTCGAAGGCGATGCTGCCGGGCTTGATCTCGATGCCGCGCGGGTGCCACCATGCGGAGGCCTCGCCCTCGGTCGTCCAGGCCTGCCAGACGAGATCGCGGGGCGCGTCGAAGACGCGGGTGATGGAGAACTGCTTGCTGCCGGTTGCCGTCTGCTCAGGCATCGGTCTGTCCTTTCAGTTCGCGGAGTCGCTCGTCGAGCGCGTCGAAGCGCTCGTTCCACTCGTCGCGGTGGCGTTCGACCCAAGCGGATGCCTCGTCGAGCGGTTCGGTGCGGAGGGTGCACCTGCGCCACTGCGCGTCGGCAGTGCGTTCGATGAGGCCCGCACGCTCGAGCACCTTGAGGTGCTGCGAGATCGCGGGTCGGCTCATGGCGAACGGCTCGGCCAGTTCGCCGACGGTCGTCGGCCCGCCGCGCAGGCGCGAGATGATCGCGCGCCGCGTCGGGTCGGCCAGCGCCTGGAACACGAGGCTGAGCTCGTCGCCCACAGCTGCCATGTAAGCAACTCCTTATGTAATGATGTGCTTAACTGTAGGCAGGTGCGGATGCTGCGTCAACCCCCGATCCCGCGAAGCAGGAAGTCCCCCGCCCCCGACACGTCGGCGGCGCGGCCGTGGCGCGGCCGCGGCGCGTCGGGTTGCACCGAGTTCCTGCATCGGGTGGCGTGGTCGAGCAGGCGAAAGCCGGTGTGGCGGCGCGCCGGTGATGGCGTCGCCGGTCACGTCGACGGCCGCACCACCCCGTGCTCGTACGCGTAGACGACGGCGTGCACGCGGTCGCGCAGGCCGAGCTTCATGAGCACCTTCGAGACGTGCGTCTTCACCGTCGCCTCGCCGACCCAGATGCGCCCGGCGATCTCGGCGTTCGAGAGACCCTCGGCGAGCAGTGCGAGCACCTCGCGCTCGCGGTCGGTGAGGCTGGCGAGCTCCGCCGGCATTCCTGCCAGTGTTGCCGCTCCGAAAACAGGAACTCGGGCGGCGCGGCCGTCTCTGCTTCCTGTTTTCGGTGCCGGCTCGGCGTGTCTTCCTGTTTCCGGAGCGGTGGGAGCGGTGGGAGCGGTGGGAGCGGTGGGAGCGGTGGGAGCGGTGGGCGCGGCGGGCGGGGCGGGAGCGGGAGCCGAGGGCGGCGTGCCGCGGCGCGCGACCGCCTCGATGACGCGGCGGGTGACATCGGGCGAGAGCAGCGCGTCGCCCCGGGCGACGACCTGCACGGCCTCGATCAACTGCTCGGGGCTCGAGTTCTTCAGGAGGAACCCGCTCGCGCCCGCCTCGAGTGCGGCGAAGAGGTAGTCCTCGCGGTTGAACGTCGTCAGCACGAGCACGGCGGCGTCGGATGTCGCGTCCGCGGTGATGCGTCGCGTGGCCTCGAGTCCGTCCATGCCGGGCATCTGCACGTCCATGCACACCACGTCGGGCGCGAACTCCATGACCGCGGCGATCGCGGCGGCGCCATCGGCTGCCTCGGCGACGACCTCGATGCCGTCCTCGGAGTCGAGGATCGTGCGGAACCCGGCGCGCACGAGCGCCTGGTCGTCGACGACGAGCACGCGGATGCTCACTTGGGCACCTCCTCGTCCCGCCGCATCGGGAATCGCGCTCGCACGAGGTACCCGCCGCGGGCGCGCGGCCCCAGTTCGATGGTTCCTCCGGCTGCGGCGACGCGCTCGCGCATTCCGAGTTGCCCGAGGCCGTTGCCCGGGACATCCGTCACCCCGTGACCGACCGCGCGCGTGACGCTGCCCGTGTTCGTCACCTCGATCTCGAGCGTCTCGTCGGACCAGCGCACGCGGACGTCGGCCGTGGCTGCCGCACCGGCGTGCTTGCGCACGTTGGTCAGCGCCTCCTGGACGATGCGGAAGGCGCTGAGCCCGACCACCGGCGACACCGGCCGCGGTTCGCCCACGATCGCGAGGGTCGTCGGCAGCCCGCCTGCCGTCGACTCGGCGACGAGTTCGTCGATGCGGTCGACGCCACGGGTCGACGTGCTCGTGATCGCGGGCTCATCCATCAGGGCGAGCGCCGGCGCGACCGCGACCTCACCCGTGTCGGCCGTGCCGCGCAGCGTGCCCAGCAGCCGGTGCAGTTCGTCGACGGCATCGCGCGCGCTCGACTCGATCGCCGAGAGCGACGCCGACGCCGCATCGGGATCCTTCGCGAGCACCCGCCGCGCCGCCCCGGCCTGCACGCCGATCACCGAGACATGGTGGGCGACCACGTCGTGCAGTTCGCGGGCGATGCGCAACCGCTCGATGGCGACCGCCTGCACGCGCGTGCGCTCGCGCTCGGTCGCGAGCTCGGCGGTGCGCTGCTCGAGCTCCGCCCGAGAGCGTGCCGAGCGGTACGCGTTGTCGCCGAAGTACCACGCGCCGCCGAAGTAGAGCAGGTTGGTGAGCACGTTGATGAGTCCGTAGGCGACGTACGGCGAGAGAGCGCCGTCGCGCGGCAGGTCGGGAAGGTAGTCCTGCACGGCCGAGTAGAAGATCAGCCCCCAGAAGAGCCACGCGAACATGCCCACGACGATCACGCCGCGCACGATCGTCGCGCGCCGGCGACTGCGGCCCCAGGCGCCGACGGTGTAGATCGCGACGAACAGGCAGATGTTGCTGATGAGTGCCTCGCCGGCCATCGTCACCGCGCCGACGATGAAGGCGACGGATGCCACGAGCGCGACGATCTCGGGTTGCAGACGTCGCGCGGCGAGGGGGAGCGACATCGCGGGCACCCAGATGACGGAGGCCCACCAGGGGCTGTCCTCGCCCCATCCCGTGATGCGGTAGAGCACGACGCTCGCCGAGAGCCCGACGAGCAGCACCAGGGCGAGCACGAGGTCGTTGCGCAGGCCGGCGCGGCCCGGCCGGGGGCGCACCCACTCGACGCCGTCGATCACGGGCGGTGCCGGGATTGCGCTCATTCCTCAACGCTAGCGAGCGGGTCGGGAAGGGTCATCCGTCGTGCGGCGGATTCGGCGGGGCGCGTCCGGGTAGCGCCGGAGCCGCGCCCGGGCATACGCTCTGGATGCCGAGGGCACGTGCGCCGATCGGAGGGATGCGCGATGGGGGTTGCACCGGACGATTCGCCGGGCACGCCCTCGCGCGCGGCCGAATCGTGGTTCGCCGCACGCTGGCGCCGCATCCGTGGGGTGTTCCGGCGCGAGACACTCGGCAAGGACGCCCTGGCCGGCACCATCCTCGGCGTCGAGAGCGTTCCCGACGGGCTCGCGATCGGCCTGCTCGCGGGGGTCAACCCGGTAGCGGGCCTCTACGCCTTCCTGTTCGGGCTGGCGGGCGCCGCGCTGGCCACCAGCAGTTCGTTCATGGCGGTGCAGGCGACCGGGGCGATGGCGCTCATCGTCTCGGACACCGATCTCGGCACGCGGCCCGACCCCGATCGCGCGCTCTTCACGCTCGCGATGCTCACGGGAGTGTTCATGATCATCGCGGGACTGCTCAAGGGCGGTCGGATGCTGCGCTTCGTGCCCACCGCCGTCATGGTGGGCTTCGTCACCGCGGTCGGCGTGAACATCGTGCTCGGACAGCTGACGAACCTGACGGGATACGCGGGAAGGGGCGCGAACCGGCTCTTCCGCGCCGTCGACACGTTCGCGCACGTGTGGCTGTTCGACCTGCCGACCCTGATCGTCGGGATCGTGACGATCGCGCTCATCGTCGTGCTCACGCGGACACCGCTGCGTTCACTCGGCCTCGTGGTCGCGATCATCGTCGGGTCGGCGCTCGCCGCCCTCTTCACGTACGTGTTCGACTGGCCCGTGCTCACCGTCGACGATGTCGCCGACGTGCCGACGGGGCTGCCGCTCCCGGTGCTCCCGAGCCTCGACGATCTGGCGTACCTGGCGGTGCCGGCGCTGTCGCTCGCGTTCGTCGGGCTCGTGCAGGGCGCCGCCGTCGCCGCCGGTGTTCCGAACGCCGACGGCAAGCCCGCTGATGACTCGCGCAACTTCATCGGCCAGGGTGTCGGCAACATCGTCTCCGGCGTGTTCCGGGGCATGCCCGTCGGCGGCTCGATGTCGGCGTCGGCGCTGACCGTCGCTGCGGGCGCTCGCACTCGACTCGCGCTGTTCATCGCGGCCTCGGTGATGGCGGTGGTCATCCTCGTGGCATCGGGCATCGTCTCACTCGTCGCGATGCCGGCGCTCGCCGGACTGCTCATCGTCGTCGGGGTGAAGGCGATCAAGCCCGCGCGCATCCTCTCGGTCGTGAAGACCGGGCCGTTGCAGTCGGCGGTCATGGCCGTCACCTTCGCGCTCACGCTCATCATCCCCCTGCAGTTCGCCGTGCTCGTCGGGGTGGGGCTCGGCATCATCCTGTTCGTGGCCCAGCAGTCGAACCGGCTCAGGGTGCGCCAGCTCGAGTTCCACCCCGAAGGGCGTCTGCGGGAGATCGATCCGGTGCCGGTCCTGCCGCCGCACGAGGTCGTGGTCCTCCAGCCCTACGGCAACATGGCTTACGCGAGCGCTCCCGTCCTGGAGGCGCAGTTGCCGAAGGTCGAACCGGCGTCGCGGGGATCGGTGGTCATCCTGCGGCTTCGCGGCATCGACGAGCTCGGCCTGTCGTTCGTCGCGGTGTTCGACCGCTACCTCGACGACCTCGAGAAGAACGACTCGACGCTGTGGTTCGTGATCGCCGGCGAGCGGATCCGCGGCCAGCTCGAGGCCGGGGGCCTGCTCGAACGACTCGGACCCGATCGCGTCTACGAGAGCTCGGAGTGGGTCGGCGAGGCCGTGCACCGCGCGCACGAAGACGCCGGGGAGTGGGTGCGTCAGCGGCGGTGACTCGCATCCGGGTCGTGAGTCGGCGCCGCGACATCCGACCCGCTCGATCTAATGCGAGAGCGGATCGGCCCCGAGGTCGCGCACGTGGTAGAACTCCTGGTCCCACAACGAATAGACGAGCCAGGTGGGCAGGATGTACGCCTCGGGCATGAAGTTCGCCTGCGACGCGTGGATGGTCCATCCCTCGTGCTTCTTCGCCACCTCGGCGGCCATCGCGTACTCGGGCTTCGGCTGGTTCTCGACGACGAACGCGCCGGTCTCACCGCCGAACGCGGCGAGCGCGCCTGAGGGGCTGATCGTGTAGACGACGTGGTCGGGACCGGTATACGAGCCGTCGGATGCCTCGAGCTCGGCGATCGCGAGTTCGGTGATGCGTCCCATCTCCATGTGGTCGGGGTGGCCCGTCGCGCCGGACTCGGGCCAGAAGGCGACGACGATGTCGGGGCGCACACGCCGCATCTCGGCGACGACGCGGGCGACGAGCTCGTCGTCGGCTTCGGGCACGCCGCCGTCGGGGTAGTCCCACACGACGTGGCGGTCGACGCCGAGGTTGAAGCTGTTCTTCAGCGCTTCGGCCTTGCGGATGTCGCCGAGGTCCTCCTGCCGCGCGACCACGGGCGTCTGGTGGCCTGCCTCGCCCTGCGTCGCGGTGATCATCGCGGTGTAGGCGCCGTCGTGCTGCTTCGCGCGGAAGAACAGCCCGTTCACGGTCTGCTCGTCGTCGGGATGGGCGAAGACGCCGAGCACCCGGGTGCCGCCCAGTTCGCCGATGACCGAGTCGACGCCCTTGGCGGTGGGCTCGTAGAACAGGTGGCGGCCGGCCCAGTAGGCCCCGCCGACGAGGGCGAGGACGACGGCGACGACGACGATGAGCGCGACGGTGCGCTTGCGCATGGTGGGTGCTTTCGGGTTCGGGATGCCGCCGGGTGGCGGCTTCGGGTGCGGAGCATCGTAACCCGGGAGGTGCCGAACGCCGAATCGCATTCGGCATCCAGGTGCCTCTTGCGAATAGGAAGATATCTTCCTATTCTTTCTCCATGGCACGCAGACGTGAAGGCCGACTGCTCGACCTCGAGATGCACATCCTCGCTGCAGGCATGGAACTGCAGGGCGAAGACGGCGACTTCTACGGGTTCGCGCTCGCGAAGCGCATCGCCGAGTACAGCGACTCGAGCGCCCTCACCGCGCACGGCACGCTCTACAAGGCGCTCGCCCGCCTCGCCGACGCGGGCCTGCTCGAGCCCACGTGGGAGGACGCCGCGCTCGCCGAGGCCGAGGGCCGACCGCGACGACGGCTGTATCGGGTGACGGGCGCGGGCGAGCTCGCCCATCGCGCCGAGCTCGGTGCGCGTGCCGCGGCCGAAGCTCGGCAGCCGAAGGCGGCGTTCGCATGAACAGCGAGCTGATCGGGCAGGCCGTCGTGCTGCCCACGGCGGCCGACCGCATCGATGCCGCCGTGCTCGGGTGGTGCCGCTGGTACACGCGCGACCTGCCTGAGCAGGTCGCGACCGGCCGGATCGCGGAGCTCGCCTCCGACCTCCACGAGCAACGCGCCTTCGCCGCCGAGACCGGCGGCCCCGGGGCATCCCGGGCGATCGTCGGGCGGATGCTTCGCGGCATCCCGGCCGACCTCGCGTGGCGGCATGCCCGCCTCCGGCGGGCTGCGCTCACGGCCCCTCGCGGTACGTTCCCCCTCGCGCTGCCCGCGCTCGCGCATCTTGCCACGGCGCTGCTCATCGCGTGGGGCGTGCTCGTCGTCGTGCGCACGTCGGCGAGCATGGGGTCGGGCGATTGGGCGGGTGCGTGGGACCTCGTCGCAGCCGGGATCGTCGGGCTCGCGATGGCGCTCCTCGGGGCGGTGCTCACGGCGATCCCCCGGCTGCGCTGGTTCGGCGCACTCTGGCTCGCCGGCGCGAGCTACGTGCTCATCCGCTTCGGCATGTACACGCTCATCGCCTCGAGCGTCACCCTCGGCGAGTTCTACACGTCGGCCCTCGCCCAGGCCATCCTCGTGAATCGCAGCCTCGCCGCCGCCGGCGTGACCTTCTTCGTCGCGATGGCCGCGTGGTGGCTGCCAGCGGCGAGATCGCTCTGGGGATCGAAACCTCGTCGAACGGATGTCGCCACCGAGCCCTTCACCGAAGGAGTCGGCGCATGAACCTGCAACGCATCGCCGCGATCGTCGCGATCTCGGGTGCCGTGCTCGGCGGAGCATCCGTCGTCGCACTCGGGGCAGCCGCCTACGCGGCCGGTCAATCCACGCCGGTGACGTCCGCGGAGCCCACGCACCACGGCGCGGTCGGCGTCGACTCGGCGCCGACCGAGCAGCCTCCGGCGCCCGAGGTCGCGACACCGCCCGCGGTCGCCGAGGCGAGCGACGAGCGCCTCCCCGGCACCGGGCCGATGGCGGCCGACTACAACCCGTACCTCGAACCGGGCGACCCCGAGTACGTCAGCCCCGAGGAACGCGCCGAGTACCTCGGCCAGGACGCGGTCGTTCGCCAGTGCATGAACGACGCGGGATTCGAATACCTGCCGAACCTCTGGTGGATCGACGAGGGCCCGCAGCCGAGCGGGCTCGACTTCGAGACCTCGGTGCTCTGGACGCAGGCCCTCTACGGACCCGACATCTACAACCCCGGAGGAGGGTGCGCCGACGTCGGCGTCGCTGCCGCCGAGGCCGCTCGCGCGGCGGGAACACCGCTCACCGCCCCGGTGCCGCCCGACGATCCCTCGAAGCCGACGCCGCGCGAGAGATCACTGGAGTACGAGGAGGCCGTGCGCGAGTGCATGGCCGAGGCCGGCTTCGACGTGCGCTACTTCGAGTGGTGGAACCCCGAGCACCAGCCGTCCGACCCCAGGGTCGACCCACGCATGCCCGCGGACCTGGGCGACGAAGCCCAGGCCGCATGGGGCGCGGCCATGGGCGGCGACGCCGGTGGAGGTGCGGCCTACCGTTGGCAGGACGCCGGCTGCTCGGGGTACGCGACGCACGTCACCGGCAACGACAACATGCACTGAGCTGGGGGCCGTGGGGCGCCGGCCCGGCGCGTTGCTATGCCTCGCTGCGTGCGGTGGCGCGCTTCTTCAGGAAGATGAGCGGCAGCAACCAGGCGCCGAGCGCCGTGACGAGCCAGACGATGAGCGTCGCCAGCACCCACGTGACGACGCCGCCCGAGATCTGGATGCCGCTCGGGAACAGGCTCGCGATCAGCAGGGCGACGAAGGTCGAGACGAGGCCGATGCCGCCGATCACGGCGGGCGCATACCGATGCGCCATCTTGAAGATGAACGGCGACAGCACGCTCTGCGCGATCGCGAACACCAGGGTGGCGACGAGGAACCCGCCCCACTCGATGTTGAAGTCGGGCAGCAGCCACGAGGCGACGAGCAGGCCGAGGGCGGCGGTGACGAGGAAGATCGCCGCGCGGATGAGGAAGCGCACCATGGGTTGAGGCTAGCCCTTCACGTGGTCGGTGCGCAGGAGGAAGACGGGTCCTTCGGATCGGCGTCGCTCGGCGCTGCGCCGGTCTGCGACGGACTGCATCGGGGCATGAGGGCATGAAAATGGGCGGTGCGGGATCCGCTCCCGCACCGCCCCGTCCCCTCTTCGGACGATCAGGGTGCGATGCCCATGGCGAAGATGTGCATCGAGGAGTTGCCCGGCAGCACGACGAACTCGACTGTCTTGCCCGCGTCGAGCGGCACCGAGTGCGCGAACATCCGGTACTGGTACGCCGAGTCGCCGTACCCGCTCGGGCGGTTGCGACCGTTCGTCGACACGACGAGCTGAGCACCGTGCGCGTCGGCCGCGTGGAACGACCAGTTCGGGAACCCGATGCTCCCGGTTCCGACGGTGCCGTCGCTGTAGTACACCGTGACGGTGCCCGTCGCGGCCGTGCTCGACCCCGAGCCGAGGAACACGAGACGCTCGCCTGCGCCCTGCACGCGAACCGCCTGACCCGCCGCGGCGACATTGTCGCGGGTGCCCGGATCGACGGACGGCATCTGAAGCGTCGCGCCGAGGACGTCGAGCTCCGCCCCCTTTCCGGCGCCGGCAGCGGCGAGCTTCTCGGCCGAGAAGCTGTTGCCCTCGTTGTCGAAGGCGCCTGCGGTCGTCGCGCTCTCGCTCGTGATGCCGACGTTGTTGAACGCCGTCGCGAGGTTGTCGAGCGGGGCCGCCGTGGGCACCGCACGCGACGAGGTCGCGCTGCCGGCGCCGTCGCCGCCCTTGTAGGTCGCCTCGGCAGTGAACACTCGGAGTTCGAAGCCCGGCCGCTTCTCGGGGATGCGCACCTGGAACGTCGCCGTCTCACTCGTGCCCGGCTTGATGCTCCCGAGGTCGTCTTCGACGACGGCGACCTGCCAGCCGACCGGACCCTCGAAGGTCACGGCGACCGAACGCATCGCGGTGGCCGAGTCGTTGACCACGGTGACGTCGACCTCGGCGATCGCCGGGCCGTCGAGGCTGATCTCGCTGATGTCGAGGGCGATCTCGGGGGCGGGTGCCTCCTCGGCATCCTCAGGCGCATCCGTGCCGGACGTCTCCTCGGCTGCGGTCGACTCCTCGGCTGCGGCCGTCTCTTCGGGGGCGGTCGACTCCTCGGCTGCGGTCGACTCTTCGGCTGCGGTCGACGCCTCGGCAGCCGTCGATCGTTCGGGAGCGGCATCCTCTGCGGCGGCCGGCGTCTCGGTGACGACCTGAGGATCGGTGGGGACCGGTTCGCCGGGGGTCGCCCCGAAGGCCGCCTGCGCCGACAGCGCGAGTGTCGTTGCGAGGACGAGCCCGGCGATGGCGCCGCGACGGATGAGTTTCGTGTTCATGGGTTTCCTTCCTGCGCTGCTCAGACGACGGCGGGCATCGTGCTGCGGACGGAGTCGAGGCCGAGGCGGAGCTTCTTCCACTCGCCACGGGTGAAGTCGGGCACCTCGACCGGACGCCCGCCCTTCTCGAGCGACATCACGCTGAGCGGAACCGGCGCGCACCAGGCCGCCGAGTCGTAGACGTCGATGTCGGGCACCTGGCCGGTGCGCATCTGCTGGACGATGCGCCACTGCAGGATGTAGTCCATTCCGCCGTGGCCGCCCCCGGCCGCAGGCCCTTCGAGGTCCTTCCAGAGCCAGTGGTCGAACTCGGCGCGCAACGCGCTCGCGCCCCGCCAGGTGTCCCCGCCGTGGCGGGGCTCCGAGTAGATCCGAGCCCCCGTCGCGTCGCCGCCGACGTAGTCCTCGAAGATGCCGCGACTGCCCTCGATCGTGTTGATCCGACTGTACGGGCGAGGCTGGCTCACGTTGTGCTCGGCGCGCACCACGCGCCCCTTGGCGGTGCTGATCATGCAGGTGACGAGGTCGCCGTTGATGTACTCCTCCTTCCACGAGCGGTGATCGCGCGATACGAAGCGCTCGCGGTAGTCCGCGAGGCCCTTCGCCGCGGTCGCCGTCGCCGAGAGGGTGGTGAAGCGGTCGCCGCGGTTGATGTCCATCGCCGCCGCGATCGGGGCGAGCCCGTGCATCGCGTAGAAGCTCGCGGTGCTCCGGGTGTGCCACAGCCGGCGCCAGTCGTCGGTGTAGTAGCCGTCGTTGAAGAGCAGGGCGCGCAGGTCGTGCAGGTATCCGCCATGTCCGCTCGTGATGTCGCCGAACACGCCGTCGTGGGCCATCTTGAGCATCGCGAGCTCGTTGCGCCCGTACGAGCAGTTCTCCATGAGGAACAGGTGCTTGCGCGTCTGTTCGCTCGTGTCGACGAGATCCCAGAGCTCGTCGAGCTCGGTCGCGATCGGCAGTTCGACGCCGACGTGCGCACCGGCGCGCAGCGCGGCCTTGCCCTGCGCGTAGTGGAACTCCCACGGCGTCGCGATGTACACGAGGTCGAGTTCCTCGGTGTCGAGCATCTTCTGGAAGGACTGGTCGGAGCCGCCGTACTCGCGCGGGCGCGGCTTGCCGGCATTCGCGACGCGGTCGGCGGCGCGTGTCGCCCGATCGGCTCGGACATCGCATACGGCGACGACCTGCGCGCCGGGCACGCTGACCCAGCTGCCGAGCATGCCCATGCCGCGGTTGCCCAGGCCGATCAGGCCGATCTTCACGATGTCGACCGGTTGGAACGGCTCGTTCGCCATCGAGGAGGAGCCGTTCCTGCGCAACGGCGCGGCCGCGGTTGCGGCGCCCGACGTCATCGTGGCCGCGAGTGCGACCCCGGCCAGTGCGCCTCCGATGAGGTTGCGGCGGGTGAATCCGGATGCCACGGAATGGAGGTCGTTCGTCGAGTCGACCTTCTCGCGCGGACTGGTGAACATACGCGTCATTGCACTCCCCAGAGAACGGTGTGGATATTGCTGAGCACACTGACGTAGATGAGCGATCTCTGTCAATAGATGATTGGAAATTGGTTATTTCGATCATGAAAATGCAGAATTCGCCGGAGGTTTCGGGGTAATTCGGTCACGCGGATGACGTCATGACGACACCGAGCGAGATCGCAGATCGGCTCCGTCGGATGACGACATGCCCTTCCCGCTGTCGGTGCTCAGGAGGAAGATGGGGGTCGTGTCTGGTCGACGAGGTCGGGTGTGAGCGACGCAGCGACGGTGAACCACGCAGCGCGACGGGTGCAGGGCGTGTACTTCACGCTGCTCGTCGGCAACACGCTCGCCGCGTCGCTGATCTGGGGCGTGAACACGCTGTTCCTGCTCGACGCGGGTCTCACGAATCTCGAGGCGTTCGCCGCCAACGCGTTCTTCTCGGCCGGCATGGTCATCTTCGAGGTGCCCACCGGCGTCGTGGCCGACACGCTCGGGCGGCGCATGTCGTACCTCCTCGGCACCGTCACGCTCGCGGTGACGACGGCGCTGTACTACCTGCTCTGGGTCATGCACTCGCCGTTCTGGGCATGGGCGGTCGTGTCGGTGCTGCTCGGCCTCGGGTTCACGTTCTTCTCGGGTGCGGTCGAGGCGTGGCTCGTCGACGCGCTCACCGCCACGGGGTACACGGGCAGCCTCGAGCGCGTGTTCGGCCGGGGCATGGCGGTGTCGGGTGCGGCGATGTTCGTCGGCTCGCTCGCCGGCGGCGCCGTGGCGCAACTCACCGACCTGGGGGTGCCGTTCGTGCTCAGGGCGGTCATCCTCGTGCTGATGTTCATCCTCGCCGCGTTCGTGATGCGCGACATGGGCTTCACCCCGGCCGGGCGGGCGCATCCGTGGCAGGCCACCAAGCGCGTGATGCGGGAGTCGGTGAAGTACGGGCTGCGCCGACCCGCGGTGCGCTTCGTCATGTTCGCGTCGTTCTTCACGACCGGCGTCGGGTTCTACGTGTTCTACGCGCTGCAGCCGTATCTCGTCGAACTGTGGGGCGACTCGGGCGCCTACACGATCGCCGGGCTCGCCGCGGCGATCCTGTCCGGTTCGCAGGTCATCGGCGGGTGGATGGCTCCGTGGGTGCGCAGCCGATTCCGCCGTCGCACGACCACGATCATCCTCAGCGTCGTCGTGAGCAGCCTGATGCTCGTCGCGTTGGGAGTGAACCGCAACTTCTGGGTCGCCTTCGCCCTGCTCATCATCTGGGGGCTCGTCGATGCGGCTTCGGGCCCGGTGCAGCGGGCCTACCTCAACGACATGATCCCGTCGGCCCAGCGCGCCACCGTGCTGTCGTTCGACTCGCTGCTCGGCAGCACCGGCGGTGCCGTGATCCAGCCGGTGCTCGGCCGTTCGGCCGACATCTGGGGGTATCCGGGCTCGTTGATCCTGAGCGGCGGCATCCAGGTGCTCGCGGCGCCGTTCCTGTGGCTGAGCCGGCGGCAGCACCCCGCCGCCGACGTGGCGACCGACCTCCAGCCGTCGGCGGAGTCCCCGGCCGACATCCCGCTTTCCGGTGAGGGCGATCGCGGTTAGCATGTCCGGATAAGCCGGTTACGCGATGACACCGAAACGGGGGGTGTGGCATGCGCAAGAAGTTGCTGGTCTTGAGCGGAGGGGTCACGCTCGCCCTCCTGGCCGCGGTGTTCGCCGGGGCGGCCGCTGCGACGACCGGTGCGCCCGTCTTCTACGACGCCCGGTTGACGCACCCTGCGCCGAACTCCTCGGGCGGATTCGAGGTGAGCGAGGGCGAGGCGACCGAGTCGCCGACCGACGGGGCGACGGGCGGCGACGCCGTCGACGAACCGATCGTCCCGCCCGAGCCGGCGCCACCGCCGGCCGAGCCGAGTCCCGCCCCGTCGCCACAGCCGACCGAGCCCACGACCCCGCCGTCGGTGCAGCCGCCCGCGGGCGACACGCCGACACCCACGCCCATCCCCGACGATCCGGCAGCCGGCCACCCCGCGCCGGGCGGGCCCGACTCGGTCGACCCGAACCCCGACGGCACCACGCCCCCGCCTCCGCCCGAGCAGCGCAGGCAGTGGCTCGCGTTCCAGGAGATCGTGCGCGACTGCATGGTCTCCGCCGGGCACGAGTACCTCTACTGGGAGTGGTGGAACCCGAAGTCGGCGTCGTCGAACCGCTTCCCGCCGATGCCCGCCGACCTGACCTCCGACGAGTACTCCGCGTGGGAGCTCGCGCTGTACGGCGACTCCGGCCTCGGTGCCGACTACGACTGGCAGAAGGCGGGCTGCTGGGGCTACGCGGTGCACCTCACCGGCGGCACGAACTGACGTTCCAACCCGATCCGTCGGCGGCCGCGGGTGCGGCGGTCAGGGGCGCAATTCGATGACAGCGCCGTTCAGTTCCGCGGCCTCTGCCCGCCAGAGGTCGACGACGGATGTCGCGAGCCGGTCTTCGAGGCCCGCGAGCGACTTCACCCGGAACGTGACGGCGGCTCCCCCGCCGGGTTCGCGAGGCATCTGTGCGCCGACGGCGTCGACCGGACGGGGCGCGAAGCCGTGCGCGAGCGATCGCATCCACGACTCGCTCGCCGCCTTCACGGCCGCGTAGTTCGCGTTTCCGGGTGTCGGCGACTCGACGGTGACCGACGAGACGATGACGATGCGACCGGCAGTCGAGGTGATCATGTCCTGCCAGAACACGCGGCTCACATACCGGAGCGCCGTGAACGACCGCTCGAGGAAACGGTAGTCCTCTTCGGTCTGGCCCATGATGCCGCCGCCGCCGCGCCAACCGCCGACGAGGTGGATCACGCCGTCGACGTCGCCGGTCCGAGCGCGCACCCGCATCGACAGCTCCAGCACCTCGTCGCCGTCGGTCAGGTCGGCGTGCTCGCCGATAATGCCGGGCAGCTCGGCCTCGAGCTCACGGATGCGGCCCTCGTCGCTGCCGACGGCGACCACGCGGGCCCCGGCGTCGAGCAGGGCGTGAGCGACCGCCCGGCCGGAGGTGCTCGTCGCTCCCGCGATGAGGACGGTGCGGTTCGCAAGATCGTTCATGTTGAGCTCCCCTTCGAGCTTCGTCGGTCGAGTAGCGCAGCGTATCGAGACCACGTTACGGGCCGGAGGTGTTCGCGGCCTCGTGGTCTCGATACGCGCTCGGCGCTACTCGACCGACGGGAGTGGGTCAGGCGTCGGCGGCCGTGATGCCGACGGTCGACTCGATGACGGGCTTCATCTTCTTGTCGAGTGCCTCGAAGAACATCGACAGCGGGAACTCGTCGTCCATCACGAGGTCGGTGTAGCCCTTGGGCGGGCCGGCGAGCACCTCGCGAGGCAGGCCTTCGGCCCACATCGACGCCGGGTTCGGCGTGAGCACGCTGCGCACGAGTTCGTACGCGGCGAGCCAGTGGGCCGTCTTCGGCCGGTCGATCGACTTCCAGTACAGCTCGTCGATGGCATCGCCGAGTTCGACGACCGCGTCGGGCACGGCCGCCCAGTCGAAGCTGAGCGAGACGTCGGTCCACTCGAGCACGTGCTTCTGGTGCAGCCACGCGAACAGCAGCTGGCCGCCGAGCCCGTCGTAGTTGCGCACGCGCGAACCCGTGATTGCGAACCGGAAGATGCGGTCGAAGATCACGGCGTACTGCACGAGCTTGCCGGTCGAGCGCATCTGCTCCTCGACCTCGGTGAGCTCTTCGCCCGCGGCGAGACGCGCGTTCAGGCCCCGCTCGATCTTCACCGACTCGCGGAACGCGGTGAGGTCGCACCGCAGCTCCTCGAGCGAGTACAGGAAGAACGGCATGCGCTGCTTGATCATGAACGGGTCGAACGGCAGGTCGCCGCGCATGTGCGTGCGGTCGTGGATGATGTCCCACATCACGAACGTGCGCTCGGCGAGCCCCTGGTCGTCGAGCAGCGTCGCCGCGTCGTCGGGCAGCTCGAGCTTCGTGATCTCCGACGCCGCGCGGACGACCCGGCGGTAGCGCGCCGCCTCGCGGTCCTGGAAGATCGCGCCCCACGTGAACGTCGGAATCTCGCGCATCGCGACCGTCTCGGGGAACAGCACCGCAGAGTTCGTGTCGTACCCGGGGGTGAAGTCCACGAGCCGGAGCGAGACGAACAGCTTGTTGCTGTAGTCGCCTGCCTCGAGCGCGGCGATGAACTCGGGCCAGATCGTCTCGACGACGAGCGCCTCGACGTGCCGATCGGTCGAGCCGTTCTGCGTGTACATGGGGAACACCACGAGGTGCCGGATGCCGTCGACACGATGCCGCTGCGGCTGGAACTCGACGAGCGAGTCGAGGAAGTCGGGCACGCCGAGCCCCTCGCCCTGCCACTTGCGGAAGTCGGCCTGCAGCGCCTCGAGGTACGCCGCCTCGTGCGGGAATCTCGGGGCGAGAGCGGCGACCGACTCGACGATGGTGTCGACGAGCGCGGATGCCTCGGGCCTGGCGGCCTCGTCGGGAACCGAGCCGTCTTTCACCTGCAGCGACTGCAGCGCAGTGGCCGCCTGCTTGAGCGCGAGCCACGCGGGGTCGGTCTCGACGTCTGCGGCGAGCGCGATGTGGGCTGCCGTGACCTCGTCTTCGAGGACCTCGGGTTCGCCGACGACGGCGTCGATGGTGGTGTTCGACATGTGAACCTCCGTTCCTCGTGAGGGGATCTGCGTTGGTGTGGTCGCGGCGCGATTCGCCGCACACCTCAAGGCTACGAGCGATCCCTGTGCGATTGCTTGCGGTGCGACGCGGGATTCCTGCGTGAACGCAAGAATCCACGCCTGAGATCGCCATCGCACGCAACGGGCCGACTGCGCCATTCGGCGCCGGTCGGCTCAGCGCTGGCACGGGTGCCCATCCATGCCAGCACCAGTACCGGAGTGGTGGCATTCCCGATGGCGATACCGGTGCGGGTCCCGATGACGCACGATTCCTGCGTCCATAACGTGAGCGATGTTCAGTTCTCCATACCCCCAATAGAACAGGAGAGAGCCATGAACACCAAGAAGACCGGCGCAGTAGCACTCAGCGCCGTGGCACTCATCGTGCTGGTCAGCGGCTGCGCCGGAGTACGCGGACAGGTCGACGCAGGTTCCGGGCAGTCGAGCATCACCTCGCTGCAGAGCCAGGCCGACACCCAGCGTCGCGAGTCGGCGGAGCTCCGCGCTCGCCAGAACTCGGTTCCGCTCGAGGCCGGCAAGCTCGCCGCCAACGAAGCGATCCGCGCCGACAAGCAGTCGTCGGTCGGAATCGCGGTCGGCGGCGCCGCCGCAGCCAAGCAGGAGGCGATCCGCCTCGACAAGCAGACCAGCGTTTCCCCCCGCGGGTCTGCAGCTCAGGCCCAGGGTCAGCGCCTCGCCCAGCAGGCCGAGGCGATGCGCCTCGACAAGCAGCAGAGCGTGACCCCCGACGTGTCTGCCGCCGAAGCACAGGGCGACCGCCTCGCCAAGCAGGCCGAGGCGTACCGCGCGCAGCTCGAGGAGGATGCGCTCAAGCGCGTCGCCGACGAAGAGCGCCGTGCCCAGCACCCGGAACAGCAGTGGTGACCCCACTGCAAGACGCCACCACGAGAAGCGGGGCCGAGCCGATGGCTCGGCCCCGCTTCTCGTCTGCGGTCGCCGCCCCGTCGGTGCGCGTCGATAGAGTGCGGCATGTGGCAGCCGCATCCGAATCGCCCGAACTGACCGCACGCGCCCTCGCCGCTGCGATCGACGCCGCGGGAGATCACGACGACGCCGCATTCCTGCAGCGCTTCTTCAAGACCGGGCCGGGCCAATACGGCGAGGGCGATGTGTTCGTCGGCGTGCGCGTTCCTGCAACCCGTGCGATCGTTCGGCGATTCGAGCGGATGCCCCTCGCCGAGGCATCCGCCCTGCTCGACAGCCCCGTGCACGAGCACCGGCTGGCCGCGCTGCTCGTCATGGTGCGGCAGTTCCGCGTCGCGAGCGCGTTTCGCACTCGCGACGATGCGGCACGTGAGCGCCTGAACCTGGCGTACCTCGACGCGGTGCGCCGAGACCGGGTGAACAACTGGGACCTCGTCGACGCGTCGGCCGACTCGCTCGT
This sequence comes from Agromyces cavernae, assembly GCF_021044935.1. GTDB lineage: Bacteria > Actinomycetota > Actinomycetes > Actinomycetales > Microbacteriaceae > Agromyces > Agromyces cavernae. Next base: position 513,096 of record NZ_JAJNMP010000001.1, read on the forward strand.
GGGTGAGTTCCTCCGTGAGTCGGGGCGGGGCGACGATGCGCTGCTCGACGAGCTCGCGGCATCCGACTCGCTCTGGGAGCGGCGCGTTGCCGTTCTCGCGACGTTCGCCTTCATCAAGGCGGGCGACGGCGCGCCCATCCTCCGGCTCGCGCCTCGTCTGCTCGACGATCGCGAAGACCTCATGCACAAGGCCGTCGGCTGGATGCTTCGCGAGCTCGGCAAGCGCGTCGCGCGGGGCGCGCTCACCGGATTCCTCGACGAGTACGCCCCGCGCATGCCGCGCACGATGTTGAGTTATGCGACCGAGCACCTCACGCCCGCCGAGCGCGCCGCCTATCGCGCGATGCGCTGACGTTCAGCGCGCCACGGCGAGTTCGGCATCGGATGTCGCGGGCTCGGGCTGATCACCCGGCTCGGCCCGGTCGGACCCGCGGCCGGCCGGCAGCAGCAGCGCGACCAGCGCCGACGCGATGAGCGCCGCCGCTCCGACGAGCACCGCGGGCTGGGCGCCGGTCGAGTAGTCGACGGGCGTGAGTGCGCCGCCGGCTCCCGTGAACACCGCGGTCGACACGGCGATGCCGAGCGCGACGCCGACCTCGCGCAGCATCGAGTTCGTGCCGCTCGCCTTGGCGTGGTCGTCAGCGGCCATGCCCGCGAGCACCGCCGTCGCCGACGGTGCGAACACGAGCCCCATGCCGACGCCGGCGATGAGGAACGGCGCCACGTAGTTCGCATACGAGAGGTCGGCGTCGAGCAGGCCGCTCAGCCAGAACAGCGAAGCGCCGAGGAGCGTCAGGCCCGCCACGATGAGGGCGCGAGTGCCGACCCGCGGGGCGATGAGCCCGGCGAGGGGTGCCACGACCATGGGCGCGAGGGTCCATGGCGAGGTCTGCAGCGCGGCCTCGAGCGGGGTCGCGCCCTGCACGACCTGCAGGAACTGGATGAGGATGAAGATCGAGCCGAACGCGCCGAAGCTGAAGCCGAAGCCCGCGAGGTTCGCAACGGTGAAGCTGCGATTGCGGAAGAGGCGCAGCGGCAGCAGGGGCGCGGCGGTCCGTGCCTCCCAGGCCACGAATGCGGTGAGCAGGATGCCCCCGGCGATCAGGCTGGCGAGGACCTCGAGGCTGTCCCAGCCCGCGTCGTTGCCGCGCACGATGCCGTAGACGAGTGCGAGCAGGCCGACACCCGAGAGCACGAGGCCGACGACGTCGGCGCGCAGGCGGGCGCCGAAGCTGTTGGGCAGCGCGATGAGCGCGAGCGCGACCGAGATGACGCCGACGGGGACGTTGATCCAGAAGATCGCCTGCCAGGCCCAGCCCTCGAGCACGGCGCCGCCGATGAGCGGCCCAGTGGCGACGCCGAGGCCGGTGACGCCGCCCCAGATGCCGATGGCGAGCGCACGGCGGGCGAGTGGCACCGCGCCCGCCAGCAGCGTGAGCGAGAGCGGCATGATCGCTGCGGCGCCGAAACCCTGCAGGGCGCGGGCCGCGATGAGCTGACCGGAGTCGGTCGAGAGCGCCGCGAAGGCCGAGCTGACCGTGAAGACGACGATGCCGATGACGAAGACGGTTCGCCGGCCGTAGCGGTCGCCGAGTGCGACCGCCATGAGGATCGTGCTCGCGAACGCGAGCGTGTACGCGTTCATGAACCATTGCAGCTCTTCGACGGATGCCCCGAACTCGGCGTGCAGCACGGGCAGGGCGTTCGTCATCACGAGGTTGTCGAGGGTGGCCATGAAGGTCGGAACGGCGGTGGCGACGAGTACGAGCCACAGGGCGCTCGGTCGCCGCGTGGACGACGGTCGCGCGGGGCTGGCCGGCGAGGCATCGAGGACGGTGGACATGGTTGCTCCTGAGTTGTTATCGAATGATTACTTGGAGAGTAGTAATCGACTGATAACATGTCAAGCATGACGACGCAGAATGTGCAGACGGCTCCGCGAATGAAGGCGGCCGAGCGCCGCGAGCTCATTCTCGAGGCCGCCACCGCGGTGTTCGGCGCGAATTCCTACGTGGGCACGACGACCGACGAGGTCGCGCGCGCCGCCGGCGTGAGCCAGCCCTACGTCGTGCGGCTCTTCGGCACGAAGGCGAAGCTCTACATCGCCGTGATCGAGCGGGCGTATGAACGGATCATCAGCGAGTTCAGCCGAGTGCTGCCGGGCCCACCCGACGAACGGCTGAAGCGCATGGGGGCCGCCTATGCCGGGCTGCTCTCCGAACGCGGCATGCTGCCGGTCATCGCGAACTCCACGGCACTCGGCGGCGACCCCGAGATCGGGCCGGTCGCACGCGACGGCTTCAACGGAATCTGGCGGTTCGTCCGTGACGAGGCGGGATTCTCCGAGGAGGAGACCCGTGAATTCATGGCCGGCGGCATGCTCATCAACGCGATCGTCGGGCTGCGCCTGGTCGGCGCGTACGGCACCGAGAAATCGGTCACCGAGGTGCTCGACGCGTGCTTTCCCGACGCTGTCGCCCGGGTGCGCGAGCTGATGCCGCAGGTAGGCGAACCCTGGTGACCCTCCGCTCGGCCGGCTGATCCCGGCGGGCGGCTGATTCCGTCGACCCGGGCGAATCGGCCGAGTCCTGAGGAAACGTCGCCTAGGGTGGCCGCATGGGGCGCGGTCGGCGGAGCCGGTGGCGGACGGGGGTCGGACTCGTCGCGCTGCTCGCCCTCGCCGGGTGCGGCATCGTTCCACCGGGCATCGACGACCAGGCAGGGCGCACGCCCGCGTCGACGGCAGGGTCTGATCAGTCCGACGCGCCGCAGAGCCCTGGCGCGTCGGACCCGGGCGAGGGGTCGACGACGTCGACGCCCCTGCAGCCGCGTGCCGACCTCGGCTACCGCCTTCCGCGGCTGGGCCCCGGTACAGCGCCTGGGCTCGTGGCCCGGCTTGCGGCGATGGCGGCACCCGACTTCGCGGTGGTGGTGCGCTGGGCGACCCCGGCGGGAGTCACCGCATTCGGTGACGCCCTCGACGCGCGGTTCGCCGACCTCGCGCGCGGTGCGGCCGCCGCGCACGGCGTGGCCTGGACGCCGGGCGTCGACATCGCACCGGGTGGCGTGGGATCGGCGTGCGCGCAGCATCCGCTCACCCCACCGACCGGCGTGAGCCTCACCGTCGACTGCCAGATCGTCGCGGCGGCCGGCTCGGTCGTCGGGGAGCGGATCAGCGTGCTGCGGCGCGACGGCCGATCGGCCGCGCCGCTCGAGCGCACCGCCTGGTACGCGGATGTCGCGACCGGCGAGTTCGGCGACGGCTCGGCCCTGTACCGGCCGGGCGCCGAGCACCGCGTGCTCGCGCTGCTCGCCGAGGGGCTGCGCGATGGCGGATTCGCGCCCACGACGTCCGACCCGTTCGCCGCACTCCCGCCCGAGGCGGCTCGAACGATGCTCGCCGACACCGTCGTCACCGCCGACGATTTCGTCGTGCAGGTGCCGCTCGAGCCGACGCCCGACGGGCTCGGGCGCCGACTGGTTTCGGTGCTCGTGCCGGCGCGGCTGCTCGCGCCGTTCCTCAGCCCGTTCGGTGCCGCCGTGCACGCAGCGGTAGCCGGGGGCGCGCCGTTCCGCGTCGCCGACGCGCCCGCGGCGGCCGACCCGATCGACTGCACCCTCGTCGCGTGCGCGTCGATCACGTTCGACGACGGCCCGACCTCGCTCACGGACGGCCTCATCGACCTGCTGCACGAGTGGCGCGCACCGGCGACGTTCTACCTGCAGGGCGTGAACGTGGAGAAGCGTCCCGAGGTTGCGAAGCGACTCGTCGCCGAAGGGCACGAGCTCGGCAACCACACCTGGAACCACCCTGCCCTCACGAAGCTGCCCGACCCCGAGGTGCGCGCTCAGGTCAAGCGCACGCAGACCGCGATCGCGGCCGCCACCGGTGTCACGGCCCGATCGCTGCGCCCGCCCTACGGCGATGTCGACAAGCGGGTCCGCGGCGTGGTCGGCCTGCCGATCGTGTTGTGGGACGTCGACACGCTCGACTGGACCGAACCCGGCAGTGAGGTGGTCGCCGAGCGCGCGGTGGGGGAGTCGTCGCGCGGCAGCATCGTCCTCATGCACGACACGCATTCGGGCACCGTCGCGGCCGTTCCCGACGTCGTCGACGGCCTGCGCGATCGGGGCTTCACGCTCGCGACCGTGACCGAACAGTTCGGCGGCACGCTCCCCGCCGCCGGGCAGACCGTGTCGCACGGGCCGCGCTGAGCGGCGCGACTCAGGAGATCGGGCTCTCTGCCCTCGTGTGCCGGGGAATCAGTGCAACTCTCCTGAGTTGGCAATCAGGACTCGACGGTGTGCCGTTCACGCCCATCGCCTGACCGCCCAGCGCTCGAAGAGTCCCACGAGCGAGTCGGTGAGCTTGCCGAGCACGGCGAGCAGGATGATGGCCAGGAAGATGCGGTCGATGCGACCGTTGTTGCCCGAGTCGACGAGCAGGAACCCGAGGCCCATCGAGCTCGCGATGAGCTCGGCGGCCACGAGGAACAGCCAAGCCTGCGCGAGCGCGAGACGCAGGGCCGAGATGACCGACGGCACGACCGCGGGCAATTGCACGGTCGTGAACAGCGAGAGGCCGCGCAGCCCGAACGCCCGGCCAGCCTCGAGCAGCTGCCGATCGACGTGTCGCAGGGCTGCCGCCACGATCGTGTAGACGGGGAAGAACGCGCCGATCGCGATGAGGATGACCTTCGAGTCCTCGCCGATCTTGAACCAGAGAATCAGCAGCGGCACCCACGCGAGCGACGGCACCGCGCGGATCGCGCCGAGCGTGGGGGCGAGCAGGATGTCACCGAGCTTCGAGAGCCCGACGACGGCGCCGAAGGCGAGGCCGAGCGCCGCGCCGAATGCGAAGCCGAGGAACACGCGCTGCGTCGAGATGGCGACGTAGAGGCCGAGCAGCCCGCGCTCGGCGAGGTCGACGGCGGCGAGCCACACCATCTCGGGCGTCGGCAGCATCGACACCGGTACGAGCCCGCTCGTCGACACGAGCTGCCACGCGACGAGGAGCGCGACCGGGATGAGTGCACCACCGACGATGCGGAACCACCGGCGGTCGACGAGACGGCGACGGCCGCCGGATGACGCCGGGAGGGCCGTTCCCTCGCCGGCCGGCCCGCCGATGCCGGAGCCCGGCAGCCGTTCGGGGCGGTCGACACCCGACGGCCCGAGCTGGCCCGCCACGGCCACCCCGAGCCCATCCTGCGTCACGGGCGCTGCGAACTCGCGGTCGACCGACGCCGACGCTCGCGCAGCTGTGGTCGCGGCATCCGCCTTGCTCATTCCTCTGCGTCCTTTCCCGCGTTCCGGGGGTGCTTTCGCGCCACATCCTGCGTCGAATCGCGGTCGGATTGGCGCGAAACGACCCCCGGAGTGCGTCCGGTGCTACTGGAAGCGGGCCGCGTCGGCCTGCGTGGCGAACGTGTCGTTGATGAGGCTCGCGAGCGCCTCGTCGACCTGCTGCTGATTCGCGACGTCGCCGAGCTCGACGAAGATCGGCCCGATCTTCTCGAGCACCGCGACCTGCGCCTCACCGGGCACGTGGTCGACGTCGAGGTTGGTGCGCTCGTCGATGACCTTGGTCGCGACGGCTGCGTCGAGGCCGGCGACCTCGGCGAGGATCGCGGCGGTCTCCTCGGGGTTCTCCTCGGCCCAGGCGCGGGCGGTCTCGTAGGCGTCGACGACCGCTTGGGCGACCTCGGGCTTCTCGGCGATGAACGCCTCGGTCGCGTTCAGGAAGCCGTAGCTGTTGAAGTCGACGTTGCGGTAGAAGAGCGTCGCACCCGTCTCTTCGGCACCGGCCATGATCGGGTCGAGGCCCGACCACGCGTCGACCGACCCGTTCTGCAGGGCCGCCCAGCCGTCGGCGTGCTGCAGGTTCTGCACCGTGATGTCCTCGGGCGCGAGACCCTCGGCCTCGAGCGACTGCAGCAGGAAGAAGTACGGGTCGGTGCCCTTCGTGACGGCGACCTGCTTGCCCTTCAGGGCGTCGACCGAGTCGATCGACGAGCCGGCCGGCGCGACCAGCGCCGCCCACTCGGGCTGCGAGTAGATGTCGATGACCTGGATCGGCGAACCGTTCGAACGTGCGAGCAGGGCGGCCGAGCCGGCCGTCGAGCCGACGTCGATCGCGCCTGCGCGCAGCGCCTCGTTGGCCTTGTTCGACCCCGCCGACTGCACCCAGGTGACCTCGAGGCCGGCGTCTTCGAGCCAGCCCTGGTCCTTGATGATGAGGCTCAGCGGGTTGTACGTCGCGAAGTCGATGTTGAGCGTCTGGCCCTCGAGCGAGGCGGCCTCGCCGGACTCGGCGGGCGCCGGTTCGGCCGCCTGCCCCTCGCCGGCGACGCAGCCCGAGAGCAGCAGCGCCGCGGTGGCGGCGCCCGCGACGAGCGCGGAACGGAGGAACGGGGTACGGGACAAGGTGGACTCCTTCGGGTTCTCGCCGGTCGAGTAGCGCCGGAGGCGCGTATCGAGACCTGGTGCGGTGATCTCGATACGGCCTTCGGCCTACTCGATCGGCGTTCGGCGGTCAGTACGGGTAGTGCGGGATGGTGGTCGTCGCCGCCACGCCGCGGGCGGAGCCGTGGCGGTCGATGCCGAGTCCGTCGAGCAGGCGCCCGCGGAGCTCGGCGAGCTCTGCCGAGCCGCGGTCGCGCGGGCGGGTCCCCGGCACGACGACCGTGTGCTGGATGCGAGCGCCGGGCCGGTCGCCGTCGTTTCCGAGCAGGATGACCCGGTCGGCGAGTTGCAGCGCCTCGTCGACGTCGTGCGTGACGAGCAGCACCGTGGTGGGCTCGGCCGCGTGCACGTCGAGCAGGAGGTCCTGCATCTTCAGGCGGGTCAGGGCGTCGAGCGCGCCGAACGGTTCGTCGAGCAGCAGCACCGCGGGGTTGCGCGCGAGCGCGCGGGCCAGGGACGTGCGCTGCGCCATGCCGCCCGAGACCTCGCGCGGCCGGTGCTCGGCGAAGTCGGCGAGGCCCACGAGTTCGAGCAGGCGGGCGACGTGCGCGCGGCCGGCGTCGCGTGCCGTTCCCCGCGGCAGGCCGAGGGCGATGTTTCCGGCGATCGTGCGCCACGGCAGCAGCCGCGGCTCCTGGAACCCCACCGCCGAGCGGGCGTCGAACGGTGCGACCACGCTGCCGTCGATCGCGACGACACCGTCGGACGGCCGATCGAGACCACCCGCGATGCGCAGCAGTGTCGACTTGCCGCAGCCGCTCGGCCCGAGGATCGCGACGATCTCGCCGGCAGCGACGTCGAGGTCGATGTCGCGCAACACGGGCCGCACCGAATCGCCCGTGCCGAACGCGCGACCGACCCCGTGGAACGAGATCGGTGCCGCGGTCACGACATCGCCGGCTGCGCGCGCGACCGCCGAGGCGGTCGGCTCATTGCCTGCGGATGACGTGGTCACCACTGCTCCTCGCGGACGGGACTGGGGGATGTCCCGAAACTAATCGAGGGGCTGCGCAGCGGTGAGCGGCGACGACCCGCGACGTAACAGAGGCGCGGGCGGCTCGGGGTGATCGAGGGGCGACCGCCCGCCCGCCCGACGGCCGGCCGGCCCGAAGGGTCAGACGTCCTTGAACATGTGCAGCGATGTCGTGAGGTACCCGAGGCTCTCGTAGAGCCTGATCGCCGGCACGTTGTAGGCGAAGACATTGAGCCCGAGCGACGCGGCGCCGTGTTCACGGGCGATCCGCTCGGCCTCGATCATCGTCGCGCGGCCGATTCCGCGGCGCTGGAAGGCATCGTGCACGCGGATGTCCCACACCCACCACGGGTCGCCGTCACCGCCGTCGCCGTCGGTGTCCTTCCAGGGCCCGATCCACAGCCAGCCCGCATCGTCGCCGTCGACGAGCACCGTGAAGATGAGCTGGCCCGCGGTCGGCCGGCCGCCTGGGAAGAACCGCGCCTCCGACTCCTTCCGCGCCGCGATCGCCTGTTCGGGGGTGTCACCCGCGGCGACACGGGCCTTCTCGTACTCGGCCATCGATTCGACGAGCCAGCGCTCGAGCTGCGCGTCGGTCTTCGGGGCGAGGGTGATGGAAGCAGTCTCGGCGGCCATGGCCCCCATCGTGCCACGACCGCTCGTGCGGCTGCGCGAAGATGGAGGGATGACGAGAACGGTGCGTGGCGCGAGAGTGCTCATCACGGGTGCGGCCGGTGGCATGGGGCGCATGTACGCCGAACGCGCGGTGGCCGAGCGTGCGGCATCCGTCACGCTCTGGGATCGTGACTCGGCCACCCTCGCACGCACCGTCGACGCGCTGGGCGCGGTCTCGCGGGGCCGCACCCGCATCTCGTCGTACGTCGTCGACGTGGGCGACCTCGGCGCCATCGCGAAGACCGCGCAGAAGGTGCGCAAAGACGTCGGCAACCCCGACGTGCTCATCAACAACGCGGGCATCGTGCGCGGCAACCGCTACTTCTGGGCGACCGACAACGGCGACGACACCCGACCGACGATGCAGGTCAACGCGCTCGCGCCCATGTACATCACGCGCGAATTCCTGCCGGGGATGATCGCGAACGCCTACCGCGAGGCCCGCATCGTGAACATCGCCTCGGCGGCCGGCACCCACGCCAACCCGCGCATGGCGGTCTACGCCGCGTCGAAGGCCGCGCTCATCGGGTGGAGCGACTCGCTGCGGCTCGAACTCGAGCAGGCCGACCACGGCAACGTGAAGGTCACGACCGTGACCCCGAGCTACATCTCCACAGGCATGTTCGCGGGTGCCCGCAGGCCGGTGCTCGCGCCGATCCTCGAGCCCGAGTACGTCGTCGACCGGGTGTGGCGCGCCATGCTCGCGGGTCGCCCGCTCGTGCAGTTGCCCTGGAGCGTCGGGGTCTCCCGCGCGCTGCGCGGCCTGCTGCCGACGCGCGCGTTCGATCGCATCGTGGGCGACGGGTTCGGCGTCTATCGCACCATGGAGCGGTTCACCGGCCGCGGCTGACCGGTCAGGCGATCGACCGCATTGCGGCATCGCCCGCAACGCACGGTCAGACCGCACGCAACGCGGTCAGAGCGACGTGAGCGGCACCGCAGGTTCAGTCGTCCTCGTCTCCGTCGCCGCCCTTGTCCTTCTTGCCGTTGCCGTCGTTGCGGTTGTCGCCGCTGTTGCCCGGACCGCTGTTGTCGCCGTCGCCGTCGTTGTCGCCATCGGTCGGCGTGGGGGTCGGTGTCGGCGTGGGCGTCGCCGCAGCGTCGAGGTCGGCGCGGACCAGTTCGATCGCCGCTCGGATCTCGGCCTCGCGAGCGCCATCGAGCTCTCCTGCGGCGACCGCGGCATCGACGGACCGTTCGAGCAGCAGCAGTTCGGCCATCGCTCCGGTGAAGTCCTCGACGCTCGCGCGCTGCGCGATCTGCACGACCGAGTCGCGCAGTCCTTCGGATGCCGAGGGCTGCGCCGCAGCGCATCCGCCGAGGCCGAGGGCGAGCGCGGCCGACATGGCCGTCGCCGTCAGCGCGATTCTCAGATGTGTCATGGGGTCACCGCCTCATCGAGTTGCCGAAGATGCTCGCCGAGTTCGTTGAGCTCCGCCGGGAGTGTCGGCAGGGGTTCGGGTGCCGCGGGCTCCGGATTCTGCGCGGCGATGAGCCCGGGCAGAAACAGCGCGCCTGCGATCGCCACGGCAGCGACGATGACGAGGGTCGCGACGACCGGCGCCCGGCGACGCTTTCGCGGGCGCCGACTCGGCGGCGGTTGCACCGGCGGCGCGACGTCGCGCGCCGTCATCACCCGGGTCTGCGCGGTCGCAACCGGGTCGTCGTCGGCCGCACTTGCCACGGGGGCAGAGGCCGGCGCCGTCAGCCGTCTCGTCGGGGCCGTTCCGTCATCGGGAGCGCCCACGGCGACCGTGGCGGCGTCGGCGACCGCGGCGGTGGATGCGGACTCGGCACCGGCGGATGCGGATGCGGATGCGGATGACCCGTGGTCGAGCGCTGCCGCGGCGACCGCGACCTCGAGCGCCGTCGGCCGTGCGCCGGGGTCGCGGGCGGTCATCGCGCGCAGCAGGTCGACCCACCCGCGCCCGAACGCGTCGGGGACGTCGGGGTCGCGCACCAGGCGCGCGCTCGCCGCCTCGCCGGCGGACCCGGGGAATGCGGGGCGACCGGTGCGGGCTTCGAGCAGCAGCAGTCCGAGGGCGTAGACATCGGTCGCGCTGCCCGCGGCCTCACCGCTCACCTGCTCGGGGCTGAGGAAGCCCGGCGTGCCGATGAGCAGCCCGGTGCGGGTGATTCGCGCGTCGTCGATGAGGCGCGCGATGCCGAAGTCGGCGAGCTTCGCGTTCCACGAGCGCGTGGGCAGGTGCGCAGGTTCGAGCAGCACGTTCGCCGGCTTCACGTCGCGGTGCACGATGCCCCGTGCGTGGATCACGTGCAGCGCCTCACCGAGGTCGGCCGCGAGGCCCGCGGCATCGGCGGCCCCCACCGGCCCCGATCGAAGGGTCTCGCGCAGGTCGTGACCGTCGACGAGCTCCATGACGAGGTATTCGCGACCGGTCGGATCGTCGTGGGCGGCGTCGTAGAGCCGCACGAGCGCGCGGTGCTCGACGCTCGCGAGCAGCGCCACCTCCGAGCGGCGGCGCGCGGCGTCGTCGATGCCCTCGGCCGCCTCGGCGAACACCTTCACGGCGACCGAACGCCCGAGCGCGGTGTCGGTGCCGCGGTACACCGACGCCATGCCGCCGCGGCCGATGAGCCCGTCGATGCGGTAGCGACCACCGAACACGACCCCCGTGAAGGAGTCGACGGTCGCAGGCTCAGGAGTGGTCGTCACCCTTTCGAGGGTAACTGCACTCGGTGGACGATCGCCGAATCGGCCCAAGATCGCCGAATCGACCGAAGATCGCCGGGTCAGCCGAAGATCATCGGCAGGTCGGCCTCGTCGTCGCCGAGGGCGAGGTCGACGAGCACCGGCACGTGATCGCTGGGTGCGTTGCCCTTGCGCTCGTTGCGGTGGATCGACGCGTCGGTCACCGCGTCGGCGAACGCCGCCGAGCCGAGGATGAAGTCGATGCGCATGCCCTCGTTGCGCGGGAACCGCAGCTGCTTGTAGTCCCAGTAGGTGAACAGGCCCTCGGGCACCCGGGCGCGGGCCACGTCGGTGACCCCTGCCTGCTCGAGCGCGAAGAACGCCTCGCGCTCGGCGGGCGACACGTGGGTCGTCTGCCCGACGATGACGGTCGGGTCGCCGTTGTCGACGTCGAACGGGGCGATGTTGAAATCGCCCATGAGCGCGAACGGCACGTCGGGGCGAGCGGAGGTCTCGGCTCGCGTGTACTCGGTGAGCGCCGCGAGCCAGTCGAGCTTGTAGGTGTAGTGCGGGTCGCCGAGCGATCGCCCGTTGGGCACGTAGAGGCTCCACAGCCGCACACCGCCGACGGTCGCACCCATCGCGCGCGCCTCTTTGGGCAGGTCGGGGCCTTCGTGGCCCTTCAGGAAGCCCGGCATGCCCGGGAACGTCGTCTCGACGTCGGTGATGGGTGCACGGCTCGCGACGGCCACGCCGTTCCACTGGTTGAGTCCGTGGATGGCCAGTTCGTAGCCGGCCGCCTCGAACGCCTCGGCAGGGAACTGCTCGGCCTTGCACTTGATCTCCTGCATCGCAAGCACGTCGACGTCTTCGCGCACCATCCAGTCGACGACACGGTCGACGCGGGTGCGGATCGAGTTGACGTTCCAGGTGGCGATGCGCATGGACTCAAGCGTATGGCAGCCGTCCGACAGCAACGGGCGCCGCCCGACCTCCCGGTCGTGCGGCGCCCGTCGGCGATCAGGCTGAGCGCTCGATCAGCACAGCTTGAACGGCTTGCCGTTGGAGGAGAGCTGCCCGAAGTACCCGAGCAGGTAGGTCTCGTACACATCGAGGGCCGCGATGTGGTCCGCGACGGGGGCGGGCGTGCATGTGGGAGGCACGACGTGCATCGGCCCGCCGTGGCGGCCCACGAGTGCCGCGCCCGAGAGCGCGTCGGGGAACTTGGTGCCGTTCACGAGCCACGCGTACACCGACCAGCTCTGAGCGGGGTCCCAGATGAAGCTGTTGATGATGGATGCCGTCTCATAGCGGCTGACGCCGCCCAAGCGCGCAACGGCCTGGACCGAAGCGACCTCGTAGATCGACGACCTGATGCCGGCGCTGACCACGCCGGTGCCGCCCGCAATGGCCACCACCTGCGGGTTGAGGGCCGTGAGCGCCGCCTTCGAGGCCGCGTCGATCCGTGAGGCCGTGCCCGGCACGATCATCACGGGGAAGTTCTCGAGTGCTGCGGCGGCGCTGGCCGCGAGGGCATCGGGGAAGTTCGCCCCCGTCGCGACCCACACCACTTGGGATGCGTCGAAGGCGTCGGCGACGATCTTGCGCGAGGTGTCGTAGCGGTCGACGCCGGCGATGCGACGCACGACCGGCGAGTACGCCTTGAGCTTCGTCTGGACTGCACTCGAGACGGCGCCCGTGCCGCCGGCGATGACGATCTCGGCCGGGTTCAGCCGGTCGAGTTCGGCGGCCACGACGGCCGGGATGGCGTTCGGGGCCACGAGCAGGAGCGGACCGCCGCACGTGGCTGCGGCCGGCCCGGCGCTCAGTGCATCGGGGAAGTTCGCGCCCGACGCGATGTAGACGCACGGTGCGTCGGCGGGGAAGCCCTCGCGGGAGATCGCGGCGGAGGTGGCGTAGCGGTCGGTGCCCGCGATGTAGCCGGTGAGCATCGGCTCGAGTCGCTCGTCGATTCCGGTGACGGCCTCGCCGTCGGCGAGGGTCACCTCGGTCGCCCAGCCCGAGACGGGCGCGTCCTTCCAGAACTCGGGCTTGAGGCCCGATGGTGCGTCGTCGAAGAACGCCAGCAGGTAGGTGCCCGCCGGGACACCGGTCACGGTGTAGGCGCCGGTCGCCGAGGTCTTGGCGCTGGCGACGGAGACGTAGGTCTCTCGCGCGTCATCCCAGTCCTGAACCTCCACGTACCCGGTGGCGAGCGGCTTCAGCGGCTTGGTCGTGATGTCGGTGTACGTGACCGTGCCGGAGATCGAACCCGTGGCCGTCGCGGATCGGGCGACGAATCCGCCGTCACCTGTGTCCAGGCGCACGGGCGCGCTGTCCTCACGCGGATCCGCGCGGAGCAGGTCCAGCGGGTCGTCGGTCGCATCGACCGATGCGCTCGACGTATCGGACGCTGCAGGCAGTCGCAGCTGCGACACTTCGTCGTCGGCGAATGCCGGGGTCGCACCGGCGGCGAGCAGTCCGCAGAGCGCGAGCGCGGCGGTTGCCGCCCGCCAGCGCACGCCGGAAGGGGTTCGGGTCATTGAATTGTCCTTCGTAGGGTTCGGGCGCCGATTCAGGCGCACATAGGCGGCATCGTAAGGACTCCTGAGTACCCCGCGCCACCCCCCGAACGGGTATCGTTTCCGAACCGATGCGCGGGGCGTTGAGGCGTGCCCGCCCGCGGATGCCTCCTCCGCTATTCCGCCGCGATGTCCGCGGGGTCGTCCTCCCCGCCCCGCACGAGCTCGAGGCGCGGCAGCACCACCCAGAGCGCGACCAGCACGATCACGCCGACGACCAGCGCGATGATCCCGGCGGTGCGCGAGAGGGCCCAGTCGAAGATCAGGCTGGCCACCCCGATCACGAGCAGTGCGACGACGACCAGGTGCCCGATGAGGAGCTTGTTGCCGATGCGCACGACGCGTTCCTTCACCTGTCGTCGGAAGAGCGTGCGGTGCAGCGTGACGGGCGCCAGGCCGACGACGGTCGCAAGGCCGGCCAGCGACACCAGCACGAGGTACAGCGTGAGCTGGTAGGTGTCGAGCTCGTCGAATCGCGGTTGGAAGGCCACCGCGAGCAGGAAGCCGCCGATGAGCTGGGTGCCGTTGAGTGCGACGCGCAGCTCCTGGAGGATGTCGTTCCAGTTGCGATCGCTGCGCTCGTTCGGCGTCTCATCGCGTCCATCACCGGGTCGGATGTCGCGATGGAGGCCCGGCCGCACCTCCTGGTCGGAGGGCGCGGGCACGGGGCCGGGACCGTGATCGGGTTCCGGTGCGATCGGGCCGGAGTGACGGGCGTTCATGTTCGATCGTAGCCACGGCGGCACCCACCGCATCAAGCCCCTTTCGCGGGCGAGGCGCTACCCGCTCGCCGTGGCGACGCCCGAGGCGGTCAGGGCGACGCCTGCAAGGAAGACGGCGGCGACCAGCACGATCCCGGCGATCGGGATCCAGAACGCGATGCGTTTCAGGACGAGCACGATGGCGGCGGCGATGAGTGCGACCAGCCCCACGACGAGCGGCCCGATCATCGCGACGAGCATGCCGGTCGCGATGCGGTCGTAATCGCAGACCGCGCTTGCGCCGCATGAGTCGCTCGCGAACGCGAGGAAGAACGAGAGGAACGACGCGACGAGCGCCGCGCCGACCATCAGCACGAGCAGCACGATGGTGAGCACGAGGTCCCACACGACGACGGACCGCTTCGTCGGCGCTGCGGCAGGATTCGGATCGTACGGCTGGACCGCCTCGGTCATGCCGGCTCCCCTCTCGCCCTCGGAGCCGCGACCGGCCCTTGAGAAACGCCCCACCAGCCGAATAATGGCATCGGCACGTCAGGTGCTGCAAGGATCGAGGCAGCACGAGGGGAGGGCGGGTGGCCGTGGAATATCGCATCGAGGGTGTCGAGGGCATTCCCGAGATCGCACCGGGCGATGACCTCGCCGCGGTCATCGCCGGCGCGACCGAGCTCGGTGACGGCGACATACTCGTCGTGACCTCGAAGATCGTCTCGAAGGCCGAAGGACGCGTCGTGCAGGCTGCCGACCGCGAGCAGGCGATCAGCGCAGAGACCGTGCGGGTCGTGGCGACACGCCAGTACGAGGGCGGCGTCACGCGCATCGTCGAGAACCGCCAGGGCATCATCGGTGCGGCGGCGGGCGTCGACGCCTCGAACGCCCCCGAGGGCACCGTGCTGCTGTTGCCGGTCGACCCCGACGCCTCTGCGCGTGCGCTCGCGACCGGCCTCCGCGCGCTCACCGGCGCTCGCGTGGGCGTGATCCTGTCGGACACGCTCGGCCGGCCGTGGCGCGAGGGGCAGACCGACATCGCGATCGGCGCCGCCGGCGTGTACGTCTTCGAAGACCTCCGCGGGCAGGCGGATGCCTCGGGCAAGGCCCTCGCCGTCACGATGCCCTGCGTCGCCGACCAGCTCGCAGGCGCGGCCGAGCTCGTGAAGGGCAAGTCCTCCGGAGTGCCCGTCGCGGTCGTGCGCGGTCTCGGGCGGTTCGTCGGCGACCTCGACCTGCCCGGCGCACGGTCGATCCAGCGGCCCGCAGAGCGCGACCTGTTCCGGCAGGGTGCCGACGAGGCCTACGACGAGGGCTACCGGGCGGGCTTCGACGAGGCTCAGGCCGAGGGTCCGCTCGCCGAGTAGCGCCGACCCGCATACCCCCGTCGGTCGAGTAGGCGCGCCAGCGCCGTATCGAGACCCGGCGACGAGGTCTCGATACGCTCCTCCGTCGCTACTCGACCGGCGGTTGCGCGAGGATGGAGGGGTGCCAGCCCACATCGGATACGCCGCGATGCTCGAGCGCTTCCCTCCTGCCGAGGCGGTCGAATACGCCGCGCTCGCCGAAGCGCACGGGTTCCGCGGCACGATGGCAAGCGACCACTTCCAGCCGTGGGTGCCGTCGCAGGGCGAGTCGTCGTTCGTCTGGAGTGTGCTCGCGGCCATCGGCGCGCGCACGACGGCCGATCTCGGCCCGGGCGTGACGACGCCGACGTTCCGCATGCATCCCGCTGTGGTCGCACAGGCCGCCGCGACCCAGGCGGCGCTCTATCCCGAGCGAACCTGGCTCGGCATCGGCTCGGGCGATGCGCTCAACGAGCACGTCGTCGGCGAGTACTGGCCCGAGGCGCCCGAGCGCATCAACCGCATGTTCGAGGCCGTCGACCTCATCAGGAAGCTCTTCGCCGGGTCGATCGCCGGCCGCGACGTACGACACTCGGGCCCGCACTTCACCCTCGAGGCGGCCCGGCTGTGGACCATGCCGGCCGTCGCCCCGCCGATCCTCGTCGCCGCATCGGGGCCGATCACCGCACGCCGCGCCGGTCGCACGGTCGACGGCATGATCACCACGGGCGCTCCGCTCGAGAAGCTCGCGACGCTGCTCACCCGGTTCCGCGAGGGAGCGCGCGAGAGCGGCCGCAACGCCGACACGATGTCGAAGGTGCTGCAGTTGCACCTGTCGTGGGCCGCGACCGACGAGGTGGCGATGCGCAACGCGCTCACCGAGTGGCCGAACGGCGGCATGCGGTTCCCGCGCAGCGACATCCGCTCGCCGTTCGAGTTCGAGCAGTTCGCGCGAACCGTGCGACCCGAGGACTTCACCGACCGCATGGTGGTCTCGGCCGACCCCGACGTGCACCGCGCGGCGATCCAGCGTCACCTCGACCTCGGCTTCGACCGCATCTACCTGCACAACGCCGGTCGCGACCAGCGCGAGTTCCTCGAGGTGTTCGGCCGCGAGGTGCTGCCCGGGTTGCGTTCGTGACCGGGGCGGCGGATGCTGCGGCCGCGCCGATTCCGTGGACGGTCGTGATCCCCGTGAAGGGAGCGCCTACGGCGAAGACGCGACTCGCCCCGGCCGTGGCCGACGACGCCCGGGCGATGCTCGCGAGGGCGTTCGCGCTCGACACCATCGCGGCCGCGCTCGCGGCACGCTCGGTCGCGCGGGTCATCGTGGTCGGCGACGATCCGGCGCTCGCGGGCGAGGCGGAGTTCCTCGCCGAGCCCGAGGAAGGGCCGCGCAGCCTCGTCCGCGCGATCGCGCACGGCATCGCCCACGCACGACATCCGCTGGTTGAGGAGGGCGCGCAGCGCCCGTCTCGAAACCCGGCTGAGGCGCGAGCTCCGGCGGGGTCTCGCGACGCTTCGCTCCTCGACCAGCAGCCGGGCATCGCGGTGCTGCTGGGCGACCTGCCCGCCCTTCGCCCCGAGGAGCTCGATGCTGCCCTCGACGCCGCGTCGCGGCATCCGCTCGCCTTCGTGCGCGACGCCGACGGAACGGGCACGACCCTCGCGACCGCCGCGCCGGCCGGTGCATCCGGAGCCGCCGCGTTCGAGCCGCACTTCGGCCCCGACTCCGCAGCGCGGCACCTCGCTGCGGGGTTCGTCGAGCTCGCGGCATCCGACCTCACCGGACTCACGCGCGACGTCGACACGGTCGACGCGCTCGAAGCCGTGCTGCACCATGGAGTCGGCGATCACACCGCCGAAGTCGTCGCGCACCTCGCCGATCGAAAGGGAACCTGATGACGCTCACCCTCGGATACAAGGCCTCGGCCGAGCAGTTCGCGCCGCGCGAGCTCGTCGAGATCGCGGTCGCCGCTGAGGCCAACGGCTTCGAGTCGGTGTTCACGAGCGACCACTTCCAGCCGTGGCGGCACGCGGGCGGCCACGCCCCGTTCTCGCTCGCGTGGATGGCGGCCGTGGGCGAGCGCACGTCGAGCATCAGGATCGGCACGAGCGTGATGACGCCGACGTTCCGGTACAACCCGGCGGTGCTCGCGCAGGCGTTCGCGTCGCTCGGCGTGCTCTACCCCGGGCGCATCATCGCCGGCTTCGGCACGGGCGAGGCGCTCAACGAGATCGCGACCGGATTCCGCGGCGCGGGCGAGCAGGACTGGCCCGAGTTCCGCGAGCGGTTCGCCAGGCTGCGCGAGTCGGTGCGGTTGATGCGCGAGCTGTGGAAGGACGAGCGCGTCAACTTCGAGGGCGAGTACTACTCGACGCATGACGCGTCGATCTACGACCGGCCGGATGCCCCGGTGCCGGTGTACATCGCAGCGGGCGGGCCGACCGTGGCGAGGTACGCCGGCCGCGCCGGCGACGGGTTCATCTGCACGTCGGGCAAGGGAGCCGAGCTCTACGTCGACCAGCTGATCCCTGCCGTGAAGGAGGGGCTCGCCGCGCGCGGCGACGACCGCTCGTTCGACGCGCTCGACCGCATGATCGAGATCAAGGTCTCGTACGACACCGACGCCACGGCAGCCCTCGAGAACACGCGATTCTGGTCGCCCCTGTCGCTCACCGCAGAGCAGAAGCACTCGATCACCGACCCGGTCGAGATGGAAGCTGCCGCAGACGCCCTGCCCATCGAGCAGATCGCCAAGCGCTGGATCGTCGGCAGCGACCCCGACGAGGTCGTCGCGGGCGTCAAGCAGTACGTCGACTGGGGCTTCAACCACCTGGTGTTCCACGCGCCGGGGCACGACCAGTTGCGGTTCCAAGAGCTGTTCGCACGCGACCTCGCGCCCCGGCTGCGCGCGCTCTGAAATCGAGGTGCAGGGCGGCCGGTCGGCGTCCCGCGCAGGGCCAGGCGGATGGCACGGGGGTGGCTAGTGTCAGAACATGAGCAGAACGGATCGAGCGAGTCTTCTGATTCATTCCGATCAGGAGCGGGTGTTTTCTGCCCTCACCACTCCTGAGGCACTCGTGCAGTGGTTGCCACCGAAGGGTATGCGCGGTCAGTTCGAGCGGTTCGACATGCGCGATGGCGGCTCCTACCGGTTGGTACTGACGTATGACGATGGGTCGGGCGCGCCTGGTAAGACTTCATCCGACTCTGATGTGGGCGAGGTGCGGATAGCGCGAATCATTCCTGGGGAACGGGTTGTGCAGGAGGTCGAATTCGAGTCGGGCGATCCCGCGTTCCAGGGAACGATGCGAATGGAGTGGAGCCTGCACAGCGATAGCGAAGGGACAACGGTCGAGTTTGAGGCGCGAGAAGTGCCGGAGGGGATTCGCGCCCGCGACCACGCCGAGGGTCTAACTTCCTCGTTGTCGAACCTCGCCGCCTATCTCGAACCCTAAGACGCACATCGGATCCTCTAAGAACCGACGTCGTCGAGTTCCCGCCGCAGATACTTCGGAGCCTGTACGCGCCACGCCTCCGTCACGAGCTCGGCAAGATGGTCCTCGTCGATGCCGGCCATGCGGAATGCAACCTTCGGCTCGCCCCACGTGGTCGTGGTGCGCAGGAACACCTCGGGAGCCATCTCGACAAGAGCGAGCGCATCGATGCGGTCGGCGACCTTCACCCCGATGACAAGCTCGGCCGCGATGATCTCGCGCATGTCTGCAGGGATGCTCGGCCAAGGATGGCACTCCCACGCGAACAGCTTGCCCCGAACGAACCAAGCGGCTCCGCCGGTCGTCGAGCGCTCCTCGCCACCGGGCAGCCCGAGCGCGGTGCGGCGTAAGTCATCGAGGGTGGCCACCGATAGAGACTATGCCGCACTGCCGACAGGGAGACGCGAGGGGTCAATTGACGGCCCTCATGTCGGTCGCTCCCCTGGGTACTGTTCAGCCCGGCCTCGGCCGCAACCATGTCGGAGCAAGTACGGGTTCTGCGCCTCAGATCAGGATGCGGTGTGCTCCAGCTGTGGCAGCGAGCGTTGCGAGTCGAATCGACTGCCGGCTGCATCGGTCTCCAGCGCCGCGAAGACGTAGAGTGCGTAGCCGCCGAACGGGATGAGGGAGATCAGGTACCACCATCCTGAGCGGTTCGTGTCGTGGAGCCGGCGCACCGTGACCGCGATCGACGGCAGGAGCAGCGGCAGAGTGAACGCTGCCAGCCCGACGACCATGACCACGGTCGACGCCACAGTTGCTTCGAGCACCGTGGCGGCTGGGTCAGTCTGGTCCGCGCCCACGATGACCGAGGCCATCACGGCGATCACGACGACCGTGAGGACGGCTCCGGCGATCGTGCCCACGATGTACTGGAACAGCATCGCCCACCAGAACTCGCTTCGGCTGGCACGTCCGGTGAACACGGCGTACTTGCGGAAGAACCTGCGCACCGATGCGCCGAACGACGCGCCGTAGAACGGGAGGTCGAGCGTGGCGGGTTCATGGGCGGGGGCGTCGTAGACCGTGTGCATCGGACTCCAGGCGATCAGGGCGGGCCGCGGCATCGTCGGGGTGTCGTGCAGATCGGCAGCCGAAGTCTATCTACGACACGCCGCGCACCATAGCCGATATTGCCGCCGCACCGCTGATGTTGGCGGCCCGTGAGCATACGCCAAGCGGGTCTCGATACGGCGCAGTGACGAGTCCAGAGTAGCTTCGCAGGCGATGCGGCTCGGTGGAGCGGAGCCACGGGACCGCGCCACTACCGTGAGACACGTTCGGGGTTCCCAAATCGTTGCGATCAAGTGGAGATGAGGGCGCCCCACGACGATATGGTCGGACGCATGACCGTCCCCGCCGCAACGGAGCAGCCGGCAGTTGCGAATCGTTCTCGTCGTATCAGCCGCGGGGCCATTCTCATCGTGGGTGTCATCGTGGTCCCAGTTGCGCTAACCGTTTTGCTGAACAGCTATGGTGCGCTCACCGTAGACGGTGCGCTCCGAATGGCTTTTGCCACCGTGGCCGGTCAGACGATCGCCATCCTCAGCGCGATCACCGCGGTCGTTCTCACGGTCAGGCGAGGATACAGACCCCTGCCGATCGCGGCGTTCGTCCTGATTGCGGCAGCTGTCACGCTCTTCGCGATTTCGGCTATGTCCAGCGCGGGCGACCTCCTTCTCACGCGTCTCGACATCATCGCGGAGGTCGACAAGCTCAACCGCTAGAAGGGCGGAATCCGTCTCCGGAATGACTCGAGCGAGGTCGGCTTCGGAGGGGAGCGCGGCCTTGGTTACTGCGAGCCACCGCTCGGTTGCGCACCGACCCCCTCTGTCGCGGCCAGCTGCGCCTCGACGCTTTGACAGAATGGGTCTCGGCACGTTGTGACGTAGGAGGCAGGCATGGACAGCGAGCGCGTCTTCCGGCTGAAGTTCGCGGGCATCTATCCGCTCTACGTCGAGAAAGTCGAGCGCAAGGAGCACACACGCGCCGAGCTCGACGAGGTCCTCACGTGGCTCACCGGCTACGACGACGCGGGGCTCGAGAAGGCCATCACCGACGATGTCGACCTCCGGACGTTCTTTGCCGAGGCTCCCGGCATGAACCCGAACGCGTCACTCATCACGGGCGTCATCTGCGGAATGCGCGTCGAGCACATCGAGGACCCGCTCATGCAGCAGATCCGCTGGATGGACAAGCTCGTCGACGAGGTCGCGCGGGGCAAGAGGATGACGTCGATCCTGCGCACACCGGCGACCGCGAAGACCTGACCGGGCTCAGCCCGCGAGCTGCGCCCTTGCGCATGGAGATCGGTCATCGGACATCGATAACCTGCGGCCAAACACTTCAAGGGATCCCCAACCATCCACATCCTCGCCGAGACTCCGCGACCAGTTCCGCGTTCGTGAACGCTTCGCGCGCACAGAGGTCGAGCGTGCAGGGCGGCCGATCGGCGTCCCGACCGACCCGCCGCCCTGCTGATCGCTGAGCACCGCTCTGGGCGAAGCGAGCCGGATCGGGGCGCAGCGAGCCTGGATACGGTCAGGGTGCCGGGTCGAGCACCAGGCCGGTGCCACCGCCCCGTCGCACGGGTTCCGCCACGGCGGTCATGAGCCCGTCGGCATCGACCTCGATGGCGGCCACCGCACCGATCTCGGCCGCCGTCGAGAACTGGTGACCGTACGGGGTCAGCTGGGCCTCGAAGGCGTCGCGGAACGCCTGCTCGGCTGAGACGGCCGCCGTGTTCCGCTGCGACGCGCGGGGCGCCGCCACCGCCTCGGGCAGGGTCATCCCAAGGTCGATCCGGTTCATCAGCACCTGCGTGACGGTCGTGATGATCATCGATCCGCCGGGCGAGCCGACCACGAACCGCACGTCGCCGCCATCGAGCACGATCGTGGGCGACATCGACGACCGCGGGCGCTTGCCGGGCTCGACGAGGTTCGGATCGTTCTCCCTGATCGGTGCGAAGTTGAAGTCAGTCAACTCGTTGTTCAGCAGGAACCCGCGACCCGGCACCGTCATGCCGGAGCCGCCGGTCTGCTCGATCGTGAGCGTGTACGCGACCGCGTTGCCCCACTGGTCGACCACCGAGAGGTGGGTGGTCGAGATGTTCTCGGTGTCGGCCTGCTCCTCGAGCGCCGCCACGTCGCAGCCGGCCGCGTCGAGCGGTGCGGGCGCGACGGGCTTGACCGATGCGGCATCGGGGTCGATCACGCAGGCGCGCGCGTCGGCGAAGTCCTGGCTGAGCAGGGTGTCGGTCGGCACGTCGACGAAGGCCGGGTCGCCGACGTAGGCGTTGCGATCGGCGAACGCGTGCGCGGTGGCCTCAAGGTAGAGGTGCAGGCTCTGAGCGGTGTCGCTGCCCGCGAGGTCGTAGTTCTCGAGGATGTTCAGCGACTCGCCGACGGTCGTGCCGCCGGACGACGACGGTGCCATGCCGTAGACGTCGAGCCCGCGGTACTCCACGTGCGTCGGATCCTGCTCGAGCACGGTGTAGTCGGCGAGGTCGCCGGCCGTCAAGAACCCCGGGAACGCGGGAAGGGTGGCCGCCGGATCGGTCTGCGGGTCCTGCGCGATGGCGGCGATCTCGTCGGCGATCGCGCCCTCGTAGAACGCGTCGGTGCCGCGCAGCGCGATCTCACGCAGCGTCTTCGCCAGGTCGGGGTTCGTGAACGTCGAGCCCACGACGGGCGGAGCGCCGTTCGGGAGGAACAGGTCGGCCGTGGCGGGGAACGCCGCGAACCGGGCCTGGTTGGCGGCAGTCTGCTGGGCGAAGGTGGAGTCGACCCTGAACCCGCGCGTCGCGAGCAGGATCGACGGCTTCAGCATCTCCTTCAGCGACTCGGTGCCGAACCGGTCGAGCGCGGCCTCCCACGTCGCGACGGTGCCCGGCACCCCGACCGAGAGGCCCGACGAGACGGCGTCGGCGAACGGGTAGGGCGCACCGGTGGCCGGGTTGATGAACGCGTCGGTCGGCATGGCGGAGGGCGCCGTCTCGCGCCCGTCGATCGTGGTGACCTCGCCGGTGGCGGCGTCGAAGTACACGAAGTACCCGCCGCCGCCGATGCCCGCACTGTAGGGCTCGGTGACGCCGAGCGCCGCAGCCGTGGCGACGGCGGCGTCGGCCGCGTTGCCGCCCTTGCGCAGCACCTCGAGGCCGACCGCGCTCGCTTCGGCGTCGACGGATGACACGGCGCCGCCGTGCCCGGTCGAGGTCGACGGTGCCGGCGGCGCGGGACGCCCCGCTGCAGATGCCGGCGCGCCGACGGCGACGGCGCCGACGGCCAACGCGGCACCGAGTGCGAGACTCAGACCGCGGAACGCGGAACGACGGCCGCGAGACGCGGTGCGATGAGTGACGTGGACCATGAGAACCCCCCGAACTGGGTACAACGGCGACGATGCCCCTCACCGTAGCCCGCGTCCGCGCCGAGGGCAATGGTCACGTGTCGAGACCGGCCCCGATCCTGAGTGTTCGCCGCCGATCGATACGGATGTCCCGGCGGCGGCGTAGCCTGAACGCATGCCCGCCCACCACGGCTCCGGGGCGTCTCGGCGGCTGAGCCGCTGGATCCCCGCCATCGCCGCGCCGATCGCGATCGGCGTCGCCGTCGTGGTCGTGCCGATGCAGGCGAATGCCGCCGTCGACCTGCCCGATCTCACCCCTGCCGAGCTCGTCGAGTTCGCGGCGGCGAGCGAGGTCGACGCCCTGTCGGGCACCATCGAGCAGACCTCCGAGCTCGGGCTCCCCGACCTGTCGGGCCTCACCGGCACGATGGGCGGCGGTGCCGGCGGCAGCGACGGGTTCGGCTCCGACGGCGGCCCCGGTGGCCGGGGCGACGCGAGCGGTGACGGGTCAGCCGGTGACGCGGCATCCGCCACCGATCTCGACGACCTCGTCTCGCTCATCACCGGCACGCACACCGCTCGCGTGTACATCGACGGCTCGAATGCGAGACTGCAGGTGCTCGACGACCTCGCCGAACGCAACGTCTACCTCACCGACGAGGGCGCATGGATCTACGACTCCCGCGAGCAGGCGGCCACGCACTTCACGGTCGACCGTGCCGCACTCGACGCGCTGAAGGCCGAGGCCTCGGCGCAGGCCGAAGCCCACGCCGACGAGGCGCGCAAGCGGCTCGAGGCCGAACTCGGAACCCCGCTGCCGACCCCCGACGAGGTGCTCGACCAGGCGCTCGCGAAGCTCGATGAGACGACCGAGGTGAGCGTCGGCACCGACGCCCGCGTCGCGGGTCGCGAGGTGTACGAACTCGTGCTCGAACCGCGCGACGCCGACACCCTCGTCGGCGAGATCACGGTGGCGATCGACGGCGAGACGGGCGTCGCGCTCGCCGCGTCGGTGACGGCGCGCGGGGCGAGCGAGCCCGCGTTCAGCGTCGCGTTCACCGAGGTCTCCTTCGAAGCGCCCGATGCGTCGGTGTTCGCGTTCACGCCCCCTGAGGGCACCGCCGTGACCGAGCACGAGGTGCCGATCCCGACGCTCGCCGAGCTCGAGCAGATGAAGGCCGAGCACGCTGCGGGCACCGGCGAGCCCAGCGATCGGATGTCCCGGCCCGAAGTCATCGGCGAGGGCTGGTCGACCGTCGTCGTGCTCCCGACGGCCGTGACCGGTGCCGGTGCGGCGCAGGGCCTCGGCCCCGACGCATCCCTTCGACAGGCTCAGGACGGCGCCGCGCTGCTCGGCACGCTCACCCAGCCGGTCGACGGCGGGCGCATCCTGCAGACCTCGCTCGTGACCGTGCTCGTCACCGACGACGGGCGCGTGCTCGTCGGAGCCGTCACCGCAGAACGACTGCTCGACGCCGCGGCGAGCGGGCGTTGACCGACGGGTCGCGCGCGGGCGCCGGCACGGTCGGTGACGCCACCGCACCCGACCTCACGAACGGCACCGACCTCGCGATCGAGACACACGGTCTCACCAAGCGATTCCGTTCGCAGGTCGCCGTCGACGGCGTCGACCTCGCGGTGCCGCGCGGTGCCGTCTTCGGGTTCCTCGGCCCGAACGGGTCGGGCAAGACGACCACCATCCGCATGCTGCTCGGCCTCGTCGCGGCGAGCGCCGGCGGCGCGCGGGTGCTCGGCGCCGACATGCCGCGGCACGTCGACTCGGTGCTGCCGCGCGTGGGTGCCCTCGTCGAGGGCCCGGCCTTCTCGCCCTACCTCTCGGGCGTCGCGAACCTGCACCGGTTCGACGCCGCCGACCGGCACGCGCCCCGCCGCACGCGCTCGGCCCGGGTCGACGAGGCGCTCGACCGGGTCGGGCTCTCGCACGCCGGTCGCAAGAAGGTGCACGCGTACTCACTCGGCATGAAGCAGCGGCTCGGCATCGCCAACGCCCTGCTCATGCGGCGCGAGCTGCTCGTGCTCGACGAACCCACGAACGGGCTCGACCCCCAGGGCACCCGCGAGGTGCGCGCCCTCATCCGCTCGCTCGCCGACGACGGAACGACCGTGTTCGTGTCGAGTCACCTGCTCGCCGAGGTCGAGCAGGTGTGCTCGCACGTGGGGGTCATGAGCGCGGGTCGGCTCGTGGCGCAGGGCACGCTCGAGGAGTTCCGCGCCGCCGGCGAGGCGCGCGTGCTCGTGCAGACGCCCGACGGGGCTGCGGCGCGACGCGTGCTGGTCCGGCTCGGCATGGACGTCGACGGCGAACTCGGCGGCGCCGCCGTGGCGGCCCGGTTCGCGTCGTCGGATGTCGCGCCCGAGGCCATCGTCGCGGCGCTCGTGGCCGACGGGGTGCGGGTGCGCGGGTTCGAGGTCGAGCGCGCGAGCCTAGAACAGCGGTTCGTCGAGCTCACCGGTGAGGGGTTCGACGTTGTCCAGTGAAGCTGCATCCGCCGGTCGAGTGGACGGCGAAGCCGGCGTATCGAGACCCGCATCCGCCGGCGCTCCCGCTGCCGGCGGCACACTCTCGCTCTTCGCCTCCGAACTGCTCACGCTGTTCCGGCGTCGCCGCACGTGGGCCCTGCTCGGCGCGCTCGCGCTCATCCCGATCCTCATCGCCGTGGCCATCCGCATCGCGGGCGATGCGCCGAGCGGGCGCGGCCCCGCGTTCCTCGGGCAGATCACCGAGAACGGCCTCTTCGTCGGTGTCACGGCGATGATCGTGGCGATCCCCCTGTTCCTGCCGCTCACGATCGGCGTCGTCGCGGGCGACACCATCGCGGGCGAGGCGAGTCACGGCACCCTGCGCTACCTGCTCATCGCGCCGGCGGGCCGCATCCGCCTGCTCATCGTGAAGTACGCCGCCACGGCCGTGTTCTGCGCCGCGGCGACGCTCACGGTCGTCGTCGTGGGCACGCTCATCGGCTGGGCGCTGTTCCCGGTCGGTCCCATGACCCTGCTGTCGGGCGCGTCGGTGAGCGTCGGCGAGGGGCTGGTGCGATTCCTGGCCATCGCCGCGTACGTCACCGTGTCGCTGCTCGGCATGTCGGCGATCGGCCTGTTCCTCTCGACGCTCACGACGGTGCCGGTGGGGGCGATGGCCGCGACGGCGATCCTGGCCGTGGTCGCGCAGATCCTGGGCGCCCTGCCGCAACTCGAGTGGCTGCATCCGTGGCTCTTCACCGAGTACTGGCTCGGATTCGCCGACGTGCTGCGTGAGCCGCCGGTATGGGACAACTTCGCCGACAACGCGCTGCTGCAGGCCGGCTACCTCGTGGTGTTCGGCGCGCTCGCGGTGAGCCGCATGGTCACGAAGGACGTGCTGTCGTAGTCGTTACGACGTGCGCGCCGCGACGGTGCGATCGCCGACGCTCGGCGGCAGCGCGCAGTAGTCGTAGAAGTAGCGGGTCGGCGCGTCGTCGTCGGTGACGTCGACGATGACGGATGCCCCGGCGTGCGGCAGCTCGTCGCCCGCGAGCGTCCAGAGCGAGAAGTGCCACATGCCGCGCGCCGACACCGTGAGCAGACCGCGGCCGTCGATGATGAGGACCGTGTCGGGCTCTTCGCCGGGAAGCGTGCCGGCGCGGAACGGCTCGACCGTGGTCGTGCGCAGGGTGGCCTCGTCGACGTCGCCGACCGACACGCGCAGGACATGCTGGCCAGCAGCCTCGAGCCGTTCGGCGAGGTCGTCGGCGAAGCCGGCGGCCCGGGCGTCATCGGCGCCGTCGACGGCGATCAGGCGCCTGCCGCGCGGAGAGTTGTGCAGGAACTCGTCGACGATGCCGTCGAGCATCTCGGTGCGGTTCTGGATCCGGAACGGCCGGGGCATGACTTCAGGCTACGCCTGCAGGGGCATGGGCAGGGGCGCCGCGATGCCGGCGTACGCGATGAGCGGGCGGCCGGTCGCCGGGTGCTCGATGACGGATGCCTCGACGCGCCACACGTCGCGGATGAGCTCGGGTGTCAGCACCGCGTGCGGGTCGCCTGCGGCGACCACCCGCCCCTCGGCGAGCACCACGACATGGTCGGCGTAGGCGGCCGCGAGCGAGAGGTCGTGCAGCGCGGCGAGCACGGTGAGGCCACCGCGCGCCAGCTCGCGCACGAGCCCGAGCATCATGAGCTGCGCGCGGATATCGAGGTGGTTCGTCGGCTCGTCGAGCAGCAGCAGCTCGGGCTCCTGCGCGAGCGCCCGCGCGAGGTTGACCCGCTGGCGCTCGCCGCCCGACAGCGAACCGTAGTCGCGGTGGGCGAGGTCGAGCAGCCCGGCGTCCTCGAGCCCCCGCGCGACGATCGCCCGATCACGCTCGCTCGGTCCGGCGAAGGCGCCGAGGTGCGGGGTGCGCCCGAGGGCGACGACCTCGGCGACCGTGAGGCCCGGGGCATCCGTCACTTCCTGCTCTGCGAGCGCGATCACGCGCGCCCGTTCACGTCGGCGCATCTTGGCGAGATCGCGCTCGCCGAACCGCGCGGCACCGGCGTCGGCCCGTTCGACTCCGGCGATCAGGTGCAGCAGCGTGCTCTTACCGGCACCGTTCGGGCCGAGCAATGCACCGACCGCGCCGGCGGGAACGGTGCAGTCGAGGTCGTCGATGATGAGGCGGTTGCCGCGGGTGAAGCGCACCCGGTCGACATGCAGGGCGTCGGCCTTGCGGGCGTCGGTCATCGCAGCCCCCGGTTCCGCAGCAGGAGCAGGGCGAACACCGGTCCGCCGATGAGGGCAGTGAGGATGCCGACCGGCAGTTCGCGCGGGTCGAAGAGCGTTCGCGCGCCGGTGTCGACCCATAGGAGGAAGATCGCCCCGGCCAGGGCCGAGAGGGGCAGCAGGGCTCGATGTCGCGAGCCGACGATGAGCCGCACCCCGTGCGGCAGGATGAGGCCCACGAAACCGATCGATCCGCTCACGGCGACGAGTGCTCCGGTGAGCAGCGCGGTCGCGGTGAGCAGCAGCGCGCGACTGCGGCCGACGTGCACCCCGAGTGCCGCCGCGGCGGTGTCGCCGAACGCGAAGGCGTCGAGCGTCTTCGCGCTCGTGAGCAGCGGGATGCCGATGACGAGGACCGCGCCGCCCGCGATCGCGACCGAGGTCCAGTCGGTGCCCGCGAGCGAGCCGAGCAGCCAGTTGAGGATCTCGCGGTAGCTGTCGCCGGTCGCGCTCCAGAAGATGACGAGGCTCGTCACGGCGCCGAACACCGATGCCACCGCGAGGCCCGCGAGCACCGTGCGAGTGGGGGTGAGCGAGCCGCCAGCGCCTCCCAGGCTCCCCGCGCGGCCGCCGCCCGCGCCCGCCGCGAGTGCGAGCGTCGCCGCAAGTGCGACGAGCGCACCGACGAACGCCGCGAACGGCAGCAGAAGGCCGACGCCGAGCACGATCACGATGACCGCTCCGACCGACGCACCTGACGAGAGGCCGAGCAGGTAGGGGTCGGCGAGGGGGTTGCGCGTGAGCGCCTGCATCACGGCGCCGCACAGCGCGAGGCCCGCGCCGACCGCCGCTGCGGTGAGCACGCGGGGCATCCGCAGCTCCCACACGATCCCGTCGCGCAGGGGACTGAGCGTCGGCTCGCCGATGCCGAGGTGTGCGGCGATGCTCGCGAACACGTCGGCGGGGGCGAGTCCGGCGGGCCCGATCGTGACCGCGACGACGATGGATGCCCCGAGCAGGGCGACGAGCCCCACGGCCCACGCTCCCGTGGGCACGCTGCGCTTCGCGCCCGCCGGCGTTCCCGCACCGCGCCTGACCGTTCCCGCGCCCGCCCCCGCGCCGCTTCCCGTTCCGCGCCTGCCCGCGCCCGCGTCATCCGCCGTCGTCACGAAAACAGGAAGCGGCTGCTCGGAGGGGCCGCTGGCGCCTGTTTCCGGTGCCGCGTCGGCGCGTCTTCCTGTTTTCGGAACGCGCCGAGCCGTGACGGGCGTGACGGGCGTGACCGGCGTGACGGGCGGGGTGGGGCGCGACATCAGCCGAGCGCCTCCAACTGGTCGACGAGCGACGCCACTGCGCCGACGTTGCGCACGCCCGCCTCGGTGGCGGGGAAGTCGACCACGAGGTACCGCTGCTGCTGCACGGCGGGCAGCGCCGCGGTCGCGGCGTTCGCCTCGAGGAGCTCGACCTTCTGCCGCGCGGTGTTCCAGGCGGCGTCGACCAGCACGATCACGTCGGGGTTCGCCGCCACGATCGCCTCCCACCCCATCGCCGTCCAGGTGTCCTCGACGTCGGCGGCGACGTTCTCGAGTCCGGCTGCCTGCATGATCATCTGCGGTGCCCCGATACCCGCGCCCACGTACGGGGTGTCGTCGCCCGAGCTGTACCAGAGCGCCGTGAGGCCGTCGGTGTTCGGCTCGATCGCGTCGAGTTCGGTTCGCTGCTGTGCGACGAGCTCGGTCGCGGCATCCGGAACGCCGAAGATCGCACCGGCCTCCTCGAACTCGCGGAAGACCTCGTCGAAGGTGAGCGGGTTCGGCATGTAGCCCGCGCCCTTGCACGCGGCGGGCGCCACGTAGCTTGCGACGCCGAGCTTCGCGAGCGTGTCGCGGTCGCCCGCGCCCTCGGCCGACAGGTTCGACTCCCAGCCGGCGAAGACGAGGTCGGGTTCGGTGGCGAGCGTCGCCTCCTGCGACGGCACCTTGTCGGAGAGCACGTCGACGCCGGATGCCGCTTCGGCGAGTTCCTCGGGGACGGGACCGTCGCTGAACGCGCTGCCGACGACGCGGTCCTCGAGTCCGAGCGCGAGCATGAGCTCGAGCGTCGACGACTTGACGGTGACGACGCGCTCGGGTGCCGATTCGAACGTCACCTCGGTGCCGCAGTTGTCGATCGTGAGCGGGTAACCGGATGACCCGGTGTCGGTGCTCGCTCGCGCGCCGTCGGGCGACGCGGTGGAGTTGCCCGCGCAGCCGGCGAGCAGCAGCGCGGCGATCGGGACGGCGGTCGCGGCGAGCGCGCGAAGTCGAGTCGTACGAACCGAGGGACGGGCGGCGTTCGACGAACGGGCGGCGTTCGAGGAACGGGCGGCGTTCGACGAACGGGCGGCGTTCGAGGAACGGGACGGGCGAGCGGGCATGGAACCTCCGGGACGGTGTGCAAGTGACATTCCGACGGTGTCGGCGACTCGCGACCCAATCCCGGGCCACTCACACCGGTCAGATCCAGACCGGCGGTCGTCTCCATCGTAGACCCGTCGCGGCGGGTGAGGGCGAGCCCGGGTGCACGACATCGCGGCATCGCGCTGAGTCGCCTAGGAACCGGCTGGCCTGAGCGCCGCGCCGAGGTCGATGGCGGCGCCCGCGAGGGCGGCCGACGTCTCGAGATCGCGCATCCAGAGCGGCACGGATCTCGCGACGAGGCCGGCCCCTTCGAGCGACGCCACCGCCGGGGCATCCGTCTCGTCGACGAGCCACCCGTCGAGCAGGCCGCCCGACGCGCGCGCGCCGTAGTGGCGCCCGACCGCCTCGGCGCTCGTCTCGACGCCGATCACCGGAAGGCACGCGTCGGCCATGCCGCGGACGACCTTGCCGGCGATGATGGGTGAGACGCCGACGACCGGTGCGCGGGTCTCGGCGAGGGCATCGCGGATGCCCGGGATCGAGAGGATCGTGCCGATCGAGACGACCGGGTTCGACGGTGCGAACAGCACGAGGTCGGCAGTGGCGATCGCTTCGACGACGCCGGGTGCCGGGCAGGCATCGTCGATGTTCCGCTGCTCGAATGCGAGTGCGGGGAGCGTCGCCCGATGCCGCGTCCACCACTCCTGGAAGTGCAGCTCGCGCCGGCCACCCGGCGCGTCGGGGTCGGCGACGAGCACGTGCGTGTCGACCTCGCTGTCGGTCGCGGGGATCAGCCGGACGCCGAGCGGCCAACGACGCTGCAGGCGCTCGCCGACCTGCGACGGGGTGAGGCCCTCGCGCAGCCACGAGGTGCGGGCGAGGTGGGTGCCGAGGTCGAGGTCGCCGAGTGTGAACCACGGCCAGCCGACGCCCCATTCGCGCAGCTCGGCGGCGACACGCTCGGTCTCCCCGGCCCGGCCCCAGCCCCGCTCGGCATCGTTCACCCCGGCGAGCGAGTAGAGCAGCGAGTCGAAGTCGGGCATCAGGCGCACGCCCGCGAGCCAGAGGTCGTCGCCGGTGTTCACGACGACCGTGACGGCGCTGTCCTGAGCCCGTCGAAAGGATGCCTCACTCCTGCCACCTCCGTCGGGCCATCGCCGTCGCACCTCTTCGCGTACGCCGCGCACGAAGCGCGCGCCCCCGACACCGCCCGCGAGCACCGTGATCTGCACCCTGCCACGCTACCGGCGTCGCTTCGACTTCCAACGAGGCATGCGAGCGCCGGGCCAACGAGCGGCGACATCCTCTCTCACGAAGTCGAGTCTGAACAGGGCCTGTTTCCGCCGCCACCTCGGCACCATCCCCGTCGCGGCTCTCGGCGCCTACGCGGCGGTCGCCGTGTCGGGCAGGGCGAATCGGGCCCTCCCGCCGAGTCGTGGCGTTCGGGCGGGATCGACGTGTGGAGGTGGGATGAACCAGACCTTGGTTGGGCCGGCCTGGATCTGCCAGCCTTCGCGGTGTATTCGGTGGTGGCAGAACGAGCAGAGCATGACCCCGTTGCTGAGGTCGGTGGGCCCGGTGTCGCGGTGCCACCAGCGGATGTGGTGGGCGTCGACGTAGCCGATGTTCTGGTTGCATGAGGCACAACCGCCGTCGCGCTCGGTGAGGGCGAGGCGTTGCGCTCTGGTGAAGTAGCGGGCGCCGCGACCGAGATCGAGGGGGAGGCTGTCGCCGCCGAGGACGGCGGGGATGAGTTCGGCGTCGGCGGCCATCCGGCGGGCCGTGCTCGCCGGGATGGACTGGTCGAGCCCGTCGATGCTCGCGTGCCCGAGCCCGTCGATCAGGGCGTCGAGGTTCATGCGGACGATGACGGTGGTCTTGGCCAGGGGCGGCAGGGTGGTGCGGCAGCCGAGGGTGTGCTGCGCGAGCATCGCGAGCGCGTCGGCTTGGATCTGCGGGATGGTGCGCAGGTCTTCGACAATTGGCCCGGCCGGGTTGTCGGGATCGGCACCGGCACCGTCGCGTCCGCTGTCACGCTCACCGGAGGGGTCGCGGCGACGCAGCACGTCGGTGACGAGCGCTTCGATCGCGGCTTTGATGGGCGCGGCGGTTTCGGGGTCGAGGCGGGCGTGCAGGTGCACCATGCCGTTGCCCTGTTCGCGGATCGTGAGGGAACGTTCTTGGCGGAGCAGCTCGTCGCGGGGTTCGACGCCGTCGGCGTCGAGGCGGGCCTCGGCCTCACGCACCCCGCGCTGCAGGGTCTCGAGCGGCACCTGCGAGGCGAGGCAGACCAGTGCGGCCTCGGTCAGCCGTGCGTGCTCGGGGTCGGCACGCAGCGCGACCCGGTCGAGCATGGACGTGATCGCGGAGGCTGCGTCGACGCTGATCGCGGCGCGTTCGAGGGCGTCGGCGACGTGCGGGTGCTTCGATGGCAGACGGCCGCCGGTGAACGAGGCCCGTTCGGCGGTCGCAACGCCGACTGCGATCAGCTTCGCCGCGTCGCCCCGGGATGCACCGGTGGTCGCCGCGATCAACCGCACCGGGTTGTGGAACCCCTGCGCCTTTGCGAGCCCGACCTCACCGAACTCACGGTCGGAACGGCGGGCGATCTCGGCGGCGACCCGGGCCATGAGGGCGTCGGCGTCACGGCGGGCCCTCGCGATCAGCTCGGTGACCTGTACGAGCCCGGCGTCGCTCATCTGCTCGACCTGTACCTGCAGCCCGCCGGCGGCGCCGCCGAACGCGGGCTGGCTGCCGGCCCACGCAGCCCGCAGCGCGTCGAGGTCGCGCTCGAGCACGGCGAGTGGGGGCGGCGGGTGTTCCATGCTTCGATTCTGTACCCACCCACTGACATTCGGGCCGCGACAGAAATGAGCGCTGATCGGCGGAAACAGCCTGTGGAAAACTCGGCGCGAAGTCCACCTGTGGAGGACAAGTCACCACCAGGTGACAGCCGCGGCCCGGACATCCGTATGCCGTCGAAGAGGACGTCACCGTCGAATGGGCGTCTACATCAGAAGGTTGGGCGCTTGCCTTGGGGAAACCCGACTGCGGGCGCTCGTTCCCGGCATGCAGCATCCGATGCCAGAACCCTTCCCCTGCGGCATCCGGCGCGGGAGCATTGAAGCGTGGCCACCGAACGGGCAGCGAAGGCGTCGGAGGTCGAGGTGCCGCACGAGGGCATCCACCTCGGCGCGACCCTGCACGTGCCGGCGCAGACCCGCGCGTTCGTCGTGTTCGCCCACGGCAGCGGCAGCAGTCGGCACAGTCGCCGCAACCGGTATGTCGCCGACATGTTGCATGACGTGCGAATCGGCACGCTGCTGCTCGACCTGCTCCTCCCGGCCGAGGAGCTGGATCGTGCGAACGTCTTCGACATCCCGCTCCTCGGACGCCGACTCGTCTCCGCGGTGCGCTGGCTGCGCACCCGCCCCGAGGCCGCCGAACTCCCGGTCGGATTCTTCGGCGCGAGCACGGGTGCCGGAGCAGCGCTGTGGGCAGCCGCGGAACCGGGCGCCGGCATCGGCGCGGTCGTCTCTCGCGGCGGACGCCCCGACCTGGCCGGTCACCGCCTCGAACTCGTCACGGCGCCCACGCTGCTCATCGTCGGCGGCGCCGACCGGCAGGTGCTCGAACTCAACCGCGTCGCGCTCGCGCAGCTGCGCTGTCCGGTCGAACTAACCGTGGTGCCCGGCGCGACTCACCTCTTCGAGGAGGCGGGGGCGCTCGAGCACGTGGCCGAGGTCGCGCGCGACTGGTTCCTGAGCCGGCTCATCGAGCACTGAGACCGCCGCTGAGCGCTCAGTGGATGCGCGGCGCGTGCCGGGGCATCCGCTCGCTCTGGTGTTCGAGCCGCAACAGGTACACGATGGATGAACGGATCCGCACCGGCGCGGGAGGCCCCATGAACTCGGTACCCACCTCGACCCACCGCACGGTCGCCCTCGTGGGCGCGGCCGGGGCGGGCAAGACCACGCTCGCCGAAGCGCTGCTGCACCGCGCCGGCGCCATCCCGAGGGCGGGCAGCGTCGAGCAGGGCACGACGGTCTGCGACCACGAGCCCGAAGAGATCGCCCGGGGAACGACCCTCGGGCTCTCGCTCGCCCACCTCACCTGGTCGCCCCCGGGCGACATCGGCGAGTGCACGCTCACGCTCGCCGACACGCCGGGCCGGTCGGACTTCGTCGGCTCCGTCGACGTCGCGCTGGCGGTGTCGGATGTCGCGGTGGTGGTCGTGAGCGCGGTCGACGGCGTCACGGCGGGCACGAGGTTCGTCTGGACCGCCGCGGGGGCGGCCGGTGTGCCGCGCATCGTGGTGATCACGCAGGAGGACAAGGCGCGCGCCGACTTCCATCGCGTGCTCGGCGAGCTGAGGGCGGCGTTCGGCGAGCAGCTCTGGCCGCTCGAGCTGCCGCTCGGTGAGGAGCAGGACTTCCACGGCATCGCCGACGTGCTCAGTGAGCAGGCGCTCGAATACGACGCCGACGGGAGCCATCACGAAGCGCCGATGCCCGCCGATGCCGAGGCCGAAGAGCACCGCATGCACCTCGACGTGACCGAAGAGATCGTCTCGCACGACGATGAGCAGCTCGAGGCCTACCTCGAGGGCAACGAGCCGTCGCCGGCCGAGCTCGAGCGCACCTTGGCCAGGGAGGTCGCGTCGGGCGGCGCCGTGCCGGTCGTCGTGTGCTCGGGGCTGACCGGCACGGGCGTCGACCGCGTGCTCGACCTGATCTGCGAGCTGTCGCCGTCGTCGCTCGAGCGCGAGGCGCGCATCGTCGTCGGTGGGGCCGGGAAGAGCAAGAACGACACGGATGCCGGGACCGGCGGTGGCGGCACCGGCGCGGCCTCGACCGTGGGTGGCGCCGAGCTGCGCGTCGCCCCGAACCCAGACGGCGAACCGCTCGTGCACGTCTTCCGCACGGTCGCCGACCCGTTCGTCGGACAGGTCTCGATGCTCAAGGTGCTCTCGGGCGTGCTGCGCCCGAGTGATCGGCTGCACAACGCCACCACCGGGGCCGACGAGCGCATCCACGGCCTCTTCCAGCTGCGCGGGGCCGAGCACCTGCAGGTCGGGGCGCTGCGCGCCGGTGAGGTCGGCGCGGTCGCCAAGCTGACCGGGTCGCCGTCGGGCACGCTGCTCTGGTCGCGCCCGACAGGAACCGCCCGCCCCGCCCCGTTACCGACGCGCCCCGCCGTGTTCGCAGTGAGCCTCACGCCCGCGACGCAGTCCGACGACGAGAAGATGTCGACGGCGCTCGGGCGGCTCGTCGCCGAGGACCCGACCCTCATCATCGACCGTGCGGCCGACCAGACCATCCTGCGCGGCCTCGGCGACATGCACGTCGAGGTCGCCGTCGAACGGCTCGCCCGCGTCTTCGGCGTGCACGTCACCACCGCGCCCGCACCCGTGGCGTACCGCGAGACGATCGCCGGCAGCGCCGACGTCGAGGGCAAGCTCAAGAAGCAGTCCGGCGGGCACGGGCAGTTCGCGGTGGTGCAGTTGCGCGTCTCGCCCCTGCCCCCCGGGGGCGGGTTCGAGTTCGTCGACAAGGTCGTCGGCGGCTCGGTTCCACGCACCTACATCCCGGCAGTCGAGAAGGGCGCCCGCGATGCCCTCGCGGGCGGCGGTCCGCAGGGACATCCCGTCGTCGACGTGCGCGTCGAGCTGTACGACGGCAAGTCGCACTCGGTGGATTCGTCGGAGATGGCGTTCCGCACGGCCGCGTCGATCGGGGTGAAGGCAGCGTTGGCCGAGGCCGGCACGGTCATGCTCGAGCCGGTGTCGATCGTCACGGTCACGGTGCCGGCAGAGTTGCAGGGCACCGTGCTCACCGACCTGTCGGGCCGTCGCGGGCGGGTGAGCGCGACCGAGACGGCCGACGACGGCCGGGCTCGCGTCGTGGCGAGCGTGCCCGAGGCCGAGCTCGCCCGCTACGTGCTCGACCTGCGCTCGATGACCGGCGGGCAGGCCGAGCTCACGATCACCCCCGACCGCTACATGAAGGTGCCGAACGGCGCGCGCGCCTGAGGGCCTCATTCGGTTCTGATGTCTTGGACTCTCTTGCACAAGAGGGAAATGTTGGGTCACACTACAAGCGGGTTTCAGCATCGAAGCCCGACAAATAGTGAAGCGGGGGGCTTCCGATGAGTGTGCTCGACGTTGACCAGGTAATCGCTGACTTTTGGTATCAGCAGTTTCACAAGCGCAATCCGAACTACGTCGTCAACAATGACAGTGTCGTCGTCGAGATGCTTGAGTTCACGTACGACAAGGTCGAGGCCGCCCACACCCCGCACCTGATTGCGAGTTCCACCTTCAGCAATGGCACTGACGCGCAGGCGACTCAGACCTTCTCCGACAGCAAGAGCACCACAAGTTCGTTCAAGTGGTCACTGCAGGAGGGGCTGAAGATCGGCGCGAAGACGACCTTCAAGGTAGGCGTGCCATTCGTCGCGGACGGAAAGGTCGAAGCGAGCGCCGAATTGAATGTCGGGTCGACTCAAGAGTGGACGACGACGGTGTCTCAGAACTGGAGCTACTCCGCACAGGTACCGGTTCCACCGCACACCCGGGTTGTGGCGTCTGTGATTGTCACCATGGCCGAGTACTCGCCGGGATGGCGCATGCGGTTGCAAGTGTCGGGAAAGACTGAACTGTCGGTCCCTGGATACCCCGGAGTCAAGGCAGTGCGCGTCGCGGATCTGCTCAAGGGCCTGCCAGGGGTGCAGGTCGTTCAAAATGGGGATGCTGCCGTAGTCGTCGCTTCGGGCGCATTCAAGGGCGTGCAAGGCGTCTCATCCGAAGTGACAACCAAGCAATCGCCGTACGATGTCAGTGCTGTCGAGGTCTCCGAGATACTCACCGGAGTGCAAGTCTGATCACAGGCCGTGCGTTCGTGAAGGGCTCCAGCCGGCTACCCCGGAGGTAGGTCCGCTCACCACCCGCTGCGCGTCGGCGTGTGCCCGTCGCGAGCCTCCTCGGGCATGCGCATCTCGGCCCGCAACCCGAGGAGGCGCACCGGTCGGTCGGGTTCGATGCGCTCGACGAGTTCCATCACCCGCGCCAGCACCTCCGCGCGGTCGAACGTCTCGGGCACCTTCTTCGTGAACGTCTTGGTGATGAACGGCGCGTACCGCACCTTGAGCGCGAGCCCGACGACGGGGCGACCTTCGGCGGCGACATCCGCGAGCACTTGGGCGGTCAGTTCACGAATCGCCTCATCGATCTGCGACGCCCCGGTCAGATCGTGCTGGTACGTCGTCTCGCGGCTGTGGCCGCGGGCCACCCACGGGGCGTCGTCGACGACCCGGGCGCCGTCGCCCCGGCCGAGCTGCGCGAACCAGGGGCCCATCCGCGGGCCGAACTCGGCGACGAGGCCGTCAGCGTCGGGGTCTGCGGCGGCCAGCTGGGCCACCGTCGAGATGCCGATCGCGGCGAGGCGCCGCGAGATCTTCGAGCCGACGCCCCACAGGTCGACGGTCGGCCGGGCGCCCATGACACGGAGCCAGTTCTCGGCCGTGAGCCGGAACACTCCCTGCGGCTTGCCGAAGCCCGTGGCGACCTTCGCTCGCACGAGGGTGTCGCCGATACCGACGCTGCAGTGCAGCCGGGTGCGCTCGAGGACGGCCCGCTGCAGCGCGTGAGCGTATGCCTCGGGGTCGTCGGTCTGCACGCCGACGAACGCCTCGTCCCACCCGAGCACCTGTACGACCGCGCCAGGCTGCGCGCGGAGGGTCGCCATGACCTCGGCGGATGCCTCGTTGTAGGCCTCGTGGTCGACGGGGAGGATGATCGCGTCGGGCGCCCTGCGGGCTGCGATGCGCAACGGCATGCCCGACCCGACGCCGAACTCGCGCGCCTCGTAGGAGGCCGTGGAGACCACGGCACGCTCGGTCGGATCGCCGCGGCCGCCGACGATCACCGGCTTGCCCACGAGCTCGGGACGCCGCAGCACCTCGACCGCAGCGATGAACTGGTCGAGGTCGACGTGCAGCACCCATGCGCGACTGCCTTGGCTCACATGCCCAGTCTGCCGCGAGCGGCCGACGATCGCCTCCGCTCGGTGGCATGCAACGCACGGCCATCAGACTCGGAGAACATTGGCATCGCCGTTCGTGACCCCGCAGCAGCGATCGCGTTCTTCACCGACCTCGGCCTCCGGCACGTGGGCGTGCTCTATACGGTCTCGTTCGGCTGTCGCTCCCGCTCGTGTGCTCGGAGTGCGCTCAGCACAGCTGTCCGGACGACCAGGTAGAGGAGAAGGCAACCGATCGCGATCGGCACCAGGTAGATGAGCACGATCATCAACACGCCGGTGATTCCATGTGCGCGAGCATATTGGTGGCACGGAGGGATCCTTGGCGCCCGGTGGGCTCGCCGCATGGTCCGGAGCTTCGGAGGCCGTGGCACGCCCACGCGGCCCGCTCGTTCCAGAACGTTGTCGGTACTCGCCCGACGGTCGTCTACGGCGGTGGCGGCTCGGCTATTCTCAGGGAGACCCAGACCGAGAGGGAATCGTGGCGCCCAAGCTCAGTTCTCTGCAGATGTTCGTTGCCGGACTCGTGCTCGCATGCCTCGGCGTCGTCGCGTCCTTGTTCGCGACAGAGCTCGCGAACGGAATGATCGGTCCCGATGGGATGCCTCCATTCATCGCGCTGAGGGCCGCCGATCTCCTCGCGCAGATCCTGCTCACTCTGGGACTCGTGCTCGTCGCGGTTTCGCCGCTCGCGCGCATGCTCGAGCGGCCGATCAAACGACCCGATGAGCACACCGTCCTCCTCCGTGAGACGCTGGACCGTCGCCGGAGGAAGTGAGCGACGCATCACCCGAGGTCGTCATCCGTACCTCGTGAGCTGAACGGACCCGTCACCTGGGGCCAACCCCCGGTCGAGATCGCCGTTCCGGATCCGACTCACTGGTGGAACCCCACCAGAACGAGGCATCATGACCACCGTGACGAGGCCGCGGAGCGCAGGCGCCGGAGTCGGGATGATCGACGCATCGTTCGACGCCGTACTCGAGAGGAGCCCGGCTGCGGGCGGCTGGACCTACGTGATCTGGCCGGACTCACCCGAGTTCTTCGGCACCCATGGTCTGGTGAAGGTGTCGGGCGAGGTCGACGGTGAGCCGTTCACCGGCTCCTTCATGGCGCTCGGCGACGGCCGGCACAAGCTCGCCGTCACAGCGGCCGTGCGTCGGGTCATCCGTAAGCGGGCCGGCGACTCCGTGCACGTGCGTCTCACCCAGCGGCGTTCCTGAGGCGGGGATGTGTAGACCCGCGGTGATGTCATGCGGTCACCGTCGAGCCGAGCGGATGGCCCATCTCTCGAGCGTGACCGGATTCTCGACGCCGGCGCTCCCGACGGGGATCAGATCTCGCTTCCCTCGAGGGGCTCGATGAGGGTCGGGTCGGTCGGGTCGATGCGTCGCTGGTTGTTCACGCGCGGGTCGACCTCGTACTCGGTGATCGTGGGGGCGACTTTGTCGGATGCCTCGATCAGGAAGTCGACCATGGCCTGCATGCCGCCCGCGTCGAGCTTCGCGGCGTCGAGGTAGCGGTCGACCGCGTCGAGCGGCAGGTAGACCGGCATGCGATCGTGGATCTCTCCACTCGCGTCGCGCGCCTCGCGGGTGATGATCGACGTCGAGACCTCCCAAGTGCCGTCGTCGAGCTTGCGCGCCGTGGAGATGCCGGCCGCCGCGAGCAGCTCGTCGGGCCCACGCAGGAAATGCGCCTGCTTGTGGCCGGGTTCACCGGTCCATTCGTAGTACCCGTGCATCGGCACGATGCACCGACCTGACGCGAATGCGCCCTTCCACAAACCGTTCGTGGCGACGGTCTCGATGCGGCTGTTGAACTGCGGCCGCTTCGAGTCGCGCATGAACGCCGGGTGGAAGTTCCACACGGCCGGCTCGACGCGACGCACGAACTCGCCGGTCTTCGAGTCGGGTCGTTCGCGCACGATCGGAACCGTGTCGGTCGGCGCGAGGCTGAAGCGAGGCTCCCAGTCCTCGTAGTCGTTCTCGGCGTCGAACACGTCGGTCAGATCGGTGACCTTCTGCGAGACGACGAACCTTCCGCACATGACAACTCCCTCGCGCTCCTGTCACCACCATTCCATCCACCTCCGACCGACGCCAGCGGTTCGGGCCGATGCGTTCGACACGCATGGAGTCCAGTCGTCGGTGACCATGGGCCTCGACGCACGCGCCGGCGGTCGGTGGTGCGGCATAGGCTCGCCGCATGGCCACCCTCGACGACCTGCGCCGCACCGCCGATGGGCTGCTCGGCAGTGAGGAGCGCGCGACGATGGGCGGCGCCGCGTGGTTCGTCCGGGGCAAGCTGTACGCGTGGGAGTGCCATCCCTAGCCGAGCATCCCCGCCGACATGCGCGAAGTGATCGCCGACGAGCTCGTCGTCGGGGTGAAGGTCGCCGAGCGCATCGACGCACTCGCACTCATCGAGATGGCACCTGAGGTGTTCCTGCGCACCACGACGAGCTGGAGCGAGCCGAAGGTCGCGTTCCGTATGGCCGCCATCGACGACGGCCACCTCGTTGAGCTGGTGACCGAGGCGTGGCGCATCCAGGCTCCGAAGTATCTACGACGTGAGTTCGACGGCGTCGGCCCTCCGGACGCGCCCCGGCGGTGAACGGCGGTGAACCCTTCGGCATGACGCCGGCCGTTTTCGTCCACGCGCCACCTTCCCGCGTCGCCGACGCGGGCGTTTCGGTTCAGTAGCCCCCCGCCACCACATGCTGCGCCGCCGTCGCGAGGGCGTCGGCGACCTCGTCGACCCCGTCGCGCACCATGCCGACGGTCACGCGCACGTACTCGCGCCGAGCCCGGGCCCGCGCGCCGCTGCCGACCGTGTCGGCGCCGTTGGCCGCCGCGAGGAACGGCGATCCCGCCGCCACCCGGATGCCCGCCGCTGCGAGCTGCACGAGGGCCGACCGCTCGCTCACGACCGGCATCCACAGGTTGACCCCGTCTGCCGGCGCAACCGTCACCCCCCGCACCCGCAGCGCATCGCCGAGGGCCCGCTGCCGCGAGAAGTACTGCCGGCGCGCCTCGGCGACGGCGTCGAGCGACGACCCGTCGGTGAGCAGGTCGAGCAGGATCGTCTGCAGCATGCGCGACGTCCACCCCGGTCCGAGCATGCGACGCGCGGTGATGCGGTCGATGAGCTCGCGCGGCCCGCCGAGCGCGGCGATCCTGAGGTCTGGGCCGTGCGATTTCGAGAAGCTGCGCACGTGCACGACCTGCGCAGGCAACCAGGTTCCGAGCGTCACGTCGCCCTCGGTCGAGATCATGCCCGAGTGGTCGTCTTCGATCACGATGAGCGCGTCGCCGTGCTGGTCGGAGCGGATGACCCGCGCGAGCGCCTCGGCACGGTCGGTCGTCATCGACGCTCCAGTGGGGTTCTGGGCCCGTGGCTGCACGAGCGCCGCAACCGGCCGGCTGCGCAACGCGACCGCGAGCGCGTCGGGAACCATGCCCTGGTCGTCGAGTGCGACCGGCACGGCGACGGTGCCGAGCACGTCGAGCAGGTCGAGGAACGGCGGGAACCCGGGATGCTCCACCACGACCCGGTCGCCGAAGCGCACGACCTGTTCGAGCGTGCGCGAGAGTGCGTCGAGCGCGCCGTCGACGACCATGATGCGCTCCGCCGCCGACGGCCACGAATCGGCGAGGACGCTCGCGAGCCCGGGGATCACCGGCACCGACTGGTAGCTGCCGGTCTCGGCGCGGGCCGAGACGCGCGAGAGGGCGGGCGCGAGCGCGGGCAGCAGCAGCGGGTCGGGGGTGCCGCGCGAGAGGTCGAGGCGCACCGGGTCGTCGGGTGCGGCCATGCCGCGCATGCGCAGTGCGAGACGACCGGCGGATGCCTCGCGCACGAAGCTGCCCGCACGGCCGCGCGATTCGATCAGACCGGCGCGGGCGAGCGCCTGCCAGGCCTGGCTGACGGTGGCCGGGCTCACGCCCAGCTCGGTCGCGAGCTCGCGCACCGTGGGCAGGCGGGCGCCGGCCTCGAGCTCGCCGCTCGTCACCAGCCGGGCGAGATCGCCGGCGATTCCCTTCGGCGTCGTGTCGCTGAAGGGCGCGAGCGACGTGAGGCTCGAGACATCCATGCGAATACTCGATCGCACCATTGCCTCCTTACGCCGCAGGCGACAGGATGATTAACCACCACGTCACAAGGTGAAACATAAAGGAAATGTTCACGCCGAACAATAACAGAACGGGTCGCGAGGCCCGTCGGGCAGCATCCATCGGCACCACCACTCGGCGTTGTACCACCGCCCGGTAGGCAGAACCTCGCACCTACCGACGGACGGCAACGGCGCCGACCGACTCAGGAGGCAACATGACGATCGTCAGAGCGGCCATCACGCAGACGACCTGGACCGGCGACAAGCAGTCGATGCTCGACAAGCACGAGCAGTTCGCCCGCGATGCGAAGGCGCAGGGCGCCGAGGTGATCTGCTTCCAGGAGCTCTTCTACGGCCCGTACTTCGGCATCACCGAAGACGTGAAGTACTACGACTACGCGGAGCCGGCCGACGGCCCGATCGTGCAGCGCTTCGCGGCGCTCGCGAAGGAGCTCGGCATGGTCATGGTGCTGCCGATCTACGAAG
Source organism: Agromyces cavernae (assembly GCF_021044935.1). Taxonomy (GTDB): domain Bacteria; phylum Actinomycetota; class Actinomycetes; order Actinomycetales; family Microbacteriaceae; genus Agromyces; species Agromyces cavernae. The sequence continues at coordinate 556,088 of NZ_JAJNMP010000001.1, forward strand.
AGGAGCAGCCGGGCGTCTACTACAACACCGCGGTGGTGGTCGACTCCGACGGCACGATCCTCGGGTCGTACCGCAAGCACCACATCCCGAACCTCGACAAGTTCTGGGAGAAGTTCTACTTCCGCCCCGGCAACCTCGGCTACCCGGTGTTCAACACCGCGGTCGGCCCGATCGGCGTGTACATCTGCTACGACCGGCACTTCCCCGAGGGATGGCGCGAGCTCGGCCTCAACGGCGCCCAGATCGTGTTCAACCCCAACGCGACGAAGCCGGGCCTCTCGAACCGGCTCTGGGAGATCGAGCAGCCCGCCGCCGCGGCGGCCAACGGCTACTTCATCGGTGCGGCGAACAGGGTGGGCCTCGAAGACAACGAGTACGGCGAGCTGGCCGTGAACTTCTACGGCATGAGCCAGTTCGTCGACCCGCAGGGCAACATCGTCGGCGACTACGGCTCGGGAGAGCACGAAGAGGTCGTCGTTCGCGACCTCGACCTCGACATGGTCCGCGACGTGCGCAACGCCTGGCAGTTCTACCGAGACCGCCGGCCCGAGTCGTACACCTCGATCCCGAAGCCGTGACGCCGGTCGAGTAGCGCGAAGCGCGTATCGAGACCCAGTGCAGTGATCTCGATACGGGCCTGGCGGCCCTACTCGATCGACGAAGAGAATGGAGCAGCAGTGACCACGACCCTCATCACCGGCGGCACCGTCGTCAGCGCCACCGGCCGCGCGCCCGCCGACGTGCTCATCGACGGCGAGACCATCCGTGCCGTGCTCGAACCGGGCAGCAACCTGCTCGGAACCGATGTCGCGGCATCCGTCGACCGCGTCATCGACGCGAGCGGAAAGTACGTCATCCCCGGCGGCATCGACGCGCACACGCACATGCAGTTGCCGTTCGGCGGCACCGAGGCATCCGACACCTTCGAGACCGGAACCCGGGCCGCAGCGCACGGCGGCACGACGTCGATCATCGACTTCGCCGTGCAGACCTACGGCCAGCGCGTCGAAGACGGGCTGGCGGCGTGGCACGAGAAGGCGGCCGGCAACTGCGCGATCGACTACGGCTTCCACCAGATCGTGGGCGACGTGAACGACGCCTCGCTCGCCGCGATGCGCCGGCTGCCTGACGAGGGCGTCTCGAGCTTCAAGTTGTTCATGGCGTACCCCGGCGTCTTCTACTCCGATGACGCGCAAGTCCTCAAGGCCATGCAGGTCTCGCGTGACACGGGCATGCTCACGATGATGCACGCAGAGAACGGCCCCGCGATCGACGTGCTCGCGCAGCAGCTCGTCGACCAGGGCAAGACAGATCCGTACTATCACGGCATCGCCCGCGCCTGGGAGATGGAGGAGGAGGCCACGCACCGCGCGATCATGCTCGCGAAGGTGGCGGATGCCCCGTTGTACGTCGTGCACGTGAGCGCGAAGCAGGCCGTCGAACAGCTCGCGACCGCGCGCGACAAGGGCTGGAACGTCTTCGGCGAGACCTGCCCGCAATACCTCTACCTGTCGCTCGAGGACCAGCTCGGTGCATCCAGCGACCAGTGGGGTGCCTTCGAGGGCGCGAAGTGGGTGTGCTCGACGCCCCTGCGTTCGCGAGCCGACGGCCACCAGCACGCCATGTGGCAGGCGCTGCGCACGAACGACCTGCAGATGGTCTCGACCGACCACTGCCCGTTCTGCATGAAGGACCAGAAGGACCTTGGCTTGTCCGACTTCCGCAAGATCCCGAACGGCATCGGCGGCATCGAACACCGCATGGACCTCATGTACCAGGGCGTCGTCACCGGCGAGATCACCCTCGAACGGTGGGTCGAGCTCACGAGCACGACGCCAGCGCGCATGTTCGGGCTCGCCGGCCGAAAGGGCGTCATCCAACCCGGAGCCGACGCCGACATCGTCGTCTACGACCCGAACGGGCACACCTCGATCGGCATCGACAAGACGCACCACATGAACATGGACTACTCGGCCTATGAGGGCTACGAGATCGACGGCCACGTCGACACCGTGCTCTCGCGCGGCAAGGTCGTCGTCGACGGCGACGAGTACCTCGGCGCCAAGGGCGACGGGCAGTTCCTCAAGCGCGGCCTCAGCCAGTACCTGCTCTAGGGATCGGAGGAACGGATGGAATTCGGAGCGGTCCTGCAGACCAACCCGCCGGCGTCGCGCACCATCCAGCTCGCGAAGCTCGCGGAGACGCACGGCTTCACGCACGTGTGGACGTTCGACTCGCACCTGCTCTGGCAGGAGCCGTACGTGATCTACAGCCAGATCCTCGCGCAAACCCAGCGCATCAAGGTCGGCCCGTTCGTAACCAACCCCGCGACCCGCGACTGGACGGTCACGGCCTCGGTGTTCGCGACGCTCAACGAGATGTTCGGGAACCGCACCGTGTGCGGCATCGGCCGAGGCGACTCGGCCGTGCGCGTCACGAACGGCAAGCCGGTGACCATCGCCGAGCTGCGCGAGTCGATCCACGTCATCCGTGAGCTCGGCAATTCGCGGCCGGTCGAGTACAAGGGGTCGACGATCCAGTTCCCCTGGAGTCGCGGCTCGGAACTCGAGGTGTGGGTGGCGGCGTACGGGCCGATGGCGCTCAAGCTCGCGGGGGAGGTGGGCGACGGCTTCATCCTGCAGCTCGCCGACGTCGACATCGCAGCCTGGATGATCAAGTCGGTGCGCGATGCCGCTGAGGCGGCCGGCCGCGACCCGATGTCGGTGAAGTTCTGCGTGGCGGCACCGTTCTACATCGGCGACGACTGGGCGCACATGCGCGACCAGTGCCGCTGGTTCGGCGGCATGGTCGGCAATCACGTCGCCGACATCGTCGCGAAGTACGGCATGCACGGCACGGTGCCCGACGCGCTCACCGACTACATCAAGGGACGCGAGGGCTACGACTACAACGAGCACGGGCGTGCGGGCAACGTGCACACCCAGTTCGTGCCCGACGAGATCGTCGACCGGTTCTGCCTGCTCGGCACGGCCGACCAGCACCTCGACAAGCTCAAGCAGCTCGCAGAGCTCGGCGTCGACCAGTTCGCCGGCTACCTGCAGCACGACAACAAGGAGGAGACGCTCCGCGTGTACGGCGAGACGGTGATCCCCGCGATGACCGCGCACATCAGAGCAAAGGCATGACGACGACGACTCCGGCGATCCGGCGAGCGCGCCGCTGGCGCGTCGTGCTCTGGGGTGCGCTCGGCCTGATCGCGCTCGCCGCGGTGTGGGAGTTGTACAAGCTCGTCGGTCCGGCCGACGGTTGGCTGATCGGTGCGCAAGAGGGAGTGACCGGCAGCGGCATCCGGCTGCTGCCGCGCACGAGCGATCAGGCCATGCCCCACGCCTGGGAGATGTTCACGCGTGCCGCCGAGCCCGTGACCCGCGCGCCGGGTGCGCTGCCGCTCGGGGCGGTCGTGCTCCTCGCTGCGCTCGTCAGCCTCGGCGTCGCCGCGCTCGGGTGGCTGGTCGGCGTCATCGTGGGATTCGGGCTCGCGCTGCTCATGCTCGGGTTCCGCATCGCCGAGCGGGCCGTGCTGCCGTTCGTGATCCTCAGCCAGACCGTGCCGCTCATCGCACTCGCACCCCTCATCCGCAATTGGGGCTCCCGGCTCGAGTTCGGCGCGTTCTCGTGGGAGAGCTGGATGTCGGTCGTGGTCATCGCGAGCTACCTCGCGTTCTTCCCGGTCGCAGTCGGCGCGCTGCGGGGCCTGCAGAGCCCCGACGCCGCGCACCTCGACCTCATGCGCAGTTACGCGGCGGGATGGTGGCCCACGCTGTTCCGCCTCCGATTGCCGGCGAGCGTCCCGTTCCTCATCCCCGCCCTGCGGCTCGCCGCCGCGAATGCCGTCGTCGGCACGGTCGTCGCCGAGATCTCGGTCGGGTTCACGGGCGGCATCGGCCGGCTCATCCTCGAGACCGCGGTCGCCGCATCGAGCGACCCGGCCAAGCCGTGGGCACCGATCCTCGGCGCCGTACTGCTCGGCCTCGTCGCCGCCGGCTTCGTCGCCCTCCTCGCCGCCTTCCTCAGCCCGTTCCGCCGTCAGGAGACCGTCGCATGAGCAACCCCGCGCCCCAGCCGACCGCTGCCGCCCCCGAGCCGACGCAGGTCGCCGATGCGACCGAGGCCGTGGTCGTCCGCGAGGTCGAGCGCATCTTCCCGGGGGCGAAGGGCGCGACCGTCACCGCCCTGACCGGCATCGAGCTCACGGTGCACGGGGGGGAATTCGTCTCGCTCATCGGCCCGTCAGGCTGCGGCAAGTCCACGCTGCTGCGGCTGATCGCCGATCTCGACGAGCCGACCGCGGGCGACATCCGGGTGTTCGGCAAGACGGCGCGGCAGGCTCGCGTCGAGCAGGCGTACGGCATCGCGTTCCAGCAGGCGGGTCTGCTGCCCTGGCGCAGCGTCGCGGCGAACATCGAGTTGCCGCTCCAGCTGCACGGCATGGGGGCCGCCGATCGCCGTGCCCGAGTGGCGGAGCTGCTCGACCTCGTCGGCCTCGCCGACTTCGCGAAGCACTACCCCGACCAGCTCTCGGGCGGCATGCAGCAGCGCGTGGCGATCGCCCGCTCGCTCGCCGAGCGGCCGAGACTCCTGCTCATGGACGAGCCGTTCGGCGCGCTCGATGAGATGACCCGCGAGCGCATGCAGACCGAGCTGCTCCGCATCCGCGCGGAGACCGGCGCGGCTGTGGTGTTCGTGACCCACTCGATCCCAGAGGCGGTGTACCTCTCGGACCGCGTGGTGGTGATGTCGCCGCGTCCGGGTCGCATCACCGCAGAGATCGACGTGCGACTCGGCGAGGCCGGCGAGCGCGGCGAAGACCTCCGCGAGGACGCCGCGTTCTTCGAGGGCGTCACCGCGGTGCGCGAGGCGCTCCACGGGCCCGCGGCGGCTGCCGCCGCACCGCGAGGAGTGGATGTGCGATGACCGGGCTGCCCGACACCGCGATCGCGACGCAGCTCACTCCGCCCGCGACGTCGGAACCCCGCCGCCGTCGCACCGGCGACCGCCCGCTGCGACGGTTCGCCCGGCTCGTGCTGCCGCCGGTCGCGCTGTTCATCGTGCTCGTGCTGCTCGCCGAACTCGTGGTCGTCTCGCTCGGCATCCCGCCGTTCGTGCTCGCGAGCCCCTCGGCGATCTGGACCCAGCTCGTGCAGTACGCGCCGCAAGTGCTCGAGGCGACGCTCGTCACCGGGTTCAACGCGCTCGTCGGGCTCGTCATCGGCGCGGTCGTCGGCGTGCTGCTCGCGATCGTCGCGTCGCTCATCCGTGCGATCGACGGCATGCTGGCGCCGGTCGTCGCCGCGGTCGCGGTGGTGCCGATCGTGGCCCTCGCCCCCGTGCTGTACACGATGTTCGGGTCGACCTCCGAGGTGGCGCGCATCATCATCGCCTCCCTCGCCGCGTTCGTGCCCGTGTTCCTCAACACGCTGCGCGGACTCCGGCAGGTCCGCCCGGTGCACCGCGACCTCATGCGCTCCTACGCCGCGACCCGCTCGCAGGAGACCCGATTCGTCACCATCCCCTCGGCGCTGCCGCACTTCTTCACCGGTCTGCGCATCGCCTCGTCCCTCGCCGTGATCTCCGCCCTCGTCGCCGAGTACTTCGGCGGCCCGAGGCAGGGCCTCGGCTCGGCCATCACGACCGCCGCGGCATCCAGCGCCTATGCCCGAGCCTGGGCGTTCGTCGTCGGCGCCATCCTGCTCGGCCTGCTGTTCTTCGCACTCACGAGCCTGATCGAGAGGATCGCGTCCCGACACCGCTGAACCGCGCCGCGCCGGTCGACCAGGCCCGCGCCGGCCCCAGCCACCGGCACCAGCCGGTCGGATCCGCACCACAGCACCACCACCAAGAGAGGAACGCAGAGATGAAGCGCAACAGGATCGCCGCATTCGCGGCGGCAGCCGCCGCGACCGCGCTCGCGCTCGCCGGGTGCACCGCCGGGGGCACCGATCGGGGCGAGGCCACAGACGGCGGGGGCGGCGAGCTCACGCCCGTGACCCTCCAGCTGCAGTGGCTCACGCAGGCCCAGTTCGGCGGCTACTACCTCGCGAAGGCCAACGGGTACTGGGAGGATCTCGGCCTCGACGTCGAGATCATCCCCGGCGCGGTCGACATCGTGCCGCAAGACGTTCTGGCCGCGGGCGACGTCGACTTCGCGATCGCCTGGGTGCCGAAGGCACTCGCGTCGATCGAGGCCGGCGCGAACATCACGAACATCGCGCAGATCTTCGAGCGCAGCGGCACGCTGCAGGTCTCGTGGGCCGACAGCGGCATCGAGACGCCGGCCGACCTCTCCGGCAAGCAGGTCGGCAGCTGGGGCTTCGGCAACGAGTGGGAGCTCTTCGCGGGCCTCACCGAGGCGAACGCGTCGGGCTACACGATCGTGCAGCAGAACTTCGACATGAACGCGCTGCTGAACAAGGAGATCGATGCCGCCCAGGCGATGACGTACAACGAGTACGCGCAGCTGCTCGAGGCCGTGAACCCCGAGACCGGCGAGCTCTACCAGCCCGAGGACTTCTCGGTCATCGACTGGAATGAGGTCGGCACCTCGATGCTCCAGGACGCGATCTGGGCGAACACCGAGCGGCTCGAGTCCGACGAGGCGTACGCCGACACCGCGGTGAAGCTCATCCAGGGCGCCATCCTCGGGTGGATCGACCAGCGCGACGACCCGCAGGCCGCCGCCGATGCGGTGACCGAAGCCGGCTCGACGCTGGGCACGAGCCACCAGCTCTGGATGGCGAATGAGATCAACAAGCTCATCTGGCCGTCGACGAGCGGCGTCGGCCACATCAACGAGGACCAGTGGAACGCCACCGTCGAGATGGCCCTCGCCACGAAGAATCAAGACGGGGCACAGGTCATCACGACCGACCCGCCCGCGTCGGCGTTCACGAACGACTACGTCGACCAGGCGCTCGAGGCGCTGGAGGCCGACGGGGTCGACGTCAGAGGCGAGGACTTCGCGCCCGTCGACGTCGAACTCCAAGAGGGCGGCAACTAAACAACGCTCGTGGGTTGAGGAGGCGCGCCAGCGCCGTCTCGAAACCGCGAGACGGAGTCGAGCGGGTTGAGGAGCACCCGAAGGGTGCGTCTCGAAACCCAATCGCCACCGGGTCGGATTTCGAGACGCGTCGCGCTTCGCGCGGCGCTCCTCAACCCACGACGACACACAGAAAGGCAGCGCAGCCATGACCGAAAGCCTCACCGAGGGTCTCGACGAACTCGCGCGCGAGCTCGACAAGGACCACGTCTTCCACTCCTGGTCGGCGCAGTCGCAGCTCTCGACGCTCACCGTCGCGAGCGGCAGGGGTACCCGGGTCTGGGACCACGCCGGGCGCGAGTACCTCGACTTCTCGAGCCAGCTCGTGAACGTCAACATCGGACACCAGCATCCGGCGGTCGTCCAGGCGATCCGCGAACAGGCCGAGCTGCTGACGACCATCGCGCCGTCGACGGTGAATCTCGCGCGCGGCGAAGCCGCGAAGCGCATCGTCGCGCGCGCGCCATCCGGATTCCACAAGGTGTTCTTCACCAACGGCGGCGCCGACGCGAACGAGAACGCGATCCGCATGGCGCGCCTGCACACGGGTCGCGACAAGATCCTGTCGACGTACCGCTCGTACCACGGCAACACGGGCGCCGCGGTCGTCGCGACGGGTGACTGGCGGCGCGTGCCCAACGAGTTCGCGCGGGCGCACGTACACTTCTTCGGCCCCTACCTCTACCGCTCGGAGTTCTGGGCGTCGAGCCCCGAAGAGGAGTCCGAGCGCGCCCTGCGCCACCTGCGACGCGTCATCGAGGCCGAAGGGCCGTCGTCGATCGCGGCCGTGCTGCTCGAGACCATCCCCGGCACGGCCGGGGTGCTCGTGCCGCCGCCCGGGTACCTCGCCGGGGTGCGCGAGCTCTGCGACCGGCACGGGATCATGCTGATCCTCGACGAGGTGATGTGCGGGTTCGGCCGCAGCGGCCGGTGGTTCGCCTTCGACGGCTACGACGTCCGCCCCGACCTCATCACCTTCGCCAAGGGCGTGAACTCGGGGTACGTGCCGGTCGGCGGCGTGGTCATCTCCGACCCGATCGCCGCCACGTTCGACGACCGCGTGTTCCCTGGCGGGCTGACCTATTCGGGGCATCCGCTCGCGATGGCGTCGATCGTCGCGACCGTCGACGCGATGGCGTCCGAGGGCATCGTCGAGCACGCCCGCGAGATCGGCGCCGAGTCGATCGGGCCCGCGCTCGAAGACCTCGCCGAACGGCACGAGGTCATCGGCGAGGTGCGCGGCGAGGGCGTGTTCTGGGCCGTCGAGCTCGTCACCGACCGCAAAACCCGCGAGCCGCTGCCGGCCGCCGCGATGGGGCGCATCAAGTCCGCGCTCGTCGGGCGCGGCCTGCTGCCGTTCGTGATGGACAACCGAATCCACGTGGTGCCGCCGTGCGTGGTCACGGCTGAGGAGGTCGCCGACGCGATGGCGATCTACGATGAAGTATTGAGCACCGCACTCGAAGGAGAGGGCTGACTCATGAGCCAGACACTGACTGAATCCCAAGCATCGGGCGCCACCACCGCGATGGTCGAACACTGGATCGACGGGGCATCCGTCGCCGGGTCATCCGACCGCAGCGGGCCCGTCTACAACCCCGCGCTCGGCGTCGAGCAGAAGCGCGTGCGCTTCGCGTCGACCGAGGACGTCGACGCGGCCGTGCAGGCCGCGGCCCGGGCGTTCCCCGCGTGGCGCGACACGTCGATCGCCAAGCGCCAGGCGGTGATGTTCCGGTTCCGCGAGCTGCTGGCCGGCCGCAGTAAGGAGCTCGCCGCGATCCTCACGAGCGAGCACGGCAAGGTCACGGCAGACGCGCTCGGCGAGATCGCGCGCGGCTTGGAGGTCGTCGAGCTCGCGTGCGCGCTGCCCGAGTACACGAAAGGCGAGTACTCCGAGAACGCCTCGTCGGGCATCGACGTCTACACGGTGCGTCAGCCGCTCGGCGTCGTCGGAATCATCAGCCCGTTCAACTTCCCGGCGATGGTACCGCTGTGGTTCTTCCCGCTCGCGATCGCGACAGGGAACACGGTGGTACTGAAGCCTTCCGAGAAGGATCCGTCGGCCTCGATCTGGCTCGCCCACCTGTTGCAGGAGGCGGGCTTGCCCGACGGCGTGCTCAACGTCGTGCACGGCGACAAGATCGCGGTCGACGCGCTCCTCGAGCACCCGACCGTGCGGGCCGTCTCGTTCGTCGGCTCGACGCCCATCGCGAAGTACATCTACGAGCACGGCACCGCAGCGGGCAAGCGCGTCCAGGCGCTCGGCGGCGCGAAGAACCACATGCTCGTGCTGCCCGACGCCGACCTCGACCTCGCGGCCGATGCCGCGGTCAACGCGGGCTTCGGCTCGTCGGGCGAGCGCTGCATGGCGATCTCGGTCGTGCTCGCGGTCGACTCGGTCGCCGACGCCTTCGTCGGAAAGGTGCGCGAGCGGATGGCGCGTCTCACGGTCGGCGACGGCACGCGCGGCACCGACATGGGTCCGCTCATCACCCGCGAGCACCGCGACAAGGTCGCCGGCTACGTCGACACCGCCCGAACGGACGGCGCCGACGTCGTGGTCGACGGACGCGAACACGAGATCGACGGCGACGCCGACGGCTTCTGGATGGGGCCGACACTCGTCGACAAGGTGCCCGTCTCGTCGGCGGTGTACCGCGACGAGATCTTCGGGCCCGTGCTGTCGGTCGTGCGTGTCGAGGGCTACGAGGAGGGCCTCGGGATCATCAACGACAGCCGCTACGGCAACGGCACGGCGATCTTCACGAACGACGGCGGGGCCGCCCGGCGCTTCCAGCGCGAGGTGACGGTCGGCATGGTCGGCATCAACGTGCCGATCCCCGTGCCCGTCGCGTACCACTCGTTCGGCGGCTGGAAGGATTCGCTGTTCGGGCACGCGAAGTCGTACGGCCCGCGCGGCTTCGACTTCTACACGCAGGAGAAGGCGATCACGTCGCGCTGGCTCGACCCGAGCCACGGCGGGATCAACCTCGGGTTCCCGCAGCACGACTGAGCCGTCTCGTCGGTCGAGTAGGCGCGAAGCGCCGTATCGAGACCAACCGGCGTGGTCTCGATACACTCCGCTGCTCGACCGGCGAGCCCAGCTCAGCGCTTCGAGAAGGCGGCGATCCGGGCCTGCGCCTCAGGGGTGACGAAGGCGGCGGCGATCGTGCGGGCCTCGTCGTCGAGCGCCTCCTGGAATGGCCGCGCGAGCCCCGAGCGTACGAGCCGCTTGGCCTGGCCGAAGGCCGCCACCGCACCGTCGAGCCATGACCCCGCGATCGCGCGCGCGCGGGCCTCGAGCGACTCGGGTGCGACGACCTCGGCCACGAGCCCCCAGTCGAGCGCCTCGGCCGCCGACAACGTACGCGAGGTGAGCGTGAGCTCGAGTGCGCGCCGGGTGCCGACGGCCTCGGGAAGCAGCGTGCTCACCCCGCAGTCGGGCGTCAGCGCGACATCCGCATATCTGCTCGCGAACGTGGCGCGGTCGGACGCGACGATGATGTCGGCGACGAGCATGAATCCGAGTCCGCCTCCGGCGACCGGGCCCTGCACGGCCGCGACGATCGGCTTGGCGCTCTCGCGCAGCGTGCGGTGCCCGTCGTGGATCTGGTCGGCGAGCGATCGGATGACCCGCCCCGCGTCGGGCTCGGAACCGGCGAGCTGCGACATCGCGAGCACATCGCCGCCGGCGCAGAAGGCGCGGCCGCCCGCATCGAGGAGCACGGCGGCGATGTCGTCGCGTTCGGCGATCTCGTGTGCATAGCGCTGCCAGAGTGCGATCGCTTCGGGATCGACGGCATTCAGCCGCGCGGGCCGATTGAAGGTGAGGTGGGCGAGCCCATCGGTCACGTCGAACAGGATCGCGTCATCGCTCATGGTGCGGGAGTCTAGTTCGGCGCGTCGCATTCGGCGGCGTCATTGGAGATCGTCCACGAACGCGGTTCCACGAGCGCGCCCGTTCTTCGCGAGTCCGACGAAACCGCGACCTCACACGGCGGAGTACGCCTGCTCGAGACGCGCTGCGTGCGATACGAGCACGTCGAGCACGGTGCGGACCGCGAGTCGCTCGGCGACATCGGGTCGAACGAGTGCGACGATCTGGCGTGCGGACGCAACCCCGCGCAGCGGCTTGAGCACGATCGACTCGGGCACGGCGCCTGAGGTGAAGCGGGGCACGAAGGCGATGCCGAGACCGGCCTCGATGAACGCCTCGATGATGCGCATGTCACTGAAGCGCTGGCCGACGTTCGTGCGCCGCCCGGCCTGTTCCTCGATGGCATGCAGGATGCGCTCGAACGGGAACCCGGGGGGCACGCCGAGCCAGGTCTCATCGACGAGGTCCGCGGGGGTGACGTATGCACGCTCGGCGAGCCGGTGGTCGGCACGCAGGCCGATGTCGAGCGGCTCGGTGAGCAACGGCACGGCTCGAAGCCCGCGGCCGCCCCACGGCAGCACGCCCGGCATCGTGTGGGCGAGCACGATGTCGTAGTCGCTCGTGAGGTCGGCGAACTCGGCGAGTTCGGGATCGAGGTCGGTCGCGCGCAACTGGAGGCCCGCGATGGACTGCAGGTCGGTGAGCACGCCCGGGAGCAGGGCCGCGCCGATGGTCGGGAAGGTGAGCAGGGTGACCTCGCCGCTCGGGTCGTTGCGGAACTCGTCCCACAACGCCGTCGCGCGCTCGAGCGCGATGGCGACGTCGGCCGCGCTGCGAGCGAGCGCGTGGCCGGCGCTCGTGAGCACGAGGCCGCGCCCGCTGCGTTCGGTGAGCGGCATGCCCGCCTCACGCTCGAGCACCTTGAGCTGCTGCGAGACCGCTGACGGCGTGCGCCCGGTGGCCTCGGCCACGGCGGTCACCGAGCCCCGCTCGGCGAGTTCGCGGAGCAGATCGAGTCGGTTCACATCCATGAAGCAATGCTACATCGTCATTGTAGAACTGTGAGCTTGTGCTGAAAAGTTGTCAGGTGCACAATTGAAGCGTCGAACACGTGCAACGGCGCACCGGTCATCGATCAGCCAGCAGCGTACTTCGAAAGGATCCATCGTGATCAACGTCATCCTCCTCCTCTCCGCCGTCTCGGTTCTCGGCATCATCAGTTCCTTCGTCGTCACCGCGCGCGACGGCTACCGCCGTCAGCCGCGCGAGACGTTCGCACGCACCGTCTAAGGCGCCGCGAAACGCCCGGAGGTCCGTTCTCCGGGAGCAGGGCCGCTGCGCGGGGGAGGGACACCCCGCGGGGCGGCCCTTCATCGTCCTCGGCGCACCGGTCGCGCTCCTCGCGCGTCGCTCACGACACCTGTCCCGACCCTCGATAGCGTGTGCCTCGACGCATCGCGACGAGGGGGGAACCGAACGATGGCTCATGTGGTGGCGACGGGGGCCGGCAAGGCCATGATGGAGCGGCGGAACGACCCGACGCACGAGTACATTCTGAGGCTCACCGGCAAGGACCGCCCGCGAGTGCTGTTCGTCGGCACCGCGACCGGTGACGACTCCGCCTACATCGTGAGCTTCTACACCACGTACGACTCCGACCGGTGCGCGCCGCATCATCTCCCGCTCTTCCACCGCGCTGTCGACGACCTGACCGCATTCGTGAAGGGGTTCGACGTCATCCACGTCGGCGGCGGCAACACCGCAAACATGCTCGACGTGTGGAAGCGGCAGGGCCTCGACGAGATCATGCGGGAGATGTGGGAGGACCCCACGTCGAACGTCGTCTTCACCGGCGGCAGCGCCGGGGGCATCTGCTGGTTCGAGGGCGGCACCACCGACAGCTACGGGCCCACGCTCCAAGTGCTGCCCGAGGGTCTCGGATTCCTGCACGGCAGCTTCTGCCCGCACTACGACGCCGAGGACCAGCGCCAGCCCCTCTTCCACGCATCCCTCCTCAGCGGAGAGCTCGCCACCGGCTACGCGGTCGGCAACCTGCAGTCGCTGCACTTCGAGGGCAGTGAGTTCGTGACCGCGATCAGCCCGGTGGAGGACCCCTTGGCGCTCCGCGTCGAGCCGATCGGCGGCAGCATCGTCGAGACCCCGCTCCCGACGCAGGTGCTCGCGAGCACCGCCCCCATCACGAAGGGTCCGTCGTCGTGAACGACAACGTGTGGATCCTCGTCGCGGAACTCCTCGTCGTCATCCTGGCGATCTTCATGGGCACCCGCACGAGCGGGATCGGCCTGGGTGTCTGGGGTCTCGTCGGCGTCGCGGTGCTCGTGTTCGTCTTCGGCGAGGCGCCGGGCAACGCGCCCGTCGACGCGGTGTTCATCGTCATCACCGTGATCACCGCGGCCAGCGTCATGCAGGCTGCCGGGGGCATCGACTGGATGGTCTCCGTGGCGGCGAAGGTGATCCGGCAACGACCGAAGTCGGTCGTGTTCCTCGCGCCGGCCATGTCCTTCCTCTTCACGGTCGGCGCCGGCACGGGCAACATCTTCTATCCGTTGCTGCCCGTCATCTACGACGTGTCGTACCAGCAGCGGATCCGGCCCGAGCGGGCGCTGTCGGTCTCGGCGGTCGCCTCGCAGGTCGGCATCCTCTGCTCGCCGGTGTCGGCGGCGACCGCGTCGATGGTCGTCCTGCTCGCGCCCGAGGGGGTCGACCTCGGCACCCTGCTGCTCATCATGTGGCCGGCATCGATCGCCGGCCTGCTCGTCGCCTCGATCATCATGGTGCGCCACGGCAAGGAGCTCGAGGACGAGCCCGAGTTCCAGCGGCGCCTCGCCGAGCACCTCGTGAAGCCGCCGGTCGAGGTGGACGCCGACAAGAAGCTGCCGCGCACGGCCGTGCTCTCGGCGTCGCTGTTCCTCGCCGGCGTCGGCGTCATCGTGCTGTTCGGCCTGTTCGAGGGAATCCGCCCGGTGATCGGCGTCGACGACGACGGTGACCCCGTGCGCGTCAGCGTCACCGTCATCATCGAGGTCGTCATGGGCGTCATCGCCGCCCTCATCTTCGTGACCTGCAAGGTGAAGGCGGCGGATGTCCCGAAGCAGTCGACGTTCCCGGCCGGCATGGTCGGGGCGATCGCGCTCTTCGGCATCGCCTGGCTCGCCAACACCTTCGTGGCCGCGAACAACCAGCTCATCGTCGACGGCCTCGGCGCCCTCGTCTCGGGATCCTCGGCATTCCTCGGCGCACTGCTCTTCGCGCTCGCGCTCTTCCTCGTGGCCGCGTTGACGACGAGCCAGTCGAGCGCGACGAACGCCATCGTGCCGATCGGCATCACCATCGGGCTGCCCGCGTCGCTGCTCGTGGGGCTCTGGCCGGCCGCGATGGGCATCTACACGCTGCCCGCCAACGGCAGCCAGGTGGCGACCGTGGCATTCGACCAGACCGGCACCACCAAGATGGGCAGGTTCGTCGTCGACCACTCGTTCCAGCTCCCGAACCTGGCCTACGTGTTCGTGGCGATCATCGTCGGGGTCGCGCTCTCGTTCGTGTTCGTGTGAGATGACCGACGCCGCCGCCGACCGGGCCGTACTCCGTCGATTCCTCCTCGGCCTCGCCGAGGGGATGAATGCGGCGGCCGAGTCGGTCGACCGCATCCGCGACACCATGACGACGGTGTCGAAGGCGTACGGGCGCGACGACACCGACTTCGTCGTCCTGCCCACGGTCATCCTCATCGAGACCGGGTCTGGCGAGGAGGGCCGGGTCGCGATCCGGTCGGCGGTGAACGCGTCGTTCCGCTTCGACCAGATCGCGGCCCTGTACACGCTCGTCGAGCAGGCCAAGCGCGGGGCCGTCGATCCCATGCAGGGAATACACCGGCTCAACGAGATCGGTGCGATGCGACCGAGGAACGGATGGCTCGTCCGCACGTTCGGGCACGCGGTCCTCACCACGGGGCTGGCGCTCCTGCTCGCCCCGACCTGGCAGGGGGCGCTCGTCGCATTCGGCCTCGGCGCCGTCATCGGCGCGTTGAAACTCGTGCGCTCGCCGACGCTGCAGCTCGTGTTCCCCGTCTTCGCAGCGTTCGTCTGCGCGATCTCGGTCTTCCTCCTCGCACCGTATGTCGAGATCGGCGACCCGATCCGGCTGCTCATCGCCCCGCTCGCGACCTTCCTCCCGGGCGGGGTGCTGACGACGGCGACCGTCGAGCTCGCCGCCGGCCAGATGCTCGCCGGAGCGTCCCGGCTCGTCTTCGGGCTCGTGCAGCTCGCCCTGCTCGCGTTCGGCATCCTCGCCGCCGGCAGCGTGGTCGGGGTCGAGAGCTCGTCGTACGTGCCGCTCGAGGCGCCCGGCTCCCTGCCGTGGTGGGTTCCGCTCGTGGGCGTGCTGTTGTTCGCGGCGGGCAACTACCTGCACTTCTCGGCGCCGCCGTCGACCTTCGGGTGGGTGCTCCTCGCACTCGTGGTGGCCTACGCGGGACAGCTGCTCGGCACGGTGCTCATCGCACCGTCGGTGAGCGGTTTCATCGGCGCGCTGGCGATGACGCCCGTGGTGCTGTGGATCGCGACGCTGCGGCGGGGCGCGCCGTCGCAGCTCACGTTCCTCCCCGCGTTCTGGCTCCTCGTTCCCGGAGCGGCCGGCCTGGTCGGTCTCACCGAGGCCGTGGGCACGACCGCCGGACTCGAGGACTTCGCCGAGGCGCTCGTCACGGTGATGTCGATCGCGCTCGGCGTGCTCATCGGCACCGCGCTCTACCGTGCGGTGCACCACGGGGCCGAGGAGCTCGCGCAGTTCCACGTCGAGGTCCCCGCGGCGCTCGTCGAGGAGCATGAACCGCCGTTCTGGGCGCGGCTCGTGCCGGGCACGCCCAGGTCGTTCTGGGCGCGTCGAAGCACCCGGCGTGCGGATGCCGCAGGCCGGACGGGCGGCGCAAGCACATCCGGACCTTCTTCTCAGGCGGGGGAGTCGTAGAGTATTCGGGTGACCCCCGCGCCCCAGGACCGCAGCGCCGACGCACGTCGGCAGCTCATCGACTTCATCTCGGCCGACGCCGTGTTCCACGGTGACTTCACCCTGACCAGCGGCAAGAAGGCCACCTACTACGTCGACCTGCGCAAGGTCAGCCTCGACCACCGGGTCGCGCCGCTGATCGGCTTGGTCATGATCGACCTCATCGCCGACGTGCCAGATGTCGTCGCCGTCGGCGGGATGACGATGGGCGCCGACCCGATCGCCGCGGCGATCCTGCACCAGGGTGCGGCGCGGGGGCTGGCGTACGACGCGTTCGTGGTGCGCAAGGAGCCGAAGGACCACGGCCGCGGCAAGCAGGTCGAGGGCCCCGACCTCGCGGGCAAGCGCGTGATCGTGCTCGAAGACACCTCGACCACGGGTGGTTCGCCCCTCAAGGCGATCGAAGCGCTGCGCAAGATCGGCGCCGAGGTCGCAGCGGTCGCCGTCGTGGTCGACCGGGCGACCGGTGCGCGTGAGGTGATCGAGGCCGAGGGCGTGCCCTACCTGTACGCGATCGGTCTCGAAGACCTGGGGTTGACCTGATGGTTCGCAAGAAGCACGACGACGACGAAGACGACGGCACTGACTGGCTGCTCGCGCAGCTCGTGACCGGGCGCGCTCCCGAGTCCGAGCCGCCGCAGGCAGCGGCCGAGGCCGCACAGCCCGCGTGGCCCGAGCCTGCTGCGCCGCAGCCGGTTGCACCGGAGCCCGAGACCGCGGCGCCCACCCAGCCCGACCTGCCCTTGCGTCCGCCGTCTCCGCGCCGCGAAGAGGTGCTCGACTGGTTCTCGCTGGCCGAGCCGCCGGCACCGGCCGACGATGCCGCCACGCGCGCATTGCCCGTGATCGGCCGACCAGGTGAGGCACCCGAGGCGCCGCCGGGTGCTCCCGAGCGTCCGGCCTCGGCCGAGCGAATCCCGGCCGAGCCGCCGCATCCGGGGCTCCCGGCGTGGACGCCCCCGTTCGCCGCCTCGCCGCCGCCACCGCCCGCCGTGCGATTGACCCACGTCGAGCCTCCCGTGGGCGACGCCACGCAACCGGTCGAGCCGCCGCCCGGGCCCGTGACCCCGACCGGCCCGTTCGCCTTGCAG
This sequence comes from Agromyces cavernae, assembly GCF_021044935.1. Taxonomy (GTDB): domain Bacteria; phylum Actinomycetota; class Actinomycetes; order Actinomycetales; family Microbacteriaceae; genus Agromyces; species Agromyces cavernae. The sequence continues at coordinate 573,138 of NZ_JAJNMP010000001.1, forward strand.
TGGGGCTCGAACGAGGCCGAGGCCGGCGACTCCGGCGCTGCGGCCGGGCCCGCAGCCAGTGCGGACGAGCCCGCCCCGCCGTTGCCGCCCGGTGGCGCGCCGACCCCGCCGCCGACGAACGCATCCGAAGACCCGTTCGCGGGCTTCACCCCTCCCCCCGTCGCCCGCAGCTCGTTCACCCCGGTCCAGAACGACGCTCCGCGGCATCCGACCACGCCCGATTCCGCTCCTCCCGGGTGGGATGAACGCGCCGCCGAGCCGCCGAGGCCCGCAGCCTACGACGATGAGCTCTGGGCCGCGCTGAACGAGCCCGAGACCGCTTCCCCGAGCCATCCTGCTCCGAGCCATCCTGCTCCGGGCCATCCCGTTCCGCCGCCCGCCCCGCAGGCCCACCCCGGCGTGGCGCTGAACCTGCCGGTCACGCCCGAACCGGTCCAACCGACACCGCCGCCGGCACCGACCCCGTTCCCCGCATTCGCCTCCGCTGGCGACGCGCAGTCGAGCGACCCGCAGGATGCCGCTCCGATCGACGACCTGCTCGCCGAGCTCGGCAACCGCTGGGCGGCGCGAGAAGCCGCTGCCGAGGCAGAGCGCGCGGGGCAATGGGCGCCCGCCGCCGATGCGCCCGCCGCTGACGCGCCGACCGAAGGAGTGCCGACGGCCGACGTAGCGCCGGCGCCAGGGCCGACGCCCGCGCCGACCCCAGGCGTCACGCCCACGGCCGCCGGACTGGCCGCTCTGGGACTCGGATTCGATGGGGCCGACGATGCGGCGAGCGACGACGAGCCCGCTCCCGCGGCACCGGGTGCTGCATCCGACGAGCCCGAGTCGTCCATCGCCCGGCAGGTCGCCGAGGCCGGCTATTTCTGGAACCTCACCCCCGACCCGAACGCCGCCGACCCGAACGCCGACGTCTCGGGCGCGGCGGCCATGGTCAATCGCCTCCGCGCAGCGTCGCCCGAGCCCGAGCCCGAACCCGAACCGGGGTTCGAGCCCGAGCCCGGCTTCGAATGGCAGCCCGAGCCCGAGGCGGGGTTCGAGCCCGAGCCCGAGTTCGAGTGGGAGCCCGAGTACTCCCAGCCCGAGTACCCGCAGCCCGCGATCGAGCAGCCCGAGGCGGCGCCCGGGCCCACCTTCGACGACGAGGCATCCGACCACCGCCAAGCCGCCGGCGAACCCGACGAGTCCGGCGATCACGACCCCCTCGCCGCGCTCTTCGGGGGTGCCGCGGCGACGCCGGCACCGACGCGGCCGATGGCGCCGCTCAACGACCCGTTCGCCCAGCTGGCGCCGCTGCCCGCCGCCGCGAGTGCCACCCCCGCTTCGGCCACGGGCCTGGCAGCCGGCGCACCGTTCGGCGCGGCCGGCGCGGCGTCGGCCGGCGCACCGGCCGGCGTGACGGGGGTGCCCGCTGCCGGTGCCCGCAGCGCCCACGACGTCACGAACGCCGCCCGCGGCGGGTCGGGGGGCTCCGGAACCGGCGGCTCCGGAACGCAGGGCCCCAGCAACAGCCCGGTTCGCATCCTCGTGTGGATCGCCGGTGGTCTCGCCGCGGTGCTCGTGCTCGCGGGACTGTTCTTCCTCGGCACTCAACTCGGCGGGGGCACGGCCGCTCCGGCCGAATCGCCCTCCGCGAGCGCCACGCCCACCCCGGTGCCCGAGCCGACGGCCGCGCAGCCGGTCGGGGTGCACGCCTGGGACACGCTCTTCGGCGGCGAGTGCATCGACCCGTTCGTGGGTGCCTTCGAAGAGGAGTTCACGGTCGTCGACTGCGCTGCCCCGCATGCCGCTCAGCTCGTGTACCGGGGCGTGCTCCCCGGCGATGCGGCCGCGCCGTTCCCCGGCGAGGCCGAGCTCGCCTCGCAGATGAACCTGCTGTGCACGGCGACCGGCGTGATCGACCTCGCCGCGGTGGCGGGCATGGAGGACCTGCAGGTGCAGGCCGCCTACCCCGTGACCGAGGCCCAGTGGGCCGAGGGCGAGCGCCACTACTACTGCTTCGCGAACCGCGCCGGCGGCGAGCCGCTCACAGCCAGCATCGCCGGCCCCGGGCCCGCCGCCTGATATGGCGGTCGAGCCGGGCCAGCTCGTCGTGGTCGGATCGCTGAACGTCGACTCGACGAGCTACGTCGCCGGGTTCCCCGAGCCCGGCGAGACGGTCACGGCGCACGGCTTCGTCGTCGCCCTCGGAGGCAAGGGCTCGAACCAGGCCGTGGCCGCGCACGTCGCGGGCGCCGCCGTCGAGCTCGTCGCCCGCATCGGCGACGACACGAGCGGCGACTTCGCGCTCGGCGCGCTCGGTCGGTTCGGCCTGCCGCTCGCGGCGATCGAACGAGTCACGGATGTCCCCACCGGCGTCGCCCAGATCACCGTCGCCGACTCGGGCGAGAACACCGTGATCGTCACGCCGGGTGCGAACGCCGCGCTCACCGCCGCGGTCGTCGATGCCGAGGGCGAGCGACTCGTGGGCGCGGCCCTCGTGCTCACGCAGGGCGAACTGCCCGTTGCCACCATCGATCGCCTGGCCGAGCTCGCGTCGGCCGCGGGCGTGCAGTTCGTCCTCAACCTCGCGCCGCCCGTACCCGTCTCGTCGTCGACGCTCGCCGCCTGCGATCCGCTCGTGGTCAACGAGCACGAGGCGCGCGCCGTCGGCATCGGCGCGGATGCCCCTGCCGAGGCATCCCTCGACACGTGGTCGTCGCTCGCCGCCGACGCGGTGGGCCGTCTCGCCCGCTCGGTCGTGATCACCCTCGGCGCCGCGGGCGCCGTGGCGGCCTCGGCCGACGGCACTTGGGCCGTGCCGGCCCCGAAGGTCGAAGCGGTCGACTCGACTGGAGCGGGTGACGGGTTCACCGGGACCCTCGCCGCGTTCCTCGCCGAGGGTCGTACGCTCGACGAAGCGGTCCGCATCGCCGTCGCGGCCGGCTCGCTCGCCGTGCAGGCGCGCGGCACGGTCGACTCCTACGCCCCACGCGCCGCGGTGCTCGCCGCCGCCGGCCTCGCCGAGTGAATCGGAGCAGCATGAGCATCCCCGTCATCTTCGACTGCGACCCCGGGCACGACGACGCCCTCGCGCTGTGGTTCGCAGCGGGGCATCCGTCGCTCGACCTGCTCGCGGTCACGACGGTCGGCGGCAACGTGCCGCTCGTGCACACGAGTCGCAACGCTCGCGTCGTGCTGTCGGTCGCGGGCGTGGCAGGGGTGCCGGTCGCGGCCGGGGCTGAGGGTCCGCTCGCGCGGACGCTCGAGACGGCCGAGTGGATCCACGGCGCGAACGGCCTCGGCGGGCCGGTGCTGCCCGAGCCGACGGTGCCGCTCGACCCCCGCACCGCGACCGAGCTCATGGCCGACGTGCTGCTCGCGGCCGACGAACCCGTCGCGATCATCGCGACCGGGCCGATCACGAACGTCGCCGTGCTGCTGCGCGACCGGCCCGAGCTCGCCGGCCGCATCCGCGAGATCGTCTGGATGGGCGGCTCCACCGAGCGCGGCAACGCGACGCCCTTCGCCGAGTTCAACGCGATGGTCGACCCCGAAGCGCTCGACCTCGTGGTGCGCAGCGGCGTGAGGTTCACGATGGTCGGCCTCAACGTCACGCACCGTGCCCTCGTGACCCCCGAGGTGCGTGCGCGGCTCGCCGCGATCGGCAACCGCACGTCGGCGTTCGGCGACGAGCTGCTCGAGTTCTTCTGCCGCACCAACGCCGAGGTGTTCGGGATGCCCGACGGCCCGCTGCACGACCCGGTCGCGGTCGCGGTGCTCGCCGATCCCGGCTGCGTCGAGGTCGTGCACACGCGGCTCGACGTCGAGCTCACCGGCACCCTGACCCTCGGCGCCACGAGCGTCGACTTCGACGGCATGCTGTCGCGCGAGCCGAACGCCTGGGTCGCGACGGGCATCGACGTCGACCGGTTCTGGGCCCTCGTCGAGGCATCCGTCGCCCGTCTCGCCTGAGATCGCGGCTCGAACGCCGCTGCGCTCACGCTCGGGCGATTGGTGGCTCTGGACGCGAATGTGCCCGGCGGCCGCAGCCGCCGGGCACATTCCGAGACGGGGAGGCGGGTCGAGCCGACCTCCCCGGCCTGGATCAGTCGAGCGTGCCGGCCAGCGCCGTGATCGCCTCCACGAGGGAGGAGTCGGCTGCGGCGCCGGACTTGCGCGCCGCGTTGTCCAGCTGCGCGACGAGCGCGCGACCGGCTGCGGGGCCTGCGGCGAGCGTCTCGGCCTTGTCGACGTGCTCGCGCACCTCGCTCAGCGCCGCGCCGCTCAGCGTGCCGTTGCGCTCGGCCTGATCGACGAAGGACCGAACCACCGCGAAGCTCGGCGCGTGACCGTACTTCGGCTGGGCCTGCGCGTTGAACGCCGGCAGCTGGTACTCGCCCGCCGCTGCGATCTCGTTCGCGCTGAGGAACTCGCTCGGCTGCAGCGCGAGGCTGTCGAAGCCGCGTCCGATCTCGTTGCCGTAGACGTTGCCGTTGTACCAGTACGTCGACCAGTAGCCGCCGGTGACCAGACGCGAGGCGTCATTCGGGCCGCGGTCGAAGTACGCGATCTCCACGGGGTTCGAGCTGTCGGTGAAGTCGAACACCGACAGGCCGCCCTGGTACCAGGCCTGCACCATGATGTCGCGGCCGGGGACCGGGATGAGCGATCCGTTGTGCGCGACGCAGTTCTCCTGCGCCGTCTGGATCGCGGGCATCTTGTAGTAGCTGCGGAACTCGAGCTTGCCGTCGACGATGTCGAAGATCGCGTTCGCACCCCAGTTCTTCGGGTCCTCGGCGCGGCATCGCGGCGAGCTTCCGCCGCCCCACTCGTCGGTGAACACGACCTTGGTGCCGTCGTTGTTGAACGTCGCCGAGTGCCAGTACGCGAACCGCGGATCGGTGACGGCATCGAGGCGCACCGGGTTGACCGGGTCGCTGATGTCGATCAGGATGCCGTTGCCCTCGCACGCGCCGGCCGCGAGACCGATCTCGGCGTAGACGGTGATGTCGTGGCAGGCATCGGTCGCCGAAGTGCTCTGCATACCCTCGCCGTGGCTTCCGCCCGGCCAGAGGCCCGCGGCGCTGCCGGTGTCGGCGTCGGTGAACAGGCGAGCCTTGTTCACGACGGCGGCGTCCTGCGGCGCGGCGAGCGGCACCTTGATGACCTCGACGAGGAAGCGTGCCGACGCAATCGGGTTGCCCTCGGCGTCGAGCTGCGATTCGACGGTGTTGCCGGGCACGTTGATGCAGCCGCCGTCGACGGTCGTGGTCGTCGTGCGGACGCCCGCGGTGCCCGAGACGTACACGTACACGTTCTCGGTGTCATCGGGGTCCTCGACCACGGTGTGCGTGTGCGAGCCGCGGCAGGTCTGCACCGCCGCCACCTGCACCGGATTGGTGATATCCGTGATGTCGAACACGCGGACGCCGCGGAACGTCTGCGGGTCCGTCGCCGGAACGGGCGTCGTTCCGCAGTCGAGCCGGCCCGGGCCGGACTCGACCGACATGAAGAGGAGGTTCCCGGCGACGGAGACGTCGCCCTGACCACCGGGGCACACGAACGTCCCGCTCAGTGTCGGCGCCGCGGGGTCGGAGACGTCGTAGATCTGGAAGCCGAAGTAGTTGCCGGCGATCGCGTGGTTCCCGGTGAATGCGAGATCCGAGTTCGTCGTGAACGGTGCGGTCTTCTGCTGCGCCGACAGCAGCGCGATGTTGCTCGCCGCCTGTCCGGCGTCATGCAGGCCGGCCGTGAGTCCTTCGCGGGGATCCGCGTCGGTGTCGGCGGAGGCCGACGTGGCGGTGGCCAGCGAGAGTCCGAGCGCGAGTGCGCCGACGGCGGCCAACGTGCGCGCTCTCCAGCGCCGGCGTCCAGGTGGTCGTTTGTTCATGTTGGGAAAGCCCTTTCCGAATCCAACGTTCATCAGCCATGTGTTGCGTTGTTACTCAAAGGCCGAAGTGCATTCGGTGCGCTCGTCTGGGCCGCATCGCGCACTTCGCGTTAGCGCGAACCTATCGGGATACTCGGCGGGAGCGCCACCAAAAGTTCGATTTGCGTCGGCCCGAAGCCGGGTTCCGCCAGTCGAAAGACGCCTGACCTCACTCTGAAGCGGCTCCCCTACGTCGTCAGCCGTGATGTCGCGCAAACGGTCGCCATCTCGCAGGTGAAGCGACGATTCGCGCGACATCACCGCATTCGGGGCGTGAGGCGCGGTCAGGTGGGGGAGTCAGAGCTCCGTCTCGGCGGGCACCGCCGCCACGAGTTCGTGCACGCCCGTGAGGATCTCCTCGGGGCGGAACGGGTACTTCTCGATCTCGGCCTGATCGCTGATGCCCGTGAGCACGAGCACCGTGTGCAGGCCGGCCTCGATGCCCGCGACGATGTCGGTGTCCATGCGGTCGCCGATCATCGCGGTGTTCTCGGAGTGCGCGCCGATCTTGTTGAGCGCCGAGCGGAACATCATGGGGTTGGGCTTGCCGACCACGTAGGGCTCCTTGCCCGTGGCCTTCGTGATGAGGGCGGCGATCGCCCCGGTCGCCGGCAGGGGTCCGTCGGCCGAGGGCCCGGTGGCGTCGGGGTTCGTCACGATGAACCGGGCGCCTGCGCCGATGAGCCGGATCGCCTTGGTGATCGCCTCGAACGAGTAGTTGCGGGTCTCGCCGACGACCACGAAGTCGGGGTCGGTCTCGGTCATCACGAAGCCGGCCTCGTGCAGTGCCGTGAGGATGCCCGCCTCGCCGATGACGAACGCCGAGCCGCCCGGCAGCTGCTGCTTGAGGAAGTCGGCGGTCGCGAGCGCCGACGTCCAGATGCGGTCTTCGGGCACGTTGAGCCCCGACGCCCGCAGACGTGCCGACAGGTCGCGGGCGGTGAAGATCGAGTTGTTGGTGAGCACGAGGTAGGGCGTGCCCGAGTCCTCCCACTGCGCCAGCAACTCGGCGGCCCCGGGCAGGGCGTGGTTCTCGTGCACGAGCACGCCGTCCATGTCGGTGAGCCAGCACTCGACCTCTTCACGTCGTCCCATGGGTCAAGCCTAGGGCGCGCATGTCACGCGTCGATGTCGGGCGGGTTTCGCGCGAGGGTGCGATCGGGACGGTCGTGCGGGCGGTCGAATGGGCGGCCCGGCGGGCGGATGCCGCCGGCTACGCCGCCACCCAGATGGCGAGCGCGGCCTCTGCGGGCAGCCGCTGTGCTGTGCCGTGGGCCTCGACGGTGACGGCCTCGGGTGAGGCATCCGTCACGGTGACCACCGTTCCCGGGCCGATGCCGCACTCGTGGAGCAGGCGGAGCACGGCGGGGTCGCGGTCGCTGATGCGGATGACGGCGCCGGAGTGCCCGGCGGTGGCGTCGCCAAGCAGCACCCACGGCTCGCTCACCAGCGTGCCGTCGGCGGCCGGGATCGCGTCGCCGTGCGGGTCGCGCGCCGGCCTGCCGAGCCGCACGTCGATGGCCTCGAGCAGGCGGTCGGAGATCGCGTGCTCGAGCACCTCGGCCTCGTCGTGCACCTCGTCCCACGCGTACCCCATCTCATGCACGAGCCAGGTCTCGATGAGACGGTGGCGGCGCACGACGGCGAGCGCGCGGGAGAGACCAGCATCGGTGAGCCGCACCGCACCGTAGGGCACGTGCGACACGAGCCCGGCAGCGGCCATCTTCTTCACCATCTCGGTGACCGACGACGGCGCGACGCCGAGCCGGTCGGCGAGCACCTTCGGCGTGATGGCGTCGGGCTGCCATTCGGTGTGCGCGTACACCGTCTTCAGGTAGTCCTCGATGGCGGGGCTGTTGGCTGGCATCGGCCTCAGGATACCGGCACCCGCGCGGCAGGCGGGGTCAGGCCCCCGTGAACACGAGCCAGAGCAGCACGCCGTTGAGCGTGATCAGGAACACGGATGCCGCGACCCCCGCCGCGGTCGTCGCCCAGTGGTTCTTCCAACGCCCGAGCACGCCCGCCTTCGCGGTGAGCGCGACCAGGGGGATGAGCGCGAACGGGATGCCGAACGAGAGCACCACCTGGCTGAGCACGAGCGACACCGTCGGGTCGAAGCCGAGCGCGAGGATCGCGAGCGCGGGGATGAGGGTCACCAGCCGGCGCAGGATGAGCGGCACGCGCACGTGCAGCAGGCCGTACATGATCTCGGCGCCGGCGTATGCGCCGACCGAGGTCGACGCGAGACCCGAGGCGAGCAGCCCCACGGCGAACAGCGTCGCGATCGCCGGGCCGAGCGCGGCGCCGAGCGCCGCATAGGCACCCTCGAGGCTGTCGGTGCCCTCGACGCCCGAGAGGTTGACCGCCGCGAGCAGCAGGATGCAAAGGTTCACGGTGCCGGCGATGGCCATGGCGATCGAGACGTCCCACTTGGTGGCGCGCACGAGCGTGTCGGTGGGCACGGCGGTCGCCGTGCCGGGAGTGAGCTCGGGAGCGACATCCGTGCCTCGCCTGATGCCGAACCCGTGCCAGGCGACCCTGCCGTCCGAACCGGCAGAGCCCCTCGAGCCGGCCGAGGCCGAGCGACCCGCCTGCTCGCCGCCACGCGCCGCGAACCGATCGCGGCTGAGCGCCGAGTGCGCGTAGATGGCGTGCGGCATGATCGTCGCGCCGAGGATCGACGCCGCGAGCAGCACCGAGTTGGCGTCGGCGAAGCGCGGCACGAGCCCGCCGAGCATGCCCGCGGGGCTGGGCGGCGCCACGAACACCCCCACCGTGAAGCCGATCGCGATGATCGCGAGCAGGCCGATGATGACGAACTCGAAGGTGCGCGGCCCTCGCCGCGACTGCAGCACGAGCAGCCCGATCGACACGGTGCCGGTGATGAGGCCGCCCCAGATGAGCGGCACACCGAACAGCAGGTTGAGGGCGACGGCGCCGCCGATGACCTCGGCGAGGTCGGTCGCCATGGCGACGAGTTCGGCTTGCAGCCAGTACGCGCGGCGTCCCCAGCGGTTGCGGATGCGCCCGCCGAGCACCTCGGGCAGGCTGCGGCCGGTGACGATGCCGAGCTTCGCCGAGAGGTACTGGATGAGCCACGCCATGACATTTCCGAGCACGACGACCCAGACGAGCAGGTAGCCGTACTGCGCGCCCGCCGTCATGTTGCTCGCGACGTTGCCGGGATCGAGGTAGGCGACGCCGGCGACGAGCGCCGGCCCGATCAGCCAGGCGGCGCGCGGCACGCTCGTGCGGCGATCCTGGCGAATGGATGTCGCACCCGGGCGGTTCGCGGGAAGTGTCGGTTGCTCGGCGTGGTCGGCGGTGATCTCGCCCTCGAGAGTTTTCGGCATGCCGAAACCTTAGCAAGGTTTCGGTACACCGAAAACTCCGGAAGCACGTATCGTTGGAAGAGGGGAAACACACATGATGTTGCGTCGACCGGTCCGGCGGTCCCGTTCGCGAACCGAGGCGGCAGAACCGCCGGTCGCGGACGACGACCCGTACGCGCTCTACCTCCGCTGGGTCGAGGCGGGGCGTCCGTCGATGGACGATTCCGAGCAGGGAGCCGGAGCCGCGCTCCGCGGTGACCCCGACATGCTCGCGATCGACGAGGAGGCCCTCGACGAGCCGGCCGACGGGACGTCGGCGGGCGTCAGGGCCACCGCGACGCCGAGCTCGGGTCACGTGAACGCCCTCGGCTCGTCGACCGGGGCGGTCGCGTCGATCCGGCGCCGGTTCCGGCTGTTCGGCCGGCGCTGATCCACGCGGGTCGTGCCCTGCGGGGCCGTACCCTTGCAGGGTGGAACCCGAACCGATGCCCCGGCCCCCCGCGACGCACGGCGTCGGCCCGTGGCCCGGCGGCAAGGCCGAGTGGCCCGACGATCCGCACTACGATCCCGACCTGCTCGCGCACGGCGACACCCGCAACGTCATCGACCGATACCGGTACTGGCGCCTCGACGCGATCGTCGCCGACCTCGACGAGCACCGGCACCCGTTCCACGTCGCCATCGAGAACTGGCAGCACGACATGAACATCGGGTCGATCGTGCGCAGCGCCAACGCGTTCGCCGCCGACACCGTGCACATCATCGGCCGCCGCCGCTGGAACAAGCGCGGTGCCATGGTCACCGACCGCTACCAGCACGTGCACTACCACCCCGATGTCGCGGACTTCGTCGTCTGGGCTCGTGCCGAAGGACTGCCCGTGGTCGCCGTCGACAACGTCGAGGGCTCGCGCGCGGTGGATTCGGCCGACCTTCCCGAGCGATGCGTGCTGCTGTTCGGCCAGGAGGGCCCCGGCCTCAGCCCCGAGGCGCTCGCCGCCGCCGATCTCGTGGTCGAGATCACCCAGTACGGGTCGACCCGCTCGATCAACGCCAGCGCGGCTGCGGCGGTCGTCATGTACGAGTGGGCGCGCCGGTACGCGTCGCGCTGACGCGGCTCGATCGCGGGTGCCCGCCCCGAGACATCCGACTGGCGGCGTACCGTTGGGCGCATGGTCGATCAGCGCGAACGCGGCATTCCCGTCACCTCCGCCCACGAACTCGAGGCGATCATCGGCGTCCCCGAGCCGCGCACCGCGAACAAGGCGCGAAGCCGCCTGCACGCGGTCGACCGCGCGTGGCTCGCGGCCGCGCCACTCGCCTTCGTCGCGACCGGCGACGAGCACGGTGAACTCGACGTCTCGCCGAAGGGCGACCCGGCGGGTTTCGCCACCGTGCTCGACGACACGACCATCGCGATCCCCGAGCGCCCCGGCAATCGGCGGGCAGACGGGTTCCACAACGTGCTTCGCAACCCGCACGTGGGGCTCGTGTTCGTGATCCCGGGTCGAGGCGACACCCTGCGCGTCAACGGGCGGGCGACGATCGTGCGCGACGCGCCCTTCATCGACGGCATGGTCGTGCGTGGTCACCGGCCGTCGCTGGCACTCCTCGTCGACATCGACGAGGTGTTCTTCCACTGTTCGAAGGCCTTCCTGCGGTCGAAGGCATGGCAGCCCGATGAGTGGGCGCCCGAGGCGGCGCCGCGGCGAGCCGTGATCGCGAAGGCGGTCGAGCGGCGGGGCGACTCGCTCGAAGTGCTCGACGAGTACTACGGGCCCTCGTACGCGGAACGCATCTACGGTTGAGCACTCACGTCACGGCCGCGAGGCCGTGCAGACGGTGTCGTCGACCAGCTCGCCCGCGAAGGCGGCGGGTGGCGTCGACCCGGCGGATGCCGCGTGCTCGGGTGGGTCGGCCCGAGGGCGCGTCCGCGCCGCGCGTACGATGAGGAGCCCGGCCACCGCCATGAGCACGACCACGATCGCCGTGCCGCCGAAGAGCGCGAGCGGCCCGCCTGCGTCGTACGCGATGCCCGAGAGCGCGGCGGCGATCGTCGCCGTGAGCAGCCCGAATCCTCGCATGAGGCCCTGCGACGCGCCCGCGCGCGCCGCGGGCACCGCCTGCGCCATCGCGGCGGCCGCACCGATGAACGCGAGCGCCTGACCGCTCGACTCGATGAACCCGACGCCGGTGGCCACCCACGGGTTCCCGATCACGCCGTACAGCGCCACGATCGGCACGAGCACGACGGCGCCCCGCACGAACGCCGAGACACCGCCGTGCCGGTCGGCGAGGCGCCCCGCCCAGCCGGCGATGAGCGCGAACGGCACGGCGAAGAGCGCGTAGCTGAGTGCGGTGAGCCATTCGCTCGCGCCGATGTCGGTCATGAATCGCGGCCAGATGCCGTCGTAGGCGCCGGTGGGCACCATGATCGCGCCGTACAGCAGCAGGACTCCCACGACCATCGGCGAACGAAGCAGATCGAAGCTCACGCGGGGCGGCCGGGTCGTGCTGCGGGTGGATGCCGCAGCCCCCGGCACCGTCGGCGCTGCCGGCGTGCGCTCCCGGAACGTCAGCGCGACCGGCACGACGCCGAGCACGACCGCCAGTCCCGACCAGGCGAGGATCGCGCCCGGTGAGGCGAACGCGATCGTCAGTCCCGACGCGAGCGGGCCGAGCGCGATGCCCGCGAGCTCGGCCGCGCCGAGGCGACCGAGCGACTCGCCCGCGCGCGTGGGATCGACCCGCACGAGAAGTGCGCTCGCGGCCGCCATGAACACGCCGAACCCGAATCCGCCGACCGCCCGGCCGGCGACGAGGTGCCAGGTCTCGGTGGCGAGCGCGGAGCCGATGAGGGCGGCGGCCATGAACAGCACGCCCACGACGCCCATCGTGCGGGCGCGGCCGCGATCGGCGTACGGCGCGACGACGAGTTCGGCGATGAGCGCTGCGGCGAATCCGGCTGCGGCGACGAATCCGATGTCGGCGGTCGAGATGCCGAGCTCGGCCTGCAGCGTCGGCAGCAGCGGGAAGATGACGAGGGATCCCGATGACATGAGCACGGTCGCGATCACGACGCCCGCGGTCAGCCGGCGGCGCTCGGTGTCGCGGGTGTCACGGGCGTCGATGGAGCCCTTCATTGTTGTCCGCATGGACAGTACGATACACGCGTTGTCCAAGTGGACAAGAGGATCCGAACCAATTGTCCACTCGGACAAGAGGGGTACCATGGGGGCATGGCAGCCCGGCTGGATCCTGCGGTGCGACGGGAGCAGATCCTCGACGCGACGCTGCGGCTCGTCGCCCGCGACGGCTTCGCGCGGGTGACCCTCCGCGACGTCGCCGCCGAGGTCGGCGTGGTGCACGGCCTCATCCGCCACTACTTCCCCACCCGCGAGCGGCTCGTCGCCGAGGCGTTCGACGCCGCCGTGCTCGCCGAGCTCGAGGGCGACGAGGAGGTCGCCGAACGCGTCGAACCCGTCGAGGCGCTCGCCGACTGGCTCACCACGACGCCGCGCGACCACTACTTCGTGTGGATGGACGCCTGGAGCGAGGCGCAGCGCAATCCCGAGCTGCTCGCGTCGCTCAGCCGTCACCACCGCGATTGCGAGCGGCGCCTCGGGCGCATCATCGAGCGACTCGCCGAATCGGGTCGTGGCACGAGCGACGACCCCGCGGCGGACGCCAAGATGCTCACCGCACTCGTCGACGGCATCGCCGTACAGCACCACGCGATCGGGCTCATCGACCGGGCGCGCGCCGATCGCATCGTGTACACGGCCGCCGAGGACCGGCTGGGAATCGAACACGGCACCCTCGCCGACTCGCGCCCCACGGCCGCCCGCGGGCAGTGGGTCGCGGGTGCGGCCTCGGGGAGCGCGGTCGACTGAGGTCTCACCTCGACAAGGCTCGGTGTGCGCTGCCGCGTGTCGGCAGGCCGCGCACCGCCCGGCAGGCGAGACTTGGGCCGATGCCGGTCATCGACAACGCGATCTACCGTGGCGGCGCACGCGTCGCCACGCCGTCGACCCTCGAGGAGACCTTCGAGACCCGCGAGGCGCATGGCGGGTTCGCGTGGATCGGCCTGTACCGCCCGACGACCACGGAACTCGACGCCGTCGCGAGCGAGTTCGGCCTGCACCCGCTCGCCGTCGAGGACGCCCGCAAGGGGCACCAGCGGGCGAAGCTCGAACGATACGGCGAGACGCTCTTCGTGGTCCTGCGGCCGGCGCGGTACCTCGACGACGTCGAGCAGGTCGAGTTCGGCGAGCTGCACGTGTTCGTCGGTCCCGGCTTCGCCATCACCATCCGCCACGCCGAGTCGCCCGACCTCGCACGGGTGCGCCACCGCCTCGAGGCCACGCCCGAGCTGCTCGCCAAGGGCCCCGAGGCGGTGCTCTACGCCGTGCTCGACGAGGTCGTCGACGAGTACTCGCCCGTCGACGCGGGGCTCGAGAACGACATCGACGAGATCGAGGAGCAGCTGTTCTCGGGCGACCCCGAGGTCACCCGGCGCATCTACGACCTCGCGAGCGAGGTCATGGACTTCCAGCGCGCGACCCGGCCGCTCGTTGACATGTTCGGCGCACTCGAGCGCGGGTTCGAGAAGTACGACGTCGACCTCGAGCTGCAGCGCTACCTGCGCGACGTGAAGGACCACGTCATCCGCATCGTCGAGCGCGGCGAGTCGTTCCGCCAGCTGCTGCAGAACGCGCTGCAGGTGCACGCGACCCTCGTCGGCCAGCGCCAGAACGAGGAGATGAAGCGACTCACCGAGACGAGCCTCGCCCAGAGCGAGCAGACGAAGAAGATCTCGAGCTGGGCGGCCATCATCTTCGCCCCGACCCTCGTGGCCTCGGTCTACGGCATGAACTTCACGCACATGCCCGAACTCGAGTGGGGAATCGGCTACCCGGGCGCGCTAGTGCTCATGGGCGCCTTCGCGCTCACGCTGTACCTGATCTTCAAGCGCCGCAACTGGCTCTGAGCGAGCGGATGTCGCAACACGGCCGGGATTCGTCGTGCGCCCTTCCCGCGGCATCCGATCGCGGTTAGCGTTGGCACATGACCGAGATCACCGACGATCTGCCCGCCCGTCTGCTGCACGAGGAGCACGCCGGATGGCGGGCGATCGTCGAGGGTCGTGGCGGTGAGCACTACCAGCGGGCGATGACCCGCGACGCCCTCATGGTCGTCGACGGCGCGATGCTCGGGCGCGACGAAGTCATGGCCGCGTTCCGCAGCACTCCGCCGTGGGAGGCGTACGAACTGCACGAGCCCGCCGTCATCCGGCTCGGCGATCGCGCCGGCATCGTTGTCTACCGCGCCGTCGCACGCCGCGGCGATGACACCGTGAACCTGCGCATGTCGACGACCTACCTCTACGACGACGGCGCCTGGCACGTGGCCGCGCACCAGCAGACCCCGGCCTGACGCAGGTTCGACTGGTCGACGTGGTGTCGCGGTAGCCGCTCGGGCGGCCATCTCGCGGGGGTCGATGCCCGCCGCATCTGCAAACCGGTCAAGACCCCTCGGCAGCCGCAGCCTTGACCGGGATCAACGTCCGTGGGATCCTTCGGGCGTGGACCCGACAGGGATCCTGCTCCGAACCTCGATCTTCCGCGACCTCTCCGTCCAGGATGTGGAGGAACTGCTGCCGCACGTGCACGAGCGGAGCTACTCGCGCGGGCAGGTCATCTGGCTCGAGGGAGATCCCGCGGACGTCCTGGTCGTGGTCGCTGAGGGCCAGCTCAAGGCGCACCGGGTGAGCCCCGATGGCCGCGAGGTGATCCTGATGGTGATTCCGGCGTCGGGAGTCACCGGTGAGGTGGGCTTGTTCCACCCCGCGGGGGTCCGCTGGCTCAACCTGAGCGCGATGACCGCGGCGCGGTGTCTGACCATCCGGCGAGCACCATTGCTCGCCTTCCTCGGCCGGCATCCGTCCGCGATGCAGCGGATGCTCGAGCAACTGAGTGCGGCCGCTGTCTCCGCCGCCAACTCCTTGAGCGTGATGGCGTTCGACGACATCAGCCATCGAGTCGCGAGCCTTCTGGCATTCCTCGCGGAGCAGCATGGCGAGGAGACGCCGGATGGCCTGCTCATCGCCCCGCGGCTCTCGCAAGGCGAGCTGGCCGCGCACGTGGCCGCCTCCAGGGAGAACGTGAACCGCGCGCTGGCCGGACTGGTCGCCGCGGGAGTGGTCAGTCAGCGCGACGGCCACTTCTTCGTCCACGATCGCGCGGCCTTGGAGGCGTCGGCGCAGTCGGCGCGATCTGTGACGCACGGCACTGCAGTACCCCCGGCGCAGCGCGACCATTGACGCATGACCGAGATCACCGTCACCGACATCGGCGCACTGCGCTCCAGCTTCGCGGGCGAGATCCTGACCTCAGACGACGGCCGGCGCTACGACGAGGCCCGGGCCGTCTTCAACGCCATGTTCGACCGCCGGCCCGGTGCGATCGCGAGGGCCAGCTGCGACGGTGATGTGGTCGCCGCCATTCTCGTCGCGCAATCCGCACGCATGCCGATGGCGGTGCGCGCCGGAGGCCACTCCGTCGCGGGCTACTCCACCATCGACGACGGGCTGCTCCTCGACCTGCGTCCCATGGCCAAGATCGAGCTCGACGCGTCCGCGCGGACCGTCCGGGTCGGGCCCGGCGTCACCTGGGGCCAACTCGACGCCGCGACCCAGATTCACGGGCTGGCCACCACGGGTGGCCGAATGACGACCACCGGAGTGGCCGGCTTCGTGCTGGGCAGCGGAAGCGGCTGGCTGGAGCGACTGCACGGCTGGGCGTGCGACAACCTCCTCTCCGCCCGCCTCGTGACGGCGGACGGAAGGGTGGTCACGACGAGCGAATCCGAGAACCCCGAGCTGTTCTGGGGGTTGCGGGGCGGAGGCGGCAACTTCGGCGTCGTCACCGAGTTCGAGCTGCGGGTGCACCCGATCGGCCCGATGATCTACGGCGGCATGCTGCTTTATCCCCGCGAGCAGGCACCGGAGCTCTGCCGGAATCTCCGCGACTTCTCGGCCGAGCTGCCTCGCGAGATCGCCGTCGGGTGCGTCTTCCTGACCGCCCCACCGGCGCCGTTCGTCCCACCTGAGCTGCACGGGAGGCCCGCATTCGCTGTCTTCGCGGCCTGGTTCGGCGACCCGGCGGAGGGGCCGGATGCGCTTTCGGCGCTGAGGGAGTTCCGCACGCCTGCCGTCGACCTCCTCGCACCGATTCCCTACCAGCAGCTCCAGGCCCTGACCGACGCCGGCAACCCACCCGGACGACGCAACTACTGGCACTCCGACCTCTTCTCCGACTTGGCGGACGAGACGATCGATGCGCTGGTCGAGCGCGCGAACACCGCGACGTCGCCTGCGAGCGTGATGATCGTGGCGCGCAGCGGTGGTGCGGTCGCCGATGTGCCCGAGGATGCCACGCCGCTCAGTGGACGGACGGCACCATGGTTCTACCACTGCTACGGCATCTGGACCGAAGGCGAAGATGCTCAGCACATCGGCTGGGTCAGGGAAACCGCCGCGTCGCTGCGACCCTGGACTGTGACCGGAATGCCGCTCAACTTCTTCACCGACGTGGATGACGATCGGGTGCGCAGCACATTCGGCGAGAAGAAGTACCAGCGACTCGTGGCGCTCAAGGACCGCTACGACCCCGAGAACTTCTTCCGCCGCAATCAGAACGTGCGGCCGTCAGCCGGCTGAATCGGCCCAAGCGTGCGGACGGAGTCCACGTGGTGCCCGTCACGGCGCTCGGCCCCTGACGCCCGATTCGCGAAAACCCCTCGGTCACCCTGGTGTCAGAGGTTCGCCAGCCCCGCCCCGATGATGACCACGCCGATGAGGAGCAGGATGAGCGCGGTCACCGTGACGCTGTTGTGGGCGACCCAGCCCTTCAGTTCGATGAGCCGCGGCTGCATCCCCTTGCGATCGGCCAATGTCAGGATGACCGGCACGGCGACGGTCAGGGCGCCGATGATCGTGTAGATGGCGATCACGATCGCCGACTCCCCCGCCGAGAGGTTCTCGGCGCGGATCGCGAGCCCCGCCGCGATGGCCAGCAGCAGGCCCTTCGGCCGGATGTTGAGGGCGAAGGCGATGCCGAAGGCGCTCCACGGCCCCAGCTTGTCGACGGTGGCCAGCCACTTCGGGAGGGCGTCGGAAGGATGGCGACGGGCACGTCGCCACTCCACGATCGCGACCACGACGAGCGCGATGCCGACGAGGATCTCGGCGACGGCGATCGCCGTGGCCTCGCGCCGATCCGATCGCGGCGCCGGGATCGCCTGTGCGCCGATGGTGCAGAGCGTCACGACCACGGCCATGCCGAGGACCCACCCGATGAGGAAGGGGAGCCCGGTCCGCGTGCCCTTCGGGGAGAGCAGGATGACGATCGTCGCCATGATCGGCACCGAGCTGATCGCCACGGCGAGCGCGATCGGGAGGATGTGGCCGATCGCCTGGAGCATCCGTCGTCCCTTCCGCTACTGCAGCGCCGACGTCAGCCGCGCCACCCCGTCGAGGAACGTCGCCGACGCGGGCTCCCGTTGCCACTCCTCGAGGGTGAGCTCCCGGCCGACGGACCGGTACCCCTCCTCGACCTCCCGCATGGCGGCGACGAACGGCTGTCCGCGCACGAGCAGCGAGATCTCGAAGTTCAGGTTGAAGGAGCGGATGTCCATGTTGCTCGAGCCGATCACGGCGACGTCGTCGTCGATCGACAGGTGCTTCGAGTGCAGGATGTACGGCCCCGGGTACATCCAGATGCGCACGCCCGCCCTGAGCAGTTGGGCGTAGTACGATCGCTGCGCGTGCCAGACCATGCCCTGGTCGCCGATCTCCGAGACGAACAGCTGCACGTCGAGCCCTCGGAAGCGGGCCGACGTGATCGCGTAGAGCATCGCCTCGTCGGGCACGAAGTACGGACTCGTGATGATCACCCGCTCCTGCGCGGCGTTCACGAGGCCGAGGAAGAGCCGGAGGTTGTTCTCGAGCTCGTAGGCGGGGCCGCTCGGCACGACCTGGCACACCAGCGCGTCGGGGGACGGGTCGCGGGGCACGTCGGCGACGGGCAGGTGCTCCTCGGTGAGGAGGATCTCGTCGGTCTCCGAGTACCAGTCCGAGAGGAAGACCGCGTTGATCGCCGTCACCGCCGACCCGGTGACGCGGGTGACGAGCTCCTGCCACATGAGCCCCCGCTTGAGGTTCTTCGGCGAGTCGTAACTGCGGTCGATCAGGTTCTGCGATCCGGTGTACCCGACGAGCCCGTCGACGACGACGAGCTTGCGGTGGTTGCGGAGGTCGGGTCGCTGGTACCGCCCCTTGAACGGCTGCACCGGCAGCAGGTAGTTCCACGTCACGCCGATGCGATCGAGCTCGGCGATGGTCTGCTTGTGGATCGGGACCTTCGCGGAGGCGATGTGGTCCATCAGCAGCCGCACCGTGACGCCCCTCTGCACCGCGCGCTCCATCGCGGCGAAGAACCCGCGCGTCGTGTCGTCGAACGCCACGATGAAGAACTCGACGTGCACGAAGCGCTCGGCCGTGTCGATGTCCGCGGCCATGCGGTCGATCGACGACTGGTAGTCGCCGATGAGCTCAGCGCGGTTGCCGCCGGTGGCGGGCAAGGCGCCGAGCACCCGGTTCTGGTCGGTGATCGTCTCGAACCACGACGGCCACGCCCCGGCCTCGACGCCGAGGTCGACCCCCTCGGCGCGCTGCTCGATCATCCCGTTGATCTCCCGCTGCCGTTCCATGCGCTTCTTGGGCAGCTTCACATTGCCGATGAGCAGGTAGAGGATGATCCCGACGAACGGGATCAGGAAGATCGCGAGCAGCCAGGACATCGCCGCGGTCGGCTTGCGATCGCGGGGGACGATGATGAGCGCGGCGATCCGGATGGCCAGGTCGGCCAGGATCAGGATGCCGCCGATGAGGTTGGCCAATTCGGCGCTCATGTGCGTGCCGCCGTCGTGCTCGAGCCGCCGATCGTCATCGCGTCCTCCCCAATACGGTCGCGTTTCCCGTCGGCGAGGAATCCCGGCGCGCACGGGCGATTGACTGAGTATGGCACGCGGGTCGCGGGTTGAGGAGGCTCCGGAGGACCTGTCTCGAAACCGTGGCGGCGAGTCTCGAGACGTCCGCGTCGCGGGCTCCTCGACCCGCGAAACCGTGGTCAGTCGACGCCCGGGCGCACGAGTCCGTGTTCGTAGGCGACGACCACGAGCTGCGCTCGGTCGTGGGCGTGCAGTTTCGCCATGATCCGGTTCACGTGCGTCTTCGCCGTGTGGGGCGAGATGACCAGCGCGTCGGCGATCTGCGCGTTCGACCGGCCGCGCGCCACGAGCACGAGCACCTCTCGCTCCCGCTCGGTGAGCTGGCCGAGCTCGGGCATCGGCGCGCGCGGCGCGACGTCCGTCGGTGCGGCGCGCAGGTACCGTTCGATGAGCAGTCTCGTCGCGGCAGGCGAGAGGAGCGCCTCGCCCGAGTGCACGGTGCGGATCGCCTCGACGAGGGCATCGGGATCGGTCCCCTTGCCGACGAACCCGCTCGCCCCGGCGCGCAGCGCCGTGGCGACGTTCTCGTCGTCCTCGAACGTCGTGAGGATCAGCACCCGCACCGCCCCGAGTTCCGGGTCGGCGCAGATGCGCCGCGTCGTCTCGATGCCGTCGAGCCGCGGCATCCGGATGTCCATGAGCACCACGTCTGGTCGCAGCTCGCGCGCCCGCTCGAGTGCCTCGAGACCGTCGGCGGCTTCGCCGACGACCCGCAGATCGGGTTCGGCCTGCACGAGGGCCACGACCGCCTGCCGGATGAGCGGCTGGTCGTCGACGACGAGGACCGTGGTCGTCATGTGTGCTCCTCGCGGCGGAGGGGGAGCACGGCGACGAGCCGGTGCACCGACCCCGCGACATCCGTTCGCACGGTGCCGCGCACCGCGGCGACCCGTTCCCGGATGCCGATCAGGCCGAGTCCCGTGGATGCCGGGGATCCGGGACCGCCCTCGGGCCCGACGGGATTGGTGATGGTGATGTCGACCTCATCGTCGCCGTAGACGAGCAGCAGGTGGGCACGTGGCACGGCGCCGTGCTTGTGGGCGTTCGTGAGCCCCTCGCGGATCACCTGGTACGCGACGCGGTCGACGGCCGGTGGGATGTCGCGGGGCGCGCCTTCCACGCGAACGGTGGTGTCGAGTCCCGACGCCCCGAATCCGGCCAGCAGTTCGTCCAGCCCGCCGAGCCCGGACTGCGGCGCGGTCGGCGTCACGTCGCTGCCGACGGCGGGGTCGCCGCGCAGCACCGAGAGCAGGTCCCCGATCTCCGAGAGCACGGCCCGGGCGGCGCCGCTGATCGTCGTGAGCGACGTCCGAGCCGCGGGGAGGTCGGGCTCGTGGTCGGTGGCGATCGCGCGACTCGCGACGCCCGAGTGCAGGTTGATCACCGCGATCTGGTGGGCGACCGCGTCGTGCAGGTCTCGTGCGATGCGAAGTCGTTCCTCTGCCACGCGGCGACGCGCCTCAGCCTCCTTGGTGCGCTCGGCCCGCTCGGCGCGTTCGGTGATCGCCTTGATATACGCCCGGCGCGAGCGGGTGGCGTCGCCGGCCGCGGCAGCGAAGCCGACGAGGGCGGGCACCGGGACCAAGCGAGCGTCGAAACCCTGCGGGGGGCCGGCGAGCAGCTCGATGCCGATGAGCAGGGCGATGGCGAGGGCGACGATGGGGACCGACCGGCGGCGCTCCAGTCGGTTCGCGACGCCGAACGCCGCGATCGCCACCGGCAGCACGAAGGGGAAGGCGGAACCGACGACCAGCGTTCCGACGACCAGCAGGGCGATCGCCGCACCGAGCACCGGGATCGGCCACCGCCGCCGAAACGGCAGCACGAGGGCCGCAGCGATCGCGATGGCGATGGTCCACGGAGAGAATGCGATGGCCTCCGGCCCATGGTCGCCGCCGCGCCCCACGGAGGGGAGCAGCGCGGCTGCGATCACGAGGACGCCGGCGACCAGGTCCCATGCCCAGGCCGGGATGCGGCGGACGACCGGAACGACTGCCGACTCGTTCATCCGTCCATCCTTCTGCATCCCGGGCACCCAGGGCGAGGCAGCCCTACTCGTAGCGGAGCGCGTCGATCGGATTCAGGCGCGCGGCGCGGGCGGCCGGCAGCGAGCCGGCGACGAACGCGATGCCCATGACGAGCACCACGATCGTCAGGATCGAGAGCGGATCGAACGCGATGAGCGTCAGTCCCGGCAGGTCCGCCAGCAGGGTGGACGAGAGCGCGCCGCCCACGGCCGTGCCGGCGAGCATGCCGACGCCGATGCCGACCACGCTGCCGAGGAGGCCGATGTAGGTCGCCTCGGAGCTGAAGAGCCCGAACACCTTGCCGCTGCCCATTCCCATCGCCTTCATCAGGCCGATCTCGCGGGTGCGCTCCTGCACCGACATGAAGAGCGTGTTCACGATGCCGAAGCTCGCGGCGAGCAGGGCGATGATCGCGAACGCGTTCAGCACCAGCACGATGCCGTCGATGACCGTCTTGAAGGTGCCGAGCGTGTCGTCGAGGGTCGTCGACTCGAATCCGGCATCGGCCAGGCTCGCGCGGAGCGCCTCGACCTGCTCGGGCGTCGAGTCGGGGTCGAATCGCACGGTCGCCGAGCCGTACTGGTCGGCCTGTCCTGCCGGCGTACCGATCGCCTGTGCCTCGTACAGCGCATCGGTCAACGCGGTGTTGGGGGAGGCGCTCGCGCCGGCACCGCCGAGTCCGGCCTCCGAGACGCCCACGATCGTCGCCGTCACGGTCTGCACCTCACCGTTGCCGTCGGTCAGCCCGAGGATGACCTCCTGCCCGATCGCGGCCGCGTCGTCGTCGAACCCGAGCGGTGCGACGTAGTCGACGGGAATGGCGACCTGAAGCGCGTCGGATGTCGCGTCGGGCTGCTCACCCGCCCCGAGCTGCACCTGCATGCCCGGCACGAACGAACCGACGTTGATCCGGTACCGCGCGCCGTCGGCGTGCTGGATGTAGTCGGCGTCGATCTGCTTCACGGGCTCGACCGACAGCACGCCGTCGATCGCGGCGATCTCGTCGAGATCAGCCTGCGTGATGGGCTGGAGCGACTGCTCGCCCTCGGGCCCAACCGCCTGCTGGGTCACCTGGTCGGCGGTGTACTCCTGCGGGCCGTCGCCCGCGTCCTCCGCGGGCGCGTGCGTCACGGTCATGACGTCGTCGGCGCCGATCTCGGCGACGGTCTCGTCGATGTACTGGTTGATGCCCGTGCCGAGCCCGGTGGTGATGGTCAGCGTGAAGGCGCCGATGAAGATCGCGAGGATGGTGAGGATCGTGCGGGTCTTCGACCGGAAGGTGTTGGAGATCGCGCTCGCGATCACGTCGACGGTCTTCATGCCGCCACCTCCTCGCGGAGTTCGTCGCGCTCCTCGACGAGGAGCCCGTCGCGCATGTGGATCCGGCGGTCGCAGCGAGCCGCCAGCTCCTCGTCGTGCGTGACGATGATGAGCGTGATGCCCTGTTCGCGGTTCAGCTCGAACAGGATGTCCTCGACGACCGCGCCCGTCGCGGAATCGAGGTTTCCGGTCGGCTCGTCGGCGAAGATCACGCGGGGGTTGTTCACGAGCGCCCGTGCGATGATGACGCGTTGCTTCTGACCGCCCGAGAGGTCGGAGGACTTGTTGCGGGCCTTGTCGTCGAGCTCGAGCTGCGCGAGGGCGGCGAGCCCGCGTCGCTTGCGCTCCGCGCGACCGACGCCGGCGATCTTCAGGGGGAGGATCACGTTCTCGAGCACGGTCGCCCCAGGCGTGAGGAAGAACTGCTGGAACACGAACCCGAACGTGCGGTTGCGCGTGCGGTTCAGCTCGCGCCCGTGCAGCGTGCCGGCGTCACGTCCGGCCACGCGGACTGTGCCCGCCGAGGGCCGGTCGAGCAGGGCGAGCAGGTGCATGAGCGTGGACTTGCCGGATCCCGACTTGCCGACGATCGCGAGCGACTCGCCCTCGCGCACCTCGAAGTTCACCCCCTTGAGCGCGTCGAAGCGCGTCGCGCCGCGCCCGTAGGTCTTGTGCAGCTCGTCGACCTGCAGGATGGGGGTCGCCATGTCGAGTCCTCTCCGGTTCGGTGCGCACGTCGCGCACCGTCCTGAAGAGTCTCGTCAGGGCGCGCCTCCGGCGCGTCCACCCGAGGCGGCATCTTCCCGTACTGCGTTCGCAGTACGCTGCGTCGGTCAGTCGGTGCCGAGGTCGAACGCGGCGGCCTCGTTCGCGGCATCCGTCGCCGCATCGAGGTCGGTCTCGGTCTCGCCGGCCGAGATCTCGGCGAACCCACCCGAGGTGAGGGCTCCGACGAGCTCGGCGGTCGCGCCGCCCACGACGCCCTGCGCCGCGTACTGCTCGAGGCGGGCTCGCGAGTCGGCGATGTCGAGGTTGCGCATGGTGAGCTGGCCGATGCGGTCTTCGGGGCCGAATGCTGCATCGCCGACCCGCTCCATCGAGAGCTTGTCGGGGTGGTAGCTGAGCGCCGGGCCCTGCGTGTCGAGGATCGTGTAGTCGTCGCCGCGACGGAGGCGCAGGGTGACCTCGCCCGTGACGGCCGAGCCGACCCAGCGCTGGATCGATTCGCGCAGCATGAGCGACTGCGGGTCGAGCCAGCGGCCCTCGTACATGAGGCGACCGAGGCGGCGGCCTTCGGCGTGGTAGTTCGCGATCGTGTCTTCATTGTGGATCGCGTTCAGCAGCCGCTCGTAGGCGATGTGCAGCAGCGCCATACCGGGCGCCTCGTAGATGCCGCGGCTCTTCGCCTCGATGATGCGGTTCTCGATCTGGTCGGATGCCCCGAGCCCGTGCCGGCCGCCGATCGAGTTCGCCTCGTAGACGAGCGCGACGGCATCTGCGTACTCGGTGCCGTTGATCGCGACGGGCCGGCCCGCCTCGAAGCGGATCGAGACCTCTTCGGTGGCGATCTCGACGTCGTCGCGCCAGGCGGCGACGCCCATGATCGGCTCGACGATGTCGAGACCGGTGTCGAGGTGCTCGAGCTTCTTCGCCTCGTGCGTCGCGCCCCAGATGTTCGCGTCGGTCGAGTACGCCTTCTCGGTGGAGTCGCGGTACGGGAAGCCACGCGCGACGAGCCACTCGCTCATCTCTTTGCGGCCGCCGAGCTCGGTGACGAACGCGGCGTCGAGCCACGGCTTGTAGATGCGCAGGCGCGGGTTGGCCATGAGGCCGTAGCGGTAGAACCGCTCGATGTCGTTGCCCTTGTAGGTGGAGCCGTCGCCCCAGATGTCGACGCCGTCTTCCCTCATGGCTCGCACCAGCAGGGTGCCCGTGACAGCACGGCCGAGCGGCGTCGTGTTGAAGTAGGTCTTGCCGCCCGAGCGGATGTGGAACGCGCCGCACTGCAGGGCGACGAGGCCCTCTTCGACGAGCGCCGCCTTCGCGTCGACGGCGCGGGCGATCTCGGCGCCGTACTCCTTGGCCCGGCCCGGCACCGCGGCGATGTCGGGCTCGTCGTACTGTCCGATGTCGGCCGTGTACGTGCAGGGAACCGCGCCCTTCTCGCGCATCCACGCGACGGCGACGGAGGTGTCGAGACCACCGGAGAAGGCGATGCCGACGCGTTCGCCGACGGGCAGGCTGGAGAGGACTTTCGACATGCCCTCCAGCCTACTTGCGCGGAGGAACTCTCGGCTTCCGCGGGCGCGAAGGGCCCCCACGATAGGGTGAAGTGTGACTCCAGAAGAATCAGCACCCGCGTCCGGCGCGCAGCTCGCCGATGAACCGCAGGTGCGACAGGCGCTCGCCGATGCCGATCGCTCATCCGTCGCCGGGGTCGTGGCGGGTCATCCGACGTCGCCGCTCGCCTGGACCGAGCTCGCCGACCTCGCCGACTCCGAGGGTCGGCCCATCGAGGCGTTCGCGTACGCCGCCGTCGCCGTCGAACTCGCGAGCGAGCAGCTCACGAGCAGCGGGTGGCAGCCGGGCACCGCGGTGCCGTGGTCCACCGAGCCGAACCGCGCCTACCTCAGAGCCCTCGACACGCAGCGGCGCGCCGCAGAGCAACTCGGGCTCGGCGAACGTGCGCAGCGACTCGCGCGTGAACTCGCAAGCGCCGATGCCGAGGCGCCCGCCCGCATCGCGAGCGAGTTCACCCCCACCCAGCTCATCACGATCGTGTCGTCCGACGACGCGTTCGCGCCCTCGTCGTCGACCTCGGCGTCCGAGGGCGAACCACTCGCAGAACCCGCCGTGGCCGACGCGGCAGGAGAGGACTGACATGCCCGCCGCCGTACTCATCGGAGCACAGTGGGGAGACGAGGGCAAGGGCAAGGCGACCGACCTGCTCGGCTCGCGCCTCGACTACGTCGTGAAGTTCAACGGCGGCAACAACGCCGGCCACACCGTCGTCATCGGCGACGAGAAGTACGCGCTGCACCTGCTGCCGTCGGGCATCCTGACGCCCGGCGTCACGCCGGTCATCGCGAACGGCGTCGTGGTCGACATCGAGGTGCTGTTCGAAGAGCTCGAGGGGCTCGAGAGCCGCTGGGTCGACGTCTCGAAGCTGCGTATCTCGGCGAACGCCCACCTCATCACGCAGTACCACCGCACCCTCGACAAGGTCACCGAGCGCTTCCTCGGCAAGCGCCAGATCGGCACCACCGGCCGCGGAATCGGCCCGGCCTACGCCGACAAGATCAACCGCGTCGGCATCCGCATGCAGGACCTGTTCGACGAGAACATCCTGCGGCAGAAGGTCGAGGGCGCGCTCGACCAGAAGAACCACCTGCTGCTGAAGGTCTACAACCGCCGGGCCATCGGCGTCGACGAGGTCGTCGACGACCTGCTCAGCTACGTCGACCGGCTGCGGCCGATGGTCACCGACACGTCGCTGCTGCTGCACCAGGCGCTCGAGCGCGGCGAGACCGTGCTCTTCGAGGGCGGCCAGGCGACGATGCTCGACGTCGACCACGGCACGTACCCCTTCGTCACGTCGTCGAACGCGACGAGCGGCGGCGCCGTCACCGGTTCGGGCATCGCGCCCAACCGCATCGACCGGGTCATCGCCGTCGTGAAGGCGTACACGACGCGTGTCGGCGCAGGGCCGTTCCCGACCGAGCTCTTCGACGAGTGGGGTGACTTCCTCACCGAGCAGGGGCACGAGTTCGGCACCACCACGGGCCGCAAGCGCCGCACCGGCTGGTACGACGCGCCCATCGCCCGCTATGCCGCGCGCATCAACGGCGTCACCGACTTCGTGCTGACGAAGCTCGACGTGCTCACCGGCATCGAGCGCATCCCGGTCGCGGTGGCGTACGAGGTCGACGGCGAGCGCTTCGACGAGATCCCGGTCTCGCAGAGCGACTTCCACCACGCGAAGCCGATCTACGAGGAGTTCCCCGGCTGGACCGAAGACATCTCGGGCGCCCGCGACTTCGACGACCTGCCGCCGAACGCGAAGAGCTACGTGCGCGAGCTCGAGGCGATGAGCGGTTCGCGCATCTCGGCGATCGGCGTCGGCCCGGGCCGCGACGAGATCGTCACGCTGCACGACCTGCTCGACTGAGCGTTCGAGCACCTGGGCGGGCGTGCCGGTCCGCTGCATGCCGACACGTGAACGGGGCGGCGGGAGTCGATGACCCCCGCCGCCCCATTCGCGTCGGTGCGCTACTGCTCGGTGCCGATGGCCCCGTCGATGTTGCCGCGCACGTCGTCGATCTTGTCGTGGTGCTCGTCGGGAACGACCTTCTTGGCCGCGTCGGAGACGCCGTCGAGGATCTTGTCGCTGATGTCCTCGGCCTGCTCGCTGTTGAGCGCCTCGTTGATCTTGTCCTTGTTCTCCTCGACGAAGTCCTGTGCCTTCTTCGTGATGTCGTCAAGAGCGCCCATCGGCCCCCCACCCTTTCGTTCGGATCTGCACGTGCTCTCGTCATGCTATGGGCCGGATGGCCCGCACGGAACCCTTTCCGCGAACCTCGGCGCGCCCGGCGTGGCAGACTCGTCGGGTGACCGCGACCCGCCCCGCCGACGCCGAACTCGTCGGCCGACTCGTTCGCCTGACCCCGTTCACGCCCGATGACGTCCCTGAGCTCGAGCAGGCGATCCGCAGGCCCGAGGTGTTCGCCGGTGGCTACGGCGGAGGCCCTGCGGGGCTGCCCGCCGACGCCGCGGCGTTCGACGCGTACGCCCGCAGCTACTACTCCGGCGGCCCGTCGGCGATGCCGTGGACCGTGCGGCTGAACGGCGGTGTCGACGACGGCCGCGTCGTCGGCGCAACGAAGCTCGGCGACCTCGACGTCGACAACGAGTCGGCGCACATCGGTTGGACCGCCTACGACCCGCGGGTATGGGGCAGCGGCGTCAACGTCGAGACCAAGTTGCTGCTGCTCGGTCTCGCGTTCGGCCACGGATTCGGGCGCGTGAAGCTGCAGGCCGACGCGCGCAACGAGCGTTCGCGCGCGGCCATCCTGCGCCTCGGTGCCACCTTCGAGGGTGTGCTGCGCCGGCACAAGCCCCGCGCCGACGGCACGTGGCGCGACTCCGCCGTGTATTCGGTCATCGTCGACGAATGGCCCTCGGTGCGGTCGGGTCTCGAGGCGCGGCTCGCCGCGCGCGGCGACGAGCCCGTGCTCGTCGAGCCGTCGAGCTGACGCCGCGTCGCGGCATCCGCTCGCCTGGATCAGCCGGCGAGGTCGATCAGGCCGTCGGCGAGTGCGGCGGCGCCGCCGACGTAGGCGATCGCGATGACGGAGAGGCGGGCCGCCCGGTGGCTGATGCGAGGGTTCAGGAACTCGCCGAGCGCGAGTCCGACGACCAGGGCGCCGATCACGACCGGCCAGGTGCCGACGTCGAGGGCGGGCACCGCCCAGCCCGTCGCTCCGAGCTTGCCGATGAGTGAAGCGAGGCCGATCACGACGAAGTACGGCTGCGCCGTCGCCGCGAAGCCCACCTGCGACCACCGGGTGCCGACCGCGTACACGCTGAGCGCCGGCCCGCCCACGCCCGCGGCGGCGTTCATGACGCCCGAGGCAGCGCCCGCGATCAGCGCCGGCGCAGGACCCGACGCGACGTGCGACGTGCGCGTGACGACGAGGGTGACGGTGAGGGCGACGATGACCAGCACGCCCACGCCGACCTGCAGCAGCGGCGCCGGCACATGGGTCGCGAGCAGCGCTCCTGCGACCGTGCCGACGAGCGCGGGGACCGTGAGCCAGCTGAAGCGTCGCCATTCGATGTCGCGCCACACCCGCGGCAGGATGAGCAGCGACGAGAGCACAGCGCACAGGTTCACGATGACGACGCCGTCGAACGGTCCGAGCAGGATGACCAGTGCGGGCGCCGCGATGAGCGCGAACCCCATGCCGGTGATGCGCTGCGCCGTCGCCCCGATGAGCACTGAGATGGCGACGGGCAGGAGCATCGGGACATCCTAATCGCGCGGCGCCGCCGACTGGGCGCCGCTCGCTCACCGCTCGGGGACGTGCAGCCGGGTGAGGAACGCGTCGGTGCCCGGCGGCGTTCCGCGGCGGTCGAGCCGCGAGACCGTGACGGTCACGATCACCGCAAGCGGCACCGTCCACGCGGCGGGCTGTTCGAGGAACGGTGCGATGAGCGGGGCGGATGCCGCGACGAGCGGTCCTCCGAGGATCGCCGCGCCCGACAGCACCGCGCCCGTGAGCATGCCCGCGATCGCCCCGCGCGAGGTGAGTCCGCGCCACCAGATGCCGAGGATCAGGATGGGGCAGAGGGTCGAGGCCGTGAACGCGAACACGAGCCCGACGCTGCCGGCGAGGCCCGACGACTCGGTCGCGAGGGCCACGATCAGCGGCACGATCGTCGAGACGATCGCGGCGATGCGGAATCCGCGTACGCTGCCGCCGAGCAGGTCTTGGCTGATGACGCCCGCGAGCGAGATGACGAGACCCGACGATGTCGAGAGGAAGGCCGCGAACGCGCCCGCGATGACGAGCGTCGTCAGCACGTCGCCGAGGGGGCCGGGCACGAGCCGGTCGGGCAGCAGCAGGATGAGCGCGTCGGCTTCTCCCGACGCGGCCAGGTCGGGAGCGAACGCCCGCCCGAGGAACCCGAAGACGGTGGGGAAGAGGTAGAACACCGAGAGCAGCACGAGCACGATGACGGTCGTGCGACGCGCCGCGACGCCGTCGGGGTTGGTGTAGAACCGCACGAGCACGTGCGGCAGGCCGAGGGTGCCGAGCAGGAGCGCGACCATGAGCGACACGGTGCGATACACGTCGAGTTCGCCGGGCCCGGCCGAAGCGGGGAACGCCTCGGCGGGCGTGAGCTGCGCGGGCGGTTCGCCGCCGCCGACGACGAGCAGCAGGGCGATGACGGGCACGGCGAGCGCCGTCAGCTTCAGCCAGAACTGGAACGCCTGCACGAACGTGATCGAGCGCATGCCGCCCGCCGCGACGACGACCGCGACGATCACGGCCACGGCGAGCGACCCCGCCCACGAGGGGAGCCCGGTCGTGATCCGCACGGTGAGGGCCGCGCCCTGCAGCTGCGGCACGATGTAGAACCATCCGATGACGATGACCAGCAGGCTCGTGACGCGCCGAGCCCACTGCGACTCGAGGCGTGCCTCGGTGAAGTCGGGGATCGTATAGGCGCCCGAGCGGCGCAGCGGCGCCGCGACGAACAGCAGCAGCATGAGGTAGCCGCCCGTGTAGCCGATCGGGAACCACAGGGCCGACGAGCCGGTCAGCAGGATGAGGCCCGCGACCCCGAGGAACGACGCGGCCGAGAGGTACTCGCCGCCGATCGCGGACGCGTTCCACCACGGACGGACCGTGCGGCTCGCCACGTAGAAGTCGCTCGTCGTGCGCGAGACCCGCAGGCCGTAGAAGCCGATGAGCGCCGACGCGAGCGCCACGGCGACGATCGCGGTGTACCCGATCGCGGGGTTCACTCGTCCTCCGCGAGCGACCGGTAGCGCGCCTCATTGCGTCCGGCGGCGCGCAGGTACAGTGCGCCCACTGTGATCGCGAGCGGGTATACGCCCGCCCCGAGCAGCACCCACGACACCGGCACGCCCGCGAGGTACGCGTCGTCGAGCCCCGGCACGAACGCGATCGCGAGCACGAAGAGCACGGTCGCGACGGCGAATCCGATCGCGACCGTGACGGCGAGGCGCAACTGCGACCGGATCAGGGAGCGCACGTACACGGCCGCGATGTCGCCGGCGGCGTCATCCGCACCGCTCGATCGCAACGGACGGGCGGATGTCCCGCCGCCGCCCGTGCGCGGTGCGGTCACGCGCACCCGCGCGGGAGCCTCCGCCGGTCGAGTAGCCGCCTGCGGCGTATCGAGACCCTCACCGCGCGGAGGTCTCGATACGCGCCCTCCTTCGTCGGGTGCTACTCGACCGACGTCGTCGCTCACGGTCGTGCCCGCAGGATCGCGCTCTCGAGCCGGTCGCGCAGCGCCGGCAGCAGGCGGCGGCTCACGGGCAGCTCGGCGCCGCCGACCGTGACGCTCGGGTGGTCGGCACCGAGGCGCACGCGGCTCACATGTCCGAGCGCCACGAGGTACGAGCGGTGCACGCGCACGAATCCCGCTTCGGCCCACTGCCGTTCGAGGTCGGCCATCGGCACGCGCACGAGGTAGCTCGCCTCTTCGGTGTGCAGCCGTGCGTAGTCGCCCTGGGCCTGCACATAGCGCACTTCGTCGCGGCGGATCATGCGGGTGGTGCCGCCGAGGGTCACGGCGATCACCTCGGGCTGGGCGGCCTCGGACGCCGTCGTGCTCGTCGATCCGGCCTTCAGCGCTTCGACGATGCGTCCGATCGAGCGCTGCAGCCGCTCGGCGCGGACCGGCTTCAGCAGGTAGTCGACGGCGGCGAGGTCGAACGCTTCGAGGGCGCCCTCTTCATCGGCCGTCACGAACACGAGCACGGGCCGATGCTCGAAGCGCGCCAACGCGCGGGCGAGGTCGAAGCCCGTGAGCCCCGGCATGTGGATGTCGAGGAAGGCGGCATCGACGGGCTCGCGCGTGAGCAGGCGGATCGCCTCGGAACCCGACGAGGCCTGGTGGATGACGCCGACGCGGGGGTCCTGCCCGAGCAGGAACGCCAGTTCGTCGATCGCGGGCTGCTCGTCGTCGGCGATGAGCACGGAGATCATGGGGTGGTCCTGCCGTCACGTTTCGGGCCCGCCTTCGGTACCCTCATGCGAACGAGGGTACCCGCACCGAGGTTCGTCTCGACCACGAGTCCGTGCTCGTCTCCGTACACCTGCCGAAGGCGGGCGTCGACGTTCCGAAGGCCGACGTGCTCGCCGGTCGAGGGGTCGCCCGCGAGCGAGCGCGCGAGCGTCTCGGGGTCGATGCCGACCCCGTCGTCCTCGACGGTGAGTTCTGCGAACGCACCCGAGTCGGCCGCCGTGATCGAGATGCGCCCGCCGCCCTCTTTCGACTCCAACCCGTGCCGCACCGCGTTCTCGACGAGCGGCTGGATCGAGAGGAACGGCACGACCGTGGAGAGCACCTCGGGCGCGATCTGCAGCGTGACGGTGAGCCGGTCGCCGAATCGGGCGCGCTCGAGCCGGAGGTAGCTGTCGATCGACCGCAGCTCCTCGGCGACGGTCGTGAAGTCGCCGTGCCGGCGGAACGAGTAGCGCGTGAAGTCGGCGAACTCGAGCACGAGCTCGCGCGCCTTCACGGGATCGGTGTTGATGAACGACGCGATCGCATTGAGCGAGTTGTAGATGAAGTGCGGGCTGATCTGCGCCCGGAGCGCACGAACCTCGGCCTCGGCGAGTGCCGCGCGCGAGGCATCCAGCTCGCCCAACTCGACCTGCGCCGCGACCCAGTCGGCGACCTCACCGGTGGCCCGCACGAGACCCGCCCGGACGGGCGTCGAGAACGCGACGATGGCGCCGAATGGGCCCGCGCTGCCGAGCACCGGTGCGACAACGGCATCGGTCTCCCTCGCGCCGATCGAGAGGTGGCGCGAGACCTGCGGCCTGGCGTTCGCGATCGCCGCTGCCGCGAGTTCGGCGGCCACCGCACGAACCGCGTCGTCGCCGTCGACCGTGACCCGCCCGGTGCGGTCGACGATGGCGAGGCTCTCGCAGCCGAGCAGCGCTCGCAGGTGCCGGCCGGCCCGCAGGACCTCGGCCTCGCCGCCGCCTCCGCGCAGGTGCTTCGCCGCACGCGAGGCGAGGTGCAGCGTCTGGTAGGTCGCACGCTCGGCGTCGGTGCCGAGCTCCTTCGACGCGAGCACGATGCGCCGCAGGAACACGACGAGGCCGACGGCGAGCGCACCGCCCACGACGCCGAGCGCGGCGGCGAGCAGCGTCGACTCGGGCATGCACGCCAGCGTATCCGTTCGATGCAGCGCCGCGCCGTCGCTCATCGTCGCACGGGAACCGTTCGTCGCACGGTTCGCGCCGTTGGGCGACGACGAGCGGCAGCCGCCCCCGGCCGCCGCGCCATCGCGCGAGAGTTGGCGCACCGCAATGCAGCGGAGCGGGCCACGGCCCGCGACATCCCCCACGAAGGAGAACGCAAATGGGCAACGAAGCCCTGAGCGCGCAGGACGAGACGGCCCCACCCGTCCCCTACCGCGCGGTGCAAGAATCCCCCGAGTTCCAGCGACTGCGTTCGAAGCACCGGAGATTCGTCTTCCCCGTGCTCGCGGCGTGCCTCGTGTGGTATCTCGCCTACGTGCTGCTCGCCGGCTATGCGCACGACTTCATGTCGACGCCCGTGTTCGGCAGCATCAACGTCGCCATCCTGCTCGGCCTCGCGCAGGTGGTCACCACGTTCGCCGTGACGACCTGGTACGTGAGCTACGCCAACCGGCAGCTCGACCCGATCGCCGAGGAGATCCGCGACGAGATCGAAACGGGCGCGACGTTCACCACTGAGGAGGTGACGCGCTGATGTTCCGATTCGAAGCCGCGAGCACCTCACCGGGCGAGCCCTGGCTCAACATCGCCATCTTCGGCGCCTTCGTCGCGATCACGATGATCATCGTGTTCCGCGCGAGTCGCAACAACAAGACCGCGGCCGACTACTACGCCGCCGGACGCTCGTTCACGGGTGGCCAGAACGGCTCGGCGATCGCCGGCGACTACCTGTCGGCGGCCTCGTTCCTCGGCATCGTCGGGGCGATCGCGATCACGGGGTACGACGGGTTCCTCTACTCGATCGGCTTCCTCGTGGCGTGGCTCGTGGCCCTGCTGCTCGTCGCCGAACTGCTGCGCAACACGGGCAAGTTCACGATGGCCGACGTGCTCTCGTTCCGCCTGAGGCAGAAGCCCGTGCGCATCGCGGCCGCGACCACGACGCTCGTCGTCTGCTTCTTCTACCTGCTGGCGCAGATGGCCGGCGCGGGCGGTCTCGTCTCACTCCTGCTCGGCGTGGGCGACCAGGTCGGCCAGGCGCTCGTCATCACCGTCGTCGGCGCGCTCATGATCCTCTACGTGCTCATCGGCGGCATGAAGGGCACGACCTGGGTGCAGATCATCAAGGCCGTCCTGCTCATCGCGGGGGCCGGCGTCATGACGGTCTGGGTGCTCGCGCTCAATGGGTTCAACTTCTCGACGCTGCTCGACAACGCCGTGGCGGTGGCGGGCAACCCCGAGATCCTGAACCCGGGCCTCAAGTACGGGGTGTCCGAGGTCGCGAAGGTGGACTTCCTCTCGCTCGGTCTCGCGCTGGTGCTCGGCACGGCGGCGCTGCCTCACGTGCTCATGCGCTTCTACACCGTGCCCACGGCCAAGGAGGCCCGCAAGTCGGTCGTCTGGGCGATCTGGCTCATCGGCATCTTCTACGTGTTCACGCTCGTGCTCGGCTACGGCGCGGCCGCCCTCGTGGGTGCCGACGTCATCGCCGCGGCGCCCGGCGGCCCGAACTCGGCGGCTCCCCTGCTCGCGTTCGAGCTCGGCGGCCCGCTGCTGCTGGGGCTGATCTCGGCGATCGCGTTCGCGACGATCCTGGCGGTCGTCGCGGGGCTCACGATCACGGCTGCGGCGTCGTTCGCACACGACATCTACGCGAGCGTCGTCAAGAAGGGCAAGCCCGAGGCCGGAGCCGAGGTCAAGGTCGCCCGTCGCACCGTGGTGATCATCGGCGTCGTCGCGATCATCGGCGGCATCGGGGCGAACGGCCAGAACGTCGCGTTCCTCGTGGCGCTCGCGTTCGCCGTGGCGGCGTCGGCGAACCTGCCGACGATCGTCTACTCGCTGTTCTGGAAGCGGTTCACGACCAAGGGCGCGCTCTGGAGCATGTACGGCGGCCTCGCTTCGGCGATCATCCTCATCATCTTCTCGCCGGTCGTCTCGGGCTCCGTGACGTCGATGCTGAAGACCGAGGACATCGACTTCGCGATCTTCCCGCTGTCGAACCCGGGCATCGTCTCGATCCCACTGGCGTTCTTCCTCGGCTGGCTCGGGACGGTGCTCGACAAGGGCAGGGAAGACCCGGCCAAGCAGTCCGAGATGGAGGTGCGCTCGCTGACGGGCGTCGGCGCCGAGAAGGCGGTCGACCACTAGGGTTCCGGCGGCGGGTGATCGGGAAGACCCCGTCGCCGGATCCTCTTCGACTCGGCGGGAATGCCTGCCCGTGCCGCGTCGAATGAACAGACGGGGGCGGATGCCGCGGCCACGTGCCGGGACATCCGCCCCCGTTGCCGTGCCGTCCGCGGGTTGAGGAGCGAGCCAGCGAGCGTCTCGAAACCCGGATGCTCGCGCAGCGGTTTCGAGACGGCGCTGGCGCGCCTCCTCAACCTGCGGGGCTACATGTTGATCATGTGGCCGGCGAGACCGTGGAACGCCTCCTGCAGCGCCTCGGAGAGCGTGGGGTGCGTGTGCACGTTGCGGGCGAGTTCGAGCGCGCCGAGGTCCCACTTCTGCGCGAGCGTCAGTTCGGGCAGCAGCTCCGAGACATCGGGGCCGATGAGGTGGCCGCCGAGCAGCTCGAGATACGTGGCGTCGGCGATGAGCTTCACGAAGCCGACGGGGTCGCCGAGGCCGTGCGCCTTGCCGTTCGCCGTGAACGGGAAGGTGGCGACCTTCACGTCGTAGCCCTCGTCGCGCGCCTGCTGCTCGGTGAGCCCGAAGCTCGCGACCTGCGGCGAGCAGAACGTGGCCCGCGGCATCATGCGGTAGTCACCGAGCGACATGGTCTCGGCGTCGCCGATCGTCTCGGCCGCGACTACGCCCTGCGCCTCGGCGACGTGCGCGAGCATGAGCTTGGCGGTGACGTCGCCGATGGCGAAGATGTGCGGCACGTTCGTGCGCATGGACTCGTCGATGTCGATCGCGCCGCGGTCGGTGAGGGCGACGCCCGCGGCCTCGAGGCCGATCCCCTCGACGTTGGGGGCGAAGCCCACGGCCATGAGCACCTTGTCGACCTCGAGCGAGCCCGGCTGCCCGTCGGCGCCCTGGTACGAGACGGTGACGGATGTCCCGTCGTCGGTGACCGTCTGCACCTTGGTGGAGGTGAGGATCGGCACGCCGAGCTTGCGGTACTGCTTCGTGATCTCCTTCGAGACGTCGACGTCTTCATTGGGCAGCGCCCGGTCGAGGAACTCGATGATCGTCACCTCGACGCCGTAGTTGCGCAGCACGTATGCGAACTCCATGCCGATCGCGCCGGCGCCGACGATCGCGATCGAGCGCGGCAGCTCGCGCGAGAGGATCTGCGTCTCGTACGTCACGATGTTCTGCGACAGCGCCACGCCGGGCAGGAGCTTCACGCGCGACCCGGTCGCGATGATCGCGTTCGCGAACGTGGCGGTCTCGGTCGACCCGTCGGCCCTCGCCACGTCGATCGTGTTCGCATCGCGGAAGGTGCCGCGCCCGTCGATCTCGGTGATGCCGTTCTTCTTCATGAGGAAATGCACGCCCTTGACGCGTCCGTCGGCCACCTTGCGGCTGCGATCGAAGGCGACGCCGTAGTCGAAGGATGCCTCACCGCTGATGCCGAACTGCGCGGCCTGCGTGTGGAAGATGTGGGCGAGCTCGGCGTTGCGCAGCAGCGCCTTCGAAGGGATGCACCCGACGTTCAGGCACACACCGCCCCAGTACTTCTCCTCGATCACGGCGGTCTTGAGTCCGAGCTGGGCGGCGCGCACCGCGGCGACGTACCCGCCGGGGCCGGCGCCGAGGACGACGACATCGAAATGGCTGGTCATGTCGCCCAGCATCGCCTGACGGGGGAGCGACGGCAAGGGCGGATGTCCCGACCGCCGTTCCGCGACTGCCGACCTCCGGCGGATTCCGGACAAGCACCCCTGCCGACGGGTGCCGTCGTCACCGGACGGGCTTACGCTCGACCGGTGAGCACCAGCACCGCGCAACAGGCCGCAGCCGCGGCATCCGATCGACGGGCTCAGGGCGGCGCCGGACCGAAGCGCTCGGGGCGGCTGTCGACGTGGGTGCAGTTCCTCGCCATGGGCGTCGTGTGGGGTGCGAGCTTCCTGTTCATGAAGGTCGCCCTCGACGGGGTCTCGTTCGGGCAGATCGCGTGGTCGCGCACGGTGCTCGGGGCGCTCGCGCTCGGCGTGATCGTGCTCATCACGCGGCCGCGTGTGCCCGCCGCCGACGGCACGCCGGGCCCGGTGCTGCCGCGCGACCGGGCCGTGTGGCTGCACTTCCTCGTGGTGTCGCTCACGACCTGCGTGATCCCGTACCTGTGCTTCGCGTGGGCCGAGCAGTTCGTGTCGTCGAGCCTCGCGTCGATCTACAACGCGACGACGCCGATCATGACGGCGCTCATGGCGACGGCCGTGTTCCGGGTCGAACGGCTCGGGCTCAGCCGCTGGGCGGGCGTCGGCGTCGGCATCGTCGGGGTGCTCGTCATCATCGGCCCGTGGCAGTACCAGGCGCTCACGGGCAGCCTCGCCGGTCAGCTCGCGTGCCTCGTGGCGACCCTCTGCTACGGCTTCACCTTCGGCTACCAGCGCCGGTTCCTGAGCCAACGGCCGATCGCGCCCGCGACGTTCGCGTTCCTCTCCATCGGCGTCTCGGCGGTGGTCATGCTCGCGCTCACGCCGTGGCTCGCGCTGACCCCCGTCGACCTCGACTGGGCGATCGTCGGCTCGCTGCTGGCGCTGGGCGTGCTCGGCACTGGACTCGCCTACATCTGGCTCATCAACGTGCTGCGCGCATGGGGGCCGACCGGCTCGTCGACGGTCACCTACGTGACGCCCGTCGTGGGTGTCGCGCTCGGGGTCATCCTGCTGGGCGAGACCTTCTCATGGCACGAGCCGGTGGGTGCGGTGCTCGTGCTGCTCGGCATCCTGCTCACGCAGGGCCGCCTGCGGCTGTCGCGCCGTCGCGCCGAGGCATCCGTCGCCTGATCGTCTCGCGCAACGTGATGGGCCGTGCAGTCGTCGTGACTGCACGGCCCATCATCGATTATCGATCGCTCACGAGCACTTCGCCCAGACGTTCGCCCAGTCGCCGTGGTCCTGCCCGTTCCCGCCCTGCGGGTCGAGCACGAGATCGAGCCGGTCGACGCCCGTCACGTCGACGACCGCACCGCCGGTGGCCGTCGCCGCCGTCATGACCGCCGGTGAGCGCCACCGTTCACTGCCATCCCCGCGGACGAGGAACAGCACCGAACCGCCCGAGGCGATCTCGTCGTCGATGCCGTAGTCGAACGACACCGCATCGCATCGACCGTCGAGCACGATCGAGATCGTCGACGCCGCGTGCGCGCCGAAGCCCTTGGCGTAGCGCTTGCCGCCGAGTGAGAGCGTCGTGCCGTCGTCGGCCTGGTCCTCGCCGTTCGACATGTCGATCTCGACCGGACCCCAGCCGTTCGTCGTCCCGGTCAATGTCGCGTCCGAGAGGAAGTACCCGCCCGCCACGAGGCTGACGTCCTTCGACGCGAGCACGGTGCCGTCCATGGCGAGCTCGATGCGGGCCTCGTCGAGGCCGCTGCGACCCTGCGGGTCGAGCACGAGTTCCGCCACCAGCGTCTCCGCGGGGGCGACCGTCACGCTGATGGGTTCGGCGGCGAAGGTCTCGAGCCCGGTGGCCGCGAGCGTGACGGTTCGGGCCTCCGCCCCGATGTTCCGCACGGGGATGCTCGCCGTGATGGTGTCGATCGGGCTCGCGACACTGATCCGGTCGACCTCGATCGCAGCGAGCGGTGCGACGGCGTCGACGATCTCGGCGCGCGCAGTGAGCGCCTCGACCACCCGATCACCACGGGACGTGACGACGACGTCGGCCGTGAACCGCTCACCGGGACCGCCGAGAACGGGCATCGTCACGGTCCACGAGCGGCTCGTTCGGGCCTTGACCGGCGAGTTGCCCCCGTGTGTCGTGACGCTGGTCGCGCCGGGAACGTCGACGGTCACGTCGCGCAGCCGGTCATCGCCCGCAGTGACCGTCACTTCGAACGTGGCGACGCCGCCCGCGGCGACGGCTCCGCCGTCGATCGACGCGGCAACATCGGCACTGTCGGCGTTCGCGAGCGCGGCGATCAGCGCCGCGCGGTGATCGACCATAGACGCCCACGCCGCAGGAGTCGAGGCGCCGGCCGGGTCGATGCCGTCGAGGGCGGCCGCGACGACGGGGTCGTCGGCGCCCAGCTGCTCCTTCGCGAGGTCGAGCAGCTCGGCGTCGTCCTGGCCGTCGCGGAACAGTTCCCAGCGGGTCGAAGAGACCGGGCCGTCGTCGCCGGGGTAGACGATGTACTCGTCGCCCTGCCCGTACCGGAAGGTCGGGTCGGCGAAGACGTCCTCGGGCCACGAGTTGTACGTCCACCGCAGGTACCCGTCGAGGTCGCGCTGCTCGACCACCCAGCCGAGCGAGCGCGTGTTGAACGGCGGAGTCGGCACGACGGTATTCGGGATCGTCGGCTCGTTCCACGTGTAGAACAGCGTGGGCTTGCCCTCGGCGCGGCGTTCGTCGATCAGCGACTGCGGCACGTCGTCGAGGAAGCTCACGTTGAACGAGATCGCCTCGGCGATGTCGGCCTCGGCGAGCGAGTTCGCCGCGAGCGCGATCTTGTCGCGCCACTCGGGGCTCACCGCGTCGAGCACCGCGAACGCGGCGTTCATGCGGGCGAGAGGCTGCTCGTCGAACGCGAGACGGGTGTCGTCGAACCAGCCCTTGTCCTTCAGGTGCGCCGTGAACGCCGTGAGGAACGCCTGCCATGCCTCGTTGTAGCGGGCATCGCCCACGGCGACCGTCTCGTCGACCCGCTCACCGGTGCGGGTGTCGGTGTATGTGATGCGATCATGCCGCTGGAATTGCAGCATGGCGAACGCATGGATGTCCGTGCCCACGCCGGCGGCGCGGGCGTCGGTGACGAGTCGGTCGAAGACGGCGAAGTCGAAGTCGAACGTCGTTCCGTCCCACATCCAGTCCACCGTCGACCGGTACGGGCTCCAGGTCTGCGCCCGGATCTGGCCCTGGTGGTTCACGAGCCACGGGTCTTCGGTGATCGCGAGGTTCACGACGTCCTGGCCGGCGGCGGCGAGGTCGGCCCAGTACGGCTCGAGTGCGGCGAAGTGTTCCTCACTCCACGGTTCGAGGCCGAGCTGATCGGCGACGGCGTCGGGGTGCGACCAGAGGTCGAGCACGAACGGGCGATCTGCGACCGGGCGCATGGCGACGTTCGGCACGACGACCCGCAGCGTGCGCTCGGAGATCGCGCCGGCGGCGCTCGTCACTTCGACTGCGGCCTCGTAGACGCCGGGGTCGGCGCCCTCGGGCACCTCGACGGTGAACCACACCGGCTGGTTGCGGCCCGCCGGGACGTCAACCGAGTCGACCTCGCGGAGGGGATCGGCGATGAGCCCGCCCTGCACGGTGTTCTCGATGTACTCGGGGTAGCGCACGGCGACGGCGCCCTCGAGGGCCGCCGGAGTCTTGCGGTCGACCTCGGTGAGGGTGGAGACGGTCACCGCGAGGTCGTCGATCTCGTCGCCGGCCGTGACGGCCACCTGGGCGCTGGCCCGTCCGTTCGCGGGGACCTGCAGCACGAGCGGCCGATCACTGCCTGCGTCGGGTCCGGTCGTGCCTACGCGCGGCACGCGCACGAACGAGCTCGTGGCGAACTCGCCCGAGGGGATCCCCACGGTAGGGGCGCCCTCGAGGGCGATCCCCTCGGCCAGGTCGACCGGGAACAGTCGGGCGTTGGCTTCGATCGTGCGGCCGACCGCCTGCGCGTTGGCGCGGTAGTTCGTCGACCAGACGCCCGCGGCGAGGTCTGCCGCCGTGATCGTGCGGTTCGGGGAGTTGTTGCGGCACACGTAGCTCGCACCCGGTGCGAGCGTCGAGAAGTTGCACGCCGAGCCGCCTGCGGGTTCGAGGAGCCTGATGTTCGTCAGCGGCACGTTGCCGGTGTTGATCACCTCGAGCCAGGGCTGGATCCGGTCGCCGAGGAGGCCCTCTGCGCCCGCCGTGTAGATCGCGTCGAGCACCGGCCGGAGGTCGAGCGACGGCGCGGGCACGAGGTTCGATGCCTCGACCTTGAGGGCGGCGTCGATGAACGAGGTGCCGTTCTCGGCTCGATACTCCAGTCGTACCGTATGGGTGCGCGTGTCTGCGGTCGCGGGCGGCGTCAACGGCACGGTGACCGTCGTCTCCTCGCCCGCGGCGAGCGGCGGCACTTCGACGTCGGCGCCGCTCCAGGCGGAGTCGTCGGAGAGGGCGATACGAGCGGTCGGGAGGTCTGCGCCGCTCTGGTTCTCGACCACGACCGTCGCAGTCGCCGCCTCGCCGGCGGTGAACGTCGGCGCCGATTCCAGCTGCAGCGACGCGCAGACGCCGCCGACCCAGTCGAGGTCGAAGCTCGTGTACGAGATGTGGCGGTAGCCCTCGCGCTCGTAGAGCAGGCCGTAGGAGCCCCCGAGTTCGCCGTCGTCGCCGGGAAGCGGCGTGAGGGTCGAATAGGCCGATGCCCCGGACTGCACCACGTGCTCGATCGGCCAGCTGTCCCCGCTGTCGCAGCTCATGCGGACGGTGAGGTTGCGTCGAACGTTCTGGTTGTCGGTGTTCGAGTGCAGGAGGACCTGCGCCCGCGGGTCATCCGACTGAGCATCGGGGAAGGCGCGGATGACCGAGCCGTTGTTCGCCGGGTCCGGCAATTCGCGGTCCTGCGTGAACTTCGAGTACGTCTGGCCGCCATCGGTCGACTTCGCGGTCTGGCGGTACGGCGCCGCCCGCGAGACGAGCAGCACGCTGCCGTCGGCGAGTTCGGCGACCTTGTTCTCATCCGCCCCCGGGCCGACCGGCTCCGATGCCTTCCACGTCTCGCCATGGTCGTCGGAGTATGCCGACACGGCGTAGTTGCCGCCGGCGATGCGCACCGTGTACTGCTGGATGAGGCGCCCGGCGTGCTCGCCGGTGCGGAGTTGGATGCCCTCGCCGCTCGCGGCGAACATGCCGGCCCAGTTCGTGCCATCGCCCTTCAGCTGACGCGTGATGCGGTGGTGCTCCCAGGTCGCGCCGTCATCGCGCGACACCGAGTAGTCGGCGTGCAGCACATTGGGGTCGTTCGGGTCGCTGCCCGTGCCGGAGCCCGCGAAGCCCTGGTTGATCGAGGCGGCGTAGAACACGAAGATGTCGTCGGTCTCACGGTCGACGAGCACGGACGGGTCGCCGTAGCCGTTCGGCGCGGCGTCCTTGCGGATGACCTCCTGCGGGCCCCAGGTCGCGCCGCCGTCGGTCGAGCGGCGCATGAGCAGGGCGATGTTCGACGGAAGGTCGTTCATCGTCGGCCGCCCGTCGAAGACGGCGAGCAGGTCGCCGTTGGGCGCCGTGGTGAGTGCCGGGATGCGATATCGCAGCCAGTCGCCCTCGCCGCGGCTGGCGAGGTCGACGAGCGTGAGGTCGGGGTCGAGGCCATCGGCGGGCGCGGCTGCGGGACCCGAAGTGCTCGCGGTCGTCGCTGTCGGAGCCGCGGGTTCGGCGAGCGCGGGTGGAGCGGCGAGCACGCTCCCCGCCACGAGCGCCAAGCCGGCCAGGGTGGCCAGCGTCGGTGAGGTCGGCATTAGGGATGGATCTCCTTCGATCGGTGGGTGTCGGCCCCGGCGAGGCCGACTTCGGCACAACTGAGGCCGAACGTAGCATGACGTCTGATGTCCCACAACAGACGACTTCGAGCATGACCAAGCAACGTTCGAGCATGAAACGAGCAAACAGCGGGGGTTGACAACGAACCCCGAGCATGGTTGGTTAGTTACACAAGTAATGAACCAACGAAGTTCATGACGAACCAGATAGGCCCGAATGGACGAATCGCGACCGATCTTCATCCAGATCGCAGAACAGGTCGAGAACGACATCATCGAGGGTTCGCTGCCGGAGGGCAGCCAGATCCCCTCGACGAACGAGTTCGCCGCGTTCCTCCGGGTCAACCCGGCCACCGCACTGAAAGGGGTGAATCGCCTTGTCGACGACGGAATCGTGGAGAAGCGACGGGGGATCGGCATGTTCGTGACCCAGGGCGCACGGGCACGGCTCATCGAGCGTCGCAGGGCCGACTTCGCCACCGAATACATCCGACCGCTCATCGTCGAGGCCGAGAAGCTCGGCATCGACATCGACGAACTCGCAGGACTCCTGCGTGCCGAAAGGATCAACTCATGACCCGCACCGTGGTCCGCGCCAGCGGACTCACCAAGCGATACGGCACCTTCACCGCCGTCGACGCCGTCGACTTCACGCTCGAGGAGAACCGCATCTACGGCCTGCTGGGTCGCAACGGCGCCGGCAAGACGACCGTGATGCAGATGCTCACCGGGCAGATCTTCCCCGACGGTGGAACGCTCGACGTGTTCGGTCGCGAACCCGCCGAGCACGCCGACGTCCTGCGCCGCATCTGCTTCATCGCCGAGTCGCAGCGCTACCCCGACAGCTTCAAGCCCTCGCACGTCTTCAAGGCCGCCCCATGGTTCTTCGAGCACTGGGACGCCGAGTTCGCCGAGCGACTCATCCACGACTTCCGGCTTCCGCTCAACCGGTACGTCAAGAAGCTCTCGCGCGGTCAGCTCTCGGCGGTCGGCGTCATCGTCGGGCTCGCCTCGCGCGCGCCGCTCACGTTCTTCGACGAGCCGTACCTGGGACTCGACGCCGTCGCCCGGCACATCTTCTACGATCGCCTGCTCGAGGACTACGCCGAGCACCCGCGCACGATCGTGCTCTCGACGCACCTGATCGACGAGGTCGCGAACCTCCTCGAGCACCTGCTCGTCATCGATCAAGGGCGCATCCTGCTCGACCGCGACGCCGACGAGGTGCGCGGCTCGGCCACCACCGTCGCCGGGGGGCGGGCAGCCGTCGACTCGTTCGTCGCCGACCGGGCGGTGATCGGTCGCGAGAGCCTCGGCGGCCTCGCGTCGGTCACGATCGACGAACGCCTCGGCCAGGCCGACCGCATCCGCGCCGCCGAGCACGGCCTCGAGCTCGCGCCCGTCTCGCTCCAGCAGCTCATCGTCCACATGACCGGCACCGACCTCCGGGCCGATCCGACCGAACAGGAGGTCGCAGCATGACCGCCGTGATCGACCAGGCACTGGTCCGCACAGAGCCTCGCACGCGTTTCAACGAGGTCTGGCGCGTCGTGCGTCTGCACGCCGTGACGCCCTCGGTGTTCTTCGGGATCCCCTGGGTCATCCTGGGCGGCGCCTGGGTGGTGTCGATGGTCGTCGGGATCATCATCACCGGCGCGAGTGCAGACGTCGCGAAGATGGGCGAGGGCATGCGCTACAGCTGGGCGGTCCTGTCGCCCCAGTGGTACCTCGTCGTCGTCGGCGTGCAGGCCATCGGCATGACGCTGTCGTTCGCCCTGGGCTTCGGTGCCACCCGGCGTGATTTCTGGCTCGGCACGAGCCTGATGTTCGGGATCGTCTCCCTGCTGAACGCCGTCGCCATCGCTACGCTCGTACAGCTCGAGAAGGCGACGGGCGGCTGGTGGAT
Organism: Agromyces cavernae; assembly: GCF_021044935.1. Taxonomy (GTDB): domain Bacteria; phylum Actinomycetota; class Actinomycetes; order Actinomycetales; family Microbacteriaceae; genus Agromyces; species Agromyces cavernae. The sequence continues at coordinate 617,305 of NZ_JAJNMP010000001.1, forward strand.
CGGCATCTCCATGTTCGATGCGCTCTGGTACGGGCAGAACGGCTGGCTGGTCGACTTCTACACGACGCTCGCGCTGCAGCTGCTCGTGCTCTTCATCGGGGCGAGCATCACCACCGTGTACCTGCGGTGGCGCATGCGCGGCATGATGATCCTCATGTTCGGGGCCATCGCCCTCGTGCTCGCCGCGGTCGCGATCGCGACGTTCACCGAGAGCTGGCCGATGATCTTCGAGTGGCTCGGCGGCATCGGCATCGTCGGCGTGTTCACCGTCGTGCTCGGGCTCGCCGCGTTCTTCGCGATCGGCGGCTACTTCGTGATCCGGCGGGCGACACCCCGCTGATCCCGAGAACACAGACCGCGGCGCGGCATCCGGTGGGGGATCGGATGCCGCGCCGCACTGTTCGCCAAGTACGCTCGAAGCATGACTGACGGGGCCTTCGACGACCGCGATGCTGCGATGAGCGCGCTGCTCGGCATCCGCTCGAGCATCGACAACATCGACGCCGCCCTCATCCACCTGCTCGCCGAGCGGTTCAAGTTCACCCAGCAGGTCGGCCGGCTGAAGGCCGCGCACGGGCTGCCGCCGAGCGATCCCGACCGTGAGCGGCGCCAGATCGCCAGGTTGCGGGCGCTCGCCGTCGACGCGCACCTCGACCCCGCGTTCGCCGAGAAGTGGTTCAACTTCGTGGTCGCCGAGGTCATCCAGCACCACGAGGAGCTGGCGGGCGGCGGCGCCTCGGGCGAGCTGTGAGCTGGTACCCGACCCCGGTGCCCTCGCAGTCCGGTCGCCGCGTGCTGGTCACGGGCGCGAACAAGGGACTCGGGTTCTTCACAGCCGCCCGGCTCGCCGCAGCCGGTGCCCACGTCGTGCTCAGCGGGCGCAACCCCGAGCGGCTCGAGGCGGCGGTCGCCGCGATCCGTGAGGCGCGGCCCGCGACATCCGTCGAGACCCTCGTCTTCGACACGTCATCGCTCGACTCGGTGCGGGCGGGCGCCGATGCGCTCATCGCCGGCCCCGCACTCGACGGCGTCGTCGCGAACGCAGGGATGGTGCACGCCCCTGATCAGCGTCGCGAATCGGTCGACGGCAACGAGCTCGTGCTCGCCACGAACATGCTCGGGCATTTCGCCCTGCTCGCCCGCCTGCTGGGGCACCTCGCGCCCGGAGCGCGCGTCGTGACGCTCGGGTCGCTCTCGACGATGCTCTCGACGTTCCGCACCGACGACCTGCAGCTCACGCGCGGCTACGATTCCTGGCGGGCCTATGCGCAGTCGAAGATCGCGTCGCAGGTGGTCGCGTTCGAGCTCGATCGCAGGCTGCGAGCGGCGGATGTCCCGGTGTCGAGCATCGTCGCCCACCCCGGGTACTCCATCGGAGGGCGAACGCCGCGCGTCCCGGGCGTGAACGAGCCGAGCACCGGCAAGCGCTTCGCCGACTCGGCGCAGGCGTTGTGGGCGCAGGGCAAGCACCGAGGCGCCGAGCCGATCCTGCACGCGCTCACCGCGCCCGGCGTCGACGGCGGCCAGTTCTGGGGTCCGCGGTTCATGACGAAGGGCTCGCCGGTGCTGCACCGGCCGACCCGCACGACGACCGATGCCGCGATCGCCGCCCGGGTGTGGGCTCTCGCCGAGCGTGCGACCGGCACCGAGTTCGCCGTGGCGCGATGAGCGCCCCCGCCCCGAAGCCGGGGTTCTTCTCGCGCCGCAAGGTGCGGCTCGTGATCGCCCGCGTGCTCGTCGTGCTCGGCATCGTGCTCGCGGTCATCTCGATCCTCACGGCACGATGGGGCCTGCTCGTCGCCGCGATCATCACGGTCGGCATCGGCGCGGCGTTCGGGCCGGCGCGCATCCGCCGCTGAGGCGGCGCGCACCGGCGCCGCGTGTCCGGTGACAGGCGTCTCGCGCGGTTCACCCGTTCGTAACCATCCCGCCGTCGGTCGTTGACGGCCCCTGAATACGGTGAAGCATCGGAACCGCGGACGCTGCCGGAGCACCCGCGATGAGGCCCGTCCGGTGAGCCGCAGAAAGGCGCGTCATGACCACGAACTCGACGAACCCCGCATCCGCGGAGGAACTGCTCGACACCATCGCCCCGCTGGGCGACGACGAGCTGGCCGAACTCGACGAGCTCGCGGAGCTCGGAGACGACGTCGAAGACGATGCCGATGAACTCGAGGACCAGGTCGAAGACGAGGACGTCGACGAGTACGACGAAGACGACGATGATGAAGACGGCGACATCGAGCTGATCGTGCTCGACATGGCCGGCACGATCGTCACCGTCGACGGCGTCGAGATCCCCGGAGCGGTCGCCGTGATCGAGGAATTGCGCGAGGCCGGGGCATCCGTCGCCCTCATCACCGACCTGCCGCCCGTCGAGCGCGACGCCGAACTCGATGCACTCTGCTGGCACGGGCTCGCCGACATCGTGCTCTCCGCGGGCGAGGCGGGTCGCGCGCGCCCCTATCCCGACCTGCCGCTCACCGCCCTGCTGCGCACCGGCGCCAGCGCCGTCGATGCGATGGTCGTCGTCGGCGACACCGTCACCGACATCGAGACCGGCGTGAACTCGGGCGCCGGGTTCGTCGTGGGCGTGCTCACCGGCGAGCACGACCGCGAGGCGCTCGAGGGCGCCGGCGCAGACGCGGTGATCCAGAGCATCGCCGACCTGCCCGCACTGCTCGGCCTGCGCGGCGAGTAGGGGGTGGTGATGCACACCGTCGTGCGCGTCGCAGGACCCGACCTCATTCTGAGGCCCTCGCCCGTCGCGATGGTCTGGAACGAGCCCGGTCGCCCGCATGACGCCCTCGCGGCGCCGGGCGTGCGGCTCTCACCCGGTGAAGCCCTCGTCGAGGTCGAACTCGCCACGATCTGCGGGTCCGACGTGAACACCGTGCGCGGCACGCAGCCGGCGGCGACCCCGCTCGTGCTCGGACACGAGCAGGTGGGTCGGGTCGTCGCCGTGGGCGAGGGCGCGGTGCGCTCCGACGGCTCAGCGCTCGAGCTCGGCGATCGCGTCGTCTGGTCGGTCACCGTGAGCTGCGGCGAATGCGACCGCTGCCGACGCGGCCTCACCCAGAAGTGCCGGTCGCTCGCGAAGTACGGCCATGAACGCGTGCACCGCGGCTGGGAGCTGTCGGGCAGCTTCGCCACGCACGTGCAGCTGCGCGCGGGAACGGCGATCGTGCGCGTGACGGAACAGCTGCCTGCCCTCGTCGCGGCGCCCGCCTCGTGCGCCACCGCGACCGCGGTGGCCGCGCTCGACGCGGCATCGACCCGGGTTCGGCTGGGCGGCGCGGGCATGCTCGTGACAGGTGCCGGCATGATCGGCCTCAGCGCGACCGCGCTCGCGATCGAGGCCGGAGCCACGGTGATCGTGTCGGAGCCCGACCCCGCCCGTCGCGCCTTCGCCGCACGCCTCGGAGCGATCGCCGTCGACCCGGGCGCCCGGGGCAGCTCACCCGAACGGCTCGACGCGGCGATCGAGGCATTGACGGCGCGCGGCATCCCCGAAGTGCTCATCTCGATCGAAGCGTCGGGCTCCGCAGCGGCGGCACAGACGGCCGTGCGAACGCTCGGCATCGGCGGCATCGCCGTGCTGCTCGGAACCGTGACCCCCGGCTCCGAGGTCCCGGTCGATCCCGAGGCGATCGTGCGACGCCTCGTCACGGTCACGGGCGTGCACAACTACACCCCCGACCAGCTCGTTCGCGCCGTGGCGTTCCTCGAGCGCTCGTGGCGCGGCCTGCCGCTCGACGAACTCGTCGGTGCGACCCACGCACTCGCCGACCTCGATGCGGCGCTCGCCGAGGCCGCCACCGGCGAGCACGTGCGCGTCGGCGTCGCGCCGGGGCGTCGCCCGCACCCCTGAGCGGGCAGTCGTCGGCGCGCTTGCGTCGTGTACCGTGACGCAGGGGTGCATCGATGATCACACGCGAGCTCGCGCTCGCCCTCCGCGACTCGGGACTCGTCTGGAACCCCGAGTCGGGCGACCGATTCCAACTCGACCTGCCCTCGAACGTCGAGGCCGAGGCCGAGGCCGACGTGTTCACCGTGAGCGAGATGACGATCGACACGCTGCCCACCCCGACCGGCGCGATCCTCGCCTTCAACGGAACCACCGAGTGGGCGCTCGACTCGGTCGCGATCGCGGATGCCGTGTGGCTGCCGCGCGAGGACCAGCTGCGCGAGCTGCTGCGCGGCGCGTTCCGGTCGCTCGGGCGGCTCGACGACGCGTTCGAGGTCGTGATCGACCTCGGCGGCGAGACGCGGCGGTTCGAACACCCCGACGCCGCCGAGGCGTACGGGCTCGCATTGCTGGCACTCATCGGGAGGTCGCGATGACGGATGCCGCGACACCGCCCGATGACGCAGCCGAGGCACTCGATCGTGCCCGTGAGCACCTGAGCCGCGCGGCGAGCGCGCTCGCCGAGTCGGGAGCCCGACGCGAGGTGCTCGCCGAGTTCGTACCCGAGCGGCGCGTCCTCGGCGTTCCGAGGGCCGCACGCATGGTGCCCGTCGCCCGGGTGTGGCGCCTGGGCGTCGTGCTGCTCGACGAGACCGGCTCGGTCTGGGCAACCGGGCGGGTCGTGCGCGCCGAGCGATCCGCGCGGAGGAGCGTCACCGCCGAGGCCGTCGCCGAGCAGCGCGCGCACCGTGCGGCCGCGGTGAAGGGCGGCATCGCCGAGGGCGAGACCGTGAACTTCGATGCGCGCCCGATCGATCTCGACGAGCTCGCGAGCGCCGGGACATCCGGCCCGCTCGTGCTTCGCGACGATCAGGTGTTCATTCGCTGGAGCGCGACGCAGGCCGACGCGCTCACACCGCTCGAGCGGTATCTCGCCGATCGCGTCGAGCTGCTCGCGAATCCGCCGTCGGGGACGTGATACGGCGTTCCCCGGCCATGTCCGGTGCATCGCTCGGGCGGCTTTGCTAAGGTCGACGACCGTGTCCTGCGATTTCTCGGCGATGATCATTCGGCCCCGCACCGCCTGAGGCGGAGCGACCGGTCCTTCACGCGTTCCTCCGCCTCGGCCATGACCCTGGCCGCGGTGCGTCTTCGGCGTGCCCGGCTGACGATCCTCGCCAGCGGAGTCTTCAGTGCGCACACACGCTTCTTCTCTTTCTCGCCCATCCCGATCGGCGACGCACGTGGCCGGACGCCACGAGCTCGGCCAGAACTTCCTCGTCGACCGCGGCGTCGTCGACCGCATCGTCTCGCTGGCCGCAGCGACGCCCGGCCGGATCATCGAACTCGGCGCGGGCAGCGGGGCGCTCACCCGCGAGCTCGCCGGACTCGGCCGGCCGCTCACCGCACTCGAGATCGACGCCCGCCGAGTCGCAGCCCTGCGTCGCGATCTCGACCGCGAGCGCGCCGGCCATGTGACGGTCGTGCATGCCGATGCCCTCGCGTGGCGTTACCCGCGCGTGCCGCACACGGTCGTCGGCAACGTGCCGTTCCACCTCACCACGGCCATCCTGCGCTCGCTGCTTGCCCGCGGGCACTGGACCGATGCGATCCTGCTCACCCAATGGGAGGTCGCGAGACGCCGGTGCGGGGTCGGCGGCTCGAGCCTGCTCACCGCCCAGTGGGATCCGTGGTTCTCGTTCCGCCTCCACGAACGCGTGCCCGCGCGCGCGTTCCGTCCCGCGCCGTCGGTCGACGGCGGCGTGTTCGCAATCCAGCGTCGAGAGCAACCTCTCGTCGCGTCGACCGATCGTGGCGCGTACCAGGCGTTCGTCGCCGAGGTCTATCGAGGGCGAGGGCGTGGCCTCGCGCAGATCCTCACCCGCACCTCGCGCCCGCTGCAATCGGCGCCGGCCCGCCGGTTGCTCGGCTCGCTCGGGCTCGCGGACCACGTGCTGCCGAGCCGGGTCAGCGGACCGCAGTGGGCGGAGATCTGGTCGGCCGTACGCGACACGGCGCCGCGGCGCGCAGGATCAGGTTCTCGCACGGGACGTAGCGGCAGAAGCGGATCGCGTGCGTAGCGGGAGGCTCAGCGTCGCGCGCTCGGGCCGTCGGATGTGTCGTCGTCGTCGCGGTCGGCGCCTTCGCCGGTCGCGCCGCCGTTGCCGGTCTCGTCGGTCTTGCCGGTCTCGTCGGTCTTGGCGGTCTTGTCGGGCTCGCCGCTCTCGCGCTTGGAGCCCTTGGCCTCCTGCTCACGGATCGACTCGATCACCGAGTCCTGCAGGCCTTTCTGCCCGGTGTGCAGCTCCTGGTACTTCTCGCCCGCGCCCATGAGCGGGCCGAACGCGTGACGCCACCGGGCTCCGCTCGGCGCCTTGACGAAGCGCATGACGATGCCGATGACGATGACGAGGGCGAAGAGCGCCAACGCCCCGGTCGCGAGCATTCCGTAGAACGCGAGATCGCCCATGTCAGAATCCGAACGGGGTGATCGGGGCGAGGCGGCGCTCGCGCAGTGCTTCGATGACGGCCAGCTCGTGCGGCACGACGGGGTCGGGCAGCGCGTCGAGCGGGAACCAGCCGAGGTCGGCGGCCTTGTCTTCGACGAGCTGGGGATCGCCCTGCCACCGCGTCACCTGGAAGAACACGTCGATGCGCTCGTCGATGGCGGCGCCGGTCGCGCCCGTGCGATGCATGACGGTGAGCACCTCGAGGTCGGACTCGTCGACCTCGACCCCCAGTTCTTCGCGGGTCTCGCGGGCGGCGCCGGCGAGGAGCGTCTCACCGCGCTCGACGTGTCCGGCTGCCCCGCACGCCCAATGGCCGTCGTAGTAGCCCGTGCCTCGCCGCAGCTGCAGCAGCACCTCGTCGCCGCGACGAAGCAGCACGTATGCGGCCGGGATCACCGCGAAACGCCCGTGATCGGCGGCGTAGGCCTCGGTGTACTCGAGGTTCTCGGTGCTCTCGGTGCTCTCGGTCATGACGGTCTCGGTGTGCTTCTTCGTCTCGATACGCTTCGCTCGTCGACGTGCGTTCAGTGCCCGAGCACGGGGCCGAACGCGTCGGTCAGCGGTGCCCGGTTCACCGAGCGCAGTTCGTCGATCGAGACGGTGAACGCGTCCTGCACCTCGAGGGCGCCGGATGCCGCGTCGGTGACGCCGATGCGCCGCACCGGGTAGCCCCGGCCCTCGCACAGGCCCCGGAACTTCACGTCGTCTTCGCGCGGCACCGACACGATGACGCGCCCGGTGGACTCGGAGAACAGCGCGGTCGCGAGGTCGATGCCGGCGTCGCCCGTGACCTCGCTGAGGAACACGCGCGCTCCCACGCCGAAGCGGCCGACCGCCTCGGCGAGAGCGATCGCGAGGCCGCCGTCGCTGAGGTCGTGCGCCGAGTCGATGAGCCCCTCGACCGCCGCGGCGCCCAGCAGTTCGGCGAGCCGCTGCTCACCGGCGAGGTCGACGGCCGGCGGGCGTCCGCCGAGGTGGTCGTGCACGACCCCGGCCCAGGCCGAGCCGTCGAGCTCGGCCTTGGTGTCGCCGAGCAGGTAGATGTTGTGCCCGTCGTCCTGCCAACCGCTCGGGATGCGGCGGGCGACGTCGTCGATCACCCCGAGCACCGCGATCACGGGGGTCGGGTGGATCGGCACGTCCCCGGTCTGGTTGTAGAAGCTCACATTGCCGCCGGTGACGGGGATGCCGAGCTCGAGACATCCGTCGCTCAGGCCCTCGACGGTCTCGGAGAACTGCCACATGACCTCGGGGTTCTCGGGGGAGCCGAAGTTCAGGCAGTCGCTGACGCCCATCGGCTTCGCGCCGGTGACCGCGACGTTGCGGTACGCCTCGGCGAGGGCGAGTTTGGCGCCCTGCCGCGGGTCGAGCTGCGAGTAGCGGCCGTTCGCGTCGGTCGCGACCGAGACGCCGAGGCCCGACTCTTCGTCGACGCGCACCATGCCGGCGTCGTCGGGGTGGCTGAGCGCCGTGTTGCCGAGCACATACGTGTCGTACTGGTTCGTGACCCACGCGGAATCGGCCTGGTTGGCAGAGCCGATGAGCTTCAGGAACTGCTCGCGCAGGGCCTTGGGCTTGCTGGGGCGCTTGAGGCCGGCCGCGGTGTCGGCCTGGAGCGCGTCGATCCAGGTGGGGTAGGCGACCGGGCGCTCGTAGACGGGGCCGTCGACGGCGACCGTGCGCGGGTCGACGTTCACGATCTCCTCGCCGTGCCACATGATGCTCAGGCGCCCGGTGTCGGTGACCTCGCCGAGCACGCTCGTCTCGACGTCCCACTTCTTCACGACCTCGAGGAAGCCGGCGAGCTTCTCGGGACGCACGATCGCCATCATGCGCTCCTGGCTCTCGCTCATCAGGATCTCTTCGGGCGTCAGCGTGGGGTCGCGCAGCAGCACGTCGTCGAGCACGATCGACATGCCGCCGTCGCCGTTGGAGGCGAGCTCGCTCGTCGCGCACGAGATGCCGGCCGCGCCGAGGTCCTGGATGCCCTCGACGAGATCGCCCGCGAACAGCTCGAGGCAGCACTCGATGAGCACCTTCTCGGCGAACGGGTCGCCGACCTGCACCGCGGGGCGCTTCGTCGGGCCGCCCTCGGCGAACGTGTCGGACGCGAGGATCGACGCGCCGCCGATTCCGTCGCCGCCGGTGCGGGCACCGAAGAGCACGACCTTGTTGCCCGCGCCCTTCGCGTTCGCGAGGTGCAGGTCTTCGTGGCGCAGCACGCCCACCGCGAGGGCGTTCACGAGCGGGTTCGCCTGGTACACCGGGTCGAACCACGTCTCGCCGCCGATGTTCGGCAGGCCGAGGCAGTTGCCGTAGAAGCTGATGCCCGAGACGACGCCGTGCACGACGCGCGCCGTGTCGGGGTGGTCGATCGCGCCGAAGCGCAGGGCGTCCATGACGGCGACCGGACGGGCGCCCATGGAGATGATGTCGCGCACGATGCCGCCGACGCCGGTTGCGGCGCCCTGGAACGGCTCGATGTAGCTCGGGTGGTTGTGGGACTCGATCTTGAAGGTGACGGCCCAGCCCTCGCCGATGTCGAGCACGCCGGCGTTCTCGCCCATGCCGACCATGAGGTTCTTCTTCATGTCGGGCGTGACCTTCTTGCCGAACTGGCGCAGGTAGATCTTCGACGACTTGTACGAGCAGTGCTCGCTCCACATGACGGAGTACATCGCGAGCTCGGCGCTCGTCGGGCGGCGGCCGAGGATGTTGCGGATGCGCTCGTACTCGTCGGGCTTGAGGCCCAACGCCGCGTACGGCTGCTCCTTCTCGGGCGTGGCCTGCGCGACCTCGACGGTGTCGAGCACCGAGGTGGTCGGTGCAGCGATGTTTGCGGGAGTTTCGATGGTCACGAGTGGCGAGCTCCAGAAGACGGCGGCGAGGCGGATGCCGCGGGGCGAATGCCTGACCGTGCCAGTCTACTTGTCGCGCGCTGCGCCCCGACCGGGCGCCGACGGGGTCGCCCCTCGAATCACTCCGCGCGCGAGAACGCCGACGCCCGCTCGACCTGCTCGCGGGTGAGTGCGACCCCGGTGTACCGCTCGAACTGCCGCGCCGCCTGTAGCGCGATCACCTCGGCTCCCGTGATCACGCGCTTGCCGGCTGCGCGACCCGCGACGATGAGCGGAGTCTCCGCGGGGAACGCGACGACGTCGAACACCGTTTCGGCGCGCTCGATGAGCCCTGGCGAGAATGCGACCGACTCGGCGTCGGGCCCGTCCATGCCGAGCGGGGTGACGTTCACGATGACGTCGATCGTGCGCGCAGGGTCATCCGCCGTGGGCTCGTCGGCCACCCACGCGTACCCGTATTTCTCGGCGAGCGCCGGCCCCGCGACCGCATTGCGGGCCAGTACCGTGACGTCGTCGAATCCCGCCCCGCGGAAGGCCGCGACGACCGCCTTCGCCATGCCTCCCGACCCGCGCATGAGCACCCGTGACGTCGGGTCGAGCGAGGAAACGGCGATGAGCTCGGCGATCGCCTCGTAGTCGGTGTTCGAAGCCGTGAGAACCCCGCCGTCGTTGACGATCGTGTTCACCGACTCGATCGCCGCGGCCGACTCCTCGACGACGTCGACGAGGGGGATGACGGCCTCCTTGAACGGCATCGAGACGCTGCATCCACGGATCCCGAGCGCACGGATGCCGCGCACGGCGCCCTCGATGTCGTCGGTCGTGAACGCCTTGTAGATGAAGTTCAGGCCGAGCTCGTCGTAGAGGAAGTTATGGAATCGCGTGCCGAGATTCGACGGACGGCCGGCGAGCGAGATGCAGACCGACATGTCCTTGTTGAGGATGGGCATGCGACCATGCTGCCGGATACCCCGGTCGCGGAGGGCGACGGATGCCCCGGCGCGACCCAGGCTCGCCCGGTAGACTGGCCCGTGGTCGCCGGTTCGCGGTGGCCCTGGGCGCGCACATCGGCGCGCAGTCGACCCGCCGTCGTGCGCCATGCGGAGCCCCGCACCGCGCCCGCGGGAGACGCCTTTCCGCTCAGGTATCCCATGACGTCGTCAACTCCCGTCACCCCTATTCCTCCGCAAGGCCCCACGCAGGCACCGCCGTTCCCGTGGGTCGGCCTGCTCGTGCTCGCCGCGGCCGTGTTCCTCTCGGTCACGATCGAGATGATCCCCACCGGGCTGCTGCCCGACATGAGTCGCGAGCTCGGGGTCGGCGAGCCGCTCATCGGCCTGCTCGTGACGGTGTTCGCGGCCACGGTCGTCGTCGTGACCGTGCCGTTGTCAGCGCTCACGAAGCGCGTGCCGCGCCGCACCCTCATCGTGATCACCCTCGCGGTGCTCGCCATCAGCTGCGTGCTCACCGCGATCGCGCCGAACTATCCCACCGTGGTCGCGACCCGCATCCTCGGCGGCGCCGCGCACGGACTCTTCTGGTCGGTCGTCGGCGCCTACGCGGGCCACCTCGTGCCGAAGGAGCAGCTCGCCCGCGCGGTCTCGATCAGCGTCGCCGGCGGTTCACTGGCGTTCGTGCTCGGCGTGCCGCTCGGCACGGCGCTCGGGCAGGCGTTCGGCTGGCGCCTCGCCTTCGCCGGCATCGGCCTGCTCACGCTGGTGGGTGCCGTGCTCGTGCAGCGGTACCTGCCGCCGGTGCGGCATCACGCCGGTGAAGCGGATGCTGCGCCCGTGCACCTGCGCTCGGACCCGACGTTCGTCTCGGTCATCGTCGTGTGCCTCATCACGTCGGTCACGATGGTGGGGGCCTACACCTTCTACACGTATGTGGCTCCGTTCATCACCGATGTCATGGCGATGCCGGCGAGTGCGATCAGCCCCATGCTGCTGGCGTACGGCATCGCGGGCGCGCTCGGTCTCGTGCTCGCCGGCACGGTGCTCGGGCGCCGCCCGACGATCGGGCTGGCGGTGGCGCTCGTCTCGACCGCGCTCGGGGTGGCGCTGCTCGCCCTGTTCCCGCAGGTGCCGCTCGTCGGCGTCGCGGCCTTCCTGCTCTGGGGCACCGCGTTCGGCGCGCTGCCGCCGCTGCTGAACACGCGACTGCTGCACTCGGCGTCGGCGCGCATCCGCGACGCCGCGGCGTCGTTCTACACGACGGCCTTCAACGTCGGCATCGGCGGCGGGGCGCTGCTCGGGGCCGTGCTCTACGGGGTCATCGGGCTCGGCGGCCTGCCATGGGTGTTCGTGTCGCTGCTCGCGTGCTCGACGACCGCGCTCGTGTGGACGGCGCTCGTCAACCGCGTGCACCGCTGATCTCGTGGGTTGAGGTGGGAACGAAGCGACCGTCTCGAAACCCGGTGAGGTGTGGGGGCGCGCAGCGGTTCCGCATTACGGTGTCCGAAGTGGCATCACGTCCTGGACGCCTAGGTAATGGGCCAGGGCCATGTCCACCTCGGCAAGCTGATCTCGGGTGAGGTAGTCGACCGGATCGCCGACAACGTAATCGACATCGATCGAACGGATCTGATCGACCAGCAGCCTCGTGTCACGGCCATCGATCTCCAACTCAGGACGATGAACGGACCGTCCCGCCGACGTCGAGGTGGGAACAATGGTGACGACGGACAATGGTGAGTCCGACGGCGACACGACCAGCCCGAGCCGTCTTCCGCCCTGATCATGTCCGCGTGGCCGGCCCAGGTCGATTCGGTAGACCGCGCCGCGAATCACCAGGCCTCAGGCTCCGCGTTGAGGTTCTCGTCCTTCAACGCGTCAGCGTCGGCTCGGAACTGTTCCAGCCAACGCTCGTGATCCAGCAGCCGCAGCGCACGGCGGAGCGTGTCGGACGTGCTCTCGCCAGGCTGCGCCGCTTCGCGAAGGATGCGCTCGTCGTCCTGAGTGGGGCGGAATCCGATCGTGGAGGCCATGGCTCCATCCTAGCGCGATGTTGAACAAATGTTGAACATGCCCGGGCGGCCCGCTATTGGTCTGGTGACGGCCCGCCGGTCCCGGTTGTCGTGTGCTCCGCGATGCGTGTCCACGCGTCGTCACCGTGTCCCGCTGTGGAGGCCGCCGCGAACAGTCGGTGCAGCGCGTCGTACATTCCGGAGTCGAGGCCCATTCCTCGAAGAAGGACGGCCAACTCATCAGCCCAATCGCGCATGACGTCGACGGATGCCTCTACCTCCGCTGCCGAGGGGTCGGGCGTCTCGGCGAGCAGATCAAGGAGCAGTCGGATCTGCCGGGGATAGAACTCGAGGACGGCATCCTTGAACCACTCAGAGGAGAACTCGTGCTGCTTGCAGATGCGCAGCCCCTGGAGGAGGCAGACCTCCATGGGCAGATAACCGATGATCACCGCGCTCCCGCTCACGTATGCGGCCCCGGGTACGTCATCGACGTACGTCGACGTCCCGATCCGCTCGAACCATCCACGATGCGCTTCATACGCGGCTCGGTCTCCCGACACGAAGAAGACCCCGTCCCCGGATCGCACCTCGCCCGCGCCAGCGAGGATGCCGAGGTCCAGGTAGTGGCCTCCCGCCGCGCTCACCACTGCGTCGAAGGCCCGGGCCTGATCCGGGGTCACGGGGGATGTGGAAGCCACGACCTTGCCGCGCAGATCCACTCCCGCCTCGTCGACGAGGTTGCGCGCCAGCTCGTGGTCTGCCACGACCACGAGCGTCAGCGGACTCGACGAGAGCGTATCGGCGACCGATTCCGCCACGCGGACGCGCGGGCCGGAGAGCGCCTCGGCCTTCTCCCGGGTCCGGTTCCAGACGGTCACCTCGGCTCCCGAACCGGCGACAACCTCCACCAGGGCGCTGCCCATCGCACCGGCGCCAATGACAGACACGTCGCTCATCCGGCTACCACCTCACTCGGAAGGGTTCCTTCAATGGTCGATGACGAACGGGCAGATCGCCAGTGCTCTCGCTTCGACCAAGCGAATGTCGGTCAGCGCTCGTGTACCGGTTGCTGCTCCTGTTCGTGGCGGAGGACCGTGGGTAAAATTGGCTGAGGTTCCCTCAGCGCTCCAGTCGGGGACCGGGTCGTTCGATTCGAAGGAGTGCGGTATGCCTGATCAACGCGAGAAGGTGGGAGTCCGAACCTTCGACGAGCCAGACGAGTCGTTTCAAGAGGAGATGGGACACGCTGAGCGGGTCAGCGTGAGTGGCCTCAGCGTCTGGAGGGCCGTGACCGAGCCCGGATGGCGGGCCACGGAGGGGACGGGTGGTGACCTCTGCTCGGCGGGGCACGTGATGTATATCGAGTCGGGCCGGTTGCATGTGCTGATGGATGACGGAACTGAAGCGGAAGGCGGACCCGGCGCCGTGATGGTCATCGAGCCCGGCCACGATGCCTGGACCGTCGGTGATGAGCCGTGCGTCTTCATCGACTTCGGCGAGAGCGTTCAGCTCTCCGACCGAAACTGAGCGATCGCGGGGATCTCCGCTCGACCGCAGAGCGAGGGCTCAAGAGCCCGGTGGAGGATCCACTTGCGGGCGCATTTCGGTTTCGAGACGCTTCGCTCCTCAACCCACCTTGGGCGGGCCGATGACGAGCAGCGCCGAGAACACGGCGGCGATGCCGACGACCGCGACCACGGTCAACAGGATCGGACGGGCGAGGAACCAACGGAGCATCCGATTCACCCAGTTCTCGTCGGCGGGGTGATCGCCGGCCTCGAGGCGCCAGGCGCCGTCGAGGTGACCCTTGCGCACGAGCCACGCCTCGAACGGCACGGTCGCGTACGGCACGATCGCGGTGAGCACCGCGAACGCGATGCGGCCGAGGTTCCAGCGCTGGTTGACGCCCACCAGCACCGCCGAGAACGCGTATGCGAGGAACACGAACCCGTGGATCGACCCGCCGACGAGCACTGCCCATTCGACGCCCGCGGCGTACTTCAGGATCATTGCGGTGATGAGGATGGTCCACGTCACGGCCTCGGCGAGGGCGAGGCCGCGGTAGAGGCGCTTGGGGGTCACGGGGGTGGCGACAGGGGTCACGACGGTCACGGGTGCTCCAGAGTTCGGGATGCTTCCATGCTCTCAGGCCGCGCTGGGCGCCGGCATCGAACGAACGATGGATCCGTCGACGGAACTCCCGGCCGAGCCCTCGATCGCGAGGAAGCTTCACGGGTAGCATCGGGCTCATGGCAGCGACGCCGGAGTTCGACGACCTGAGGGCGCTCTTCATCAACTGCACGCTCAAGCGAAGTCCCGAGCCCAGCCACACGCAGGGCCTCATGGAAGCGAGCATCGCCCTGATGCGCGCCAACGGCGTGAGCGTCGACACGGTCCGGTTCGTCGACCACGACGTCGCCACCGGGGTCTATCCCGACATGCGAGAGCACGGATGGCCCGCCGACGCGTGGCCCGATGAGATCTGGCCGCTCGTCGAGGCCGCCGACATCCTCGTGATCGGCGGGCCCATCTGGCTGGGCGACAACGGTTCGATCACCCGCAAGCTCATCGAACGGCTGTATGCCATGAGCGGCATGCTCAACGAGCAGGGCCAGTACGTGTACTACGGCAAGACCGGTGGCGCGCTCATCACGGGCAACGAGGACGGCCTGAAGCACTGTGCCAAATCGATCCTCTACAGCCTGCAGCACATCGGGTACACGATTCCGCCCGGTGCCGATGCCGGCTGGATCGGCGAGGTCGGGCCGGGCCCGAGCTACCTCGACCCGGGGTCGGGCGGGCCCGAGAACGAGTTCACCAACCGCAACACGACGTTCATGACGTACAACCTGCTGAACCTGGCGCGGCTGCTGAAGGACGCCGGCGGGTTCCCCGCGATCGGCAACTCGCGTGCCGCATGGAACGACGGCGAGCGGTACGGCTTCGTGTCGAACCCCGAGCACCGCTAGACGTGTCGAAGGGACGGAGCATGGGCATGGACAACCGGAATCCGGCGGTCAACGAGTGGTTCGCCGCCTATGACAACCCGCAGCGCGACCTCGTGCAGGCCGTGCGCGACGCCGTGCTCGACGCCGACGAGCGGGTCGCCGAGACGATCAAGTGGAAGGCGCCGACGTTCGTCTACCGGGGCAACATCGCCTCGTTCTATCCGAAGACGAAGACCCACGCGAGCCTCATGTTCCATCGGGGCGCCGAGCTCGACGACCCCGACGGGCTGCTCGAGGGCGAGGGGGATGTCTCGAGGGTGGCCCGCTTCCTCGACGCCGATGACCTCGCCGCGAAGTCGGACGCGCTCCAGCGCCTCATCAGGCAATGGATCGCGCTGCGCGACGGAACGGATTGACCGCTCCCGAGGCATCCTCGGTGTTTTGATTTATTCAAAACAACCCGACTAGGGTGGACGCATGGCCACCTCGATCCGAACCGCGCGCGACGAGGCATCCGCTCGCCTGCGCGCCGCCGGACTCAAGGTGACCGAACCCCGGCTCGCCGTGCTCGACGCCATCGCGCCCGGCGAGCACCTCGACGCCGACGAGGTCTTCCAGCGCCTCTCGCGCACCCTTCCGAGCACCTCGCGACAGGCCGTCTACGGCGTGCTCGGTGCCCTCGGCGGGGCAGGCCTCCTGCGCCGTATCGAGCCTGCCGGTTCCCCGGCGCTCTACGAGAACCGCATCGGCGACAACCACCACCACCTCGTGTGCTCGTCGTGCGGCAAGGTGGCCGACGTCGACTGCGTCGTCGGCGAGCCACCCTGCCTGACGCCGTCTGCGACCAACGGATTCGTGCTGCACACCGCCGAGGTCACGTTCTGGGGCCTGTGCCCCGACTGCCAGGCAGCCGGGTAACCGGCCCATTCGACGACCGCCCGTCAGGGGCGGTGTCCGGCGTGCCCGCACGCCGATTCCCACCACGAGAGGAAATCGATGACCGAGTTCACGACCACCCAGACCGGAGCGCCTGTCGCGAGCGACGCGCACTCGCTGACGGCCGGACCCGACGGCGCGACCGTGCTGCACGACCGCTACCTCGTCGAGAAGCTCGCGCAGTTCAACCGCGAGCGCATCCCCGAGCGCATCGTGCACGCGAAGGGCGGCGGCGCATTCGGCGAGTTCGTCGTCACCGAGGATGTCTCGCAGTACACGAAGGCCGCGGTGTTCCAGCCGGGCGCGAAGAGCGAGATGCTGCTGCGCTTCTCGTCGGTCGCGGGTGAGCAGGGTTCGCCCGACACCTGGCGCGACGTGCGCGGCTACTCGCTGAAGTTCTACACGACCGAGGGCAACTACGACATCGTCGGCAACAACACCCCGGTCTTCTTCATCCGCGACGCCATCAAGTTCCCCGACTTCATCCACTCGCAGAAGCGCCTGCCGGGCTCGGGCCTTCGCGACGCCGACATGCAGTGGGACTTCTGGACCCTCTCGCCCGAGTCGGCGCACCAGGTGACCTACCTCATGGGCGACCGCGGCCTGCCGAAGTCGTGGCGCACGATGAACGGCTACGGCTCGCACACCTACCAGTGGATCAACGCCGCGGGCGAGCGCTTCTGGGTGCAGTACCACTTCGTCTCGCGCCAGGGCGACCTCTACCTGAGCAACGAGGAGGCCGAGGCGATCGCCGGCGCCGACGCCGACTACTACCGCCGCGACCTGCACGAGGCGATCGAGCGGGGCGAGTTCCCCACGTGGGACGTGTACGTGCAGGTCATGCCGTACGAGGAGGCGAAGACCTACCGCTTCAACCCGTTCGACCTCACGAAGACCTGGTCGAAGCAGGATTACCCGCGCATCAAGGTCGGCCACTACACGCTGAACCGCAACCCGCAGAACTTCTTCGCCGAGATCGAGCAGGCGGCCTTCTCGCCGGCAAACATCGTGCCGGGCATCGACATCAGCCCCGACAAGATGCTCATGGCGCGCGTGTTCTCGTACCCCGACGCGCAGCGCTACCGCGTCGGCACGAACTACAACCAGCTGCCGGTGAACGCGCCGCACGCCGCGCCGGTGCACAACTACTCGCAGGACGGCGCGCAGCGCCACGCGTTCAACCACCCCGACGTGCCGGTCTACGCGCCGAACTCGTTCGGCGGTCCGGTCGCCGACCCTGCTCGGGCGAGCGAGGGGAGCTGGGAGTCCGACGGCGCGCTGACTCGCGCGGCCGCGACGCTGCACGCCGAGGACGATGACTTCGGGCAGGCCGGCACGCTCTACCGCGACGTGTTCGACGCCGACGCGAAGGCGCGCTTCCTGGTGACCCTCACCGGCCAGGGCAATGCGATCACGGTCGACGCGATCCGCGAGCGCTTCTTCCAGTACTGGACCAACGTCGACGAGCAACTCGGCACCCAGCTGCGCGCCGAGGTCGGCGGCGAGGCATCCGCCGCGTAGGAGGCCTGCGGATGCCGCGGGCGCCCGGTCTCATCGCGAGGCCGGGCGCTCGCGCGTCTCGGCGAGTGCGGCACGCCCTTGCCGCCTGGTCCGAACGCATTCGGGCCGATCCACGCGGCAAGGGTTGACCGCATGACGAGCCGATCGCTAGGCTCCTGACTGTTGCGTCCTAAATGAAACGTTTCATCAATGAGGAGAAACGCGTGCGATCCAATATCCGCAGTGCAGCGGTCGGCATGCTCGTCGCCGGCACGGTATTCGCGTCAGTCATCTCGGCCCCCCCGCCACCTGCCTTCGCCGCGACATCCCAGGCGACCGCCGTGAAGGTCGGCGAGCTCGAGACCAATTCGTCCGTCGACCCGATCGGCATTCCGCTGACGGCGCCGAGTTTGAGCTGGCAGCTCGCCTCGAGCGGCCGGGGCACGGTGCAGTCCGGCTACCAGGTGCGCGTCGCGACCAGCGAGGACGGCCTGTCAGCCCCCGATGTCTGGGACAGCGGCAAGGTCGAATCGGCTGCCTCGATCGAGGTGCCGTACGGCGGCCCCGACCTCGAGGGCGCGACCGCCTATGCCTGGCAGGTCCGAGTGTGGGACGGCGAAGGGCAGGCGTCGGAGTGGAGCAGCCCTGCGACGTTCGAGACCGCGCTCGCCTCGGTCGACGAGTGGGCCGACGCCGAGTGGATCGGCGCAGACACGTCGATCCCCGCAGCGTGGACCGACTACACGATGACCTTCCGCGCCTCGAAGATCTCGGGTGCGCTCGGCGTCTACTTCCGCGGGCGTGACAGCGGCAACGCCTACATGTGGCAGCTGAGCCAGAGCGCGCGGTCGCTGCGCCCCCACGTGAAGACGAACGGCGGCTATGCGGTGCTCACGGCGACGCCGTTCCCCGCCGGCTTCGACTTCGCGGCCGAGCACGAGTACTCCATCTCCGTCGACGGCGACACGATCGTGACGAAGGTCGACGGTGCGGTCCTCGACACGCGCACCGACCGCACGCACACCGCTCCCGGGCTCGTCGGCTTCCGCACGAGCGGCGCCGAGGCCGGCACCGTCTCCGAGGTCGAGGTCACCACCGAGTCGGGCAGCGTCCTGCTCGACACGACCTTCCCGTCGGGCGATCGCACCTTCACCGCAGGGGCGGTGCAGGGCGGGCAACTCGTCGTGGCCGGCAACACCGAGCCATGGTACGCATTCGGTGCCGACGTGCCGGTGCTCCGCAGCGAGTTCGAGGTCGACAAGGAGGTGGAGTCGGCCCGCATCTACGCCGCGGCACGCGGCCTCTACGAGCTCCGGCTCAACGGTGAGCCGGTCGGCGACCAGCAGCTCGCGCCGGGGTGGACCGATTACCGCACGCGCATCCAGTACCAGACCTACGACGTCACCGACCTGCTCGACGAGGGCGACAATGCGATCGGGGCCGAGATCGCCGACGGCTGGTACGCGGGTCGCGTGGCGATGTTCGGCGACTCGATCTACGGCAGCGACACGTCGCTCATCGCACAGCTGCGCATCCGGTACGCCGACGGGACCGAGCAGGTCGTCGCGACCGATGACGGCTGGCGCACCACCAACGGGCCCACGACGTCCGCCGACCTGCTCGACGGCGAGGCGTACGACGCACGACGCGCGGCTGCGCTCGGAGCGTGGTCGGAACCCGGCTACGACGACGGCGAGTGGTCGGCGGTCGTCGAGCGCCCGACCGCCACCCCGCAGCTCGAGCCGCAGACGGCGCCGCCGGTGCGGGTCACCGAGGAGCTCGACGCGACGGAGCTCCCGAGCCCGGCCGACGGCGTGCACGTCTACGACCTCGGCCAGAACATGGTCGGGCATCCCCGCGTGACGCTCACCGGCAAGGCCGGCCAGACCGCGCGCATCCGCGTCGCCGAGGTGCTGAACCCCGACGGCTCGCTCTACACGGCGAACTTCCGCAGTGCGAAGGCGACCGACTACTACACGTTCGCCACCGACGAGCCCGAGACCTGGGAGCCGAAGTTCACGTTCCACGGCTTCCGCTACGTCGAGATCACCGGTGTCGACGAGGCGCCCCCGGCCGACGCCATCACGGGCGTCGTCGTCGGCACCGACAACCGGCCGACCGCATCGCTCGAAACCTCGTCCGCCCTCGTGAACCAGCTGCAGAGCAACATCGTCTGGGGACAGCGCGGCAACTTCCTGTCGATTCCGACCGACACTCCCGCGCGTGACGAGCGCATGGGCTGGACCGGCGACATCAACGTGTTCGCCAACACGGCGAACGTCAACATGGACTCGCAGCTGTTCCTGAAGAAGTGGCTGCAGGACCTGCGTGACACGCAGAACGTCTCAGGCTCGTTCCCGGGCGTCGCGCCGGTGGTCCCCGGCCGGTTCGACGGTGGGTACGGCAGCGCCGGCTGGGCCGACGCGGGCGTGCACGTGCCGTACTCGATCTGGAAGGCCTACGGCGACACGCAAATCCTGGTCGACAGCTACGACTCGATGAAGCGGTACGTCGACTACCTCGACTCGACGGCGCCCGGGCACATCCGCAACGTCGGCGGATACAACGACTGGCTGAACCTCGACGACGACACGCCGGCGACGGTCATCGACACGGCGTTCCTCGCCAAGGGCACCCGCGAGTTCTCCGAGATGGCTGCGGCGCTCGGTCGCGACGACGATGCGCAGGCCTACCTCGAGCGCTATGAGGCGATCAAGGCCGCGTTCGGCGCGGCGTTCGTCAGCGCCGACGGCACGGTGCGGGGTGACTCGCAGACGGCGTACATCCTGACGATCACGAACGACCTCATCCCGGCGGGTCTCGAGGACCAGGTCGCAGCGCAGTTCGTCGAGACGCTCGAACGTCGTGGCAACCACCTCTCGACGGGCTTCCTCGGTGTCGACGGACTGCTGCCCGCGCTGACGGCGATCGGTCGCACCGACATCGCCTACACGCTGCTGCAGAACACCGGCTACCCCTCGTGGGGCTACGAGATCGGCAAGGGCGCGACCACGATCTGGGAGCGCTGGAACTCGATCATGCCCGACGGGTCGTTCGGACCGGTCGAGATGAACTCCTTCAACCACTACGCGTACGGCGCGGTCGGCGAGTGGATGTACCGCACCATGGCGGGCGTCTCAGCGCTCGAGCCCGGGTACCGCAAGGTGCTCGTCGCACCGCAGGCAGGCGCAGGCATCGACTGGGTCGACTTCTCGCTCGACACGCCCTATGGCGCCGTCGCCTCATCCTGGCGATCGGATGCCTCGGGCGCGATGAAGCTCGACGTCACCGTGCCGGCGAACACGACCGCGGAGATCCGCATTCCGACGTCGAGCCGTTGGGCGATCACCGAGGGCGGCAAGCCCGTCGAATCGGTACCGGGCATCGAGTTCTCCCGCTTCGGCGACGGTGTCGCCGTGTTCACGGTGGGTTCGGGCGAGTACGCGTTCGCCCAGGACGCGACGCTCGGCCGCATCGGCGATGCGCGAGACGCGGCATCCGAATTCGGCGACCAGGTCGATGCGCTCGTCGATGGGGGCGCACTTTCCGAGTCGCAGGTCGAATCGCTCGTCGAGTTCGCGGGCAAGCTCGCCGATCGCGCCGGAAAGTCGTGGGATGAGTTCGTCGGCGACAAGCCCGGTCGCGACCGCGCCCTGCGCACGGCCGGGGCGGTGCACCAGACGCTGAGCGCGATCCAGTCGATCACCGCGTACCTCGACCGCGAGGTCGCTCGCGGCGCACTGGCGGCCGAGACCGCCGACGGGCTCCGCGCGATCCTCGAGCCCGCCGCTGAGAAGCTGTCGGCGGTGTCGGCGACGCTCGTCGGGGCGCAGGTCTCGCTCACGACGCCGACCGAGGCCGTCTTCCCCGGTGACGTCGCCCGCGTCGACGTCACGCTCGACGTCAGCGGCGACAAGAAGCTGAGCCGCGCCGAGGCCGAGGTGACCTCATCCGATGGCTGGACGGTCACCGCGGTCCCGCAGGACGGCGCGGCGACGCTCACGCCCGGCTCGATGACGACGTTCGCCTTCGACGTCGCGGTGCCGGCCGACGCGACCCCCGGCCCGCACGGCCTCACCGGGTCGCTGACCTACCGCTATGGCGGGACCGACGTCACGCTTCCCGTGGATGCCGAGCTCGCCGTGTCCGCACCCGTGGCTGTGCAGGCGGTCTCCGTGGAGCCGGCGGCTGCCCATCCGGGCGATGTCGTCGCGCTTGCCGTCGACCTCGTCAACCGCACCGATGACGAGCGCTCGGGCACCGTCCAGATGGCCGCGCCCGACGGATGGGATCCGGCGGAGCTGCCCTTCACGCTCGCGGCCGGCGCATCCGGCCGGTCGACCGTCGAGGTAACCGTGCCGTACACGGTCACAGCGGGAGACGCCGCCCTCGTGGCCAGCGTCGGGTCCTCCGACGAGGAGCGCGGTGAGGCGACGCTGGCGGTGGGCCTCACAACCACCCCGGCGATTGTCGTCGACCACGTCGACCTCGGCCTGGCCGCCTCCGAGCGGTCGCACGGGCTGACGGCGTCCGAGCACTCGGGCACGTCGCTGGAGGCGGGGCTGACCCGCCGGTACACGCACACGTCGTTCCCGGGCGGATGGTTCGAGTTCGACGTCGCGGTTCCGGAGGGCGAGTCGTTCGTGGTCCGTGCGGTCGAGACGTTCGACGGAGCGCGGGCGAAGACCTACGACGTCTCCGCCGACGGCGAGCCGGTCTTCGAGCAGCGGTACTCCCGCACCGCGGGCGGCACCGGCACGATGACGTACCAGTTCCTCGTGGACGACGACGCCATCACGGCCGACGGCACCGTGCGCCTCCGGTTCCAGGACGTCGACGGCGGGTACGACCCGTCGATCGCCGACGTGTGGATCCTGCCGGTGGCGAGCGGGCTCGACGCGGCGCAGAACGTGCTCGCCGGGTCATCCGTGACGGCGCGGACGAGCCTGCAGGCGGCGCCCGGGTGGAGCACGGCGAACCTGGTCGACGGCAAGCGCGAAAGCCTCGCCGGCGGGGCGAAGGGGTACACCTCGAACGGTCCGGACCGGGCGCCGACCGGCGTCGACCAGTGGGTCGCCTTCGACCGCGGTACCCCGAAAGCCCTGAACACGGTCGTGCTCTACCCCAGGACGGCGACCGCGGACGACACGGCGGGCGACGGCACCGACGGCGCCCACTTCCCGAAGGCGTTCGCGCTGCAGGTGAGCGACGACGGCACGACCTGGGCGACCGTGCACACGGTGACCGGCCAGGCGGATCCGGGCCCGCGCCCGCAGGCGTACCGGTTCGACACGACGCAGGCGCGCTACGTGCGGGTGCAGGTCGGCGAGCTCGGCCGGCCGACCGTGGCCGAGGGGCAGCTCGGCTTCTACCGACTGCAGCTCGCCGAGGTTCAGGCGTTCGAGCTGCGGTAGCCACGAAACCGGCACGAAAACAGGAAGACACGCCGATTCGGCCACGAAAACAGGAAGGAGCGACTGATTCCGGTCGCTCCTTCCTGTTTTCGGGGCGTGGGTGGACCGGAGCTGAGGTGCGCGGGTGGTGCAGAGTTGAGGGCGCGAGCGTCGCGGCCGCGCCTCAGCCGAGTCGAGCCATCGCTGCTTCGACGATCTCCGCGACTGCGGCGTTCGCCCGCTCGCGGTCGGCGGCGACGAGTCCGATGCGGGTGCGGCGGTCGAGCACGTCGTCGACGTCGAGTGCGCCTTCGGCGAGGACCGCGAACTCGATCTCCGCACGGGTGATGTCGAGGCCCGGTGCGATGCGGTCGGCCGGGCGGTCGCAGTGCGCCCGCTCGAGCACGGCGGATGCCTCGGCGCCGAAGCGGGCCGTCAGCCAGGCGGGTGATTCGTGGGGCGCACGGGCCCTCGGCTGCTCGCCGCCCGGTACCCCGAGCGACGCGACGGGAACCGCCGAGGCCGGGGCGCCGACGAGCGCGAGCTCCGCCGTGCGGCATCCCGGGTCGACGAGGCCCGCGTGCCGGCAGGCGAGATCGACGGCGTCGCGCGCCATCGCCCGATAGGTCGTGAGCTTGCCGCCGAGCACGTTGACGACTCCCGAGCCCGAGACGGCGACGTGGTGCCGGCGCGAGATGTCGGCGGTCGCACCATCGCCACCCGTGTCGATGAGGGGGCGGAGGCCCGCGAAGGCGCCGAGCACATCGCCCCGGCCGAGGGGGCGTTCGAGCGCCGACGAGACGGTGCGGAGCAGGAAGTCGATCTCGGCGTCCTGAGGCTCGGGCACGTCGGGCACCGGCCCCGGTGCATCCTCGTCGGTGAGGCCGACGACCACCCGACCGAGCTGCTGCGGCAGCGCGAAGACGAAGCGGCTGATCGAGCCGGGATGCGGCACCGTGAGCGCGGCGGACGGGTGCCCGAGCGCGGCCGCGTCGAGCACGAGATGGGTGCCCCGGCTCGGTCGCATCCGGATCCCCGGATCGAGTTCGCCCGCCCAGACGCCGGCGGCGTTCACGACGACCCGGGCGCGAACGCGCAGCGAGCCGCCGCCGAGAGCGTCGGTGAGGGTCGCCTCGTCGGCACCCGCGTTCGTGACCCGCATCCGGGTCAGCACCGTCGCTCCATGGGCGGCCGCGGTGCGCGCCAGGGCGACGACGAGCCGGGCGTCGTCGACGAGCTGCCCGTCGTGGGCGAGCACGCCGCCGCGCAGGCCTTCGCGCCGGAGGGCGGGTGCGAGGCGCAGCGCCTCGTCGCGGCCGATGCGCCGGGGGTGCGCGAGCACCGAGGCCGGGGTGCGGGCGAGCATGCGCAGCCCGTCGCCGAGACCCATGCCGACGCCGCCGAAGACCCGCTGCTTCGCCGACACCGAGGGCACGAAGGGCAGCAGCTGCGGCAGGCTCCGCACGAGGTGCGGCGCGACGCGCGTCATGAGCAGGTGTCGCTCGACCGCGCTCTCCCGTGCGACGGCGACGTCGCCGGTCGCCAGGTAGCGCAGCCCGCCGTGCACGAGCTTGGAGCTCCAGCGGCTCGTGCCGAACGCGAGGTCGTGGGCTTCGGCGAGCACGACCGAGAGGCCGCGGCTCGCCGCGTCGAGCGCGAAGCCCGCGCCAGTGACGCCGCCGCCGATGACGAGCAGGTCGACCGGCTCGGTGCGGGCGGCGAGGGCGTCGAGCTCGCGCGAGCGGCGTGCCGCGTTCAGGGCGGAGGAGTGCGCCGGGGCCGTCGTGCGGGAGTTCAGGGGCGAAGGTGCCCGTCGAGTGCGTGCCAAAGTTCGCTGCTCCAATGCGGCTCGTCGATGAGGGTGGAGACGGTGTTGTGCGAGAGGATCGCCGACTGCGCGATGAGCAGCAGCATGACGGCGAGGTCGCTCGGGGCGCCGGGGCGCACGGTGCCGCCCCGCTGCGCGAGGGCGATCGCCGCGGCGAGCCACTGCAGGATCACCCGCTGGCTCGAGCCGATGCGCTGCAGCGTGTAGCGGGTGAAGACCTCGGGTTCGCGTTCGAGCAGCCGCCCGTAGAGGGGGTCGGTGCGGAACAGCTCGGAGAAGCGCAGCACGTCGCGCACGATCTCGTCGCGCGACTGCGCGGGCTCGGGAAACTGCGCGATGAGCGACACGGTGGCGCGGTGCAGTGCGGAGCGCACGATCTCGTCGGCGCTCGACCAGCGACGGTACACCGTGGGCCGGCTGACACCGGCGTTGCGGGCGACCTCGGCGACGGTGACACCGCCGACGCCGCGGGCTGCGATGAGTTCGACGGCGGCGTCGAGCATGCGCGTCTCGGCATCGCTCCAGGCCGGGCGGTCGAGCTCGGTTGCTTGACGATCTTCCATGATGTGTCACACTGTAACGCATGGTCGACGAAGACGGCACCGCCCCTACCGCCACGACGCCGGGCGACGAGACATCCGCCCCGATGCGCTGGAACGGCTGGGGGGATCCCGCCAAGGCGAAGGAGCTGCCGCTCGCCGTGCGCACCCTGCTGCCGATGCTGCTCGGCCGCACGCCGAAGCCGGCTCCCGCGGCGAAGCTCGACGAGGTCGAGCTCGACGCCTCCCGGCTCGGCGACGACGACCGCGCCGCGCTCGCCGACGTGGTCGGTCAGGAGCACCTCGCGGTCGACGACGAGGCGCGCATCCGCCACGCGGGCGGCCGCTCGACGCCCGACCTCCTGCGTCGGCGCGCGCAGCATCAGGATGCCCCGGACGCCGTCGTCACGCCGGCCGATCACGCGCAGGTGCTCGCGGTGCTGCGGCTCGCGAGCGAACGCGGCATCGCGGTCGTGCCCTTCGGCGGCGGCACGAGTGTCGTCGGCGGACTCGACCCCGAGCGGGGCGACCACCACGCGGTGATCGCGCTCGACCTCGGCCGCCTCACCGGGCTCGTCTCGCTCGACGAGACGAGCGGCGAGGCCGTGCTCGGCGCTGGCACGACCGGCCCCGAGGCCGAACGCCTGCTCGGCGCCCACGGCTTCGAGCTCGGCCACTTCCCGCAGAGCTTCCGCTACGCGACCCTCGGCGGGTTCGCGGCCGCTCGCTCCTCGGGTCAGAACTCGGCCGGCAACGGCCGCTTCGACGCGATGGTCACGGGCCTGCGCGTGGCCACGCCGACCGGTGAGCTCGAACTCGGCCGGGCGCCGGGCTCGGCCGCGGGCCCCGACCTCCTGCGCCTCTTCCTCGGCTCCGAGGGCGCCTTCGGCGTCATCACCGAGGTGCGGCTGCGCGTGCACCCGGTGCCCGCCGTGCGCCTCGCCGAGGCGTGGACCTTCCCCGACTTCGCGACCGGCGCCGACGCACTGCGGCGGGTGGCGCAGCTCGGCACCGGGCCCACCGTCATCCGCCTCTCGGACGAGGCCGAGACGGGCGTCTCGCTCGCCCAGGTCGGCCGCATCGGCAAGGCGCTCGCGAAGGGCGCGAGCGCGATCACCGTGTTCGAGGGCGGCGCCGAGCTCGCCGCCGACCGGCACGCCCGCACCGCGCAGGTGCTGCGCGAGGCCGGCGGCACCTCGGCCGGGCCCGCCGCCGCCGAGGAATGGGTGCACGGCCGCTTCAACGCCCCGTACCTGCGCGACGCGCTGCTCGACCACGGCGTGTTCTGCGAGACGCTCGAGACGGCGACGACCTGGTCGAACCTCGAACGGCTGAAGCGCGAGGTCACCGCCGCGATCTCCGACGGCTTCGCCGCGCGGGGCGCGAAGTCGCTGGTGCTGTGCCACGTCTCGCACGTGTACCCGACGGGCGCCGCCCTCTACTTCACGATCCTCGCGGGCGTGAAGGGCGAGCAGCTCACCGAGTGGGAGCCCGTGAAGGCCGCGGTGAACGACGCGATCATGGTGGGCGGCGGCACGATCAGCCACCACCACGGCGTCGGCCGCGACCACGCGCCGTGGCTCGAACGCGAGATCGGGCCCGTCGGGGTGCGTCTGCTGCGCGCCGTGAAGGCCGAGCTCGACCCGGCCGGCGTCATGAACCCGGGCGCGCTCGTCGCGGCGGGCGGACGCTCAGAACCCGGGAGCCGCTGACATGATCGGGCACATCGTGGTGCTCGTGAACCCGAGCTCGGGCCGCGGCCGCGGCGCCGAGGCCGCGCAGCGCGCCGTCGCCCGGCTCGAGCAGCTCGGGGCCGAGCTGCGCGTGCTCTCGGGCGCGTCGGTCGACGACACCCGCCGGCTCGCCCGCGAGGCGGTCGCGACCCGACCCAGCGCGCTCGTCGTCGTCGGCGGCGACGGCACGCTCTCCTCGGTGCTCGACGCCGTCGTCGGCTCGGGGGTGCCGATCGCCCTCGTCCCCGCCGGCACCGGCAACGACCTCGCCCGTGCCCTCGGCCTGCCCTTCGACGCGGCCGACGCCGCGGCGGACGCGGCGGAGCTCGCCGTGCACGGCACGCCCCGCGCGATCGACGTCGGCGAGGTCGAGTCGGCGACGGGCACGAAGCGCTTCCTCACCGTCGCGGCACTCGGCTTCGACGCACACGTCAGCGAGCGCACGAACCGGTTGCGCTGGCCCAGCGGGCGGGCACGCTACTACCTGGCCCTCGTCATCGAGCTCGCGCGCCTGCGCCCGGTGCCCTTCGAGTACCGCCTCGACGGGCAGTCGCTGCGCGCGGCGCCCGGCACCCTCATCGCCGTCGGCAGCACGCGCAGCTACGGCGGGGGCAAGCCGGTGTGCCCGGCGGCGGTCCCCGACGACGGGCTGCTCGACGTCACGCACGTCGGCCCGCTCGGTCGAGCGAAGCTCGCCCGGCTCTTCCCGCTGCTGCTGCGCGGCGCCCACGTCGAACGGCCAGAGGTCACGACCGCGCAGGCGAGCGTCGTCGAGGTGGATGCCCCGGGGCTCGTCGTCTACGCCGACGGCGAGCGCGTCGGTTCGGGGCGGGTGCGGATCAGGGTCGTGCCGGGGGCGCTCACCGTGCTCGTGCCCTCCGCGAGCGGCGTCGTCGTCGCCGCAGAGGCCGGCCGCGAGGCATCCGCATGACCGCCTTCGACCACGACGTCGTCA
Organism: Agromyces cavernae; assembly: GCF_021044935.1. Classification (GTDB taxonomy): domain Bacteria; phylum Actinomycetota; class Actinomycetes; order Actinomycetales; family Microbacteriaceae; genus Agromyces; species Agromyces cavernae. The sequence goes on from NZ_JAJNMP010000001.1 coordinate 645,380, forward strand.
TCGTCGGCTCGGGCTTCGGCGGCTCGGTCGCGGCCCTCCGGCTCGCGTCCAAGGGCTACGGCGTGCACGTGTACGAGGCGGGGCGGCGCTTCGCCGACGAGGACTTCGCGAAGACCTCGTGGAACCTCCGGCGGTACCTCTGGGCGCCCGCGATCGGATGCTACGGCGTGCAGCGCATCCACAAGCTGCCGCACGTCATGATCCTCGCCGGGGCGGGCGTCGGCGGCGGATCGCTGAACTACGCGAACACCCTCTACGAACCGGGACCTGCCTTCTTCGCCGACCCGCAGTGGGGCGCGCTCGCCGACTGGCAGCACGAGCTCGCGCCGCACTACGCGACCGCGAAGCGCATGCTCGGCGTCGTGCCGCAGTACCCCCACGACGGGCCGGTCGAACGCATCATGGCCGGTGCCGCGAACGACCTCGGCGTCGGCGAGACCTTCCGCCGCGCCCCCGTCGGGGTGTACTTCGGCGCTCCCGGCGAGACGGTGCCCGACCCGTTCTTCGGCGGCGAGGGCCCCGACCGCACCGGGTGCACGTTCTGCGGCAACTGCATGGTCGGCTGCCGCGTCGGCGCGAAGAACACGCTCGCGAAGAACTACCTGCCGCTCGCGGAACAGCTCGGCGCGACGATCGAGCCGCTGCGCACCGTCACCGAGGTGCGTGCGCTCGACGGCGGCGGGTACGCCGTGACGACCGTGCGCAGCGGGGCGACGGTGCGCCGCGACCGTCGTACCGTCACCGCCGAGCAGGTTGTGTTCGCCGCCGGCACCTGGGGTACCCAGCAGCTGCTGCACCGCATGAAGGACTCGGGCGGGCTGCCCGGTCTCTCCGACGCGCTCGGCCGGCTCACCCGCACGAACTCCGAGGCCCTCGACGGCGCCGTCGCGGTGTCGGTGCCCGAGGGGCTCGGCCTCGCGCGCGGCGTCGCGATCACGACCTCGTTCCACGTCGACGAGCGCACGCACGTCGAGAACGTGCGCTACGGGCCGGGGTCGAACCTCATGGGCGCCCTCGCGACCGGCCTCGTGCCCGGGGGCCGCCCGCTGCTCGTGCGGCTCGGCGCCCTCGTCGGCGGTGCGGTGCGGCATCCGATCACGACCCTGCGACTGAGCTCGCTCCGGCGATGGAGCGAACGCGGCATCATCGCCCTCGTCATGCAGACCGCCGACAACTCGCTCACGCTCTCGCTGAAGCACAGGCTCGGGCGCCGTGTGCTCACGAGCGCCCAGGGGGAGGGCGAGCCGAACCCGAGCCACCTGCCCGGCGCGCACCTCGCGGCGCAGGCGATCGCGGCGCGCATGCAGTCGGCCGGCGGAGTGCCCGCCGAGGCGCGCGGTTCGTGGCCCGAGGTCTTCGGCATCCCGTTGACGGCGCACTTCCTCGGCGGGGCGGTCGTCTCGGGCTCGCCCGAGCACGGGGTCGTCGACCCGTATCACCGCGTCTGGGGCCACCCCGGGCTGCACGTCGTCGACGGGGCAGCGATGCCCGCGAACCCCGGCGTCAACCCCTCACTCACGATCACGGCGATGGCCGAGCGGGCGCTGTCGTACTGGCCGCGGCGCAGCGCGGCCGACGCCCGGCCGACGCAGGAGGAGCTGCTCGCGAGACGCGGCTGAAGCCGGTACCCGACAGGTGCGGACGGGCGGCCGAGGCGTGACGGACAGGGCCCGTGCGTGTCTACGCCTCGACGAGCGCCCGCTTCACGACGCTCGTGAAGAACCCGAGCCCATCGACACCCGACCGCATCGCGGCGGGGGTGTCGGGGCCGAAGCCGGGCTCGACGGCGTGCTCGGGGTGCGGCATGAGCCCCACCACGTTGCCGCGTTCGTTCGAGATGCCGGCGATGTCCCGCAGGGATCCGTTGGGGTTCACGTCGACGTAGCGGAACACGACGCGACCCTCGCCCTCGAGCCGGTCGAGCGTCTCGTCGGACGCGATGAAGCCGCCCTCGCCGTTCTTCAGCGGGATCGTGATCTGCTGCCCGGCCTCGAACTCGGCGGTCCACGCGGTCGACGCGTTCTCGACGCTGAGCACCTGGTCGCGGCAGATGAACGAGCCGTGGTCGTTGCGGATGAGCCCGCCCTCGAGCAGCCCCGCCTCGGTCAGCATCTGGAAGCCGTTGCAGATGCCGAGCACGGGCATGCCCGCGTTCGCCGCGGCGACGACCTCGGTCATGATCGGGCTGAGCGAGGCGATCGCGCCGCAGCGCAGGTAGTCGCCGTAGCTGAAGCCGCCGGGCAGGATGAGGGCGTCGACGCCCTCGAGGTCGTGCGAGCCGTGCCAGAGCGCGACGGGCTCGCCGCCCGCGAGTCGCACCGCGCGCTGCGCGTCGCGGTCGTCGAGCGAGCCGGGGAAGGTGATGACACCGATGCGCATGTGGTCGGCCCGCCCGCTCAGTGGGTCTCGCCCGCGGGGGCTCCGAAGCCCTCATCGGTGACGGATGCCGCTTCGACGGCCTCTTCGGCGAGCTCGATGTTGGTCACCTCGTAGTGGATGCCCACGACGTCTTCGATGACCTGGTTCGAGAGGATCTCCTCGGCGATCTGCTTCACGCTCGCGCGGAGCGCGTCGTCGACGGGCCCGTCGACCGTGAGCTCGAACCGCTTGCCGACCCGCACGCCCGTGTATCCGGAGTGCCCGGTGCGGGCGAGGGCGCCGGCGACGGCCTTGCCCTGGGGATCGAGCAGTTCGGCCTTGGGCATCACTTCGACGACGATGGTGGGCACCGCGGTTCTCCGTCCGGTGAGGGGGTGGATACCTCGATTCTATCGGGCGCGAGGCGGCGTCATGCTCGTCTCGAACGTGCCCGGGCGCTCAGCGCCGGAAGATCGCCCGAACGACGACCGTCACCGCGACGATCGCCGCGATGGCGACGAGGACGACGAGCGCCGGGTTCTCTCGGTACTTCGCCCGCACGTACGCGATGCCTTCGTCTGCGGCGTCCTTGGCGTCGGAGTACATCTCGTGCGCCTGCTCCGAGATCGCCTCGGCGGCGTCGGTGGCCGCTGAACGCACGTCGTCGACCAGGTCGCCGACCACCGCGGTGGCTCGTTCCGCAGCGTCCTCGGCGTCGTCGGTGAGGTCGTCGACGGCGTCGGCAGTCGCGGACGTGGCACGAGCAGCAGCCTCACGCGCCGCCTGCGTCGCCTCAGCGATATCGCGGTTCGACTTCGTCATGATTCCCGCCCTTCGTCGTTGAGATGCGGCCATGGTACGCGCGTCGCCCGAGCGTGGCGCGAGTGCGCGGGCGGGGTTGACAAACGTTCGGAGCACCGAGCGGGATTCGAGGCGGGCGAGGCCTTGTCGATGTCGGTGGCCTCGTCTACGGTCGAGCACATGGCCTTCATCGAGGCCCGGGGGCTCGTCAAGCGCTACCACGTCCGCAACGCGCCACCGGTAGAAGCGCTCGCCGGCGTCGACCTGTCGGTCGAGCAGGGCACGGTGCGCGCGCTCCTCGGCCCCAACGGCGCGGGCAAGACCACCGCCGTCAAGGTGTTCACCACTCTGCTCGTGCCAGACGAGGGCACCGCGACCATCGGCGGTATCGACGTGCTGAAGCGCGGCGACGAGGTGCGCCCCATCATCGGGGTGTCGGGCCAGTACGCCGCCGTCGACGAAGACCTCACCGGGCTCGAGAACCTCGACATGGTGGGCCGCCTCTACCACTACCCGGCCCGTGAGTCCCGACGGCGGGCGCACGAGCTCATCGACGCGTTCGAGCTCAGCGAGGCGCAGAACCGACCGGTGAAAGGCTTCTCCGGCGGCATGCGCCGCCGCATCGACCTCGCAGGCGCGATCTTCTCCAAGCCCCAGGTGCTCTTCCTCGACGAGCCGACGACGGGTCTCGATCCGCGCAGCCGCATGGGGATGTGGGAGATCATCCAGGGGCTCGTCAGCGAGGGCACGACGGTGTTCCTCACGACCCAATACCTCGAGGAGGCCGACCGGCTCGCCGACGCGATCTCCGTGATCGACGGGGGGCGCGTCATCGCCGAGGGCACGGCCGATGAGCTGAAGGCACAGGTCGGCGGCCAGCAGATCGAGCTCACCGTCGTCGACCCGGGCGACGCCGAACTCGTGCTCGCGGTGCTCGCTCGGCACGGAGCATCCGAACCTCGCACCTCCGACGACGGTCGCACATTCACCGTCGGCGTCACCGAAGGCCCCCGCGCGCTCGAGTCCACGCTCACCGAACTCAACGCGGTCGGGGTGCGCATGCATGATGCGGGCATGCGGCGCCCCACGCTCGACGACGTGTTCCTGAAGCTCACCGGCCACATGGCCGAGACCGACACCGCCGCCGACGAGCCGGCGCACGAGCGGGCGGGGGCGGGCTCATGACGACGATCGCCAAGCCAGGGGCATCCGCTGTCCGCCGCCCGAGCGGGCTCAGCACTTGGTACACCGACGGATGGGCGACGACGAAGCGCAACCTCATCAAGATCAAGCGCGTGCCCGACGTGCTCGTGTTCACGACCCTGCAGCCGATCATGTTCGTGCTGCTGTTCACGTATGTGTACGAGGGCGTGATCGACATTCCGGGCATCAGCTATACCGAGTTCATCATGGCCGGCATCTTCGCGCAGACCATCGTGTTCGGTTCGACGTGGTCGGGCTCGGCGATGGCGCAAGACCTGAAGAACGGCATCATCGACCGCTTCCGCACCCTGCCGATCAGCCACTCGGCAGTGCTCATCGGTCGCACCAACGGCGACCTCGTGATCAATTCCCTTTCGATGGTGGTGATGATCGCCGCCGGTCTGATCGTCGGCTGGCGCATCACGACGAGCGTCTGGGAGGGCCTCGCCGGCGTCGCGCTCCTGCTGCTCTTCGGCTACGCGTTCTCGTGGGTGATGGCGTTCCTCGGCATGAGCGTTCGAAGTCCCGAGGTCATCAACAATGCCGCATTCATCATCCTCTTCCCGCTCACCTTCCTGTCGAACGCGTTCGTGCCGTCCGAGACCCTGCCGGGTCCGCTCCAGACGTTCGCCGAATACAACCCGGTGTCGGCGCTCGTGCTCGCGGCGCGCGAACTGTTCGGCAACGTGCCGCCCGGCTATCCCGAACCCGACGTGTGGACGCTGCAGAACCCGATCGCCACCTCGCTCATCGGGATCGCCCTCATGCTGCTCGTCTTCGTGCCGCTGTCGATCCGCAAGTTCGGCCGGGTGTCGACCAGGTCGTGAGGCGCCGGATTCCGGGCAACCGAAGCCCTCCGCTACGCGAGCCCGGCGCGCTCCAGCAGCACCGACTTCAGCACGTCGCGCGTGGCCGCGAGCCCGCGGTGCACCTCTTCGAAGCTCGTCGACAATGGCGAGAGGCCGATGCGAAGCCCGCCGGGGTCACGGTAGTCGGGGATGACGTCGCGTTGCCAGAGCCGCGCGGTCACCTCGCGCATCGCGGGATGGTGCAGGGTGACGTGCCCGCCGCGCTCCTCGGAGTCGGCGGGGGAGGCGAGGGTGACGCCGAGGGGGCCGAGCCAGTCGTCGGCGAGGGCGATCGCGAACGACGTCAGCGCGACCGACTTGGCGCGCAGCGCCGGCATGCCGGCCTCCTCGATCATCGCGAGGGTCTCTTCCATCGGCAGCATGGCGACGATCGGCGACGTGCCCGAGAGGAACCGGCGAATACTCGGCTCGGGTTCGTAGTCGGGCCCCATCGCGAACATGTCGCGCGTGCCGAACCAGCCCTGGATCGGCTGCGTGATCACCGCCTGCAGGTCGTCGCGCACGTAGGCGAACGCGGGCGAACCCGGCCCGCCGTTCAGGTACTTGTAGGTGCATCCGACGGCGAGGTCGAAGCCCCAGGCATCCGCTCGAATCGGAACCGATCCCGCCGAATGGCAGAGGTCCCACATGATAAGTGCGCCGGCATCGTGCGCGATGCGCGTGAGCTCGGGCGCGTCGGCGAGGTACGCCGATCGGTAGGCGACGTGCGAGATGACCACGAGGGCGGTCTCGGGGCCGACGGCCTCGGCGAGTTGTTCGGGCGTCACGCCCGTCGACGTGTCGACGTCGATCCAGCGCAGCTTCAGGCCGCGCTCGTTCGCGATGCCGTCGAGCACGTACCGATCGGTGGGGAAGTTGTCGGTGTCGACGACGATCTCGCGTCGGCGCGGGTCGCGCGCGATCTGCGCGTCGACGGCGGCCCGGGCGAGCTTGTAGAGCAGCACGGTGGTGGAGTCGCCGATGACCGTCTGGCCGGCCTTGGCCTCGATGACCGAGCGCCCGATGCGATCGCCGATCTCGACGGGCAGTTGCAGCCAGGCCTCGTCCCACCCGCGGATGAGCCGCTCGCCCCACCCGTCGCGCATGAATTCCCCCATGCGCTCGATCGCAGACACCGGCGGTCGCCCGAGCGAGTTGCCGTCGAAGTAGACGAGGTCGGTCTCGGCGCCCGCGAAGCGCTTGCGGTAGTGCGCGAGGCCGTCGGCGCGGTCCATGCGGCGGGCGAATGCGAGATGCGGGTCGAGGCTCACAGGGTCTCCAGGTCTTCCGCGGGGACGACGCACGCCGTCGCCAGCCAGTCGGGAAGTTCGTCGAGGGCGGCCGGCGGCGGGCCGGGTACGAAGGTCGCGATGCCTTCGGCGCGCGATCGGCGCGGCCAGGGATCGGTGATGGTCGAGATGAGGTCGGATGCCCCGAGCCCCGCCTCGATGAGCAGTGCGAGCTCGGCGGGGTTGACGCCGAGCGGCTGTTCGCCGTTGCCGAGATCTGTGCCGTAGAGCACGTGCCCGCCCGCGGCGCGGAACCGGGTGAGGTTGTCGAGTGCCCGTTCGCTCTCGGGCGTCGTCGACCCGTATCCCGCCACGAACAGCGTCGAGATCCACCGCTGCCCGGCGGCCACCGCGCGCGCGATGAGCGCGTCGTCGATGCGCTCGGTGAACGGGGTGTGGGCGAGCGCGTCGACGCCGGCGTCGACCGCGAGGGCCGTCATGCCGTCGCCCTCGACATGCGCGACGACCGGCAGGTCGAGTTCGCGCGCGGCGGCGACGACTGCCGCGAGCGTGGCGCGGTCGAACACCGGCCCGGCGGCGGAGTTGAGGGCGACCTTGATGACGGATGCCCCGAACGCCTGCTGCTCGCGCACCGCGGTCTCGGCGGCTCCGGGCAGGGCGGCGCGGCTGTCGCCGGGCTCTGCGTCGAGTTCGCGCACGCTGCCGGGCGCCGCCCACGGGCGCCCCACCGGATAGCCGCCGCGTGCCGTGAGGAAGTTGCCGGCGTAGTCGACGCGGGGGAACCCGTCGCGGCGTCGGCCCGCCGACACGAGGTCGAGGGGTGACCCGAGGTCGACGGCTCCGGCCAGGTTGCCGTCGGCGAGGGCGTCGATGCCGACGATCATGAGGTGCACGTGGTGGTCGATGAGGGGCGGCAGCATCGTGCCGGTCTCGCCGGGGTGGTCGCCGTTCAGCGACCGGCGCACGGGAGTGGCGAGCGGTCCGAGGGAGATGGCCGGCCGGGTCATCCGATCACCCCGGGATCTCGGTGCGCACGGCGTACAGCTCGGGGAAGAACGTGAGCTCGAGTGCGCGCTTGAGGAACGGGGCGCCGCTCGACCCGCCCGTGCCGGGCTTCGAGCCGATGATGCGCTCGACGGTCTTCAGGTGCCGGAAGCGCCAGAGCTGGAAGTTGTCCTCGAGGTCGACGAGCTCTTCGCACGTCTCGTAGGCCGCCCAGTGCGCGTCGGTGTCGGAGTAGATCGCCGCGAACACGGGAACGAGCTCGGGCTGGAAGGTCCACGCCTTCGTGACATCGCGGTCGAGCACGGCCTGCGGGATCGGATAACCGGTCCGCGCGAGCAGCCGCAGGAACTCGTCGTAGAGGCTCGGCGTCTCGAGTTCGCGCGTGAGCAGGGCGTGCGCGTCGGGATCGGACTCGAACACCGACAGCATGCGCGCGTGCTTGTTGCCGAGCACGAACTCGACCGCCCGGTACTGGTAGGACTGGAACCCGCTCGCATTGCCGAGCACCCCGCGGAACTGGGCGTACTCGGACGGGGTCAGCGTCGCGAGCACCGACCACTGCTCGGTGAGCGTCTTCTGGATGTGCTTGACCCGTGCGATGCACTTCAACGCCCGGGCGAGCTGGTCGTCGCGCAGCAGGTCGCGGGCGGTCTCGAGTTCGTGCAGCACGAGCTTCAGCCACAACTCGGTGGTCTGGTGCTGAACGATGAAGAGCAGTTCGTCGTGGTGCTCGGGCCGCGAGATGGGGCGCTGCGCGCTGAGCAGCGTCGGCAGGTCGAGGTACCCGCCGTAGCTCATGCGATCGCTGAAGTCGGTGACGACCGACGCCTCGATCGTGCGCGTGTTCGCCTGGATGCCGTCGCCCACGTCCTCGTGTCCTGTCACGGGTTCCAGCCTAGTCGCGCGGGCCGTCGGGCCCTTCGGGGTCGGGCGGCGGTAGTGCGGGGCATTGGAGTCGGGGAGTTCGTGTCGGTACATCTGACGTCAGATATCCAACTGTGATTTGATGACCGTGACGGTGACCGAGACGAGAGGTTCAGCACATGTACGTCGATCTTCCCGAAGCCGAGCTGCGCGCGTATCGCGGAAGCGGTCGCGAGCCCGCTGACTTCGACGAGTTCTGGTCGACCACACTCGCCGAGGCTCGCAGCCACGACCTCGCGGTGACCGTCGAGCGAGTCGAGACGCAGCTCACGACCATCGACGTGTACGACGTGTCGTTCGCGGGATTCAACGGGCAGCGCGTGCGCGCCTGGCTGCGCCTCCCGGTCGGCACCCGGGCCCCCCTTCCCACCGTCGTGCAGTTCCACGGCTACGGTCGCGGGCGCGGCGACGAGGTCGAGAACCTGCTCTGGGCATCGGCGGGGTACGCCCACCTCGAACTCGACACCCGCGGGCAGGCCTGGAGCGGCTCGCGCGGTGCCACGCCCGACGAGGTCGGCTCGGGCCCGCAGGTCCCGGGCTTCATGACACGCGGCGTCGAGAGCGCGGCGACATACTACTTCCGCCGGTTGATCACCGATGCGGTTCGATTGACGGATGCCGCGCGCGAGCTGCCGCTCGTCGACGCCGGGCGCATCGCGATCTTCGGCATCAGCCAGGGTGGGGGACTGACGCTCGCGGTCGCGGGACTGGTGCCCGACCTCGCCGGCGCGATCGCACGCGTGCCGTTCCTGTGCGACTTCCCGCGGGCGACGGTCATCACCGACGCGAAGCCCTACAAGGAGATCGGCGAGTACCTCGCCTGGTACCGCGAGCGCACCGAGCAGGTGCTCGACACGCTCTCGTACTTCGACGGCGTGAACTTCGCGCGCCGCGCGAAGGCGCCGGTCTGGATCACGGCCGCGCTCATGGACGCGGTCTGCCCGCCGTCGACCGTGTTCGCGGCGTACAACAACTACGCGGGGCCGAAGCAGGTCACCGTCTGGCCGTACAACGGGCACGAGGGCGGCGGAGTCGACGACGACCTGCTCACGCTGGGCGCGCTGCGCGAGGTGCTCGGCCGCTGACGCGGGTCGGCCGCGGGGAGCGTCAGGGCTTGACGCCGGCTTTGTCGAGCGCGCGCCGCAGCGGCAGGTAATGCTCGACGACGGCCTTGCGATACCGCTCGGCGTCGCCCGCGACGGCGGCGTCGAGCATCGCCCCGTGAGCGCGAGCCGTGTCGGCGATGTCGGCCGCGGGCGGGAGTCCGAGCATCGGGTAGACCGCGGTGTTGACCTCCCAGAATGCCGCGACGAGCTGTCCGACGAGCGTGTTGTCGAGGTATCCGAGCAGCCGCGTGTGGAATGCGAGGTCCTCTTCGGCGAAGGCCTCGCCGCGGGCACCCTTCTCGGCCATGATCGCGACGAGCGCCTTCAGCACCGAGTCGTCGACGCCCGCGAGCGCCGTCGTCACCTGTGCCGCCATCGCCAGGTCGAGGGCCTCGCGAACCTCGACCACTTCGCGCAATGCGGCGAGACTGTCGTCCTGGTCGACGACGCCCCGGAAGACGAGGCCCTCGACGAGGGGAGCAAGGGAGAGCTGGCCCACGTACGTGCCGTGGCCGTGGCGCACCTCGACGATGTCGAGCGCGGCGAGCATGCGCATCGCCTCGCGCACACTCGAACGGCTCACCTCGAGGCGGGCGCAGATCTCGGCTTCGGTGGGCATCAGGTCGCCGGGGCGAAGGCCCTCGGCGAGGATCAGGCCCTTGATCTGGTCGGTCACCGACTCCCGCTTGCGTGGGGATGCGGAGTAGACCTGGGTCGCGGTTTGGTCGCGTATCGTCATGCCCGGCTTGACCTTTCGCTCGCTCGGTATCACACTCAGTGTACCCAGATATGACGTCTGATGTCCTATATCCGGCAAGATTTCATCCGAGTGGAGGTCGGTCCCGCGTGATCCGGCTCGATGACCGCCTCGTCGCAGCGCGGCGCGCCTTCGGTCACCGGCCGGAGTCAGCACGATCCCACGGTACGTCCTCTGCATGCGAATCGGAATGCGTGCGAGCGGGTGTTTCTCTCTTCGAAGAATCCGCAGCAGCATCCCCTCGCCGGCATTTCCAGACCACTCGTTTCGGACCCGATTCGAGGCCGCCCGTTGTGGAAGCGAGTGATCTGTGGATATAGTACGTCGGACGTCGGACGTCCAAAACCAGGCGTCTTCCCCCAAGAACACCATTGGATGGAGCAATCATGATCCGAACCACCAGGCGCGGGCGGGCGAAGTGGGCCGCCGCGCTGGCCGGCACCGTCGCCGTCACGGTCGCGCTCTCCGCGTGCACGCCGTCGTCGCAGAACGAGGCGTCGGCGCCTTCGGGCGAGGTCGACCCGTCGGCCACGATCGAGGCCGGCATCTCCTACTCGCTCGGCGGAAGCTTCGACCCGATGCTCGCATCGGGTGCGGTCACGCTCGCAGCGAACTGGCACATCTTCGAGGGTCTGGTCGACCTCGACCCGGTCACCCGCGAGCCGTACGCAGCCCTGGCCGCCGACCTGCCGACCGAGGTCGACGAGACCACGTACGAGGTCGACCTTCGCGAGGGCGCGACGTTCCAGAACGGCGACCCCGTCACCGCCGAAGACGTCGTCTTCAGCTACGAGCGGGTCATGAACCCCGACACCGGTGGCTTCTTCGCCAGCTTCGTCGACTTCATCGACACGGTCGAGGCCGTCGATGAAGACACGGTGCGCATCACGACCGAGTACCCGTTCGCGCTCTTCAACGAGCGCCTCGGCGTCGTGAAGATCGTCCCGAAGGCGCTCGTCGAGGCCGACGCTGAGGCCTTCGGTGCGCAGCCCGTCGGCAGCGGCCCCTACTCGCTCGTCTCGGCGACCCCCAACGAGGCCGTCGTGTTCGAGCGCTACGACGACTACAACGGTCCCCGTCCGGCATTGGCCGCCGGCATGAACTGGAACCTGCTGAGCGACCCCGCGGCGCGCGTCACCGCAATGTCCTCCGGCACGATCCAGGCCATGGAAGACGTTCCGTACATCGACGTCGACGCACTCAAGGCGACCGCAGACGTCGAGACCGTGCAGTCGTTCGGCCTCCTGTTCATGATGTTCAACACGAAGCTCGAGCCGTTCGACGACCCGCGCGTGCGGCAGGCGTTCTTCTACGCGCTCGACATGGACAAGATCATCGAGACGGGCATGCTCGGCAACGCCGAGCCGGCCACGTCGTTCCTGCCCGAGTCGCACCCGAACTACAACGAGGCATCGACGGTCTACACCTACGACCCCGAGAAGGCCAAGAGCCTGCTCGAGGAGGCCGGCGTCGGCGACCTGTCGATCACGCTCCTGACCACCGACACCGGCTGGGTCCGCGAGGTGGCGCCCCTGGTCAAGGAGTCGCTCGACGCCATCGGCATCGAAACGACGCTCGACATCGGTCAGACCCCCGCCCAGTACACGAAGGTCGACGGCGGTGACTACCAGGTCATGCTCGCCCCCGGTGACCCGTCGGTGTTCGGCAACGACCCCGACATCCTGATGCGCTGGTGGTTCGGCGACAACGTGTGGCCGAACCAGCGCTTCAACTGGGCCGACACTCCGGAGTTCGCGGAGCTCACGGAGATCTTCGACACCGCGATCGCCGCATCCGGCGATGCGCAGCAGGAGTCGTGGAACGAGGCGTACGACCTCATCTCGGAGCAGGTGCCGATGTACCCGCTGTTCCACCGCAAGCTGCCCACCGCGTGGAACGCGGACGAGCTGGTCGGCTTCGCCCCTGTCCCGACGACCGGACTGTCCTTCCTGGACGTCGGCGTCGCGCAGTGACACACGACCGGGGCGGGACGACGTCCCGCCCCGGTCCTCCCCTCCGACCGCACCGTAGCGGTCCCGTTTCGAGCCGGAAGGACGGACCGTGTCGAACACGCTCCGACTGATCGGGCGCAGACTCATCCAGTTGCCCCTGATGATCCTGGGCATCACGTTCCTCGTCTTCTTCGTGATGTCCTTCTCCCAGGTCGACCCCGCCATCACCGCCCTCGGTGAAGGTGCGTCGATCGAAGACCGCGAGAAGTATCGCGAAGAGCACGGGCTGAACGAGCCCCTGCTGGTGCGCTATCTCATCTTCCTGTCGGGACTCGTGCGACTCGACTTCGGCACGTACACGGCCCGGCAGCTGCCCGTGGGCGACGCGGTCGCGGCAGCGTTCCCGGTCACCCTCCAGCTCACGTTCCTCGGCCTCTTCATCGCCATCATCGGAGCGACGCTCCTCGGTGTGGCGGCGGCGCTCTACCGTGACCGCTGGCCCGACCAGGTCATCCGCGTCCTCTCGATCGGGTCGCTCTCGATGCCGTCGTTCTGGCTCGCCGTGCTGCTGATCCAGGTGGTCACCCTGCAGCTCGGCCTCCTCCCGGCATCCGGTCCCCTCCCGCCGTTCAGTGAGGACCCGGCCGGATGGCTCGCCCGCATGACGTTGCCGGCGATCTCGCTCGCCGTTCCCGTGATCGGCCAGCTCTCTCGCGTCGTGCGCACCGCGATGGTCGAGGAACTCGACCGCGACTACGTGCGCACCGCGGTCGGCGCAGGCGTTCCGCGGCCCGTCGTGGTCGCCCGCAACGTCTTCCGCAACGCGCTCATCACGCCGGTCACGGTGCTCGGCCTGCGCGTCGGCTACCTCCTCGGCGGCGCCGTGGTCATCGAGATCATCTTCGCGCTGCCCGGCATGGGCACCCTGATCCTCCAGGGCATCACCAACAACGAACCCAACCTCGTGCAGGGCGTCACGCTGACCGTTGCGCTCGCGTTCGTCGTGATCAACATCATCGTCGACCTCCTGTACGTCCTCATCAACCCGCGCATCAGGTCGGTGTGACATGCGACGCAAACTGACAGAGAAACTCTCCACTCCCGGGCTGCGACTGGCAGGGCTTTCGCTCAGCTCCAAGATCGCCCTCGGATTCCTCGTGCTGGTGGCGCTCGTGGCGGTGTTCGCACCCTTCATCGCACCGTACGATCCGCTGGCCTCGGGAGCGCCCGTGCAGCCGCCGAGCTCCGAGCACTGGTTCGGCACCGACCGTCAGGGCCGCGACATCCTCTCGCGCCTCATGTACGGTGCTCGCTACTCGCTCACCATCGGCCTCGGTGCCACCGTCGTCGCACTCCTCGCGGCGGCCGTGTTCGGCACCATCGCCGCGACGGCGCCCAAGTGGCTCTCCGAGACCGTGATGCGGGTGATGGACGTCATCATGTCGTTCCCCGGCATCGCGCTCGCGGCGGTCTTCGTCACCGTGTTCGGGCAGTCCCTGCCGGTGCTCGTCCTGACGATCGCCTTCCTCTACACGCCGCAGCTGACCCGCGTCGTGCGCGCCAACGTGCTCGACCAGTACGGTGAGGACTACGTGTCGGCGGTGCGCGTGATGGGCGCCTCCACCACGCGCATCATCACCAAGCACGTCGTGCGCAACTGCATCGCGCCGGTGCTGGTGTTCGCGACCGTGCTCGTCGCCGACGCGATCGTGCTCGAGGCATCCCTGTCGTTCCTCCAGGCGGGCGTGCCCGCGCCCGAGCCGTCGTGGGGCAACGTCATCGCCGACGGCCGCAACCTCGTGATGAGCGGCTACTGGTGGGCGACCTTCTTCCCGGGCCTGCTGATCCTCCTGACGGTGCTGAGCCTCAACATCCTCTCCGAGGGCATGACCGACGCGATGATCTCGCCGCGTGCGCGCAAGCTCACGGCCGACGCCGCGTCGACCGAGGAGTCCACGCACGACCTCGAGGCAGCGCAGGCGCCGTTGCACGAAGGCGCGACGCCCGAGCAAGTCGCCGCGGGGATCGACGAACTCGAAGTGCTCGAGGCGTCGGCGGTCGACGAGTCGGCGCTCGCAGAGGAACGGGCGGCCCAGGCGTCCTCGCTGCACGTCACGACGAACGTCGTCCCGCTCGACGTGCGGCTCGCCCAGCTCAGGGACCGCGAGCGCGATCGGCGCGATCGGCTCGTGTACACGGCTGACGCGCCGCCCCTGCTCGACGTCCAGGACCTGCGCATCTCGTTCCCCCGTCATGGCGACGTCGACGTCGTCGACCACGTCAGCTTCACCGTTCGCCCCGGCGAGACCATGGCGCTCGTCGGCGAATCGGGCTGCGGCAAGTCGATCACGTCGCTCGCGATCATGGGCCTGCTCGACCCGCGAGCGGACATCCGCGGTCGGATCATGTTCGACGGTCAGGACCTGCTCGCGATGACGCCGGCCGAGCGCAATGCATTGCGCGGCAACGACATCGCGATGATCTACCAGGACGCGCTGAGCTCGCTCAACCCGGCGATGCTCATCCGCTCGCAGATGAAGCAGCTCACCTCGCGCGGCGGCACCCGCACCGCCGAGGACCTGCTCGAACTCGTCGGCCTCGATCCGAAGCGCACGCTCGCGTCGTATCCGCACGAGCTCTCGGGCGGCCAGCGCCAGCGCGTGCTCATCGCCATGGCGCTCACGCGCGACCCGCGCCTCGTGATCGCCGACGAGCCCACGACGGCGCTCGACGTCACCGTGCAGGCGCAGGTGATCGAGCTACTGAACACCCTCCGCGAGGAGCTGGGCTTCGCGATGCTCTTCGTGTCGCACGACCTCGCGCTCGTCGCCGAACTCGCCCACCGCATCACCGTGATGTACGCGGGCCAGGTCGTCGAACAGGCGACGACGACCGAACTGCTGACGCAGCCGGTGCACGAGTACACCCGCGGGCTGCTCGGCGCGGTCCTCTCGATCGAATCCGGTTCGGACCGCCTCCACCAGGTGCCCGGGGTCGTGCCCTCGCCGCGGGACTTCCCCTTGGGAGATCGCTTCGCACCGCGCTCGTCGGACCCCGCCCGCAATGCGGGTGTCATTCCGGTACGACGCCGGATCGAGGGAACGGACCACTACTACGCCGGGCATCCTGACGATGCTCCGGTCGAACCGATCGGGGCAGGACGATGAGTGAACCCGTCATCGAGCTGAAGGACGTCCACGTCCGCTACAAGGCGCGCAACTCGACCTTCCGGAACCGCCAGTACGTGGACGCGCTGGACGGCGTCTCGCTGGTCGTTCGCCGCGGGCAGACCCTCGGGATCGTCGGCGAGTCCGGCTCGGGCAAGTCGACCTCCGCGAAGGTGCTCGTGGGACTCGAGCGCCCGACCTCGGGCCAGGTGAGGTTCGGCGGTGAGCCGGTGCGTTCGTTCTCCGCCTCGGTGCGCCGCCGCCTCGGCCGCATCCTCTCGGTCGTGTTCCAGGACCCCGCCACCGCGCTGAATGCCCGGATGACGATTCGCGACGCCCTGCTCGACCCGATGCAGGTCCACCGCATCGGCACCCGGGCGCAGCGCGAGGCGAAGGTGCGCGACCTGATCGGAATGGTCGGGCTTCCGGCATCCACCCTCGACGCGCTTCCCGGCCAGCTCTCGGGCGGACAGCGTCAGCGCGTCGCCATCGCGCGCGCCCTCGTGCTCGACCCCCAGGTGATCGTCGCGGACGAGCCCACGTCGGCGCTCGATGTGTCGGTGCGCGCGCAGATCCTCAACCTGCTGACCGACCTGAAGAACGAGTTGGGCCTCGGGATGGTGTTCATCTCCCACGACATCCAGACCGTGCGCTACCTGTCCGACGAGATCGCCGTCATGAACAGGGGCCGTGTCGTGGAGCTCGGCACGGCGCAGCAGGTGTTCGACGACCCTGCCGACGAGTACACGCGTTCCCTGCTCGGCGCTGCGCCATCGCTGCTCGAGCCCCACCTCACGACCTGATCCGCACCGGATCACCACCTGACCCACGAACCACGGAGTACCACCCATGAGCACGCCACCGACCACCCCCGCCCCCGCGCAGTTCGGCGGGGTCGTCCCGCCCGTCGCGACGCCGTTCCTGCCGGACGGCTCGATCGACGTCACCTCGCTCGAGCGCCTCGTCGATCGCCTCGTCACCGACGGCGTCAACGGCCTGTTCGCGCTCGGCTCGACCGGAGAGACCGCGTATCTCACCGAGCAGCAGCGCGTCCAGGTCGTGCAGGCCATCGTGCGCGCGAACGCCGGAAGGGTGCCGATCATCGCCGGGGCGATCGAACTGACGGCGGCGCGGGTGATCGAGTCCGCGCGGCGGCTCACCGCCGAAGGCGTCGACGCGATCGTGGTCACGGCACCGCTCTACGCGCTGAACTCGCGGGCAGAGACCGCCGAGCACTTCCGCACCATCGCTCGCGGCATCGACGTGCCGCTCTGGGCGTACGACGTCCCGGTGCGCGTGCACTCGAAGCTGCCGCTCGACCTGCTCATCGAGCTCGCGCTCGAGGGCGTCGTCGCGGGCATCAAGGATTCCTCCGGCGACGACGTCGGGTTCCGCCGGCTGATCTCCGCCAACGCCGAAGCCGGTCGGCCGCTGCGCGTCCTCACCGGCCACGAGGTGGTCGTCGACGCCATGGCGCTCGCCGGAGCAGACGGGGTCGTGCCGGGGCTGGCGAACGTCGACGCCGCCGGTTACGTGCGACTGTGGGATGCCGCTGAGAGAGGTGACTGGGATGCGGCGCGGGCCGAGCAGGAACGCCTGAACCGCCTGTTCGAGATCGTCTTCCAGTCGACGGGCCGCTCGCCCGACGCCGCCGGTGTCGGGGCGTTCAAGGCGGCGATGCAGGCTCGCGGGATCATCGATCACGCCACGATGGCGCACCCGGTCGAGGCGCTCGACGAGCCGACGGTCGCCCGGATCCGTGACATCCTCGACTCGCTCGAGCTCGTCGGGGCGCCGACCCCCTGATGGTCGACGTCGTCCTGGCGTTCGACGTCGGAGGCACCAAGACCGCCGCGGCGCTCGTCGACGCGGAGCACACGATCCTCGACTCCGTCGTGGCCCCGACTCCCGCAGCCGATGGCCCCGAGGCGGTGATCGCGACGATGGTCGATCTCGCGTCGACGCTGCTCGGGCGCACCAGGCGAGCGCGGATTCGCGCGGTGGGCGTCGGAACCGCCGGCGTCGTCGACGTGCCGCGCGGGACGATCATCTCGGCCACCGACACGTTCGCAGGCTGGCCGGGGACGCCGGTGGCCCGACGAGTCGCCGATGAGCTCGTTCGCATCGGGGTCGGAGCCGTTCCCGTCCACGTGCAGAACGACGTCGACGCGTGCGCGCTCGGCGAGGCGAAGTACGGCGCCGCCCGTGGCACGTCGGACGTCATCGTCGTCGCAGTGGGTACGGGTGTCGGCGCCGGCGTCATCGTCGACGGCCGCGTCATCAGGGGCGCGCGACACGTCGCCGGCGAGATCGGCCACCTGCCGATCGCCGGGGCGGCACATCTGTGCTGCCCGTGCGGTCGGCCAGGGCACCTCGAGGCGCTCGGTTCGGGCACCGGCATGCACCGGCACTACCTCTCACTCGGAGGCGACCCCGCCGTCGAGGATGCCCGGGGCATCGTCGTGCGCGCCGCCGGCGGCGACGCGACCGCAGGTCGTGCCCTCGACGAGTCGGCCGCCTCGGTGGGGCGCGCGCTCGCCGGGATCGCAACGCTCCTGGACCCCGGGTGCATCGTCGTGACCGGCGGTGTCGCGGGGATCGGCGACGCATGGTGGCGTCCGATGGAGCGGGCATTCCGTGATGAGCTGATCGACGTGCTCGCCGAACTGCCGCTGCGTCGCGGCGAACTCGGCGGCGATGCACAACTTTACGGCGCGGCTGCGGCCGCCTGGGAACGAGTGGAAGCGGAATCATGAACGTCGAACCATCGGACCTCACGGCCCGGCTCAGGGGCGGGCTGATCGTCTCGTGCCAGGCGTATCCGGGTGAGCCGATGCGCGACCCGAACACGATGGCGCAGGTCGCACGTGCTGCCGTCGACGGCGGCGCCGTCGGCATCCGACTTCAGGGCATCGGTGACATCCGTGCGGCCGCCGACCTCGAAGTACCGGTGATCGGGCTGTGGAAGGACGGCGCCGACGGCGTCTTCATCACCCCGACGCTCGAACACGCGCGGGCAGTGGCGGATGCCGGGGCCGACGTCGTCGCCCTCGACGGAACACGCCGCCCGCGCCCCGATGGCCTGACGCTCGCCGAGACGATCGCAGCCCTGCGCGAAACGCACGATGTGCTCGTCATGGCCGACTGCGGATCGCTCGACGACGCGATCGCCGCCGAGGCGGCCGGCGCCGACCTGCTCGGCACCACCCTCGCCGGCTACACGGGGGAGCGGCCGAAGACCGACGGGCCCGACCTCGAACTCGTCGCACAGGTCGCCGCGCGCTGCGAGCGCCCGATCATCGCGGAGGGCCGCATCCACACGCCCGACGCCGCCGCCGCCGCCATCGAGGCCGGGGCGACGGCCGTCTGCGTCGGCACGGCGATCACGCACCCGTCGTCGATCACGTCCTGGTTCGTCGCCGCGCTCGACGCGCGCCCCGACGCGTCGCAGGAAGACTCTGCGTAGTGGCGGACGCGGCGGGCGCCCCCAATGCCGGACGAACCGACTCCGTGCCCGCCACGCCGCGATCCCCTCCCCCAGGGGAACGTCGCCCGTTCTCGGGTAAACGGAGGCGACCCTCCGTATCCTACGGTATCGACACGCGTACAGTGAAAGCGTGAGCTCGCCCATGTCGCCTCGTCGTGACGCACAGCGCAATCATGCGCGCCTGCTCAGCGAGGCGCGACGGCTCTTCGCCGAACGCGGCATCGACGCGCCGCTCGACGAACTCGCCACCCGCGCCGGCGTCGGCGCCGGCACGGTGTATCGCCACTTCGCGAGCCGCGACGCGCTCGTGCGCGAGCTCTACGACACGGCCGTCGCCGAACTTCACCAGTTCGCGCCCGAGATCCTCGGTGCCGAGACCGGATGGCGATCCGTGGAGCTCTACCTCGAGCGCCTCGGCGCCTGGGTGGCCGACTCGCCGTTCCTTCCGGCCGTGATGCGGCGGGTCGCCGAACTCGACCCCTCGTACCGACCGGGCGCCGAGTTCGAGGCAGCCATCGACGGGCTCGTCGCACGCGCACAGGCCGAGGGATCGCTGCGTGCCGATGTCACGGCGGTCGATCTCAGCGTCCTCGTCGACATGCTGGGGTCGCTCGGCCAGTACGGCCGGCAGTACCTGCCGTTCTGGCGTCGGCAGCTCACGATCGTGCTCGACGGCCTCCGGGCGCGTCCCGGCACGACGCCGATGCCCGTCGCGGGGCAGGCGTTCGCAGCCTTCCACGACATGTCCCACGCGAAGGGCCCGCGTCCGGCGGGTTGAGGAGCGCCCGGCGCAGCCGGACGCGTCTCGAAACCCGCCGGCTGCCAGGGATCAGCCTGCGGCACGCACCTCGACGAGGTTCGACCACGGGTCGTCGAAGGCCAGGGTGCGGCCGTCGTCGCGCGTCGGAACCCGGTGGTGGGACATCCGTTCGCCCAGCTCGCCGAGGTCGTCGGGCGTCGGCACGACGATCTCGACCTTGCCGAGTCCGAGGGCGAGCCCGCGGCGGCCGGCGCCGCGGCTGTTCCACGTGTTCATCGCCATGTGGTGGTGGTAACCGCCCGCCGAGACGAAGAGCGCCTGATCGCCCATCTCGGCGGTCGTCTCGAAGCCGAGTCGGTCGACGTAGAACTCGCGCGCGCTCGCGACGTCGCCGACCGAGAGGTGCACGTGCCCGACGACTGCGTCGCCGAGTTTCGCGCCGCTCGCGACGGCGGCCGTGCCGGTCTCGCCGAGGTGGTCGCGCAGGTAGCCGTTGGGGTCGAGGTAGATGGTCGCCATCTCGACGGTGCCGTGCACCCAGCTCCACGTCGAGCTGTCGCGGTCGAAGTACAGCTCGACGCCGTTGCCCTCGGGGTCGGTGAAGTAGAAGGCCTCGCTCACGAGGTGGTCGGCGCTGCCGGTGAAGGTGCCGGGATAGCGGGTCGCGACCGAGGCGATCGCGGTCGCGAGGGCCTCACGCGTGTCGAAGAGGATCGCGGTGTGGAACAGGCCCGCATCGCGCGGCGACGCGTGCTTGAGCTCGGGGGCGTGCTGCAGGATCACGATCGGAGTCGTGCCCCGACCGAGCACGGCGACGGGGCCGTCGTGGCTCAGCAGTTCGAGCGTCACGCCGTCGCGGTAGTAGCGGATCATGCCATCGAGGTCGCCGACGCGCAGGGTCACGGCGCCCATGCCGGTGTCGGCGGCGAGGAGTCCGGCGCCCTGCGGCGTGCCATTGGTTGTAATCACAACTAATGATAACTCACGTCCGCGCGAACCTATTCCCACGTGATCGTCGATCCGTCGAAAAGCGCGCCAACCAGGCGCGGGAAGAGTATTTTCTGACGGATCGATGGGGTGGAGGCGTCGCCGGCGGCCCGCCCACGCGCGAGCCCGCCCGCCCGCGGGCGCGAGCCCGCCCTACGCCGAGGTCATGCGCTCGAGCAGCTCGCGGTAGCGCGCGGCAGTCTGCTCGACGATCTCGTGCGGAAGCGTCGGCGGCTCCTCGGTCGCCTCCTGGTCCCAGTTCGCGGCGAGCCAGTCGCGCACGATCTGCTTGTCGAAGCTCGCCATGCGCTGCTCGGGGGTCGAGCCGGTGGCGTAGGCTGCGGCATCCCAGAAGCGCGAGGAGTCGGAGGTGAGCACCTCGTCGGCGAGCGTCACGATGCCGGTGGCGCGGTCGGCGCCGAACTCGAACTTCGTGTCGGCGAGGATCAGCCCGCGGCCCTCGGCGATCGCCGCGGCGCGCTCGAAGATCTCGATCGACAGCTCACGCAACTGCGAGGCGACGACCTCGCCCACGAGTTCGACGGTGCGCTCGTACGACACGTTCTCGTCGTGCTCGCCCAGCGGCGCCTTCCACGCGGGCGTGTACAGCGGCTCGGGCAGCTGGTCGCCGTTCGAGAGCCCGGCGGGCAGCGCGATGCCGCCGATGGCACCCGTCTCCTGGTACTCCTTCCAGCCGCCGCCGGTGAGGTAGCCGCGCACGACGCACTCGATCGGGAACATGTCGAGCGTGCGGCACAGGGTCGCGCGATCGGCGACCGCCTCGGGCACCGCGGGCAGCTCGAGCTCATCGAGCCGGTCGTTCAACGGGTACGCCAGGTGATTCGGCACGTCGGGCAGCTGGTCGAACCACCAGTGCGTGAGCCGCGTGAGCATCGCGCCCTTGCCGGGGATCGTGGGCTCGAGCACCGCGTCGTAGGCACTCACCCGGTCGCTTGCGACCACGAGCACGACCGGCGAGAGGCGCAGCGGGTCGCCGGTCCATGAGTCGTCGTCGTCGAGCAGCTTGGTGGGCACGTACAGGTCGCGCACCTTGCCCGAGTACACGTGGGTCCAGCCGGGCATCTCGCCGTTGTCGCTCATGTCGTTCAGTCTACGAGCGGGCGTCTGCCGCTGCCCGTGACCTATTCGGCGACGCGCGCGGCGATGTCGGTTCGGTACTGCGCGCCGTCGAGCCGAACGTGGCCGAGCGCCTCGTAGGCACGCCGCCGGGCCTCGGCGAAGTCCTTGCCGACGGCGACGACGTTGAGCACGCGCCCGCCCGTGGCGAGCAGCGGCGGGTGGGGGTGCGGCTCGGTCATCGCCCCGATCGCGGTCGCCGCGTGGGCGACGTGCACCCCGGGCACGGATGCCGCGGCCTCGAGCCCCTCGATCGCGCGCCCCGTCTCGGGGGCTTCGGGATACCCTTCGCTCGCGAGCACGACCGTGACCGCGGCATCCGACCGGAACGTCGGCCGCGGCAGCCCGCCCAGCCTGCCCGTCGCGGCCGCGAACAGCAGGCCCGACAACGGCGTCTCGAGGCGCGGCAGCACGACCTGCGTCTCGGGGTCGCCGAAGCGCGCGTTGAACTCGATCACGCGGATGCCGCGCGACGTGAGGATGAGTCCCGCGTAGAGCAGCCCGATGAACGGCGTCTGCTCGTGGGCGAGCTGCCGCACGGTGGGCAGCGCGATGGTCTCGATGACCTCGTCGACGAACGCCTCTTCGCTGCCGAACCGGCCCCCGCGCCCGTCGACCGCGTCGGCGAGCCACGGCAGCGGCGAGTAGGCGCCCATGCCGCCCGTGTTCGGGCCCTGGTCGCCGTCGCGCAGGCGCTTGTAGTCCTGCGCCGGGGAGAGTGGCAGCACGTTCGTGCCGTCGGAGAGCAGGAAGAGCGACACCTCTTGGCCGTCGAGGAACTCCTCGACGAGCACGGGGCCCTGCTGCAGGTAGTGGGCGGCGTGGGCGAGGGCGGCGTCGCGGTCTTCGGTGACGAGCACGCCCTTGCCCGCGGCGAGCCCGTCGGCCTTCACGACGTACGGGTCGCCGAACTCGTCGAGGGTGCGCTCGACCTCGTCGAGGGTCTCGGCGAGCGTCGCACGACCGGTCGGCACGTCGGCCGCCTCCATGATGCGCTTCGCGAACGTCTTCGAACCCTCGAGGGCCGCCGCCGCCTTGCCGGGTCCGAACACGCCGATGCCGCGGGTGCGCAGCGCGTCGGCGACGCCGGCCACAAGGGGCGCTTCAGGACCGATGACCACGAGTTCGATGTCGTTGTCGAGTGCGTAGTCGGCGACGATGACCGGGTCGGTCGGGTCGAGAGCGATGGTGATCACGCTGCCGCGTGCCGACGACGTGTGGGATGCCGCGATGCCGGCATTGCCCGGAGCCGCGATGATCTCGTGGCCGGCCTCTTCGTCGAGGAGCGCGAGGATGATGGCGTGCTCGCGCGCGCCCGAGCCGAGGACGAGGATTCTCACCGCCTCAGGCTACCGCCTTTCAGAATCCGAGATGATGGAGTCATGGCACGCGCGAAGATCAACGACGAGGTCGGGCGGGCGGCGCTCGGGGTAGTGCGGGCCGTCACCGACGGGGGTGCCGACGCCGCGGCATCCGTCGATCGCACGACGCTCGCGCTCGCCGTGCGGTACTCGCTGCAGCTGCTCGCCGAGCAGGCGCCGGGCGGCACCGTCGAGGTGCGGGTGCCGCCGTACGCGGCCGTGCAGTGCGTCGAGGGTCCGAAGCACACGCGCGGCACGCCGCCGAACGTGATCGAGACGGATGCCTCGACCTGGCTCGCGCTCGCCACGGGCGCGATCTCGTGGGGCGACGCGCGCGCCGCCGGCCGGGTGCAGGCCTCGGGGCAGCGCGCCGACCTGAGCGGCCTCCTGCCGATCGTCTGAGCGGCCTCCTGCCGATCGTCTGGGATCTGGTGCCCGCGCCCCGCTGATGCGGGACAATGGAGGGGTGAGCGATCCGCAGAACCCCGCCCGGCCGTCCGAGCACGACGACGAGATCCTCGTCGTGCGCGAAGACGAGGTCGAGACCGACGTCGCGAACGACACCGTCACCGTGCGGCGCGCCCCCCGCTATGGGCGTTTCATCACGCTCGGCGCCGTCGTCGGCGCGATCGCCGCGCTCATCCTCACGTTCTCGTTCTCGGGGCAGCCGGCCTCGCCCGAGCTCGGGCTCGATTTCGACAAGGGCCAGGTGTTCGGCTTCCTGCTGCTGCTGTGCGGGGTCGTCGGCGCGGCGCTCGGTGCCGTCGTGGCGCTGCTCATCGACCGAGCGACCGCCCGTCGGGCGAAGTCGGTCATCGCCGAGCACTCGTCCACGCATCACATCGAACGCTAGGCGGGAGTCGGGTCTCGAGGAGCGGCGCCTCCCGCGGCGCTCGGCGTGCGGCGCACCCCGCCCGGCGATCGACGGCTCAACTGAGCTGCGTGCGCTCGACCCACTCGAGGTACTCCTCGGTGACGGTGCCGGTGACGTAGTCGCCCGTGAAGCACGAGAGGTCGAGCTGCTCGATCGAGGTGCCCTCGGTGATCGCGGCCTGAAGGTCGGCGACCTCTTGGTAGATCATGTGGTCGGCACCGAGTTCGCGGGCGATCTCGGGGATCTTGCGCCCGTAGGCGATGAGCTCCTTGCGACTCGGCATGTTGATGCCGTAGACGTGCGGGAACCGCACCGGGGGAGCCGCCGAGGTGAACGTCACCTTGTTGGCGCCGGCGTCGCGGGCCATCTGCACGATCTGCTGCGACGTGGTGCCGCGCACGATGGAATCGTCGACGATGAGGATGTTCTTGCCCTTGAACTCGGTGCCCATGGCGTTGAGCTTCTGGCGCACCGAGCGCTTGCGCTCGGCCTGGCCCGGCATGATGAAGGTGCGGCCGACGTAGCGATTCTTGTAGAAGCCCTCGCGGTACTCGATGCCGAGCTTCTGCGCGACCTGCATCGCCGACGGCCGTGACGAGTCGGGGATCGGCATGACGACGTCGATGTCGCCCTTGCTCATGTGGGTCTCGACGGTCGTCGCGAGCCGGTCGCCCATGCGCAGGCGCGCCTCGTACACCGAGATGCCGTTCATGACCGAGTCGGGGCGGGCGAGGTAGACGTACTCGAACGAGCACGGCACGAGGCGCGGGTCGGTGGCGCACTGGCGCGAGACCATCTCGCCGTCGAGCGTGATGAAGATCGCCTCACCGGGCGCGACATCGCGCACGATCTCGTAGTCGCCGTTCTCGAGCACGAGCGACTCGGACGCCACGATCCACTCGTGCTTGCCGGCATCCGTCGTGCGACGACCGAGGATCAGCGGGCGGATGCCGAACGGATCGCGGAACGCGAGCAGGCCGTAGCCCGCGATCATCGCGATGACCGCGTACGAGCCCTCGACCCGCTCGTGCACCTGCGCGACCGCGTCGAACACCTGGTCGGGGTCGAGCTCGAGGCCCTTGATCTGCCCCTGCAGCTCGGTGGCGAGCACGTTGAGCAGCATCTCGGTGTCGCTCGTGGAGTTCACGTGGCGGCGGTCGATCGAGAACAGGTCGCCCGAGAGCTCGCGCGTGTTCGTGAGGTTGCCGTTGTGCACGAGGATGATGCCGTAGGGCGCGTTCACGTAGAACGGCTGCGCCTCTTCTTCACGCTCGGCCGCACCCTTGGTCGTGTAGCGCACATGGCCGAGGCCGAGGTTGCCGATGAGCGAGCGCATGTCGCGGGTGCGGAACGCCTCACGCACCTGGCCGCGGGCCTTCGCCATGTGGAAGACGGGGCCGTCGGCCGTGGCGATGCCCGTCGAGTCCTGACCGCGGTGCTGCAGCAGCAGCAGGCTGTCGTAGATCTGCTGGTTGACGGGTTCGGTGGAGACGATGCCGACGATGCCGCACATTCGAGCGATGGCTCCTCGTGGGGTGTGGTGATGCGTCCGAGCTGGACGTTCCATCCTCCCATACGCGCGCGTGTGAGCCGCCTGAGCGGAACCTCATGCTCAGCTGAGCAACGGGAGCGGTACTCAGTACTCCGACGGCTTCGCGAGCACCGCCATCGTGCAGCGCGAGATGCACACGAGCTTGCCCGCCTCGTCGGTGATCCTGATCTCCCACACCTGCGTCGTACGTCCGCGCGTGAGCGGCTTCGCCTCGCCGTACACCCAGCCCTCGGCCACGGGGCGCGTGTGGTTCGCGTTGATCTCCATGCCGACGCAGTAATTGGCGGCCGGGTCGACCGTGAACGTCGCGCCCCAGCTCGCGAGCGTCTCCGCGAGGGCGACGGATGCTCCGCCGTGCAGCACCCCGCCCGGCTGGCGCGTGCGCCCGTCGACGGGCATGCGGCCCTTCAGCGAGTCTTCGGTGAGCTCGGTCATCTCGATGCCGAGTTCGTTGAGGAGGGTGCCGTCGCGACGCGAGTTCGCCCAGTCGAGGGAGGGCTCGCCGAACCAGATGCTCATGCCCTCGAGTCTCGCACGCGAAGGTCGTGCGACCGGGGCGTCGAGCGCCCATGATGGTCTTATGGGCGACCGGAAGGGTGCTCAAGCGCTCCGCGACCGGGCGCGTGCCGCGCCACTCGGTCGGCGCGATCTCGTCGTCGACCTCGCGAGAGTGGCCTGCATCCTGCTCGTCGTCGTGGGCCACCTCCTCATGGTCGGTGTCGGCGTCGACCCCTCCGGTGCGATCGTGCTCTCCCGGCCGATCGACGCGCAGGCGTGGTTCATCGCCGCGACCTGGGCCGGCCAGGTCATGCCCCTGTTCTTCGCGCTCGGCGGGTTCACCGCCGTCGTGTCGCTGCGCCGCCGACGGGCGCATGGGGGCAGCGCGATCGACTTCGTCCGCGCCCGCACGCTGCGGCTGGCGACCCCGGCCCTGCCGCTCTTCGCCTGCGTGGCCATCGCCCTCGGGGTCGCGGCGCTCGCCGGGGTCGACCCCGTGCTCCTGGGCGCGATCGCCGCCGGCATCGGGGTTCCGCTGTGGTTCCTCGCCACCTACCTGTTCGTGCAATGCCTCGTGCCGCTGCTCTCCGAACTGCACCGACGGGCGCCGAGTCGGACGCTCGTCGCGCTGGCCGTCGCCGTCGTCATCGTGGACGCGGCGCGCATCGGCTCCGGGATCCCCGAGGTCGGAATGCTCAACGTCGCCTTCGTCGCTGCATTCGTGCAGCAGATCGGGTTCTGGTACGCCGACGGCTGGTTCAGGCGGCGTACCCGACTGCAACTGCTGGTCATCGCGGTCGCCGCGTACGTGCTCATCTGGCCCGGGGTCGCGGTCGGATGGCACTCGCCGAACATGCTGACGAACCTCGAGCCGCCGACTTCGCCGCTCATGCTGCTCGGGATCGCGCAGATGTGCATCTTCAGCCTGCTGCATCCCCCGCTGTCCCTCCTCATGTCCTCCCGGGTGTTGCGGGCGGGTGTGTACTTCGTGGCGAGCAGGGCGGTGACGCTGTACCTGTGGCACCTGCCGATCATCGTCGCGGTCTCGGCCGTCGCGCTCCTGTGGCCCGGCGCGTCGCCGGAGCCCGAGAGCCCCGAGTGGTGGTTCAGCCGTCCCGTCGTGCTCGTGATCGTGCTCGCGACCGTGTGGCTCGTGTCGCTGCCGATCGCACGCTTCGAGTCATTCGTCGCCGCCGTCCCGGCAGGCTTCCGCCGTCCGTCGTCGGCGGCGGTCGTCACGGCCGCCGTGCTCGCGTTCCTGCCGGCCTTCGCGGAGATCGTGTGGTCGCTCGATCTCGCGCTCGCGGTCGCGGGAACGGCGATGCTCACGGCGTCCCTGGCGCTCGACCGGGCGCGCCGCAACCCGACGAATCCACCGCAGACGACGTGACCGCGCTGTGGTCAGGCGAGTTCGGCGATGATCGGGTGGATGGCGTCGTCGAACGCCGAGGCATCCGATCGCAGCGAATCGGTCACCGCGACGCTCATCGCGCCGATCCACCACACGCCGACCGCCGAGAACGGGACGACCTCGACGTTGAGCTCGAACGAGTGCGCGCGGCGGCCGACCTCGCGTTCGTGCTCGGCGATGGTGCCGGCGTAGGCGCGGTAGGAGTCGCCGCGGCGCGCGGCCGACGCGTTGCGGTAGCCCTCGTGCGCCCACTCGGCCCACGCGCGTGCGGCCTCGGCGTGCGGAACGATCGCGGCGGCGAGCACCTCGGCATCGGAGACGGGAAGCGCGACCTCGGTGTCGTACGCCTCGACGAGTTCGAGCGGCACCGGCGACGGGTGCGCCTCCGGCTCGACGGTCATCGCCCACCACGCGCGCCACTGGCGCTCGAGCAGGTCGTGCTGGTCCATCTCGAGTTTGGCCCCCACCACGCCGACATCGCGCAGCCTCGGCAACTCGACCGGCGAGGCGATGCCGAGCGCCTCGCGCAGATACAGGGCGAGCAGCACCGGGCGACTCGCATTCTCACGGATCACCCACGACGGCGTGCCCCCGGACATACCCCGAATTCTACTCGCCACGTCTGGCGAGCGGGCGGATGTCGCCGCGCGGCGCGCGGGTACGCTTGGGGCGTGACCTCGAACTCGTCGTATGCTGCCGCCGGAGTCGACACCCACGCGGGTGACCTGGCCGTCGAACTCATGAAAGAGGCCGTCGCCGCCACGCACGGCCCGAACGTGCTCGGCGGGGTCGGCGGGTTCGCGGGCCTGTTCGACCTCTCGTTCGCGAAGGACTATGCGAAACCCCTGCTCGCGACCTCGACCGACGGGGTCGGCACCAAGATCGCGATCGCGCAGGCCCTCGACAAGCACGACACCATCGGCCAAGACCTCGTGGGCATGGTCGTCGACGACATCATCGTGGTCGGCGCGACGCCGCTGTTCATGACCGACTACATCGCGTGCGGCAAGGTCGTGCCCGAGCGCATCGCCGCGATCGTCACGGGCATCGCGCGCGCCTGCGCCGACACGGGCACCGCCCTCGTCGGCGGCGAGACCGCCGAGCACCCGGGCCTCATGGGCGCCGACGACTACGACGTCGCGGGTGCCGCGGTCGGCGTCGTCGAGGCCGACCGACTGCTCGGCGCCGAGCGCGTGGCCGAAGGCGACGTCGTCATCGCCATCGAGTCGAGCGGCCTGCACTCCAACGGCTACTCGCTCGTCAGAAGTATTCTTCGACATGCCGAGATCGACTACGTCGATCGGTCTGATGACCTCTCGACGACGTGGGGCGAGGTGCTGCTCGAGCCGACGCGGCTCTACACCGGGCCGCTCGTGCAGCTGCTCGCCGGTCCTCATGCCGACGCCGTGCACTCGCTCTCCCACGTCACCGGAGGCGGCATCGCGGCGAACCTCGCCCGCGTGCTCCCCCGCGGATCCTGGGTCGAACTCGACCGGTCGACGTGGTCGCCGGCACCGGTGTTCCGAGTGCTCAACGACCTCGCCGGCACGACGCTGGAGTCGACCGAAGGCACCTGGAATCTCGGTATCGGATTCTTCGCCGTCGTCGCGGCCGAGGCAGCGGCATCCGTGATCACCGAACTCGGCAGCCTCGGGTTGCCGGCTTGGCAGGCCGGAACCGTCACGATCGGCGATCGCGATCTCGACGGCTTCGAGCAGGGGGCCAAGGGCGTCGACGGCGGCGCGGTGCGGCTCGTCGGCGGCTACGCCGGCTGAGCGGGCGATCCCCGTGAGCGCGGCCGCCTCGATCGGCATCATCGGCACCACCCCGCTCGAGGTCGTCCGCGCACTCGCACCGCGCATCGAACGCCTCGGGTTCGCGAGGCTCTGGATCAACGACGTCCCGGGCGGCGACTCGCTCGCCGGGCTCCGGGTCGCGGCCGAGGCGACATCGACGCTCCGCTTGGCCACGGGCGTGATCCCGCTCGACCGCCGGCCGGTCGACTCGCTCGACCTCGACGGCTTGCCCGTCGACCGGCTCGCGCTCGGCATCGGCTCGGGCGGCGTGGCGACCCGCCCCGTCGACTTCGTGGGCGAAGGCCTCGCGCGCCTGCGGGCGGTCACCGACGCGCCGATCGTCGTCGGCGCACTCGGCCCTCGCATGCGGCGCCTCGCGGCGGAGCAGGCCGACGGCGTGCTCCTGAACTGGCTCACGCCCGCGGCCGGCGCCGTCACCGCTGACGAGTTGCGACGCGACGCCGGTGAGCGCTCGGTGCGGTCGACGCTCTACGTGCGCACGATCGTCGACGAGTCGGCGCGGTCCGTGCTCGATCGCGAGATCGTGCGGTACGAGTCGGTGCCGGCCTACGCCGCCAACTTCGAGCGGCTCGGATTCCGTGCCGCCGACGCGACGATCGCGGACGCGTCGACACTCGCCGAGTACCTCGATGGCGACCTCGACGAGATCGTGCTGCGCGCGATGACGCCCTCGAACTCGATTACCGAGCTCGAGGAATTCGTCGACGGCGCCGCCCGCTGGCTGGCGCTGAAGTCCCGCGCCGCTGGTGACCCGATCGGCACGAACTGACCACGCAATCCGACCGCAGGCGCGTGCGCGCAAGCGCGTGCCCGCCAGGCGCGTGCTCGCCAGGCGCGTGCTCGCCGCGCACCGACCCGGACGGGGTCGTCAGCTGATCGTGACGATCAGCTGAGTGCGGCGAGGTGCGGTGAGGTCGGCGACGATCAGCGGGGGCTACGCGCGCTGTTCGCGCTGCTCGTCGCCGGTGACGTAGGCGTCGTCGTCTTCGGCGGCGTACTCCGCCCATTTCGACGCCTCGTCGCTGTAATCGTCATGCTGCGAACCCGTGAGCTCGCGCTCAAGCGCGTTGTAGTCGGTGTTCGGGCTGAAGTACTTCAGCTCGCGAGCGACCTTGGTGTGCTTGGCTTTCTGACGGCCGCGCCCCATGCGTGACCCCCTTACGACATCTGGCCGGGTGGGATGGTCTTCACCCGGCGCTCATCTGATAGTTGAAATTTCGTCCGGATGCCAGTTTAGCACCGTGCCACGCCACCTTCGGTGGTATCCACACCTGCGCGATGAGGTGCTGGACTCGTGCTGCGGGCACACAGCAAGCCATGTTGAGATGGTCTGGTGATACCCGCCCCTGAACGCGTGAAGGTCGTGGTGATCGGCGCAGGACAGGCGGGGCTGTCGGTGGCCTATTACCTGCGTCGATTCGAGCTCGTCGCCGACGAGGACTTCGTCGTGCTCGACCGCGCGCCCGGTGCCGGCGGTGCATGGCAGCACCGCTGGTCGTCGTTGCGACTCGGAACCGCCCACCGCGTGAACGACCTGCCCGGCATGGCCGAGCTCGGACTGAGCTTCGACACCGCCGACCGCGACCTCCCCGCGAAAGACGTCGTCGCCGACTACTACGGCAGGTTCGAGCAGCACTACGACCTTCGAGTGCACCGGCCGGTCGACGTGCGCTCGGTCGTGAACGAGGGCGCCGACCTGGTCGTGCGATACGAGGACCTCTCGCCGAAACCGGTCGAGGAACTCAAGACCCGCGGGCTCTTCGGACGCCGTCGCAAGAGCTTCGAGGCGCCCGCGAACCAGCGCGCGCCGCAGCACGAGATCGTCGCGAGCTTCCTCGTGAACGCCACCGGCACCTGGGGCTCGCCGTTCGTCCCCTTCTACCCGGGCATGGGCGAATTCGCGGGCAGGCACCTGCACACCTCGGACTACATCGAGGCCGAGGACTTCCGCGACCAGCACATCGTGATCGTCGGCGGCGGCACCTCGGCCATCGGGTTCATGCTCGAGCTCGAGAACATCGCGGCCGGGCTCACGTGGGTGTCGCGACGCCCGGTCGACTGGATCGACCGGCAGGAGCTCGACCTCGAGGGCGCGTCGGCCGCGGTCGCCATGCAGGACGAGGCGGCGCGCTCGGGCAGGGCCCTGCCCTCGATCGTGAGCGGCACCGGCGTGCCGAAGAGCCGCCGCATCGCCGCCGGCATCGAGCGCGGACTGCTCGTCGCGCGCCCCATGTTCGACCGCATCGAAGCAGACCGGGTCGTGTGGGACGGCGGCGAATCGGGCATGGCCCGAGCCGACGCGATCATCTGGGCCACGGGGTTCCGCCCCGAGCTGCGCCACCTCGCACCGCTCAGGCTGCGTGAGAAGGCCGGCGGGGTCACCGTCGGGCAGGGCGCGGCGTGGAGCGACCCCCGCGTCTTCCTCGCCGGCTACGGGCCCCAGGCGTCGACGATCGGCGCGAACCGCGCCGGCCGCATGATCGCGCGCCAGATCATGGCGATGCTCTAGCCTCCGAGCCGCGCCGAGCCGCGCCGACCGCGCCGACCGCGCCGACCCGCGCCGACCGCGCCGACCTCACCCACGCTCGGTGTCCCGAAAACAGGAACACTTCGAGGTTCGGGCGGCGCGGCTTCCTGTTTCCGAGGCCGCCGCGGCGTGTCTTCCTGTTTTCAGAGCGGGTGCGGGTGCGGGTGCGGGGGGCGGGTGTCGGGGAGAGCGCCTACCGAGCGCTGCCGCCGCGCCGCGTCGACGCGCTCTCGAGCGGCCGACGCGCCACCGGTCGCACGGGCTCGCCGCGGCGATCCTGGCCGGGCAGCGGCCGCGACCGCCGTCCGTACAAGAGGTCGGAGGAGTCGAGCAGCCACGGCACAAGCGCCACCGTGACGCCGTGCACGAGCATGAGCTTCTGCCGGATGCGCCGCGCCTTGTGGTTGTGCAGCAGGCTCTCCCACCAGTGCCCGACGATGTACTGCGGCATGTACACCGTGACGACCTCGGAGCCGAATTCCTCGCGACGCCCCTTGATGTACTGGATGAGCGGGTGGCTGAGGTCACGGTACGGCGACGACAGGATGCGCAGCTTCACGTGGATGTTCTGCTTCGCCCACGCCTTCTTCAGGCGCTTCGTCTCGTCTTCGTCGAGCGAGACGTGCACGGCCTCGAGCGAGTCGTGGCGTGCTGCGATCGCGTAGTCGAGGGCCTTCAGGGTCGGCTTCTGCATGCGGCCGACGAGCACGATCGCGTGGTCGCCCGCCGAGCCGAAGGTCGTCGTCGGGTCGACCTCGATCTCCTTCTCGACGTCGCGGTAGTAGCGGTGCACGCCCATCATCAGCAGGAAAAGCACGGGCATGAGCACGAACACGATCCACGCGCCGTGCGTGAACTTGGTCACGGTCACGACGATGAGCACGACCGCCGTCATCGCGGCGCCGATCGCGTTGATGATGAGGGCGCGCACCATGGCCCCTCGCGTGAGCGGAGCGCGGTCGGCGTCGGCACGGTACGTCGCCTTCGACCTGGCCGACGTTCCGGACCTCGGTTTCGGATGCCGCAGCCCGCGCAGTTCGCGAAGCCAGTGCCGCACCATGCCGGTCTGCCCCAGGGTGAACGACACGAAGACGCCGATGATGTAGAGCTGGATCAGCACCGTGAGGTTCGCCTGGAAGACCACGAGGATCACGGATGCCGCGAGCGCGAGGATCACGACGCCGTTCGAGTAGATCAACCGGTCGCCGCGGGTCGAGAGCGACTTCGGTGCGTACCCGTCGCGGGCCAGCACCGACCCGAGCAGCGGGAAGCCGTTGAACGCCGTGTTCGCCGCGAGCAGCAGCACGAGCGCGGTCGCCGCCTGGATGACGTAGAAGAACACGCTGCTGCCGCCGAACGTCGCCGCCGCGACCTGTGCCATGAGGCTCGGCTGCGGCTCGGTGGCGCACTCGGCCCAGCCGATGAGATGGCAGGGGTCCTCGGCGTAGTGCACCTGCGAGACGAGCGCGAGCGTCGTCAGGCCGGCGAAGAGCACGATCGCGATGCCGCCCATCAGCACGAGCGTCATCTGGGCGTTGCGCACCTTCGGCAACCGGAACGCGGGCACGCCGTTCGAGATGGCCTCGACGCCCGTCAGGGCGGAGCATCCGCTCGCGAACGATCGCAGCAGCAACAGGATGACCGCGGCCTGGCCCAGCGACTCGGCCTCCACGCCGTAGGCCGCCGAAGAGGCCACCGGAGCGTCGCCGAGCAGGGTGCGGGTGAGGCCGACGACGACCATCACGAACACGCTGCCGATGAACAGGTAGGTCGGCACCGCGAACGCCCGCGACGACTCGCTGACGCCGCGGAGGTTCACGGCGGCGAGGATGATCACGAACACCACCGCGAGCTCGACGCGGAACGGGTTGAGCTCGGGGATCGCCGAGATGATGTTGTCGACGCCCGAGGCGACCGAGACCACCACCGTCATGACGTAGTCGACGAGCAACGCCGATGCCACCACGAGGCCCGACTTCTCGCCGAGGTTGCGGTGCGCGACCTCGTAGTCGCCGCCGCCCGAGGGGTACGCGCGGATCAGCTGCCGGTAGCTCGCCACGACGGTGACGAGGAGCACCACGACCGCGAGCGCGACCCACGGGGCGAAGCTCAGGAAGGCGAGGCCGCCGATCGTGAGGATCATCAGCAGCTCCTGCGGCGCGTACGCCACCGACGAGAGCGGGTCGCTCGCGAAGATCGGCAGCGCGAAGCGCTTCTTGAGAAGTTGCCCCTCGAGCTTCTCGGTGGGGAGGGGGTCGCCGATAATCCAGTTCTTCGGCGACTTCAGTTCTGCCGGCGGCTCGCCGACTTCATTCGTCACGGCGGATGACACTACTCCCGCGGCGGCGGATGTCAAGCCCGCCGCTGGGCCGGTCGCCCGGAAGCGCTGATCGCCGCGCGGTTCGGCGGCATCTCAGGCGCGATTGCTATGGTTGGGCACCGAACTCGCCGCCCATGGCTCAGCCACGGGACATCCGTTCGGTTACGCGCCCCAGGAGGCCTCCCGCATGCCCACGTCACCCACCGCCGTCGCACGCGCCGCGACCCGCACCAGTCCCGCAACTCGCATGCGTGCGGTGGTGCTCGCTGCCGCGGCGCTCGCCGTCGCGCTCTGCCTCACCCTCGCGGGCGGCTCACCCGCCTTCGCGCACGACGAGCTCATCGCGTCGAGCCCCGAGCCCGGCGAGGTGTTCGACGCCGCCCCGGCCGAGGTGACCCTCACGTTCTCGGGGGATGTGCTCGAGGCGGGAACGGCGGTCGTCGTCGTCGACCACCACGGCGATGAGGTCGAGGTCGGCGCACCGGCGGTGTCCGGATCCGAGGTCACCTCGGGGCTGCCCGCCGACCTCAGCGGCGAGTACCAGGTGCGCTGGCGCGTCGTCTCCTCCGACGGCCACCCGATCGAGGGCACCATCGACTTCGGTGTCGGCGCCGATGCGACCGGTACCTGGACCGAAGAGGCGCCGCACGATGAGGCCCCCGCCGACAGCGAGAGCGCCGGCGGATCCGAGCATGCCGAAGACGCCGCCGCGACCGGCCCCGACGGCTGGACCATCGCCGGATTCGTCGTCGGCGCGCTCGGCATCCTCGCGCTCGCCGCGGCGCTCATCGTCGCCGCCCGCCGCAAGAGCGCCGGCCCCGGCGCCGGCTCGGGTCCCGGTGCGGGCTCGGGTGGCCCGGGCGGCTCAGCCGACCAGTAGGTAGCCGCCGGCCGCGGCCGCGATGCCGAGCACGAACGTCAAGACGACGTTGAACACGGCGGCGCGCCAACGGTCGCCGTCGACGAGCTCGATGGTCTCGACGCTCCACGTGCTGAACGTCGTGAGCCCCCCGCAGAAGCCGGTGACGAGCACGAGCCTCAGGTCGCCGTCGAGTGCGGCTCGCTCGGCGAGGCCGATGAGTGCGCCGGCGAACGCCGAGCCGACGACGTTCACGATGAGGATGCCGCCCGGTAGGTGCCCCGGTCGCACCGGCAGCGCGCGCGAGAGCGCGTACCGCATGACCGCGCCCATGGCGCCGGCGACGAGCACGGCGGCGGCGACGAGGGGTGAGAGCACGCCGGTCACAGCGTCTCGCCCGCGTCGGTGACGTCGGTCGGCATGGGGCGGTGCGCGATGAGCGAGCCGATGCGCAGCCCGGCCGCCGCGGCCGCGAGACCACCGATGATCGACGCGAGCAGGTACGCGAACGCTGTCAGCCACTCGCCCTCGCGACCCAGCACGACGAGCGCCGCCGTCACGGCCGAGAGGGTCGTGAAGGATCCGAGCACCCCCGGGCCGATGCCGGCCTTCAGCCATCTCGGCGTCGTCGGCCGGGTCCAGAGGCCGCCGACGAGCCACCCGAGCGCGAACGCGCCGCCGAGGTTCACGATGAGGGTCTCGACGGGGAACGCGTCGTCGGCGCGCGGGAACGCGAGGTCGCAGGCGAGCCGCAGGCCGGTGCCGACGAGGCCGCCCAGGGCGACGGCGAGATACGAGCGCACCCCCAGAGGCTACGCCCGCGGCGCCCAGAAGTACCCGCGGCGCCCAGAGGTTACGCCCGCGGCGCCTCGGCGAGGTCGTAGACCCAGTTGTTCGAGGTCTGCCAATTGCCCGGCGGATACTCGAACTCCTCTTGCCCGTCGAGCCGGAAGCCGGCCTTCTCGCAGATCGCGTTCGACCCGACGTTGTCGACCCGGGGGTAGGCCCAGAGGCGCCCGGTCTCACCGCGAGCCCGTGCGTCGGCGATGAGCCCGAGGAGCGCCTGGGTGGCGATGCCACGCCCCTGATAGGCAGACTCGACCGAGAACCCGCACTCGAGGGCGTGCTCTTCGCCGGGGATCTCGCGCTGCCAGTAGCCGATGGAGCCGACCCCCTCGGGATGGCCTTCGATGACGATGCGGAACATGCGTGCGGTGCCCTCGCGCCAGTACCGCAGGTAGCGCTCGTGACGCGCCGCGAGCGCCTCGTCGGACTCGGGCCCGCCGAGGTGCGTCATCATCTCGGGCGTGTTGCCGCGCTGCAGGGTGGCGAGGTCGTCGTCAGCCCACGGCACCAGTTGCACGTCTGTCATGCCCCCATCGAAGCACTCGCCGCCGACACGCGATCGGGATGTGGGTTGAGGAGCGCCGCAGGCGAGTCTCGAAACCCGAATGCTCGCAGGCCTGGGTTTCGAGCGTCGGGCGCTCCTCAACCCGCAGATCGGGTCAGCTCAGCGGTCGACGAGCGTCGCGAGCACGTCGGCGCGCACCTGCGCCAGTCGCACCCTCAGCAGCGTCACCGACTCGGTCGAGACGCGCCCGCGGTGCGCCTGCGTGCGCAGGTCGGTGCGCAACTGCTGACGGAACTCGTTGAGCACGAGGTCGGCCTCGTGCACCGCACGATTCGACTCGGCGTGCAGGTTGATCGTCCCGCCCGCGCCGCCGCTGCCCGTCGTGTCGGCGAACTTCGCCGAGGTCGACTGCGACGAACGTTTCGCCTCGCGCGCGGCGCTCGCGAGCTCCGCCCGCAATGACCGCATCGCGTCGTTCACCTCGGCTCGCACGCCGTCGGCGAGTCGTCGCACCGAATCGGTGACCTCGTCTTCGATCGCGTCGAGCTCGTGCCGGCGGGCGTCGAGTTCTGCTCGGCCCGCCTCGGTGATCTCGTAGACGGTCTTGCGGCCGTCGGTCGTCTTCGAGACGAGCCCCTCCTCTTCGAGCTTCGACAGGCGGGGGTAGATCGTTCCCGCGCTCGGGCTGTACGTTCCGCCGAACCGGTCGCTGAGCGCCTGGATGAGTTCGTAGCCGTGGCGCGGCTGTTCGTCGAGCAGCGCCAGCAGGTAGAGGCGCAGGCTCCCGTGGGCGAAGACCGGCGGGGTCATGCGGATGCCTCGGCGCCGGTCGGCCCCGCTGCTGCCGTGCTGTCGTCGTGGGCGCGGCCCGCGGCATCCGCTCGCTCGGTCGGCTCGCGGCGCATGACCGAGATGGAACCCGAGACGCTGTTCGCGCCGAGGTCGAGCCAGCGGCCGGCGAGTTCGCCCGTGACGCGCTCGAAGCCCTTGCCGAGCATGCCCTTGATGGTCGTGTCGTCGAGCA
Organism: Agromyces cavernae; assembly: GCF_021044935.1. GTDB lineage: Bacteria > Actinomycetota > Actinomycetes > Actinomycetales > Microbacteriaceae > Agromyces > Agromyces cavernae. Next base: position 682,716 of record NZ_JAJNMP010000001.1, read on the forward strand.
GCACCGTGCCGCTGACCGTGTTGATGCGGTAGCGGGCGCCCGACCCCGTGTCGAAGCGCACCGTGAGGTCGCCCGAGACGGTGTTGGTGTCGACCCGGTCGGGAGTGCCGTAGGCGTCGAGCACCATGTCGCCCGAGACGGTGTCGGCGTTGAACGAGCGCACGTCGCCGGTGGCGACGATGTCGCCCGAGACCGAGTGCGCGGTGATGCGGCCGACGTGGTTGCCCGCGGACATCTCGCCCGAGACGCTCGAGAGCTCGACGTCGCCCTCGTGGGTGTCGAGCACGAGGTCGCCCGAGACGGTGCTGAGCTTCGCATCGGTCGCGAAGCCCGAGACGAGCGTGTCGCCCGAGACCATGCCGAGCTTCATGACGACATGGCGCGGCGCGAGGATCGACACCTGCGCCTTGGCGCTGCCCGCCCAGCCCTTGAAGACCTCGATGAAGTTGTCCCACCGCAGTTGCGGGTGGTCGATGTCGAGCACGTCTCCGTCGATCTCGACCTTCAGGTCTTTGCCGGTGACGCCCGTGATCTCGATGCGCGCCCCCGGCTCGTCGTGCGCGATGACATCGACCTTGCCGCCGATGAGGCTGACCTTGAGCTTGCGCACGAGCTCGAGGTCGATGACCCGGGACTCGCCCGGTGCGATGACCCACTTCTCGATGGACATGTCGTGTTCTCTCCTTCGTTCGCGATATATCGCGTTGACCTGAATAACACGATATATCGCGTTGGCGGCGGGCGCAAGTGCTCAGTCGAAGGAGGGTTCGTGCGACACGCTGAGCAGGCGACGGCGCGCCGCGACGACGGTCCTTCGACTCGCGAATTGGGCAAGCGCTGGGGCGGGAGTACAAAAGGGCGGGCGGATGCCGCGGCGCTTGACATTGACGCTGCGTCAAGCTTTAGCGTGGCATGCGTGGGGTCGAGAGCGGCCCGAAGGTCACGAGAGGAGGACGTCGTGGACTGGTCGATCCAGGAGATCGCGAGGCTCGCGGGAACCACGAGCCGCACGCTTCGTCACTACGACGACATCGGGCTGCTCGCGCCCGCGCGCATCGGGTCGAACGGCTACCGGTACTACGACGAGCCGGCACTCGTGCGCCTGCAGCGCGTCATGCTGCTGCGCGAGCTCGGGCTGGGACTCCCCGCGATCGGCGAGGTGCTCGATCGCGAGGAGAGCGCCCCGCACGCCCTGCGCAGCCACCTCGAGTGGCTCAGGCAGGAACAAGAACGACTGGCGCGGCAGATCGCGTCGGTCGAGCACACCATCACGGCATTGGAAGGAGGTGAACGACTCATGGCAGAGAACGTGTTCGACGGGTTCGACCACACCCGGTACAAGGAGGAGGTCGAGCAGCGCTGGGGCAAGGACGCGTACGCGAAGAGCGACGCGTGGTGGCGCTCGATGAGCGCAGAGCAGAAGGCCGCCTGGCAGGAACGCGCGTCAGACCTCGGCCGGGACTGGATCGCGGCGCACGACCGCGGCATCGACCCGACGGGCGACGAGGCGCAGGCACTCGCGCAGCGGCACTTCGAGTGGCTGCGCGGCATTCCGGGCACTCCCGGCGGTGGCGGGCAGGGCCCGACGAAGGAGTACTTCGTCGGCCTCGCCGAGATGTACGTGGCCGATGAGCGCTTCGGCGCCAACTACGGCGGCCGGGCCGGCGCGGAGTTCGTGCGCGACGCGATGACGGCCTACGCCGACCGCAACCTGTAGTGCCGCGTCGGTCGAGAAGGCCCGCCAGGGCCGTATCGAGACCTCGGGGTCTCGATACGCTCGCTGGCGCTCGCTACTCGACCGGCGGTGGCTACTCGACCGGTGCTGCTACTCGACGACCGGGGTCGCGCGGGGCGTGGGAACGGCGCGCGGTGCCCGGGCCGGGACATCCGCTCGCGTGCTGCGCTCGTTGCGCCTGATCGCGAACAGGGGGATCGCGTACCCGCAGATCGGGCCGATGAGCAACGCGAACGCGACCGTGCCGATGCCGACGTTGCCGCCGAGCAGCCAGCCGGCGCCGAGCACGATGACCTCGATGCCGGTGCGCACGATCCAGATCTTCCAGCCGGTGACGCGGTGCAGGCCCGTCATGAGCCCGTCGCGCGGGCCCGGGCCGAAGTGCGCACCGATGTAGAGGCCGGTGGCCGCGCCGAGCACGAGGATGCCCGCGGCGAGGAGGCCGATGCGAGCCCAGAGGTCGAGTCCCGACGGGATCAGCCAGAGTCCGACGTCGGCGGAAGGGCCGACGAGCAGCGCGTTCATGACGGTGCCGAAGCCGAGGCGCTGGCGCAGGGGGATCCAGAGCAGCAGCACGACGCCGCTCGTGAGCACGGTGATGAGGCCGAAGCCGAGGCCGGTCTGCTTGGAGATGCCCTGGGTGAGCACGTCCCACGGGGCGACCCCGAGCTCGCCGCGCACGATGAGGGCGATGCCGATGCCGTAGAGGAAGAGCCCGGCGAACAGCTGCACGAAGCGGCGCGCGAGCACGGGTGCGGAATCGGTGGAGCGAGGAAGGGTCAGGCGTGGCATTCTGCAATCCAATTCCATGATTGGCCTTATGACAAGAAGCCAATTGCGATAAAGTGGCTCGCATGGCGGAGTCCACTCTCAGTGCCCGTGCCCTCGACACCCTGCTCGGCGAGTGGCGCGGCGGCAGCAGCGCCTACCAGGCGCTCGCCGAGCGCGTGCGCCTGCTCATCCTCGACGGGCGCATCCCGGTCGACACCCGGCTGCCCGCCGAGCGCGACCTCGCGGAGCGGCTCGGCCTCAGCCGAACGACCGTGACGGCGGCGTACCGCGAGCTGCGCGAGCACGGCCTCGTGCTGAGCGTGCGCGGCTCGGGCAGCGTCGCGCGGCTGCCGGGCATCCCCGCGACCCTGCCGGCGCCGCCCGACGCCGAGTACATCGACTTCTCGAAGGCCGCGCCGCCCGCGCTGCCGTGGCTGCACGACGTCGCACGTGCCGCGCTCGACGACCTGCCGGCGCAGCTCGCCGACTCGGGGTTCGACCCCATCGGCACCCCCGCACTGCGCGCCGCCATCGCCGACCGGTACACCGCGCGCGGACTGCCGACCACGCCCGAGCAGATCATGGTGACCATCGGCGCCCAGCACGCGATCGCCCTGCTTTCACGGGCGCTCGTGGGGCGAGGCGACCGCGCCCTCATCGAGGCGCCGACCTACCCGCACGCGTACGAGGCCCTGCGCGCGGCGGGCGCGCGGCTCGTTCAGGTGTCGGTGACGCCGGCGGGCGCAGCGAGCCCCCAGACCGACCGCCTCGACGACGGGCGCTTCGTCAGCGACACGTTCGACACCGAACCCTTCGGCACCGACCCCCACGACCTCGGCGACGAGGTCGAGGCCATGACCCGGGCCATCCGCCATTCGAACCCGGTCGCCGCCTATCTCATGCCCGACTTCCAGAACCCCACCGGCCGTTCGATGAGCGTCGCCACGCGCGAGCGCGTGCTCGACGCCGCCGCACGCCAGGGCACTGTCGTCATCGCCGACGAGACCATCGCCGAGCTCGACATCGATCGCGGCACGTCGTACCTGCCCCTCGCCGCGTACGGCGACGCCGTCATGGTCGGCTCGGTCGGCAAGACGGTGTGGGGCGGCCTGCGTGTGGGGTGGATCCGTGCCGACCGGCCGCTCATCCGCCGCCTGCTCGCGGTGCGGTCGCCGGGCGATCTGGGCACGCCCATCATCGAGCAGCTCATCGTGGCGCGCCTGCTCGAGCGCATGGACGACATCCTCGACCTGCGCCGCGAGCAGTTGCGAACCGGCCGTGCCCGGTTGGAAGGGCTGCTCGCCGAGGCGTTCCCCGACTGGCACGTGCCGCATGTCGACGGCGGCATCGTGACGTGGGTCGGCCTCGGCGCACCCGTGAGCTCGCAGCTCGCGCTCGCCGCCAGAGCACAGGGCCTCATCATCGCGGCGGGACCGCGCTTCGGCATCGACGGCGCGTTCGAGCGGTTCCTGCGGTTGCCGTTCTGCTATCCGGCCGAGACGACGGATGCCGCGGTGCAGGCACTCGCGCGAGCGTGGCGTTCGCTCTCGCGCACGCCGGTGCCCGAGCAGAGCCTGCTCACGTCGGTGGTCTGATACGGCGGCGCATCACCGCATGTGCGGGGCGTTCTGCGGGAATCAGGTCCAGTCGCGTGCACCGCGCGCCGCCCAGTAGGCGGCCGGGTCCTCGGCGAGTGCGGCGAGCGCCGCGGCATTCGTCGACGGGGCTCGCGACGTGAGGTTGGAGTCGAGCTGGCCGGCGGTGGCCGCGCCCGACAGCACGATGTCGCACCACGGTCGCGCCCGGGCGGCACCGATCGCCAACGCGTCGAGCGACTGCCCGTCGGCTGCCGCGAGTGCGGCCGCGCCCGGCTCGCCGGGCGCGCCCGCGGGGCTCAGCCGGCCGTTGGCGACAGCCTCCTTGACCACGGTGAACCATCCGGCATCGTGCGCCCGTGCGAGCGCCTGCTCGGCCGACGGCTCGAGCAGGTTCCACGTCGCCTGCACCGCACTGAACGGCGAGTCGGGCAGCTGGCGCGCCGCATCGAGCGCGGCGCCCTGCCGCGGCCCGCTCGTCGAGATGCCGACACGCACGCCGGATGCCGCGAGCTCGCGCAGGCGGTCGAGCAGGGCCGTGTCGCCGAGTGCCGGGCTGTCGGGCGTGAGCGAGTGGATCAGGTACAGGTCGGGTGCGCCGGCGAGCGCGGTGAGCGTCTCGGGCCACTGCCGCTCGAACATGGCTGTCGAGTGCTCCTTGCGCTCGTGCACCGCGGCGTCCATGCGCCATCCGCCGACGTATTCGTAACCCCACTTCGACTCGATCGTGAGCTCGGCGCGGCGCTCGGGGTGCTCGGCGAGCCACGACCCGAGGAATTCTTCAGCGAGACCGTACGAGCGCGCCGCATCGATGAAACGGATGCCGCGTGCCCAGGCCGCGTCGAGCATGTCGTGCGCGTGCTCCCGCATCCTTGCGACCGTGCGGTCATCGCCGAAGTCGAGCCCCCGGCCGGTCGTGATGTAGGCGGGGCGCCCGAGCGCGGCCAGACCGAGCCCGATCGGGGCGAGGCGGCTGCGCACCATTCGGATCACACGCACGCCCTCCTCCACGCTCACGGTTCCGTCGGCGACGAACCCGTGCTTGCGGTAGAAGGCCTGCGCTCGCGGATTCGGATCCGCGACCCACAGCAATGCCGACTCCTGCCAGCCGAGAACGGCATCGAGCAGGGCGGCGCCCGCGCCCGACCCATGCTCGACCTCCACGACATACAGCACGTAGAGCTGCACCGACCACGGCGCATCGGAATCCTGTGGACTCGCCGCCATCGCGATGCCGATCACCTCGCCGTCGCGCTCGGCCACCGCGACGCGATTCGCGCGGTAGCGCTCGTCGGTGAGGACGGCGGTCCAGAACCGTTCGCGGTTGCCCCGAAGCTCTGGATCGTCGAGGACCTCGTCGCGCATCAGCCCGCGATACGCCTCCTGCCACGATTGCACATTCACGCGCGCCATCGCGGCGGCGTCCGCGACCCGCGCGGCCCGGACGTTCAGGAGGGAGGCCATGGCCGAACCCTACCCGCGGAGGGACCGGGGTGGCGGACGTCGAGCGACGCCCACCACCCCGTTCATTGCCGCGCCGGGCCGTGCGCCCTCTTCCGAACGCCCACCCGAAGGGCGATCGGTGGCTGCACGTTCCCCTGATGGCGCGGCGATCCGCGCGGCCGGCCCGAATCGGCGGCGCGGAAGCCATGGGGTTTGGCCGGGGTCGGCGACCCGGCGCCGGTAGGGCGGCGCCGGGTGCGCCCGACTACCGGCGCGCGGCGATGCGGCGGAAGCCCATGAGGGCGAGCCCGCCGAGCAGTGCGCCGATCGCGAGCCAGAGGCCCGTGAGGTCCGCTCCCGTGGAGGCGAGCGTCGATGCCGAGTCGATCACGGTGAAGCCGCCCGAGGCGACGGTGGTGCCGTCGTCGTTCCCGTCGTCGCCCGGGTCACCGGGGTTCGTCGGGTCGGTCGGATCGGTCGGGTCCGTGGGATCGGTCGGATCGGTCGGGTCCGTGGGGTCCGTCGGATCCGTGGGATCGGTCGGGTCCGTCGGATCGGTCGGGTCCGTGGGATCGGTCGGGTCCGTCGGATCGGTCGGACCGACGATGGTCGTCGACCCCTCGGTCTCACTGTCGCCGATCACCGAGATCGCGTTGCCGCCGATCGTGATGGGCACGGACAGGCCCGGAATGAGCTGTGTTCCTCCGAGCAGCCCGTCCGATCCGTCCGTCGTTGCGGAACCGCCCCCGGTTCCCGGCACCACGACCGTCGTCGCATCCGACGACTCGCTGTCGCCGATCACCGAGATCGCGTTGCCGCCGATCGTGATCGGCAGGTCGAGCCCGCTCGCCTGGGTGCCGCCGAGGATCGAGTCCTCGCCCGACGTGGTCGCGGTGCCGCCTTCGGCAGCGCCGGAGTCGCCCGACTCGACCTCGGTGGTCGCGTCCTCGCTCGACGAGTCCCCGATGACGCTGATGGCGTTGCCGCCGACCGTCACCGGGACGTCGAGATCCACGAGTCCCTGCGTGCCGCCGAGGATCGAGTCCTCGCCCGAGGTGGTCGCGGTGCCGCCTTCGGCAGCGCCGGAGTCGCCCGACTCGACCTCGGTCGTCGCGTCCTCGCTCGACGAGTCTCCGATGACGCTGATGGCGTTGCCGCTCACCGTCACCGGGAGTTCGATCGAGATCGCGGCCTGCGTTCCCGAGAGGATGCCGTCGTCGCCGCCCGCTTCGGACGCGTGCGCGACGCCGGCTCCGAGGAGCGTGAGCCCCCCGGCGAAGAGGGTCGCGTAGAGCGCCCTCAAGGCCAACTTCTTCATGATCCAGTCCTCCTGACTGATGGGAAATGTCGCTCCCGGGCAGGGAGCGATGACCGTCTTCCGCCTGCGTGCAGGCGGAACGGCCCCCGTCAGTCAGGGGTGGAGTCGGTGTCGTAGACCGGCGACGACGGCAGCGCGTCGTCGACCGAGTGCAGCACGAGCGACGCGAGCGCGTCGAGTTCGAGGGCGGCGAACGCCGCGTCGGAACTGGCGGATGCTCCGCCGGAGCCGGTCCCGGATGCACCGGCCCCCGCGCTGGCCGAACCGCTGCCGGGCGGTGCGAGCACGGGCGGCCCGTCGCCGGGCGGCCCCGCGGGGTGCGCTGGTGCAGCGGTGCCCGCGGCGGTACCGATGAAGCCGGAGCTGGGTGCACCGGGGAGGTCGGCCGCGGTCGCGGCGGCCGCGCCGGTGCCGGAAACGACGCCGGGTGCGGTGATCGCAGCGGGCGTCCTGGGTTCACCGGGGTCTGCAGAAGCGCCGGGCGCGGGCACGGGCGACGTCCCAGGCACCTCGGGAGTCGTACCGGATTCGCCGCCGGGGAGGTCGATCGGCGACGATCCGATGATCGTTCCGAGGGTGTCGTCGACGACGCCGGTGATGGGCGAGACGATGCTGCCGACGGTGTCGTCGCCGACGATGCCGCCCACGATCGGCAGCGAGCCCACGACGTGGTCGACCGTGTCGACGACGGGGGTCGTGAGGTCGCCCACGGCGCTGGGCACGACGGCCTCGACGAGGTCGCCGACCGGTGCGGGCACGACCTCGACGACCGGTTCGACGACGGCGGTGACCGGCTCGAGCACGGGCTCGACGACCGTGTCGACCGGCTCGACCACCGTCTCGACGACGTCGCCGAGCGTGTCGCCGAGCGAGTTCGTCGTCTGGGTGACCCCGCCGACCACCGAGCCGACGGCGCCGAGGAGGGAGCCCGGCTTCGCCTCGTCTGCCGAGGCGCTCGACGTGCTCGAGAACAGGCTGATCGCGAGCCAGAAGGCCGAGAAGGCGAGGGCGAGCAGCGCAACGCGAAGCCATCGGCCCCGCCACGCGGCATCCGCTCTGGTCATCGCCCCCACCTCACGCGTTGATCAGCAACATACCGACTCCGACGGTGTCGGGGCTACCCCGAACGGGGGTGTCGTGTGACCGATCGATGAACAATCTCGCTCCCAGCGGGGGAGAACCCCCGAAATTCTCCAACCGGTGACATTCGCGGTGGTCGCGACTGCGAGAATCGACCAATGCACCTGCTCGCCGCGCTCAGCATGAAGAACCGCGCGCTCATCGCGCTGATCACGGTCGTCGTCGCGATCTTCGGCGGCATCTCCCTGACGAGCCTGAAGCAGGAGCTCGCGCCGTCGATCGCGTTCCCCCAGCTGTCGATCGTGACGAGCTACCCGGGGGCCTCGCCCGACATCGTGAACACCGACGTCTCGACGCCGATCGAGACCGCGATCCAGGGCATCACCGGGCTCGAGTCGACGTCGACCACGAGCTCGACGGGCCTCTCACGGGTCACCGCGAGCTTCACGTACGGCACCGACCTCGCATTCGCCGAGCAGAAGCTGCTCTCGTCGGTGAACCGCATCGCGGGCCAACTGCCCGAAGACGTCGACCCGCAGGTCATCGCGCTGAGTCTCGACGACTTCCCCGTGCTGCAGGTCGCGGTCACCGGGGTCGACGACATCAGCTCCCTCTCCGACGAGATCGAGCGCACGACTCTCGCCGAGATCACCGATGTCGACGGCGTCCGCGACGCGACGCTCATCGGCGAGATCGGCCAGCGCGTCACGATCACGCCCGACCCCGCGCAGCTCGCGGCGTTCGGCATCACCCAGCAGGCCATCCGCGACGCACTCGCGCAGAACGGACTGCTCGTCCCCGCCGGATCGATCACCGAGGGCGACTCGACGTTCGCGGTGCAGACGGGCACGCGGCTCGGCAGCGTCGACGAGATCGCCGAACTGCCGGTGATCGGGGCGACCGAGCAGCAGCCGGCGCCGGACGCAGCCGAGGGTGGCGAGGGCGTCGAAGTGGTTCCCGATGCCGGCAGCGGATTCCCCGGCGTCGAGGGTGCCGTCGACGTGCCGGCCACCGTCACCGTCCCGGTGGCGGCGACGATCTCCGACGTGGCGACGGTCGAACTCGCCGACAACCCCGTGACGAGCATCTCGCGCGTGGACGGGGAACCCGCGCTCACGATCTCGGTGACCAAGCTGCCCGCCGCGAACACCGTCGAGGTGTCGAACGCCGTCACGGCGCTACTGCCCGACCTCGAGGCGTCGCTCGACACCACCAACCCCGGTGCGTCGTTCACCGTCGTGTTCGACCAGGCGCCCTACATCGAGCAGTCCATCGAATCGCTCGCGACCGAGGGCCTGCTCGGCCTGCTGTTCGCCGTGCTCGTCATCCTCGTGTTCCTGCTGTCGGTGCGGGCGACGCTCGTCACGGCGATCTCGATCCCGACGTCGGTGCTGATCGCGTTCATCGGACTTCAGGCGGCCGACTACACCCTGAACATCCTCACGCTCGGCGCGCTCACGATCGCCATCGGCCGCGTCGTCGACGACTCCATCGTCGTCATCGAGAACATCAAGCGTCACCTCGTCGAGGGCGTCGACAAGGCCGCCACCATCGTGCACGCGGTACGCGAGGTCGCCGGAGCGATCACGGCGTCGACGATCACCACCGTCGCCGTCTTCCTTCCGCTCGCGCTGGTCGAGGGCGTCACGGGCGAGCTGTTCCGTCCCTTCGCGTTCACGGTGACGATCGCGCTCGTCGCCTCGCTGCTCGTGTCGCTCACGATCGTGCCCGTGCTCGCGTACTGGTTCCTCAAGCCGGCCAAACTGCACAAGCACGAAGACGAGGCCGAGCTCGCGGCGGCCGCGTTCGTCGACGACGTGTGGCTCGCGCCCGAACTTCGCGGACCCGACGGCGAGACCGGCCTCGGTCGTCCCGGCGCCGTGGACGCGGCATCCGCGCGCCCTGCAGCTGCGGATGCGACGGTTGCCGCACCCGCCGATGCGCCGGTGCCCGCTGTCGCGACCGCGACGGCCGACGGGCCGCATGCGGGCGGGGCATCCGATCGACCCGCCCGGGCCGGCACCGTCGACGAACTCGAACACCCGTCGCGCCTGCAGCGCGGCTACCTGCCGATCATCGAGTGGACGCTGAAGCACGGTGTCGTGACGATCATCGTGGCGGTGCTCATCCTCGCCGGCACCGTCGCACTCACGCCGCTCATGAAGACGAACTTCCTGGGATCGTCGGGGCAGAACACGTTCCAGGTCTCGCAGGTGCTTCCCGTCGGCACGAGCCTCGACGCCATGGATGCGGCATCCGAACCCGTCGAAGACGCCATCCGCGGCACCGAGGGCGTCGAGATCGTGCAGACGTCGATCGGCACCGGCTCGAGCCCGCTCGCGGCGGCATTCGGCGGCGGCGGGGCGACCATCACCTACTCGGTCACCACCGACGAAGACGCCGACCAGGAGGCGCTGCAGGCATCGGTACGCGAGTCCGTCGACGAGCTCGACGACGTCGGCGAGGTCACCCTCACGGCGGCGAGCGGGTTCGGCGCGTCGAACGACATCGAGGTCGACATCACCGCCTCGAACGCCGAAGACCTGCAGACCGCGACCGACGCGGTCGTCGACGAGCTCGGCGGGGTCGACTCGGTCACGCAGGTGACGTCGAACCTCTCGGAGTCGCGTCCCTACATCGCCGTCGAGGTGAACCGGGCGGATGCCGCGGCCGCAGGCTACTCCGAGGTCGCACTCGGCGGCATCGTGTCGGCGGCGATGCAGCCCCAGACGGCCGGTTCGGTCGTGATCGACGAGAAGACCCTGACGATCTACCTGGCCTCCGAGAACCCGCCGACCACGATCGCAACGCTCTCGGCTCTCGAGGTGCCGACGCCGACCGGGGTCGTGCGGCTCGACACGCTCGCGACGGTCGCCGAGGTCGACGGGCCCGCCTCGGTCACGACCGCCCAGGGGCTGCGCAGCGCGACCGTGTCGGCCACCCCGGCGGGCGACGACCTCGGCACCGCCAGCGCCGAGGTGTCGTCGTCCGTCGCCACGGTCGACCTGCCCGCCGGCACCACCGCCTCGCTCGGCGGCGTCACCGCCGACCAGACCGAGTCGTTCTCGCAACTCGGCATCGCGCTGCTCGCGGCGATCCTCATCGTGTACATCGTCATGGTGGCGACGTTCCGTTCACTGCTGCAGCCGCTGCTGCTGCTCGTGTCGGTGCCGTTCGCGGCGACGGGTGCGATCGTACTGCAGGTCATCACGGGGATTCCGCTCGGCGTCGCGTCGCTCGTGGGCGTGCTCATGCTCGTCGGCATCGTGGTGACGAACGCGATCGTGCTCGTCGACCTCGTGAACCAGTACCGCGACCGGGGCATGAACGTGCGCGACGCGCTCGTGCACGGGTCATCCCGACGTCTGCGGCCGATCCTGATGACCGCGCTCGCGACGATCTTCGCGCTGCTGCCCATGGCGCTCGGCATCACCGGCACCGGCGGGTTCATCTCGCAGCCGCTCGCGCTCGTCGTGATCGGCGGACTCGTCTCGTCGACCGCGCTCACGCTGGTCGTGCTCCCGGTGCTGTACGACCTCGTCGAGGGCGGGCGCGAGCGGCGGCGAGCCAAGCGCGAGGCGAAGGTCGCCGCCGCCGCGACGCCGGTCGAGTAGCGAAGCGTATCGAGACCTGTGCGTGGTCTCGATACGGCGCTTCGCGCCTACTCGACCGACGACTTCAGCGCCGCGGCCTTGGCGAGCAGCGCGGCGCGCTCGCGCTCGTTTCCCGTGAGGCGCGCCGCGAGCTCGAGCTCGGCGCGGGCCTCGTCGGTGCGCCCGAGCCGTGCGAGCAGTTCGCCGCGCACGGCGGGCAGTGGGGCGTACCCGGCGAGCCTGCCTCCGACCGCGAGCTCGTCGACGATGCGCAGCGCCGAGGCCGGCCCCGTCGACATCGCCACCGCGACCGCCCGATTGAGCTCGACCACGGGTGACGGCGCGAGGCGCCCGAGCGCCTCGTAGAGCAGTGCGATGCGGGCCCAGTCGGTCTCGTCGGCGGTGGGCGCGACCGCATGGCACTCGGCGATCGCCGCCTGCAGCCCGTACGACGCCCGGCCCCGCCCGATGCGATCGGCCCGAGCGAGTGCGGCCGAGCCGCGGGCGATCTGCGCGCGGTCCCAACGGGAGCGGTCCTGCTCGTCGAGCGGGATCGGCGTTCCGTCACGCGCCGTGCGCGCCGCGAAGCGCGACGCGGTGAACTCCATGAGCGCCACGAGCGACTGCGCCTCGGGCTCCTTGGGCATGAGCCCCGCCACCACGCGGGCGAGCCGCAGGGCCTCGGCCGAGACATCCGGTCGCACCCACTGCTCGCCCGAGGCGGGTAGGTATCCCTCGTTGAAGATCAGGTAGAGCACGCTCAGCACCGAACCGAGCCGCTCGGCGTATTCGTTCGGCTCGGGCACCTCGAACGGCACCTTCGCGGCGGCGAGGGTCTTCTTCGCACGCACGATGCGCTGCTGGATCGTCGCGGTCGGCACGAGGAACGCCCGCGCGATCTCGTCGCTCGAGAGGCCGCCCACGATGCGCAGCGTGAGCGCGATCTGCGCCTCGCGCGAGAGCACCGGGTGGCACGAGACGAAGATCAGTCGCAGGATGTCGTCGTCGATCGTGTCGGGGTCCCAGAACGTGTCGGATGCCTCGCCGCCCTGTTGCTCGAGGTCGCGGGCCATCGCCGCATACCGTTCGTCGAGCCGCTCGCGCCGGCGCCACCCGTCGATGGCGCGGCGCTTCGCAACCGCGGTGAGCCAGGCTCCGGGGTTGCGCGGGACGCCCTCGTCGGGCCACTGCTTGAGCGCCTCGACGAGGGCCTCCTGCGCGAGGTCCTCGGCCTGGCCGACATCGCCCACGAAGCGCGTGAGGGTCGCGACGATGCGTGCCGACTCGATGCGCCACACCGCGGCGATCGTGCGCCGGGCGCGCTCGGCGGCGTCGTCCCTCCCAGCGCGTTCGGGGGGTGCATTCGCGTCATCCGCACCCACCTTCGACGGTGTTTCTGTCACGATTGCACCCCCGGAACGGTTGTTGGACAGGTGGGGAGGGTCAGCTGTTCGTGCCGGCGGCCTTGCCCTCGAGCTCTTCGCGCCAGCCCGCCTCCTTCTGGATCCACTCGTTGTCCTGGGGGAAGTCCTCGAGCTCGGTGACGCGACGCACCTCGAGGCGCGTGCCGGGGCCGAGGGGGCAGCGCTTGGCCCATTCCGCGGCCTCCTCCTTGCTCGAGACCTGGATGATCCAGAAGCCGTTGAACAGCTCCTTCGCCTCGGCGTAGGGTCCGTCGGTGACCACGGGTGGTGTCGAGTCGAAGTCGACGACGAAACCTTCGGCAGCATCGGTGAGTCCTTCGCCGGCGAGCAGCACGCCCGCCTTCATGAGCGACTCGTTGTAGGCGCCCATCGCGGCGATGATCTCGGTGAAGTCGAGCTCGTCGTACGCCGCGTAGCCCTCGTCGTTGGCCCGCATGATCAGCATGTACTTCATGGTCGTTCTCTCCTTGTCCGGGAGCGGGCGCGAGTGCCCGCCTCACTTCGACGTCGAACGGCGAAGGGCCCGATCGACATCGGTCGAGAAATTCTTTCGACCCATGCTGGCATGGTGCACGACCGCCGTCACGGTGCGGAGTGCGGCAGTCGTGGACCGCAACGCAGGATGAGCGGGTCGGGACGTCGCATGCGCGAGGTGGCGCGGCTGTGGTCCTGCGTTGCGCGAACGAAGTGCGACGGTGATCCGCAACTCAGGAGAATGGGCGCCGTCCGCGCGGTGAGCGCGGCATCGCGCCCATTCTCCTGAGCTGTGAACAAGAACCGAGTGGATGTCCCGCGGTAGGGCTCAGCGCGCCCGCGCGAGCACCGCGCGCGTCGACGCCTCGGGCCGCAGGTCGAGGCGACGCAGCAGTTGCGCGTTCGCGGCGACGATGATCGTCGAGAGCGACATCAGGATCGCGCCGACGGACATCGGCAGGACGAACCCGATCGGCGCGAGCACGCCCGCGGCGAGCGGCACCGAGATGAGGTTGTAGCCCGCGGCCCACCACAGGTTCTGCTTCATCTTGCGGTAGCTCGCGCGCGACAGCTCGATGACCGAGAGCACCGAACGCGGGTCGGATGACGCGAGGATGACCCCGGCCGACGCGATCGCGACATCCGTGCCGGCGCCGATGGCGATGCCGACATCGGCCTGCGCGAGCGCCGGCGCGTCGTTCACCCCGTCGCCGACCATCGCGACCGAGAGGCCCTCGGCCTGCAACTCCTGCACCTTCGCGGCCTTGTCTTCGGGGCGAACCCCGGCGAAGACCCGGTCGATGCCGAGCTGCGCCGCGACCGTTCGCGCGACGGGTTCGGCGTCGCCCGTGATCATGACGACCTGCACGCCGAGCGAGCGCAGCGCGTCGACGGCCTGCTTCGACTCGGGGCGCACCTCGTCGGCGAGCGCGATGGCGCCCGCGACCTCGCCGTCGATGAGCACGTGCAGCACGGTCGCCCCGGCCTGCGCCCAGGCGGCGGATGCCTCGAGCGGGGGTCGCCCCTCGAGCTCGAGCATGCCCGGCCCGCCGACCTGCACGGTCCGCCCGTCGACGCGCGCCCGCACGCCGATCGCGGCCGACGCCTCGAAGTCCTGCGCGGGTCGCTGCGCGACGCCGCGGCGAGCGGCCTCGGCGACGATCGCCTTGGCGAGCGGGTGCTCGGAATCGCCCTCGGCAGATGCCGCGAGCACGAACAGCTCGTCGACGCTGAGCGCGTGCCCCGGGGCGACCGCGGCGTTCGTCACCGCGGGCTCGCCCTTCGTGAGCGTGCCGGTCTTGTCGAAGAGCACCGCGCCGACCGTGCGCATCGTCTCGAGGGCGAGGCGGTCGGTGATGAGCACGCCGCCGCGCGCCGCACGCTCGGTCGCGATCGACACGACGAGCGGGATCGCGAGGCCGAGGGCGTGGGGGCAGGCGATGACGAGCACGGTGATCGTGCGGATGACGGCGTCGTCGGGGCTGCCGAGGAGGGTCCACACGACGGCCGTGATCAGGCCCACCCCGAGCGCGAACCAGAACAGCCAGCCCGCGGCGCGGTCGGCGAGGCGTTGCGCGCGCGAGCTCGAGGCCTGGGCCTGCGCCACGAGTCGCTGGATGCCCGCGAGCGCCGTGTCGTCGCCGACCGCCGCGACGCGCACCCGCAGGGCGGTGTCGGTCGCCACGGTGCCCGCGACGACCCGGTCGCCGGGGCCGCGGCTCACCGCGACGGACTCGCCCGTGATCATGGACTCGTCGACGGCAGCGGTTCCGTCGACGACCTCGCCGTCGGCCGGAACTCGTCCGCCGGGACGCACGATCACGAGATCGCCGACCTGCAGCGCCGAGGGGGCGACCGCTTCGATGACGGATGTCCCGTCCGCGGCATCCGTCACCCGCTCGGCCTCATCGGGCAGGAGTGCCGCGAGCGCGTCGAGCGCCGACGAGGTCGCCGCGATCGAGCGCATCTCGATCCAGTGGCCGAGGAGCATGATCACGATCAGGAGCGCGAGCTCCCACCAGAAGTCGAGCTGGTGGTCGAGCAGGCCGAGCGTCGCGCCGAGCGATGCGAAGTAGGCGACGGTGATGGCGAGGCCGATGAGGAGCATCATGCCGGGCTTGCGCGCCTTGAGCTCCGACCAGGCGCCGGTGAGGAACGGGCGGCCGCCCCAGAAGTACAGGACCGTGCCGAGCACGGGGGAGATCCACGGGATCAGCGGGTTGTCGGGCAGGGAGTAGCCGATGATGTCGGCGAACATCGAGCTGAACACGATCGTGGGCACCGCGATGACGAGCATGATCCAGAACAGGCGGCGGAACTGGCCGACGTGGTCGCCGTGGCCGCCGTGCCCCGCATGCGCGTCGTGACCGGCGTGGTCGCCGTGCGCCGCGTGGGTGTCGTGCTCGGCGTGTGCCGCGTGGGTGTCGTGCTCGACGTGCGCCGCGTGGGTGTCGTGCTCGGCGTGTGCCGCGTGGGTGTCGTGGTCGGCCGCCGTGTGAGTGTCATGCTCGGCGTGCTGGTCGGGGCCGGCGTGGCCGGCGTGCTCGGCGTGCGCGTCATGCCCGGCGTGCGGGTCGTGCGCGCCGTGTCCGGCATGCGTATCGTGGGTGTCGCGGGTCATATCCATCGATCGTCCTCCGTCTCGTCCATTTGAACCATATACCCCTGAGGGGTATTCCCGTCGGTTCGCGCTGCGAGAACACCCGCGACCGCAGCATCCGATCGTGCTGTGATGGCGGGATGGACTTGCTGATCCTCGGTGGCACGCAATGGCTCGGACGCGAACTCGCGAAGGAGGCGAGCGCCCGCGGGCACCGTGTGACCTGCCTCGCGCGCGGTGAGGCCGGCGCGATCGCCGACGGCGCGGTGCTCGTGCGCGCCGACCGCTCGCAGCCGGGAGCCTACGACGAGGTCGCACGCCACGAATGGGATGCCGTCATCGACGTGACCCGCCAGCCGGGGTTCGCCCGACGAGCCGCGGTCGACCTCGGCCCGCACGCCGCACACTGGACCTTCATCTCTTCGGGCAACGTCTACGCGGCGCACGACGAACCCGGCGCAGACGAGTCGGCCGAGCTCATGGCACCACTCGAAGCCGACGAGTCCACGCCCGACACCTACGGCGAGGCGAAGTCGGCGATCGAGCTCGCGTATCGCGAGGCGCTCGGCGATCGCCTGCTCGTGATCCGGCCGGGGCTCATCGCCGGGCCCGGCGACGCGTCGGGGCGCAGTGGGTATTGGGTCGCCCGCGCCGCTCGCGACGACCAGCCCATCCTGGTGCCCGACATCCTCGACGCCGCCGTGCAGGCCATCCACATCGACGATCTCGTTCGCTTCACGCTGGACAGCATCGAGCAGCGGCGCACCGGCGCCTTCAACGCGGTCGGCGATCGAACCACGTTCGGCGACTGGCTCGCACGCTCGCGCACGATCGCGGGCCATCGCGGAGAGGTCATCGCAGCTGCGCCCTCGTGGCTGGCCGGGCAGGGCGTCGCCGAGTGGTCGGGGCCCGACTCGCTGCCGCTCTGGATCATCGATCCCGAATGGAGCGCGTTCCTCGACCGCTCCAACGCGGCGGCCGTCGCCGCCGGACTGAGCCTGCGTCCGATCGACGAACTGCTCGCCGAGACCCTCGAATGGGAGCGAGCCCAGGGGCTCGACCGCGAGCGCGGCGCCGGGTTGGATGCGGCGCGGGAACGAGCGCTGCTCGCCGCGCTCCTCGGCTGAACCGTCGACACCGCGACCTCGCGGATCCCCGGCAGCGTCCGGGATCGCAGACGCGTTCGGTGACGGATGCTTCGGCGCGAGGCATCCCGCATTGCTAGCTTCGAGGCATGTCGACGCTCTCGCACGATCCCCTCTGGCCCCGCGCGGGCGGCTGGCCCGCGCTCCACGAGCTCGACCCCGGCGCTGCCGTGGACCTCGCACTGCTCGGGGTGCCGGCGTCGCGCACCTCGCTCTCGCCGACGAATGCGCACGAGACGCCCGCGGCGATCCGGGATGCGCTGAGGCGGTACAGCCCAGCGCTGATGCCCGACCGGCGCCCGGCCGTCGACCGCGGCGTCGGCGCCGCGGCATCCGGCCCGCGCGATCTCGCCGCACTGCGCTTCGCCGACGCGGGTGACATCGTCGACCCCGACTCGGCCGAGGGCGAGGCTCGCACGATCGCCGCCGTGTCGTCCGCGCTCGACCGAGCGTCGGCCCTCCTGGCGCTCGGCGGCGACAACTCCGTGACCGTCGCGACGGCACTCGGCGCCTGGGGCGACGACCTCGCGACCGCCGGACTCGTGACGATCGACGCGCACTACGACCTGCGCGACGGCGTGAGCAACGGGTCGCCCGTGCGCCGCCTCGTCGAAGCGGGGCTCGACCCGCGCCGCATCGTGCAGATCGGCATCGCCGACTTCGCGAACTCGGCGGCCTATGCGCAGCGCGCCGCCGACCTCGGCATCACGGTGGTCCATCGCGACGAACTCCATGGGCGCGACCTCCCCGAGGTCATGGCGGAGGCCCTCGAGATCGCCGGATCGGCCGGCGGACCCGTGCACCTCGACGTCGACGTCGACGCGTGCGACCGGTCGGTCGCGCCCGGATGCCCGGCCTCGGTGCCGGGCGGGCTGGCGGCGTGGGAGTTGCGGGCACTCGTACGCGCCGCGGCATCCGATGCGCGGGTGCGCAGCGCCGACCTCGTCGAGATCGACGCGACCGCCGATGCCGCCGACGGACGCACCGTTCGGCTCGCGGCACTGTGCGTGCTCGAGTTCGCCGCGGGAATGCTCGCGCGGGGCTGACCGGCGCACCGACCCTCGCGCGACGGCGCGAGCGGTGGCAGACTCGGCACCATGAAGACGCTCGTACTCGTGCGTCACGCGAAGTCGAGTTGGGACGAGCCCGGCCTCGACGACCATGAGCGCCCACTCAACGAACGAGGGCTGCGCAACGCGCCGCTGATGGGCCACCGTCTCGCCGAGCGCGGCACCGTTCCCGACGTCATCCGGTCGAGCACCGCCGTGCGAGCACGCAGCACCGCCCAGCTCATGGCGCGTGCGATGGGGCTCATGCACGAGCACGTCGAGCTCGACGAGCGCCTGTACGGGGCTTCGCCCGAGACGATCCTCGACATCGCGGGCGAGCTCGACGACGCGATCGGCACGGTGATGCTCGTCGCCCACGACCCCGGGCTCAGCGACCTCGCGTACACGCTTTCGGACAGCGCCATCGAGCACATGCCGACCTGCGCGATCGCCGAGTTCCGCTTCGACGTCGAGAGCTGGCGCGACGCGGTCGACGCCGAGCCGGTCGACGTCTGGTTCGACACGCCCCGCTAACCGGCGTTCAGCACCTGGACCGCCGCACGGATGTCCTGCACCATCAGGTCGGGCTGCTCCCAGCCGGCGAAGTGGCCGCCGGTGGCCAGCTCCTCCCAGCGCACGAGGTTGTTCGCACCCTCGACGGTGCGGGGCACCGCGGAGCCGAGGTCGTGCGGCATGGCGACGATCGCGAGCGGGGTCTCGGACTTCTCGGGTTCGACGCCCCAGCCCGTCGCCCCCTCCTTGTAGTACCGCATCGACGACCAGATGGTGGCGAAGTGCCAGTAGATGCTGACGGTGGTGAGCATGTCGTCCCTCGTGAAGACCTCCTCTGGTGAGTCCTCGGCGGCCGACCAGTCCTTGAACCGCTCGACGAGCCAGGTCAGCAGGCCGACCGGTGAGTCGGTGAGCGCCAGCCCGAGGGACTGCGGTCGCGTGGCCTGGACCATGGCATAACCGCCGAGCTCGTACTGGTAGCGCATCGAGCGCTCGACGGCGCGCGCCTCGCGGGGGTCGCTGAAGTCCGCGGTCTCGGGCGTGAGCTCCTCGCCGCCGAGCACGTCGGTCAGGTGCAGGCCGAGCAGGTGCTCTCGGTCGATCAGGCCCATCGCGCGTCCGATGAGCGCGCCGGTGTCGTACCCGTGGACGGCGTAGCGCTCATAGCCCAGCCGGGCCATCAAGGCGGCCATGGCTGCGGCGGCCCGCTCGGTGTTCCAGCCGACCGCGGGACCGGAGATCCCGAAGCCGGGAATGGTCGCGATGACCACGTCGAACGCATCCTCGGACGTGCCGCTGTGCGAGGCGGGGTCGACTAGGGCGTCGATCATCGGGAGGAACTCGGTGGGCGCACCGGGCCACCCGTGGAGCAGGAGCAGCGGCGTGGCCCCGCCGTGGTCGGATCGAACGTGGAAGAAATGCACGTCGTGCCCGTCGATCGGGGTGGTGAACTGCGGGACGGCGTTGATGCGCCGCTCCTGCGCTCGCCAGTCGAACTCGGTGGCCCAGTACTGCACGAGCGACTTGGCGTAGTCGACCGGGACGCCGTGGTCCCAGCCAGTGCCGGCGTCCTCCAACGGCCAGCGGGTCTGCGCGAGCCGGTCGGCGAGCGCGGTCAGGGACTCATCGGGGACGTGGAGGGTGAAGGGGCTGATGGTGGTGGTCTGTTCGTTCATGAGCCTCACGCTACGAGGCGATGCGGCCGGATTCCGTCCGCTTGTCCCATTCATCCCGAGTTCCGGCACGTTATCGTGAGAGCAACGAGAGGGGGACGCCATGTCCTTCATCACCAGGGGGTTCAGCGGGCGCAGTCGTGAACGCGATGAACGACTCCCGCCCGGGCAGACCCTCGTGCACGACTTCCCGGTGCTTTCGGCCGGGCCGACGCCCGACATCGACACCGCCGATTGGGAGTTCACGATCCGCACCGAGTCGGGGTCGCAGTCGTGGAACTGGGACGAGTTCATGGCGCTCGAGATCGACGAGGTCTCGACCGACATCCACTGCGTCACGCACTGGTCGAAGCTCGGCACGAGCTGGCGCGGGGTGTCGATCGACACCCTCTTCGAGCACGTCGAGACCGGGTACGACTACGTCATGGCGCACAGCTACGGCGGGTACACGACGAACGTGCCGCTCGACGAACTGCGGGGCGGCAAGGCCTGGGTCGCCTTCGAGTTCGACGGCGAGCCGCTCGAGCCCGAGCACGGCGGCCCTGCGCGACTGCTCGTGCCGCACCTGTACTTCTGGAAGAGCGCGAAGTGGGTGCGCGGCCTCGAGATGATGCCGACCGACGAGCCCGGTTTCTGGGAGCAGAACGGCTACCACCTTCACGGCGACCCGTGGAAGGAAGAGCGCTACTGGTGAGCGACACCGTCGGCATCGCGCCCTCCGTCCGCGCGGTTCCCCGTGCAGGCTGGCACGTCGGCACCGTCACGGCAGCGATCCGCGAGACGCCGAATGCGACGCGCCTCGAGATCGAGGTCGACGGATGGCCCGGCAACGCACCGGGGCAGCACCTCGACGTGCGACTCACTGCGCCCGACGGGTACACGGCAACCCGCTCGTACTCGATCGCGTCGTCGGGCGACGCGTCGCGCGTGGTGCTCGCGGTCGACAAGCTGCCAGACGGCGAGGTGTCGCCGTTCCTCGTCGACGAGGTGCGCGCGGGCGACCTGCTCGAAGTCCACGGTCCGCTCGGCGCGTTCTTCGTGTGGCGGCCCGGGGGCGATCCGCGCCCCGTGCAGCTCATCGCGGGCGGATCGGGCGTCGTGCCGCTCTACGCGATCGCCGGCGCACGCGCACAAGCCGGCGACGAGACGCCGTTCCGGCTGCTCTACTCGGTGCGCACGCCCGGCGACGTGTACTTCGCACGTGAGCTCGAGGCTCTGGCCGGGACATCCGCCCCGCTTCGCCTCGATCTGGTCTACACGCGGCGCGCCCCCGATGGCTGGCCGACGCCACCCCGACGCATCACGCGCGAGCTGCTCGAGGCATCCGTCGTGCCTGCGGCGGAGCATCCCCTCGTCTACGTCTGCGGCTCGACGGGGTTCGTCGAGCGCATCGCGGACTGGCTGGTCGAGTTCGGGCACGACCCGCGCTCGATCCGCACCGAACGATACGGAGGCACGTGATGGAGCACGTCGACGGCAACGCGCTGGCGGGTCCGCTCGCCGAGTTCTTCTCGTTCGACGTGACCATGGCGGTCGCGAAGTGCGAGGGCTGCGGCTCGATCGCGGAGCTCGCACGGGCGATGGTCTACGCGAGCGACGCCGGCACCGTGGTGCGCTGCGGCTCGTGCGGCCAGGTGCTCATGACGCTCGTCGAGTCGGAGGATCGGGCATGGATCCGGTTCACGGGGATGGGTGCCATCGAGGTCGCCCGCACGTCGGCGGCGGGTTGATGGGCGGCACTTCGATCGGCGGCTCGACCTCCGGTGAGACCCCGTGATGTGGATCGGCTGGATCGAGTTCGACCTGCTCCTCGGCGAGGTGCACTCGCTGAAGGAGAAGCGCGCGGTGCTGCGTCCCCTGCTGGCCGATCTGCGGCGCACCACCGAGGCGAGCGTGGCCGAGGTCGACGACCAGGACCTGCACCGGCGCGACCGTGTGGGCGTCGGCGTCGTGGCCTCGAGCGCCGAGCGGGTGACCGAAGTGCTCGACCGGGCGGAGCGGCTCGTCGCCGGGCGTCCCGAGCTCACCCTGCTTTCGGCGCGTCGGCGGCTGCGGCGCAGTGATGACGACTGACGGCGGCGACGGGGGGTTTGACGCGCCATGACCACGGGCGTAGACAGAGACCGGGAAAGGGAGGTGTCGCATGTTGAAGGATCTCTTGATCACGCTCGAGGACACACCCGGTGAGGGGGCGAAGCTGGGCGAGGCGCTCGGCAACGCGTCCATCAACATCGAGGGGCTCTGCGCGGTGGTCGACGAGGGGAGGGGCATCGTCCACGTCCTCGTCGAGGATGCCGCCGCCGCCCGGGCCGCCATCGCCGGCGCCGGGCTCTCGGTCGAGCGCGAGGTCGACGTGATCGTCAGCCCGCCGATCGCCGACGCCGACGTCGACAAGCCGGGCGTGTTCGGCGCGATGGCGCGAGCGCTCGCCGACGCCGGGATCAACGTCACCCTCGGCTACATGGCCAGCAGGAACCGTGTCGTGCTCGGCACGAGCGACAACACGCGGGCGCAGCAGGTGCTGCAGTCGATGATGTGATGCGGCGGAGCGCCGGCCCGGGCGTGAGCCTCGCGCGGGCCGACCTTCCGACGCGCCGGGCGGATGCCGCGACTCAGCGGCCGACGAGTGCCTCGCCGTCCTTCCACACCCCGGCGACGAGCGGCACGCCCGGCCGGTACGCGAGGTGCACGTGGCTCGGTGCATCGAGCAGCACGAGGTCGGCCGGCCCGCCCGGGCGGATCACGCCGACATCCGTGCGTCGCAGCGCCGCCGCGCCGCCCGCGGTCGACGCCCACACCGCTTCGGCCGGGGTCATGCCCATGTCGCGCACGGCGACCGCGATGCAGAACGGCATCGAGCTCGTGAAGCTCGACCCCGGGTTGCAGTCGCTCGCGAGTGCGACCGTGACGCCCGCGTCGATGAGGCGGCGCGCGTCGGGATACGGCTGCCGGGTCGAGAACTCGACGCCCGGCAGCAGGGTGGCCACCGTGTTCGATGCCGCGAGGGCCGCGACATCCGCATCGCTCAGGTAGGTGCAGTGGTCGACGGATGCCGCGTCGAGATCGACCGCGAGCCGCACGCCCTCACCGGGACCGAGCTGGTTGCCGTGCACGCGCACACCGAGGCCCCGGGCGCGGCCGGCCTCGAGCACGCGGCGGGACTGCTCGGGCGTGAACGCACCGCGCTCGCAGAAGGCATCGACCCAACGCGCGTGCGGTGCGCACGCGGAGAGCATCTCGCCGATGACGAGGTCGACGTAGGCGTCGGCTCCGCGAGCGGGGCTGCCGTCGGCGCCGGCGTCGGCGAAGTCGGCCGGCACGACATGCGCGCCGAGGAATGTGACCTCGTCGGTGACCTCGCGTGCGAGGCGCACGAGGCGCTGTTCATCGTCGACGCTCAAGCCGTAGCCCGACTTGATCTCGAAGGTCGTCGTGCCCTGGGCGTGAAGCTCGGCGACGAATCCGGCGAGGCGGGCGCGCAGCTCGTCGTCGGTGGCCGCGCGCGTCGCCGCGACGGTCGAGCGGATGCCGCCCGCGGCATATCGCTGCCCGGCCATGCGGGCCGCGAACTCGTCGGCCCGGTCGCCGCCGAACACGAGGTGCGTGTGACTGTCGACGAACCCCGGGATCACGGCGCGGCCGCGCGCGTCGACCACCTCGACCTCGGTGTCCCAGAGCGTGCGGTGTTCTTCGCCGTCGCGTCGCTCCTCGCGCTCGTACCGGAGCTCCTCGGCGTGCGACGGCGCGTTCGCGGCGGGTCCGACCCAGGTGACGCGTCCGTCCTCCACGAGCACGGCGGCGTCGCGGACGATGCCGAGCGCCCCTCCTTCGCGGTCGCCTGCGGGGTCGTTCGTCACCAGTTCGGCGATGCCGGTGAGCAGCATCCGCCGTGTGGCCGCGCCGTCGCTCATGCGTCGAGCATAGGCACGCGCAGCCCGCGCTCGCGAGCGACCTCGATCGCACGGTCGTAGCCCGCGTCGACGTGGCGCATGACACCGGTGCCCGGATCGTTCACGAGCACTCGCGCGATCTTCTCGGCCGCGAGATCGGTGCCGTCGGCCACGATCACCTGGCCGGCGTGGATCGAGCGGCCGATGCCGACGCCGCCACCGTGGTGCAGCGACACCCAGGTCGCGCCCGACGCCGTGTTGAGCAGGGCGTTCAGCAGCGGCCAGTCGGCGATCGCGTCGGAGCCGTCGGCCATCGCCTCGGTCTCACGATACGGCGAGGCGACCGAACCCGAGTCGAGGTGGTCGCGGCCGATCACGACCGGTGCGCTGAGCTCGCCAGACGCCACCATCTCGTTGAACTTGAGCCCGGCGAGGTGGCGCTCCTGGTAGCCGAGCCAGCAGATGCGCGCCGGCAGGCCCTCGAAGTGCACCTTCTCGCCGGCCTGCGTGATCCATCGGCGCAGGTGCTCATCCTCGGGGAACAGCTCGAGGATGGCGCGGTCGGTCGCCGCGATGTCGGCGGGGTCGCCCGAGAGCGCCGCCCACCGGAACGGCCCCTTGCCCTCGGCGAACAGCGGCCGGATGTAGGCGGGCACGAACCCCGGGAACGCGAACGCGCGGTCGTAGCCGCCGAGTTCGGCCTCGCGGCGGATCGAGTTGCCGTAGTCGAAGACCTCGGCGCCCGCGTCCTGGAACTCGACCATCGCCTGCACCTGCTTGGCCATGCTCGCGCGCGCCTTCTCGGTGAACGCCTCGGGATCGGATGCCGCGAGCTCGTGCCACTCGTCGACGCTCACGCCCTCGGGCAGGTACGAGAGCGGATCGTGCGCACTCGTCTGGTCGGTGACGATGTCGATCGCGACGCCGCGGGCGAGCAGCTCGGGGAAGACCGTGGCCGCATTGCCGACGAGGCCGACGCTGAGCGGGGTTCGGGCCGCCTTCGCCGCGAGCACACGGGCGATCGCGTCGTCGAGGTCGTCGGTCAGCTCGTCGAGGTACCCGTGGTCGACGCGCCGCTGAAGGCGGGTCTCGTCGACGTCGACGATGAGCACGACGCCTTCATTCATGGTCACGGCGAGCGGCTGCGCGCCGCCCATGCCGCCGCAGCCGCCGGTGAGCGTGAGGGTTCCGGCGAGGCTGCCGCCGAACCGGGCGCGGGCGATCGCGCCGAACGTCTCGTAGGTGCCCTGCAGGATGCCCTGCGTTCCGATGTAGATCCACGAGCCGGCCGTCATCTGGCCGTACATCGTGAGGCCCTGCTGCTCGAGCCGGCGGAACTCGGGCCACGTCGCCCAGTCGCCCACGAGGTTCGAGTTCGCGATGAGCACGCGCGGCGCCCATTCGTGGGTGCGGAACACGCCGACGGGCTTGCCCGACTGCACGAGCAGCGTCTCGTCGGCCTCGAGGTCTTCGAGGGTGCGCACGATCGCGTCGAACGCCTCCCAGTTGCGGGCGGCCTTGCCCGTGCCGCCGTAGACGATGAGGTCTTCGGGCCGCTCGGCGACCTCGGGGTCGAGGTTGTTCATGAGCATGCGCAGGGGCGCCTCGGTCTGCCAGCTCTTCGCGGTGAGCTCGGAGCCGCGCGCGGCGCGGACGGTGCGTGCGGGGGCGGTGGGTGCGTCGGTCATGCTCCGATCACACACCACGCGACGGCGCCCGACAACGGATGTCGCGTGCCTCGCGTCTGGGATACCGGACGTATGGGCTGAGCGTGCTCAGCCGAGTGCGACGCCGCGGGCGGCCATGAACGGGATCGCGTTGACGGCGGTGCCGTCGATGCGCACCTCGAAGTGCAGGTGGCAGCCGGTCGAGGCGCCGGTCGAACCGACGGCCGAGATGAGCTGCCCGGCCTTGACGGTCTGCCCGGCCTTGACGACCGTGCCGCCGTCGATCAGGTGCGCGTAGCCCGTGGAGATCCCGGACCCGTGGTCGATGAGGACCCAGTTGCCGTAGGTGCCGTTGGGGCCGGTCTGCACGACCGTGCCCGCGGTCGCGGCGAACACGGGCTCGCGGCATCCGGCGGAGATATCGGTCCCGCGGTGGAACTCGTTCACACCGGGAAGCGGCTTGTTGGGGCGGGGACCGAAGCCATCGGTGAGGTCGCCGCTGACGGGGACCGACCAGCCCTGGTCGCTGAGGAGGCCGGAATCCTGCGGCAGCGTCTGCACGAACGCGACACCCGCCGACGCGACACGCGTCTGCAGGCCCGAGAGCGCCTTGCGAGCCGAGGTGACGGCGCGTTCGGCGCGGTCGACCTTCTTCTCGAGCGCCTCGATGTCGATCTCGTCGACCGCGGCCCATGCCTCGACCGCGCGCGCCTCGGCCGCCACGGCCTCGGCGTCGCGCTCGGCCGTGATCTCGAGCAGCTTCTCGGCATCGCCGGCGATCTCGGTCACCCGGGCGACGCCACTGAGGCCCGCGAGCAGATCGCGGCCCTGCCCGAACGCGGCGGCCATCGAGTTCAGCGAGGCGTCGCCGCCCTTCGACGCCGCCAGGTAGGCGCGTGCCGCGGCGTCGGCGTCGAGCCGCGCGTCGTCGGCGATGGCCTGGATGTTCTCGGCGATGCCGCGGGTGACCTCACGCGTCGACTTCGCGCCTTCGAGTTCGGCCTCGGCGTCGCGGAGCGCGGAGATCGCGCGTTCGAGGACTGCACGCGCCTTGCTCAGCGAAGCGGCGTTGGAGGCCGTGCCCGTCGAGGAGCGGGTCACGATGCGCGCGACCGGTCCGTCGCCGACGAGCACGACCGGCGCGCTCGGCGTTCCGCCCGGCTTCGAAGGGCCGGTACCCGGGGTCGGTGTCGGCGTCGGGGTCGGTGTCGGGGTGGGTGTCGGCGTGGGGGTGGGGGTGGGAGTGGGAGTGGGTGTCGGCGTGGGGGTGGGTGTCGGCGTCGGTGTCGGCGTGGGGGTGGGTGTCGGTGTCGGCGTCGGGGTGGGTGTCGGCGTCGGGGTGGGTGTCGGCGTCGGCGTCGGCGTCGGCGTCGGGGTGGGTGTCGGCGTCGGGGCGGGGTCGACCGGAGCGGGGTCGACCGGAGCGGGGTCGACCGGAGCCGGTTCGACCGGGGCGGGTGCGGGCGGTTCGGTCGCCGGAGCGGGGTCGGCCGGTACCGGCTCAGCCGCGACCGTCGCCGCATCGGTCGGGACGACCGCCTCGGCGTACGCCGGCGTGGTCCCTGTGACCCCGAGGACGATCACGGCTGCGACCGCCGTGATCATCACACCACGCGGCCGGGCGCGGCGCGCTCGGAACCAGTCGTGGCCCTCTGGGGCCTCAAGGTTCCACTTCATAAGCTTCCGTTCGGGTCGTCGGTCGCACTCGACGGGTCGGGTCTCCGCTCGACTCAGAACAGTCTGACATCGCCCGCGCAGGGTCACAACACCCAACTGGGGGGTCCCGAACCCTGTTCGGGGGGCACTCGGCGCAACGATCGGACGCGCCGTCGAGCGAACGGATGCCGCATCGCGGCGAGACTCGTCAGTCGAGCGGCCCGACCACGGCTGCCGCCCGAGCGGCCACCTCACCCGACGCCACGGCCTCGGCGAGCGCCTCGATCTCGGGCGAGAGGAACCGGTCGGGTCCCGGCACGGCGCCGGCGTCGGCTGCGAGCGTGACGACCGCGCCGGTCGCGGCGCCCGGCTCGAGCGGTGCGCGCAGTGCGAGCCCGCGCGCGGCCGTCATGACCTCGATCGCGAGCACGCGCCCGAGCCCGTCGATCGCGCGCCGCAGCTTGCGTGCGGCCGCCCAGCCCATCGAGACGTGGTCTTCCTGCATCGCCGACGACGGGATGGAGTCGACCGACGCCGGCACCGCGAGCCGCTTCAGCTCCGACACGATGCCCGCCGCCGTGTACTGCGCGATCATGAGGCCGGAGTCCACGCCGACCTCGTGGGCGAGGAACGGCGGCAGGCCCTGGTTGCGGGCGCGGTCGAGGAAGCGGTCGGTGCGCCGCTCGCTCATCGACGCGACATCCGCGACCGCGATCGCCAGGAAGTCGAGCACGTAGGCGACCGGTGCGCCATGGAAGTTGCCGTTCGACTCGACGCGTCCGTCGAGGGTGAGCACCGGGTTGTCGACGGCGCTCGCGAGCTCGGCCTCGGCGACGGATGCCGCGTGGGCGAGCGTGTCGCGCGCTGCGCCGTGCACCTGCGGGGCGCAGCGCAGCGAGTACGCGTCCTGCACGCGCGTGCACTCAGGGCCCTTGTGGCTCGCCACGATGGGAGATTCGGCGAGCAGGCGCCGCAGGTTCGAGGCCGAGACGGCCTGGCCGCGCTGGGGGCGCAGGGCGTGCAGGTCTTCGGCGAACACGGCGTCGGTGCCCATGAGGCCCTCGACGCTCATCGCCGCGGCGATGTCGGCGGTGGTGAGCAGCAGGCGCAGGTCATCGATCGCGAGTGCGAGCATTCCGAGCATGCCGTCGGTGCCGTTGATGAGGGCGAGGCCCTCTTTCTCGCCGAGGCGCAGGGGGGTGATGCCGGCTGCGGCGAGCGCATCCTTCGCGGGTTGAGGAGCGCCCGACGCAGGACGCGTCTCGAAACCAGCCCGCGCGGGCGCCGGGGTTTCGAGACGGCGCTGGCGCGCCTCCTCAACCAGCGGAGTGACACGCACCTCGCCCTCGCCCATCGCCACGAGCGCGCAGTGCGCGAGCGGCGCGAGATCGCCCGAGCAACCGAGCGAGCCGTACTCGCGCACGACCGGCGTGATGCCGGCGTTGAGGATCGCCGCGTACGTCTCCGCGGTCTCGCGCCGCACGCCCGTGCGACCGGTCATGAGCGTCGAGAGGCGCAGCAGCATGAGCGCGCGCACGACCTCGGTCTCGACCTCGGCGCCCGAGCCGGCGGCGTGCGAGCGCACGAGGCTCGCCTGCAGCTGCGCGCGGCGGTCTTCGGCGATGAACGTCGTCGCGAGCGCACCGAAGCCGGTCGAGATGCCGTAGTGCGGCTCGGGGTCGGCGGCGAGCGCCTCGATGATCTCGCGGCTCGCGGCGACGCCGTCGAGGGCCGCCGGGTCGAGCACGACGGATGCGCCGTGCCGCGCGACCGCGACGACGTCGGCGATCGAGACGGGTCCGGTGCCCACGGTGACGGATGTCGCAACGGGGCTGGGTGCAGGTGCGATGGTGCTCATGCCTCCGATTCCACACCGCGCTCGCGCGCGCGGGAATGCCGCGGCGGGGACATCCGTCTGGAATACCAGACGTGCGCGTACGCTGGACTCGTGACCACACCGTCGAAGGTGCCCGCGGCCGACCAGACGCTCGCGATCCTCGCGCATCTCGCGACGCAGCGCGGGCCCGTGCCGGCCGCGACGATCGCCGTCGCGCTCGAACTGCCGCGCTCGACCGTCTACCACCTGCTCGCCGTCATGCAGGAGCGTGGCTTCGTCGTGCACCTGCCCGAAGAGCGCCGCTACGGGCTCGGCATCGCCGCCTTCGAGCTGTCGAGCGGATTCAGCAGGCAGCAGCCGCTCGCGCGGCTCGGGCGCCCGCTCGTCGCGGGGCTCGTCGACCGGCTCGGCGAATCCGGGCATCTCGCCGTACTGCACGGGCGCGACGTGCTCTACCTCGTCGAGGAGCGCGCCCCGCGCCGCCCGTCGCTCGTCACCGATGTCGGCGTGCGGCTTCCCGCACACCTCACGGCGACCGGGCGGGCGATGCTCGCCGAGCTGCCGCCGGCGCAGCTGCGGGCGCTGTATCCCGACCGGGCGGCGTTCGAATCACGGAAGCCGGGCGAATCGGATGCCCCGGACTGGAGCTACGGCCGCCTGAAGCGCGTGCTCGCCGAGGTGCGCACTCGCGGTTGGGCCGACGAAGAGGGCGAGGTGACGCAGGGGCTCGCCTCGGCAGGGGCGCCCGTGGTCGACCACCTCGGATGGCCGGCCGCGGCGATCGCCGTGACGTTCCCCGATGACGCGTCGCGCGAGCTGCGCGAGTCGGCCGTGGCCGGAGTGCGCGAGGCCGCCGCGACCCTCTCGCGCCGCATCCGCGGCACCCGCTGACGCGTGCTCATGCGGCGCGTGGCGCGAGCCAGCGGCGCAGCCAGTGGGTGACCCACGGCAGCACCCAATAGGTCATCACGGGGGTGAGCACGAGGGTCGTCACGAGCACCCGCACCCACAGCGGCAGATCGCCGAACCCGGGGACCGGCGCCACGAGGTAGGAGAACAGCAGGTTCACCGGGAAGAAGCCGAGCCAGATCGTCACGGCCTGCTTCCAGCGCGGGGGAGCGGGCGGCGCCGACGATTCGGAGATCGCGGCGCCCGAGGCATCCGCCACCGGAATCGATCCCGTCGCGGGGTCGTCGAACCAGCCCTCGATGCCCGTGCGCCGCTTCACCCGCTCGGAGCGAACGAAGCCCTCGCCCATCGACAGCCACCAAGCGCGTTCGGGCGAGCGCTCCCAGGTGTCGAGGGCCTCGTCGCTCGCGAAGCGGTAGAGCATGTGCCACACCTGCGAGGTCTCGCCCGCGCGCACCCACCCCGAGCCGAGGAAGCCCGGGTACTTGTTCGCGAGGTTCACGCCGGTCTGCACCCACGCGGTCGCCTCGGCGATGTGCGCCGGGTCGACCTCGCGCCGGATCGAGACGGTGATCGGTTCGGACATGCCACCATCTCACCGCATCGGCGTTTCATGCCGGTAACGGATGTCGCGACGCGCGCGTGCGCCTACTGGTCGCGCCGGATGAACTTGCCGTGCCGCTCGCTCGTCGGATGCGTCGGCCCCTCGTCGTTCGCGTCGGTGTAGCTGCCCTCGCGTTCGCCCTCGGGCACCTCGTCGTCGCTGCGCGTGTACTGGCCGTGCACGGTGCGCTCGTGCGCCGCTTCACCGTCGGTCTCGGTGTACTCGCCCTCGAGGTCGTCGGTCGGGCTCTCGTTCTCGTTCTTCTCCCATGAGCTGGGCTCGTGTGGATTCATCGTGTGCTCCTCTCGTCGATACGACAGTCGAGCTCTCGTTCCACGATACGTCCGGATGGGGTTGAAGGCCCGTGGGATGTGAGAACCAATCCGCCGCCGACGGTGCTCCGAATCCCTGTTCAGCACGGCGACCGCCGCGCTCTGAACAGGGAGGTTACCCCCATGCGAAACTCTCCGAACCGCATCGTCGCGACCGTCTTCGGTGCCGTGTACGTACTCGTCGGCCTGCTCGGCTTCGCCGTCACCAGCGGCGTCGGGTTCATCGCCACCGAGGGCGGGCTGCTGCTCGGCCTCTTCCAGGTGAATCCCCTTGCCAACATCGTCCACATCGCCATCGGCGGGGCGTTCCTCGTCGCGGGTCTCGCGTCGGCTGTCGCGGCGAAGACCGTGAACATCGTCGTCGGCGGCACATACCTGTTGCTCGGCATCGTGGGGTTCTTCCTGGCGGGCACCGCGGCGAACATCCTCGCGCTGAACACCGCAGACCACTTCCTGCACCTCGCGAGCGCGATCGTGCTGCTCGGAGTCGGTCTCGGGTTCGAGCGCTCCACGCGCGGCGTGGCGACGGCGTAGGGGCCGGGCCATGCGTGCACTGGCGGCGGCGACGCGCAGTTGGCCGATGCTCGCCGCCGTCGGCGCCGGGCTCGTGCTCATGGCCGTCGCCGCCGGTGCCGGGGGGATCGTCCAGCCCGTGGCAGCGGTGTTCGGCGTGGCCGCCCTGGCGTGGAGCATCCTCGCGCTCCGCGCCGGACGGCTCGTTGCGCCGACGGTCGCACTGGTTGCATGCAGCGCATTCCTCGTGGGGGCGGGGGCGTTGGTCGCGACCGGCTGGGCAGGGCGAGCGGATGTCGCGGCGGGACCCCTCGTCGCGGCATCCGTGTTCATCGTGGTCGTCGCAGCATCCTGCGCGCTCGCGCTTCGGCGTGCCCGCGTGACGGCGACCGCGCCCGCGCGGGCGGCCCGACCCGAAGGGGCGCCCGCCGCGGGATTCGATCGGCGATCGCTCGTCGGGCTCGTCGCGGGCGCCGCGCTCGTGGCCGCCCTGGCGTCGCCTGCGCTCGCGGCGACCCCCGCGGGAGGCCAGGCGGTGCCGCACGGCGAGCACGGGGAGCGCTTCGAGCTGCCGGGCGGGCACGGGCACTGACGGCTTCAGGTTGCGTTCATCTCGGGCCCCTAACGTGGCCCGGGATGCCTTCCCTCACCACGGCCCCCGACCACGGTTTCACCGGACTCACCGGGTTCGCCGCCGACCTGCTCAACGCCCTCGGCGAGTTCGGCGTCGGCGTGCTCGTGTTCATCGAGGTGCTCGTGCCGCCGATCCCGAGCGAGGTGATCCTGCCGTTCGCGGGTTACCTCAGCCAGGCCGGCGAGCTGCAGCTCGGGTGGCTCATCGTCTGGAGCACCGCCGCGTCGCTCGCGGGAGCGCTCCTGCTCTACTGGCTCGGCGCCGCCGTCGGCATGACGAGGGCCATCGACCTCATCGCGCGCACCCGGCTCGTGAGCCGCACCGACCTCGAACGCGGCGCCGAGTGGTTCACGCGCCACGGATCGTGGTCGGTGCTCGTCGGCCGCATCATCCCGGGCGTTCGCAGCCTCATCTCGATTCCCGCGGGCGCCGCCCGCATGGGCCTCGCGCGGTTCTGCGTCTACACCGTGGTCGGCAGCGGCATCTGGAACACGTTCCTCATCGGCGCCGGCGCAGCGCTCGGAACCCAGCACGAGGCGCTCGACCAGTACCTCGGATATGTCGACCTCGTGGTCTACGCGGCGATCGCGATCGCGCTCGTCACGCTCGTCGTGCGTCGACTCCGTGAGCACCGTCGTGCCGGTGCGGCTGGGGTCGACGCGGAGCCCGCCAAGGTCGACGCCGCCCGCTGAGCGCACGGGCTCAGCTGGCGCACGGGCTCAGCTGGCTCACTGGCTCACGGCGCGAGCCGTTGCACCGCGATGAACCTGGCCGTCGCCGCGAGGCGTGCACTGCCGACCAGCGCGACCGCGAGCAGCGCGATCGCGACCAGCGCCGGCACCGGCCCGAAGCCGGCGACGAGCAGCACCGCGACGCCCGCCACGCCGCTGATCGCGTCGACGGCGGTCCAGCGAGCGGATGCCGCGACCGAGGCCCGCCTGGTATCCCCGCGCCGACGCGCCCGCTCGAACCGCGCGAACACGAGCACGACCGGCACGACCGCCGCGGCGGCGACGACGAGCCACAGGGGGCGCGTCGCCCACCACTCGAGGGTCAGCGGCTCGGGCAGCGGCATCCCGAAGCTCGCGTTGGCGACCAGGCTGAGGCCCGCGAGCGCGACCAGCACGGGCATGTGCCACAGGTACACGGTCATGGCCCGCTCGCCGACGAACGAGATGCGGCGCGAGGCATCCGTTCGCTCGACCCAGGCGCTGATGCGCGGGCGTGCCAGCTGGAACAGCGCGAGCTGGGCCGCGCCGAGCACGACGAGGGTGACGTTCGGCGGGTTGAGGTTCTCGAACATGTCGGGGGAGTACGGGCCGGCGACGGTGAGCGTGATGAGCAGCGCGAGCGCACCGCCGGCGATGGCCCAGAGCGTGCCGCGGCTGAGCCGGTCGAGGGCGCCGTCGGCGAGGTGGAACCCGAGCTGTTGCACGAGCAGCCACACGAGCATGAGGTTGAGGAACCCGATCGCTTCGACTCCGGTCGCGAGACGCGTGACGTCGACCGCTACGACCGCGGCCAGCAGCATGACGGGCGTCAGTACCCGTGCACGCTCGTGGGCACGAAGCATGACCGGCACGAGCGCCGAGATCGCGATGTAGACGCCGAGGAACCAGAGCGGTTGCCCGATCCGGAAGCCCGCGGTGGCGACGAGTTCGGCCGGGAGACCCGCGACCGCGAGCGCGGCCAGCCCGGCGGCGACCACCACGACGAGCGCGACCGCCGGACGCACGAGCCGCTCGAGGCGCGCCCGCACGTAGTCGGACGCCGTCGCTCCGCGTGCGCGCATCGAACGCCAGTGGTGGAAGCTCGAGAACCCGCCCGCGATGAAGAACAGCGGCATGATCTGCACGACCCAGCTGGCGGGTCCGAACCAGGCCTGACCCTCGAGCGCGTTCTCGAGCACGGGGCCGGCCGCGCCCACGCTGACGCCGCACATCATGGCGTGCAGGGCGAACACGACGACGAGCAGCACGATGCGGATCGCGTCGACGCTCGAGTCGCGCGCGACTCGGGTGCGCTGCCCGGCGAACGCCGTGCCTGCGACGGATGTCGCGGACCGACGGTCGAGCGTATATGTCGTAGCCATGCCTGCACGCTACGAACGGGGTACCCGGGGGGACATCCCCCCGCGGAGCCGTTCCGCACCCCTACCGGGGTACGGGTCCTCGCTGACCGAATCGGCCCGCCACGTGCGGCGCTGGTCGCTCAACTCAGGAAAATGGGCGCGATCCGGCGTGTGGAGCTGGGATGGTGCCCATTCTCCTGAGCTGGGCGGCCTACGCGCCCGGCTGCACGAGCCCTGTGTCGTACGCGAGCACGACGGCGTGCACGCGGTCGCGGAGCCCGAGCTTCTGCAGGATCTTCGACACGTGCGTCTTCACGGTCTGCTCGGCGATGAAGAGGGCCGCCGCGATCTCGGAGTTCGAGAGCCCGCGCCCCACGAGGGTGAGCACCTCGAGTTCGCGCTCGGTGAGGCCGGCCAGACGGGTGCCCGACGGCCGCGGCGGCGGCCCCGACCGTGCGAAGTCCTCGATGAGCCGTCGGGTGACGCTCGGCGCGAGCAGCGCCTCGCCGCTCGCGACGATGCGCACCGCCGCGACGAGCTCCTCGGGCGTGGCATCCTTCAGCAGGAACCCGCTCGCGCCCGCGCGCAGTGCGTCGTACACGTACTCGTCGATGTCGAACGTCGTGAGCATGAGCACCTTGGGCACGTAGTCCGAGCTGCGCGGCGGCGTCTGCAGCGCGCGAGTGGCTTCGATGCCGTTCCGCCCGGGCATGCGCACGTCCATGACGACGACGTCGGGTCGCAGCTCGTGCGCGAGCGACACGGCTTCGAGGCCGTCGGCCGCCTGGCCCACGACCTCGATGCCGTCGTGCGCGGCGAGCACCGCAGCGAACCCGGCGCGCACCATCGCCTGGTCGTCGGCGATGAGCACCGAGATCGTCATACCGTTCTTCCTCCGTCGCCGGGGTCGCGCCCGTCATCGCCGCCGAGCGGCAGCGTCGCGAGAACACGGTAGCCCCCGCCGGGAAGCTCCCCGTGCTCGGCGCGCCCGCCGAGCAGCGCGGCCCGCTCGTCGATGCCCGCGAGACCGTGGCCGCCGCCCTTCGCGTCGGGCCCCGGGGCATCCGTCGCCGCATCGTTCTCGACGCTGATCACGAGGTCGCCGGCGAGCACCTCGACCGAGACGTGCGTCGGCGCGCCCGGCGCATGGCGCACGACGTTCGAGAGGGCCTCCTGCACGATGCGGTAGGCGGCGGTCGAGGCGAGGTTGTCGATCGGCAGGCGATCTCCGAGCTCGAGGGTCACCGGCACGCCGGCGCGTTCGACGGATGCCGCGAGCGCACCCAGCTCGTCGAGCCCCGGTTGCGGTGTGGTCTCGGCGGCGGAGTCCGAGCTGCGCAGAACTCCGAGCAGCTGGCGCATCTCGGTCATCGCGGTGCGCGAGGTCGCGGCGATCTCGGCGAACTCCTGGCGCGCCTCGTCGCTCAGGTCAGCGATGCGGTACGGCGCACTCGTCGCCTGCACGTTGATCACCGACAGGCCGTGCGCGACGACGTCGTGCAGCTCCCGCGCGACGCGGGTGCGTTCCTCGACGAGCACGCGTCGCTGCTGCTCATCCCGTGAATGCGCGCGCTCGCGGAAGAGCTCGGCGCCGATCTGCCGGCGCTGCGCGATGAGCAGGGCGATCGCGAGCGCGAGCGCCGTCACCGCGGCGGCCGTGATCCAGTTCGCGAGCGCGCCGCCATCGACGAGCCCGAACG
Organism: Agromyces cavernae; assembly: GCF_021044935.1. GTDB lineage: Bacteria > Actinomycetota > Actinomycetes > Actinomycetales > Microbacteriaceae > Agromyces > Agromyces cavernae. The sequence goes on from NZ_JAJNMP010000001.1 coordinate 718,440, forward strand.
GCATCGTGACCGCCACCGGGACGAACCACGCCGCGAGCACGCCGATCCAGTTGAGGCGCAGCAGCCCCAGCACGACGAGCAGGGCGCCCTGGCCGATGATCGTCGTGACCGGCCACGGCCACGGCGCACCCTCCGACGACGCGGAGAGGAACGGGAAGACGAGGATGCCGACCGTCATGAGTCCTGCCCCGACCCACGGCCACCGCACCGCGAGCGGCAGCGCGCCCGCGAGCGCGAGGCTCGTGGCGAACGCCGCGAGCAGCTCCACCTCGTAGATCGTCGCCGCGAGCGGCACCGACACGGCGAAGAGCGCGACGGCGAGCACCGACGTCGTCACCCACAGCGACGCCCGGAACTCGCGCTCGTCGATCGAGCGCACGAGGCGCGGGGTCGGCGGAGCCGGCGCCATCGGCGGGTCGGCCGGCGCGGAATGGGTCTGCGGCTGTCGGAGGTCGTCCATGATGCCAGTCACTCTGGCACGGCCGTCGCCTCGCGACATCCCCCGGCCGAGCCATTCGCGACTCGTACCGTCGTAGGGGTCGGCCGGGTCGGGGCGTCGCCGCCGAGCACGTGTGGATGTCCCGGCGCGTGTGATCGCGCACGCGCAGCGTCACCCGTGCGGCCGACGACCCGCGGGCGGCGTGATCCCGTCGAGCACGGCGTCGGCCCGCATGCGCTCCGACGCGTGGATGTCGCGGACGCGCTGCGTGCGGTTGGCGATGATCCGTCGATCGTCGCGCAGCGGAAGCTGCACCTGCTCGGCGGCATCGACCCCGGCATGCAGCTGGCGGGCGCGCTCGACCTCGGTGTCGAGCACTGCGCCGAAGAGCATCGCCAGGTTCGACAGCCAGACCCAGAGCAGCAGGGCGATCAGCCCACCGAGCACGCCGTAGGTGCGCTCGTACGTGCCGAACCCCAACACGTAGGCGCCGAACAGTGCCGTCGTGATCAGCCATGCGAGGAGCGCGCCGATCGCCCCGACGCTGAACCACCGCAGGTGCCGCCGCTTCACGTTGGGCGCCGCCCAGTACAGCAGCGCCAGCACGGCGATGCCGATCGCGGCGAGCACGGGCAGCTTGGCGAGGTCCCACCAGAACGCGACGCCCTCATCGAGCCCCGACGCCCGCGCCACGGCCTCGGCCACCGGGCCCGTCACGACGATGGCGACCCCGGCGATCGTGACCAGCACGACCACGGCGGCTGAAACCGCGAGCATCACGGGTCGCATCTCCCAGAACGGACGCCCCTCCTTCACCCCGTAGAAGCGGTTCATGCCGCGCCCGAACGCGCCGACGAACCCCGATGTCGCCCAGAGCGTCGCGACCAGCCCGATGCCGAATGCGAGCCCCGCGTTCGAGGCGTTGACGAGTTGGTCGAGCGGCTCGCGCAGGGCGTCGGCGACGGATGCATCACCGAGGTCCTCGATGACGATCAGCACGTTCTCGGCTGCGGTCTCGGCGCGGCCGAAGATGCCGATCGCCGCGAACGTCGCGAGCAGCGCCGGCAGCATCGCGAGCAGCGCGTAGAAGGTGAGCGACGCGGCGATGTCCTGCACCTGGTGGATGCGGTACTCGTGCAGGGTTCGGCTGAAGATGACCCGCCAGTCGCCACGGGAGAGCTGAACGGGAGAATCGTGCTCGGGCATCGTTGCCTCCGGGATGGGGCTGGATGATGCGAGCCTACGGCCCGCGCCGTCCCGAGCGGCAGGGGTTGCGGCGAGATGCTCCGTCGGTCGCGTAGAGCGTGGCGCCGGGTCAGCCGAGGTGCGCGTGGAGGAACGCCGCGACGCGGGCGCGCAGCGATTCGTCGAGAATGCCGACCGAGTGCTCCCTCCCGGGCACGATCGCGAGCTCGACCGGTACACCTGCGGCCGCGAGGCTCGTCGCGAATCGCTGCGACTGTCCGAGCGGTACGACCTCGGTCTCGGCATGTCCGACGAAGAAGGGCGGGTCGCTCGGATCAGCATGCGTCGCCGGCGAGGCATCCGCCGCCTGCGGGCAGTTCGCATCGCTCGTACCCGGTTCGCAGCCGAGGTACGCGCCGATGATGCCGCGAAGCCAGACGGATGCCTCGTCGGCGGCCAGCTCGGCCGCGCCGAGTCCGACGGGGCCCGAGAGTTCGGCGACGGCCGCGACCCGCGATCCCTCATCGAGCGGCCCGTCGCCGCGGGTGCCGAGCAGGGCGGCGAGATTGCCGCCCGCCGACCCGCCGAACGCGCCGATGCGTGCGGGGTCGATGCCGAACCGCTCGGCCTGCTCGGGTGCGCGCAGCCATTCGACGGCGAGTGCGACGTCGTCGACGGCCGACGGGAAGATCACGTTGGGCACGAGCCGGTAATTGACGGATGCCGCGACGAACCCCTCGCTCGCGAGCCACAGGCACACGTTCCGCCAGTCGGTGTTCGCCTTGTCGCCGCGCGCCCAGCTGCCGCCGTGGATCGAGATGACTGCAGGGAGGCCCTCGTCGGCGCCGAGCGCCGCAAGGGATGCGGTCGCGGCAGCGGGGCGGCACACGTCGAGCGTCAGCAGGGTGCCGTCTTCTCGGGTGCCGTACTCGAGGTCGGCCTCGACGCGGATCCCGGCCGGGGGCGTGAACGTGCGGATGCCGACGACGTCGTCGGTGACGACCTCGCTCACAGCGTTGGAGCCGGGCGGGTCGATCTCGCGCACCTGCAGGTGGAAGCCCGTGAGCGCGCCGATGCCCGCGATGGCGGCGACGACGGCCGTGGCGGCCACGGCGACCCGTCGTCGTCGCCGGGTGCCGCGACCGCCTGTGATTCGGGTCGAGTTCACACCGGGCTCCGGGTTCAGGGGTGGAGTGATGTTAACCCACGCGGGCGCGACATGGAAACGCTTCCTCCGCAATACCCCCGCCACCGGGAAGCCGGGTAGCATCGGGGTATGACCAAGGTGAGCATCAGCCTCTCGCCGGTCGACCTCGCCTACGTCGACGAGTTGGCCGTGCGGTACGACGGCAATCGCTCGGCGGCGATCCACGAGCTCGTGCGGCTCGGGCGCGAGCTCGCGGCATCCGATGACTACGCGGCCTCGTTCGATGACTGGGAATCGTCGGGCGACGCCGAGGCGTGGGAGTCCGTGGCCGCCGACGGACTCGGTCCGGCAAATCGATCTGGAGCATTCGGCGAGTCGAGCGGCGAACGGCGTGCCCGGTGAGGCGCGGTGACGTCGTCCTCGTATCCCTCGACCCGGCGCTTCCAGGTGAGGCGGCGAAGCTACGCCCGTGTGTACTCGTCAGCAACGACGGAGCGAACGGCGTGCCCGAGCGACTCGGGCGCGGTGTCGTGACGGTGGTGCCGATCACCTCGAATGTGTCGAGGGTCTATCCGAACTTCGAGGTGGGTGTTCTCGAGCCCGACGCGTTGTCCTCGATGGGGCTCAAAGTGCCGTCGAAAGTGCAGGCGTCGCAGCTGCGCGCGGTGTCCGTCGCCCGACTCAGCGGCGCGATCGGGCATTGTCCCGCAGTCGTGCTCGTCGAGCTCGATGCCGCGATCCGGTTCCACCTGTCGCTATAGGGGGTCCAGTCACGACACTACCCGCCCGGTCTGCGGATCGATCGTGACGCTCGCATCGGCGTAGTCGGCGTCGAGCAGCACGAGCACCTGCACCGGCTGCTCTCCGGTGTCATCCGCGACGGGTGACCGCGCGACGAGCACGATGACGGAGTCGGGGTCGGCGATGCCGGCGTGTTCCTTCGCCGTGGCGATGTGCTCGCGCAAGCGGGTGAAGTCGACCTCGTCGACGTCGAAGAGCGCGGCTGCAGGGTCGGTGGGCTGGATGGGCTCGGGGCCCTGGCGCTCGGTGCGGTCGTAGCGGTACTGGTACGAGTCGATCGTGAGTGCGCCGGGCTCGGACGGCGCTGCAGCGAGCGCGTAGCCGTCGTAGAACCCGATGCGAACGAACGTCGTGCCGCCGGTCTCGGCGGCGAGCGCGTCGACGATCTCGGCGTGACGGTCGCCCTCGACGACGCCGGCGGCGGCCGGGTCGCCGGCCGCGATCGCCCGCACCGTGCGCCCGATCGAGTCGTAGGCGGGGATCAGCACGAGCGTCGCCGCGATGAGGAACGCGCCGGCGAGCAGCACGCGGCGCCACGGATGCGCAGGAGCACGAGCGCCGCCGAGCAGGGACTGCGGCGTCGACGGCCACTCCGGTGCTTCAGAGGCGAGCGGCACCGTGCGATCCGTGCCGGTGCGCAGCCGCTCGGCGTCGCGCCGGCCTGCCCAGTCCTCGGGAGGGTCGAGCACGAGCTCCACGTTCGCCTTCGCGTCGTCGGGCCGCCGCACGACGATGATCGCGCCGGGCTGCACCTGTGGCACCGCGACGATGTCGACGATCTGGCGGTGCACGGTCGTGTACGGCGAGCGGAACCGTGGCGCGACCGTGAGCAGGAGGTCGACCTGCGGCTGCCCGTTCACCGAGAGGCCCGTGCGCGAGATGCGCTCGACGCGGGCGAGGGCGAGTTCGCCGACGGGCGGCGCCTCGGGCGCGGCGCCTCGGCGTCGCGCGACGATGGATCCCCCGAACAGGCTGAAGATCCCCGCGAGCAACGCGACCGGGAGCGCGATGCTCCACGTCATCGTGTATCGCGGGTCACCCGTGGCGATGGCGCCCACGATGGCACCGGCGGTGACGCCGAACGCGATGGCCGAGAGGAACGCGAGCACGCTCCGAGCATGCCGCATCGCGAGGCGCTCGCGCAGCAGGAAACCCGCTAGGCGATGCCCTTCGCGAAGCACACCGAGTGCGCCTCGCCGACGTACTGGCCGAACTGGGGGATCTCGCGGTAGCCGTGTCGGGTGTACAGCGCCTGCGCCGCGTCGTGCAGGTCGCCGGTCTCGAGCACGATCTCGCCGATGCCGCGAGCGGCCGCGTCGGCCTCGATGCGGGTGAGCAGCGATGCGGCGACGCCCCGTCCACGGGCGGCCGGATCCACGAACATGCGCTTCAATTCGCCGCGGGCGGGGGTCGGGTCATCCGCTCGCTCGTCGGAATCGGTCGCGGCAGTCTCGGTCACGAGGGCCGCGATGCCGACTGCGCGCTCGCCGTCGCGCGCGACGTAGAAGGCGACCTCGGGGCGCTCGAGCGTGGCGATGTCGAGCAGGAAGTTGCTCTCGGGCGGGTAGAGGCTCTGCGCGTAGGCGGTGCTGCCGTCGAGCAGGCGCTCGACCTCGGGTTGCCGGGGCGGTTCGATGGAGATGGTCACGGATGTCGCGGGCACCGGTCGAGCGTACGTCGCGCATGTTGCGGGGGAGTTACACGGCGTGCACGGCGCTTTCCCAGCCCGTTTCGGGTATCGTTGCCGAGTCGGTTCTGGACACCGCACATGTCGTGCGGATGGGTTTGTGAGTCCAAAGGGCCGGTTTCGGGGCAGTCGGCCTCGAATAGTCACCGTATGTGAACGGCCCCGGTCGACGATGTTCCGGGTTCTCAGCGTGCTGCGCTCGCAGCCGCGCTGCCATGTACTCAAGTACAACCCAGGAAGTCATCACCATGCCCAAGAACAAGAAGCCCCAGGGCGGGAGACCCGCTCGCAACTTCGATCCGTCGTATGCGAAGAGCAGCTCGAAGAAGCCGGGTTCGCGCAGCGCCGGCCACCGCGGCTACCGCCCCGAAGAGGCGGATGCCCCGGCCAAGACCCGTTGGTCGCGCGATGAGCGCGTCGCTGCCGGGCGCAGCCCCCACCGCGCCGACCGCGCCGGACGCGAGGAGCGCGCCCAGCGCGACGGTGGCGAGCGCGGTCGTTCGTACGACCGCAATGACCGAGGCGGCCGTTCCTTCGACCGCAGCGACCGCGACCGCAACGATCGGGCATCGCGTTCGTTCGACCGTGACGATCGTGGCCCTCGCCGCGAGTATGGCGACCGCCCCGCGCGCCCGCACTACCGCGAGGACCGCCCCGCGCGTTCGTTCGACCGTGACGCCCGTGCCCCGCGTCGGTTCGACCGCGACGAGCGCCCCGCGCGCTCCAACGACCGGGACGATCGCGCACCCCGTCGCGACCGCGACGACCGTACGGCGCGATCGTATGACCGCAATGACCGTCCGGCTCGTTCGTACGACCGTGATGATCGTGCACCCCGTCGCGAGTACGGCGACCGTCCCGCTCGTTCGTTCGATCGCAGCGACCGTCCGGCTCGCTCCTTCGATCGCAACGACCGTAACGATCGCCCGGCGCGTTCGTTCGACCGTGACGACCGTGCCCCTCGTCGTGACCGCGACGACCGCCCGGCGCGATCGTTCGACCGGAGTGACCGTTTCGATCGTCCGGCTCGTTCGTTCGACCGCGACGACCGTGCCCCCCGTCGCGACTTCGATCGCCCCGGCTTCCGCGACTCAGAGCGACGCCCGTCGAGCTTCTACCCCGCGAAGAGCGCCGAGTCGCGCTTCGGGCCGGCCGACGACGTCGTGCTCGAGCGCCTCGAGGCCGAGGCCATCCAGGCCGACGCGGTCGAGGGTGTGACCTTCGCCGACCTCGGGCTCGGCACGAACGTGGTGCGCGCCCTGCGCGACCTCGGTGCGGAGCATCCGTTCCCCATCCAGGCCGCGACCATCCCGGTCGTGCTCGAGGGTCGCGACGTGCTCGGCCGCGGCAAGACCGGTTCGGGCAAGACCATCGCCTTCGGCGCCCCCACGGTCGAGCGCCTCATGACGCTCTGGGCCGAGAGCGGCAAGGCCGGCGGCAAGCGCCAGATGGGCCGCAAGCCCCGTGCGCTCATCCTCGCCCCGACGCGCGAGCTCGCCCTGCAGATCGACCGCACCGTGCAGCCCATCGCGCAGAGCGTCGGCCTCTTCACCACCCAGATCTACGGTGGCGTGCCGCAGGGTCGCCAGGTCGGCGCGCTGCAGCGCGGCGTCGACATCGTGATCGGCACCCCGGGCCGCATCGAGGACCTCATCGAGCAGGGCCGCCTCGACCTCAGCGAGGTCGTCGTGACCGTGCTCGACGAGGCCGACCACATGTGCGACCTCGGATTCCTCGAGCCCGTGCAGCGCATCATCCGCCGCACCTCGGAGGGCGGACAGAAGCTGCTCTTCTCGGCCACGCTCGACCAGGGCGTCGCGATGCTCGTCGACGAGTTCCTCGTCGACCCGGCCGTGCACGAGGTCGCCGGTGAAGACCAGGCTTCGTCGACGATCGACCACCGCGTGTTCGTCATCGAGAACCGCGACAAGCGCGACATCGTCGCCCAGCTCGCGAACCGCGACGGCAAGACCCTCGTCTTCAGCCGCACCCGCGCGTTCGCCGAAGACCTCACCGATCACCTCGAGGACTACGGAATCCGTGCCGTCGCCCTGCACGGCGACCTCAACCAGTCGCGCCGGACGCGCAACCTGCAGCAGCTGACCTCGGGTCGCGTGAACGTTCTGGTGGCCACGGATGTCGCAGCGCGCGGCATCCACGTCGACGACATCGATCTCGTGATCCAGGCAGACGCACCCGACGAGTACAAGACCTACCTGCACCGTTCGGGCCGCACCGGCCGCGCCGGAAAGCAGGGCCGCGTCGTCACGCTCATCCCGCGCAACCGTCAGCGTCGCATGAACGACCTGCTCGACCGTGCCGAGATCGACGTCGACTTCGTCGACGTGCGCCTCGGCGACGACCTGCTCGGCGAGCTCGAGGGCGACCTCGCGGCCGTCGAGGCCGAGGTCGCTGAGGTAGAGGTCGAGGCAACCGAGGTCGAGGTCGTCGAGGTCAACGCTGACGACACCGATGCTGACGAGGAACTCGCCAGCTGAGGCATCCGCTCGCTCGAATACGAAGGCCCGCGTCCTCCCGGACGCGGGCCTTCGCCGTTCGATCGCCTGCCGGGACGGCCTGCTGGCGGCACTGCCCGCCGGTACGCCGTCTGCCGTTGCGGCCCGTTGCCAGTACCGCCCTCTGCCGGCACTGCCTTCTGGCAGTACTGCCTTCGATGCCGAGGTGACTCGTCCTCCACAGGTGCCTGATCTGCGGAGTTCTCCACAGGAATTTTTGGCTGTTCAGGGTTGATTTCCGACGCGCTTCAATGTCAGTGGGTCGGTGCAGGATGGAGTCATGGAAGAACCGCCCCCGCACCCGCTGCAACCGCTCGAGCGCGATCTCGACGCGCTGCGTGCGGCGTGGGGCGACGCGATGCCCGCCTTCGGCGCGCTTCCCGGCGGTGCGCAGGTCGAGCTCGAGCAGATGAGCGATTCGGGCCTCGTCGCGGTGACCGACCTGATCGCCCGCGTACGTCGCGACGCCGATGCGCTGCTCGTGAGGGTCGGCAACGAGGTTGCCCGGCGGTCCGGCCCCGAGTTCGGCGACACCGGCCTGGCGAAGAAGCAGGGGTTCCACAACGCCGCCCGACTGCTCGCGGCATCGACCGGTGGGTCGCGCGGTGAGGCGTCCCGGCTCATCGCTGTGGGGGCCGCCACCGCGGAGCGGCAGTCGTTCACCGGCGAATATCGACCGTCCGCACATCCGCACGTCGCTACCGCGCTCGCAGCCGCTGCGATCAGCACCGAGGCCGCGGCCGCGATCACCTCGATGCTCGACCGCGTGGGTGTCCGCGCAGATCCGGCGCTCGCCGATATCACCGAGACCGCGTTGGTCGAACTGGCGGTCGTCGCACCGCTCGAGCTCGTCGTCCGCGGAGTACGCGAGGCAGAGGCTCGACTCGACCAAGACGGTGTTGAACCACGAGAAGACGTGCTCAGGGGTCAACGATCGCTGACGATGTTCGAATCCGGCGGCATGCTGCACCTGCGGGCTCGTCTCGACCCAGAGACCGGTGCCCCGATCAAGGCGGCGATCGAAGCCCTCGTGAGCGATGTGCTGCGCCGTCGCGAACGGGTGCCGGGTGCCGACGCAGCGGTGGCGAGCGTGAGTCCGGGCGCCGAGACCGGCGACGCCTTCGACGCGTTCGTGCGTGACGGTTACGTGCGTGATGGTTCTGGGTGTGCTGGGCCCGTGATCGACGACGACCGCACGATCCCCCAGCTCCAGGCCGACGCGCTCGCTGCACTGGCACGGCATGCGCTCGGCTGCACGCAGACCTCGACGCCGCTCGCGAAGACCACGGTCATCGTACGCATGAACCTCGAAACGCTCGTCGACGGCGTCGGGCACGCTGCGATCGACGGTCTCGACCAGCCGATCGCCGCATCGACCGCGAGACGGTTGGCCGCCGACGCCGAAGTCATCCCCGTCGTCCTCGGCGGCGAACGCATGCCGCTCGACCTCGGGCGGGCAGCACGGCTCTTCACCAAGGCGCAACGTCTCGCACTCGGCGAGCGCGACGGCGGGTGCGCGTCATGCGGCCAGAACATCGGATATGTCGAGGCGCACCACATCCGCTGGTGGGAGCGCGACGCCGGCCCGACCGACCTCGCCAACGGGGTGCTGCTCTGTTCGTTCTGTCATCACCGCATGCATCGCGAGAACTGGGGCATTCGCGCCACTCGAGATTCGGTGTGGTTCATCCCGCCGCCGCACATCGATCCCGCCCGCACGCCCCGCCTGGGCGGAAGAGCGAGGTTCGAGCTGGCCGGCACCCGCGCCGCCTGAGCCATGTGCGCCGCCTGAGCCAAGCGCGCCGACTGAGTCGCCCGCGCCGTCTGAACCGACCCGTGCCGACTGAGTCGCATCGTGCCGTCTGAGTCGACTGCGCCCGACGAGCGGTGCAGCTGTAACGCCCGGCGAGGGCGAGGGTGAGGGCGCCGCGCCCCGAGGTTGCCCGATCCCCGAGGATCTCCGCCCGAGACCTCAGCCCCCGACGACAGCCGGCTCCGGCAGCACGCGCGCGAACATGCGGTCGAACACGGCGGCCCGATCGAACTGCAGTGCGTGTGCGCGAGCGCGCTCGGCGAGGGCTCGCACCTCGTCGGCCGGCATCGCCACGGCCTCGTCGATCGCCCGCGCGATCGCATCGGGGTCGTCGACCGGGATCATGCTGGCGTGTCCGCCCGCGGCCTCGCCGATGCCGCCGGTGTCGCACGTGATCACGGGCCCACCGCCCGCGAGCATCTGCTCGGCGATCGCGATGCCGAACGTCTCGACGAACTCCGGCCGCGGCTTGCTCGGCAGCACGAAGGCCGCGCACCCCGCCATGAGGTAGGGCTTCTCGGCGTCGCCCACGTCATCGAGGAAATCGATGAGCGATGCGGCATCCGATTCGGCGGCCTGCGCGCGCAATTCGGCCTCCTCAGGCCCGCGGCCGACGATCACGAGCCGGTGCCCGGCGCGTGCGCCGCTGCGCTCGAACCCGCGGATGAGGTCGTCGACGCCCTTCGCCCGTGCGAGCCGCGAGAGGAACAGCACATACGACCCGCGTGCGAGCCCGCGCGCCGCGAGCACCCGATCGACCTCGGCTTCGTCGAGGTCGAGGTACGGCGTCGAATCGATCGCAGGATACGAGATGCCCACTCGGGCGCGGCACTGCGCGGCGAAGCTCGTACCGTGCAGCGCGTCGACCTCGGCGGCCGATTCCACGATCAGCTCGCGCGTGTACTGCGAGACGGCGACGCAGTGATCCTGCGCGAGGTAGCTCGACAGCACATGGGCGGCGGCGCCGAATCGTCCCTCGGCGACGGCCTGGCGCACGACGTTCGTGACATCCGACCCGACCGCCTCGGCGATCGTCGTGACGTTCACCGGTAGCCCGGTACTCCACGCGACGCGCAGCGCGTCGGCGACCGCGACCGTGTGCGGGCTGAGGTACAGCGAGAGGCACACGGTGGGGACTCCGTCGGTGAAGAGCTCGACGAGCCGGCCGACGATGCCCGCGAGGTAGCGCCCGTCGGGCACCTTGTAGTCGCCGACAGGCTCGGGTCGCTCGACCGTGATACCCGGGCTGTACGGCAGCACGCGGTCGAGCGGTTTGAGCGGCAGCCCTGCTGTCTCGAGCCGCTCGACGGGCCACGTGACGATGCGCACATCCGTGAAGCCGCGTTCGAGCGCGGTCTCGGCGAGGTTGCGCGCCTCGACCGAGTGCCCGCAGATCACGGGATCGGCTCGCACGATGATGACGAGTCTGGTCGGCCTGTTCATGGTGTCCCCCTTTGGTGCGGTCCGGTTTCGGGAGGCGGTCGTGGAGTGCCGCCGGTTCAGGTGACGGATGTCCCGGCCGACGGTGGTCGCTCGAGCGTTCCCCAGTCGCTCGGTTCGGGCCCGAGCTCGATGAGCAGGCTGCCGCCGTGGTGCACCTCGTTGCCCCGCAACCACGTTCGTGCGAGCGGGGCACCGTTGAACTCGACCGACTGCACGAACTGCGGCGGGCCGTCGCGCCGCGGTTCGACGAAGCCGCGGGTCTCGATCGTGATCGCATCGCCGCCGAGCACGCGGATGCGCGACTCGGCGAACGAGGGCGTGCCGATGAGGAACAGGTTCTGTCCGGCCACCGGGAACAGCCCGAGCGAGGCCCACACGTACCACGAGCTCAGCCCGCCCGAGTCGTCGTTGCCGGGCAGCCCGCCGCGCCCCGTGCCGAACTGCTGCTGGATCGCCGCGTGCACGATCTCGGCGGTGCGGTCGGGTCGGCCCGCGTAGTAGTACGCCCAGGGCGCCTCCATGTCGGGCTCGTTGTTCAGGCCCTCGAACCGGCCGAGGGCGTAGCCCGCGGCCATCTCCGGGGCATCCGGTCGCACGCCGGGCTGACGCACGGGCGGCGCGCCGAACCCGAAGAACCGGTCGAGCAGGCTGACGAACGCGTCGTCGCCGCCCGCGAGGGCGATGCGCCCGGCCATGTCATGCAGCAGTCGGAACGAGTAGTTCCACTTGCCGCCCTCGTAGAACGTCGAATCCTTGAGCAGCCCGGATGACCCGTCGAACGCGTTCACCCAACGCCCCGCCAGCGCCTCGAACTCTTCTGCGAGCGCACGGTCCCCGACGCGACGGGCGACCTTCGCGGTGCACCAGTATCCGAACGCGACATCGAGCGTGTGGCTGATGGGGTGCGCCTCGCCGTGCAGCAGGAAGTCTTCGCCGTAGGTGCGGCGCAGGTCGTTGTGCATGTGCACGAGCGCCCAGTCCCAGTCGATGCCCTCGACGCCGAGCTGGCAGAGATCGGCGAGGAACGTCTGCGCGAGCGCACTGCCCTGCCGCGAGAACCGGTCGCTGCCACGCGCCATGCGATAGCCGATCGGAAAGTTGCCCTCCTCCTCGCAGATGGTGAGCAGGGCGTTCGCGAGTTCGACGGCGCGGTCGGGCGCGAGCGTCGTGAGCAGCGGGAGCTGGGTGCGGTAGATGTCCCACATCGTCGAGAGGTCGAACACGAACGGCCCGCCGGTCGGCCAGAACGGACTCTCGTCGGGCGCGAGGCACGGCTTGATGAGCGAGTGGTAGAGCGCGGTCGAGAACACGGTCTGCCGGTCCGTCGACGGCGTGTCGACGCGGATCGCCTGCAGGTGCTTCTTCCACGCTTTCGCTGTGCGGTCGCGGCGCCGGCCGAACCGCGCCGGGCCGATGCCGCAGTCGGCGACGAGGTTCGCGCGCGCCTGCTCGACGCCGCGCAGCGAGAATCCGAAGCGCAGCTCGATCGACTGCCCGGGCTCGGCCGGGCCCGCCCACATGAGCCCGAAGCTCCGCAGCGTCGTCGGGCGGATGTGATCGAAGTCGAGGCGGGTGCCGCCCGGCATGAGCCGCCGGTCGTACCAGAGCATCTGCCGCCACTGCGGGGCATCGCACTCCACGTGCACCGCGAGCGGCGCACCCTCGACGACGATCTCGCCCTGCGCGACACCGGGGGAGATCGACTGCAGGTGAGCGCGCAGCGGAATGGTCGACCCGAACGGGATCGCGAGGCCGCCGAGCGAGAAGTCGATCACGATGCGGGCGTTCCGGTGACGGGGGAACGTGTAGCGATGCACCGCGCTCTTCGGCCCGACCGTGATCTCGGCTCGGATGCCCGCGTCGCCGATGCCCGGGTCGGCGTCGTCGCGCAGGGTCGCGGCGTAATACCCGGGCCTCGCCTCCTCGTCGACGAGGTCCCAGGTGCGGCCGAGCTCGTCGAGCGCCAGCGTCATCGGAGTCACCCTGAAGTAGTTGTAGTACTTGCGGATCGCGCCCGTGCCCGACTGCTGGAAGTGCGTGAACCCCGACGCGAGCGGTCGGTCGTGGATCGTCTCGGGCACACCCTCGGTCGAGAGGTCATAGCTGCCGTACCCGGTGGGATATGCGCCCGAGTACGCACACGCCGACACCATGCCGAACGGATGCGTCGCACCGGGGTGCGTGTTTCCCACCTGCGGTTTCGGCCACCACCAGCCGGCCGCGAGCCCGGTGGGAGACGGAAGGTCGGTGACCGCGGTTCCGATGAACGGGTCGACGCGCCCGATCATACGGATGCCCCAGCCACGTCGCCGGTCGTGCGTGCCGCCTGCCCCATGCAAGGACGGTATGCGCCGCCCGTGACCGGGGCGTTACGAGGGTGTGACGTTTGCAACCGCTGCGTGGCGTATCGGTGGGCCGAGTGCGTGCGGGTACCCTGAGCGCGACGCGCCGTCATCGCCGTGCGGTCACGGTTCGAATCGAGCGCGAGACGTGGAGGTCCGCGAGATGAGCGACGATCGCAACCCGGCAGGCTCAGCGCCCGAGGCTTCGCCGGCGCCATCGGCGGCCGAGGCAGCAGCCGCGCAACCCGCGACCGTGAGCCGGACGATGCTCATCTGGTTCGGCATCGGGATCGTCGTGCTGTCATTCGTCGCGGCGTTCCTCGGCTCGACGCTCGCGGGGTCGGCTGAACCCAGTGCCGCCGTCGCGACACCGGCCCCGGCGCCGACGATCGACGAGGACGACCGGGCAGCGTACGAGGAGGCGATCGAGGAGATCCTTCCCGCCGGCGCCGCGGTTCGTGCCGGAACCGGGGTTCCGGAATCTGGCAAGGGGTACGACGGCGAGGTGTACATCGACATCTCGACATCCGACGTGTACCTGTTCCGGGATGGGGATTGGACGCTCGCCGGCAACATCCGTGCCGAGGCGGCCGAGAACCTCACCGGCGCGACCGGCGCAGCCGGTGCACCTGGTGCGACCGGTGCGACGGGTGCCACGGGTGCGACCGGTGCGACGGGTGAGACCGGCGCTCCCGGAGCGCCCGGAGCCCCGGGCACGCAGCTGAACCTCGGTGTCGGCGCGCCGCAGAACGACACCTGCACGGCCGACGGCGATGTCTATATCGACACCGCGACTGTGGCCTTCTATCAATGCAGCTCCGGCGCGTGGGTGTTGTACGGCCCCTTTCCCACTCCGTCGATGCCGACTGTGGAGCCCGGTGAGGGCTGATCCGCGCGCCGCTCGAGCGAACGTGGAACCATGGTGGTGTGACGGTCGAACCCCGATCGGGGTCGCAGCAGGGCGGGATCGAGTCCGCACGTCGCGCGTACGAACGCCGTGACTGGCGTGCCGCGGTCGACGGGCTCGAGCAGGCCCGCGTGGGCGGTGACCTGTCGGCCGACGACCTGTACACGCTCGCGAATGCCGCCTGGTGGCTCGGTGAGGTCGACCGCTCGATCGATGCCGGCGAAGCGGCGTACCGACGGTTCCTCCAGGCCGACGATGCGACCAAGGCGGCGATGTCGGCCATGTGGGTGGCGATGAACCTGCTGCTCCGCGGCGACGACACGCTGGGATCCGGCTGGATGCGACGCGCCGTGCGCCTCGTCGAGGAGCGACCCGACACGGTGGAACACCACTACCTGCGCTACGTCGCTGACGTGGAGACCCGTATCGACACGGCGGGCGCGCTCGCCGACGCCGAGTTCGAGGCGCTCGTCGCCGCGGCTCGCGACCTCCACGTGCAGGGGCGGCGGTTCGGTGATTTCAACCTCGTCGCCGCGGGCTCGGTGGCCGAGGGGCGCATCCTCCTGAAACGCGGCCGCGTCGGTGAGGCCCTGGGGCTGCTCGACGAGGCGATGCTGACCGTGCTGCACGACGAGATGATGCCCGAGTGGGCCGGCAACGTGTACTGCCACCTCATGACGGCCTGGTACGAGATCGGTGAGCTCGACCGCGCGAAGGGTTGGACCGAGGCGACGGAATCGTGGCTCGAGACGATCCCGTCGGCCGTGCTCTTCCGCGGAATCTGCCGCGTGCACCGCTCGCAGGTGCTGCAGGCGCTCGGCTCGTGGGACCGGGCCGCAGTGGAGGCGCAGCAGGTCTGTGTCGAACTCGACGCCATCGCACCCGACACGGCGGCCGAGGGTCACTACCAACTCGGCGACCTCGCTCGCCTGCGCGGCGACCATCGTGCGGCGAGGGCGGCGTACCTCGAAGCGCACGGCGCGGGCAGGGACCCCCAACCGGGCATGGCGTTGCTGCGCCTGGCGGAAGGACGCGACGACCTCGCGCTCACCGGCATCCGTGCGGCGATCGTCGCCGCAGCGGGTGACCCCCTCGCCTGCGTGCCATTGCAGGCGGCGCACGTCCAGATCGCCCTCGCCGCCGGTGAGCTCGCCGAGGCCGACGAAGCGTGCGCGTTCCTCGAGGCGATGGCCGAAGGCTACGGAACGCCGGGATTCGTGAACGAGGCGCGAACGGCGCGGGGCCGCGTCGAGCTCGGACGCGACCGCTTCGACGCAGCGCTCCCGTCGCTGCGCGAGGCGTGCGCCGGATGGCGCGCGGTCGGCGCCGTCTACGATGGCGCCACGGCGCGCGTGCTGCTCGCCGAGGCCTACCGGGGACTCGGTGATGACGATGCCGCGTCGATCGAGCTCGAGGCCGCCGCTGCGGGGTTCGACCGACTCGGCATCCCGGCCTCAGTCCGACCGGGGTGGCGGTCCTTCGACCTTCCGCCCGATGGCCTCACCGCACGCGAAGTCGAGGTGCTCGCGCTCGTGGCCACCGGGAGGTCGAATCGTGATGTGGCGCGTGCGCTCACGCTGAGCGAGAAGACGGTCGCCCGTCACCTGTCGAACATCTACGCCAAGATCGGCGCGGACTCCCGCACCGAGGCGGCGGCCTACGCGTTCCGGCACCGCATCGGCGCGGCGCCCGATCGCTGAGCTCGCGGCCGCCGGGTGGCGCACGGGACATCCGTTTGCCATAATTACTACCTGAACGGTCGGTCAGGAATTTCGACCGTGCGGATGCCGCGGACTCCTGCCTACGCTGGGAGCAGCGTTCCACAGACAGTGCGGTCAGGAGTGAGAACCATGGCAGAGGCCTACCTCGTGAGCGGAGTGCGCACCCCGGTCGGGCGCTACGGCGGCGCGCTCGCGGGCGTGCGGCCCGACGACCTCGCCGCCCTCGTCGTGGGCGAACTGGTGCGGCGCACCGGGCTCGACCAGGCCGGTGAGCTCGGGGCGATCGACGAGGTCATCCTCGGCGGCGCCAACCAGGCCGGCGAAGACAACCGCAACGTCGCGCGCATGTCGGTGCTGCTCGCCGGGCTGCCCGACGAGGTGCCCGGCATCACCGTGAACCGGCTCTGCGCGTCGGGCATGTCGGCGATCACGATGGCCGCCCAGGCGATCCGCGCCGGTGACGCCGACCTCATCATCGCCGGCGGCGTCGAGTCGATGACCCGTGCCCCCTGGGTGCAGGCGAAACCCGAGAAGGCGTGGGGGCGCCCGGGTGCGGCGTTCGACACGTCGATCGGCTGGCGGTTCCCCAACCCGAAGCTCGTCGCCCGCGACAAGGCGACGTTCTCGATGCCCGAGACCGCCGAAGAGGTCGCCCGCGTCGACGGCATCACACGAGACGAGGCCGACGCGTTCGCGCTGCGCTCGCAGCAGAAGGCGGTCGCCGCGATCGCGGGGGGCCGTTTCGAGGCCGAGATCGTGGGGGTGCCGACCCATCGCGGCGAGGTGCTCGTCGACGAGGGGCCGCGGCCCGAGACCACGCTCGAGGTGCTCGCCGGGCTGCGTCCGGTCGTGCACGGCGGATCCGTCGTCACCGCCGGCAACTCGAGCGCACTGAACGACGGCGCCTCGGCGATCCTCGTCGCGAGCGCCGCCGCCGTCGAGCGCTACGGGCTCACACCGCGCGCCCGCGTCGTCGTCGGTTCGTCGGCCGGGCTCGCTCCCGAGATCATGGGACTCGGGCCCGTGCCCGCCAGCGAGAAGGCGCTCGAGCGCGCAGGCATCGACCTCGACGACATCGGCTCGGTCGAGCTCAACGAGGCGTTCGCCACCCAATCGATCGCGTCGATGCGCCGCCTCGGGCTCGACCCCGAACGGGTGAACGCCGACGGGGGAGCGATCGCGCTGGGACATCCGCTCGGCTCGTCCGGATCGCGACTCGTCGTGACCCTGCTCGGACGCATGGAACGCGAGCAGTCGCGCTACGGCCTGGCGACCATGTGCGTCGGCGTCGGCCAGGGCACGGCGCTCATCGTGGAGCGCGTGTGATGGGCGGCCAGCGACCATGTGCGTCGGCGTCGGGCTGCGCTCGTCACGGCACGGCGCTCATCGTGGAGCGCGTGTGATGGGCGAGACCCAGCTGCTCGTCGAGCGGCGCGACGACCGCGTCGTGGCGACCCTCAACCGGCCCGCCGTGCGCAACGCGATCGACCAGGCCACGATCGACGCGCTGCACGTGCTGTGCGCCGAACTCGAGGCGATCCCGCGCACGCTCATCCTCACGGGCGCGGGCGGCGTCTTCGCGTCGGGTGCCGACATCGCCCAGTTGCGCGAACGGCGAGCGGATGACGCGCGCCGAGGCATCAACGCACAGGCGTTCATTCGCGTGGCCGAACTGCCGATGCCCGTCATCGCCGCCCTCGACGGATACGCGCTCGGCGGCGGCGCCGAGCTCGCGTACGCGGCCGACATCCGCATCGCCACGCCCGCGCTCAAGATCGGGAACCCCGAGCCCGGGCTCGGGATCATCGCCGCCGCCGGAGCGAGCTGGCGGCTGCGCGAGATCGTCGGCGAGGCCCGCGCGGCCGAACTGCTGCTCACCGGGCGCACCATCGGAGCCGCCGAGGCGCACGAGATCGGGCTCGTGAGCGAACTGCACCCCGCCGACGAACTGCTGCCCGCCGCGCACGCCATCGCCGATCGCATCGGCCGCAACGACCGCGCCGCGACGATCGCGACCAAGCGCGTGATGCGGGCGCCGCGAGCCGCGCACCCCGCCGTCGACCTCGACGAGCAGGCCGTGCTGTTCGAGAGCCCCGAGAAGATGCGGCGCATGACCGAGTTCCTCGAGAGGAAGCAGAAGTGAGCGAGCACCCCGTCGGTCGAGGAGCGCCCGACGAAGGAGGACGCGTCTCGAGACCCGCGACCGGCGCCCCGGCAGACGTCGGCGTGCTCGGCGGCGGGCGCATGGGCGCGGGCATCGCGCACGCGTTCCTGCTCGCCGGATCGCGGGTCACCGTCGTCGAGCGGGACGCCGCCGCTGCCGGCGCCGCGGCGACGCGGGTACGGGAGTCGGTCGAGGCGTCGATCGCGCGCGGCACCGCCGACGACGACGCCGTGACGCTCGCCTCTCGCTTCGCGACGAGCACGGCCGTCAGCGACTTCGCCCGCTGCGACCTCGTGGTCGAGGCCGTGCCCGAAGACCTCGAGCTGAAGATCGACGCCCTCACGCGCGTCGAGTCGGTGCTCGCGCCCGGCGCGGCGCTCGCCTCGAACACCTCGTCGATCTCGATCGACCAGCTCGCCGCCCTGCTCGATCGCCCCGACCGGTTCCTCGGGATGCACTTCTTCAACCCCGTGCCCGCGTCGACGCTCGT
The DNA here is from genome assembly GCF_021044935.1 of Agromyces cavernae. GTDB lineage: Bacteria > Actinomycetota > Actinomycetes > Actinomycetales > Microbacteriaceae > Agromyces > Agromyces cavernae. The sequence goes on from NZ_JAJNMP010000001.1 coordinate 737,095, forward strand.
CGAGATCGTGCGGGGCGGGGCTTCCGCCGCTTCGCTCGTCGACGACGCGCGCGAGTGGGTGCGGGCGATCGGCAAGACGCCCATCGTCGTCGCCGACGCTCCCGGATTCGCGTCGTCGCGGCTGGGAGTCGCGCTCGGGCTCGAGGCGATCCGCATGCTCGAAGACGGCGTCGCGTCGGCCGAGGACATCGACGCGGCGATGACGCTCGGGTACAAGCATCCGGTCGGGCCGCTGCGGCTCACCGACATCGTCGGACTCGACGTTCGGCTCGGCATCGCCGAGTACCTCGCCTCGACGCTCGGCGAGCGGTTCGCGCCGCCCGCACTGCTGCGCCGCATGGTCGCCGAGGGCAGGCTCGGTCGCAAGACCGGCGAGGGCTTCTACACATGGGACGCGCAATGAAGGGAACCCAGATGACCGAGATCCTCCCGAGCTACGTGAACGGGCAGTGGTGGGCGCCGGATGCGGCGGCCGCAGCAAGCGCGACCGAGGTGCGCGACGCGTCCACGGGCGAGGTGATCGCCCTGGTGTCGACCGAGGGACTCGACCTCGGCGCCGCGCTCGAGTACGCCCGCACGGTGGGGCAGGCGAGCCTCGGCGCGCTGACGTTCCACCAGCGGGCGGTGCTGCTCAAGCAGATGGCCCTGGCCCTCACCGAGCGCAAGGCCGAACTGTACGAGCTGTCGAGCCGCACCGGTGCGACCAAGCAGGACTCGTGGGTCGACATCGACGGCGGCATCGGCGTGCTCTTCACCTACTCGGGCAAGGGCCGCCGTGAGATGCCCAATGCCAAGGTCTATGTCGACGGCGCCGTCGAGAACCTCTCGAAGGACGGCTCATTCCTCGGACGGCATATCTACACCCGCCTGCCCGGCGTGGCCGTGCAGATCAACGCGTTCAACTTCCCGGTGTGGGGGTCGCTCGAGAAGCTCGCACCCGCGTTCCTCGCCGGCGTCCCCACGGTCGTGAAGCCCGCGACGCCGACGGGCTACCTCGCCGAGGCGATGGTGCGCATCCTCGTCGAGTCGGGGCTGCTGCCCGAGGGATCGCTGCAGCTCGTGTCGGGCAGTGTGCCCGACCTGTTCGACCACCTGAGGCTCGGCGACCTCGTGGCGTTCACCGGCTCCGCTTCCACAGCCGAGAGATTGCGCGCGAACGACTCCGTGCAGACCGGCGGGGTGCGGTTCACGAGTGAGACCGACTCGATCAACGCGAGCGTGCTCGGCACGGATGCGGTCGCCGGCACCCCCGAGTTCGACGCCTACGTGAAGCAGCTCGTCGTCGAGATGACCACCAAGGCCGGCCAGAAGTGCACCGCGATCCGCCGAGCGATCGTGCCCGAGGCATCCGTCGACGCCGTGATCGACGCGGTGCGCGCCCGCATCGCCGAACGCGTCGTCGTCGGCGACCCGCGCGCCGAGGGTGTCACGATGGGCCCGCTCGCCTCGACCGTGCAGCGCGACGAGGTGCTGCGCCAGGTCGGGCGGCTGCAGCAGGCAGGTGGCGAGCTCGTGATCGGGTCGACGGATGTCCCGGCCGTGACCCTCGCCGACGGATCGACCGGCGCCGCCGCCGACGGCGCGTTCGTCGCACCGATGCTGCTGCGCTTCGCCGACGCCTCGAGCCCCGCCCTGCACGAGGTCGAGGCGTTCGGCCCGGTCGCGTCGATCATCGGGTACGACTCGCTCGCCGATGCGACCGCGCTCGTCGCGCGCGGCGGAGGATCGCTCGTCACGAGCGTGGCGACGCACGACCCGCAGGTCGCGGTGGAACTCGCGGCCGGCATCTCCGCCTACAACGGCCGCGTGCTCTTCCTCGACCGCGACGACGCCCGCTCTTCGACGGGTCACGGGTCGCCGCTGCCGAACCTCGTGCACGGCGGGCCGGGCCGGGCCGGCGGCGGTGAGGAGCTCGGCGGCATCCGCGCGGTGCTGCATCACATGCAGCGCACCGCCGTGCAGGGTTCGCCCGAGATGCTCACGGCGCTCACCGGTGTGTGGCACGCCGGGGCATCCGCTCGGCCGCATGCCGCGGTGGGCGAGCCGCACCCGTTCCGCAAGTCGCTCGCCGAACTGCGCCTCGGTGACCAGGTGGTGAGCGCCGCGCGCACCGTGACCCTCGACGACATCGAGACGTTCGCCGGGTTCACGGGCGACACGTTCTACGCGCACATGGACGAGGAGGCCGCCGCCGCGAACCCGTTCTTCCCCGGTCGCGTCGCGCACGGCTACCTGCTCGTCTCGTGGGCGGCCGGCTTGTTCGTCGATGCCGCGCCCGGTCCGGTCCTCGCGAACTACGGCCTCGAGAACCTGCGCTTCATCACCCCGGTGTCGCCCGGCGACTCGATCCGCGTCGAGCTCACCGCCAAGCAGATCACCCCTCGCGAGACCGACGAGTACGGCGAGGTGCGCTGGGACGCCGTGCTGAAGAACCAGGACGACGAGATCGTGGCGACCTACGACGTGCTCACGCTCGTGGCGAAGGAGCTCGCGCCGGCGACCGCCTCGCGCTGACGTGCGTGGGCGTTGACGTGCGTCGGGCGCAGACCAGTCAGCCGGTCGCCAACTTCGGGCAGGCCTTGAAGGCCGGGAAGTTGGGGTCGGGCTCGATCAGTTCGAGGTAGATCGGGCCGGAGGGGTCGATGACGACGAATACGCCGGTTCCGACGACCTTCGAGTTCGGATTGTCGTAGTTGAACTCGATGAGCAACCCGGGCCCTGCATCCCCGGTGAACGGGACGAGGTCCTCTGAGATGAACCCGGAGGCGAAGAGCGGCTTCGCGAAATTGTTCGCCTTGCTGCCACCGGTGATCCCGGGTGGGGCGAGCTCTCCCTTGCCGGAGCACCATTGGGCCACGATCTCGTGCACGGTGGCCGATGCCGGTGCGGCCTGAACGAACACGATGCCGAGCGTCGCGGCTGCGGCAATCAGGGCACGTGCAACGAAGTGTTTCGTGTGGTGGGGCATTTTCGCCTCCGGGGTTCGCAGTTTCGTCCGGCCGGGTGGCCGGACGGCCTCTGCGGGGCGACGGGCGGAATCGGGTTTCCATCCTCGGCGCATCCAGCGACGTGGTCAGGGTCGTCGCAGGACGTGCGTCGCGCCGTAGGGGTCTCTCACGCCACTCCGCAGGTTACACCTGGGAGCGCGGCGCCGGGAACAAATCGCGAGGAAACCTCAAGTCACCCGCGCAGTGCGAGCACGAACGGGAGCACGTCGGTTGCACCTGCCCGGCGCAACTCGCGCGCAGCGACCGTGAGGGTCCAGCGGCTGTCCGCGAGGTCGTCGACGAGCAGCACCGGACCGTCGGGCAGATCGAGCCCGTCGGCCGAGAACCGGCCCCACACCTGGGCGAGGCGGTAGGCGCTGTTGCCGCCGGGCTCCCCGCGGGGCCTGTCGTCGTCGGTCACCATCGCCCCGAGGTAGGGCAGTCGCCCGACGTCGGCGAGGCCCCGGGCGAGCGAATCGACGAGCATGGGCCGCGAGCGCGACGGCATCGCCACAATCGCAACGGGCCGCTCATCCCAGCGCCAGTCGGCCAGCACGCGCACGCACGCGGCGAGCACTGCCGGCGATACTGGGACATCGGCGGCGCCGGGCGCGAAGATCTCACGCAGGGCGTTGCCCCAGCCGAGGTCGGTGAGTCGGGCGAGCGCACGCCCCTCGGCGGGTCGCTCGTCAGCGGGGATCCGCCCCTTCACGCTCACGCCGAGCCGGTCGACGCCGGTCGGCCACTGCGCCCGCGGCTCGACGGGAGCACCCACCCGGTCGAGGGCGCCCGAGGCTGTTGCGGCGGCTTCGGCCGCGACATCCGTGGGGTACCAGGCACCTGCGCAGTTGTCGCAACGGCCGCAGGGAGCCGCCGTCGCGTCGTCGAGCGAACGCTGCAGGAACTCCATGCGGCAGCCGTCGGTGCGCTCGTAGTCGATCATGTGCTGCTGCTCGGCGATGCGCGCCGCCGCGATGCGCTCATAGCGCTCGGCGTCGTAGACCCACGGCTCGCCGGTGGCGACCCAGCCGCCCTGCACGCGCCGAACGGCCCCGTCGACATCGAGCACCTTGAGCAGCAGCTCGAGGGGCGTGCGCCGGATGTCGACGAGGGCCTCGAGCGCGGGGGTCGACGTCGGGCGCTCGAGCTCGAGTGCGTCGATGACGCGCTCGGCACGCTCGCGGTCGGGCATCGAGGCGGTCGCGAAATACCGCCAGATGTCGGGATCCTCGGTGCCGGGCAGGAGCAGCACATCGGCGTTCTCGGTTGCGCGGCCTGCACGCCCGACCTGCTGGTAGTAGGCCACCGGCGACGAGGGGGCGCCGAGGTGCAGCACGAAGCCGAGGTCGGGCTTGTCGAACCCCATGCCGAGCGCACTCGTCGCCACGAGTGCCTTGACCTCGTTGCGCTTGAGCAGCCCCTCGGACTCCTCGCGCTCTTCGGTGGGCGTCTGGCCGGTGTAGGCGCGCACCTCGTGCCCCGCTTCGCGGAGCAGGCGGGCGGTGTTCTCGGCCGCCGACACGGTCAGCGCATAGATGATGCCCGAACCCGGCAGGTCGCCGAGGTGGCTCAGCAGCCAACCGAGGCGCGCCTTGGAGTCGGGTAAGCGCAGCACGCCGAGCCGCAGCGAGGTGCGGGCCAGCGCCCCGCGGATCGTGAGGACCCCGGCGTCGCCGGTGAAGCGATCGGATGCCCCGCTGCCGGCGCCCTCGGATGCCTCGCCGCCGAGTTGCTCGGCCACGTCTTCAACCACCCTGCTGTTCGCCGTCGCGGTCGTCGCGAGCACCGGCACCCCGGGCGGCATCCGCGCGATGAGCTCGCGCAGGCGGCGATAGTCGGGGCGGAAGTCGTGGCCCCAATCGCTGATGCAATGCGCCTCGTCGACCACGAGCATGCCGATGCGACGCACGAGCGAGGGCAGTTGCTGCTCGCGGAACGACGGGTTGTTGAGGCGCTCGGGCGAGACGAGCAGCACGTCGACGTCGTCGCGGTCGAGTCGTGCCAGCACGTCGGCCCACTCGTGCGGGTTCGTCGAATTGATCGCCACGGCCCGCACTCCCGCACGCTCGGCGGCCGCGATCTGGTCACGCATGAGGGCGAGCAGCGGCGAGACGAGCACGGTCGGTCCGGCGCCCTGCCGGCGCAGCAGCAGCGTCGCCACGAAGTACACGGCCGACTTGCCCCAGCCGGTGCGCTGCACGACGAGCGTACGGCGGCGCCCGTCGACGAGCGCCGCGATCGCCTCGTACTGCCCATCATGGAACTCGGCGTCGTCGCGCCCGACGAGGTCGCGCAGCGCGGCGAGCGCGGCGTCGCGGGTATCGGCGGGCGGTGCGGCGAGCGTCATGCCCCTACCCTTGCCGACGCCACCGACAGGCGGCTGGGCGGACGGGGTCTCGATACGGCGCCGGCGCGCCTACTCGACCGACGATGCCGGCTCCCAGCCGATCGCCGGGCCCACGTGCTCGGCGATCGAGGCGAGCAGGTGCGTGTTGTAGTCGACGCCGAGCTGGTTCGGCACGGTGACGATGAGGGTATCGGATGCCGCGACCGCGGCATCCCGCGCGAGCTCGGCGGCGATCGCATCGGGCTCGCCGATGTAGCTCTTGCCGAAGCGGGCGAGCCCTCCGTCGAGGAACCCGACCTGGTCCCTGGTGTCATCGGCCATACGCGGGCCGAAGATCTCGCGGTCCTGGTCGGTGACGAGCGGAATGACGCTGCGCGATACCGAGATGCGCGGAGTGCGCTCCCAGCCCGCCTCGGACCATGCCTCGCGGTAGAGCTGGATCTGCTCGGCCTGCAGCTCGTCGAACGGCACGCCCGTGTCTTCGGTGAGCAGGGTCGAGCTCATGAGGTTCATGCCCTGCTCGGCGGTCCACTGCGCGGTCGCCCGCGTGCCGCTGCCCCACCAGATGCGGTCGGCGAGTCCGGGCGACTGGGGCTGGATCGGCAGATGCCCGGTCGACCCGGTCATCTTCGGATCGGCGGGCGCCACGCCCGCGCCGGTGATCGCGGCGCGGAACAGCTCGGTCTTGGCGCGCGCGAGGTCGGCGTCGGTCTGCCCCTCGGGCGGCACGAACCCGAAGGTGTGCGCACCGTTCAGCGCCGGTTCGGGTGAGCCCCGGCTCACGCCGAGCTGCAGACGCCCCTCGCCGCCCGAGTGGGCACTGATGAGATCGGCCGCAGCGGCCTCTTCGGCCATGTAGAGCGGGTTCTCGTAGCGCATGTCGATGACGCCGGTGCCGATCTCGATGCGGCTCGTGCGCGCGCCGATCGCGGCGAGCAACGGGAACGGCGAGGCGAGCTGTCGGGCGAAGTGGTGCACGCGGTAGAACGCGCCGTCGATGCCGAGCTCCTCGGCGGCGACCGCGAGTTCGATGGACTGCACGAGGGCGTCGGCGCCCGTGCGCGTCGCCGATTCGGGCGACGGATGCCAGTGGCCGAACGAGAGGAACCCGATGCGCTTCTTCACACGAGGTACAGCAGCTTGGGACATCCGCTCATTCCCATCTCGAACGTTCGGTTGATGCGGCCGACGGGCGCGTGAGACAGGCTCGACGCGACGAAAGGATCATGTCATGAATCGACTGTTCGCCGCGGCATCCGTGTATCTCGTGCTGGGACTCGGCGCGGGGCTGTTCTACCGCGAGTTCACGAAGGCAGGCGACTTCCCTGCCGGGGAGTCCACGCAGCTCGCAGTCGCGCACACGCATCTGCTCGCCCTCGGATTCCTCGTGCTGCTCATCGTGCTCGCACTCGAGAAGGTCTTCACGCTGTCGGCGAGCCCGCTGTTCGGGTGGTTCTTCTGGGTCTACAACGCGGGGGTGCTGCTGACCTCGGCGATGATGGTCTGGCACGGTTCGCTCACGGTGCTCGGTGAGCAGGCGGGCGGCATGATCGCGGGTATCGCAGGCCTCGGCCACATCATCATCACGGCCGGGTTCGTGCTGCTCATGCTGACGCTTCGCGGCCGCATCACGGCCGCGAAGACCGGGCAGCCGGCCGAGGCGCTCGCGGCGACAGAGGGCTGAGTCGCGCGCGTCGCCACGGAATACGACATCTGCCCGATGCCGGCCGGCCGCCTTAGGGAGGAGTCTCGAGTGCAGGACGAGACGAACCGGAGCAGCCATGTTGATCTCAGAAGTCACCTTCCCGCACCTGCGAGCGGCCGATGAGGCGCGCCTGACGCAGCGGCTCGAGCGGCGCCGCATCGCCCTCGAACGGCGTGCCGAGGCCCGTTCGGGTCGCGCATGGGGTGAGTCGAGCGAGCGGATGTCGCGCCCCTCGGCCGGGGCGAAGGGCCCCGCGGTCGCCCGGCCCGCGTGAGCCGCGCCCGGCGCCCACCCCCCGTTCGGGAACCTTGTGCCGGGCCTCGGCCCGGCAGTACCCTGCGGCTCAGGCCGGCGAGCGGCACGACATGTCGCCTCGCCGATGCAGGAGCCCCGATCCATCCGACCTGTGCCCGACGCCCACAACCGCAGCTTCGATCGAAGGATGCATCGTGGAATCCGCGCACCGTCGAATGTCCCTCGCCGTCGGCGTCGCGATCGCACTGATCGCGACGTTCGGCATCACCGCTCCCGCGCAGGCCGCCCCCGCCCCGCCACCCGCATCGATGGCCGCGATCGGCGACTCGATCACGCAGGCGATGGACACCTGCGGCTACCGGGACTGCCCCCAGTACAGCTGGTCGACCGGTACCGCGACCTCGGTGAACTCGCACGCGAGCCGCCTGCGAGCGGCCGGGGCGACGACGCTCGTGACGTACAACGACTCCGTCTCGACCGCGAAGTCCGCCGGCCTCGCCGCGCAGGCGCAGCGTGCCGTGACCCAGGGCGTGGGCTACGTGACGGTGCAGATCGGCGCCAATGACGCGTGCACGCGCACGGTGTCGGAGATGACCCCCACCGCGACGTTCGAGGCGAACGTGAACGCCGCCCTCACGCAACTCACGACCGGGTTGCCGACGGCTGCGGTGTTCGTCGCGTCGATCCCGAACCTCAAGCGCATGTGGGAGCTCAGCAAGGGCAAGTCGAGCGCCCGACTGATCTAGGGCCTGGCGAAGATCTGCCAGTCGATGCTCGCCAACCCCACCAGCACGAGAGTCGCCGACACGACGCGCCGCGACGCCGTGCAGCAACGCGTGAACGAGTACAACGCGGCTCTGGCGCGCGCCTGCGCGGCCTTCGCGAACTGCCGCTTCGACGGCAATGTCGTCGCGACCTTCGCCTTCACGTCGAGTCACATCTCGACCCTCGACTACTTCCACCCGAGCGTGGCCGGCCAGGCGAAGCTCTCGGAGATCACCTGGCCGAAGACGCCGTACGGCGGGTGAGACGCGGCCGCGCGACGGGCGCCCGCGGATGACTCGGACCCCGGGTCATCCGACTGCGGACGGTGTCAGCGCGTGTGCAACCGGGCGCCCTCGGCGACCCAGGCGACCGCCTCGCCCTGCTTCTCGAGCGGGAACACGCGGAACTCGCCCGGCACGAGGCCGCCGAACGCGGTCGCGACGGCGCCGAGCACGTCGTGGTTCGTGACGAACGCCGCGCGCCCCCACGCCTCGTGGGGGACGCGGATCAGCTTCGCGTCCTCGAGCATCGCCGGGAAGGAGACGTGGTCGAACTCGTCGCCCATCACGAAGACGAGGTTGACGCTGTCAGGGCCGGCGACCGCGGCGTCGATGGCCGGGTCGAGCACGTCGCGGTAGTCGGATGCCTCGACCGTGCCGACGGCTCTGAATCCGATCACGCCCGCGGGCAGGTACTCGAGCGGTTCGATCATGACGTTCCCCCTTCGTCTCGGGCGTTCTCGGCACCCGTGAGTCGAGGATGCCGCGCCTGGTCTCAGCCGAGCAACTCCTGCACCCGATTCGAGGCGGGCGTGCGCAGCCCGTCGAGCGCGACGGCGACGACGTCGGCTGCGAGCCGATCGGCGTCTTCACGGCCGCCGGGCCGGTACCACTCGACGATCGAGTTGATCATGCCGAAGGCGAGGCGCGACACGACGCTCGCGTCGATGTCGCCGCGCAGCGACCCCTCGGTCTGTGCCTCGGAGACGAGCGCCGTCACGGCCTTGTCGAAGGCGCGCCGGCGGGCGAGTGCGCGCCGCTCGACCTCGGTGTTGCCACGCACGCGCAGCAGCAGCGTGACGTAGGGCAGCTTGTCGACGAGCACGTGCACCGCGCCCCGCAGCACGAGGTCGAGGCGGTCGGCGGCGGGCCCGGTCGCGGCATCCGCTTCGCGCAGCACGCCTTCGAGGGCGCCGAGCGCCGCGTCGAGCGCGCGGTCGAGGATCTCGTCCTTCGAGGCGAAGTGGTGGTAGATCGCCGACTTCGAGAGCCCGAGCCGGTCGGCGAGCACCCCCATCGACGTCGCGTCGTAGCCGAACTGGTTGAAGGCGGCGACGGCCACGTCGAGGATCCCCTGCTGGTCGTAGCCGGGGCGGCCCCGCCGCATCGTTCCGTTCTCGGACATCGGCTTCATTCTTCCATCCACTCACCGAATCGCGGTGCGCGCACGGCCTCGGAGGGCTCCGCAGCGCGATCCGAGGCAAGGCTTGGCAAGTTCTGGAGCCGTCGAGCAAGCCCCGGTTATGGTGCAGGGGCGTCGGCCGGCAGCCCTCGAGACGCCTCGTTTCGAGCTGCCGGGCGGCGCTGTTGTTTCTGTATTCCGCTGCTACACGAGGGAGTGTTGATGTATCTGAACGGCAATACACACAGGCGCAAGCGGGTGACGCTCGCCACCGCCGCCGTAGCCGGTCTCGCGGTGTTCGGGCTGACTCCGGTCGCCGCCAACGCGCACCCGGGTCACTCCGACCTTCCCGCTGCGGAAAGCTTCGACAAGGTCCCGCTGAAGACCGACGGTCTCGCCGATCCGTTCGAACTCGACGTCGCCGACGACGGCCGGGTGATCTACATCCAGCGCACCGGTGAGGTGCAGATCCTCGACCAGGAGACGCTCGGGCTCACGACGGCGCTCGATCTCGACTACCCGCTGAGCCTGCTCACCCAGTCCGACGGACTGCTGGGGATGACGCTCGACAACGACTTCGTCGAGAACGGCTGGATCTACCTGCTCTGGAGCGACCCCGTCGAGTTCAAGATGAATCTCTCACGGTTCACCGTCGGGCCCGACGACACCATCGATCGCGCGAGCGAGAAGCGGCTTCTGGACTTCACCATCTGGCGCGGAGAAGGCCGCGCGAACTCGCACATGGGCGGTTCGCTGGCCATGGGACCCGACGGCAACCTCTACGTCGCCACCGGAGACAACACCGACCCCTTCGAGCAGAGCGGGTTCACCCCGATCGACGAGCGCGACGGTCGTCGCGCGTTCGACGCGCAGGCCACGTCGGCCAACACCAACGACCTGCGCGGCAAGGTGCTGCGCATCACCCCCCAGGATGACGGCACCTACACGATCCCCGATGGAAACCTCTTCGGGGAGGGCCGGCCGGGCACGAGGGCGGAGATCTACGGCATGGGATTCCGCAACCCGTTCCGGATCACCGTCGACCCTGAGACGAACGCGGTCCTGGTCGGCGACTACGGCCCCGACGCGCGAACGGCGAACCCGCTTCGCGGCCCGGTGGGCATGGTCGAGTACATCCGCATGGACAAGCCCGGCAACCACGGCTGGCCCTACTGCCACGGCTACAACGAGCCCTATGTCGACTACGACTTCGCGACCGGGACGTCGGGTGCGTTGTTCGACTGCGACAAGCCGGTGAACGACTCGCCGAACAACACGGGTCTGACGAAGCTCCCGAAGGCCGTGAAGCCGCAGGTCGCCTACGGATACGGCGTGTCCGCGGAGTGGCCCGAGCTGGCCTCGGGCGGTGCCGCACCCATGGCGGGCCCCGTCTACCGATTCGACCCCGAGAACCCGTCCAAGACGAAGTTCCCCGAGGAGTTCGACGGCAAGTGGATCGTCTCCGAGTACTCGCGCAACTTCTACAAGGTGCTCACCGTCGACGAGCCGAAGAACAAGGTCACGCACATCGACCCGTTCCTCGAGGATCAGACCTTCGTCTCCCCATTCGAGGCGGAGTTCGGACCCGACGGATCGCTGTACGTCATCGACTTCGGCAGGGGTCGCGGCGCCGGCCGTGGGAGCACCAACACCAATGCCGGAATCTACCGGATCGACTACACCGAGAACGGCCGCCGACCGGTGGCGCAGATCTCAGCGGACGTCGAGTCGGGGTCCACGCCGCTCGTGGTGAACTTCTCGGGCGAGGAGAGCCACAGCCCCGATGGTCTGGCGCTCACCTACGAATGGGACCTCGACGGTGACGGCACGGTCGACTCGACCGACGCCGAACCGACCTTCACGTATGAGAACGAGGGACAGTTCCGTGCCCGGCTGACCGTGCGGGACCCGGATGGCGCGTTCGGTGTGACGACCTTCCAGGTGACGGCGGGCAACACGCGCCCGGTCGTGAGCTTCGACGCACCGGTCGACGGCGGGTTCGCCGAACTCGGCGACACGCTCGACTACCGCGTGAACGTGAGCGACGCCGAGGACGGGTCGACGGCCGACGGGACGATCGACTGCACTCGCGTCACCGTCAACACCCAGCTCGGTCATGACACCCACGCCCACCCGCTCGACAATTACGAGGGCTGCGAGGGAGCGATCTTCCTCGATCCCGCCGATCACGGGCCGGGCCAGAACGTCTACCCGGCGCTCGGCGCGGGCTACGAAGACCTCGGAGCGATCCCGTTGGCCGGCCAGCAGCTGATCCGCCTGCAGGTACGCGACAAGGACGCGGAGTTCACCACGAACTCGCAGGGCGTGCAGGTCGTCGACCGTGCGAACGCACGCGGCGGACGCGTCGTGACAGGGATCGGCAACGGCGACTGGATGTCGTACGGTCCGCTCGACCTCCGCGGCATCGACCGGCTGACGTTCGGTGCGACCGCGGGTAGCGTGGCCACCACGATCGACGTCCGCGTCGGCAGCCCGACCGGGGCATCGCTGGGATCGGTCGTCGTCGACGCGGCGGCAGGCACGCGCGTCTCGCCGACGCTGGAGCTCGACGCGGCGCCCGGTTCCAACGAGCTCTTCCTCGTGTTCTCGAACGCGAACGGCTCGGACTCGTCGGTGGAGCTCGACACGCTGACCTTCGATGGTCGAGGGGTCGCGAACGCGACGGCGCCCGTCGTCTCCGCGTCGGCGACGGCTGACGCTGCGAACCCGCTGTCGTTCAGCTTCGACGGGTCGGCGATCGCGCCCGACGGTCGCGAGATCACCTCGCTCGTCTGGGACTTCGGCGATGGGACGACGGCTGAGGGTGCTGCGGCGACGCACACCTACGCACAGCCCGGCTCCTACACCGCGCGGTTGATCGCGACGGACTCGCAGGGCACGCGCGACTGGCTGTCGGTCGAAGTCACCGAGACCCGGCAGGGCTAGGCGGCACACTCGTGGTCAGGCTCTTCGCGATGGACTGATCCGGGAGCGACCACCGGCGGTGGTGAGATCGGCTTCGGTCGACCTCACCACCGCCTCACCGCCTCACCGCCTCACAGCCGCACCGACTCGGGCCGACGTGCCCGAGATGCTTACACCGATGGCAGCTCGTAAGAGCCGGGTCTTGCGTAGGACTTACGTCGGAGATAGCGTGACTTTTACCACCTGAAGTGACAGAAGGATGAGCCGGCCTCGATTGCGAGGCCTCCAGCGCTCCACTTTCTGCGCCGATCGCCCAGTCATCGTCGACGGAGGAGCACCATGAAGCCAGAACCGGCGATCGCGATGGTCGCTGAGCCCGTTCCGTCGGCGAATGCCCCCCGGGCGGCGAGCCCCGATGGTCTCGAGACGCTCGTCGAGGCGTTCGCGGTGCACGCGGCCGCGGCGACCTCGGCGCTCTGGCAGAACGTCCGCGCCCGGTGCGCCGACATCGGGCCCGCGGTGACCCGGCTCATCGACGACGCCGAGGCCTCCGACGGCGGCAAGCACATGCGTCCTCGGCTCGTCGCGGCGGCGTACCTCGGAATGGGCGGCGCCGATCGGCAGCTGCTCGCCGACGTCGCCGGCGCCCAGCAACTGCTGCACCTCGGCCTCTGCATGCACGACGACCTCATCGACGGCGATCGCGTGCGGCACGGCACCCCGAACCTGATCGGCCGCTCGCACGACGCCGCGCTCGCGGCGGGCACCCACGGCGCCGCGGCCGAGCGCCAGGCGATCGCCGCCGGCCTGCTCGCCGGCGACCTCGCCCTCAACGCGGCCCTGCTCGCGCTGCTCGACGCGCCCGCCCCGCTCTCGGTGCGCCACCGCCTCGCGGTCGAGGCGACGACCGAGCTCGAGCGCACCATCGCCGGCGAGCTGCTCGACGTGCAGTCCGAGACGATCACGCCCGACCGTGCCGCACCCCTGCGCGTCGCCGAACTGAAGACCGCCGCCTACAGCGTGGTGCTCCCGTTGCGCCTCGGCGCGGTCGCGGCCGGCTGCGAATCCGAGGCGACGCTGCGCAACCTCACCCAGGTGGGCATCGCGCTCGGCATCGCATACCAACTCGCCGACGACGATCTCGGGCTCTTCGGCGCCACCGAGTCGACCGGCAAGTCGGTGCTCTCGGACGTGCGGCAGGGCAAGCGCACCGAGCACATCCGCATCGCGTACGCACGGGCCGGCTTCGCCGACCGTGCGACGCTCGACGCCGTGCTCGGCCGGCCCGACGCGACCGACGCCGACGCCGACCTCGTGCGCGAGGTCGTGCTGCGCACGGGCGCACGCGAATCGGTCGCGCGCACGATCGACGAGTACATGAGCCGGGGCATCCGACTCGCCGACACGGCGCTGCCCGAGCCGCTGGCAACCTACCTGGCCGACCTCGCTCGTTCGATGCGAGGGCGGCGGCGATGAACGACGACACCTGGAGGAACGACGTGACCATGCTCGACACCCCACCGACCGAAGCGCAGGCTCCGAGCCGCCCGTCCGACGACCGCGTCGGCATCTGGCTCGTCGGCGCGCGCGGCTCCATCGGCACGACGGTCGCCGTCGGCCTGCATGTGATCGCGAACGAGCTCGCGGCGCCCACCGGCTGCACGACCGCAGGCGACGAGTTCGTCGGCGTCCCGCTCCCGCGCTTCGCCGACCTCGTGCTCGGCGGCCACGACATCAGCAGCACCCCGTTGTCCACGCGCGCGCACCAACTCGCCGAAGCGGGCATGATCCCGCCGCGCCTGGTTTCGGCGGCGCGGGCGGGTCTCGAGCAGGCCGAGGCCGAGATCCGGCCCGGCTACGACCCGGCGGGGCACCACGGGCCCCAGGCCGAGGCCGTGCGCCGGCTCGCTGCCGACATCTCCGGGTTCCGCGAGCGCCACGGTCTGCGCACGGTCGTGGTCGTCGACGTCACGTCGACCGAGCCGCTCCCCGACGATCGGCCCGAGTTCCATGATCGCGACCTGCTCGCGGCCGTGCTCGCCGACGCAGACGGCGCCCCGCTGCCGGCGAGCGCGATCACCGCCCTCGCCGCGATCGAGTCGGGCAGCGCGTACGCGTGCTTCACGCCGTCGGCCGGGCTCACCCTGCCGGCGATCCACGCGCTCGCCGACGAGCGCGGCATCGCGTTCGCCGGGCAGGACGGCAAGACCGGCGAGACGCTGCTGCGCACCGCGATCGCGCCGATGTTCGTCGCGCGCGGCATGCACGTGCACTCGTGGGCGGGGGCGAACCTTCTCGGCGGCGGCGATGGCGCGACCCTCGCCGACCCCGAGGCGGTGCGCAGCAAGCTCGCGTCGAAGACCCGCGGTCTGCGCAGCCTCGTGGGCGAGCACGTGGTCGCACCCCTGCACATCGACAACGTGCCCGACCTCGGCGACATCAAGACCGCGTGGGACCACATCCACGCCGAGGGCTTCCTCGGGTCGCGCATCACGATGCAGACCATCTGGAGCGCGTACGACTCGATGCTCGCGGCACCGCTGATCCTCGACATCGCACGCTTGCTGGCGCTGGCCGAAGAGGCCGGCGTGCGCGGGGTCGTGCCCGAGCTCGGCTTCTTCTTCAAGGACCCGTGGGGCAGCGACGTGCACGACTTCTCGAAGCAGGCGGCCGAGCTCTACGCCTGGGCGCACGCGACGGGCGAGGGCGTCGCCGCAGCCACGGCGGCGCGGCGTTCCGAGGCGCTCGGGCGATGACCACCGTCGGCGACGTCCTCGAGCTCGTGCGCGCGCCCGCCGCGCTCACGGTGCTCGGCGACACCGTCGCGGGCGGCCACGCGGGCGGCGCCCGGTTCGGCGCCCGTCGGTGGCTGCTGCCGCTCGCGTCGGTCTTCCTGTACAGCGGCGGGATGGCCCTGAACGACTACGCCGATCGCGAGCTCGACGCCGTGGAGCGGCCCGAGCGGCCCATTCCGTCGGGGCGGGTCTCGTCGCGGCGCGCGCTCGGCATCGCGTCGGCGTGCATGGCGGTGGGCGTCGGCCTCGCGGCCGCGGGCGGCGGTCGCCGGTCGCTCGGCGTCGCCGCGCCGCTCGTGGGCGCGATCGTGCTCTACAACACCGTCGCGAAGGACACGGCGGCCGGTCCCCTGTCGATGGCGGCATGCCGCGGACTCGACGTGCTCATGGGCGGCGGGGGTGCGCGCGCGGCGCTGCCGGCGGCGGCGACCGTCGCACTGCACACGGCCGGGGTCACCGCCCAGTCGCGTGGCGAGGTGCACGGCGGCTCGGTGCGCACTGCGCGAGCCGGCCTCGCGATCACCGGCGCGACCGCGGTCGCGGCCGTCGCCGGCCTCGGCACCACGCGCGGGCGCGCCCCGAACGGGTCCGGCCGGGCACGCCGCATCGTCTCGGTGCTCGCCACCGTGGCCGGCGCGGCCGCCTACCTCGCGACGACCCTGCCGAGCCAGGCGAAGACCCTCGGCGATCCTTCGGCGGCGAACGTGCGCACGGCGACCCGGTCCGGAATCGGCGCCATGGTGCCGCTGCAGGCGACCCTCACCGCCCGCACGGGCGCACTCGGTGCTGCCGCCCTGCTCGGCGGGGTCGACGTCGCCCGCCGCGCACTCTCGGCGCGGCGATCGCGGGGTGATGTCACGTGAGCGACACCCTGGCCTCCGCGATCGACGCGCTGCGGCATCCGCTGCCCGGCGCCGGGTTCGCGCTCGGATACGGCACCAACGGATTCGCCGATCACCCGCTCGACCGCGCCGTCGAGGTGCTCGAGGTGGCCGGTTACGGGGCGATCGCACTCACGCTGGGTCATCCGCACCTCGACCCGTTCGCCGACGACGCCTTCGAGCAGGCGGCCCGCCTGCGTGAGCGGCTCGACGACCTCGGCTGGCGCGTCGTCGTCGAGACCGGCACGCGATACCTGCTCGATCCGTTCGTCAAGCACCGCCCGACCCTCGTCGACGTCGACGCCGGGGCGCGCATGCGGTTCCTGCGCCGGGCGATCGACCTCGCCGTCGTGCTGCGCGCCGACTGCGTCTCGCTGTGGTCGGGCGTCGTGCCCGACGGGATGTCGCGAGGCCATGCCTGGCAGTTGCTCGTCGATCGCATGCGCGAGGTCGTCGCCCATGCCGAGGCATCGGGGGTCGTGCTCGGCTTCGAGCCCGAGCCCGGGATGCTCGTCGAGACGGTCGCCGACGCGCTGCGCCTGCGCGACGAACTGGGCGCGCCCGACGCGCTCGGCATCACCGTCGATCTCGGTCATTGCGTCGCGGTCGAGCCCGACGGCGTCGTCGGCGCCCTGCGCAGCGCGGGCGACCTGCTCGTCAACGTGCAGGTCGACGACATGCTGCCGGGGGTGCACGAGCACCTCGAACTCGGCAACGGACGACTCGACCTGGTCGCGGCGCTCACGACCCTGCACGAGATCGGATACCGCGGTGTGGCAGCGGTCGAACTGCCCCGCCACTCGCACGACGCGCCGGGCGCCGCCACGCGCAGCATGCGTGCGCTGCGCACGGCTTGGGAGGAACGATGACACATCCCTGGACGGCGAACGCCGTGACCGACATCGCCGCGGAGCCGCAACGCATCGCGGTGCTCTTCCCGGCCGCCGGGCGCGCGGTCGGGCGCGAGCCGGTCGATGCGGCGGCCGACCCGCTCGGGCTTCGGCACGGCACGGCCGACGACCTCGCCCGCGAGCAGCTCGTGGGCGCACTGCTCGCCGCGCTGCCCCCCGACGGCGCGGCGGCAGCGCTCGGCGAGCTCTACCGCTACGGCGACGACGCCGAGCGGCGTGGCGTGCTGCGCGGGCTGAACGCCGCGCCCGAGCAGCCGCAGGCGGTCGTCAGCACCGGGCTCGAACTCGTCGCCGACGCCCTGCGCACCAACGACACCCGGCTCGTCGCCGCGGCGCTCGGCGACTTCGCCGGCGCCCACCTCGACGACCACGCGTGGCGGCACGGCGTGCTGAAGGCGCTCTTCATGGGCATCCCCGTCGACGTCGTCGCACGACTCGACGACCGTGCCGACGACGAGCTGGCCCGCATGGCCGCCGGGCTCGTCGCCGAACGCCGGGCCGCCGGCCGCGAGATCAACGACGACATGACGCGGCTCGCCCACTCCACCACCACGACCCCGACGCCGGGAGGCTGACCATGCGAATCTTCGACCCCCACATCCACATGAGCGCGCGCACGACCGACGACTACCGCGCGATGTACGAGGCGGGCGTTCGCGCCGTGGTCGAGCCGTCGTTCTGGCTCGGCCAGCCGCGCACGAACGTGGGCAGTTTCGTCGACTACTTCGACGCGCTGATCGGCTGGGAGCGGTTCCGCGCGGCGCAGTACGGCATCCGCCACCACTGCACGATCGGCCTCAACCCGAAGGAGGCCAACGACGCCCGTTGTCGCGAGGTGCTCGACGTGCTGCCGCGATACCTCGCGAAAGACGGCGTCGTCGCGGTCGGCGAACTCGGCTACGACTCGATGACGGCCGAAGAGGATGAGGTCTTCGCGGCGCAGATCGCCCTGGCCGTCACGTTCGAGCTCCCGGCGATGGTGCACACGCCGCACCGCGACAAGGCCGCGGGCACGGTGCGCACCCTCGACGTCGTGCGTGAGTCGGGCATCGCCCCCGAGCGCGTCGTGGTCGACCACCTCAACGAGACGACGGTCGCCGCGGTCGCCGACAGCGGCTGCTGGATGGGCTTCTCGATCTACCCCGACACCAAGATGGACGAGCGGCGCATGGTCGCGATCCTGCAGGAGTTCGGCACCGAGCGCGTGCTCGTGAACTCGGCCGCCGACTGGGGCAACTCCGACCCGCTGAAGACCCGCAAGACCGCGCGGGCGATGCTCGAGGCGGGTTTCACCGAAGACGACGTCGACGTCGTGCTCTGGCAGAACCCCGTCGCCTTCTACGGGCAGAGCGGCCGGCTGCACCTCGACCCCGTGCCGGGGTTCGCCGAACACGAGCCGCCGGCCGCAGGGGTCACGTTCGAGGGCAACTCGGTGCTGCGCGGAGCCCGAGTCTGATGCTCCTCTCGTACTGCACCAACGTGCACCCCGCCGAGGACCTCGACGGGGTGCTCGCCCAGCTCGACGCGTTCGCCGGTCCGGTGCGCCGCGCGGCGGGCCTCGACGAACTCGGCGTGGGGCTCTGGCTGCCCGCCGACCTCGCGGCGCGCCTCGCGGCGAACGCCGACGACCGGCAGCGCCTGCGCGAGCGCCTCGACGCCAACGGGCTCACGCTGCGCACGATCAACGCCTTCCCCTACCGCGCCTTCCACGCCGAGGTCGTGAAGCTCGACGTCTACCGCCCCGACTGGACCGACCCCCTTCGAGCGCAGCACACGCTCGACTGCGCGGCGGTGCTCGCCGACCTGCTGCCCGAGGGCGGGGCCGGCAGCATCTCGACGCTGCCGCTCGGGTGGCGCGAGCCGTGGACGGCCGACGACGACCGGCTGGCGACCGAAGCGCTCGCCGCTGTCGCGCGCCGGCTGCGTGCGCTGCGCGACGCGACCGGCCGCACGGTGCGGCTGGCGATCGAGCCCGAGCCGGGTTGCGTGCTCGACACGGTCGCGGACGTGGTCGGATGGCTCGAACCACGCGTCGCGGACGGCGCGGATGCTGCGGTCGGCGTCGACCGCATCGATCCCGAGTTCGTCGGCGTCTGCCTCGACACCTGCCATCTCGCCGTCTCGTTCGCCGACCCGGTGGCCGCGGTTCGACGCATCGGCGCGGCGGGCCTGCGCGTCGTCAAGGTACAGGCATCGGCGGCGCTGCACGTCGAGCACCCGGCAGACCCGGCGAGCCGCGATGCGGTGGCCGCGTTCGTCGAGCAGCGCTACCTGCACCAGACGCGGGCGTTGCGCCCCGACGGCTCCGTCAGCGCTGCCGACGACCTTCCCGAGGCGCTCGAGACGCTGCCGACGGATGGCCCGTGGCGGGTGCACTTCCACGTGCCCCTGCACCTCGCGCCTCGAGCGCCGATCACCGCGACGACCGAGGTGCTGACCGCCGCCCTCGACGCCGTCCGCGAGCTGCCCCATGGCGACGAGGCCCACCTCGACGTCGAGACCTACACCTGGAGCGTGCTGCCCGAACCCGTCGACGACCTCGTCGCGGGCATCGCGGGCGAGCTCCGCTGGGCGTCCGAGCACCTGCTCGACGCGGCGGCCGGTCCCGTGCCCGAACCTGTGCTCGCGGCATCGGTGCCTGCGACATCCGAATCCGCGGCATCCGTGGCTGCGACATCCGAACCCGCGGAGGTGGCGTGATGACCTCGACCCTGCTGCTCGACGTCGTCGGGCTGACCCCGCGCACCCTCGCGCACATGCCCCGCCTGCAGGCGCTCGCGGCGTCGGGTGCCCGCGCCCGGCTCGACACGGTGCTCCCGGCCGTCACGTGCAGCGTGCAGTCGACGATGCTCACGGGACTCGCGCCCGCGCAGCACGGCATCGTCGGCAACGGCTGGTACTTCCGCGACGTGGGCGAGGTGCACCTCTGGCGTCAGCACAACGCCCTCGTGCAGGGCGAGAAGGTATGGGAGACGGCGCGGCGCGCGCAGCCCGGCTTCACCGCCGCGAACATCGGCTGGTGGTACGCGATGGGCGCGAGCACCGACATCACCGTGACCCCTCGCCCGATCTACCACGCCGACGGCCGCAAGTCGCCCGACGCCTACGTGCGCCCCCCGGCGCTGCACGACGAGCTCACGGGCGCGCTCGGCGAGTTCCCGCTCTTCCAGTACTGGGGACCGACCGCCTCGATCACGTCGAGCCGCTGGATCATCGAGGCGACCCGCAGGATCATGCGCGAGCAGGGCTCCGACCTCGTCATGGCCTACCTGCCGCACCTCGACTACGACCTGCAGCGCTTCGGGCCCGAGTCACCCGCCGCCGATCGGGCCGCCACCGAGCTCGACACGGCGCTCGCGCCGCTGCTCGACGATGCGGCCGCCGCCGGGGTCACCGTGATCGCGGTCGCCGAATACGGTATCGAGACGGCGAACCTGCCGGTCGACATCAATCGCACGCTTCGCCGCGAGGGACTGCTCGAGGTCTACACGCAGGACGGGCGCGAGCAGCTCGACCCGTGGACCTCGCGAGCGTTCGCGGTGGCCGACCACCAGGTCGCGCACGTGTACGTCGCCGACCCGGCCGACCTCACGCGCACGCGCGAGGTGCTCGAGGCGCTGCCCGGCGTCGACGAGGTGCTCGACCGCGAGCAGCAGGCACGCTACGGCCTCGACCACGAACGATCGGGCGAACTCGTCGTCATCGCCGAGCCGGGCGCCTGGTTCACCTACTACTACTGGCTCGACGACGATCGCGCGCCCGAGTTCGCCCGCGGCGTCGACATCCACCGGAAGCCCGGCTACGACCCGGCCGAGCTGTTCCTCGACCCGTCCGACCGGTTCGCGAAAGCGAAGGCCGGCCTCGGCCTGCTGAAGAAGAAGGTCGGGTTGCGCTACGCGATGAACGTCGTGCCGCTCGATCCGTCGTGGGTTCGCGGCACCCACGGGCGCCTGCCCGGAGCGGTCGACGACGCCCCGCTGCTGCTGTGCTCCGACCCCGACCTCGCGTTCTGGCAGTCGGTGGGCGAGTCGGTGCCCGCCGCGCGGGTGCGCGACCTCGTGCTGCAGGCGGCCGGCATCGAGGCGCCCTCGCGCGACGACGCGGCGTACGCGCGATGAGTGCGACACTCGCCGACGAACAGGTCGTGCTGCTCGACCCCGACGGCACGCCGATCGGCACGATGGACAAGTCGCGCGTGCACTCGACCGACACCCCCCTGCACCTCGCGTTCTCGTGCTACGCGTTCGATTCCGAGGGGCGGATGCTCCTCACGCGCCGCTCCCTCGACAAGCGCACGTGGCCCGGGGTGTGGACGAACTCGTGCTGCGGCCATCCGGCCCCAGGCGAGGGCATCGAGGACGCGATCCGACGACGGGTGCGGTTCGAGCTCGGCGTCGAGGTCGAGTCGCTGCGGCTCGTGCTGCCCGAGTTCCGCTATCGCGCGGTCGCCCCCGACGGCATCGTCGAGAACGAGGTGTGCCCGGTGTACTTCGCGCAGGTGCGATCCGACCCGCGACCCGAGCCCGACGAGGTCATGGAGTGGCGCTGGACGAGCGTCGCCGACTTCCTCAGCGCCACCGATGCCGTTCCGTTCGCGCTGAGCCCGTGGAGCGTGCTGCAGGCCGGCGAGCTGCGCGCATCAGGGGCATTCCGGTGATGGGTGCCGCGGCGCCGTCCGATCAGAGGCGTCCCAGGTCGACCTGACGTCGCGACCGCGCGGCCTCGTAGATCCCGTTGACCAGGCGAACCGTGCGCAGTCCCTCGACGCTGTCGATCGTGGGCGGCCGGGACTCGTCGATGGCTCGCACGATGTCCCCCCACTGCCGAAGATGGCCGGTGTGTCCGATCATCAGGGGGTCTGACGCTCCGCTGGCGATCGAACCGGCCGACTTCGGCGGTGCCGCATCGACATCCCAGCGCAGCACCGCCCCCTGGCCGAGCTCGACGACGCCGGAACTGAGATGAATGCTGATGGTGGCCGGATCCCCTGGCCGGGTCGCCGTCGACGTGCTGATCATGCCGAGCGCACCCGACTCGAACCCCACGGTCGCAACCGTGGTGTCTTCGGCATCCATCACCCGAGCGAGGTTTCCGAGCTGGGCGGTGACCGTGGCGGCAGGCCCGCAGAGCCACTGCATGAGGTCGACGCTGTGAACGCCCTGGTTCATCAGGGACCCGCCGCCTGCGGACATGGAGTTCCGCCAGGCGGCGGCTTCGTAGTACCCCGCATCGCGGTACCAGTGCACGTGCGCGGATGCGATCAGCACCCGCCCGAGCTCGCCGGCGTCGAGCAGGCGCTTCAGGTGTTGATACTCCGGCTCGAACCGGCGCTGCGAGATCACCGAGACCGCCAGCCCGGTGAGCTCCGCGAGCCTGACGATCGCTCGAGCCTCATGCAGCGACGTCGCCATCGGCTTCTCGACGACCACGTGCTTCCCCGCTTCGAGGGCGCGGATCGTCAACTCCCCGTGGTGGCCGCTCGGCGCGCAGACCACCACGACGTCGACCGCCGGGTCGAGGAGCAGCTCGCTCGGCGATCGCCGAACAGTGTGTGCCCAGCCGGTTTCGGCGAGGGCATCCGTTGCGCGCTCCACCGTTCCTCCGGAGTACGCCACCACGTCGACGTGCGGTCGCAGTTCGCTCAGTGCACGCAGGTGCATGATGGCGATGTTGCCCATGCCGATGAGGCCGATTCCGATCCGCTCGGGGGAGCGGCCGTTGCTGCCGTTGCTGCCACCTTCACGACTCATCGGTACGAGATTCCTTCCGACTCGAGGAGCGACCTGAGAGCGCCGTGCGCGACCGCGAAGAGCTCGGGATCGGAGAGGCCTCCGAGCTGGTACGCCGTGCCGAGGTGCGGCTCGAGCGACAGGAAGCCGTCGTAGCCGTCGTCGCTCAAGGCGCGGACGGTTTCGGGCAACTGGCCGTCACCACGACCGGCCGGCACGGCCGTTCCGGATTCGAAGATGGCGTCCTTGATCTGCACGTAGGCGAGATATGGGCGAAGCATCACGTAGCCGTCGTCGAACGGTCGCAGCCCGACGCGAACGAAGTTCGCCGAATCCCAAGCGAGGGCGAGGAAGGCCGACCTCACCGATTCGATGATGTCGAGGCACCGCTCGGGGGTCGCACCGTAGAGACCCTTGTCGTTCTCATGCAGGAGGACGACTCCCGATTGCTCACCGACCTCGGCGAACGCCTTCATCCGGGTGATCACCTCGTCTCGATGCGTCGCCGGGTCGCATCCGTCGGGAAGGGAGAACGAGAAGATGCGGATGTAGGGAGCGTCGAGGTACTCCGCGACGTGGATCGCCCGACGCAGGCGATCGAGCTCCGGCGCCATCTCGTCGGTGATCGAGATCTTCCCGACCGGAGACGCGACGCTCGACACTCGCAGGCCGTGACGCTTCAGCTGGGATCGCACGACGGCGAGCTGGTCGTGGCTCAGGTCGAGGACGTTGGTGTTCCACGCGCTGCGGAGCTCTACGTAGCTCAACCCGAGGCTCCGGCTGACTCGGAACTGCTCGACGAGATCGTCAGAGATCTCGTCGGCGATCCCCGACAACTTCCACATGTCTACTCGCATTCGTCCGATTGATCATTCACGCGGGCCGTCGTCCGCTCACGACGGACGACGGCTTCGCGCTGGCACACGGAGGCCGGACCCCCTCGATGGGGGGATCCGGCCTCGTTGCTCAGTCGTGTGACTGGCTCGCACCCAAGAGGATTCGGATCCGCTCGGATGCTGCTGCGAACCGCGGATCCTGCATCGTGGGTCCATACTCGCGCTCGGCGGGCAGACCCGGTTCGAGCGTCTCGACGATCTGACCGGGGCGAGGACTCATCACGACGATTCGGTTCCCCAGGTAGACGGCCTCGGCGACCGAGTGCGTCACGAGCAGGATCGTCGTTCCCGTCTCACGCCAGATGCGGTTCATCTCGACGTTCATCTGCTCGCGGGTCAGGGCGTCGAGCGCACCGAACGGTTCATCCATGAGCAGGATGCGCGGCTCGTGCAGGAGCGCGCGGCACAGTGCGACCCGCTGCTGCATGCCACCCGAGAGCTCGTGCGGCAGAGCCCGTTCGAATCCCGTGAGTCCGGTGAGTTCGATGAGCTCGTCGGCACGGGCTGCCGCGTGCTTGCGATCCATCCCCCGCATCTCGGCCTGGAGGAGGATGTTCTTCCGCACACCTCGCCATTCGAGGAGGGCGGACCGCTGGAACGCGAACCCGATCTGCTTCTGAGGGCCCCGCACGGGCTCGCCCATGATGCTCACGGAACCCTCCGAGGCGGGCACGAGCCCCGCGATGATCTTCAGCATCGTCGACTTGCCGCAGCCGCTCGGCCCGGCGATCGTCACGAACTCGCCCTGGTTCACCGACAGCGAGACGTCGTGCAGCGCGACGGTCTCGGAGCGCTTGGACCTGAACCGGCGCGTGAGGCCTTCGACCTCGATGATGGGCGACGTGGTGGTGTGCGCGTCCGGTTCCCGGTCGAGCACGGATGCGCCGATCATCATTCGGCTCCGAAGTCCGACGCCCAGTACAGCGGCACGTCGACCTCGCCGGCGAAGTCGGTGTTCTCCTTGAGGGCTTCGATCGTCTCGGTCCACTGCTCCTCGGTGTTCACGCCCGGTGTGCCGTCGCCCAGCAGGCCGAACGTCAGCTCCTGCTGTGCGATCAGGACATCTCTCGCGGGTGACTGCTCGGCCAGCAGGAACATGGCGGCGGCGGCAGCCTCGGGGTCGGCCTGGGCTTCGGTGAACGACTTCGCCAGCGCTCGCATCATGGCCGCGACGAGTTCGGGGTCCTCGGCGATGGTGTCATTGTGCGTCAGCAGGCCGGTCCCGAGGATGTTCATGCCGAAATCGCCGAACCTGAGGCTGTCCATCTCCTTGTCGGTCTGCCCGGTGATCGTCGGCGACTGGTCGTGGAAGAAGCCCTGGATCGCATCGACGCGCCCCTCGATCAGGGCGGCGATCTTGCCAGAAGCGTCGACGTTGACGACCGTCACGTCGGCCGGGTCGACCCCGTTCAGCTCGAGCCAGGCGGGGAAGGTGCCGTACATCGCGTCGCCAGGCGTACCGCCGACGGTCTTGCCGACGAGGTCGGACGGTTCGGAGATGCCCTGGTCGGCGAAGAACTGCACCGAACTTGGGCCGTCCTGGAGATAGACCCCCACGCTCTTGACCGGCATTCCGGTGGCGATGCCCTTCAACAGGGGTGCGGTATCGGCCCAGCCGAAGTCGGTGTTTCCCTGTGCGACCTGCTGGATGGTGTTGCCGGAGCCGTTGCCCGGCTGGATCGTGAGGTTGATGCCCTCGTCTTCGAAGAAGCCCTCCTGCACGCCGTAGTAGAAGGGAGCGTGCTCGCCGTACGGTACCCAGTTGAGCGTCAGCGTGACGTCGACGACCTCACCGGGTCCGTTCGACGCGTCATCCGCCTGCGGTTCGCTCGCGTTGCCGCTCGCGCAGCCGGTGGCTACCAGTGCGACGAGCGCGAGTGGGGCGATCGCCTTTGCGATGTTCTTCATGACAGTGCCTCTCTGCATTTGTCCGTTGATCGGTGGTGGGTTTCAGGTGGACGAAGGGTGATCCGGGTCACCCACCGGCGAGAACGAGGTTGTTCCGCCGGCTCGCATGCCAGGGGATGACGATGCGTTCGAGGAGTTCGACGAGCAGGAACAGCACGATGCCGATGATCGACATCAGGATGAGCACGGCGAACAGGAGGGGGGCGTTGAGGTTGCCGCTCGCGAGGAGCAGCACGAAGCCGAGACCTTGGTCGGCGCCGACGAACTCACCGACCACCGCACCGGTCACGGCGAGGGTGACGGCCACCTTCAGGCCCGACATCAGGTGCGGAAGCGAGGTGGGGAATCGGATCTTGCGGAAGGTCTTCCAGCGCGATGCTCCCATCGTCGACGAGAGCTCCAGGAGTTCGGGGTCTACCGATCGAAGCCCTGCCACGGCCGAAACGACGACCGGGAAGAAGGCGATGAGTACGGCGAGGATGATCTTGGGAGCCATGCCGAAGCCGAACCACACGACGAGGATCGGTGCGATGGCGATCTTCGGAATGACCTGGGCGAAGAGGATCAACGGGTAGATCGACTTCTCGGCAGTCGGCGAGTACACCATGATCACGGCGGTCACGACACCCAGGATCGCGGCGAGCACGAAGCCCACGACGGTCTCTTGGAGCGTGACCATGGTGTGCTGGAGCAGTTGCGGCCATTCGGCCACGAACACGTCCCACACGGCCGCGGGTGACGGAATCAGATAGGCCGGTACGAGCCCCAGGGCAGTGACCAGCCACCAGACCCCGAACAGGCCCGCCAGCACGAGCGCCGGCCGCCAGCTCGCCGACAGCAGGGCGAGGGCGGACTTGCGCGCCTTGCTCTGGTTGCCGCGCCGCTCGAGTGCCTCGATCGCGGTGGTGGAGGCGCCGTCCTGCGCCTGTGGTGAACCTGCTCGCCCTGGTGCTGTCTGCTGCGGCGCTGCCATGGTCTGCTCCTCTCTGAGCCTTGCCTGCGATGCGGGTGGGGATCGCTGCACCGAGTGTGATCGATGGAACTTCGCTGAGCAATCGGTTGCCGCGGGTTGCCGCAAGGCTCGGCGCGTCGGCTCGGCGCACGCGGGCACGGCGGTGCACGCAGCGCGCCCACTGTGTGTCCGAGGAGCCGCCGCCAGACGGGTCGGGTCAGCCGACGAGTGTGTCGAGCCGGTCCTTGTCGGACCTCCAGAGCGCAGGACGCCTCGCGCGACGCTCCCGGGTCGAGTCGCGAACCTCGAGGGTGGCGGGAAGGAGCGCGGGCCTGACCCGGTGGGTTCGCGCCGCTGCCGCCGTGGCGGGTGCCCCTGACTTCAGCCGATCCGTGAGCATGCGCACGGCATGCCAACCGAGGTCGGTCAGCGGCGACGCGACGGTCGTGAGCGGCGGGACGCAGAAATCGGCGCCGAAGATGTCGTCGAAGCCCACGATGCTCACATCCCGGGGCACCTGGCCGCCCATGCGCATGATCTCGTGCATCATGCCGATCGCGATCAGGTCGTTGAAGGCGACGGCGGCCGTGGTCCGCTGCTGCGCGAACACGTGAGCCGCTGCGCGGCCGCCGGCGACCGTCGGGGCGAATGGGCCGATCCGGCGTGCACGCAGGCCGTACTCGCTCGCGACCTCCCGCATCGCGCGCCAGCGCATGCCGTCGGCCCACGATGCTTCGGGCCCCGCGATGTAGGTGAGGATCTTGTGGTCGAGCCCATGGAGATGCTCGACCACCGTGCGCATTCCCCGCGCGTTGTCGGTCACGATGCTCGGGACGTCGGAGAGGACTCGGTTGAGCACGACCGTCGGGCGCTGCTTCGCCACCATCCTGATGGCCGTGTCGGACATCCGCGACGTCCCGAGGACGAGCCCCTCGACGAGGGGGAGGACTCGATCGAGGGCACGACGCTCCGATTCCGCGGATTCCTGCACGTCGGTGACGAGGAGCGTGTAGCCCGCTTCCAATGCGGCCTTCTCCGCGCCGCGGATGATCTTGAAGAAGAACGGATTCGTCAGATCGGCGACGACCAGTGCCAGCAGCGCGGTTCGGCCGGTCGGGAGCGCGCGCGCGAGCGGATTCGTTCGATAGCCGAGTTCGCGGGCGACCTCATGGATTCGTGCGGCCGTCTCGGCTCGGACCCGGCCGGGCCGGGAGAATGCACGCGAGACCGTCGACGAGGCCACACCGGCCGCAGCCGCGACATCGTAGATCGTCGGTGATCGCCGAGCATCCTCCCTGGTGACTTCATCGTCGGAGTGCATGCTGCGAATCGTACGGTCGTGCTTGTGGGGTTCCAACTGATCCGACCTCCCGGCCTCATGAGACATGGCGGTTCGCGGCAACGGAAGGCAACCGATTGCGCAATCGAGTGGCCATGCTAACCGCATTACGACCGTTTCATCCACCCCTTGCGTGCAACCCGCGGCAACCCATTGACCGCCTGATCGAGGCGCTCACACGCTGTCTGTGCCAGTTCAATCCCAATCCCCTCGACGGAGAGGCAACCTCATGGAGCGCAACATGTCCGCACGCACCGCCACGCGCAAGAGGTGGTGGCTTCTCGCAGCCGCCGCCATCGGCGCTCTCGCCATCCCGCTGGTCCCTGCAGGGGCCGTGGCGGTGGAATCCGACGCGTGCGCCTACGGCTACTCGGCAAGCTCGTCGGTCTTCTTCGGCGCCGGCAGCGCAGCCTCCGGTGTCGCAAACTACGACACCGGCGACGGTTGCACCATCATGGACGAGGTGATGGCGGGCGCCCCGTTCGCGAACCACGGCACGTTCCTCAGCACGGTGAACCGGGTCACCAACGAGCTCAACCGCGAGGGCGTGCTCACCAACGCCGAGAAGTCCGACATCGTCAGTGCGGCGGCCGCCTCAGAGGTGGGCAAGCCGCACCCGGTGACCGGGACGCGCTCGGTCGACCTGAGCAAGATCGGGCTCGCGTCCTTCACCACCCGCACCCAGATGCAGGCCGACCCCGCGGGAACCATCACCGGCCTCGCGAGCTGCGGCTACCAGAACGTCGAGATGTCGGGGGCTGTCGGGCGGTACCACGGGAACACCGCAGAGACGCTCGCGAAGCTGGCGAGCTCGGTCGGGATCGACGTGCCGTCCATCGGCATCAGCCTGAACGACCTCAAGACCAACCTGGCCGGCGTCATTTCCGACGCGCAGGCGTACGGCGCCGAGTACGTCCGCTTCTCCCCCGGGGGCAACTGGACCCTTGCGGACTTCTCCCGCGAGGCCGCGTTCCTCAATGAGGTCGGCGCGCAGCTGGCGCCCTACGGCATCAAAGTCGCCGTCCACAACCACGCGACCGAGTTCCGGGCCCAGGAGAACGGGGTCACCGGCTACGAAGTCCTCGTCCGCGAGACGGACCCCGAGCTGGTCGCGATGGAGCTCGACGTCTACTGGGCGGTAAGCGGGGGGGCCGACCCGGTCGAGCTGTTCCAGACCTACCCCGGCCGGTTCGAGCTGCTGCACCTGAAGGACCGCGCCGCTGACGGGTCCTTCAGCGACGTGGGCGAGGGCACGATCGACTTCGCCGAGATCTTCGCGAACGCCTCGCTCGGCGGCGTCGAATACGGGCACGTGGAGAACGACAGCCCCCGACCGGACGGGGTCACCTCGGCGTGCAACAGCCTCGGCAACCTCGCCGAGCTGCGGTACTGAGCCAGGCTGCCGGTCCGCCCCGCTGAGGGACGGACCGGTAGCCCCGACACCTGAGAGGGTGAGGCGCCGTCCGGGAGTGATCCCGGGCGGCGCCTCGTGCTTCGTCGTCGCCCCGGTCGCTGCGCACGCCCGTCGCCACGGCACACCCGCGGCGGTGGCATCCGCTCACTGCGAGCGCAGGTCGTAGACACGCTTGTACTTGCCTTCGCTGCGAGGCAGTGTGCCGGGCTCTTCGAGCTGCACGGCGACCGTCGAGCCGACGTGCACCTTGATGCGCTCGGCGAGCACGACGGCGGCCGCCTCGCAGGTCTCGCGCGAGAGGTCGGGGTGGCGCTCGATGCGCACCTTCAGCGCGTCCATCCGGCCCTCCTTCGAGAGCTCGAGGATGAAGTACGGCGTGAGCTGCTCGATGCCGAGCACGAGCTCTTCGATCTGGGTCGGGAAGAGGTTGACGCCGCGCAGGATGATCATGTCGTCGTTGCGGCCGGTGATCTTCTCGATGCGACGCATTCCGGGGCGCGCGGTGCCCGGCAGCAGCCGCGTGAGGTCGCGCGTGCGGTATCGGATGACCGGGAACGCTTCTTTCGTGAGCGACGTGAACACGAGTTCGCCCATCTCGCCGTCGGCGAGCACCGCGCCGGTGTCGCCGTCGATGATCTCGGGCAGGAAGTGGTCCTCCCAGATGTGCGGGCCGTCCTTCGTCTCGAGGCATTCGTTGCCGACGCCGGGGCCCATGACTTCGCTGAGGCCGTAGATGTCGAGCGCGTCGAGGCCGAGGCGCTGTTCGAGCTCGTGCCGCATCTCGTTCGTCCACGGCTCAGCGCCGAGCACCGCCACCTTCAGCGAGGTCGAGCGCGGGTCGATGCCCTGATCGACCATGGCGTCGGCGATCGTGAGCAGGTAGCTCGGCGTGCACAGGATGGCGTCGGGCTCGAAGTCGCGGATGAGCTGCACCTGGCGCGCGGTCTGCCCGCCCGACATCGGGATGACGGTGGCGCCGAGCGCCTCGATGCCGGCGTGCGCGCCAAGGCCACCCGTGAACAGGCCGTAGCCGTAGGCGTTGTGCACCTTCATCCCGCGGCGGATTCCGCTCGCCCGCAGCGAGCGGGCGACGAGCGCCGCCCACCGCTCCAAGTCGCCCTTCGTGTAGCCGACGACGGTCGGGCGCCCGGTCGTACCGCTCGAGGCGTGGATGCGTGCGACCTGCTCCATGGGCACGGCGAACATGCCGAACGGGTAGGTCTCGCGCAGGTCGTTCTTCGTCGTGAAGGGGAGCCTCACGACGTCGCCGAGCGAGCGGATGTCGCGGGGGTGCACGCCCGCGTCGTCGAACTTCCTGGTGTAGAGCGGCACGTTGTCGTAGGCGTGCTGCACGGTCTGCTGGAGACGCTCGAGCTGGAGCGCCTCGACCTCGGCGCGGGTCATCCGCTCTTCCGGGTCGAGCTGGTCGAAGGCGGCCGGTGCGAGGCCCGACGCGGTGCCGTGGGAGGTGGTCTTCGTCGACACGGGTGCTCCTGTGGTGTGCGGTGGACGGTCTCGATGCGCTCGATGAGCTCGTCAGCCGACCGGCCTGGAGGTGGTGCGGTTGGTGGTGAGGGATCGGCCGCGGAACTCGGCGACCACGTCGCCGCCGTCGTCGACCACCGTGACGTCGTAGAGTCCGGTGCGGCCGCTTCGTGTGCGGCGAACCGCAGTCGCAGTGAGGGTCTGGCCGGCGACCGTGGACTTGAGGAAGGTGATGTCGGCACCTGCCGCGACGGTGACGTTGTCGTCTTCATTGCAGGCGATCGCGAAGGCCGTGTCGGCGAGGGCGAACACGAGCCCGCCGTGCGTGATGTGGAAGCCGTTCGTCATCTCGTCGCGCACGCGCATCGAGACGACGGCGATGCCGGGCTCGTCGCGTTCGACGACCATGCCGAGCGCGGCCGAGGCGCGGTCGCGATCCATCATGGGGCGCGTCGAGGGCAACTCGCGGTCGGCCGTCGCGGCGTCGGTCGCAGGATCAGTCATCGAAGCTCCTCATCGAGTACAGCACCGTTGCTGCAGCACTCGGAATGAGCATATACTAACTGAACGATCGGTTAGTAATGTCGGATGTCCCGACTGCCGTATCCCGCGAACCACAGGAGTCGACGATGACCTCACCCGCAGACCTCAGCGTGGCCGGTGCGGCCCGCGGCGAGCAGTCCGGCGACGAGGCGGCCCAGGCGCTGTTCGACGACCTCATCGCCAAGGACTCGCGCATCGAACCTCGAGACTGGATGCCCGAGGCCTACCGCAAGACGCTGATCCGCCAGATCAGCCAGCACGCGCACTCCGAGATCATCGGCATGCAGCCCGAGTCGAACTGGATCACCCGCGCGCCGAGCCTCAAGCGCAAGGCCATCCTCATGGCCAAGGTGCAAGACGAGGCGGGCCACGGGCTCTACCTCTACTCGGCGGCGCAGACGCTCGGCATCACGCGCGAGGAGATGATGCTCCAGCTCATCGAGGGCCGCGCCCGCTACTCCTCGATCTTCAACTACACGACGCCCACGTGGGCCGACATGGGTGCCATCGGCTGGCTCGTCGACGGCGCCGCGATCTGCAACCAGGTGCCGCTGTGCCGTGCCTCGTACGGGCCCTACGGCCGGGCGATGGTGCGCATCTGCAAGGAGGAGTCGTTCCACCAGCGGCAGGGCTTCGAGATCCTGCTCGAGCTCATGCAGGGCACCGAGGCGCAGCGCGAGATGGCGCAGGGCGCCGTGGACCGTTGGTACTGGCCGAGCCTCATGATGTTCGGCCCGCCCGACGACCAGTCGCCGAACTCGGCGCAGTCGATGGCGTGGAACATCAAGCGCTTCTCGAACGACGACCTGCGCCAGCGCTTCGTCGGCATGCTCGTGCCGCAGGCCGAGGTGCTCGGCGTCACGCTCCCCGACCCGAACCTGCGGTTCAACGACGCGACCGGGCAGTACGACATGAGCGAGATCGACTGGACCGAGTTCAACGAGGTGCTCGCGGGCCGCGGACCCGCGAACGCCGAGCGCCTGCGTCGTCGCCGTGAAGCTCATGAGGACGGCGCCTGGGTGCGCGAGGCCGCCGCCGAATACGCCCGGAAGCAGGCCCTGAAGAGCGCGGCATGAGTGGGTTGAGGAGCGAGCGCAGCGAGCGTCTCGAAACCGCGAGCAAGGAGAACCGATGAGCACCCCCGGCGAGATGGGAACCGAGTCCTGGCCCCTGTGGGAGGTCTTCGTGCGCGCCAACCGCGGGCTCAGCCACGTGCACGTCGGGTCGCTGCACGCGCCCGACTCCGACATGGCCGTGCGCAACGCCCGCGACCTGTACACGCGGCGCAACGAGGGCGTCTCGATCTGGGTCGTGCCCGCGGATGCGATCACGACGAGCGACCCCGACGCGAAGGGCGCCTTCTTCGAGAGCCCTGCGGGCAAGAACTACCGGCACGCCGTGTACTACACGAAGAGCGAAGGGGTGAAGCACCTGTGAGCGATCAACACGCCGGTCGAGTAGCGCCGCCGGAGGCGCCGCGTATCGAGACCCCGCACGAGGATCTCGATACGCCTCCTTCGTCGGCTGCTCGATCGACGGAGGACGTGCACGGCGACGTGTCGGTCGACCGGCTCGCGCTCGCCGATGAGTTCGCGGGCGCCGGCGCGGCCGGCGATGGCGCGGTCGCGTCGGCGGATGTCGCGGAGTACGCGCTGCGCCTCGGCGACGACGCCCTCGTGCTCGCCCAGCAGCTCGGAATGTGGATCGCCCGCGCCCCCGAACTCGAAGAGGATGTCGCGCTCGGCAACATCGCCCTCGACCTCATCGGGCATGCGCGCTCGCTGCTGCACTACGCCGGCACCGCGACCGGCCGCAGCGAAGACGACCTCGCCTACTGGCGCGACGAGCCCGAGTGGCGCAACGCGTGGATCTTCGAGCAGCCCAACGGCGACTTCGCGCACACCATCGCCCGCCAGCTCTTCATCGCGACCTACCTGTTCGAGCTCTACGGCGAGCTCAGCGCGTCGACCGACCCGACGCTCGCGGCGATCGCGGCGAAGTCCGTGAAGGAGGTCGACTACCATCGCGACCACGCGACGCAGTGGGTGCTGCGCCTGGCCGGCGGCACCGACGAGTCGCGCCGCCGCATGATCGCCGCGGTTGCCGACACGTGGCCGTACGTCGACGAGCTCTTCCACGACGACGAACTCGTCGAGCGGCTCGCCAGCGAGGGCGTCGCCGTGCTGCCGTCGCGTCTTCGGGAGCCGTTCGACGAGGTCATCGACGCGGTGCTCGCCGAGGCCGAGCTCGAACTGCCGACCGGCCGCACGGCGTTCATCGCGTCGGGCGGCGGTCGCCGCGGCAGCCACACCGAGCACCTCGGTCCGCTGCTCGCCGAGATGCAGGTGCTCGCCCGCCAGCACCCGGGGGCATCATGGTGACCGCGGCCGTGGCAGAGGCATCCGTCGCCCGACCGCTGCCCGACGACCCGGCCGCGCTGCGTGCCTGGCAGGTCGCCGCGACCGTGACCGACCCCGAGATCCCGGTCCTCACGATCGAAGACCTCGGCGTGTTGCGCTCGGTCGAGGTCGGCGATGACGGCGCCGTTCGCGTGCGGCTGACGCCCACGTACAGCGGATGTCCCGCGCTCGAGGCGATGCGAGACGACGTCGTGCTCGCCCTCACGCACGCCGGCTACGACGACGTGCGCGTCGACCTCGTGCTCGCGCCCGCGTGGACGACCGACTGGATGAGCGACGCGGGCAAGGAGAAGCTCCGCCGCTACGGCATCCAGGCGCCGACGGGACTCGCTGCGGCACGCGGCACGGGGCCGGTGCGTGTGCAGCTCGCGGTGAAGTGCCCCCGCTGCGACTCGCTGAACACCCGGGAGCTCGCCCGCTTCGGCTCGACGTCGTGCAAGGCGCTCTACGAGTGCCGCGACTGCCTCGAGCCGTTCGACTACTTCAAGGTGCTCTGATGGCGGCGCGCAACCTGGGGTCGACGGCGTCCCCGGCATCGACGGCCCGGCTGGCGGACACGTCCGTCGCCGAGGCGTTCCTCGCGTCGACCGTCGGCGGCGAACACGTCGCCAAACGCCACCGCGCCCGCTTCCACCCCCTCGAGGTCGCCGAGGTGCGGCCGCTCACGGCCGACGCCGTCGAGGTCACCTTCGCGGTGCCCGAGGCCCTCGCCGACGATTACACCTACCTGGCCGGCCAGTACGTCGCGCTGCGCGCAGAACTCGAAGGCCACGAACGACGCCGCAGCTACTCGATCTGTCGGCCTCCCGAGCGAGGCCGTATCTCGGTCGCGATCAAGCGCGACCTCGGCGGGGTCTTCTCCACCTGGGCCACCTCCGAGTTGAAGGCCGGCGACACGCTCGACGTGATGAGCCCGCAGGGCACGTTCACCTCGACCCTCGACGCGCTCGACGGCAAGCACGTCGTCGGGATCGCCGCGGGCTCGGGCATCACCCCGCTCATGGCGCTCGCCCACACGGTGCTGGCCCGGTCCGCGACATCCGAGTTCGAACTCGTCTACACGAACCGGTCGACGCTCGACGTGATGTTCCTCGAGGAGCTCGCCGACCTGAAGGACCGCTACCCGTCGCGGCTCGCGGTGCACCACGTGCTCTCGCGGGAGCAGCGCACGGCGCCGCTGCTGTCGGGGCGCATCGACGCGCCGAAGCTCGAGACGATGCTCGATCTGCTCATCCGTCCCGAGACGGTCGACGAATGGTTCCTGTGCGGACCGTTCGAGCTCGTGCAGCTCGCCCGCGACACCCTCGCGGCGAAGGGCGTCGACCCGGTCCACGTGCGCTACGAGCTGTTCACGACCGATGCCGACCGCGTCGAACCGCGTCACGGGCGACACATCGTGGTCGAGCGGGGCGAGCCGACGGTCGCGATCGAGTTCACGCTCGACGGGCAGTCGTCGACCGTCGAGAGCCCGGTGTCGGCGAACGAGTCGATCCTGAACGCGGCGCTGCGCATCCGGCCCGACGTGCCGTTCGCGTGCGCCGGTGGCGTCTGCGGCACGTGCCGGGCGCGGCTCCTCGAGGGCAGTGTCGCGATGACCGAGAACTACGCGCTCGAGCCCGACGAGCTCGAGCGCGGATACGTGCTCACCTGCCAGTCGCACCCCAAGTCCGACCGGGTCGTGGTCGACTACGACGTATGACCCGCCCGCCCGTGCCGGCCCGCCTCCCCGGCGTCCGCGCCGCCGCGCCCGTCCCGCCGAGTGTTTCCGTTTCCACCGAGTGCGACGAGTTCAACGGAAACAGTCGGCGCGAACGGAAACTTTCGGCATCATGAATCGCGCGAGGGACAGTCGCGAACGAGAGGATCAACGATGATCGAACTGAGTGTGTCCGACGGCGTCGCCGAGGTCGTGCTGAACGCGCCCGAGAAGCTCAATGCGCTCGATCCGGCGGCGCTCGCCGAGTTGGGCGACGCGTATGCCGATGCCGAGCGGATGGCCCAGGCCGGCGACATCCGTTCGCTCGTGCTTCGCGGCGAGGGGCGCGCATTCTGCGCAGGCCGCGACATCTCGGGCGTCGACCCGCGTGACGACGACGTGCTCGGGTACCTCGGCGGGATCGTCGAGCCGCTGTTGCACCGCATGGCCGAGTTCCCGGCGCCGACGTTCGCGGTCGCGCATGGCGCGTGCCTCGGCGTCGGACTCGGGCTGCTCATCGCGAGCGACATCGTCTACGTCGCCGACAACGCCAAGATCGGCTCGCCGTTCGCGAACCTCGGCGCGACACTCGACTCGGGCGGGCACGCCCTGTTCGTCGAGCGTCTCGGCGCGCATCGCACCATGGACCTCATCGTGACCGGTCGGCTCATGTCGGGCGCCGACGCCGTCACCGCCGGACTCTTCTCGCAGGTCTTCCCCGCCGACGAGGTGTTGGATGCCACCCGTGCCGCGGCCCGAGGGGCGGCGACCGGCGCGACCCAGGCATTCGTGGCGTCGAAGCGCCTGGTCGCCGCGCTCCGCGACGACCGCCTCGGGCTCTGGGCGTCGATGGCCGAGGAGAACCGCGCCCAGGCAGCGCTCTGCGACACGGCCGACTACCGCGAGGGCTTCGCCGCGTTCCAGCAGAAGCGCAAGCCGGAGTTCACCGGCCGCGGCTGACCCCGCGCGAGTCGAGGCCCCGGTTCCGCCATCGGCGCGAACCGAGTTCGGCGGGCGATCCAGCAACCCCGGGCGTACAATATTGAGGAATTCTCGTGTCCGTGCGTCCGTTGCACGAGCACATCCGAGTCGACCGAAGACACCTCGGAGGGCATCATGCGCGTGCCGCTCGCCTTCGGCCTCGCGGCGGTCCTCGTCGTCATGTCCGCGGCGTCGGGATCGGCATCCCCCGCAGAGTCGAACGCCGTGCACGCCGCGGTTGCGGCAGCGGAGCCGCCGCAGGTCAACCCCATCGTCCTCGAGAACCGGCACCCGGGCACGACCGCGTGGCGCATCCCCTGGGCCGGCCACAGTGTCGCCAACGACACCACGAAGGCCATCAAGGGCTATGCATCCGCGGCGAGTGTGGACAACGGCGCGACAGTGGCGATCCGCGTCCACGCGGCATCCGCCGGTCCTGCGAGCTATCGTCTCTACCGACTCGGCTGGTACCAGGGCACCGGGGCACGCGAGATGGCCAGGGGCACGTTCACGGCGTCGCCCCAGCCGAACTGCGTGACCCAGATGCCGACGGGCCTCATCACCTGCCCGTGGAGCAATGCCTTCACCGTGCAGACGCAGCAGAACTGGACGAGCGGTGTCTACGTCGTGGTCCTGACCCGGGGAACCGTGCAATCGTACGCGTCGTTCGTCGTGCGCGATGATGCCCGGCAGGGGGCGCTCGTGCACATGCAGTCGACGCTCACCATGCAGGCATACAACAACTACCCGAACGACGGGAGGACGGGCAAGAGCCTCTACGCGTACAACTCATTCGGGCCGATCACCCTCAACGGATTCCCGTCGGCCGTCAAGGCGAGCTTCGACCGGCCGTTCGCGGACTCGGGCGCCGGCGCCGTCATGACCGACGACGCCCCCACGATCCGGTACACCGAGTCGCGCGGCTTCGACGTCACCTACGCGACCGACATGGACCTGCACGCGGACCCCGGCCTCCTCACCGGGCAGGAGGCCCTCATCTCGGTCGGCCACGACGAGTACTGGACCCGGGAGATGTTCACGGCGGCCGAGCAGGCGCGCGATGCCGGAATCGACATCGCCTTCCTCGGTGCCAACAACGTCTACTGGCAGGTGCGCCTCGAACCGTCGTCGGCGGGGACTCCGAACCGCACCATGGTCTCCTACCGGGAGGCCCACCTGGATCCCGTCAAGGACGGGTCGCGGACGGTGCTGTTCCGAGACATCCCGCGGCCGGAGCAGCCGCTCATCGGGCAGATGTGGCCGACGAACGACTCCACCGGGATGACACGCGGTGACGATGCCTGGGTCGTCGAACAGGCGGATCACTGGTTCTATCGCGGCACGGGCCTGCGCAACGGGTCCCGCATCCCGATGCTCGTCGGCATCGAGGTGGATCGGCGCCTCCCGGAGTTCCCGGGGCCGGTGCTCAAGGCGGGCACCACGCAGGCGGTGCTCGCCGGGTCGACGTTCGTCACGCGCCGCGGAGACAACATCGGTCTGCAGGAATCCACGCTCTACCAGGCCCCGTCGGACGCGCATGTGTTCAGCGCCGGCACCCTGCGCTACCCGCGCGGTCTCCTCGGCGACGGACCGGCGGCGCAGCAGAGCGTGCGGACGATGACCACGAACCTGCTCGCACGATTCACGGGCATGCCGCTCGATGCCGGGACGACGCGAGTCGGCGGCCAGAATCGGTACCTCACCGCGGTGGAGTTGTCGAAGCACGCCTTCCCGTCCGGCGCAGCGGTGCCGGCGGCATATCTCGCGACCGGAGCGAACTTCCCCGACGCGCTCGCCGCCGCGGCCGCGACCGGCGGTACCGGACCGGTGCTGCTCGTACCGCGATCGACGAGTCCACAGGCAGTGCTCGACGAGCTCGCGAGGCTCCGGCCGAGCAAGCTCGTCGTCGTCGGCGGCAGCGCGATCGTGTCGGATGCCGTCATGGCCTCGGCCTCGGCCGCGGCGGGAGTGCCGGCGGTGCGGATGTCGGGGCCCGACCGCTACGCGACGGCCGCTGCGCTGTCGAGGGCGACGTTCGCCGCGAACGTGCCCATCGCCTACGTCGCGACGGGTGCGAACTTCCCCGACGCGCTCTCCGCCGGCGCCGCGGCGGCGCAGCTCGGCGGTCCCGTGCTGCTCACCGCCTCGACTGTCCTCCCCGCCGCGACGCGGGCCGAGCTGGCGCGGCTCAGGCCGCAGCGCATCGTCGTCGTCGGGGGGAGCGGCG
This sequence comes from Agromyces cavernae, assembly GCF_021044935.1. Lineage (GTDB taxonomy): Bacteria > Actinomycetota > Actinomycetes > Actinomycetales > Microbacteriaceae > Agromyces > Agromyces cavernae. The sequence goes on from NZ_JAJNMP010000001.1 coordinate 775,657, forward strand.
TGGTCTCCTCCGGGGTCCGCGATCAACTCGCCGGTCTCGCCCCCCAGACGGTCCGGCTGGGCGGTGTGGATCGGTATGAGACCGCCATGCGGGTGGCGAGGGATCTCGGCGCCCCGGCGACCGCCGACACGGTCGGACTCGCCACGTCACTCGATTTCCCCGACGCACTCGCGGCCGGGCCGGCCATCGCCGCCGCGGGCGGCTGGCTCCTGCCCGTTGGCGCGTCGGTGACGCCCGCGCTCGCCGAGGAGCTCGTGCGCGCCGATCCCCGCCTCGTGCTCGCCGCCGGTCTCGCGGGCGCGATTCCCGATGGGGTGCTCTCGCAGGTCAGGGGCCTGTTCGCGCCGCTGTCGACCGGCACGCCTGCGTTCGAGCGGCGCTCGCTCACTCCGAACGACCCCGACATCCCCGACAGCACGTGGCAGACGCAGGTACCGCCGTACCCACCGGGCACCGAGCTTCCGTGGCTGGAGCTGCCGTCGGCCGAATGGCAGCACGATCCCGTCACCGGATGACGACGCGCGTGGCGCTCGCCACGTCGGCCGGCCGGCGACACCGCCCTCAGCGCGTTGTGCCGGCCTGCTGGTCGTGCGCGGCGATGTCGTCGCCGAGGTCGTCCTCGATGAGCAGGTCGCGGCGCACGTGGTCGGTGCGGTAGGCGGAGCGTCCGAGCATGTGCGCGGTCATCGGCTGGGTGAGCAGCTGGAACGTCAGAACCAGCACCGTCGTCGACAGCACGCCCCACGTCGGCACTTGCAGCACGATCGCGAGCAGCACGGTCGCGAGACCGAGCACCTGCGGCTTCGTCGCCGCGTGCAGCCGGGTGAGCACGTCGGGGAACCGCACGATGCCGATGCCGGCCGCCATCGAGAGGAAGGCGCTCACCAGGATGAGCAACCCCACCGCAATCTCGGCGGCGCTCATCGCAGGCTCCTGATGAGTGCACGCGGCGTCACATCCGCGATCTCGGCGGCGCTCATCGCAGGCTCCTGATGAGTGCACGCAGCGTCACATCCGCGATCTCGGCGGCGCTCATGAGGCATCCTGCTTCGCCATGAACCGCGCGATCGAGATCGAGCCGACGACCGCGAACATCGCGAGCACGAGCAGCACGACGAGCGTGTCGGTGTGCTTGTTGATCGCCATCTCGGCGCCGAGTGCGCACATCGCGATCGCGAGCAGCACGTCGGTGGCGAGCGCCCGGTCGAGGATCGACGGGCCGCGGATGATGCGATAGACCGCGGCGATGGCGCCGATGCCGAACATGACGGCGGCGATGATGCCGACGACGGTGAGGAAGGTCACGATGCGCCTCCGTTCGATGAGCGGTCGGATGACCCGGCGCCGCGGTCGTGGGTTCTCGAGACGTACTTCTCGCCGCTCAGGCGCCGAGCCCGCCGCTCGGCGCGCACGACCTCGGCCTGCTCGTGCGTGCCGATGGCCAGCACGATGCGTTCCTCGGTGCCGAGTACGTGGCCGTAGGTGCGGTCGATGTCGGCCTGCGTTCGGGTGCCGAGCGCGTGCAGGTAGAGCAGGCCGCGCTCGCGATCGATGTCGACGACGACCGTGCCCGGGACGACCGAGATCGCCTCGGCCGTGAGGGTGGTCACGAGGTCGGAGCGCGTATGCAGCTGCACGGCGATGATCGAATTCGTCGGCTTCCACCAGGGCCAGAGCGAGAATGCCGCGACCTGCAGCGACGCGATCGTGACGTCGAACATCATGCGCAGCCCGAGCAGCAGGCCGCGCCACGGGTTGAAGCGGCCGCTGAGCAGCACGGGCGGCAGGTAGAGCGCCCGGGTCACGGCGATGGCGAGCACGACGCCGGTGACGACGGTGAGCACGTCGATGTGGTCCCAGAGCAGCAGCCACAGCACGAGCAGGCCGACGAGCAGGGGCAGTTGCCGCCATACCGACCGCCAGCGCGAGATCTCGCGCGTCGCCTCGCTCATCGCACACCCCCGGGGAAGACGAGCGAGACGTAGATCGACGGGTCGCTGAGTCCCTCGGCCGCCCGGCCCGCGAGGTCGAACAGCGGGCCCGCGAACACGGTGAGGCACACGGTGACGATCACGAGCGTGGCGGTCGCGACGATCATGAGCACGGGCGTGGTGCGCGTCGCCGTGACCGTGGCGCCTTCGGGTGCCTCGAGCACCGATCCGAGCAGCACCGACTCGTAGCCCTCGAGCTCGTCGCGCCGCCGCCAGAAGGCCATGTTCCAGAACCGGGTGAGCGCGTACAGGGTGATGAGCGAGGTCGCGGCGCCCGCCCCGATGACGACCCAGATGAGCCAATCGGGTCCCGACGGGGCGTCGGCGGCCGTGCCCTGCGCCCCGGCGACGAACAGCCCCACCTTGCCGAGGAAGCCCGAGAACGGCGGAATGCCGCCGAGGTTCAGCGCGGGGATGAAGAACAGCACGGCGAGGATCGGGGAGGCCTTGAGCAGGCCGGCGAGCCGGTTGATCGAGGTCGCCCCACCGAACCGCTCGATCAGGCCGGTCGTGAGGAACAGCGCCGTCTGCACGGTGATGTGGTGCACGACGTAGTAGATGGTCGCGGTGAGCCCGAGCACGCTCGCGAGCCCGATGCCGAAGATCATGTACCCGATGTGGCTCACGAGCGTGAACGACAGCAGACGCTTGATGTCGGCCTGGGTCAGCGCACCGAGGATGCCGATCAGCATCGTGAGCCCGCCGATCACGAGCAGCAGGCCCGAGAGGTCGCTGTCGCTGAAGATCGACGTCTCGGTGCGGATGATCGCGTACACACCGACCTTCGTGAGCAACCCGGCGAACACGGCGGTGACCGGTGCGGGAGCGGTCGGGTACGAGTCGGGCAGCCAGAACGACAGCGGGAAAATGGCCGCCTTGATGCCGAAGGCGATGAGCAGCAGCAGGTGCAGGATGAGCTGTACGTCGTCGGGCAGCTCGGCGAGGCGCACCGACAGCTGGGCGATGTTCGCCGTGCCCGTCGCCCCGTAGATGAGCGCGATCGCCGAGAGGAAGAACAGCGACGACACGAGGCTCGTGATGATGTAGGTGACGCCCGCGCGGATGCGCTCGCCGGTGCCGCCGAGCGTGAGCAGCACGTAACTCGCGGCGAGCAGGATCTCGAATCCCACGTAGAGGTTGAACAGGTCGCCGGCGATGAACGCGTTGAAGACGCCCGCCGAGAGGATGAGGTAGCTCGGGTGGAAGATCGACACCGGCGTCTCGCGATGCTGGTCGGCGATGCCCTGGCCCACGGAGTACACGAGCACGACGACGAGCATGATCGCCGAGATCAGCAGCATGATCGCCGAGAGCCGGTCGACGACGAGGGTGATGCCCCATGGGGCCTCCCACCCGCCGATGTAGACGACGGCCGGCCCGGTCGTGTCGACCATGACGAGCAGCACCGCCGCGATGGCGGTGACCGCGGTCAGCACGCCGACGGCGACGGCGATCTGGGCACGACGGTACCGGCCGAGGATGAGCGTGGTGGCGGCGCCGAGCAGCGGCAGCAGCACCACGAGGGGAACGAGGGCGGCGGTCATCGTGGGGCCCCCTCGTCGTCGTGCTCGTCATCGCGAGCGGATGCCTCGCGCTCGAGCATCTCGTCGAGCTCCTCGTCGAACTCCTCGTCGCTCGCATCGATGATCGACTGGATCGCGGCGTCGTCGGCGGCGGAGGAGCGGATGAGGTCGGCGGCCTCTTCGGCGTCTTCGGCGAGCTCGGCCTCGTCGTCGACGAGGTCGCCCTTCGGCCCGAGGCGGGCAAGCCACCACGAGCGGTAGATGAGGGCGAGCATGAAGGCGGTGATGCCGAGGTTGATGACGATCGCGGTGAGCACGAACGCCTGCGGCAGCGCGTCGGAGATCTCGGACTCGTCGACCCCTTGGGAGAGGATCGGCGCGAGGCCGGGGGCGCCGCTCATGAGGTAGATGAGGATGTTCACGGCGTTGCCGACGAGCAGGAACCCGATGAGCACGCGCGTGAGGCTGCGTTCGAGCATGACCGAGATGCCGGCGCCGAAGAGCACCGCCATGAGGATGACGAGGGTCAGCGAGGCGGTCATGCGCGCACCTCGCCGTCGTCGGTCGAGTAGGCGCGCAGCGCCGTATCGAGACCTGGTGACGGGGTCTCGATGCGCTCCTCCGTCGTTACCCGACCGACGGGCTCTTCGGACTCCTCTTGGTGACGATCGACCTCGGCGCCGAGCGAGCGGAGGATGTCGAGCACGAGCCCGACGACCACGAGGTACACGCCGATGTCGAAGAGCGTCGAGGTGCCGATCGACAGGTGGCCGAGGAGCGGCACGTCAGCCTCGAACCACGTCGACTCGAACACAGTGAGGCCGAACACGAGCGACGACGCCGCCGTGCCTGCGGCGAGCAGGAGCCCCGTGCCGAGCAGGCGCCCGGCGTCGACCGGGGCGGCCTCGCCGAGCTCGTACCGTCCGCCCGCGAGGTAGCGGGCCACGAGCGCGAGGCCCGCGAGGAGTCCGCCGGCGAACCCGCCGCCCGGCGCGTTGTGGCCCACGAAGAGCAGGTACACCGACACGATGATCGCCGGGTGGAAGAGCAGCCGCACGAGCACCTCGATGAGGATCGAGCGGTTGCGGGGCGACAGCGTGCGCCCGGCGAGGAGCCAGGTCTGGCGCGTGCCGGCGGCCTCGGCCGCGGCATCCGTCTCGTGCTCGACGTCGGCGAGGCGCGGCTTCGCGGCACGGATGCTCGACGCCGGCTCGGGCACCGGCTGCAGGCGGTCGCGGCGGTTCACGCCCTCGTCACCCGCGTCGAGGCGGGGTGCGCCGCCGGTGCGGCCCGACACGAAGATGAGGCTCGCGACGCCCGTGGCGACGGCGACGAGCACCGAGATCTCCCCGAGGGTGTCCCAGGCGCGGATGTCGACGAGCATGACGTTCACGATGTTCGTGCCGTGCGCCTCGATCGCGAGCGCGGGAAGGCCCTCGGCGATGGTCGGTTCGATGCGGGCACCGAGCGCCACGAGGCCGATCACGCCCATGACGAGGCCCGCCAGCACGCCGATGACGACGCGGGTCACGCGGCCGAGCGCCGTGGGGTGCGCGGCGCTCTGCTTCGGCAGGCGGCGCAGCACGAGCACGAACACGACGAGGGTGATCGTCTCGACGAGGGCCTGGGTGAGGGCGAGGTCGGGGGCGCCCGACATGCCGAACAGCAGCACGAGCCCGTAGCCGGTGACGCTCACGAGCAGCACCGAGGTGACCCGCGCACGAACGATGGCCGCGACGACCGCCGCGATGATCATCACGAGCGCGATGAACGGCTGCGCCGGGTAGTCCCAGAGTCGCACCCCGTCGGGCCAGGTCTGGTTGATGAGCGCCGCGCTGCCGAGGCCGCCGATGAAGACCGCCATGATGATCGCGAGGTAGCCGGTGAGTCCGCGCACCTGGAATGCCGTCGTGACCCAGGCCGCGATGCGGTCGACGACCGAGACGATGCTGAGATAGCCGCGTGCCGCGTCGATGGTGGGCGGCATCGCGGCCTGCATGCGGGCGACCCGCTGGCGCCCCCAGATCAGCAGTGCCGCGATCGCGAACACGGCGGCCGACAGGGCGAGCGCCGGTTCGAGCCCGTGCCACAGCGCGAGGTGGTACTCGTCGGCGCCGGGCAGGGTGTCGGCGTAGGCGGCGAGCAGCGGCTCGATGAGGGGCACCGTGAACGCGAACACGACGCTCGCCGCGGCGAGCAGCGCCGGCGCGGTCGCGATGAGCGCGCCCTCGCGGTGCAGGGGCGTGGCCGGGACATCCGCTCGCGTGAAGAACGCGCCCCACAGGAATCGCGCGCTGTACGCGACGGTGAGTACCGAGCCGACGAACGCGCCCGCGAGCGCGACCCAGCCCCAGGCGTCTCCCGCTGCGGCCGCCTCGAGCTCGGCCGTGAACACCGCCTCCTTCGCGACGAATCCGAGCAGCGGAGGCACACCCGCCATCGATGCGGCGGCGACGATCGAGATCGTCGCGACGACGGGCATGCGCCGCCCGAGCCCCGAGAGCTTCCGCCAGTCGCGCGTGCCGGCGGCATGGTCGACGACGCCCACGACGAGGAACAGGGCCGCCTTGAAGAGCGCGTGCGCGAGCAGCAGCGCGACGCCCGCGAGCGCCGCGTCGCGCGTGCCGAAGCCCGTGACCATGACCAGGAAGCCCAGCTGGCTGACCGTGCCGTAGGCGAGCAGCAGCTTGAGGTCGTACTGCCGCAGCGCGCGCCACCCGCCGACGAGCATGGTGAACGCGCCGAGGCCGATGACGATCGGATGCCACACCTCGAGTTCGGCGAAGCCGGGGGCGAGGCGCGCGACGAGGTAGACGCCCGCCTTGACCATGGCGGCGGCGTGCAGGTAGGCGCTCACCGGGGTCGGCGCGGCCATCGCGGCCGGAAGCCAGAAGTGGAACGGCACGAGGGCGCTCTTCGACACCGCCCCGATGAGGATGAGCGCGATCGCCCACTCGCCCGCCGGGCCGGTCACCGGGTTCGCGATGAGCTCGGCGAGCGACGTCGTGCCGCCCGCGACCGACAGGATGACGAGGCCGACGAGCATCGCGAGCCCGCCGAACGTCGTCACGGTGAGGGCCTGCAGAGCGGCACCGCGGCTCTCTTTGCGGCCGGTGTAGTGACCGATGAGCAGGTACGAGAGCACGCTCGTGGCTTCCCAGAACGTGAACATGACGTAGACGTCGTCGGCGGTGACGAGCCCGAACATGACGCCCGCGAAGGCGAGGAGCAGGGCTGCGAAGCGCCCGAGCGCCGGCTCGTCGTCGCTGAAGTAGCGCATGCAGTAGAGCAGCACGAGGGCGCCGATACCGGTGACGATGAGCGCGAGCAGCAGTGCGAGCGCGTCGAGCCGGAAGCTCAGGGCGATGTCGAGGGCGGGGATCCACGTCACGGTCTCGACGACGGGTGTTCCCGCGAGCACGCCCGGCAGCCACGCGAGCAGCAGCACGAACACCGCGGCGGGCAGCAGCGCGATGACGGCGAAGACCCGGCGACCGAGCAACCTCGTGGCGTAGGGGGTGACGAGCGCGAGAACCGCGAACGCAGCGAGGCTGGCGATCATTCAGCCTCCCAGCGTTCGCATGTGTTCCGTCCGGCCATTCTATCGGCGGGTGTTGTCGCTTTTAGTCAACTTTATGAAATCTCGATAAATTCCCCCAATACTCCTAAACTCGCGAGCATGGACAGCATCAGCAACCCGTACACGCCGAACGCGGGTGCCGCCCCCGAGGTCGTCGTCGGCCGGGACGACCTGATCGAGGCCTTCACCGTGCTGCTCGGCCGCCTCGAACGACACCGGACCGAGCAGTCCATGATCGTCACCGGCCTGCGCGGCGTCGGCAAGACCGTGCTGCTCGGCCGGTTCGGCGAGATCGCGCGCGCGGCCGGGTGGGAGGTCGTCGAGATCGAGGCGAGCAAGCACGACGACGCCCGGTTCCGGCAGACGATGTTCTCGCAGCTGAAGGCGGCGCTGCTGCGCCTGTCACCCCGCGCGCGGTGGACCGAGCGCGGACGCCGAGCCGCCGAGGTGCTCAGCGCCTTCGCGGTCTCGGTCGACCAGAAGGGCACCTTCAGCGTCTCGTGGGACGTGCCGCCCGCCGAGGGCGAGGGCGACCACGGCGACCTCTCGATGGACCTCACCGACGTCTTCGTGGCGCTCGGCGAGGCGGCCGACGAGCAGCACCGCGGCGTCGCACTTCTCATCGACGAGGTGCAGTTCCTCGGCAGAACCCAGCTCGAGGCCCTCATCCAGGCCGTGCACAAGACGGTGCAGCGCCGGCTGCCGATCGTCTTCGTCGGGTCGGGGCTGCCGCAGATCGCCGAGCTCGCGGGCGACGCCAAGTCCTATGCCGAGCGGCTCTTCACGTTCCCCGTGATCGGCTCGCTGGCCGGCGACGACGCGCGCGCGGCGCTCACCGAGCCCGCCCGCGTCGAGGGGGTCGTCTTCGACGACGACGCGGTCGACCTCGCCATGCAGATCACGCAGGGCTACCCGTACTTCATTCAAGAGCTCGGGCACCAGGTCTGGGCCGTCGCCACCGCCGGCCGCGTGCACCGCAGCGACGTCGAGATCGCCCGGGAGGCCTATGAGGCGAAGCTCGACAGCTCGTTCTTCAGGGTGCGTCTCGATCGCGCGACCCCCCTGCAGACCGCATACCTGCGGGCCATGGCCGAGCTCGGCCCCGAGCCGCAGAAGGCCGCCGACGTCGCGCGCGTGCTGGGTCGCGAGTCGACGCAGGTCGGGCCGACGCGGGCCGAGCTCATCGACATGGGGCTGCTCTACACGCCCGAGCACGGCTACGCCGCGTTCACGGTGCCCGACTTCGACGAGTTCATGAAGCGCGCCGTGCCCGAGCTCACGGTGCCCGAGGTGCGCAAGCGCGAGCGGCACGCCGATGGCGCTCCGCACGGCAGGGACGCGTGACCTCGTCGAGGTGGGGGCGGGAGCGCGGGTGGGGCCCGCAGCGGACACCGAGGCTCAGCGACGGATGACGCGGCGCTCGATCGCGGCGGCGACCGCGCCCGCGCGGGTGTCGACGCCGAGCTTCGCGTAGATGTGCGAGAGGTGCGACTTGACGGTCGCCTCCGACACGAGCAGGACGCGCGCCATCTCGCGGTTCCCGAGGCCTTGCGCGAGCAGCTCGAGCACGGCCACCTCGCGTTCGGTGATGACCGGCCCCGGCGATGCGGCGCGGCGCACGAGGGTGGCGGCGACCGACGGCGCGAGCACCGTCTCGCCGCGAGCCGTGGCCCGGATCCCCGCGAAGAGCTCGGACGCCGGGGCATCCTTCAGCAGGTAGCCGCTCGCGCCGGCGTCGAGCGCACGCAGGATGTCGGCGTCGGTCGCGTACGTCGTGAGCACGAGCACGTGCGGCGGGTCGGCCAGGGCGCGCAGCCGGACCGTGACCTCCGCCCCGCCGGCGCCCTCGCCGAGGTCGAGGTCCATCAGCACGACATCGGGTCGCAGGGCGCCGACGATCGAACGCGCGCTCGCGAGGTCGTGCGCCTCACCGACGACCTCGAGGTCGTCGGTGCCGGCGAGGAGCGCCGCGAGTCCGGCGCGGACGACGGGATGGTCGTCGACGAGTACGACGCGGATCGTCATGACGATCCCAACGGGAGCTCGATCGAGACCGTGGTGCCGTCGCCGGGCGCGCTCTCGACCGACGCGCGGCCCCCGAGGGCCTCGGCACGGTCGCGGATGCCCGCCAGCCCGCGGCCACGACCGCTCACGGGATGCACCCGGTCGGTGCTGAAGCCGATGCCGTCGTCGCGCACGTCGAGTCGCACCTCGTCGCCCAGGTACGTGAGGCTCACGGCGATGCGCGTCGCACGCGAGTGCTCGACCGCGTTCGCGAGCGCCCCCCGGGCTGAGCGCAGCACCGCGCCCGCCACCTCTGCGGGAAGCGGTGCCGGGTCGCCGTGCACGTGCACCGTCACGTCGATCCCCGTGCGGGTCTCGTCGACGAGCCGGCGCAGCGCCGTCGGCAGCGCCTCGGACGTCTCATCGCCGGCCACCTCGGCGGGCGGCAGGCCGTGGACCACTCGGCGCACGTCGTCGAGTCCGTCGCGCGCGGCCTCGGCCGCGACCCGCACGTGGTCCCTCGCGAGCCGGGGCTGACGTTCCCAGTCCTGTTCGGCCGCGGCGAGCAGCAGCGTCATGCTCGCGAATCGCTGCCCGACCGAGTCGTGCAGTTCCCGCGACATCCGGCCGCGCTCGGCGAGGGCGCCGGCACGGTGCTGCGCCTGCAGCAGCTCGTCCTGCGCGTCCGTGAGCTCGTCGAGGAGCTGCTGTCGTGCGACCGACTCGCGCTGGAGCGCCCGGTAGACGAGGACCGTGACGACGGCGATGCCGATGGGCCCGACGATCACCGTCGGGTCGATGCCCTCCGCGATCCGCAGCGTCGCGACGCTGACGACCCCGGTCATCACGACGACGACGGTGACGGCGCCCCCGAACGGCAGCACCTGCAGCACCGCGAAGCCGAGCGGCACCGCGCACCACGCGAACGAGGGCGCCGCGAGGGTGAGGAGGGCCCACAGCACCGTGACGGTCACGACCCACGCGGTCGGCCACCACCGTCGGGCGGGCAGCAACGGGCGTACGACGGCCGCGACCGCGAGCAGTGCGGCTCCCGCGAGGACGAGCGTGCTCTCGGTGCCGAGACCGTGACGCTCGAGGTAGCGTACCGCGCACGTCGCGATGAGCACGAGCAGGACGACGAGCAGCCAGCGGTCGAGACGGTCGACCGGTGCGAGGATGCCGCGGACACCGGTTCGGTCTGAGGTGGACATGATCGGCCAGCCTAGGCAATCGATGCTCGGGTCGGCATCATCCGATCGGCTATCGAGTCGTGGCCGTTCGCCCGACGCGCCCGCCCGAATCCACCGGGAGGCTGGAACAGCACGGCCGACACCCGCCGTGTCCGAGATGAGGAGCTTCCATGCAACGCACCATCGCCACCCTGCTCGCCGCGGCGACGCTGACCGCGGGCGTCACGACGACCGCCCTCGTCGGCGGGGCCGGGGCCGCCGTCGCCGCCGATGCCGGACGGCCCGACCGGTACACGGTCGCCGCCGACGAGGGCGGCTCGAAGTTCGAGGGGATCGGCGCCGACGAGCGCCGGGGTCTGTTCTACGTCAGCGAGGTGACCGGCGGCGAGATCCACCGGGGGAGCGTGCAGAATCCCGTCGCCGAGCAGTGGCTCGCGGGCGACGGCGCCGACGGCCGCTTCACCGCGCGCGGCGTCACGGTCGACGGCGACGGCAACGTGTACGTCGCCGGAGGGCCGAACGGCATCGGCAACCCCGCTCGCCCCGACCTCTGGGTGTACTCGCCCGAGGGCGAGCTGCTCGCCGCCCTGCGCGTGCCCGGCACTGCCGACGCGTTCCTCAACGACGTCGCGATCGGCCCCGACGGCGCCGCGTACTTCACGAACTCGAACGATCCGCAGGTATTCCGGGTGGCCGACGGCGGCGACGGCTGGACGGCCGAGTTGTGGGCGGATGCCTCGGGCACGATCGCCCGCCTCGCGGGCTTCAATCTCGGGGGCATCGTGCTGAGCGCCGACGGCAGCGCGTTCGTCGTCGCCCAGGGCAACGTCGGCCGGTTCTGGCGATTCGCCGCGGCTGACGGTGCGGTCTCGGAGGTCGCCACCGGCGGCGCCGACCTCGTCAACGCCGACGGACTCGTGCTGCAGGGCAACCAGCTGACCGTGATCCGCAACTTCTCGAAGACGGTGGCATCGCTGCGACTCTCGGCCGATGGCTCGGCGGCGACGCTGCGCTCGCAGCTGGCGAGCGACCCCGACCGGGTGTACACGACGGCGAAGATGCTGCGCGGGCGCCTGCTGGCGGTCGACAGCAAGTTCGACGAGCAGATCGCGACCGGACCGTTCGACGTCGTCGGGTCGCCGTGGGGCTGACACCTCGAGCACGCTGGAGCGTCGCCGTCGCGGTCCTCGCGACGGCGATGCTCTGCTCCGGCTGCGCCGCCGCCGACGCACCCGGCGAGCACGCCCCCACGCAGGCGACGACACGAGAGGATCCCGTCATGACCGAAACTCCCGCACCCCACCTCCCCGACCCCGACGCAACGCTGCTCACGGCCGCCGCGTCGGGTGACGCCACGACCGTCGAGCTCGCCATCCGGGCCGGCGCCGACGTCGAGGTGCGCGACTCGCACGAGCGCACCGCGCTGCTCCTCGCGGTCGCCGGCGACCACGTCGACGTGGCGAAGGCGCTGGTCGCGGCCGGCGCGGATCCCGACGCGCTCGACGACCGCCACGACACCCCCTGGCTCGTCACCGGTGTCACGGGCAGCGTCGCGATGCTCGAGGCACTGCTGCCCGCCGACCCCGACCTCACGATCCGCAACCGCTTCGGCGGCGTCTCGGTGATCCCGGCGAGCGAGCGGGGGCACGTCGACTACGTGCGCCGGGTCGTGCAGACCGGCATCGACGTGGACCACGTCAACGACCTCGGGTGGACCGCGCTGCTCGAGGCCGTCATCCTCGGCGACGGGGGATCCCGCCACCAGGAGATCGTGCGCATCCTGCTCGCGGCCGGTGCCGACCGGTCGATCGCCGACCACGACGGGGTCACCGCGCTCGATCATGCCCGCTCCCGCGGGTTCACCGCGCTCGCCGAGATCCTCGAGGGCTGAGCGCACGCCCGGGGCCGAGAGACCGCGAGGCCGGGAGTGGGCGAGGATGGGGGCATGCCCATCCTCATCCAGCCCGATGACCTCGCCGCACGCCTCGCCGCAGGCGTTCGCACGGTCGTGCTCGACGTGCGCTGGTCGCTCGCCGCGCCCGACGGCACCGAGGCCTATCGCGCTGGGCACGTCCCCGGTGCCGTCTACGTCGATCTCGATCGTGAGCTCGCCGACCACGACGCGGTCGGCGAGGGGAGGCATCCGCTTCCCGCGGAGGCGGACTTCACCGAGGCGATGCGACGGTGGGGGCTGCGCGACGGCGACACCGTGGTCGTCATGGACGACCTCGGCAACCAGTCGGCGGCCCGGGCGTGGTGGCTGTTGCGCCACGCGGGGTTCGGTGATGTGCGACTGCTCGACGGCGCCCTCGCCGGCTGGCGCGCGGCGGGTCATGCGCTCGAGACCGGCGATGTCGTGCCCGAGCGTGGCGACGCGACGGCGAGGTTCGGGGCGATGCCGGTGATCGGCATCGACGAGGTCGCCGATGTCGCCGGCCGCGGGGTGCTGATCGACGCTCGAGCCGCAGAGCGATACCGCGGCGAGACCGAGCCGATCGACCCGCGTGCCGGACACATTCCCGGGGCGGTCTCGGCGCCGAGCGGCGACAATCTCGACGCAGCGGGCCGGTTCCGCTCGCCCGATGCCCTCCGCGAACGATTCGCCGCCCTCGGCGTGCAGGTCGGCGATCCCGTCGCCGCCTATTGCGGTTCGGGCGTCACCGCGGCGCACGCGGTCGCGTCGCTCGCGATCGCCGGGGTCGACGCCGCGCTCTACCCCGGGTCATGGAGCCAGTGGTCGAACGATCCGTCGCGTCCGGCGGCGACCGGGCCCGATCCCCGCTAAGCCGACTCCTCGGGTCGCTGCCCGACGGCGATGAGGGTCGTGAGGTCGACCGACGTCACCTCGCGGTGAGCGAGCTCTCGCAGGTACCGCTCGCGCATTTCCGCGACGGCCTCGTCGCCCTCGAGGTCTCCGAGCCCGGCACGCAGGTCGGTGCCGAGCACGAGCGTCCAGGCGATCTCGTCGGTGAGGTCGACGTGCCGCTGCACGGCCTCGGCACGCACTCCGACGAGGCCCAGACCGGTCAGCCAGTGGGCGAGCGTGCCTGCAGTGTGCAGTTCGTCGAGTTCAGGCGCGTGCACCGCATCGGACTCGACGTCCGCTCCGGCGTCGGGCAGAACGGCGGTGAGCACCTCGGGCAGCGGCTCGAGGGCTCCATGCGCCCACACCGTGATCGCCACACGTCCGCCCGGCCGGGCCCGCTCGATCAGGTGCTGCACCCCCGCGTCGAGGTCGGGGAACGACGACACCCCGAGCACGCACTGCACGAGGTCGTAGCCGGTCGTCTCCCACGTCGTCGGGTCGGCGACGTGCAATCGCAGCTGGGGCATCCGCTCGCCCGCGCGCTCGCGCGCGATCTCGATGAGCTCGGCAGACGCGTCGACCGCGTCGACGAGGCCGCCGACACCGACGAGCTCGGCCGTCGGAAGGGCGGATGCCCCGTCACGGGCGCACGCGTCGAGCACGAGTTCGTCGAACCGCGGGTGGGCTCGCGCCACCGCGGCCGTCGAGATCGGATTCCAGATCAGCTCGTCGAGATCGGCGAAGGATGTCGCGTCAGGCGCGGACCCCTCGACGAAATCAGGCTCTCCCGTCGTATCCCCCATGCGCCCATTGTGACCCCGATGGCAACGATTCGGCCGAATTCAGGCAATCGAAAGGCGAACAGGGCAGACTTGGACGACCTGCTTTCAGCATTCTTGTTTCCGATCGAATCGAGACACACCCTCATGAATCGTGCACTGCGCCGTGCTGCGCCCATCGCGCTCGCCTCAGCCGCAGCCCTCCTCCTCGCCGGCTGCGCCGGCAGCTCCACCCCTCCCGAGGCATCCGAGACCCCGGCTGCCGAGTGCATGGACGTCGCCTCGGGCGCGCTGAGCGAGGGCGTCACCGTCGAGGGCGAGTTCGCCGGGTCGCCGACCGCGACCTTCACCACTCCCGTTGAGGCCACCGCCCTCGAGCGCACGATCGCCATCGAGGGCGACGGCGACGACACCGTCGCAGGCGACGCCGTCAACGTCGTCGTGACCGCGTACTCGGGCACGTCGGGCGAGCAGGTCTTCTCGCAGCCCACGACGATCGACTCAGGCAACGACCAGATCTTCGAGGCGTTCCGCGCCGGCGTCGACTGCGTGCCGCTGGGTTCGCGCACCGTCACCGTCGCTCCCCCCGAGTTGCTCTACGGCGACCAGGGCAACGAGTCCATCGGGGTCGCCCCCGGCGAGACCCTCGTCATCGTCATGGACGTCGTCGAGGTGCAGGAGCCGCTGAAGCCCTCCGAGTGGACCGAGAACGTGCCCGAGGTCGAGTTCGGCGCCGAGGGCGAGTCGCCCACGGTCACGATCCCCGACGCCGAGCCCTCGACCGAGCTGCAGATGCACGTCATCGAAGAGGGCGACGGCGATACCGTCCAGGCCGGCGACAGCGTCACCCTGCAGTACAAGGGCATCAGCTGGGACAGCGGCGAGGTGTTCGACGAGAGCTACGCGCGCGGTGAGCCCGCGACGTTCCCGACCGACGGCGTCATCCAGGGCTTCGGCGCCGCGCTCGTCGGCCAGAAGGTGGGCACGAAGCTCATCGTCACGATTCCGCCGGAGTACGCCTACGGCACCGACCCCGCGGCGCACGACCTCGGCGGGCAGACGCTCGTGTTCCTCGTCGAGATCGAGGGCACCGAGCCGCCCGCCGAGTAGCCCGGTCCCCGTCCCCGCCGAGAGTGCACTCACCGCCCCCAGGAGGGCGGGAGGTGCACTCTCGGCGCTTCGCCGCTCGCATTGCCGCTGCCGAGCGTGCACTCCTCGCCCCGGGGAGGGCGAGATACG
Organism: Agromyces cavernae; assembly: GCF_021044935.1. Lineage (GTDB taxonomy): Bacteria > Actinomycetota > Actinomycetes > Actinomycetales > Microbacteriaceae > Agromyces > Agromyces cavernae. The sequence continues at coordinate 790,769 of NZ_JAJNMP010000001.1, forward strand.
CACTCTCGGCGCGGTCGCCGCGACGGGCGAACGCCGGGGGAGGGCGCCCATCGCGGCAGGTCAGCCGAGTCCCGACCCCAGCGCCCACCAGTACACGCCGACGCCGATCGCCCAGAAGGCCGCGACGAACACGGTGTCGCGCACACGCCACGGGCTCAGGGTGCGTTCGGTGCGGGTGGCGTGCGCGCCGAACGCGCGCGCGTCCATGGCCAGCGCGACCCGCTCAGCGTGGCGGATCGCACTCGCGAGCAGCGGAATCGCATAGCCGATGCCGCGGCGCACCGCCGCGACGGGTCCGCGACGGGTGTCGGTCCCGCGAACCCGGTGAGCGGCCCGGATGACCTCGAGCTCGTGCCCGAACCGCGGCACGAATCGCAGTGCCGCGAGCGCCGTGTAGCCGATGCGGTACGGCACCCTCAGGTTCTGCACCATCGCGCGCACGAACTCGGGCCCCGTCGAGGTGAGGCCCGCGACCAGCGAGAGCATGAGCAGCGCCGCGAGTCGCAGTGAGGTGGCGAGCCCCACGAGGTAGGCGGCGAGGGTGAACTGCCACTCGCCGATCTGCATGAGCACGACGGATGCCGCGGCACTCGCTTCGTCGATACGCGACGGGTCGACCCAGACGCCGAAGGTCACTCCGAGCACGAGCACGGCGATCGGCGTGCCGACAACGAGCGCGAGGGCGCCGCGCGCCGGCAGTCGGGCTCCGATGAGCAGCAGCGCCATCACGAGCACGATGAATGCGATCGGGATCGCGAATCCCCGCGTGAACACGAGCGCGATCATGAACGGCAGCGGGCCGGCGAGCTTCGCGAGCGGATTGAGCGCGTGCAGGAAAAGGATGCCTCGTGCCGGGTGCTGCTCGGCGAACGGGTCGGGCTGCGTGGGCGGCGGTGCCGGTACCGGTCCGGTCGGTGCGACCTTGCGTGCCGTCGGCGCGGTCATGCTGAGGCCTCGGGGACGGGCGGGAGCTGGGACATCCGGCTCACGCCATGCCAGTCGGGGTGGTTCAGGAGGCCGCGCGTCGCCCTCGCGAGCGGCGGGTGGCGTAGCCCGGCCTCGTCGATCAGGGGTCCTGCGAGCACGTCGGCCGTGGGGCCGGTGCCGAGGATGCGACCGTCCTGCATGACGACGACGCGGGTGGCATAGTCGGCGACGAGCTGCAGGTCATGCGTGATGACCAGGACCGTCGTGCCCTCGTCGTTGAGCTCGCGCAGCATGTCGAGCAGTTCGGCGGCACGCTCGCGGTCCTGGCCGAACGTGGGCTCGTCGAGGGCGAGCACGGGGGCGCCGGCGATGAGCGCGGTGCCGACCGAGAGGCGGCGCTTCTGACCGCCCGAGAGCAGGAACGGATGCTGCTCGCGCAGGTGTTCGAGTCCGAACCGGCGCAGCATGCGCAGCGCGGCCTCGGTGCGATCGGCCTCGGGCACGCCGTGCACGCGCAGGCCGAGCTCGAGCTCGCCGAACACGCTGTGCGCGACGAACTGGTGCTCGGGATTCTGGAACACGAACCCGATGCGGCGCGAGAGCGTGCGCGCGTCGGCGCGTGCCGGATCGAGGCCGAGCACGTCGACGGCGCCGGCAGGCGGCGGGATGACGCCGCCGATCGCCTGCAGCAGCGAGGTCTTCCCCGCCCCGTTCGTGCCGATGATCGCGACGAATTCGCCCGCGGCGACGTCGAGGTCGACATCGTGCACGACGATGGGCCCGCGCCTGCCGCCCCGCCGCACCGAGAGCCCGCGCACCCGGATCGCCGGATCTCCGGCGGGCGTGCCGACCTGGATCGCCGACCGCGGCGCGGGGAGCGCGGCGTGGGCGTCGAGCGCGGTCGCGAGCTCGGCGGGGGTGAGCGGCAGCGGGTCGATCGCGATGCCCGCGTCGCGCAGCCGCATCGCGGCGAGCGTCGAGACCGGCAGCCAGACGCCGAGCTCGAGCAGGTCGGCGGCGCGTTCGCGCAGCACGTGTCGTGCGGGTCCGTCGATCACGAGGTGCCCGTCGGCGTCGAGTACCACGACGCGGTCGACGATGTCGACGGCCGCGTCGAGATTGTGCTCGATGAGCACGATGGCGTGGTCGCGCTCGCTCGCGAGCTCGCGCAGCACGGCGTACACCTCGTCGATGCCGGCCGGGTCGAGGTTCGCGGTGGGCTCGTCGAGCACGAGCACCGGGGCCGCCATCGCGAGGGCGCAGGCGATGGCGAGGCGCTGCCGCCCACCGCCCGACAGCCGGTCGGGGTTCTCGTCGCGGCGCTCCCACAGGCCGACGAGTTTGAGGGCGCGCTCGGCGCGAACGAGCACGTCGGCCACCGGCACCAACTGGTTCTCAGGGCCGAAGGCGACCTCGTCGAGCAGGGTGCCGGTGACCACCTGCGCGTCGGGATCCTGGAACACCATCGCGACGTGCTCGCTGAGCGCGCCGACGCCGTGGTCGCGGCTGTCGAGCCCGGCGATGCGAACGCTGCCGTGGAGCTCGGCCGGCACGGCGTGGGGGATGAGTCCGTCGAGCGCGAGCGCGAGCGTCGACTTTCCGCACCCCGACGGGCCGAGCACCAGCACGACCTCACCCGCCGCGATCGACAGCGTCACTCCGTCGGGCGTCGCCCTGCTCGCGCCGTCGTGGCGGATGCGCACGCGGTCGAGGTCGAGCAACGGGGAATCGGGCAAGGCTGGCCTGGGTCGTGGGTGGCGGACGGCCCGCGTCGCGGCATCCGTTCTTAGGACAGCCTAACCCGCCCCGTCGACCGTTCCCGGGCGTCAGCCGGCCGGATCCCCCGTGCCCCGTCGGCCGACGCCGGGCGTCAGCCGACCGGCGACTCGAGCCGGAGCGCCGCGACGATCGACGCCGCCTCGAGCTCGGCCTCGATCACGTCGAACGTGTCGTACTCGCGGATGCTCGCAGCGAACGCCGTCGCCCGCTCGCGATATCCGCGGTCGGCGAGTACCCGGGCGACGCCGGCGCGAATCGCGTCGGGTGTCGGGCTCCCCGTCCTGAGGTTCACGCCGACGCCCGCCCACTCCGCGCGCATCGACACCTCGGGCTTGTCCTCGGTGTCGCCGGCGGCAACGATCGGCACACCGTGGCTGAGGGCGTACTGCGTGCCGCCGAATCCGGCGTTCGTGACGAACACGTCGGTCTTGGGCAGCAGCAGGTCGTAGGGCAGGAACTGCGCAGCCCGGGCGTTCGCCGGCAGTTCGCCGAGCTCCTCGACCGGGCGACCGCCGGTCGCGACGACCACGAGCACGTCGAGGTCGGCGAGCGCCTCGAGGGTCGGGCGCACGAGGCGGTCGAAGTCCTTGTTGTCGATCGTGCCCTGCGTGACGTGCACGACGGGTCGACGGCCGTCGAGCTCGCGCCACCAGCGGGGAAGCCGGCCGGCGACCGGCGCCGGCGGCAGCACGGTGCCGACGAATCGCACGTTCGCCGAGAGATCACTGCGGGGGTACTCGAACTCGGCGGGCGAGAGCTGCAGGAACCGGTCGAACTTCCGCGAGAAGTCGAGCACGAACGAATCGAGCGCCGGGCGCCCGAGCGACCGCATCGTGCGATCGGCGAGCTTCTGGGTCTTGCGGAACAGCACCCGCTGCACCAGGAGGTTCAGCGTGCGGTTGCGCAGCCGGCCGAGGACGCCCGGCACCGGCGGAAGGCCGAGGCCGTACGGCGCGACATCGGTGCTCGACTGGCTGAGCGGTATGACCCCGGCCGCGAGCACGGCAGGCCGCGTCGCCGCGTCGTCGAGCAGCAGCGGGAGGATGCCCGCGAAGGCCGAGTCGACGAGGATCGCGTCGGGCGCGAGCTCGGACACGGCCGCCTCGACGGCACGGAACTGGTCGGGCACCGTCTTCACGAAGATCGTCTGGATGTCGTATTGCAGCTTGCCGACGCCGCGGTGGCGGTCCCGCTCGGGCAGGTGGTCCTGCATGACACGGTCGTCGTAATCGGCGATGCCGCCGAGGGCGCGGTGGTCGGCCCCCGCCTCCAGGACCGCGTGGCGGAACCGCGAGCCGGTGAGGACGGTGACGTCGTGGCCGCGCGAGACGAGGTCGTGGGCGATGGCGATGAGGGGTGCGACGTGACCCTGGATGGGGTTCGCGCAGAGCAGGTACGTGGACATGAGAAGCGAAGCTAGCCTCCGTCGACGACCGCGAACAAGGGATTCCGGCCCCGTTCGGTGCCTGCCCCGGCCGGTTTCAGTGCTGGCACCGAGAAGCCGCCGAGCACACCGCCCGAGCACACCGCCGGGCGGACGGCTCGCCCGGCCGCGAGGAAGGGAATACGCAGGTCAGCCCAGAGGTTGTATACGTATTCGGGCGTGGAGTCACCGCGCTGGAGGGAGGAGCACGTGGGCATCAGCTATGTCGAGTTCGAAGACGAAGCCGGGATCACGCGTCGCTACCGCAAGCACGTCAACGGCCGCGGCCTCGTGGCCACGACCGCAAAGGTCGACCCGACCGCGTTCGTCGACCCGAAAGCCTACGTCGACCCGGGTGCCGAGGTTCAGCGCGCAGCGCAGATCGGCCCGGGCGCTTGGATCGAAGGCGACGCCATCGTCGCCGAACGCGCCGTCATCGGCGTGAATGCGCACGTCGGCCGCCGCGCGGTCATCGGCCGCAACGCCGTGATCGGCCCCTATGCGACGGTCGGTGAGGGTGCGCGCGTGCAGAACGGCGCTCGCGTGCCGCGCGAGACCAAGATCGCCGCGGGCGATGAGTTCCACGCGTCGACGCAGGATCTGCGTCGCCTGGGCCTCGCCGCCTGACGCCGAGCACAGACGAACGGATGCCCCGGGCGCGGCCCCGGGGCATCCGTAGTGTGCGGCGGGACGAAAGGGGAACGCCCGCCGCAGCTTCGCGTCAGTCGTCGTTGGGCCCGTCGTCGTCGCCGGCCTCGTCGCCGCTGCCCTCGTCGTCGAAGCTCACGAAGTTGAAGTCGGCGTCGAGTACGACCTCCTTCACGGTGCCGTCGTCGAGGAGCACTTCGACCTCATAGGCGTTGCTGCCGCCGTCGCTGTCGGCCTCGGAGTCGACGACCGTTCCGCCGCCGGTCTCGGCCAGTGCGGCCTCGCTCGCCTTCTCGAGGTCGGATCCGACCAGCACCTGGTCGTCGGCATCGGTGCCGTCATTCCCTGACGGCGACGGTGTCGGCGTGGCGAACGCGATGGCCGCGCCACCGAGCACGATCGCCGCGGCGCCGGCTGCGGAGCCGATCCAGACGGTGCGCTTCTTCATGGGGTCCTCCTCGGACTGGTCGAAGTCTCTGAAGCGAGCATGCCCCGCGGTCGCTGAAGCCAGCCTGAAGCGGTGCAGAAAGATCCTGTGAACCGGCGCGGCGGCCAGTCGTCAGTCACCCGCGGTCGCCGGGAGCGTCACGACCATGCGCGTGCCCGGTTCGCCGGCTCCGGCATCGATGCGCACCGCGCCCCCGTGCGCCGCGACGATCTCGCGCACGATCGCGAGGCCGAGCCCGCTGCCCCCGGTGTCGCGTGCGCGGGCGTCGTCGAGCCGGACGAACCGTTCGAAGACCCGCTCGCGTTCGTCGGCCGGGATGCCGTCGCCGTCGTCGCTGACGGTGAGCACGACGGATGTCGCGTCGGCGACCGGTGCGACGGTGAGGGTGATTCCGGTCGCGGCGTGCCGGGCGGCGTTGTCGACGAGGTTGCGCACGAGCTGGCGCAGCAGGACGGGGTCGCCCTGCACGCGCGCGGCTGCGATGCCGCTCGTGTCGACCGCGAGCCGGGCGGCGCTGCGCACGCGCTTGGCCTCGTCGAGGAGCAGGTCGTCGAGGTCGACATCGCTGTGTTCGATGCGAAGGGCACCCTCGTCGGCGTTCGCGAGCACGAGCATGCCCTGCACGAGCCGCTCGAGCCGCCCGCCCTCGTCGAGCACCGCGTCGCCGAGTTCGTCGAGGGTGATTCGCTCGGGGTGTGCACGTGCGACCTCGGCATACTGCCGAAGGGCGGCGAGCGGCGACTTGAGCTCGTGCGAGGCATCCGAGATGAACCTCCGCTGGGTCGCCTGCGCCGCCTCGAGTCGATCGAGCATGCCGTTCAGGGTGTGCGCCAGCCGGCCGATCTCGTCGTCGGCCGGCGGCTCGTCGATGCGCTGGGCGAGCGTTGCCGCGGTCACGCCGGCGACCTGGCGTCGCATGCGCTCGACGGGCGAGAGCGCCCGCCCGACGATGACCCACGCCGTCAGCGCGACGAGCACGGTGATGAGCGGCACCGCGATCCAGAGCAACCGCGCGACGGTCGCGAGCGTCTCGTCGGCCGATTCGGTATCGCGTCCGACGATCACGATGCCGTCGACACCGTCGGTGCTGAAGCCCTCGACCGCCGTGATGAACGTCTCGCCGTCGACGTGCACCGGCGGGGCGCCGTCGTCGTCGGCGACCGGTGTGGCGGGTGCGTCGTCGGTGGCGAAGATGATGGTGCCCGCCTCGTCGACGACCTGCACCAGACGTTCATCGGGTTCCGAGAACGAGCCGAGCCCGTCGGCATCGATCCGCTCCGCGATCACCGCGGCATCCTGCTCGGCGGCGCTGCGAAGCGCGTCGTGGAGCGAGGTGCGCAGCGTGAACCAGAACCCGACGGCGCCGAGCACGAGGGCGACGGCCACGACGGATGTCGCGACGAGCGTGATCCGCGTGCGCACGCCGCCTCGCCGCCACCGGCGGCGGCGGGGGGATTCGGCGGCGCCGGCAGTCGCGTCAGCCACCGTCGACCGCCAGTCGGTAGCCGGCTCCGCGAAGGGTCTCGATGCTCGCACGTCCGAAGGGCCGGTCGACCTTGTTCCGCAGGTGCCGGATGTAGACCTCGACGATGTTCGGGTCGCCGTCGAAGTCGAAGTCCCAGACCCCGCCGAGGATGTCGGCCTTCGAGACGACCTCGCCCGCGCGACGCATGAGGAACTCGAGCACCGTGAACTCGCGGGTGGTGAGGTCGATGCGCTCCCCGGCGCGTTGCACCGCCTTGGTGGCGGGATCGAGGGTGAGGTCGCCCGCCTCGAGCACGGCGGGCCGGGGGGCGGATCCGCGCCGGATGAGCGCCCGAACCCGTGCCACGAGCACGGCGAACGAGAACGGCTTCGTCAGGTAGTCGTCGGCGCCGGTGTCGAGCGCCTCGACCTGGTCCCACTCGCCGCTCTTCGCGGTCAGCATGAGCACGGGCGTCCAGTCTCCCTCGTCGCGCAGCGTGCGGCACACCGTGTAGCCGCTCATGCCCGGCAGCATGATGTCGAGCAGCACGACGGCGTACTGGTTCTCACGCGCGAACCAGAGCCCGTCGGTGCCGTTGGCGGCGACGTCGACGGCGAACCCCTCGGCCTCGAGGCCGCGCTTGAGCCCCTCGGCGAGGCGAACCTCGTCTTCGACGACCAACAGGCGCACCGCGGACTCCTTTCCGGTGAACCCATCTTGGCCGATGCCGCCCATCTTGGCGGGGTTCCGCTGAAGCGAGCCTGAAGCGGTTCAGCGGGTTGAGGAGGCGCGCAGCCCCGTCTCGAATCCCCTTTGGCCGGTCAACGGGTCTCGATACGCGACCGCGTCGGTCGAGTAGGCCCGTCAGGGCCGTATCGAGACCTCGCGACGGGTCTCGATACGCGACTTCGTCGCTACTCGACCGGCGGCAGCTCACCGGCGAGCAGCTCGAGGGTCTGCTCACGACCCGGGGTTGCGTCGCCGGGCTCGGCATCGTACGACCCGCCGATCGGCGCCACCATGACCTCGTCGATGCCGTGCCGGTCGGCGAGGCGCCGCAACTCGGTCACGGCTTCCGCGGCATCCGCGATGATCCACCGCTTCTCCATCGCGGCGATGACCTCGTCGCCGATCGAGTCGGACGGCGCGGACTGCGCCTCCTCGACGGTCTCGAGCGGGCGCATCGGCCGGTTGGTGCGCAGCCGCGCCATCGAGCGGAGCTGCGGGAGGGCACGCGCCCGCGCCTCCTCGACGGTCGGTGCGACCGATGCGTTGACGGTGAGGAACGTCTCGGGCACGGGATGCGCCTCGCTCGGCGTGTACTCGGTGCGGTACAGCTCGAGCGCGCGCTCGAGGCCGTCGCCCGAGAAGTGGTTCGCGAACACGTACGGCAGGCCCAGCGACGCGGCCAGGCGGGCCGAGTAGTCGCTCGATCCGAGCAGCCACAGCGTCGGGACATCCGTCGCCGCCGGCGTCGCCATGATCGGGTACTCGCGCCCGCTCGTGAGCCGCAGCGTCGCGCCGTCGGGCGAGAGCAGCGACAGGATGTCGGTGATGTGGTCGGGGAAGCGGTCGACGTCGGCGGTCGGCCCGGAGATGCGCAGCAGCTGCGTGATCACCGGGTCGCTGCCGGGCGCGCGACCGATGCCGAGGTCGATTCGGCCGGGCGCGAGCGCCTCGAGCGCCGCGAACTGCTCGGCGACGACGAGGGGCGCGTGGTTGGGCAGCATCACGCCGCCCGAGCCGACGCGGATGCGTTCGGTCTGCGCCGCGATCGAGGCGATCAGCACGGGCGGTGTCGTCGAGGCGACGGCCGGCATGTTGTGATGCTCGGCGAACCAGTAGCGCGTGTAGCCGAGACGGTCGGCGAGCTTCGCGAGGCGAACGGATGCCGCGACCGCCTGCCGGCTCGTCTGGCCCGAGCGCACGGGAACGAGGTCGAGTACCGAGAGTCGCAGCTGAGTGTCCATCGCAGTCGGCAACCGCCGCGGGAGTTGCGGTATTCCTCCGCGCCTCGCGCCTCACGCGGGCCGCCTCGGGCCGACTCGCCCGGCCGAGGCCCCCGTGCGAGCGATGCGGGTTATCCCTGACGGGATCGGAGGGGGCCCACTGATTCGGCGGATCGGTGCCGGGCATTGGATGGGATCTCGTTGCGAGCGCCGTGCGATTCCGCGCGGCCGTCGAGTACCGGCCCTCGGCCGGCCGGCCCGCGATCGAATCCCCGAAAGGAACCTGACTGTGAACACCCCTGTGCCCGCTGCCGCGCACCGCACCGCGCAGCGCTCCTCCGACGCCGTCGTCACGGACATCCTCGAAGCCCCGCGGTACCACGACGACGGCGACGCCGACCTCTCGCTGCGCGAGACGCTCGCCAACCTCGGCGCGACCGTCGCCGGTCGTGTGGTGACTCCCTCCGACCCCGGCTGGGACGAGGCCCGCGCCGCCTGGAACCTCGCCGTCGACCAGCGGCCCGCCGCGGTCGTCGTGGCCGCGAGCATCGCCGACATCGCCCACACCGTGCGTGTCGCGAAGCGCCTCGGCCTCGCCGTGGCAGCGCAGGGCACCGGTCACAACGCGGGCCCGCTCGCTGCGGGCAACGGCCTCGCCGATGCGATCCTGCTGCGCACGCACGAGCTGCGGGGCGTCGAGGTCGACGTCGAGCGGCGCATCGCCCGGGTGGAGCCCGGCGCACAGTGGGGCGACGTGGTCGCCGCGGTCGCACCGCACGGGCTGACCGCCCTCGCGGGATCCTCGCACGACGTCGGCGTCGTCGGGTACACGCTCGGCGGGGGTGTCAGCTGGCTCGCCCGCACGTACGGAGTCGCCGCGAACCACGTCGTCGCGATCGAGCTCGTCACGGTCGACGGCGTGCGCCGCCGCGTCGACGACGTCCACGAGCCCGAGCTGTTCTGGGCGCTGCGCGGCGGCGGGGGCGACTTCGGCGTCGTCACGGCCCTCGAGTTCCGTCTCTTCGACATCCCCGAGATCGTCGCCGGCACGATGTTCTGGCCCATCGAGCGTGCCGAAGAGGTACTGGGGGCCTGGGCCGCGTGGACCGCCGGCGTGCCCGACTCCGTGACCTCCGTCGGCCGGCTGCTTCGCTTCCCTCCGCTGCCCGACCTGCCCCCGTTCCTCTCGGGTCGCTCGTTCGTCGTCGTCGAAGCCGCGATGCTCGAGTCGCCCGAGCGCGTCGACGAGCTGCTCGCGCCGCTGCGCGCCCTCGGCCCCGAGATCGACACCGTGCACCCGCAGCCGACATCGGAGCTGCTGCAGCTGCACATGGACCCGCCCGGGCCGACCCCCGGGTACGGCGACGGCATGCTGCTCACCGAGCTGCCGCCGGCTGCGGTTCGCGCCTTCCTGGCCGCCGTGGGTCCGGATGTCCCGACCGCGCTCCTGTCCGCCGAGATCCGCCACATCGGGGCAGGCCTGCGCCCCGAAGCCGCCGTGACGCGTGCCGAGTCGACGGGCTCCGCCCTGCCCGGCGTGACCGCCGGATTCGACGCGGAGTACCTCGTCTACGGCGTCGGGATCGCGATGCCGGGCGCCGAAGACGGGCTCGCGGCATCCCTCGGCCGGCTGCTCTCGCGCATCGAACCGTGGCGTGCACCGCTCGACTACCTGAACTTCGCCGAGCACGAGCTCGCAGCCGAGCGCATGTTCGGCGACCGGCTCGAGCGGCTCCGCGCGGTGAAGCACGCCGTCGACCCGACCGGTGTGATGCGGTCGAACCACCCCGTCGCACGATAGGGGTGTCGCTGGCCTCCATGCCTTCGTAGGCTGGAGGCCAGCGACATCGACGTCGCGCGATCGGGGGAGGAACGTATGACCGTCCACTACCAATTGCCCACCGCGGCCGACTTCGCCACGCTCGCCGGAACGCACCACCCGTCCATCACCATTTACGCGTCGACGTCGCCCGTCGTGAGCGAACGTGAACGCTCAGCCGTGGCAGTGAAGAGCGCGTTCGACGACGCGATCGAGCAGGTCAAGGCCTCGGGCGCATCGAACGGCGAGCTCGACCGGCTCCGCGCCGAACGCGACGCGATCGTCGGCGACCAGCGACTGTGGGCGGGGCTCTCGCGCTCGATCGCGATCTTCGTCGGCCCCGACTGCAGCGAGGTGTTCGTCCTGCCCAATCGGCTCGACGACGCCGTCCACGTGGGTTCGCACTTCACGCTCGGTCAGTTGCTTCGCGCACCGAGTCAAGATCAGGAGGCGTACGCCCTCACCGTCTCGGCCAACGAGTGGTCGCTCTGGCACGCGACCCCCACCGACCGCGCGGTGAAGCTCGACATCGACAGGTCGAGCACCGCGAACGTCGACGCGGCGACCCACCGCGAGCCCGGCGAAGTGCGCCCGCGCGGCGGCCGCCTGCGCGGCGACCGCAGCCGCCTCACGGGCGACGAGGGCAAGAAGACCCTCTCCGACATCTACGCCAAGCGCGTCGCCGACACGGTTCGCGCTGAGCTCATGCAGCTCGATCCCGACTTGAAGGTGCCGATCTTCGTGTTCGCCACCGAGCCGCTGCTCAGCCAGCTCATGGAGCGCGCCAAGAGCGGGCGCCATGTGATCCCCGTACCGGGAAGTCCCGACGAGCTCGGTGCCGCCGAGGTCGACGAGGCGATCCGCCAGCAGCTCGCGACCCTCAACGTCGCCGAGGCCGAGACCGAACTGCGCGGCCTCACCGAAGGAACTGCCGGGCGGGTCGAGCGCGACCTCGCCGCCATCGCCCGAGAGGCCGCCGACGGCGCGGTCGAGCGATTCTGGTTCGACTTCACCACGAGCGTCAACGGCACCCTCGACCGCGAATCGGGCGCGATCGAGTTCGCGAGCGGCCATGGTTCCGGCGAGACGCTCGCCGACGGCACGCACGCCGGCGACCTCCTTCCGCAGCTCGCGCTCCTGGTCATCTCGAAGGGCGGCAAGGTCGTGACGGTTCGCAGCGACGATTTCGACGGCGAGGTGTGGGACGGCCCGGCGATCGCCGAGCTCAGGTTCGCGCTGGCGTAGCGTCGCGCCCGCGCCCGCGCCCGCGCCCGCGCCCGCGCCTGCGCCCGCGCCCGCGCCCGCGCAGCGTCACGGTGCGCCGGGCTTGCGTCACGAAGCCGGCGATCCCGCTGGGATCGCCGGCGTTTCACGCGAACGAGGGTGATCGATCCCGCAGCGGGAGGGTGATCCCCTCGCGCCACCCGAAGCGAACGACGACCTCACGAGCGCGCGGCCCCTCGATCATCGCCTCGAACGAGACGCGCGAGCGCACGGCCGGCCGCGACGGGCTCGGCGGCGTCTCGCGCAGTTCGAGCACGATGGTCTCGGGGCGGTGCTCGACACCTGCGGCGGCGACGAGCTCGACACGCCAACCCGGGGTCGGGCACACGCCCCGGCCCATGACGCGCACGATGCGCGCATCGGACGTCTCGACGACCGTGGCATCGAAATCGGCTCGACTGACTTCGCAATGGTTCTCGGTCATTCCCCGGACGGTACGGGGCGGCGCCGAGGCTGTCATCAGGGGTAGCGCTGAGCCGCAGCATGCCGAGGGCTCGCCCCTCGAGTCGCACCGTGCGTCGTAGGCTGGCGATCATGCGCTTCGGAATGTTCGTCCCCCAAGGCTGGCGTCACGACCTCGTCGGCATCGAAACCGGCGACCACTGGAACGTGATGCACGGGCTCGCCGCCTATGCCGACGCTCCAGCATCGGGGTGGGACACGATCTGGGTGTACGACCACTTCCACACGGTGCCGACGCCGTCGTCCACCGAGGCGACGCATGAGGCGTGGTCGCTCATGGCGGCCTATGCCGCGTCGACCAGTCGGGTGCGCATCGGCCAGATGTGCACGTGCATGAGCTATCGCAACCCGGCCTACCTCGCGAAGGTCGCCGCGACCGTCGACGTCGTCTCGGGCGGCCGGCTCGACATGGGCATCGGCGGCGGCTGGTACGAGCACGAGTGGCGCGCCTACGGCTACGGCTTCCCGCCGATCCCCGAACGGCTCGGGCGCCTGCGCGAGGGCGTCGAGATCATGCACCAGGCGTGGACGACCGGGCAGGCCACCCTCCACGGCACGTACTACCAGGTCGACGGCGCGATCGTGCAGCCGCGGCCCCTCCAGGCCGGCGGCATTCCGATCTGGGTCGCCGGCGGGGGCGAGAAGGTGACGCTGAAGATCGCCGCGAAGTACGCCGCATACACGAACTTCGGCGGCACGCCCGAGGAGTTCGCCCACAAGAGCAAGGTGCTGCGCGGACACTGCGACACCCTCGGCCGAGACTTCTCGTCGATCACGCGATCGACCGAGTTCCGCGCCGTGATCGGCACCGATACGGCGGATGTCGCGGCTCGACTCGATCGCATCGAGGCGCGGGTCGCGCCGTACCTCGGTCCCGAGGCGACGGCGCGCTACATGGGCGAGTACCGCCACAACAGCCCCCACACGCTCGTCGGCACACCCGCCGAGATCGTCGCGCTGCTCGAGGAGCGCCGCGAACTCGGGCTCGGCTACACCGTGATCTACACCCCGGAGGCGGCGTACGACCGGTCGGGCCTCGAGCTGTTCGCGGCCGAGGTCATGCCCGCGCTTCGCTGAATGCGCGCCCAGCTGATGCGTGGGCTGCGCTGATGCCCGCCGGTGCGGCGACCGCTCATCGACCGGCAATGTCGTCGACCGGTGACGCCGTCGGGGCGTTCGCGCGCCAGCCGCTCGACGGGCGTGCGATGCCTGCGTCGTCGGCGAGGGCGGCATAGGGGAGCGCGATCAGGTCGCCGCTCGCGATGTCGTCCGGAAGGTCTGCGCTCGCGGTGGCGGTCGGGTCGCCGGGGCCGGCGCCGAGTTCTGTGCGGATCGCGCGTGCGACTGACGCCCGGCCGATAAGGCGCGCCTCGGACCACGCCGGGTCGAGGGCGCCGAGGTCCGCATCGAGGGTGAGGCTGCGCGCGCGGCCGTCGAGGTGCTCGGATGCCTCGACCACGCGTACGACGACGACCCCGACCTGCATCGTCGGCGACGCGACGGTGCCGTTCGACCCGGGCACCGACGCGGGGGCGATGTGCACGGCCGGCGTCCCGCAGAGGTCCGTGAGGCGAAGGAGCGAGACACCGCCGACCTCGATGTCGCCGACGGTCGCGCGTGTGGCCCTCGGCCACCGATCGACCGCGATGGGGTCGGGGATCGTGCGCCGGAGCGTCGGCAGGATACGGGTGAGCGTCATGCGCGACCTGTGCGGGATACGCCTGCGCATGTTGCGCGGGATACGCCTGCGCAGGTTGCGCGGGATCCTTCGGACCCGGTGATCGGCGGCATGGTTCAGTTGTACGCCGACCACGCCCTCGTCACGCGTTTGTTACGAGATCCGAACGGGTCGGACCCGAATGCTCATGCGGACCTTACGCCGCGAGCTCCTCGCGGAGCTTCGCGGAGAGCTCGGCGTCGGTCGGCTCGGTGAAGTGCGTGCCGTCGGGGAACACGACGACGGGAATCTGCGTGCGGCCGCTGATCGCCTTCGCGCGGTCGGCGCCGTCGACGACGACCTCGAGGTCGACGTAGTCGTAGTCGACGCCCTCTCGGTCGAGCAGCGCCTTCGAGCGACGGCAGTCGCTGCACCAGGCGGCGCCGTACATGGTGATGCGGGCAGGGTTCAGGTCGGAGACCGCAGGGGAGGAAGTCATGTCTATAACCTACGTGGGTACCCTGTGCGGTATTCCCAGCGTCGGGTTCACGGCGGGAGAGGCGGGCGGCGCCCGGGGCTGGTGAGGTGTCAGGCGCCGATGCGGGCGGGCAGTTCGGCGCCGACGAGTCGGATGAAGGCGCTCAGCTGGGCGACGCCCTCGGCCCGGCGCGGCAACCCGTCGAGCAGGGCCGGCGAGTAGACGAGGTAGGCCGCCCACTTGGCGCGCGAGATCGCCACATTGAGCCGGTTCTTCAACAGCAGGAACTCGAGCCCGCGCGGAACGTCGTCGGCGGACGAGGCGGCGAGCGACACGATCGAGACGACGGCCTCCTGGCCCTGGAACTTGTCGACCGTGCCGACCGGCACATCGATGAACCCTGCGCCGTCGAGCGCGGTGCGCACGGTGGCGAGTTGCGCGTTGTAGGGCGTGACGACGATGAGGTCGGTCTGGGCGAGCGGCCGCGCGGAAGCGGGCATGGGCCCGGCGGCCGTGTCGACCGCCTCGGACCACGGACGCCCGAGCAGCGAGCGCACGATCTCGACGACGACCTCGGCCTCTTCGGGCGACGCCGTGCTGTTGCCGACGTGCGCGATCGGCACGGCCGTGAGCCCCGCGGCGACGCCCTCGAGCCGACGCGCAGAGGCGATCGGATGCGAGTGCAGTGCGTTCTCGTACGAGAGCCGTGACACCGGTGCGGCGACGTCTGGGTGCATGCGGCGGCTCTCGGCGAGGAAGTAACCGAACTCGGGCGGCAGCACCTCGTGCCCGTCGGCCACCCAGCCGAGCGCCGAGGTGTCGACGGGCTCGGGGTGCAGTGCCTGGCTCACCTGCGGCAACTGCTGCGGGTCGCCGAGCAACAGCAGGTTGCGGGCCGACACCGAGACGGCGATCGTCGACGCGAGAGAGAACTGGCCCGCCTCGTCGATCACGAGCAGGTCGAGTTCGCCGCGCGCCACACGCTTGGTGTTGCAGAAGTCCCAGGCGGTGCCGCCGATGACGTATCCGTGGCCGGCGTGGTCGTCGGCGAACTGGCGCAGGTGGTCTTTCTTGGCCAGCGCCGTGAACGTGAATCGCTCGATGTCGGATGCGTCTTTGACGGCCTTGCCGACCCGCTCTCTGCCGAGACCCGCGCCGATGACCGCGTCGAGCACGTTCTCGACGACCGCGTGCGACTGGGCGACGACGCCGATGCGCCACCCGTGGTCGGCGACGAGGCGCGCGATGACGTGCGAGGCGACGTAGGTCTTGCCGGTGCCCGGTGGGCCCTGCACGGCGAGGTACGAGTGCTCGAGCCGGCGCACCGAGGCGACGACCGCGTCGACGTACTCGCCGCCCGGCTCGTGCGGCACGAGCCCGCCCGTGGCGCGCGGCGCGAGCCGGCGCAGCACGTCCATGGCGGGGTTCTGCGGAAGCCGCGGCTGGGCGCCGGGGATCGGGTCGGCCCACGACGCGATCGCGTCGCGCAGCGCGTCGGTGTTCGGCGGGCGGCCTGGGGTGATCGCCATGGGAAGGGCCGACCACGTCTCACCGGCGACGCCCCGCTCTTCGACCAGGACGCCGGCCTCGGTGACTTCGAGGATGACCGCGTCGGTCGAGTCGCGCTGGCCCGGGCGCAGCGATCGCGCCGGGAACGGCGCCGGCCACTCGTAGAGCAGGAAGACATCGCTGCCCGGCGAGAACCGCGAGCCGGGTGCGATGTCGCCCGTGAGCAGCACCTCGCGGCGGGCGTTGTTCCACCGAGGCTCGCTGTGCCACGCCTGGGTCTCGCGCGAGGTGAGCGGATCGACGACGAGCACGTCGCGGTGGTCGTGCCAGGCTTCGACTGGCTGGTCGGTTCGCAGGAAGTGGCTCCACCAGAAGCTCTTCGCCTCGCGGGCGTGGTAGTCGATGGCGGCCGCGGCGAGCGCGAGCGCGGTGCGGTCGGCATCGCGGGCGGGATCGGTCGGGCCGGCGAGCTCGCGCAGGTGCGCGGCGAGCGGCGATGGCTCGTAGACCTTGCCGTCGGCCTGTTCGATGAGCGCCTGCATCGGCACCGAGGGCACGCCTTCTCGGCGGGCGAGGTCGAGGAGCCAGTCGCGCAGTCGCAGGGTCGAGAGGCAGTCGTACTCGTTGTAGTCGGCAAGGTCGTCGAGGATCGCCTGCGCCTCGACGGCAGCGTCGGGGCGGCCTGAATCGGCGAGTTCTCGCGCCCGAACGTATTCGGTGATCGAGTCGCCGCCCGACTTCACGTCGGCCTCGCGCTGTTCGGCCTCGCCCATGTAGAGCGGCTCGAGCTTCTTGATCGAGTACGACCGGCTGCCGACTCGAACCGCGCGCTTGACGATGGGGTAGAGATCGACGAGCACGCCGTCGGCCAGCAGTTGGTCGACGTCGGCCTCGCCGACGCCGTGGCGTGCGGCGATCGAGGTGAGGTGCGTGCGCTCGTAGCTCGCGTAGTGGTAGATGTGCAGGTCGGGGTGCACGGCCCGGCGCAGCTTGACGAACTCGAGGAATCTGAGGAGGGCCTCGCGCTCTTCGGCGAACGAGTGCGCCCAGAATGCGGTGTAGTGCTCGTCGGTGTCGACCATGCCCCACAGGTAGTCGAGGTTCCACCGGGTGCCGTCGCCCTCGGTGTAGAGCGGGTCGCCCTCGAAGTCGAAGAAGAGATCGCCGGGGCTCGGCTCGGGGATCGCGGCGAGCGCTCTGGCCTCTCGAATCGAGACCGGCGGCGGCAGGGGCGGATCGTCGGCCGTGCGCGTGCCCGCGGCCTCTGCGGCGAGCTGCGCGGACTCGGCCTGAAGCTGCAGTCGCGCCTGCTCGCGCAGCCCGTCGAGGGTGGCGTCGAGCACGTGCGGAACGGGGCCGACCGATGCCGCCAGCTCGTCGATCGTCGTGAGGCCGGCGGACGCGAGGTGTTCGCGCTGCGTGACGCGCAGCCCGCCGACCATGAGCACGTCGCGGTGCGCCTGCACCTCGAGCTCGCAGGTCGGGCAGCGACCGTCGTGGTGATAGCGCGGATCGCCCCAGGCGACCGGAGCGGAGTCGGCCACGCGATCGTCGATGATCTCGCGCAGGCGCGCGACGCGGTTGAGGTAGACGGGGGTGATGTCGTCGCGCTGATGCCGGCTCGTCGTGCCGTCGCCGAGCAGCAGGTCGACCTCGGGGTCGCACGGGATGCCGAGGCGGTCGAGCTGCTCGGCATAGGCCGCGAGCTGCAGCAGCGCGGTCACGCGTGCGTGTCGGGCGAGCTTGGAATCCTGCACGCGGTAGCGGCCGTCGGGCTGCCGCACGATGAAGTCGGCGAAGCCGATGAACCCGTCCTCGGCGAACGTCGCCTGATAGACGACCGCGGCGCCGGACTCGAGCGCTGCGACCGTGGCGGCGACGGCCGCCGCGACCGCGTCGGCGTCGCGCACGCTCGGCTGCTCGATCTCGACGACCGCCGCGCCGAACTCGCCGCGATAGCGCTCGAGCACGCGGCGCTCGTGCTCGTTGCCGAGCTGCCCCGCGCGCGCCATCATGGCGTCGCCGGCCGCCTCGAAGAGCGTGTCGCGGCCGAGCTTCACATCGAGCTCTCGCAGGAACGCGAACTCGCACTCGGACGCCTTCTTGAGGTCGCTCGCGCTGGTCACGACGGAACCGTCGAGCAGGTACATGCATCACCCCTTCCGTCGTGGATTCCCACCGTAACCGGAGCCGCCGACATCTCCGGCTTTCGGGGACGCGGCATCGTGGGTTGAGGAGGCGCGCCAGCGCCGTCTCGAAGCCCATTCGAGTGCGAGGGGTTTCGAGACGCGACCTCCTGCGTCGGGCGCTCCTCAACCCACGGATGGCGGGGCGAGCGCGCCGCGTTCGAGCCCGAGCATGCCCTCGACGGCATGCGAGATGAGCGAGCCGCGGTCGGCGGCGTCGCCCCAGCGCACGAGGGCCTGGGCGTTCAGCCCGTCGATCATGCCCAGCAGCTGCCACGCGGCCGCGGCCGGGTCATCAGTCTCGAATTCATTCGACGCGACGCCCGCCTCGACGACGCCGCGGATCATCGCCTGCCACGCGTCCATCTCGTCGCGGACGCTCGCGGCGAGCGCCTCGTTGCGCCGCCCCATCGCCCAGGCCTCGACCCAGATGACGGTGACGTCGACGCGGCTGCCGTCGAGCAGTGTCGCGAGCATGGCGGCGAGGCGCTCGCGCGGTGTCGGCAGCCCGGCGACGAGGGCGTCGACCTCGGCGAGCTCGGCCGCCACGATCGACGCGAACGTCGACGCGATGAGCGCCTGCATGTCGGGCTCGTAGTGCGCGACGAGCGCGGGGGCGACGTCGACGCGAGCGGCGACGGCGCGCAGCGTCACGGCCGAGAGCCCTTGCTCGAGGGCGAGCTCGTGGGCCGCGTCGGAGATCTCGGCGGCACGTTCGGCGGGCGACTTGCGAGCGGCCTTCTTGCGCGTGGGGCTTGACATGTTGACCTCAGTGTAGGTAACGTCACTGCATCTTATTGATCGTATGATCAATAGTAGATCGAGTCCCCGATCGTGTCGAGAGAGTCCTCAACGATGAGCAACTACGCACGCACCCCCGAGACCGCGCCGCCGCCCGCCGAAGGCGCCGGCCGCGCCGGTCACGTCGAGCGCCACGGCATCGACGTCATCCCGGCATCCGACCGCCATGGTCGCCCGCGCGAGCTGTTCTGGGTATGGATGTCGGCCAACGTCGTCTACCTCTACTTCGTGCTCGGCGGCGTGCTCGTGCTGCTCGGCCTCTCGATCTGGGAGGCGCTCGCGATCACGGTCGTCGGCAACCTCTGGTGGGCGGCGGTCGGATGGCTCGCGGTGAGCGGTCCCGCATCGGGCACGCCGAGCGTGGCGATCATGCGTGCCATGTTCGGCGTTCGGGGCAACCGCGTCTTCGGCGGCGGACTCGGGGTGGCGATCGGGCTCTTCTACGAGATCATCAACATCGCTGTCGCGACCCTCGCCGCGAACGCGCTGCTGGGACTGCTCGGCGTGCCGCTCCCCGCCGGCGCCGAGTGGGCCGTGCTCGTCGTCGTAGCGGCACTCAGCTTCGTGCTCAGCGTCTACGGCCACGCGACCATCCTGAAGCTCGCGCCGGTCTTCTCGGCCGCGCTCGCGGTCGCGTTCGTCGTCCTCGCCGTGTTCGTGCTCGGTGCCGCCGACTTCTCATACACGCCGGCGCCGATGCCGGTCGGCGACCACTGGGCGATGGTGCTGCTCGGCTACGCGATCGTCGCCTCGGGCCCGCTCTCGTGGGGAACCGGCGCCGACTACGCGCGCTACCTGCCGCAGCACACGTCGAAGCGAGCGGTCGCCTGGTGGACCGCGCTCGGCGGCTTCATCCCCGCCGTGCTCATCGGCGGCCTCGGCGTGGTCGCCGCCACCGCGATCGACATGACTGACCCGCAGCTCACGATCGGCGAGATCGTGCCCGCCTGGTTCACGCCGATCTTCCTCGCGATCGTCGTGCTCGGCAGCATCACGAACAACGTGCTCGTCGCCTACTCCACCGGCCTCTACGCGCAGGGGCTCGGCATCCGCGTCTCGCGCGCGACCACCGTCGTGATCACCGGCGTCATCGCGACGGTGCTGGCAGGCTGGTTCGTCTACATCGCGCCGAGCTTCCTCGACACGCTCAACGCCTCGCTCGAGCTGAGCGTCACGGTGCTCGGCCCGCTCGTGGCGGTCTACGCGGTCGACATCGTGCTGCGCCGCAACCGCTACGACGGCGTCGCGCTCAGCGACGAGCGGCGCACGAGCCCGTTCTGGTACTCGGGCGGATGGTTCTGGCCGGGCATGATCGCCATGCTCGTGGCCACGACCGTGGCCGTGCTCATGGCCAACACGACCCTCTACGTCGGGCCGATCGCGACCGCGCTCGGCGGTGCCGACCTCTCGGCGTTCGCCGGCCCTATCCTCGGCGGCGCGATCTACGCCGTGCTCTGGCTGACGACCTCGCCGTACCGCGACCCCGCGAGGCGCCCTGCGTCGACGGTGAACGCCGCGGCCGCGGCATCCGCAGACCAAGATGAGACGACGGCGGATGCCGCGACATCCGATACCCGCACCCAGGAGGTAACCGCATGAGCTGGCGCATGCCCGCAGAGACCACCCCCCACGAGCGCACGTGGATGGCGTTCCCGCGCGAGGGGCTGACCCTCGGCGAGGGTGAGGCCGAGCGCGAGGAGGGATACGCGACGTGGACCGCGGTGGCGCACGCCGTCGCCGAGTTCGAACCGCTCACGATGGTCGTCGACCCAACCGAGCTGGCGCGCGCCCGGCGCATGCTGTCGAGTGAGATCGAGATCCTCGAGGCGCCGCTCGACGAGTTCTGGATGCGCGACTTCGGACCCACGTTCGTGGTCGACGACGAGCGCCCCGGCGTGCTCGGCGCGGTCGACTGGGTCTTCAACGGCTGGGGCGCGCCCGAGTGGGCCGAATGGCGCAAGTCGGCCGAGATCGCCCGCTTCGTCGCGGCGCAGGTCGGCGCCGAGCTCGTTTCGAGCGTGCTCGTGAACGAGGGCGGCGGCATCCACGTCGACGGCGAGGGCACCGTTCTCGTCACCGACACCGTGCAGCTCGACCCGCGCCGCAACCCCTACGCCGACCGAGCCCGCGTCGAGGCCGAACTCGCCCGCACGATCGGCACGAACCACACCGTGTGGTTACCGCGCGGACTCACGCGCGACTACGACGACTTCGGCACCAACGGGCACGTCGACATCGTCGCGACGATCCCGTCGCCCGGCCGCCTGCTGCTGCACCACCAGCCGAACGCCGAGCACCCCGACTTCGAGGTCACGCGCGAGCTGCGCGAGCTGCTCGCCGACACGACCGACGCCGCCGGCCGCGCCTGGGACATCATCGACCTGCCCGCGCCCGAGACGCTGCGCGACCACGAGGGCTTCGTCGACTGGAGCTACGTCAATCACCTGGTCGTGAACGACGGCGTGATCGCGTGCGGGTTCGGTGAAGAGCGAGCGGATGCCTCGGCGCGCGAGATCCTCGCTTCTGTGTACCCGGGGCGTCGTGTGGTGACGGTCGATTCGCGGCCGATCTTCGCCCGCGGCGGCGGCATCCACTGCATCACGCAGCAGCAGCCGGTGGTGGCGCGATGAGCGGGTTCGACGTGGTCGAGGCCTCGATCGCCGACCTGCGCGCGGCACTCGAGTCGGGCCGGGTCTCGGCCGTCGAGCTGCTCGACGCGTACCTCGCCCGGATCGAGGCCTACGACCGGCCGCACACCGCGACCGCGCTCACCGCGCTCGTCGTGATGAACCCCGAGGCCCGGGCCGATGCCGAGGCATCCGATGCCCGCCGCGCCCGCGGCGAGACACTCGGTCCGCTCGACGGAATCCCCTACACCGCCAAGGACAGTTACCTCGCGCGCGGGTTGACCGCGGCGGCGGGTTCGCCCGCGTTCGAGCACCTGGTCGCGCAGCGCGACGCCTTCACGATCGAGCGGCTGCGGGCCGCCGGGGCCGTGCTCATCGGGCTCACGAACATGCCGCCGATGGCGAACGGCGGCATGCAGCGCGGCGTCTACGGCCGCGCCGAGAGCCCGTACAACGCCGAGTACCTCACGGCCGCGTTCGGCTCGGGCTCGTCCAACGGCTCGGGCACCGCCACCGCAGCGTCGTTCGCCGCGTTCGGGCTCGGCGAGGAGACGTGGTCGTCGGGCCGTGCGCCCGCCTCGAACAACGCGCTCTGCGCATACACCCCCTCGAGGGGTGTCATCTCGGTGCGCGGCAACTGGCCGCTCGTACCCACCATGGACGTGGTCGTGCCGCACACCCGCACCATGGCCGACCTGCTCGAGGTGCTCGACGTCATCGTCGCCGACGACGCCGACACGCGCGGCGACTTCTGGCGAGTGCAGCCGTGGGTCGAGATCCCGCGTGCCTCCGAGGTGCGCCCGCCCTCCTACCCCGCGCTCCTCCCCACTACCCCCACCCCCGCCACCCCAACCGCCTCCCCGACCCCCGCCCCTCTCACTCCGGGGGTGCTTTCGCGCCATATCGGGGCCGATTCACCGGCGACTGTGGCAGGAATGCACCCCCGGAACGAACAAACCGTGCTTGCGGGCAAGCGCATCGGGGTGCCACGCATGTACATCAACGCCGACCCCGAGGCAGGCACTGCGGCGCCGGGCGGCACGGTCGGCATCGGCGGACCCACGGGTGAGCGCATCGAGACGCGCGCCTCGGTGATCGAGCTCTGGGAGGCCGCGCGGCGCGACCTCGAGGCGGCCGGCGCCGAAGTGGTCGAAGTCGACTTCCCCGTGGTGTCGAACTACGAGGGCGACCGGCCTGGAGCGCCGACGATTTCGACCCGCGGCCTGGTGACCCCCCAATACCTGCACCGCGAGATCATCGACCTGTCAGCGTGGTCGTGGGACGACTTCCTCCGAGCGAACGGCGACCCGGCGCTCGACACGCTCGCCGGCGTCGACGGCTTGCGCATCTTCCCGCACCCCGAGGGCGCCCTTCCCGACCGCTATCTGAACTTCGACGACGACATCGCCGAGTACCCGGGCTGGGTGCGCGAGCACCCGGGCACTGCCCTCGTCGACCTCCCCGAGCTCGAGGCGGGCCTGCGCGGGCTCGAGGAGACCCGCCGGATCGACCTCGAGCAGTGGATGGACGGCCTCGGCCTCGACGCCGTCGTGTTCCCCGCGGTCGCCGATGTCGGTCCCTCCGACATGGACGTGAACGAGGCATCCGCCGATCTCGGCTGGCGCAACGGCGTGTGGGTCGCGAATGGCAACCTCGTGCCGCGTCACCTCGGCATCCCGACGGTCACCGTGCCGATGGGCACGATGGCCGACATCGGCATGCCGGTCGGGCTCACCTTCGCCGGCCGCGCGTATGACGACACCGCGCTGCTCGTGCTCGCCGCCGCGTTCGAGGCCACGGGCTCCCGCCGCACCTCGCCTCCGCGGACCCCGGCGTTGTGATCCGACCCTGAGGCTCGCACGGGTTTACGCTGGGCGCCATGGCGGTCAGTCGAACCCGCTCGGCCGTGTACTCACGTCGGCGCAAGCGTCGCATGGCGCGCGTCGCGCACGATCTCACCGACGGGCAGTGGTCGGCGCTCACCGCAGCATGGAGCGGGTGCGCCTACTGCCGCGCCGCCGACCGGCCGCTGCAGCGCGACTGCGTCCTGCCGATCTCGCACGGCGGACGCTACACGCTCGAGAACGTCGTGCCCGCGTGCGGATCGTGCAACGCCAGCAAGAGCAACGACGAGGTCACGTCGTGGATGCGGCGCAAGAAGCTCGACGAGCGCGCGTTCCTGCTTCGGCACCGCGAGATCGCGCTCGCGCTCTCGGCGGGGTTCGCCGACCCTGACCCCGTGACCCCGTGACCCCGTGACCCCGTGACGAGCGCGGCGCCGACCCGCCCTGTTCTTCCGGAGGCGAGGCGCTACAGCGGCCGGGAATCGGCGATCGCCTGCTCGAGGCGAGCAGGGCTGAAGAGTCGCAGTTTCGTCGCCGACTCGACATGCACTGGAGCACGGATGATCTCGCGTGCGATCTCCTCGAGTTTCATCGCTTCCGCACCACCGCCCGCCACCTCGGTCGTCACCAGCAGTTCGAGCACACCGTGGGAGGCCGCGCCTGTTAGGTCGCCACCGGCGAACTCGTCGGCGATGTGATCACCGTCCCAATCGAGGAGCGGCCGAGGATTCATCACCCGGATGTCGACGGCCTCGCGGCGTGCGAATGCGCGCATGAGTTCGCTGCGACGAAGCTCGAGCCGCTCGCGAACCGGGAGATCCTCGAATTTCGGCCCGCGAGCGGCCCCGCTGAAGACTGGGCTCCCGCCGCGGACATCGTTCTCGCCCGGGTCACCGCCTGCGCTCCTTCGCTCGGTCTCGTTGACGTCTCCGCCGTATCGACCTCGTGGTCGGTGTGTATCGGCGAAATCCGCGACGGCGTCGCGGAGAATCGCCTTCTTCGTCGTGTCGAGGTAGTAGGCCAAGTCATCCACGAGCCGACTTGTGGATTCATCGATTTTCACCGTCTTCTCATGCATCGCGCATCCCCCGGGTGGGGTTCCCCTTTCAAGTCCGGTGCCGAAGTGCCGAAGTGCCGAAGTGCCGGGCTTCGGGATCGATGCTCCCCACCGCGCGACCGAGGAGATGGGGCTCCGGCGGCGGTGTGGGAGAACGAAGGCAACTTCGCTATGTCGAGGACGAGTCCGCCGCGTCCCCGGATCGGATCGCACGCATCAGGAGCCCGATCGCCTCGCAAGCCCGCATTCGTAGGCGAGCACGACGGCCTGCACGCGGTCGCGCAGGCCGAGCTTCGCAAGGATCCTCGTGACGTGCGTCTTGACGGTCGCCTCACCCATGAACAGCTCGGCGCCGATCTCGGCGTTCGACCGGCCGCGCGCGAGCGCCCGCAGGACCTCGAGTTCGCGGCCGGTCAGCTCGGCGAGTCGGCGCGGCACCGCGTCACTCGGCGGTGGCTCGCGCACGTAGGACTCCACCAGTCGGCGCGTCACAGATGGAGCGAACAGGAGCTCGCCACTGTGCGACGCCCGGATGGCCGCGGCGAGCTCCGCCGGCGTCGCCGTCTTGAGCAGGAACCCGCTCGCGCCCGCGCGCAGCGCGCCGAAGACGTATTCGTCGAGGTCGAACATGGTGAGCATGACCACGCGGGCCTCGGGGCGCGACTCGTGTACGAGCCGGACCCCCTCGATGCCGTCGACACCGGGCATCTGCACGTCCATGAGCACGATGTCGGCACGGTGGGAGGCGGCTTCGCTTGCGGCTGACATCCCGTCGGTGGCCTCCGCCACAACTCGCAGGTCGGCCTCTGCGTCGATGATCGCGCACAGGCCGCGACGGATGAGGTGCTGATCATCGGCGACGAGGACGCGGATCTGCGCGGTTGAGGCCTCAGTCATGATCGCACCATGGGCTCGACGGGCATCGTCGCCTCGACGGCGAAGCCGCGGGCCTCCCGGCCCGCGCGGAACGCACCGCCGAGTTCGTGGACGCGCTCGGCCATCCCGGCCAATCCGAAGCCGCCCCCGATGCCGTCCGTGGCGACGGGGCGATCTATCGCGTGCCCGTCGTCGACGACCCGAACCGACAGCACGCCCTCCTCGACCTCGACCGAGATGCGTACATGCATCGCGTCGGAGTGCCGAACCACGTTCGTGAGGCTCTCCTGGACGATGCGGTACACGGTGTCCTCCAGTCCCGAGGGAATGGAACCCGCTTCGAGCACGATCTGCAGGCCGGTGCTCCGCAGGCGGTCGACCATCGCCGGGAGGGGGTCGCGGGCTGCCCCAGCGAGGCCGGGGCTGCCGATCGCACCCGAGTCGAGCAGGTCGAACATCATCGCGAGTTCGGTGAGCGCCTGCTCCGCCGTCGTGTCGATGGTGCTGAGCGCTTGGCGGGCGGCCGCGGGATCGCCATCGCGCAGCGCTCGCACGGCCGAGGCTTGCAGCACCATCACCCCGACGGCGTGGCTTGCGACGTCGTGCAGATCGCGGGCGATCCGCAGCCGCTCCTCGCGCCGGGCATCGTCGATGCGGGCATCGAGGTTCGCCCGGAGCTCGTCGGCGCGGGCCCTGGCCGCTCGGTCGGAGCGGTCGTGCGCCGACCACTCGTGTCCCGCGAAGGCCGGCAGCGCGATCAAGGCGACCGTGATCGGCACGTTCTGAGGATCGTCGACTGCGACCCACGCGATGGTGGCCGCGGCGAGCAGGGAGAGGCACGCCCAGTGGATCGGGCGGCCCGCAACGCCCGCAGACCATGCCAGCAGGACGATGCACAGTAGGGCGGTCGCGATGAACGGCAGCCACCCGATCGCGGCGAACCCGACGACGACGGCGGCCCCGCCCAGTGCCGGTGCCGTGAGGCGATTCCGCCCGAGGGTGCACACCGGCAGACCGACGGCAACGGTCCACGCGAGTGGAGACGACCTGGCGACCTCCGAGGTCCCGACCTCGACGACGCAGAGGGCGAGCAGCACCGCTGCGACGCCGATGTCGACGACCCACCGAGTGCGCCGCCGCGGAGCCGTCGCGGGGGTCGGCGCCGGCGCGGCCCGCAGGAGGCCGAGCAGCCACCGCAGCTCGGTCACGGCCTGCCTCCCGCGCGCGGCGATCGACTCGATGAGGTCGATATCGAGGTCGCGCTTCGCCGACGCGGCATCCGATCGCATTCCCTCCACCGCGTCCCTTAACAGGGCGAGCGCCTGTCCGCCGAGCCGGGCGCGTTCGTCGGCGACGATGCTGGCGGCGACGGATGCGGCATCCGTCGACTGCAGCCGGGTGGCCGTCGCTCGCGAATGCTCGGCCGTGCGCGCACGACGTTGCACGATCAGCCCGTACGCGAACACCGAGGCGGTCAGCAGAAGTGCGAACACGAGGGTGGCCGAGGGCGGCGGTGACTCGACGATCGAGCTCAGCGGGATGGCCAGCGCCACGGCGACGCCCGGCCAGAGCGGGGCGTGGCGGCCCAGCGCGTAGACGGCGATGAGGACCGGCGCGAGGAAGGCCGGATTGTCGTCGGTGACGTGCGTGAACGCGAGCGCCCACTGCAGGGCCGCCAGTCCCGCTCCGGCGGTCAGCGGCCGTTGGGGCAGCAGGAGGGTCGATGCGGCGGCCGCCGCCGCGGTCGGAATCGCCCAAGCCGTCGTCGGTACGAGGAACAGCCCCACCCAGAGCCCGCACGCGGCGGCCACGACGGTTTCGGCGATTGAGGGGCGGCGCAGCCTCATGGCGAGAGCGTACTGCCGCGCCCGTCGGCCCGCATCAGACGAACGTCGGACCCCGTATCCGACGTCAGGCGAGCGCCGTCGATCCGTGCGGTGCAACCGAGAGCACATTCGGGCGGATGTCGCCCATCGCCATTCAGCGGAGGATCAGGCCGACGCGGCGCCGCCGGCACCGCCGAGGCAGAAGGGGATCCACCATGAAACTGCTTCCACTCGCGGCGTTGGCCGCCGCGGCCGTGCTCTCCACGATCATGGCCGCGGACATCGTCTGGAACGCCCACAATTCCGACGCGGTCGGGCCATGGCTGGAAGGGTCCCATCCCTACCTGCAATCTGCCGTGAGCCTCGCGCACGGCGGCGTCTACGTGCTGCTCGGGGCGGCGCTCATTCAAGCCGGACGATCGATCGACGGCGGACGCGTGCTCGTGCGCGTGCTGCGCTGGATCATCATCGCCGGGTACGCGATCTTCGCCGCCTTGTACGGCTGGACGGGCATCATCGATCCCGGGTACACCCCCGACGGGCTGCTCGGTTCGGTAGTCAACGGGGCATTCCTCACCAGCCTGCTCGTGCCGGTCGTCTTGGGCTTCGCCCTGATCCGCCGACGTGAGCTCCGGCTCCCGGTGATGCTCCTGATCGCTCCCGTCGCCCTGCTGCCCTTGACGATCGTGCTGGGAATGGTCGGCACGTGGGGGCACCCAGGGTACATGGAGACCGCGGTCAACTTCGGGGTGGCGCTGCTCTGCATTGCCGCATCGACGTCCGCGAACCACGATGGCCGTGCTGACTCCGTTCCGACCATCGAGACCGCGGCGGCCTGAGAGCGCGGCGCGCCGCTAGCTCACGTCGAACGTGCGATCGTGCAGGCCCGTCGCGCCGTCGGGCACGACGCCGACGCGCTCGGCGGTCTGCACCTCGCCGTCGGCGCTGATGGCGCGCACTCGCACGGTGTGGGTCCCGGATGGGGCATCCGCCCATTCGTAGTGCCACTGCACCCACGTGTCGTCGGAGATCGCCGTCGCCAGGGTCGCCGCACGCCAATCGCTGTCGTCGAGTTGCACCTCGACCCCGGCGATGCCGACGTGCTGGTGCCAGGCGACGCCCGCGATCACGACGTCGCCCGCGGTGACCTGCTGGCCCTGCCGCGGCACGTCGATGCGGGACTGCAGCTTGATCGGGCCGCGTTCGCTCCAGCCGCGATCGGTCCAGTAGGCGGATGCCGCGTCGAAACGGGTGACCTCGAGATCGACGACCCACTTCGTGGCCGAGACGTACCCGTAGAGTCCCGGCACGACCATGCGCACCGGGAATCCGTGCTCGGCGGGGAGCGGCTCGCCGTTCATGCCGACGGCGAGGATCGCGTTGCGGTCATCCTGCAGCACGGTGAGCGGGGTCGAGGCGGTGAAGCCGTCGACACTGCGCGAGAGCACCATGTCGGCGTCGGCGCTCGGGGTGGCGCGCGCGAGCAGTTCGCGGATCGGGTAGCCCAGCCACACCGCGTTGCCGATGAGGTCGCCGCCGACCTCGTTCGAGACGCACGCGAGGGTCGTCACGCTCTCCTCGAGGGGGAGCGCGAGCAGCTCGTCCCAGGTGAGCGTCACCTCGCGGTCGACGAGGCCGTGGATGCGCAGGCTCCAGGTCGCGGGGTCGACGGCCGGTACCGCGAGCGCGGTGTCGATGCGGTAGAACTCCGTGTTCGGCGTGATCACGGAGGTGAGGCCGTCGATGCCGAGCTCGGCCGATGCGGGCACGGTCGCGCTCGTCGCCGCGCGCGGGAGTGTGATCGAGTCGCGGATCGCCGTGACGGCCCGCGTGCCAGCCTGCAGGGCGTAGCCGCCGAATGCGGCGAGTGCGCCGAGCACCGCGGCGCCGCCCGCCCAGCCGAGGAAGCGCCGTCGGTCGATCCCATTCGTTGGTCGAGGAGCGAGCGCCTCGGGATCCGCTGACGGAGCGTCGGGTCTCGAGACGCGTCCTCCTTCGCCGGGCGCTCCTCGACCAGCGGGGGTGACGCCTCCTTCGTCGGGCGCTCCTCGACCAGCGGGGAGCCGCCGCACGAGGAACTGCAACGCGAGCACGGCGCCGATCGCGGCGACCGCTGACGGCACGACGGCGAGCATCGTCGCGTTCGCGCGGGTCGCGGCGGCCACGGCGCCGACGACGCCGATGAGTCCGACGAGCACGCGACCCCATGGCGGCCTTCGCGCCTCGAGCACGCCGGCGGCGCCTGCGACGGCCACGAGCACGAGGCCGATGCCGATGAGCAGCGCGGCCTTGTCGGCCGTGCCGAACAGTGCGATCGCGGCATCCTTCGCCCACGACGGCGCGAGATCGATCAGCAGCGAACCGACGACCACGAACGGGCTCGATGCCGGCGCGACGATGGCCGCCGTGAGCTCGCCGAGCCCGGCCCCGAACGCGACCGATGCCGCACCCGCGATCGCGGGCAGCACCCAGCCGCGCACCGTGCCGCTCGTGTCGGGCATGCGCTCAGCGTACGACCGTCACCTGCGTACCGGATTCGAACTTCGCCGTGCGAGGCTGGGATGACCTGCCATGACCCGACGAGAGAGGTTCTCCATGCCCTACGCCATCGAGTACGACGCCATCGGCGACCCCGAGGTCCTCGAGTACCGCGAGGTCGAACGCGAGACGCCGGGCACCGGTCAGGTGCTCGTCGAGGTGCGTGCCGTCGGCGTCAACCCGATCGACTGGAAGATCCGCTCGGGTCGTCGCGCGTCGGGGCCGATCACCGGTCCGCGTCGCATCGGGTCGGATGCCGCGGGGGTCGTCATCGCCGTCGGCGACGGTGTCGACGACTGGGCCGTCGGCGACGAGGTGATCGTTTCGGGCGCGAAGGGCGCCTATGCGACCGAGGTGCTCGCCCCCGCCGCGAAGCTCGCCCGCAAGCCCGCCGCGCTCGGCTGGGAGACCGCCGCCGCACTGCCGATCCCGGTCGCCACGGCGCACCAGGTGCTCACCTCGCTCGGGGTGAAGGAGGGTGACACCTTCCTGCTCCACGGCGGCTCGGGTGCGGTCGGCCAGGCGGCGATCCAACTCGCGCGCAGGCTCGGTGCGACGATCATCGCGACCGCGAACGAGTCGAACCACGCTCGGGTCCGCGAGCTCGGCGCGATCCCGATCTCCTACGGTCCTGGCCTCGCCGACCGCGTGCGCGCGGTCGCGCCGAACGGGGTCGACGTGGCGCTCGACGGGGCCGGCACCGACGAGGCGATCGCGGTGTCGAAGCAACTCGTCGCCGACCCCGATCGCATCGGCACGATCGTGCTCGGGGGGCGTGCCGCCGAGCTCGGCATCCACGCGTGGAGCGGCGGCAACCCGATCCCGCTCACGCCTGAAGAGCAGCAGTTGCGCATCGACGCCGTGCCGCTGGCCGCCGAGCTCGCCGCGAACGGCGAGTTCGACGTCGAGATCGCCGCCCGTTATCCGCTCGCCGAAGCGGCCGACGCGCACCGGCAGAGCGAGGCCGGCGGCCTGCGCGGCAAGATCATCCTCATCCCCTGACCTCGTTGGTCGAGGAGGTCGCGCAGCGACCGTCTCGAGACCCGGTGCTGGGGTCTCGAGACGGCGCTGGCGCGCCTCCTCGACCGACGGGCACGGCGCTGGCGCGCCTCCTCGACCCACGGGTGACGGCGCCGGCGCGCCGACTCGGCCGGCGCTACTCGGCCGGCGGGTGCGCCCGCACGAACACCGCCGTCGGCGCGGCGAGCGACGCGCCGATCTCCGCGGCCGACCGCTTCACGCCCTTGACCTCGAACGAGTGGCCGCCGCCCTCGAACCACTGCACCACCGCGTTCGGACCGACGCGCCGCGCGACCTCGTCGAGCTGTTCGTTGGGGGTCGCGAAGGGGTCGTTGGTGCCCTGCAGGAACAGCATCGGCACCGAGATCCGGGGCAGGTGCTCGTCGCGCGGCTTGTCGGGTTTGCCGGGAGCGTGCAGCGGGTAGCCGAGGAACACGAGTCCAGCGGCCGACATGCCCTCGGCCACGGCCATCGACGCCATGCGCCCGCCGAACGACTTGCCCGTCGCCCAGATCGGCTCGTCGGTGCTGCCGGCGTCGACGGCACGCGCGGTCGCGACATCCGTCACCGCTCGCCAGGCTGCGATCGCGGCCGGAGGACGATCGGGGAACCGGCGTCCCGCCTCGCGGTAGGCGAAGTTGAAGCGCAGCGTTGCGAACCCGTCGTCGTTCAGCGCACGCGTGTAGCCGGAGAGGAACGGATGCTCCATGCCCGCGCCTGCGCCGTGTGCGACGACGATCGTCGCCGATGCGCCGTCGGGACGCGCGTACACGCCCGAGACCGGTGAGCCGTCGATCTCGATCGTGATCGGTTCCTCGCGTGCGCCCATGGGTCAATGCTGCCGCAATCGCGCGCCGGGTGTCCGCTGCGGCCGGCCGGCCGGCGCAAGATGCCGGCGTCCTCAGCCGGCGCCTACGACCCGAATGCCTCGAAGGGGCCGCCGACGCCCTCGATGATCTCGCCGGCGCCGTCGAAGAGATCGCCGACCGAGGCCGTGAGCTGCAGTACGCCGCCGGCCGCGTCGAGGGCGTCGGCGATACCGACCGTCACCTCTGCGAGGTCGCCGGCGTCTGCGCCGCGCGTGTCGGCGGCGGCGGCCTCGAGCCGGAGCTTCGCGATCCACTCGCGCTCGAGCCCGAACAGCACTGCATAGGGGAGCAGCCGCTCGTGCAGGTGGAACCGTGCGACGGGCTCGGTGTGCGTCGGCGCGTCGGCGGGGTGGGCCGGGACGGCCGAGCCCGCGGCGGCGCCGGGGCCTGCTGGCTTCCCGGCCCCCGCCCCGCCCGAGCCCTGCCCGGCCGGAACGGTCGCGCCCGGGGCATCCGCTCGCAGTTCGGCGCCGCTCGGCGACTGCAGGGCACGCAGCCGGTCGGCCTCGGCGAGCGCGAGGTATTGGCGCAGGCCCGCGAGATGCTCGCGCTTCGCCTGCGCGGGCGGCAGGTACTTGCGCCACCACGGCGGGGTGACGAAGATCGTCGCGATCGTGGCCGTGAGCGCGATGAGGGTGATGATGAGCGCCGGCAACGAGTTGTTGAGGAGTGCGAACACGATCAGGAGCGCCTCGACGAGCATGCCGAGGTACGCGAGCAGCCTGAGCGCGCCACCGGGCCAGCCGACGCGGCGTTCGCCGATGAGCCCGTCGCGGGCCAGCGCATGCTCGATGCCGAGCAGCAGGATCTTCAGTCGGCCCGCCAGTGCGCGTCGATCGCTCGAGAATCGCCGCACCCGCGTGCTCGTGTGGTCGGGGCCGAAGAGCGCGTCGAGCAGCGACAGCTCTTCGGAGGTGAACACGGCGCCCCGCTCGACCTCGACGCCGATGGGGTCGCGTCGGCCGCTGCCGGCGAGCAGGCGCACCTTGCGCTTCACGGCGAGATCGATGAGGGCAGCGGATGCCGCACGCCGGTCGGCATCGACGAGCAGGGCGTCACGCAGCACGGTCGAGTTGCGCTCGGGTGCGTACTGCACGACCCGCGGTGTCACGTGCTGCGTCGCGACACCGCGCGCGACGATGCCGAGCACGAGGATGACGGCCGCGGGCGCGAGCCCGAACACGATTGCTGCGGTGAGCACGCGCCCAGTCTAGGGATCGACGGCCCACCGTCGCCTGCTCTGTCTTGCATGCGTGAGACGCGCGGGGCGCGCTGCCGAGGATGTCGGAGGCCGAGCGTACCGTGTGTGCCATGACGAAGCAGATGCAGCAGAACACCCCGGTTCCGGTGCTCGACGAGCCGTGCCCGCGGTGCGATTCCTCGTCCGTCCGTGCGATCGTCTTCGGCCCGCTCGACTTCGAGGTCGAGGCCGCCGACCTGTCGGGGGCGCTCACGCTCGACGAGGGGCCCATCTTCGACTGCCGCGAGTGCGGGTTCGAGTGGGGCCTGGCCGTGCGCGACCTGCTCGCGTGAAACATCCGGTGGTCGAGTAGCGAAGCGTATCGAGACCCTGCGCCTCACCAGCCCTCGGTGAGCACCCGATCGAGCATCGCCACGAAGAAGTCGGCACTGGCGCGCTCGATGACGAGCGGCGGTTTCGTCTTGAGCACGTTCTGGTGGTCGCCGGTCGGTTGCATGATGACGCCGAGTTCGAGCAGGCGGTCGCAGATCGCCCGGGTCTCCTCGGTGGCGGGCTCGAGGGTGTCGCGGTCGCGCACGAACTCGACGCCGAGGTATAGGCCGAGACCGTGCACGGCGCCGATGATCGAATGCCGCGCCGCGAGCGCCTGCAGCCGTGACTTCAGGGCTGAGCCGACCTCGGCGGCATGACGCTGCAGGCCCTGCTCGCGGTACGCATCGAGCACTGTGAGGCCCGCGACGCTCGATGCCGGGCTTCCTCCGGTCGACGAGAAGAAGTATCCCTGCGTGCGGAACCGCGTCGCGATCTCACGGGTCGTGATGACCGCGCCGAGCGGATACCCGTTGCCCATCGCCTTCGCAACGGCGACGATGTCGGGCACGACACCCTGCTGCTCGAAGCCCCAGAACCACTCGCCGAGCCGGCCGTAGCCGGCCTGCACCTCGTCGGCGATGGCCAGGCCGCCCGTTTCGCGCACCGCACGGTAGATTCCGTCGAGGTAACCGTCGGGCAGTGGGATGCCGCCGGCGTTGCCGTAGAACGTCTCGGCGATGAACGCGGCCGGAGGTGAGCCGGCGGCAGCCAGTTCCCGGATGCGATCCACGGCCTCGGGCCCGTACCGACGGGCCTCGGCCCCGCGGTGACGACCACGGAACGAGTTCGGCGCCTCGACCACGTGCACCCAGTCTGGGCGTGTCTCGAGCGCGCTCGGGTTGTCGGCGATCGACGTCGAGACGGCGTCGGAGCCGAGGGTCCACCCGTGGTAGGCCTCGGCGACCGAGACGATGTCGCGCCGGCCGGTCGCGGCGAAGGCGACGCGAAGGGCGAGGTCGACGGCCTCAGAACCCGAGTTCACGAGGAACACGGTGTCGAGCGGGTCGGGCAGCAGGTCGGCAAGGCGCTCGGAGAACTCGACGACCGACCCGTAGTTGAAGCGGGAGTTGGTGTTGAGGCGTCGCAACTGCCCTGCTACCGCTTCGGCGAGACCGGGGTGGCCGTGACCGAGCGGGGTGACGTTGTTGACCATGTCGAGGTATGCGCGGCCCGACGTGTCGACGAGGTGCTCGCGCCAGCCGCGTTCGATCCGCGGGGGTGCGTCGTAGTAGTGCTCCTGCACCTCGGCGAACGTCGCATCGCGTCGCGCGATGAGGTCGGCGGCGTCAGTTGGTCGAGGAGCGCCCGGCGAAGCCGGACGCGTCTCGAGACCGGCCCTCAGACCCAGCAGCTCGGTGGGATCCTCGGTCGCCGCGAGCCATCCCGCCGCATACTCGGGACGCACGAGGTGCGGCGCTTCGGCGTGGCCGAGCCGCACCCGGATGCGGGTGCGCGCCGGCGCCACCCATGCGCCGTCGGCGTCTCGCGGGGCGCCCTCCACGACGAGTTGCTCGGACGCCGCGAGCCGCTGCGCCTGCGCGTACCAGACGTCGATGCCGGTGGGCACGGTCGCCGGCGACACGTGCGCGAGGGTGCGGCTTGCGGTCAGCCGCGGCGTCGCTCGTTCGAGCCATGCGGCGGGCGCGCCCGCGTCGAGCTCCCCGAGCGTGAGCCGCTCCTCGAGGGCCTCGCCGTCGAGCCACGCGCCCGCGTCGACGGCGTCGGCGAACACCGACACGTCGAGCCGAACGGCATCTGAGTGGGTTGAGGAGGGAGCGGAGCGACCGTCGGTTGAGTGGGTTGAGGAGGGAGCGGAGCGACCGTCGATTGAGTGGGTTGAGGAGGGAGCGGAGCGACCGTCTCGAAACCCTGCGCGCACGACTTCGGACTCGGTCGCCGGGTCTCGAGACGCGTCGCCGCTTCGCATCGGCGCTCCTCGACCTGCAAGAGCCACGCCGAGCGCATCGGCGAAGATGCCCATCATCACCGCGCTCGGGACCGAGACGGCCTGCTCGAACATGCGCCACTCGCGCTCGACTCCGGCCGCCGCGTAGGCGTTCGCCCCACCGTCGAGCTGCACCTGGTGCTCGCCGCTCACCACGAGCACTGCGCCGCGCAACACGACGAGCGGCCAGATGGCCGCGACCTCGGCCGCAGAGAGCGGACGCAGTTCGTGGAACGCCCGCACCGCGGGGAGCACCGACGCCGGCTCGGCGCCGGCATGGTGCAGCACCGACGAGATCGTGATGGCGAGCTCGGCCACCGCCCAGCTTTCGGTGACGTCGCCGAAGTCGATCACGCCGTCGGGCGTTCGGATGCCCCGATCAGCGCGGCAGACGACGTTGTCGTCGGTGAGATCGAGATGCACGGCCTGCATCGGAAGGTCGGGTGCGAGCGACGCGATCGTCGCCCAGGCGGATGTCGCGGCATCCGTCACCCGCGCGCGCCTCGCCGGATCGGGATGATGGCGAGCGAGCAGTTCGACCACCCGGTCGGCGTGGCGCGGATCCCACTGCAGCACCCGGTCGAGGCCGGCGTGCGTGAAGCGGGCGAGGGCGAGGCTCGTGCGCGCGGCGAGCCCGCCCATGCGGGCGATCGCTGCGGGCGAGAGGTACCGGCTTCCGGTGAGCGTGCCGCCGGGGAGATACTCGATCAGCCGCACGGCGAGCGCGCCCTCGCTCGTCTCGACGGTCGCCCGGCGCGGGGCTCCGCTGGCGTCGAGCGTCGTCGTCGCAACGCGCAGCTCGGGCCAGGCCGCCGCGATGCGGGCGGCCGCGGCGTCCTGGGCAGCGAGTTCTGCGGCGGTGAACGCGGGGTTCGTGATCTTCACGACGCCGAGCACCCTGTCGGGGTCGTCGCCCGCTCGGGCGAGGAAGTTCTGGTCCTGCTGGCTGCCGAGCGGTTCGAGCGCGACGTCGAGTCCCCACTCGGCTGCGGCGATCGCGGCGACCTCTGCGGCGGGCAACGACGGCGCCGGCAATTCGCCGGCAGCGAAGAAGTCGAATCCGGAGGCACTCTGCGTCATCGTCACTCGCCTTTCCCTCAGTTCCGTGACTGGTCGATCACGAGTTCGGCGCGGATCCGGCGCAGGTCCTCCATGAGCGAGCCGACGAGGATCCAGTGGCCCGACGCCGGCGGGCGCACCACGAGGGGTGCCGTCAGAGCCGGGATGGCCGACGTCGGCGGCTCGGGGTCGACGTCGGCCAGGTGCACGGCGAGGCGCACGTCATGGCCCGCGCGGCGCAGTTGCTCGGCGATGGCCTGCACGGCCGGCTCGTCGGCGACCGAATCGTCGTAGTGATCGAAGAACGCCCGCGTCATGCCGATGACCTGGGTGACGATCGGGCCCAGCCGATCGAGCAGCGCGCGCATCTCGGCCAGCTCGGTGCGATGCGCCGACCGGCGCGGGTTCAGGGTCAGCGACTCCTCACCGTCGGCGATCGACGCGTCGGCGGCGTCGCGCATCGGACGCATGAGTCTGGCTTCGAGCAGCAGTTGGTGTACCTGTGCCGGTGACTGCGGCGACTCGAGTGCGCTCGCCAGACGGTCGAGCGATGCCGCGAGCTCGCCGCCGAGCAGGGCGAGGTCTCGTCGCGCGGGTGCGACCGCGACGGGCGGCACGATCAGGACGTTCACCACGACCCCGATCGCCGCGCCGATGAGCGTCTCGACGATGCGCTGCAGCGAGTACTCGGGCGAGGCGGCGCCCAAGGCGAGCACGAGGATCGCGCTGATCGCGACCTGGTTCGAGGTGCCGGGCGTCATCTTCAGGCCCCAGGCGATGAGCATCGCGGCGACGATGGCGATGAGCACCACCCAGGCGTGCTCGCCGAACGCGAGCGAGAGGCCCGTCGCGACGATCACGCCGAGGATCACCCCGATGGAGCGCTCGATGGCCTTGCCGAACGACTGGTTCACGCTCGGCTGCACGACGAGCAAGGCCGCGATCGCCGCGAAGATCGGCAGGGGGCCCGGCATCAGCAGGCTCGTGATGAGCCATGCCGCGATGGTTGCGACCGACGCTTTGAGCACCTGCAGCACCGGCAGGCGCCTGGACGCGCGGAACATGCCCATGAAGCCCATGCGTTCAACGCTAGCTGTCGGCCCGCATCTCGGTGCGCGCGCGGATGCCGTGCCGCGGGTCGAGGTCGTCGGCGGGTCGTGCCAAGATCGGGTGTGGCCGACCGACTGATGCTCCTCGACACCGCCTCGCTCTACTTCCGCGCGTTCTACGGCGTGCCCGACTCGCTCAAGGCGCCGAACGGCACACCCGTGAACGCGGTCCGCGGGCTGCTCGACATCATCGCGCGACTCGTCGCCGACTTCGAGCCGACGCATCTCGTCGCGTGCTGGGACGACGACTGGCGGCCGCAATGGCGCGTCGACCTGATCCCGAGCTACAAGGCGCACCGCGTCGAGGCGGCCGTGCCGGGCGGGGTCGACGTCGAAGAGACGCCCGACCCCCTCGACGTGCAGGTCCCCCTCATCCGCGAGGCGCTGGCACTGCTCGGCATCGCACGGGTCGGCGCCGCCGAACACGAGGCCGACGACGTGATCGGCACGCTCGCGACGGGTGCGAGCATGCCCGTCGACGTGGTGACGGGCGACCGCGACCTGTTCCAGCTGGTCGACGATGCGGCATCCGTTCGCGTCATCTACACCGCTCGCGGCATGAGCCGGCTCGAGGTGCTCACCGACGAGACGGTGGTTGCGAAGTACGGCGTGCTGCCGCAGCAGTATGCCGACTTCGCGGTCATGCGCGGCGACGCGTCCGACGGGTTGCCGGGTGTCGCGGGCGTCGGCGAGAAGACGGCGGCGTCGCTGCTCAAGCAGTACGTCGACCTCGAGGGCATCATCGCGGCCGCGAGCGATGTCTCGTCGCCGATGGCTGCGGGCATGCGCGCGAAGTTCGCGGCGGCGGGCCCGTACCTCGAGGTGGCGCCGACGGTCGTCGAGGTCGTCCGCGACCTCGAGCTCGGCGAGTTCGACGCTCGGCTCGAACCCGTGACCGGCGAGCGGCGGGCCGCCGCCGAGATGTTCGCGGAGCAGTGGAACCTCGGCGGCTCGATGCCCCGAGTGCTCGCGGCGCTCGACGGCGTCGCGCGAGCCGAGTAGCGCCGCCGTGTCGCCGGTCGAGTAGCGCCGCCGTGTCGCCGGTCGAGTAGCGCCGCCGAAGGCGACGCGTATCGAGACCCCGACACTCCGGGCCCCGAAGCCCGCGTCGGCGGTCAGGACTAACGTGGCGACATGCCTACGCTCGCAACCGACCTCGATCGACTCGGCGCAGAGTTCTGGGAGTGGCGTGACGCCACCTCGTTCCGCACCTCCGACGACATTCCGCGCGTCGAACGGCCCGACGGCTGGCTGCCGCGCTTCGATCCCGCAGCAGTCGAGGAGTTCCGCCTCGCCCTCGACGGATTCACCGAGCGCTGGAAGGCCATCGACACCGCAGGCCTCGAGGCGCTGCCCGTTGCGGTGCAGGTCGACCACCGGCTGCTCGGCGCCGCGATGGCCCGCGTGCACTGGGAGCTCGCGGTGCTGCGCAACTGCGAGCGCGACGCCGTGTTCCTCACGTCGCAGGTGCTCGGGCCGTGGTTCGACCTGCTGCTCCCGCCGCTGCCGTTCGACGCGCGGCGGCAGTCCGACCTCGTGCGCGTGCTCGAGGCGATTCCGGGCGCGGTCGGGCAGGCGATCGCGAACCTCGAGCGCGCCGGCGTGGCGACGCTCGCTCGGGTCGCGGCGGCAGACCTCGTCGATATCGGCGCTCGGCTGGGGCGCTCGGTCGACGCCGTCGTGCCGCTGACCGATGCCGCGACGGCTGCCGCGCTCAGGGCCGCCCGGCCCGCGGCGAGCGAGGCGCTCGAGCGATACCGGGCGTGGCTCGCGACATCCGCCGATGGGCTGGGTGCCGACGTCATCGTCGGGCGCGAGGCGTTCACTTGGTACCTGCGGCACGTGGCGCTCGTCACCCACGAACCCGAAGAGCTCGTCCGTGCCGCGATGCAGGACTACCGGCGCAGCGTCGTCGCCGAGGCGGCGACGCGCACACGGTACCGCGACGTGCCCGAGGTGCCGCTTGCGGCGTCGGCCGAGGCCGAGTCGGCAGCCGAAGCGACCGCCGAGGCCGAGGTGCGGGCGCTGTACGAATCGGCCGACCTGCTGAGCCAGCCCGCCTCGTTGCGCCGCTACCGGTTCGCGCCGACGCCTGCGTACCTCGAGCCCATCGCGTTCCTCGGCGTGAACGATGACCTCACAAGCATCCGTCGCGTCGCCGACGACGCGACCTCGTACGTGCCCGACCCGGCACCCGACCTTCCGTACTTCGACGCCGCGAACGCCCGCGACCCGCGGCTCGGCATCATCCACGAGGGGGCGCACAGCCAGCAGCTCGCGCTGTCGTGGACACAGCCGAACCCGCTGCGCCGGCACTTCATCGACTCCGTGGCCAACGAGGGCATCGCGCACTACAACGAGGAGCTCATGCTCACGGCTGGGCTCTTCGCCGATGCCCCGCACTCGCAGGCGATCGTGCACAATTTCATGCGGCTGCGCGCGCTCAGGGTCGTCGTCGACGTGAACCTCGCGACCGGCGCGTTCAGCCTGCCCGAGGCGGTCGACTTCTTCGTGCGCATGGTGCCGATGGACGTCGAGACCGCGACCGAGGAGACGTCGTACTACGTCGCGACCCCCGGGCTCGCGATGTCGTATCTCGTGGGCAAGCACGAGGTGATGCGGCTCGTGGCCGATGCCGCCGTCGCGGCCGCGCTCGACGAGGCCGAGTTCTCGTTGCGCGACGTGCACGACTTCGTGTGGCGCAATGGCAACGTGCCGATGTCACTGCAGCGCTGGGAACTGCTGGAAGACCGATCCGACGTCGACCTGATCGACGCGGCAGGGCCGTGGTGGGTATCGGCGCCGGTCGGGGGTGGCGTCACCGCGCCGTGACCCGTGCCCGCGTTTCGCTGATCAGGCGAGTGCGGTGACCACGTCGTCGGACGGCGGCTCGGCGGGGGCTTCCCAGGCGGGGAGCACGGGGAGTCCCTCGCCGCCCATCAGCAGCACGGCGACGTACGCGTAGATCATGAGCAGCATCGCGAGTGCCCCGAGCACCGCGCCGAGCCATCCGACCTGCACTCCGAGCCTTCCGCCGCCGAGTCGACGGTGTCGTGCCGCACCCGGCACGCCGGCGCCGATGGCGAGCGCGCCGAACATCGCGATCCAGGCGACGGCGGCCGGCCCGCGGCTGCCGATCGGCGCGAACAGGGCGAACAGCAGGGCGCCGGTGCCGAGCACCAGGCCCGTGAACGCGAGCAGCCCCGACCAGCCGGGCCCGTCGATGGCGTCGCCGCCCCACACCGGCGGTTCGCCGAGGCGCGGTGGCTCGTCATCGTGCGGGGGAGTCGTCATGCACCCATTCTCGCCGCATTCCGGTCGGGCGTCCCCGCCGCAGCGAAAGCCGTCGCGGCTGCGCGGCTACAGGTCGAGGACGTTCCAGACGATGTCGCCCCGGTCATCGGTCGTCGTGTGGTCGCGGCGGAAGCCGATCTTCTCGAGCACCCGGAACGACGGGGTGTTCCACGTGCGCACGGTCGACCAGAGTCGCTTCCTGCCGGTCGCCCGGGCCGCGTCGACGATGGCTGCGGCCGCCTCGGTGGCGTACCCGTTGCCGTGTGCCCTGCGAAGCAACTCGTAGGCGATCTCGGGCTCCTCGATGGTGGCGCGGCCGATGACGAGACCGCAGTAGCCCAGGAACTCATCTTCGCCGCGCCTGCGGAGCGTCATGCAGTGGATGCCTCGCCCTGGAGCGTTCTCGCGTGCCTCGCGGACCTCGTCGCGAGCCCCATCGAGGGTCGGCATCTCGTCGCCGCGCTCGCCGACGAGTTCGCGGTAGCCGGCGGCATCGACGTCGTCCCACAACGCGAGCGTCAGTCGTTCGGTCTCCAACGAGAAGGGCATCGGCTGGTACGGCATCGGGGCTCTTTCAGTTGCGGTGGGCGTGGAAACGGCGAGCGGATGCCGCGACTCGCGTCGCGGCATCCGCTCGGCCATTCGTGAGGAGCGCTCGTCAGACGCGCGCCCGGCTCGGTGCGCGGTCGGCCAGGGTGTCGGCGTCGAGTGCGAACAGGTCGTGCGACCCGGCGGTGACGGCTCCGACGAGGCCGGCGGCCTGGGGCAGCAGCTGCTCGGCGTAGAACCGGGCCAGCGGCAGCTGGGCCTCGGCGATGCCGTCGGCGTCGAGTCCGCGCGCGCCGAGCGCCGACTTCGCCATCAGCCAGCCGCCGACCACGAGCCCCCAGATGCGCAGGTAGGGGGTCGAGCCGCTGAGTGCCGAGTTGGGGTCGGTGGGGCCGGTGCGCAGCATGTACTTCGTCGTCTGCTCGAGCGTGTCGAGCTGCGCGTTCAGCTGGGTGCGGATCGACGCGAACTCCTCGCCGGCGGCGGCCAGCTCGCCGTCGAGCTCGCGCATGGAGGCGATGAACTCGAGGGCCGAGGCGCCATCGCGCACGGGAAGCTTGCGGCCGACGAGGTCGGCGGCCTGGATGCCGTTCGTGCCCTCGTAGATCGCGGCGATGCGCACGTCACGGTAGTGCTGGGCGGCGCCCGTCTCCTCGATGAAGCCCATGCCGCCGTGGATCTGCAGCGCGAGCGACGTGAGCTCGTTGCCGAGGTCGGTGCCGAACGACTTGCAGATGGGCGTGAGCAGCCCGACGATCTCGTCGGCGCGGGTGCGAGTCGCGGCATCGGGGTGGTGGGTCGAGATGTCGACGTTCACGGCGTTCAGCAGCATCATGCGACGCAGGGCGGCGATGTAGGCCTTCTGCGTCATGAGCATGCGGCGCACGTCGGGGAAGTCGATGATGGGCGAGGATTCGGTGGCGCCGATCGCGCGACCCTGCTTGCGCTCCTTCGCGTACTCGAGCGACTGCTGGTAGGCGCGCTCCGCGACGGCGAGG
This sequence comes from Agromyces cavernae, assembly GCF_021044935.1. Taxonomy (GTDB): domain Bacteria; phylum Actinomycetota; class Actinomycetes; order Actinomycetales; family Microbacteriaceae; genus Agromyces; species Agromyces cavernae. Next base: position 832,788 of record NZ_JAJNMP010000001.1, read on the forward strand.
CCCTGCGTGCCGACCGAGAGTCGGGCGCTGTTCATCATGACGAACATGATGCGCATGCCGATGTTCTCGTCGCCGACGAGGTAGCCCGTGGCGTCCTCGTACGACAGCACGCACGTCGGGGAGCCGTGGATGCCCATCTTGTGCTCGACGCCCACGGTGTGCACACCGTTGCGCTCGCCGAGCGAGCCGTCGTCGTTCACGAGGAACTTGGGCACGATGAAGATCGAGATGCCCTTGGTGCCGGCCGGCGCATCGGGGGTGCGCGCGAGCACGAGGTGCACGATCTGCTCGCTCAGGTCGTGGTCGCCGAACGTGATGAAGATCTTCTGCCCGGTGATGCCGTAGGTGCCGTCGGCGCGCTTCACGGCCTTCGTGGTGAGGGCGCCCACGTCGGAGCCGGCGTGAGGCTCGGTGAGGTTCATGGTGCCGGCCCACTCGCCGCTGACCATCTTGGGCAGCCACTGCTGCTTCTGCTCGTCGGTGCCGTAGCCCAGGAGCGCCTCGATCGCGCCCTGGGTGAGCAGGGGAGCGAGGGAGAACGCCATGTTGGCCTCCATCTCGAGCTCCTGCAGGGCGAGCCCGACGGTGCGGGGGAACCCGCCGCCGCCGTACTCCTCGGGCAGGGGAACCGAGCCCCAGCCGGCGTCGACGAACGCGGCGTAGGCCTCTTTGAAGCCGGTCGGCGTGGTGACGGTGCCGTCGGCGTTGAGCCGCGACCCCTCGAGGTCGCCTGCGCGGTTGGTCGGGGCGACGACTTCGGCCATGAAGTCACCGGCCTCGGAGAGGACCTCGACGACGGTGTCGAGGTCGGCGTGTTCGAAGCCCGGGAGCTGTGCGATCTGGTCGTATCCGACGACGCGCTCGAGGGCGAACGCGAGGTCGGCGACGGGAGGACGGAATTCACTCATTCTCGCAGCCTAACCCGGGAAATCTTGCGCGAGGTGGGATCCTTCGGGTTCGACTCATGCGTGCGCCCCGGTGGCGGCGCGCGTTGTGTCATCCCACAATTCGACGCCGCGAGTCAGTGCTCCGTCGGGTGATCGATCCGCGCGCCGACGTCACGCCTTGACGAGGCCGAGCGCGATGAGGCTCTCGGCCGAGGCGATGATGGCGTCTTCGGTGGGGATCGGGTCCCAGTGCAGCAGTCGCCTCGCCTTCTCGTGCGATGCGCCCTGGCGGCGGTCGATCTGCGGCACGACTGCACGCAGGTCGGCGTTGACGAGCGCACCCGCACGCACGAGCCAGCGGGGGAGCACCCGCGTGGGCACGCGCCTCGCGTCGGCGCCGAGGCGTTCATGCAGCAACGTCGCGAGCTCGTGGAAGGTGATGGGGTCTCCCGCGACCGCGAGGAACCGCTGGCCTGCGGCATCTGGATGGGTCATCGCGCGCACGTGCAGTTCGGCGACATCGCGCACATCGACTCCGGTGGTCGTGCCCGGGGGCACCACCGGTGACCGTCCGTTGAGCAGGGAGCGCAGCAGCTCGACCGAGGTCGACAACGCGGATCCGAGCGCCGGGCCGAAGACCGGCACCGGGTTGACCACCGCGAGTTCGAGGCCGCCGCCGTCGCGCCCGACGAACTCCCAGGCGGCGCGCTCGGCGACCGTCTTCGACTTCACGTAGGCGGTGAGGTTCGGGTTCGACAGGTCGGTCCAGTCGTCCTCGGTGAACGGACGCCCCGGATCGGCGCCGTACCCGATCGCGGCGAACGACGAGGTCTGCACGACCCGCTCGACTCCCGCATCGCGCGCGGCCCGGAGCACCCGCAGCACGCCGTCGCGAGCCGGGGCGACGAGGTCGTCGTGATCCTTCGGCTGGCGCATCGGGAACGGCGAGGCCACGTGCAGCACGAACGAGGCGCCGTCGACGGCCGCGGGCCATCCGTCGTCCTGTAATAGATCGGCCCTGACGAACTCGATGGCCGACGGTTCGGCGCCGCCGGTGCGCACCATCTCGCGCACCTCGTCGGCACGGTCGAGCGAGCGCACTGAGGTGCGCACGCGATGCCCCGCCTCGAGCAGCTGCACGATGCAGTGCGCGGCGATGAATCCCGTGCCGCCGGTGACCAGTACGAGTTCTCGGCTCACGAAGCCTCCCGGGGTCGGACTCTACTCCGAGTGCGTCGGGACCGGGGGAGGAGCCGGCGCCGACGAGGGGTCCCGCCCCGGGCTGCGCGAGATTCGTGCCGCGCAACCCGAGGCTCGTGCCGTGTCGGGGTCAGGCCGCCGGCCGCTCCTCGACCTCGACGACGGCGCGCAGTCCGTCGACGAGCGGCGTCGTCGGGCGGCCGATGAGGCGCGACAGGGTGCCGTCGGTGTCGGCGAGCACGCCGCGGCGGATCCCGTCGTCGAGCGCTGCCACGAACCCGGCGATGCCCGCGTCGAGGCCCGCACCCTCGAGCGCGGTGACGTGCTCGTCGCGAGTGAGGCGCTGGTAGACGACGTCACGGCCGAGAACCGCGGATGCCGCTGCGGCGAGCTCGTCGTAGTCGAACGCCGCGTCGCCGCCGAGCTCGTAGACCCGCCCCAGGTGCCCGTCTTCGAGCAGCACGGTCGCGGCGGCCGCAGCGAAGTCGGCCCGGGTGGCGCCGGCCACGCGACCGTCGCCCACGGATGCGGCGATGATTCCGGTCGAGGCGGCGCGCGAGACATCCGCTGCGTAGTTCTCGAGGTACCAGTTGTTGCGCAGGATCACCGCGGGCACGCCCGAGGCGGCGATGCCCTCTTCGGTGGCCTTGTGATCGGGCGCGAGCGCGAGGTCGGCGGTGCTCGCCTTCGCGACGCTCGTGTAGACGAGCTTGGCGACGCCCGCGGCCTTCGCGGCGTCGATCACGTTCTGATGGCCGGCCGCGCGCTTGCCCGGTTCGGATCCCGAGATGAGCAGCACGGTGTCGACCCCGTCGAGCGCGGCCGCGATGGTCTCGGGGCGGTCGTAGTCGAGTACGGCGGTGCGGATGCCTCGTGCCGCGAGCGGCTCGATCTTGGCGGTGTCGCGGGCGGTTGCGACGAGGTCTGCGGGCGCGGCGCCGCGCTCGAGCAGGGCCTCGACGACGAGGGAGCCGAGCTGGCCGCTGGCGGCGGTGACGAGAATGGTCATGGGCGAGATCCTTTCGGTGGGTTCCTTCACCGAGGCCAACCCCACGCCGCTCACCAACCTTCCCTCGTGAAGGTACCCACTTCTTGGTAAGGTACCTACATGGTGGTAAGTCTTGCGCAGATACGGGAGCGATCCGGCGAAGTCTTCGTCGAAGGTTGCCCCACACGGGTCGTGCTCGATCACATCATGAGCAAGTGGGGCGTGCTCGTCCTCCTCGCGCTGACCGACGGCACGCATCGCTGGGGCGAGCTGCGCCGCGAGGTCGAGGGCATCAGCGAGAAGATGCTCGCATCGACACTGCGCACGCTCGAGGCCGACGGCCTGGTCGCCCGCACGTCGTACCCCGAGGTTCCGCCGCGGGTCGAGTACGCGCTGACCGACCGCGGCGACGATCTCATGCGGCACATGCTGCCCCTCGTCGAGTGGGTCGCGCGCGAAGCCGACGGCATCGTGGCGCGGTAGCCGTTCACGGCAGCTCGCCTGGCGTGCGAGGTTCAGTCGGGTGCGGCGAGCAGGGCTGACATGCGGTAGGGAATGACCTCGCGCAGGAACAGGCTCGTCGAGGTGCGCACGATGCCGGGACAGAGCCGGATCTCTTCGCTCACCCGGTACAGGTCGTCGGGAGTGCGGGCCACGACGCGCAGCAGCAGGTCGTCGTCGCCGGCCGGCGCGAAGCATTCGAGCACCTCGGGAATGAGCTTGAGGGCCTCGATCGCGTCGTGGATGAGGTGCTGGTCGAGCTCGGCCCGCACCGACGCGGCGATGCCCCGGCCGAGCGAGTCGGGCCGCACGCGGCTGCTGTTGGCGCGCAGGAGGCCCGATGCCGCGAGCTTGTCGAGCCGGCTCTGCACGGTCGCCCGGGCGAGCCCCAGCCGCTGCGCGATGACCACCGTGGGCAGGCGCGGGTCGTCGTCGAGTTCGACGAGGATGCGCCGGTCCGTGGCATCCAACCTGACATCCAGCTTGCTCAATATGAACCTCCGCTCGCTCGAAACTCTCCCCGGAATCTTACAATCTGACTAGTTGAATCACCGTAGGTTGTCCCGATTGCAGAGCCTTGTTATCAATGACTGTACACATCAGGTGAGGCGGTCACGAGCTGCCGAACCCCGAGGCCGATCCGGCGGCGCACCCCGTCGGCGGATCGCGATCCGCCCCACCGGCGATCCTCCGGTGTTCGCCCAGGACTCGAGCGGATGCCGCGGCACCAGGCTGCGGCATCCGCTCGTCTTCTCTTCCTGCCGACCTGCCTGCTGTCTTGCCTCGCTCGCCGCTGCGACCCACCGCAGCTCAGGAGAATGGGCGTCATCCGTGTCCCACGGCGAGGATGGAGGCCATTCTCCTCAGTTGCGCCGAGGCGCTGATGACCGGGCATGCGCCCGCGTGCCCCGGCCGCTACGCTCGCGAACGATGGAGCACACACTCGAGAACCCGTTCGTCGTGGAGTTCCCGCTGCGCGGCGAAGGATGGATGGCCGTCACGACGCCCGCCCACCGCGTGCCGAGCCACGGCACCGATATGCTCGGCCAGCGCTACGCCTACGACCTGCTCGTGGTCGACGCCCGCAAGGGCGTGCACTACCACCCGGCCGGCACCCTGCGCGGCGCGCTCTTCGGCGGGCGCACGAGGGAGTCGTACGCGTGGGGCGCGCCGATCCACGCGCCGTTCGACGCCGAGGTCGTGAAGGCGTCCGATGGGATGGGCGAGCGGGAGTGGATCCATCCGGCTCGCGAGCTCGCGCACGCGGTGAAGAACGCCGTGACGTTCACGCCCGAGAAGCTGCCGTCGATCCTCGGCAACCACGTGGTGCTGCGCTCGCTCGAATCGACCGACGTCTACGCCGGCTTCGCGCACCTCGCGCCGGGCACGGTCGCGGTGGCCGAGGGCGAGCGCGTGTCGACGGGCGACCTCCTCGGCAACGTCGGACACACCGGCAACTCCACCGCACCGCACCTGCACTTCCAACTGATGGACTCGCCCGACCTGCTGACGGCGAAGGGCATCCCCTGCGCGTTCCGCGCCTACGAGGTGCGGCGCGATGGCGCGTGGGTGCGCGTCGCGAACGGGGTGCCCGGTCGCCGCGAGCGAATCCGGTCGGTCGAACTGCCGGCTCGCTGAGTTCAGCAGATCGTCGCGTTCAGTCGGCGTTCGCTGCGTGCTCAGCCCGCGATGGGTGCCTTCAGGCGGCGGTGGGTGCCTTCGGCCGGCGTGGGTACCTTCAGCCGGCGCAGAGACCGAGGTACGGATGCCGCCCCCCAATCGGCACCCGCAACCCGGTGGTCTCTGCGGCAGTCGGTTGCAACCCTGGGCGGTTGGTCCCGTGTCCGGTATCCCGCGATTCAGACGCTAGTCGACGCGAACGCGATCGGGCAGCCCCCGAACGGGTAATTCCACGGTCGTCCGGGCGCGACCCGCGCGATCACGCGGCGGAAGGGTCGCCCACCCCAGAAGTGGGCACGGTGTCCGGTCGGGCGTGGCGCATCGTGCCGGGGCGCCGGCGAACGCGGGGCGAGGACCGCGTGTCGAGGCCGGAATCCCGGTGCCCCGTGGCGCAGGAAGGGCGGACGTCAGTCGAGCGAGGCCGCGAACTCGCGGACGCGGGCCGCCATCTCGTCGGGCACCTCGGCGACGGTGAAGTGCCCGCCCTCGGCGAGACGATCGAACACGCGCAGGTCGAGGTAATGCCGACGTGCGAGCGACTCGGGATACCCGCGCTCGTGCCGCTGGATGAACACCGCCGCCGGCACGGACGTGGGCGGGATCGGGTCGGGCTGGTCGGCACCCTCGTAGTACGGGCGGAACGACGAGCCGATCGTCTGGGTGGCCCAGTAGATCATCGCCTCGGTGAGGATCTGTTCGCGCGAGATGCGCTGCTCGACCGCGCGGGGGTCTCCCGCTGGGACGTCGCTCCACTCGACGAGCTTCTCGGTGATCCACGCGAGCAGGCCCACCGGTGAGTCGTTGAGCCCGACCGCGAGGGTGTCTGGCCGGGTGCCTTGTACGTGCCCGTAGGCGCCGTCGGGCCCGCCCCGGGCGGCGAGGTCGTCGAAGAACGCCCGCTCCGCGACATCGGTCAGCGCGTCGCGCTCGTCGCCCGTGGGGAAGTGCGCATGCGTCGCGATGATGCCCGCGACGTGGTCGGGGTAGCGCGCCGCGATGAGATCGCTGACGTTCGCCGTGACGTCTTCGCCGTACGTGAGGTAACGCGAATACCCGAGCACGTCGGTCATGAGCGCGTGCATGGTCGCTGCCAGCCGCGTCTCGGTCATCGCACCCTCGGCATACGGCGACGAGAACGCGAACCCCGGCAGGCTCGCCACGACGACGTGGAAGTCGGGCAGCCGGTCGGCGAAGTCGAGCTGCAGGGCGAACGTGTGGGGCCAGCCGTGCATCACGAGCAGAGCCGGTGCGTCGGCTCGCTCGGATCGCTGGTGCACGAAGTGCACCGCGGCGTCGCCGATCTGAGCGACGAACTGCGGATGCCCGTTGAGCCAGGCCTCACGCGCACGCCAGTCCCAATCGACCCATGAGTCGACGAGCTCGCGCAGGTACCCGCTGCTCATGCCCGAGGCCGGCTTGCGCGGCGAGTCGGGCAGCAGCCTCGTGCGCGCGAGACGTGTGCGCAGGTCGTCGAGGACCTCGTCGGAGACGTGCAGTTCGAAGGGCTCGATCGCGGTCATGCCGCGACACTACGACGGCCCGCCGACACGAGGTCGGCTGCACGGTGCCCGAAGCCGGATGCCGCTCCACATCGTTGGCGGTAACCTTGCGCATCATCTTGATCGCGCCATGCACCGAGGAGACCCGATGACCCGCAGGAATCACCGCGTCGCCGTGCTCGTGCTCGAAGGTGCGAAGCCCCTCGACGTCGGCATCCCGGCGCAGGTGTTCAGCACCCGGCAGAGCATGCCGTACGAGGTTCGCGCGTGCGGCGCCACGCCAGGTCCTGTGACCGGTGGCGACGGCCTGTCGTACCACGTGGCCGACGGCCTCGAGGCGCTCGAGTGGGCTGAGACGATCTTCATCCCCGGCTACCGCCACCCTGATCGGGAGGACCCGCCGTCGGCCGTGGTCGCCGCACTCCGCGCCGCGCACGGTCGAGGTGCGCGGCTCGCCGCCATCTCGACAGGCGCCTTCGCGCTCGCCGCGACCGGACTGCTCGATGGTCTTCGCGCCACGACGCACTGGCACTATACGAAGGCGCTCGCGGCGAGGCATCCGCTCGTTCGCGTCGACGAGAACGTGCTCTTCGTCGACGAGGGCGACGTGCTGACGTCGGCGGGCGCGGCATCCGGCATCGACCTGTGCCTGCACCTCGTTCGACGCGACCACGGCGTCGGCCTGTCGAATCACGTCGCTCGCCGACTCGTGGCTGCGCCCTATCGCAGCGGCGGCCAGGCGCAGTACGTGCCGCGAAGCGTTCCCGAGCCGCTCGGCGAACGCTTCGCCGCGACCCGCGAGTGGGCGCTCGCCCGGCTCGGGGAACCGCTCACGCTCACCGACCTCGCGCGGAACGCGAGCGTCTCGCCGCGCACGTTCTCGCGTCGCTTCGTCGAGGACACCGGCTACACGCCGATGCAGTGGATCCTGCGCGCCCGCGTCGACCTCGGCCGTGAGCTGCTCGAGCGCACCGACCTGGGTGTCGAGCAAGTCGCGGACCGCGTCGGCCTGGGCACGGGTGCCAACCTGCGGCTGCACTTCCAGCGCATCCTCGGCACGTCGCCGAGCGAGTACCGACATACCTTCGTGCGGCCGGCCGGATGAACCAGGGCAGCGGCTTGGCGTGATGCTTGCGCCCACTGTCGTTCCAGCCACTGTCGAGTCGGTGCGCCAGCGGGGATCGTGGACGGGAACGAAAGGAACCACCTTCATGACCCGCATCGCCGTCAACGGATTCGGCCGCATTGGCCGCAACGTCGTCCGCGCACTCGTCGAGCGCGACGCCGACCTCGAACTCGTCGCCGTGAACGACCTCACCGACCCCGCAGCTCTCGCCCGCCTGCTGAAGTACGACACGGTCGGCGGCCGCTTCGGCCGCGAGGTCGCGGTCGACGGCGACACGCTCGTCATCGACGGCCGCCGCGTCAAGGTGCTCGCCGAGCGCGACCCCGCGAAGCTGCCGTGGGGCGAGCTCGGGGTCGACCTCGTGCTCGAGTCGACCGGGCGGTTCACCGACGCCGAGGCCGCGCGCGCCCACGTGGCCGCAGGCGCGAAGAAGGTGCTCGTGAGCGCCCCGGCGACCGGTGCCGATGTGACCCTCGCCTACGGCGTCAACACCGATGCATACGACGCCGACGAGCACGAGATCGTCTCGAACGCGTCCTGCACCACGAACGCCCTCGCGCCGCTCGCGAAGGTGCTCGACGACCTCGCCGGCATCGAGCACGGCTTCATGACCACCGTGCACGCCTACACGCAGGACCAGAGCCTGCAGGACGGCCCCCACTCCGACGCACGCCGCGCGCGCGCCGCCGCCGAGAACATCGTGCCCGCCTCGACCGGAGCCGCGAAGGCCATCGGCCTCGTGCTCCCGAACCTCGAAGGCAAGCTCAACGGCGATGCGATGCGCGTGCCCGTTCCGGTCGGCTCGATCGTCGAGCTCAACGCGACCGTCGCGAAGGACGTCACGCGCGACGAGGTGCTCGCGGCGTACCGCACCGCCGCGTCGAACGGGCTCGCGGGCGTGCTCGAGTACTCCGAGGAGCCGCTCGTCTCGAGCGACATCGTCGGCAACCCGCACTCGTCGATCTTCGACGCCGCGCTCACCCGCGTCGACGGCAAGCACGTCAAGGTCGTGGCCTGGTACGACAACGAGTGGGGCTTCTCGAACCGCGTGATCGACACGCTCGAGCTGCTCGCGAAGGGCTGATCGGCGGCGACGCCGCGCGCACCGTGAGCGCGGCGTCGCCGTGTCAAGGTCTACGATTTTACGCCTTGATCAGGGATGTTGCCATTCTCGGCCCAAATCGAGGCTCTGACTCCCGCGGCTCATCCGGTTCTCGATGGTGATCGGTGCAGCCGAAATACTCGGTGGCACGGTCCTTGGGCAGGTAGCGAGCCATGATGGCGGTAGATTCGCGAGAAGGGACCACACGCCCGCTGTTGGACGGCTGACGGTCTGCTCGGCCTCGGGAGACCGCACCCAGTTCGGCGGTCGTACTCTTCCGGGCCCGTCTCATGGGAGAGGGCCAGCGCTCGCATCGCGTGGTGACGAGGCGGCACAGTGTGCCTGCCTCGCTATCTAGATTCTGTCGGGAATTTTGGGAACGGGCCTAAGCGTGAAGTCCCACGCCCTAGGGCCATGCGAGGGCATCCTGCGGGTTTAGAGTTTGGCCCTGGCGCGCGATTTAGCCGGATGCCCCACAAGTCTCTTAGCTCGCGGATTTTCGCGCCGCGGGTGCCTGGGACTTCGGCTCTGCTGTTCACGTCACAGGTGCGTCGTCCCGCTCCCAGTCCACGGGCAAGTGAAGAGCGATAGCCGTATCGAACCAGTCGGCATCGCCCGGCCAAGCATCGGGTGCGTCTGCGCTCGAATACAGATACTCGCGGCGGGAGCCATCCCTACCGCCGACACCCAGCACCCAACCGCTCGGCAGCCGACGCCAGGCCCGCCAATTCTGGTGGTCATCGGTTACCTCGACGACGATGCCGTGCGCGTCTGGCAACCCCCACCGCGAGGCGGGCTGGATCACCATCTCGGTGAGGTCATCCCAGTAGCGGTTGCCGAGTCCCTTGAAGCGGTTCTCCTGAGCCGTCCAAATCATGCCTCGGAGCGCGCCCTTCGTCCCATCGAATTCGCGTCGGTCGAGCTGCGCCCCGTCGCCATCCGCGCCGGGCTCACCTGCCATCACCTTGAGCCGCGCCCGCCGTTCCCGCTCGCGAGCCTCACGATTCAGCACATCATGCCGAAAGGCACGCATCTCAGCCAGCGCCCCCCGCACGGTCGACGTGCGGCTCACCTTCTTTTGGTACGGGCCAGTGAACGCAGCCGCCCATCGAAGGCGGAGGTGAAGGCCGACCACAACGGCGAGCACAGCGCGCTTCTGCGCGGGCGGCTTCCATATGCGCCGCATTCGCGTCGCTGCCGTCTCAACGGCCGCGAAGAAGGCGAGCCCGTAGAAGAAGCCGAACATCGAAAGAGGCAGCCAGACAGACAGCGCGAGCTCCATCTGCGTCGCTCCCCAGTCGCGTTCATTCGCTGTTAGTACGAGACGCGTCGTAGTCCAAATGAAGAGGCCAACGACGACGATGACTAGCGGCACGCTGAGGCATCCAGCGAGGATCTTGCTATTCGGACTGAGGCCGGCCGCAGCGATCACGATGACGACCACGAAGAGCGCGAACTGGAGAACCAGTTCGGGTAGGAGGTCGAGTGGCTCAAGGTTGAGATAGAACGCGAGCAGTGATGACAACGCCACCGTCTCGAGAACGATCTTGCGAAGGATCGCACCACCCGATTTCGCGTTGACGACCGCAAGCAGGACTGGGAATCCGACCGTCAGTACGATCAGACTGGAGTCCTTCAAAAGTGCGACGTCCCAGAGATCGATGCGCCATGCCATGAAGATCGACGCGACACACCACACCAAAAAGAGGCCGAATACGGCGAGAACCTTCGATGAGGCGGCGGCGCGGACTACGCCGCCCGCGGCAGGCAGCACGGTTCGCCGCATCGAGGGAATGGCAAGGATCAGGGCGATCCCCAATCCGATGAGTATGAGGGTCGCGATCTCGCGATTGTTCAGCACGGGTGGCCTCCGGGCCGAACGCTACCGGATGAGTGCATCGGGCAGATCTCGCGACTGCGCGTCAGATGTCCTCCCCCGAACGAGGGTATTTCCACCGTTGCTCGCGGCTCATAGCGTGGCTATTGGTGCTCCGCGTTCTCGCGGAGCACTTTTGCTACGAGAGGAACGCCCGATGACAAACCCTGCCGCTTCGCCACCCGCTGGATGGTACAACGACGGCCATGGGCGTCAGCGATGGTGGGATGGAACTCAGTGGACCGAGCACTTCGCGCCTGTCGCCGCGCCGCAGCCCACGCACACGGCGGGCCCGATGACGGCCAGCCAACTCAACGTCAAGCGTGAGGTCGTCTACAACCGCCACCAGAAGGGGCACAGCATCATCCTCCACTTGCTCTTCGGCGTGTTCATCCTCTGGGTCAATGTCATCTACATCTCGGTGAGCCCAAACCACTACTGGCACACCTGATCCCCTCACGTCCGCCAGCGGCGGGTGTCAGCCGCGGCATACACCGTCGATCAAGTGGACGGAGGGGCATATGGAGTGCCAGTTTGAGGGGGTTGGAACCTGCTCTTTGGTCTCGTCATCGGCGCGGCGGGCGGCTGCGCTGTTGGCTGGAAGCTCGCGATGCGCAAGGCATCGCAGCGCCAACGCGCCGGCGACAACGCCCAGCAGTTCCAAGCCGGCCGAGACATCGGGAATGTGAAGAACGGGTGACCGGCAGGCAGTCGCGACGCGCGTTCGCGTTCTGCCTACGGCGCGACGGATCAGTGAGCAGCGAGTAGAGCGCGCGCCACTCGTCCTCGGGCCTTGCCGACGATCTCAGCGCGGCAGTCGGCCTCCTTACGATCGGCGCCGAGCCCGGCGCCCTCGCGATCGCGCGAGATGCGCGGGTAGATCGCCGCCCTGATGTGCTTAGCCATCGTTCACCGCCTCCGAGCAAATGCTCACTTCGTCGGCGTATCGCTCGGGGTACTTCAGTACGAAGAAGGCGCAGCGGCTAATGGAGGCGTACTCCTCGTCCCACTGGTCGATGAAGGTGCGCTCACCGACGTTGTCGAGCCATCGTTCGCATGCCACCTCGGCAGTCTGCAGAATCTGCCCGCCGTTGCCGTCAGAAACCTCCGAGGGCTCGGGATTCGCCCAAATGCACCACTCCCAGGCCGTATCGAAGGCGCTGGTGGTCGGCTGCGCGGTCGGCGTCGGCTTGTGCTCCGCCGCTGCGGTGCAGCCGGTCAAGGCTAGGGCGATGATCGCCAGAGCGACTGGGAAGGTCTTGGCCAGAGGGCTCGATGTCGTCACAATGTAGATTATCTGGCCTTGATCTGTCTCGCTCTGCCTCCGGCAGCGTGAGGCGAGCGGATGTCCCGCCGCGAGCCATCCCTCAGCGGTCGGCAGGAATTCGCGGTGTTACGGCAGCACCGTGACGCTCGGGTGTCGGTGGCGGGAAGCAGAATGGGCAGGTGACTCGACGTGGGCTGATCCTCTTCGTCGCGCTCGGCATCGCCTGGGGCATCCCGTACCTGTTCATCAAGGTCGCGGTCAGCGAGCTTGAGCCGGCGATGGTGGTGCTCGCACGGTCGGGCCTCGCGGCACTCCTGCTGCTGCCGCTCGCGTTCTTCCGGCGCGAGGTGGTGCAGGTGGTGCGCCGCTGGAAGCCGATGCTGGCCTACACGATCGTCGAGATCATCCTCCCGTGGTACTTCCTGAGCGCGGCCGAGCAGCGCCTGCCGAGTTCGACCGCGGGCCTGCTGCTCGCCACGGTGCCGCTCGCCGGTGTCGGCATCGCGTTCGCGATGGGCCGACCCGAGCGGCTCTCCCGGTCGAACTGGCTCGGCATCGCGATCGGAATGCTGGGCGTCGCGGCGCTCGTCGGCCTCGACATCGCGGGCTCCGACCTGATCGCCGTCGCCCAGATGGCGGTCGTCGTCGTCGGCTATGCCCTGGGCCCGGCGATCCTCGCCCGGTGGATGTCCGATCTCCCGGGCGTCGGAGTCGTCGCCGTCTCGCTCGCCGCGACCGCCGTCGTCTACGTGCCGTTCGTGCTCTTCACGGGCGCGTGGCCGACCGTGTGGCCGTCGGAGGCGGTCGTGGTGTCGATCGTCGTGCTCGCCGTGGTCTGCAGCGCCCTCGCGTTCCTGCTCATGGTGGCGCTCGTGGCTGAGATCGGTCCCGTCAAGGCGACGGCGATCACGTACGTCAATCCCGCCGTCGCCATCATCGCGGGCGTCGCCGTGCTCGGCGAGCGCATCACCGTGTGGACCCTCGTCGGGTTCGTGTTCGTGCTCGCCGGTTCCTACCTGGTGACGCGGAAGCGGCGCGAGCCGGTCGCAGCCGAGGGTCCCGAAGAGGCGTGCGCCGAGCAGGATGCGTCGCTCTCGGCGGCGCGGCTTCGGTCGAGCGAGGTCGACTCGCCGTAGCCGCCCGGCCGATCCCCCGTTCAGCCGGGGATGCCGGCCGCGAGCTCTGCGAACACGTCGCCGACGTCGTCGCGCAGCGCGAGCGGCGCCGACTGCCCCATCCACAGCGATTGCAGGTCGGCGCGCCCCTGCCGGATCGCTTCGGTACGGAACCTGCCGGTCATCCAGTTCTGCACGGGGAACGGCGCGATGACGCCGGCGTCTTCGATCTCGTGGATGGCGCGGTTGGCTGCGCCGCGCGCGAGGCGGCCGCTCATCGCGCGAGTGAGCACGGTGTCGTGCGCCGCGGTCGTGCTGATCGCCTCACGGTGGGCGTCGTTCGTCGCCGATTGCCGCGTGCGCAGCAACGCGGTGCCCACCTGCACGCCGGCAGCACCGAGCGCGAACGCCGCCGCGACACCGCGCCGATCGGCGATGCCGCCAGCGGCGATCACGGGCACTGAGACGGCGTCGACGACCTGCGGGATCAGCGAGATCGAGCCCACGAGCGACTGCTCGGGCGGCCGCAGGAACGACACTCGGTGCCCGCCGGCCTCGAGCCCGGTCGCGACGATCGCATCCACGCCACTCGCGTCGAGCGCCGCCGCCTCGTCGACCGACGTCGCCGTGGCCACCAGGCGGATGCCGCGGGCTCTCGCACCCTCGACCACATCGGCCGGCGGCACGCCGAACACGAAGCTCGCCACCGCGGGCCGCGCCTCGAGCACCGCATCCCACTGCTCTGCGAATGACGGGAGGTACTGCGCAGGCGGCTCGGTCGGCACCGGGAGACCGACCTCGTCGAAGAACGGCCGCAAGGCCTCACGCGCGGCCTCGAAGCCGCCGGGCGCGAGCGGGGCATCGGTCGGGTCATCCGTCAGCGGGAGCCACACGTTGAGGTTGAACGGTCGGCTCGTGACCGCGCGGATCGCGGCCGCCGTCTCGAGGATGCGGCCGGCGTCGTAGCCGTAGAGTCCGAACGAGCCGAGCCCGCCGAGTTCGCTCACCCCGGCGGTCAGTTCGACCGACGAGAGCCCGCCGAACGGCCCGAGCACGATCGGACGATCGATGCCGAGCATCGCCGTGAGGTCGTCGGTGCGGTCGGTCATGTCGCTCCTCCATGCTCGGAGATTCCACGATACGCCCGGCGTCGGTCGGTGATCCGAGCGCGTCTGGGAGCCGTGATGTTGAGCCGTGCTACGCCGACTTACGGCGTGTTTCGGGCGCCCTCCAACAGCCACCGACGGCTTCCTAGCATTCGGGAAAACGCTTCACGCAACTTCCCTACGAAAGGACTCGCCTCCATGCCACGTCAACTCCATCGAACCGCGGCAGTCGCCGTCGCCGCGGCACTCGCCCTCGGCGGCCTCGCCGCAGCCCCGACCATCGCGTACTCCGCTGACGACGATGCAGTGCGCCTCTTCACGCTCGATGCCGCTGACGCGGCATCGGTCTCAGACCTCGACGTCGTCGAAGCGGGTGACGGCGACATCGTCGTGCTCGGCGACGCGAGCACCGGTGACGCGCTCGAGGACCGCGGGATCGAGCCGCTCGCGGTCGAGCTCTATGGCGACTCGATCACCGCCGACGCGTCGCGTGCGTCCCGACTCGCGGCGACCGCGTATCCCGTGCCCGAACGGCTCGCCGGAACGGACTACGAGACGTACTTCGGCGGGTACCGCACCGTCGACTCATACGAGCAGTTCGCGCACGACCTCGCCGGTGCGTACCCCGAGGTGGCCGAGCTCGTCGACTTCGGCGACTCCTGGTTGAAGACGCAGGGCCGGGGTGGTCACGACCTGCTCGCCCTGCGACTCACGGCCGACGTCGAGGAGCAGCCGGCGCCGACCGACGGGCAGGAGGGCCGCCCGCGGTTCGTACTCGTCGCGCAGGCGCACGCGCGTGAGGTGATCACGAGCGAGCTCGCGTGGCGCTATGCGACCGAACTGCTCGACGGGTACGGAACGGACCCGCAGATCACCTCGCTGCTCGACAGCACCGAGGTCTGGATCAACTTCCAGAACAACCCCGACGGCATCGAGATCGTCGAGGATGCCCTCGCCACTGCGCCGGTGAACGCCGCCGGCGACGCGACGCCGCCGAGCACCTCGAAGGCGTGGCAGCGCAAGAACCTCGATGATGCGCTGTTCAACCCGACGAGCGGCAACTGGAGCAGCCAGCAGCCGGGCGTCGACCTGAACCGCAACTGGGGCTTCCACTGGGGCGAGGCGTCGTCGAGCGCTAACCCGACCTCGGCGACCTACCGTGGTACGGCGCCGCACTCCGAGCCCGAGATCGACGCACTCTCAGGCCTCCTCACCGACCTGTTCGGCGAGTACCCGGCCGAGACTGAGTCGCCCGCTCCGTCGGACCGGACCGGCACGTACGTGAACCTGCACTCGTACTCCGACTACGTCATCTATCCGTACGCGTACTCGGCGGCGGCGAACGTCCCGAACCTCGCACCGATCAAGGCGAACGCGTTCCGCCAGTCATATGCCAGCGGATTCAACACCGGCAAGGCCGGCGAGATCCTCTACGACAACTCGGGCAACGACATCGACTGGATCTACTCGCAGCTCGGCGTGCCCGCCTACACCTACGAGATCGGCACGTCCCGCACCGGCGGATTCTTCCCCGCGTACAGCCGGGTCGACGCCTTCTGGAACAGCGTCGGTCCCGGCATCCGATTCGCGGCGGAGGCATCGTACGAGCCGTACACCGCGGCACTCGGCGGCATCGTGGAGGACCTCGTCGTCGAACGGGGCGAGGGCGGTTCGGTGAAGGTCACGGGCGTCGCGAGCGATGACCGCTACGGTGCCAACCCCAGCTCGCTGATCCGCCGCCCCGCGATCACCGACATCGTCGCCGTCGAGGCGGCCCTCGCCGTCGACCGTGCCGGCATCGACGAGACGGTTCCCCTGACGCTCGCGGGAAGCGGCAGCACGGTCGGCTTCTCGGGCAGCATCCCGGTGACGGCCGACACCGCCGAGGCGCGCAGCCTCTTCGTGCGCTCGAAGAACGGCAGCGGCGAGTGGGGTCCGTGGCAGAGCGCCACCGTACCCCTCGTCGAGACGACGACGACGGTGACGAACACGGGGCGGGCCTTCACCGCGGCCGTGACGCCGAGCAGCACCGGCCCGGTGGCCACGGCCGGCACCGTGCAGTTCACGCTCGACGACGTGCCGGTCGGTGCTCCCGTGCCCGTCAAGCACGGCGTGGCGCGCACGGCGATCCCGGCGCACCTCGGCGACGGCGTCGTGACCGCAGGGTACAGCGGCGACGGCTACTACGCGACGAGCGCCGGCAGCGGCGCCGCCGGTCGCGGCTCGTCGCGCTGAGCGAGCCGACGAGCGCATCGCGCCGGTGGGTGATCCCCGCCGGCGCGATGTCGTTCGTGCCGGATTCATCGACGATGTCGATCCGACCCGACTCCCGTTCGACGTCCAGAATGAGAGGCGGAGAGACCGGCTCTGGAGAACACAGGAGATCGTCATGCGCACGCTCATCGTCACCGAATTCATCACCCTCGACGGCATCGTCGACTCGCCCGGCGGTGGGTCGCACCCGCGGGCCGGCTGGACGTTCAAGGAGGTCGACTTCGTCGAGGAGGCCTACGCGATCAAGGGGCGCGAGCAGCTCGAGGCCGAGGCCATGCTCATCGGGCGGGTCAGCTACGACGAGTTCGCCCCCGTCTGGCCGACCATGGAGGAAGAGTTCGCCGAGTACAACGCCATGCCGAAGTACGTCGTGTCGACCACCCTCTCCGACCCCGAGTGGAACAACACCTCGGTGCTCCGCTCGATCGACGAGGTCGCGCAGCTCAAGCAGGGCGACGGCGGCCCGATCATCGTGCACGGCAGCGCGACCCTCGCCCAGGCGCTGGGCGAAGCCGGGCTGGTCGACCGATACCACCTGCTCGTCTTCCCCGTCGCGCTCGGCGAGGGCAAGCGCCTCTTCAGCGGTCGCGAGGCGGGCAGGCTGGCGCTCGTCGAGCACGAGGCCTACTCGAACGGGGTCGTCAAGACGGTCTACGACGTCGTGCGGTGAGCACCGCGTCCGCAGGACGCTTCCAGAATCCGAACGACAGTTCCCCCTCATCGAATGAGGGGGAATTGTCATGTCTGAAGCGACGGATGTCGCGCGCCCCGGATGCGCCGAAGTATTTCGAAATCGCTCCGCGCAACCTGTCGAATTCGCCCCATCTCGTTCGACGCATGAGTAGAGGCACCCCGCTTCTGAAGCATCAGCTCCCACGAAGGAGACAGAATCATGTCAACACCCCGGGCACTCCGGCCGCTACGCAACCCGGCCTACCGGTGGCTTGCCGCCGCGCTCGTGTCGTCGCTGGTCGGTTCCGGCATCTGGATGGTCGCGCTGGTCTGGCAGATCGTCGCGATCGGCGGCGGTGCGGCCGAGCTCTCATTGGTCGCCGGCGCTTCGGCGATCGGGATGCTGCTGACCACGTTGCTCGGTGGTGCACTGGCCGACCGCATCTCGCAGCGGCGCATCCTGCTCGTGGTCGAGGTCGTCCGCGCGGCGAGCGTGGGTTTCGTCGCACTGACGTCGCTGACCGGTGGCCTGGCGGTGTGGCAGCTCACGGCGGTCGCGTTCGTCGGCGGCGTGATGGCCGGGCTCTACTACCCGGCGTACTCGGCCCTGCTGCCCAGCGTGGTGCCCGAGGACCAGTTGCTCGCCGCCAACGGCTTCGAGGGCATGGCCCGGCCGGTGCTCATGCAGGCCGGCGGCCCGGCCCTCGCGAGCGGGCTCATCGCGATCTCGTCGCCGGGCGCCGCGCTCGCCGTGACCGCCCTGACCGGTGTCGTCGCGGCGGTCTGCATCCTCAAGGTTCCCGAGACGCCGGCGCGCGTCGAGCAGGCAGGCGGCGAGCAGGGCAGCCCCGAGTCGGCGACCGTCGGGCAGCGGCATCCGGCCATCGCACTGCTCCTCGACGTGCGCGAGGGCTTCGTCTACATGGTGCGCACCCCGTGGCTGCTCGGCACCCTGACGTTCGCATCGCTGCTGATCCTGCTCATCATGGGACCGTTCGAGGTGCTCGTCCCGTTCGTGATCAAGGACACCGCCGGCGGCGGCCCCGAGGAGCACGCGCTGATCCTCGCGGCGTTCGGCATCGGCGGCGCGGTCGGATCGATGGTCGTCGCATCGCTCAAGCTGCCGCGTCGCTACCTGACCGTGATGAACCTGCTGTGGGCGTTCGGATGCCTCCCGCTCGCGGTCTTCGGACTGACCGACCGGATCTGGGTGATGGCGATCGCCGCCTTCGCCGTCGGCGCGGCGTTCAACGGGGGCGTCGTGATCTGGGGAACGCTGCTGCAGCGCCGGGTGCCCGCGCACATGCTCGGTCGTGTCTCGAGCCTCGACTTCTTCGTGTCGCTCGCGTTCATGCCCGTGTCGATGGCGTTCGCCGGCCCCGCGGGCGAGTCGCTCGGGCTGCCGGTCGTGTTCCTCATCGCGGGCATCGCGCCGCTCGTGATCGGGATCGTCGCGATCATCGCGGCACGGATGACCCGCGACGAGGTCGCCCACCCGCTCGCCTCGGACGACGAGGAAGCGCTCGAGGCCGCTGACGAGGAAGCGCTCGACGCCACGCGCGACGAGGCGTTCGCCGTCGCCTGATCCCATGTGGCCGCTCGCAACGACCAGGAGTACCCTCCCGCGTGTGGACATCGAAGTCGTACGCACGTCGCCGCTCGTCCGGCGCATCCGCGAATCGGTGATCGGCGACGACCAGGTCATGCCGGGCCCATACGGCCCGCGCCGCGTCACCTATGCCGACTACACGGCGTCGGGCCGGGCACTGAGCTTCATCGAGGATTTCATCCGCGACGAGGTGCTGCCGCGCTACGCGAACACGCACACCGAATCGAGCGGCACCGGGTTGCAGACGACGCGACTGCGCGAGGACGCGAGGGCGATCATCCGGGACGCGGTCGGGGGTGATGACGACACGGTCGTCATCTTCACCGGGTCGGGCAGCACGGGCGCGATCGACAAGCTGGTCGGGATGCTGGGACTCCGGGTTCCGGCGGAGCTCGCCGACCGGTATCACCTCGGCGACGGGATCCCCGCGGCCGAACGACCGGTGGTGTTCATCGGGCCGTTCGAGCACCACTCGAACGAACTCCCGTGGCGCGAGTCGATCGCCGACGTGGTCGTCATCCCGCAGGACGTCGACGGGCACATCGACTGCGACATCCTCGAGGCCGAGCTCGTCCGTCACGACGAGCGGCCGCTCAAGATCGGCTCGTTCTCGGCGGCGAGCAACGTCACGGGCATCGTGAGCGACACCCCTCGAATCTCGGCGCTGCTGCACGAGCACGGTGCACTGTCGTTCTGGGACTTCGCCGCGGCCGCGCCGTACGTCGACATCGAGATGTATCACGGGCCGGTCGAGGCGGCGCTGGCGTCGGGGGAGTACAAGGACGCGATCTTCCTCAGCCCGCACAAGTTCATCGGCGGGCCGAGCACTCCCGGCGTGCTCGTGGTGCGGCGCGAGCTCGCACACAATCGGGTGCCCGACGTGCCGGGCGGCGGCACCGTGCTCTACGTGAATCCCACCGAGCACCGCTATCTCGACGACATCGCGCAGCGCGAGGAGGGCGGCACACCCGCGATCGTCGAGGCGATACGTTCCGGCCTCGTATTCGGGCTGAAGGACGCGGTCGGCGTCGACACCATCAGAGCCCTCGAGCACGACTTCCTTCGCCGCGCGATCTCGGCCTGGCACGACGAGCCCACGCTCGAGGTACTCGGCAACCTCGACGCCGAGCGGCTCTCGATCGTGTCGTTCGTCGTGCGGGCGCCGAGCGGCCGCTACCTGCACCACAACTTCGTCGTGGCCCTGCTGAACGACCTGTTCGGCATCCAATCGCGCGGCGGATGCTCATGCGCGGGGCCGTACGGCCACCTGTTGCTCGGCATCGACATCGACCGCTCGCACGAGTTCGAGCGCGAGATCGCGCGCGGCTGCGAGGGCATCAAGCCCGGGTGGGTGCGCATCAACTTCAACTACTTCATCTCGCCGGTCGTGTTCGACTACCTCGTCGAGGCGGTGCGGCTCGTCGCCCGTGATGGTTGGCGCATGCTTCCCGACTACGTCTTCGAGCCCGAGACCGGCCTGTGGCGGCACCGGCGGGGCCCCGCCGAACCGCCACTGCGGCTGAGCCAGGTCGCGTACGACGAGGATGGCCGGCTCACGTATCCGCACCATGACGACCGTGCGCCAGAGGCGGCGCTGCGAGGCTACCTGGCTGAGGCCGAGGCGCGGTTCGCCGCGCGAGCGGCTGCGGACGCACCTGCCGCCGACCCCTCCGGCGACGGCGACCTCCCCGGCCTCTCCGACGACTTCGAGCACCTGCGATGGTTCGACCTGCCCGTGGAGTGCCTCACGCGGTGACGTCGCCCGCAACGCAGGTGTCGAGTCCATCTCAAATTTTTTGCTGCGGTATACCCCCCGTTGTGGATACGTTGGGTCCATTGGTCGGCCTTCTGGGGCCGCGAGCGTCACGACGTCGTGCCCGCTCGCCTGTCGGAGGGCATCGATCGCGGAAGAAGCGAGAAGAGAGGGCACTACCGATGAGATCCATCCAACGTCCCGTGCGATGGCGCCGACGCGCACTCGCCGCAGCCGGAGCACTCGTGCTCGGCGCCTCCCTGGTGACCGCCACCGCGGCCTCCGCCCAAGACGATCCTCGCGAGAACCTCCCACCGGGGTACCTCGGCGCGGTGACCGCCACGAGCAACATCGACCTGCTGGCGAGCCTGCCTCGCGTCGCGCCGTTCGACGCGCCTCCCGGCAACTTCGGGTTCGTCAACTCCGACCTCGCGTTCAGCGGTGACAACGCCATCGTCGGCAACTTCAACGGTTTCCAGGTCTACGACGTCTCCGATCCGGCCGCGCCGACGCTGCAGTCGTCCTTCGTGTGTCCGGGTGGCCAGGGTGACGTGTCGGTCTTCGGCGACCTGCTGTTCATGTCGGTCGAAGAGACGCGCGGACGCATCGACTGCGGCTCGCAGGGTGCGCCCGGCGCGGTCAACCTCGAGCGCTTCCGCGGCGTGCGCATCTTCGACATCAGCGACATCGACAACCCGGTGCAGCTGCCGGGCGTGCAGACCTGTCGCGGATCGCACACGCACACGCTCGTGACCGACCCCGAGGACCCCGACAACATCTACATCTACAACTCGGGTACGGCGGGAGTCCGTTCGCCGCTGGAGCTCCCGGGCTGTGAGAATGCTGCGCTGACCACCGACCCGGTGACCACGGGCAACCCCACGCAGTGGCGCATCGACGTCATCAAGGTGCCGCTCGCGGCGCCCCAGACGGCGGCGGTCGTGAGCCAGCCGCGGATCTTCACGAACCCCGACACCGGCGCGTTCAACGGCCTGCAGAACACGCTCCCCGGGACGGCGCTGCACCCGAGCGGCACGGTGTACAGCCCGACGCCCAACACGAACACGTGCCACGACGTCACGGCGTTCCCCGAGATCGGGCTCCTCGCTGGCGCGTGCCAGGGCAACGGCCTCCTCGTCGACATCTCCGATCCGGTGAACCCGGTTCGGATCGACGCGGTCTCCGACCCGAACTTCTCGTACTGGCACTCGGCGACGTTCAACAACGACGGCACCAAGGTCATCTTCACCGACGAGTGGGGCGGCGGCACGCAGCCACGATGCCGCGTGACCGACCAGCCCGAGTGGGGTGCGAACGCGCTCTTCGACATCGTCGACGGCAAGATGGAGTTCGCGAGCTACTACAAGCTCCCGGCGGTGCAGACCTCGCAGGAGAACTGCGTGGCGCACAACGGCTCGATCGTGCCGGTGCCGGGTCGCGACATCATGGTGCAGGCCTGGTATCAGGGTGGACTGTCGGTGATCGACTTCACCGACACGGCCGACCCGACCGAGATCGCGTTCCTCGACCGTGGTCCGATCAACACACCGAACCCGACGGGCCTGAACCTCGGCGGGTACTGGTCGACCTACTGGTACAACGGCAACGTGCACGGCAGTGAGATCGCGCGCGGGTTCGAGACGCTGGGGCTCACACCGAGCGACCAGATGTCGGTGAACGAGATCGCCGCAGCCGGCGAGATCCAGCTCGACGAATTCAACGCGCAGCTGCAGACGATGCTCGTGCATGCGCCGAGCTTCGCGGTCGCGCGGTCGTTCGTCGACCAGGCCGAGCGTGACGGCAGCCTGAGCGGAAACGCGCTGAAGCAGGTGAACAAGTCGATCGACCAGGCGGAGAAGCTCTCGGGCGGACCCGCGAGCGCCGCGTCGATCGAAGCGCACCTCGACAACGCGGCTCGCACGTCGGGCAAGCCGGCCGATTCGAACCTCGTGCAGGCGCTCGACGCGCTCGCCGCGACGTTCGGCTGATCACAGGCGGGGAGGTCGGCAGCTGCCGGCCTCCCCGCACATGAAGGTGCCCGGTGGTCATCGACCACCGGGCACCTTCGCGTGCGGGCTCGTGCGGCGCGATGCGATCTCGAGACGGCGCTTCGCGATCTCGAGAGGACGCTACGCGATCTCGAGAGGGCGCGCTACGCGATCTCGAGACGGCGCTTCGCGCCTCCTCGATCAGCGGACTCGGGCGATCAGCGGACTCGGGTTATCAGCGTGTGCGCTCCGCGAGCATCTGCTGCATGCGGGCGATCTCGACGCCCTGGTCGGATTCGACGTGACGCGCGAACTGGTCGATCTCGGATTCGTTGCCGCCGCCGGCCGCGTAGAGTTCGCCGACCATCTGCAGCGCACCCTGGTGGTGCCGGATCATCGACTCGAGGAACAGTCGGTCGAACTCCGCGTCGGTGGCCGCCTCGAGGGCGGCGAGCTCGTCGTCGGTGAGCATCCCCGGCATCGCGTCGCCGTCGTGCCCGTGGCCCGCGCCGGCTTCGTTCACGGGGATGAAGCGATCCTGGAGCCATCGCGTCATCGACTTCAGCTCGTCTTCCTGGCTGACCCTCATGCGTTCGGCGAGCAGTCGGATGTCGCGGTCGTCGGTGTTCTCGTCGACGAAGCCGGTCATCTCGATGGCCTGGTCGTGGTGCTGGATCATGTCGAGCATGAACTCCGAGTCGGCCTCGACGTGCTTCGGCGAGCCGAGCTCAGCCGCCTCTTCGGGCGACAGCGTCTCGTTCGGCTCGCCAGGCGCACCGAGTTGCACGACCGGACTGGTGGGTGCGGGCGGCTCGGGGGCCGACGTCGTGCACGCGGCAAGGCCGAGCGAGAGCACGAGCACTGTTCCGGCCCCGAAGGATCGCCGCATCGCCGTCATCCACTTACCTCGTCTTCGTTGAAGGGCATCAGCGAGCCTCGTCGTGCTGTTCGTCGTCGGACCCGCAGGTTGGCTTCCATCTAACTCGAATCGGTCGCGGATGGAAACCGGGGTGCTGAAGTGCCGACGAGCCGACGGGAACTCACCGCCCCGGCGCGGCGATCCCCAGCCGAGCGAGAATCGCCGGGAATTGCACGGCGATCGCCTGCCACAGCACCTCGTCGTCGGTACCGGTGTAGTCGCGTGCGATGAAGTTTCGCGTCGCGCGTATGCCCGCCCAGTCGATAAAGGGGTGCGCATTACGGAATGCCGCGGGCAGTCGGTCGGCCGCCGTTGAGAGGTCGACGACGACCGAGCGCGCGATGCGCCGCTGATCGTCATCGTCGGGTTCGAAGAATCGCGTACGACCTCGCGCCACCACGCGTGCTGCGGTGGCCCCGAAGCGTCGGATGTCGGCGAGGATCGCGTCGGCACGCGCCGGGTCGCCGCGCGATGGACCGGGTTGCGTCACAGCGGGACGGCTTCGGCGAGAATGCGGTCGAGCACCTTGCTCTGACCGCGGTCCGAGACGACATCGACGGATGTCCCGAGCACCGCTTCGGCCTCGACCATGAAGCCTGCCAGGTCGAAGAGCGAGGTGTTCGCGCTCGGATGCACGAGGAGGTCGACGTCGGAGTCGGCATCGGCCTCATTGCGGGCGACGGATCCGAACACTCGGATATCGCCGAGGCCGCGCCGTGCAGCCGCCTCGAGCAGAGCCACGCGGGCGCCGCGTACTTGAGACAGCGATGGTGCGCTGAGCGCACGGTTCAGCCGCGCCGTCGTCTCGGGGTTCGGCTCGCGCCGCCCCAGTTCGTAGGCCGAGATGTTCGGTTGCGGAATGCGCGCGCGCACTGAGAGTTCGCGCTGCGTCAGCCCTGCCCGGACGCGACGGGCGCGCAGGGTCTCACCGAACGTCGTGGATTCCATTCAGCGAGTATAGCGCGGCGCTATCACGGGATCGCGATTGACCCCGGGACATCCGCCCCACTAGTGTTCGAAGGCTGCGCAATCCGCGCGGCATCCCCGGAGCCTGGAAGGAAGGTCGGCCATGAACGTGTATCTGCAGCGCACGAGCAAGCCCGCCTTCATCGAGCCCGCGAGCGAGCAGCTCGAGCAGCGCATGCTGCGCGACCTCGATCGCAATCTCGAACAGGCTCTCGACCCGGCACACTGACGCCACGCGGCATCCGCTCGCGATCTCGTCACCCCGTGCCGCTCGAGGCCCGGGGTGTTTCTCTGTCTGCGCGCGACGAGACCCCTCGGGCCCTCGGATCAGCGCAACAATGCAATCAGACAGGAAAGGAACATGGAGAAGCTCTCAGACCGGCTCGTCTCGTGGGCGAGCCTGATCGACGAGAAGACCGTCGAGCAGGCCCGCACGTCGTCGACGATGCCGTTCATCTACCCGCACCTCGCGCTCATGCCCGATGCGCACCTGGGGCTCGGCGCCACCGTGGGGTCGGTCATCCCGACCCTCGGGGCGATCATCCCCGCGGCGGTCGGCGTCGACATCGGGTGCGGCATGATCGCAGTGCAGACGCAGTTCGCGGCATCCGACCTGCCCGCCCACCGGCGGGAGGTGCGCGAGCAGATCGAGCGCGCCATCCCGCTCTCGGCGGGCCGGCACAACCGCAAGGTCGTCGCCACCGCCGAGCCGCGCATCGCGGAGCTCGAGGCGCTCGCCGAGGCGAAGGGGTTCGACCCGGCGAGCTACGCCGGCAACTGGCGCGAGCAGCTCGGCTCGCTCGGCAGCGGCAACCACTTCATCGAGGTGTCGCTCGACGAGGACGACCGGGTGTGGCTGTTCCTGCACTCGGGAAGCCGGGGTGTGGGCAACAAGATCGCACAGCACCACATCGGGGTCGCGCGGCGGCTCGCGAAGCAGTGGTGGATCGACCTGCCCGACCCCGACCTCGCCTACCTCGTCGAGGGCACGCCCGAGTTCACGCGGTACATCGCCGAGCTCCGGTGGGCGCAGCACTTCGCGCTGCTCAACCGCGAGGAGATGATGGACCGCGTCATCCGGCAGGTGAGCGAGTGGGTCGGAACGCCGGTCGAGGAGCGGGAGCGCATCAACTGCCACCACAACTTCACCGAGAGCGAGGTGCACTTCGGCAAGCGGGTGTGGGTGTCGCGCAAGGGCGCCATCCAGGCCGACGTCAGCCGGCTCGGCCTCATCCCCGGGTCGATGGGCACGGCGTCGTACGTCGTCGAGGGGCTCGGCAACGCGATGTCGCTGAACTCGTCGCCGCACGGAGCGGGGCGTTCGTTCTCACGGTCGGCGGCTCGGCGCACGTTCACGCACGAGCAGTTGCGCGAGGCGATGACGGGCATCGAGTTCCGTGACACCGACGCCTTCATCGACGAGATCCCGCAGGCCTACAAGCCGATCGACCAGGTGATGGAGGACGCCGCGTCGCTCGTGAAGGTGCGGCACACGCTGCGGCAGATCGTGAACGTGAAGGGGAACTGAGGGCCGGGCTCGCGCCCGGATTCGAAACGAGTGAGCGGATGCCGCGGCTCGCGCGCTCGGGGAGTGCGCGGGCCGCGGCATCCGCCGTTCAGGGTCGTCACGCCGCGGTCGGTCGGATCGGTCGGATACCCCGACAAGCCGGGTGCCGAAGTGCCGAAGTGCCGAAGTGCCGAGGCGCGTGTTGTGCTCAGAACTCCTCGATGACGAGTTCACCGTCTTCCAGCGTCGCTCGACCGATCTCCCATACGCTCGCAGTGCCGTCGAAGGTGTTCGTACCGAAGAACTCGCTTGTGTACGAGTAGGCGACCTCGCCAGTGATCTCGTACCCATTATCGGAGAGCTCGACGGTCGGATACTCATCGACCGACCAGGTGACGGGTGTGTCACTCGGCGCGTACGTGCCGAACGGGCAGCCTTCGGGGTCGGCGTCGGTACTCTTGACGCACTCGTCGATCAGTGCGTTCAGCCGCCTCTGCAGCTCGCCTGCGAGTTCGTCGGTCGGACTCGGAATGAGCTCGGGAGACTCGACGAGATCGCCCGCTGCGACCACCTTCACCGGATCCGCGCTGAAGTAGGTCGTATCGGGCAGGGCGAGTTCGTAGATGCCCGGGTAGAGCGCGAGCTCGGCGGCCGATTCCTCGACGCGAACGCCGACGCCGCCGATCATGACTTCGTCGACGAGCTCGGCATACGCCGGCACGGTGATGACGAGCGGGTCGATGACGCGCCAGTTCGCCAGCACACCGAAGTCGCTCGGGAGCTGCTCGGCGCGCAGGTGGGCGTTGTAGTCTGCGCCATCGAGGCGGTACTCGACATCGACGTACGCGACGCCGGCCTCTTCGCCCGACGTGACGACGCGCACGACCGTGATGCGGTCGGTCGCCGAGCCGAGCACCTCGTCGGTCA
This sequence comes from Agromyces cavernae, assembly GCF_021044935.1. Lineage (GTDB taxonomy): Bacteria > Actinomycetota > Actinomycetes > Actinomycetales > Microbacteriaceae > Agromyces > Agromyces cavernae. Next base: position 859,750 of record NZ_JAJNMP010000001.1, read on the forward strand.
GCAGCACACGATCGCCATTGGAAATACCCGGGTCGACGAGCTCGCTCGCCTGCGCGGCCTCACCGGCGGCGATGAGCTCGACGTAGCGGGCGACTGCGGCCTCGGCCGTGCGTCCTGAGTTCATGACGTTCAGGGCGATGGCGGCGCCCCCGCCGAGCACGGCGATGCCGCCGACGATGGCGAGGCCGATGAGCACGCGCTTGCGCACCTTGGGGTCGGGCGTGAGCCCGGAGCCGGCCGACGCGCCTGACAGCGTGGCTGCCGTAGTAGGGGACTCGGTGGGCACGAGTTCCGGTGCGATCGTATCCGCGGAAGACCCATCGCTCGCGACATCCGTCGTCGCGGACGCCCAGGCGCGGGTCACTCGCTTCCCTGCGATGAGCGACAAGAATTCGGGAGAGACGGCCGCAGCCCATCTGGGCAGTACGTCGGCACCGACGCCGATGAGGCCGACGACGACGGCGATCACGACCGGCGTCCACCAGGCCAGCTGCAATGACATCTGCACGGCGCCCGAGAAGAACAGCACTGACCCCGAAGCCGATACCGACATGGCGAGGAACACGAGCGCCGAGACGATCCACGCACCGAGTGCGATCGTGGGCAGGTGCCACGCCCGGCGCCAGTCGATACGCGAGGCTCGCCCTCGGCGCACGCCGATCCAAAGTGCGGCCGCCAGCGCCACAAGAAGGGCGAGCGGGTACAGCAGCGCACCCCAACCGTCACCCAGCGACGGGGCGAACAGAGTGGCGGCCTGCGAAGCGTCGCCGCCGAACGCCCCGGCGGCGACGCTCGTGGTGAGCGCACCCCCCGTGCCGAGCGCGAACAGGAACAGCGCCCCGTTGCCGATGAGCAGCACACTGAGCGGAATCAGGGCGGCGCCGTCGTTCGCGATCGCGACAATCACCGATGTCACGAACGCGGCCGGAACGAATGCCGCAGCCGCCCACATGAATACCGCGAGCGACTCTCGCAGTACGCGCGGCGCACCCGCGAGAATTCCGCTCACCGCGCGAGAGATACCGGCGCCAGATGGCGTTCGCGAGGCGACGACCCGGCCGAGAAGGATTGCCGCAGTCAGCACGATCAGGGCGATGACCACGTTGCGCGGCGTCGCCGCGGTGACCGACACCGTCGCCCCGGACGCCGACGAGCGCAGCGTGCCGAGGGCGGCAAGGGCGAGCAGCACGAGTGAGACGGCGAGCGCGGTCGCGGCCGAGGCGACGATCCGGGTCCAGGCGCTTGTGAGCGGGGCACGCCGCTCGGCGCGGAACGCCGACCAGGCCGCGACGACGGCGATGCCCCCGACGAGCAGCAACGGCATTGCCGCTGCCGATGCAGTGCCCGCCATCGCTGGGCCGCCCGAGACGGTCGCCCCGAACTCACCGCCGAGTGAGAAGAGCGCGAGCGTCAGCAGCGCGCCGAGGATCGAACCGAGGTCGGTCGGAACCGAAACGGTCGGAGCCGAGCCGAGCGGCAGGGCTGCGTTCGATGCCGCAGCGGTGAACGCCACGGCGATAGCGATGAGCATCAGCACGCCGGCGGCCACCGCGGCGGCAAGAGTCAGCCCGGCGTTCAGCGCGGCTCCGCGCAGTACTCCCGCCGTGCCGAGGGCGGTCCACGGGGAGAGCGACGCGGGCCTCGCCTGCGCCTCGCCCACGTTCGGCTGGTGTTCGTCCAGCCGCGAGTCCTTCACCGTGGGTTCATCCGTCGCATCCTGCGCAGGGACATCCGTCATTCGTTGTGCCCTTTCCTCATCGCCACATGGAAGGCGGCTGACGGTGACGACTCTAGTGACGCCCTCCAACACCGGCGGCGCGACGCTCCACAACGATGCAGCCCGCCTCGAGGCGGTGAGGCATGGGCTCACGCCGCGACGAGGCCGAGCTCGATGAGGCTCCGGGCTGACGCGAGCACGGCCTCGTCGCGCGGGCGCGGGTTCCAGCCGAGCACGCGGGTCGCCTTCTCGTGCGACGCGTCGAGGCGGTGGCCGAGCTCTGCGACCATCCCGCGCAGGTCTGCGTTGAACGGCGCACCGGCACGGACGATCCAGTCGGGCACGACACGGGTCGTCACACGTCGCGCACGGTCGCCGAGGCCGTCGCGCAGCAGTTGCGCGAACTCGGGGTAGGTGAATGCATCGCCCGAGACGGCGAGGAACCGTTCGCCGGCGGCATCCGGATGTCGCATCGCGAGCACGTGCAGGTCGGCGACGTCGCGCACGTCGACGGCGTTGAGGGACCCGCGCGGCACGGCGGGGTACGTGCCGTTCAGCAGGCCGAGCATCAGCGCGAGCGAGCTCGACAGGTCGGTGCCGATCGCCGGTCCGAACACGCCGACGGGGTTGACGACCGAGAGTTCGAGGTCGCCGCCCTCCCGCTCGACGAACTCCCACGCGGCGCGCTCGGCGAGGGTTTTCGACCGAACGTAGGCGGTGACGCCCGTTGCGTCGGGATCGGTCCAGTCGTCCTCGGTGAACCGCCGGCCCGGATGCGGGCCGTACCCGATCGCTGCGAACGACGACGTCTGCACCACACGCCGCACACCCGCGTCGCGCGCAGCCCGCAGCACCCGGAGCGTTCCGTCTCGAGCGGGTGAGATCAGGTCGTCCGCGCGCCGCGGCTGACGAGTCGGGAAGGGCGACGCCACGTGCAGCACCTGCGTGACGTCGCGCACGGCCTCGGGCCATCCGTCGTCGGCGAGCAGGTCGGATGCCGCGATTTCGAGCCGGGCCGGATCGCCGCCGCCCAGGCGCACGAGGTTGCGCAGGTCATCGGCGCGGTTCAGGTCGCGCACGGTCGCGCGCACCCGCGTGCCGTCGGCGAGCAGCCGGATGACGCAGTTCACGCCGACGAATCCCGTTCCCCCGGTGACCAGGACCAGCTCGTCGCCCATGTGCGCCTCCCGACCGGACTCTACTCCGGCGGGCGCTCGGGCCTCGCGAAGCTACTCGGTCGGCGGCTCCTGCAGCGCGCGCACCTCGATGCGGCTCTGCAGGGCGCGCGACGCCCACGTCGCCCATTCGATGGCGGCGGCCTCGTCGGTCGCTTCGATCACCCAGAAGCCGCCGACGTACGACGGCGCTTCGGTGAACGGCTCGTCGAGCACCCGGGTCTCGCCCGTCGAGACGTCGACGGTCTTCGCGGTCGACGGCGGGTTGAGGCCGCCCGCGAAGAGGAACGATCCCGATTCCTTCAACGCGGTGTTGAACTCGTCGACCGCGGCCATCACGGCCGCGAGTTCGGCGGGGTCGAACTCCTGCATCGACGCCATCGTCGGCTCGGTCTCGGAGTCGTGGGGCATGGTCAGGAAGTACTGGGTCATGGGTCGATCCTCTCGCGTCTGGGGCGCCGTTGGGGCGCCCTCACTCATGCGTCGATCGGGAATCACGGGGATCGACATCCGATCGAATGAATTCGGTCCATATGCTGACGTCTCTCGGCTGACGTTCAGCGGACGTCGTGCTCGCTCCCAGCGACGGCGACTAGCTTCAAAAGTGGGACGCTTGACCCACTTTCCCCCGGGTGGGATGTCCCCAGGCCGGCGCCCCGGGCTGCGGCAGGCTCAATCCCCCTTCGAGCCGCTTACGCGCCCGGCGCCGGCCCCCGTGCCGGATCCAGCACCCTACCCGGATCCGGCACGCCCGCGCAGGGATCGCGCGCGAAGCGCCTACCATCGATAGGGCGTGCCGAACCCGAATCGGCCGCCGTCGAAACGCCCGCCATGCGCCCACCCCCAGGAGCCCGATGACGATCCCCGCTGAAGATCAGTCCTCGCCCGGGTTCGTCTCGCCGGCCGCCGAGCTCGAGACTCGAGCCGCCCGCCGTAGCGCCGAGCACGGCGGAACCCTGCGGCCGCGCCGCATGCCCGACAGCGCCTGGACGCCGCCCGCCGCGGTCCCGCCGGCAGCCGCGGTCCCCGCAGCCGCGCCGGCGCCGGCGGCCTCGCCCACCCGCACGCCCGACACGGAGCGCTATTACCTCTGCAGCGAGGTGCCCAGCGGGGAGTACGTCGAGGTGATCGTCGCCGTCGCGGACGGCCCGCGGCAGCGGTACTTCACGACGGTCGACGGAGAGCGCCTCACCGAGGTCGACGAGTACTACTTCGTGCGCCGCAGCCTCGGCGACGCCCGCTCGATGCTCGAGCTCGACGCCCGCGAGCTGGCGGAGCTCGAGGCCGAGCTGAACTTCGTGCGGTCGCTGCGCGGCCGCGATCCGCTCGCCGAGCTCGCGGAGGAGGCGTCGGCGCCCGCGACACCCGAGATCGAGGCGGTGCTCGAGATCGAGGCGGTGCTCGAGATCGAGCCGGCACCCGAGATCGAGCCGGCACCCGAGATCGCGCGGACGCCCGAGAACACGACGGCGACGGATGTCCCGGAGCCCGTCGATTCCGTCGAGCCCGACGAGCCCGCGGCGATGGTCGAGCCAGAGCCAGAGCCAGAGCCAGAGCCAGAGCCCGACCCCGTACCGCCGCTGGAGCGCGAGCTCAAGATCGTGCCCGTGCTCATGCAGTGGGCCGAGACGATCCAGACGGATCCCGAGCCGGATCCTGCACCGACCCCTTACCCCGACGCGAACGAGGAGACCAGCACAGTGGTGATGATGACGAACCCGGTCGGAGTGCCCGTGGCAGCGGCATCCGCACCACCGATCGCGGCGCCCGCCCGACCGCAGCCGACTCCGAGCGCCGCCGTCGACGCGGCCGCGCAGGTGGCCCTCGCGAAGGGCATCGCCTTCGTGGCGCACCGCGGCCAGGTCGACAAGGTCGGTGCGGCGTACATCGATCACCCCGGGCGTGTGGCCGAGCGATTCGACACGCTCGCGGAACCCGTGCCGACCGCCGCGGCGTGGCTGCACGACGTGCTCGAAGACAGCACGGTGACCGCGCGGGAGTTGCTCGAGGCGGGCGTGCTGCCCGAGATCGTCGAGATCGTGGTGCTGCTGACGCGCACGACGGATGTCGCCGACGACGAGTACTTCGCGCGCATCCGCCGCCACCCGCTCGCCCGGCGCGTCAAGCTCGCCGACCTCGACGACAACTCCGCGGCCTGGCGCATGCGCAAGCTCGACTACGAGACGCAGCAGCGCCTCGCCGCGAAGTACCGGCACGCGCGTGAGGCGCTCGGCGGCGACTGATCCGGTCGCGGCACTGCACACATGTCGAAATGCCGGTTCCCCTCCTCGAAGAGGGGAACCGGCATCTCGCGTCGGTGCCGACCCTGCATCACCCCCCGAGCCGGGCGAGCACCGCCTCGGCGAGCGCGATCGCCGTGGCCTCGTCGTTCGCGGTCACGTTGTACCAGTCACGCCCGACCGCGAGGTCGACGGCGCACGTCGTGCCGAACCGCTCGTCGCAGCGAACGGATGCCACGTCGCCCGAGGCGAGCCCGGCGAGCTCGATCGGCGTCGACGCTTCGGCGTGGAGCATCCGCAGGTACGCCCAGCGCCCCTCGTGCAGCCAGTCGACCCGCGCCGCCCGGCTGAGGTCGTCGACGCCCCAGCCGCAGCCCACGGCATCCGCGTGGAGCCTGGCCTCGGCCCATTCGCTCCAGCCTCCGGAGCCGATCATCACCTGTGCGCCGGGGGTCGACGTGATCGATGCCACCTGGTCGACGGGGATGATCGCGTCGCAGTCCTCGGGCCCCGGCAGGGTCATCCGTTCTGTGACGGTCGGCGCGGCAGCCGGCCCGGCCGAGCCCACCGCGCCGATGACCGCGTCGACGAGCGACTGCCAGCCCGACGCGTCGGTCGCGAGCTCTGCTCCGCCGTACGCCGAGACCGTGACCCAGGCGTCGCCGACCGCTGCGCTCGCCCAGCACCACGTGTCGGCGCACTGGTTCTCGTCGGCGGGCATCCCGTGCTGGGTTGCGTACTCGCTCCAGCCGGCGGCGGCTCGGGGGACGACCGAGATCGTGACCCCCACGTAGTCGGGCTCGACGCCGTACTGCTCGTTCATCGGCACGCCGTTCGACCATTCGCAGACCAAGCCGCCGACGGCGAGGATCGCCGCGCGCCTCGGGATGGCGATGCCGACGCCCGACTCGGACACGATCGGGTCGATCGCAGCGACCTCGGTGGCGAACAGGCCCGACACCAGCGCGGGATCCACCACGGTGCCGCAGTCGAGGCCGTAGCGTGAGGCGGGCTGGCCCGGCGTGACCGCGTACTCGCTCGGCGCCGGCGTGGTCGCAGGCTCCGTCGACGCGGTGGTCGGGGCATCCGTCGCCACGGTCGCCGCATCCTCCTCGGGTGCGGTGATCACGCCGAGCGCGAATGCGGCTCCGGCCCCGACGCCGAGCAGCGCAGCCACGCCGAACCCGAGCCCGAAGATGTGGCGCACGGACTTCCGCTTCGCGGGCGCCGGTTCCTGTGCGACCCGTTCGAGCACGTTGCGCTTCATCGAGCCGAGGAGGCGCGTCAGTTCGTCTCCAGTGGGAGGTTCAGACTTCATCGAGGGTCACCGCCTTCTTCAATCGGGCCCGGCTTCGGGACACGCGTTGCTTGACTGCGCCGACGCTGAGGTCGAGCCGCTCGGCCGCCTCGGCGTAGGGCAGGCCTTCGATCAGGCAGAGCTCGCACACCTGCCGGTCGATCGGTTCGAGTCGTTCGATCTCGTCGAGGACCCAGCGCAGGTCGTCCCGCGCCGCCTCGGCATCATGATGTTCGCGGACGACGTCGGCCCCGCCCTGCGGGGCGGCGTCGTCGAACTGCTCGGCCCGAGTGCGGGCCGTCTTCCTCACGGCGTTCATTCCGAAGTTGCGGCACGTGACGAGGAGCCACGGAAGCAGCGATGCCTCCGCGATCATGATCTCCGCCGCCTTGCGCCAGACCGTGAGGAACGTGTCCTGCACGATCTCTTCGACATCCATCCGGCTCGGCGCGATCGCCCACGCGTACCGCGTCACCGCCGGGGCATGCCGATCGAACACGACCGCCATCGCCCGTTGGTCGCCACCCGCCAAGCGCTCAAGGAGCTCGGCGTCGGTGCCATCGCTCTCGTCCACGTGCACACCCCCCTTCACTCTAGGAATGTCTCGGTGTGAGGAAAGGTCACAAGTCGGCCCCGATTTCTTCGCCCGCCTACGGCAGATTCGTGAAGGTCGCATTCGGGTATCGGAAGCTCGGCGCCGCCTGCAGCGTGAGCGAGCTCGGATCGTCGACCGACCAGGCTGCTCGCCAGCTGATGGATGCGCCCGGTGCGACCGGCGCGGTCGGCGGGATGCCGACATCGTCACCGGGATCGAAGACGTCGCTGCCGATGTCGAAGATCTGGCTCACCTCCTGATCGCCCGACGAGAGGGTCGGAAGCGGCAGGGGTTGCAGCTCCTCAGGAGAGTTGTTGGTGAGCGTGAGCGTGAAGACGACGTTCTCGGCCTGCGTCGCGCCGACCGCGAACTCGCTCGGGGTGTACGGCTCGGGCACCGACACCGTGAGCGAGACGCCGTCGTCCCACGTCATCGTGTCGCCGAACCTGAGGTCGCCCGCGACGGGCGCCTCGGGCTGGGGCGCGGGGTCGGTGCCGGGATCGCCCTCGCCCGGGAACGGGAACACCGGCACGTCGGGAAGCGGACCGACGATCTCATCGAATGCACCGCCGATCGACCCGATCACGAAGGAGACGAACATGACGATGCCGACGATCCCGGCGACGATCGACACGATGAGTCCCGTGACCGCCGCCCACTTCGCACCGCGCAGGAACAGGCCGATGAGCGAGAGCACGAACGCGACGGCCACCACGATCCATGCTGACCCCGCCAGGGCGGGGATGAACGCGAACCCGAGCCCCACGACCGCGGCCACGAGCGCGATGATGCTCACGACGCTCGGGCCGGGGTTCGACGGTTCGGTGAACGGATGTCCCGGCAGCGCCATCGCGACGGGTGCGGCGTAGCTCTCGGTGGGCGCCTCGCGGTACGCACCGACGGCCGCGTACGGCACGGTCGGTGAAGTCGCGGCGTCGCCGTAGCCGTACCCCGGGGCATCCGACGCTTGCGACCCCCAGACGAAGGGGATCGTCGGACTGTCATCGCCGGACGGCAGGACCTCGGTGATCGCCGACTCGGGCCCGACCTGCGCTGACGGCACGGTCTCGGCGCCGGGCGCCAGGTATTGCGTCCAGGCGTCGCCGTCCCAGTAGCGCCGTCCGCCGGACTCGTCGACGTACCATCCGGCGGGCGCCCTCTGCGGGTCGCTCATATCTCGATGGTGACAGAGCCGGCGTGCCGTCGCACCGGTTGATCGCATCGCCGGTCGCGATTCGGCTGGCGCTCCCTCCACAGCAGGCTCACATCGCCGCCCCTAGGATCGAAGGCATGGCAGGGTTCTGGGGCAAGCGCAAGCGCGATCAGCAGGAACTTCAGGCCCAGGACGCCGACCTGGCGAAGCGGGCTGGAGCGGCCCTGGTCGCCGCCGACGAGCGCATCCGGGTCACGACCGACGAGCTCGCCTTCGCAGAGGCCGAGCTGGGCTCCGACTCGACCAGGGCGTTGAGCGAGGCGCTCGCCGCGGTGCGCAATCACCTGGGCGAGGCGTTCCGATTGAACCAGCTCAATCACGATCACATCCCCGATACGGCAGAGGAGCTGCGGGCGCGCAACGCGCGCATCGTGCAGCTGTGCGATTGGGCCGAAGACGTGCTCGACGAGCACACCTCCGCCCTCGCGGACCGGATCGCCCGGGCGCGGCGTGCTCCCCAGATCATCGCCGGCGTGCGGGGAGACACCGAGCTCCTTCGCGAGCGCATCCCGCACGCCCGCGACACCGTCGAACGGCTCGCGGTGCGCTACGCGCCCGAGGCGCTCGCGCAGGTGGAGAGGAATCCCGCAGAGGCGGAGCAGCTGCTCGGATTCGCCGAGCACAGCGCGGGTGTGGCCGAGCGGCGTCGTGAGGCCGGGCAGCGCGAGCAGGCCAACCTCGCGCTCGAGGCATCCACCGAATCGGTGCGCCGGGCGGCGACCCTCCTCGACGCGGTGGAGACCTTCGAGGTCGAGTCGCTACGCGCCGAGTCCACGCTGGCGGCGATCGTCGAGGACTCCCGTGGCGACCTCGTCGTCGCGCTCAAGGAGCCGCACTCGCCGGGAGTCGAGAAAGCGATCGCCGAGCTGCAGGTTGCTCTCGCCTCGCTCCCTGCGGCCGGCGTCAACACCGACCCGTTCGCGCAACTGGACCGGTTGCGCGAGGCGAACTCGGGGCTGGATGCCGCGATCGCGGCAGCCCGTGAGCGCGCGGCGCGCCCGATTCCGCCGCTCGAGCACGTGCACCATGCCATCGACGATGCCGACCGCCAGCTGGCCGTCGCACGCGACGTCATCGCCGGCCACCGCGGATGGATCGGCGCCGACGCCCGCACGCGGCTGGCCGAATCCGAGCGCATCCGCATCGATCTCGATCACTTCCTCGGCGGGTCCGCGGCGTCGGTCACCGCGATCGACGAGGACCACCGAGAGCAGGCGATGGCGATGGCCCGGCGTGTCGCCTACCTCGCGGCTGAAGCCCTGAACCTCGCACGGCGCGACATCGACTCGTCGCGGCCGCAGGATCCCGGGCAGTGGGGCGGCCCAGGCTGGGGCGGCGGTGGGCGCCGCGGCGGCGGCTCCGACATGATGGGCGGCATCCTCGGCGGCCTCGTGATCGGCAGCATCCTCGACGGCATCTTCGACTGAGCAACGGTCATCCCGCGAGCTCGCGGTCGGGCCAGATCGCGATGTCGACCTTGTTGCCCGCGGGGTCGGCGAGCGTCCACCACTCCGGCACGTTCGAGTCGGCGATGCGCCCGCCGGCCGCGAGTGCGGCCTCGACGCGTGCCCGGCCGACGGCGCGGGGCACCGAGACGTCGATGTGGAACGCGTGCCGCAGCGGCTTCTCGGCGGGGAGCTCCTGGAACCACAGGCTCATCCCGCGGGCCTGCAGGTCGACGAGGTCCTCTGGGCCGTGCTCGGCGTACCCGAACAGTTCGCGCCAGAAGGGGCGCACGTCGTCGTCGGGCTTCGAGGCGATCGCCATCTGCACCGTCTGCACCTGCGTCGGGTCGGATTCGGCGCCGAACTCGTGCGCGGTCGCCGAGATGCGTCGCGCGAGGTCGAGGTCGGCATCGACGAGCTCGGTGACGTCACGGGCGAGCCGCACCGCGAGGCCGTCGGCGCGGAGGTCGACATGCAGTCGATCGGCCCCGCCGAGCTCGGCGAGATGAGCGGCGAGCGCGGTGCCGCTCGCGAGCGACGCGGTGCGGAACCACGCCGTCGGCCCCCAGAAGAGCACCGGCCAGTCGACGAGATCGGATGCCTCGCGGAACGCCATGAACATGGCCTCGCCTCGCTCGAGCTCAGCATGTCCGGCGACGACGGCAGGAGGTCCCGCGGGATGTGCCGGCGGCGCAGGCCGGCCGAACGCGAGGTCGCCGGCGTCGACGCCCTCGGAGCCGAGCCGCAGCGCCTCGTCCTCGGGCAGCGGCAGGTCGGGCCAGGCGACGAGGTCGACCTTGTTGCCCGCGGCATCCGCGCACGTCCAGTACCGCACGGCGGCGGCGTCGGAGGCGACGCGCCCACCGGCGGCGATCGCCGCGTCGAGTCGTCGACCCGCGACCTCACGAGGCACCGCGAGGTCGAGGTGCATCGCATGCCGCAACGGCTTCTCGGGATCGAGCTCTTGGAACCACACCGACGGCCCGCGCCCACGCGGGTCGAGGAGGTCGTCGCCCACGTGATCGACGTAGCCGAGCACCGCCCGCCAGAACGGCAGCACCTCGTCGATCGGCAGCTGCGTCGCGATCGCGATCTGCACGTCTTGGGTGAGGTCGGGGCGCGGCGCGAGCCCGTGCTCGCGGGCGACGGCGGAGACCGCTCGGGCTCGATCGGCGACGCCGTCGTCGGTGAAGTCCAGGATGTCGTCATGCAGGCGCACGGTCACGCCACTGGGCCGCACGTCGATGAGCGGTGGATGCTGCGCGAGCTCGTCGAGCTCGGCGACGGCGACGGCGAACGCAACGCCGGAATGCACCGAGTCGACGGTGAAATGCGCGATCGGCCCGCAGTACAGCATCCGCCAGTCGTCGACGCCGGTCGCGGCATGGAATGCCAACCGATGCTCCGCGCCCATGGGAGCTCCCTTCCCGACGCGACGACGATAGCGAAGCGCCGCGCGGCGCGGAAGCCCGCGGCGGCACTGATTGCCAGGTCGCGGGCCGCACGCAGGTGCGGCGCGCTTCGACGCGTCGGCACGGCCGCGGGAGTACGCTCACGCGCAGCGACATGCCGCACGGCGAGTGCGGCGCAGCGATCGGCGGCCTCGGTCGCGGCGAGGAGGCGGAGATGGTTCCCGAGATCAACTACTGGGCGGTACTGCTGGCGACGGCGTCGAGCATGCTGGTCGGATCGGTCTGGTACGCGCGTGGCGTGTTCGGCACCCGGTGGGCGAAGCTCGCGAACGTCGACCTCGATCGACCGGGTGCGAGCGCGGTGATGCCCATCGTCGTGACGGTGCTCGTGAGCTTCGTCACGGCGTGGGTGCTCGCGGGCGCTTCGACGATCGCGTGGCACTTCTACGGCGGCGGCTACCTGCTGGCGGCGGTATTCACGGCGGTGATCCTCTGGGCGGGGCTCACCGCGGCGCGGTTCATCACCCACGACGCCTTCGAGGGCCGCCCGTCGTCGCTCACCGTGCTCAACATCGCGCACGAGCTCGTGACGCTTCTCGTCATGGGCGTCATCATCGGCGTCTGGCCTCCGGCGGGCACCGTCTGAGACCCAGCGCGGCTGGGCTCGGTGGCGTGGGTAACACGATCGCGCCGTAGCGGGCTCCGAGCGGCGACCGTAGGATCGGGGGCATGGCCGGGTTCCGGGTCAGGCGCCGACGCGGCGCGCACGAACTCGAGGTCCACGACGCCGACTCGGCGAAGCGGGCCGGGGCGGCCCTGTTCGCCGCCGACGAGCGCATTCGTGTCACTGCCGACGAACTCGGGTACGCCGAGGCGGAGCTGGGAACCGACGCGACCACGCAGCTCGGCGAGGCGCTCGTCGCCGCGCGCAGGCACCTGGGCGACGCGTTCCGGTTGAACCGGCTCAATCATGATGCGACCTCGGGCTCCGCCGACGAGGTGCGGGCGCGCACCGCGCGCATCGTTCAGCTGTGCGCGACGATCGAGGACGTGCTCGATGAGCAGACCGCGGCCCTCGCCGAGCGGATGACGCGGGCGCGACGTGCCCCCGAGATCATCGCCGGTCTGCAAGCCGCCACCGTGCGGCTGCGCGAGCGCATCCCGGATGCCGGCGAGACCATCGAGCGGCTCGGCGCCCGCTATGCGCCGGAGGCCCTCGCCGAGGTGGAGACGATTCCGGCGGAGGCCGAGCAGCTGCTCGGGTTCGCCGAGCACAGCCTCGGCGTGGCCGAACGGTGGCGTGGGGCCGGACAGCGCGATCACGCGAGTGTCGCGCTCGAGGCATCCGTTGCATCGGTGCGTCGAGCGGCGACGATGCTCGACGCGGTGGAGACCTTCGAGGTCGAGGCGTTGCGTGCCGAGGCCACGCTGGCGGCGATCGTCGAGGAGTCTCGTCGGCACCTCGCCGTGGCGCTCGAGGCGCCCAGCTCCCGCGGCGTCGCGAGCGCGATCGACGAGATGCAGGCGGCCCTCGCGATCCTCCCGCCGGCCGGTGTCAACACCGACCCGTTCGCGCACCTGAGCCGAATGCGCAAGGCGCACGCGGCGCTGGAATCCGCCATGGCGGCGCGGCGCGAGCGGGCGATCCGTCCGGCTCCGCCGGTGGGCCACGTGCACCACGCGATCGAGGCCGCAGACCGAAAGCTCGAGGTCGCCCGCGACACCATCGCCAGCCATCCGGGCTGGATCGGCGCCGAGGCGATGACGCTGCTGGCCGAGTCCGAGCGCATCCGGATCGACCTCGGTCACCACCTCGGCAGCCCCGCGGTGACGGTCGCGGTGACTGACCTGGATCACCAAGCGCAGGTGGTCGCCATGGCCCAGCGTGCCGCATTCCTCGCGAGCGAAGCCCTGTTTCTGGCGCGGCGCGACATCGACGCGTCTCGACAGGGGCGTCTCGCGCCCAGGTTGGGGTGAGGACGTTCGGATGGATCGTCCCGGGGGGTTCGACGACATCCGCGCGCTGCTCGTCTCGCACATCGACAACGCCGGCATCTCGCGAGGGAAGGTGCTGCCGCACCGGCGGCTGCTCTCGGCGAGCACGCACGGTGTGACGATCTCGAACAGCGCCGGATTCCTGTTCTCGGTCGACGACCACCTCAACGCGACGGCTGCCCTCGACCCCGTCGTGGGCGACCTGCGCGGCATCGCCGACCTCTCGTCGACCGCGATGCTCGACGCCGAGTCGGGGCTCGCGTGGGCGCCCGCCGACCTGTACGCGCTCGACGGCATGGTGCACCCCACGTGCACCCGTTCGGCGTTGCGTCGAGTGGTCGACGACGCGCTCGCCGAGCGTCTCGAGTTCACGGTCGGGATCGAGCTCGAGTGCACGGTGTTCCGCGACGCGCCGCACGTGAGCGATCCGGCATCGCTCGAGCCCGCGACATCCGGGCCCGCGTACTCGACCCGCGCACTGCTCGAAGTCGAGGCGTTCGCGATGGCCGCGCTTGACGCGCTCGAGTCGGCGGGCGTGACGGTCGAGCAGATGCACCCCGAGTTCGGCGCCGGCCAGCTCGAGTTCGCCTTCGCGCCGCGCGACCCGGTGCGAGCGGTCGACGACTTCGCGCTCGCGCGCATCGTGCTCATCAGGGTTGCGCGGGCACACGGCGTGCGGGTCTCGTTCGCTCCGGTTCCGATCGTGGGCGGGTCGACGAACGGATGCCACGTGCACGTGTCTGCGGTGCGCGACGGGCGCAACGTGTTCGCCGAAGCGGAGCCATCGGGCGCGGAACCATCGGGTCAGCACGGGCTGGCGCACGACGGCGACCGCATGATCGCGGGCATCCTCAACCGGCTCGACGAGGGCGTCGCGCTGCTGGGCGGCAGCGTGCTCTCGTTCACCCGGTTGCGCCCGCACGCATGGGCGGGCTCCGATATCTGCTGGGGGCCGGCGAACCGCGAGGCGGCCATCCGGTTCGTGGGTGGCCAGGCCGGCCACGGTACCGAGCAGGCCAACATCGAGGTCAAGCCGGTGGATGGGGCGGCGAATCCGTATCTCGCCGTGGCCGCGATCCTCGCGGCGGCCCTCGACGGGGTCGCCCGCGACCTGACGTCGCCGGAACCCGTGCACGTCGACCCGAGCACCCTGACGGACGAGCAACGCGAGGCCGCCGGCATCCGTTCCCTGCCTACTGACCTCGGCTCGGCGCTGCACCGCCTCGAGTCGAGCGGGTTCTACCGCGGCGTGTTCGGCGACGTGCTGCTCGATGCCTACCTCGCGACTCGGCGGCACGAGTGGGAGGCGTACGGCGAGATGCCGCCCGAGGCGGTCGCCGACATCGTGCGCTGGCGGTACTGAGCGCTCAGCGCTCGATGAACGTGTGACCGTAGAGCGCTTCGGCGTTGCGCCAGGCGATGAGCTCGGCGACACGGATCGCCTCGTCGACCGGCCAGCCGCGATCGGCGACGTAGGCCGCCAGCACACCTGCCGTGGCGTCGCGCCACGTGCGTGCGCCGAGCAGCACACGCTCGGGCACCCCCCACGCGTCGGTCGAGAACAGCACCTTCGAGAACGGTGCGAGGTCGAGGGTCTCGCGCACGAGGGTGTCGGCGTTCGCGCCGACCTGGGCGAGCGCGAGCCCCGCGTCGAGGTACACGTGCGGGTAGAGGTGCGCGAGCATGCCGGCCTCGCGCACGTACGGGTAGCAGTGCAGCAGCGCGAGCCGTCCGCCGGTGTGCTGCGTGGCGGCGATGAACGGCTGCAGCAGGAATGGGTCGGCACGATCGAGCCGCAGGTCGGGGTCGCCGAAGCCGACGTGCATCTGCAGCACGGCTCCGCGCTCCATCGCCCACCACGCGAGATGGGCGATGATCACGCGGTCGGTGAGGCGAGCGGATGCCCCGGGGTCGCCGGCTCCCCGGCCCGCCGCCGTCGCCGTACCTGGGCTGGCGCTCGCCGCGAACCAGGCCGTCGCCGCATCCGTCAGCTCGGAGGTCGTGGGCTTCGTGGCAGGCAGCGCGAGCCCGCCCCGGTAGGCGGCGATGGTCTTGAACCCGACCGCGCTCGCCGCGGCGTGCTCGAGCGCGGTCGAGAGGCGCTCGATGAAGTCCATGCCCGATACGGCATGCGTCATGACCGACTCGGCGAGCGCCTCGAGCCGCACGATGCGATGCGTGCGCGCGCCGGCGCCCGCGCCGGCGACCCGCTCGAACTCGGCGTCGGGCATCAGGCGCTCGGGTGCGTGTCCGTCGTCGATGAGGTAGGTGCGGATGCCCGAGGCCTGAAGGAGCCTGCGGGTGGCCTCGTCGAACCCGAGCCGCTCGCGGGCGGCCAGGTATTCGGCGCCATCCGCGAACGCCGCAAGGCCCAGCGCCGGGGCGCAGTGACGGCGGAGCGCGAAGCCGAGCTGGCTGTCGAACACGGCGGCGCGGTCGGTAGCGTGCTCGGCCTGCGTGAGCGCGTCGAGCAGGTCGCCCTCGGTGAGCGGTGGGCGCAGCAGGCTGTGCGCGTGATGGTCGACGAGCGGCATCGCGTCGATGGCATGGGCGAGCTCGGCGTGCGCTGGTTCGGCGTGCGCGGTCATGCGGCGATTCTCTCGTGCGTCGGCGCGATCGACGAGGGTCGGATTGGATGTCCGGTGGATGCGATCCCTCGCATCGGCGTCGGCCGCTACCATTCGAGCGTGCGCACCGCCGGAGTTGATCTCGCCGCAGACACGAAGAAGACGGCCGTCGCCGTCATTCGGTGGGAGCTGGGGCGAGCCACCGTCGAGCGGGTCGAGCTCGGGGCATCCGACGCGCTCATCGTGGACGTCGCAGCGAACGTCGACGTTATCGGCATCGACTGCGCGTTCGGGTGGCCCGACGACTTCGTGGAGTTCGTGAGCCGCCACGCGCAGGGCGCCCGAGTCGACCTGTCACGCGACAACGGGATGGACTGGCGCCGGCGCCTCGCATACCGCGAGACCGACCGGTTTGTGCTGCGTCGCACGGGCCGCAGCCCGTTGAGCGTCGCAACCGATCGGTTGGGCCTCACCGCCATGCACTGCGCGGCATTGCTCGACGCGTTGGCCGGGCGGATCGGCCCGATCTCGCGGAGTGGCTCTGGTCGCGTGGTCGAGGTCTACCCGGGTGCCGCGTTGCGCCTCTGGGCGCTGAGCCGGCCGAGGTACAAGATCGACGCGGAAGTGCGGGCACGCCTGGTCGCAGACTTCGAGGACCTCGTGCCGTGGCTCGATATCGGGTCGTTCGGGCTTGCGATGATCCAGTCGGATGACGCGTTCGATGCGGTCTTCGCCGCGTTGGTCGCTCGCGCGCACGCGATCGAGGGGACGTTTCCAGTGCCGCCGGCAGTTCGCGAGCAGGCTGACCGCGAAGGATGGATCGCGCTTCCGTCGGTCGCGCTCGAAGCGCTTGTTGACCGCTGATCACGATCGTCGGCACGGTGTGCCGCTGCGGCGCGTTGGTGAAAGTCATGCTCGGCTTCGAACGGGTGATCGTGCCGATGACCTAGCTCGAGCTGCAGACCCGCGAGGACGACGTCGAGGCGCAGCCGTAGCGGGTCCTTCCCGTGCCCCGGAGTGGTGCTTGCGATGATCGTAAGCACATGTCCCCCCTTCTCGTTCGCAGGAGACAGCCCGTCGAACCGCAATCGATGGCGGCTAGCTGCCGCGGCGACGGGATGCCCAAGATCGTTGGACGGTCCGAGCCCGCCACACGCCGGCGATGATTCGAGAACTGTCGGGGGTGGTCCGTACGCTTCAATACATGACCAAACCGACGATGATCGACCTGTTTGCTGGCTGCGGCGGCATGACCGTGGGCTTTGCCCACGAGGGATTTGAACCGATCATGGCGGTCGAGTGGGACAAGTCCGCGGCTGCGACTTACGCCGCCAATTTTGGCGAGAGTCATGTTTATGCTGGCGACATTGCCGAAGTCAGCGACGACGACATCCCGTCCGCTGATGTAATCATCGGCGGGCCCCCATGCCAGGGATTCTCCAACCTCGGCCTGAAGCGCCTGGATGACCCGAGGAACCAGTTGTGGCGCGAGTACATGCGGTTCATCACTAAGGCAAGACCCAAGGTGTTCGTCATTGAGAATGTCGACCGATTCAGCAAGTCGCCGGAGTTTCAGATGCTGCTCGCTGAGGTTAATCACGGCTTGCTTCAGGAATATGAGATCAGCTACGGAGTCTTGAACGCGGCTGATTACGGGGTGAGCCAGCGCCGACGGCGCACAATCGTAATCGGTTCTCGGATCGGACTGATCAAGCTTCCGCAACCTACACATGACAAGAACCCGCAGCCGGGGACGGGCTTGTTGCGGTGGCGGACTGTGCGCGATGCAATCTATGGGCTGCCTGAACGGCCCGGCTCGACTGAGCTTCCCGAAGTCAGCACAGAGTATTTCGGCGAGCGAATGCAGGGTCCATTCACCGGTCTCGACATTCACTTCCGACGCGATCCTCGCCCGTTGTCGCTCGCGCGGTACGACGCTGTCCCACCCGGGGGCGGCCGGTTCAACATCCCGGAAGAACTTCTGCCGCGGTGTTGGCGGGAGAAGCCGACCGGTACGACCGATGTGATGGGGCGGATGCGGTGGGATGCGCCCTCATTGACTATCAGGACCGAGTTCTTCAAGCCCGAGAAGGGCGCGTACCTCCATCCGCAGTGGGAACCTACCGAGAGTCGTAGGGTGAACCGCGTCATCACGCACTACGAGGCGAGTCTCATCCAAGACTTCCCGAAGGACTACCGATGGGTCGGGACAAAAGTGGCGATCGCGAAGCAGATCGGTAACGCGGTACCCGCTGGACTCGCCGGTGCGATCGCCCGCCACATCAGACCGGCCATCGAGGCTGCGGCGGAAGCGCGACTTTCGACGGTGCCCGTGGTTGATTCGGACGACAGGCTGATCGCGTGAGTCCAATGGAAGGCTTATCGTTTGACGACTCTGCAGCGAGCGCGGACCAGGACTCACGTGCACGTGCGATCCGCCGGAAGCGGAACACTTTCCGAGAGCACCCGCGGCCGAAAGAACCAATGGGAAAGGTGCCGAAAGGTTGGGAACTGGAACGTGAGCTGCGACAGGAAGTACCGGACGAGCTCGCTCCGTTCGTGCGCTGGTTCTACAGCAAGGATGCCGCCAGAGAGAGAATTCGTTGGGCCCTTCGCGACTCGCTCGACGAGTTGCTCGATGGTCAGCGAACCGGCCGTTGGGCCTACCAGCATCTCTCTAAGACCGAAAAGACCCATCTCGGCACCGCGGTCGAAGTAAATCTGACAAAGGAGTTCGAGTTCGCGAATGGTGTGTGGCTGGACTGGCAGATTGATGGAATCGACATCGATTGCAAGTTCTCGAAGGATCTCGGTGGGTGGGAGATTCCGATGGAGATGTATCGCTGCGATGCGCATGGCGAACAACAGGGCAAGGCTGATCATCCCGCACTCCTCACTTGGCTGAACGACGACAGGAGCCAGTGGGCCGCTGGCCTGATCTCAGTCACAGACTCGCGGCTTCGGTGGCGTCACAAGAAAGACACTGGTGAATCGGTCCGGGCGTACAACCGCGACAACAAGCGTCGCTTCGAAAACGGCACCGCCGTCGATATCTACTGGCTGTGGGGCGGGCTCCAGGTGGACCTTCCGCGGAATCTGCTGTTGCATCTGAATCCGGAGTCGCGTGATCGCATCTTTGGGTTCTCGACCGGGCAGGATCGAGTCAACCAGCTATTCCGTGAGGTGCAGGAGCAGATCGTTGGGCGGCAAACGGTGCTGACGGTGGCACAACAGGACGATGCTCCAAAGAGAGCTCGCGATGCTCGAATTCACCTCCGCTCCGAGGGCATCCTCATCCTGGGGCACGAGCGCTCACACGCACGGGTGGCGGCTGCACTAGGGATGCCGACTCCTTCAAAGGGTGAGTGGATCGCAGTCCGGGTCACCCCGGTCGCGGCCGACAGCCCACGGGCCAGGTTCGTCTTGGACGGCAAACACTGGGCGGCGGCTTTTGAGGCCGAACCGCCGTCGTCTGCCCCGATTCTGCCTAGGTCTGCAGATGGAGTGAAGCTTGCTTCAATGGTCGGTTCGGTCTAGCCGGCGGAGTTCCCGCAGCCACACTCGCCTCGCATGCGAGGGCGGTGGCCGGTCGAGCCTCGGTCTGGTCTAAGCGGGGCGACGTCGGTACTTGTGCCCCCAAAGGCCACCGCCTCTTGATTCGTGCCCATCGTGCGCCGTTTCAAGTCCACGACCGCCAGCACGCGAACGCACGCGGCGTCCGCGGCCTCGTGCTCCCAGATCCTTAGAACCGTCCAGCCATCCGACTCGAGGAGCCGCGTGGTCTCCTCATCACGGGTTCGGTTCCGCTCAAGCTTAGGCACCCAGTAGTCGGCATTTGTCTTGGGAATCGTCCCGTGCACCGGGCACGAATGCCAAAAGCACCCGTCGACGAAGACCGCGATCCGCAGCTTCGTGAAGACAATATCCGCACGGCGCCGTCTATCCAGGCCGGGGGCATAGTCGACCCGATACCTGCAGCCGGCCGCATGAAGGAGCTGCCGTAGGGCGAGCTCGGGACTCGTGTCCCGTCGGCGGTTCGACCGCATCGAACGAGCCACGCCCTCAGAACTTGCCCAAGATGCTTCCGGACGTCGCGTCGTCGCCATGTCGGTGCCTATGCTCCGCCTGTCACCGCGATTGCCGCTTCGTCAAGCCTTGCCGGTGCGAGGACGGACCACTTGATCAGCTCTCGCCCAGTCGATGTTGCGGACTTCGGGGGAGCGAATGAGAGGAGCGGCACCAGGTTTTCGAGCACAGGCGAGGACGCCTTCGCGTCATCGGGCCTGTCATCCACGAGGTAGGTGAGAAGGACGCCGCGTCCGGTGGCTCCGGGGAGCCCTTCAACGTCGAGTCCCCGAGCGATCGGCTCCAGCGCGCGTGCGTGCTTTCTGTCGGAACCCATGAAGTCGATGCGAGGATCCGGCCGCCGACGACGGGTAACAATCGGTCCGATCTCCTCGCCCAAATGATCGATGGTGATACCGGTCTTGGACGGCTGATGGCGTGCCACGAGCCACTCCCGGACCCGGCCGTCGCTGGTCGCAGCATGCAGGAACGCGAGGAATGGAGTGATGACATCGCTATACCCAGGATGCCATTTGTACTCGGTGAGGATATCGATGAGCTCGTTCCCAGGGATCAGCCCCGCTCGGAACCGCTGAGTCCCGCTGGCGCCGTCGTCCATGGTGAAGGGAAGCAGCAGCTCGTGAGTGGCGACGCGGTTTAGCGGGATACCGACGTCGAGCATGTTCGTACCCGCCGCCGCATCCGAACGAGACGGCGGGCTGAACAGGTCGCGGAACCCTGCCCCGGGCGCCTTCGCGACGATGACCGCGTTCCACATCTTGTTCCTGGCGGTGGGCTTCAGCCAGGGAAGATGCTGGCTTACGAGAGGCGGGATCTGGCGAGGTTCGAGGAACGGCATGCCGTGCTCGTCGAATCCCTCATACTGTTCGAGTTCGCTACGGAATGCTTCTTCGTCCATTAGGAGCGCTTCGAAAGCCTCATAGAGGTCGACGTCCACGTCGCGTCGGATGTAGAGCCGGACGAGATCCTGATAACCAGGCCGAAAGCCGAACCAGCGTCCCGCCTGCATCAAGGTGTCCGCCTGACCTGCCTTCCGACGGAAATACGATACGGTCAGCCCCTCGACCGTGAAGCCGCGGCTGAGCTGAGTGCCACCGATGAGGATGCGCCAGACCTGATCGGCCTCGAAGTCCAGTTTCTTTTGTTGGGCCTTGATCTGCGCATCGGAATTCACGATCAGAATGGGGTCGCCGTCGATTGTTATCTGTGCGAGTGCCTGCCCGATGTGGGGCCGAAGTTCGTCGAAGTCCGCTGGCAAAGCCGCACCGTTCGCGCGAGCAAGCATGACCGGATGGAAGTCCTCTTCGTACAGGTGCTTCAGACGGGCAAGACCTTCGGTCGAGTTGAATCGGGAGCTGTGCCAGAGCGCGCGGACGTGATCTGCGGTCGCCTCGTGCTCAGCAGTCTTGACCGACTCGTGCACCAGCATTGTGTGGTGCCGGTAAGACCTCGCTCCGCGGGCCTCGCGGAACTTCTTAATGGCGCCGGAGAGAACCCACGCATCCAACGCCTCTTGGAGCTCGCTTTCGCGCCTTCCCGTTTCGGAGTCCGCATCTCCGACGAGCGCACGGACATGGGCTCTTTCGTTCGAGTTAGCGAAGTCTTGGGGTTCGTCATCCCATTGTCGGCCGATGTCGTGGAACTCGCGCACGCCCATGTACCCGGGCGGGCGTTGCAAGGAAACGACGAAGTCAGAGGGAAAGAGGTCGCTCTCGTCGTCGGGGTCGACGAACACGTTCGCAAACGGAGTCGCCGTGTAACCGACGTACTGAGCGCGAGGGCAGAGGCCGAGAATCTCTGTGATGAGTCGATTGATCGTCGTGCGCTCGCGGCTCTCCGCTGAGTTCTTGCGCCACTTCGTCGGATTCGTGGTGTCGACCGACGCCTGGTCCGACTCGTCGTCAATGATGAGAACCGGCAGCTGTGCCAGGTCCCCCTTGTGCGGTTTGAGATCAGCGATGAGCTTTTCGAGCGATCCCTTGTTCTTCTTGATGACGGCCACATACGCGTCTGAGTTGAACAGGTTGGCGGGATCGTTCAGCGGCTTCTGTTTGTCCGCGCGGTAAAAACGGAGCTTCGTGAGACCTTGAGGAAGACGCTTGTAGTCGCTTCTGTATGTCGTCACGCGATCGATGTGAGGGACACCGGGCTGCTCGAGCATCGCGCCGTGCCTTACGAACTTACCATCCTGCCAATCACTGTCCGACTGATAGTCGAGCTCCTTTGCAACCACCGGATCCGATGGGTCGAGGCCGCGCAGGATGTTCTCGCGCCCGATCAGCTCCATGTCCATTCGTCGCTGTGTCTGCGCGCGCAGGATCTCGATCGTGCCTGTGAGAACGATCACGAGACGGTAGCCGGCATCGATCGCTTTGGCGGCCACCCCTGTGAAATTGGCCGTCTTTCCGCTCTGCACGTAGCCGACGACGAGTCCCTTAGTCTGCTTCGCCTCGTCCCTCGTGGGATCGCTCAGACGTTCAACGACATCCGTTGTCGCAACGTCGAGTGACGAGATCGCGGACGGCGACCACTTCTTGATGTCGCGCAAGTACGCCTCGTAGTGGTCCCAATACATGTTTGACCTGTGCTTGCGAGCTTCGGTGTACCACGGCTGGAACTGTTTGGAGATGACCACGGTGGAGTCGGTGAACACCGGGAACTGTTCGGTGAATGCGTCCCGCAGCGGCTGGGAGAACT
Source organism: Agromyces cavernae (assembly GCF_021044935.1). Taxonomy (GTDB): domain Bacteria; phylum Actinomycetota; class Actinomycetes; order Actinomycetales; family Microbacteriaceae; genus Agromyces; species Agromyces cavernae. The sequence goes on from NZ_JAJNMP010000001.1 coordinate 882,189, forward strand.
CCAATGCGTCGTAGATCTGCTCCCGCCGAAGGGCAGAACGCGGAGCCGCGGCGAACGGAGAATTTGCTTCGGCGTCCCACTTTCCGAATGAGATCCGCGCTTGCGTGCGTGCAGGGTCGTTCGCATCAGCGCTACTGATGAAGCTGATGAAATCGTCATCCGTGATCTCGGCATCACCGAGCGACGAGAGCAGCCGGCTAAGCGGCTTCGGCTGCTGGTTGCCGAGGGCGTGGAACGCGATTCGAATCGTGTCAGCCCAATCAGGCCGTCCGGGATCGACGCTTGTCATTGTTCGCTCCATATGGTGAATCCTGTGAACGGATCCGGCAGCTGGCAGGGAATTCGGTCTGTGAGGTCAACTCGGTACGACACATCGACGACTTGCCCCAGGTGCGGAATGACCTCGGATAGGCGGCTGCTCGTGATCGCAGGGAAGTCATCGTCGACTATGTATGCGAGCGGTGCTGATCGGATGCTCCACGGTGAATCATGCAGATCTGCGTCAAAGTCGGCCCAGCCGAGCTTCGACAGTTTCGCATCAAGGACACTTCGGGCAGTGCCAGCGGAAGCCCTTACTCCTGCGATCACCTCTGGAAGTGTCCGGCCGGTGCCTGGAGAGCTCCGTGTCAGCTGGACGGAGAGAAGAACAAGCGGAACGCCATGCTGCGGTGCGAGCTGATCAACGCCGTGAATGACATGCACCCGGCGCTCGCTCGCTGTGGTCTTCACCTCGACGTGCACGTCGTCCAGCGCGAAGTCGTGCTCCTCTGCCAGAGGACCGTGCCAAGCATCGATGGCGGGCGACGCGCCGAGCGCACCGATCGTGAACTCGAGGAACAACAACTCGCCCAGCAGACCGACTTCCCGCTCGACTGGGAGAGGTGACCGAAATACTGCCAAATCCCGGTAGTGCGCGACCGCTCTCGCCACGGCATCTCCTAGCGGAAGCCTCTCCTGCTGGAGCTGTGCGGCGATTGCGGCGAGGAAACCATAGCCGATCAGGAGCCCACCCTCATCCACCCGCACAGTGATCTCGGCAATGTCCTCACCACCCATCGCGAATGCGTGGAAGTCAACGTTCCGGAGTGCGGCGAGATTTGGCTCCGGCGTTTGATAAGCGGTGCGAAGGTGAAGAGTCCCATTATGCGGGTCGATCTGAAGTGAGCAAGCCGGGGAGCCCGGCAGAGGAACTTCGATGGGAGCAGCGCCAGCCCAGAGGGCGCTCAGAGTCTCCGGTGCCAGCTGTTCCTCGCCCTCACCGTCGATCATCGTGCAGCAGTACCCGAGCTATCGCCGCGCATGCGGTCTTCAGCGACGACGGCTGCTCCGAGCAGACTTTTCCAGAGCGCGATATCGTCCTTGTCGCGGCTGCCGAGCTGCTTGCCCTCAAAAATGTGGTGACTCAGCAAATAGAGGAGCGTCTTAACCACTGGGGCATCGTTGAGGCTTCCTCCCTGGGGGGCGAACAGCGCGCGATATCGTGAGTTCAACCACACTGTTCTCGCCGGATAGTCAACATCGAAGAACTCGCCGATAGGCATCGTCTTCCATTTCAGGTCGACCGAATCGCCGTCGATAAGCGGCAACTCACTTCCGACCCGCTTGCGCACGCCGGGCGGCAGGCCCTTATCAGGACGGATGGCAGGCTTACGTCCCCGGTTCCGCTTGGTCGCCTCGGCGTAGGTCGATTCAGCATCCTGCAGGAATTCGATGAAGGTCGTGCCGTCGATCGCGGTTGCGCCAGAGATCGCGTCGTGGAAGGACGGCTCGAACTTCATGCCGCTCTTCTCCGGATTCATTGTGAGGAAAGTGCCGAGCGCCCCGTCATCATCGATCAAGACTCTCGCGAGCTGGCGTGCAGGAGCTTCGTGCGCGGCGTCCGACCATCCACCGGCCTGCAGAAGTCGATCATGACGGTAGATGTAGAAGCCCTGGAACTTCTCGCCGGTCTTGCTGCCGATTCGGAAGCCTGTGACGTCTGCTTTCGCAGGCCAGATATGACAACTCATCTCGACGGTGTGGTTGGCACCGCTCGCCATGAGCTTCTTCGGATAGCGGGGGTTGCCCGAACTCGCATAGCTAAACGGGTCGATCGGCAGCACAGGGATCCCTGGCGCCTCGAGAGCTACATCGAGTTCATCGACCAGTACGTCTAGCTCGAGGCGCCCATCGGCGAGAAGGCGGTGAAAGGTGACGCCGAGATGCGCGCGAAGCGCATCGGATCGCGCACTGAGCCAGTTGCGGGCTTCGGAGGAGCTCGACCCACGGTAGGCGTTCCGGATCCCGTTCCAGACGACAGTCGTCCCGCGCTCCGAACCGAGGATGGTGAGCCGGGCTTGCGCGCGTTCGCGCGCTCGCGCGCTCGCTAGAACCTCGCAAGAGAAATCCTTCGAGAAGTCGGCGCGTCGAATGCGACGTCCGACAGGATCTCCCTCTTCCTGTGCGGACCAGACAGTGAGGATGTCGCTGTGGCCGAACGAAGCTGCCTTGAGTCCCATCCCGAAATGGCCGAGATCGCCGGGCTGGTAGTCCCGCTGGTACCCGATCGTCATCGCAGCGTCGACTCGAGCGGTGTCCATGCCCCGTCCGTCGTCGAGAACCTCAACTTCAGTCAGTCGGTCATCACTGGTCAAGAGACGGACGGAAACGCGCCGTGCACCGGCATCGATACTGTTATCGACGAGATCGGCGATGGCTGATTCGAGCGTGTGATTTGTGCCGAGGCTATTGACCAGACCAGCATCAGGAGCGAGACGGATGACGTCGACGATGTCCTCAGCGGAAGTGCTGTCTTCTGCCAGCGGTGCCCCTTCCGCGACCAGAACCGGGGGAGATTCATACTGACGCGACAGCGCATCGGAGGTCGGGGCGATCGTTTCCGTCATGGTGCTCCAGTGAATAAGTGCCGCTGATGCCAGTTGGGCCTGGGACTCGGGTCGGCCCCTCGTGAGTCTATCGATCCGCCTCTGACACCGGATCCCTCGGTTCCCGACGTCCGCGAGCCTCTCAGGACGCTCGACATCGAGAGAGATGTCACGACGTTGAGCGAGCTGAACGGATGCGCTCGAGCCGGGCGCATTCGCTCTGCGGAAGGCGCTCGCGTCGGTGGCCGCACTGATGCGGCCCACAGCTTCGGGGAGTCGACTTCCCAGAGGGGCGGGGCGGCATCCTCGACCCTGCCGGCGAAGCGAGGGGGCGACATGATCGACATGTTCATCAAGATCGGCGCGATCAAGGGTGAGAGCAAGGACGCGAGGCATCGCGACGAGATCGACGTGCTGAGTTGGGCTTGGGGCGAGTCGCAGTCGGCCGCCTCGGGTGGAGGTGGCGGCGGCGGGGCGGGCAAGGTGACGATGCAGGACTTCTCGTTCACGCACCTGCTCGATGCGGCAACGCCCCATCTCATGAAGGCCTCCGCGTCGGGCACGCACATTCCCGAGGCGGTCTTCTCGGCGCGAAAGGCCGGGTCCGATCAGCAGGACTTCCTCGTGATCAAGCTGCAGGACGTCATGGTCACGGCAGTGTCGACAGGCGGATCGGAGGACGGCAGCGGGTTCGGCGAGACCGTGGCTCTGAGCTTCACGAAGATCCGCATCGAGTACCGTCGGCAGAACGCCGACGGCTCGGCGATGGCGGCGTCGGTGTTCGAGTGGGACGTGCGCGCGAACAAGAACATCTGAGCTGCCGAAGCAGTTCTCTCACCATGGGCTCGGGGCACGCACGGATGCGGCACTCGCGACGCCCGCGCAGAATGCACGCGTAACCATCGGGAATGGCCGGCCGCCCGCGCGCGGCGCCTGCACGTGCACGCACGACCGCCATGCGGAACGGAAGCGAGCAGAGATCATGGGACTCATCGACGGCAAGGAACCGAAGCCGATCGCAACGCCCGACGTGCAGCCGCGCGTCGTGGTGAAGGTGACCGACGAGGCGCGACGTGAGCGCGGGCTGCGCGACATCCCGCCGCATCAGCGCGCCGGTGAGCAGGAAGACGACATCGGCGTCGCCCTCATCGAGGCCACCGCGTATCTCGGCGACGTGATCGCCGACTTCCAGAAGCGGGTCGCTGGCGAGGCGCACCTCGACTCGCTCGTCGGCGACGATGAGCGACGCAGCCTCGGGCGGGGCAGGCGGGCTCGGTTCGACGGATACGCGGCGATCACGGTGCCGGATGCGGCATCCGCCGAACAGCTCGTCAAGGAGCTGAATGCGCGCGACGACGTCGAGACCGCCTACGTCGAGGGCGGGCCGACGCCGCCGCCCGGCCCGCCGCCGGTGAACGCGGGCGACGACCCGCGCAATACGAACCAGGGGTACCTCGACGCTGCGCCCGGGGGCATCGACGCGCGGTGGGCGTGGGGCGCCGCCGATGGGGCGGGCATCGGATTCGTCGACCTCGAGCAGGGTTGGACCCTGAACCACGAAGACCTCACCGCGGCGGGGGTCACGATCATCTCGGGTGTGAGCCAGGCCTACCACGGGCACGGCACGGCGGTGCTCGGCGAGGTCGTCGCGACCGACAACACGCGCGGCGGCGTCGGCATCGCGCCCGGGGCATCCGCCCGGGTGGTGTCGCAGTACCGCACGACGTTCACCTACAGCACCTCAGCAGCGATCATCTCGGCGGCCGATGCCATGTCGCCGGGTGACGTGATGCTGCTCGAGGCGCAGACCACGGCGGGCGGATCGTCGACGACGTACCTGCCCGTCGAAGTCGAGCAGGCCGTGTTCGACGCCATCCGCGACGCCGTCGACGCCGGCATCGTGGTCGTCGAGGCAGCGGGCAACGGCGGCAACGACCTGGATGACTGGACCGACGCCCAGGGCCGGCATCTCCTGCGCATCGGCGACCCCGACTACCGCGACTCCGGGGCGATCATGGTCGGCGCCGCGACGTCCACCCACCCGCATTCGCGCTTGGGATTCTCGAATCATGGCAGCCGCATCGATTGCTTCGCGTGGGGGCAGAACGTCGACACGACGGGCGACGGATGGACCGGCACATCGACCACTCAGTACACCGGGGTGTTCGGCGGCACGTCGAGTGCGAGCCCGATCGTCACGGGCGCCGCGGTGCTGCTGCAGAGCTGGCGGCGGGCGCGCAAGGGGTTCCCGCTCGGACCCGAGGCAGTGCGGTCGTGGCTGCGGTCGGGCATCAACACGCCGAGCGCCGATCCCGCGACCGATCGCATCGGGGTGATGCCGAACCTGCGGGCGATCTTCGAGGCGATCGGGCGCAACGACCGGTTCGGGCGCATCGGCGACCGCTACGTGGCCTGGGTGTACATCCTGTTCGGCGTCATCGACGATGCGCCTGGTGTCGTGTGGGTGCCGGGGAAGGGGCCGGTGCCGGTCGATCCTGAATGGCGGGATGCCGCGATCCGCGGCCGTCGCGAGTTGGTCGCGGCGATCGCGCGGGAGGCGCGCAAGTCCGACGGGCGGCTGACGGCGAAGCAACTGGATCGGATCGCGAGCGTGGCGTTCAAGGCGTTCAAGGCGTTCGTCGGGTGAGGGTCGGGCCGGACACGACGCGCGTCAGGGCCGCATCGTGGGCCGCAGCGACGCCCCTCCAGTCGGCGCGCTGCGGCCCGACGGAATCGGCGCCGGCATGATGCGCTCGCCCGTGTCCGAGTCGATGGTGTCGGCGAGATACCACCGCGACAGCCGGACTTTGAGCCTGCGCGCGAGCGTGAGCCTGCCGCGGTCGTCGGGTCGCAGCACGAGCACGAGGCGCGGCTCGGGGCGCGTCATCCGTGCCCGCTGGTCCTCGCCGACCTGCCGGTGCACCTCGACGTACTCGCCGCCGGGCAGGCGCACGATGCGTCCGGTCTCGAAGCCGTGCGAGAGCACGTCGCGGTCGCGCCGTTGCAGCCCCAGGCACACGCGCCGCGCCACCGCGAAGCCGATGACCGGCCCCGCCAGGAGCAGCACCTGCAGCGTCGCGATGACGCCCTCGATCGTCACGCTGAACTGCGTCGCGATCAGGTCGGCGCTGCCGGCGGCCCACAGGGTGCCGTAGAAGACGATGCCGGCGACGCCGATCCCGGTGCGGGTGGCGGCGTCGCGCGGGCGCTCGAGCAGGTGGTGGTCGCGGTGGTCGCCCGTCGACCACTCCTCGACGAAGGGGTACACCGCGACCACCACGAAGAATGCCGTCACGACCGCGAGCGGCACCAGGATCGCGAGCGTCCACGTGCGGTCGAAGAGCACGAACTCCCAACCGGGCGGCACGAGCCGCAGCGCCCCGTCGAGGAACCCGGTGTACCAGTCGGGCTGGCTGCCCGCTCCCGCGTCGCCCGGCGAGGCGGGACCGTACAGCCAGATCGGGTTGATCGTCACGGTCGCCGAAACGACGAGCAGCACGCCCGTCACGATCAGCAGCAGCCCGCCGGCGCGCGCCGCGGCGGTCGGCAGGAGCGGTACGCCGACGACGTTCGACGGCGTGCGCCCGCGCCCGGGGAACTGCGCCGGCCCGACCCGCCACGCCACCAGCCCGCGCAACGCGATGAGCCCGAAAAGCGTCACCGGTGCGATGAGCACGTGCAGCGGGTACAGCCGCGCGATGATCTCGCCCGGGAACGGTCCACCGAAGAGCAGCGACGCGACCCACGTGCCCACGACCGGGATGCCCAGCGCGACGCCCTCCGTGATGCGCAGGCCCGTGCCGGAGAGCATGTCGTCGGGCAGCGCGTAGCCGCTCCATCCGCCGGCCAGGGCCGCGACGAAGATGAGGAACAGCAGCACCCACGTGCCGCGCCGCGGCCGCCGGAACCCGCCCGTGAAGAACGTGGTGAGCAGCTGCATGATGATCGACGCCGGCAGCAGCAGCGCCGCCCAGTGGTGCGCCTGCCGCATGAGCAGCCCGCCGGGTATGTCGAACGTGATCCGCATCGTCGAGGCGAACGCCTTCGACACCTCGGCGCCGTGCAGGGGCGCGTACCCGCCGTCGTACGTCGTCGGGTCACCCGACGGCGTGTAGAAGAACATGAGCCACAGGCCGGTGACGGTGAGCACCACCAGGCAGGCGAGCGTCACGACGCCGAACAGGTTCGTCCAGTGCGTGGGCACCGGCCGCCGGCGCAGGTCGCCGAGGATGTCGCGAACCCGCCGGCCGAAGATGGTGAGATCGGCGACGGATGCCGCGAGCCGGTCGGTGACCGACGGCCGACGGTCGCGACCCGGCCCCGCGCCGGTGCCGGTGCGGGCGCGGGGGTGCTCGGCGGTGGGGTTGACGTTCGTGCGCATCGGGGCTCCTCACGAGTGGTCTCACCCATACGACGGCGCAGGACGCCCGTTTGTGACATCCCGCCACGCCCCGAGCTTCTCGGGGTTCCGCATGACCCACACATCGGCGACGCTGCCCGCGACCACATGCAGGTTCACGACCCCGGTCACCACGCCTTCGCGGAGGAGCACGAACCCCGCGCCACCCGTCGTCGCCCGCGGCTCGACCCGGTCGCCCGGGTACTTCGCGAGCAAGCCGAGGATGAACCGTGCGACGCCGTCGGCGCCGAACACCGGCTTGCGGGCCGCCGACACGAGCCCGCCGCCATCCGTCCGCAGGGTGACGTCGGGGTCGAGCACGCGGGTGAGGGCCGCGAGGTCACCCGCCTGAGCGGCGGCCGCGAACGCGGCGACGACGGCGTCGTGCTCGCTCCGCGAGACGCGCCGCGAGCGCTCGGCGGCGACACGGCGCCGCGCGGATGTCGCGAGCTGACGAATCGCGGCGGGGGAGCGGCCGACGATTTCGGCGATCTCGGGGAACGGCACGGCGAACACGTCGTGCAGCACGAACGACACCCGCTCGGGCGGGGTCATCGACTCGAGCACGACGAGCAGCGCACTGCTCACGGCCTCGTCGAGGGTGACCCGGTCAAGGGGATCGGGCGCGACACCGGTCGATGAGGTCACCGAGCCGCCGGCGTCACCGGCTGAGGCGGTTGCTGCCGCAGCGCCGGATGTCCCGCCCCCCGACGGCCCGCCGCGCGAAGTAGCCCGCCGGCAGCGGCTCGGGCAGCCACGGGCCCACGTACCGCTCGCGGCGCGCCCGCGCGGTGCCGAGCAGGTCGAGGCACACGCGGCCGGCGACGCGGGTCAGCCAGCCGGCGGGGTTCGCGATCGCGGCGCGCTCGGCATCCGACATCCGGTACCAGCGCGCGTAGGTCTCCTGCACGGCGTCCTCTGCCTCGCCGGTCGTGCCGAGCATGCGGTACGCCAGCGCGAGCAGCCGGCGGCGCTCGTCGATCACGTCCGCGAGGTCGTCGGGGCCGGCCTTCTCGGGTCTTTCGTGCGCGGCCTCCGCGGCCGTCGGGGCCCCAGCAGTGTCATCCGTCATCGCAGCTCCCCTTCTCCAAGCATGACGACATCGCGGCCCGAATCGTGAGGTTTCGCGAGCGGCCTCACACATCGCCGCGCCGCGTCGTCAGGACGGGCATGAGCAGAATCCACTCGGCCGCACTCGCACTGTCGGCGGCCATCGCGTTCTTCGTCGGCGGCTGGGCGGCGTTCGCGCCCCGCTCGTTCTACGACTCCTTCCCGGGCGTGCTCGGCGCTCCCGCCACCGAGGAGGCGACCCGATGAGGATCGCCATCGCCGGCGCGACCGGACGCGTCGGGCGACACGTCGTCGCCGCGGCGGAGGCGCGCGGGCACGACATCCTGCCGCTCACCCGCCGGGCCGGGAACGACCTCGAGCGCGGCACCGGACCGGCGGGAACCCCGCTCGCCGCCGCGCTCGACGGGGTCGACGCGGTGATCGACGTGACGAGCGTCACCACGACGTCAGCGGGCCGCTCGCGGGCGTTCTTCACCGCGGTGACCGAGCACCTGCTGTGCGCCGAGCGCGCCGCCGGTGTCGGTCACCATGTCGCGCTCTCGATCGTCGGCATCGACGGCGTGGACGCGTCGTACTTCGCGGGCAAGCTCGTGCAGGAACGCCTCGTCGAGGCGGGCCCGGTGCCGCACACGATCCTGCGCGCGACGCAGTTCCACGAGTTCGCAGAGCAGATGACGGCGCGCACGTCGATCGGCCGGCTGCTCACCGCGATCCCGGTCGTGCGGATGCGCCCGGTCGCGGCGCGCGACGTGGGTGCGCGGCTCGTCGAGCTCGCCGAGGCCGGGCCGGCCGGTCGTGCGCGCGACCTCACGGGTCCGCGCGACGAGCGACTCGCCGCCCTGGTGCAGCAGATGTTCGCGCACGACGGTCTCGGACGGCTGGTCGTCGAGTTCCCGCTGCCAGGAGCGTACGGGCGCGCGTCGGCTTCGGGCGTGCTCCGCGGAGGCGACGACGCGACGCGAGCGGCGATCACCTTCGACGAGTGGCTGCGGTCGGCCGACCACACGTCGGTGCGGCCGCGGGCAGTTGCGGATGTCGCGGCGTGACGAGTGGATCGCGCGGACTCCGTGAGTCTGGCGACCGCGGCCCGATTCTCCTACCGGTGCAGGTGCGCCGGCTCGCCGGTGGCGCCCGCGATGTCCTTCTCGGTCGTGTGCAGCAGTCGCTCGGCGAGGTTGCGCAGCGCGCGTGAGACCGCGAGCTCGTCGCCGATCTCGGGCACGCTCGGGTCGAGCGGGTTGCGCTGTGCGTGGCCGACGCCGGTCACATCGTGACCCGCGGGCGTGCGCAGGCTGACGTGCGCCAGCGTGGTGTCGTCTTGTTCGTCGATCTCGACGGTGATGCTCCACTGCTTCGTCGCGTTCATGGAACTCGCCACCCTCCCCGGTCTGGTTCCTAGTCCAAGGGTAGCGACCTGCTGCGAGTGCGGCGAGGGGTCGGATGTCGCAACCCGACGCCGCGCGCGAGTCAGCGCGGTGGGACCACCGAGGTGCTCGGGACGTCAGCGCTCGTCGTCGCTCGAGACCCAGGGGCCGCCCCAGCCGGATGCCGCGCGACGCGCCGCATTGCGACCGTCTTCGTCGGCGCGTGAGGGACCGGGCAGCACGTCCTCGCCCTCGATCCGCTGCATCTCCTCGTAGCCCAGCTCGGCCTCGTCTTTGTCGCGTCGAGTCATGGCGGCGCTCCCTCCCCGGGTGGAACACGAGCAATCTTCGCTCCTTCCATTCTCGCCGGTCGCGTTGTCGGCGTCGACCTCCGGCGATCGGATGTCCCGCCGAGAGGCCGATCCGGAGCGCTGACGCGCCCGTGGGCTGGCGAAGGTGTACCACCTCTGTGCGCGGTGGTACACTCGACGCATGCCGACCACGCGACCGCGGTTCCAGGTGACCGAGACGCCCGAGGTCGAGCGCGCGCTGAAGGTCGCCGAGGCGGCCTGGCCCGATGCGACTCGCGCCGAGCGCGTCGTGCGCCTGCTGGCGGCCGGGGCCGACGCACTCGAGCACAGTGCCGTCGAGCAGCGGGCGCGCCGCATCGCGGCGGTCATGCAAACGGCCGGACTCCTCGATGAGGCGTACGAGCCCGGATATCTCGAGCGCCTGCGTGAGGAGTGGCGCGAGTGATCGTGCTCGATGCGAGCGTCGTGATCGCGCACCTTGCTGCCGGCGACGCCCATCATGCGCGAGCGACCGAGTTCTTCCGCGAGCATGCCGGCGACGAGTTCGTCGTGCACACCCTGACGCTCACCGAGATCCTCGTCGGGCCGATGCGCGTCGGGCGCGGTGCAGATGCCACGAGGGCCCTCGCGTCGCTCGGCATCGGCGAGTGGGCGCCCCCTGCCGGCAGTGCTGCGCGGCTCGCGCAGCTGCGGGTCGACTCGGGGTTGAAGTTGCCCGACTGCTGCGTGCTCGATGTCGCCGTCGAGTCGCGGCATCCGCTCGCGACGTTCGATGCACGCCTCGCGGAGGCAGCAGTCGCACTGGGTGTTCCGGTCGTCGCCGGCTGAACCGCGAGCGTGCTAGTGCCGGAGTGCCGGAGTGCCGGAGTGCCGAAGTGCCGAAGTGCCGGAGTGCCGGACCTGTGCGGGGCCAACTCGTCCTCCACAGCGGGCGCCGATCGCGGGTACACCACAGGGCGCCTGAGCACCTCCGGCGAGGCTGCCGGCGCCGCGTACCTTCGCGTCATGCCCCGTGAATCCTCGATCGCCATCCGACGCACACGTGCGGGTGCCGCAGCGATACTGCTCGTCAGCCTGTTCCTCACGGGATGCGTCCCGCCGTCGGGCCCGCCGCTGAACCCGCCGGCCGCGCCGTCGAACCCTCCCACCGCAGCACTCAGTGAAGCGGTCGACGGCGACCCCGACGACGGCTTGACCGTCACCGGCGGTGGTCGCGGTGACGAGCGGCCGTACCCCGAACTCACCGGCGGCGTCTTCGCCGACGACGAAGACGCGCTCGCCGCAGCGGTGGCGACGCTCGAGTCGTACACCGACGAGTACCAGTCGATCACCCGTGCCGGGGATCCGTACGGCGGCGATCTGGGCGACATCGTCACTCCGGCGATGGATGACCAGGTCCGCGCTCACCTCGCCGCCGAACTTCGCGGGCCCACACCGGTCGAAGTGCGAGTCGATGTGGACGAGGCGTTCGTTCTGCGACGCATCGAAGACTCCGCCAGCGCGCGCGTGCACTTCGCCTACTGCCGTGAGGACACGGCGGTCGACGGCACCGACCGCAGCGTGCGGCGCGAGTTCGCGGCATCCGCGGTCTCGCGACCTGACGACCCGCGCCACCTGCGGATCGAAGCGATCGTGGATTGGATGGGTGAGCCGTTCTGCTGACCTTCCTCGAGCCGCGGTGGTACCCTCTGAGCATGCGTGGCACTTACACCGTCACGGTGGGAAACAAGGGTCGGGTCGTCCTGCCCACCGCCATTCGCGCCCGCCGCAATTGGGCAGAGGGCACCACGCTCATCGCGATCGACACCCCCACGGGCATCGTGCTGACCTCGCGCGACGAGGCCGAACGGCTGCTTCGCGATCAGCTTGCCGGCACCGACGTCGTCACCGAGTTGCTCGACGAACGCCGCGCGGCCGCGCGCGACGAACTCGGCTCGTGACCGTCTTCGACGCCTCCGCCCTGCTCGCGTACCTTCGCGACGAGCCGGGGGCCTCACTGGTTCGCGAACGACTGCTGCAGGGCGGGGCATGCGCCGCGGCGAACTGGTCGGAAGTCGCCCAGAAGGTGCTCGCGGCCGGCGCCGACTGGGCACTCGCCCGGGGACTGCTGTTGAGCTACCCGCTCACGGTCGAACCGGTCACGATCGACGACGCCGAGCGTGCCGCCGAGCTCTGGGATGCCGCGACCGGGCTCTCGCTCGCCGACCGTCTCTGCCTGGCACTCGCCGAGCGCCGTGACACCACGGCGCTGACCACCGACGCGGCCTGGCGGGTCGAACCCCGCGCCGAGCTGATCCGCTGAGAACCTCGCCGCGCGAGCGCCCGTGCCCTAGCATCGCCTCATGCCTGAACGCTTCGCGACCGTCGATGAGTTCCTCGCCGCGCAACCGCCGCAGCGCCGTGCCGACGTGGAGTCGCTGCGCGCGCTCGTGCACGAGGCCGAGCCGTCGCTGACCGAGATCGTCAAGTGGAACTCGCCCGACTACACGCTCGACGGCGTCGACCGGCTCACGATCAACGCGGCCGGAACAGGCCCCGTGCGGCTCATCCTGCACTTCGGCACCGAGCGCGCCGAAGACAAGGGCGCTGCGCCGACGTTCGCAGGTGACCCCGACGGCCTGCTCACGTGGCACTCGAACATCCGGGCGAGCCTCGCGCTGCCCGACGCGGCGAAGCTCGCGGGCGAGCGCGACGCGATCGTCTCGGTCATCCGAGCCTGGCTGGCCGAGGCGTAGCGCCGAACGGCCCTGCGACGTCTACACGACGATCGCGACCGCGACCCCGTCCCACCCCTTCGATCCGACGGTCTGCAACGCCGTGGCATCCACTCGCGGATCGGATCCCAGCAACTCGAGCCCGCGCTGGGCTCCGATCACCATCGCGTCGTCGGTGCTCGCATCGGCGACCTCGCCCATGCGAACCACGTTGTCGACGACGATCACCGTGCCCGGCCGGCCGAGACGGATGGCCCAGTCGATGTAGATCGTGTTCGATTCCTTGTCGGCGTCGATGAACACCAGGTCGAACGGCTCGTCGCCGCGCTCGGCGAGGAGCGGCAGGCTGTCGGCCGCACGCCCGACGACGATCTCGACCTTCTCGGAGACGCCCGCGCGCTCGAGGTTGGCGCGGGCGATGGCGGCGTGGTGCGGTTCGAGTTCGAGGGTCACGACACGTCCGTCGTGCGGGATGCCGCGGGCGAGCCAGATCGTCGAGAAGCCGCCGAGCGTGCCCACCTCGAGCACGCGCCGCGCGCCCGACATGCGTGCGAGCAGGTGCAGCAGCTTGCCCGACAGGGGCGTGACTTCGATCGCGGGAAGGCCCGCGGCGATGGAATCGGCCACGGCGCCGCTCAGCGTCGGGTCGTCGTCGATCAGGGTCGTCGCGAGATACCGGTCGACACGCCGCCAGTTCTCGGGGGTGGAGTCCGCCATGCCGCCAGCCTGATCGCGGTGCGGCCGTGCGTCAATGCCTACGTACGTGCCCCACGGCCGTGCGTCAGTGCCGTGTGGAGGTCCGATACCCGCCACCGAACTCCACGCGCCGGCGCGGCAGGCGGGCGATGATGGAGTCATGACCCGCCGCCACGCGACCCTCACGAGGGCGCTCGGCGAGCTGCTCGTCGTCGCTGACGGCGGCGCGCTGTCGGGCATCTACTTTCCGGCGCACTGGCACCCGCCGGCCGCCGACACCATCGGCGTCGAGGTCGACGCTCGCGGCGACGCGCTCATCACCCGGTTCGGCGAGCAGCTCGCCGAGTACCTCGACGGCACGCGCACCACGTTCGACCTGCCGCTGGCTCCCACCGGCGACGAGTTCCAGCAGGCGGTGTGGGCGATGCTGCGGGACATCCGATTCGGTGAGACGACGACGTACGGCACGCTCGCCGCGCGGCTCGGCGATCGCAACCTCGCCCGGCGCGTCGGCGGTGCGGTCGGCCGCAACCCGCTGAGCATCGTCGTGCCGTGCCACCGCGTCGTCGGCGCCGACGGATCGCTCACCGGGTACGCCGGCGGTCTCGAGCGCAAGCGGCTGCTGCTCGAGCTCGAAGGGGCGGCCGTCGTCGCGCAGGCGCGCCTGTTCTGATCGGGATGTCGCGTCGCGCGTGGTGCTCGAGGGCGACGGTGACCGGTCGGGGGTGTTCGAGGTGCGGCCGTTCCAGCTGGTGACGTGCGGTTGTGGCGGGGGTGAGCGGGCGTGCGACTTGTCCTCCACAGGGGCACGCTACGGGAAGTTATTCACAGGCTGACCTGCGATTTCGGGCTCGATTGAATGTCAGTGGGTCGCGGCAGGATGGAGCCATGACCGCAGTCGCCGAAGCACTCGAGCAGGTTCGCTCGATGCTCCTCGAGGTGCTGCGGTTCGACGATCCGGCGGGGTGGTCCGACGACGAGCTGCTCGCCGCCACGGCGTCGATCGAGGCGGTGGGGCGAGTCATCGACGCGCACCGGGCCGCGTGTGCCGGCGAGATCGACGAGCGCTCCCGCGCCGAGCTGGGCAGTGAACGGCTTTCAGCGCGGCGCGGTTGCCGGTCGGCATCCGAACTCCTCGAGCGGGTGACCCAGGTCTCGGGTGCTGAGGCGCGGCGGCGCATCACCTTGGGGGCGGCGACCCGCGCCCGTGTGGGCTTCACCGGCGAACCGCTCGACGCCGAGTTCCCGGGCGTCGCCGCCGCCCTCGCGGCCGGCGTGCTCGGGGCCGACCCCGCGAGCACGATCGTGCGCGAACTCGATCGGCCCCGGCGCATCGCCGACCCCGTCAAGTTCGCGGCGGCCGAACACGAACTCGTCGCTGCGGCGACCGGCGACGGCGGCGTCGCGGGTGCCAGCACGGTTCGGTGTGCCGCCGACGAGGTGCGGGTACAGGCGCAGGCGTGGGCCGCGTTCCTCGATCAAGACGGTCCCGAGCCCGACGACGATCGCGCCATGCTGCGCCGCGGCGTACGACTCGGACGTGCGCGCGACGGGCTCATCCCGATCCGGGGTGACCTGATGCCCGAAGTCGCGGCCGGACTCACACGGCTGTTCGACGCACACCTCTCGCCGAGGTCGAGCACCGGGTTCGTGACCGACGAAGAGGCCGCGCACTTCGACATCTCCGGTGAGCAGCGCACGAGCGACCAGCAATGCCACGACGTGCTGGCGGCGGTCATCGAGACCGCCGCGAGGTCGGGCGAGCATCCGAGCATCGGCGGTGCCGCTCCCACCGTGATCGTGAGCGTGCGCGCGTCCGACCTCGCCGCCGGTCGCGGGGCGGGCCACGCCGACGGGGTCGAGATCCCGGTGTCGCTCAGGGCCGTGCGTCAGTTGATGTGCACCGGCGGCACGCAGCGGGTCGTCTTCGACGATCGCGGTCGAATCATCGAGCTCGGTTCGCAAGAGCGCTGCTTCACGCCGCAGCAGCGGCGCGCGATCACGCTTCGCGATGGCGGATGTCTCATCCCCGGCTGCTCCGTGCCCGCATCGTGGTGCGAGATCCACCATGTCATCCCCGACGTCGACGGTGGGCCGACCCACCCAGACAACGGCGTGCTGCTGTGCTGGTTCCACCACCGCTCCATCGACACGTCGGGGTGGGGCATCCGCATGCAGCGCGGGGTGCCGCAGATCCGCCCACCCGTCTGGCTCGACCCGGGCGGCGGGTGGCGCGACTCGACGAAGTCGCCGACGAGGGTGGCAGACCGGCTCGAGCGAAGATCGGGGTCGGCTGCGTGACCTGGCGTGGTTGTGACCTGCGGTGGTGAGGGGCGGTGGAGACGCCTTTGCTGACGCATGGTGGGTGACGAGCGGAAGCGACGCGTGTCGTGAGGTCGTGCCGCGCGGTCGGAGGTCGCGCTAACAGGCCTGCGCCGCGTCGCCGACGCGGATCGCGCCCTGCGTCGTCGGCACGAGCCGCACGCCGAACCAGGTCTTGCCGTCGCGACGGCGGTGCTTCGCGAGCGTGCGGATCGGCTCCTTGCCGCGGGAGAGCGTGTCGGGGTCGATCGTCGTCATCACGCAGCGGTCGCAGTGCGACGTCACCCGGAAGCGCACGCCGCCGAGGTCGACGTGCGACCATCGCTCCTCGGCGAACGGCTCATCGCCGTCGATGACAACGTTCGGGCGGAACCGTCGCATGTCGAGCGGGGGAGTCGCATCGTCGGTCCACGCATCGAGTTGTGCGAGTGAGGCCTCGCTCGTGAGCAGCAGCGGGCCGGCGTCGGCGAGCGTCAGCGCCTCGCCCGGAAGTCCGCCGTGCTTCGGGTTCACGCTGCGGGCGCGGGGATCGGGTTGCCACACCAATCGCACGGGCCCACCGAGGCGAGCACTCAGCCACTCGTCGGCCTCGTCGCCCGCCGCGAGCGCAGTTCCCTGGCGCGAGTGGCCCACGGCGATGGGTGAGGCATCGGTCGGCACGTCGACCCGCAACGGGCTGCCGCTGCCGCCCGTGCCGCCGCCCAGCATCAGTCCGCCGTCGGCGAGCGGTTCGGCGGTGAGGCCGAGCATCGAGTTGCGCTCGCGGGCGGTGACGGGAACGCCGTTCAGGTCGACGACGCCCCAGCGACGATCGCCAGCGAGTCCCCACGGCAGCACCTCGGCCGAGACGATATCGAGGCCGGCGAAGGACTTGACGGGGTAGATCCGAAGCTGTGTGACGTGCACTCGAGTACGCTACCCGACCCGTCTGGCTACCCGTCGTGCACGTCGAGGTCGACCGTGATCTCGTCGCCACGGCCGATGCCCTCGGCCTTCAAGACCGCGGCCTTGAGGGGCAGCGCGTACGTGTCGCCGCCGGGAAAGATCGATGTGTTCCACGTGGTCGTACCTACGGTCGCGGTGACGCGCACCGAGTCGAAGCCGCGCGGCATTCGGGGCTGGTCGGCGATGTCGGCGCTCGGCTCGGGCGGCACGTCGACGAAGAACCAGTTGCGTCGCGCCGTCCATTCGTAGATCGAAGCCGTGAAGCGGATGCGCATGAGCGCGATGCTACTCGCCGCGCACGACACCGGCTCCGCGCCAGCACGCCGCACGTGTCCGCGGCCGCACGCTGCGCGTGTCCGCGCCGCCACGCTGCGCCTCCTGCCCCGAGCACTGCGACCGCCGTGGCCCGGACGGGGTCTTGTCGCGACATCCGTCTTCGCCGTATCCTTCGCGCGAAGGCACTCAACGTCACGAACGGAGCCGTCATGCCCGCGACCGCCCTGCCTCCAAGCGGCGACCTGCCCGCCGGTCCCAAGATCTGCGACGCGAGCGGCATGGCCGAGATCCACCGCATGTTCCGCGCGGGCTTCGGCGAAGCACGGGCCCTCATCGACGGGGTGCGTGAGGGTGACACCGCGCACGCGAGCATCGTCGCCGACCACCTCGCGATGCTCTCCACCGGGTTGCACGCACACCACGAGGGCGAAGACAGCATGCTCTGGGGCACGCTCGAACAGCGGGCGCCCTCGTGCCAGCCGCACGTCGAGCGCATGAAGGCACAGCACGCGCAACTGCTCGTGCACCTGACGGCACTCGACTCCGCCATGCCGACTTGGCGCGCGAACGCGAGGTCCGTGGATGCGGCGAGGCTCGGCATCGCGCTCGACGGCGTCAATGCCGCCCTCAACGAGCACCTGGGCGACGAAGAGCACAACATCGTCCCCGTCATGGAGACGGTGCTGACACAGACCGAGGTCGATGCGCTCGGCGAGCACGGCCGCAAGGCCACGCCGAAGGGACGCATGTTCTTCCAACTCGGGGCGATCCTCGCCGCGCAGCCCGACGGGGGCGCCGAGTGGCAGCGCAAGCACCTGCCTCCGCCCGTGCGACTCATCTGGCGATGGATGGGCAAGCCCAAGTACGAGGCGAACCGCGCCGAACTCGTCGGCGATCGCCCGGTGTAGCGCGGGCTGAGCGCCTGACGCGGGCAACCGGTAGGGAGGCGGTCAGCGATGGCCGATCGGGCGAACTGGCTGGTCTGGGCGCAGTTCGTGCTGCTCGGCCTGCTCGTGCTTCCCGGGCCGCCGCTGTGGAGCTCCCCGCCGATCACCGCGGTCGCCGTGCTGCTGCTGTTGCTCGGTGCCGCGATCGCGATCGCGGGCGCGGTGGCCCTCGGCCGTGAACTCGTGGTGTGGGTCGCACCGAAGGAAGGGGCTTCGCTGCGCACCACCGGTGTGTTCCGGTTCACCCGCAACCCGATCTACCTCGGCCTGATCCTGGCGACGGCCGGGTGGGTGCTGTGGCGGGCACGACCCGAGCTCGGCGTGGTGTGGCTGCTGCTCACCCTCGTGCTCCTGATCAAGGCGCACGTCGAGCAGTACCGGCTGCTCGACGCCTTCGGCGACGAGTATCGCGAGTACGCCGAGCGCACTCCGCTGCTGCTGTTCCGGCGCGGGATCCGCTGAAGCGGCGACGGTTTCGAGACCGCGCTTCGCGCCTCCTCAACCCGCGGAGAGGGATGTCCCGCTGGGGTCTCGATACGCGTCCCTCCTTCGTCGGGGCGCTACTCGACCGACGAAAACGGATGTCCCGCCGCGGGCAACCCCGCGGCGGGACATCCGTTCATCGGCGCTTCGCTACCCGGCGAAGTGCGTCAGGATCCTCGCGACGACGTCTTCACGTGCCGCATCGGAATCGAGCTGCTCGAGCCCGAACCCGAAGAGCAGCGAGTCGGGCGTCGCGGTGACCGCGACGACATCGCCGAGGCCGTCGGCGATCTCGAAATCGCTCAGGTTCGGGGCGTTTCCTTCGGGCGGACCGAGCACCGACCACGCGCCGAAGCCCGCCTCGAAGCCCTCCGCCTGCGAGGGGGACCCAGCCACGACGAGCCGCGTGTCATCCACGATGAGGCCGTCGTCACCGAATGCCGGGTCGGTGACATAGCTCACGACCACCTCGACCTGCCCGCCCGCGTAGGCGCTGAGGTCGAAGGCCACCGGGATCCAGCCGCCCGAGGAACCGGTGAACGAGTTCCACTCACCGGTCGAGCCGGTCGGCAGGCACGGGTCGCCCAGCGTCAGGTAGTGCTCGAGCTGCGGATGGCCTCCGATGTAGAAGCCCTGGTCGCAGTCCGGCGGGACGGCCGTCGACGTG
This sequence comes from Agromyces cavernae, assembly GCF_021044935.1. GTDB lineage: Bacteria > Actinomycetota > Actinomycetes > Actinomycetales > Microbacteriaceae > Agromyces > Agromyces cavernae. Next base: position 901,248 of record NZ_JAJNMP010000001.1, read on the forward strand.
CCGCCGTTGAGGTCGGGGAGCGTCGTCCAGTCATCCGTGCCGACGGGCCGCGCCTCGACGATGACGTTGTCGTAGCCCGGTTCCGTCGCGAACGCGATCTGCGCCTCGAAGGTCGGCGCATCGCCAGCGGACACGCCGCTCAGGTCGAAGGTCCGACCCAGGCGCTGGTACCCGTCGTCGACATGCGTCGCCGCGGCGGCGAAGTCGCCCTCGACCGCGACGATCCTGCCCGTCACAGCCGTGTAGTCGGCCGCGCGCCAGCTCTCGAACTGCGGGAACTGGTCGAGGGGCAACCGCTCGCTCGTCACGGTGAACGAGCCGACCTCGTCGATCGGGTTGTCGACCGTGGCCGGGCCTCCGAAGAGCCCGTCGAAGCCGTCGAACGGCTCCGCCGTGCCGTTCACGCCCTCGGCGGCAACCGCTCCGCGCGCGTACCCGCCCAGCCAGTACTGCGTGAAGTCGTCGGCGAGCAGCAGGCAGTCCGAGAAGAAGTCCCCGGTCACCACGCACTCCGACTCGGGCGCACCGTCGAGGCCGTAGTAGATGCCGCCGATCTGGTCGCCGAGCAGTCCGAAGTACCCCGTCGTCTCACCGGCGTGCGCCAACTTGCCACCCTCGTTGAGGTAGTCGCGCACCGACATCGTCAGGTACTGCTGCCGTTCGGCGACGGCCAGGTCGGGGAGCTCGCCGAAGAGGAACGTGTCGGTCAGCACATCCTCCTCATCCATCGTGAGCCGGTTGTCGCCCAGGTACCAGATCACGCCGTCGAAGTGCGAGAGCACCCCGAGGTCGTGCGGCACGCCCTGCGCGTCGACATCCCACGTCGCCGGCGTCACGCCGTTGGCTTCGAGCGCCGCGACATGCTCGTCGAGGTACTTCAGCCCATCGTTGCGCGGCGGATCCTCAGGGTTGTAGCCCGTGTAGTCCTCGTTCGCGAGCACGAGCACGGGGCTCCCCGAGTCCTGCGCGAGCTCGTACGTGAAGTGCTCGCTCTCGGTCTTGCCCGGCTTCTCGCCCGGCCCGACATCGGCCGCGGTCTCCTGCGCGTCGAACCACACCTCGACGCTGTCGCCCGGGCTCGCACCCGTCACGACGCCCCGGTACTCGGCGTAGTAGTCGGTGTTCTCGAAGCCGTAGCGTTCGCCGCCGGCCCACTCGCTGAGCTTGGCCTTGGTGGTCTTGCCGCCGTTGATCGAGTAGTACATCGACTTCGCCTTGAGGCTTCGCTTGGCGGTCACCGCGACGGGCTGCGGGTCGCCGTACGACACCTCGAAGCTGTCGACGCGGAAGTCCTCGGCCTCGCGGTCCACGACCGACACCGGGTCATCCGGATCGAGCGCCGACTCGGCCACGGCGAGCGCGAACGGGATGTTCTTCTCGAACTCGGCCTGGATCAGTTCCTCGTCGTCGGGGAAGTTGAATCCGCTCTGGCAGTCCTCGGCGAGCCATTCGTCGTCGGGGATCGAGTTCGACACCGTCTCGCAGGTGGTCATCTCGGGGGTGAAGCCGAGCGTGCCGTACTCCTCCTGCGCGTGCGTGTCGGTGTCGCCGTTCGTCGTGTACAGCTCGGCCGAGATGTCGGGGTCGTAGCCCTCGACCGCGGGGTTCGCGTCGTCGCCGACCATCGCCTCGTAGATCACGTCGTCGGGCGACGGGGTCGACACCTGCCAGCCGATGCCGTGCAGCAGCAGCTCGGCCGCCGAGTGGTAGTTCACGAGGAACTGCGGCGTCGTCGACGCGAAGAGCGAGTCCATCGCCTGCGTCTCGGCCTCGGAGTTCGGCCCGGTGCCGCGGTAGGTCTCGCTCGCGGGGTTCGGCGACGAGCCCTCGTTGTCGTAGGCCCAACGGGTGGCCCAGTTGCGGTTCAGGTCGACGCCGTCACCCGTGGTGATCACGCCGTCGCCGTTGTTGTCGTGCAGGTTCTTGCGCCACAAACGCTGACCCGGCTCGAACGAGAAGTCGTAGCCGTCGGGGTTCGCGACCGGCACGAACCACAGCTCGGTCGAGTCGATAATGTCGGTGATGCGCTGGTCGCTGCCGTACGACGTCACGTACAGGTCGAGCAGGCGCCGGATCATCTCGGGCGTGATCCATTCGCGCGCGTGCTGTGCACCGACGTACAGGGTGGTCGGCCGCTTGCCGTCCTTCTTCTGCTTCGCGACGTCGCCGGTGACCCGCACTGCACCGATGTCGTTGCCGTTTTCCGTCTGCCCGATCACGCGGAACTCGGCGATTCCGGGATGTGCCGCGGCCTGGCTCATGAGCTCGTCGAGCAGCCCGCCCTCGGGGTAGTACTGCCGGTACACCCCGTCGGTCGCCTGCAGCGACCGGCGCTGCGCGGCCGGATCCTTCACGACGAGTTCGGCACCCTGCGCGTTGAGTCGGGCGGCCTGGTCGCCGCTCAGGATGACCTGCACCTCGACGCGGTCGGATGACTCGGCGGTCGGTGTCGCGACGAGCTCGTGCCGGTCGACGCCGAGGTCGACGATGGCGGCGAGGCCCTCGCGATCGACGGTGCCGGTGTACACGGCGAGTGGATCGTCGCCGCCCGGTGGTGGCGCGGGACTCGCTGCGCTCGGCGCGGCCACGAGGCCGGTAAGGATGAGCGCTGCAGCTGATGCGACGGCGAGCTGACGGAGCATGGCATAACCCCCTTGTGCCGATCGGCACGTTCGGTGACGGTGGTCCACGATCATTCGAGCGAGGCGGATGTCCCCACCCGAACCTTCCTCATATTGGCCGCGACGGAGGAGGTCGTCAACCCACTCTTCAGCCGTGGTCGCGGTCGCGGCGGCGCGGGCGCGGCTCGTCGAGGCCGATGTGCAGCCGCGTGCGCTTGCGCTCGATGACGATGAACGCCGAGCCGAGCAGCCACAGCGGCACCTGCGTGAGGAACGCGATGCGGAACGCGTCGAGGGTGTAGGTCTCGGGGGTGCCGGCGCCCTGCAGGTCCATGGCGAGGCCGATGAGGAAGATCGCGATGAGGCCCGCGAGGAAGCCGCCGCCGTTGACGATGCCCGTGGCGGTCGACAGCCGGTGGCTCGGGTTGTAGGTGCGGGCGTGGTCGAACGCGATCATCGACGCGGGGCCGCCGGTCGCGAGCGCGCACGCGAGAACGAACAGCAGCCACAGCGGCGCCGGCTCGGAAAGGGCGAGGACGACGAGCCACGCGACGACCTGCACGGCCACGGTCGGGAGGACGAGCATGCGCGAACGGCGCATCGGGTGCCGGCTCGAAAGTGCGCCGATCACGGGGCCTGCGAACATGCCGAACACGACGAACACCGTGATCACGAGCGACGCGAGCGCGGGCGACAACCCCTCGCCGACGGTGAGGAAGGGGAAGCCCCACAGCATCACGAACGCCGTCCCCGCGAACGGCGTCGTGAAGTGCGACCAGAACGCGAGTCGAGTCGCCGGGTGCGCCCACGATTCGCGGAAGCCCTCGCGCAGGTCGGCCGCCGACGTGACGGCACGGATCACGCCCGTCGAGGTGTCGACCGACACGTCGGCGTCGCGGCCCGGCGGACGATTGCGGATGACGGCGTACGTCAGCACCGCGAACAGCACGCAGAGCCCGGCGAGGCTGCCGAAGGCGACGCTCCACGTCGTCGCGTGCAGCAGCGCCGCGAGGGGCAACAGGGCCAGCAGCTGACCCGCCTGGCCGATGACCCCCGTCATCTGCACCATGACCGGCGCCTTCTGGTCGGGGAACCACGTCGCGATCACGCGCAGCACGCTCGGGAAGACCGCGGCATCGCCCGCGCCGAGCAACATGCGGGCCAGGATCGCGACGCCCACGTTCGGCGCGAACGCCATCACGAGCTGGCCGGCCGCCATCAGCACCATGCCGATCGTGATGATCGGGCGTGCACCGTAGCGGTCGAGCAGCAGCCCCGCCGGGATCTGCATGAGCCCGTACACGGCCAACTGGATCACCGCGAACATCGACAGTGTCGAGGCATCCGCATCGAATCGAACCGCCGCGTCGACGCCGACCGACGCGAGCGACGTGCGGTTCGTGACCGACAGCACGTAGGCGGTGACGCCGACGCCCCAGAGCAGCCACATGCGCCACGGGCGCGGGAGCGGGGGCAGCGTGATCACGGGCCGGCCTTCGGATGTCGCGGGCGATGGTGCGGGCAGGGCGGCCCGGGTCCCTTCAAGCGTAGCCCGGCGCGTGGTCGCGACCGGGTGAGCGGATGGCGGTCGGCGCGATGGGGTGACTCCGACACTGATGCCCTGTGGCATCAGTGTCGGAGTCGCGGGGGACCGAACCGCGTGACGCCGCGCCCGCACGCGGCTACCATGTGGCTGCAGCGTGGGCTGCGACGGCGCTCGCCCGGCAGCCTGCATCAGCGACGATGCGCAGGGGGATGAGGACATGTGCCGTTGGCTTGCATATTCGGGTGAACCGCTCCAACCGTCGACGGTGATCCTCGACGCCGAGCATTCGCTCGTGAAGCAGTCGCTGAACTCGCCGCTCGGGGCCGAGACGGTGAACGGCGACGGCTTCGGGTTCGGCTGGTACCCGGACGGCTCGGCGGCGGGAACGAGGCCCGCCCTGTTCCACAGCATCGAGCCCGCCTGGAACGACCAGAACCTGCGCGAGCTCGCCGAGGCCATCGAGAGTCCGCTGTTCTTCAGCCACGTGCGCGCTGCCGGCGGCCCGCCGATCCAGCAGACGAACTGCCATCCGTTCCGCTACGAGAACTGGATGTTCATGCACAACGGGTTCCTCGGGGACTTCGTGAAGATGAAGCGCGACCTCGTGTTCGCGGTCGACCCGTCGCTCTACCCGCACATCCACGGCACCACCGACTCCGAGGTGATCTTCCACCTCGCGCTCACCCTCGGACTTCGCGACGACCCCATCGGCGCCATCATGAAGACCGTGCAGATGGTCGAGTCGGTCGGGCGCGAGCACGGCATCCGCTTCCCGATGCAGGGCACGATGGCGCTCTCCGACGGCGCGACGATCTGGGCGTTCCGCTACTCGACCCAGGGCCGGTCGCGGACGCTCTTCCACTCCGCCGACATCGACACCTTGCGCGAACTGTACCCCGAGATGGAGCGGCTGAAGCTCTTCGGCCGGCACGCGCACGTCGTCGTCTCGGAGCCCCTCAACGAACTGCCGGGGGCGTTCCTCGAGGTCCCCGAGTCGACCGTGGCGATCCTCGACGCGACCGGATACCACCACGAGCCGTTCCTCGCCCGGGAATAGCCGCCGCCGTCCGGCGCCCGGCCGGGGGTGCGTTCGGTGGCGACACACGCGCGGCCGGACTCAGGCAGGCAGGGGTGATGCCGAGACATGGTGCGGAGCCCGCACTCCGACTGCTTCGAGGACGTCGACGAGGGTGGACGGGTCGCCGACGTTTCCGGGCACGACGATGTAGAGCTTCTGCTCGCCCTCGGGAGTCTGCACGTGCCAGGCGGAGACACCCGGCAGCACTTGGCCGAGCACGGTCGCGGTGCAGGCACCGAGGCCGACGCGGGCGATCTCGGCCGACGTGATGCCGCCCTTCGAGACGACCACGTCGACGGAGCCGCGCAGGCGTTCAGTCGCGGTCGTGAGCGCCGTCATCACGCGCTCGCCGTGGTCGAGCGTGTTGTGCCGGCGGTCGCGATGCCGGTCGGATGCCACGACGCCGAGCCCGTGCGCGGCTGCGGCCGCCTGGGCAGCACGTGCGACCCGAGCCCCCTCATCGACCGGGTCATCGAGTGCGTGCTCGGTATCGACCACGGACGCCGCGCCGAAGAGGCGCTCGACCGGCTCGAGTTGACGCGTCGCGCCGATCGTGTGCGAACCGCAGACGAGCAGCGTCGGCGCGGGCTCGTCTCGGAGCGGACTCGGCAGGAGGCCGGTGCTCGCCACGCCGGCGAGCTCCGCCGCGAGCGGGGAGGCCGAACGCACGACGACGCCGATCCCGGCCGCCCACGCGGCGCGCACCGCCGCCGCGATCGCGCGGATGTCGTCGTCGGTCTCGGCGTCCGGCACGACCACGTCGCCCGGTGCGGCGTCAGCCAACGCGGCGCGCAGGTTCGTGCGGCTCGAACGGAGGTCGCCGAGCGGCACGTGTACGCCCACGCGGCCCGACTTCTCGGCGACGTACTCCGTGAGCACGGCCGTGCCGAAGGGGAACACCGGGTCGTCGGCGTACTCGCTCTCGTCGGCGGGGATCACGCGGTCGCCCACTCGCACGAAATGCGTGCCCCCGACCGTCGTGCGTCCTCCGTCGGGGAAGGCGGGCACGAACAGGATCACGTCATCGGGCCCGGTGAAGACCGACGTCTCGGGGAAGACGTGCCCGCGCAGCGTCGAGTCGCCTCGAAGCACCACGTGCACCGGTTCGCCGAGCGCCCTGGCCGCGGCATCCCGCTCATCCCGGATCCGCTCGAGGAGTGCCACCGCGTCGGGCTGATGCATCGCGCGAGTATTCGTGAGCAGGTAGACGCTGTCGGCGCGTCGCAGGGCGCGGGCCAGCCCTTCGGCGTCCCAGTCGAGGAGGACCTCGACGCCCGTGGCCGACTGCGTGCCGGTGGGGTCGTCGTCGAGCACGATGAGTTTCATCGGAGCTCCCCGAGCACGGTGTCGACGATCGCGGCCTTCGAGAGCCCGTAGCGGTCGTGAAGGGTGGGCAGGGCGCCGGCGTCGAGGAACGCGTCGGGCAGGCCGATCGGCACGACCCGTCGCGTGATGCCACGGCGCACCAGGGCGGAGGCGACCGTCTCGAAGAGCCCGCCCACCACGGTGTGGTTCTCGAGCGTCACGCCGAGTCGCGGGGTGTCGAGCTCGGCGAGCACGGTCTCCTCGTCGAATGGCTTGAGGGTCGGCGCGTGCACGACGGCGACGTCGACCTTGTGTGCGGCGAGTGCCTCGGCGGCCTGCAGGGCGCGCATCGTCATGAGTCCGCTCGAGACGAACACGGCGTCGTTGCCCGGTCGCACCACCTTGGCCTTTCCGAGCTCGAACTCGTAGTCGTACTCGTCGAGCACGGTGGGCACGTTGCCGCGCAACAGGCGCAGGTAGGTCGGACCGTCGTGCGCGGCGAGCTGCGGCACTGCCTGCTCGAGATCGAGCGAGTCGCAGGGGTCGACGATCGTGAGGTTCGGCATGCCCCGGAAGATCGCCACATCCTCGGTCGCCTGGTGGCTCGGGCCGTAGCCGGTGGTCAAGCCCGGCAGCCCGCCGACGATGTTCACGTTGAGGTTCGGCTCAGCGATGTCGAGGCAGATGAAGTCGTATGCGCGACGCGCGGCGAACACCGAGTACGTCGACGCGAACGGCACGAGGCCCGTCTCGGCCATGCCTGCCGCCGTGCCGAACAGCAGCTGCTCGGCCATGCCCATCTGGAAGAACCGGTCAGGGTGCGCTTTCGCGAACACGTGCATGTCGGTGTACTTCGACAGGTCGGCCGAGAGGCCGACGATGCGCGGGTCGGTCTCGGCGAGCGCCGCCAACGCGTGGCCGAAGGGGGCAGGAGCCGTCTTCTGCCCAGGATCGGCGAATGAAGCGATCATCGCCGAGGTCTTGAGGCGGGGGGCGCGGACGGCGCCGTCCTTCACGGTGGTCATGCGTTCACGCTCCCTGCGTAGCCGGCGGTCAGTTGCTCGCGGCAGACCTGCCACTCGTCCTCGTCGATGCGCATGAAGTGCGCCTTCTCGCGCTGCTCGAGGAGGGGCACGCCGCGGCCGATCCTCGTGTCGCAGAGGATCACCGCTGGAGTGCCCTCGGGCTCGGCCCGGGCAGCCGCACGGTCGAATGCGTCGAGCAGCGCCGCAACGTCGTTGCCGTCGACGCGCTGCGTGAACCATCCGAACGATGCCCACTTCTCATGCGCCGGCTCGATGCCGAGCACCGACTCGGTCTTGCCGTCCGCCTGCAGCGCATTCATGTCGACCATGACGATGAGGTTGCCCAGCCGGTGGTGGTGGGCGCCCATCGCGGCCTCCCAGGTCGACCCCTCGTCGAGCTCGCCGTCGGAGATGAAGGTGAAGACGCGCGCCGGGTTCGCCTGCAGCCGAAGGCCGAGCGCGATCCCGACTGCCACCGTGAGGCCATGGCCGAGGGAGCCTCCCGAGATCTCCATGCCGGGCGTGTAGCTCGCCATGCCCGACATCGGCAGGCGAGAGTCGTCGGACCCGTAGGTCTCGAGTTCCTCGACCGGGATGACGCCCGCCTCGGCGAGCGCCGCGTAGAGCCCGATGGCGTAGTGACCGGTGGAGAGCAGGAACCGGTCCCGCTCGTTCCAGTGCGGGTCGTCCGCCCGGAAACGGAGCTGGTCGGCGTAGCTCACCGCGAGCAGGTCGGCCACGCCCAGTGCCTGGCCGACGTAGCCCTGCCCCTGCACTTCGCCCATGTCGAGCACGTGGTGGCGGATCCGCTGGGCGGCGTCGCGGACGGCGCTCACCCGGTCGCTGCGCACGGAGGTCGCGTTCTCAGTCATGGTGTTGCTCCATCTGGTGGTGACGGTGGTGGCGATGTCGCGGGTCAGCCGAGCTGGCCGGTCTTGATCGGCGCCGTCTCTCGCGTGATGAGCGCCGCGGCCGTCGAGATCACGCCCAGGGACATGAAGATGAGCGCCGGGCCGACCCAGCCGATCCAGCCGTACAGGGCGGTGGCGAGGAAGGGCAGGAGGCCGGCCACGATGGACGCGCCGTTGTAGCCGAGCGAGATGCCCGAGGAACGCACGTTGCGGTCGAACAGCTCCGAGAACCACGACGCCTCGACGGCGAAGATCGGGTCGTGGCTGAACAGCAGGCTGATCGCCACGGCGACGATGACCATCACGACGGCGCCGGTGTTGATGAGCATGAACATCGGGAAGGCGAACACGATCGTGAAGATCGAGCCGATGAGGAAGACGCGCTTGCGCCCGATGCGGTCGCTGAGTGCACCGTAGAGCAGGTGGCTCACGAGGCCGAGTGCCGAGCCGATGATCGTGCCGTAGAGCACGTACTGGGTCTCGGTGATGTTCGCGAGCACGACGTACGAGAGCGTGAAGCTGACCGTGATGTAGTAACCGCCCGTCTCGGCGAGGCGCAGGGCGATGATGCGCAGCACGGAGCGCCAGTCGCGCTTCAGCACCTCGATCGCGGGGCGCTTGTGGATCTCGCCGGCGGCCTTCATCTTCTCGAAGTCGGGCGACTCCTTGATGCCGAGGCGGATCCAGAGGCCGATCGCCACCATGACGACGGAGAGCAGGAACGGCACGCGCCACACCCAGTCGCCCTCGAAGATCGCAGCGGAGAGCAGGAACGTCCCGTTCGCGAGCAGAAGGCCCGCGGGAATGCCGATCTGCGGCACGCTGCCGAAGAAGCCGCGACGCGCGATCGGGGCGTGCTCGACTGCCATGAGCACGGCGCCGCCCCACTCGGCTCCGTAGCCGATTCCCTGCACGGCACGCAGCACGATGAGCATGATCGGGGCGGCCACGCCGATCGCGGCATACGTGGGCAGCACGCCGATGAGGAACGTGGCGACGCCCATGATCGACAGGGCCGCGATGAGGATCGTCTTGCGGCCGAGGCGGTCGCCGTAGTGGCCGGCGAGGTAGCCGCCGAGCGGTCGGAACAGGAAGCCGATCGCGAGCGTCGCGAACGAGGCGAGCACCCCGATGAACGCGTTCTCGGCGGCGAAGAACGCGGTGCCGAAGTACGCCGCCGCCGCGGTGCCGTAGATGAAGAAGTCATAGCTCTCCACCGCGGTGCCGATCATCGACGCGACGGAGACCTTCACCGGATTGTCGCTCTTCACCGTGACGTCGGTGGGGCGCTCGGCCGTGCTGATCATGGGTGTTCCTCCTTGAACGGATGTTGCAGATCTGGGGTTGCGGTGGTGGTGGGGTTTGCGGTGCGTTCGGGCTATCGCGCGTGCGCTGTGGCCCGGGCGTAGGTCTCGATGACACGGGAGTCGTCGCGGGCGCCGAGACCGGCGTCGGCCGCGGCGAGGTAGCGAGCACGAGCGGCATCGAGCAGCGGCGTCTCGGCGTCGGCGCCTCGTGCGGCGTCGGCGACGAGGCCGGAGTCCTTGACGAAGATGTTGATCTGGCTGGTGACCTCGACGTCGGTGTCGCCGAGCATTCGGGGGCCGCGGTCCGAGAGCATCCACGATGCCGCAGCGCCCGCCTCGACGAGCGGTAGCACCTGTGCGGGGTCGAGCCCGAGCGACTCGGCGAGTGCGAGTGACTCGGCCGCTGCCACGATGTGGACAGCGCAGAGGTGCTGGTTGACGACCTTGATCGACTGACCCTCGCCGAGCGACGAGCCCACGAGCTTGACGTCGCCGAGAGGAGCGAGCACCGGGACGACGCGATCGGCGTCGGCAGGGTCGCCCGACAGGAAGATCGTGAGCTCGCCCGTGCGGGCGCGGGCGACGCCGCCGGTCACGGGCGCGTCGACCACGCGGGCGTCCGCTCGTCGCAGGCGTTCACCCTGCTCGATCGCCGATGCGGGGCCGACCGTGCTCATGATCACCCAGGTCTGGCCGGCGGTCGTGCCGGCCGCGAGCGCCGCGTCGACGAGCTCGGCGAGCTGGCCGGGGGTCGCGACCATGACGATCACCGTCGTGGCCCCGTCGAGGTCGGCGATGCCGCTGACGACGCGGATGCCGGCGGCGGCCGCGCGCTCGTGGGTGGCGGGGAAGGGGTCGACACCAGTGACGTCGGCGCCGGCGCCGGCGAGGCGGACCGCCATCGGGAGGCCGATGGCTCCGATGCCGACGAAGGCGATGTGCTCGGTCATGGTGTGGAAGCTCCTTTGGTTCATCCCTGCGGGCCGACGGGCGGTCCGTTAGATTGGTTCTACCAATCGCGTAATCGATGATAGGCACATCGGAAGCCGATGTCAACAATTGGTTCAACCAATTCGGGGGACCGGCTCGAACGTGCCGAGGTTCGGCGCGCGCGGGGGCCCGGGGCCCCGGTCGGAGTGGACGGACCTGCGGGTCCAGTTGCACACTCCCCGGAGGGCGCTGCCGCGCAGGTCGGGCGGGTCGCCGCCGCGACCGCGTCAGCGGACGGGTTCGATGTGGAGCTGAAGCCAGTTGTCGAAGTGCTCGCGCATGGCGGCGCGTGCGGCGTCGGGGTCGCGCGCCTCGAGCGCGGCGACCACGTCGTAGTGCACGGAGTCCGTACGCCGGACGCCGTTCTCATCGAGCGGCTCGACCCGTACCGCCTGGAGTCGGCGGTAGCGGATGGTCTCGCGGAGCACGTGGCTGAACCCTTCGTGCATGAGGCGGAAGATCGGGTTGTCGACGATGCGGTTGAGCCGCGAGTGGAAGCGCACGTCGGCCTCGAAGGCGGTCTCGTGGTCGCCTGCCTTGGTGGCGGCGATCATGGCGTCGACGTCGGCGCGCAGGGCCTCGACCTGCTCATCGGTCACGACTCGGGCGGCCGCCTCGGCGATCGACTCCTCGAGGAGCACGCGCGCGTCGGCGAACTGCTGGTCGTTGAGGTAGCCGAGCTGTCGGGAGATCGTGAAGTAGCTGCGCACGAAGTCGTCACCGGGGGTGTCGATGTAGGTGCCGCGGCCCTGGGTGCGGTGCAGGAAGCCCAGCCGTTCGAGTACGGAGAGTTGCTCGCGCAACGCTCCGCGGCTCATGTTGAGTGCCTCGCCGAGTTCGCGCTCGGGCGGCAGCCGTCGCGCAGTCTTGCCCGGCTCGGGCGTCGCGAGGCGCAGGAGATCGCTCACGAGGGATTCGAGCAGTTCCGCTGCCATGCCGCCTCCAGACCTCGGGTCATTGGTTGAACCATTCTTGCTTCAATGGTACGGGAACGGCCGCCGGGATTTTCCCGGCGGCCGTTCCGACACGCAGCAGCGTGCGCCTACAGCTCGGACTCGCCCGCCGCCGATGCAACGGCCTCGAGCGGGCTCTGCGAGTCGGACCTGACCACGGTGCCGTCTTCGAGCGCCTCTTCGGCGTCGAGGTCGGTCGCGGCCTGCTCGAACTGCGAGTTGTAGAGGCGGTAGTACGCACCCTTCGCGGCGATGAGCTCGTCGTGGTTGCCCTTCTCGACGATGTCGCCGTGCTCCATCACGAGGATGAGGTCGGCGTCGCGGATCGTCGAGAGACGGTGCGCGATCACGAACGACGTGCGGCCCTGGCGCAGTGCTGCCATGGCGTGCTGCAGCAGCAGCTCGGTGCGGGTGTCGACCGACGAGGTGGCCTCGTCGAGGATGAGCACCGACGGCTGCGCCACGAAGGCACGGGCGATCGTGATGAGCTGCTTCTCACCGGCCGAGACGTTCGACGCGTCTTCGTCGAGCACGGTGTCGTAACCCTCGGGCAGCGAGTGCACGAACCGGTCGACGTAGGTCGCCTTCGCAGCCGCGAGCACCTCGTCGTCGGTCGCCGTCTGGCGGCCGTAGCGGATGTTCTCGCGGATCGACCCGGCGAACAGCCACGGGTCCTGCAAGACCATGCCGGTGCGGGCCCGCACGTCGTGGCGGGTGAGGTCGGCGATGTTCTGTCCGTCGAGCAGGATGCGCCCGCCGTCGAGCTCGTAGAACCGCATGATGAGGTTCACGAGCGTCGTCTTGCCTGCGCCCGTCGGGCCGACGATCGCGACCGTCTGCCCCGGCTCGACCTGGAACGACAGGTCGGTGATGAGCGGGTGCTCGGGGTTGTACGAGAACGACACGTGGTCGAATACGATCGTGCCGTCACCGTCGACCGGTGCCGGGGCGTCGGCCGCGTCTGCCTGCTGCTCGTCGGCGTCGAGCAACTCGAAGACGCGCTCGGCCGAGGCGGTGCCCGACTGCACGACGGCGGCCATGCCGCCCAGCTCGGACAGCGGCTGCGTGAACTGCTGCGAGTACTGGATGAACGCCTGCACGTCGCCGAGTCGCAGCTGGCCGGTCGCGACCATGAGGCCGCCGAGCACGGCGATGCCCACGTAGGTGAGGTTTCCGATGAACATCATGCCCGGCATGATGATGCCCGACAGGAACTGCGCCTTGAAGCTCGCCTCGTAGAGCTCTTGGTTCTCGGCCTGGAACTTCGCCCGCGAGTCCTGCTCGCGACCGAACACCTTGACGAGCGCGTGGCCCGAGAACGACTCCTCGACGCGGGCGTTCAGGCGCCCGACCTTGCGCCACTGGATGCCGAACGCCTTCTGCGACTTCGGTCCGATGATGCCGAAGATCACGGCCATGAGCGGCAGCGACACGAGCGCCACGAGCGCGAGCTGCCACGAGATCGAGAACATCATGATGAGCACGCCGAGCACGGTGAGCACCGAGGTGATCACCGTCGACAGCGATTGCTGCATCGTCTGCGTGATGTTGTCGATGTCGTTCGTGACCCGCGAGATCAGCTCGCCGCGCTGCACCTTGTCGAAGTAGCTGAGCGGCATGCGGTTGATCTTCGCCTCGACCGACTCGCGGAGGCGCCACATGGTCTTCACCATGATCACGTTGATGACGTAGCCCTGCAGCCACGTGAGCACCGAGGCGATGATGTAGAGGGCGAGCACGAGCATGAGCACCTGGCTGAGGCGCACGAAGTCGACGCCCTCGCCCGGCACGACGCCGGCGGCCGCCACGACGTTCGCCAGATCGTCTTGCCCGGCCGCCCGCAGGCCCTCGACGGCCTGCTCGGTCGTCGTGCCCGGGGGCATCTGCTGCCCGATGACACCGGCGAAGATGATGTTCGTCGCCTCGCCGAGCACCTTCGGCGCCCACACGGCGAGCACGACGCCGAGGGCACCGAGGATCGACGCGAACGTGAACGCGAACGCGTGCGGCTTGAGCAGGCCGATGAGCCGGCCGAAGCTCTGGCCGAAGTTCTTCGCCTTGCCCGGTGCGACGGCGCCGCTCCAGTCGTCGGCGTTGATGCGAGCCTGCTCGCCGAGCTCGATCTCGAGCTGCTCTTCTGCGGAGAGGGGGGTCTGCGCGGTCATCGTGCGGCCTCCACTCCGAGCTGGGATTCGACGATCTCACGGTACGTGGTGCTCGATTCGAGCAGTTCGTCGTGCGTGCCGACGCCGACCATGCGGCCGTCGTCGAGCACGATGATTCGGTCGGCGTCGGTGATGGTCGAGACGCGCTGCGCGACCACGATCTTGGTCACCTGTGGCAACTCCCTCCAGAGTGCTTGCCTGAGTCTGGCGTCGGTGGTGAGGTCGAGCGCCGAGAACGAGTCGTCGAAGACGAGGATGTCGGGGTTGTGCACGATCGCCCGCGCGATCGCGAGCCGCTGACGCTGCCCGCCCGAGACGTTCGTGCCGCCCTGCGCGATGCGGGCGTTCAGGCCGCCATCCATCTCCTCGACGAAGTCGCGCCCCTGCGCGATCTCGAGTGCGTGCCACAGCTCTTCGTCGGTCGCGTCTTCACGCCCGTAGCGCAGGTTCGATGCCACCGTGCCGGTGAAGAGGAACGGTCGCTGCGGCACCAGGCCGATCGAGCTCCAGAGCTTCTCAAGATCGGCCTCGCGCACGTCGACGCCGCCGACCTCGACGCTGCCGCCGGTGACGTCGAACAGGCGGGGGATGAGCGAGATGAGCGTGGTCTTGCCCGCGCCGGTGGAGCCGACGATCGCGACCGTCTCGCCCCTGCCCGCCGTGAACGAGATGTCGGAGAGCACCGGGTGCTGGGCTCCGGGGTAGCTGAACTCGGCATCGGCGAACGTGACGGTGCCGGGCGCCGGGAACGTGGAGACGGGGTTCGCTGGGCGCCTGAGCGACGTGTCGGCATCGAGCACCTCGCCGATGCGCTCTGCCGACACCGCGGCGCGCGGGATCATGATCGTCATGAAGCTCGCCATCAGCACGCCCGTGAGGATGAGCATGACGTACTGCATGAAGGCGAACAGCGTGCCGATCTGCACCCGGCCCGCGTCGACCTCGAACGCGCCGAACCAGACCACCCCGACGACCGTGACGTTCAGCACGAGCATGAAGAGGGGGAACAGCAGCACGAACAGCGAGCCGACCTTGCGGCCGACGATCATGATGTCGGTGTTCGCCTCGCCGAACCGCTCCTCCTCGATGGGCTCGCGCACGAACGCGCGCACGACGCGAACGCCGGTGAGCTGCTCGCGCATGATGCGGTTCACGTTGTCGAGCTTCTTCTGGTAGCTGCGGAACAACGGCACCATGCGGCTGATGATGAGCACGGCGATGACGAGAAGCGCCGGCACCGACACCGCGATGATCCAGCTGAGCCCCACATCTTGCCGCAGCGCGAAGATGATGCCGCCGATCGCGAGGATCGGCGCGGTCACGAGGAACGTGCCGCCCATCATCGCGAGCATCTGCACCTGCTGCACGTCGTTGGTGTTGCGGGTGATGAGCGAGCCCGGCCCGAATTTCGAGACCTCGCGCTCGGAGAAGCTCGAGACGCGTTCGAAGACGTCGTTGCGGATGTCGCGACCGGCGCTCATCGCGGCACGCGCCGCGAAGTACGTGGCGATGATCGACGCCGTGATCTGCCCGAGCGAGATCGTGAGCATGAACACGCCGGTGCTCCAGATGTAGGCGGTGTCGCCCTTGGAGACGCCCTCATCGATGATGTCGGCGTTGAGGCTCGGCAGGTAGAAGGTGGCCAGTGCCGAGGCGAACTGGAACACCAGCACACCGAGCAGCCACCACTTGTAGGGCTTCAGGTAGCGGAAGAGGATTTTTCCGAGCATGAGATCTCCGGGTCGGAGGGCGGGAAGGAGAGTCGTCTGACGGAGCCCCACGAAGTGTGGACGAGAGGCACCTGCCCGACGGCGGGTACAGTGTCGCACCCCCTTGCGACATTGCAGGATTTGAGGCTTACACGGGCCTTCTTGCGCGTCAATACGAACAGCGGCATCCGACATGCGCGTTCACCGAACGCGAAATCCCGGCTGCCGGATGCCGCTCCCCGCGTCGCCCTGACACCCGCGAGGCCGCGGCATAGAATTCGCGCATATGGACGAGTCAGCCGCCCTGGACGTCACTGCGGCGCGCGCTGTCGAGACCGGCGACCGCGACCGGCTGCTCTGGTCCGACGCCGACCGCGAGTGGGCGAGTCGCGCCGCGGCCGAGGTCGTCGGCGAGGGCGCGACTCCCGAGGCCTACCTGAGTCGGCGCGCGCGGCTCGTGCTCGAGCGCATCGGACCGCGCCAGCCCGCGGTGCCGCGCGCGGTGCGTGCCCTCGTCTGGCGGCCGTGGGTGGGTGTCGTCGTCATCGTCGCGGCGTTCCTGCTGGGGCTCGTCATCGACCGCATCGGCGGCGGCGCGAGCATCAACCTGCTCGCCCCGCCGGTGTTCGCGCTCGTCGTGTGGAACGTCGTCGTCTACCTCTCGCTGATCGTGCGCGCTGTCGCCTTCCGGGGTGCGGCCCCCGGGCCGGTGCGGTCGGGGCTCATCCGCCTCGCCGCGCTGCGCACGCCGCTGACCCGGCACCGCGGCGACGATCCCGGGGCCGCGCGCCGATCGATCCTCGCCGCGCTCCCCGCCGACTGGGCGAGCATCGCCGCACCGTTGTACGGCGCCCGCGCCGCCCGCGTGCTCCATCTCGCCGCGGCCGCGACCGCCCTCGGCGTGATCTCGGGCCTCTACATACGCGGGCTGGCGTTCGAGTACCGCGCGTCGTGGGAGAGCACGTTCCTCGGCGCCGAGCAGGTGCGCGCGCTGCTCGCCGTGACCCTCGCGCCCGGGTCGTGGATCACCGGCATCCCGATCCCCGACGTGGCGGCGATCGAGGCGATCCGCGCGCCCGCGAGCGAGAATGCGGCGACCTGGATGCATCTGCTCGCCGGCACCGTTGCCGCCGTCGTCGTCATCCCGCGCCTCGTGCTCGCGATCATCAACGGTCTGATCGAGCGGCGCCGTGCGACCCGCGTGCGACTGCCGCTCTCGGAGCCGTACTACCGGCGGCTCGTCGCGGGCTACCTCGGCGGACCCGGTCGCGTGCGGGTCGTGCCGTACAGCTACACCGTGACGGCCGAGGCGCAGGCCGGGCTCGACGCCGTGCTGTCCCGGGCCTACGGCGGGGCGGCGGCGACCATCGACCCGCCCATCGGGTGGGGCGACGACGAGGCGCTCCTCGGGCTCTGGGCCGGCGCCCCGGCCCCACCGCTCGAGCACGGCGGTGCTGCGAGCGAGGCCGCCGTGCTCTTTTCCCTGTTCAGCCTCGCCGCGACGCCCGAGCGCGAGGCGCACGGCGTGTTCCTCGACGCGCTCGCCAGGGGCGTGCCCACGGGACATCCGCTCATCGCCCTGATCGACGAATCCGGCTTCCTCGCCCGCTGGCCCGACGACGAGAGCCGTCTCGCCGGCCGCCGCGCTGCCTGGCGCGAGTTCGTGAACGATCACGCGGCCGTCGCGGTGTTCCTCGACCTCTCGTCGCCCGATCTCGCGGCGGCCGAGGCCGACCTCGCCGCGGCATCCGCCGCCGATGCCGGCGAATCGCCGAAGGGGAAGGTGACGTGAACGAGCCCACCGAACCGTCCGCCGAGCCGACCGGGCTGGCGCAGCCGACAACGCCGGCTCAATCGACCGAGCCCGCGGCCGTCTCCCTCTCGCTCATCTCGCACACGAACGCCGGCAAGACGACCCTCGCCCGCACCCTGCTCGGCCGCGACGTCGGCGAGGTGCGTGACGCACCCCACGTGACGCTCGAGGCGACACCGTTCCCGCTCGTGCAGACCGCAGAGGGCGACCTGCTCACCCTTTGGGACACACCGGGCTTCGGCGACAGCGTGCGACTCGTGCGGCGGCTGCGGCAGGATGGCAGCCCCATCGGCTGGTTCCTGTCGCAGGTGTGGGACCGCTACCAGGACCGCGCGTTCTGGCTCACCCAGCTCGCCGTGCGCAATGTCGCCGAGCAGGCCGACGTGGTGCTCTACCTCGTGAACGCGGCCGAGGAACCTGGCGATCTCGGGTACCTGGCGTCCGAGCTCGAGGTGCTCGAGTGGGTCGGCAAGCCCGTGCTCGTGCTGCTCAACCAGACCGGCCGTCCCCGCGAGCGTGAGGTCGAGGCGGCCGACGCCGACCGGTGGCGCGCGGCGCTCGCCGACGCCCCGCACGTGCGCGACGTGCTCGCGCTCGACGCGTTCGCCCGCTGCTGGGTGCAGGAGTTCACGCTCTTCGCGGCGATCCGGCGGGTGGTGCCCGAGGAGCGTGCGGCGGCGTTCGAGCGGATGTCGCAAGCGTGGCGCGATCGCCGCATGCACCAGTTCGACCAGGCGATGACCGCGCTCGCCGAACCGATCGCGCAGGCCGCGTGCGATCGTGCCGCGCTTCCGCCCGAGCCGCTCACGACCCGGCTCGGTGGCTCGATCGGCATGCAGATCGCCGCCCGCACGCAGGCCCGGGCCGACGCGACGCACGAGATGGAGGAGCGGCTCGACGCCGGACTGCGGTCGAGCACCGAGCGGCTCATCGCGATCCACGAACTCGAAGGTCGCGCCGCCGACGAGGTGCTGGCGCGCGTGGCGAGCGACGTGCGGGTCGACGCTCCGATCGACGAGGGACGCGCCGGCGTCGTCTCGGGTGTGCTCTCGGGAGCGGCCGCCGGACTCGGCGCCGACCTCATGGCGGGCGGCCTCACCTTCGGCGCCGGCATGGTGGCGGGTGCGGTCATCGGCGCCCTCGGCGGGGCCGGGGTCGCCCGCGGCGTCAACCTCGTGCGGGGACGCACCGAGTCCAGCCTGCGCTGGGAGGAGGCCTTCCTCGACGGCCTCGTCACGTCGGCCCTGCTGCGCTACCTCGCGATTGCGCACTACGGTCGCGGTCGCGGCGAGTGGAAGCAGAGCGAGTACCCGCCGCATTGGCGCCGGCTCGTCGTCGCTGCCGTCGTCGCGAACTCGGCAACGCTCGCGGCGGTGTGGGCGCGGCGTTCGGCAGACGACGCATGCGACCGGCTCGAACGCGCACTTCAGGCCGCGCTCAGCGAGATGGCCCTCGGCCTGCTCGACGAGCTGTATCCGGGGGTCACCGGTCGGGACGGGGCGCCATCCGGTAGGCCGTGAACGACGCCCAGGCGAGCCACGTCCACCCGGCGACGACCGCCAGCCAGAGCAGTCCGATGCCCGCCGGGACCGTCGCGAGGGCGGCCCCGCCCATGAAGCCGAACACGATCACCGCGGCGGCCACCCACGACGTGATCGCCACGCTGCGCCGACCTTCGGCGCGGAACCATCCGGCGAGCACGATCGCCGCCGCGGCGAGGCTCAGGAAGCCGATCGCGCCCGCAACGAGGTGCAACAGGCCGGTCACCGACGCCGCCGTGGCATCCGTGCCCCCGGGCGGGAAGCCGCCCATCGGGTCGGGCGGGAGGAGCGCGGCGGCGAAGAGGCTCACGCCGTAGAGTCCGAGGAGCACGGCCGCCGTGATCCCCGGACGCCGGGGCACAAGTCGCGCGAACCCGACGGCAGCGGCCAGCACCATGATGCCGCTGAGCACGAGGTTGGCCGCCTGGATCCAACCGAGCGGTCCGAGCAGCAGCAGGCTCAGCGCGTGCCGCGAGAGGTCGAACCCCGGCACGAGCAGCGCTTGAGCCAGACCGACGACGAGGTAGAAGGGACCCGCCATGACGCCCCAGCCGAGGAGCGACTTCGTCACGGCGCGGCCGCGGTCGAAGGTCGTGGGGGACGAGGTTCCGGGAACTGTGGTGGACATCGTGCTCATCCTTTCCTGCTTCGTTGCTGTGCCTCAAAGGTTTCTGCCCTCATGGGTGTAGTATTACACCGAGAGATACATAAGTAAACGGATGAGTGCAAAAGAATGGGAGGCGGCCATGAGCACGACGTCGACGACTGCTCGGACCGACTACGAGGACCCGCGCATCACCCGCTCCCGCGCCCTCATCATGGACGCGGCCGCCCGCGTCTTCCTGGAGCGCGGCTACCCCGGCACGAGCGTCGACGACATCGCCGCCGAGGCCGGCGTCTCCAAGCGCACCGTCTACAACGTCTTCGAAGACAAGGAGCAGCTGTTCCGGGCGATCCTCGGCCAGGCGATCGCGACGGCCGAGCGGTACTCGCTCGCGCTCGGTGAGACGGCTGCCGAGGCAGACGACGTCGAGGCGGCACTCACAACGCTCGCACGCGAGCTCGCGGCATCCGTGCTCAGCGGCCGGGTCGTGCCGTTGCGGCGGCTCCTCATCGGCGAAGCGTCGCGGTTCCCCGAGTTCGCGGCCGAGTACTACGATCGCGCGCCCGGTCGCGTGATGGCTGCCGTCGCGACCGCGCTCCGCGCCTTCGGCGAGCGCGGACTGCTGCGTGTCGACGACCCCGAGCTCGCTGCCGAGCACTTCGCGTTCCTCGCGATCGGCCCGTCGCTCGATCGCGCGCTCTTCGATCTCGCGAGCGACACGGATACCGCGACGGCGACCCGCGCGATCGAGCGCGCCGAGCGCGGCGCCGCCGCGTTCCTCCGCGCCTACGCCGCCTGACGCCGCATGCGGCGCGTGCCACCGCCCGCCGGCCTGCCTGCGGCCACCATGCGCACGGCGCAGAATGGACCCCGGAGGTCGACGATGATCACGCATGAGGTCCTCAACCAGGCGCCGCCCCGCGAGGGCGTCGACGAGTTCGGTACGAATGTGCCGCTCGTCGAGGCGGTCGCGAGATGGGGACGAGCGGATGTCCCGGGCGAGGCTGCGCCCGCGGGCCCGAGTCGCACGCACCGCGCAGGACCGGCCGTCTCGACCCTCGCCGAGATCGGACGCCACGTCGGCGCGGCGGCGTTCCAGCGCGACGCCGAACGGGCGAACACGCACCCGCCGGTGCTGCACACGCACGACCGTTGGGGCAACCGCATCGACGAGGTCGAGTACGACGACGCCTACCACCGCATCATGGCCGCGGCGATCGGCGCAGGCGCGCACACGTCAGCGTGGGCGTCACCGGGAGCGGGCGCGAACGTCGACCGTGCCGCGGCCTTCTTCCTCTTCGCGCAGGTCGAGCCGGGACACGCGTGCCCGGTGTCGATGACCCACGCGGCGGTGCCGACACTCGAGCTCGCGGCATCCGGCCTTCACGACGAATGGATGCCCCGGCTGCTGAGCCGCGCGTACGAGCCGGCCCTCGCTGATCGAGTAGGGCCGCGCGAAGCGCGACCCGCTCCCGCTGATCGAGTAGGGCCGCGCGAAGCGCGACCCGTATCGAGATCCGGGGCGAAGCGGTCGGCGCTCATGGGCATGGCGATGACCGAGAAGCAGGGCGGCAGCGACGTGCGGGCGAACACGACGCGCGCCGAGCCGACGGGTGTCGATGACGGGTGGGGCCACGAGTTCCGCCTGACCGGTCACAAGTGGTTCTGCAGCGCACCGATGAGCGACGCGTTCCTCGTGCTGGCGCAGGCGCCGGGCGGCCTCAGCTGCTTCTTCGTGCCGCGCGTGCTGCCCGACGGGACGCGCAACGTGTTCCGCATCCAGCGGCTGAAGGACAAGCTCGGCAACCGCTCGAACGCGTCGAGCGAGATCGAGCTCGACGGCACGACCGCCTGGCTCGTCGGCGACGAGGGGCGCGGTGTCACGACCATCGTGCAGATGGTCACGCGCACCCGCCTCGACTGCGTCATCGGGTCGGCCGCGGGCATGCGCCAGTCGGTCGCCGAAGCCGCGTGGCACGTGCGGCACCGCAGTGCGTTCGGCGCCCTGCTCGTCGATCAGCCGGCGATGGCGGCGGTCGTCGCCGACCTGGCGATCGAGTCCGAGGCGGCGACGATCACCGCGATGCGGCTCGCTCGCGCGTACGACGATGATACAGATGGCCCCGAGCGGGCGTTTCGCCGTCTGGCCACGGCCGTCGCGAAGTACTGGATCTGCAAGCGCGGCCCCGGCCACGCCTACGAGGCGCTCGAGTGCCTCGGCGGCAACGGCTACACCGAGGCGTTCCCGCTCGCGCGCCGGTATCGCGAGCAACCGTTGCTCGCGATCTGGGAGGGCTCGGGCAACGTCATCGCCCTCGACGTGCTGCGCGTGCTGGGGCGCGAGCCCGAGGCGTTCGAGGCGTTCTTCGACGTCGTGGGCGAGGCAGTCGGTGAGCACGCCGCGTTCGATGTCGCGCTCGCCGAGGCGCGGGCAGTCGTGAGGGAGCTGGCTTCCGATGTGGCAAGCTCGGCCGCTGCCGCGCGGGCTCGCGAGCTCACCGAGCGACTGGCGCTCGTGCTGCAGGCGTCGCTGCTCGTGCAGCACGCGCCGGCCGCT
The DNA here is from genome assembly GCF_021044935.1 of Agromyces cavernae. GTDB lineage: Bacteria > Actinomycetota > Actinomycetes > Actinomycetales > Microbacteriaceae > Agromyces > Agromyces cavernae. The sequence continues at coordinate 923,373 of NZ_JAJNMP010000001.1, forward strand.
GTCGCCGACGTCTTCGTGCGCACGCGCCTCGAGGGCGCCGGAGGGTTGCTCTATGGCGCCCTGCCGGCGGGTGTCGACACCGCGGCGATCCTCGCGCGGGCGTGAGCTGGGGCATCCGCCCGCTGACTTGTTCTGCGTCCGATGCGTCGAGCATCCGCCCGCCGATCAGATCGCCCGCGTGAACGGGACCCGGCGCAGCGTCTCGTCATTCAGATCGCGCGCGTGAACGTGACCCGGTGCTCGCCCGGCCCGTCGTAGTCGAGGTACGCCGGAACACCGTCGACGTCGGTGTCGCCGCCGAGCGTGAACCCCATCGCGCGGTGGAACTCCTGCGAGCGCACGTTGATCGGGCCCGTGATCGCGTCGACACGTCGGCATCCGAGCGCCCGCACCTGGGCGAAGAAGCGCTCATAGAGGGAGCGCGCGAGTCCCGTGCCGCGCAGGTCGGGACGCACGCCGACGAAGTGCACGTACGCGACCTCGGGTTGCGACTGCGATCGGAACCCGACGAGGAACGCCGCGAGTTCGCCGTCGCCGTCCTCGACGATCGTCGAGGTGTCGCCGAAGTGCTGGAAGAACAGGCGTGGTAGCAGCAGCGGCAGCGTCTCTGAGTTGGGGGTCTGCCACCACTCTGGGATTGCCGCGACTACTCGCGCATGGTCGCGCTCGGTCGCAGGCCGGAACACGAGCGACGGATGCGGCGCCCCCGACTCGTCGCTCACGACACCGTCACTCATCGCACCTCGCCCCGGGCACCGTTGCTCAGGGAACCGTTGCTCAGGGAACCGTTGCTCAGGGAACCGTTGCTCACGGACCCGTTGCTCACGGAACCGCCTCGGGATCGCCGGTGGGCCGGTAGTGCGCCACGGTGACGCCCTTCGGTGTGGTGATGCTGCGGGTGAGTTCGAGCGCTTGGTGCGTGTCGCCGAACAGGCGGATGCCGGTGCCGAGCACCACCGGGTGGATGATGAGCACGTACTCGTCGACGAGCCCCGCCGCCGCGAGCGACCGCACGAGTTCGCCGCTGCCGAGGATCGTGAGGTCGGGACCGTCGGTCTGCTTGAGTGCGGCGACGGTCTCGGCGGCGTCGCCGACGAGCGCCGTCGAGTTCTGCCAGTCGAGTTCGGTCTGCGGATGTCGCGACACGACGAACTTCTCGACCCGGTTGAGGTATTCGGTGAAGGGGTTGCCGTCGGTCTGGTGCGGCCAGAACGCGGCCATGTTGTCGTAGGTGCGGTGGCCGAACAGCATCGCGCCGCCCGACTCCATGCCGACGCCCATCTCGGCGGCGAGGGCCTCGTCGTTGCCTTCGAGTGCCCAACCCCCGTATGGAAAGTCGCCGCGTGTGTCTTCAGCCGCCGACATCGGCGCCTGCATCACGCCGTCGAGCGAGACGTCGTTGTTCACCGTGATCCTGCGCATGCCCCCCATCATGCGACGGCCCGCCGACATCCGCGAGGGGCTTCGTCGGATGCGGGCCGGGGTTGCGGATTTGGGTGAGGAGGTTTGTCCTGCAGCCGAAATGCCGAAGTGCCGAAGTGCCGAAGTGCCGAAGTGCCGAAGTGCCGAAGTGCCGAAGTGCCGAAGTGCCGAAGTGCCGAAGTACCGAAGTGCCGAAGTACCGAAGTGCCGCGCTCTCGATCGCGGGTGCCCGTGCTCTTGGTCTCAGCAGGACGGCCCGCCGGGGTTGTGGCGTAGCCGCACCTGTGGATAACCGACGCGAGATCGCTGATGCCTCGCCTAGGGTATTCGCCATGCCGACCTCTCGCCTGAAGCGCCGACGGTCGCGCCGTCTCGGCGGCGCGGCCGCCGCAGCGAGCGTGCTCGCCCTCGTGCTCACCGGATGCGTCGGCGCCGCCGAGCCGACCCCCACGCCGACGCCGACCGAGGCCGCCCCGATCTTCGCCTCCGACGAGGAGGCGCTTGCCGCGGCTGAGCAAGCCTATGCGGCCCAACTCGTAGTGGTCGACGAACTCTCGCATGCCGGAGGAGTTGCAATCGAAAAGCTCGAAGAGGTCGCGACCGCGGAGTATGCTGCCGGCATTTCTGCATCGCTCGAACGACTAAGTGCGAGCGGCATGCGCACGACAGGAGCAACGACATTCGACACCGTCGAGCTGATTGAGCACTTCGAGGCCGACGATGTGGCCCACGTGAGCGCGTACGTCTGCCTCGACATTGGCGATACTCGTGTTGTCGACAGCAGTGGAGCCGACGTGACCCCGCCTGATCGGATACTCCGGGCGCCGCTGCAAGTGAGATTTGAGTCTAGGTTTCTTGGTGCGAACCAGCTACTGGTAGCAGGGACAGAGCCGTGGTCGGGCGACGACTTCTGTTAGGGCACGCGGTTGCCATCGGGTTGATGCTCATTTTCACTTCGAACGACCCACCCGATGTGAATTCGCTCGATTACATAACAGGCGCGATCTCCGAATCAGCGGTTGACGTGCACGCGGAGCGTCGTCACGAGAGCACCGGTGAGGTACCGGGCGGCGAGGATGGCGACAACGTCGGCAGCGCCGAGACTGAGCCGCCACCGCGAGGCGCCGTCGACGTATGGGCGGGGCCCGGCTGGGAGCAGCTCTGCGGCGCGAACTTCGAGGCTGGCTGCTCCCGCCCGTCGGCACCGGCTGCACCGGCGACGCCGGCGCCCGGGACGCCCGCGGTGACGCTGCGCGACATCGCATCGTTCCGGCCGGCGGAGCCGAGCGACGTCATGGAGCCGAACGGGTGGGCCGTCGAGGGGCTCCCGGCGAACTTCGTCGCCGACGCGAGTTCCGAGGTCGTGTCGGGCACGCTCCTCGGGCAACCCGCGGACGTTCGGTTCACGCCAGTCGGATACAGATGGGTTCACTCCGACGGAGCGACCGTCACGAGCTCATCGCCCGGCGCGACGTGGAGTTCGCTCGGGGTCGCCGAGTTCAGTCCGACCGATACGAGTCACGTCTACACCGCGAGTGGCGAGTACACCGTCACGCTGCGGGTCGCGCTCGCCGCCGAATACCGCTTCGCCGGATCGGGCTGGCTACCCATCGCGGGCACGCTCACGATCGACGCGGCCCCGCAGCGTGTGCTCGTCGGTGAGGTCGACACCGTGTTGACGGTGGGTGACTGCAAGGCCTACCCCTCGAGCCCCGGCTGCTGAGGACGCCTTCGGGCGGCGCTACCTCCAGATGAACGGCGGATGCGCGGCCACGACCTCATCAGCCGCCACGAGCCGCGCCAGCTCCACGGCGCCGTCGAGCGGCCCGCCGGCCGCCTCCACGAGTGTCGCGTCGGGCGCGATCCGCGCGAACTCCTCCGCGAACGAAGAAGTGAACGCCGCGCCTGAGGCGAACACGCCGCCGACACCCGCCCCACGGGCCGGAAGTGCGGGGTCGAGCGCCGCGGCGAGCGTGCCCGCCACGAGGGCGCCGGCGGTCGACATGATGCGCGTGGCCACGGCATCTCCGACCGATGCGAGGCCCGCGACATCCGCCGCGAACCCTGCGAGCACCGCGCCGCGGTCGTCGCGCGTGTAGAGCTGCGACGGCCAGGTCGGCGCCGGGCCGAACCGCGAGACCGCGGCCGACAGCAGGGCAGGGGCATCCGTCGTCACGCCGTCGTGGGTCTGAATGGCGGCCTTCAATCCCTCGATGCCGATCCACGCGCCCGAGCCGCGATCGTCGTAGAGATGCCCCCACCCGCCGACGCGACGCCACACCTCGCGCAGGTCGGTGCCGATCGCGATCGACCCGGTGCCGACGGCGACGACGGCGCCCGCCGAACCGCCGAGCGCTCCGAGATGCGCGGTGACCGCGTCGATCGCGAGCGCGACCGGCGCACCCGCCGCCGCACTCAGCGCCGCGAGCGAGGCCGCCGGTGACACGACGAGCGACGCGAGACCGGTCGCGCCGACGCCCACACCCGCCAACGTGGCATCCGGTCGTTCGACGCGAACGCGCTCGATGAGCGAGGCGATCACAGGCAACGCGGAGCTTCCACCCGGTGAAATGGACACCGGCCCGGCCTCGAACAGGTGGCGAGCGCCACTCGCAGCACCCCTGTCGATCGGCTCCAACGCCGCTCGACTCCCGGAGCCCCCGATGTCGATGCCCAGCACCCAACCTGCACGCTTGGAAGTTTCTTGCAAAGTCGCGCCCATTCCTGAATACTACTTCCAGAGTCACCACCCTGTACGGATCACCAGTCTGATCCAGAACCACAGCCCGGGCACGATCTGCCCCCAAGTTTCAACGAGGAGACCAACCCTATGAACAAGCGCTCCCTCCCGATCGTCGCGCTCGGCCTCACGGCCGCGCTGGCGCTGACCGCGTGCGCCAGCGGCTCCGAAGACACCGGCAGCGGCGGCGTCAACGCCGAAGGCCAGACGCTCACCGTCTGGATCATGGAAGGCACCAACCCCGACTCCGAGGCGTTCTTCGACTCCGTCGGCGAAGCCTTCACCGACGAGACCGGCGCCGAGCTCGACGTCGAGTTCGTGCAGTGGGCCGACGCACACGACCGCTTCGTCACGTCGATCGCGGGCGGCACCACGCCCGACGTCGCAGAGACCGGCACCACCTGGACCGCCGAGTTCGCCGACGCCGGCGCGCTCGCGCCCATCGGCGACTTCGTCGACGAGGCAGGCCTGAGCGACGACCTCGTCGAGGGCCTCGTCGAGTCGGGCACCTACGAGGACGAGCTCTACGGCATGCCGTGGTACGCCGGCGTGCGCTCGCTCGTCTATCGCGCCGACATCTTCGAAGAGCTCGGCCTTGAGGCGCCGACCACGTGGGACGAGATCGTCGCCGCAGGCGAGGCCGTCAAGGCCGCGCACCCCGACATGATGCCGTTCGCCGTGCCGGGCGACGCCGAGTTCCCCGTGTACCCGTGGGTCTGGGGTGCCGGCGGCGAGGTCGCCACGCAGGAGGGCGACGAGTGGGTCTCGGGCCTCGACAGCGCCGAGTCGCAGGAGGGCATCGGCTTCTACACGGGCCTCGCCACCGAGCACGGCTTCTCGTCGGCCGGCGCCACCACGTGGAAGGAGACCGACGTGCTCGACAACTTCGCGCAGGGCAACATCGCCATGGCCCTCATGGGTTCGTGGACGCCCGCGGCGATCGTCGAGAAGAACGCCGAACTCGAGGGCAAGTTCGCCGCGACTCCGATCCCCGGCAAGGACGGCGGCATCGCCCCGTCGGTGCTCGGCGGTTCGCACCTCTCGATGTTCGAGACGGCTGAGAACAAGGAGCTCGCGTGGGAGTTCGTCAAGCTCATGACGACCGGTGAGTTCGCCGACCAGTGGGGCCAGCAGTCGGGCTACTTCCCCGGCCAGGCGTCGCTGCTCGCCGAGACGATGGAGTCGGATGACCCGCTCGTCGCGCCGTTCGCCACGCAGCTCGTCGAGGGCGGCGGCACGGTGCCGGTGACCCCGAAGTACGGTGCCGTGCAGGCGAAGAAGACCACCAACACCGCCATCCAGGCGATCCTCTCCGGGCAGAAGACGGTCGAACAGGCCACCGCTGACGCCGCAGCGGAGATGAACGAGATCATGAACGGCTGATCGAGTGACGAACACCCTTCAGGCTCCGCCGGTCGCGCAGGGAACTTCCGCTCCCCGCGCGGCCGGCGGCCCCGGCCGCACCAAGAACCTCCTCACCCGAACCAGGCCGTGGCTGCTGCTGGCACCCGCACTCGCCGTGCTCGCGGTGCTGCTGCTGTGGCCACTCGTACGGGTGTTCCTCTTCTCCCTGCAGGACTACGGGCTGCGCGAGATCGTCTCGGGCGAGCCCAACTGGATCGGCCTCGCCAACTTCGGCGAGATTTTCACGAGCCCCGAGCTCTACACCGTCGTACTGCCCAACACCGTGGGCTTCGCCGTGCTCGCCGTCGCCGGCACGGTTGCGTTCGGCACCGCCGTCGCCGTGCTCATGGCCTCCCTCGGCCCCTTCTGGCGCACCGTCGTGGGCAGCGCCATCATGATCGCCTGGGCGATGCCCGCGGTCACCGGCACCTACGTCTGGGTGTGGATCTTCGACGCCGACCGCGGCATCTTCAACGAGACCCTGCAGGCGCTCGGGTTGCAGGACGAGCCCGTCAACTGGTTCACGAACCGCTACACCTTCTACGCGATCGTGCTCCTGAACGTCATCCACCACGGCTTCCCGTTCGTGGCGATCACGATCCTCGCGGGCCTGCTCGGCGTGCCGAAAGAGATGCTCGAGGCCGCCGAGATGGACGGCGCGGGCCCGTGGCGCCGCTTCTGGCGCATCATCGTGCCGAACCTCAAGCAGGTGTTCGCGGTCGTGATCATCCTGTCGACGATCTGGGACTTCAAGGTCTTCGCGCAGGTCTACCTGATGCCCGGCGGGGCGGGGTCCAACCGTGAGGCGCTGAACCTCGGCGTGTGGTCGTACGTCGAGTCGTTCGGGCAGAACCGCTACGGCTTCGGCTCGGCGATCGCCGTGCTGCTCACCCTCGTGCTGCTCGGCATCACCGTCGTGTACGTGCGCACCATGTTGAAGGAGGACGAGCTGTGACCGCCGACACCTCCGTGCGCGCCACCCGACGCTCGGCCCGCAAGACCCGCTCGGCCGCGGGCAAGGCCGTGCTCGTCGTGCTGCTGCTCGCGTTCACCCTGTTCCCCGCGTTCTGGATGCTCTCCAGCGCGTTCGACGCGAAGGCCGGCACCGGCGGCCAGCAGTTGCTGCCGCGCGAGTTCACGTTCGACAACTTCGCGTACGTGCTCACCGAGGGCGGCTTCGACGTGTTCCTGCGCAACTCGGCGATCGTCGCGCTCGTCACGGTGCTCGCGAGCGCGGTGCTCGCGCTGCTGGCCTCGGTCGCGGTCGCTCGGTTCCGCTTCACGTTCCGCACTGCGATGCTGCTCATGATCCTGATCGTGCAGATGGTGCCGCTCGAGGCGCTCGTCATCCCGTTGTTCGTGCAGGTGCGCGACCTCGGCATGCTCAACACGCTGCTGGGCCTCATGGTCGTGTACGTGGCGCTGTCGCTGCCGTTCGGCATCTGGATGCTGCGCGGGTTCGTGGCGGCGGTGCCCGTCGAGCTCGAGGAGGCCGCCTACATCGACGGCGCGAGCTGGGGCCGCATGTTCCGGTCGGTGCTGCTGCCGCTCGTGATGCCGGGCCTGGTCGCGACATCCGTCTTCTCGTTCATCACCGCGTGGAACGAGTTCATCTTCGCGATGACCCTGCTCGGCGGCGCATCTGAGAACTACACCGTCGCCATCGGGCTCAAGCAGTTCTTCGGCGAGCACTCCAACGAGTGGGGCTACATCATGGCCGCCTCGACGATCATCACGATCCCCGTGATGATCTTCTTCGTCATCGTGCAACGCCGTCTGTCGAGCGGCCTGGTCGCGGGAGCGGTCAAGGGATGAGCGCGGCAGACGACCGGGCGCTTCGGGCGCTCGTGGGCGGTGTGCTGTGGCCGGGATTCCTCGGCCGCACCGTTCCCGACTGGCTTCGCCGCGAGTTCGACGAGGGCCTTGCGGGCGTGGTGCTGTTCGCGCACAACCTCCACGCTGAAGGTGGGTTGAGGAGCGACGAAGGAGCGTCTCGAAACCGGATGTCCCTCGCCGCAGATCTCCGCAGCATCCGCCCGTCACTGCTCGTGGGTATCGACGAGGAGGGCGGCAACGTCACGCGCGTCGACGCGGCCGCGGGCTCGACCCTGCCGGGAGCCGCGCAGCTCGGGTTCCTCGATGACCTCGCCGTGACCGAGGCGGTGGGGCAGCACCTCGCCGACCGGTCGCTCGCCGTCGGCGCGAACGCCGTGCTCGGCCCGGTCGCCGACGTCAACACCGACCCCCGCAACCCCGTGATCGGCGTGCGCTCGTTCGGCGAGACGCCCGAACTCGTCGGCCGGCACGCCGTGGCCGCGCTGCGCGGCATCCAGTCGGCTGGAGCCGCCGCGTGCGTCAAGCACTTCCCGGGGCACGGCGACACGCACCTCGACTCGCACCACGCAGCGCCGGCACTCACGATCGGGATCGACGAGCTCGAGCGGGTGCACCTGCCACCGTTCCGGGCGGCGATCGACGCGGGCGTCGACATGGTGATGACGGCGCACATCGTCGTGCCCGCGTGGGGCGACGCGCCCGCGACGCTCAACCCCGTGGCGCTCGGCCACTTGCGCGGCATGGGATTCGACGGGGTCATCGTGACCGACGCGCTCGACATGGCTGCGGTGCGCGAGACCGTGGGCGCGGGTCCCGGGGCGGTGCAGGCGCTGCTCGCGGGTGCCGACCTGCTCTGCATCTCGAATCCGAGGAACCTCGGCGCGGCCGCCGCACCCGATCAAGACGTGCGCGACTTCCGCGAGGTGCAGCAGGCGATCTTCGACGCGCTCGACGACGGCACCCTGCCCGTCGACGTGCTCGAACGCGCCGCCGGCCGAGTGCGAACGCTCGCCGATTCGGTGGGCCGCTCGGCCGCCGGTGATCGGATGCCCCTCGATGCGCCGCTCGTCGCACGCGGTGCGATCACCGTCGACGGTGCGGTGCCCGCAACACCCGGACCACGGACCGTGCTCGACGTGCGCGGCCGCTCGACGCTCGCGGTCGACAGTGACCGCGACTACGTCGAGGCGACCCTGGCCGCCGGTGGCACTGTGCTTCGGGGCGACGCGGCGGTGCCCGGATCGGGCGCGCTCGTCGTGCTCGTGGACGCCGTGGGCGCACCCGGACCCCAGGTCGAACGGGTCGCGAACATCGCACGCATGCGACCCGACGCGATCGTCGTCAACGCCGGCATGCCGAGCGCCGTGCTGCCGCTCTCGACCCTGCACCTGCGTGCCGCGAGCCGCGTCGCGGCCGAGGCGGCGAGCGCCCTGCTCGATACGGGGGCACCCGCGTGATCGTGCTGTCCCTGCAATCTGGCACTTCCGCCGACGGCATCGACGTCGCCGTCGTCGAGATCGTGCCCGTCGGTCGAGTAGCGAGCGCCAGCGAGCGTATCGAGACCAGGAACGCGCAGGGCCTCGATACGCGTCCTCCTTCGTCGGGCGCAAGATCTCGATACGGCGCTGGCGCGCCTCCTCGACCCACCGCGATCTCGCTCACCGTGCACCACACCGAGACCGTCGACTGGGAACCCGACCTCCGCGCGCAGATCCTCGCGGTCGCCGCGGGCGAGGCCCTCGACGCGGGCGCCTGGACCCGGCTCACCACGCGACTCGGCCAGTCCTTCGCCGAGGCCGCGGCACGGGGCATCCGCGAATCGGGCGTCACGCCCGACCTCATCGTCTCGCACGGCCAGACCGTGTACCACTGGGTGGAGTCCGGGCACGCCCGTGGCACCCTGCAGCTCGGAGAGCCCGCGTGGATCGCCGAGCGCACGGGCGTGCCCGTACTCTCCGACGTGCGCATGGCCGACATCGCCGCGGGCGGCGAGGGCGCGCCGCTCATGGCGGCCTTCGACCGCGCCTGGCTCGGCGCCGACGCGCGCGCCGAGGGACGCAGCATCGCCACGGTCAATCTCGGCGGCATCGCGAACGTGCAGCTCGTCGGCACCGACGGCGAGGTCGTCGCGTTCGACAGCGGCCCCGGCAACTGCCTGATCGACGCGGTCGTCGACCGGCACTCCCGCGGCGTCGACGGCTTCGACGACGGCGGGCGCCTCGCCGCGGCGGGACGCGTGCACGACGGGCTGCTCGCGCAGTTGCTGCGGCATCCGTACTTCGCGGCACCGACGCCGAAGTCGACCGGGCGCGAGACCTTCGACCTCGGCCTCGTCGACGCGGCGATCGTCGCCTCGGGCGCGTTCGGGCTCGGCGTGCACGACCTCGTGGCGACGCTCACCGAGCTCACCGCGCGCAGCGTCATCGAGGCGATCACGACCGAACGGGCCGACCAGCCGGCGGCGCTCGTCTGCTCGGGCGGCGGCACACTGAACCCCGTGCTGCTCGCACGGCTCACGACGCTCGGCGTCGAGCGCGGCATCGCCGTCGAGTCCAGCGCCGACCGCGGCATCGACCCCGCGTTCAAGGAGTCGCTCCTGTTCGCGTTCCTCGGCTACTGCAGCTGGCACGGGGTGCCGTTCCCGCTCGGGCGCGACACGTCAGGGCGCGTGCTCGGCCGCCTCTCGCCGGCGGCGGGGCCGCTTCGACTCCCCGAGCCGCTCGCGGAAGGGACATCCGTCGCCATCGAACGCGTCGGACACATCGAACGCGTGGAACGCGCCGAACTCGACGAACTCGACGAACGCATCGAACGCGTCGAACTCGACGAACGCATCGAATCCGGGGGAGGGGCCCGATGACCACCGCACCGAAGCAATCGCCCGAACACGTCGCATTGCGCGACCTGCTCGGCGAGCTCTCGACCGAGCGCGTCAACGAGGAGTACGCGGGCTTCGACCTGCTCTCGACCGAGTCGCAGCTCCTGGCCATGCAGGAGGAGAGCGCGCAGGCGGTCGCCGCCGTTTCCGAGGCCGCACCGCAGATCGCCGCCGCGATCGACGCGATCGTCGCGCGCCTGCGCGGCGGGGGCCGGCTCGTGTACGCAGGCGCGGGCACGGCAGGGCGCATGGGGGTGCTCGACGCGAGCGAGATCCCGCCCACGTTCGGCACCGACCCCTCGCTCGTCGTCGGGGTCATCGCCGGCGGTGAGGTCGCGCTGCGCGCGGCCGTCGAGGACGCCGAGGACGAGGCCGCCCGTGGCGCCGCCGACCTCGAGGCGATCGGCCTCGGCCCCGACGACGCACTCGTCGGCATCTCGGCGTCGGGACGCACCCCCTACGTGCTCGGCGGCATCGAGTACGGGCGCCGCGTCGGCGCACTCACGGTCGGCTTCGCGTGCAACGCCGACTCCGCGATCGGCGCCGCCGCCGACCTCGCGATCGAGACCGTCGTCGGCGCCGAGATCGTCGCCGGATCGACGCGGCTCAAGGGCGGCACGGCGCAGAAGCTCGTGCTCAACGCGATCTCGACGATCGCGATGGTGCGGCTCGGCAAGGTGCACGGCAACCTCATGGTCGACGTCCGCGCCACGAACGCCAAGCTCCGCGCGCGCGCGGAACGCATCGTCATGCAGGCGACGGGGGTCGATGCCGCCTCGGCATCGTCGGCCCTGAGCTCGGTCGACGGCTCGGTCAAGGCGGCGATCCTCGTCACCCTGACTGGGGTCGCACCTGAAGTCGCGCTCGCGCGCCTCGCCGCAGAGGATGGAGTGCTGCGCGATGCTATCTCCAGCGTGCAAGACGTGCCCGCGACCGACCCGACCAGCAACCGAGGAGCCAGTAGATGACGGCGAACGTGCTCTCCGCCGCCCGTGAGGCGCTGCCGCGCCTCAGCTCGTCGGAAGCGCGGGTCGCCGAGGCGATCATCGCCGATCCGCACCTCGTCGTCGACCTCACGATCACCGACCTCGCGCAGGTCTGCGGCACGTCGCTCTCGACGGTCGCCCGCTTCTGCCAGACGCTCGGCTACTCGGGCTACCGGGAGTTCCGCATGGAGGTCGCGAGCGCGGTGAGCCGCGAGGCCGCCGAGCGTGAGCGCTTCGGCCTCGCGAACTCCGACATCGACCCGCTCGACAGCGCCGAGGACGTCGTCGCGAAGGTCGCGTTCCACGAGGTCCTCGCGATCGAGCAGACCGTCGAGGGACTCGATACCGCGGTGCTCGACCGGGTCGTCGATGCGATCGTCGGCGGCGCGCACGTCGACCTCTACGGGTTCGGCGCGAGCGGGCTCACCGCGCAGGACCTGCAGCAGAAGCTCGCCCGCATCGGCATCTCGGCCTTCTGCTCGGTCGACGTGCACCTGGCGCTCGTCTCGGCGGCGCTGCGCAAGCCGACCGACGTGGCGATCGGGATCTCGCACTCGGGACTCACGACCGAGACGACGCACGCGCTCGGCGTCGCGCGAGACGCGGGTGCCACGACGGTCGCGATCACGAACTCGCCCGATTCGCCGGTCGCCGAGCTCGCCGACTTCGTGCTCACGACGCATGCGCGCGAGTCGAGCTACCGCATGGGCGCGATGTCGAGCCGCATCGCCCAGCTGGCTCTCGTGGACTTCCTGTTCGTGCGCATCGCCCAGCGCCGCGGCGATGACGTCACCGGGCCCCTGCAGCGCACCTTCGAGGTCACGAAGACCCATCGCATCAACGGCAGGCGCGCGGGCGACCGCCGGGCGAACGGCGACTCGCCGCGCGAGTAGCGCCCTGACACCCACGGGCATGCGTCGAGGGTTTCCGTTCGCGCCGAGTGTCGCCGCGAGAGCGGGAACACTGGGAGGAAACGGAAACATTCGACGGATGACCCGGGTCGAGGTTCGCCGACGCGTCGAGAATCCGATCGCAGCCTCGACATACTGATGGGAGCGCGGTTCCGCCTCCCCAGATCGAAGGAGCGATTGCGATGAAGTACCTGATCCAGATCTACAGCAACCCCGCCTCGCGTGCGATGTGGGACAGCTTCAGCGCCGAGCAGCAGGCCGAGGGCTACGCCTACTACCAGGGCATCAGCGACGAGCTCCGCTCGAGTGGCGAACTCCTCGCCGACGAGGCGCTCGCCGACATCTCGCTCGCCAAGCGCGTGACCGTGAGCGAGAGCGCCGGCACGGTCGCGAGCGACGGCCCCTTCGCCGAGACCAAGGAGCTGCTCGCCGGCTTCTACCTCGTCGACTGCGAGACCGAGGCGCGGGCCATCGAGATCGCCGGCCGGTTCCCCGAGGCCGAGTTCGGGCTCATCGAGGTGCGTCCCGTGCTCGAGATGACCTCGGGCACCGACGTCTGACGATGCCCGGCCCGCCCGGTACCCCCGGCCATCCAGGCAGCCCCGGAACGCCCGGAACCCCCGGCCCACCGGCCGACGCCGCTGCGACCGCCGTTCGGGCACTGCGTGACGCTGCACCGTCGGCGCTCGCGGTGCTCGTTCGGCGCTACGGCGACTTCGAGGCGTGCGAGGACGCCGTGCAGGAGGCCCTCATCGCCGCGGCGGCGCAGTGGCCGGGCGAGGGCGTGCCCGAAAGTCCGCGTGCGTGGCTCGTGCGGGTCGCGTCGCGCCGCTACATCGATGCGGTGCGAGCGGATGTCGCGCGGCGCCGCCGCGAAACGCACGCCGTCGAGCTTGAGCCGCCGCCCGCCCCGGTGCCGGCGGTCGACGACACGCTCACACTCTTCCTGCTCTGCTGCCACCCGGCACTGGGCCGTCCGGCGCAGGTGGCGCTGACCCTGCGTGCCGTCGGCGGCCTGACGACCGCAGAGATCGGCCGTGCACTGCTGCTTCCCGAGGCCACGATCGCACAGCGCATCTCGCGGGCGAAGACGCGCATCAGGGCGAGCGGCGAGGAGTTCCGGATGCCCCGGCCCGACGAACTCGACGAGCGCCTCGCAGCGCTGCGCCAGGTGCTCTACCTGATCTTCACCGAGGGCCACACCGCGAGCTCGGGCGACGCGCTCGCGCGAGTCGACCTCTCGGCGGAGGCGATCCGCCTTACCCGACAATTGCACGCCGCAGCGGAGGATCCCTCGGGCGAGACATCCGGCCTGCTCGCCCTCATGCTGCTCACCGAGGCCCGACGCGCGGCCCGCACCGGTGAGGCGGGCGCGCTCGTGCCCCTCGACGAGCAGGATCGCAGCACGTGGGACCGCGCCATCATCGCCGAGGGTGTCGCGATCATCAGCGAGACCCTCGACCGTGCCCCGATCGGCCCCTACCAGCTGCAGGCGGCGATCGCCGCCGTGCACGACGAGGCCGCCTCGACCGATGCGACCGACTGGATCGAGATCCTCGGCCTCTACGACCTGCTCGAGCGGCTCGCGCCCGGGCCGATGGTGACGCTCGGGCGCGTCGTCGCGCTCGCCATGGTCGAGGGGGCGGCGGCGGGGCTCGCCGCGCTCGAACGCGCCGAGTCGGCCGACGAGGGCACGCACGGCGCGCACGGCACGCACGGCGCGCACGGCGCGTACGGCACGACGCTCGCCGAGCACCACCGCACGTGGGCGGTGCGCGCCCACCTGCTCGAACGCAGCGGGGCGACGGATGCCGCGTCGCTCGCCTTCACCGAGGCGGCCAGGCGCACCCTCAACGGACCCGAGCAGCGCTACCTCGCCGCGAAGGCCGAGTCGCTGCGCAGTGTGCGATAACGTCTCGGGCGATCGGCCATCAGAGGTCGAGCACCTCGAGCGCAACCTCGATCTCGTCGCCGTCGAGGAGACCCTCGACCTGGCGCACCGCCTTCTTCACGGGCAGCAGGTAACTGCCCCGCTTCGAATCGGGGAACACCGAGGTCGACCAGGTCGAGCTGCCGACCGTCACCCGCACCCGCACTGAGCCGAACCCACGCGGCATCCGCGGCACCTCCCGGATATCGGAGGCCACGTCTTGGGGCAGGGTGACGAAGAACCAGCCGCCCTGTGAGCTCCACTCCCAGAGCGGGGCGGTGAAGCGGAAACGCATGGGATGGATGCTACTCGCCACGGCCGACACCCGTGGCCCAGATCGTCATCGACCGATCGCGACGACCAGGTTCGAAACCCCGACGATGCCCGAGATGAGCCCGGCGACGAGCCCGAGCGCGACGACGCCGCCGGTCACGATCCAGGCGATGCGCGAGTGCTCGGCGTAGCCCTCGAGGGGGCGGTCCTGGGCGTCGCGCTGCGCGCCGGTGAGCACGAGCAGCAGGTCGACGAGCACCCACAGGCCGAGCCCGCCGAGGGTGATGAGCTTCAGGATGCCGGTGCCGACCTTGCCGAGGTAGAACCGGTCGACGCCCCAGTACCCGAGCAGCAGCGCGAACAGCCAGGTCGCGAGGAACGTGCGCCCGGCGCTGCGGTACGTGTCGTAGGTGAACACCGGTGCGGATGTCGCGGGCCCGGCGCTCTCGGGAGGCAACGGCACCGTGGTGTGCTCGTTGACGTCGGTCGCGAGGGTCGCGGATGGCGTCGCCGACGCGGGCGTGCTCGGCCAGGCAGTGCGTACCGACGTCAGCTCGTCGATCGAGTCGTCGACGGTAGAGGCGGGGGCTAGGGCAGGGGCAGGCGTCGACGCCGGGGCAGGCACGGTCACCGTCACCGGCGAAACCTGCGGCGTCACCGCAGGCTCGAAGGCATGCGAGCTGGTCGGGGCAGCGGCATCCGTCGTCTTCGGAGCCGTGTGGGGAGTCCAGGCGCTGCCGTCCCAGTACCGGATCGCGTCGGCGTCGGCCTCGTCGTCGTACCAGCCCGCGGGGCGTGAGTCAGCGGCCACGCTCGTTCCTCTCTCTTCGTTGCGCACGAACAGCGCGCACCGCCAATTGCACCGTGGCGATCACGATGAGCGCCGAGAACAGCCACGTCGACCATTCGGGCGAGAGCACGTGGGCGATCGCCACTCCTCCGAAGGAGGCGACCGTCGCCGCCGCACCCGCGATGATGCCCGCGCGCAGGTCGACGATGCCGCTGCGGGCGTTGGTGACCGTGCCGCTGACCGCGGTGGGGATCATCACGGCGAGCGAGGTGCCCTTCGCCACGAGGTCGCTCATGCCGAGCAGGATGATGAACGCCGGCACCATGATGATGCCGCCGCCGATGCCGAACAGCCCCGCGGCGATGCCGATCACGACGCCGAGCACGACCATGCCAACGATCGTGAGCGCGTCGAGTTCGACGAGGCCCGCGACGCGCTCGGGGACGAGGAACAGCATGCGTGCCGCCACGATGACGAGCAGGCCGATGAACATCCACCGCAACCACGTGAGTGGGATGCGCCCCAAGAGCTTCGCCCCGAGCCATCCGCCGACGATGCCGCCCGCCGCGACGAACAGCGCGGCGATCACGTCGACCTCGCCGTTCACGGAGTACGTGATCGCGCCGACGACGGCGGTCGGCACGATCGCCGCGAGCGACGTCGCCGAGGCGCGGCGCTGGTCCATGTCGGCGAACACGATGAGCAGGGGCACCATGAGGATGCCGCCGCCGACGCCGAACGCTCCCGACAGCAGCCCACCCGCGGCGCCGATGAGCGCGAGCCGCACCCACGATGCCCGCGAAGGCGCTGGGGTGAGCGGGGCGGGCGAAGTCACCCGACTTACTGTACTGGCGGCCGGCTACGCGGCGCGATCGGCAGTGGTGCCCGTGCCCTGGTCGCCGGCGGAGCGCGTTCTGGCGCCGCCGCCGGCGCCGACGAGCTCGACCGGACGGGCGGGTACCGTGCTCGCCGAGTCGGCGAGCGACTCGCCGGGAGCTCGAACCCCGGATGCCGCCACCGCGCCCGCGCGGCGAACCATGCGTGCGACGAGCACGAGGAACACGCCGACGACCGCGCCGGCGGTGTTCATGACGAGGTCGCGCGGGTCGGAGATGCGGTCTGGAGCGAGCAGCTGCAACAGCTCGATGACCGCGGTGAACGCGAACCCCGCGACCAGCGCGAGCGGCCACCGGCGTCGGGGGATGAGCAGCGCCGCGAGCACTCCGACCGGCACGAAGAGGGCGATGTTGAACACCATCTCGGCGAGGTACCCGGTGGTCCACGTGACCGACGAGGTCCACGCGGCGGGGTTCAGGATGCCGCCCTCGATCTGGTGGGTGGCGGTGCGCCAGGGCGCCGGACCGACGGTGACCCACAGCACGACGGCCGCGTATGCGGCAGCGACGAGACCGAGGGGGCGGCGATCCATCCCCCCATTGTGCCCCCGTGACGCTATGAAACTGCTGTTATCCACAGGCGGTCCGAATCCCGGATGCCCCGTCGCCCGACGTGGCGAGTGCGGAAGAGTGTCACAATCTGGTCGCAGCCGGTGTGAACCTGAGCGTAACCCGATAGGGTACTATCACTGATTCCTCCATCAAGCGGGCACTTGCCCGGCCTCCATCTGATTGCCCGGAGGCGGACCGATCCGCGTGGCATGACCCGATACGAGAAGGCGGATGCCTGAGCGCAATCCCGCCCCTCGCCCCCGCTTCGACGACACAAGGTCGCCGGGGCAGCGATCGACCGTCGGTCGCATCGGGTCCGCATCAGCGGCCCATCTGAATAAGAAGGACAGCAGTATGGCAACCGGAACCGTCAAGTGGTTCAACGCCGAAAAGGGCTTCGGCTTCATCGCTCCCGACGACGGCAGCGCCGACGTCTTCGCGCACTTCAGCGCCATCTCGGGCAACGGCTACCGTTCGCTCGAAGAGGGTCAGAAGGTCGAGTTCGAGGTCGCACAGGGCCCGAAGGGTCTGCAGGCCGAGAACATCCGCGGGCTCTGAGCCGGCACAGGCACCACGCGAACGCCCCCGCAGCGCAAGCTGCGGGGGCGTTCGTCGTCCCGACCGGATCTCCGGCTCGGTCTACGGCTTCCAGACCTGCACGACCGAGGGGCGAGGGCCGCCCCAGTTCCCGTCGGCGAGGGCGCCGGGCGTCACGTAGTCCGGGAAGTACGACCGCTGGGCCGCCCACGAGCCGTCCTCACCCGGGTGCTGCACCGCGACGAAGACCGACCCGTCCTGGTCGTGGATGAGCGGACCGCAGGTCTCGCCGTCGCGCGGCACCGACAGGAACTGCTGCACCCGGCCGCGCTCGGCGCCTTCGAGCGGCACCTTGAAGAGCCCGTCGCACAGGCCGATCGTGCCCGGCTGGCCGTCGGTCGAGATCCAGAGGTTGCCCTTGGAGTCGAACGCCACGTTGTCGGGGCACGAGATCGGCGAGACCTTGTCGGCGGGGAACCCGGCGAAGTAGGTCGACGGGTTCGTGGCGGGGTCGCCGGCCAGGATGAGGATGCTCCAGCCGAACGTCGTCGCGGCCGCGTCGTTGCCGTTCTCGGTGATCTCGATGATGTGGCCGTCGCGGTTGCGGTTGCGCGGGTTGACCTCGGTCGCGCCCTCCTTGCGACCCGGAACCCCGCGGTCGGTGTTGTTGGTGCACGCGACGTAGACGCGTCCGGTGCGGGGGTTCGGCTCGACGTCTTCGGGACGGTCGAGCTTGGTCGCACCGACGGCGTCGGCCGCGAGGCGGGTGTTCACGAGCACCTCGGCGGCCGAGAACCCGGGCACCTGGCTCACGCCGTCGATGACGAGCGGCACCCACCGGCCGGTCCCGTCGAACTGGCCGTCCGACGGCACGGTTCCCGTTCCGTCGATCTCGCCGGCGGGGGAGTCGCCCGAGAACTGCGCGACGTACAGGGTGCCCGCGGTGAGCAGCGTCTTGTTGTGCGTACGTGCCGTGGGGCTGTTCGAGCCGTCGAAGCGGTCCTTCGAGACGAACTTGTAGAGGTAGTCGAAGCGCTCGTCGTCGCCCTGGTAGGCGACGGCGTGCCCGCTCGTCGAGATGTTGATGTTCGCGCCCTCGTGCTTGAAACGGCCGAGCGCGGTGTGCTTGACGGGCGTCGAGGTCGGGTCCTCGGGGTCGATCTCGACGATCCAGCCGAACCGGTTCGGCTCGTTGCGGTACCCGGGGTTGGCGACCCCGTCGAAGCGCGGGTCGACGCCCCGCCAGCCGCGACCGTCGCCGTTGGCGTTCAGTCCGTAGCGCTGCTCGGCGGGGGTCTGGCCGGGGTTGCGGAAATACCCGTTGAAGTTCTCCTCGCCCGAGAGGATCGTGCCCCACGGTGTCGTGCCTCCGGCGCAGTTGTTGAGCGTGCCGCGCACCGTGGTTCCCGTCGAGTCCTCGACGGTCTTCAGGAGGTCGGATCCGGCGGCGGGGCCGGTGAAGGTGAACGGCGTCTCGAGGGTGATCCGGCGGTTGCGCGGCGCGCCCACGACGTAGCTCCAGGGCCGGCCCTTCTTCGAGCGCGTCAGTTCGACGACGCCGAAGCCGTGTGCCGCCATCGCGATGCGGCTGCGCTCGGCCGCGTCGAGCTCGGGCGGGAACATGATCGACTCGTTGGTGTACTCGAAGTTCGCGACGAGCACCCCGCGCTTGCCGTTCGGCTCGGCGATGATGTCGAGGTAGTCGTTGTTGTAGCCGAACTGGCGGGCCTGCTTCTCGGCGGTCTGGTTCTGCGGGTCGAACGCGTCGTCCTCGGAGAAGAGCGGGTCGCCCCAGCGGATGATCGGTCGCCACTGGTACCCGTCGGGCACGACGACGTCGTCGACGCTCGCGGGCACGGGAGCGATCGGGTCGAAGGCGAGCTTGCCGCCGTTGCCGCCCGGGATCGCGGCGGCGGGTGCGGCGTCACCGGCGACGGCGCCGCCGATGACGATCGCGGCGGCCGCGGCACCGGCGCCGGCGAGCACCGTGCGGCGCGACATGCTCGCGCTCACGATGTCGCGGAAGTACCCGTTGTCGGAGGTGTTCGGCACCGGGTGGAAGCACGCGTCGGCGCACTTGAGGTGGCAGGTCACGGCGCTGCGCTTGCCGGAGGTGTGCCCCTGCATGGGCAGCAGCGGCAGCAGCGAGCGGCGTGCGACGGGGCGCGCCGACGAGGTCGTCTCGTCGCGGCGCGCCGGTTCGTGGGTCATGGTCATCAGGGGCTCCCATCACGTTCGGTGCGCCGCGTCCGGACGCACACGGTCAGATTGCCGGGGCCGGGAACGCGATGAGCGGATGCCGCGTGGCCGAGGGGTGAACCTCGGGTGAACGGTGTCGACGTACCGGGCTACGGGTTCGGCGTCGCGTGGTCGCGCCACGAGTGCCGCGGTTCGTAGCCGAGCAGGCGGCGTGCCTTCTCGATCGAGAGGAAGGTGTCGTGCGTTCCGAGATCGCCGCGGACCGGGACATCCGGGAACACCTCCGCGAGCAGTTCGGCGTTCGGCCGTGACATGACGGTGTCGGCCGCGGCGATGATGAACCGCTCGAAGCCCGGACCAGCCGTCGCGAGCGCGCGGCTCACGGCCTGTGCACCGTCGCGGCCGTCGACATAGCCCCACAGGTTCCACTTGCGCAGGGTCGCGTCGGCGTCGAACGATGGGAACTCGGCGTAGTCGGCGGGGTCCATGACGTTCGAGAATCGCAGCGCCGTGATCGAGAGTTCGGGATGCCAGCGGACGAGCTCGATCGCCATCTGCTCCTCCAGGTGCTTGACGAGCGAGTACGTGCTCTCGGGTCGAGCGGCGTAGTCCTCGTCGACGGGGACATAGGGCGGCGGCTCCTCGAACGGCAACCCGAGCACGGTCTCGCTCGACGCATACACGATGCGGGTGATGCCGAGCCGCCTCGCTGCCTGGAACACGTTGAACGTCGTCAGCATGTTGTTGTGGAAGGTCGCGACATCGCTTGCGAGACCCGGCGCGGGGATCGCGGCGAGGTGCACGATCGCATCGGCGCCGTCGTGACGGTCGTCGACGCCCGCGATCGCGTCGATCACCTGCCCGAAGTCGGTGAGGTCGACTTGTATGAAGGTGCCGCGCTCGCCGACGCGATCGAGGTTCACGACCTGGTTGGCCTCGTCACGGAGGGTGCGGACGACGGTGCGACCGAGCTTGCCCGAGCCGCCGGTGACGATGATGCGCATGCGATTCAGTCTCGCACCGCCAACCGCCGCGAGGACATCTCCCAGCGCCCTCCCATGCCGACCGGCTAGGGTCGGATCATCTGCAGCGGGTGCTCTACCCGCGATCCCCGGCTGGGAAGTCGACGACAGCTGGGACACGCACATCTCTCACACCGAATCTCTCGGTGCGATCCGGGCTACGAAGCCCCGCACCGGCTCCACGGATATCACCCGCAGCTACACCGCCCTCTCCCGAGTCGTCCGCGAGTCGGGGCTGCTCAACCGCACACGCTGGTTCTACCTCGCGCTCGTGAGCCTGCTGACGCTCGCGCTCGGCGGCGCGATCACCGGGTTCATCCTGTTGGGCGACTCCTGGTTCCAGTTGCTGATGGCGGGTGCGCTCGGCATCATCTTCACGCAGTTCGCGTTCCTGGCCCACGAGGCCTCGCATCGCCAGGTGCTCGAGTCCGGGCCGGCCAACGACCGGGTCGGCCGCATCCTCGCGGCCGGCGTCGTGGGCATCAGCTACTCGTGGTGGATGACGAAGCACACGCGTCACCACGCGAATCCGAACAAGGTGGGCAAAGACCCCGACATCGACTTCGACACGATCTCGTTCGTCGAGGCCGATGCCGCGAAGCAGCGCGGCCTCATGGCGCTGATCACGCGCAAGCAGGGCTATCTGTTCTTCCCGCTGCTCACGCTCGAGGGCATCAACCTGCACTACCGGTCGATCAGCACCCTCTTCGCGCGCGGCCCGGTGAAGGGCCGCTGGATCGAGCTCGGCCTCATCGCGGCGCGCTTCACCGTGTACTTCGGAGCGATCTTCTGGGTGCTGCCGCTCGGCATGGCGTTCGCGTTCATCGGCGTGCAGTTCGCCGTGTTCGGCATCTACATGGGTGCCTCGTTCGCGCCCAACCACAAGGGCATGCCGATCATCCCCGCCGATGCGAAGCTCGACTTCTTCTCGAAGCAGGTGCTCACGTCGCGCAACATCTCGGGCGGCATGTGGGCGAGCGCGCTCTTCGGCGGCCTCAACTACCAGGTCGAGCACCACCTGTTCCCGAACATGCCCCGACCGCACCTCGCGAAGGCGCGCGAGATCGTCCGCGAGTACTCCCGCACCCTCGACGTGCCGTACACCGAGACGACGATGCTGCAGTCGTACGGCATCGTCATCCAGTACCTCAATCGCGTCGGCCTCGCCGCGCGCGATCCGTTCGACTGCCCGATGGTGAACCAGTTCCGCAGAGTCTGATCACCCGGGCCACACACTTCCGCAGGCGGACGTCGCCGGCGGAACCCCGCACGACCTGAGGTCGTGCACGTCGCAGCCGCCACGGCGGCTCGGCTTTACAGAAGGAAAAGAAATATGGCTACCGGAACCGTCAAGTGGTTCAACGCCGACAAGGGCTTCGGCTTCATCGCCCCCGACGACGGCAGCGCCGACGTCTTCGCGCACTTCAGCGCGATCGCGTCGGGCGGCTACCGCTCGCTCGAAGAGAACCAGAAGGTCGAGTTCGAGACCGCCCGCGGCCCCAAGGGCCTGCAGGCCGAGAACATCACCGTCATCGGCTAGTTCTCGAACCCCCTGATCGGCGGCGAAGCCGCCGGTCGATGAGCGGATGTCACGGCCGCCGCCTCTGCGTGAGGCGCGTGCCGGGGCATCCGCTCGCTCGCGTTCGTCGTCGGCCAGCGGCGCCGGAGGTGACGTGTATCGAGACCCGCCGCCCCGTCCGGGCATCTCCCCAGCTTCGCTCCGTACGCTCGCATCACGACCCCCGAGGAGGAGCCCCGAATGCAGTGCCCCACTGATGGAACCGTGCTCGTGATGAGCGAGCGCAGCGGAATCGAGATCGACTACTGCCCCACGTGCCGCGGTGTGTGGCTCGACCGGGGCGAGCTCGACAAGATCGTCGAGCGCGCGGGCCGTGAGCTCGGTGGCGCCCAGCAGTCCGCGCCGACCCAGCCGCCCGCTCCTGCTCAGCCGCAG
This sequence comes from Agromyces cavernae, assembly GCF_021044935.1. Taxonomy (GTDB): domain Bacteria; phylum Actinomycetota; class Actinomycetes; order Actinomycetales; family Microbacteriaceae; genus Agromyces; species Agromyces cavernae. The sequence continues at coordinate 945,703 of NZ_JAJNMP010000001.1, forward strand.
CAGCCGCAGTACGGGCAACCGGCTTACGGCCAGCAGTCCTACGACAACGGGTACAACCGCGGCTATGACAACCGCGGGTACGGCGATCAGGGCCAGTACCGCAAGAAGAAGAAGGAGAGCTGGCTCTCCGAGCTCTTCGACTGAGTCCCGACTCCCTTCCCCCGCTCCGGGGGTGCTTCTGCGCCGATTTCGAGCAGGATTCCACGAAATCTGGCGCGAAAGCACCCCCGGAACGCGAGAGACCGGGGCCGACGTCAGCCCGGGCTGCCGGCGCCTCCGATGTTCACGAGCCAGGTCGTGCCGTAGCGATCTTCGAGCATGCCGAATGCGTCGCCCCAGGGCGCGACCTCGAGCGGCTGCGCGATCGTGCCGCCCTCGGCGAGCTTGTCCCAGTAGCCGCGCAGCGTGGCGTCGTCGTCGGGGCCGCCCGAGAGCGAGACCGAGATGTTGCTGTTGGTGCCCGGGAACGTCAGGGAGCTGGGCGTGTCGGCTCCCATGAGGGTGATGCTGCCCGACTCGAGCTGGCTGTGCATGATCTTCTGGGCGTCGGCCGGGTCTTCGGCGGCGCCGAACTCGGCGAACGTGCTCGTCGTGAGCTCGCCGCCGAAGACCGAGTGGTAGAACTCCATCGCCTCGCGGGCGTTGTCGGGGAAGTTGAGATAGGGGTTGAGCGTGACCATCGTGTCCACCCTTTCGACTCGTCGTTCGTGACAATCCGAGCGTGGCCGCTCGGACGGACTGCGGCAACCCCTCGGGAAACCCTTGACAGGGTCATCCATCGCTCGTATGTTGGTAATCAATCAAGCAGTTGATCAAGCAACACATTGATCAACACGCAATCGATCGGAGGTGGGTGATGATCGTGGATCCGAGTGCCGACGACCGCCTCGACCGCGCCTTCACGGCGCTGGCCGACCCGGTACGCCGTCGCATCATCGCCCGCCTGAGTCGCGGGCCGGCCACGGTCAACGAACTCGCCGAACCGTTCGAGATCACCAAGCAGGCGGTCTCGAAGCACATCCAGGTGCTCGAGCAGGCCGGCCTCGTCACGCGCACCCGCGACGCCCAGCGTCGCCCGGTGCACCTCGATGCCGCCGCCCTCGAGGCACTCACCGCGTGGATCGACCGCTACCGGCTGATCCACGAGCAGCAGTTCCGGGCACTCGACGCGCTGCTCGCCACCGACCGCGGCCGCGCCGCATCATCCGCCGGGGGCACCCCCGACGGCACACAGGAAGACGCAGAATCATGACGAACCCCGTCACCATCACCGCCCCCGAGGGGCTTCCCTTCATCGACATCGAGCGCGAGATCGACGCCCCCGTGGCTGCGGTGTTCAACGCGCATCGCGACCCCGAGCTCATCACGCAGTGGCTCGGGCCGAACGGCTACGAGATGAACGTCGAGCGCTGGGACTTCGTCTCGCAGGGCGGCTACCGCTACGTGCACACGAACGCCGAGGGCGAATCCTTCGCGTTCCGGGGCACGTTCCACACCGTTCGCGAGAACGAGTTCGCCATCCAGACGTTCGAGTTCGAGGGCTACCCCGACGTCGTCGCGATCGAGGCGATGACGTTCGAAGACCTCGGCGACGGCCGCACCCGGCTGCGCATCCACTCGGTGTACCCCACCGTCGAGTCGCGCGACGGCATGGTTGCGAGCGACATGGAGACCGGCATCCGCGAGGGCTACGAACGCCTCGACGCGCTCGTCGCCGCCTGATGCCCATCGCTGCCTGATCATGGGCGAGCGGATGTCGCAGCGCGGCCTCGTGTCGCGGCATCCGCTCGCCCTGCCACTGAACGACCCACCCTGAAACGGAGCACATCATGGACTGGACCCTCGAAGTCGTCATCGTGCCGGTGAGCGACCTCGACCGATCGATCGCCTTCTACCGCGACCAGGTCGGCTTCGCACTCGACCACGACACGCAGAACGAGCACATGCATGTCGCGCAGCTCACGCCGCGCGGCTCGGGGTGTTCGATCGTCATCGGCTCGTTGCCGGCGCAACAGGAGATGGCGCCAGGATCGTTGAAGGGCATCCAGCTCGTGGTCGCCGACGCGGCCGCCGCACGCGACGAGCTCACCTCGCGTGGGGTCGAGTGCAGCGAGATCCAGGTCATCGACCCGCGCGACGGCGGCACCTTCTTCGGGTTCGCCGACCCCGACGGCAACACCTGGGCCGTGCAGCAGATCAAGGCTCGCGCGGAGCGCCCCCTGATCCCGGCCGAGGCACGGCAGCGGTTCGGCGAAGACTCCGAGCGCTGACCGGCCAGACGACGGGCGGGCCGCGCCCTCACGGCCGGCCCGCCGGTCGGGCGGTGCCGATATCGTGGGCAGCATCATGCAGACGCGCACCCTCGGCCGCACCGGCCGCACCGTTTCAGTCATCGGACTCGGCACTTGGCAGCTCGGCGCCGACTGGGGCGACGTCGACGAGGGCCAAGCACTCGCCGTGCTCGACGCCGCGCGCGAAGCCGGCGTCACGTTCTTCGACACCGCCGACGTCTACGGCGACGGCCGCAGTGAATCCCTCATCGGCCGCTGGCTGCGCGAACACCCCGACTCGGGTGTGACGGTCGCCACCAAGATGGGCCGGCGGATGCCCCAGGAGCATGCCAATTACTCCCTCGAGCACTTCCGCTCCTGGACGGACCGCTCGCGCGCGAACCTCGGCGTCGACCGGCTCGACCTCGTGCAGCTGCACTGCCCGCCGACCTCCGTGTTCGGCGACGACCGGGTGTTCGACGCGCTCAACACCCTCGTCGACGAGGGGGCCATCGCGAACTACGGCGTGAGCGTCGAGCAGGTCGAAGAAGCCCTCACCGCGATCGCCCGGCCGAACGTGGCCACCGTGCAGATCATCCTCAACGCGTTCCGGCTCAAGCCGCTCGACCAGGTGCTGCCTGCCGCGGGCGCGGCGGGCGTCGGCATCATCGCGCGGGTCCCGCTCGCGAGCGGGCTGCTCTCGGGGCGCTACACCCTCGACACGCAGTTCGCGCCGAACGACCACCGCAGCTTCAACCGCCACGGCGAGTCGTTCGACGTCGGCGAGACCTTCTCGGGCGTCGACTACGCCACCGGCGTGCGCGCGGCGACGGAGTTCAGCGAGCTCGCCCACGACGCGGCACCCGAGCGCACGCCCGCGCAGGTCGCGCTCGCGTGGGTCGCGACCCAGCCGGGCGTGAGCACGGTGATCCCGGGCGCACGCAACCCCGAGCAGGCACGGGCGAACGCCGCCGCGGGCTCGCTCGAACTGCCCGAGGATTTCGACGACGTCGTGCGCGAACTGTACGACCGCGAGATCCGCACGCAGGTGCACGGCCGCTGGTAGCCGCGTCCCGCTGATCGAGGAGCGCGAAGCGCGTCTCGAGATCCCGCCCGCCGCGCGTCAGCCCGCTCGGAACTGCCAGCCCGTGATCTGCGCGGGATCCTCGCCGTGCTCGTAGGCGTACTCGCGTGCCGCAGCCCGGGCCGCGTGCCACTCGTCGGCGATCTCGGCGACGCCGGGGCGTCCGGCGAGCCCGGGCACGCGGCGCAGCACGTCGAGCGCGAGCCGGAACCGGTCGAGATCGTTCAGGTGCAGCATGTCGAACGGCGTGGTCGTGGTGCCCTTCTCGATGAACCCGCGCACGTGCAGGTTGGCGTGGTTGGTGCGCCGGTAGGCGAGCTGGTGGATCAGTGACGCGTAGCCGTGGAACGCGAATATCACGGGTGCCGATCGCGTGAAGACCGCGTCGAACTCGAGGTCGCGCATGCCGTGCGGATGGTGCGACGGGTCCTGGATGCGCATCAGGTCGACCACGTTCACGACCCGCACGGCGAGGTCGGGCAACCGTTCGCGCAGCAGTTGCGCGGCGGCGACCGTCTCCATGGTGGGCACGTCACCGGCGCAGGCGAGCACCACGTCGGGCACGGATGCCCCGGGGTCGTCGGCGTCGAACCCGGGCTCGTTGCCCGCCCACGCCCACACGCCGAGCCCGGCCGCGACGTGCGCGTCGGCTTCGTCGGCGGTGAGCCACTGCGGGTGCGGCTGCTTGCCGGCGACCACGACATTGACGCGGTTCTGCGTGTCGAACGCGTGGCGCATGACGGCGAGCATGGTGTTCGCGTCGGGCGGCAGGTACACCCGCACCACTTCGGCCTGCTTGTTGACGACGACGTTGAGGAAGCCCGGGTCCTGATGCGAGAAACCGTTGTGGTCCTGGCGCCACACGTGCGACGAGAGCACGTAGTTGAGCGATGCCACATCGCCGCGCCAGGGCACGTCCCTCGCGGACTCGAGCCACTTCGCGTGCTGGTTGAACATCGAGTCGACGATGTGGATGAACGCCTCGTAGCTCGTGATGAGCCCGTGCCGCCCCGTGAGCAGGTAGCCCTCGAGCATGCCCTGCATGAGGTGTTCGCTGAGCGCCTCGATGACGCGTCCCGAGCGGGCGAGGTGCTCGTCGAGCGGATGCAGCCGAGCCGCCCACGCGCGTGACGTGACCTCGAACACGGCGCCGAGCCGGTTCGAGAGCACCTCGTCAGGGCCGAACAGGCGCACGTCGTCGGGGTTGTGGCGCATGAGCTCGGCGAACCAGGTGCCGAACGCCGTCATCGCCTGCCCGCTCGAGCCGCGCGCGTCGGGGTCGACCTCGAGCGCGAACGGCGCGGTGTCGGGCAGCTCGAGGGCCCGGACGATGCCGGCGTTCGCCGCCGGGGTCGCGCTCATGCGCAGGCCGCCCGTGGGTCGCACGACGTCGAGCCCGGCGACGGGGCGCCCTTCCCCGTCGAAGAGCTCCTCCGGACGGTACGACCGCAGCCACTGCTCGAGCAGCGCGAGGTGCTCGGCGTTCTCGCGCACGCCCGAGAGCGGCACCTGGTGCGAGTGGAAGGTGCCCTCGACCTGCACGCCGTCGACGACGCGCGGGCCGGTCCAGCCCTTGGGCGTGCGCAGCACGATGGCGGGCCAGCGCGGCGCCGCCACGTCGAATGCTCCCGCCGAGGCATCCGCTCGGATATCGGCGATGCGGTCGTACGCCACGTCGATCGCGTCGGCCATGCGGGCGTGCACGGCCATCGGGTCCTCACCGTCGAAGCCGCCTGTGACCAGGAGCGGCTCGTACCCGTTGCCGCGCAGGAACTCGACGAGCTCGGACTCCGGGATGCGGGCGAGCAGGGTGGGGTTCGCGATCTTGAACCCGTTCAGGTGCAGGATCGGCAGCACCGCGCCATCGGTGAGGGGGTTGAGGAACGTGTGTGCCCGCCAGCTCGCGGCGAGCGGGCCGGTCTCGGCCTCGCCGTCGCCGATCACGCACGCGACCACGAGACCCGGACTGTCGAGCGCCGCGCCGTAGGCGTGCATGAGCGAGTATCCGAGCTCGCCGCCCTCGTTGATCGATCCGGGCGTCTCGGGCGCCGCGTGCGACGGGATGCCGCCCGGGAACGAGAACTGGCGGAACAGCCGCTCCATGCCCGCACGGTCGGCCGTCACCGCAGGGAACAGCTCGGAGTACGTGCCGTCGAGCCACGTGTTCGCGACCATCGCCGGGCCGCCGTGCCCCGGCCCGCACACGTAGAGCGTCGGCGTGCCGCGCTCGACGATCGCCCGGTTCAGGTGCGCATAGACGAGGTTGAGTCCGGGGGAGGTGCCCCAGTGCCCGAGCAGCCGGGGCTTGACGTCGTCGCGCTCGAGCGGTGCATCGAGCAGCGGGTTCCGCATCAGGTAGATCTGGCCCACGCTGAGGTAGTTGGCGGCCCGCCACCACGCGTCGACGATGTCGAGCGGCACGGATGCCGCGCCCCCGCCTCGATCGAACCCCTCACCCTGCTCGGCTGCTGCGGCCATCGTCTCCCCGTTCGTTCGGCTCGGCGTGCCCTTCGAGCGTAGGTCGCGGAGGTGTCGCCCGGGTAGCGTGGTGGCGATGATCCACCCCGAGACGACGAGCGACGCGCCCGCGACCCGAACGGGTGGCGGGCGCGCATGATCGAGGTCTTCACGGGGTTCGCGGTCATCGCGCTCGCGGTGATCGTCGGCTACATCGCCGGCCGCACCGGCGTACTCGGCCCCGAGGCACGGCCGGTGCTCGCACGGCTCAACTTCAGCGTGCTCGCGCCGTTCCTGCTCTTCTCGGTGCTCGCCCGGGCCGATGTCGGCGCCCTGTTCTCGGTGCTGCTGCCGGTCTCGGCGATCGCCGCGGTCGCGGTGATGCTCGTGTTCGCCCTCATCTCATTGCTCATCTGGCGACGCGGCATCGCCCGCACCGTCGTCGGCTCGCTCGGCTCGGGCTACGTCAACGCCAACAACTTCGGCATCCCGATCGCCGTGTACATGCTGGGCGACGCGGCCTACTCGGCACCGATCGTGCTGCTGCAGCTGCTGCTGTTCGCCCCGATCGCGCTCGCGATCCTCGGCGCGAAGGTCACCGGTGCGACATCCGCGTGGCAGATCGTGCGCTCGACGATCACGAACCCCATCATCGTGGGCTCGCTGCTCGGCGTGCTCGTGGCCGTCACCGGGCTCGAACTGCCGCCGATCGTGCTCGAGCCCATCGCCCTCATCGGCAACGCGGCGGTGCCGCTCATGCTCATCGCCTACGGGCTGTCGCTGCACGGGCAACGCCTGCTCGAGGCCGGCACCGGGCGTCGCGACGTGCTGCTCGCCTCGGCGTTGAAGCTCGTCGTCATGCCGCTCGCCGCCTGGGCGATCGGCCGCTTCGTGTTCGGCCTCGACGACGTCGCCCTGTACGCCGTCACGGTGCTCGCCGCGCTGCCGACCGCACAGAACGTGTTCAACTACGCGCAACGCTACGAGACCGCCGAGATCGTCGCCCGCGACACCGTGTTCATCACGACGGTCGGTTCGGTGCCGGTGCTGCTCACGGTCGCATTCCTGCTCGGCTGACAAGGAGACCAGATGCCGTTCCTCACCGACGACGGACACCCGCTCGACGAACTCGCGCTCGCGCAGCGGCCGGCCGACGGGTACCGCTTCGAACTGCGCGAGCCGTTCGTGTACGTCGATCCCGCCTCAGGGCGCCGTTATCCGGTCCCCGAGCAGTCCGGTCAGCGCGTCGAGACCGATCTCGCCTCGGTGCCGACCCTTGTTTGGGCCTTCATCGCGAGCTACGGCCGCCAGTCGGCGCCCGCCGTGATGCACGACGTGTACGCGGCCCCGACCGACGAACCGGTGACGCCCGACCGTCGCGCCGAACTCGAGCGGCGGCGCGAGGTCGACCGGGTGTTCCGTACGGCACTGCGCGAGCAGGGCGTGCCGCTGCTGCGGTCGACGCTCATGTGGGCGTGGGTCTCGGCCGACCGCGAGCGCGGGCTCGCCGGCGTCGCCGGCGCGGTCTTCGTCTGGCAGGCCATCCTGGGGGCGATCGTCGTCGTCGCGGCATCCGTGCTCGCGTTCTGGAACATCGGATGGCTCGTGCTCGCGGTGCTGCCCGCGATCGCCGCCGTGCCGTGGTGGCGGCTCGCGCCGCTCATGCTGCTGCTCAACTATTCGGGCGCGGTGCTGTCGCCGCTCGTCGTGCTGCAGCTGCTCGCGGTCGCACCGTTCCGGCTCATCGAGGTGATCGTCGAGCTGGTGACCGGCGGCGACCCGGGATCGGTCGTGCGGCCGACCGCGGTCGGGCGGTCGGGGCGCCGGCGGTAGCGAGGGTCAGACGGTGCCGGTCGCGCCCGGTGCCGCGGGCATCGAAGGGTCTGACGGGCGCCGACGGTTGGCGCGGCCAGTCGAAGGTCGAGTCGGCCAGCGCTCAGGTGATACGATCCGGCGGCGAGCGTCGCGCTCGAGGGTGTAGTCCTCAGCATCCATCGCCTTGCCGAGCGTCATCTGCTCGCGGGCGGTCGCCTCGCGCACCGGGGCGTTGATCGCGAGGTTCGCCGCGAACCCGGCCGGTGCACGCGTACCGGCGGTGGTCTGTTCGCTCGCCGGCACATCGACGGGCAACGTCGCGTTCGCCGCCGCCGCGGCGGGTGGTGCGGCAGCGGCCTGGGGCTCGACGAACTTCGGCGGCATGGTGCCGCGCAGGACGACGGGCGCGGGAGCGAAGCGTGGTTGGAACACGGCGATCGCCGTGAGGAGCACAAGCGCGATGGCAATCCACGTGAGCGCCCAGGCCGTGTCGGTCTCGGTGTTCCCCGACCAGTCCGGCCAGAGCATGATGCCGAAGAACACCGCGGCGGAGGCGAGGAGCGCGTAGACCGACCGGGGGATCATCGTGTACGCAAGCCACCTGCGCGCGTCCATCGGGCAGCGCTTCCACACACGCGAGCGCAGGATGAAACGGTGCAGCAGCTGGTTCACCCAGATCAGAGCGGCGAGGATCAGGACCGCCGCGACGATCCAACCCCAGATCGAGAGGGACTCGGGCTCGCTGTCACGTCGCAACCATCCGACGCTCTCCTCGAACCCGGGCGCGGGTGCCGAGCCGTTGAACAGGTCGAACACCCCCGAGAAGAACGCCGAGATGTCGCGGAGCACGCCGGCGAGGAACTCGGAGACCGGCGGCAGCCCCGGCACGATCGCGGCGATCACGACGGCGGCGAGCACGTTGGCCGCCAGCGACTTCTTCGCGATGACCGCCAGGCGCGACTCGACGTACGCCACCGCCTTGGGCGGTCGCGGATAGTCGTCGCCGAGGAGGTTCAGTGCCGTCGGCTCGATGACCTCGGTGACGTTGTCGAAGTAGAGCGAGTGATCGAGGAACGGCTGACTCGTGTTGTGCACCGCATGCTCTTCTGGGCCGTCTGGTGTCGACGCGATCTCCGGGAAGTACGAGGCCCGCCAGCGCCGCTGCAGTGTCTTCGACCCGTCGGCGATAGGCCCGGCCGAGAACGGATCCCAGGTGGCCCAGTAGTTCTGCCAGACAAGGCGCTTCTCATCGGGGAGGTCGGCGTTGAGCGCGATCCACCTCTCGATCGGGCGGTACGGGGTGTTACGGCCGGGCCACGTGTCGGCGCCGAGCAGCACGACCGCGGCGCCGACGGTGGTGAGGCGTCGTACGTTGTAGGCGTTCGGCGTGAGTTCCTCGAGCAGCGCGTACGTTGCCACCGCGGCACCCTGCGAGTGCGCGAGCACGTGCACCTCGCCCGAGTCCCCCACGAGCCGCTTGGCGCGGGTCACCGCGTCGCGAACGACCATGCGCATCGCGCTCGCCCTCACCGGCCGCTCTCGCCAGGTCGCCGCGTCGCCGATCGATTCGACGATCGTGTCGAGGGTGGCCTTCGCGACGTTCGCGAACCACGGGAAGATGAGCAGCGGGCTCAGCAGCGGCAGGATCGGCGTGAGCACGAGGCCGAGCGCCACGATGAACACCCAGATCACGGCGAACAACAGGGTCGACGCTGCGAGGCGGACCAGGTCGATGGGGATGTTCAGCCACTTGGGCAGCAGCGTCTTCGTTTCGCCCCTGAGGTGACGCAGCAGGACGTACCAGTGCACGAGCACGAGCGTGTAGGCGAACAGGCGCAGCATGCGCCCGAACGCGCGCCACATGAAGGGGACCGCCCATTTGAACACCGTGCGGCGATCGAGCGGCACGAACGCGTCCTCCCAGCGTGCCTCGACGATCGCGATCCGGCGCGTCGCCTTCTCAGGCTCGCCGATCGGCCCCGTGCGCCGGGCACCCTGCTCGCCCTGCCGCTTCGGGAATGTCACCGTCGCGGTCACGACGGGCGTCTCGCCGGCGAGCGTGGACTCGTCGATGACGACGCCGAACCCCTCCCGGTTGCCGCCGATCAGGGGGTCGCGCGCCAGCCACTCGAGCCGGCCGAGCAGCGGCTCGGCCCACTCGAGCAGGATCTGGCTCGTGTAGGCGTCGCCCATCCCGTGCACGACGACGAGCGCGACATCGAAGGGGGCGGCGAGTGCCCCGCCGGCCGTCTCGGCCTCGACGACTTCGGCCGGAGCTTCGGTGCCGGGCGCGGTTTCGGTGCCGGGCGCGGCTTCCGTGCCGGGCGCGGCTTCCGTGGAGATACGCATCGCGGGGGCCTTCCTCGGAGTGACATCTGAGCGAACGCTAGCGCTCCCGGCCCTTTCGCGGAACAGTGACCGGCCGCATCCGATGTCAGTGCTGGCCCTGATCCCATGGGCGGGCATCGGAATCTACCGTTGAACACGATCGCCGCTTCCGGACTGCAGGGGGAACTGTCACCGGGATCGCGGCGGTCGCGAAGCCGGCCGGCATCACGCACCCGAATCCGCGTTGCCGGCCGGCTTCCCCCTTCGAATGCGATCGGACCGAATGCGATCGGACCGGGTCTTCTTCGAGATTCGCCCCGCACGACTGAGGCGGGCGGTGCTCACGAACCACGCCCCGCACGACTGAGGCGGGCGGTGCCCGCGCACCACCCGCCTCAGCGGCTCCGCCCGAGGTGCCGACTACATCGGCCCGGCCTTCCGTTCGAGTTCGAGGGTTCGATCCGACTCGGTGTTGCCCGCCGCGTCGATCGCCCGGTACGTGATCGTCGTCGCGCCCTTGGCGGCCTGGATCGGTCCGGTGTACGTCTGGAACGCGCCTTCGCCGATGCGGTACTCGATCCGGCTGAGGCCCGACGTGGCGTCCGTCGCCGTGAGCGTGACAACCCGCTTCTTCGTGTCGACCCTCGCGGTGGTGTTGGGGTCGACGGTGTCACGGAGGACGATGATGGTCGTTTCCTCGGAGACGTTGCCCGCGGCGTCGGTGGCGCGCGCCGTGACCGTCGTCGTGCCGTCGGTCGCGATCGCGAGCGGCTCCGTGTAGGGCTGCCAACCTGAGCCGGTCGAGATCTCGAGCGACGGCGCCTCGTCGACATCGTCGGTTGCGGTCGCCGTGACGGCCACCCCACCCGTGAACCAGCCGCTCTCGGGCATTTCGGGGGAGGTCGTGAGCGCGACTTGCGGAGCACCGGTGTCGGGGACGACGGGATGGGTCCGGAACGCGTCGACGATCATGTAGCTGCCGGACTTCATCGTGCCGGTGATGGTGTGGACACCGGGAGCCAGGTCGCTGATCGAGAGCACCGTCTGCTGGTGCAGGCGGGTCGGGTTCGCGAACGACTGGGTCTTCCTGAACTCGCCGTCGATGCTGATGTCGACATCTCCGAGGTCGCTGTTGATCTGCGACACGACATCGATGCCGGTGCCGTGGAAGGTCAGCTCCCACGAGTCGCCGAGGCTCTGCGTCGCGTCGATGTCGTCGAGCCAGGCGCCGCCGCCGCCGCGCGCCGCGTCGCGCCAGAGCCACGTCTCCCGGGTCGGCGACGCCGCCGTCCGGTAGACGACGCCTGACGTGTTGTTGAGCAACTCCGGCTCGGTCGGCTTCGTGAGAGTGACGGTGACGTCGGTCGAGGCTCGACGGACGCCGAGCGTGATCGGCTCGCCCGCCGCCAGCGCGTTGTACGCCTGCCAGAACGAGTTGCGCTGCTCGGTGACCTCGGTGCCGTTGATGGTGCGCACGAGGTCGTCGGTGCGCAGGCCCGAGGCCGCGGCGACGCTGCCGTCGGGCACGGTGACGAACTTCACGCCCTTGTAGTCGCTGATCGCGTACGACGACTGCTCGGCCGTCGTGGTGATGTTCGCGATGCTTCCGCCCCAGAGCTGCTCGACGTACTTGCGCCGGGCGAGCTCGATCGGGTCAGGACCGGTCGTGCCGGTCGGCAGCACCGCCTCGGGCGGCAGCGCGCCGCCCGGCGCGCCGAAGCCCGTCATCGGGATGTTCTCGTATCCGAGCGCGAGTGCGGGCGAGGCGCTGCCGACCACGAAGTCGTAGTCGCCGGCCGGGTCGGCGCTCGTGAATGCCGGGTCGCCGACGACGGAGTCGCGGTCGAGCCCCGCGGCGTACCAGCTCGTCGCCGTGTTGAGCGACGTCCCGTCGACCGAGAGCTTCTCGGTGACGCCGCCGCGCGGCCGGATGTCGATCGCGGCGCCGGCGTTCCAGAAGAGGTTCTTGCCGATCGCGTACTGCGCGCGGGTCGGATCGTTGAGCACATTGTCGTAGGGGAGTCGCCCGAGCGTGATGTTGCGGTCGATCTCGTCACCGCCGGGCATGTAGCTCACCTGCTCGTAGGTCGAGCCGTCGAGGATGAGGTTGTTGCGCAGCGTACGGTCGAAGCCGTCTCGCAGCTTGACGCCACCCTTCAGCAGCACATTGTTCGTCATGACGAAGTTCGACGACCCGTCGTCGAGGTCGATGGCCCAGTCGCCGTCGTGCCAGAAGCGGTTGTGGTCGATCGTGATCGGCTCGACCGTGTCGAGCTTCATCATCTCGCGTGCCTGCTCGGCGGTGAGCGTACCGCCCGTGTTGCCCATGAATTCGACGCCGTCGGCGAGGCTCGCGAACGCGTTGTTCGCCGCGCCCGTCTTCCAGAAGCGGCTGCGACCCCACGCGTTGATCGAGCCGTTGTCGCCGGTCTCGCGCACGCAGTCGAAGATGTCGTTGTCCTGGATGAGGTGCCCGCCCCACGTGGTGTCGGAGAAGTTCAGGCAGGCGCGCGGGCTGTCCGAGAGCGAGTTGCCGCGCACGGTGACGTCGAGCGCCATCGAGATGTTGACCGAGGAGGTCTGCTTCTCGTACCGCCCGTTGTTGCGCATGACGTTGCCCTGGATGAGCACGTCACGCGGGTAATCCTCGGTCTTGGGTCCGGCGCCGAGGTCGGTGATGCGCGGAGTAGTGAAGTAGTTGCCGGCGTAGTCGCGGACGGCGGAGGGCGACCCGACGACGTGCACGTCGGTGGCGCCGTTGTTCTCGAACCGGCTCGCCGTGATCTTCGTCCCGCTGTTGTAGCCGTCGAGGAAGATGCCGTTGCCTCCGAGGTCGGTGAACGAGGTGGCCGTGAACGCCACGTCCCGGCTGTTCTTCACGGTGGCCGCGCCCTTGCGGACGACCGACCAGTCGCCCCGTGAGAGGCCCTCGAACGTGCTGTTGAAGAGGGTGCGGTGGGTGCGCTCGAACGCGAGGTTCTCGAAGGCGATGTCATGGATCGGGTCGCCCGGCGCTGCGCCGGTGAGGGTCACGAGCTCGTCGAGCTCGCCGACCTCGACGGTCGCGGTGGCGAGGTCGAGGCCCACGGCGGGCTTCAGGTAGAGCTTGTTCGCCTCGCGGTCGAGGAACCACTCGTTTGCAGCGTCGAGCTCCTCGCGGATGTTCTCGACCATGACTGCGCCGCCGTTCATCGGCAGCCCGGAGCCGCAGTCCTGCGGGCGATTGTTGTCGCCGACGAAATCGACCGAGAGCGCGCCGGCGCTGCGCCCCGTGATCGTGAAGGACACGCTGCCCCAGTCGTGGCAATGCATCGCGCGCACATAGCCGGTCGTCGGATTCGACCAGTCGGCCGAGCGTGAGTTCAGCGTCGCCATCGTGGTCGTGCCTTCGAGGCGCTTGGCGCTGTCGTTCCAGTTCGGGTAGCGGGCCATCACCTGCCGGGCGTCGTCGATGAAGAGTTCGTCGAAGTCGATGCCTGCGGGGACATCGGTCACCATCACGCTCGGGTCGTCTGCCCACGGCGTCCAGGCGCCGGTGAGCAGGCGGCCGCCGTTGAGCGTGGCGCCGTCGCCGGCGCCGACCCAGCGGACCGGGGCGTCCGCCGTGCCCGAGTCGGCGTTCGTGAGTTCGAGGGTGGAGTCGAGGTAGTACTCGCCCTCGGCGAGCTGCACCGTGACGGGCGCGCCGCCGGGAAGCGCGTCGCGGACGAGCTGCTGGGCCTTGCCCAGCGTCTTCACCGGCGCCGAGGCCGAGGCGCCGTCATTACCGTCGCTGCCGTTCGGGGCGACATAGACGGTGACGCCTTCAGCTCCGTGCGCGGGCAGTGCGGTGAACGTGGACAGGGCGAGCGCGGCGAGGCCCGCACCGGCGATCATCCGGAGGAGGTGGCGTGGTCGATGGACCTCGCCGATCTCGGAGGCGACCTGGTAAGCCAATGGAACTCCTTTGTTCGAGGTGTGTCGAGCGGCCGAGAATCGCTTAAACATCCGATCTCTCGTCCCTCAAGGTAGGGGCCAAGTCGCGATCGGTCAACACTTTCCGTGCGGCACTTCTCGCAAACCTCCGATGTCATCGGCGTCCGAGGGTCGCCGGCTGGCCGTGCGCCGCCGGCGACTGCGCGCGTGACAGACTCGACGGATGACCCTGCCCCTCCTCGATCGCGTGCCACGCCCGTTCGACGCCGACGCGATGTACGACGCCTTCGTCGAGTGGTCGGCCGATCGGGGGCTCGAGCTCTACCCCGCTCAGGATGAGGCGATCATCGAGATCGTCTCGGGCGCCAACGTGATCCTCTCGACCCCCACGGGCACCGGAAAGTCCCTCGTCGCGGTGGCCGCGCACGCGGCATCCGTCGCCCAGGGCGGCCGCTCGTACTACACGGCGCCCATCAAGGCGCTCGTGAGCGAGAAGTTCTTCCAGCTCGTCGAGATCTTCGGCGCGCAGAACGTGGGCATGGTCACGGGCGACAGTTCGGTGAACGCCGACGCCCCCATCATCTGCTGCACCGCCGAGATCTTGGCGAACCTCGCGCTGCGGCACGGGCCCGACGCGGCGGTCGACCAGGTCGTCATGGACGAGTTCCACTTCTACGGCGACACCGATCGCGGGTGGGCCTGGCAGGTCCCGCTCATCACGCTCTCGCGCGCGCAGTTCATCCTCATGTCGGCCACCCTCGGCGACGTCACCGACATCGCCGAGGATCTCACCCGGCGCACGGGTCGCGACACCGCGCAGGTCACGGGTGTCGAGCGGCCCGTGCCGCTGCACTTCTCGTACGCGAAGACCCCGGTGCAGGAGACCGTCGAGGAGCTGCTCGAGACCCGGCAGGCACCCGTGTACATCGTGCACTTCTCGCAGGCGGCCGCGATGGAGCGTGCGCAGGCGCTGTCGTCGATCCGGGTCGTGACCCGCGAGCAGCGCGACGAGATCGCCGAGGCGATCGGCGGGTTCCGGTTCACGACGGCGTTCGGCAAGACCCTGTCGCGCCTCGTGCGGGCGGGCATCGGCGTGCACCACGCCGGCATGCTGCCGCGGTACCGGCGGCTCGTCGAGACGCTCGCGCAGCGTGGACTGCTGCGGGTCATCTGCGGTACCGACACGCTCGGCGTCGGCATCAACGTCCCGATCCGCACGGTGCTCATCACGGCGCTGTCGAAATACGACGGGCAGCGGATGCGTCAGCTCAGCGCTCGCGAATTCCACCAGATCGCCGGGCGGGCCGGACGAGCCGGCTACGACACGGCCGGCACCGTCGTGGTGCTCGCGCCCGACCACGAGATCGAGAACGAGGTCGCGCTGCGCAAGGCCGGCGACGACCCGAAGAAGCTCAAGAAGGTCGTGCGCAAGAAGGCTCCCGCCGGCTTCGTGAACTGGAGCGCCGTCTCGTTCGAGCGGCTCGTCGAGGCCCAGCCCGAACCGCTCGCGCCGCACCTGCAGCTCACTGCGGCGATGCTCATCAACGTGATCGCCCGCGGGGGAGACGTCGTCGGCGACATCCGCTCGCTCGTCTTCGACAACCACGAGCCGCGCGCCCGGCGGTTCGAGCTGGCCCGGCGCGCGCTCGACATCTTCCGCACCCTCCGCGACGCGGGCGTCGTGGTGATCGCGCCGCTCGCCTCGTCCGCCAATCCCCTCATGCCGCCGAATGTTTCCGTTTCCACCGACGGTGCCCGCGGTACTGGAGACACCGGGTCGGAACGGAAACATTCGGCGAATGGCGGCGGCGGCGAGGGCCGCGGCGGGGCGACGACGAGGCCGGGGCTCGGCGTCGAGATCAGGCTCACCGTCGACCTGCAGCCGAACTTCGCCCTCAACCAGCCGTTGTCGCCGTTCGCGCTCGCCGCGATCGAACTGCTCGACCCCGACGAGGCGCCGGGCACGCCCGGGGTCGGCACGGGGCACTACGCGCTCGACGTCGTGTCGATCATCGAGTCGACGCTCGACGACCCGCGGCCGATCCTCTCGCAGCAGCAGTACAAGGCCCGCGGCGAGGCGGTCGCGGTGATGAAGCAGGACGGCGTCGAGTACGAGCAGCGCATGGAGGCACTCGAAGAGGTCACCTGGCCGAAGCCGCTCGACGAGTTGCTCGCCCAGTCGTTCGAGACGTTCGCGTCGAGCCAGCCGTGGGTGCGCGACTTCGAGCTCAGCCCCAAGGCGGTCGTGCGCGACATGTTCGAGCGCAGCATGTCGTTCGGCGAGTACGTCTCGTTCTATCAGCTCGCGCGAAGCGAGGGACTCGTGCTGCGGTATCTCTCGGACGCCTTCCGCGCGGTGCGGCAGACCGTGCCCGCGGAGGCGAAGAACGAGGAGCTGCTCGACCTGATCGAGTGGCTCGGCGAACTCGTGCGCCAGGTCGACTCGAGTCTCGTCGACGAGTGGGCCGAGCTCATCGACCCCGCGTCGCACCTGCCCGAAGACGAAGCTGCGGTCGTGCCGCCGGACCCGCCGAGCGTCGTGACCAATCGCCGTGCGTTCACGGTGCTGGTGCGCAACGAGCTGTTCCGCCGGGTGCAGCTCGCGGCGCTCGAGCGCGATGAGGAGCTCGCCGAACTCGACCCCGACATCGACTGGCCCGACGCGCTCGACCGGTATTACGACGAGCACGACGAGATCGGCGTCGGGCCGGCGGCCCGGTCGCCGCAACTCGTCGCGATCGACGAGACGGATGCCGCTGCCGGCGTCTGGCGCGTCGAGCAGACGATCGACGACCCGGCGGGTGATCGCGATTGGCGCATCCGCGCCGAGGTCGACCTCGAGGCATCGGCCGAGCAGGGCACCGCGGTGGTGCGCGTCGTCGAGGTCGTGCGGCTCTGACGTGCGGCTCGGCCCTGCTGGGCGCATTCGTGCGCATTCGCGCGGTCTGACCGGGCATTCGTGCTCATATGAGCGGTGCCGGATGAATCTCGGGTAACGACCCGACAAGCAATGCGCATTACCCCCTTGGCAGGGTCGAACCGCGAACGTAGGCTGCGAGGGTCACCTGCACTCCGTGCCGGGGACGCAGGGCCGGGGAATGCGAATCCGACGCTCCTCGGGCGACTCGCAGAGGAGATCACGGGATGCAGTCACATTCCAATGGCGCGGGCGTCCGCGCCAGGGGGACCACACGTTCACACCGGCGGATCGTCGCCGGCACGCTCGCCACAGCCACGGCCGTCGGGCTGACGCTGGGTGCGATGGCACCGGCGCAGGCCGTGCCGTCGCCGAAGGGCCAAGAGGCGCGCAGCGTCGACATCAACCTCGTCACCGTCAACGACTTCCACGGCCGCATCGAGCAGGCCGGCACCGCCGGCGGCATCGCCCGCCTCGGGAGCGCCGTCGACTCGTTCCGTGCCGCGAACCCGAACACGGTGTTCGCCGCCGCCGGCGACCTGATCGGCGCATCGACGTTCACGTCGTTCATCCAGCAGGACGTGCCCACGATCGAGACCCTCAACGCAGCGGGACTCGACGTGAGCTCGGTCGGCAACCACGAGTTCGACAAGGGCTTCGCCGACCTCACCGATCGCGTGATGCCGCTCGCCGATTGGGAGTACCTCGGCGCGAACATCTACCACAAGGACACCACCGACCCGGCCCTGCCCGAGTATTGGCTGCAGAAGTTCCAGGGCGTGACCATCGGGTTCGTCGGCGCGGTCACCGACGAGCTGCCCTCGCTCGTGAGCCCCACGGGCATCGAGGACATCTCGGTCGGTTCGCCGGTCGAGGCCGCGAACCGCGTCGCCGATCAGCTCAGCGACGGCAAGAAGGGCAACGGCGAGGCCGACATCGTCATCATGCTCGTGCACGAGGGCGCCGCGACGACCGACATCGCGTCGGCGACCGATCCGACGACGCGCTTCGGCGACATCGTCCTCAACGCGAACGACAACATCGACGCGATCGTCTCGGGCCACACGCACCTTCCGTACAACCACGTGATCGAGGGCCGACCGGTCATCTCGAGTGGCCAGTACGGCGAGCGGTTCAGCAACATGGAGATCAGCTACGACCGTGCGACCGGCTCCATCACGAAGATGGAGAACACGCTCTACACGATGGCCACCGCGTTCGATGCGAACGGCAACCCGACGGCCTGGCTGTTCGAGCCCGATCCCGAGATCGTGCCGATCGTGACCGAGGCCACCGAGGTCGCCAACGAACTCGGCAACGTGGTGATCGGCACGACGACCGCGGCCTTCAACCGAGCCCAGCGGCCGGGCACCGTGAACGGCCAGCCCGCCCTCGTCGAGAACCGCGGTGGTGAGTCGACGCTCGGCAACTTCGTCGCCGACGTGCAGCTGTGGGCGCTCGAGGTCGACGGCACCCGTGACGTCGACATCACGTTCATGAACCCCGGTGGGCTCCGAGCCGACATCAATGCCGGTGAGACGACGTATCGCGAGGCGGCGAACGTGCAGTCGTTCGCGAACACGCTCGTGACGCTCGACCTCACCGGTGCGCAGATCAAGCAGATTCTCGAGGAGCAGTGGCAGCCCGTCGGCGCGTCGCGTCCGTTCCTGCGGCTCGGCGTCAACGAGGGGTTCACGTACACGTACGACCCGAACGCCCCCGAGGATGCGCGCATCACCGAGATGTTCCTCGACGGTGCGCCGGTCGACCTCGCGGCGACGTACACCGTGGGCGCCAACTCGTTCCTGGCGGGCGGCGGTGACAACTTCGTCACCTTCCGCGACGGCGTGAACAAGGCCGACAGTGGCAAGATCGACCTCGAGGCGATGGTCGACTACTTCGAGGCGTTCGGCACCGCATCGCCCGACTACGCTCAGCGCGCGGTCGGGGTCGACGTCGTGAGCGTCGCGGGCGGCCAGGCGACGGTCAACCTCTCGTCGCTCGACTTCAGCACGGCGGCCGACACGAAGGCCGGAACCGTCACGGTTTCGCTCGACGGGTTCAGCACCAGCGCCGCGGTCGACGCTTCGTTCCCCACACCGAACACCTTCGATGAGATCGGCCGGGCGACGGTGACGTTCGCCATTCCCGCGGGCGCCACCGCGCAGTCGCGCTTCGTGATCACGACGCCGACCGGCACGACGAGCTCGTTCACGCTTCCGCTGTGAGCTGAGTCTCGACCATACGAGAACGGCCCCCGACGTGAGTCGGGGGCCGTTCCCCTTGACGCCGGCCGCTGAGGGTGAGGTGCCCGCCCCAGACGGTGGCCGAATCGTCCACCGGTCGCCTAGGCTTCCCCTGTGACTTCGAGATGGGCGCGTGTCGCGCAGGGCGCGGCGGTCGCGGCCTTCGCGACGTTCGTCGCGGCGCTCTCGCACACCGTCGGCGGCGGTGCGCCCCCGGGGCTGCTCGCCGTCGTGCTGTCGATGGCCTTCTCGACACTCCTGTGCCTCACGGTCGCCGGCGGTCGCTTGACGCTCACGCGCACCGTGATCGCGGTCGCGGCGACGCAGTTCCTGCTGCACACGCTGTACTCCGTGCAGGGCGCGGCACCCATCGCAACCTCGGGCTCCGTGAGCCATCAGCACGCCGCCGTCGACTGGTCGTCGACCGCGGGTTCGCCGCTGTCCTATGAGGCGCCGATGCTGGTCTCGCACCTGGTCGCCATCGCCGTCACGGTCGTCGCCATCCGTCATGGAAAGCGAGCCATGCAGGCGGCGCTGCGGGCGATCCGAGTCGCCGTCGCGTCGGTGCTGCCGAGCGTCCCAGTGCTCGACGGCGCGTGGCTGCCGCGACCGCGGCCCGTCGCCATGCGCTCGCCGCGCCCGAGCATTCGCCTCGTCGTGCTGTCCGCGATGCGCCATCGGGGTCCGCCGGTGGGGTTCGCCGCCGCCTGAGCAGCGTCATCCGACGTTCTGCTCTCCTGCGCGCCCGCGCGCGCCGCGGCTCCGAACCACCTCACACCGGCACGCGTCGCTTCGGCGACCCCCGCACAGAAATCAGGAACACCATGAGCACTCGCACGACGACCATCCGCACCACGACCATCGCCGTCACCGCCCTCGCCGGCGGAGCCCTCCTCGCCCTCGCCGCACCGCTCGCCGCCTCGGCCCACGTCGGAGTGACGCCGAGCAGCACGGCGGCCGGCAGCAGCACCGTGCTGACGTTCGCATTCAGCCACGGCTGCGCCGAGTCGCCGACGGCGAAGCTGACGATCGACATCCCCGAGTCGTTCCCGAGCGTCTCGCCGACGCTCAACCCGAACTACACGATCGAGAAGGTCGTCGAGGGCGACCGCACGACGCAAGTCGTCTACACCGCGATCACCCCGGTCGAAGACGGCTATCGCGACACGATCGAGCTCTCGATGCGTCTCCCCGAGGATGCCGCGGGCGAGACCCTCGCCTTCCCGGTGCTCCAGACGTGCGTCGTGGGCGAGAACGACTGGAGCGAGGTCGCCGAAGAGGGCGAGGCCGAGCCCGAGAGCCCGGCGCCGACGATCGTCGTCACCGAGGCGACCGGCGAAGAGGGCGGGCACGGAACCGCGGCGACCGTCTCCGATGAGCACGTCGAGTCGGCATCGGATGTCGCAGCCACGACCACCGACGACACGGTGGCTCGGGTGCTCGGCATCGGCGGCCTCGTGGTCGGCGCCGTGGGCATCGTGCTCGCGCTCACCGCTCGACGCCGCCGAGCCTGAGGATGATCCGGCTCGCCCGTCGGGGGCGCTCGTTACACTCGACGGGTGAGCTGGAGCACCGAACCCGACCCGACCGAAGAGGTGCCGTGGGATCCTGACGAGCTCGCCCCTCCGCCCGACGAGTGGGCCCCGCCGCCCCCTGCCGACGCGTGGCAGCCCGCCCCCGAGGGGGTGCCCGGCCCCGCGACATCCGCGTCGAATACGGCGCCGGCGGCGCCGGCGCCTCTGGTCGCCGCAGCAGCCCCACCGCGGTTCGCGACCGCGGCCGAGGCGCTGCACACCGTCTTCGGCTACGAAGATTTCCGCGGCGAGCAGGCCGCGATCATCGAGCAGGTGACGGGCGGCGGCGACGCCGTCGTGCTCATGCCCACCGGCGGCGGCAAGAGCCTCTGCTACCAGATCCCCGCACTACTGCGCGAGGGCACGGGCATCGTGGTGTCGCCGCTCATCGCGCTCATGCACGACCAGGTCGATGCGCTCGTGCGCAACGGCGTGCGCGCCGCCTACCTCAATTCGAGCCAGCAGCCGTCCGAGCGCGCGGCAGTCGAGCGCGCCTACCTCGCGGGCGAACTCGACCTGCTCTACATCGCGCCCGAGCGGCTGGGCAGCGAGGCGGTCAAGCGCTTCCTCGGGAACGGCACGGTCGCCCTGTTCGCCATCGACGAGGCGCACTGCGTCGCCCAGTGGGGGCACGACTTCCGGCCCGACTACCTCGCGCTCTCGGAGCTCGCCGAGCGCTGGCCCGATGTTCCGCGCATCGCCCTCACCGCCACGGCCACCGAGGCGACCCACCGCGAGATCACGTCGCGGCTCTCGCTCGAAGGGGCCGAGCATTTCGTCTCGAGCTTCGATCGGCCCAACATCCAATACCGCATCGCGCCCAAGCTCGAGGTGCGCAAGCAGTTGCTCGACTTCGTACGCAGCGAGGGCGTCGACGCCGCGGGTACGCCCGTCTCGGGCATCGTCTACGCGCTGTCGCGCGCGAGCACCGAGAAGATCGCCGGATTCCTCGCGGCCAACGGCGTGAACGCGCTGCCGTATCACGCGGGCCTCGACGCGGGCGTGCGTCGGCGAACGCAAGAACGCTTCCTTCGCGAAGACGGCGTCGTGGTCGTGGCGACGATCGCATTCGGCATGGGCATCGACAAGCCCGACGTGCGATTCGTCGCCCACGTCGACCTGCCGAAGTCGGTCGAGGGCTACTACCAGGAGACGGGTCGCGCCGGCCGCGACGGTGCCCCGGCGACCGCGTGGCTCGCCTACGGCCTGCAAGACGTCGTGCAGCAGCGTCGCATGATCGACGAGAGCCCCGGCGACCTGGCGCACCGACGGCGGCTGACGCAGCACCTCGATGCGATGCTCGCGCTCTGCGAGACCGTGCAGTGCCGCAGGCAGAACCTGCTCGGCTACTTCGGCGAG
Organism: Agromyces cavernae; assembly: GCF_021044935.1. GTDB lineage: Bacteria > Actinomycetota > Actinomycetes > Actinomycetales > Microbacteriaceae > Agromyces > Agromyces cavernae. The sequence goes on from NZ_JAJNMP010000001.1 coordinate 967,668, forward strand.
GCGAGCCGGCCATGCGGCAACTGCGATACGTGCCTCGAGCCGCCCGCCGCGTGGGATGGAACGGTGCCCGCCCAGAAGCTCATGTCGACCATCGTGCGGCTCGCACGCGAGCGGCGCCAGCGTTACGGCGCCGGTCACCTCATCGACATCCTGCGCGGCAAAGAGACGCCGCGCGTGCGCCAGTACGGTCACGACTCGCTGGCGACGTGGGGCATCGGCCAAGACCTCGGGGAGCAGCAGTGGCGCGGCGTCGTGAGACAGCTCCTCGCGCAAGGGCTGCTCGCGACCCACGGCGAGTACGGCACGCTCACGGTGACCGATGCCGCGTCTGCCGTGCTCGCGGGCTCCGCCCAGGTGATGCTGCGCACCGAGCCCGAGCGGGCGGCGCGTGCTCGCGGCCCCAGGGCGGCTCCGGCCGCTGCCGACCTCGAGCCGGCCCAGGCCGAGCTGTTCGAGCAGCTGCGCGCCTGGCGGGCGGCCGAGGCCCGCGAGCAGGGCGTACCCGCCTACATCGTGTTCGGCGACGCGACCCTGCGCGCCGTCGCCGTCGCGAGGCCTGAGCGCCTCGACGACCTCGACGGCATCACCGGCATCGGTGCGAAGAAGCGCGAGGCCTACGGCGAGGCGCTCCTCCAGGTCGTGGCCGCGGGCTGATCCGGGCGTTTCGCGCTTCGCGACGGCGGCGACCTCCGTGACGGTCCCTCTGGCCCGCCACGCGTGCCAAGGTCGCGCTTTCCGCGTGCCCGGCGCTACATTGCAACCAATGCAAACGGCGAAGGGGACGCACATGTCTGCATCGATCGATCGTCCGGGCGGGGTCACCCTCGTCGCGGTGCTCACGTGGATCTCGGGGCTGCTCGACATCTTCGGCGGCACCATCCTGCTGTTCCAGACGAGCGTCGCCGCGACGGTCGAGCAGTTCGGCGGGGCGAGCGCACTCATCACCTCGGCGATCATCTCGATCCTGGTCGGGGCGATCGTCATCATCATCGCGACGATGCTGCTTCGCGGCAGCGCCACCGCCCGCATCGTCATCACCGTCTTCCAGGTGCTGTCGATCGCCGGATCCATCTTCCTCGCGATCGCGTACCCGGCCGGCGCGATCGGCGAGTACTTCGGCATCGCCGTCTCGGTGATCGTGCTGGCGCTGCTCTGGTCGGGTCGCGCGAGCGCCTTCTTCCGCGACTGACGACGCATTGTGGATGTCCCATTGCCGGGGTCACCCGGGTTTGTAGGGTGCCCACAGCGGTCGTCGAAGCCCCGCCCGAGCGGTTTGTAGGGGCCGAACGCAGGGTTTCGTCGCGCTCGCGGGCGGTCATACCGTGGGGATGAAGCCCACCAAATCCACACGAAGGACGCTCGATGGTTGACACGGCACCCCGTACCACTTCGAAGACCACCAAGACCGCCGGGGCACCTGCACGTCGCCCCGGCACCGCCGCTGGGTCGAAGCCGGCCCGCCCCGCGGCATCCGCCCCTGCACCCTCGTCGCCGAACGGCGCAGCGGCACCACAGCCGAAGGTCGACGTGGCGTCGCTCGGCCGGCAACTGCTCGGCACGTGGGCCGACCTGCGCATCGCGGCGCGTGAGCGCGCCGCCCAGCCCGACCTGCAGCGCATCGACGGCCAGTCCATGGCCGAGCACCGCGAGCGCGTGCTCGGGCAGTTGAAACTGCTCGTCGAGCAGGGCGCCGTGCATCGGGCGTTCCCGAAGGAGCTCGGTGGCGAGGAGGACCACGGCGGTAACATCGCCTCGTTCGAAGAGCTGGTCATCGCCGACCCGAGCCTGCAGATCAAGTCGGGTGTGCAGTGGGGCCTCTTCGGTGCCGCGGTGCTGCACCTCGGCACCGAGTACCACCACCAGACGTTCCTGCCCGACATCATGTCGCTGAAGGTGCCGGGCGCGTTCGCGATGACCGAGACCGGGCACGGGTCCGACGTCGCAGCGATCGGCACGACGGCGACGTACGACGAGGCGAAGCAGCAGTTCGTGATCAACACGCCGTTCCGTGGCGCGTGGAAGGACTACCTCGGCAACGCGGCGCTGCACGGCACCGCTGCGGTCGTGTTCGCGCAGCTCATCACCAAGGGCGTCAACCATGGTGTGCACGCGTTCTACGTGCCGATCCGCAACACCAAGGGCGGCTTCCTCAAGGGCATCGGCGGTGAGGACGACGGGCTCAAGGGCGGCCTCAACGGCATCGACAACGGCCGGCTGCACTTCACGAACGTGCGCGTGCCGCGCGAGAACCTGCTGAACCGCTACGGCTCGGTCGCCGAGGACGGCACCTACTCGAGCCCGATCGCGAGCCCCGGCCGCCGCTTCTTCACGATGCTCGGCACGCTCGTGCAGGGCCGTGTCTCACTCGACGGCGCGGCCACGAGCGCCGCGGCGATGGCGCTCACGATCGCGATCACCTACGGCAACCAGCGCCGCCAGTTCAACGCCGCGAGCGACACCGACGAAGAGGTGCTGCTCGACTACCAGCGCCACCAGCGACGCCTGCTTCCGAAGCTCGCGACGACGTACGCGCAGGTCTTCGCGCACGACGAGTTCCTGCTGAAGTTCGACGCCGTCTTCTCGGGCAGGGAGGACACCGACGACGACCGCCAGGACCTCGAGACGATCGCCGCCGCACTCAAGCCCCTGTCGACGTGGCACGCCCTCGAGACGCTGCAGGAGGCCCGCGAGGCCACCGGCGGCGCCGGGTTCCTCGCCGAGAACCGCATCGTCGGCCTGCGACAGGACCTCGACATCTACGCGACCTTCGAGGGCGACAACAACGTGCTGCTGCAGCTCGTCGCCAAGCGCCTGCTCACCGACTTCTCGAAGCAGTTCGCGAACGCCGACGCGGGGGCGTTGGCCCGCTACGTCGTGCAGTCGACCGCCGAGCGCGCCTACCACGGCACCGGCCTGCGACGCCTCGCGCAGACGATCGCCGACTTCGGCTCGACCGCTCGTTCGGTCACCGAGCTGCGCGACGAGGAGACCCAGCGCGAACTGCTGACCGATCGCGTCGAGGCCATGATCGCCGAGATCGCCGGCCACCTGCGCGACGCGCGCAAGCTGCCCAAGGCCGACGCGGCGGCGGCGTTCAATCGGCACCAGAACCAGCTCATCGAGGCGGCTCGCGCGCACGGCGAGCTGCTGCAGTGGGAGGCGTTCACCCGCGGGCTCGCGAAGACGACCGACCCCGGCACGAAGCAGGTGCTCACGTGGGTGCGCGACCTCTTCGGCCTCGGCCTCATCGAGAAGCACCTGGCCTGGTACCTCATCAACGGGCGGCTCTCGCCGCAGCGTGCGCAGGCGGTGACGGCGTACATCGATCGGCTGCTCGAGCGGCTCCGGCCGCACGCGCAGGACCTCGTCGACGCGTTCGGCTACAAGCCCGAGCACCTGCGCGCGAAGATCGCTTCGGGCGCCGAGCTTGAGCGCCAGGACGAGGCGCGCGCCTACTACGCCGCGCAGCGCGCGTCGGGCACCCTGCCGGTGCCCGAGAAGTCCAAGAAGTAGCATCCGGTCGCCTGCCCGGCGCCCGCCGCCCGGGCGTGACTCACCGTGCAATGCCGCGGCGAACGTCCCGAAAACAGGAAGACACGCCGGAGAAGCCCCGAAAACAGGAACGAGCGACCATCTCAGGTCGCTCGTTCCTGTTTTCGGGACGTGTGAGGTGGGTGGGCTGAATGGGACGTGCCCGCGGAGTGGCGGCGCGCGTCAGCGCCGCAGGCGCCGGTAGGCGACTGCCGCGAGCGGCAGGAACACCGCGGTGATCACGAGTGGCCAGACGGATGCCGCGACCACGGCGTTCTCGGCGAGCCACCCGCTCGTCGCGCCGGTGGGGTTGCCGAACAGCTCACGCGCGGCGGTCGCCGTCGCCGAGATCGGGTTCCACGCCGCGATCGCGCCGAGCCACGAGGGCATCGTCTCGGCCGAGACGAACACCGTCGAGAGGAAGCCGATCGGCCAGACGAGCACCTGCACCGCCGTGGTCGCCCCCGGGCCGCGGAAGCTCAGGCCGAGGAAGATGCCGAGCCAGAGCAGGGCGAATCGCAGCCAAAGCAGCAGCACGACGGCGAGGGCGATCTCTGCCGGGCCGGTCGTCGGTCGCCAGCCGATGAGCAGGCCGCCGATCATCAGCACCCCGAGGCTGAGGGCCGAGGAGCCGAGGTCGGCGATCGCACGACCGAGTGCCACCGAGGCGCTCGTGATGGGCAGCGAGCGGAAGCGGTCGGTGATGCCGCGCTTCGCGTCGTCGGACATCGCGGTCATGGTCGACTCGAGGCCGAAGAGCATCGCGAGGGCGAACATCCCGGGCAGCAGGAACGCGATGTAGTCGCCGCCGCCCGGCAGTTCGATCGCGCCGCCGAAGAGGAACCCGAACATCAGGATCAGCATGATGTTGAACGCGAGACCGAACACGATGCCCCAGGGTTCGCGAACCTGGTGCAGGGCATCGCGTCCCGCGATGAGCAGGCCCTCGCGCAGCGCGTTCGGGCGGCGGTCGCGCAGGTCGGCCGGTGCGGCGATGGGGGAGCTGGTGGTGGTCATCGTGCCTCCTGGACGGGGTCGAGTGCGGTGCCGGCGGTGCCGCCGGTGAGATGCAGGAACACCTCGTCGAGCGTGGGGCGGCGCAGGGCGAGGTCGTCGACGGCGAGCCCCGCCGCGTCGAGTTCACGCACGATCGGCGCGAGGGTGCGCGCACCGTCGGCGACCTCGACGGTCACGGTGCGGGTGTCGGGATCGACGGATGCCGCGGCGCCCGTCGCCCGTCCGATCACGTCGACCGCCTCCGAGATCCGTGTCCCGTCGGCGACGACCGCCTCGACGCGGTCGCCGCCGAGGCGGCGCTTGAGGTCGTCGGGTCGCCCCTCGGCGATGACGCGCCCGTGGTCCATGACCGACACCCGGCTCGCCAGCTGATCGGCCTCGTCGAGGTACTGCGTCGTGAGCAGCACCGTGGTGCCGGCGGCTGCGGTCTCTCGCACCGCCTGCCACACGGTCGCGCGGCCGCGCGGGTCGAGGCCGGTGGTCGGCTCGTCGAGGAACAGGATCGCGGGGGTCAGCACCAGGCTGGCGGCGATGTCGAGTCGCCGGCGCATGCCGCCCGAGAATCCGGCGACGGCGCGGTCTGCGGCATCCGTCAGCTCGAACGCGTCGAGGAGTCCGCTTGCGCGCGCTCGTGCGCGGGCCTTCGAGATGCCGCTGAGGCGGGCGAAGAGCACGAGGTTCTGGCGGGCGGTCAGCGCCTCGTCGACGGCGTGGAACTGGCCGACGAGGCCGATGCGCTCGCGCACCGCGGCAGGGTGGCGTCGCACATCGATGCCGTCGATCATCGCGGTGCCCCCGTCGATCGTCGTGAGTGTCGTGAGCGCGCGCACTGCCGTGGTCTTGCCGGCGCCGTTCGGACCGAGGAGGCCGTGCACGGTGCCGCGTTCGACCTCGAGATCGAAGCCGTCGAGTGCGGTCGCGCGCCCGTAGTGCTTGCGGAGGCCGGCGGCGTGCAGCGCCGGGCGGGAACTGGGTTGCGGGTTAGTGGTCGGAGTCATCGCTCTCCTTCAACGTACTCTGTACGGAATTATTCCGATCGCGAGCGTACACCATACGGAGAATGTATGCTAGCCCGCATGGCGACCGAATCCACCGGGCGGGGCGAGCCCGATCGCACGCTCAGGCTGCTGTGGCGCTCACACCTCGGCGAGCCCGTCGGCACGCGCGGGCCCAAGCAGCGGTCGAGTGTCGACGAGGTCGTCGACGCCGCGGTCCAGCTCGCCGACGATGAGGGCCTCGACGCGGTGTCGATGCGCCGCATCGCCGATCGCCTCGGACTGAAGCCCATGTCGGTCTACACCTACGTGCCCGGCAAGGCCGAGCTCATCGACCTCATGGTCGACCAGGTGTCCGGCGAGCTTCCGCTGCCGGTGCTCGACGGGTCGCTTCGCGACCGGCTGGCGGGCATCGCGCGCGTGCAGTGGAACGGATACCTGCGTCATCCGTGGCTGCTCTCGATCGATACGAGCCGTCCGCCGCTCGGACCGAACGTGTCCGATCACTGGGAGTGGTGCCTGCGAGCCGTCGACGGGCTCGGCCTCACCGATCTCGACATGGATCGCGTGATCACCCTGCTGCTCGGCTTCGTGTCGGGCCCGGCGCGCGACTACGTCGATGCCGAGCGGTTGCGGGTCTCGAGCCTGGAGTCCGACGTCGAATGGTGGGAGCGCAACGCGCCGCTGCTCGAGCAGATCATGGACCCCGAGCGGTATCCCGTGTCTGGGCGGGTCGGACAGGCGGCGGGCGAGGCCTACAACGCCCCGGCAGACCCCGCAGACGCGTTCGAATTCGGGCTCGCGCGCGTCATCGACGGCATCGTCGCGTACGTCGGGCCGGCCGACGGGCGCTGAGCTACTCGGCGGAGCGCTGAGCTACTCGGCGGGCGGCTTCATGAGCGCGCCGGCCGCGAGCCCCACGGCGGCGCCCGCCGCCAGCCACAGCCAGAACCCGGTCCACAGGCTCACCACGACGCCGATGATCAGGCCGACGACGATGCCGACGATGATCTGCTTGCGGCGGGCGTCGGGTGAGGGTGCGTCGGCGGCCATGCCCCCAGCCTAGGCCCGGGCGATCATGTGACGCGTGGGCGGTACTCGCGCACGTGCGCCACCTCGAACACGAGCGGATGCGCGGACGTGTCGCGAGGGGCATCCGTCGGCAACTCGTAGACATCGAGCATGAGCTGCACCGGATAGTCGATCGACTGCTCGACGACCTTCACGAGCCGCCCGTCGATGAAGAACCGAAGCCGATCGGGCAGCCACTCGACGGCGTAATCGTGGAACGCCGTCAGATCGCCCTCGACACGCACCTTCTCGAAGTCCATCACGAGCCGCGGGTCGCGCTGCGGCTTCACCCCGACCCCGACGAGACCGCCGGTCCCATCGATCTCACTCCCGAAGATCTCGAAGATGCAGATCTCGCCGCTGTTCACGCCCTGGTCCTCGAAGCCGATCGGCCACAGGGCGACCATCGCCGAGGGCTGGCGGATTCCTCGAACCCGCGCTTCGATCACGCCGAAGTGCGGCAGCCACAGCCGCTCCTCATCCTGCTCCTCGCGCACGACCAGTCCCGCTCGGAACCGATGCTGGCCCACCGGGCTGCGCATCGGTCCCGAGAACTGACCGGTCTGCAGGTGGGCCACGCGTACGTCGCCGTCGTACTCGGGCGACCACGGGGCGGTGTCCGCGTCGATGCGCAGCTTCAGCGTGCCGCCGGAGACCTCGGAACGGGCGCGAGTCGCCGCCCTCGAGCTCCAGTGCGGCGTGTAGTAGGGGAACCAACGCGTCTCCGCAAGGTCGAGCCCGTCGAACTGCTCGTCGACCGCGAGGTGGTACCCCGAGAGGTCGAGCGTGGCGCCATCTGTCATCGCGGCCGCCTGGCCCGGGATACCGCCGGCTCAGCGCCCGGCGAGCACATCGGCGCGAGCCGCGAGCCGTTCGTCGGCGCTGATCACGCCGCGGGCCGCGAGGTCGTCGAGCTCGGCGAGGCGCTGCTCGATCGACTTCGCGGGCGCGAGGATCTCGCTGTCGAGCGCTCGTGTCGCGAGCTCGGTCTGCAGGGTGAGCGGATCGTGGCCGGTCGACTTCGCCTTGCTGTAGTTGCGCACCATGGTCACGATCATGAGCACGAAGACGACGGCGATGAAGATCACGACGATGGCGAACATGACGTTGAACGCGCTGCTGGCTGCGCTGAACGGGTCGCTCATGGGTTGCTCCTGCCATGCTCCGTCGGATGAGGGTCGCCCCAGCCTACGGGCGAGCGGCTCCGCAGAGAAGAACGACCCGCACGGGCTCAGATGAGCCCGAGCGCGCGCACCGCCTCGCGCTCGTCTTCGAGCTCCGCGACGGATGCCGCGATGCGGCCGCGGGCGAAGGCGTCGACGTCGAGGCCCTGCACGATGCGCCACGACCCGTCGACGGACTCGACGGGGAACGACGAGATGAGGCCCTCGGGCACGCCGTACGACCCGTCGGAGACGATCGCCGCGCTCGTCCACCCGTCGGGTGTGCCGCCGACCCAGTCGCGCACGTGATCGATGGTCGCCGAGGCCGCCGACGCGACCGACGACGAACCCCTCACCTCGATGATCTCGGCGCCCCGCTTCGCCACGCGCGGGATGAACTCGTCGGTGAGCCACCGCGTCGCCGCGTCGACGCCGCCGAGGCGCGCCGCGAGCCGCTCGGGCACGGACTCGCCGGCCGCGGTCGCGTGCGCCACGTCGGGGAATTGGGTCGCCGAGTGATTGCCCCAGATCGTCAGGCCGCGGATGTCGCCGACCGAGGTGTCGACGGCGACGGCGAGCTGCCCGATGGCGCGGTTGTGATCGAGGCGCGTGAGGGCGGTGAACCGCTCGCGCGGGACATCCGGTGCATGCGCGGCGGCGATGAGCGCGTTCGTGTTCGCGGGATTGCCCACCGCGACGACCCGGATGTCGTCGGCCGCCCCCGCGTTGATCGCCGCGCCCTGCGGACCGAAGATGCCGCCGTTCGCGGTGAGCAGGTCGCCGCGCTCCATTCCCGGGCCGCGTGGGCGTGCGCCGACGAGCAGCGCGATGTTCGCACCGTCGAAGGCGGCGGTCGCATCGTCGGTGATCTCGACCTGCGCGAGCAGCGGAAACGCCGAATCCTGCAGCTCGAGGGCTGCGCCCTCGGCCGACTTCAGCCCCTGTGCGATCTCGAGCAGGTTGAGGCGGACCGGCGTCTCGGGGCCGAGCATGGCGCCCGACGCGATGCGGAACAGGAGGGCGTATCCGATCTGCCCGCCGGCTCCGGTGAGGGTGATCGTGACCGGTTCGGTGCTCATACCCGCGAGCCTACGCCGCACGGTGCGCGGTATGCCGCGGCGCGGCACCCCGCCGGCGCTTCCGTGGCTCGGTACCGTGAGCAGATGCGAGAGATGTATCCGGAGATCGAACCCCTGGAAACAGGCATGCTCGACGTGGGTGACGGACAGCACATCTACTGGGAGGTGTCCGGTAACCGCAACGGCAAGCCGGTGGTGTTCCTGCACGGCGGTCCCGGGGGCGGAACGACCCCTTCGCATCGCCGCCTGTTCGACCCCGAGCGCTACCGCATCGTGCTCTTCGACCAGCGCGGGTGCGGGTTCTCGATCCCGCACGCGAGCGAGCCGAACGCCGACCTGTCGGCGAACACCACCTGGCACCTCGTCGCCGACATGGAGCGGTTGCGGGGGCACCTCGGCATCGACCGCTGGCAGGTGTTCGGCGGCTCGTGGGGGAGTGCGCTGGCACTGGCGTACGCGCAGACGCATCCCGAGCGGGTGACCGAACTCGTGCTGCGCGGCATATTCACCTTGCGCCGCCAAGAGCTCGACTGGTTCTACGAGGGCGGCGCATCGGCGGTGTTCCCCGACCTGTGGGAGGAGTTCATCGCTCCCGTGGCGCCAGCCGACCGAGCGCACCTCATCGAGGCCTACGCGCGACTGCTGGCCGACCCCGACCCCGACGTGTACGAACCCGCCGCGATCGCCTGGTCGCGGTGGGAGTCGTCGACCATCACACTGCTGCCCCAGGCCGAGACGATCGCCCGGTTCACGGCGCCCGAGTACGCTGCGGCGTTCGCCCGCATCGAGAACCACTACTTCCGCCACGGGGGCTGGTGGGAGGAGGGGCAGCTGATCCGCGACGCCTCGCGCCTTCGCGACATCCCGGCCGTGATCGTGCAGGGCCGCTATGACATGTGCACGCCCGTGATGACGGCGTGGGACCTGCACCGAGCCTGGCCCGAGGCGGAGTTCACCATCGTCGACGATGCCGGACACGCATACGACGAGCCCGGCATCCTCGACGCCCTCATCACCGCGACCGACCGTTTCGCCGAGGGTTCGCAAGGCGATCCGCGTGACGATTCGCAAGGCGATTCGCAACCCGACTCGGAAGAGTCGGAGTAGTTTCACCTCATGACGTTCAATCCCGACGCGGACATCAGCCGGGGCAAGGCCTCGAAGCGCGGGCGCAACACGGGCATCGCCGTGGCGGGCGGCGGCATCGGCGTGATCGCGCTGTTCGTGCTCTCGCAATTGCTCGGTGTCAACCTCACGGGGTTGTTGGGCGGGGGCGAACAGCCCGCCCCGTCTGACTCGTCGCTCGAGCAGTGCGAGACCGGTGCCGACGCCAACGAGAACATCGAGTGCCGCATGCAGGGGGCCTCGGCCTCGCTCGAGGCCTACTGGTCGAATGAAGGTCCGGCGATCGGGCTCAGCGACTACGTCGGCCCGCAGGACCTGATCCTGTTCGATACGGCGACGACCACGGGGTGCGGTAACGCGTCGTCGGCGACCGGGCCGTTCTACTGCCCGCCCGACCAGATGATCTACATGGACGTGTCGTTCTTCGACGAGTTGCGCAGCCGCTTCGGGGCGACCGCCGGCCCGCTCGCGCAGATGTACGTCGTCGCACACGAGTGGGGCCATCACATCCAGAACATCGGCGGCATCCTCGAACGCTCGCAGGACGGGCAGACCGGCCCGACGTCGAATGCCGTGCGGGTCGAGTTGCAGGCCGACTGCTTCGCCGGGGCGTGGACGGCGAATGCCGCGACCGTGCCCGACGACAGCGGGGTGCCGTTCCTGCAGGAGCCCACCGAAGCCGAGATCCGCGACGCGCTCGATGCCGCGGCCGCCGTGGGCGACGACCGCATCCAGCAGGCCACGCAGGGGCAGGTGAGTCCGCACACGTTCACCCACGGCACGAGCGAACAGCGTCAGCGGTGGTTCGCGGTCGGCTACCAGCAGGGCGCCGGCGCCTGCGACACCTTCGGCGTCTCCGGGTCGCAGCTCTGACCGTGAGCACCTCGGCCGTCGCCGCACGCTTCTCGGGATTCCGCGTCATGATCGCCGCGGTCGGTCGTCTCTTCGGTGAGCGCGCATCGTGCGCGCCGGTAACCGGGAGAGCTCGATCCATGCGCCCACATCGCGACACCAGTGTTCCCCACCGCGAGTTCTTCCGCGCGGTCGTGATCGGTGAGACGGTCGCGCTCGCCTGTACCTGCCCGCGCGGCGAGGACCACTGGTTCGAACCCGGCGAGGAGAACCCGGGCGATCCGCGCATCGGCGCGCGACTGCGGGCGAAACTCGCCCTGGCCGACGACGGTGCGAACTCCTCGGATCGGCTCGGCTGACGAGCGGCGACCCGTGCCTCAGCGCGCGAGCGTCGCGACGATCGCCTGCCCCAGCTGCACCGGCTTCGTGAACTGCGGCCAATGCCCGGTGGGCAGGTCGACGTAGTCGACGTGCTTCACCTTGGCGAGCTCGCGCGTGAACGGCGAACCCGCGGCGATCCACTCGGTGAGCATCGCGCTCGGGAACTCGCACGCGATGACGGTGACGGGCACGTCGTACCGGCGCTCGTCGGTCAGCCGCATCGCATCGGTCGCGACGGCGGCGGGCTCGGGGATCGCGCGCGCCCGGAACTGGGCCCTCAGTTCGTCGTCGAGATCGACGAGGTCTTCGTCGCCGAAGGCCTCCCACACGGGAAGAGGCATGTCGGCACCCTTGATGGGAAGCTCGTCGTTGATGCTGTCGCCCTCGGCGAGCGGCCCGGCATCGACGTACACGACACGGGCGATGCGATCGGGCCGGGCGTCGGCGACGCCGTGCGCGATGGCCCCGCCCCCCGAGTGGCCGACGAGCACGACCTCGCCGTCGAGCGAGTCGACCACGGCCGCCACGGCGTCGATGTGCGTGCGCAGGCCGATGCCCGACCGGTCGGCGTCGACCGATTCGAGGCCGGGAAGCGTGAGCGCATGCACGGTGTGGCCCGCCTCTTCGAGGAGCGGCGTCACCTGCTGCCACGATGACGCGTCGAGCCAGAATCCGGGGATGAGAATGACGTCCATACCGCGAAGCTACCGGGCCCCACCGACATCCCGGACCGGCACTGCGGGCCGCTCCGGACGCGAATGCGAAGACGACGAAGGCGAAGACGACGAAGGCGAAGACGACGAGGGCGACGAAGGCGCCGGCTCGTCACGCCCGCCTCCCTTGCTGCCCGTCGCGAGCAGCACGATGCCCGCCGCGAGGACGACGAGTCCGGCGACCGCGCCGGCCGGCAGCGTCTCGCCGAGCACCGTCACGCCGAGCAGCCCCGCGGTCAGCGGCTCGGCGAGCGTCAGCGTCGACACCGTCGCGGGCGCGAGCCCCCTGAGGCCGAGCCCGAACAGCACGTACGCGAGCGCCGTGGCGACGAGGCCGAGCCAGAGCGCCATCGCGATGCCGGGCCCGGTCGCGAGCCACGAGGCATCCGTCATCGCGAGCACCGGCACGCTCGCGGCGCCGGCGGCGCCGAACAGCGCGCCCATGCTGCCGGTGGCGGTCCACCCGCGATCGAGCAGCGCCTTCGCCGCGAGCGTGTAGACCGCGTAGGAGGCGCCCGCGCCGACCGAGGCGAGCAGGCCGAGCGGGTCGGCCGTCGCGGCGCCGCCGACATCCGCTGTGCCCGACCCGGTCGACGCCGCGAGGATGGCGACGCCGGCAGTCGCGATCGCCGTCGCCGCGCCCCAGCGATGGCCGGGATAGCGTCGGTGCAGCGCCCAGTCGAGTGCTCCGGTGATGACCGGCGCCGACCCGAGCGCGACGACCGTGCCGACAGCGACGCCGTTCGCGGCGGTGCCGGCGAAGAACGCGGGCTGGTAGGCGAGCACCCCGGCCGCTCCGACCGCGATGATCGCCCAGGTGGGCAGCCGGTGCGCGGGGGCGCGAACGGCGATCGGATGTCCCGGGCCATCGCCGCGCGTCGATACGGCGGGTGTCCCGGCCGCGTCGCGCCGACGCGCGGCGAAGGTCATGGCGATGGCGACGAGCCCGAGCGCACCGCCGCCCACGACGAGCCGTGCCGCTCCGAGCGAGAGCGCGCCCGCGTCGGGGCCGAGCGCCTGCGCGGTGCCGGTGGTGCCGAAGCACACGGCGGCGAGCAGCACGGCGAGCACGAAACGCATGGCATATTGTTACACAATCTGTGGCGGTCGGCAGCAGGTAGGCTCGCGATGTCGCACGCGCGGCACGGCGACGAGGCCGCAGCCACGCGGCATCCGATCGCCCTGAATCCCCGCAGGGCCACCCGAACCGGAAGGATCCCCGTGCGCGCCGTGCACTTCAACGCCTTCGGTGAGCAGCCCGAACTCGCCGACGTCCCCGAGCCCGAGTGCCCGCCTCGCGGCGCGGTCATCAAGGTGCGCGCGACCGGACTCTGCCGCAGCGACTGGCACGCGTGGATGGGCCACGACGACACGGTGTCGCTGCCGCACGTGCCGGGGCACGAGTTCGCCGGCGAGATCGCGGTGCTCGGCTCAGAGGTCGGCCCCGAGTCGGGCTGGGCAGTCGGCGACCGCGTCACGGCTCCCTTCATCTGCGCGTGCGGGCGCTGCGACGAGTGCCGCTCGGGCAACGAGCAGGTCTGCGACCACCAGTCGCAGCCGGGCTTCACGCACTGGGGCTCGTTCGCCGAGTACGTCGCGATCGACGAGGCCGAGCTCAACCTCATCCGCCTGCCCGACGGGCTGGGCTTCGTCGAGGCCGCATCGCTCGGGTGCCGGTTCGCGACGGCGTACCGGGCCATCATGGCGCGCAGCCGCCTGGCGACCGGCGAGCAGATCGCGGTGCACGGATGCGGCGGGGTCGGGCTCTCCGTGATCATGATCGCCGTGGCGGCCGGGGTGAAGGTCTACGGCGTGGATGTCTCGGACGCGGCGCTCGCCGCGGCCGAGAAGCTCGGAGCCGTGCCCGTGCGCGGCGGTGAAGGTGCGGCCGAGCGCATCCTCGAGGCCTCCGGGGGCGGCGTCGATGTGTCGGTCGACGCGTTCGGCAGTAGCGAGACGTCGTTCGCGTCGGTGCGGAGCCTCAAGAAGCGCGGCCGCCACGTGCAGATCGGGCTGATGCTCGGCGACAACGCGCTCGCCGCGATGCCGATGGACGCCGTCATCGCCGGCGAACTCGAGATCCTCGGCAGCCATGGCATGGCCGCGCACGAATACCCGTCGATGCTCGGCGCGGTCGCGTCGGGCTACTTCAGGCCGATCGAGCTCGTCGGCCGGCGCATCACGCTCGACGAGGTGCCGACGGCGCTCGCGTCGATGGGCACGGCCGGCAGCGGCTCGGGCATGACCGTCGTCGAACTGTAGTCCGAGCCTCACCGCGCCGCCCATTCCGTCACGCGACGCTTCGGCATAGTCTGAGGTCGAGCGACGCTGGGAGGACATCGCATGGATCTTGGCATCGTCGCGATCATCGGCGTGGTCGTGCTGCTGCTCGCCTCCGTGGTCTGGCTGGGTGTGCGCGAGCGGCGGACCCGCGAACTGCCCGGCGATCACCATGCCGCATTCCAGGGCGAGCGCTCGCACAGCGAGGCGATGGCCGCAGCGTTCACGGCCGACGCGGTGCGCGATGGCGGCGGGGCCATCTGACGCGCAGCCGTCGAGTCGTGACTCGGGCTTCAGTGGCTCGGCGTGAGTACGGCCAGCACGGTTTCCGTGATCAGGGTGGGAGCCTGCGCTTCGGTGATGTCGCCGCGGTGCAGGGCGTCGGCGGCGCCGTGCACCGTGCTGTGCGCCACCTCGACGAGCCAGGCGATCGGCAGGTCGGAACGGAACGCGCCCGACGCCTGACCGCGTTCGATCAGGCCGCGCATGCGGGTCATGGGCTGCACATGCGCATCGTGGATGTCCTCGGGAGCCAGCGCCGCCTCGGCGGCAACGATGAGCGAGCCGTACCGGTGGGTCAGCCGCCACGTCGCTTCGAGGAGTCGTGCGAGCGCGTCACGCGGGTCGCCCTCGAGGTCGAGGCCGTTCAGCTCGGCGTCGGTGTCGTGGATCGCACGATCGACGACCTCGCGGATCAGGGCGGCGCGCGAGTCGAAGTGGCCATAGAGCGTGACCCGCCCGACTCCGGCGGCCTTGGCGATGTCGTTGACGCTGACGTTCGGGTCCCTGGCGAGCGACGCGGTGGCCGCCTCGATGATGGCGGCGATGTTCTTTCGGGCGTCGGCGCGCTTCGCGCCGGCGGCCCCCGTCGTACCCAGGGTCTGCATCGTCGTCCTCCGATCCTTGCGTTGAGACACTATCGCCGATTCCCCGTTCTCGGACACCTGTGTCAACGTTGCGGTTGTCGCGATGGCCCCGTTCCGGGGGTGCATTCGCGCCATCTCGAGACGGATGCAGGCCTGATTCTGGCGCGAAGGCACCCCCGGAGCGGAAGAGCGTGATTCCCGACGGGCGAGCGGCGCGCCACAATGGTCGGATGGACCCCGTCGCAGCGCTCGAGGAGATCGCCTTCCTGCTCGAACGCGACCGGGCGTCGGCCTTCAAGTCGAAGGCGTTCCGGCGGGCCGCCGAAGCCGTGCGGGGGCTCGACGCCGACGAGATCGCCGCCCGCGTGCGCGACGGACGACTCAAGCGCACGGCCGGCATCGGCGACTCCACGTTCACGGTGATCGCGCAGGCCGTCGACGGTGCGGTGCCCGACCGACTCGCCGATCTGCGCACGGCGGCCGGCCTCTCACCGACGGGCGTCGTCGAGGGTCTGCGGGCCGAGCTGCGCGGCGACCTGCACAGCCACACCGACTGGAGCGACGGCACGACGAGCCTCGAGGTGATGGCCCGCGCGGCCGCCGCACTCGGCCTCGAGTACCTCGCGATCACCGACCACTCGCCGAGCCTGCGCGTCGCCAACGGGCTGAGCGCCGAGCGCCTCGCCGAGCAGTTGCAGCTGCTCGCCGACGTGCAGGCACGCGTCCGCGACATCCGCCTGCTCGCCGGAATCGAGGTCGACATCCTGCTCGACGGAAGCCTCGACCAGACACCAGAGATGTTCGACCGGCTCGATGTGGTCGTCGCGAGCGTGCACTCGAAACTGCGCATGGAGCGCGCTGAGATGACCGAGCGGATGCTCCGTGCGATCGCCGACCCGTACATGAACGTGCTCGGGCACTGCACGGGGCGACTCGTCGAGGGCTCTCGCGGCACCCGGCCGCAGTCGACCTTCGACGCCGAGGCGGTGTTCGCGGCGTGCGCCGAGCATGACGTCGCGGTCGAGATCAACTCGCGGCCCGAGCGCCAGGACCCACCCGACGAGCTCATCCAGGTCGCGCTCGAGGCGGGGTGCCTCTTCTCGATCGACAGCGACTCGCACGCGCCCGGGCACCTGACGTTCCTCGAACTCGGCGCCGCACGCGCGGCAGCCAACGGGGTGCCGGCCGAGCGCATCATCACCACGTGGCCGGCCGACCGGTTGATCGAGTGGGCCGCTGCCGGTCGCTGAGCGTCGACACCCTGGGCCCGACTGCGGTGCGCCAACGCCCGACATGACGAACGAGCGGCGCGATTCGTTGGGTTGTCGGTCGCCCTGGTCGCGCGCGAGGATCGAGTCATGGGACGACGGATGCCTGGTCGCTTGCTGCTCGTGACGCCCGCAGTGGTCGCTGCCGCCGTGCTCGCGGGGTGCGCCACCGCCGCGCCGTCGCCCGGCGCCGCCCCGAGCCCGTCGGCGCCGTCGAGCAGTGATGCCGACGCCACGCTCCTGTGCGGGGACTCACCGGTTTCGGTGGACGCGCTCGAGCAGGCGAGACCCGCCACCGAGTTGCCGCCCGACGTCGTGGCGGTTCTCGAAGGACCCTCGGTGCCCATCGAGGGGCCGCTTTCGGCTTGGCTGATCGAAACCGAGAGTGCGGAACACGTCGCGATCATGCGCAAGGTCGATCCACCTCAGGATCTCGGTGGAGGCGACATTCGCGACTACCAGCTCGTCGCGATCTCGACCGGCACCGAGCACGCGATGCCGCTCACGCCGCCGTGGGGCCTCGAGGCGGCGGGGGATTGCGCCCTCACGATCAGTCTCGGAGACCTCATCCAAGCCGACGTCGTGCTCGACCCGGACGCACGGCCCGAACCTGACGACGATGCGGTCGCGCTCCTCGTCACCGAACGTGCGTGCAACTCCGGCGAGCCGGCGACTGGTCGTGTCGAACTCGTCGAGCTCGTCGAGACCGAGACGACGGTCGAGGTCGTGATCGGGGTCCGACCGAACCGACCCGACGACGGTGGCCCCGCGGTCTTCACGTGCCCGGGGAATCCGCCCACCCCGTTCACCGTCGACCTCGAGCAGCCGCTCGGCGACCGGGCGATCCTGAATGCCGCCGTCGTTCCCGCCCGCGAGATCACCGCCCCGACGGGGTGGTGATCGCCCGCGGCTGATCAGCCGGCAGTTGTGCCGTCGATTGCACTCATGACCGCGTCGACATCGTTCTCCAACGCGGGCAACCCGGCTTCCGAGAGCCGCTGCCGCACCATCGTGCGTACGTCGTCGACGTTGCCGATGGCCACGTCGCCGCGCACCTGCTGGATCACCCCTTCGAGTCTCTGGTCGTCGGTGGCATCGTCGTGGCCGTCTTCGATCGGTGCATCCTGCGTGTCCATGCGATCACGGTCGCACGACGCGGGGGCCGCCGCCTCCCCTTGACAGGACGCGCACGCGGTGCATTGCTCAGCATCGACAGCTCGCCGGGGAGCGCGGTTCGCGCGCAGGAGGAGTATCTTCCGGGAGTAGGAGGTATCAGGCAACACACAGCGAAAGGGAAGGAACCATGAGTGCCACACGCGATACGACTGGTCGCACCCGCTACGCCGAGACCGTTATCCAGAAGATCGCCCTGATTCTCGGCATCGTCTTCCTCGTCGTGGGGATCGCCGGATTCATCCCGGGTCTCACGACCGACGTCGATGCGATCGTCTTCTCGGGCCACGAGTCGGGCGCGCTGCTGCTGGGGGTCTTCCAAGTGTCGATCCTGCACAACATCGTGCACCTGCTCTACGGCGTCGCGGGCGTCGCCCTCGCCGCCGGCGCCGCCGCCTCCCGCAACTACCTCATCTGGGGCGGTGCTGTCTACCTGTTGATCTGGCTCTACGGCCTGTTCGTGGCCGGCGGTGAACACCCGGCGAACTTCGTGCCGATGAACCAGGCCGACAACTGGCTGCACCTCGGGCTCGGCGTAGGCATGATCCTGCTGGGCATTTTCGTCGGGCGCGAGCGGGGAGTGCGGGCCGCCGAGGCCTGACGGGCCGGTTTTCCGGGCCGCTTCAGCTTTCAGGAAGGCTTCAGGTCACCCGAGGACGATTGGCCCCGACGGAGGGGGGTCTGTCGATGCGCTCGCTGCTCGCTGCCACCGACGTTCACCCTGCCGAGGCATCGGCGAGCGACGCCGAAGGCGCGGTAACCCCGATTCGATCGCGCAACCGAACGCTCGAATGGAGTGCGCGGTTCGCCGCACCGCTCCTCGGGGCGGCTGCGGCCGTGCTGGTGTTCGCAGGAGCGGGAACCCCGTCGTACTGGGGCGACGAGGCCGCGAGCGTCGTCTCTGCCGGCCGTCCGTTGCCGAGCCTGTTCGCGATGCTCGCGCACGTCGATGCGGTACACGGGCTCTACTACGTCTTCCTGCACGGATGGACCGGACTCGTCGGCACGTCGGAGGCGCTCGTGCGGTTGCCGAGTGCCGTCGCCATCGGGTTCGCCGTCGCCGGGACGGTCGTGCTCGGCAGTCGACTCGGCGCACGATCGACGGGGATCCTCGCAGGCGTGGTGCTCGCGGTGCTCCCGGTCGCCACGCGCATGGGGATCGAGGCACGCTCGTACCCGTTCGCGATGGCGGCAGCGGTCTGGCTCACCGTGTGGTTCGTCGCGCTCGTGCGGCGCCATGAGCAGCGATGGCTCGTGTGGGCGGCGTACGCGGCGGCGTTCGCCGCGGCCCTCTACCTCTACCTCTACCTCGCGCTGCTCGGGTTCGTGCAGCTCGCGGTCGTCATGATGTTGCGCGGCACGCGGTCGACGGTGCTGCGGTGGCTCGCGGCATCCGTGCTTGCAGCAGTGCTCGCCGGGCCGATCATCCTCGCCGGCACGTCGCAGAGCGCACAGGTCTCGTTCCTCGCCCGGCGCGACTATGCGAGCGCCGAATCGGTGATGGTGGGCCAGTGGTTCGGCAGCGCCGAGTGGTTCGCTGCCGCGGGGTGGTTGCTCGTGCTCGCCGCGGTCGCCACGGTCGCGTTCGTTCCCGCGATGCGGGGATCACGGCCCATCGTCGTCATCGCCTCGGTATGGATCGCCGTGCCGACGGCAGCGCTGTTCGCGGTCGACGCGTGGGTCGCACCGACCTACAACCCGCGTTACCTGTCGTTCTGCGCGCCGGCGCTCGCCGTGCTGCTCGCGGTCGGGCTGCGCGGGCTCGGCGTCGTCGTCGCCGAACTGAGTCGGCGCGAGGGCGCTCGCCGCATCGTGCCGCTCGTCGGTCTCGTGGTCATCGCGGCCGTCGCGGTGCCCGGGTATCTCGCCCAGCGCGGCCCCTATGGCAAGGGCGGCGCCGACTTCCGCCAAGCCGCCGACGTGATCGCGGCCACTGCTTCGGCGGGTGATGCGATCGTCTTCGACGAGTCGGTTCGGCCGTCGAGAAAGCCCCGGCTCGCGTTGAACCTGTACCCTGACCGGTTCGCCGGGCTCGATGATGTCGCCCTGCGGGCACCGTTGGCCACGACGACCGGGCTGTGGGACTCGGTCACGCCTCTCGACGAGGTCGACGACGTGCGTGAGCACGCCCGCGTCTGGGCCGTAATGGAGGGCCGGCACGGGCCCGAACTCGAAACGCTCCGATCGATCGGCTTCTCGGTCGAGCGCGCCATCCCGGTGAACCGCGTCGTGATCTACGAGATGGTCAAGCCGTGACCGCGCCGTCGGGGCGGCTCAGCAGGCAGGCAGCGACGTTCGTCGCGGTCGGCGGAGCTGGATGGCTTCTCGACGTCGCCGTGTTCAACCTGCTCACGGCCACCGTGCTCTCCTCGAACGTCGACGGCGGCCCGATCGTGGCCAAGGCGATCTCGACGACGCTCGCGATCATCGCGAACTGGATCGGGAACCGCACGTTCACGTTCCGCGAGACGCGTCGCACCGACGTCGTGCGCGAGGCCGTCGAGTTCGCGCTCGTGAGCCTGGCGGGCGGTGCGATCGCGATCGGATGCCTCGCGGTGTCGCACTACGTGCTCGGCTTCACGTCGCGATTGGCCGACAACATCGCGGCGAACGTCGTCGGTCTCGCGTTGGGTGCGGCCTTCCGCTTCGTCATCTACCGCACGTGGGTGTTCAGCCCGCGGCGCGCGTCAGCGGAGCCGGTGCGGTCGATGGTCGATCCGGCGCCGTGACGACGGCCTCCTGCAAGGGGATTAGGCGGAGGTCGGTCCCTGCCCGATGCTCAACCACGCGTCTCCGTCTCCGTCTGCGCCGCCGGAACGCCCAGGCGCGGATGCGGAGTCCGCATCCTTCATCGCCTGCAACTGGCGGTCCACCTCTGCTTGCGCGCTCAGCGCCGCGAGCTGTCGCTCGATGTCGGCGTCGGGCGCGGCGGTGAGGTCCTTCAACGCACCGCTCGCGAGCATCTCGTCGGTCGCGGCGGCGCGAGCCTGCATCTGGGCCACCCGGTCGCGTGCGCGTTCGAGGCTCGTGCCGACGTCGCTGATCGTCGCGCCGATGCCCGCGACGGCCTCGTTCGCCCGCACCTGCGCTTCGGAAGCCGTGTAGGTCGCCTTGATCGTCTCCTTCTCGACGCGGAACGCCGCGACCTGCTCGGAGAGCTGGCGCTCCCGTGCCTCCAACTGCTCGGTCTGCTTCTGCAACGACGCGAACTGCTGCTGCAGGTTCGCCACCTGGCGCTCGATCAACGAGCGGCGCTCCAACGCGGCGCGGGCGAGGTCTTCGCGGCCCTGACTCAGCGCTTCGCGGGCCTGACCGGCCAGCCGCTGGTAGCGGGCGCCCATCTCCTGGCCCTGCAGGTCGATGCGCTTCTTCGCCGTCGCGACCTCGGCCAGCGCCTGACGCACCTGTTGCAGCAACTTCACCTGCTGGTCGTAGCTGTCATCGAGTGTTTCGCGCGGGTCCTCCATCTTGTCGAGGGCCTTGGAGGTCTTGCTTCGGAAGATCGTTCGCATCCGCGACGTGTTGTTGCTCATGAGCGGGTCTCCTTGTCTCGTGCGGTTGAAGCGGTCGGTCGGCTGGTGCCGGTCGACCCGATCCCGGTGGGGCTGGTGCCGGTCGGCCGGCTGATGCCGGTCGGTGCAGCGGGTCCATCACGTCCATTCAGGGTGCGCAACTCCTCGACGCCCGCGTGCAGTGCGACGACCTCCCTGTCGATATCGGAGCGCAGTTCGGTGAGCATGTCGTCGGTGACGCCTTCGAGCCCCGAAGCGACCGCCGAACGGAGCCGGCGAACCAAGCCGGCGACCTGTTCGACGCGATGGCCGGCGGCCGCGAGCTCCGCCGTGAGTACGCCCCTATCGATCTCGCTCTCCATCAGCCGCAGCTGCAATTCGAGGGCGGCACCCTCGTGCTCGATGCGTCGGAAGAGCTTCGGCAGGTCGCCGCGTGGTCCATCGCCGCGGGCGGCGAGGTCGGCCGCCGCCCGTCCGCTGGCGAGGACCTCGTCGAGCCGGATTCGCAGCCTGAGCACCTGCCTGCGCGGCCCCGAGCTGAACTGGGCGCGAGTTCGCAGGGCCGCGGTGGTGAGTGCGCGGTTGCGGCGGGCTCTTCTGACCAGCGCTCGGATGATGAGGACGACCGTCGTGACGGAGACGGCGACCATGGCCAGGAGTGAGACGAGCACCCAGATGAGGACGTCCACGACGACCACCTCTCCACAGGTCGAACACGCGATATAACGCAAACCTACGCGCACTGACGGCCGAGCGTCAGGGCGTAGACGAAACTCGCAGCTTTCGTACCGCCGGATGTTCGCTGGCCGCAGTACGACAGAGGCGAGTATCGT
The DNA here is from genome assembly GCF_021044935.1 of Agromyces cavernae. Taxonomy (GTDB): domain Bacteria; phylum Actinomycetota; class Actinomycetes; order Actinomycetales; family Microbacteriaceae; genus Agromyces; species Agromyces cavernae. Next base: position 989,527 of record NZ_JAJNMP010000001.1, read on the forward strand.
GACGCCCGTGGGGGTGCCGTACTTCCTCCCAGCCGCTGACCTGTTGCCGTACTGGCCTCACGACCTGCTGGCGCCGAGCGACGTGGGGATGCTCGGAAGGGTCAGCCAGCTGGTTGGAGTCACCGATTTCGAGCTCGTCGAATACGAGGGCGAGCTCGGCGTCGTGGGTACCCTTGCGCTCTGGGACGAACTCGTGCTCGACCTCGTGGTCGTCGAGGGCATGGCCCTCGTGCTCGGCCAGCCGGGCCCGAACCTGTCGGCCTTCCCGTTCGAGATCGACTTCGGTCCTGCGTCGGGCGAGGTCGAGGGTGGCCTCGCCGAACAGGCGCTCGACATCTTCCTCAAGGGGCGGCCGGGGCCGTACCGACTCGTGCTGCCGGAGGTCGACCTCGGCCTGAGGTTCGCGCCGGACGACCTGCCGCCGATGCGACCGAAGGATGCCGGCGACCTCGGGAAGGGCTTCGAGCCCGACCCGACGCGCACGGCGACGCAACTCACCTTCCGCACCGCGCTCGTGATCGACACCGAGGACGGGGTGGACTTCGCGGCGCTCGGCGACCTCGACCTCCCGTACGCGCAGATCGGCTCATCGGGAGTCGTCATCGCGGCGCAGGACCTCGTGCTCCGGCTGTCGGATGCGCAGCCGCTCCCCGACGCGATCGACCCCGCCGAGTTCGACCTCGAGGACGACTGGAAGGGCGTGTACCTCCGCACGGCGGAGGTGTTCAACCTGAACACGCTCGTCGACTCGCTGCCCGAGCGGATCGAGCTCGAGCGGTGGTTCATCGGCAACGGCGGCGTCACGGGCACGGCGACCGCGATCATGGACCTCGATCCCGACATGTCGGCGCAGAGCTTCGCCGTGCGCTCGTACCGGCTGGCGTTCCGTCAGGGCGAGCTCGTCCAGGGCCTCGTCCAGGCCGCCGTGAAGCTGCCGTTCTTCGACGAGCGGGTCGTGTACCTCGACCTCGAGATCACGAACGACCCGGGCCTCGACTTCCCCGAGTCGGTCGGGTTCATGGGCTCGATCGCCGGCGTCCAGCCGACCGGGCCCGGCGCGCCCCCGCGCCTCGACGAGCTCGAGGTGCTGACGGTCAAGGAGCACGACGACTCGGTGCCGCCGGGCCAGGAACGGCTCTACCTCCGCCTCGGCGTGACGAAGTTCGGGGTCAGCGCGAAGCCCGACCAGGGCCGAGCGGGCACCGACTACCCGAAGGACACCCGGTTCTGGGACCTCATCCTCGACGGGCGCGTCGAGATCGGCCCCGCCGCGACGGTGGCCGAGGCCGCGTTCGGCGGGGAGTTCACCGACCTCCGACTGCAGGTGGCTCCGGACTTCCGCTTCATCCTGCCGAGCGGGTTGTGGCTCGCCCTGAACGAGGCCGCGCGGACGTGGCTCGCCGCGTTCCCCGTGCAGATCTCGCGCGTCGGGTTCGGGTCGGAGGGGCCCGAGGACTGGATCGGGATGGACGCCTCCGTCGACCTCGGGCGCGGCATCGGCCCCGCGGCATCCGTCAAGGGCCTCCGCGTCTACTACGGCGGACCGTCGGGCACGCGCCTCGCGTTCGACGGCATCGAGGTCGAGCTGCACCGGGCGGGTTTCGACGCGCACGGGTTCGTCTCGATGACGACGGGCAGTGATCCCGACGGCATCGCCGACCCGGCCGACCGCATCTTCCGTGGCGACGTCACGCTCGCGATCGCGAGCGGCGTCGGCGTGAAGCTGCAGGGGTCCCTCCTGTTCGGCACGAAGGACGGCACGCGGTTCGGCTTCGTCGCCCTCGACGCGGAGTTCGGCAGCGGCATCCCCGTGTTCTCGTCCGTCTCCTGGTTCGGGGCGGCGCTGCTCGCGGGCGTGAACGTGGCGCCCGACAAGGCCCTGACCGGCGACCGGGGCGACGACTTCTCGTGGTACGAGCACTGGTACGTCCCGGCGCCGGGCCCGCACTCGGTGCTGAACGCGCGGAAGTGGGTGCCGGCCGAGGACGCGTGGGCTGCCGGCGCCGGCGTCACGATCGGATCGAGCGATGGCAAGGCGTGGAGCCTGCGCGCCCTGCTGGCGGTCACCGCACCCGGTCCGGTGGTCTTCATCGAAGGACGCCTCCGGCTCCTGAAGACGCGTGAGCCGCACAAGGGCCCGCCGCGCTCGACGACGATCCGGGGGCTTGCGGCCCTCGACTGGGACCAGGGCGACTTCCTCGTGGCGCTCGAGTTCGACTACAAGCTCCCCGAGTCGGGTCTGCTGCTCGACGTCGACGCGGCCGGCGAGGTCTTCTACAGCAGCCGGCCCCGCGACTGGCACGTCGCCATCGGATGGCCCGAGCCGGTGAGCCGCCGCGTCCGCGCCAGGGCGTTGCGCCTGCTCGACTGGGACGCGTACCTCGTCGTGAGCGGCCGCGACCTCGAGCTCGCCGACCGCGTGTTCCCCGGCACGGCGGTCGCGATCGGCTACCGCACCGGCATCGACAAGCGCGGCAAGTGGGGCCCGGTGCGCGGCGTGCTCGCGCTGTGGATCGCCGGCGACCTCGCACTCTCGGTGCGCCCCGTCTACTTCCTCGCGGAGGTCTCGCTGCAGGGCGAGGCGAGCATCAAGGTCTTCGGGATCGGGTTCGAGCTCCTGCTCGACGCCCTGCTCGCGCTCGAGGCGCCGGTCGGTGACGACGACGAGTACTTCGGCGGCAAGGTGCGCATCAAGGTCGGCCTGCCGTGGCCGCTGCCCGACATCTCGAAGGAGATCCCGATCGAGTGGGGCGACGCCAGCGGGATGCCTCCGCCGATCACGCCGCTCGTGGACGGCGCGAGCGTCAGCCCGGGCTACAGCGTCGTGGGCGAGCGGTTCTACGAGCGCGAGACGTCGATGGTCGCGAACGTGTCGATGCCGCTCGACGGCCGCGTCGCGATCACGTTCCAGCGTCCGATGCGCTCGACGTGGGCGGGGGCGCCGACCCCGGTCGACCTCGCGCATCCCGATCGCGTCGGCGAGGTGTACTACCGGTACACGCTCGTCGCGGTGCGAGTGCAGGTCACCCCGGCGGCGGGCTCCCCGCATCCCGCGACCGAGGACCTCTTCGGCGAGTGGACCGTGGGCCCGGGTGACGCGAACGGCCCGCGGGCCGAGAGCCTCGTGCTGTGGGGTCTCTCGCCGTTCCCGGCCGCGGGCAACCTCGCGTGGCCGGGACGCACCGAGCGCCGCTCCTGGGCGGACCTGTTCTTCGACGACTACGGCGGATGGCCCTGCGGGACACTGCCCCCGCTCGAGCGGTGCCTCGACTTCGACGATGTCCCGCTCGGCGTCGTCGACCCCGAGCTGCGCTACCAGCCGGATCCCGCCATCGGCGCGGTCGTCTTCACGCCGTGGCCCGACCTGTCGCGCGACCCGGCGCTCCAGGGCATCGACGTCGTGCAGGTGCCGCTTGCCATCATCGCGGCGGGCGGCGCGCAGGAGGCCGACCATGTGCTGCGCCTTGCGCGGACGGCGATCCTGGGCGGCGAGGACGGCAGCGACGCGACCTCGGGGCCGGTCGCCGGCGGCGCCGTGACCTGGGCCGTCGCCGTCGACCTGCAGCCCTGCGTGCGAGCGCGCGGGCGCGTCGAGCACGACAAGGACCTCACGGTGCTCGTCGTCGAGGCGTTCGACGGGAGCGCGGTGGTGGCGACCGTCATCGAGGACGGCCCGACGTTCGAGATCACGTCCGACGTACAGCCGTTCCACCGCGTGGTCATCCGGGTGGAGGCGCGCGGCGACCCGCAGCGGCCGCTCCGATCCGTCCCGGTGCTCTCCCGCTTCTGCTACACGACCGTCGGCGCGATGCGGGACGACGAGGAGGCGCGCGAGCAGCGGCTGCACTGGCTGCACGTGCTCGGCCCGCTCACCGTCGACCAGCCCGAGACCGACACCGACCGCTTCGGCGCGCACCTCGTGCACGAGCCCCACGCCGCGTACCGCATCGAGTTGGACATCCGGACCGAGCGCGCCCAGGCGCTCGACGGCACCTGGACCGACGACGGGACGGCGACCGAGGTCCTCACCGTCGCGACGGGCGGCGCGCCCGCCGACCTCTCGCCGTACGTGGCCTCGATCGCGCCGGGCGACGGCGACCGGCCCTGGTACGCCGACTACGATCTGCGGATCACCTATGGCCAGCCGTACGTCGAGGCCATGTACCAGAAGGCGGGCGGCCTGCTCGTGGCGGACCTCTTCACCGCCGACGGCCGACACGTCGAGCCCGAGGTCGAGCGCCGGCGCACCGTGACGCCCGCGATCACCGGCGAGACCGCCGTCCTCGTGGAGCGGCTGCAGACCGCTGCGTGCGTGGGCGTCGACCTCGACACCATCGCGGGCTTCGACGAAACGATCTACCGGACGCGCCTGGCGACGTCGACCGCCTACGAGGTGCGCGTGAGCGGCGGCGGACTGCCGGCGCCGGTCTACCGCTGGAACTTCGTCACGAGCCGGTACCGCACCTTCGCCGAGCACCTGGCCGCGATCCGGCAACAGCCCTGGCACGAGCGGCTGTCCGCGACCGCCGACCTCGGCGCGCTGGCCGGCCGACTGGGTCGGTTCGCGGATCGCGGTGGCGAGGACGATGCGTGGCTTGCGATCGGTGCCGACCTCGGAATGGGCGTCCGGGCGATCCCCGAACGGCCCGAGGTCACGATGCTGTGGAGCGAGCCGGCAGCCTTCGAGGCGCGCGCGCTCGCCATCGCGAGCCCCGAGCCGCTGTTCGCGTCCGAGCGCACCGAGTTCGCCCTCGAGCGCAAGACGATCCAGGTCGTGCTCGGCCCGACCGGTCCGAACGGGCCGACCGGCCCGACCACGATCGTGACCTGGCGGCCCGTGGCCCATCGCCTCGTCCGCTCTGCCGATGGCACCCGCTCATGGGTCGTCCCGGTCGACACCGCTGGGCAGCCGGTGGCATTCCCCACCGGCTCGTACCGCCTGCGGGCGACCCACCGGCTCACCGGGGTTCCCGGGCTGCCCGACCTCAGCCGCCAGGGCGACCCGACCGACGAGGTCGCGATCTGGTCCTTCCTCGTGCCCGGCGCACCGACCGACCTCGTGGACCCGGAGGCGTGACATGGCCGAGCATCGCCCGCAGGATCCGCGACTGACGCTCACCGCGGCAGGGTTCGTCGGAGACGCCGAGGCACAGGACGGCGTGCACCTGCGGTGGTCCTTCGACCCCGACCTCGGCTTCCCGGTCGAGGGCTTCACGCTCTGGCATCGGCGCGCCGATCGCGGCGAGCAGCGGAAGGTCTCGTTCGCCCACCTCGCCCAGCAACTCGAGACACAGCCCGCACCGGCCGGCGTGGAGGGCGGGGTCACCGTCCACCGCGCCGACGGCGAGCGCCTCGTGCCCGGCCGTCGATGCGGGCAGGCGGGGCTCGAGCTCGGCGACGTGCCGCTCGTGCTGCGCTTCCGGCCGAGCTTCGGCAGCGCGCCGTCGCCGACCCGCTCGGTGACGCTGTTCGGGCTCGCCGAGCGGGGCGGGGTGTCGGTGCGCGCGCTGCACGCCGGCCGGGTATCCGACTGCGCCGCCGTCGGCCGTGGCGCCTGCCTCCGCCGACTCGTCGGCTCCGACGTCGCGGGCGATCTCTCGGCGCTGGATGCCGCGGAGTTCATGCTGCCCGGACGCCATGCCCGCACTCGGCGGCGCGCCGGGATCGACCTGATGGCGCTCCTTCGCGCGGATCGTCGCGACGCACTCGACCGGCTCGAGGAGATCGGCTTCCAGCCCGCCGCGACGAGCTGCACGCCGTTCCGGGTCACGGTCGACGCGGACGCGATCGACGAGGTCCGGGTCTCGGGGTGCGCGGCCGTCGTGGTGGGCGCCCTGTGGAGCCCCATCCCCGCCGACGACTGCGAACGCGACTGGAAGCGCCTGGAGGGCCCGATCCTGCTCCCGGTCGGCGGCGACGCGCGCGATGTCGCCCGCAGCCGACTGCCCGACGAGGCGGACCTCCCGCCGGATGCGCCGCGCCGGGCCGACCTCGAGGCGCGCCTGCTCGGGCCCGACTTCGACGAGCTCCGCACCGCGTTGGAGCAGGCGGTCGCCGGTGGCGGCCAGTTCATCGTGCGGCTCGCCTCGGATGACCCCGACGACGAGTCGAGCTGGCGCTACGACGTGGTCCGTGATGTGCTCACGGCCGCCGCCGACCCGTACTTCGCCCGCGTCGTCGGACTGGCCTTCGTGCACCGCCCGGATGACGACACCGAGCGGTACGACTACAAGGTCGAGGCGGGGTGGCCGATCGACGGTGAGCACGTCCGCCTGTGCTGGGTCGCCTACGATCGCGGCCTCGAGGCGCAGCCGGGGCTGCCCGCCCCGATCGGCGTGGCCGCGACCGCCCGACCGGGCGCCGCGCACGTCGGGCCCGACGGCGTGCTCAACCCGTTCGAGATGGACGTCACGGTCGCCTGGCGGCGCCCCACGGCGTGCGACCTCACCGACCCCGTGCGCAGCCCGATCGCCTACCTCGTCGAACGGACCGACGCGGACGCCCCCGACGCGGGACCGTACCGACTCGTCTCCCGCCGGGTGTTCGAGCCGGGCGGTGAGCCTGAGGTCGTCCCGGCGGTCATCGCCGACCCCGAGTCCGGCGACCCGGCGTTCGCCAGCGGATTCTTCGTCGACCGGGGTCCCGGGTACGGCACCTTCCACTACCGGGTCCGGGGGCGCGACCTGTTCGGCCGGACGAGCATCCCCTCGGGGCCCGCGGGGCTGCTGGTCCGTGACGAGGTCGCGCCGGGACCGCCGCTCAACCTGGCTGCCGAGTACGCGGCCCCCGACGACCCCGATCGCAGCGGCAGCGCCCTGCTCGCCTGGGCGAACCGCGACGTCGCGCCGGGCGCCCCGCGCCGCTCCGCCGTGCTGCTCCGGTGGACGTGGCCGGCGAGTCGGCAGCTCCAGTTCCCGGACCTCGACGAGTTCCGGCTCTACCTGAGGCCCGGGGCGCTGAACCACGTGCTCGGGCGGATCGAGGGCGTGACCGCGGTCGCGCCGGGGGAGTTCGAGGTCGCGACCGACCTCGCCCCGGTGGGTCCCGACTTCCCGGTGCCGCAGGCGGGCGTGGACCTCGGAGCGCTGCGCAGCGAGGGCGAGGACTGCCCGGTCGTGACGATCACCACCGTCGGGGGCGCGCTCACGTTCCGCGTCCGGGCGAATCCCGCCGCGCCGCCGCTCGTGGGCCCGACGGCGTTCCGGCTCGGCCGCGGCACGTCGCCGACGGCCACCCATCCCGCGCGGTCGCCGCATCCCGCATTCCGGTCGTTCGAGTGGCCCGTCGACTGGGAGGGGTTCCTCGTCGAGCCCGTCGCACCGCCCCGCGCACTGCGGGTCGCCGTCGACGGCAGCGTGCGCGGCCCGCTGCCCGACGGGCTCACGCCCGCCGACGTCGACGTCACCCGCGTCTCGGAGCCGGTCGACGGCCAGGTCCACTGGCACTATCGGATGACCCTCCGCGGCGTCTCCCTCGAGCCGACCCGCGAGCGTCCGCGCGCGGTCGCCTCGTTCGGGATCGGATCCGTCGACGCCGCGGGCAACCAGGGCAGGATCGCGCCGCCGGCGTCGGCGGTCGCCGTGCACCGGGCGCCGCCCGAGGTGCCGCAGATCGTCTACCCGCCGGTGAACCTGGCGACGGCGGCGGACTACCACGGCGCGTCGTGGTTCACCGTCGAGTGGCCCGGCGAAGCAGGGGTCGGCTACCAGGTGTACCGCGCCGCGGACCTCGACCTGCTTGCGGTGGCGGGCATCGATCTCGCCGACCATCGGGCGAGGCCCGACCACGAGCAGCGCCTCCAGCTCCAGCAGCTCGCGCTCGACCCGTCGCACGTCGAGGCGTTCCGCATCGTGACGGCGACCCCGGTTCCGGGCCTGGCCGGGCCGACGCGTCATCGCGACGCGCTCCCCGGCGCGGTGCGGAACCGCTTCGTGTACCGCGTCCGCGCCGTCGACTCGGCAGGCAACCTCGCTCCCTGGCCGCCGGCGTCGATCGCGACCTGCGTCGTCGTCGACGTGCCCGGTCTGCCCCCTGCGGCGCCGTCGTGGGCGGACGTCGCCTTCCCGGCGAGCGGGGGCGTCGAGCTCCGGTGGCATCCGGATGCCTCGCCGGCCCTCCACGGTTACCGGCTCTACCGCACCGACGACGTCGATCGTGCCGAGGACGTGCGCTCGATGGCGCCGCTGTTCGCCGCGCCGCAGGAGGAGGGCGGCGGCGTCGTGACCGGCGTGGTGCTGGCGCGCAATGCCACCGGCGTCGTCACCTCCGTGATGGAGCTGCCGCCGGGCGACCGGCGGCCCGGGCGGCTCGCGCGATACGTCGACGCGACCGTGCGGCCGGGACATCCGACGTTCTATCGACTCGTCGCCGAGGACGACCACGGACGTCGCTCGCCGGCATCGGAGCGCCTCAGGGTCGTGGTGCCGGTCACCGGGCCGCCCGAACCGCCCGCATGGGCCGCCCCGCCGACGTTGGCGCCCGGTTCCGTGTCGCTCACGTGGACCGCCGACGACCCCGGGCTGCGGTGCCTCGTGCTCCGCCGGTCGGGCGATGGCGCCTGGCGGGCGCTCGGGCCGTGGGCCGCCGCCGGCGACTACGCGTTCACCGATACGACGGCGGTCGCCGGCACCGGGTACCAGTACCGCGTCCGCGTCCGCGACGCGGTCGGCCACACCGCCGACGGCCCGATCGTCGACGTCACGGGACCCTGAGGAGGCAGCGACGTGCCCGAGTTCACCGGGAACATCCACAGCCTCGAGCTGGCCCTGCCGTTCCCCGCGCCGGCGGGCGGGAGCGGGCCGTTCTTCGCCCTCGGGCGCACCTTCGGGGAGGCGGGCCACGAGCTCCTGGACATCTGGATCGACGACAGCGTGAGCACGAGCTACAACCCGCCCGACGGGCCTGCGGGGACCATCCCGGTCAAGTCGCTCATCGCGGTCACGCACGGCTGGCTCCGCTTCGTCGCCGCGGGGCAGGCGGTGCCCGGACTCGTCGCGCGCGACGGCTCGCCGCTCGTCGTCGAGGACGCGACGCTCGTGCTCGAGGTCTTCTCCACGCTGCGTTCGAACCTCGACCGCATGGCCGAGGACGGCAGCTACTTCGTCGAGCTGACGCAGACCGGCCGCGGCGGTCGCCCGGCGCTCGGGCACCTGCTCTACGAGAACGTCGACCTGCTGACGCTCGACGATGCGATCGGGGCACTGGTCGCCCAGGCCCGTCCCGACCCGCACGTGACGGCGGCCGACCGCGCGGAGATGGTCCAGTCATTCCTGGCCGGTGAGATCCGCATCCTCGCGCGGGCCGGCCGGGTCATCGGGGAGGCCGCGGCGGGTGACCCGGGGGACCTGCCGATCACATCGCCCGCCCAGGACTCGTGGCGACGGCTCACGTTCCGGGCGGCCGACCGTCTCGGGCAGCTCTTCGACCCCGGCTTCTTCTTCCGCCGCGTGCAGGAGCTCGCCGACATCCCCGAGCCGCCGCTCATCGTCGGCAAGACGCTCATCCCGTCGCGCGACGCGGTCCGCGACCACCCGATGCCGAAGGTCACCCCGCGGCGGTTCATCCTCGACTGGCGCGACGAGGTCGCCCGCCCGGTGCCGGGGGCGCGCTTCTCGCTGCCGCCGCTCACCGGAGCGGCCGGCGCCGTCGTCACGGCCGACGCGGCCGGGCTGTGGATCGGGCCCACACTCGCCGATGGCGCCGACCCGCACGCGCTTCAGCAGGTCACCCTCGTCCCCGAGGCCGCCAGTGTGCGGCTCGGGACCCTGCCCGACGCACCGGAATCCCATCCGTCGCTCGAGCGCGAGCAGCTGGCCGATGACTACCTCGTGGTCTCGGCGCTCGATCTCGAGGCGTGGTTCCCCGCCCGCATCCCCTCCGCCCTCCCGTCAGTCGAGCCGCTGCGGCGGTTCAGCGAGGGCAACCGGGTGACGGCGCTCATCGACGGGCGGCTCACGTACTGGTACCTGATGCGCGCACTCCGGCGCACGTTCCGCGACGACGACTTCGGTGCCGTGGAGGAGGGCGGGGTGCCGGCTGCCGAGGGCCCGCTCCTGCCCGACGTCGGCGGCCATCGCATCTGGATCGCCGGGTGGAAGCTGTCGCCCGAGTTGTGGCTGCCCGACTTCCCGGAGGAGGCGCCGTTCCCGGCGCTGCCGGAGTACGACGAGCAGGCTGTGCTGCAGCCGCCGACCGGGCCCGACGGGCAGCCGGACCCGGGGCCGCCGACCGCATTCGACTCCCGGGCCCACCTGATGGGCATCCTGCGCGCCGCCATCGAGGCGGGCGTCGATGTGCGCGCCCTGCTCTGGCGCCAGCAGCGCGAAACCCCCGACCACCGGGAGGACAACACTGCCGCCGTCATCTTCCTGAATCGCGAGGAGGCGGGCCGCCGCGGTCAGGCGATCCTCGACGCGGTCGGGCGCACGGTCGGCTCGCACCACCAGAAGGCGATCGTGGTGCAGAACGCCGACGGTCGGCTCGCGTTCGTCGGCGGCGTCGACGTGGCGCTCGGGCGGTGGGACACACCCGAGCATCCTGGGGAGGATCCGCGCGCGGCAGGCGGCCGCACGATCACGAACGACGGATGGCACGACGCACACACGATGATCGAGGGCCCAGCGGTCGACGACGTCGAGGCGAACTTCCGGCTCCGGTGGAACGCGCACCCCGACGCGAACGCCGAGGGACGCACGAACGCCCCGTCCCGGTCGCCCGCCGAGACCCTCGACGCGATCCCGCAGGCGACGCACTACGTGCAGGTCAACCGCACGCTGCCCCGGGGCGTGCCGCACTTCTCGTTCGTCGATCCCGATGAGGGGGACCCGGGTGCGCTGCGCGCACGGCTCAACGCGATCCGGCGGGCGAAGCGGTTCGTCTACCTCGAGGACCAATACCTCACGATGGTCGACCTTGTGGACCACCAGGCGCTGATGGCGAGCGGCAGCCCGCTCGACTTCGTTCCGTCCAACCCCGACACGATCGCCGCGGCGCTGCGACAGCGGCTGGTCGGACCCGATCCCATCGACTTCGCCGCGATCCTGGTGCCGCGGCGCCTGTCGGAGGACCCGCGGTTCGCGAACGGCGTGCTGTACGAGCTGCGCAAGCGGTTCGTGCAGTTCCTGGTGCACGGGCTCAGCGACGAGGCGAAGCGCGAGCGCGTGCTCGTCTTCCACCTGCGCAACGAGACCGGCAAGCCGACCTACGTCCACGCGAAGAACATCATGGTCGACGACGTGTGGGCGAGCATCGGGTCGAGCAATATGGGGTACCGCAGCCTGACGTACGACAGCGAGCTCAACTGCGACGTGATCGACGGGCGGATCGTGCGCGGTGCGCGCCGGTACGCCCGCAACCTGCGGGTCGAGCTCTGGCGCGAGCACCTGCGCCTCGGGCCGGGCGGCGGGCCGTTCGTGGTCGACCCCCGACGCGGGTTCGAGCTGCTCCGCGATGCCGCCGAGGGCCGGCTCGCCCGGCTGCACGCGATCCAGCCCTACGACCCCGCCTACCTGGGCGACGACCTCGCGGCGCCGGACGCGCCCCCGCTGTACGACCCCGCCAACCCGAATCACGAGATCGTGCGCACCCACCTGATCGACCCGGACGGTCGCGATCCCGACGACCCGCTGCTCGACTACTTCGCGTTGGTCGGGCTCATCTGAGGGGAGCAGGGACCTCCGAGCGGCATCGATCCGGTGACCTTTCGATTTTCAGTGAGCCTGGGCCATTTTCGCTCAATTCTTATGGACGGGATATCGCGCTGATCAGGGATTCTGCTGAATGGTCCCAGTTAGTTTCAGTTCGTTTTCGCGCATTTAATGGCACATTAATGGCACAAGATCTCGCTTCCGAGGCACTCCATGTGCCTAAACGGGCGCGACATTGAGGCGCATGGCCCACGTGATCGTGGTCGCCAAACACCAGGCCTCATCGGACCCGAGGCAATCCTCGCCGCCGGTTGATGTCCTTTGCCGTCGCTAGAAGGTCGGCCTCGTTCGTGTCGTACAGACGTCGTAACGCAAGTTCGAGAAACTTCGCACCTGTCACCACATCATCTATGGACAGCCCGCTCTCATGGGTTCCAGTGTTCCCGATCCACTTCACGGCCTCGAGCGCGTGAACTACTTCCGGGTGGGTGCTAGCGAAGATGTCCAATCGCTCCTGGGCTGAAAGTCGCTTTCGCTTTCGTTTGGCGGTGATGAACGTTCGCTTCACACCGCGCGCGGTGAGCAACTCCTCGACGGCCAGTCGAAGCTGGGTAGCCGCCAAGTCCGGACTCGTCCAGAGCACTGAGGACGCCATTGCGATGGCTTCGACCACCTTTGTTGGTGTGCGTTGTGGCGTGAGCAGCAGCTGCGGAGCGGGGCTGATGTGACGCAGCACGAAGAAATCCGTGAGACGTTCGCGTTCTTGAACGTCGTCGAAGGACCATGAGTACGCCCAGTCGCCAGCAATAGCCACCTCGCGTTTGCAGCCGTGATTGTCGCATTCGAGCACACCGGTGAAACTTCCGCCGAGCTCGTCGGGGCCGTCCAAGTGGCGCCTGACCAACTCGATGTGAGCGCGCGATCTCGCGTCCGGGTATTGGGTCGTCGACTTGAGCGCTAGCGTGCCTTCCAGGCATTCCGGGCACAGCACTCGAGGCCAGGTGTCTTCGTTTAGCCAGCCCGACAAGGCTCCGAGCGGTTTTGCCATGCTCCGAAGTTACCGTTGCCGGGTGATGCTTACAGACGAGAGAGTGCCCGCGCCGTCGGTCGACTTTGTCACGTCACGCTGCCTTCTCGTGCTGTCGTCGGTCGAGAAGAGGCGGTCGAGTGCAACGCGTGACTGCGCATGCGAGATCAGAGCCCGTCCACATTGCGGTATGGATGCGTTGTGCGACGGTACAACGCGGGCGATCAGTACGCTGATGCGGTGACCGTTAGCAACGAGCCGCCCGGCAAGTCGAGTGCTTGGAACTGGCCAGCTGAGTGGGCCGTGGAGCGGGCCTTTTGGCGCGAGGTTGCAGCGCGCACCATCGCGGGCGTACTGACAATCCTTATCGTCGGCGTGCCCGCGCTCATCTGGGCCGCACTCTCCGGGGTCCTAACCTGGGACATGGTGGCCCCGGCCCTCATCGGATTTGGGCTGTTTCTCGTCGTTCTGATCGTCTACGTGACCCTTCTCCTAGTCATTCGTGCGGTCGCTCGGAGCAAGGGACGGAAGACGCTGCGCGCAGAAGGCGGCTCAGAGTACAAGGACGTGTCAACTCGGGATCTGGACACGATTCTTGTTTCGTTCGCCGGTGGCGAGCCGATCCCAGTCCCATACTCCGTCAATGAGAAGGCGAAAGAGAGCCTTCGCCAGATTGATCGGTTCCAGCACGCGTTTAGCATCGTTGCAGCCGTTGTCGCGCTCGCCGGCGCGGTGGTTGGTGTCTTCTTCGCGCTTCTCTAGTTCGGGCGGCAGCAGCCCCGCTATCGATGATGATTTCGTTTAGCGGAGCCTCGGGGTTCCATGATGTCGCTCTCTGCGGACGACAGCCGCGGCTCCTCGCGGAATGCATGGTTGCGAAGGCCCCGGTGGGTTGGCCAAGATTGCGCAGTGACCGATGAGGCAACCCGTGACGAGACCACGACGAGAGAGTCATCCTCGGGAACCGCTTGGCGCTGGATCAGATGGGCGCTCGCGGTCGCGGCGATATGCGCCGTGATCACTGTCATAGCTTCCAGATATCGAGAGTGCTCAGAAACGACGACGACCGCCGCCAACGGTGACGTATCCACGGTGATCGCGTGTGCGCCGCCATCCTTGACCAGTGCTTCGCTCATCCTTCTCCTCCTACTCGTTGGCCTGCTCCTCTGGCCGGACCTAACAGAGCTCACTGTGGGGGGTGTGACTCTCAAGCGAAAAGTCGCAGAGGCTGCCCAGAAAGCAACTGATGCGAAGGAGAAAGCGGAAAGTTTGGCCACGACCATTCAGATACTTCAGGCCCGAATCGATACCTTCGCGTTCTCGAATGCCTCGGCGTCAAACAATATCTACTTCGGTCGCGAATGGACGCCCACAGAATCGGAACGGATCCAGCGACAGGCAACTGAGGCAGGTGAGTTCGGGGCCGAAGCGCAAAGTGGGCGCGGCCCGCTCGAGAACATGAGTGACGACAAGCTCCAGACGACGGTCATCCGGGAGTGGGAATTGCTCAGCGGACGGCTTGACCTTCGACCAGGTCGTCTCCGCGAGAACGATCCGCTAGATGCGGAAGTTCGTCAACGCACTCGAAGTCTGCAACGGGCGTTCATTGCAGACTTCGAGCCACAAATCCGGACCGTCCGCGACCTTCGCAACGCTGTCGCACACGGGCAGCAGATTCCAAGGGAGGACCTGGTCAATGGGCTTGTGCTGCTCAATGCGCTGAACCGTCGCGCTGAAGTCTGGCTCGAAGGCGGGTCTGTCGAGCCCCTCTGACGCTTGGGATCGAGCACTTGGATAACCCGCGATCGGCATCAGTCGCGTGGAACCTGCCAGGCAAGTCCAGCCGGAATCTCGACGACGATCATCGGATTATGGTTGCCTCCCGCTTCTCCGTTGCGGAGGCCCGACCGAAGCGAGCTATGCCCATCGAATCGTTCGAAGACTGAGGACTTTCCATCGACGGTTTGTCGCTGCTTCGTTCCCGAATCAGAATTCGCTGAAGTACGGCGATCAGATTCAGGTCGAGCCAGCCGATGACGGAGCCGAGTTTGACGTCCAACGATCCAGCCGGTCAACAGCCACGCGATGAATCCGACGGGGATGAGGACCCACAGGAGCAAGTCTCGGACCAAGAGCAAGACGAACAACCCGGCAGTCTGCAGCGCGATGTCGTGATTTGGGGCCGATGGTTCGCCCTGTCCTGCTGGGTTGCGGTTAGGCGCTGGGCGACGAGTAGTTGCAGTGGTTGGCCGTACGATCGCCATTGTGACTGCGCCCAATCAAGACATGCCGGAAACGACAGTGCCACCAGCGATGACGTGGTCGGTACCCGCCCGAGATAGCGCCGCCGTTGCAATCACGGCGCACGCGGGGCGCGTAACGACGATCGTCGGGGCCAACGGCGCCGGCAAGTCTGCGCTCGCGACATGGCTGGTCGCACAGATGCCCTCGGGCACCGTCCGGAGGCTTATTGCCCACCGAAAGATCTGGTTCAGTTCGTCGGGGCCAGAGATTAATCCCGCTCAGCGAGAGCGGCACGGTCAAAACGCTGAACAGTGGGATCGAAGGAGCGACTCGAGGTACGCGGATCACCTCGATGGGAATCGAGCCAACATTGCGCTCTTCGACCTCCTCGGGATGATCAACGATCAAAACCGCAAAGCCGTTGAGATGTACGACGGAGGGCGAACAAGAGACGAGGTTCTCAGCGAAGCTGGCGAACGGCTCCTTCCAAAGTTGAACCGGATCCTTGCGAACGCCGGCCTACACATTTCGATCGCGCTAACCGCATCTCAGACCTTCATGGCGCGCCATTCCGACTTGGGGGTCGAGTTTCCGATCTTCCACATGTCAGACGGTGAGAAGAGCGCGCTCTTATTGGCAGCGGAAGTCCTAACCGCGCCAGTAGGGCAGGTGATCGTGATCGACGAGCCCGAGAGGCACCTTCACAGATCCATCTCCGCAGGGCTGGTGGATGCAATCGTCTCTGAACGCTCGGATGCAGCGTTTGTGTTGTTGACGCATGACCTCGAGCTTGCATCCGCACTTGGGGCTCACGGCACAGTCGTCACGTTGACTGGGAGCGAGTGGTCGGGCGAAACCGTAGCCGCCTGGGAGGTAAATCTGGTTGCCGACGGCGGAGTTGTCTCGGAGCTCGCTCGTCAAGCCATACTCGGTGGGCGTAAGCAAGTCATGTTCATTGAGGGTGACGTCGGGAGTCTCGATTTACCTCTATACCGGGTCCTATATCCCGACTGGACCTGCGCCCCAGCCGGTGGTTGCGACTCGGTAATCAAATCTGTCGCCGGTATCCGCGCGAGCTCGCAGTTCCATTGGGTGCGTGCCGTAGGAATCGTCGATGGAGACGGCAGATCCGAGGCCGAGCGCGCGGCGCTTCGAAGCAGGAACGTGCTCGCCCTACCGGTGAACGAGGTCGAGAGTCTGTACTACCTCTCAAGCGTCCTGGAGGCGGTCGCAGGAGCGCAGGCGGCGGTAATCGACGCATCCGCGACGTCGCTCATGGACGCTGCAAAGTCTGCGTTGCTGCAATCGCTCAGCCAACCGGAAACTGTCGATCGATTTGCGCGCAAGCTAGCTCTAGCGGAAGTGCATCGAAAAGTGGTTGACCACATCCCTGAAGTCCTCGGAGAGAAGGACATCCAGATCTCCGTGCCATCGCCATTCAATGAGATTCGTGACAAGCTCGAGAGCATTCTTGCGTCAGGCGACTACGAAGGCATGGTGAAGGAAGTCTCGATTCGGGACAGTTCAGCGCGAGCGGCCGTCGCGCGCGCCATGGGCTTCGGATCATTCGCGCTCTACGAGCGAGCTGCACGACGGCAGATTACGGAGAACAGTGAGTTGCGTGTTGCGGTCCGTGAAGCCGTTGGCGCGTTGCCTGGTTAGGTTCCCTTGCGCGGCTCGTCCTTCAGATCGACACTGATTAATCAGTGTGCGCGGCGATCCTCACCGGATCTCGGTCTGTGCAAATCAAGCAGGACGCCAGGTGCGCCGCCCGTCAACAACCGAGAACCCTCGGTCCGTATGCGCGTTTGGCTAGAATCTTTCCGGAGCAGCCAGTCCGTCGCACAATCGCCATCATGAGTGAATTCGTCGGAGCGAATTCTTCATCGGCCCAGGCCGACTTCGCGCGATCTCGAGGATGGGGTGCCTCGGCTGGAGTAGGTGTAGCTTGTTGGGCCTGACTTGTACCGTCGCTTCAAGCTCTCGGGCGTGAGACTATCCACAGACTTTCGCGCAGCGGCTATGGCGCTAGAGAGTCCGCGATCAGCGCGGTCGCGCTCCGCCGCGAGCACGAACTGCTCCCGCGCCTCATCAGCATTCGCTGCCACGAGATGCACGCGGTTCACGTTCCGCCCGCGCGTCAACCCCACGTACACGCTCGCTGCCCCCATTGCGTCGCCGACCACCGTGTGAGACTCCTCCACCGTCATGCCCTGCACCCCGTGGGCTGTCGCAGCGTACGCGAGGTGCGTGTGCTCGGCGACGTACTCCGCAGGCAGCTGCACTGATCTCAGCCGATGGCCAGCGGCGTGCTCCGTCGCCCACACCGTGCCATCCCCATCGACGCTCCGAACGACCCACACCTGCCGATTCGCCACCCGAACCCCCGAGTCATTCCGACGCGTCTGAATCAAGTCGCCGCGCCCGATGCTCAACCCATCGCTCCCGGTCACCGTTCGGCTCTCGTCAACATCGCCGGCCCGCACCCGCTCCTCGCGTATCCGCGCATTCAGCTCGCGCGCCTCGTCGTTGGTCGCAACGGTCATCGCGCAACCCTCGCGCCACTCCCGCGCGAGCGCCTCGAGCTGCGCATCCGGGCTCACGTGAATCGAAACGAGCCCGAGCGCGCAAAGCCGACAAAAGACCGCCTCCGGATGATCTCCGCGGCGCATCCGCATGGTGAGCGCCGCGTACTGCGGGTCGATGAATCGGTGCACGGCCGTCATGCGATGCACGCGGGGGAGGAGTTGCGCCCCCATGTCGAGTACGCCACCGCGTCCGACCGCGGCGAGCTGCGCGCGGTCGCCGACCAAGGCGACGGTCGCGCCTGCCTCATCGGCGATGGTCAGCAGGGCGAGAGCGGTGTCCTGGTCGAGCATGCCCGCTTCATCGACGACTATCCGCTCGCCGAGTGTTAGCCGAGCAGATGGCGCGGGGCCGGCATACGCGGCATCCATGTCGGGGTCGTGGTCGCCGATGGCGAGCCGCCTCCACACGCCGTCGCGATTCCACCGCCACCCGTGCTCGTGCACGAGCTTGGCGACGCTGTCGGCCGCAACCCCGAGCTCCTGGTGCGCAACGTCCGCCGCCTTCTTCGTCGGCGTGACCACGCGGGTCTTGCGACCGTGCATGGCCGCCGCCTTGATCGCAGCGGCGAGCATCGTCGTCTTGCCCGCACCGGCTGCGCCCTCCACGACGACGAGCGATTGAGCAGATGCCACGGCCGAAGCTGCACGCGCCTGCGCCGGGTCGAGTTGGAGTCGCTGCGTAATGCGCGACAGGTCCGGTGTGCGTTGCTGCGGCCGCTCGGCCCGGGCCGTGAGCAGATCCCGCAGGCGCGTCTCGACAGCGATGACGTGCACGCTCGTCAGATGCGCGACGTGCTCAGGATGCGGCCCATCGGGCGGCAGCACTGACAGGCAGTTCCCCTCGGCGAGCTCTGTGGCGAGCGTGACGAACTCGCGCAGCGGCGTCGGGTCGGCACGCACGCCGGCCTCGGTCACGAGGTGGGACACATGCTCCTGGATGTCGTGCACCGTCCACGTCGACGCGGCGGCCGCGCATCGATCGAGCGCGCGGGACGCGACATCCTGCACGCCCAGCGCATCGAGCGCGACGGCCCGTTGCGCCTGCACACGTTCGAGATCAGGTCGATAGCCGGTCGCCTCGAGCTCGCGCCGCCACGCATCCTCGCTGCCGAGCTGGGTCGGCTTCTTGTGCGGCCGCTCGTGATCCCACGCCATCGCGGTCAGTCGCGACATCGCGGCGGGTCCGGGTTCTTGGTCCGGATGATCCGCACGCCAGTCCTTCTCGAAGCGTGTCAGGTTGCGCGCAACCTGCTCGGCGCGCTTGCTCATAGCCGCGTTGAACGGCTGCAGCTCGGTGACCTCGGCCGTCACCGGATCGAGCGTGAGGCCATGCGCATCGAGCGCGGCCGCGAGGTACGGATGCGCCGCGATCACCGCCGTGCCGAGCGCACGGATCGCGCCTTGCTGCCGGAACAGCGCCGCCGTGTCGAGACCTCGCCACGCGGCATCCGCCCACACTCGCGTACCGATCTGGAAGTGGATGTGCCGGTGCGGGTCGCCGGCCCGCGAGGTCTTGTGCGAGACCGCGACCGTCTCGAGCTGCTCGACCGGCACCACTCGCTGCGCCCCGCGCGGGCCGACGCGCGTGACGGAGTGCTGGCCGAGCCAGACGCGGATCTCGGCGACGGCATCGCGCTGCGCAGCGTCGAGGGCATCGGATACCTCGGGGTGCAGCGCCGCGGCGATCGACAGTGACTTCGGCGCGTTGACGACCATCTCGGCGAACCGCGGTGATCCGTGGCGGGCGTCGCCGGCATGGCGAGGCGTGCCCATCGACTCCCCGGTAAGCGGATTGATCCAGTCGACCCACTGGGCGTACTGGTCGGGGGTGAGCGCGCCCTCGCCGACCAGGTCGCCGTTGCCGTTGACGACGGAGAACTCGGCCAGCGCCGTGCCGCCTTCGAGGTAGTAGTCGTCGGCGCGGGAGCGATCGGACTCGAGGTACCGGCGCGCGTCGGCCCCGGAACCGCGGTACAGGATCACTCCACCTCGCATCGCCTTCCTCCGAGCTAGCTCAGGTTCTTGCAACTACCTACGGTAGCATACGTCCATTCACTTTGGCGCAGGCGGCGCGGGTGGATTCGGGCTGTGCGAGTAGTCGAGTAGTCGAGCTAGATGGGAGGAATGCTTCCGACGGCGGTTCGGAGAGCCCCCTGGACACGTGAGCTGACGTGTGGCCCTTGGCCATCGGATCGAATATCGCTGCACTGTCAGGCAAGATGATCGGCATGGAAGCAGGCTCTGGAGTGTCGATGCGTGATGGCTTGAAGGAGTTGCTGCAGGAGCAGATCACTCAGAGGTACCTGGACTCGCCCGACTTCAACGGCGTCGACGCCACTCTGCTCGTCGGGGCGGCCAGAGACTTGCCCGTCGATGCCGAGGAACTGGTTGTGGAGCTCGTGACGGAGGGCGCTGTGTATGCGAACTTCGGGCACGAAATGACCAACCCGCACATTATGGGATTTTCTCACCAGGGCGCGGGGGCAAACTACGCCGAGGTCATTAGGCGCGGTGGAGTGACCGGCGCGATTCTGTATCCGACGAAGAAGACCCTCGCCGAGGTGGGAGCAGGTTCGCGCTATCCGAGTGCGCCGTTCTCCGCGGCGCTTGCGCTTGGGGCGGGGCAACTCGACTCAGTCTTCTTCCGAGCCGAAGTCTTGGCGAAGTACCGGGAAGACCCGCGTTATGACTACACGCTCGACATCGGCGGCGAAATCCGCGCTCGAGAGGGCACGCCCCTAGACACTTACCTCACGACCTTCAGCATCGGGTTTCACCCCAACCCGAAGGAGGACGAGATCGTTGTCGGTGTGCCCCTACGGTACCTGCATGATCTGTCGGCCAACGAGCAGTCGTATTGGAAGTCGTTTGAGCACGACCATCAAGACTGGGTTCTGCACCCCGACTGGGTTCGACCGCACCTCATGGGGGAGTTTCCGGAACGTCTGAGCCCCTACAGCGCGCTGCTTGAGGAGATGAAGCTCGTAAGCGAGATCTGCGATGCGATCGGGTGGCCTCGTCTTTATCGGAACCTCTACGCCCGAGAGAACCGCCCGACTGACTTCGGGTATCCAATCCGGCCGACAAAGCGTGAGCTGAACAACTTCATCGAGCAGCTCAACAAGATGCTGATCGACAACATGCGCAACGAGTTCTTCGCTCAGGCAAGGGTGGATGCGACTGAGGAGCGTCGTGATGGCGAGGGCAACGTCTACAAGGCGCAGCGAGGGACAATCGCGATGCTCAAGGACTTCATGGAGAAGACGGTTCGGGTCGACCCAGATGGGGCTGTCCCTCACGCAGATGCCACTCTTCGCCTGATTCGCAAGAAGCGCTCAGCGGTTGCTCACGACATCAAGGACAACGAGTACGACCCCTCCGTCTGGCGGGAACAGACGATGCTCGTGAAGGACGCCTATCGAGCGGTTCTCACGATCCGCCAGTTGCTCCAATCCCACCCAAAGGCGGCGTCCATAAAGGTGCCGCGACTGCTGGAGGAACAGGCTGTATGGCCCTTCTGAGGCTCCGTGACCTCGGAATTGAGTTCATACTCAGGGGCTGCCTCACCGATAAGTCGGTTTCGCGTCAACTTTGAGCCACCTCGCGGATCGGGCGACACTTAGCAACGAAGGGAGCGCTGACGAGCCGTCGCCGACTGCGAATGCAGAAGCGTGGTGAGCAGCTGTCACGTGCCTTGGAACGCGAAGCTGGTTGAGGCGAGCCCAGTCGGCGACGCTGGCTGTCGCGGTGACCTGACGGTTCTGTAGCCAGCCATATCTGGCAATCTGTTCGCCAGCCCGCAAGACGGTGCGACGACGACGCTCAGATAGCTGCTCGTGGCTGGTCTGGATCAAAGGGAGCAGGTCGGAAACAACCTCCCCCGTAGCCGTGCACCACAATGCAAGAACCCAGAGCGCCTTGTCAAGGTCATCCGACAAGGTGCCGAGTTGCTCTCTCCACCAATCCGCATTGCCACTGTTTCCACGGGCCTGGGCGAGAAGTTCCGACGGGTGGCTCAAGGCACCGAATGGTGTCGCCCCCGACTTCTTTGTATATGCAAGTGGGTATGGCGACGCCGCGCCGATGATGGCGATCTCGGAAGCGAGCCAACACCGCCCCGCATGCGCCTGGAGGGCGGTGGCGGCATCATCCCACGGAAACGTGCTGCCCTTTTGACCAACCTTGAAGGCGCGTCGCTTCGCGACATTCTCGTACGGCGAACTTGACCTGCGAAGTTGGTTGATCGCTTCGCTTCGACGTCGCTTTGCATCTTCGTCACCCGAAACAAACCCTGTCTTCGAGTTCGTCAGGAATTCGCCAGGTGACAGCGCGACGGCCACCTGTGCTGGCATCGAACGCGTAGACGTCACACGAGGGCACTCGCCATCCAGGACAGCTTGAAGGACCGCGGTTTCGAGTGCACTTTTGGGAGGGGGTATTAGCCCAGCGTTCAAGAAGAGCTCAGCCGCCCCTTCAGCAAGGTCGAGGTTCTCGAAAGGTGCCATGGATCCGGCCCCGGCCTCGCACTCAGCCCCAATCGCCAGCCAAGGATTCTGCCGAGGAGTGCCGATCGCTTCGGGAAGCCGTACGCGCCACCATTCTGCGAACTCTCTTCGTTGACTCAGAAGTTCACGGAGTGCGCGTACTCGCAGGGCATTCTCGGGGTCGGCGGGATCCTGGTTGATTTGAGCGGTGAGTCGCGTCCACGTTGGGTCCTCACCGTCTTCCGAAGGGAGGTTCGGCAACTCGGGCAAGGGGACGATGTCGCGACGGTCGAGTGCGGCCAACAGGATCGCAATCCCGGTGTCGGAGCAGAGGGCGGCGAGGACCTTTCGCGCCTCCCGGGGGCGCCGCTGGAACACCCCGTCGGTGAGTAATGCCCATGCCGCAAGAAAGGATGTTGGCGAATGATTGCTCGCTAGTTCCTCCTCGATCCCGGCCGTCAGTGTGTAGATGCCATTGCCTTTCGCGTTGCCGCCGTAGAACCTCGCGGTGTTCAGCCAGTACGGGCGGCGCAGCAGTTCACGCAGGACGATCGTGCTGTCGAAGACGCTGTTGTCCTCGCCTGCATTCCTGTAGAGAAACCTGGCGGCGAAATACTCCCGCAGCGAGAGGACCTCGAATTCGTAGGTTCCGTCGAGCTTGCTAGTTAGCGCCCAGAGGCGATCACTCGCTCCCTCGAAGAGCTGATCCACGACCGATTCGCGGTTGCCGTAGGTGCGTTGGAAGTGGCGCATAGCTTCTTTGTGTTCATCGACGCTCATGCGGCCGTTGATCTGCGCCTCTTCGCTATGAGCATGGAGGTACCAGCCAAGAAAGGGGATGATCTCGAGCAGTTCTTCCTTGTTTTCGCGAACCGTCTTGGGGTTCTTGTTCGCTTCGCGGGCCAAGAGAAGCTCGACGTACTTGTCGTAGAGATCAGTCCGTTGGGCGGGCGTCGCTGCCCCCTGCTGATGAAGCAGGTCGAGGAGGATCGTCAGCTGCATCGGGTTGCCAGCGAGTTCGTTGATGTACGGCTCCCGGCTTTTCTCCTTGACGCTCTTTCGCAAGGTGCGGCCTTCTTTGCCTCTGATCCCTCGCACGGAGCACCACTTATGCAGGTACGCATCGCGCTGTTCAACGGTGAGCTGGTTGAGCGTGACGATCTCGAATAGGTCAGTAGACGGCTCGGAAAGTTCACCGGCGCTGGGGCGCGTTGTGACGACAACCTTCGGCGAGTCAGGGTAGGCCTTCCCTCTGCTGACGAACTTCTCGATCTCCTTGACGATCCTGCTGCGAAGCGCTGGGCTACCGACCTCGTCGAGCCCGTCGAGGACGACCAAGCTAGGGACTCGCTGGAAGATGTCCTGCACGGTCTTCGCGCTCACAGGGATGCCGCCGCTTTCGTGCGTCATCAGATCCGCGAGGAAGCACTCGATCGTGGCTAGGTCACCTCTTCGAGCCTTGGACCTAGGTTGTTGATCTTTGCCAGCGTGATCCCAAATGTCCGACCCACCGAGCCAGAGCGCGTAGTCGCTCAGGTCCATCCGCAGTGGGAAGCGAGGCTTACTGAGCTCATGCAAGGAGGAGGGCTGTTCGCCCTCAGGAATGAATGACCTTCGATGGGCCTGGCAGATGTACTGACTGAGTGTGGATTTTCCCTGACCGGGAGCGCCGCGGACTAGCGTAAACGGTGCCGAAGTGCGTAGCAGATACGCAGCTGCGCCTCCGAGACTCCTTGGTCCTTGTGCCTGCAGATGCTCTCTGCCTGCCACTTGAACGCGATCGGCGCCGACATCAACGAATAGGTCCACCACCCTCTCGCGGTCGACATCTGACTGGCTGAACTTGACCCGCTTGTCCTCCTCCCATTGGGCCGCAGCCACTTTGCGGATGAGGTCGCGGTGTGCCGTGTCCTGTCCCGAGCCGACATGCTCGGCAACGAGATATCGAATCAGGTCCCAGCCGGCGAGCATGTCGGCGTAGGCCCACTTTGTCTCAGTCGGAGCGTTGTCGACCCACGGGTTCAGCGCTTCGCGCCAGACACAGACCATTTGGTCGTAGCCGAATTCCTTCGCGTACTTCTCAAGTTTCGCGTTCAGTCGGTCGAACGTCCCGGTTCCCGGTCTGCCGGTACTGCCGACATTGGTGACCAGGACGTAGCTGCGGACGCCCTGGGCGGCCAGCCGCCGCAAATTTGACTCCTCGTTGCGGACGACTTGGTCGAGCCAGCTGACCGGATTCTTTTCTTTCCCGTTGACCGACCACTTGACCTGGTACACCAACACGTTGGAGATATCAGTCGTGCGCAGGCCGTCTCGGCCCCCATCCGCCTGTCGCAGTGCCATTGGCACGTAGTCGGGAAACTGGTGCGCGAGCACTGCGCTGACCAACTGCTGGAAGTCGTGATCTCCGAGGCGCTCATAGAGGTAGCGATGTTGACTCTCGGGCACGGGTGAGCCTCCTATACGTCAGCCTCGACTGTCGCGCTTCCCAAGTCGAGCAGTTCTTCGTCTATTCAACCGGGCGGCACAGTTGAGTCCATTGAAACGCGCCGCCCGTGGCGAGCCAGCAATTGTCGGGTTGAGCAAGATTGGGCCGAGGTGCAACGTGGGGCGGACACGTCGCCCTTTGGCGACAGCCTGCCCGGATGACCGCGAAGTCGGACGCGACGAATCGCATCACAACTCTCGCGCACGAACGACCAGACGGAGTCCGCTCACAAAGGGGAAACTCGTCGAATCTCTGTCGCGACGACGTCATGTACGAGATGCTCCAGCTCCCACAGAAAATCAGGGGATCCGGGTCGGTCAGTGATGGTTCGGACAGCCCACTCGTACCAGGGCTTGGCCAGCTGATCAGGGTTGTCGGGAAGAAATCGCCCGTAATGCGCAGTGGCCGTCCGCCGCCCGTAAGCGGCTCGAATAAACGGGTACAGTCCTCCGTCTGGCCAATCTCGTTGCGGAGGTGTGGACTGGCGGACGAATTCGAACACTCGAGGTGCCGCCTGAGCCGTTGTCGCGCCGTCCGGCCACGGCGTCCCGTCGGGGAGTTGGACGGCTTGCCCGGGTTCGATGCGGTTGATGGCAATCGTCTCGAGTACGCTCCAAAGCTTGAAGTAGCGCGAATCCGGGTTACCGTCGCGTTGTGCGTCAAGATACAAGCTGACGTAGAGTGCAGCCTTGGGATCTGTATTTAGCGCTTCGGCCGTGGCTAGGAAATCGACTTGATTCTCGCCGGCAATCGGTCCGCCGACGAGGTTACCTCGGTACGGCATCCGGAATGCTCGCATCTTCGAGCTGATGGGTGGCCCCTCGCGCTCAATCACGATCATCACTAGGCGCGGGGCTGCGTGCCGTAGAAAGGCAATTGCGCTCATGTAGCGTTCAGCGTCGGCAAGTGAACTGCGCTCCGCGTCGGCCCAATCCGATGCCCATACTTCGGGGAACTCGATCACGGCGAAGTCGTTCCGTCTCATGCTGGTTTCCCAACCTTCGTCGTCAACTCGCGATGGCCAGCCGAGCATCTCCAGAGCGTGGTTGACGGCGGCCCGCAGGTCGGACTCATGAAGTGTCAGATCTAGCGCGTGTACAGATCCGTGCTGAAAGTGAAGCGTTCGGGTGACGAGAAGGTTCTCAACGATGTACACAACTCGGTGACGTGCGAGCCCTTCAGCCTGTAGTCCCATCGGCTGCCGATACCGGGACTCCCTCTCGCTGGTGATCTCGACATGGCGAGCCACAATATCGTCTCGCCCGACTGGGTCCACGGAGCCGACGATGGAAAGGGCTACGGTCTCGATACGTTCGACCTGCCCTTCCGGCCCGATTGCGGTCACCCACAGCACAGTTTCTCGCGCGACTTCGATGCCGGGATGCGTCGCGGTGCCGCACCCCGTGCCGTCGAGCGCGACGGAGAGCGTTGAAAGCCACATGATCTCCGTGTCGTCCGCACCATCGATCACGACCTGCACCACCTGGCCCGCCCATCGAGCCGCTCCAACGATTCGGACACTGAATGGTTGCCCTGGAGTTAGCGCGACCGGTTCAATGTCCGCTCGGATGCCGTTAGTCATGTGTCGTACCTCTCGCTGCACCTTGACACCTAAGGCAGGCGCTGGGCAGTCGGTGTGCTGTCGATCGCTTCCGAATCATTGCCGAAGCGGTGGGACATCAGCTCACGTCTCCTCGTGATGTTATCCAGCTCGGCCACGCCGGCCGGGCGGCAGCAGCCCGCGCTCGCGGGCCTTCGTGACCCATCCCTGGGCAGTCGAGAGCGCGACTCCGTTGATCTCCGCCATCGTCGCGCTCGGGTTCTTGTCGCCTTTCCGGGAGAGGTGGCCGTGCTGCAGGGCGACTAGCTCGTAGAAGTCGGGCGTCTTCTTCGGGTCGCCGATCGGGTTGAGCAGGTCGCGCTCGCTGATCTTGTGGCCTGAGGGCAGCACGATCTTGCCGCCGGTGATCGTTTCGGTGCGCTTCATCGCGAAGAGGCGCTTGTTGATCGCGGCCTCGATGCGGGCGGTCGGCAGCTCGCGGAGGAGTTGGCTCGTGATCGGGTCGCCGGCTCGCCAGGGAAGGTAGATGACGCCGGTGATGCGCACCTCCTCCGGTACGGCGAACGTCTGGCGCTGCAGGCGGATAATGACGCGTGTGCGCGTCGCAGTGTGTTCGATGTATCGCCAGCGGCCGTCGATCGTCTCGTTCTGGTCGGACTCGGCAACGCGGTACTGCTCGTGCTCCATCATGAGCCATCGGTTGTAGCCGAGCAGCTCGTCGATCTCGCGCGACGGGTCGTCGGCGCGGTCGCCCGGGAAGCCGACGTGCAGGTACCAGCCCTCGGGGAGGTCGTCGTGGTGCAGGAGGTCGTCGTGCGACTGATCGCCTGGGTGGCGCGGGGTGCCGGGCATGCGTCGAGTCTAGTCACACAACTCAGATACTTGCCGAAACCCGCGACTGATGATAATCTCAGGTACTTGCAAGTAGCCGCGCGTGGGTCGGCATGCACGAGATCCTGCCGGCGGCCGATGAGTCGAGGGGGAGCGTCATGGCCGACACCGCGTGGAGGGTCGAGTATCTGAGTCGGGTCGAGGCGGCCGAGCGGTGTCGCATCCCGGTCTCGAGCTTCGACAAGCTGCGCCACGACGGGCTGATTCCCGAGCCCGACGCACGCATGGGCAAGCACCTGCTCTGGAGCGCCGACACGATCGACGAGCTGCTCGCGCGGGGTGGAACGGAACACTGATGGCCGGGCGGCCGACGAAGGACACTCCGTCGCGGGTCGATCCGCGCACGGGTCGGCCGCTGCCTGAGGGCATCCGTTGGCGCGCCGACCGCCAGCGATACCAGATCCGCGTCGTCGGCCCGAGCGTCGAGGGCGGTGCCGCCGAGCGCTCCCGCACCTTCCTTACCCTCGCCGAGGCGAAGCGCGAGCTCGCGAGGATGGTCGCCGGTCGCAACCCGAACGGGTCGATGACGCTCGACCGGTGGTACGACAAGTACTGGCCCGCGATCGAGTCCTCCATCCGCCCGGCGACGGCCCGCAGCTACGGCGTGGCCTGGCGGCTCCGCGTGAAGCCGAGTCTCGGCCGGCACCGGCTCGACGAGATCACCTCGCCCATGATCGAGTCGGCGATGGTCGCGTGGTCGGGTGGGGCATCCGCTAAGAACGACGCGCTCGCGGTGCTCTCGCGCCTCCTCGACGGTGCCCGCCGCTCGCGGTTCATCGACTACAACCCGGCTCGCGAGGTGAAGCGGCCGAGCATGCGCGAGTCGATCTCGCCGGTGTCGCGGGCGCTCACGCTCGAGCAGATCAGCACGCTGCTCGGGCTCATTCCCGACGGCGTCTACCGCCGCTACTTCGCTGCGCTCGTCTATACGGGCATGCGCGCCGGTGAGGCGACCGCGCTGCGCGTCGGCGACGTCGACTTCGGGCGCGGCGTCATCCGCGTCAGCCGGTCGCTGAGCCCGGGCATGCGCGGCGAGCTCATCGAGCAATCGCCGAAGAGCCACAAGTCACGGGATGTCCCGCTGATCGACGCGCTGCGTCCCTACGCCGAAGCCGCTGCGCGCGGCAAGCGGGGGAGCGACCTGCTGTTCGACGGACCCGACGGAGGCCGCCTCACGTATCACAATGCCCGCCGCGCGGTGAACTGGGAGGAGCTGCGCGAGGCGATCGGCCGGCCCGACCTGCGCATCCACGATCTGCGGCACACATTCGCGACGATCCTGTTCGATGCCGGCGCGACCGCCCCCGACGTGCAGGCGACCCTCGGTCACTCGAGCCTGCAGGTCACCGAGCGCTACTCACGCGCTCGGGAAGGCGTTGCGCTCCGGGCTGGTGCAGCGCTGAACGATGCGCTCAAGCGAGCCGACGAAAGGACAGCCAAGGGTGATGCCAAGTCAGCCCATCCAGAACCAGAAATGGCACAACGCCGAACCAGGCGAACTCTTAATGGCACATTAATGGCACAGCCTCACCGGCCTCCTCGCGGAATGACCCGCTGACACGAAAAAACCCCCGGTAAACCGGGGGTTTTGACTGTGGCTCCGACCGGCATCGATCCGGTGACCTTTCGATTTTCAGTCGAACGCTCTACCAACTGAGCTACAGAGCCTCGGGGCGAAATCGCCTCGAATAGGAGAAAAGCCCCTTCTCTCGTAAGGGAAAGGGCTTGTCGCCTGAGCGACCCTGACGGGACTTGAACCCGCGACCTCCGCCGTGACAGGGCGGCACGCTAACCAACTGCGCTACAGGGCCTCGTGGTGTTTCGCAACACCGGGCTGTTCAATTGTATGTCGTGCAGTGACCCCAACGGGATTCGAACCCGTGCTGCCGCCGTGAAAGGGCGGTGTCCTAGGCCACTAAACGATGGGGCCGGAGGTCTTGCCTGGGGCAGGACCGCCGACAGCCAAGCATACGTAAGAATCCCCGAGTTGGCAAAACGAGCCGAGAGGATGCCCCGGCACCCACCCCGGAGCATCCGCCACACGCCCTCGACAATGCCCGGAATCTATGCACGGCGCACCTATCGTGAAGGCTGCGAATGCCCGAGCGAGAGTGAGGAGCGGGGGGTCGAACCGCCCGCGTGGACGGGGAACCATGGACCGCACCGCAGTCAGCACGCCGACCATCCGCGGCCGAACGAGCCCTTCGCGGCCGGGTGAGCGCGCACGGTTCGTGCGTCGAATGGTCGCCGGCTTCGCGGTCCTCGCCATCGCCCTGACGGGGCAGATCGTGGTCGCCCCGCAGCCCGCCTTCGCGGCCGACTATCCCACGTGGGAAGAGGTGCAGGCGGCCAAGCGCGACACCGCCGCGGGCGCGGCCGCGGTGACGCAGATCACGGCCCTCATCGCCGAACTCGCGGCCAACGTCGAGGCGACCCGCGCCGAGGCCGAGCGCCGCACCGAGGAGCTCTTCGTCGCGCAGCAGAAGTACGACGACGCGGTGCAGCGGGCGGCGACGATCCAGGCCGAGGCCGATGCATCCGCCGCCGAGGCCGCCGAGGCCGAACGCAACGCCGGGCAGGTGGCCGCACAGCTCTACCGCGCCGGCGGCAGCGACCTCGGGGTGAACCTGTTCCTCGACGCGGGCGACTCCAGCTCCACCGACGTGCTGCTCTCGAAGCTCGGCAACATGAGCAAGATGGTCGAGCGCACGAGCGGCATCTATGAGGCCGCGCAGGAGAAGGGCAACTCGGCGCAGGCGCTGAGCGACCAGGCCGAGGTGGCCCGTGGCGAGCGCGAGAAGCTGCGCGTCGCCGCCGAAGAGGCACTCGCCGTGGCGCAGGCAGCGCAGGCCGCCGCCGAGGCGGCGCTCGCCGAGTCCGAGGCGAAGAAGATCGAACTCGATGAGCAGCTGAAGTTCCTGAAGGACGCCGAGGCGAAGACCGCCGCGGCCTACCAGGAGGGCGAGCGCATCCGCAAGGCCGAGGAGGAGCGCCGCCGCAAGGAGGAGGAGCGCCGCCGCCAGGAGGCGATCAAGAACGGCTCGCCCGGAGTGGTGGCGGGCTCGGGCTGGTCGAAGCCGGCGTACGGCTGGATCTCGGGCAGCTACGGCCCGCGACAGGTCATCTGCGGCGGCGGGTACTGCTCGAACAGCTTCCACTACGCCACCGACCTCGCCACGGGATGCGACGCCCCGATCTACGCCGCGAACAGCGGCACCGTGACCTACGCGGGCTGGTCGGGCAGCTATGGCAACTTCATCAAGATCGACCACGGCGGCGGCGTCTCGACCGGGTACGCGCACATCCGCCCGGGCGGGCTGTTCGTCGGCTACGGCCAGTGGGTGAGCGCCGGCCAGCAGATCGCCGCGAGCGGCACGACCGGCGCGTCGACGGGGTGCCACCTGCACTTCGAGGTGTACGACGGCTGGAGCCGCATCAACCCCGTGCCGTTCATGGCCGCACGCGGGGTCTACCTTGGCTGAGCACCGCACCCGGCCGATCTCGCGGGTGAAGCCCGTCACGGTGTTCTCCACCGTGGCCGTGGGCGCCGTCACCGCGTCGGTCGGGCTCGTCGGCCCGCCGGCCGCCGCCGAACCCGACTACCCGTCGTGGAGCGACATCGAGCAGGCCAAGCAGAACGAGGCCACGAAACAGGCCGAGATCGGCCGCCTCGGCGAGCTGCTCGCGGGCCTGCAGCGGTCGGCCGATACCGCGGTGCAGGCCTCGCAGATGGCCGACGAGAAGTGGCGGCAGGCGATCGACGCCCGCGACCAGGCGGCCGAGCGCGAGCGCACGCTCGGCGCGCAGGCCGACGAGGCCGACGCGGTCGCCGAGATCTCGAAGATGCGAGCCGGCCTGCTGGCCGCCCACCTGGCGCGCACGGCGGGCCACGACCTCAGCTCGGAGCTCATGTTCGGCAGCGGCGACGCCGCGGCCGCCGACGGGCTGCTCCGCCAGCTCGGCATGGCGACGAAGCTCGGCGAGCAGTCGCAGGGCGTCTACGAGCAGGCGCTCGCCGACCGGAACGCGGCCGATGCGCTGCGCGAGCAGGCCGCCGAGGCCGCCGAGCAGCGCGAACGGCTCGCGGGCGTCGCCGAGCAACGGGCCGACGATGCGCGATCGGCAGCGGATGCCGCACTCTCGGCGGTCGCCGACGCCGAGGTGCGCTCGACCGAGCTCTACGCCCAGCTCGCCGCGCTCAAGGACACCACCGCCGACCTCGAGCGCACTCGCGCCGAGGGTCTCGCCCGTGAGGCGGCCGAAGAGGCGCTGCGCCGCGCACAGGAGCAGGAGCTCGCGGAGGAGCGGGCTCGCGCCGAGGCCGCCGCCGAGGCTGCGAGCCCGCCGAATTCGGGTGGCGGCGGAACGCCCGCAGCGCCGCCGCCCGCCCCCGCGCCCCCCGCAGCACGCCCCGGACCGCCGAATTCGAGCGCGGTCGAGACCGCCATCTGGTTCGCGCGGCAGCAGCTCGGCGAGCGCTATCGTCTCGGCGGCGCGGGCCCGAACGTGTGGGACTGCTCTGGCCTCACCAGGGCGGCATACGCGTCGGCCGGCATCGGCATCGGCACGCACTCGGCGACGAACCAGTACTACACCCTCGCCGGGCGTGGCAAGGCGGTCTCACTCGGCAGCATCCAGCGCGGCGACCTGCTCTTCTGGGGATCGGGCGGCGACTACTACCACGTCGCGATCTACCTCGGCGGCGGTCGCATCCTCGAAGCCCCGCGTGAGGGCGTTCCCGTGCGGGAGTACTTCATCTGGGGCTCGCCGTCGGCGGCCGCCCGCCCCGCCGGCTGACCTGCACAGACGAAACGAACGGATGCCCCGGGGCATCCGCTCGCTCGTGAAATCAGGGTCGGTCAGTGACCGGGGTACGCCTCGATCGCCTTGGTGATGAGGCCCTCGGCCTCGGCCGCGTTCGCCCAGCCCTCGGTCTTGACCCACTTGCCGGGCTCGAGGTCCTTGTAGTGCTCGAAGAAGTGCTCGATCTCCTTACGCGTGAACTCGGGGATGTCGTTCACGTCCTGGATGGCGTCCCAGCGGGGGTCGCCGGCGGGGACGGCGATGACCTTGGCGTCGCCGCCGCCGTCGTCGGTCATGTGGAACACGCCCACCGGGCGCACCTTCACGCCCACGCCCGGGAACAGGGGGTACTGGGTGAGCACGAGCACGTCGAGCGGGTCGCCGTCGTCGCCGAGCGTGTTCTCGAAGAAGCCGTAGTCGGTCGGGTAGACGAAGTTCGTGTAGAGCACGCGGTCGAGGAACACCCGGCCGGTCTCGTGGTCGACCTCGTACTTGTTGCGGCTCCCCTTCGGGATCTCGATGACGGCGGCGTACTCGCCCATGTGGTTCTCCTCAGTCTGGAAGCTTCGGCGCCCGCGGCGCGCGGAATAAGGTTACTTGATGCCTTCCGACGAGTCCGCGGATGCCGCGACCCCACGACGCCCGCGCCTGACGCCGCCGATCGCCGACGTGCGTCGCGCAGTTCGCGACGTGCTCCCTGCTGCGGGTCGAGGAAGCGACACAGGCGCTGTCTCGGGACCCGGTGACGACCGTTTCGAGACGCGCTCCGCGCTCCTCGACCCGCAGACCGCGCCGCTCGTGCTCGTGGCGCTCTCGGGCGGCGCCGACTCGCTCGCGCTTGCCGCGGCGACCGCGTTCGAAGCGCCGCGGGCCGGCTGGCGCGCGGGTGCGGTGATCGTCGACCACGGGTTGCAGTCGGGTTCGGCGGATGTCGCGGCGCGCGCCGCGCGACAGGCTCGCGAGCTCGGGCTCGATCCCGTCGTGGTGCGGGCGGTCGAGGTGTCGGGCGAGGGCGGGCCCGAGGCATCCGCTCGCACTGCGCGCTACGCCGCGCTCGACGCCGTCGCCGACGAGACGGGCGCGACGGTCGTGCTGCTCGGCCACACCCTCGACGACCAGGCCGAGACCGTGCTGCTCGGGCTCGCGCGGGGTTCTGGCACCGCCAGCCTCGCAGGCATGCCCGCCCGCTCGGGCCGGTATGCGCGCCCGTTGCTCGCGGTGCGGCGAGCCACCACCCGGCACGCGTGCCGCGACGCGGGCCTCGAGCCCTGGGACGACCCGCACAACACCGATCCCTCCTACGCGCGCGTCCGCGTGCGCGAGCGTGTGCTGCCCATGCTCGAGGCCGAGCTCGGCCCGGGCATCGCCGACGCGCTCGTGCGCACGGCTGCCCAGTTGCGCGAAGACGAGTCCGCGTTCGCCGAGCAGATCGACGAGTTCATCGAGGAGATCTGCGAGCCCGCCGAGGCCGGCATCGCGGTGTCCGCCCGCGCCCTCGCGGCGAACCCGGCGGCGCTGCGACAGCGCATCATCCGCCATGTCGTCGCGAGCGAGTTCGGCGTCTCGCTCACCCGGGCGCAGACCCTCGAGGTCGCCAGGCTCGTCACCGACTGGCACGGACAGGGCCCCATCGACCTGCCCGACGGCGTGCGCGCCCGGCGCGAGCGCGGCCTGCTCGTGTTCTCCGCCGGCTGAGCCGCCCGGCCGCCCCGGCCGCATCCCGCTCGATTGCTTGCGCCCGCCGCATCGGTGTGCCATCGTCGCGGCCATGGAAGCGCCCCAGCCGCGCACGTGGGACTTCGCGATCGTGGCATCCGGCGTGATCGGATGCCTCGGCCTCGTCGTGCACAACCTCGCCGACCTGCCCGGCTCCACTGTCTTCAGTCCCGAGACCCTCTTCCCCGCGCTGGTGTACGTCGTGCTCACGGGCCTCTGGTTCCTGCTCCCGGCTCGCCGCACGGCGGCGCGGCTGCTGCTCGCGTGGGGGTGGATCTCGCTCATCGGCGGCATCCTCAGCGTGCTGCCGCTGCCGTTCCTGCCGTTCGAGCCGGCGCAGACCGTGTCCCACTACGCCTTCCACGTGCTGTACGCGGTGACACAGCTGCCGCTCATCCTCGTCACGACCTTCTGGCTGCGTGGCGCTCGCGCGTATCGCGCGCCGAAGCGCGGCAAGTAGGCTCGTCGCATCCGTTCGACGTACGACAGGGAGCAGGCATGGACGCGCGCGAGATCGAGGCCGACCTCACCGAGGTGCTCGTCACCGAAGCCGAGATCCAGGCGAAGCTCGCCGAGCTGGCCCGCCGCATCGAGGCCGATTACGAGGGTGAGGACCTGCTGCTCGTGGGCGTGCTGAAGGGTGCCGTCATGGTGATGGCCGACCTCGCGCGCGAGTTGCGCCCGCACGTCAACATGGACTGGATGGCGGTCTCGTCGTACGGCGCGGGCACTCAGTCGAGCGGTGTCGTGCGCATCGTGAAGGACCTCGACACCGACCTCACCGGTCGCCATGTGCTCATCGTCGAGGACATCATCGACTCGGGGCTCACGCTGCACTGGCTGCTCGGCAACCTCGAGTCCCGGGGTGCCGAGTCGATCGAGATCTGCGCCCTGCTGCGCAAGCCCGACGCCGCCAAGGTCGAGGTCGACGTGAAGTACCTCGGCTTCGACATCCCCAACCGGTTCGTCGTCGGCTACGGCCTCGACTACGCCGAGCGCTACCGCAACCTGCGCGACATCGCGATCCTGGCGCCGCACGTCTACTCGTAACCGCCGGTCGAGTAGCGGAGCGTATCGAGACCCGACAGGTCTCGATACGGCGCTGCGCGCCTACTCGACCGACGAGAGCGCCCTCAGCGAACAGGAAGCTGACGCACAGTCAGGCCGGGGTAGCCTTGCAGCACCATGAACATGAAGAAGATCCTGCGCGGGCCGATCATCTACATCCTGCTCGCCATCGTCGCCGTGTGGATCGGTTCGAGCCTCATCACCGCGTCGGGCTTCCGTGAGGTCTCCACCCAGGAGGGCCTCGAGCTCCTGAACGACGGCAAGGTCTCGGCCGCGAAGATCGTCGACGGCGAGAATCGCGTCGACCTCACGCTGAGCGAGGCCGAGGGCGACCTCGGCACGCAGGTGCAGTTCTACTACGTCACCCCGCGCGGCACCGACGTCGTGAACGCGATCGACCAGGCCAACCCGGCCGACGGCTTCAACGACGAAGTCCCGCAGCCCAACTGGTTCCTCTCGATGCTCGGCATCCTGCTGCCGCTCGTGCTCATCGGCCTCTTCTTCTGGATCATGCTCTCGGGCATGCAGGGCGGCGGCAACCGCGTCATGCAGTTCGGCAAGTCGAAGGCGAAGCTCGTCACGAAAGAGAGCCCCAAGGTCACCTTCGACGACGTCGCCGGCGCCGAGGAGGCCATCGAAGAGCTCCACGAGATCAAGGAGTTCCTGAAGGAGCCTGCGAAGTTCCAGGCGGTCGGGGCGCGCATCCCCAAGGGCGTGCTGCTGTACGGCCCTCCCGGAACCGGCAAGACGCTGCTCGCTCGCGCGGTCGCCGGTGAGGCCGGGGTGCCGTTCTACTCGATCTCGGGATCGGACTTCGTCGAGATGTTCGTCGGTGTCGGCGCATCCCGTGTTCGCGACCTCTTCGACCAGGCCAAGCAGAACGCGCCGGCCATCATCTTCGTCGACGAGATCGACGCCGTCGGCCGTCACCGCGGCGCCGGCCTCGGCGGCGGGCATGATGAGCGCGAGCAGACCCTGAACCAGCTGCTCGTCGAGATGGACGGGTTCGACCCGAAGACCAACGTCATCCTCATCGCGGCGACCAACCGCCCCGACATCCTCGACCCGGCGCTGCTGCGCCCGGGCCGCTTCGACCGGCAGATCGGCGTCGACGCGCCCGACCTCAAGGGCCGGCAGAAGATCCTCGAGGTGCACTCCAAGGGCAAGCCGCTCGCCAAGGGCGTCGACCTCGAGGTGCTCGCGCGCAAGACGCCCGGCTTCACGGGCGCCGACCTCGCGAACGTGCTCAACGAGGCCGCGCTGCTCACCGCACGCTCGAACGCGCAGCTCATCGACAACCGCGCCCTCGACGAGGCCGTCGACCGTGTGATCGCAGGCCCGCAGCGTCGCTCGCGCGTCATGAAAGACAAAGAGAAGCTCATCACGGCCTACCACGAGGGCGGGCACGCGCTCGCGGCCGCGGCGATGAACTACACCGACCCCGTGACGAAGATCACGATCCTGCCGCGCGGTCGCGCGCTCGGCTACACCATGGTCATGCCGCTCGAAGACAAGTACTCGATCACCCGCAACGAGCTGCTCGACCAGCTCACCTACGCCATGGGCGGGCGCGTCGCCGAAGAGATCGTGTTCCACGACCCCTCGACCGGTGCCTCGAACGACATCGAGAAGGCCACGTCCACGGCGCGCAAGATGGTCACCGAGTACGGCATGAGCGCGAACGTCGGCGCGATCAAGCTCGGCCAGTCGCAGGGCGAGGTCTTCCTCGGCCGCGACATGGGCCACCAGCGCGACTACTCCGAGCAGATCGCCGAGAAGGTCGACGGCGAGGTGCGCACCCTCATCGAGCAGGCGCACGACGAGGCGTGGCAGGTGCTGAACGACAACCGCGAGATCCTCGACCGGCTGGCCGCCGAACTGCTCGAGCACGAGACGCTCGACCACAAGCAGATCGCCGAGATCTTCGCGAACGTGAAGAAGCTGCCCGAGCGCCCGCAGTGGCTCTCGAGCGACAGGCGCCCGGTCAGCGACATCCCGCCGATCTCGTTCCCCACCGAGAAGGCGCCGATCGACCAGGGCGCCGTCGACGGCGGCGTCGACTCCGGGCAGACCCCGGTCGACGAGCCCGCCGCGGCCCGTTCGCCCCGCTCGAACCCGCGCCCCGCGACCGCGTAACCGTCGACCCGAGAGGGGTTCCATGGCAGGAGTGGATGCGCAGCGCATCGAGCGTGCCGTGCGCGAGATCCTGCTCGCCATCGGTGAAGACCCCGAGCGGCCCGGTCTCGAGCGCACGCCGCAGCGGGTCGCCGCGGCCTACGCCGAGTTCTTCGGCGGGCTCGACGTCGACCCGTTGACGCACCTCGCCGAGACCGTGCCCATCGGCACGACCGATGCGGGCGGGCCGACCACCTCCGACGCCGTGGTGCTGCGCGACCTCGCCTTCCGGTCGGTGTGCGAGCACCACCTGCTGCCCTTCGTCGGCACTGCGCACATCGCGTACCTGCCGGGCGACAGGGTCGTCGGATTCGGCCGCATCCCCGCGGTCATCGACACGCTCGCCGCGCGCCCGCAACTGCAGGAGCGTCTCGCCGAGGAGATCGCCGACACGCTCGTCGCGGGGCTCGATCCCCGGGGTGTGCTCGTCGTGCTCGACGCGCAGCACCGGTGCGTGACCACCCGCGGTCCGCGTCAGGAGCGCAGCTCGTCGGTGACGATCGTGAGCCGCGGCGCCCTCGCCGAGCCCGCCGCCCGTGCCGAGATCATGGCGTTGATCGGCGGCCGCGGTGCGTGACGAGCGATTGCGGGTCGAGGAGGCGCGCCAGCGCGGTCTCGAAACCGAGTCGGTCCAGGGGCCTGGTTTCGAGACGCGACCTCCTTCGTCGGGTGCTCCTCAACCCGCGACCCTCGTGATGGGCGTCGTGAATGTCACTCCCGACTCGTTCAGCGACGGGGGCCACTGGTTCGATGCCGACGCCGCCATCGCGCACGGCCTCGAACTCGTCGCAGAGGGTGCCGACATCCTCGACGTCGGCGGCGAGTCCACGCGCCCGGGGGCCGCTCGGGTCGAACCCGACGAGGAGCTGCGCCGGGTGATCCCGGTCGTGCGCGAACTCGCGAGCCGCGGCATCCGCGTCAGTGTCGACACCATGCGGGCGGCGACCGCGCTGGCGTCGGTCGAAGCCGGCGCCGAGATCATCAACGACGTGTCGGCGGGTCTCGCCGACGAGGCGATGGGTCGCGTCGCCGCCGACACGGCAGCGCGGTACGTGGCGATGCACTGGCGCGGCCACTCCGATCGCATGGACGCGCTCTCGGTCTACGACGACGTCGCCGTCGAGGTGCGCGACGAGCTCGCGGCCCGCGTCGACTCGCTCGTCGACGCCGGCGTTGCACCCGATCGCCTCATCGTCGACCCCGGGCTCGGCTTCTCGAAGCGCGGCGAGCAGAACTGGCAGTTGCTCGGCCGGCTCGACGTGCTCGGCGAGCTGGGTCTGCCCGTGCTCGTCGGCGCGTCGCGCAAACGATTCCTCGGCGCGCTGCTGCCCGACGGGGCATCCGTCACCGAACGCGACCTGCCCACGGCGGTCGTGAGCGTGCTCTCCGCGCAGGCCGGGGCGTGGGCGGTGCGCGTGCACGATGTGCGCGGCACGCGCCGCGCGCTCGACGTCCTCGGGGCGTGGCAGAGTGGACGACGTGGCTGAACTGCGCAGAAGTGGCCGGGGCGACCGGATCACCATCACCGGCCTGCGCGTGCACGCCAACCACGGTGTCTTCGACTTCGAGCGAGCCGCCGGGCAGGAGTTCGTGATCGACGTGTCCGTCGCGGTCGACCTCGCCGCGGCGGCCTCGGGCGACGACCTGGCCGCGACCGTGCACTACGGCGAGCTCGCCGAAGCCGTCGTCGCCGCGGTCGAACGAGATCCGGTCGACCTCATCGAGACGGTTGCCGAGCGGGTCGCGGGCGTCGCGCTGGGCTGGGCAGCGGTCGACGAGGTCGAGGTCACGGTGCACAAGCCGCAGGCGCCGATCTCGGTTCCTTTCTCGGATGTCTCGGTGACGATCGTGCGAGGCCGGCAATGACCCGCGCCGTGATCGCATTCGGCGCGAACCTCGGCGATCGTGAGGCCACGATCGCGGCCGCCGTCCGTGAGCTCGTGGGCTCCGACGGGGTCGAGCTCGTGGCGGTGTCGCCCGTGTACGAGAGTGCGGCCATCAAGACCACGGGCGTCGACCCGACCGCCCCCGCGTACCTCAACGGCGTCGTCGTCGTCGAGACGACGCTCGATCCGCACGCTCTGCTCGACCTGCTGCAGGGGTTCGAGCACGAGCACGGCCGCGTCCGCGACGAGCGGTGGGGCGACCGCACCCTCGATCTCGACCTCATCGACTTCGGCGGGCGCCGGCTCGTCGACGAGCGGCTCGAGCTGCCGCACCCGCGTGCGTGGCAGCGGGCGTTCGTGCTGCAACCCTGGCTCGATGTCGACCCCGACGCGGTGCTCGCGGGCCGCGGGCCCGTCGCCGAGCTCCGTGCCGCGACGACCGATGAGGTGGTCCGACGATGAAGCGCACGCGCCTCTCGACCCTCGTCGCGTTCACCCTCGGCGGGCTCGTCATCGGCTACCTCGGCGACCTCGCGATCGTCAGCGCCGGCACGAAGGCGCTCGTGCCGCCGATCTCGCTCGCCATCACGCTCGTGGGCGTGGCGGTCATCGTGGTGGCGCTCGCCTGGCCGATCCGGCGGGCGGTCAAGGGCAAGGCGACGAAGCACCTCGATCCGTTCCGGGCGATGCGCATCGCCGTGCTCGCCAAGGCGTGCAGCCTGAGCGGTGCCCTCGTGCTGGGCGTCGGCCTCGGCATCACCCTGTTCCTCATCACCCGCAGCGTCATGGCCCCGGTGGACACGATCTGGCTGGCGCTCGCCACGGCGATCGGTGCGGCTGTGCTGCTCGCCGGCGGCCTCGTCGCCGAGTGGTGCTGCACGCTTCCCCCCGACGACACCGAAACCGAGAAGGAAGAGCACGCCCATGCATGAGATCGACGCAGACTGGCGGCGAGTCTCGCCGAAGTACGTGGTCGTCGAGGTCGTGGGCTCGCTCATCGGCATGGTGGTCTTCGTCGGGGCGGCCCTCGTCGTCTTCTTCCTGTGGCAGCAGCAGTGGGCCCTGTGGGCGGCGATCGCCATCGCCGTGGCATCGATCATCGGCATCGCGCTCGAGCCGCGCCGCGTGCGTTCCATCCAGTACCGCCTGCGCGAAGACGACCTGCTGTTCCGCCGCGGCATCATGTTCCAGCGACAGGTCGCGGTGCCCTACGGGCGCATGCAGCTCGTCGACATCACCCGCGGCCCCGTCGCACGAGCGCTCGGGCTCGCCGACCTCAAGTTCGTGACGGCCGCCGCCGCAACCGCGGTCACCGTCCCCGGCCTCCCCATGGAAGAGGCCGACCGCCTGCGCGACGAGTTGGTCGCGCTCGCCGAGACCCGTAGGGCGGGGTTGTGAGCGCACCCGCCCGCCCGGCAGCGGTCACGAATCTCGCCGACGGCGAGTGGCATCGGCTGCACCCGGCGAGCCCGCTGCTGCGCGGGGGACTCGTGTTCATCGCAGTGCTCGGCTTCGTGATCGCGAACCTGCGCGAGCGCGCCATCGACCTCTTCCTCGTGGTGTTCGCTCCAGATGCCGAGCGCTTCGGCGGCAATGGCGGTCAGTCCGGCGACGAGTGGGCGAACGACCCGGTCGGTGCGATCGTGATGAACGGCCTCGTCGGGTGGGCTCTCCTGGGCCTGGTGGTCCTGATCATCGCCGTGATCGTCGGGTTCTGGTTGTCGTGGCGCATGCACACGTTCCGCGTCACGCCCGAGGCCGTCGAGGTGCGCAGCGGCATCCTGTTCCGCTCGCACCGCAGCGCACGGCTCGACCGCATCCAGGGCATCAACGTGAACCGACCGTTGTTCGCTCGCCTCTTCGGCACCGCGAAGCTCGAGGTTTCGGTGGCCGGGCAGTCGGCCAACGTGCAACTCTCGTACCTCGGGTCGGCGCTCGCCGACGGCCTCCGCGCCGACGTGCTGCGGCTCGCGTCGGGTGCGCGCGCCGAGCGGGCGGCGACACAGGCTGCCGCGGTGAATGCCCCCGGCGCGACATCCGCCGACCCGTCGACGCAGCCGACCGAACCCGCTCAGTCGGCCGGCCCGACCCACCGTGCCGAGCCCGCCGAGCTGCCGGCGGCACCTAGCCGTTCCGCAGCCGCAGGGGCGCCGCTCACCGCTCGCGCCGGCGGGCTCGTGACGCACCGCGTCGACGAGTTCCTCGCACCAGAGCTCGACCCCGACCTCGCGCCGCCCGAGTCGGTCGTGCACCTGCCGCTCGGCCGCGTGATCGGCTCGACGCTGCTCGGCGGGTCGACCATCTGGGCGATCGTGCTCGTGGCGATCATCGTGGTCGGGGTCACGTCGGGCCAGCCCTGGGTCCTGTTCAGTTTCGTGCCCGCCGCGATCGGTCTCGTGAGCTACATGTGGTCGCGCATCACCAAGTCGCTGCGCTACTCGATCGCGGGCACCCCCGACGGGGTCCGCATCGGCCACGGGCTGCTCTCGACCGGTAACCAGACCATTCCGCCCGGTCGCATCCACGCCATCGAAGCCACCCAGTGGGTCTTCTGGCGGCCGTTCGGGTGGTGGTCGGTTCGCATCAACGTCGCCGGCCAGTCGGTGAGCGCCTCGAACGAGGCGGCGCAGCGCACCCTCGTGCTCCCGGTCGGCACCGCGGCCGACGTGCACCGGGTGCTCGGGCTGCTGCTGCCCGATGCCGCGGCCGAGGTCGCGCCGTTCGTCAGCGCCGGGCTCACCGGCCGCGGCGAAGGCGGCGGATACTCGAGCACCCCGAGGCGCGCGGCCTGGCTTCGCCCGTTCTCATGGCGCCGCATCGGCTGGGCGGCCGCGGCCGGCGTCGCGCTCATCCGCAGCGGCGCGCTCCTGCGCAGCCTCACCCTGGTGCCGCTCGCTCGCATGCAGTCGGTCGCGGTGTCGGTCGGCCCGGTCGATCGTGCCCTCGACCTGGCCGGCATCCGGCTGCACACCGTGACCGGCCCGGTCAACGCCATGCTCCCCGTCGTCGACCGCAGCGAGGCCATGCGACTCTTCGAGCGGCTCTCCGAAGAAGCCGTCGAGCGCGCCGCGAGCGACACGACGCACCACTGGGGGGTCGCCGCTCGCGCCGACGAGACGACCGGCGCCGCCGAAGCCGGCCACGCCGCCGACACCGCCCCGGCCGCCCCGGAGGCTCCGAACCGAGAGCGCCCGACCGACGAACCCCCCGAAGGGCCGGTCCGATGAGCGCAGAGCGCGCCGGCCGGCTCGGCGTCGGCACGATCGGTGCCGGGCGGGTGGGTGCCGTGCTCGCCTCGGCGCTCGCGGGCGCGGGGCACGCGCTCACCGGCATCGCCGCGGTCTCCGACGCGAGCCGCGAACGAGCTGCTGCGATGCTGCCCGCGGTTCCGGTGCTGCCGATCCCCGAGATCATCGAGCGCAGCGAGCTCGTGCTGCTTGCCGTGCCCGAAGACGAGCTCGCACCGCTCGTGCAAGGTCTCGCCGAGGCGGGCGCGTGGCAG
The DNA here is from genome assembly GCF_021044935.1 of Agromyces cavernae. Lineage (GTDB taxonomy): Bacteria > Actinomycetota > Actinomycetes > Actinomycetales > Microbacteriaceae > Agromyces > Agromyces cavernae. The sequence goes on from NZ_JAJNMP010000001.1 coordinate 1,031,605, forward strand.
CCCGGCCAACTCGTGTTGCACACGGCCGCGCGCTTCGGCACTGCGGTGCTCGACCCGGCGCGCGCGGCAGGGGCGATCCCGCTCGCCGTGCACCCCGCGATGAGCTTCACCGGCACGAGCATCGACCTCGCGCGCCTGCCGGGTACCTGGTTCGCGGTGACGGCGCCGACTCCGGTGCTGCCGATCGGGCAGGCACTCGTCGTCGAGATGGGCGGCGAGCCGTTCGTCGTCGCCGAGGCCGACCGCGCCGCCTACGGCGAGGCGATCGACACGGCGACCTCCTTCTCGGACGCAATCGTCGACCAGGCGAGCGGTCTGCTCGACGGCATCGGCGTGCCGCGTCCCGGCGCGGTGCTCGCGTCGCTCGTCCGCTCGAGCGTCGAGAATGCGCTCGCACGCCACGACAGCGGACCCCTGCCCGAGGGTGCGGGTACGATCGACGGGGCCGGGCCCGACCGGCCGCTGGGAGGTGGCGCGTGACCGAGGTCACCGCAGGCACGCGTGTGGTGTCGACGATCGCCGAGTTGCGCGGGCTGCTCGACGAACGGCGTGCGAGCGGGTCATCCGTCGCACTGGTGCCGACCATGGGCGCCCTGCACGCCGGCCACCTCGCCCTCGTGCGCCGGGCCCGCGAACTCGCCGACGTCGTCGTGGTGTCGATCTTCGTGAACCCGTTGCAGTTCGGGCCCTCCGAAGACCTCGACCGCTACCCGCGCACGCTCGACGCCGATGTCGCGGCGCTCGCCGAGCACGGGGTCGAGTTCGTGTTCGCGCCAGCCGCCGACGGGATGTACCCCGCCGGCGCGGTCGAGACGACGATCGCCGCCGGGCACATCGGCACGCTCTACGAGGGGGCGTCGCGTCCCGGGCACTTCGACGGCATGCTCACGGTCGTGGCGAAGCTCCTGAACATCGTGCAACCCGACGTCGTCGAGTTCGGCCAGAAGGACGCGCAGCAGGTCTTCCTCGTTCGCCGCATGGTGCGTGAGTTCGACGTGCCCGCGGTGGTCGACGTCGTGCCGACGGTGCGCGAGGCCGACGGGCTCGCGCTCTCGAGCCGCAACCGCTACCTCGACGCGTCGCAGCGCCAGGCCGCGCTCACGCTCTCCGAGGCGTTGCGCGCCGCCGAGGCGGCGGCCGGCGACGGGCTCGCCGAGGTGCTCGCCGAGGGTGCCGCCGCGTTCGGCGACCACGACGACGTCACCCTCGACTACCTCGTCGTCGTCGACCCCGAGACGTTCCTGCCCGTCGGCGACGACGCCGCGGGCGACGCGGTCGTGCTCGTCGCCGCGCGCGTCGGCTCGACGCGCCTCATCGACAACACGACGATCTCGCTCGGCTGAGACATCCGCCGGTCTCGCTCGGCTGAGACATCCGCCGGTCGAGTAGCGCAGCGAATCGAGACCACTCGAATCGGGCGGGTCTCGATACGCTCCTTCGTCGCTACTCGACCGACGGGCGGCAAGTAGGCTGGTGCACGCCCGATTCCGCGCGACGAGAGAGAACGATGGCCCAGAACGAGGCGCAGACCCAGACGGATGCCGCTCCCGAGCCCACAGCCGACGAGATCGCCGCCGCGCAGGCCGCGGCCGCCGAGGTCTCCGAGCAGAAGGCGGTGCGGCTCGCCAAGCGCGAGCGCCTGATCGCGGCATCCGACGACCTCGCACTCGGCGCCTACCCGGTTCGCCTGCCCATCACGGCGACGATCCCCGAGGTGCGCGACCGGTTCATCGGCCTCGGCGTCGACGAGGCCAGCGGCGAGCAGGTCGGGCTCGCCGGCCGGGTCGTGTTCTCGCGCAACACGGGCAAGCTCTGCTTCGCCACGCTGCAGTCGGGCGACGGCAGCCGCATCCAGGCGATGGTGTCGCTCGCCGAGGTGGGCGAGCAGTCGCTGGCCGACTGGAAGGAGTTCGTCGACCTCGGTGACCACGTGTTCGTGTCGGGCGAGGTCATCACGAGCCGTCGCGGCGAGCTGTCGATCATGGTGAAGGAGTGGCGCATCGCGTCGAAGGCGATCCTCCCGCTGCCGAACCTGCACAACGAGCTCAGCGATGAGACGCGCGTGCGCCAGCGATACCTCGACCTCATCGCGCGCGAGCAGGCCCGCCGCAACGTCATCGACCGGGCCAAGGTCAATGCGAGCCTGCGCCGCACGTTCGACTCGCTCGGCTTCATCGAGGTCGAGACGCCGATGCTGCAGGTCATGCACGGCGGCGCGTCGGCGCGCCCGTTCGTGACGAACTCGAACGCGTTCGACACCGACCTCTACCTGCGCATCGCGCCCGAGCTCTACCTCAAGCGCGCCGTGGTCGGCGGCATCGAGCGGGTGTACGAGATCAACCGCAACTTCCGCAACGAGGGCGCCGACTCGACGCACAGCCCCGAGTTCGCGATGCTCGAGGCCTACCAGGCGTATGGCGACTACAACACGATCGCCGACCTCACGCAGCAGCTCATCCAAGACGCGGCGATCGCCGTCTCCGGCGGGCACGTGGTGACGTGGGCCGACGGCACCGAGTTCGACCTCGGCGGTCAATGGGCGCGCATCTCGATGTACGACTCGCTCTCCGAGGCCGTCGGCGAGCAGATCACCGCGTCGACGCCCATGTCGCGGCTCGAGGAACTCGCCGCCGCCGAGGGCATCGAGATCGACCACCCGCTGCCCGGCAAGTACGTCGAAGAGCTCTGGGAGCACCACGTGAAGGGCGGCCTCGAGCGGCCGACCTTCGTCATGGACTTCCCGCTCGACACGTCGCCCCTCGTGCGCGGGCACCGCTCGATCCCCGGCGTCGTCGAGAAGTGGGACCTCTACGTGCGCGGCTTCGAGCTCGCCACCGGGTACTCCGAGCTCGTCGACCCGGTCGTGCAGCGCGAGCGCTTCGTCGAGCAGGCGAAGCTCGCCGCCGGCGGCGACCCCGAGGCCATGCGGCTCGACGAGGAGTTCCTGCGCGCCCTCGAGTTCGGCATGCCGCCGTCGGGGGGAATGGGCATGGGCATCGACCGCCTGCTCATGGCGCTCACGGGCCTCGGCATCCGCGAGACCATCCTCTTCCCGCTGGTCAAGCAGACGTCGGTCGAGTAGCGCGAAGCGCGTATCGAGACCACGATCGGAACGAACATGAACGACTACCTCCCCAAGAAGGAACTCGAGCCCGACCCCGACCCGAAGCGCCCGTCGAACACGCGCCTCGCGATCTGGATCATCGTCGGCGCGATCGGCCTCTACCTGCTCGGCTCGGGCATCTGGGGCATCATCACCGCCGGCTGACCTGCGCACCACCTCCACCATCACCACCACCACCACCACCACCGTCACCACCACCACCATCAACCCCGTCCCGAAAACAGGAAGACACGCCGCGACGGCCCCGAAAACAGGAACGAGCGGGCGGATGTCGCAGCCGCTTCCTGTTTTCGTGACGAGCGACTCGTCCTGCACAGGGCAGGCGCGGGCGTCGTCCTCCACAGTCGGGTACCGATAGCGCGGCACGGCAGCGCTGACGCGCAGCATCGTGGGATGCGCGATCTCGGGTTCGACCTTCGCCGTCTCGGCGGTTTCGCCACCCGCACGCAGCTGCGGGCGATGGGGCACTCAGCGCGCGGAATCCGCAGTGCGGTCGACGATCGCCGCTGCCTGGCGCTCACTCGATCGTGGGTCTCGAATACCGACGCCAACCCCGAGGGTGTTCGCGCGCTGCGGCTGCGTGGCATGCTGGGCGGCGAGAGCGCGTTGCGCAGCTACGGCATCTGGGTGTCGCACGACACCGGCTTGTGCGTCGCGACGACTCGAACGGCAAGTCGCAGGCTGCCGCTGAACGGCAGGGAGTATCGAGTCTGGCGTGAGTTCGAGGAGTCGGGCCATGGCGAACATGCGACCTGGCGTGTGGGAGTTGTGGAAGCCCTCGCGCAGTTCCTGCCACGTATCACCGACGCGTCGCACGCCGCCGCGACCCTCGACAGTGCGCTGCATCTGGGACTGGTCTCGCCGGCGGAACTGACGCAGTTGATACAGCGCATGCCGCGCCGAATCCGTCGACTTCGGAACCGCCTCGATGCTGCGGCCGAATCAGGACTCGAGACGCTGCTCCGGCTCGCGATCGTCAAGGAGGGCTGGCGCGTCGAGTCGCAAGTGAGCCTCGCCGGCGTGGGTCGCGTGGATCTCCTGGTCGACGGATGGCTCGTGATCGAGGCCGATGGCTCGAAGTGGCACGACGGCCATGAAGCGACCGTACGCGACCGCGGGCGCAATACGGCTCTCGTGCTCCGCGGATATCGGTGGCATCGCTTCGGGCACGGTCAGATCATGGACGATCTCGGGGAATGCGTCGAGGTGATCCGGGCCCTACTCGCCTCGGGTCGCCCAATGCCGCACTGAAAACAGGAAACGCCGCGGTGGGACATCCGCTCGTTCCTGTTTTCGGCGCCGTCGCGGCGCGTCTTCCTGTTTTCGGGGCGGGGGGTGGGGCGGGGGGGTGGAGCGGGGTCGGGGGTGGGGTGAGGGGGCGGGTGTTGGGGCGCGGCGGCGCGGCCGCGCGGCGGCGCGGCCGCGCGGCGGCGCGGATGGGAGATTCCGAGCAAAGCCCCGTATCCTGAGGGGACTATGAACGATTTCTGGGCGAATGCGATCTGGTCGCTCGCGCCGACCGTGCTCATCGGCCTCATCTTCTGGTTCGTGATGCACGCGATCCTCCGGGCCGACCGCAACGAGCGCAAGGCCTACTCGCGCATCGAGGCTGAGGAGCGCGCGAAGCTCGCACGCGAGCACCCGGCCGGGTGACGGAACCCCCCGCCGGATGACGATCGACATCACGACGACCCAGGTCACGGCCGTCGTCGCAGCGGCGATCATCGTCATCGACATCGTCATCCGCGTGATCGCGGTGATCGTCGTGCCGCGCAACCGCCGCCCGACGGCGGGCATGGCGTGGTTGCTCGCCATCTTCTTCTTCCCGGTGCTCGGCGGCCTGTTCTTCCTGCTCATCGGCAACCCGAAGCTGCCGAAACGGCGGCGCGAGAAGCAGGCCGAGGTCGACGAGTACATCCGCGAGTCCACCCACGGCATCGAACGCGTGAGCGACAGCAGCATCTGGCCGGCCTGGTTCGACGGCGTCGTGCGGCTGAACCGCACGCTCGGGGCCATGCCGCTCATCGGCTCGAACAGCGCCGGCCTGATCGGCGACTACCAGGGCTCGCTCGACGCGATGACCGAGGCGATCCGCAGCGCCGAGCGGTACGTGCACGTCGAGTTCTACATCTTCGCGTACGACCGAACGACGGCCCCCTTCTTCGACGCGCTCGGCGATGCGGTCGCGCGTGGCGTCGAGGTGCGGGTGCTCCTCGACCACATCGCTTCGCTGCGGGTGAAGGGATACCGCAAGACGCTCAGGCGGCTCGACGCGATGGGCGTGCGCTGGCAGCTCATGCTCCCGGTGCAGCCCTTGAAGGGGCGCTACCAGCGGCCCGACCTGCGCAACCACCGGAAGATCCTCGTGGTCGACGGCGAGGTCGGCTTCCTGGGATCGCAGAACATCATCGACCGGTCCTATAACAAGCGGTCGAACATCCGTCGCGGCCTGAAGTGGAAGGAGCTCGTGGCGCGTGTCGAGGGGCCGATCGTCTCGGGACTCGAGGCGATCTTCGCCACCGACTGGTACCTCGAGACGGGTGAGGCGCCGCTTCGCGAGATCGTGCCGCTCGGCCAGGAGGGCGAGGCGCAGGATCTCGACTGCCAGGTCGTGCCGAGCGGTCCGGGGTACACGAACGAGAACAACCTGAAGCTGTTCCTCGCGCTGATGTACGCGGCACGCGAGCGGATCATCCTCACGAGCCCGTACTTCGTGCCCGACGAGGCGATGCTGCGCGCGATCAGCGGGGCGACGCAGCGTGGCGTCCACGTCGAGCTGTTCGTCTCGGAGCTCGGCGACCAGGCCCTCGTGTACCACGCTCAGCGCTCGTACTACGAGGTGCTGCTGCGCGCGGGCGTGCGGATCTACCTGTACCAGGCACCGTACATCCTGCATTCGAAGCACTTCACGATCGACGACGACGTCGCGGTCATCGGCTCGAGCAACATGGACATCCGCTCGTTCGAGCTCAACATGGAGGTCTCGCTGCTCGTGCGCGGGCAGTCGTTCGTGCGCGAGATGCGGGCGGTCGAAGACGACTACCGTCGCGACAGCCGCGAGCTGACCCTCGACGAGTGGATGCGGCAGCCGCTGCGCTCGACGGTGCTCGACAACCTCGCGCGGCTCACCTCGGCGTTGCAGTAGCGAGCGGATGTCGCGGGCGACGGGTTCGCTCGTCGATCTGCATGAATGCGCATGGTTCTTCACATGAACGCAACAGATCGCTCTGGAAAACGCTTCACTCGACTGGAAGAGTGAGGGATACCGCCAGCTGGCGCAGGATTCCCTCAGATCTGCGTCAACGGCTGCGCCCGCCCCGCACACCCGCGGCGGCGGTCGTGCCCGTTCCACCTTCCGAACACGAACGAAACGGAGCACCATGTCGTTCCAACGACTCCTCGCCGGAGCGAGTGTGGCGGCGGTCACCGCCGCCACACTCGTCGTCGGCGCGGCGCCGGCGACCGCGCTCGAGCGCCTCGCGGCCTCGCCGATCGCCACGCCGATCTCATCCCTCGTGGCGCCGCCCACGAGCTATCCGTCGCAGCCCCTCCTGCCGACGGTGCCCGACGACCCGACCGACGCCTCGATCGCGCGGGGCGTCATGCCCTACGACGAGATTGCGCCGTTCCTCAACACGCTGATGGCGCAGAGCGACCGCATCTCGGCGCAGGTCGTGGGGCAGTCGACGCTCGGTCGCGACATCCACCTCGTCACGCTGACAGCCAAGGAGACGAAGGCGCAGACCGCCAAGCAGGCCGCGTGGCGTGAGCTCATCAAGTCCGACCCGGCCGCGGCGGCGAAGAACAAGCCCCTGCAGAACCAGTACAAGGTTCCGGTGTGGTTCAACTCGAACATCCACGGCAATGAGTGGGAGGGCACCGACGCGGTGCTGAACTACATCGAGCACCTCGCCACGGCGCCGTGGCCAGAGGTGCGCGACGTCCTGCAGGACTACCGCCTGTACTTCACGGTGACGAACAACCCCGACGGCCGGGCGCTGGGCCAGCGTGCGACCGCCGCGGGCTTCGACGCCAACCGCGACATGATCACCGGCGCGACCAACGAGGCCCGCATCATCCGCGACCTCTCGAGCGTCATCCAGCCCACGTTCTACGTCGACCTGCACGGCTACACGAGCGTGCTGCAGGTCGAGCCCTGCGGCCCGCCCCACGGCGAGAACTACGAGTACGACCTGTTCCTGCCGCACGCGTACGCCGCTGCGCTCGAGATCGAGCAGGCCGTCGTCGGCGCGAACATCCCGGGCAACACGTACCTCGCCCCCGACGGGAGCGCCACGCTCGAGAACACCGGCAAGATCAAGATCCCCTACCGCGACGTGCGGGCGGGCTGGGACGACTGGCCCCCGATCTTCACGCCGCAGTATCTGGCCTACCAGGGCGCCGTCACGAACACGGTCGAGCTGCCGCTCGGTCGCACGAACAACCAGGCGACCAACCAGGCCAACGCGAAGGTCAACATCGAGGTCGCCGGCGTCGTGATCGAGACGTCGGTCGACTACGTGGCCGAGAACGCCGACGCGCTGCTCGCGAACCAGATCGAGATCTTCCGTCGCGGCACGGCGGGCGAGCCGCTCGTGACCATCCCGGCCGACGTCGACCCGGCGAGCGTGCCCGAGCCGAACCAGTGGGCCGAGATCTGGGACGAGACCGACGTCTACACCGCCGAGCTCCCGCGTGCCTACGTGATCCCGGTCGACGAGACCCAGCGTTCGGTGACCGATGCGGCGACCCTCGTCGACCAGCTCATCGCGAACGGCGTCGAGGTGTCGCGCGCGAAGACCGCGTTCACCGCCGACGGCGTCGAGTACGCCGAGGGTTCGTACGTGGTCGACATGCACCAGCCGCTGCGCGGCATGGCGAATGTGCTGCTCGCCGACGGCTCGGACATCTCGGACCGGGTGCCCGACATGTACGACATCTCGGCGTGGAGCCTCGCGCTGCTCTGGGGCGCCGATGTCGAGGAGGTCGGGTCGACGACCGATCCGGCACTCGACGTCGACCTCGTGCCCGTCGCCGAGGCCGCACCGACCGGCTCCGTGCCGGCGGCCGGCTCGTACCTCGAGCTCGCCACGAGCGGGGTCGCCGAGTACCAGGCGGTCAACGCCCTGCTCGACGCCGGGGTCGCGGTGTCGGCGTTCGAGGACGGCTCGGTCATCGTCGGCGACGATTCGACGTCGTACGCGGCGGCGGCTGCAGCGGCCGACGAGTTCGGGGTCGCGTTCACGGCCTCCGACGGCTCGCGCCTGGCCACCGAGGAGAGCACGGGGCTCGACGAGCTCCGGGTCGCGTACTCGGGCAGCCAGGACGAGCGGGTGACCCTCGGCAAGCTCGGCTTCGACGACATCGTGCAGGTGACGACCGCGAACCTCACGAGCGGCCAGGTGCAGCTCGACGATGTCGACGTGCTCTGGGTCGGCGCGAACCTCGCGTTCAACGCCAGCCAGGCCGCGGGCCGCACCGAGGTCGCCGACTACCTCGCGACGGGCAAGGGCGTCGCGGGCAAGGGCACGGCGATCGCGGCCTTCTCGAACGCGTTCGGCCTCGTCACCTCGACGGCGACGCAGGGCACGAGCGGCTCGAACGGGATCGTCTCGGTGACCGACGCCGACGGCGGCCTGCTGTCGACGTACCCGCAGGACACCGCGTTCGTGTACCCCGCGGTCTGGTACTCGGGCCTCGGCTCGAACGCCGTGGTCGAACAGACCTACGCGACCGATGACCCCTTCATCTCGGGGCACTGGGCATCGACGCAGCCCGGTCGGACGATCGCCGACGCCGCGGGTCACGCATCGGTCGTCTCGGCCGAGTCGGCGGCGGGTTCGAAGGTGCTGATGTTCGGTACTTCGCTGAACTTCCGCACCCACCCGGTGGGCGGCTTCAGCCAGCTCGCGCGCGGCCTGTTCTGGGCCGGAACCGAGGGTGCGGAGGTTCCTGCACCCTAGAGCGCCAGAGCGCCGATACCGTGAACGGCGTCGGACCGGTCGACCCGGTCCGGCGCCGTTCGCCGTCAATGCCGCGGCTTCAGCCGAACGGTCGGCAGCTCGGGCGCCGGCAGCGCGGCACCGTCGTAGCCGCCGACGGTGCCGAACCTGCCGTCGGGGTTGTCGCGGCCGATGACGTCGGCCTGCCACTGCCGACGGAACTCCGCGACCTCTTCATGATTGCGGCCGATGAAGTTCCACCACATCACGATCTCCTCGCCGAACGGCTCGCCGCCGAGGAGCAGCACCCGCACCGGGGCATCCGCAGCCGTGAGGCGCACGCCCTCATGCCCTGCGGGGAGGTACCCCAGCTCGCTCCATTCGAGCGTTTCGGCGTGCCCGGCGACGGCGAGCGGGTCGGCGCCGCCGGTGCCGTCGTCGGCCTCGTCGTCGAGCGCCGCGATCGTCACGCGCACCGGACCGCGGTCGACGAGCACGCCGTGCTCGAATGCGGGATCGAGGTCGATCCACGCCTCGCCGCCGGCAGGCAGCTCGACCTGTGCTCCGACGAGGGGCGAGAAGACGGCGACGGATGACCCGTGGTCGGGGTCGTGACCTGCGCCGGGCAGCGATCCGGCGAACACGCGCACGGTGGCGTCGTCGATCGCGATCGGGGTGGTCTCGGCGTGTTCGAAGAACGGGAGCACGTTGCGCGAGGCGTCGGGCAACGCGACCCAGAGTTGCACCCCGTGCAGCCGGGCGGTCTCGGGTGTCGACACCTCGGAGTGCGAGATGCCTCGCCCCGCGGTCATCAGGTTGACCTCGCCGGGGCGCACGAGCTCGTGGCTGCCGGTCGAGTCGCGGTGCTCGATCTCGCCCTCGAAGAGCCAGCTCACGGTCTGCAGCCCGGTGTGCGGGTGGGGCGGCACGACCATGCCGCCCGTCGCGGCGACGTCGTCGGGGCCGTAGTGGTCGGCGAAGCACCAGGCGCCGATGGTCGTTCGGCCGCGCTGGGGGAGCGTGCGCCGCACGTTCATGGCGCGGGGGCCGCCGAGCGGAACCTCGCGGGGCGTCAGCACCTGCACGGCCAAGGTGCGCGTCGCATCGGGTGGGCACACGAGTTCGAGCGGCTCCTTCTCGAGATTGCTCATGCTCGGCATGCTACCCGCGCGCGGCGAGCCGGCAGCGGCGCGGGATTCGTTCCGTTCCGTTACCCCCATTTCGGCACCGTCGCCCGCTAGCATGGCGGCATGGCTCCCTCCGTGCGTCTTCGCCGTGCCGGCCTCATCGCAGTGGCCATCTCATCGCTGTTCCTCCTGTCGGCGTGCACGCCGCCGAGCGGTGCGGCCGAGGACTTCCCGGGTCGACCGGTGCCCGAAGAGGCGCCCGTCGTCGATGTGGGCGCCGGCACGGGCCCCGATGAGGCCGGCGTCCCGGGCTCCGAAGGCGAAGGGGCCGAAGAGGCCGTCGACCCGATGGAGCCGAACGACGAGCCGCTGGTCGTCTGGTGGGCCGACGGCGGGCAGCTCGCCCTCACGATCTCGGGCAGTTCGTCGTGCCCGGTGGTCGGAACCGACATCCGCGTGCTCGAACCGGCGGGCGAGGGCAATCGCGTCGCGATCAGCCTCAAGGAGTACCCGGCCGACCAGGTGTGCACGGCCGATTTCGTGCCGCACACCACCCTCTTCTGGACGCCGTACGACGTCACGACCACCGAGCCGCTGTTCGTCGAGGTCATGGGCACCGAGGTCGAGGTCCCGATCAAGTAGCCGGGTTCGGCGCGCCACGCCGCAGCACCAGCAGCTCGCCGATCTCGCAGTCGAGCGTCTCGCAGATCGCCTGCAGGGTCGAGAAGCGGATGGCCCGTGCCCGGTCGTTCTTCAGCACGCTGAGGTTCACAACGCTCACGCCGACGAGTTCGGCGAGGCGTGTCAGCGTCAGGCCGCGCGCCTCGAGCAGTTCGTCGAGCCGGCAGTGCACGTCGGTGGCTTCGTCGGGCTCGGCCGGCGCCATCAGACGAGCCCTTCGGTGTCGCGCTGCAGGCGCTCGCCGATCGCGAAGACCGTGCTCATCAGAGCGACCACGAACGCCGCGAGCACGAGCGCGAACGGGTCGAGCGTCATGATGACGTTGTTGAACGTGTGCTCGCTGAGCACCGCGAAGGCACCGTTCGACGCCATGTTGCCGAAGAACGGCACCGCGAAGTATGCGAGCAGTGCGACGATGCCGGCGGTGGAGACCAGCACGGTGTTCGTTCGGCAGAAGACGACACCGCGTGCGACGTTGCGGCTGAGCCAGATGAGGGCGGTGACGACCGCCACGACCGCCAGCACGAGCACCGCCTGCTGGATGACGATCGCCCACACCGAGGCGATCGGAAGTTCGGGCACCGTGAGCACGGCCTGCTCGAGCTCGACGGTGACGGGCGCGCCGTCGGTGCCGATCGGCGCTTCTGCCGGGGTGCCGGCGAACGGGGCGAGCACGGCGACGTCGCGATTGGGCAGCACCTCGATGATGCGCGCGACGGCCGACCAAGTGACCCAGAGTGCGATGGCCGCCCCCGCGGCCATGAACACCCAGAGGCTCACCGCATCGGCGCGCTTGATCGAGTGGCCGGGAGTCGTGTGCGTGGTCGTGTGCATCAGCCGGATCCTAACGATAATCGATAACAACGATAAACGATAAGCTACGGATGTCCCGAGCCGCTGTCAACTGCGGATCGTCGAGGTCGCGACATCCGGCCCGCTGATCGCCGTGTCACACACGGCCGCAGCGGTGCGCCCACGGCGAACACCCGCCCACGCGGCATCCGGAGTGTTTACGCTCGATATATCGGCGCCCCCTACCCAGCGGGGGTCGTGAGGAGTAGAGCATGTTCGAGAGATTCACCGACCGAGCCCGTCGTGTCGTCGTCCTGGCCCAAGAAGAGGCCAAGATGCTGAACCACAACTACATCGGCACCGAGCACATCCTGCTCGGTCTCATCCACGAGGGTGAAGGCGTCGCCGCCAAGGCGCTCGAATCGCTCGGCATCTCGCTCGACGCGGTGCGCGAGCAGGTGCAGGACATCATCGGCCAGGGCCAGCAGCAGCCCACCGGTCACATCCCCTTCACGCCGCGCGCCAAGAAGGTGCTCGAGCTCTCGCTTCGCGAGGCGCTGCAGCTGGGTCACAACTACATCGGCACCGAGCACATCCTCCTCGGCCTGATCCGCGAGGGCGAGGGCGTCGCCGCGCAGGTGCTCGTCAAGCTCGGGGCCGACCTCAACCGCGTGCGCCAGCAGGTCATCCAGCTGCTCTCGGGCTACCAGGGCAAAGAGCAGGTGCAGGTCGGCGCCAACGACCAGCAGCAGCCGCAGGGCGGTTCGCAGATCCTCGACCAGTTCGGCCGCAACCTCACGCAGGCCGCACGCGAGTCGAAGCTCGACCCCGTGATCGGTCGCGAGAAGGAGATCGAGCGGGTCATGCAGATCCTCTCGCGTCGCTCCAAGAACAACCCAGTGCTCATCGGCGAGCCCGGAGTCGGCAAGACCGCCGTCGTCGAGGGCCTCGCGCAGGCGATCGTCAAGGGCGAGGTGCCCGAAACCCTGAAGGACAAGCAGCTCTACTCGCTCGACCTCGGCTCGCTCATCGCCGGTTCCCGCTACCGCGGCGACTTCGAAGAGCGTCTGAAGAAGGTCACGAAAGAGATCCGCACCCGCGGCGACATCATCGTCTTCATCGACGAGATACACACCCTCGTCGGTGCGGGTGCCGCCGAGGGCGCGATCGATGCTGCGTCGATCCTGAAGCCGCTGCTCGCCCGCGGCGAGCTGCAGACCATCGGTGCGACGACGCTCGACGAGTACCGCAAGCACTTCGAGAAGGACGCCGCGCTCGAGCGTCGCTTCCAGCCGATCCAGGTCGCCGAGCCCTCGCTGCCCCACGCGATCAACATCCTCAAGGGGCTGCGCGACCGCTACGAGGCGCACCACAAGGTCTCCATCACCGACGGCGCCATCGTCGCCGCGGCGAACCTCGCCGACCGCTACATCAGCGACCGGTTCCTCCCCGACAAGGCGATCGACCTGATCGACGAGGCCGGCGCGCGCCTTCGCCTCTCGATCCTCTCGTCGCCGCCCGAGCTGCGCGAGTTCGACGAGAAGATCGCCGTCGTGCGCGCCGCGAAAGAGACGGCGATCGAAGAGCAGGACTTCGAGAAGGCCGCGTCGCTGCGCGACGAGGAGAAGAACCTGCTCGGTGAGCGCCTGCGTCTCGAGAAGCAGTGGAAGTCGGGCGACGTCAAGACCACCGCGGTCGTCGACGAGGGCCTGATCGCCGAGGTGCTCGCACAGGCCACCGGCATCCCCGTGTTCAAGCTCACCGAAGAGGAGAGCTCGCGACTCGTCTTCATGGAGAAGGCGCTGCACGAGCGCGTCATCGGCCAGGAGGAGGCCATCTCGGCCCTCGCCAAGACCATCCGGCGCACCCGCGCGGGCCTGAAGGACCCGAAGCGCCCGTCGGGCTCGTTCATCTTCGCCGGGCCCACGGGCGTCGGCAAGACCGAGCTCGCCAAGGCGCTCGCCGAGTTCCTCTTCGACGACGAGGCGGCGATGATCTCGCTCGACATGTCGGAGTACGGCGAGAAGCACACCGTCTCGCGGCTGTTCGGCGCCCCTCCCGGCTTCGTCGGCTTCGAAGAGGGCGGCCAGCTCACCGAGAAGGTGCGCCGCAAGCCGTTCAGCGTCGTGCTCTTCGACGAGATCGAGAAGGCGCACCCCGACATCTTCAACTCGCTGCTGCAGATTCTCGAGGAGGGCCGCCTCACCGACGGTCAGGGCCGAGTCGTCGACTTCAAGAACACCGTCATCATCATGACGACCAACCTCGGCACGAAGGACATCTCGGCGGGTCCCGTCGGATTCCAGATCGAGGGCGACCCGCGCACCGGCTACGACCTCATGCGCGGCAAGGTCAACGAAGAGCTCAAGAAGCACTTCAAGCCCGAGTTCCTGAACCGCGTCGACGAGATCATCGTGTTCCCGCAGCTGTCGAAGCCCGAACTGCTGCAGATCGTCGACCTGTTCATCAAGCGGCTCAGTGAGCGCATGCTCGACCGCGACATGACCGTCGAGCTCACCGTCCCCGCCAAGGAGCGCCTCATCGAGGTCGGGTTCGACCCCGCACTCGGCGCCCGGCCGCTGCGCCGCGCGGTGCAGCACGAGGTCGAAGACCGCCTGAGCGAGAAGATCCTGCACGGCGAGCTCAACTCGGGCGACCACGTGCACGTCGACTTCAAGGACGGCGAGTTCGTGTTCACCACGACCCAGCGGGCGCTGCCCGTGGCGGTCGGCGTCAACACGAACGCCGCGATCGGCACCGGGCCCGCCACGCCCGACCTCGCGGCCTCGGGCCAGTAGCACGAAGAGACCGAAGGGCGGATGCTGCGGCATCCGCCCTTCGTCGTCCCCCCGCCGACCATCTGCGCCGAGGGTTTCCGTTTCCGCCCGGTGTTTCCGCCGGGCAGGGAACGTCGGGTGGAAACGGAAACCCTCGACGGCGGAGGCCGACGGCATCGTCGGCAATACGATGGGCGGATGACCGACTTCACGGTGCGCCGCGCGCGTACGAGCGATGTGCCGAAGATCCTCGCGCTGGTGGAGCCGCTCGTCGCCCGACGCATCCTGCTCGGCAAGGAGCGCGTCGACCTCTACGGGGCGGTGCAGGAGTTCCGCATCGCGGAGTCGGCCGACGGCGAGGTCATCGGCGCGGGTGCCCTGCACGTGCTCTGGGAGGACCTCGGCGAGGTGCGCACCCTCGCCGTCGCCGACGCGTGGCTCGGACACGGGGTGGGGCACGCCCTGCTCGCGACACTCGAGGCCGAGGCCCGCGAACTCGGCCTGAGCCGCCTGTTCTGCCTCACCTTCGAGGTCCCGTTCTTCACCCGCCACGGCTTCGAGGACATGGGTCACGAGACCGTCGATCCCGACGTGTACGCCGAGCTCGTGCGCTCGCACGATGAGGGTGTCGCCGAGTTCCTCGACCTCGCGCGGGTCAAGCAGAACACGCTCGGCAACACCCGCATGCTGAAGCTCATCTGAGCGCTCACCCGGCGCGCCGTTCGGCTGCCGCTCGCGGCGCACCCGCGGCCATACCCTGTGTGCATGTCGACGAACCCACCACCGGCCGGGCGTCAATCGCCGCAGGTGTACCGTCGGCGTCGGCTCGTCGTACTGCTCGGACTCATCGCCGTGATCGTGGCGGTCGTGCTCATCATCGTGCGCCCGGGCGCCAGTCAGGGCGACGACTCGGGTCCTCCGCCCGACAACACGCCGACCGCACCGGCGGAGCCCGAAGCCACGACCATCCCGACCGAACCGGTCGCGGTCGACGGCGACCCGTGCGCGCCCGAGAAGATCACGGTCGAGGCCGTGACCGACCAGTCGTCGTACGAGGCGGGGGAGCAGCCGCAACTGTCCGTCACCATCACCAACACGGGCAAGAACATCTGCGTGCTGAACGCCGGCACCAAGGCGCAACTCTTCACGATCACGAGCGGAACCGAGGTCTACTGGTCGTCGACCGACTGCCAGGTCGACCCGATCGACGCCGAGGTCTCGCTCAAGCCGGGCACGCCCATCAGTTCGAGTGCGCCGATCGTCTGGGACCGCACGCGGTCGACGCCCGAGACGTGCGAAGGGCCGCGCGAGGCGGTTCCGGCCGGCGGAGCGTCGTATCACCTCTCGGTCTCGGTCGACGGATTCGAATCGGCCGAGAAGAAGCAGTTCCTGCTCTACTGAGCACGGTCTCGGATGTCGCGACCCGGCTTGCGCGCGGGATCCCGACCGTCCGAGCCGACCGCGGAGGCTCAGGTCGCTAGCCTTGAGGCATGGCAGGCAAGTCACGCAAGAAGGCGGCGCCCGCGCCGGTGGAGTTCCGGTCGCAGGCGCTCGCTGAGGCGCTCGAACGACAGGACATCGCCGCGGTCGCGCTTGCGCTGCGACACGGCAACACGGTGGTTCCGCTCATGAAGCCCGCACCCCGTGACCGGCCGCTCGACGGCGAGGTGTGGACATACCGCGACCCGAAGACGGGCGAGGTCGCACTGCTGCTCTTCAGCGACGCGGCGAACATGCCGCCCAATCTGCCCCAGTCGGTCGGGCTGCACGACCCCGCGTGGCTGCGCACGTTCCTGAAGCACCACGAGTCGACCATCACGACGGTGTTCCTCGACATCGCGGGGCCCCACCCCATGCAGGCCCCACCAGGGGAGCTGCTGCGCGCGCTCGAGGCGTAGCGCCGGGATTCGGCCGAGTCGACGTCGGAGTGGGCGATCTCAGAACGCCGCGTCGAGCTCGCGCTCGCGCGCGCTGCCTCGCAGCTCTGCCGCGCTGAGCATCGCCCGTGAGACCGCGGCCCGCACGGTGCCGACCTCGACGTCGAGGATCGTCGTGTAGCCGAGGCGACTGGCCTCCGCTGCGCGCTGCTTTGCCGCGCTCACGGGGCGCACTTCGCCGGCCAGGCTGATCTCGCCGAACGCGGCGAGTTCGTGCGGCACGGCGGTGTCGCGCACGGCGGAGGCGATGGCGACGGCGATGGCGAGGTCGGCGCCGGGCTCGGCGAGGCGCACCCCGCCGACGGTCGAGACGTACACGTCGTGGGCACCGAGCCCCTTGAACGCGGCGCGGCGCTCGAGCACCGCGATGATCATGGCAACGCGCGAGGGGTCGACACCGTTGACGATGCGACGGGGCTGCGGCGCGGTGGTCGAGACGACGAGTGCCTGCACCTCGACGGCCAGGGCGCGCCGGCCCTCGAGTGCGACCGTGACACAGGTGCCGCTCACCGCGGTGCGGCCGCTCGAGCGGAACAGGCCCGACGGGTCGGCGACCTCGGCGATGCCGTCGCCCGTCATCTCGAAGCAGCCGACCTCGTCGGTGGGGCCGAACCGGTTCTTCAGCGCGCGCACGAAGCGCAGCGCGTTCTGCCGGTCGCCCTCGAACTGGCACACCACGTCGACGAGGTGCTCGAGCAGGCGCGGGCCCGCGATCGTGCCGTCTTTGGTGACGTGACCGACGAGCAGGAGCGGCAGCTGGCGTTCTTTCGCGATGCGGATGAGCGTGGATGCGACCTCGCGTACCTGGCTCGGCTGGCCGGGCAGCCCGTCGCTGAGCGATGATGCGACCGTCTGCACTGAGTCGACGATGAGCAGGTCGGGCGAGACCGCGTCGACCTGCCCCAGGATCGTCGCGAGATCGGTCTCGGCCGCGAGGTAGAGCTCGGGGTGCAGTGCGCCCGTGCGCCCGGCGCGCAGGCGCACCTGCGCCGTCGACTCTTCGGCCGTGACGTAGAGCACCCGCCGCCCGGTCGCCGCGGCCTTCGCCGCGACCTCGAGCAGCAGCGTCGACTTGCCGACCCCTGGCTCACCGGAGAGCAGGATCGCCGCGCCCGCGACGACGCCGCCGCCGAGCACTCGATCGAACTCGCCGATGCCGGTCGGGCGGTGCGCCGCGTCGGCGGTTTCGACCTCGATGATCGGCCGCGCCGTGCGCGACTCGCCGAGCTGCACGGCCTGCACCGCGCGCACGATGCCGGTGGCTTCGGCGACGTCGACAACGGTGCCCCACTGCTGGCATTCGCTGCAGCGGCCGACCCATTTGACGGTGCTCCACCCGCACTCGGTGCAGCGGAACGTGGAGGTGGGGCGGGCCATGTCCCGAGCCTAGACGCGGCCTGCGACATCCGATCGCCGCCGTGCCGCTGTGACGACCTCGACGGCTACCGCACGACCTCGGGGGTCTCGAAGCGCTCGACGAGCTGGGCGGCGAGCGACGGGGCGAACGCGTTCGCCCACACCCGATAGCCGTGGTCGTTCGGATGGAACAGGTCGATCGCGAACTGGGTCAGGATGCCGGGGATGCCCTGGTGCTTCGTCTCGGCGTGCAGCGGCACGACGGTCAGCCCGTGTTCGGCCGCCACGCGCCGCACGATGCCGTTGGCCACCGCGACCTTGCGCTCGTTCCTCGGGAAGTAGAAGTAGGGCAGGTCGGCCACGAGTGCGTGGGACGGCAGCGCGGCGAAGATCTCGCGGATGCCGCGCTCGAATGCCACCGGATCCCACAACGCGATGTCGTTCGCCCCGATCGCGACCGTGACGATGTCGGGCTCGAGCTTCACGAAGCGCGGGAGCTGGTCGCGCACCGCGAGCTCGACCGTCGCCCCCGAGACGCTGAGGTTGACGACCCGCAGCGTTCGTCCGGTCACCGCGCGGATCTCATCGGCGAGCACTCCGACATAACTGCGGTTCGGGAGGCTCGCGCCGATGCCCTGCGCCGCGCTGTCGCCGATGGCGACGTAGAGCAGGTCGCCCTTCTCCTTCGCGTGGTCGCGCCACCACTTCGAGTGCACTGGCAGCGTCTCGTTCAGCACGAGCGAGTTCGCCGTGAGCCGTGCTCGGAAGCGTCGCCATGCGGCGACGCCGACGGCGCCGAGTGCGGCCACCGCCAGCAGGACCACGACCACCCGAGCGATTCGCCTCGACTGCACCACGACGCCGAAGCTATGAGAGCTCGCTGAAAGTCCGCTGAACGGGGGCGGGGACATCCGCTCGTTTTGGTGGTCTGGGCGTCGTCGTCTAAGATCGTCCTCGGTACCGTGTCCGAGCGGCCGAAGGTGCAACTCTCGAAAAGTTGTGTGCGTGAAAGCGCACCGTGGGTTCAAATCCCACCGGTACCGCCACCAGAACCCCGCGATCATGCCGATCGCGGGGTTCTTCGTTTCGTGGAAGGATCGCGGAATGCAGCGACCCGTGGAGCTCGACGGCGGCCTCGTCGTGCGCGAGCTCGCCAGGGGCGACGGCGCGGCGCTCGCCGAGGCGTACCTGCGCAATCGCGAGCATCTCGCGCCGTGGGAGCCGTCCCGCACGGCCACGTTCTTCACCGCTGAGTGGCAGGAGAGCGAGGTCGAGGCCGCACTGCAGCGGCTCGAGGCCGGCAGCGCCCTGCCCCTGGTCATCGTCGACGGCGATGAGATCGTCGGACGCGTGAACCTCTCGGACATCGTGCGCGGTGTGTTCCTCAATGCCAACCTCGGCTACTGGGTCGACGTCCGATACACCGGCCGGGGGCTCGCCACGACCGCCGTCGGCGTCGCCGTGCACGCGGCCCGCGGTCTCGGCCTGCACCGTGTACAGGCCGGCACCCTCGTGCACAATCGCGCCTCGCAGGTCGTGCTCGAACGCAACGGCTTCGAGCGATTCGGTCTCGCCAGACGCTACCTGCGCATCGCGGGGGAGTGGCAGGACCACGTGCTGTTCGAACGGCTCCTCGAGGACTGACCCGGCGCAGTCGTGCGTCGAGCGAGGCGGGTGCCCCGCGCCATCGCGGCGAGTCGGGGTGTTACCGTTGACGCAGGCAGCCGCACGGCGCCGCCAGACGTCGGAGGTGATCGCGTGATCGAACTCGTCACCGAGTTCCTCCGCTTCACCCAGGCATCGTTCGAACTCGCGGTGGCGTCGAACGCGCACCTCGCCGTGCTCCTGCTGGGCGTCGTGGGCGCGGCCGCCGTCGCGGTCATCGTGACCACCTGCCGTGCGCTTCCCGCCCTCGTCGCCGCCGATTCCAGCGACGCCTCGACCCGGTTCCGCCAGACGGCAGATCCGTGGCGACTGCTCGCGCAGAGCGACCCCGACGCGCCGGGGCGCCCCCGCCCGAGGGCGCCGGGCCGCGGCATCCCGGCCGCGTAGCGACATCCGACCGTCATCGATGCCTCCCGTCGCGGAGGCTCGTCGGTCGACGCATCTCCCCTCGCGGCCAGACGGATCCCGCATCCCTCGACGCAAGGAACACCTCACCCCATGGACCTCTACGCCTTCCCGCCCATCGCCGCAGTCCTCGACGGCGCCCACGCCGTGCTCATGGGTCTCGCCGACCTGCTCGAACCGCTCGTCGGCGTCACGAGCGCGGCGGCCGCCGTCGTGCTCGTCACGCTGCTCGTGCGCGCCGCCCTCATCCCCGTCGGCGTCTCGCAGGCGAAGGCCGAGCGCACCCGCGCGCGGCTCGCGCCACAGCTCGCCGCACTGCAGCGCAAGCACCAGAAGAATCCCGACCGCCTGCAGCGGGAGATGATGTCGCTGTACCAGTCCGAAGGCACCACTCCGCTCGCCGGGTGCCTGCCGATGCTCATCCAGGCACCGGTCGTCGGCATCATCTACGCGCTCTTCATCCTGCCCACGATCGCGGGGCACCCGAACGACCTGCTCACGCACACGCTCTTCGGCGTGCCGCTGGGGTCGAGCCTCGCCGGCTCGATCGTTGCAGGCACCGTCACGCCCGACGTGCTGCTCGTCTTCGGCGCCGTCGTCGTGATGATCGCCGCGGTCGGCGAGGTGACGCGCCGCGTGTTCCGGCCGCAGGCGACCGTCGCGCCGGCCGCCACGACCGGCTCCCGCGCCGGGGCACCCGCTTCGCCGTTCGAGAACCCGACCGCGGTGCGGCTCCTGGGCCTGGCGCAGTTCATCACCGCCGTCATCGCGGTGTTCGTGCCGCTCGCGGCGGGCCTCTACCTGCTCGTCACGGTCGCGTGGACGCTCGGCCAGCGGATGCTGCTGCGCCGTGTCTACCCGTTGCCGGCGCCGAGCGCGGCGTGACGCCCGGTGCCGACCGCGTCGCCGACACGCTCGCAGGTACTTGCCAGCGCTCACTCAGAGTGCTTGAGTTCTGCTACCTGAACGAAGGAGCAATGATGGGTTTCCTCGCGTTTCTGATCCTCGGCCTCATCGCCGGCGCCATCGCAAAGCTCATCCTGCCTGGCAAGCAGGCGGGCGGGTGGTTCGTCACCCTGCTGCTCGGCGTCGTGGGCGCCATGCTCGGGGGCTGGATCGGCGGCCTCATCTTCGGTCGCGGACTCACCGAGTTCTGGGATCTCGGCACCTGGCTCCTGGCGATCGCCGGCGCCATCATCGTGCTGCTGATCTGGGGTCTCATCACCCGCGGAAGCCGGAGCAAGAGCGCCTGATCGTCAGCGCGTGACGCGACGCATCGTCGCGTCGCGTCACGCGTCGGCGAGTTCGACGAACCGGCGCAGCAGTCGTTGCGGTTCGGTGACGGATGCCGCGGCGAGACGTTCGCTGACCTCGCGAAGCTCGCTCGCCGGAAAGTATCCGTGGTGCCGGTACACCTCGGCACGGGCGATGAAGTCCGTGGTCGACACCTCGGGGTGGAACTGCGTGGCGTACACGTGCGCGCCCGCGCGATAGATCTGCACGGGACAGGCTGCCGACGAGGCGAGCAGCACGGCGCCGTCGGGGAGGCGGTCGGTGGCCTCCTTATGGCCGACGAGCGCGTCGAACCGATCGGGCAGCATCCCGACGAGGGGGTCGTTGCGACCCTCGGGCGTCAGCGTGATCTCGACCGCGGCGGTATCTTCACCGTGCAGCGTGCCGACCGTGCCACCGAGCACCAGCGTCAGCACGCCGATGCCGTAGCACGTGAAGAGCAGTGGGAGGTCGGCATCGAGCGCGCGCTCGGCCAGTTGTGCGAGCTCGGCCTCGACGCGACGCTGCACGGGGTGCTTGCGGTCCTCGGCGGTCGTCACGTTGTACGGGCTGCCGCCCACGACGATGCCGGCGAACGCGGCGGGCTCGACCGTGTCGAGCGGGTCGATGTCGAGGCGCAGGTGTTCGAGCCGCGCGGCGTCGAGTCCGCTCGCCCGCCGCACGGATTCGTACTCGGGGCCGACGGCCTCGACCTCGGGCCGCGCCGAGATGAAGAGGAAGGGTCTCGCGCTCATCGGCCCCTCCGACGCGAGCGAGCGCGGCTCGCACGTTTCGCGGCGGCCTGCTGCGCGGTCGTGCGCTGCGCGGTCGCGCGCTTCGCGGCCCGGGTGGCCTTGGGGTTCGCAGCCGGCGCCTCGTCGGTCGCTCCCCGCGAGCTGCGCGCCGTGCGCCCACGCACGACTGCCACGAACTCCTGGATGTCGTCATCGTCGCGCTCGACGCGCCACACCAGCGCGATGCGCGTGGTCGGGGCATCCGACAGCGGAATCGCGACCACGTCCTTGCGGTGGTGCAGCCGCGCGACCCCGTGCGGCAGCACTGCGTAGCCGGTGCCGGCGGCGACGAGCTCGACCGTCATCGCAGCGTCGGGTTGAACCGGCGCGAGCGGCTCGCCGTGCAGGTCGGCGACCGTGAGCGCCGCCCGGTCGGCGAGCGGGTGCTCGCGGGGCAGGACGGCGACAGGGGTCTCCTCCCACAGCGGAACGACGTTCAGGCCCTCGGTCTCGATCGGGAGTCGCACGAATGCGAGGTCGACGTCGCCGGTCGCGATCCCGTCGGCCTGCTCGTGCTGCTCGACGCGCGCGGCCTCGAGCGGCAGGTCGGCGCGTCGTTCGCCCCACGCGCGCAACCACTTCGCGGGGTTCACCCCCGCGACGTAGCGGAGCCTCAGCGGCACGGTCCCCCCAAGGTCGTCAGTGCCGCCGATCGGCGGCACCTCCGAGGGTATCGGCTACGGTGTGAGGGTGAGCCAGTCCCAGTCGATGAAGCCCGAAACCGCCGCCAAGAAGCTCGGCATCCTGCTCGAGGCCGCGCCCGCGGAGTTCCGGTCGGGTGTCGTCACACGTGACGAGCTCAACTCCCTCCAGGCCGACCCGCCCGAGTGGCTGCAGGTGCTGCGTCGCGAGGGGCCGCACCCGCGCACGGTCGTGGCCGCGAAGCTCGGCGTCTCGAACTCGGGGCTCGCCCGCGCCGGCATCGACGAACCGCTCACGACCGCCGAGATCAAGGCGCTCCTCGCCGCACCGCCGGCCTGGCTCGTGCAGGAGCGTGCGACGCAGGCCGCCGTTCGCGCCGAGAAGGTACGCGTCGCCGAGCGCGACAAGGAGCGCGCCGCTCGCGGCCGCGAGTCGGGCGGCGGCGGGGGCGGCGCGGGGATCTGAGGCCTCGCGCTTCGCCCTCCTCGGCCGGCGGCGTACGCGCTTCGCGCTACTCGGCCGGCGGCGTACGCGCTTCGCGCTACTCGGCCGGCGGTGTGGTCGGACGGCCGTCGGCGGCGAGGTGCTTCGCGATGAACGCCGCCGCGTCGCTCAGCTCGATCTCGGCGATCGAGTGCGCGAGACCCTCGTAGGTGCGCTGGTCGAGGTCGGCGTGCGTCGGCAGCCACTCGATCGTGTGCGAGATGGATGTCTCGGCGATGACCCCGTCGACGGTTCCGCGCCCCCAGAACACGGGCGGTGCGAGCTGCGCCATCCGTGCGTCGCCCGGGCGCTCGCCGGGCAACGCGAAGCCCGAGAGGCTCACCGCGAACGCGAACCGGTCGGGGTCGCGCCGCAGGAGCTCGATCGCCATCGCCCCGCCCTGCGAGAAGCCGAGCAAGCCGATCGTCGAGTGTTCGGGCACGGCGCGGTCGAGCCACTCGAAGATCGCATCGGTCGATGCGGCGGCGGCCTCGAGCGCCTGCTCGGGGCCCTGCGCGAGCAGCGGGAACCACGCATACCCGTAGCCGGTGAAGGTGGGGGCGCGCAACGAGGCCACCGCGGGCTCGAGCGGCAGATACGGAGTGAGCCCGAACAGGTCGCCTTCGTTCGAGTTGAAGCCGTGCAGGAGCACCAGCAGGGGGCGTCCCGCCCGGTCGGCCTCCGAGGCGGACCAGAGCACGGCCTCGTCGTCGATCTGTACGGCGGTCATGGGGTCAACGCTATCGCGGTGGGGCAGAATCGAGTCATGAGCGTGCGAACCCCCGATCCCGACTGGAATCCCGACGACGAGCCCGTCGTGCGGCCGCCGGCGAACCCGGGATGGCTCAGCGACCTCGAGCTCGCCGAGGTGCGCGGGCGCCTGCCGCTGCTGTATGTCGAGGCCGTGCCCGTGCGGGTCGACGGGCTCGGCCAGGTCACCGAGGTGGGGGTGCTGCTGCGCGCGAACGCCGTCGGCGAGATGACCCGCACGATCGTGTCGGGCCGCGTGATGTACGGCGAGACCGTGCGCGACGCGTTGTTCCGTCACCTCGAGAAGGACCTGGGGCCGATGGCGTTCCCCCTGCTGCCGGCGAGCCCCGTTCCATTCATGGTGGCCGAGTACTTCCCGCTGCCGGGCATCTCGCCGTTCACCGACGAACGCCAGCACGCCGTCTCGCTCGCGTTCGTGGTGCCGGTCACCGGCACGTGCGAACCGCGCCAGGATGCGCTCGAGGTGACGTGGATGACCCCCGCGGAAGCGGTGACCGACACGGTCGACGCCGAGCTCGAGGGCGGGCGCGGCACGCTCGTGAAGCAGGCTCTCGCGTCGGTGGGCGCGCTGCCCTGACATCGGTCGAGTAGCGACGCAGGCTCCGCTACTCGACCGGCGACACGCGCTCAGCGCACCAGGCGAACCTCGTGGATCTCCTCGCCGAGGAAGGGCACGTGCTGTTCGGCGCCGTCGGCGACGAAGCCGTTGCGGGCGTAGAAGCGGTGCGCGCGCGGGTTGTCCTTCGCCACCCAGAGGTAGCCGGGACGGTCGCCGCACGCGGCGTCGAAGAGCTTCTGCCCGATGCCGGTGCCGTGGTAGGCGTCGAGCAGGTAGATGAAGTAGAGCTCGCGCTCGCGAGGCGGATTCTCGTCGCGTGCGGGTCCGGAGCCGACGAATCCCACGATCTCGCCGTCGACGAGGGCGGCGAACTGGTTGTACTCCTCACCACGCGCGGCCATGTGGGTCCAGAGCTCGGCCATGCGGCGCGGGGAGAGGTGCTCGAACGCGGCGGCGCTGATCAGGTGGTCGTAGGTCTCGTGCCAGCACGTGGCATGCACGCGGCCCAACGCCTCCACATCGGAGTCGCGGATGGGACGGACGACGACTTCGGCAACGACTTCGGTGCTCATGCCCCTGAGACTAAGCCAGTCCGCCGCAGCCGCGAAATCGAGGCCGGCCGATCGATCGGGAACCCGGACGGCCCATCCGGACATATCAGTACATGACCATTCCGGCGAATCCGCGATCGGCGGGCCGCCCGGTTAGGCTGGGCCGACCATGGGCGAAGACCTGCGAACCGACGCGGCGCTCTGGCTCGAGGCGACGTCGGGCACGGAGGCCTCGTTCGGCGTGGTCTACGACCGGTATCGCGTGCGCATCTTACGCCGCGCCTACGCCCAGGTCCTCGACGTCGCCGACGCCGAGGACATCGTGGCGATCGTCTTCCTCGAGGCATGGCGACGCCGCAAGGACGTGCGCTTCGTCGATGGCTCCCTCCTGCCGTGGCTGCTCGTCGTGACCACGAATGTGACCCTCAACTCCCAGCGCGCGATGCGACGGCACAGGCGGCTGCTGGCATCGATCCCGACGGCCGAGCCCGCCGTCGACCCGAGTCGGGAGATCGACGACCGCCTCGACGTGCAGCTCATGTCGGCGAGGCTGCGCGACGCGCTCCGGCGGCTCACCCCCGCTGAGCGGCGGGTGGTCGAGCTCTGCCTCGTCGAGGGGTTGCCCCTCGCCGACGCCGCCGCAGCGCTCGATGCACCGCTCGGGTCGGTCAAGTCGCGTCTGTCGCGTGCGAGGCGCAAACTGCAGGCGGAACTCGGCGACTCCCCGTGGCCGGCTGATCGGCCTGCTGCCCCGACATCGGCACCGGTCGCGCAGGCAGCCGACGACCTGGAGGTGATCGGATGACACCGACCGAGATCCGTCCCGAACGCGACGCCGCGATCCGTGCGATGCTCGTCGAGCACGTCCGCGCCGAACCGTCCGTGCGTGCGCGCCGACGCCGGAACCGCGTGATCGGCTGGGGTGGGCTCGGCGTACTGACGATCGGGATCGCCGCCACCGCCGGCACGATGCTCCTGGGCCCCGAGCCGGTCACCCAGCGCGACTACGTGCACTGCCTGAGCGAGGCGAAGCGCACCGCAGACGGAGACTATCCCGGCTCGGGCGCGACGATGGCGCAGGAGCCGGGCGGTCTGCCGCCCGACCCGATCGAGCTCTGCACGCTGATGTGGGAGCAGGGCCTCTTCGAGCCCGACTTCGATCCCATGTCGCAGAGCAACCCGCCGGGCCGGGTGCCCGACGAGCTGCAACTCTGCGTCATGAGCGACGGAGCCGCCGCCGTGGTGCCCTCATCGAACGAGTCGATCTGCGCGGCGCTCGGCTTGGCCGAGCCCGCGAACCAAGGCGGCGGCGACTAGCCGAGCGTGCCGCTCGGCCTGAACACGAGCGACTTGACGAGGTCGTTGTAGCTGCCGAGGCTGCTGCAGTAGGGCGTGCAGTTCACCCGGCTGCCGGTATAACTCGTCTGCAGGTACGCCGTCGCCCAGCAGCCGTTCAGCCCGGTGAGCGAACTCACGGAGGTGCTCCAGCTCGACGACAGCGACGGGAAGCCGAAGGTCGCGCCGGCGCAGCCGTTCGAACCCCAGAAGGTCAGGCTCGAGCCGCCCTTGTTGATGTCCTTGTAGATGCGGCCGACGGCGATCGAGGCGGCGGCGGCGAACCGGGAGCCGGCGTCGGCGGTCGACAGGTCGTCGAGGTACCTCTCGACGTTCTGGATCGACGAGAAGCAGACGGGTTCGGGGGCGGGGGCGCCGGATTCGGCGGCCGCCGCCGCGGCATCGAGGTCGAGCGCGCAGTGCTCCTCCTCGACGGGCCCAGCGTGCGCGAGCAGTGCGGTCGCGGTGGACTCGGCGCGTGGGGCGGCGTTCGCCGACACCGCGGGAGCGAGCGCGGCGGCGACGGTCAGCAGCAGTGCTGCGAGGGTGCCGGTGGCATGGCGGAGGTGCATCGGGATTCCCTTCGGGTCGGGCGGGCGCGCCGGGGTTGCGACGGGCCGTCAGAAGGGTATGTCCGGATGCGGCGAAAAGGTTCCCGCGGATCGGGAACCTTTCGAGCGCTGCCGGACATACCAGTGATGAGGGGATGGAGTGGTGATGCGACGTACGAGGACGATGACCAACGCGCTGCTGGCGCTCGCCGCCGCAGCGGCGATCGGCGTGGCGCTGATCGTCGGCGGCGAGATCGGGCGGGCGGTCATGCTGGGCATCTGATGCGTCGCATCGCGACGACCCGGGCCGTGAGGGGACCACGGCCTGTTCTCGCCGTCAGGCGGGATGGCGGGCGGGGATCGGGGGATCCCGCCCGCACGACTGAGGCCCGTGGAGTCATGACTCCACGGGCCTCAATGTGTTCGGGGTGAGGTGTGCTCAGCCCTGCGCGCGACGGTTGCTGCGGCTGTTGCGCGGCGATCCGACGAGGCTGCCGACGCGCAGCGGCTGCTTGGCTGCGCCCGAGCGAGCGGATGTCCCGCGCTGCGCGCCCGAGGTCTGCGCGCCGCGGCTCTGGCCGCCGCCCTGCTTCGGGGCGTGCGCCTTGGCTTCGGCGGGGCGACCCGAGCGGTCGCGACGCGGCGTCGCCGGCGCGACATCCGCCTGCCCGCGACCGCGGCCGCGGCCCTGGCCGCGGGCGTCGCCGCCCTGACCGTCGCGGGCCGCGCGCTTGCGCTGCGCGTTCGCGCCCTGCGAGCGGCCGCCGCCCTGCTGCTGCATCGGCTTCGGCGCGGGCTTCACATAGGGAGCGACGTCGCCGACGAGCGAGGTGACCGCGGGCGAGGTCGCGGTTACCTGCTGCGGCGTGACGGTGATCGCCGCCTTCCGCAGCAGGGTCTTCAGGTCCTGCTTCTGCGCCGGGAGGCAGATGGTGACGACGTCGCCCTCGCTGCCGGCGCGTGCCGTGCGGCCCGAGCGGTGCAGGTACGCCTTGTGCTCCATGGGCGGGTCGACGTGAATGACGAGCTCGACGTTGTCGACGTGCACACCGCGCGCCGCGACATCCGTGGCCACCATGACCTTCGCCGAACCGTCGGCGAACGCGGCGAGGTTGCGGTCGCGCTGCGGCTGCGAGAGGTTGCCATGCAGGTCGACCGCGGGGATGCCCTGCTCGGTGAGCTTCTTCGCGAGCTTCTTCGCGTGGTGCTTCGTGCGCATGAAGAGGATGCGGCGGCCCATGCCGCTCGCGAGGGTCTTCACGAGCTCGTTCTTCGCGTCGACGTCGGCGATCTCGAAGACGTGGTGGGTCATCGCGGCGACCGGTGAGTTCGCCTCGTCGACCGAGTGCAGCACCTCGTTCTGCAGGTAGCGCTTCACGAGCTTGTCGACCCCGTTGTCGAGGGTCGCCGAGAAGAGCAGGCGCTGCCCGCCCTGCGGGGTCTTGTCGAGGATGCGGGTCACGACCGGGAGGAAGCCGAGGTCGGCCATGTGGTCGGCCTCGTCGAGCACGGTGATCTCGATGGCGTCGAGGGTGATGAAGCCCTGCTTCATGAGGTCCTCGAGGCGGCCGGGCGTGGCCACGACGATGTCGACGCCGGCGCGGAGCGCCTCGACCTGGCGCTTCTGGTTGATGCCGCCGAAGATCGTGGTGGCGCGCAGGTCGTACGCCGCGGCGAGCGGCTCGATCGTGTTGGTGATCTGCGTGGCGAGCTCGCGCGTGGGGGCGAGCACGAGGGCGAGCGGGCGCCCGGCGCGGCGGCGGCCGCCGGCGAGGCTCGTGCCGAGGCGTGCCACGAGGGGCAGCGCGAAGGCGATCGTCTTGCCCGAGCCCGTCTTGCCGCGGCCGAGCACGTCGCGTCCGGCGAGCGTGTCGGGCAGGGTGTCGACCTGGATGGGGAACGGTTCGGTCTTGCCGTCGGCGGCGAGCACGGCGACGAGCGGGGTGGGCACGCCGAGCGTGGAGAAGGTGATGTCGGTCACAGGGTGGCCTTTCAGGGCATACGACACCGTCGGGAGTCATGCCGCGCAGCGGCAGATCGGGCGCCCGACGGTGGGATGTGGCGAAGGCGCCGGTCGGCGCATCCGTTCGCCGTATGAGAGTCAACGGGCGCCCTCGTGACGAGGCCCTGCCCGGAAGCGTTTCTACGACGCAGGCGGCGCGTTCATCGCGCACGCCGTTGGACAGCATAACCCATGGGGTTGCGAGCTCGCCGTCGGCGGGCTTGCTCTCAGCGGGCCATCCGCTCGCCCACCGGGATCTCGGCGCGCACCGTGTTGCCCGCCGGCGCGAGCGGGCACGACCACGACGGGTCGTAGGCGCACGACGGGTTGTACGCGAAGTTGAAGTCGACCACGAGGGTGTCGCCGTCGGCTCCGGGGCCGAGGTCGGCGCCCTTGACGGTGTCGAGCAGGTAGCGGCCGCCGCCGAAGGTGCCGCCCGGCGTGCCCGCGAGGCCGTCCCTCACCGGAAGGAAGAGCCCGTCGCCGTAGCCGGTGAGCCGCCAGACGTCGAGCGTGCCGAAATACGGGATGTGCACCGTGCCGACCAGCGAGAACGGGATCGGTCCGTCGCTCGCGCTGTCCATCGTGATGCGCAACGGCTCCTCGGGGCGGCGCACCTCGAGCTCGTACCGCCAGTCGGGGTCGTAACGCGGCACGACGAGCCCCGTGAAATCGGCCCGATCGTCGGGCAGCAGCGGCGAGAGCGGATGTCCCGCGAAGAGCTCGTCGCGGCCGGACTTCCAGAGCTCATGGCCGGCGGCCGGATCGTGCACGCTCAGCTGGCGCACGCCCGAATAGAGGCCGAAGACGCGGCGCCGCCAGTCGGCGAGCTGGAGGGCGCCGATGGAGCCGTTCATACGCCGGCCCCGGCGGCCGCGGCGGCGGACGCGGCCCGCTCGTCGGCCGTGCCCGGCGGATCGAACGACCACCCGGGTGCCAACTGCTTCATGCGGGCGCCGCGCCACTGCCAGAACGCCCACGTGGGGTACCACGCGACGAGGTCGAGCGCCCCGGCGTGGGCCAGGAGCTGGTCGCGATAGAGGGTGCGGCCGCCCGGCAGCGGCGAGACCGCCATGCGATGGTCCCACCGGTCGAACATCGCGAGCGGGCCGGTGAGCGCGCCGCCGGCGTCGCGGAGCATGCGCACGCCCGCGGGCAGCCCGCCCGGATAACTGACATCGACGCGCTCGTCGCCCGCAGGGAATCGGCGGAAGGCGAGGGCGCGCATCCGGTGAGAGCCCTCGGGCCACACCGTCGGCAGCCCACCGGGTTCGAGCGACGTGAGATCGAGCCAGGGTGCCACGACCTCGCGCAGCACCGCAGGACTCCGGATCGCCCGCCACGCGGCATCGACCGTGCAGTCGAGTTCGAGTTTCAGGAGCACCCGCATGTGCCGAGAGTATGACGAGCGGATGTCCCTGCCAAGCATCGCGGCCGGATTCGAGGCGGCCCGCGCCCAGCCACGCGGCATCCGCACGTCCTAGACTCCCGCACATGGCCGACGGACTCTGGTGGTTGCCCTCCCTCCTCGTCTTCGGGGCCGCGGCCGTCGTGCTCGGCGGAGCGGTCGTCGGTCTACGCCGACTCGGCATGCGTCGGGAGCGCCGCGACCTCGAGCAGGGGCGGGCCGCCGAGGTGGCGGCCAAGGCGCGCATCGTGCAGGCCGACGACGCCGTGCGCGACGCCGAGCGCGAGGTCTCGTTCGTCGAGGCGCAGTTCGGAGCGGCATCGGCCCGCGAGCTGCGCGCCACCGTCGATTCGGCGCGCGCGTGGCTGCGCGAGGCGTTCCTGCTGCAGCAGCGACTCGACGACGCCGAGCCCGATTCGGCGGCGGAACGCCGCACCTGGACGGCGCGCATCGACGACCTCTGCCGTTCCGCGCTCGCCGCGATCGATGAGGCCGATGCGGCGCTCGCCGCGCGACGCAGAGCCGAGCGCGGTGCGGGCGCCGAGCTGCCTGCGCTCCGCGAGGAGGCGGCGCGGCTCGAGCGGCGACGAGCCGAGGCGTCGCAGGCGCTCGACCGGCTCGCCACGCGCTTCGACGCGAGCGCACTCGCCGGTGCGCGGTCGGCCGCGTCGCGCGCACAGGCTGCGCTGGCCGGGGCTGCCGAGGCGCTCGACGAGGCCGACCGCCGGGTCGACGGCAATCGTCCGGCGGCCGACCGGCTCGGCGTCGCGGGTGATCAGATGGCGAGAGCGGCGCGCGAACTCGGGGAGCTCGAGGGCTTCGAACTCGAGCTGGCCGCCGCGCAGGCGTCGGCGAACGAGGAGGCGGCGGCGCTCGGTGGCGAGCTCGCAGCCGCGCGCCAGGAGCGTGATGGCGCAGCTGCTGCCGACGCGGGTGCGCGGCTCGGCGAGGCGATCGGCGAGGTGTCGGCCGTGGTGGCCGCGCGCGGCGAAGTGGCCGGTGACCCGTTCGTGGACCGCGATCGACTGCGTGCAGCCCGTGACCGGCTCGAGGTCGCACGTGCCGCGGCGCGTACCGCGCAGAACCGCCTCGACGGAGCGCGCGGAGCACTGGGCGGCGCGATCGCGATCGCCGAGAGCCAGGTGCGCATCGCACGCGCGGCGATCGATCGCGGACGCGGCGGTGTCGGCGCCGATGCACGCACCCGCCTCGCCGAGGCCGAACGACAGCTCGTCATCGCGCGGCAGGAACCCGACCCGGTGGCCGCCCTCGATGCGGCCCGGCGTGCGACCTCGCGGGCGAGCGACGCCGAGGCACTCGCCATGTTCGACGTACGCGGCGGCTGATCCCATCACCGGAGAGGTTGCATGCAGCAACCGCAAGGGATTACCGTCGCGAGCAGCGGGTGGGAGCCACGATCAGAGGGGGTTTCATGCTGAAGCACGTCGCTGAGGGCGTTCTCGTTCACGAGAGCGAGTTCATCCAGAGCAACTCCGTTGTCGTGCAGGGCCCGGACGGTGTGTTGCTCATCGATCCCGGCATCACGCGCGACGAGATGGCGACCCTCGCGAACGACCTCCGCGAGTCGGGCCAGCCCGTCGTGGCGGGCTTCTCGACGCATCCCGATTGGGACCACGTGCTCTGGCACGCGGACTTCGGCAACGCGCCCCGCTACGGCACAGCCCGCTGCGCTGCTGCTCTCCGAGACCTGCTGTCGAACGCGGACTGGGAGGCCCGAGTAGCCGAGGGGCTCCCGCCCGAGTACGCCGAGGAGATCCCGATGGATCTGCTCGGCCGCATCACCGGCCTGCCCGCCGGAGCTGCGCGGATTCCCTGGGATGGCCCCGAAGTCCGGATCATCGAACATCAGGCGCATGCCCCGGGCCACGCAGCGCTGTTGATCGAGGAGCGCGGCGTCCTCGTCGCCGGCGACATGCTCTCCGACAGCCTGATGCCGTTCCTCGACCTCGAGGCCGCGGATCCGATCGAGGACTACCTCGCCTCGCTGCAGCTGTTCGCGAGCGTGGCCGACGACGTGGACACCGTCATCCCCGGTCACGGCTCAGTCGGCGGAGCTGACCAGGTACGAGCGCGAATCGAACAGGATCGCGCGTACGTGCACGCCCTGCGAGACGGCGGTGTTCCCGACGACCCGCGGGTCGGTCCATCGGCCCCGTTGGAGTGGCTGGCCGACGTGCATGAATGGCAACTCCGGCAGCTCGCTCAGAAGAAGCGCGACGGAACGCCCGGCTAGCGTTCACAGAGCGTCATACGCCGCGTCACGTGCGAATCGACGCGATTACGCTCGGTGCATGTCACAGAGCACCACCGGATTCGAGCCGCGCGCGCAGGCGAGCTATCAGGTCCGCTTCGACCAGGGCGTTGGGGGCGCGCAGCGCATCAGCGGCGGTGCCGACGTGATCGTGTGGGTCGACGTGCTGGCGGATGTCCCGTCGCCGGCCGTCCCCGAACTGCCGGCGGGTCCGGCCGTGCTCGAGGCGGGTTTCGTCGACGCCGCCGCCGTCGCGGCGTGGCTGCTCACCGAGCAGGAGCGTGTCGGTCGCCGTCTCTACATCGCGATCGTCGCAGCCGGAGACGGCGGGGGTGCCTTCGCCGCTGACGACGTGCTCGCGGCCGGCGCGGTCGTCGATGCGCTCATCGACCTGGGTATCGACGACACCTCGCCCGAGGCCGCGGTCGCCTGCGGAGCCTTCACGTCGCTTCGCCGGGCGGTACGGCACCTGACGGGCGCGTCGGGTTCGGGCCGAGCCGCCGTCGCGTCGGGCGTCGACCCGGCTGCGGTGCACGCGGCGAGCGGGCTCGACTCGTCGACGTCGGTGCGCATCGTCCGGGCCGGAGCCGAGGCCGGCGTCGCGGGCGCGACGGCATAGCGCCGCTCGGCTCGAACCGGTTCAGGCGGCGACGTCGGCGGCGGGGCGCTTGCGGGCGCGATGCGCGCGCACCTTGGCCCGGTTGCCGCACCGCTGCATCGAGCACCAGCGCCGTGTCGCCGCGCGTGATGTGTCGAGGTAGACCATGCCGCAGTCCTCGCCTGAGCAGGCGCGGATGCGACCGGCGTTCGCAGGGTCGAAGAGGTCGACCGCGTCGCGCGCGATGGTCGACAGGGACTGCGGAACGGTGTGCACCGAGCGCCCCACCTGGCGCGTGCCCCCCACGATCGACGGAGGCACGTCGGGCGTCGCGGCATACAGGTTGACGACGTCGATGTCGGCGGGCGAGGGTGCTTCGCCCCTGCTGGCGCGAAGCGCCATGCGGCCGACGGCGTCGCGCAGCGAGATCGCGTCGAAGAGGTCGCGGGTGCGGGCGACGCCGATGGGCACCGGGAACCGCTCGCGCAGCCACGCGCTGAGATCGTCGGGCGTGTGCAACTGATCGGCTCGTGCATCGGTGCCCGCCGCGACGACCGCTGCAGTCGTGGCGAAGTCGAGGGCGAGCGACCCCGAGTCGAACCACCACCGCGTGCCCTCGGGTGAGACGAGCCATTGCCCGACGGGGATCGACACGGTTGAGACGGGCACGGAACCAACCTATCGGTTGGCGGGCTACCCGGCCGCAGCGCTCGCAGCCCTGCGGCGTACCGCAGGAGTGATCTCGCGGTGGTGCCAGATGATGAGGTTCGCGGTGTCGAACCCGCGGCGGCAGAGCCCGCAGCTCAGCGGCCGACTCGGCTCGCGGTAACGGAAGTGCTCGTGGCCTGCCGGGCACTGCCCGATCCACGGGGCGAGCTCATGGGCGACCTCGCCGTCGTGGGTGCGACGGCCGACGTAGCCGAGCTGCGCGGCGGTCGCAGCCCACTTGGGGCCGTGCGCGGCGCGCGGGCCGGCGATGGCGTGGGCGACCTCGTGCAACAGGATCTGGTGGATCTCGTCGTCGTCGTAGCGGGCCGCGAGGTAGCGCGACACCGAGATTCGCTTGGCCGTGTAGTTGCACAGGCCCGCCCGCTTCTTCGCGTTGTCGAACCCGAACGACCACTCGGCAGCATCGAGATGCAGCACGATGAGCGCCTCTGCCCACCGCCGCACCCGCTCCAGATCCGCCATGGGATGAGAATAGACCCGCGCAGCGACAGTCGGAGCGCAATTCCGCGTCCCCAGAACGGGGAGCAGCCGGGTCTTTCACCCGGCGGGGTCGAGCCGCACCCGGAAGAGCCGATCATCGCCCTCACGCGGCGACCCTCTCCCGTCGGTGTTGTTGCCGATGAACCACAGCGATCCATCGGGCCCCGCGGTGACGTCGCGGATGCGCCCGAGTTGGCGCGGAAACCACTCCGTGGCGGTGAGCGCGCCACCCGCCGTCGCGGGCGCGACCGACCAGATCCGCTCCCCGCGCAGCGCCGCGAGGAAGAGGGTGTCGCCGACGATCGCGAGCCCCGACGGGCTCGCCTCGGAGGTCGACCACTGCATCACGGGATCGACGAACCGCGGGTCATCCGCCGCCCCCTCGACGGCCGGCCAGCCGTAGTTCGCGCCCGGCTCGATGCGGTTGAGCTCGTCCCAGGTGTTCTGGCCGAACTCGGCCGCCCACATGCCGCCCGCGGCATCCCATGCGATCCCCTGCGGGTTGCGGTGCCCGAGCGACCACGTGAGGTTGTCGAACGGGTTGCCGGGCGCGGGTGCGCCCTCGGACGTCATGCGCAGGATCTTGCCCGACAGCGATGCCGGGTCCTGTGCGGCATCACGGTCGCCCGCATCGCCCGACGTCGCGTAGAGGAAGCCGTCGGGCCCGAACGCGATCCGACCGCCGTTGTGGTTGGCGGCGCGCGGAATCCCGGTGAGGATCGGCTCGGGCGGGCCGAGCTCGAGCGCGCCGGGAACGCCGGTGAGGCGCATCCGAACGATTCGATTGTCGGATGCCGCGGTGTGAGCGGCGAAGACGAACGGCCCGCTCACGCGCGTGCACGGCAGGTACGCGAGACCCATCAGGCCGCCCTCGCCGCCCGCGACGACGCCCGCCACCTCGCCGGCCACGCGCAGCGACCCGTCGCCGAGGACCTCGATGATGCGACCAGAGTCGCGTTCGCTCACGAGCACGCCGCCGCCCGGCACACGCAGGATCGACCAGGGCGCCTCGAGGCCCGACGCGAGCACCTCGGGCTCGCCGGCCGGCAGCAGCACCGGGGGCGGCTCGACCGGCGCCGTCGCCGACGGGTTCGGCGAGGGGAACGGGGATGGGGCCACCGACGACGGCGGCGCGACCGCTTCGGGCGTGCAGGCCGCGAGCAGGGCGACAGCGGCCACGAGGCCTGCGCTGAGACCCACCGCCCGGACGGCGCGCCGGCGTGGCCACCGGTCGTGAGCCGTCGTGCGTCGCATCGCAGTCCCTCCCGCTCCAGTGTGCCCGCGGCGACGGCAGAATGGGAGCATGCGACCGGCGATCGACCTCAACAGCGACCTCGGCGAGTCGTTCGGCGCGTGGCGCGTCGGCGACGACGAGACCATGTTCACGCTCGTCTCGAGCGCGAATGTCGCGTGCGGCTATCACGCGGGCGACGCCATGACCATGGCCGCGAGCGCACGCCTCGCCGCCCGCCACGGCGTGTCGCTCGGCGCGCACCCCGGCTACCGCGACCTGGTCGGCTTCGGTCGTCGACCGCTCGAGACCACCCCGGCCGAGATCGCCGCCGAGCTCCTCGCGCAGCTGGGCTCGCTCGACGGCGTCGCGCGGGCCGCCGGCGCCCGGGTGCGGTACGTCAAGGCGCACGGCGCCCTCTACCACCGGCTCTCGGGCGACGCGGCGGCGGCGCGGGCGTTCGCCGAGGCCGTTGCCGCCTACGACGCGACCCTCCCGATCCTCGGCCAGCCGATGAGCGAGCTCGAGCAGGCGGCCCGCGAGGCCGGACTCGCCTTCGCTCGCGAGGCCTTCGTCGACCGGGGCTACGTCGCCGACGGCTCGCTCGCGCCCCGGGGCGAGCCCGGCGCGGTGATCGACGACCCGGCAGCGGCATCCGATCGCGCGCTCGAACTCGTCGAGACCGGCGGCATCGCCGCGGACGACGGCAGCCGCGTCGAGCTCGCGCCCGACTCGCTGTGCCTGCACGGCGACACACCCGGCGCCGTCGCGATCGGCCGTGCGGTGCGCGCCGCTCTCGAACGCGCGGGGTATCGCATCGAGGCGTTCGCGTGAGTCGCCGGCTGCTGCCGAGCGGCGAGTCGGCAGTGCTC
The DNA here is from genome assembly GCF_021044935.1 of Agromyces cavernae. Taxonomy (GTDB): domain Bacteria; phylum Actinomycetota; class Actinomycetes; order Actinomycetales; family Microbacteriaceae; genus Agromyces; species Agromyces cavernae. Next base: position 1,067,961 of record NZ_JAJNMP010000001.1, read on the forward strand.
GTGGAGTGCGACAGCCTCGACGAGGTGCTCGCCCTGCACGACGCGCTCGCCGCCGACCGGCGACCCGGGGTCGTCGAGCTCGTGCCGGCCGCGCGCACGGTGCTCGTGGGGGTCGACGCCGACCAGCTGCCCCTCGAGTCCGCCATGACCTGGATCCGCCGCATCCCGCTCGCGGTGCCCACGGCCGGCCGGCAGGGGGCGGGCGATGCCGCGACCATTCGCGTCGTCTACGACGGCGACGACCTCGCGGCGACGGCCCGACTGCTCGGCATCACGACCGAAGCGCTCGTCGCCGCGCACCAGGCCGCGGATTGGCGGGTCGCCTTCGCGGGCTTCGCCCCGGGGTTCGGCTACCTCGTCTGCGACGACTGGCCCTACCAGGTGCCCCGGCTCGACGCGCCCCGAACGCGCGTGCCCGCGGGCGCCGTCGCGCTCGCCGGAGCCTTCGCCGGCGTGTACCCGCGCCAGAGCCCGGGGGGCTGGCGGCTCATCGGACGCACCGACGCGGTGTTGTGGGACGCGCAGGCCGACCCGCCCGCGCTGCTGGCGCCGGGGCGACGCGTGCGGTTCGAGGCGGCCGTCTGATGTCGCGGCTCGTCGTCGAGCAGCCCGGCGCACTCGCCCTGGTCGAGGATCTCGGACGCCCGGGGTTCGCCCACCTCGGGGTCGCGCGGTCGGGGGCCCTCGATCGCGGCGCGGCGAAGCTTGCGAACCGCCTCGTCGGCAATCCCGACGGGCACGCGGTGCTCGAAGTGCTCGTCGGTGGGTTTCGGGCGCGATTCGACGGCGGCGAGACGTGGTTCGCGGTCACCGGCGCGTGGGGCCGGATCACCCTCGACGGGTTGCCGCTCGCGCCGTACGCGGCGGCCCGCGCCCGAGCAGGCTCCGTGCTCGAGCTCGGAGCCGCAGAGCGGGGCATCCGCTACGTGCTCGCGGTGCGGGGCGGCCTCGACGAGCCGCACGTGCTCGGTTCGCGCTCTCGCGACACGCTCGCGGCGCTCGGGCCCGAGCCCGTCGCGCCCGGCCGCGTGTTCGCGATCGGGTCCGCGCCCGGGGCATCCGTGCCGCTCATCGACCAGGACGCGGCGTTCCCGCCTGCGGGCGGCGCCGTCACCCTCGCCCTCCTGCCCGGCCCGCGTGCCGATTGGTTCACGGATGCCTCACGCAGCGCCCTGTTCGACACGACATGGCGGGTGACCGAGCGGGCCGACCGGGTCGGGGTGCGACTCGTCGGTGCGCCCCTCACCCGCCGGGTCGAGGGCGAGCTCGCGAGCGAGCCGACCGTGCCCGGTTCGATCCAGGTCGCCGGGGGCGGCCAGCCGACGATCCTGCTCGCCGACGGACCGGTCACGGGCGGCTACCCCGTCATCGCCATCGTCACGCCGGCCTCGCTCGACGCGGTGGCGCAGGCGCGCCCGGGCCAAGAGGTGCGATTCCGACACGCGTGACGCGGGCGCGCAAATGGCGGGTTGGAAAAAACGCTTCACACAAGTCGTCGTGTATGGAAGTATCTTCCGAAACCGAACACTACGGAGGATCGACGATGACCACCGACACCACCCCGCACGCCCTACCGAACGCGTCCTTCGATCGACGCGGCTTCCTGACGCTCGCGGTGGCCGGTGCCGCCGCTTCCGCATTCACCGTGACCGTTGGCACGCTCTCGGCCGCCCCTGCCTTCGGTGCCGCAGCCCCCGGGGCCGACGCGCCGATCGCCCCCCGAAAGCGCGAACTTCGCGCGATGTGGATCTCGTCGGTCGTCAACATCGACTGGCCCTCGCGAGCGGGCCTGACCGCCACCGAGCAGCAGGCGGAGTTCCTGCACTGGCTCGACGTCGCCGAGCAGTTCAACCTGAACGCGGTGTTCGTGCAGGTGCGGCCGACCGCCGACGCGTTCTGGCCGAGCCCCCTCGAGCCGTGGTCGCAGTACCTCACGGGCGTACAGGGCAAGGACCCCGGCTACGACCCGCTCGCGTTCATCGTCGACGAGGCGCACCGCCGCAACCTCGAGTTGCACGCCTGGTACAACCCCTACCGCGTCTCGATGCAGGCCGATCCCGCGAAGCTCGTGCCCGAGCACCCGGCGCGCGTGCACCCCGAGTGGATCTGGGCGTACGGCGGCAAGCTCTACTTCGACCCGGGCCTGCCCGAGGTGCAGGAGCACATCCAGCAGGCCATCCTGCACTCCGTCGAGCACTACGACCTCGACGGCGTGCACTTCGACGACTACTTCTATCCCTACCCGGTGGCCGGGCAGGTGATCCCCGATGCCGCGACCTTCGCCGCGCACGGCGACGGCTTCGATGATGTCGCCGCGTGGCGCCGGCACAACGTCGACACGTTCGTGCACTCGATCTCGGAGTGGATCAAGGCGCTGAAGCCGTGGGTGAAGTTCGGCATCAGCCCGTTCGGCATCTGGCGAAATCGCGCCACCGATCCCCTCGGGTCGGAGACCGGAGGCTCGCAGTCCTACGACCTGCAGTTCGCCGACACCCGCAAGTGGGTGCTCGAAGGCTGGCTCGACTACATCAACCCGCAGATCTACTGGCAGTTCGGGCTCGCCGTGGCCGACTACGCGAAGCTCGTGCCGTGGTGGGCCGACGTGGCCGCGACATCCGCCACCCATCTCTACATCGGCGAGGCGCTCTACAAGGTGACCTCCGGCGTGTTCACCGACCCGGCGGAACTCTCCGATCACCTGACGTTCGACCGCGAGATCGATGCCGCCGGCAGCCCGGTGCACGGCAACGTGTACTTCTCAGCCAAGCACGTGCCCGCCGACCCGCAGGGCTCGATGTCGCGCGTGCTCGCCGACCACTATGCGCGACCGGCGATCGTGCCGGCCATGGAATGGCTGCCGGCGACCTCGGTGCGCGCGCCCGTGCTCGCCGATCCCGAGCGCAGTTCGACCGGCGTCGCGCTGAAATGGTCGGATGCGGCGCCGCCGAGCCGCCGGGCGACCTCGTTCGCCGTCTACCGCGTGGACGGCGCGGCCTCGGCCATCGACGTCGAGGACGCGTCGAACCTCGTCGTGACGCTCCGCGCGACGCCCGGCGTCGTGCAGCACTGGGTCGATGAGGGCGCCGAGCCCGGCCGCGGATACGCGTACGCGGTCACGGCGCTCGACCGGGTCTGGAACGAGAGCGCGCCGAGCCGCGTCGCCGCGATCGCCTGAGCGCCCTCAGCCTCCGGGCTTCGCGAGGAACACGCTGCGCGCCGGCGGCGGCGACGGCACCGCGGTGGCATCGGTCACCACGGGAGCACCCGCGATGAACCGGCGGAGCTCGTCGCCCTCGACGAGCTTCGCCGGGGCGGGGTCGCTCGCGAGGCGGCGCGGCATCGCATCGAACGGCAGCGGCGCGTTCGACGCGTACATGACGACGTTGCCGAAGCGCCGGCCCTTCAGCATGGCGGGGTCGGCCGCGATCGCGACGTGCTCGAACACGTACGAGAGCGTCGAGGCCTGCGACCGGGCGAACGCGAGGCCCGCGCCGTCGGCGACGTTCCCCGCGACGATGCCGCCGGGCGCCAGACGCGGCACGATGAGGCGGTAGAACTCGGCGCTCGTCACGTGCGCGGGTGTGCGGGCGCCCGAGAAGATGTCGACGACGGCGAGGTCGACGGCGCCGTCGAGGCCGGCCGGCAGCTTCGCCAGCACCTCGCGGGCATCGCCGTGACGGATGCGCAGCTGCGCGCCGCGGGGGAGCGGCAAGTGCTCGCGGACGAGGTCGACGAGATCGGACTCGAGCTCGACGACCTGCTGTCGCGAACCGGGTCGGGTCGCGATGATGTACCGGGGCAGGGTGAGCGCGCCGCCGCCGAGATGCAGCGCCGTGATCGCCTGGCCATCGGGACGCACGAGGTCGATCGCGTGCCCGATGCGCCGCACGTACTCGAATCCGAGCCACTCGGGTCGCTCGAGCTCGACGTGCGACTGCGGCGTGCCGTCGACGAAGAGGGTCCACGAGCCGGGAGCCTGGCGGGACTCCTCGAGTCGGGCGAGGTGCCCGCTCACGGCGAGGCGGCGTTCGAGGTCTGGCACGCTGGCCACGCTACCCCCTGCTCGGCGTGCTCCTGACGGCGCGGTGAGCGCCCGGGTCAGCAGGCTCCCCAGAGCGCGAAGTCGAGACGCGCGCCGGTGAGGACCTCGGCGGGGTGCGGGCCGTTCGCCGCGAGCCGCTCCGCGAGCCGGCCCGGCAGCCCGTCGGGTGCCGCGACGAGCACCGCGTTCCCCTCATCGGCGCCCGACAGCACCGAGGCGTCGCCCGTGACGAGCAGCTCGGCGCTCGGGTCGGCGCGGGCGACGGCGCGCGACTGCGCGCGCAGTCGCGCAAGTCCCGAGGCATCGGCCACGTTCACGGCCAGCAGCCCGTCGGGGGCGACGAGCGCGAGACATCCGCTCATGAACTCCGGCGTCGCCACGAAACCGGGCGGTTCGAGCCGCGAGTACAGGTCGACGATGACGACGTCGAACGGCGCCTGCGACGCGAGGTCGCCGATGACGGATGCCGCATCGCCGACCACGAGCGCGATGTCGGCGCCCACCGGCAGCGGCAGGCGAGCCAGCACGAGCTCGAGCAGCTCGGGATCGAGCTCGACGACCACCTGCCGCGAGCCGGGCCGGGTCGCGGCGACGTAGCGCGGGAGCGTGAGCGCGCCGCCGCCGAGGTGCAGCGCATGCAACGGTGAGCCCGGCAACCCGATCGCGTCGATGACGTGGCCGATGCGGCGCACGTACTCGAAGAACAGTCGGGTCGGGTCGCCGGGGTCGACGTGCGATTGGGCCGTGCCGTCGACGAGCAGCGTGAGTCCGGAGGCCGAGAAGACGTCGGCCTCGAACTCGATGCGATGCTGCCGCTGCGGCTCCACGGATGCATCGTCCCACGTGAATTGCTCGCGCGAAGCTGGGTTATACCTGAGATCTGCGGCGAGGTCAAGAATCGACTGGACATGGCGCGTCTCGAGCCATATAGTTAACCTTTGCGCTCCCAGACCCACCATGCCTTCATATTGCGGTCGGCTTCGTGCGTGTCGAGACCTCCAGGTCTCCGGCATCAGCACCTCGTCTGAGGGGTACTCAACTCTCCGCTACCGACAGTGAACCGGCCCCGATGGGCCATGGAGGTTATTCACTTGGCTGCTGCGCGCAACGCAACCACGCCCACCCCCAAGAACGGACGCGGTGCCAGCCGCCTCTCGTTCGCGAAGGTCACCGATACCCTCACGGTACCCGACCTGCTCGCACTCCAGACCGAGAGCTTCGACTGGCTCGTCGGCAACGACACCTGGAAGGCCCGCCTCGCCGAAGGCAAGGCCGCCGGTCGTCAGGATCTGCCCGAGACCACCGGCCTCGAGGAGATCTTCGAGGAGATCTCCCCGATCGAAGACCTCGGCGAGACCATGCAGCTCTCGTTCACGAACCCCGAGCTCGAGCCTCCGAAGTACACGATCGACGAGTGCAAGGAGAAGTCGAAGACCTACTCCGCCCCGCTGTACGTGAACGCGGAGTTCATGAACCACCTCACGGGTGAGATCAAGACCCAGACCGTCTTCATGGGCGACTTCCCCCTGATGACCCCCAAGGGCACCTTCGTCATCAACGGCACCGAGCGCGTCGTCGTGTCGCAGCTCGTGCGCTCGCCGGGCGTCTACTTCGAGCGCACGCCCGAGAAGACCTCCGACAAGGACATCTACTCGGCACGCGTCATCCCGAGCCGCGGTGCGTGGCTCGAGTTCGAGATCGACAAGCGCGATCAGGTCGGCGTCCGCATCGACCGCAAGCGCAAGCAGTCGGTCACCGTCTTCCTCAAGGCCCTCGGCCTCACCTCCGAGGAGATCCTCGAGGAGTTCGCCGGCTACGAGTCGATCGCCCTCACCCTCGAGAAGGACAACATCCTCACGAAGGAAGAGGCGCTCAAGGACATCTACCGCAAGCTGCGCCCGGGCGAGCAGGTCGCTGCCGAGGCCGCGCGCGCGCTCCTCGACAACTTCTACTTCAACCCGAAGCGCTACGACCTCGCCAAGGTCGGCCGCTACAAGATCAACAACAAGCTCGGTCTCGAGGCGCCCCTGACCGACTCGGTGCTCACGGTCCAAGACATCGTGGCCACGATCAAGTACCTCGTCGCCCTCCACGACGAGCGTGAGACGATCGCCGGTCGCCGCGGTGGCAAGGCCGTCGACATCCGACTCGACGTCGACGACATCGACAACTTCGGCAACCGTCGCATCCGCGCGGTGGGCGAGCTCATCCAGAACCAGGTGCGCACGGGCCTCAGCCGCATGGAGCGCGTCGTGCGCGAGCGCATGACGACCCAGGACATCGAGGCGATCACCCCGCAGACCCTGATCAACGTGCGACCCGTCGTCGCCGCGATCAAGGAGTTCTTCGGAACGTCGCAGCTGTCGCAGTTCATGGACCAGAACAACCCGCTCGCGGGCCTCACGCACAAGCGCCGCCTCTCGGCGCTCGGCCCCGGCGGCCTCTCGCGTGACCGCGCGGGTGTCGAGGTCCGTGACGTGCACCCCTCGCACTACGGCCGCATGTGCCCGATCGAGACGCCGGAAGGCCCGAACATCGGCCTCATCGGCTCGCTCGCGTCGTTCGCCCGCATCAACTCCTTCGGGTTCATCGAGACCCCGTACCGCAAGGTCGTCGACGGCAAGGTCACCGAGCAGATCGACTACCTCACCGCGATGGAGGAGGACGACTACATCGTCGCCCAGGCCAACGCGCCCCTGACGAAGGACTCCCACTTCGCCGAGCAGCGCGTCCTCGCCCGCAAGAAGGGCGGCGAGGTCGACCTGTTCCCCGCCGACGAGATCGGCTACATGGACGTCTCGCCGCGCCAGATGGTGTCGGTGGCGACCTCGCTGATCCCGTTCCTCGAGCACGACGACGCGAACCGCGCCCTCATGGGTGCGAACATGCAGCGCCAGGCCGTGCCGCTGCTGCGCAGCGACTCGCCGTTCGTCGGCACGGGCATGGAGGGCTACGCCGCGATCGACGCCGGTGACGTCATCACCGCCGACAAGGCCGGTGTCGTCGCAGAGGTCTCGGCCGACGCCGTGACCGTGCAGCTCGACGAGGGCGGCACGCAGACCTACTTCCTGCGCAAGTTCGACCGCTCGAACCAGGGCACGTCGTACAACAACCGCGTCATCGTGAACGCGGGCGAGCGCGTCGAGGCCGGCGAGGTCATCGCCGACGGTCCCGCGACCGACAACGGCGAGCTCGCGCTCGGCAAGAACCTGCTCGTGGCGTTCATGCCGTGGGAGGGCCACAACTTCGAGGACGCGATCATCCTCAGCCAGAACCTCGTGAAGGACGACGTGCTCTCGTCGATCCACATCGAGGAGTACGAGGTCGACGCGCGCGACACCAAGCTCGGAAAAGAGGAGATCACGCGTGACCTCCCCAACGTGAGCCCCGACCTGCTCGCCGACCTCGACGAGCGCGGCATCATCCGCATCGGCGCCGAGGTGCGCCCCGGCGACATCCTCGTCGGCAAGGTCACGCCGAAGGGCGAGACCGAGCTCTCGGCCGAAGAGCGGCTCCTGCGCGCGATCTTCAACGAGAAGAGCCGCGAGGTCCGCGACACGTCGCTGAAGGTGCCCCACGGTGAGCAGGGCACGATCATCGCCGTCAAGGTGTTCGACGCGCAAGACGGAGACGACGAGCTCGGCTCGGGCGTCAACCAGCGCGTGGTCGTGTACATCGCGCAGAAGCGCAAGATCACCGAGGGCGACAAGCTCGCCGGCCGTCACGGCAACAAGGGCGTCATCTCGAAGATCCTCCCGGTCGAGGACATGCCGTTCCTCGCCGACGGAACCCCGGTCGACGTCATCCTGAACCCGCTCGGCATCCCCGGCCGCATGAACTTCGGCCAGGTGCTCGAGACCCACCTCGGGTGGGTCGCAAAGCAGGGCTGGAAGGTCGAGGGCAACCCGGCGTGGGCCAAGAAGCTCCCGAAGGACGCCCACGAGGCCGTGCCCGGCACCAAGGTCGCGACCCCGGTGTTCGACGGCGCGTTCGAGGAGGAGATCGCGGGTCTGCTCGACTCGACGCTCCCCAACCGCGACGGCGAGCGACTCATCGACTCGAGCGGCAAGACGCAGCTCTTCGACGGCCGCTCGGGCGAGCCCTTCCCGTACCCGGTCTCGGTCGGCTACATGTACATCCTCAAGCTGCACCACCTCGTCGACGACAAGATCCACGCGCGTTCGACGGGCCCGTACTCGATGATCACCCAGCAGCCGCTCGGTGGTAAGGCGCAGTTCGGTGGTCAGCGATTCGGTGAGATGGAGGTCTGGGCGCTCCAGGCCTACGGCGCGGCCTACGCGCTGCAGGAGCTCCTCACGATCAAGTCCGACGACATCCTCGGCCGCGTCAAGGTCTACGAGGCGATCGTCAAGGGCGAGAACATCCAGGAGCCCGGCATCCCCGAGTCCTTCAAGGTGCTCATGAAGGAGATGCAGTCGCTCTGCCTGAACGTCGAGGTCCTCTCGGCCGACGGCACGGCGGTCTCGCTCCGCGACACCGACGACGAGGCCTTCCGTGCAGCGGAAGAGCTCGGCATCAACATCTCCGCGCGCTTCGAGTCGTCGAACATCGACGAGATCTAAGCCAGGCCAGTAGACGACTACAGAAACTTTCCAAGGAGAGAAATTGCTCGACGCAACGACTTTTGACGAGCTTCGCATCGGCCTGGCCACCGCAGAGGACATCCGCAAGTGGTCCTACGGTGAGGTCAAGAAGCCCGAGACCATCAACTACCGCACCCTGAAGCCCGAGAAGGACGGTCTGTTCGGTGAGCAGATCTTCGGCCCGAGCCGCGACTGGGAGTGCGCGTGCGGCAAGTACAAGCGCGTGCGCTTCAAGGGCATCGTCTGCGAGCGATGCGGTGTCGAGGTCACCAAGTCCTCGGTGCGCCGTGAGCGCATGGGCCACATCGAGCTCGCCGCCCCGGTGACGCACATCTGGTACTTCAAGGGCGTGCCGAGCCGTCTCGGCTACCTGCTCGACATGGCGCCGAAGGACCTCGAGAAGGTCATCTACTTCGCCGCCTACATGGTGATCGACGTCGACGACGAGGGTCGTCACGCCGACATGCCCGGCCTCGAGAACGAGCTCCGCCTCGAGATCAAGACCATCGGCGACCAGCGCGACGCGCGCATCGCCGAGCTCATGAAGCGCAAGGAGGCCGAGCTCGAGCAGCTCGAGGCCGAGGGCGCCAAGAGCGACCAGAAGAAGCGCGCCGAGGCGGCCGCCGACAAGGAGATGACGCAGGTCCGCAAGTCGGGCGACGAGCAGATCGCGCACCTCGAGCGCGTGTGGGAGGACTTCCGCACCCTCAAGGTCGGCGACCTCAAGCCCGAGGACTCCGTCTTCCACGAGCTGCAGGACCGCTTCGGCATGTACTTCGACGCCTACATGGGCGCCGAGGCCATCAAGAAGCGCCTCCTCTCGTTCGACCTGGCTGCCGAGGCCGAAGACCTGCACCTGCAGATCGCCGAGGGCAAGGGCCAGAAGAAGATCCGCGCCATCAAGCGCCTGCGCGTCGTGAACTCGTTCCTCGCCACGGGCAACTCGCCCGCCGCGATGGTGCTCGACGTGGTGCCGGTGATCCCGCCCGAGCTGCGCCCGATGGTGCAGCTCGACGGCGGCCGGTTCGCGACATCCGATCTCAACGACCTCTACCGTCGCGTGATCAACCGCAACAACCGCCTGCGTCGCCTGCTCGACCTCGGTGCCCCCGAGATCATCGTCAACAACGAGAAGCGCATGCTGCAGGAGGCCGTCGACGCCCTGTTCGACAACGGCCGCCGCGGTCGCCCCGTCACGGGTACCGGCAACCGCGCCCTCAAGTCCCTGAGCGACATGCTCAAGGGCAAGCAGGGTCGATTCCGCCAGAACCTGCTCGGCAAGCGCGTCGACTACTCGGGCCGTTCGGTCATCGTCGTCGGCCCGCAGCTGAAGCTGCACCAGTGCGGTCTGCCCAAGCAGATGGCGCTCGAGCTCTTCAAGCCGTTCGTGATCAAGCGCCTCATCGACCTGAGCCACGCGCAGAACATCAAGGCCGCCAAGCGCATGGTCGAGCGTTCGCGCCCGCAGGTGTGGGACGTGCTCGAGGAGATCATCCGCGAGCGTCCCGTGCTGCTGAACCGCGCGCCCACCCTGCACCGCCTCGGCATCCAGGCGTTCGAGCCGCAGCTCGTCGAGGGCAAGGCGATCCAGCTGCACCCGCTCGTGTGTGCCGCGTTCAACGCCGACTTCGACGGTGACCAGATGGCCGTGCACCTGCCGCTGTCGGTCGAGGCCCAGGCCGAGGCGCGCATCCTGATGCTCGCGTCGAACAACATCCTGAAGCCGTCCGACGGCCGTCCGGTGACCCTGCCCTCGCAGGACATGATCATCGGCCTGCACCACCTGACGACCGAGAAGCCCGGCGCCGCCGGCGAGGGCCGCTCGTTCTCGTCGATCGCCGAGGCGATCCTCGCGTTCGACCAGAACCGTCCGGGCGAGCTCGCGCTCGACCTGGGTGCGAAGGTGAAGATCCGTCTCGAGGGCCTGCACTTCGCCGAGGGCGAGGAGCCCGAGGGCTTCGAGCCGGGCAAGCCGTTCCTGGTCGAGACGACCCTCGGTCGTGCCCTCTTCAACGAGGCGCTGCCGGTCGACTACCCGTTCTTCAACCGGCAGGCCGGCAAGGGCCAGATCTCCGAGATCGTCAACGACCTCGCCGAGCGCTACCCGAAGACCGAGGTCGCCGCGACCCTCGACCGCATCAAGGACGCCGGCTTCCGCTGGGCGACCCGCTCGGGCGTGACCGTCGCGCTCTCCGACATCGTGACCCCGCCGAACAAGGGCGAGATCGTCTCGAAGTACGAGAAGCAGGCCGCCAAGGTGCAGTCGCAGTTCGAGAAGGGTCTCACGACCGACCTCGAGCGTCGTCAGGAGCTCATCCAGATCTGGACGAAGGCCACCGACGAGGTCGCGGTCGCGATGCGCGACAACTTCCCGGCCGACAACACCATCAACCGCATGGTCACGTCGGGTGCTCGTGGTAACTGGCTGCAGGTGCGCAACATCGCCGGCATGCGAGGCCTCGTGAACAACCCGAAGGGTGAGATCATCCCTCGCCCGATCATCTCGAGCTACCGCGAGGGCCTCTCGGTCGCCGAGTACTTCATCGCGACGCACGGTGCCCGCAAGGGTCTGGCCGACACGGCCCTCCGTACGGCCGACTCGGGTTACCTCACGCGTCGTCTCGTCGACGTCTCGCAGGATGTCATCATCCGCGAAGACGACTGCGGCACGACCAAGGGCCTCGACCTGCCGATCGCGACGATCGACGCGTCGGGCGAGCTCGTGCGCGACCCGAACGTCGAGAACGCGGTCTACGCCCGCAGCCTCGCGGCCGACGCCGTGAACGCGAAGGGCGAGGTCGTGGCCGAGGCCGGCAGCGATGTCGGCGACGTGCTGATCAACGAGCTCATCGCCGCCGGCGTCGAGTCGATCAAGGTCCGTTCGGTGCTCACCTGCGAGTCGGGCGTCGGCGTCTGCGCGAAGTGCTACGGCCGTTCGCTCGCGACCGGCAAGCTCGTCGACATCGGCGAGGCCGTCGGCATCATCGCGGCCCAGTCGATCGGCGAGCCCGGCACGCAGCTCACGATGCGTACCTTCCACACCGGTGGTTCGGCTTCGGCCGACGACATCACGCAGGGTCTTCCCCGCGTGCAGGAGCTCTTCGAGGCGCGTACCCCCAAGGGTGCGTCGCCCATCGTCGAGGCTCCGGGTCGCATCACGATCGACGAGACCGACAAGCAGCGCAAGGTCATCCTCACGCCCGACAACGGCGACGAGCCGATCGCGTACAACGTGCTCAAGCGTTCGACGCTGCTCGTGGAGGACGGCCAGCACGTCGAGCTCGGGCAGCAGCTCATCGTCGGCACCGTCGACCCGAAGGAGGTCCTCCGGGTCAAGGGCGTCCGCGAAGTGCAGAAGCACCTCGTGAACGGCGTGCAGGACGTGTACCGCTCGCAGGGCGTGCCGATCCACGACAAGCACATCGAGGTCATCGTGCGCCAGATGCTGCGCAAGGTCACCGTCGTCGACCACGGCGACACCGACCTGCTGCCCGGCGAGCTCGTCGACCGCCTGAAGTACAACGAGATCAACCGCGCGACGCTCACCGAGGGCAAGAAGACCGCCTCGGCCCGCCAGGAGGTCATGGGTATCACCAAGGCCTCGCTCGCGACCGAGTCGTGGCTGTCGGCCGCGTCCTTCCAGGAGACGACCCGCGTGCTCACGCAGGCCGCCATGGAGGGCAAGTCCGACCCGCTGGTCGGCCTCAAGGAGAACGTCATCATCGGCAAGCTCATCCCGGCGGGTACCGGCCTCGGCAAGTACCGGAACGTCGCGGTCGAGGCCACGGAGGAGGCGAAGGCGGAGCGCTACCCGAACCGCATCTTCACCGACGACGCGGCCTTCAGCGAGGGCGACCTCAGCTTCGTCGACTTCGACGCGTTCTCGAGCGACGACTTCACGCCCGGCAACTACAGCTAGGCGCGACGCGTTACGAACGAAGGGCCCCGGAGCGATCCGGGGCCCTTCGTCGTGCCTGCGACGGATGTCCCGCCGCGAGGCGATCCGCGTCGGTGCGGTTGCTGACAACGGCCGCGAGCCGGCGATACGCTCGGCTCACCGACACGACCCCGAATCGTCCCAGCGCAGGAGGCGCGATGACCGAGCCATCCACGTCTTCAGACCGGCGTCCGCTGGCGAAGCGCCCGGTCTTCTGGCTTGGGCTCGTGGCAGCATTGCTCGCGATCGTCGTCGCGCTCGTCGTCGGCATGCTGATCGGCGGGGCGACGGGAACCGCGCCGACGCCGTCGCCGACCTCGGTCGATCGGCCCACGCCGGCCGCGCAGACGCCGGCCGCGGTCGTCATCCCGCCGGCTCCCGACGCGGCTCCGATCCCCGACGACTGCACGGGCATCTATACCCGCGACTGGCAGGGCGAGCTCGCGCTCGCGCTGAACCCGGCATGGACCGACGCGCCCGAGAGCGGCGTCCGGTATGCAAGCGACGACGTTGGCCTGCAGACGATGCTCGAGGGCACCAGCCGGCTCACCTGCATCTGGGCCACTCCCGAGGGTGGCAGCGATGTCGGCATCACGACCAACGTCGCGGTGCTCACCGACGTGCAGCAGGGCGAGACGATCACCGCCCTGGGCGACCTCGGCTACAACTGCTACGAGGAGCTCGAGGGCACGAGATGCGTCTTCGAGCAGGAGGGCGACGTCGGGGCGTTCGGCGAGTCCCACTTCTTGCGATCCGGCATCTGGATCGCGACCGGCTGGGTGAATGCGGCACCCGACGGCTACACCCATGACATCGTCGCGGCGATCTTCGGCTGATGACCGTGCGGCGCGGGATCCTGCGCGGCGGCGGGTCTCGGCGTTACAGTGGGGCCGACAGCGGGCACGAGGGTGCCCGGAAGGAGCCCGACCATGAGCAACACGACTCCCGGTTCCGAGCCCGACCGCGCCGACGAGCCGTCGGGCGTGCCCGATGAGGCCGCTGTCGACGAGACGGCGGGCGACGAGACGACTCCCGACGCGACGATCGGCGAGACGGCGGCGGATGACGCAGCCATCGACGAGGCGGCACGCGAGCAGCCGGCGGTCGAAGAGGTGGCGCTCGCCGACGAGCCCATGACGGACCACGAGCCGGCCGCGGCCGAGCCGGCCGCGGCCGAGCCGGCCGCGTCCGAGCCGACCGGCCACGAGTCGACCGCACCCGAGCCCGCCGAGCATGACCTGAGCAACCACGAGCCACCGGCCCCGGAGCCCGCAGCCTCCGAGCCGACGACCCCTGAGCCGATCGCCCCCGAGCCGATCGCCCCCGAGCCCGAGCCCGAGCCCGAGCCCGAGGCGACGACCTCGCGCCTCGACGAGGCCGTCGCGCGCGCGAACGCGGGCGCGGCGGCATCCGAAGACGACGGCATCGACGACACCCGAGCCACGCCCGAGCCCGTGCCCGCTGGATCGGTGCGACGCGAGACGTATGTGCCCGCCTCGACCGCGGCTGCGGGTGCCGCCGCGGGGGCGGCGACGCTCGCACCCGAGCCCGAGCCGCTCTACGTCGCGCCGACCCCCGGCCCGCAGACCATCTACGTGCAGGCGCCGACCCCGCCCAAGCGGAAGGGCAACCGAGGGTTCGGCATCCTGGTGGCCCTCGTCGGCACGGTGCTGTTCGCGCTGCTCTACGCGGCCATCGGCTACCTGGTGCTGCTGGCCGGGCCCGATCCGTCGGGTGTCTTCGCGCAGTTCCTCGCCCGCGCCGTGTTCTGGGTGCCGATCGTCGCGTTCTTCGTCGGCTTCATGCTGCTCGCCGTCATCATCAACCGCGGTCCGTGGTGGTCGTACGCCGTGTTCGGACTCCTCGTCGCGGCACTCGTCTACTTCTCGTACATCGGCGGGGCGCTGATCACGGTGCAGGCGTGGAACCTCACGGTCGACGAGGCGTCGGCGTTCGTGTCGCAGCGCTGGCTCGACCCCTTCGCGATCGTGGCGGCGGCGATCGCCCGCGAGATCCCGATCTGGCTCGGCGGCTGGATCGCCGCCCGCGGCCGGGGTGTCACCGAGCGAAATCGGCTCGCGCTCGAGGAGTACGACCGCCAGATCGCGGCCGGTCCGCAACCGCAGGGCTAGCGGTATCGCGGAGGGTCCCGGCCGTCAGCCTTCGCAGGCGACGACCGGGTCGGCGGGCGCCGCGACGTCGACGGGTTCACCCCACGCCGAGAAGCTGAACGTCCCGTCGCCGCTCGTGTCTCCGGCTGTGAACGCGACGGGCAGCGGTGCTCCATCGCGCGCGACCGTGAGGATGCCGACGGGCGCCTCGGCCGAGCCGATGATCACCTCGACGACCGTGTCGGCATCGGCCGGGGGCACGACCGCGACCGACTCGCCGGTGCCGAGCAACGCCGCGATGAGCGCGCCGGGTTCGAGCAGCGGCGCCCATTCGTCGCGCACTGCCGTGGTGCCGATTGAGCACACCCAGCCGCGTGCGGTGTCGGCGAGGCCGGTCGCGGCCGCGTAGGCGTCGTTGCCGGTCGTGTAGGTGCGCCCGTCGACCATGGCGACCTGCGCCCGCTGGTCGCCGGCGGTCACGACGGCGGATGACCCGGCCCGTCCTCCTTCGAATTCGACGGTCAGCACTCGGCCGGGCATCGGTTCGGCTTCGGGGGCGCCAGCGGTGAGTTCGGTGAACGTGCCCGAATACTGCACCGTGCCGGCGGCACGCACGGCGTCGACGATCTCGTCGGCCGCCGCGGTACCGCCGAGCAGCCAGAGCCCGTTGCCCGCGATCGGGCCGTCGGTCTGCCCCGCGCCGACCGACGGGGTCGCGATGACCTGGGTCGACGCGCTCGCGCACCCGGTGAGCAACAGCACGGCGGCGATGCCGGCGACCGGGAGCAGTCGTCGCGTGCGGGACACGGTTCGACCGGTCACGCGCCGAGGTCGGCGACGCAGGCGCCCTGGCCGCGCTGGGAGCCGAGCGTCGCGGCGTCGAGGGAGACGTCGTCGGTCGTCGACGCGGGGCGGACGACGAAGCACGTGTCGCTCTCGTACAGCGCGGTCGCGGCGGGGATCCAGGCCTCGTCGCCGTGCACCCATTGGGTGAGGTCGACGACTTCGCCGTCGCCGTGCACCGCATAGAGTGCGACGTCGCCGTGGGGGTCGCTCCACGTCAGGTGCACGTTGCCGCCGTCGTCGGAGATCTCGAGCCCGGTGACCCGCACCGAGTCGTCGGTGAGTGCCGCGACGATGAGCCATGCAGCCAGCCCGAGCAGTGCGAGCACGGTGAGCCCGATCGACACGATGAACGCGGGGTGGCGCCACCACTTGCGCTCGGCCTGTGGTGCCTCGGCGAGCTCGGGCAGCACCGACGGGGTCGTGCCGAGCGGTCTCACGACGCCCGCTGTGTCGAGCCGCGGCTGCCCGGGAGCGGTGCCGACCATGGCGCGCGCGGCGACCGGCGGCCGCAGTTCGTCGGACATCGCTCCCCTTCGTCGACCGCGCAGATGGCGGGGCTGATCGGCCGCTGGCGACCGCGTACCATGCTATATCGGGTGCTCGGACGCCCGAGACGGGACGACGGGAGCACGATGGCGGGGGTGATCGGCTCGGTCGTTCGTGCCGTGACGACCTCCGCCGGCGTTCTCGCCCTGTCATTCGCAGCCTTCGTCGTCCCGGCGTCGGCGAGCGCCGAAGAGGCCACGACCCCGTCGAGCTCATCGCCCACCTCGGTCGCCGTGCCCTATCTCGGCACCGCGACGATCGAGCCCGCCCAGGGGTGGCGCATCAGCGACTGCGCGGGGCCGGCAGCGGCATCCGATCTGGTCATCGCGTGCGACGAGGGCCGCATCATGCTGTCGGCGACCGAATACGATCCCGAGGCCGTGCCGGTCACCCTGCCGGTGTCGATGAGCAACGGCCGCACGTCGATGGTCTTCGAGTACCGGGTGACGCTCGCCGCTCCCGAGGCGCCGACGCTCGCCTCACGACGCGCACCCGGTCCGGTCGCGGCCGGATCGGTGCTGCTCGTGCCGATCAGCGACCTCGGGGTCGAGTGCATCGTCTGCGCCGAGGGCGGCGCGCTCGCCGGGGTCGCCGTGCTCCCCGCCGAGGCGGGATCGCTCGCCGCGACACCCACGCATCTCGTGTTCCGCCCGGCGCGCGACTTCACGGGTGATGCCGAGCTCGTGGCCCGCTTCGCCGACGACTTCGGCACGTGGTCGACCGACGCGAAGGTCGTCGTGCCCGTCTACCGGCCGGGCCCCGAGGCGCTCATCGCGCAGAGCGTCTTCACGCCGCGCGACGCCGACGGATCGGCCACCGTCGACCTCGCGGCGCTCGCCTTCGCCTCCGACGGGGCCGAAGCGCACCTCGCCGGGTGCGGCGCGGCGATCCACGGCAGCGTGACGTGCGCCGCCGACGGTACCGCGCGCTACACGTCGGCGAACGATGTCGCGGTCGACCAGTTCAGCTTCCGCGTCGTCTCGGCCGACGGCGAGCAGGCGAGCGGTTCGGTCACCGTCGTCGGCGAGGCATCCGACCTGCCGCAGACGGGCCCGGTGCCGGTGCTGGGTTCCGGCAGTGACGACGGCGTCGCGACGCGGGTGGTGCCGCGCGTTCCCGTCGAACGCGAACAGACATCCCGCGGCGGCGTGTTCGCCCCGCTCATCGGCACACTCGATCGGGTCGGCGCGCGCTGAGCGCTGAAGGAGGACGCAACGCATGACGGTACGCATCACGGTCGACGATCCGGCCCGGAGCGCGAGCGGCTCGTGGCTGCTCGAGGTCGACGAGGCCACGACGGTCGGCGAGGCCGCCGAGTCGCTGGGCGTCCCCTCGACGCTGCTCGACCCGACGGCACCCGGCGATGCACCGCTCGGCGAGTCCACCGTGCTGTCGGGCGCGCGCCTGCCCGCCGACCGGCAGCGCACCGACCAGGTCGCGCCCGGCACCCTGCGCCTCGAAATCGTGGGTGGACCGTTCGCGGGGGAGTCGGTGCCGATCACCCGCGGCGCGACCCTCGCCATCGGTTCGGCGTCGAACGCGACGATCGCGATCGCGGACCCGTCGCTCGCGCCGCTGCATGCGACCCTCGCCGTGAGCCCGACCGCCGTCGGCGAGAACGGGCGCACCGCCCCGCTCACCGCGACGGTCACGCCGGCGGCTCCCGGGCTCCCGATCTGGGTGAACGGCGAAGCGGTCGAAGCGCCCGTCGATGTGGTGCCGGCCGACCTCCTGCAGCTCGGCAACAGCATGCTGCGCATCGGCGTCGCCCCCATGCCCGACGCCGACCTCACCCGCGACGCGCTCGGCGCCCGTGGGTTCAACCGACCCTCGCGCATCCGCCCGGCGCAGGAGCAGCCCGTCGTGCAGCTGCCCGGCGACAAGCCCGCCGACCCCGACCAGTCGCCCATGCCGTGGCTGTCGGCGATCATCCCCGTCGTGCTCGGCGTGACGATGGCGATCGTCTTCGGCCGCGCGATCATGCTGCTCATGGCGGCCGCGAGCCCGATCATGGTAATCGGGTCGTTCATGGCGAACCGGCGCATGGCCAAGCGCAAGGGGCTGCAGACCGAGGGCCAGTGGATCGACGACGTGAAGGCCGCGGGGCGCCGCATCGCCGAGCTCGCCCGCATCCAGCGCATCGCGGCGTGGTACCGGCTGCCCGACCCGGTCGTCGTCGCCGACATCGCCACGGCGCCGTCGGCGCGCCTCTGGGAGCGACGCCGCGGCGATGAAGACGCACTGCTGCTGCGTGTGGGCGTCACCGAGGTCGCGCTCGACGTGCGCTTCGAGGGCGGCGGCAAGGACCGCACGATCACGCCGCGCGTGGGCGTCACGCCGGTGCCGGTCGCCGCCGACCTGCGCAAGGGCGTCGTCGGCATCGCCGGACCCGCCGACGCGGCGCGCAGCGTCGCCCGGGCGATGCTGGCCTCGTTCGCGACGCTGCGCTCGCCGCGCGACGCGGAGATCATGATTCTCTGCGACGACGCCGATGCCGAGGCGTGGGCTTGGGCGCAGTGGCTGCCGCACGCACAGCCCGCGGGCCGCGTGCCGGCGATGTTCGGCAACACCGACGACTCGCGCCGCGAGCGCCTGCGCGAAGCCGCCGTCGCACTCGAGCTGCGCATGCGCGTGGCCGGCCAGCGCGGCGCCGAGGCGCCCGGCGATCTCGTCATCGTCGTCGACGGCGCGCGCGACCTGCGCATGCTCCCCGGCATGGTGCCGATTCTCGAGCACGGCACCGCCCACCACATCCACGTGATCGCACTCGACACCGAGCGGGCGCGACTGCCCGAAGAGGCGAAGAGCGTCGTCGTCATCGACGGGGCCGACGCGGCGCTCGCCAGGTTCGAGACGGGTTCCGAGTATTTCCCGACGGTGCTGGTCGACGGGCTCTCGCTCGCGCGCGCCGAGCAGGTGGCCCGCAGCCTCTGCTCGATCCGGCACGTCAGCGGCGTGGGCGACGATGCGATGCTGCCGACGAGCGTGCGTATGGTCGACCTGCTGAAGATCGACCTCGACGACCCGTCGCACCTCGTGAAGCGCTGGCAGACCCAGCCGCGCAACACCTTCGTGGTCGTCGGCGCCAACGCCGACGGCGAGTTCGCGCTCGACATCTCGCGCGACGGCCCGCACGCGCTCGTCGCCGGCACGACCGGCTCGGGCAAGTCGGAGTTCCTGCAGGCGCTCGTCGTGAGCCTCGCGATGGCGAACCGCCCCGACGCGTTGAACTTCGTGCTCGTCGACTACAAGGGCGGGTCCGCGTTCGCCGACTGCGAGCGGTTGCCGCACACGGTCGGCATGGTGACCAACCTCGATGCCCGCGAGACCGAACGTGCGCTCGCCTCGCTCGACGCCGAACTGAAGCGCCGCGAGCGCGTGCTGCGCGACATGAACGCGAAGGACGTCGACGGGGCGTGGGCGAAGGACGCGGAGACCGCGGCGAAGCGCGGACTCGCCCGCCTCATGATCGTCATCGACGAGTTCGCCGAGCTGCGCACCGAACTGCCCGAGTTCATCGACGGCCTCGTCCGCATCGCCCGCGTCGGCCGCTCGCTCGGCGTCAACCTCGTGCTCGCGACCCAGCGCCCCTCGGGCGTCGTGACGCCCGAGATGCAGTCCAACATCAACCTCAGGGTGGCGCTGCGCGTCACCGACCGGGCCGACTCGGCCGATGTGCTCGGATCGGGCGAGGCGGCGCTCATCAGCGCCGCGACGCCGGGCCGCGGCTACGTCCGCCTCGGGCCGTCGGCCGCCCCGCAGGGGTTCCAGACCGCGCGCGTCGCGGGCATCCGCCCCGGCGTTGCGCGCTCGGTCAAGCAGCTGCCGCGCAAGGCGCCGCTCGAGTGGTCCTCGCTCGGCTTCCCGGCGAAGTTCCCGGCCGCGGCCGCGACGCACGCCGCCAACACCGACCACGACGACACCGACCTGCGCGCCCTCGTGAACCTCATCACCGCGGCGACCCAGCAGCTCGGCATCGCGAAGAACCCGTCGCCGTGGCTGCTGCCGCTGCCCGCGGTGCTGCCCCTCGACCGGTTCGAGGACCAGCAGATCCCGCAGACCTCGATCGTGCTCGGCCTCGAGGACGTGCCGGGCGAGCAGTCCCAGCGCAGCCTCACCTGGGATGTCGCCGAGGGCTCGCACCTGCTGTTCCTCGGCGGTTCGATGTCGGGTCGCACGACCGCGCTGCGCACCTCGCTCGCCCAGGTCGTGCAGCAGTTCTCTCCGGCCGACCTGCACCTCTACGTCATCGACTTCGGCAACGGCGCGCTGCTGCCGTTCGTCGACGCCCCGCACTGCGGCGCGGTCGTGACCCAGCTCGACGCCGACCGCCTGCCGCGGCTCATCCAGCGCCTGCTCGAGGAGCTCGGCCGGCGGCAGGCGATCCTCTCGGCGGCGGGCGTCGGCCACATCAGCGAGCAGCGCGCGCAGTCGGCTCCCGCCGAGGCGCTGCCCTACACGATCGTCGCCATGGACGGCTGGGAGCGCATGCTCTCGACGATGAACGCCGACCAGCTCATCACGTTCCGCGACCAGTTCATGCGCGTGCTCCGTGAGGGCCCGGCGGTCGGCGTGCGCGTGCTCATCACGGGCGACCGGGGCATCTCGGGCGACAAGATCACGTCGTTCATCGACGAGCAGTACGTGCTGCCGATGCGCGACATCAGCGACTACCGCACCGCGGGAATCCTTGCGAAGGACATCCCGCTCGACCTCCCGCCGGGGCGCGTGCTCTACGGATCCGCCGGCAACGAGGCCCAGCTCGCGGTGCTCGTGCGCGACACCCGCGGAGAGGCGCAGACCACCGCGCTGCGCCGCACCGTCGAGCGGGTGCGCGACCACTTCGACCGCTTCCCGCAGCTCGCGGAGCTGCCGCGGCCGTTCCGTGTCGACCCGCTGCCGACGTATCTCGCGCTCACGGCGTCGTACGAACTGCCGCTCGGCGAGTCGGGTCCCGCCGAAGGCCCGGTCGTCGCGGTGGGCGGCGACCAGCTCTCGCGCTTCACGCTCGACTGGCCCGCCGAGGGCGGCTTCGTCGTCGCCGGCAGCCGCAAGTCGGGCAGGTCGTCGGCGCTCGCCGCGGTCGTGCACCAGCTCGCGTGGCGCAAGGAGCCCATCCTCGTCGTGTCGTCGCGCCAGTCGATCCTGACGGATGTCGCAGCCGGGCACTCGATCCCCGTCATCGCCGCGGGCGACACGTCGCCGGCGCATCTCGACGACGTGCTCGACGGGCTCGGTGAACGGGTCACGGTCGTCGTCGACGATGCCGAGCAGTACAAGAACGCGCCGATCGAGCACGCCCTCACGGGCATCAAGCATCGCGCGACCTTCATCGTGTCGGCCGACACCGAGGCGGTGTCGACCCTGTTCGGCGGCCCGATCGTCGAGGCGAAGAAGTCGCGCCGCGCGCTCGTGCTGCGACCCGAGAGCGCCATCAACGGCACGCAGGTCGTCGGCTCGCCGATCCCGAAGTTCATGCTCGGCCGGGCGTCGGCGGGCGCGGGCGTGCTCACCACGGCGGCGGGGTGGCTGCCGGTGCGGGTCCCCGACATCCGCCAATGAACGCGTCGGATGACCCGTCGTAGACTTGGTGCCGTTGTGCGCGCCGCCCGCGCACCTCGACGAAGGGACGACATCAGTGGCTTCTGCGCGCTGCGCCTACTGCGACGCAACCCTTCAGCCGAACAGCATGTACTGCCTCGAATGCGGCCAGCTCATCCCGCAGGAGCCGGCACGTCCTCCGGTGCCGGCGCAGTTCGCGCGCCCCGCGGCCCCGGCCGCCGCCGAGGCTCCCGCGCCATCGGCGCCGCACCCCGCGTCGCGCATCGAGCCGGTGCCCCTGCCGGGCACGCTCCCGTGGCAGCAGCGCCCCGCAACGGCATCCGATACGCCCTCGGCGACGCGCCCTGAACCGCAGGCCGCTGCGGTGCCGGTCGAGCGCATCGAGCTCGCGTTCTCCACGGGCCAGCGCGTGATCGTCGGCGGCAGCGCCGTCATCGGCCGCAAGCCCGCCGACACCGCGCTCGCGATGGGGGTGCAGGCCATCGAGGTCGCCGACGACACCCGGTCGGTGTCGCGCGTGCACCTGTTCCTCGACCTCGCCGAGGGGGTCATCACGGTCGGCGACGCCGGTTCGAGCAACGGATCGGGCGTCGAGCGAAACGGTGCCGTGGCGCAGCTCGAGAGCGCCGGTACGCGCGTCGAGGTCGTGCCCGGTGACACGGTCTGGGTCGGCGACATCAGCTTCGCCATCCGCGCCGCCTGACCGTGGGATGGGGAGGGCTCCCCATTCGACCGCCGGTGCCCGGTTGGTAGCGTACTGAGCACACCCAAGATTCTCGTTGATCCACGGAGGAAACCATGGCGGAGATCCGCGTCACTTCAGACTCCCTCGCCGGCGTCGCCGGGCAGCTCTCGAGCGGCTCGCAGTCGATCGAGTCGCAGCTGTCGAACCTGAAGTCGCTCGTCGAGGGCCTCATCTCGGGCGACTGGTCGGGCACCGCCTCGCAGAGCTTCAACGAGCTCTACTCGCAGTGGGACCAGGCGGGCCTGCAGCTGAAGGAGTCCCTCCAGGGCATCAGCGACCTGCTCAACCAGGCCGCGCTGTCGTACGAGGACAGCGAGAACGCGATCGCCGGCACGTTCAACGGCTGACGGTTCAGACGGGTTCGGTCGGCGCGTGAGACGCGCCGGCCGAACGTTCTCGGAGGGGTGAGATGGTCGCATTCAGGGTACGCGCCGCGGCGCTCAGCGAGGTCGCCGCACTGCTCGGCACCGTGATCTCGACGTTCGACACGAACCTGTCGACGGTCGACGGCGCGGTCAAGCGCACGGTCGACGTGAGCTGGAAGGGCGAAGACGCCGACAGCTTCTCCGAGGGCTGGGCGACGTTCATGACGACCGCCGGCTTCGTGCGCCAGTCGCTCGCGGCACTGCAGGCGGGCCTCATCGCCGCCGACGGCTCGTACACCCAGAACGAGAGCGGGGTGCAGCGCTCGTTCACGGGTCGCGCCCCCGCCGTGGCGGCCCTGCGGTCGTCGCAGGGCACGCTCGGAGCGCGCGTCGCCCGCGGTGAAGACCGAGCCGAAGACATGGCCGAGTTCTTCGGGCGCGATTACGCCGGCGACGACGAGGTCGAGCAGTTCGGCGGCGGCGCGATCGGCCGCCCGGGCGCCGGCCAGGGCACGAAGTCGGGTCCGGCCGACACCGACGGCGACGGCGACGACGATTCGATCGGCGAGGGCGTGTTCCTCATCCCCGACGGCCCCGAGGGCGACCAGTTCCGCGGGGACGCCCCTGGCGAGGCATCCGCCGCCCTGATCGAAAGCGAGCGCAACGATGGCTGAACAGCAGGCCGACACCGCCGAACTCAAGGCGCTCGCCGACACGCTCGGCGAGCTCGTGAGCTACTGCACGGCGCTGAAGCAGGGCGCTGCCGGCTTCGCATACATGCTTCCCGCCGAATGGCAGGGTCCTGCGATGGCGAACTTCCTCGGCATGTTCGAGAAATGGCAGCTCGGGGCCGAGGCGATGACGCTCGCGGCCGAGGGGCTGCAGGACCAGGTCTCGGGTGCGCACACGGCGTACACCGAGACGATCGAATCGTTGGACGAAGCGTGGTCGAAGCTCGCCGCGGCGTTGAACGGCTAGACGGCTTCGACGAAGGAAGGAACCACGGTGGCTTCGGTTCAGCTTGATCCCGCACGTCTGGTGACCGACGGCGACAGCCTCTACGGCATCGCCAACTCGCTCAGCCAGGCGGTGCGCGCCTGCGAGTCCGCGCTCGGCTCGACCGGCGGCATGGCCGGCGACGAGGAGTCGGCCCAGGTCTTCGCGCAGGGCCAAGACGGCGAGCCCGGGTACGACCAGTACGCCGTCGACGTGCTCAAGGGCGCGCTCGGCATCGCGAACTCGCTCAAGGTCGTCGACGCCGCCCTCGGCAACTCCGCCCGCGCCTACGACGGCGCCCAACTCGTCGGCGCGTTCAAGCCGGCCTCGTCGTCGAGCTTCCCCGAGGCGACGGCGACCATCAGCGAGCCTTCGGCGAGCGTGCCGACCGCGCTCGGCAAGGGCCCCGAGACCCCGCTCGGCGAGTTCGGGGAGTTCCTCCAAGACGCGCTCGCCAAGCTCGGCGTCATGCTTCCCGACGCCGACACCGGCAAGCTCGGCAGCGCAGAGTCGGCGTGGAACACGCTCTCGGGCGACATCACCCGCATCCAGGGACAGGTCGACGCCGGGTTCACGAACGTGTCGGCGATGACGCTGCCGCAGCAGCAGAGCATGCTCTCGTGCCAGCGGTCGCTCTCGACCACCCTCGGCAAGGTCTCGGAATCGGCCTCGTCGATGGGCGGCTTCGCGCGCAGCATGATCGACTCGGTCAACAAGGCGTGGGAGGAGATCGGCTGGTTCATCGCCCAGATGGCCGTCGAGATCGCGATCGAGATCGGCCTCGGCGCGCTCCTCGGCGCCGTCACGTTCGGAGCCGGCGCGGCCGCGATGGCGCTGAAGATCGCCACCACGGTCATGCGCTGGGCGCTGAAGATCGCCGCACTCTGCAAGAAGCTGCGCGTGCTCGTCATGGCGGCCCTGCGCATGGCGCGGATCGCGATCCGAGCCGGTGCGATGGTCATCCGCGAGACGCTGTCGGCGGGACTCGCGAGCGCGATCACGACGGCGTCGTTCAACCAGGTCCGCGGCGCCCTCGACCCGAACTACCAGCCGCAGAACGTGCTCAACGCTGCGCTGTCGGCGGCCGCCGGCGGCGCCGCGGGCGGCGGCGCCTCGCGCGTCGGCGGTCGCCTCACCTCGAACGTGAACCCCGGCGCGTTGCAGCGGCTCACGCACATCGGCGTCGAGACCGGCGGCGGCGCGATCGACGGCCTCGTCAGCGGCGCGGCCGAGGCGGGACTCAACGGCACGCCGTTCAGCCCGCTGAGCTCGATGGCCGCCGGCGCGCTGCTCGGCGGTGCCCTCGCGGGTCGACCCGGCGGGAATGTCGGCGCGCCGAACGCGCCCACCGGGCCCGGTGGCAACGGGTCCGGCTCCAACGTCGACGCCCCCGACCTCAGCGGCATCCCGGCCGGCGGCACCGGCACCGGCTCGTCGAACCAGGGCGGCGGCGCAGGCACGGTCGACGTCTCGAACGACGCGCCGACCCCGGGTACCGGTGGCGCGAGCACGCAGAGCGGGGGCGGCACGTCGGTCGAGGTGCCGTCGGATGCCCCGACCCCCGGTTCCGGCGACGCCGGCACGCCGGCGGGCGGTGACGCATCGGGCATCGACCTGCCTTCGGCCGACGGGTCCAGCGGGCCCGACCTTCCGAGCACGCCGGATGCGCCGAGCGCACCGGACGCGGGCACGCCGGATGCGCCGAGTGCACCGGAGACGGGCACGCCGGATGCGCCGAGTGCACCGGAGACGGGCACGCCGGATGCGCCGAGCGCGCCGGAGGCGGGCACGCCGGATGCGCCGAGCGCGCCGGATGCGGGGACGCCGGATGCGCCGAGCGCGCCGGAGGCGGGCACGCCGGAGGCGGGGACGCCGGATGCGGGGACGCCGGACGCGCCGGCCACGCCGGATGCGGGGACGCCGGATGCGCCGACCACGCCTGACGCGGACACTCCCGATGCTGCGAGCCCCGAGGCATCCGCGCCTGACGCTCCCGCCGCGCCCGAGGCGCCGGCCGCCGACGCACCGAACGGTCCCGACGCCGACGCGCCCGTCCCTGCGGCATCCGGTGCCGGTTCATCCAAGCCCGAATCCGACGCGACCGTGCCCGACGCCGATGTCGAACTGCCGGCCGACGGACTCGACGTCGCCAACGGTCCCGCAGCGGGCACGCTCGATGCCGAGTCGTCGGCCGACGCCGGTGACGGCTCGACCCCTGCCGAGGGCCCCCAGCCCGACGAGGTCGCCGCAGCGGGCAGTGCGGTTGCGGCCGCCGCCGGTGGTGCCGCACTGCTCGCGAAGCCCGGGCCGCTCGGTGCGAAGCCGTCGATGCCGAGCACGCCCTCCTCGCCGATCGCGCCCGCCTCGCCGAGCGCGGCCGATGCGAGCGTGCCTGCTGATCCGAGTGCTCCGGCTGATGCGAACGCGCCGGCCGACGCGAACGCGCCCACCGAGGCCGGCACCCCCGACGACGCCTCTGCCGCCGCCGACGGCAACGACGACGCGCCCGCGAGCACCCCCGACACGTCGGCGAACAACCGCACCGAGCGCACGCCGCAGGAGATCCTGGCGGCGCTCAATCAGATCAACCCCAACTACGACCCGAGTGATCCGTCGAACGGGTACGCCACGAACTGCGGCAACACCTCGGCGAACATGAACGACTTCTTCAACGGGTCGCCGAGCGCCGAGGCGCCCACCGGAACGCTCGACATCGACGAAATGGAGGCGCGCACGGGCAACCCGCAGACGCCGATGACGCCCGACCAGATCGAGGCGTCACTGCGGGCGCTCGGCCCGGGCTCCCACTGCGTGGTGGGCATCGACCGTTCACACGGCGACGGCCACTGGTTCAACGCCTACTTCGACGGCACGAACGTGTGGGTCGTCGACGCCCAGCCCGGCACGATGAGCCCATGGCCCCCGAATGAGCCTGACGCGACGACCTGGGACGCATCGATCCCGCCCGAGCACGTCGCACCCGCAGCGCCGACGACGTCGACGGCGTCGACGCCCGACGCGTCGACGCCCGATGCCTCGACCCCCGATGCCTCGGTGCCCGACGCTTCAACGCCCAAGACGAGCACCCCGGCGACCCCCCAGCCTGCGATGTCCGGCGACCGCAGCACGAGCCCCGACGCGGAGCCGCCCCTCGAGGGCGCCGGCGACCCGGTTCTGTCGGGCGCCGAGAGCGGCCCCGGCTGGGAGCGGGTGCCCGATCGGACCCCCGAGAACCCGATCGACCCGAACTACGGCGACGTGCGGGCGCCGGGGGAGAGCGGCCACCTGGCCGACCCCTACGCTCACCCGGGCACGATTCCGACCGACATCGCGCACCTGATCTCCGACCCCGACGCGCCCTACGGCCGAGGCCCCGACGGTTCGCCGTTCACGCGCGAGGAATGGGAGTCCCGCTACACGAACGCCGATGGTCGGCCGATCTATCCCGGCAACGACGGCGGCACGCCCGGCTCGTTCGTGGAGTTCCACGACCTCGACGCGTTCATCGCGAACTACGGCGATCAACTCGACCGCATGGGCGGCCCTGCCGGGGACTTCCTCTCGTTCCCCGGCACCCCGTTCGAGCACCGGGCGCTGCCGCCGAGCAATCTCAGCAGTCCCTACTTCACCTACGACCTCGGCAGCGCCATGCCGGCCGGCACGCGCATCGAGGTCTCCGAGATCGCACCGGCGTTCGGTCGCGACGGCGGCGGACTGCAGGTCCGCATCCTCGACGCCGACGGCAACCCCATGTCGGTCGACGAACTCCTCGACCGAGGCATCCTGCGCCAGCCCGAAGCCGACGCGCCATCCCGTGCCGCAGCACCCGAGGGGCACGCCGAGCCGTCGGAGCCGATCGAGCCGCAGGCGGATCGCGGTCATCGGACGCGCGGGTCGGCCCAGAGCATCGATGCGATGCTGGCCGAGCTCGATGCGGAGCTCGCGAGCCGTGGGATCGACTCGGACGCACCGATCCCCGACGACGTCCGTGCCGAGATCGAACGCGAGTCGCGGATCGAGGCGACCGGTGAGGGCTTGACCCCAGCCGGAAGCCTCTCGACACCGAACTCGCCCGAGACCGACGGGCTGAACGGCCCCGAACTCGCCCGTGAACTTCGCGACCTCACCCCGACGCCCGAGCTTCGTGTCATGGTCAACCAGGCTTCGCCCGGGCACGACCCGATCTACACGAACGTGAGCGCGACGTCGTTGCAGGCCGATCACATCCACCCGCTCGTGCAGATCGTCGACATGCCGGGCTTCCGCGATCTCACGTGGCCGCAGATGCTCGAGGTCGTGAACCTCGCCGACAACTTCGTCGGCCTCGAGGGGGGATCGAACTCCTCGAAGGGTGGACGCACGTTCGCCGAGTGGTTCGCGGCCGGCGGCCACCAGGGTCGAGCCCCGGTTCCGGCGCACGTCGCGGCTGCCTGGTCTCGCATCGGCGAGCAGGCTGAGGCGGCCGTGCAGGCGCACATCGACGAGCTGCTGCGCGGCTGACGCGAGAGCGACTCTGACATCATCGAGAGAGACCTTCGACCGGAACGGAACCCCACGTGACCCTTCAGCTGAGCGAGTTCTCGAGGCAGATCGGCGCTGCTCTCGTCGCGGTCAACGCCGCCGACTCCCTCGTGACCCAGGCCGCCGCGGTGCTCGACCTGTTCGAGTCGCACTCCGCCGAGCTCGTCGACGGGTTCAGCATCCAGGCGGGGTGGGCTCCGTTCATGCTCGTCGAACGGGGCGAGGGGCGGTTCGACGTCGCGGCCCCCGACTTCGCCACGAAGACGCCCGAGCACGTCGGCTGGGTCACCGACCTCACCCTCGCCCTCTGGGTGCTGAACGGGCAGGTCACGGTGGCCCGCGCGGTGCCCGATGCGGCGGCTCGACCCATTCACTTCTCCGACTCGGTGCTCTGCTACCGAGGCATCGAGGGTGCCGAGCGACTCGTCATGAGCCGCACGTCGCGCCGAGACGCACCCGACGACTCCGGCTGGTACGTCGACGTCTTCCCGCAGCCCGACCAGCAGCGTGATCCCGCGGAGTTCGTGCGCTGGCCCGCCTACCAGACCCTCGGCATCAACAAGCACATCGCGCGCGCGCTGGCGCTGCCCGAGGGCTACGGTGCAATCGTGAGCGAGTCGAGGATCGACGCGATCATCGAGCTCGAGGGCAACACCGTCGCGGTCCGCGGCCCGCTGTGAGCATCGACCAGGGCGCACACGACCCCGGCGCCGATGCCGCGCTCGTCGAGTTCGCGGCGAAAGGCCGGATGACCCTCTTCCCCGCGAACGACGCGATGCTGCGGATCGGTGACCTGGAGCAGCTCTACGAGCTGCGAGAGCGCGATGGTCGATTCGAGCTGACGTTGCAGCAGGGAGGCGCCGCTCCCCGGTTGCTGATGTCGAGCACGTCGCTCGCGGCAGTGCGCCGATACCTCCTGCGCTCGATCGGCGTGACGGTGCGGGCGACGCTGGGGATGCGACGCGTTGCGCTGCCGTTCGATCGCACAGCCCTACCCGATGGATTCGTGCTCCGCGACGATGCCGAGCTCGCCTGGTCTGAGCAGGGCGACGCGGTCTCGGCTCGATTTCGTGCCGGCTCCGCGGGCGAACGCGACGCAGTGCAGTTCGCCCGGTACGCCGATGCGTCCGAGCGCACGCTCATCGACGCGTTGCTCGATGCCGACGGGGGCTCGATGTTCCCGACCGCGTGACAACTGCTACGCGAGTTCGATGCGCTCGAGCGCGCCGGCGACCACGAGGTCGCGGATGCCGCGGAAGTCCTCGGCGAGGGCGAATCGCAGCGCACCACCGGGCTGACCGAACCACGGCTGCACGAGATCGGCGCGCACGAGCACGTCGCCCGACGTGACGAACCGATAGAGTTCGGCCCCGTCGACGAGGGCGGTGGGCGGCAGCGCGCGCGCTTCGACCGACGTGCCGGCCGGGAAGAGCAGCACGCCGTCGAGCGCGCCGATGCGGTCGAGCGCGAGTTGCGGGGGCAGTGTGATGAGCAGGGTCCCGCCGGCGAGACGCTCTCGGAGCTCGGCGTAGTGCCCGGCCGCCGCCGCCGCGAGCTGTTCGAACTCCGCGAGGGGCATCGCACGGGGGGCGGGCAGCGGTCGATCGACGTACTCGAGCAGCAGGCGGGCGATGCCGGCCTCGGTGTCGTCGCGGGCGAGGGGCGCCGCGCGCCCGTAGTCGAGCGTCGCGAGCTCGAAGCCGCCGTCGAGCGCGCGGATCTCGAGTGCACCCTCGACCGGTTGCACGTCGTCACCGGGGAGGATCACCGCGGCGCGGAGGATGCCGCGCGCGTCGAGCTGCTGCCGGAGTTCGTCGAACATGCCGTCCAGCGTATCCGTTCGCGGTGGGCGGCGACCGGCGCGGGCATGGGCAGCGCTGCCCATGTCGCCGGGCCGCATGGGGAGTGCTCCCCGGCGCCCGGAACGGTGCGACCCGATAGGATTCCGCGGGTACCGAGACTCTCGAAAGGGGCGCCCTCCGATGGCCGCGATCGACATCCAACGACTCACCGAGGTCGGAACCGCGTACTTCGCGAAGCTCACCCCCGACACCCGGCTGAACGTCGTCGAGCTCGCAGACGATGCAGGCGTGTGCATCGTGCACGCGATCCGCGGCGGGGGCAAGATCTACGTCGCGCCCGACGAGTCGGTGCTCTTCGTCGGTTCCGCCGTCAACTTCGAGGCAGGTCTCGGTGCGTTCCTCGACGGCGTGCGCACGCCGCCCGAGAAGTTCGTGATCGACGGCGCGGCCGGGCAACCCGAATGACGAGCGACGCCCTCGCCTCGCGCTGCGACGAGCTGCGCCAACCCGTGCTCGACCTCGTCGAGACCGGCATCCTCGCGACCATGAAGCCGTCGGCGGTGCCGCAGCTCGCCGAGCGCATCGAGGCGGTGCGGGCGGTGCTCGCCGCCGGTACGGCCGGCATCGCGGAGCCCGCCTACCTCGACTGGCATCCGGTCGCGGTCGCGACGCTGCATCGAATGGATGCCGCTGCACGAGCCGGCGACGCTGCCGGTGCGTGGGCGCTCTTCAAGGACCCGAACATCGGCTTCAACGCGCTCGGCGAGGCCTGCCAGGGCGTTCCCGGCTGGTGAGCCGCCGCACGCGCCGCCGCCCGTTGCGGTCAGCGCGCCTCGGCGGGCCACTCCGGGTCGAGCTGCGGAGCCTTCCATCTGAGGCTGTCGAGCGGCGACTCGTGCAGGATCGCGGGGATGTCGTGTGCGGCCGCTGCGGCGAACAGGGCCCCCACGACATCCTGGGTCGACTGCTCTGAGAGCACAGCGTCGAGCAGCAGCGGCAGCACGCCACGGCGGGAGCCGTCGGGCCACCGGCCGTACAGCGTGATGCGTCTCGCCGCCGCGGGTGAGGCGCAGCGTCGCCGCAGCGACTCGCCGTCGCGGACCGCGAGCTCGCAGAGCACCGTCCCATTGCCGGCCTTGAGGGCGAGCCGCCCGAACCAGCCGTAGATCGGCACCGAGCGTAGTCGGTTCGTTCGGGGGCGATCGTTGAGCACCGCGACGAAGACGAGCTCGTGCCACTCGATCTCGGGTGCACCGGCGAGGGTGAGGCCGCGCTCGGTGATCGTGCATGCCGATGCCGAGTCACCCACGAGCAAGAGGAGCATGCGCCGGCGCAGCACGCTCGTCACCACGAGGCCCGCGGATGCCACGGCGAACACGGCGACGAGCGTGATCGTGAACCACGACCCGAAGCCCGTCGCGCCCATCGCCCAGATGCCGACGAGCGACACGAGGAAGAGCAGCACGCCGACGACGATGAATCCCGAGTTCCATCTCCCGGCGGTCTGCACCTTCGCAAGGTCGAGCGGCACCTCGGAGCGGGCAGGCTCACCCGTGGGAACGACCTCCACGGGTCAGCCCCGCAGGAAGGGGTCGATCGAACCGGCGGCGCCACGCTGGGCGGGCCTGCCGAAGTCGGCGGTTGCGAGGCTCTTCAACTGCACGTACGCACGATCGCGCAGTGTGATGAGCGGCCACGTGCGCGTCGACGCCCCGGTGCCGTGCGCCACGGTGACGAACGCGACCTGCTCGTCGGTCGAGACGAAGATGCCGACGAACGTCTCGCCCTTCTTGTGGCTGCCGATCGGCAGGTACTGCGCCGGGTCGCCGCTCGCGAACGCGGCATGCCACCGGCCGGCAGTCTCAGCGTCGCAGTCGATGCGGAACACGCGACGCGATAGCGGCGCACCCGAGGGGAGCAGCTGCCACGTGTACGAGCCGCTGATGGCGAGCCATCCGAACAGGAACGCGAAGAACGCCGTGAGCACGACCGTGCCCGGCGCGACGAGGCCGCTCATGCCGGCACGTCGCCCGGTCATGTCGGAGGAGTCGACCACGATCGCATCGAACTCGACGACGGCGAGCACGAGGCCGATGAGCGCTGCCGCGGCGAGCGTCGCGAAGATCGCGGTGCGAGCCGTCGAGCGGGTGAGGCGGAACTGCTCGGGCATCGTGCTGAGGACGGCGTCGGTCGGCTTCACGGTCGGCCTTTCGGAATCGGGGCGTCGCATCGACCCTACCGATTCGTCGCGCGGGCCCGACGTCGGACGGGCGGGGTCCGCGACGACCCTCGGCGGCATCGGGGTGCGTAGGCTCGGACCCATGGACCAGTTGCGGCGCTCGGCCTGGGTCGTCGCCGCGTTCGCGGCGGCGGGGTACCTCGCGTTCGTCGTGTGCGCCTTCGGCTTCGTGAGCCTGTTCACCGACGCCGAGGTCATCGCGAGCCCCGACGCCGGGCTGCTGGTCGGGCCTGCGATCGTCGCGGCCGCGGTCGTCGCGCTGCTGCTGCACCTCGGCCGGGCGCTCCGCCGGCCACAGCGGATGGCGGGCCCCGTGCTGCTCGCGGCGCTCTGGACCTGGCTCGCCGCCCTGGTCGTCGCGGTCGTCGGCTATTCACTCGCCACCGGCACGGCGCTCGCGAGCATGCTCTTCGGCCTCGGCTTCGCCGTCGGCTGGTTCGGGCTGCTCATCCCGGCGCTCGCGGCACTCGTCACCTCGTTCGCGGTGCTCGTCTCGCGGGGCGAGCAGGGAGGCGCCCGGCGCCCCCGTTGGCCCTGGGAGCGCGACGAGGATGAATGACGGGATGCTCCTACGACGCGCCACCCGTTCACCCGGTCGGCCCTGCGGGACATCCGTCGCAGTATCGTGAACACCGTGGAGGGTTCCGTCGAGGCGCGCGTGAGCCACGAGGTCGACCGTTGGCTCGCCTGGCTGCCGCGGTGGCGACCCGGCACCCACCGCGCGCGGGTGCGACTCTGCCAGCGCTGCTTCGGCTCGCCGATCCTCGCCGCCGCGGGTCTCGAGGTCGACGTGCCCCACCCGGTGCAGCACGCCTTCTCGATGCGCATGAAGGGCATCATCGACCTCGCCGTCGACGACTACACCGCACGCAACCTTCCGATGCTGCACCGCGAGATCCGTCTCGCCGAGGAGCGCAAGGCGCGTCGGCCGTACCGGGCGGGTGAGGGGCTCGACCCCGAGTTCCTCGGGCTCGAGCTCGACCCCGAGCCGGTGCCCGACCAGCCGTTCCTCTTCACCCTCACCGGACTCGAGGCCGACGCGGCCGCCGAGGCCGCCGAACCCGCGCCGAGACCCTTCACCATGGACGAGAAGGAGGCGCTGCGCGAAGAGGTGCGACTCGCCGACGACTTCGCCAAACAGCTCGGCCGCCGCATCTGCAGCGAACTGACCCACCACCGCGAGCGCATCGCCGTCGCCGTCGCGGAGTTCGTCGAACCGCAGATCGAAGACCTGCTCGCCGACCTCGACCGCGAACTCGATTCGCCCGGCTGGCTCGGGTGACGAAGAGGCGGGGCACGGGGCATCCGACCGTCATTTGACCGCAAGGTTACGCGGCATTACCATTGATCGGGTGTGCGCGTTGACGCGCGCTTGACTCATGCCCGCCGTTCGGCTGCGACATTCCATCGTGAACGACGTCGGCAGGAGGCGGGCAGGCGTCGGTCGCACACTCCACGGGCACCCGACGGGTCGCCCCCACGGCATACCCACCAGTTGAAGGCGCTGCAGTTCTGCAGGGTCGGTGGGTCGTGATGTGAATTCCATCAACGCTGTCACCGTGCAGCAAAACAAGGAGAAGCAGTGCCAACCATTCAGCAGTTGGTCCGCAAGGGTCGCTCGCCGAAGGTCACCAAGACCAAGGCTCCCGCCCTGAAGGCCAACCCCCAGCAGCGCGGCGTGTGCACGCGTGTGTACACCACCACCCCGAAGAAGCCGAACTCCGCGCTCCGCAAGGTCGCCCGTGTGAAGCTCTCGAACGGCACCGAGGTCACCGCCTACATCCCCGGTGAGGGCCACAACCTGCAGGAGCACTCGATGGTGCTCGTGCGCGGCGGTCGTGTGAAGGACCTCCCCGGTGTGCGCTACAAGATCATCCGCGGCGCGCTCGACACGCAGGCCGTGAAGAACCGCAAGCAGGCTCGTAGCCGCTACGGCGCGAAGATGGAGAAGAAGTAATGCCTCGCAAGGGTCCCGCTCCGAAGCGCCCCGTCGTCGCCGACCCGGTGTACGGCTCGCCGGTCGTCAGCCAGCTCGTCAACAAGATCCTCATCGACGGCAAGAAGGACCTCGCGCAGCGCATCGTCTACGACGCGCTCGAGAACGTCGCCGCCAAGTCGGGTCAAGACGCGGTCGCCACCCTCAAGAAGGCGCTCGACAACGTGCGCCCCACCCTCGAGGTGCGCTCGCGCCGCGTCGGCGGCTCGACCTACCAGGTCCCCGTCGAGGTCAAGCCCCACCGCGCGAACACCCTGGCGCTGCGCTGGCTCACCAGCTACGCCAAGGCTCGTCGCGAGAAGACCATGACCGAGCGTCTCACCAACGAGATCCTCGACGCTTCGAACGGCCTCGGTGCCGCGGTCAAGCGCCGCGAAGACACGCACAAGATGGCCGAGTCGAACCGCGCCTTCGCCCACTACCGCTGGTAATGGGCTGAGCGGATGTCCCGGCCACGTGTCGGGGCATCCGCTCGCACTCCCTTCCCCGCCTGAATCCTCCGGAGGAACCCCCGTGGCACAAGACGTGCTCACCGACCTGAGCAAGGTCCGCAACATCGGCATCATGGCGCACATCGATGCCGGCAAGACCACCACCACCGAGCGCATCCTGTTCTACACGGGCGTCAACCACAAGCTCGGCGAGACGCACGACGGCGCCTCGACGACCGACTGGATGGAGCAGGAGAAGGAGCGCGGCATCACGATCACGTCCGCCGCCGTGACCTGCTTCTGGAACAAGAACCAGATCAACATCATCGACACCCCCGGCCACGTCGACTTCACGGTCGAGGTCGAGCGCTCGCTCCGCGTGCTCGACGGCGCGGTCGCCGTGTTCGACGGCAAGGAGGGCGTCGAGCCCCAGTCCGAGACCGTCTGGCGCCAGGCCGACAAGTACAACGTGCCGCGCATCTGCTTCGTCAACAAGATGGACAAGCTCGGTGCCGACTTCTACTTCACGGTCGACACGATCGTCTCGCGCCTCGGTGCGAAGCCGCTCGTGCTGCAGCTGCCGATCGGCGCCGAGAACGACTTCATCGGCGTCGTCGACCTCATCGAGATGCGGGCCCTGGTGTGGCCCGGCGACGCCAAGGGCGACGTGACGATGGGTGCCAAGTACGAGGTGCAGGAGATCCCCGCCGACCTCAAGGAGAAGGCGGACGAGTACCGCCACACCCTGCTCGAGACCGTCGCCGAGACCGACGACGCGCTGCTCGAGAAGTACTTCGGGGGCGAAGAGCTCACGGTTGACGAGATCAAGAGCGCCATCCGCAAGATGGTCGTCAACTCCGAGATCTACCCCGTGCTCTGCGGCTCGGCGTTCAAGAACCGCGGCGTGCAGCCCATGCTCGACGCGGTCGTCGACTTCCTCCCGTCGCCGCTCGACGTGCCCGCCATCGAGGGCCGCAACCCCCGCAACGAAGAAGAGGTCATCGAGCGTCACCCCGACGCGAACGACCCCTTCGCGGCGCTCGCCTTCAAGGTCGCCGTGCACCCGTTCTTCGGTCGCCTCACCTACGTGCGCGTCTACTCGGGTCAGCTCGACTCGGGTGCCCAGGTCATCAACTCGACCAAGGGCAAGAAGGAGCGCATCGGCAAGATCTTCCAGATGCACGCCAATAAAGAGAACCCCGTCGACTCGGTCACCGCGGGAAACATCTACGCGGTCATCGGCCTGAAGGACACGACCACGGGCGACACCCTGTGCGACCCCGACAACCAGGTCGTGCTCGAGTCGATGACGTTCCCCGACCCCGTGATCGAGGTCGCGATCGAGCCGAAGACCAAGGCCGACCAGGAGAAGCTCGGCACGGCCATCCAGAAGCTCGCCGAAGAGGACCCCACGTTCCGCACCGAGCTCAACCCCGAGACGGGCCAGACCGTCATCAAGGGCATGGGCGAGCTGCACCTCGACATCCTCGTCGACCGCATGAAGCGGGAGTTCAAGGTCGAGGCCAACGTCGGCAAGCCGCAGGTGGCCTACCGCGAGACCATCCGTCGCGCGGTCGAGAAGCACGACTACACCCACAAGAAGCAGACCGGCGGTTCGGGCCAGTTCGCGAAGATCCAGTTCGCGCTCGAGCCCCTCGAGGTCACGTCCGAGAAGACATACGAGTTCGAGAACAAGGTCACCGGTGGCCGCGTTCCGCGCGAGTACATCCCCTCGGTCGACGCCGGCTTCCAGGACGCCATGCAGTACGGCATCCTCGCGGGCTACCCCATGGTCGGTGTCAAGGGCATCCTGCTCGACGGCGCCGCCCACGACGTCGACTCCTCGGAGATGGCGTTCAAGATCGCCGGGTCGATGGGCTTCAAGGAGGCCGCTCGCAAGGCGAACCCCGTTCTGCTCGAACCGCTGATGAGCGTCGAGGTCCGTACTCCCGAGGAGTACATGGGCGACGTCATCGGCGACCTGAACTCGCGCCGCGGTCAGATCCAGTCCATGGAGGACGCCGCCGGTGTGAAGGTCGTGCGTGCGCACGTCCCGCTCTCGGAGATGTTCGGTTACATCGGCGACCTGCGGTCGAAGACCTCGGGCCGCGCCGTGTACTCGATGGAGTTCGAGAGCTACGCGGAGGTCCCGAAGGCTGTCGCCGACGAGATCGTCCAGAAGAACAAGGGCGAATAGCCCTGCCCGCACGAGCCACCCGGTTCGCGTAACATATCAACACAACCCCCGTAGCACACCGGTCGCAATCCAGCGCCCGGGGTGCCTACACGAGTCCTGAGGAGGACCCACAGTGGCTAAGGCCAAGTTCGAGCGGACCAAGCCGCACGTCAACATCGGAACGATCGGTCACGTCGACCACGGCAAGACCACGCTCACCGCAGCGATCTCGAAGGTGCTTGCCGACAAGTTCCCGTCGGCCACCAACGTGCAGCGCGACTTCGCGTCGATCGACTCCGCTCCCGAAGAGCGTCAGCGCGGCATCACGATCAACATCTCGCACGTCGAGTACGAGACGCCGAAGCGCCACTACGCGCACGTCGACGCCCCGGGTCACGCCGACTACATCAAGAACATGATCACCGGTGCGGCGCAGATGGACGGCGCGATCCTCGTGGTCGCGGCGACCGACGGCCCGATGGCCCAGACGCGTGAGCACGTGCTGCTCGCCAAGCAGGTCGGCGTGCCGTACCTGCTCGTCGCGCTGAACAAGGCCGACATGGTCGACGACGAGGAGATCCTGGAGCTCGTCGAGCTCGAGGTCTCCGAGCTGCTCGCCAGCCAGGGCTTCGCCGAGGACGCTCCGGTCGTCCGCGTCTCGGGCCTCAAGGCGCTCGAGGGCGACGAGAAGTGGGTCCAGTCGATCCTCGACCTCATGGAGGCCGTCGACAACAACATCCCCGACCCGGTGCGCGACAAGGACAAGCCGTTCCTCATGCCCATCGAGGACGTCTTCACCATCACCGGCCGTGGCACGGTCGTCACGGGCCGCGCCGAGCGTGGCACGCTGAAGATCAACTCCGAGGTCGAGATCGTCGGCATCCGCCCGACGCAGAAGACCACCGTCACGGGTATCGAGATGTTCCACAAGCAGCTCGACGAGGCATGGGCCGGCGAGAACTGCGGTCTCCTGCTCCGTGGTACCAAGCGTGAAGACGTCGAGCGCGGCCAGGTCGTCGTGGCCCCCGGCTCGGTGACCCCCCACACCAACTTCGAGGGCACTGCCTACATCCTCTCGAAGGACGAGGGCGGCCGTCACAACCCGTTCTACGCGAACTACCGTCCGCAGTTCTACTTCCGCACCACCGACGTCACCGGCGTCATCACGCTGCCCGAGGGCACCGAGATGGTCATGCCCGGCGACACCACCGACATGACGGTCGAGCTCATCCAGCCGATCGCCATGGAGGAGGGCCTCGGCTTCGCCATCCGCGAGGGTGGCCGCACCGTGGGCGCCGGTACCGTCACGAAGATCATCAAGTAGTCTTCGCGATACGCGACCTGTGAGGGGGTCGGGCCTTCGGGCCCGGCCCCCTTCGTCGTCGCCGGGTGGGGGTCGGGACGGCGCCGCCCGATTGAGGACCCGGCCCCCTTCGTCGTCGCCCGGTGGGGGTCGGGGCGGCGCCGCCGATGTTCGGGCCCGGCCCCCTTCGTCGTCGCCGCCGGCATTCGTCCCCCATTCCGGGTACACGGATTACGAACCCGGGTTCTTCCTGAGGGGACTTCGCGTTTACGCTGGTACGGATGGCCGCACCACCGCCACCCGCCAGATCCACCGCACGGCCCGAAATCCAAGCACTTCGGGCCGTGGCCGTCGGCGCGGTCGTCTTCCATCACGGCTGGCCGGCCGTGGCTCCCGCCGGCTACATGGGCGTCGACGTCTTCTTCGTGGTCTCGGGATTCCTCATCACGGGGTTGCTGATGCGCGAGGCCGAGCAGCGCGGCAGCATCTCGCTGCGCAACTTCTACATGCGGCGTGCGCGGCGCATCCTTCCGGCCGCGGTCGCCGCGCTCCTCGTCATCTCGGCGATGACGTTGCTCTTCGTGCCGCAGCGGGAATGGGCGAGCTGGTTCCGCGAGATCGTCGCGAGCACGCTCTACTACGAGAACTGGCAGCTCGCGATCGATTCGCAGATCCCGCAGCGCGCCGACCTCGAGTCCACCCCGGTGCAGCACTTCTGGTCGCTCTCGGTCGAAGAGCAGTTCTATCTGTTCTGGCCGCTGCTGATCGTCGTCGCGCTCTGGATAGCGGCCCGCCGCGGCGCCGCCTCCGTGCGTACCGTGCTCGCGGTGCTCGGCGTCGTCACCGTCGCCTCGTTCGTCCACTCGCTCGTGCTCTCCGCCCACGACGTCAACCTCGCCTACTTCTCGACCCTCGCCCGTACGTGGGAGTTCGGTGTCGGCGGCATCCTCGCGATCGTCGCGAGCAGGCCGTGGCCGGGCGACGACCGCCTCCGCACCGTGGTCTCGTGGATCGGGCTGGTGCTCATCGTCGTGCCGATCGTGACCTTCCGCTCGCCTGAGGTGTTCCCCGGGCTCGTCGTGCTCATCCCCGTCGTCGGCACGATGGCGGTCATCTGGGCGGGCATGCCGGCGGGCCCCATGTCGACCGCGCGCGTGGCTGGGTTGCGGCCGGTACAGTGGGTCGGCGACGTGTCGTACTCGCTGTACCTCTGGCACTGGCCGATCTTCATGTTCACGCCGTACATCACCGGCGTGCCGAGCCCGCCGTGGCTCATGGTGCTGCTCGTGGTCGTGTCGCTCGTCGTCGCGGGCCTGTCGAAGCGATGGATCGAAGACCCGTTCCGCCACGGCGCGCACGGCATCCGCATGCGGTCCCGCGTGCTCATCGGCGGGCTCGCGGCCACCATCGCGGTGATCGTCGGTGCCGGCCTCGTCGCGCCGAGCGTCGCCGCGGAGAACATGGTCGCGTGCGAGCAGACGCCGGAGGGCGACGAGGCCGAACGGCCCCCGGCCGACTGAGCCGGCCGATCCGCTCCGCCGGAAACCAGCCGCGACGTGCGTCTGCGACCCCGCGGGCTCAGACGGGCGTGCCGTCGATCGTGGTGACGAGGTCGATGCTGTCCTCGATGCTGCGAGCCACGGTGCATCCGCGCTCGATCGCCCGCTCCATGATGTCGATCAGCTTCGTACGATCGCTCGGGTCGAGCCCGCCCAGGTCGACGAGCAGCTCCTCCTCGATGCGCGTGTAGCGGTTCTCGTCGGGGTCGCTGACCCCGTGCGCCCAGATCGTGATCGCGTACTCGTCGCCGAGCCGGCGGGCGGCGACCCGGTCGGTGCTGAGGCCGGCGCAGCCGATGAGCGCGATCTTCAGCAGTTCGCCGGGCGTGAAGTGCTCGCCCTCGAGCTCGGAGCCTCCGATGCGCACCGTCGCTCCGCGTTCGTTGAGCCCCTCGTAGCTGCGGCTGCCGGTGCGGGTGACCGAGACGCTCCCCGGGCCGATCCGCTCGCTCACCTGGTGCGCGTGCTCGCTCATGTGGCCTCCTGTCGTCGTGGGCGATGCTGACTCCATCATGGGCCACCGACGGGGCGTGGACGCCCCTTCCTGCGACGTCGCTGGGAGATCCGCCGGGCGCGACACGCCCGGGTTGCACGGATGCCCCGACTGTGGCAAACTCGTTGAGTTCAACATTTCGAACGCGTGCATTCGTGCGCGCTGATCGGATCACTGTCAGGCAGTGCATAGCCACCCGCGGCGTTCTCGAGAGAGAACAGGACTGGGGTCAGGCTAGGCCGCAGGCAGGAGAACAGACAAACCGACAACCTCGCGGCCATGGGTCCCCTGTGTCCGCGCGCGCGTCGGTGAGGCTCGAAGGTCGAGCGTGTCGAGGGCACCGCCCCGGGACATCCCGAACGGTGGTTTCGACAGGCTCGATCACCGGCCTTTGACAGAAGAACAGTGGTGCTTCACACGGAGTGACTACGCGGCGTCCGATGCCCTCGGAAGGGGTAAGACGCC
Organism: Agromyces cavernae; assembly: GCF_021044935.1. Taxonomy (GTDB): domain Bacteria; phylum Actinomycetota; class Actinomycetes; order Actinomycetales; family Microbacteriaceae; genus Agromyces; species Agromyces cavernae. Next base: position 1,108,700 of record NZ_JAJNMP010000001.1, read on the forward strand.
TTGACAGAGAGAGAGTTCGAGATGGCGGGACAGAAGATCCGCATTCGACTGAAGTCGTATGACCACGAGGTCATCGACACCTCGGCGCGCAAGATCGTCGACACGGTGACCCGCGCGGGCGCCACGGTCGTCGGCCCCGTGCCGCTTCCGACGGAGAAGAACGTGGTGTGCGTCATCCGCTCGCCCCACAAGTACAAGGACAGCCGCGAGCACTTCGAGATGCGCACCCACAAGCGCCTCATCGACATCGTGGACCCGACGCCGAAGGCCGTCGACTCGCTCATGCGTCTCGACCTCCCCGCCGACGTCAACATCGAGATCAAGCTCTGAGGTAACAGATGTCTTCCGCTACCAAGAACGTGAAGGGTCTGCTCGGCACCAAGCTCGGCATGACCCAGGTGTGGGACGAGAACAACAAGCTCGTTCCGGTCACTGTCATCGAGATCGCTCCGAACGTGGTCACCCAGGTTCGCACCCCCGAGAAGGACGGCTACGAAGCCGTGCAGATCGCGGCGGGCGCCATCGACCCGCGCAAGGTCAACCAGCCTGCCGCCGGCCACTTCCGTGAGGCGGGCGTCACCCCGCGTCGCCACCTCGCCGAGGTGCGCACCGCCGACGCTTCGAGCTACGAGCTCGGCCAGGAGCTCACGGTCGATGCCACCTTCGAAGCAGGCCAGCTCGTCGACGTCGTCGGCACGAGCAAGGGCAAGGGCTTCGCCGGTGTCATGAAGCGCCACAACTTCAAGGGCGTATCCGCCTCGCACGGTGCCCACCGCAACCACCGCAAGCCCGGTTCGATCGGTGCCTCGTCGACCCCCAGCCGTGTCTTCAAGGGCATGCGCATGGCCGGTCGCATGGGCGGCGAGCGCGTGACCGTGCTCAACCTCCGCGTGCACGCCGTCGACGCCGAGAAGGGCCTCCTGCTCGTCAAGGGTGCGGTTCCCGGTGCGCGCGGCCGTCTCGTTTTCGTCCGCAACGCAGTGAAGGGGGCGTAGTCCATGGCTACCGCCAACACCATCGACGTGCTCGACGCGACCGGCAAGAAGTCCGGCTCGGTCGAGCTGCCCGCCGAGCTCTTCGACGTGCAGACCAACGTCCCGCTCATCCACCAGGTCGTCGTCGCGCAGCTCGCCGCGGCACGCCAGGGCACGCACAAGACCAAGACCCGCGGCGAAGTTTCCGGCGCCGGTCGCAAGCCGTTCAAGCAGAAGGGCACCGGTCGCGCCCGTCAGGGTTCGATCCGCGCCCCCCAGATGACCGGTGGTGGCATCGTGCACGGCCCGCAGCCGCGCGACTACTCGCAGCGCACCCCCAAGAAGATGATCGCTGCCGCTCTCCTCGGCGCCCTCTCCGACCGCGCTCGCGGCGGCCGCGTCCACGCGGTCTCCGAGTTCGTCGCCGGTGAGACCCCGAAGACGAAGGACGCCGTCGCGCTCCTCGGTGCGATCGCGCCGGCCAAGCGCTACCTGGTCGTGCTCACGCGCGACGAGGAGCTCGCCGAGCGCGCGGTGCGCAACATCCCGACCGTGCACGTGCTGCCGGTCGACCAGCTGAACGCCTACGACGTGCTCGTCTCCGACGACATCGTCTTCAGCAGCGCCGCGCTCGAGGCCTTCGTGGCCGCGAAGTCGGCGAAGAAGGAAGAGGTCTCGGCATGAGCGCCGCACACAACAAGGACCCGCGCGACATCATCCTCGCGCCGGTCGTCTCCGAGAAGAGCTACGGCCTGATCGACGAGGGCAAGTACACGTTCATCGTGGACCCCCGCTCGAACAAGACCGAGATCAAGCTCGCCATCGAGAAGATCTTCAACGTCCAGGTGGCGTCGATCAACACCCTGAACCGTCAGGGCAAGACCCGCCGCACCCGGTTCGGCATCGGCAAGCGCAAGGACACCAAGCGCGCGATCGTCACCCTCAAGTCCGGCTCGATCGACATCTTCACGGCTGTCGGCTAGGGAGCAGAGGAAAGCACATGGCTATTCGTAAGTACAAGCCCACGACCCCCGGTCGTCGCGGTTCGTCGGTCGCCGACTTCGCGGAGATCACCCGCTCGACGCCCGAGAAGTCGCTGCTCCGCCCCCTGTCGAAGACCGGTGGCCGCAACAACCAGGGCCGCATCACGACGCGTCACATCGGTGGTGGCCACAAGCGCCAGTACCGCGTGATCGACTTCCGTCGCAACGACAAGGACGGCGTGAACGCCAAGGTCGCTCACATCGAGTACGACCCCAACCGCACCGCCCGCATCGCGCTGCTCCACTTCGTCGACGGCACCAAGCGGTACATCCTGGCTCCGAACAAGCTCGCCCAGGGCGACATCGTCGAGTCGGGCCCGAACGCCGACATCAAGCCCGGCAACAACCTGCCGCTGCGCAACATCCCCACCGGTACCGTCGTGCACGCCATCGAGCTGCGCCCCGGTGGCGGTGCCAAGATGGCCCGCTCGGCCGGCGCCTCGGTGCGTCTCGTCGCCAAGGACGGCCCCTACGCGCAGCTCCGCCTGCCGTCGGGCGAGATCCGCAACGTCGACGCGCGCTGCCGCGCGACCGTCGGCGAGGTCGGCAACGCCGAGCAGTCGAACATCAACTGGGGCAAGGCCGGCCGCAAGCGCTGGAAGGGCGTGCGCCCGACCGTCCGCGGTGTCGCGATGAACCCGGTCGACCACCCCCACGGTGGTGGTGAGGGCAAGACCTCCGGTGGTCGCCACCCGGTCAGCCCCTGGGGTCAGGCCGAGGGCCGCACCCGTCGCCCCAACAAGGAGAGCGACAAGCTCATCGTCCGTCGTCGCACCGTCGGCAAGAAGCGCAAGTAGGAGTAGAAGAAGATGCCGCGCAGTCTCAAGAAGGGCCCCTTCGTCGACGACCACCTGCTTCGCAAGGTCGTCACCCAGAACGAAGCCGGTTCGAAGAACGTCATCAAGACCTGGTCGCGTCGCTCGATGATCATCCCCGCCATGCTGGGGCACACGATCGCCGTGCACGACGGCCGCAAGCACATCCCGGTGTTCGTCACCGAGACCATGGTGGGTCACAAGCTCGGCGAGTTCGCCCCCACCCGCACCTTCCGTGGACACGTGAAGGACGACAAGAAGGGCCGCCGCCGCTGACGCGGTGGCGTGAAGGAGGAAAGAAATGGTGGAGTCGATCGCACGCGTGCGACACATCCGCGTGACCCCCATGAAGGCCCGCCGCGTCGTCAACATGATCCGCGGCAAGCAGGCACAGGAGGCACTCGCCATCCTGAAGTTCGCACCCCAGGGTGCGAGCGAGCCGGTGTACAAGCTCGTCGCCTCGGCCATCGCGAACGCTCGCGTCAAGGCCGACGCCTCGAACACCTACCTGGACGAGCAGGACCTCTACATCAGCCGCGCATTCGTCGATGAGGGCACCACCCTCAAGCGATTCCAGCCGCGCGCGCAGGGTCGTGCCTTCCGCATCAACAAGCGAACGAGCCACATCACTGTCGTGCTCGCCACGCCCGAGGAGGGTACGAAGTAATGGGTCAGAAGGTCAACCCGTACGGCTTCCGTCTCGGCATCACCACCGACCACGTGTCGCGGTGGTTCTCCGACTCGACGAAGCCCGGACAGCGCTACGCCGACTACCTCGCTGAGGACGTCAAGATCCGTCGCCTGCTCCAGACGTCGCTCGACCGCGCCGGTGTCTCGCGCATCGAGATCGAGCGCACCCGCGACCGGGTCCGCGTGGACATCCACACGGCCCGTCCCGGCATCGTGATCGGCCGCCGCGGCGCCGAGGCCGAGCGCATCCGCGCCGACCTCGAGAAGCTGAGCGGCAAGCAGATCCAGCTCAACATCCTCGAGGTGAAGAACCCCGAGGCCGACGCGCAGCTCGTCGCCCAGGGCATCGCCGAGCAGCTCTCGGCTCGTGTGGCGTTCCGCCGCGCGATGCGCAAGGGCCTGCAGGGCGCGCAGCGCGCCGGCGCCAAGGGTGTCCGCATCCAGGTGTCGGGCCGCCTCGGCGGCGCCGAGATGAGCCGTTCCGAGTTCTACCGCGAAGGCCGTGTGCCCCTGCACACCCTGCGCGCGAACATCGACTACGGCTTCTACGAGGCCAAGACCACCTTCGGCCGCATCGGCGTGAAGGTCTGGATCTACAAGGGCGACATCACCAACAAGGAGCTCGCCCGCGAGCAGGCTTCGCAGAAGCCGTCGCGCGGTGACCGCAGTGACCGCCCCCGCCGTGCGCCCAAGGCGCAGGAGCCGGTGGCAGCAGGAGTTGAGGCATAACCATGTTGATTCCCCGTCGAGTCAAGTACCGCAAGCAGCACCACCCCGGCCGTTCCGGCCAGGCCACCGGTGGCACGAAGGTCTCCTTCGGCGAGTACGGCATCCAGGCCCTGACCCCCGCCTACGTGACCAACCGTCAGATCGAGTCCGCTCGTATCGCGATGACCCGTCACATCAAGCGTGGCGGCAAGGTGTGGATCAACATCTACCCCGACCGTCCGCTCACGAAGAAGCCCGCCGAGACCCGCATGGGTTCCGGTAAGGGTTCGCCCGAGTGGTGGGTCGCCAACGTCAAGCCGGGCCGCGTCCTCTTCGAGGTCTCGGGCGTCTCCGAAGAGCTCGCTCGTGAAGCGATGACCCGTGCCATCCACAAGCTGCCCCTCAAGGCACGCATCATCAAGCGCGAGGAGGGCGACGCATAATGGCCGTCGGAACCAAGGAGCTCAGCCCCGCAGAGCTCGACACGTTTGAAGACGAGCGACTCGTCGACGAGCTGAAGAAGGCCAAGGAGGAGCTGTTCAACCTGCGCTTCCAGTCGGCCACCGGCCAGCTCGAGAGCCACGGCCGCGTCAAGGCCGTCAAGCGCGACATCGCTCGCATCTACACGGTCATCCGTGAGCGCGAGCTCGGCATCCGTGCCACTCCCGCACCGGTCGAGGCGGCGCCCGCCAAGACCGAGAAGAAGACGAAGAAGGCCAAGGCCGAGGCATCCGCTGATGCTGCCGCCGAGGCAGAGACGAAGGAGGCCTGATCATGGCTGAGACCAAGAAGGCCCCCGAGGCCGAGGTCGCCGAGACGGCCGTCGCCCAGCGCCCGTACCGCAAGGTGCGTCGCGGCTATGTCGTCAGCGACAAGATGGACAAGACCATCGTCGTCGAGGTCGAGGACCGCGTGAAGCACCCGCTGTACGGCAAGGTCATGCGTCGCTCCTCGAAGGTCAAGGCGCACGACGAGCAGAACACCGCCGGCATCGGCGACCTGGTCGTCATCACCGAGACCCGCCCGCTCAGCGCCACGAAGCGCTGGCGTCTCGTCGAGATCGTCGAGAAGGCCAAGTAAGCCCCGGGCTTGCTTGAGAGAAGGAGTTCGAAGTGCTTCAGCAGGAATCACGAGTCAAGGTCGCCGACAACACCGGCGCCAAGGAGCTGCTCACCATTCGCGTTCTCGGCGGCTCGAAGCGTCGCTATGCCGGCCTCGGCGACGTCATCGTCGCGACCGTCAAGGACGCCATCCCGGGCGGCAACGTCAAGAAGGGCGATGTGGTCAAGGCCGTCATCGTCCGCACCGTCAAGGAGACCCGTCGTCCCGACGGCTCCTACATCAAGTTCGACGAGAACGCCGCGGTCATCCTCAAGAACGACGGTGACCCCCGCGGCACCCGCATCTTCGGACCGGTCGGTCGCGAGCTCCGCGACAAGAAGTTCATGAAGATCATCTCGCTGGCACCGGAGGTTATCTAAGCCATGGCCAACATCAAGAAGGGTGACCTCGTGCAGGTCATCTCGGGCCGCAGCCAGGCCCGCGGCGGAGACCGCGGCAAGCAGGGCAAGGTCCTCGAGGTGATCGTCGCCGAGAACCGCGTCGTCGTCGAGGGCATCAACTTCGTCACGAAGCACGTGCGCGTCGGCCAGACGCAGCGCGGCACGAAGACGGGCGGCATCGAGACCCACGAGGCCCCGATCCACGTCTCGAACGTCGCGCTCGTCGACCCCGAGACGAAGAAGCCGACCCGCGTCGGCTTCCGTGAAGAGGTCGTGACGAAGGACGGCGTCGAGAAGACGATCCGCGTTCGTTACGCGAAGAAGTCAGGTAAGGACCTGTGATGACTGACACCGCTACTGCCGCGCCGGCTGGCAAGATCCAGCCGCGCCTCAAGCAGAAGTACAAGAACGAGATCATGAAGAGTCTCACCGAGGCGCACGGCTACACCAACGTGCACCAGGTGCCGGGCCTCGTGAAGATCGTCGTGAACATGGGTGTCGGCGAGGCCGCGCGCGATGGCAAGGTCATCGACGGCGCGATCGCCGACCTCACGAAGATCACCGGCCAGAAGCCGCAGGTCACCAAGGCCCGCAAGTCCATTGCGCAGTTCAAGCTGCGCGAGGGCCAGCAGATCGGCGCGCACGTCACGCTGCGAGGCGACCGCATGTGGGAGTTCCTCGACCGCCTGCTCTCGCTCGCGCTGCCCCGAATCCGCGACTTCCGCGGTCTGTCCGACCGCCAGTTCGACGGCAACGGCAACTACACCTTCGGCCTCACGGAGCAGAGCGTGTTCCACGAGATCGACCAGGACAAGATCGACCGCGTCCGCGGCATGGACATCACCGTGGTGACCACCGCCAAGAGCGACGACGAGGGACGCACGCTGCTCAAGCAGCTCGGCTTCCCGTTCAAGTCGGCCGACGCGGCCAACTGAAACTCCGGATGCCGCAGGGCGCGCTCTGCGGCATCCGACCCCGGTCCCGGCACCCGCTGGAACCGACACCACAGGTCAGTCCCCGTGTAACGGGTCCTGAAACCTGGTGAACGTAAGGAAACGACTGACATGACGATGACCGATCCGGTCGCTGACATGCTGACCCGTCTGCGGAACGCCAACTCCGCGCACCACGACACCGTGTCGATGCCGAACTCCAAGCTCAAGGCGCACATCGCCGAGATCCTGAAGAACGAGGGCTACATCGCGGACTTCGAGGTCGTCGACGCCCGCGTCGGCAAGACCCTCACCCTGCAGCTCAAGTTCGGCCCCAACCGCGAGCGTTCGATCGCCGGCATCAAGCGCGTCTCGAAGCCCGGCCTCCGCGTCTACGCGAAGTCGACCGAGCTGCCCAAGGTCCTCGGTGGCCTCGGCGTCGCGATCCTGTCCACCTCCAGCGGTCTGCTCACCGACCGCCAGGCCGAGAAGAAGGGCGTGGGTGGGGAAGTCCTCGCCTACGTGTGGTAGCAACTGATGTCGCGTATTGGACGACTCCCCATTGACATCCCCGCCGGCGTCACCGTGACGATCGACGGCCAGGCCGTTTCGGTCAAGGGCCCGAAGGGCGAGCTCTCGCTCGTCGTCGCCGCCCCGATCGAGGCCAAGGTCGAGGAGAACCAGGTTCTCGTCAGCCGCCCCGACGACGAGCGCGCCTCGCGCTCATTGCACGGACTCACCCGCACGCTCATCGCGAACCAGATCATCGGCGTGACCCAGGGCTACTCCAAGGGCCTCGAGATCGTCGGCACCGGTTACCGCGTGCAGCAGAAGGGCTCGTCGATCGAGTTCGCGCTCGGCTTCTCGCACCCCGTCGTGGTCGAGGCTCCGGCCGGCATCACGTTCACGGTCGAGGGCAACAACAAGCTCACGGTCGCGGGCATCGACAAGCAGGCCGTCGGTGAGACCGCCGCCAACATCCGCAAGATCAAGAAGCCCGAGCCCTACAAGGGCAAGGGCATCCGCTACGCCGGCGAGGTCGTGCGTCGCAAGGCCGGAAAGGCTGGTAAGTAATCATGGCCGTGAAGACCAAGTCGGCTGCGCGTGCGCGCCGCCACACCCGCCTTCGCAAGAAGATCGTCGGCACGGAGGTCCGCCCCCGTCTCGTCGTCACCCGGTCGGCCCGCCACGTCTTCGTGCAGGTCGTCGACGACTCGAAGGGCCGCACCGTGGCCTCCGCGTCGACGATGGAGGCAGACCTCCGCGCGTTCGACGGTGACAAGACCGCCAAGGCCCGCAAGGTCGGCGAGCTCGTCGCAGAACGGGCCAAGCAGGCCGGTGTCGAGGCCGTCGTCTTCGACCGCGGCGGCAGCAAGTACGCCGGTCGTGTCGCAGCGATCGCCGATGGAGCGCGAGAGGCAGGGCTCAACCTGTGAGCGAGAACATTACGAAGGAGACCGAGGTGACCGCAGAGGCACCCGTCGAGACGGCAGCCGCTTCGGAGCCGGCCCGCAACGAGCGCGACGGTCGTCGCGGCGGCGGCCGTGACCGCAACCAGGGCCGCGACCGCGGTGGTCGTGACGCCGAGAAGAGCCAGTTCCTCGAGCGCGTCGTGACCATCAACCGCGTGTCGAAGGTCGTCAAGGGCGGTCGCCGCTTCAGCTTCACGGCGCTCGTCGTCGTGGGCGACGGCAACGGACTCGTCGGCGTCGGCTACGGCAAGGCGCGCGAGGTTCCGACCGCGATCTCGAAGGGCGTCGAGGAGGCGAAGAAGAACTTCTTCCGCGTCCCCCGCGTCGGCGCGACCATCCCGCACCCCGTGCAGGGTGAGGCCGCGGCCGGTGTCGTCCTGCTGCGCCCGGCGTCGCCCGGTACCGGTGTCATCGCCGGTGGTCCGGTGCGTGCGGTGCTCGAGTGCGCCGGCATCCACGACGTGCTCTCGAAGTCCCTCGGCTCGTCGAACACCATCAACATCGTGCACGCCACGGTCGAGGCCCTGCAGCAGCTCGAGGAGCCGCGCGCAGTGGCAGCCCGTCGTGGTCTCGACTACGACGAGGTCGCCCCCGCCCGTCTCCTGCGTGCCGAGGCCCAGGCGGCCGAGGCCGCCGCAGCAGCGAAGGCAGGTGCCTGATGGCCAAGCAGCTCAAGGTGACCCAGATCAAGTCCAAGGTGAGCGAGAAGCAGTACCAGCGCGACACGCTGCGCAGCCTCGGACTCAAGCGCATCGGCGACTCGGTCGTTCGTGACGACACCCCGCAGAACCGCGGCTACGTCAAGACCGTCGCCCACCTCGTGAAGGTTGAGGAGATCGACTAATGGCAGAGAACGAGAAGGCCGCCGAGGCCGCCGAGCCCAAGAAGGCTCCGGCGAAGAAGGCAGCCGCGAAGCCCGCCGCCGAGAAGGCCGCAGCCCCCAAGGCTGCTGCTGCGAAGGCCACGGGCGAGAAGGCGACCGCGAAGAAGGCGCCCGCGAAGAAGGCGCCCGCGAAGAAGGCTTCCGCCAAGAAGGCCGACGTCGCGGAGCCGCGTGAGCAGGTGCTGAAGGTCCACCACCTTCGCCCCGCTCCCGGCGCCAAGAAGGACAAGACCCGCGTCGGACGCGGTGAGGGTTCGAAGGGCAAGACGGCCGGTCGCGGCACCAAGGGTTCGAAGGCCCGCAACAACATCCGCCCCGGTTTCGAGGGTGGCCAGCTTCCGTACCACATGCGTGCGCCGAAGCTGCGTGGCTTCAAGAACCCGTTCCGTGTCGAGTACCAGGTCGTGAATCTCGACAAGCTCGCCGAGCTCTACCCGAAGGGCGGCGACGTCACCGTCGCCGACCTCATCGAGAAGGGCGCCGTGCGTAAGAACGAGCGCGTCAAGGTGCTCGGCAACGGTGACATCCAGGTCAAGCTGAACGTCGCCGTCGACAAGGTCTCCGGCTCGGCCGAGCAGAAGATCGTCGCCGCCGGCGGCTCGGTAAACTGAGACCGCTGCAGCACTGAATGCCCGAGCCTGTCGGGACCTCGCGTATGATTCACGGGGGTCTCGACAGGCTCGAGCCGCATAAGGACTGACTCCACGACGGAGCAACAGGAGGACGAGTGTTCAACGCCATCGGGCGGATCTTCCGCACGCCGGATCTTCGCCGCAAGATCGGATTCACCTTGGGCATCGTCGCCCTGTTCCGACTGGGCTCCTTCATTCCGGCGCCGTTCGTGGACTTCGGCAACGTGCAGCAGTGCCTCGCCGCCAACCAGGGCGGCGCTTCGGGGCTCTACGACCTCGTCAACCTCTTCTCGGGTGGCGCGTTGCTGCAGCTCTCGGTCTTCGCGCTCGGCATCATGCCGTACATCACCGCGTCGATCATCGTGCAGCTGCTGCGCGTCGTGATCCCCCACTTCGAGACCCTCTACAAGGAGGGCCAGGCAGGCCAGGCGCGCCTCACGCAGTACACGCGCTACCTGACCATCGCCCTCGGCGTGCTGCAGTCGACGACGCTCATCACCGTGGCCCGTTCGGGCGCGCTGTTCCCGTCGACCGACCCGGCGTGCTCGGCCCTCATCACCAACGACGCCTGGTACGCGATCCTGCTCATGGTCATCACCATGACGGCGGGCACCGGCCTCATCATGTGGATGGGCGAGCTCATCACCGAGCGCGGCATCGGCAACGGCATGTCGCTGCTGATCTTCACCTCGATCGCCGCGACCTTCCCCGGCTCGCTCTGGGCGATCGGCATCTCGCGCGGCTGGGACGTGTTCGCCATGGTGCTCGCGATCGGCCTGCTGATCGTCGTGGCCGTCGTGTTCGTCGAGCAGTCGCAGCGGCGGATCCCGGTGCAGTACGCCAAGCGCATGGTCGGCCGGCGCACGTACGGCGGCAACAACACGTACATCCCGATCAAGGTCAACATGGCCGGCGTCGTGCCCGTCATCTTCGCCTCGTCGCTGCTGTACCTGCCGGCCCTCATCGCCCAGTTCAACCAGCCGGCGCCGGGCGAGGAGCCCCAGGCGTGGGTCACCTGGATCAGCAACTACCTCACGCAGGGCGACCACCCGTTCTACATGCTCCTGTACTTCCTCCTCATCGTCGGCTTCACGTACTTCTACGTGGCGATCACCTTCAATCCCGACGAGGTGGCCGAGAACATGAAGAAGTACGGCGGCTTCATCCCCGGCATCCGCGCCGGCCGGCCGACGGCCGAGTACCTCGACTACGTGCTCACGCGAGTGACGCTGCCGGGCTCGCTCTACCTCGGTGTCGTGGCGCTGATCCCGCTCATCGCGCTCGCCCTCGTCGGCGCCAACGCGAACTTCCCCTTCGGCGGCGCCTCGATCCTCATCATCGTCGGCGTCGGCCTCGAGACGGTGAAGCAGATCGACGCCCAGCTCCAGCAGCGACACTACGAAGGGCTTCTGCGATGACGGCACCTGCAACCGGATCGGCTCGATTCCTGATCGTCGGCCCCCAGGGCTCCGGCAAGGGAACCCAGGGCGTGCTCGTTGCCGGGGCCTACGACGTGCCGCAGGTCGCGACCGGTGACATCTTCCGGGCGAACGTCTCGGGCGGCACCGAGCTCGGCAAGCGCGTTCAGGAGATCATCGAGGCGGGCGATCTCGTCTCCGACGACCTGACGAGCGAACTCGTGCGCGACCGCCTGAGCCAGCCCGATGCTGCGGCCGGGTTCGTGCTCGACGGCTACCCCCGCAATCGCACGCAGGTCGAGCACCTCGACGCGTTCCTCGAGGGTCGCGGCGAGTCGCTCGACGCGGTTATCGAGCTCGCCGTCCCGCGCGACGAGAGCATCGCCCGCCTGCGTCAGCGCGCAATCGAGCAGGGACGCACCGACGACACCGAAGAGGTCATCGCGAACCGCCTGGCGATCTATGAGCGCGAGACGGCACCGATCCTCGATGTGTACCGCAGCCGAGGCGTCGTCGTTCGCATCGACGGCGTCGGCACGCTCGACGAGGTCACGCACCGCATCTTCGAGGCGCTCTCGGCCCGCGGGCTCGCACCGCGCCACCCCGGCGCCGCCGCCTGACTCCGGTGTTCCGCCGCTCTCCCTACAAGTCCCCGGCCGAACTCCGCGCGATGGTCGATGCCGGGCGCGCAACCGCGAGCGCGCTCGCGCGGGCACGCGAACGCCTCACCGCCGGTGCGACGCCGCTCGAGCTCGACGCGGTGGCCGAGCAGGTCATCCGGGGGGCCGGAGGGGTACCGAACTTCACGCTCGTCCCCGGCTACCGCCACACGCTGTGCGTCTCGGTGAACGACGACGTCGTGCACGGCATTCCCGGCGACCGCCCCTTCCGCCCAGGTGACATCGTCTCGGTCGACGGCGGGGCCGAGGTCAGCGGTTGGAACGGCGACGCCGCATTCACCGTGGTGTTGCCAGACCCGTCCCGGCCCGACGTGGTGGCGGCACGCGAGCAGCTCTCGGGTGTGACCGAGGCCGCGCTGTGGCACGGTATCGCGGCGCTCGCTCGCGCATCGCACCTGAACGAGGTCGGCGGGGCGATCGAGGACTTCGTCCTCGACGCGGGCGACTTCGGAATCCTCACCGACTACGTGGGGCACGGCATCGGCCGTTCGATGCACGAGGAGCCGCCGGTGTTCAACTATCGCGTCGACCGCAGGGGACCTGCGGTGAAGCCCGGGCTCGTGGTGGCGATCGAGCCGATGATCGTCGCCGGTGCGACCGACACGTTCGTGCGCGACGACGACTGGACCGTGACGACCTCCGACGGTGCCGACGCCGCGCACTGGGAGCACAGCGTCGCCGTGCACGCGGGCGGCATCTGGGTGCTCACCGCCGAGGACGGCGGCGCAGCGGGGCTCGCCCCGTTCGGCATCGAACCCGTTCCGATCGGCTGACGCTCGGGCTCCATGCGCCGCACGGACTGGCCTTCCCTCGGGCTCCCTCAGCTGCGGGCTAGCCTTCGGGCTCCATGAGCCGCGACAGCTCGGCGAGCAGCCCCTGGTAGTCGGTGGCGCCGTGCACGAGCCGCTGTACGTTGTCGCGCTCCGAGAAGGTCTCGACGAACTGGTCGAACACCTCCTGGAACTCGGCTCGGCCGGCCCCCGAGAAGGCGATGAGCGCCACGACGTTGACGCGCGCGCCGTCCCAGTCGATCGGGACCTCGTCGATCGCGATCGCGATCGCGGTGCGCGTGGCCGTCATGGTCATGGCGTGCGGCACCGCGAGGTGCTCGGTGAACGCGGTCGACGACATGCGCTCGCGTTCGAGGGTGCCCTCGAGATAGGCGCGATCGATGACGCCGGCGGCGATCATGCGCTCGCCGAGCACCGTGATGACCCCTTCGCGGTCGTGACCGCGCATGCCGCGCACGAACAGGTCGGGTGCGATGTAGCGCGAGAGGGCCGCCGCGAGACGTGCCTGCCGGCGCGCGCGACGGATGCGTGAGACCTCGGCCCTGACACGGGAGAGGTCGTCGTCGGTCGGGAACGGCGAGATGCGCACGAGGTGCTCGACGGGTGCGGTCGGCTCGATCACCGACACGATGAGTTCCGCCCGCACCGTCGCCCAGTCGACGTCGGACCGGTCGATGAGCTCGACGAGCTCGACGTCGGGCCCGAACTCGCCGCGCACCCGTTCGGCGAGCACGGTGTGCACGTCGTGGTAGGCGGGGGCGACGACTGCCACCCGCACGCGCTCGAGTGCGGCGCGCCGTTGCTCGAGGTACGCCCCGACGTGCATCGCGATGTACGCGATCTCGTCTTCGTTCACGACGATGCCCTCGCTCTGCGCCAGCTCGCTCGCGATGTACACGGCGAGGTCGTAGGTGAGCGGGTACGCCGACTTGATCGTCGCCGTCAACGGATTGCGCGAGTAGCGCTCCTCGCTCGCCCGCGCCACGAGGTTGTCGACGTGCAGCGCGAGCCGCTCGATGAAGTCGTCGTCGTCGAGTTCGATGAGGTACTCGTCGGCCGCGCGCGACACGATGGCCTGCACGAGGTCTGCCCGCGTCGAGAGCGGAGTCCGACGCCCCGGAGTCGCGAGTCGCGTCGCGGCGCGGGTGCCGAGCAGGCGGGCGAGGTGCCCGAGCTCGGCGTCGCCGATCGCGCGTCCGAAGTGCTCGCGGATGAGGGAGTCGAGCAGGTCCTCGAGGCGCGACGAATCGGATGTCGCTGCGGAGGCCGTCGCGTCGTCGATCGGGTGGTCGTGCGCGGCGCGGTCGAGGGCGATCGCGATGTGCGCCAGCACGTCGCCGAGGCCGTACTCGTTGGGGGCGTAGCCGGCCTCTGCGAGCCGAGCGACGAGCGACGCCCGGAACTGCGGCAGCTCGGGGAACTCCCGGCGGAGCCGGTCGAACGCGTCCGCCCCGCGCGCGGACTCCTCGCGGAACAGCGCGCCGAGCAGCCGCCGTCGGGCCGACTCGGGCCCCGCCATCGTCACCACCGGGCCGCGGCGGGTGAGCGTGAGCCCCGTGCCCTCGAGGCGGGCGCGGATGCGCCGGAGATCGGCCTCGACGGTCGCCTCGCTCACGTAGAGGCGATGTGCGACCTCGTATACGTCGAGGCCCTCGTCAGCGTCGACGAGCGAGCGGATGAGTGCGGCCGCGCGGGCGGCCGGGGTGGTGTCGGGTGCGCGGGAGGCTCCGCGCGCGGCCCAGGCGGCGCGGTCGAGCCGGTATCCGTGCGGGCCCGAGACGATGAGCGTCGCCCCGTCGGCGTTCGCCCGGGTGACGTAGCTGCGGATCGTGCGGGGCGTGACGTCGAGTCGCTCGGCGAGCGCGGCCGCGGTCGTCCACCCGCCGTACTCGGCGAGGATCTCGACGAGTCGCTCCCACTTCTCGGCCAACACTGCTCCCGGGTCGCTGCCCGAGCCACACGGCGCCGGGCGGTGCAGCAAGTCAACCACCCGCCGTGGACGCCCGGTGGCGATCGCAACGGAATTTCCGGGGGTGCGGAAGCTGATCTGGTGGAGTCGTGCGCGCTCGAGGAGCAGAATCGTCGCAAGCGGCTGACGCTGCGACCGACACGATCGACGACGACCGGGATGCCGGTTGCGAGGAGGCACAGGCGATGCGCATCATCGTGGTCTGCGGCGCCGGCGCCTCCAGCACGTTCATCGCGCATCGCATCCGCCGCGCCGCGGCCGCCCGCGGCCTCTCCGTACGCGCGCAGGCATCGAGCGCGTCGGCCCTCGACGAGGTCCTCCCGGGTGCAGACGTGCTGCTCGTGGGCGAACACCTCGCCGAGCAGCTCGGCGCCCTGCGCGAACGCGCGGTCGCGGCATCCGTGCCGATCGCCATCCTGCCATCGGGCGCGTCGAGCGCTCTCGACGGTGAGGACGCACTCGACCTGGCCCTCGCGACCGCGGGTGCCCGATCATGAACCGCCACGCGGCTGTACAGGCTCCCTCACGCGTGGCCGGGGGATACGGTGGACGAGGGAGCCGGCACCAGCGATGGGGACGCGGAACATGGTTGAACGCACGGTACGAATCGGATCGACGCACGGCCTGCACGCCCGCCCGGCCAAGCTCTTCACGCAGGCCGCTGCCGCCTCCGGCGCCGCCGTCACGATCACCAAGTCGGGCGGCAAGCCCGTCAACGGGGCGAGCATCCTCGCGGTCATCTCGCAGGGCATCGACCACGGCGACGAGGTCACGCTCGTCGTCGAGGGCGGCGATGAGCAGACGGTGCTCGACGGGCTCGTCGACCTGCTGCTCACCGACCACGACGAGTAGCGCCGGGCGTACGCCTGCCGAACCGATGAGAAGGGGCGTGTGATGCAGATCACGGGAACGGGCATCGGCCAAGGGGTCGCGGTGGGGCCGGTCGTGCGCATGGCCGAGCCGCTGCCCGAACCGGTCGACCGGCCGAGCCACCTCGACCCGAAGCTCGAGGGGGAGCGGGCGAGGGCCTCGATGTCGGTCGTCGCGGCCGAGCTCATGAGCCGCGGCGCGAAAGCCGGCGGGGCCGCACAGGACGTGCTCGAGGCGCAGGCGATGATCGCCGAGGACCCCAGCCTCGTCGACGAGGTCGCGAACCGGCTCGAGAACGGCAAGACCGCCGAGCGCGCGGTCTTCGAGGCGTTCGCCTCGTATCGAGACCTGCTCGCCGGCATGGGCGGGTACATGGCCGAGCGCGCCGCCGACCTCGACGACATCTCGCAGCGCGTCATCGCGCACCTGCTGAAGCTCCCCGCACCGGGAGTGCCCGATCCGGGTCATCCGTTCGTCCTCGTCGCCCGCGATCTGGCCCCGGCCGACACCGCCACCCTCGACCTGGAGAAGGTGCTGGGGCTCGTGACGGTCGACGGCGGCCCCACCTCGCACACGGCGATCCTCGCTCGCGAGAAGTCGATCGTCGCGATCGTCGGTGCAGCGGATGCCACGGGCCTCGCCGACGGCGACACCGTGATCGTCGACGCGGCCAACGGCCTCGTGGTGTCCGACCCGTCGCCCGACGAGATCGCCACGGCCACGACGCGGATCGCGGAGCGCGCGGCGCTCGAGGCGGCACCCGTGACGCCGGGCGCCCTCGCCGACGGCACGTCCGTGCCCCTGCTCGCGAACCTCGGCTCCGCCGACGGTGCCCCCGAGGCCCTGCGGCTCGGCGCCGAGGGCGTCGGGCTGTTCCGCACCGAGTTCCTCTTCCTCGACGCCGACACCGCGCCGAGCGTCACCGACCAGCAGGCGCAGTACACGAAGCTGCTGACCGCCTTCGCCGGGAAGAAGGTCGTCGTCCGCGTGCTCGACGCCGGAGCCGACAAGCCCCTCTCGTTCCTGAACGATGCCGCCGAGGAGAACCCGGCACTCGGGCTCCGGGGCATCCGCGCGTTGCGGCACTCCGAGGTGATCCTGCGCGAGCAGCTCACGGCGCTCGCCGCAGCCGACGCGGCGACCGACGCCGAACTCTGGGTCATGGCGCCGATGGTCGCCACCGTCGACGAGACGCGGTACTTCACCGCGCTCGCGAAGGAGCTCGGCATCCGCGTCGCCGGCGTCATGGTCGAGACGCCGTCGGCCGCGCTCATCGCCGACCGAGTGCTCGCCGCGTGCGACTTCGCCTCCATCGGCACGAACGACCTCACGCAGTACACGATGGCCGCCGACCGCCTGCTCGGCACCGTCGCCAAGCTGCAGGACCCCTGGCATCCCGCCGTGCTGCGTCTCATCGCCGACGTGGGCCGTGCCGGGGCCGAACTCGGCAAGCCCGTCGGCATCTGCGGCGAGGCCGCCGCCGACCCGCTGCTCGCCGTCGTGCTCGTGGGCCTCGGCGCCACGAGCCTGTCGATGTCGCCATCGGCACTCGCAGATGTCCGCGCCTCCCTCGCGCGGTACAGCCCCGACGATGCGAAGTCGCTCGCCGGGGCAGCCCTGGCCGCTGAGGGAGCGGCCGAAGCCCGAGCGGCGGCACAGGCCGTCGCATCCGAGATCACCACGGCGCCCCAAGCAGCGCCGTGATCACCAGAGAGGCATCGCCATGACATCGACATCGACGTCGAGTGACGCGAAGCGGCCGGGGGGAGCCCGCGTCGCAGTCCAGAAGTTCGGAACCTTCTTGAGCGGCATGATCATGCCGAACATCGCGGCGTTCATCGCGTGGGGGTTCATCACCGCGCTGTTCATCCCCGCAGGCTGGCTCGGCTGGTGGGAACCGGTTTCGCCGATCCTCGGCGGGTTCGGCAGCGCTGACGAGATCGGCTGGCCCGGCGCATTGACGGCGCTCGCTCAGACCGAGGACGGGGTGACCTTCCAGCAGTACGTCGGGCTCGTCGGCCCGATGATCACCTACCTGCTGCCGCTCCTCATCGCGAACACCGGCGGTCGCATGGTGTACGGCGAACGCGGTGGGGTGGTCGCCTCGATCGCGACGGTGGGCGTCATCGTCGGCACGAACATCCCGATGTTCCTCGGCGCGATGGTCATGGGTCCGCTCGCCGCGTGGATCATGAAGAAGGTCGACTCGATCTGGGAGAACAAGATCAAGGCCGGCTTCGAGATGCTGGTGAACAACTTCTCGGCCGGCATCGTCGGCATGCTGCTCGCGGTCGTCGGATTCTTCGGCTTCGGCCCTGCGGTGTCCTGGGTCAGCCAGGCGCTCGGTGCGATCGTCGACTGGCTCGTCGCGCTGTCGCTCCTGCCGTTGCTGAGCATCATCGTGGAGCCCGCCAAGGTGCTCTTCCTCAACAACGCCATCAACCACGGTGTGTTCACCCCGATCGGCACCGAGCAGGCGCTCGAAACGGGTAAGTCGATCCTGTTCCTCATCGAGGCGAACCCCGGGCCCGGTCTCGGCATCCTGCTTGCCTACACGTTCTTCGGGGTCGGCCTCGCGCGAGCGAGTGCCCCGGGTGCGATCGTGATCCAGTTCTTCGGCGGCATCCACGAGATCTACTTCCCGTACGTGCTCATGAAGCCGCTGCTGATCGTCGCTGCGATCGCGGGCGGCATGACGGGTGTCGCCACGAACGTCGTATTCAACAGCGGCTTGCGGGCCCCGGCCGCGCCGGGCAGCATCATCGCCGTGATCATCCAGACCGCCAGCGACAGCTACGTCGGCGTCATCCTGTCGGTGGTGCTCGCCGCGACGGTCTCGTTCCTGATCGCGTCGATCATCCTCCGGGCGAGCCGGAAGCGCGATCTCGAGAACGCCGATGCCGGCGACCTGAGTGCGGCGATCGCGCAGACCGAGGCGAACAAGGGCAAGTCCTCGAGCGTGCTCGACAACCTCGCCGCCGCCGGCGTGGCATCCGGAGGAGCGCTGCTCGACGAGGGCGAGACCGCGGCGTTCGAACGCAAGCCCATCCACACCATCGTCTTCGCATGCGACGCGGGTATGGGCTCGAGCGCGATGGGCGCCACCGTGCTCCGCAACAAGATCAAGAAGGCGGGAATCGACAGCGTCGACGTCACGAACAAGGCGATCGCGAACCTGAACGATGATGTCGACCTCGTGATCACCCACCAGGACCTGACGGATCGCGCCAAGCTGCAGTCGCCCAGCGCGCTGCACGTCTCGGTCGAGAACTTCATGAACTCGCCGAAGTACGACGAGATCGTGCACCTGCTCGAGAGCGAGGGCGTGCGCTGATCGATCACGCCGCGCATGCAGCGGCAACCCGGCACCGCGGCAGTCTCGGATCCCGAGGCCGCCGCGGCGTTGGCGGTTCCAGTCGAAGCCGTTCCAGTCGAAGCCGTTCCAGTCGAACCAGAAGGGGAAACCGATGACCGAAGAGATCCTGCCCGCCGCCAACGTGCGGCTCGCCCCCCGCGCGGCCGGCCGCGACGACGCGATCCGCGAGGCGGGCGCGATCCTCGTCGAAGCCGGGGCCGTCGACCCCGCCTACGTCGACTCGATGCTCGAGCGCGAGCAGTCGGTTTCGACCTACATGGGCAACCTGCTCGCGATCCCGCACGGCACGAACGAGGCGAAGGACGCGATCCGCCGGTCGGCGCTCTCGGTCATCCGGTACGACGAGCCGGTCGACTGGGGCGGCGATGAGGC
Source organism: Agromyces cavernae (assembly GCF_021044935.1). GTDB lineage: Bacteria > Actinomycetota > Actinomycetes > Actinomycetales > Microbacteriaceae > Agromyces > Agromyces cavernae. The sequence continues at coordinate 1,127,827 of NZ_JAJNMP010000001.1, forward strand.
CCGCTTTGTCGTCGGCATCGCCGGCATCGAGAACGAGCACCTCGACATCCTCTCGAAGATCGCGATCATCTTCTCGGACGACGACGAGGTGCAACGCCTCGTCGACGCGACGTCCGCCGAGCAGCTGCACGCGCTGCTCTCCGAGGTCAACGCGTCGTGAAGGCCGTGCACTTCGGCGCCGGCAACATCGGGCGCGGTTTCGTCGGACTCATCCTGCACGACGCCGGGTACGAGGTCGTGTTCGCCGACGTCAACGGTGCGCTGATCGACGAGCTCGCGGCATCTGATCGCTACACGGTGCACGAGGTCGGCGTCGGCGCGCGTGATCGCGTCGTCGACAGCTATCGCGCGGTGAACAGTGCGACGGATGCCGCGGGCCTCGCCCGCGAGCTCGCGACCGCCGACGTCGTGACCACGGCGGTCGGTCCTGCCATCCTCAGGTTCATCGCCCCCCACGTGCTGGCGGCACTGCGTGCCCGTGCCGCCGACGCGCCGCCCCTCGCGGTCATGGCGTGCGAGAACGCGATCAACGCGACCGACCTGCTGCGCGATGAGGTCGCCGCACTCGCCGGTGCCGAAGACTGGACGACGCTCGGGGCGCGCGCGGTGTTCGCGAACACCGCGGTCGACCGCATCGTGCCTGCCCAGGCGCCCGGTGCGGGGCTCGACGTCACGGTCGAGACGTTCTTCGAGTGGGCGATCGAACGGCCGCCGTTCGGCGATGCGCCACCGGTGATCCCCGACGCGCACTTCGTCGACGACCTCGCCCCGTACATCGAGCGCAAGCTGTTCACGGTGAACACCGGGCACGCCGCCACGGCGTACTTCGGATTCCTCGCCGGGCATACGCGCATCAGCGACGCGCTCGCCGACCCTGCCGTCGCTGCCGCCGTCGAACGCGTGCTCGGCGAGACGAGCGCCCTCATCGTCGACAAGCACGAGTTCACCGAGGCCGAGCAGGCGGCCTACCGCGCGAAGATCCTCCAGCGGTTCCGCGACCCCGACCTCCCCGACACCGTCGAGCGGGTCGGGCGGCAGCCGCTTCGCAAGCTCGGCCGTCAGGAGCGCTTCGTCGCGCCTGCCGCCGAACTCGCCGAGCGGGGGTCGCCGGTCGACGGGTTGCTCGCGGCGGTCGGTGCGGCGCTGCGGTTCGACGTGCCAGCCGACCCCGAGAGCGTGCAGCTGCGCCGCATGCTGCACACACGCGGGCCCGTGCAGATCGTGCACGACGTCATGGGCATCGCCCCGGGACATCCGCTGGAGGACGGCCTCGTCGAAGCGGTGGCCGCAGCGGCAGCCTCGCGATAGGCGCGATACGAGCGAATCGGGGCGTTCGCGGCTCGACTGGCGAAATCGCACGGAATCGCCTAAAGTTGACCCTTGGTGTTCTGCACGCCCGCTTCGGCATGCCTGACGACTCGGTCAGACGGCGTCGGGCTGACGCGATCGCATGCAGCATCATCGCACGACCAGCATCCCAAACTCCAAGCGATAGTGAGGCTATGGCCAAGAAAGACGGCGTCATCGAGATCGAAGGCTCGGTCATCGAGGCTCTCCCCAACGCGATGTTCCGGGTGGAACTCACGAACGGGCACAAGGTTCTCGCGCACATCTCAGGAAAGATGCGCCAGCACTACATCCGCATCCTCCCCGAGGACCGCGTGATCGTCGAGTTGAGCCCATACGACCTGACGCGCGGCCGCATCGTCTACCGCTACAAGTAAGGGCTGCTCGGAAAGTAACGGCCCGCGGCACCCCGCGGGTACGAGGACAGCGAATTCCAAGGAACCACCATGAAGGTCAACCCCTCCGTCAAGCGCATCTGCGACAAGTGCAAGGTCATCCGCCGCCACGGCCGCGTGATGGTCATCTGCGAGAACCCGCGCCACAAGCAGCGCCAGGGCTAGTCGCCAGACGTGCGGGGCGCGCCGAGTGCGTGCCCCGCGACATCCACAACTGAACACCGCATCGGCAATGCCAGAACCCGCTCACGCGGGTGACACCTCGGGTTGGAGGCCCGGGCACCGGCACTGCTCCACACCTCCACTTCGAAACAGGAGAAGCCACACATGGCACGTCTGGCAGGAGTCGACATCCCGCGCGAGAAGCGCGTGGAGATCGCACTGACTTACATCTACGGCGTCGGCCGCACGCGAGCGCTCACCACGCTCGCCGAGACCGGCATCGACGGCAACATCCGCGTGAAGGACCTCAGCGACGACCAGCTCGTCGCCCTGCGCGACTACATCGAGGCCAACTTCAAGGTCGAGGGCGACCTCCGCCGCGAGGTGGCCGCCGACATCCGCCGCAAGGTCGAGATCGGATCCTACGAGGGCCTGCGCCACCGTCGCGGCCTCCCGGTCCGCGGCCAGCGCACCAAGACCAACGCTCGCACCCGCAAGGGCCCGAAGCGCACCGTCGCCGGCAAGAAGAAGCCCGGCCGCAAGTAACCGCTCGTCGCCAGACCTAGGAGATTTCACACATGGCAGCACCCAAGGCGGCTACTCGCAAGCCGCGCAAGAAGGAAAAGAAGAACATCGCCGTGGGCCAGGCCCACATCAAGTCGACGTTCAACAACACGATCGTCTCGATCACCGACACCACCGGTGCCGTGATCAGCTGGGCCTCCTCCGGCGGCGTCGGCTTCAAGGGCTCGCGCAAGTCGACCCCGTTCGCCGCGCAGCTCGCCGCAGAGTCGGCAGCCCGCCAGGCGCAGGAGCACGGCATGAAGAAGGTCGACGTGTTCGTCAAGGGACCCGGCTCGGGCCGTGAGACCGCGATCCGCTCGCTCCAGGCCGCAGGCCTCGAGGTCGGCAGCATCAACGACGTGACGCCCCAGGCGCACAACGGCTGCCGCCCGCCGAAGCGCCGCCGCGTCTAAGCACTCCGAGCCGCGGGCCGGGCGGGCCGCCATGCGCGCCCGCCCGGCCACGCGGCATCCGTTCTCACACAACTCAAGATCCTCGACCTCGCAGGTGTCATATAGCGGACACCCTGCCGAAAGGAATCAACAGTGCTGATCGCACAGCGCCCGACGCTCACCGAAGAGAACATCTCGGAGTTCCGTTCGCGTTTCGTGATCGAGCCCCTCGAGCCGGGCTTCGGTTACACCCTCGGTAACTCGCTTCGCCGCACCCTCCTCTCCTCGATCCCCGGCGCGGCCGTGACGAGCATCCGCATCGACGGCGTGCTCCACGAGTTCTCGACGGTCCCCGGTGTGAAGGAGGATGTCACCGAGATCATCCTGAACATCAAGAACCTGGTCGTCTCCAGCGAGCACGACGAGCCCATCACCGCGTACCTGCGCAAGCAGGGCGCCGGTGAGGTCACCGCAGCAGACATCTCGGCCCCCGCCGGTGTCGAGGTGCACAACCCCGACCTGGTCATCGCGACGCTCAACGACTCGGCGAAGTTCGAACTCGAGCTCACGATCGAGCGCGGCCGCGGCTACGTCTCGGCCAGCCAGAACCGCAACGAGTACTCCGAGGCCGGCCAGATCCCGGTCGACTCGATCTACTCGCCGGTGCTCAAGGTCACCTACCGCGTCGAGGCCACCCGTGCCGGCGAGCGCACCGACTTCGACCGCCTCGTGGTCGACGTCGAGTCGAAGCCGGCCATCACGCCGCGCGACGCGATCGCCTCGGCAGGCCGCACGCTCACCGAGCTGTTCGGTCTCGCACGCGAGCTGAACACCGCGGCCGAGGGCATCGAGATCGGCCCCGCGCCGGTCGACGCCGTGCTCTCGAGCGAGCTCTCGATCCCGATCGAAGACCTCGACCTCTCGGTGCGCAGCTACAACTGCCTCAAGCGCGAAGGCATCAACACGGTGTCCGAGCTCGTCGCCCTGAGCGAGTCGCAGCTCATGAACATCCGCAACTTCGGCCAGAAGTCGGTCGACGAGGTCAAGGACAAGCTCACCGAGATGGGCCTGTCGCTGAAGGACTCGGTTCCCGGCTTCGACGGCGCCCACTTCTACACGGGCTTCGACGACGAGAACTAGGCCCCGGCCTGCCCGACCCCTCACTACCTGGAGATAACGAACCATGCCGAAGCCCACCAAGGGCCCCCGCCTCGGAGGCGGACCCGCGCACGAGCGGCTGCTGCTCGCGAACCTCGCGGCTGCGCTCTTCACCCACAAGAGCATCACCACCACCGAGACGAAGGCCAAGCGCCTGCGTCCGCTCGCCGAGCGTCTCGTCACCTTCGCGAAGCGCGGCGACCTGCACGCCCGTCGTCGCGTGCTCGCGGTCATCGGCGACAAGTCGGTCGTGCACGAGCTCTTCGCCGTGATCGCACCGCAGGTCGCCGACCGTGAGGGCGGCTACACCCGCATCACGAAGATCGGCAACCGCAAGGGCGACAACGCGCCCATGGCGGTCATCGAGCTCGTGCTCGAGCCGGTCGTGAAGAAGCAGCGCGCTGCCAAGCCCGCCGCCGAGGCGCCCGTCGCCGACGAGGCTCCGGCCGAAGAGGTTGTGACCGAGGCCGAGGCCACGGTCGACGAGGCCGCCGGCGCCGAGGCGTCGGAGGAGTCCGCCGAGACGCCCGCCGAAGAGGCCGAGGCCGCCGAGGCCAAGTAGTCTCGATCCCTCGCGAAGGGCCCGGATGCCGCGGCATCCGGGCCCTTCGTCGTTCCTGCAGCCCGCTCTGCTGGTGCTCGATCTGCCTCCGAGATGTCGGCTTGCGACACCGACACGCCGGCTCGGGTCCACCGGTCGGCGCCGCTTCGCCCGCGTCATCCGACATTTCGGAGAGGACGGCGGGCGGGTCAGGGCGGGTGGAGGCAGGTCGGGTCGGCGGCGCAGAAGGCCAAGGGAGGCTGTGCGGCCGCCGTAGGCTGGACGCATGCCCGAGAACGAGCCCATCGACACGACGGATGTCGCGGGCCACGCCCTCGACGAGGCCCCGGTCGTACGGCTGCGACTCGGCATCGCCTATGACGGCACCGACTTCAGCGGGTGGAGCCGGCAGCCCGGCCTGCGCACGGTGCAGGGCGTGCTCGAGGAGGCCCTCGCGACGCTCTTCCGGCGCACGGGCGTGGTCCCGAGGCTCACGGTCGCCGGGCGTACCGACGCCGGCGTGCATGCGCTGGGCCAGGTGGCGCACCTCGACGTGCCCGTGGACGCGCTCGCGTCGGTGACCCGCGCCCGCCGCGGCCACCCCGAGCACGACTCCGCTCCCGCGGCTGTGCTCGCCCGCCGGCTCACGGGCATCCTGGGCCACGACGCCGACGTCGTCGTCACGCACGTCGAGCAGGCGCCCGAGGGCTTCGATGCGCGGTTCTCGGCCGTGTGGCGGCGTTACGAGTATCGCGTGGCCGATGCATCCGCTCGCCGTGATCCGCTCGCGCGGCACCGTACCGTCACGTTTCCCCGCGACCTCGACGTCGAGGCGATGGATGCCGCGTCCCGGGGGCTCTGCGGGCTCCACGACTTCGCTGCGTATTGCAAGCCGCGCGAGGAGGCGACCACCATCCGCACGCTGCAGGACTACCGGTGGGCGCGGCGCGACGACGGCGTGCTCGTGGCGTCGCTGCAGGCCGACGCGTTCTGCCACTCGATGGTGCGCGCGCTCGTGGGCGCCGCGGTGGCGGTGGGGGAGGGGCGGCTCGAGGTCGGCGACCCGGCCGGACTGCTCGCCGCCGGCGAGCGCACGAGCGCATTCAAGGTGATGCCGGCGAAGGGTCTGACCCTCACCGAGATCGGCTACCCCGACGACCACGAACTCGAGGCACGCGCCGGGCAGACGCGGGCACGACGCGAATTGCACGTAGACGGGCTCATCGGCTAAGCTCTCCCTTTGGTGCCGTTCTCTGCAGCGGTGCCCGATGTTGAGCCCTCCACCAGGGCGTTCGTCCGCGTCGCGGTCGAACTCCCCCCGGAGTGGGATTCACGAACCCCTCACTCGATCAGAAAGCAGCACTTCCGTGACGCGCACCTATACCCCGAAGTCGAACGAGATCCAGCGCGACTGGGTCGTCATCGACGCGACCGACATCGTGCTCGGTCGTCTCGCGAGCCACTCCGCAGCCCTGCTGCGCGGCAAGCACAAGGCGATCTTCGCCAACCACGTCGACACCGGTGACTTCGTCATCATCGTCAACGCCGACAAGGTGGCCCTCACCGGCCAGAAGCTCGAGCAGAAGAAGGCCTACCGCCACTCGGGCTACCCGGGCGGGCTCAAGGCCGTCGGCTACGCCGAGCTCCTCGAGAAGAACCCCGTCCGCGCCGTCGAGAAGGCGATCCGCGGCATGCTCCCGAAGAACTCCCTCGGCCGGGCCCAGCTCAAGAAGCTCAAGGTCTACGCCGGCCCCGAGCACCCGCACGCGGCCCAGCAGCCCAAGCCGTACACCCTCACCCAGGTCGCCCAGTAATTCCGGCACCCTCGACGTTCTCGAAATAAGGATTCACACCACAATGGCGAAGATCGCAGACCAGATCGAAGCGGCTCCCGAGAGCTACACGACCGAGAGCGCCCCGGCGGCGGCTCCGGCCACCCCCCGTCCCGTGCTCAACGTCTCGGGTGCGGCCGTCGGCCGTCGCAAGCAGGCCATCGCCCGCGTGCGCGTCGTCCCCGGCGCCGGCACCATCACGGTCAACGGCCGTGAGTTCGCGGACTACTTCCCCAACAAGCTGCACCAGCAGCTCATCACCGACCCGTTCACCGTGCTCGAGCTCACCGGCTCGTACGACGTGATCGCTCGCATCACCGGTGGCGGCCCCTCGGGCCAGGCCGGCGCGCTGCGTCTCGCGATCGCGCGTGCGCTCAACGAGATCGACCGTGAGAACAACCGTCCGACGCTCAAGAAGTCGGGCTTCCTCACGCGTGACGCTCGCGTCATCGAGCGCAAGAAGGCCGGTCTCAAGAAGGCGCGCAAGGCTCCGCAGTTCTCGAAGCGCTGACCCGCGCTTCCGGGCTCTCCTCTATGCCTCGGCTTTTCGGAACCGATGGTGTCCGGGGCCTGGCCAACCGTGAACTCACGGCTGACCTGGCCCTGGGCCTGTCCCAGGCGGCTGCTGCCGTCCTTACCCAGGGGCGCCACGCCGACGAACTCCGCGCGGCGGGCCGCCGCCCCGTGGCGGTCGTCGCGCGCGACCCGCGCGTCAGCGGCGAGTTCCTCACCGCCGCGGTGTCGGCCGGTCTCGCGAGCTCCGGCGTCGATGTGCTCGATGCCGGGGTCATCCCGACTCCCGCGACGGCGTACCTCATCGACTCCATCAAGGCCGACTTCGGCGTGATGATCTCGGCGTCGCACAACCCGGCGCCCGACAACGGCATCAAGTTCTTCTCGTTCGGCGGCACCAAGCTGCCCGACGTCGTCGAAGACCGCATCGAGTCGTACCTCGGCAAGCAGAAGCTCGCCCCCATCGGCGACGGCGTCGGCCGCATCCAGCGCTTCGCCGACGCCGAAGACCGATACGTCGTGCACCTGCTCGGCACGCTGCCGCACCGCCTCGACGGCATCAAGGTCGTGCTCGACTGCGCCCACGGCGCGGCGGCCGGGGTCTCGCCCGAGACCTTCCGGGACGCCGGCGCAGAGGTCGTCGTCATCGGCGCCGACCCCGACGGGATCAACATCAACGACGGCGTCGGCTCGACGCACCTCGACAAGCTGCAGGCCGCCGTGCTCGAGCACGGCGCCGACGTGGGCATCGCGCACGACGGCGACGCCGACCGCTGCCTCGCGGTCGACGCCGCGGGCGACATCGTCGACGGCGACCGCATCATGGCGATCCTCGCCCTCTCGATGAAAGAGCGCGGCAAGCTCACCGACGACACGCTCGTCGTCACGGTCATGTCGAACCTGGGGCTCAAGCGCGCGATGGCCGAGCACGGCATCCGCGTCGTCGAGACGAAAGTGGGCGACCGCTACGTGCTCGAAGCGCTCAGCGCCGAGAAGCTCGCGCTCGGCGGCGAGCAGTCGGGTCACGTCATCATGTCGGAGTACGCGACGACGGGCGACGGCGTGCTCACCGGGCTGCACCTCGTGGCCGAGATGGCGCGCACCGGCAGAACGCTGGCCGATCTCGCTTCGGTCATGACGGTCTACCCCCAGGTGCTCGTCAACGTGCGCGGCGTCGACCACCACTCGCTGCACGACGACGCAGGCATCGCCGCCGCCGTCGCTGCGGCCGAGACCGAACTCGGCGACTCGGGCCGGGTGCTGCTTCGCCCCTCGGGCACCGAGCCGATGGTGCGGGTCATGGTCGAGGCATCCGACCAGCAGACCGCCGAGCGCCACGCGGCAACGCTCGCCGACGTCGTGCGCGAGCGCCTCGCCGTCTGAGACCGGGCGTTCCGATCGAGCGGATGTCCCTCACGGGGCATCCGCTCGTCGTTTCAGAGCTTCCGCAGCAGCACGCTCGAGACGGCGTGGTCGGCGCCCTTGCGGAGCACGAGTGACGCGCGTGAGCGGGTCGGCCGGATGTTCTGCAGCAGGTTCGGTTCGTTGATCGACTGCCAGATCTCTCGTGCGCGCTGCCGCGCCTCGACGTCGGACAGGCTGGCGTAGCGGTGGAAGTACGAGCGCGGGTTCGCGAACGCGCCGCGCTGCAGCTTGAGGAACCGCTCTTCATACCAGCGGGCGATGTCGCTCGTACGGGCATCGACGTAGATGGTGAAGTCGAACAGGTCGCTCACCGCGAGGCGGTGGCCGGGGCCGGGCGGTTGCAGCACGTTGAGGCCCTCGACGATGAGCACGTCGGGACGGCGCACCGTGATGTGCGCGTCCTTGACGATGTCGTAGGCCAGGTGCGAGTAGAACGGCGACCGCACCTCGGCGGCCCCGGCCTTCACCTCGCTGACGAACCGCAGCAGGGCGCGCCGATCGTACGACTCGGGAAAGCCCTTGCGCGCCATGAGGCCGCGCCGCTCGAGCTCGGCGTTCGGGAAGAGGAACCCGTCGGTGGTGATGAGCTCGACATGCGGGGTGTGCTCCCACCGGGCGAGCAGCTCGCGCAGCAGGCGGGCGATGGTCGACTTGCCGACCGCGACCGAGCCCGCGACGCCGATCACGAAGGGCGTGGACTCGAACCGCTCGCGCAGGAACTCGCTCGTGACCTTGTGCAGCGACTTCGTGCCGCCGACGTAGAGGTTCAACAGCCGGCTGAGCGGCAGGTACACCTCGGAGACCTCGCGCAGGTCGAGGGGCTCGCCGAGGCCGCGGAGCTGCACGACTTCGGTCTCGCGAAGCGGCGAGGGCATCGACGGCGCGAGCGCCGCCCAATCGGCTCGATCGAGTTCGACGAACGGAGAGAGGTGCGCCGTGTGCGACGACGGGCTCTGCTGATCGGGCACCGTTCCACTGTAGTGCGGCGGGCAGCGCCGCCCCGTCGGCCGGCGGGGCGAGTGCGCAGGGGTGGTGTCGGCCGACGGGGCGAGTGCACAGCCTCGCGCCACTACAATCGCCCCTATGTGTGGAATCGTCGGATATGTCGGAGAGCGCAACAGCCTCGACGTGCTCATGGGTGGCCTGCGCCGCCTCGAATACCGTGGCTACGACTCGGCTGGGGTGGCCGTCGTCGATGACGACGGCTCCATCGAGACGGCCAAGCGCGCCGGAAAGCTGCAGGTGCTCGCCGACGAACTCCAGGCGAACCCGCTGCACCGCGGCGGCACCGGCATCGGCCACACCCGCTGGGCGACCCACGGCGGCCCCACCGACCGCAACGCGCACCCGCACCTCGGCGACGAGGGCCGCCTCGCGCTCATCCACAACGGCATCATCGAGAACTTCGCCGAGCTGAAGGACGAGCTGCTCGCCGAGGGCCTCACGTTCGAGTCGGAGACCGACACCGAGGTCGCCGCCGTGCTGCTCGGCAAGGAGTACCGGGCCACGGGCGACCTGCGCCAGGCGTTCCGCAACACGGTGTCGCGCCTCGACGGCGCGTTCACGCTCCTCGCGGTGCACCGCGAGGAGCCCGGCGTCGTCGTCGGCGCCCGCCGCAACTCGCCGCTCGTGATCGGGCTCGGCGACGGCGAGAACTTCCTCGGCTCCGATGTCGCCGCCTTCGTCGAGTTCACGAAGCGCGCGGTGGCGATCGGCCAGGACCAGATCGTCGAGATCACCGCCGACCAGGTCGCCGTCACCGATTTCGCGGGCGAGCCGGTCGAGGTCGAGCCGTTCGACGTCGAGTGGGATGCCTCGGCCGCCGAGAAGGGCGGATGGTCGTCGTTCATGCGCAAAGAGGTGTCGGAGCAGCCCGAGGCGGTCGCGAACACCCTGCGCGGCCGGGTCGTCGACGACCAGGTCGTCATCCCCGAACTCGCGTCGTTCGGTGACGACGAGCTCCGCTCGATCCGTCGTATCACGGTCATCGCGTGCGGCACCGCCGCCTATGCCGGCATGGTCGCGAAGTACGCGATCGAGCAGTGGTCGCGAGTGCCCGTCGAGGTCGAGCTGAGCCACGAGTTCCGCTATCGCGAGCCCGTGCTCGACGAAGACACGCTCGTCGTCTCGATCAGCCAGTCGGGCGAGACCATGGATACGCTCATGGCCGTGAAGTACGCCCGCGAGCAGGGTGCCCGCACGATCTCGATCTGCAACACGCAGGGTGCCACCATCCCGCGCGAGTCCGACGCGGTCGTCTACACGCACGCGGGGCCCGAGGTCGCGGTGGCGTCGACGAAGGCCTTCGTGGCGCAGATCGCGGCGCTCTACCTCTTCGGACTGCACCTCGCGCGGGTGCGCGGCACCCTGTCGGCCGCCGAGCTCGCGACGCAGCTCGCCGAGCTGCAGGCGGTGCCCGAGAAGCTGGCGTCCGTGCTCGGCGAGTCCGAGAAGGTCGAGCAGCTCGCGCACTGGATGGCCGACACACGCTCGGTGCTCTTCCTGGGCCGCCACGTCGGGTTCCCGATCGCCATGGAGGGTGCGCTGAAGCTCAAGGAGCTCGCGTACATCCACGCCGAGGGCTTCGCCGCGGGCGAGCTGAAGCACGGCCCCATCGCCCTCATCGAACCCGGTCAGCCCGTGTTCGTCGTCGTGCCGAGTCCGCGCGGTTCGGCGAACCTGCACCCGAAGGTCGTGTCGAACATCCAGGAGATCCGGGCTCGCGGCGCGCGCGTCATCGCGATCGCCGAGGCCGGCGACGCCGCGGTGCTGCCGTTCGCCGACGAGGTGCTGCGCATTCCGCTCGCGGCTCCGCTGTTCGAGCCGCTGCTCGCGGTGGTCCCGCTGCAGATCTTCGCGATGGAGCTCTCGCAGGCGAAGGGACTCGACGTCGACCAGCCGCGCAACCTCGCGAAGTCGGTCACGGTCGAGTGATGCAGGGGGCGGGCGCGGCGTGATCGCCGGCATCGGCATCGACGTGGTCGACATCGTGCGCTTCGAGCGCTCGGTGGAACGCACTCCTGCGCTGCTCGAGCGGTTGTTCGCTGAGAGCGAACGGCATCGGCCTGCTCGCTCGCTCGCCGCCCGCTTCGCGGCGAAGGAGGCGCTCATCAAGGCCCTGGGCGGTCACGCCGTGATCCGCTGGCACGAGATGATCATCGTCCAGGACATCGAGGGCAACCCCGACTTCGAACTGTCCGGCGGCCTCGCCGGGCACGTTCGCGACCTCGGCATCGACCGGGTGCACCTGTCGATGAGTCACGACGCCGGCATCGCGAGCGCGTTCGTGGTGCTCGAGTCGCTCGGGGACGAGCGACCATGAGCCGCGCCGACGCCGGCGGCAACCCGCCCTTCCGCGAGGCGGTCGTCGACCTCGACGCCATCGCCCGCAATGTGCGCACCATCGCCGAGCGCGTGGCGCCGACCGAGGTCATGGCCGTCGTCAAGGCGAACGCCTACGGGCACGGCGCGGTCGAAGCCGCGAGGGCGGCGCTCGCGGGCGGCGCGACACGGCTCGGCGTCGCCGACCTCGACGAGGCCTTCGAGCTGCGGCGGGCCGGCATCGACGCGCCTATCCTCGCGTGGTTGCACGATCCCGATGCCGACTTCGCGGACGCCGTCGGCGCGGGCGTCGAGATCGGCGTGTCGAGCCTCGACCAGCTCGAGCGGGCCGCCGCCGCGGGCACGCCGGCGGGCGCGGCCGCCGAGGTGCACCTGAAGGTCGACACCGGGCTCAGCCGCAACGGCGTGCCCGAAGCCGATTGGCCCGGTGTGGTGGCGCGCGCGGCCGAGCTCGAGGGTGACGGGCGCCTGACGGTGATCGGCGTCTTCAGTCACTTCGCCAACACCTCGCGTGAGGTCGACGCGGCCCAGATCGCGGTGTTCGAGCGGGCGCTCGCCCACGCCGTGGCGGCCGGCCTGACTCCCGCCGTCCGCCATCTCGCCTCGTCGGAGCAGGCGATCCGCGATCCGCGCGCCCGCTTCGACCTCGTGCGCATCGGCATCGCCGCCTACGGGCTCACTCCCTTCGGCGACGGCACCACCGGCACCGACCTCGGACTCACCCCCGCGATGACGCTGCGGGCGCGCGTAGCCGCCGTGCGGCATGTCGAGGCGGGGACAGGCGCCTCCTACGGCCACCTCTGGCACGCCGATGCTCCCACGACCCTCGCCCTCGTTCCGCTCGGATACGCCGACGGCATTCCGCGCCATGCGACGGGCGGCGGCGCCGAGGTGCTGCTCGCGGGCGCGCGCCGACCCGTCGTCGGACGGGTCGCCATGGACCAGTTCATCGTCGACGTCGCAGACGCGCCCGTCGCCGTGGGCGACGAAGTCGTCGTGTTCGGCGACCCGGCGAGCGGCGCCCCGACGGCCGACGAGTGGGCCGAGGCCTCCGGCACGATCGGCTACGAGATCGTCACGCGCATCGGGCCGCGGGTACCGCGCCGCTACGTCGGCGGCGCCTGATGCGGCTCGATGTCGTCGACACCGACGCCATGGAGGCGTTCGGCCGTGAGCTCGGCGCGCAGTTGCGGGCCGGCGACCTCGTGGTGCTCACGGGTGCGCTCGGCGCCGGCAAGACGACGCTGACTCGCGGCATCGGCGCCGGGCTCGGCGTACGCGGCCCCGTGCAGAGCCCCACCTTCGTGCTCGCCCGCACCCACCCGAACCTCGCTGGCGGCGCCCCGCTCGTGCACGTCGACGCCTATCGGCTCGGCGATGCCGCCCTCGTCGACGACCTCGACCTCGATTTCGCCGGCTCGGTCGTCGTCGTCGAGTGGGGTGCCGGACTCGTCGACGACGTGAGCGACTCGCGTCTCGAGATCGTCATCGAGCGCCCGATGGGCGCGAGCATGGCGGCCGACCCCCTCAGCAGCGACGAGCTCGACGCCGACGAGCCGCGCACGATCACGGTGCGCGGATTCGGGCCCCGCTGGGCGGGCGGCCCCTACGCCGCGTGAGCGTAGGCTTGCTCTCATGCTCCTCGCGATCGACACCTCGACGGGCACGAGTGTCGCGGTGGTCGGCCGCGACGGTGCCAGTGGCGAGCTGCGCTGTCTCGCCGAGACCGGCACCGACGACACCATGCGCCATGCCGAGGTGATCGGCGGCTTCATCCACGAGGCACTGGCGGTGGCGGGCATCAGCGGCAGCAGGCTCTCGGGCGTCACGGCGGGCATGGGCCCCGGCCCGTTCACGGGCCTCCGCGTCGGCATCGCGGCGGCGCACGCGTTCGCCCTCGGCATCGACCGCCCGTTCGTGCCGGTGGTCAGCCACGATGCGATCGCGTGGAGCCGCTACCGCGCCGGCGACACCGGCCCCCTGCAGGTCGTCACCGACGCGCGCCGCCGCGAGTTCGCCGTCTCCGAGTACGACGGCCTCGACGACGACGGGCTGCCCGTGCGCGTGCTCGGCCCCGAACTCGCCCCCCGCGACGCAGTGCCCGAGGCACGGGGCATCCGCTTCGACGCGACGATCGTCTCGGCCGGCGCGGTCGGCATGCTCGCCGAGCTCGCGTTCGCCGCCGGGCGGCTGCCGCTGGCCGCCGACGCGCCGCTCTACCTGCGCGCACCCGACGTGACGCCCTCTCCCGGAAAGCGGGTGCTCCAGTGAGCGTGCTCATGCGCCGCGCGAAACTCTCCGACCTCGACGCGATCATGCGCCTCGAACGCGAGACGTTCACCGACGACGCGTGGCCCGAAGACGCCATGCGGCGCGAGATCGAGAGCCCGCACGGCTACTACCTCGTCGCGGTCGACGAGCCGATCACGGCGAGCGATGCGGCCGATGAGCCGGGCCCCGCCCTGCGCGGGTACGCGGGCCTCCTCGCGCCGTCGGGAAGCGAGCAGGGCGACATCCAGACCATCGCCGTCGACCCGTCCAGCCGCGGCATGGGCCTCGGCCGAGGCCTCATGCACGCGCTCATCACGGCGGCGCGTCGTCGGCACGTCACCGAGCTGTTCCTCGAGGTGCGGGCCGACAATCCCATCGCCCGAGCCCTCTACGACTCGCTCGGCTTCGAGCAGATCGGCGTGCGGCCGAGGTACTACCGCGGCGGCGTCGACGCCGTGCTGATGCGACTCGTCGTGAAGCCCGCGGTCGCACGGCCCGCCGACGCGTCGGGCGCTGCCGGCGGTGCGGGTGCCGCCGCGTCGGGCGCGAGCGGCACGTCACGCGAGGGGACCCGATGAACCGCGCCGAACCGCTCATCCTCGGCATCGAGACCTCGTGCGACGAGACCGGTGTCGGCATCGTGCGCGGCACGACACTGCTGGCCAACACCATCGCCTCGTCGATGGACGAGCACGCCCGATACGGCGGTGTCGTGCCCGAGGTCGCCGCGCGGGCGCACCTCGAGGCGCTCGGTCCCACGATCCTGGCGGCGCTCGAAGAGGCATCCGTCTCGCTCGACGACCTCGACGCGATCGCCGTCACCAGCGGGCCCGGGCTCGCCGGTGCCCTCATGGTGGGCGTCGGCGCAGCGAAGGCGCTCGCGCTCTCGCTCGACGTGCCGATCTACGCCGTCAACCACCTCGTCGGCCACGTCGGCGCCGACCTGCTCGACACCGCCGATCCCCTCGAGACCCCGACCGTCGCGCTGCTCGTCTCGGGCGGGCACACGTCGCTGCTGCTCGTTCGCGATCTCGTCAGCGACGTCGAGCTGCTCGGCGAGACCATCGACGACGCTGCGGGCGAGGCGTTCGACAAGGTCGCCCGCCTGCTCGGCCTGCCGTACCCGGGCGGCCCCGAGATCGACCGCGCAGCCATCGGCGGCGATCCGAAGGCGATCCGGTTCCCGCGCGGCCTCACCCAGCCGAAAGACCAGGCCGCGCACCGCTACGACTTCAGCTTCTCGGGCCTGAAGACGGCCGTGGCCCGGTGGGTCGAGCAGCGCGAGGCGGCGGGCGAACCGGTGCCGCTCGCCGACGTCGCCGCGAGCTTCCGCGAGGCGGTCGTCGACGTGCTCGTCACCAAGGCCATCGCCGCGTGCACCGACCTCGGCGTGCCGCGACTGCTGCTCGGCGGCGGGGTCATCGCGAACGCGCGGCTGCGCGAGGTCGCCGAAGAACGAACGGATGCCGCGGGCATCGACCTTCGCGTGCCACCCCTCTCGCTCTGCACCGACAACGGCGCCATGATCGCGGCGCTCGGGTCGCAGTTGGTCATGGCCGGGCATCCGCCGTCGGGTCTCGGGTTCGGCGCGGACTCCACGCTTCCCGTGACCGAGATCCGCGTCGCCTGAGGCGTGCCGCGCCCGGGAATGAGGCGATCCCTGTGCACGGTGGGCGCCGCGCGATAGTGTGAGGTCGTACGACCAAGGGTGTCGCGGCGCATCGCCGTGCCCGCGCGATCCGCCGTCCGGCGGTTCGCTCACTGAGTGCATCAAGGGGACCACAGTGACCGATCCGAATCTTCCCGACCAGCCCGCAGGCGGCGTTCCGCCCGTGCCTCCGGCCCCGCCGGCCGGCGCGCCGGCCGCGCCCGCATACAGTGCGCCCGCGGCCCCCGCATACGGCGAGGCCGCTCCCGCCTACGGGCAGGGCGCTCAGCCCGGCGGCAAGACCAATACCCTCGCGATCGTCTCACTCGTCGCGTCGCTCGTCGGCATCTTCACCGGCATCGGGTTCATCGTGGGCATCGTCTGCGGCCACATCTCGCTCAGCCAGATCAAGAAGACCGGCGAGCAGGGTCGCGGCATGGCGATCGCCGGCCTGATCATCGGCTACATCGGCATCGTGCTCTCGATCATCCTCACGATCGTCTTCGTGGTGATCTTCTTCGCGGCGGTCGCGGCCAACCCGGACCTCTACGTCAACTGAGTGCGATTTCCGGCCGAACCCGCAAGCGACCATTGAGAGGAGCGCCCGCCCATGAGCGATCCGAAGAACCCCGACGCACCGAAGGTTCCCGAGGAGCCCACGATCCCCACCGAGCCTGACGAACCGGTGGTTCCGCCGGCTCCCGAGGAGCCGACGTTCCCCTCCGAGCCCGAGCCGACGCTCCCAGGCGAGCCGTCGGAGCCCGAGTTCCCGGGAGCCCCGTCCGCGCCGTCGGTGCCCGACGTGCCGTCGGCGCCCGAGCCGCCCGCGGCACCCGAGCCGCCCGCGGCACCCGAGCCGCCCGCCCCGCCCGCGCCGCCGAGCTACGGCGCCGCGACGCCGCCACCGCCCGCTCCGCCGGGCTCCGGGGCGCCCGCGGCGCCTGCGCCACCCGCTCCGCCGGCCTACGGGGCACCTGCAGCACCGGCAGCCCCGGCGTACGGAGCGCCCGCGGCAGGGGCGCAGACGGGTTACGGCACTCCGTCGGGCTACGGCGCTCCGTCGGCTCCGACCAGCGGTTACGGTTCGCCCGGCTACGTCGCGCCGGCCTACGGCACGGCACCGAGCAAGCCGACGCCGGTCTACAGCCTCATCTCGCTCATCGCGGGAATCGTGGGCATCGTCGGTTCGTTCGTCGTGTTCATCCCGTTCGTCGGCGGCTTCATGCAGCTGTTCATCCCCGGCGCGGCCGTGGTGCTCGGCTTCATCGGCAAGCGCAAAGAGTCCGAAGCGAAGGGCATGTGGCTCACCGGCATCGTGCTCGGCTTCGTCGGCCTCGGCATCGCACTGCTCTCGTTCATCCTGTGGGGGCTCCTGCTCGGGGCGAGCAACATGGGCAGCACGTCGTTCTGAATCCTGGAGCACAACGCATGACCGACCGCGAGCAGGTTCCGCCCCAGGGCGGGGAGCCCGGCCGGGGCGTCGAGGCGGGCGAGGCCGGGTCATCCGTGCCGCCGGTCGCCGACGCCCCGGCTGAGCCGACGCTCCGCGCGAACCCGGCCGTGCGCGAGTTCGACGTGCCGTTCGACACCGGGCAACTCGAGCGGATCTCGACCGGTCAGCTGCTCATCGTGCATCGTCCGGGCGGCGATCTGGTCGAAGCCGCCGAAGAGCAGACCCAACGGCGCGTCTACAGCTGGGTGGCCGCCGTCGCCGGCACCATCGGCGCCGTCGCCTCGCTCTTCGTCGGGTGGATGTTGCCCCTCTCGATCGCCGCGATCGTCTTCGGCGTGCTGGGCCTTCGTCGCGAAGCGGAGGGCCGCGTGCTCTCGTTCGTCGGCATCGGCACCGGGCTCGCCGGGCTCGTGTTCTCGGCGGTGTGGATCGGCTACTACGCGATCGTCTTCGGGGCACTGCCGAACTGAGCCCGGCCGGGTCGCCGCGGCGGTCGGGTCGCCGCGGCCGTCGGCGTTCGGGCTAGCGGTGTTCGGGCTACAGGCGTTCGACGAGCAACGCCACATGCCGGCCCTGCTCGCGTGCGAGCACGAGCGTGGCGCGCTCGGCGCCGCGCAGCTTCAGGCGAGTGCGCAGCGCCGCCGGGTCGACGTCGATGCCGCGCTTCTTGATCTCGAGGGTGCCGATGCCGCGCGCCTGCAGGCCCTGGCGCAGCTGCCGCTCGTCGGCGGGCATCCGTTCGACGACGCGGAACCCGCGCGCGAACGGCGAGTCGAACGCCGTGTCGGCGGTGAGGTACGCGATGCCCGGGCTCAGCATCCACGCGCCGTTGGCGCGCGCCAGATCGCCGATGAGGCGCGCGCGGATGATCGCACCGTCGGGCTCGTAGAGGTAGTCTCCGAGCGGGCCGTCGGGAGCGTCTTCGGCATCGGCGGGCGCGGTCAGCTCGTGTGCTGAGTCGCCGCGGATGACGAGGGCGGCGCGGCCGACTCCCGGCCGGGCCACCTGGCCGAACCACACCCCCAGTTCGACGACGTCGCCGTCGACCGAGATCCACTGGGCTTCGGCGCCGGCCGGGATCACGTCTCGGTCGGTCCCCGGGCCGAGCTTCACACCGACGGCCATGCGGTCGGCGAGCCCGAAGGCGAAGTCGAGGCTGGGGGAGTAGTCGGCGGCGTCGGCGATCCTCGTCGTGGTGCCGCCCGCGGTCGTACGGCGAGCCGGATCGAGCCAGGCGCCCCCGATTCCGCCGAGTGCGACCTGCTCGGCGCGTTCGTGCAGCACCCGTACCCGCGGGAACGGGGTGAGGTTGTACGCCGCGATCGCGGCGGTCACCTCGTCGGCTTCGGCAGCGGTCA
Source organism: Agromyces cavernae (assembly GCF_021044935.1). Taxonomy (GTDB): domain Bacteria; phylum Actinomycetota; class Actinomycetes; order Actinomycetales; family Microbacteriaceae; genus Agromyces; species Agromyces cavernae. The sequence goes on from NZ_JAJNMP010000001.1 coordinate 1,146,228, forward strand.
CCTCGAGGTCGATGGCCGCCATCGCGAGGGCGTCGCCGCCGATGCCGCAGCCGAGGTCGGCGACGTGCCCGATATCGGCACGAGCGAAGCGGCCGGCGTGCAGCGCCGCCACCTGAAGTCGCGTCGCCTGCTCGAGCCCGGGTTCGGTGAACAGCATGCGCGAGGCGAACGGGCCGAACTTGGCCCGGGCGCGGTGCCGCAGCTTCGCCTGGCTGAGCACGGTCGCGACGAGACCGGGCGGATGGCCCTGCTTGCGCAGTTCGGCGACGGTCTTCACGATGTCGGCCTTCACGTCCCACTCGGGCAGGCCGTCGAGCAGCCGCAGGCCTTCGGGCGAGAGCAGTTCGACGAGCTCGGCGCGATCCACCCGGCCACGCTAGCACCCGCCCGCCGGCTGGCACTCACGTTGCACGAGTGCCAAATCACGAATAGACTCGCTTTAGCACTCTCGCTCTGAGGCTGCTAACCCAAGTCTTCCTCAAGACAGTTCTCAACTCTAGAAAAGGGGTCAACCGTGTCGGTTTCCATCAAGCCGCTCGAGGATCGCATCGTCATCAAGCAGGTCGAGGCCGAGCAGACCACCGCTTCCGGTCTGGTCATCCCCGACACCGCGAAGGAGAAGCCCCAGGAGGGCGAGGTCGTGGCTGTGGGCCCCGGCCGCATCGATGACAACGGCAACCGCGTTCCGCTCGACGTGGCCGTCGGCGACCGCGTCCTGTACTCGAAGTACGGCGGCACCGAGGTCAAGTTCGGCGCCGACGAGTTCCTCGTGCTCTCCGCGCGCGACGTGCTGGCCGTCGTCGTTCGCTGAGCGACTCGATCCGACTCGAAGCCCGGGCACCCGTGAGGGTGCCCGGGCTTCGTCGTCTCCGGGTGACGGATGTCGCGGCATCCGTCACCCGCATCGTGCGCCGTGCACGACCGGATGTCGACGATGAACGGCAGCCGGGCGGGCGCCTCGGCGTCGGCGGGCGGGCGTAGTCTGTGCTGGTGTCATCACCCTCCACACCGTCGCCCGCGACCGACGCGCCGGTGAAGCACGTCGGCGGCATCAGCCGGTCGGGCCTCCTCTACGCCATCGGCGCCTACGGGCTGTGGGGCATCCTGCCCATCTACTTCATCGCCCTCGCGCCCACCGGGCCGTTCGAGATCGTCGCGTGGCGGGTGCTGTTCTCGCTCGTGTTCTGCGCCCTGCTCATCGCAGTGACCCGCGCGTGGCGGCCGTTCGGGGCGCTCCTGCGCGACCGTCGGGTCGTGCTCACCATGGGGCTCGCCGGGCTGCTCATCTTCGTCAACTGGCAGACCTACGTCTACGCGACGCTCAGCGGGCAGGTCGTCGAAGCGGCATTGGGGTACTTCATCAACCCGATCGTGACGGTGCTGCTCGGGGTCATCGTGCTTCGCGAGCGACTGAACGCGACGCAGTGGGTCGCGGTGGGTATCTCGGTCGTGGCCGTCATCGTGCTTGCCATCGGCTACGGGCAGCTGCCGTGGATCGCACTCGTGCTGGCGTTCTCGTTCGGCATCTACGGGCTCATCAAGAAGCGCGTCGGCCCGAAGGTCGACGCGGTGTCGGGGCTCACGCTCGAGACCGCGTGGCTCGCGCCCCTCGCGATCATCCAGCTCGTGTTCGTCGGCATGACCACGGGGCTCACGATCGGCACCGAGGGCGTCTGGCACACGGTGCTGCTCGTGTCGGCTGGCGCGGTCACCGCGGTGCCGCTGCTCTTGTTCGCCGCGGCGTCGCGCCGGCTTCCTCTCATCTACATGGGGTTCATCCAGTACTTCGCGCCGTTCATCCAGTTCCTCGTGGGCGTGTTCGTGCTGCAGGAGCCGATGCCGCCCGAGCGGTGGATCGGGTTCGGTCTCGTGTGGCTCGCGCTCACCGTGCTCACGGTCGACCTGCTGCGCGGCGTGCGGGTGTCACGACGGGTCGTGGCGGAGCCCGTCTGACCGTCGAATGGCGTCTCCGATGACCCCCATTCCGGGGGTGGATGCGCCGATGGCCCTGACGCGCGATCCGCGCGTCTCGAGCGGCATTCGCGACGAATCCCTGCGCCGAAGCGGGAGTTGAATGTCGAGAAGGTAACGATTCCGACGGTGTTACACGGTTGTGACCGCGGCATCTTGTTTCCGTCGAATGCCCGGAATACTGTCGAACAACGGCGTCACCACGGCGCTGAATTGTGTACCAATTTCCTTCAGTCCCAAGGAGCAACATGAGCGTATTCGCGAAGGCCTCGGCCAAGCGCTCGGCTCGCGCAGCCTGGACGGGTCTCGCCATCGCCGGCGTCAGCACCCTCCTCCTCACTGCGTGCGCCCAGGGCGGAACGCCGCCGGCCGAGACGGAAACACCGACTGGTGACGCCGGCGACGCCCTGCCCATCGCCGAGGGTGAGCGCGATCTCGCGCTCAAGCTCGGTACGATCCTCCCGCAGAGTGGTGCGCTCGCGTTCCTCGGCCCGCCCGAGGAAGCCGGCGTGCAGCTCGGCGCCGACGACGTGAACGGCGCCGGCTCCGGCCTCGCCGTCGAGGTCGTCTTCCGTGACTCGGGCGACACCACCACCGACATCGCCACCGTCTCGGTGACCGACCTGCTCTCGCAGGACGTCTCGGCCATCGTGGGCGCGGCCTCGTCGGGCGTTTCGAAGACCGTCATCGACCAGATCGTCGCTGCGGGCGTCGTGCAGTTCTCGCCGGCGAACACGTCGGCTGACTTCACCGACTACGACGACAACGACCTGTACTGGCGCACGGCACCGTCCGACGTCCTGCAGGGCGAGGTGCTCGGCAACCTGATCGCCGAAGACGGCAACGCCACGCTCGGCCTCATCGTGCTGAACGACCCCTACGGAACGGGTCTCGCGCAGTTCACGCGCGACGCCTTCGAGGCTGCCGGCGGCGAGGTCGTCGCTGAGGCGCTCTTCAACGAGGGCGACTCGAGCTTCGACGCGCAGATCACCGAGGTCACGGCGGCCAACCCCGACGCGATCGCGCTGATCACGTTCGACCAGGCCAAGGTCATCACCCCGGCACTGGTCGGCACGGGCTACCCCGGCGACAAGGTCTACTTCGTCGACGGCAACCTCGCCGACTACAGCGCCGACTTCACGCCCGGTCTCATCACCGGTGCGAAGGGCACCCTGCCGGGCCTCGACGTCGGAACCCTCGGTGACTTCACCGACCGGCTCCTCACCGTCGACCCCGCGCTGACCGACTACAGCTACGCGGCTGAGTCGTACGACGCGGTCACGCTCATCTCGCTCGCGGCCTACGCGGCCAACAGCACCGATGGCGCCGAGATCGCCAAGTACCTGCGTCAGGTCTCGGGCGGCAGCGGTGAAGGCGAGAAGGTCACAACCTTCGAAGAAGGTGTCGCGCTGCTCGAACAGGGCCAGCAGATCGACTACGACGGCCCCTCGGGTCCGGTCACCTTCGACGAGCACGGTGACCCGACCGAAGCCACGATCGGCATCTTCCAGTTCAACGAGGACAACACCTACTCGCGCATCGGCGACGGCTGATCCGCTGAGTGAGTGAGCGGGGCCCCGGCTACGGCCGGGGCCCCGCTTTCGTGTGCCCGCGCGTCGAGACGGTGCGGGCTGCCCCGACCGGGCGCAAGAGGCGGCGATTGCCACCGTGTGGATGTCGCTCCCTGTCTCCCGCATCCCATCCATCGAGAGTGCACTCCCCGCCCTATGGGAGGGCCGCGAGTGCACGCTCGGTGGGTCTGCGACGCTTCAGCGTGCCTTCTCTGCTCGTCGAACGTGCACTCCCCGCCCTATGGGAGGGCGGGGAGTGCACTCTCGGTGGGCTGGGACGCTCCAGCGTGCCTCTGCTCGTCGAACGTGCACTCCCCGCCCCATGAGAGGGCCGCGAGTGCACTCTCGGCGGGCTGGGACGTCCCGAAGCAGCCCGGGAGTCGCCTGGTGCGTCGCGTACGCCGTGCAGCGCGGCAGAGGCTCGGGTACGGGGGAACGCGCGGTGCGCCGCGCACTGCGCAAACGGAGCGGATACACGAAAGAGGGGGCGATCCGCCGTAGCGGACCGCCCCCTCTTCGTACTTCGAACTACTCCTCGTCCTGCCCGAGCGTGCCGAGGTAGAGGCCGATCACCTTGGGATCGTTCAGGAGCTCGCGGCCGGTGCCGTGGTACGCGTCGCGGCCCTGGTCGAGCACGTACCCACGGTCGCAGATCTCCAAGCAGCGGCGGGCGTTCTGCTCGACCATGATGGTCGTGACGCCGGCACGGTTGATCTCCTTGACGCGCATGAAGGCCTCGTCTTGACGAACCGGCGAGAGGCCGGCCGATGGCTCGTCGAGCAGCATCACGTGCGGGCCCATCATCAGCGCGCGCGACATGGCCACCATCTGGCGTTCACCGCCGGACAGCGAGCCGGCACGCTGCGTGAGCCGCTTGCCGAGTTCGGGGAAGATCTCGGTCACGAACTCGAGACGCTCCTTGAGCCCCTTCGGCTTCAGGTAGAGCCCCATCTCGAGGTTCTCCTGGATGGTGAGCGAGGGGAACACGTTCTCCGTCTGCGGGACGAAGCCGACACCCTGACCGACGAGCTTGTTCGCCTTGAGGTTCGTGATCTCCTCGCCGTGGAGGTAGATTCCACCCTCGCGAACCTTGACGAGCCCGAAGATCGACTTCAGGAGTGTCGACTTGCCGGCGCCGTTCGGGCCGATGATGCCGATGAGCTCACCTTGCGCGGCTTTCAGCGAACACCCGTTGAGGATGTTCACCCCGGGAAGGTACCCGGCGATCACGTTCCGCACCTCGACGACGAGGTCCTCGGCGGGCGGCTCGGCGACAGCGGCTGCGGCTGTGGGACTACTGTTCGTCATCGATGAGCTCCTTCAGTGCTTCGACGTGCTCCGAGTCGGCGCCCAGATCGATGTCGTGGTGGGCGCCGAGGTAGGCGTCGATGACGGCGGGATCCTCCATCACCGTGTGCGGGTCGCCCTCGGCGACCACACGCCCTTCTGCCATCACGATCACCCAATCGGCGATGTGCCGCACCATGTGCATGTCGTGCTCGACGAAGAGCACGGTCATGCCCTCGGCCTTCAGGCCCAGGATGTGATCGAGCAGCGATTGCTTGAGCGCGGGGTTCACGCCTGCCATCGGCTCATCGAGCATGACGAGGGTGGGATCGCTCATGAGCGCCCGCGCCATCTCGAGCAGCTTGCGCTGCCCGCCCGACATGCTCGCCGCGTAGTCGTCTTTCTTGGCGTCGAGCTTGAATCGGGTCAGCAGGTCCATGGCCTTGACCTCGATCTCGGTGTCCTGCTTGCGCCAGATCGCGGGGATGAGCGAGCGGAACAGGTTCTCGCCGACCTGGTTCTTCGCGCCGAGCTTCATGTTCTCCATGACCGACAGCAGCGCGAGCGACTTCGTGAGCTGGAACGTGCGGATGAGCCCCATGCGCGCGACCCGGTAGGCCGGGACGTGGGCGAGTGAGCGACCGTCGAACGACCAGCTGCCGGTGTCGGGCTTGTCGAAGCCCGTGAGCAGGTTGAAGAACGTGGTCTTGCCGGCACCGTTGGGCCCGATGAGGGCCGTGATGGCCCCGCGCGGGATCTCGACGTGGTCGACGTCGACGGCCGTGAGGCCGCCGAACGTGCGCTTGACGCCGTCGGCGATGAGGATCGGGTCGACCTTCTTGACGCCCGGAGCGGCGTCGCCGACGTGGAGACCGATGGACTTCACGGGCCTCGAGGAGGTGATTTCACTTGACAAAAGCAAGCTCCTTCCGGTTTCCGAGGATGCCTTGCGGCATGAACACCACGATCAACATGATCGCGACCCCGACGAGAATGAACCGCAGCTGGCCGGCCTGCACCTGCGTCATGAACGGCAACCAGCCCGCCTCGACCGCGCGGGAGATGAAGCCCGAGAAGAACGAGAGCAGCACCCAGAACACGATCGATCCGACGATCGGTCCGAGGATGGTCGCCGCGCCGCCCAGCAGCAGGATGGCGTAGATGAAGAACGTCAGCGACGGCTGGAAGTACGACGGCACGACCGCCCGTGGTAGGACGAAGACGATGCCCGCCAGGGTACCGAGGGCGCCGCCGAGGATGAGGCTCTGGATCTTGTACGAGTACACGTTCTTGCCGAGCGCGCGCACCGCATCCTCGTCTTCACGGATGCCCTTGACGACGCGCCCCCAAGGGCTGCGCATGATGAGCCAGGTGAACACCGCCGCGAGCGCCAGGACGATCCACGCGAGCAGAAGGAAGAACCACACTCGGTTGTCGAAGACGAACGGACCGAAACCGTAGCGGCCCGCGGGGAACGGGTTGAGCGCGAGCAGGTCGCCCTGGTAGTTCGAGAGCCCGCTCGCCGAGCCGGTGACCGCATCGAACTCGTTCGTCGTGAAGATGAGCCGCAACACCTCGGCCGCGGCGATCGTCACGATCGCCAGGTAGTCGGCGCGCAACCGCAGTGTCGGAATACCGAGGATGAGCGCGAAGATCACCGAAGCGACGAGCGCCGTGAGCACACAGGCCCAGAAGGGCCAGCCCAGGTGGATGGCCGGGATCGCGTAGCCGTAGGCGCCGAGCAGCATGAATCCCGCCTGGCCGAAGTTCAGCAGGCCGGTGAAGCCGAAGTGGATCGCCAGACCCAGTGCGGCGAGGGCGTAGGCAGCGGTGGTCGGGCTGATCAGCTCGACGGCCGCGTTTCCGAAGATTGCTCCCCAATCCATGTGCGGGCCTCCTATCCAATTCTCTCTCGGCGACCGAGGATTCCCTGCGGCCGGAACAGGAGCACGAGGATCATGATGACCAGCGCCCCCACGTACTTCATGTCACTGGGCAGCCACAACGTCGACAGCTCGACGAAGAGGCCGACGATGACGGCGCCCACGAGCGCGCCGAAGGCTGTGCCGAGCCCGCCGAGCGTGACGGCGGCGAACACGAGCAGCAGGATCTGGAACCCCATGTCCCAGCTCACGCCGGGTCGGAAGTACGCCCAGAGGATGCCGGACAGGCCGGCGAGCCCCGCTCCGAGCACCCAGACGATGCGGATCACGAAGTTCACGTCGATGCCGCTCGCGGAGGCAAGCGCCGGGTTATCGGAGACCGCGCGCGTCGCCTTGCCGATGCGGGTCCGCAGCAGGAAGTATGCGACCGCGAGGATCGCGACGACGCTCACCGCCATGCTCACGACGTCGACCCACGAGAGGGCGATCGGGCCGATCCGGATGTCGGAGGGAAGCGTCGCGCCCGGCAACTGCCTCGTCGCGCCGCCGTAGAAGTACTGGTACGTGTAGCGCAGGGCGAGCGAGAGACCGATGCTCACGATCATGAGCTGGATCACCCCGACGCCCTTGCGCCGCAGCGGCTTCCAGATGGCGGCGTCGAGCCCCCAGCCGAGTGCAGCGCTCAGCACGAGCGCGATTCCGATCGCGGCCCACAGCGGCCACGCGAGGTCGACTCCGAAGCTGAGCACCATGAGGGCGCCGAACGTGATGAGCTCGGCGTGGGCGAAGTTCGACAGGCCGGTGGTTCCGAAGATGAGCGAGAGGCCGATCGCCGCGAGTGCGAGCAGCAGCCCGAAGTTCAGGCCGTTCACCGTGCGCTGCAGGAACTGGTCGAAGAAGCTGACCGTCGTGCGCACCCCCTCACCGAGGAAGAAGTTCACCGACGCGTTGCGGGTGAGGCCGAACTCGGCCTCTCGGCTCGCTCCGCCCTCGGCGACGACGACGCCCTCGGGAAGGGTGTCCTCGTCGAGCGAAACCGTGTACGTCGCCTTCTCGGGCACGCCGATCTCCCAGCGGCCGTCGGGGCCGGTTTCGGTGTCGGCTTCGAAGCCGCCGCCTTCGACGCGGATGACGACGCCTTCGAGCGGCTCGCCGTCGAACTGCACGTTCCCGCGGAAGTGGAACTCGAATTCCTCTTCGGGAGCCGGAGTCGGTTCTGGTGTCTCGGTCGCTGATGCCGCACTCACATCCTCCGCCATCGCAGGGGACGCTGCGATGCCGGACAGGGTGAGTGCGGACAACAGGACTGCGAGGACTATGAGCCACCTCCCGGGTGACCGTTTGGCGACTGACTGCGTGGGTTCCACTGCACCTCCAAGGGGTCCGGAGGCCTGTGGACCTCCGGGACCGGTCCTTACTGCTGACAACGTCGTCGACAGTACGTGCCGATTATGTCTCATGTGTTTCGCACATGACGCAATCAGCCCTCGATTGTTATCCGGGGAATGCCCATGACGCAAACTCGCTTAACATTGATGCACCGCCTTGCACCTCGATCGCGCCGATTCTCGAGCGCGACACCGACTCGGGCACGACACGAAGGGAAGTCATGGATCAGGCAGATCCGTTCGGATTCACGGGACTCACATACGACGACGTCCTCCTCCTGCCAGGTCACACCGACGTGATCCCCAGCGAGGCTGAGACGGCTTCGCAGCTCACTCGCCGCATCCAGGTCGCGACTCCACTGCTGTCGGCCGCCATGGACACCGTGACCGAGGCCCGCATGGCGATCGCCATGGCCCGTCAGGGCGGCATCGGCATCCTGCATCGCAACCTCTCGATCGCCGATCAGGCCGACATGGTCGACCGCGTCAAGCGCAGCGAGTCCGGCATGGTCTCGAATCCGGTGACGACGACTCCCGATTCGACGGTCGCCGATGTCGACGCCCTGTGCGCGACCTACCGGGTGAGCGGCCTGCCCGTGGTCGACGGCGACGGCAAGCTCGTCGGCATCATTTCGAACCGCGACATGCGATTCGTCGCCGAGTTCGAGAAGTCCACGACGAGGGTCAGCGACGTCATGACCAAGATGCCGCTCATCACGGGGCGCGTCGGCATGAACCCCGATGAGGCGCTCGCCATCTTCGCCGAGCACAAGGTCGAGAAGCTTCCGCTCGTCGACGACGAAGGGTACCTCACGGGTCTCATCACCGTGAAGGACTTCGACAAGTCCGAGCAGTATCCGAACGCCACGAAAGACAGCGAGGGCCGTCTGCGCGTCGGTGCGGCGATGGGCTTCTTCGGCGACGCGTGGGAGCGCGCCGAGGCGCTGCGCGACGCAGGGGTCGACGTGCTCGTCGTCGACACGGCGAACGGGGAGTCGGCGGGCGTGCTCGACATCATCCGTCGCCTGAAGTCCGACCCGACGTTCGCGCACATCGACGTCATCGGCGGCAACGTCGCGACCTACGAGGGCGCGAAGGCCCTCGTCGACGCGGGCGCCGACGCCGTCAAGGTGGGCGTGGGCCCAGGCTCGATCTGCACCACCCGCGTCGTCGCGGGCGTGGGCGTTCCGCAGATCACGGCCGTGTACGAGGCATCCAAGGCAACGAAGCCCGCCGGGGTTCCGCTCATCGCCGATGGCGGCCTGCAGTACTCGGGCGACATCGCGAAGGCGCTCGTCGCGGGCGCCGACACCGTCATGCTCGGCTCACTGCTCGCGGGCACGGCCGAGAGCCCCGGCGAGCTCGTCTTCCAGAACGGCAAGCAGTTCAAGGCCTACCGCGGCATGGGATCGCTCGGCGCCCTGCAGACGCGCGGCCAGAAGACGTCGTACTCGAAGGACCGTTACTTCCAGGCGGATGTCCCGTCAGACGACAAGCTCATCCCCGAGGGCATCGAGGGGCAGGTGCCCTATCGCGGTCCCCTCTCGGCGGTCGCGTACCAGCTCATCGGCGGGCTGCGCCAGTCGATGTTCTACGTCGGCGCCCGCACGATCGCCGAGCTGAAGGCCAAGGGCAAGTTCGTGCGCATCACCCCCGCGGGTCTCGCGGAGTCGCACCCGCACGACGTGCAGATCGTGGTGGAGGCGCCGAACTACACCAGGTAGCAACTCGGAGCGGCGCGCTGCAGGTCAGCGGGGCGCGAAGCGACGCGCTTCCTGCAGAAAGGCGGCAGCCGTAGCGCTCGCGGCGCGCCAGCGCTGCGAAGCGTGCGCGCTGCAGGTCAGCGGGGCGCGGAGCGACGCGCTTCCTGCAGGAGGGCGGCAGCCGTAGCGCTCGCGACGCGCCAGCGTTGCGAAGCGTGCCGCGGTCAGTCTCGAGTGCGCGACGTCACGATTCGGTCCTCGCCTCGGCGAGACGGGTGATCGCCTCGTCGAGCACCTCGGGCGTGCACGCGAAGTTGAGCCGCACGTGTCCGCGGCCGACGGTCGCCCCGAACTCGGTGCCGATGCCGAGCGCCACCTTCGCGTGCTCGAGCGCGTACCTGGCGGGGTTGTCGCCCCAGCCCAGCGCCGACAGGTCGAGCCACGCGAGGTACGTCGCGTCGGGCATGCGGTAGCGCACGCCCGGCAGCTCCTCGCTGATGAGGTCGGCGAGCAGACGCCGGTTGTCGTCGAGGCTGCCGAGCACGCCGTCGAGCCAGCGCCCACCCTGGGTGAACGCGGCGATCGAGGCGATCGCGCCGAACTGCCCCATTCGCCACTCGACCTCGTACGGCAGGGCCGTGCGCACCCGGTCGCCCCGCTCGCTCGCGGTGACGATGAGCGCCGCCTTCAGCCCGGGGATGTTGAACGACTTCGACGCCGACGTGATGGCGACGCCGTGCTCGCGGGCCGCGTCGGACACCATGAGGAACGGCGTGTAGTCGACGCCGGGCTGCACGAGCGGCCCGTGCACCTCGTCGGACACGATCGTCGCCCCGTGCCGGGCGGCGATCTCGGCGAGCGAGGCCAGCTGCGACGCAGAGGGCACGAGGCCGATCGGGTTGTGGGGGTTGCACAGCACCATCGCCTTCGCCCCGGCGGCGAACGCGGCATCGATGCCCTCGAGGTCGAGCGACCAGCCCTCGTCGATGCCGCCGAACATGGGCACGTCGACGACGACGGCCGACGCCTCGGTGACGAGATCGAAGAACGGCGGGTAGATGGGCGGCGTGATGATCACCCCGTCGCCGGGGCTCGTGACTCGTCGCAGCACCTCGACGATGCCCATGCTGACGTCGGCGGTGCACGTCACGCGGGCGGGGTCGACCTGCCAGCCGAGCCGGGTCGAGGCGAAGCCTTGGAAGGCGTCGGCGACAGGCCGGCTGCCCGCGTGGTACCCCGTGTCGGAGCGCCGGATGGCGGCCTGCAGCGCGGCCGCGATCGGCTCGGCGAGGGGGTAGTCCATCTCGGCGACGGGCAGCGGCAGCACATCGTCGGCGTAACTGCGCCACTTCGCGCTCGTGCGGTTGCGGAGGACGTCGAGCGGCTCAGCTGCGATGCGATGCATGACTCCAGCTTGCCGCAGAAGCGAGCGGAGTGGCACGGCGGCGCACCACGCGATAGGCTGATCGGCTGCCTCAGTGCGCCGCGGCGGATGTCGCGAATCGAACGGAATCACACGCATGGGCTTCATCGACGTCAACGGCGTCTCCTTCTCGCTCCCCGACGGGCGGCCGCTGCTTGCCGACCTCGCGTTCCGCGTGACCGAGGGGCGCACGACCGCGCTCATCGGCGCGAACGGCGCGGGCAAGTCGACGCTGCTGCGCATCATCCGCGGCGACCTCCGGCCCGACGAGGGCAGCGTGCAGGTCGACGGAGGGCTGGGGGTGATGGACCAGTTCGTGGGCACGGGCCGAACGGTCGCGGGCGCCGACGAGACCGTGGCGGGCCTGCTCGTCTCGGTGGCGCCGCGACGCGTGCGCGACGCGGCACTCGAGCTCGAGGCATCCGAGAACGCGCTCATCGAATTCGACGACACCGAGACGCAGATGCGCTACGCGACCGCGCTCGCCGAGTACGCCGAGGCCGGTGGGTACGACCAGGAGGTCGTCTGGGACCACTGCACGATGGCGGCGCTCGGCATCCCATTCGAGCGTGCGAAGTGGCGCGAGCTCTCCACGCTGTCAGGCGGCGAGCAGAAGCGCCTGGCGCTCGAGGCGCTGCTGCGGGGGCCCGAGCAGGTGCTGCTGCTCGATGAGCCCGACAACTCGCTCGACGTGCCCGGCAAGCGCTGGCTCGAGGCGCAGCTGCGCGCGACGGCGAAGACCGTGATGCTCGTCTCGCACGACCGCGAGCTGCTCGCGCGGGCGGCCGACCGCATCGTGACGCTCGAGGTCGGTGCGGCCGGGAACACGGCATGGGTGCACGGCGGCAGCTTCGAGGGGTACCATGCGGCCCGCGACGACCGCTTCGCGCGGCTCGACGAGCTGCGCCGACGCTGGGACGAGCAGCACGCGGCGCTCAAGCAGCTCGTCGCGACGCTCAAGGTGAAGGCGACCTACAACGACGGCATGGCATCGCGGTACCAGGCTGCGATCACCCGGTTGCGCAAGTTCGAGGAGGCCGGACCGCCCGAGGAGCGCCCACCAGCGCAGGCCGTCTCGATGCGGCTGCGCGGCGCCCGCACGGGCAAGCGCTCCGTGGTGTGCGAGGGCCTCGAGCTCACCGGGCTCATGAGCCCGTTCGACCTCGAGGTCTGGTACGGCGACCGGGTGGCGGTGCTCGGGTCGAACGGTTCGGGCAAGTCGCACTTCCTGCGACTGCTCGCGGGTGGCGGCACCGAGCCCGACCGCACGCTCGGACACGTCACGACCGTCGGCGAGACGCTCACGCGGGTGCCGCACGAGGGCCGGGCGGTGCTCGGGGCGCGTGTCGTGCCCGGGTGGTTCGCGCAGAACCACGAGCATCCCGAGTTCCGCGGGCGCACCCTGCTCGACATCCTGCATCGCGGCGACGCCAACCGCGACGGCATGGCCCGCGAGGCGGCGAGCTCGGCGCTCGACCGGTATGGGCTCGCGGGAGCGGCGCAGCAGCGCTTCGAGTCGCTTTCGGGGGGCCAGCAGGCGCGCCTGCAGATCCTCATCCTCGAGCTCTCGGGTGCCACGCTGCTGCTGCTGGACGAGCCCACCGACAACCTCGACCTCGTCTCGGCCGAGGCGCTCGAGGACGCGCTCCTGCGCTTCGACGGCACCGTGCTCGCGGTCACCCACGACCGCTGGTTCACGCGCAGCTTCGATCGGTTCGTCGTGTTCCGCAGTGACGGCGAGGTCGCCGAGACGGATGTCCCGGTCTGGGACGAGGGGCGCGTCGCACGGGTTCGATAGGGTTGAACGGTGACCCAGGAGATCGAGATCGGCCGCTCCAAGCGGGGCCGTCGAGTCTATGCGTTCGACGACATCGCGATCGTGCCGAGCCGTCGCACCCGCGACCCCGAAGACGTCTCGGTGAGCTGGTCGATCGACGCCTACCAGTTCGACATCCCGTTCCTCGCCGCCCCCATGGACTCCGTGGTCTCGCCGCAGACGGCGATCATGATGGGCAAGCTCGGCGGGCTCGGCGTGCTCGACCTCGAGGGTCTCTGGACGCGGTACGAAGACCCCGAGCCGGTGCTCGCCGAGATCCGCAACCTCGCGCCTGAGCAGGCGACCGAGCGCATGCAGCAGCTGTACGCCGAGCCGATCAAGCCCGAGCTCGTCACCGCACGACTCGCCGAGATCCGCGCTGCGGGCGTCACGGTCGCCGGAGCGCTCTCGCCCCAGCGCACGCAGGAGCTCTACGCGACCGTCGTCGCCGCGGGCGTCGACCTGTTCGTCATCCGCGGCACCACGGTCTCGGCCGAGCACGTGTCGAAGAACCAAGAGCCGCTGAACCTCAAGAAGTTCATCTACGAGCTCGACGTCCCCGTCATCGTCGGCGGTGCCGCCACCTACACGGCGGCCCTGCACCTCATGCGCACGGGTGCCGCGGGCGTGCTCGTCGGCTTCGGCGGGGGAGCGGCCTCGACCACGCGGGCCACGCTCGGCATCCACGCCCCCATGGCGACCGCGGTCGCCGACGTGGCAGGTGCGCGCCGCGACTACCTCGACGAGTCGGGCGGGCGCTACGTGCACGTCATCGCCGACGGCGGGGTCGGGGCATCCGGCGACATCGTCAAGGCCATCGCGTGCGGTGCCGATGCGGTCATGCTCGGTGCGGCGCTCGCGCGCGCGACCGATGCGCCCGGCGGCGGCTACCACTGGGGCGCCGAGGCGCACCACTCGAAGCTGCCTCGTGGCAAGCGGGTGCACGTCGGTCAGGTCGCGTCGCTCGAAGCGGTGCTGTACGGCCCCGCTCCCGCGGCCGACGGCACGGCGAACCTCGTGGGCGCGCTGCGCCGCTCGATGGCGACCACCGGGTACTCCGACCTGAAGGAGTTCCAGCGCGTCGAGGTCATCGTCGAGCCGTACCTGGGATCGTAGGCGCCCGCCGGTTTCGAGACGGCGCTGCGCGCCTCCTCAGCCCACCGGTTTCGAGACCGGCGCTCCGCGGCCTCCTCAACCCACCGGTTTCGAGACCGGCGCTCCGCGGCCTCCTCAACCCGCACAAGCTCGGGTAGCGTGGGAATCGATCACGCGGCGCGGCCGCGAGGCCGCGGGGATGAGGTGGCACGATGGCGAGACTGAAGTCGGTGACGCGTTCGAGCAAGCTCGGGCCCGACGAGCGCGAGGCCGCGATCGCGCGGCTGAAAGAGAAAGAACTCGACATCCTCGTGGTGGGCGGCGGCATCGTCGGCACCGGCTCGGCGCTCGACGCGGTCACTCGCGGTCTCTCGACGGGGCTGCTCGAGGCGCGCGACTGGGCGTCCGGAACCTCGAGTCGATCGTCGAAGCTCGTGCATGGAGGCATCCGCTACCTCGAACAGCTCGACTTCAGGCTCGTGCGCGAGGCGCTCATCGAACGCGGCCTGCTGCTGCAGCGGCTCGCGCCGCACCTCGTCAAGCCCGTGCGGTTCCTCTACCCGGTGAAGACGCGCTTCTTCGAGCGGCTCTACGTGGGCGCGGGCATGATGCTCTACGACATCTTCAGCTACACCGGCGGGCGCCCCCCGGGCGTACCGCACCACCGGCACCTCACGAGGCGCCAGGTGCACAAGGCGATCCCATCACTCGCCCCGAACACCCTCGTCGGCGGGCTCACGTACTACGACGCCCAGGTCGACGACGCCCGCTATGTCGCATCGCTCGCACGCACGGCGTCGTTCTACGGCGCGCACGTCGCGAGCCGAGTGAAGGTCGACGGGTTCCTCAAGGTCGGCGAGCGCGTGGTCGGCGTGAAGGCGCACGACCTGCAGACCGGCGAGCGCTTCGAGGTGCGCGCCAAGCAGGTTGTGAACGCCACCGGAGTCTGGACCGACGACACCCAGCGCATGGTCGGCGAGCGCGGCACCTTCAAGGTGCGCGCGTCGAAGGGGATCCACCTCGTGGTGCCTCGCGACCGCATCCAGTCGGCCATGGGAATGATCTTCCGCACCGAGAAGAGCGTGCTCTTCATCATCCCGTGGGGCCGGCACTGGATCATCGGCACGACCGACACCGACTGGAATCTCGATAAGGCCCATCCGGCGGCGACGGCCGCCGACATCGACTACCTGCTCGAGCACGTGAACGCGGTGCTGGCGGTGCCGCTCTCCCGCGAAGACGTCGAGGGCGTGTTCGCCGGCCTGCGCCCGCTGCTCGCGGGTGAGAGCGACCAGACCTCGAAGCTCTCGCGCGAACACCTCGTGGCGCACACGGTGCCCGGGCTCGTCGTGATCGCCGGAGGCAAGTGGACGACCTACCGGGTCATGGCGAAGGACGCGATCGACGCCGCCGTCGACGCGCTCGACGGCAAGGTGCCGCCGTCGACCACGCAGGACATCCCGTTGCTCGGAGCCGAGGGGTACCAGGCCGCCTGGAACAAGCGCGGAAAGATCGCCCGCGCGTTCGACGTGCACAAGGTGCGCATCGAACACCTCCTGAACCGGTACGGCACGCTCACCGACGAGCTGCTCGACCTCATCCGGTCGGATCCGAAGCTCGGCGAACCGCTGCCGGGTGCCGACGACTACCTCGGCGCCGAGGTCGTCTACGCGGCATCGCACGAGGGTGCGCTGCACCTCGACGACGTGCTCGCACGTCGCACCCGCATCTCGATCGAGGCATGGGACCGGGGCGTCTCGGCCGCGCCCGTCGCGGCGAAGCTCATGGGTCGGGTGCTCGGGTGGGACAAGGCGCGTGAGACCCTCGAGGTCGAGCGCTACCTGCAGCGCGTGGCCGCCGAGCGCGCCTCCCAGGAGCAGCCCGATGACGAGTCGGCCGACCGCGTGCGACTCGAGGCGCCCGACATCGTCAAGGTCGACTGAGGCGCACCGTCGGCGCCGGCGCCCGCGCCTCGGGTCGAGGCAGGGCGCCCGCGGGCGGTCGGCGGAGCACCGCCCGCCTAGACTGGAGGCATGGTCGAGGTTCGCCGGGTCACCCTGCCCGGAATCGGCGTGATGCATTCGTTCGCGACGGTCGACGGGGTCGAGCTCGCGGTCGTCGCGCACCGCACGGGCTCGAGCGACCTCGTCGCCCGTCACGGGCGAGGCGACCGTCACGCAGTGACCCTGCGCCTCGACGAAGACGAGGCCCGCACCCTCGCCGAACTGCTCGGCGGCACCCGCGTGGTCGAGTCCATCGCCGAGCTCGACGACCTGCCCGGGCTGCCCATCGACTGGTTCGCGATCGACGAGCATGACGCGATCGTCGATCGGCCCATCGGCGTGGTGCCCGCCGTCGACGGGGTCGCCCTCGTGGCGCTCGTGCGCGGCGACCACGCGCACCCGTCGCCGAACGGCGACTTCGTCGTCCGTGCGGGCGACACGATTGTGGCGGCGGGTCCCGCGCAGGGAATCGACGCGTTGTTCCGAGCGGTTCGTCACGGCGACGGTCTCGCCGTCAGGCCCGCTGAACGCCCCGACGAGAGTCCCGACGCCTGATGCTCAAGATGATGTTGCGCCCCCGGTGGGTGCTGGCGCTGCTGCTCGCCCTCGGCATCGCCGCCGCGTTCGCGGCGCTCGGCCAGTGGCAGGTCGAACGTGCGGTCGTGCAGGCGACCGTCGAGGAGCGGCCCACCGAAGACATCCGGCCGTTCTCGGGTCTCGCGGTGCCCGACAAGCCGACCGAGCAGTCCGCCACCGGCCAGATGGTCGAGGTGTCGGGCACGTTCGTGCCCGGCGACACCGTCCTCGTCGAGGGCCGGTTGAACGACGGCGTCGCCGGATTCTGGCCGGTCGCGCACCTCGAGGTGACGGATGGCCCTGCCGGCGGTCTGCCCGTCGCCCTCGGTTGGGCGGCCGACGAGCAGACCGCGCGCGACGCCGCCGATCGCTTCGACGCCGGCGTCGCCCCCACCGAGGTCGTCACCGTGACCGGGCGCTTCCTGCCGAGCGAGGCGCCGGTGGTGCCCGACGAAGGCGGCGACCCGTTCGCCATGACGACGGTCGCGGTCGCGCAGCTCATCAACCTGTGGGCCGACTACGACGACCGTCCGGTGTACTTCGGTTACGTGACCTCGGCCGAACCGGTCGTGGGGCTCGACGCGATCTCCTCGCCGCCACCAGAGCAGTCGGTCGAGCTGAACTGGCTCAACATCTTCTACGCCGTCGAGTGGGTCGTGTTCGCCGGCTTCGCCGTGTACCTCTGGTACCGGCTCGTGCGCGACGCCGTCGAGCGCGAGCGTGAGGAGGCGGCCGAGGCCGAAGCCGACTCCGGAGCCGGGCGAACCGAACCGGTCGGGCCCAAGGCGGATTCCTGAGCGATTCCGCCTCGGGCGAACCGCGGCCGACATGACGGTCTGCGGGCGGATGATTGGCGTGTGAGCACCGAAGCCCCGAGCAACGAGGATCCGCTCGACGCATACTCCGCGGTCGTCACTCGCGTGGCGAGCACCATGCTGCCGAGCGTCGCGAGCCTCGCCGTGCGCACGTCGCGGGGCGAGGGCGCCGGGAGCGCGAGCGTCATATCCGACGACGGGGTGCTCCTGACGAGCGCCCACGTCGTCGCGGGTGCACGGTCCGCCGAGGCGACGTTCGGCGACGGGACCGCCGTGGGCGTCGACGTGGTCGGCCGCGACGTGCTCTCCGACCTCGCCGTGCTGCGCGCGCGTGGCCCGGTTCCGCGTCCGGTTCCTCTCGGCGATGCGGCGGGACTGCGGGTGGGGCAGCTCGTCGTGGCGCTCGGCAACCCCATGGGCCTCGCGGGCAGTGTGACCGCCGGCATCGTCTCGAACCTCGGCCGATCACTGCCGACGGCGTCGGGCCGCGTGATCGACGAGGTGATCCAGACCGACGCAGCGCTGAACCCCGGCAATTCGGGTGGTGTGCTCGCCGACGGTGCAGGCCGCATGGTGGGCGTCAACACCGCCGTCGCCGGCATCGGACTCGGGCTCGCGGTGCCGATCAACCGAGCGACGCGCGACATCATCGCCACACTCACGCGCACCGGCCGCGTGCGGCGGGCGTGGCTCGGCATCGTCGGGGCGAAGGTGCAGCTCGCGCCCGAGCTCGCGGCGCGCATCGGTTCGCCGACCGGATTGCAGGTGGCGGGCGTCGCCCCCGACAGCCCTGCCGCGCTCGCGGACATCCACCGCGGCGACATCGTGGTCTCGCTCGACGGGAACGACGTGGTGACGTCGACGTCGATCCAGCGGCTGATGGTCGAGGACGCGATCGATCGCCAGGTCGAGATGACGGTCTGGCGCAACGGCGCGCTCGTGGACGTGTTCGTCGTTCCGCGGGAGCTCGTCGACGCATCCTGATCCGTCGACCGGATGCCTCGCGGACCGCGGGATTCAGGCGTCGATGCCGAACGCCTCGGCGAATTCGGGTGCCGGCGGGATCTCGGTGATGACGTCGACGAGCGCGCCGCCAGGGTCGCGGACGATCACGTGGCGCTGGCCGAACGGCTCGCTGCGCAGCGGCTGCACGACCGGTACGCCGGCCGCCTCGAGCCGGGCCGCGACGGCGTCGACGTCGTCGAGTTCGAGATTCACGAGCACACCCCGCGCAGCCTCGCCGTAGCCGGCCGGCATCGATGGGTGAGCGAGGTCGAGCAGGGCGAGCTCGTCGCCCGAGTCGGGGTGCCGAAGGCTCACGTACCAGTCAGCCTCGAACGCCGACTCGAATCCGAAGTGCTCTCGGTAGAACGACGCGCTCGCGGCGACATCGGGGGTGCAGAGGACGGGGTAGCAGCTGCGGAGCATCGGTCGGTCCCTTCGTCGGTACGTCATCGTAAAGATACGTACAGTCTGTATGTATTGCTACTCTGACTGACGTACAGTGTGTATGTCAAGTGCTTCGAGAAGGGTCCCGATGGCGACGAAGGCCGAACAGCGCGACCGCACTCGCGCCGAGATCGTGCGCATCGCGACACGCAGCTTCGCGGAGTCGGGCTACGCCGGCGTCGCGCTCGAGGACCTCGTCGCCGAAGCCGGGCTCACGCGAGGAGCCCTCTACCACCACTTCGGCAACAAGCAGGGGCTGTTCCGAGCCGTCGTCGAGCAGGCGCAGGCGGGGGTGGCCGAGGCCGTCGAGCACGCGGCATCCGGGCACGACGACGTGCTCGACGATTTCCTCGCCGGCTGCCGCGCGTTCCTCGAGGCGAGTCTCGCGCCCGAGGTCCGGCGGATCCTGCTCGTCGACGGGCCCGCGGTCCTCGGCTGGGATGCCTGGCGCGACGGCGACCTCGATACGAGCGCGCGGCACCTCGATGCCGGGGTGGCCGAACTCGTCGAGGCCGGCGTCATCGAGGATCGGGAACTCGACACGGTGACCGCACTGCTGTCGGGCGCGCTCAACGAGGTCGCGCTCGTGAACGCGCGCGCCCACGACCCCGAGCGGGGCATCGATGCGGCGGTCGACATGGTGCGCCGCATGCTGCGCGGTCTCGCGCCCGCACGCGGCACGTAGACTGTTCGCATGCCCCTCGAGCCCAAACTCGCCGATCTGCCGCGCATCCGCGGGGCGCTTCGCCTCTACCAGGTCGCCTCGGTCATCACCGGTGTCATGCTGCTGCTGCTCTGCGCAGAGATGATCATGAAGTACGCCTTCGGGCTCGAGCTCGAGCTCGCCGGGCCGCAGGGGTTCCTCGCGTTCGTGCCGGTCGACACGGTGACCGCGGTCAACCTCTCGACCGGCATCCTCATCGCCCACGGCTGGTTCTACGTGCTGTACCTGTTCAGCGACTTCCGCCTCTGGAGCCTCATGCGCTGGCGGTTCCCGCGCTTCATCCTCATCGCGCTCGGCGGCATCATCCCGTTCCTTTCGTTCTTCCTCGAGGCGCGCATCGGGCGCGAGGTGCGTGCGTACCTCGCGTCGCGTGAGCCCGAGGCGTCAACGGATGACGCGAGCCAGGCCGTCCCGTCCAGCACCGCCGAATCCGTGGAGGCACAGCAGTGACCGAACCGCAGCAGCCGTCGACCGAACAGCGGCCGGTGCTCGTCGTCGACTTCGGCGCGCAGTACGCCCAGCTCATCGCGCGGCGCGTGCGCGAGGCATCCGTGTACTCCGAGATCGTGCCGCACACGATCACGGCAGCCGAGGTCGCGGCCAAGAACCCGGTGGGCATCGTGCTCTCGGGCGGGCCGTCGTCGGTCTACGAGGCAGGCGCGCCCGCGCTCGACGAGGGCATCCTGCGGCTCGGGGTGCCGACGCTCGGCATCTGCTACGGCTTCCAGGTCATGGCGCAGCAGCTCGGCGGCGAGGTCGCGCACACCGGCCACCGCGAGTACGGTTCGACCGCCGTCACCGCGCGCACCGACGACGACAACGCGCTGCTCGCGGGCCAGCCCGAGGCGCAGATCGTGTGGATGAGCCACGGCGACTCGGTGTCGAGGGCGCCCGAGGGATTCGAGGTGCTCGCCTCGACCGCCACGACGCCCGTCGCGGCCTTCGCGAACGACGAGCAGGGCTTCTACGGCGTGCAGTGGCACCCCGAGGTGAAGCACTCGGCGTTCGGCCAGCAGGTCATCGAGAACTTCCTGCACCGCGCCGCCGGCATCCCCGCCGACTGGAACTCGGGCAACGTCATCGCCGAGCAGGTCGCGCGCATCCGCGAGCAGGTGGGCTCGGCGCGCGTGATCTCGGCGCTGTCGGGCGGGGTCGACTCGGCGGTCTCGACGGCGCTCGTGCAGCAGGCCGTCGGCGACCAGCTGACCGCCGTCTTCGTCGACCACGGGCTCCTGCGCAAGGGCGAGCGCGAGCAGGTGCAGCAGGACTACGTGGCAGCCACCGGAGTGCGACTCGTCACGGTCGACGCCGCCGATGTCTTCCTCGACGCGCTCGCCGGGGTCAGCGACCCCGAGGAGAAGCGCAAGATCATCGGGCGCGAGTTCATCCGTGCGTTCGAGCAGGCCGAGCGCGACCTCATCGCCGAGGCCGCCGCCTCGGGGGAGCCGATCAAGTTCCTCGTGCAGGGCACGCTCTACCCCGACGTGGTCGAGTCGGGCGGCGGCACGGGCACCGCGAACATCAAGTCGCACCACAACGTGGGCGGCCTGCCCGAAGACCTGCAGTTCGAGCTCGTCGAGCCGCTGCGCACGCTCTTCAAAGACGAGGTGCGCGCCATCGGACGCGAGCTCGGCCTGCCCGAGGCGATCGTCGGCCGCCAGCCGTTTCCGGGGCCAGGCCTCGGCATCCGCATCGTGGGTGAGGTTACCCGTGAGCGTCTCGATCTGCTCCGTCAGGCCGACGCGATCGCGCGTGAAGAGCTGACTCACGCAGGCTTGGACAGCGAGATCTGGCAGTGCCCGGTCGTGCTGCTCGCCGACGTGCGCTCGGTGGGCGTGCAGGGCGACGGCCGCACCTACGGCCACCCGATCGTGCTGCGGCCGGTCTCGTCGGAAGACGCGATGACCGCGGACTGGACGCGGCTGCCCTACGACGTGCTCGCCCGTATCAGCAATCGCATCACGAACGAGGTGCCCGAGGTCAACCGGGTCGTGCTCGACGTCACGTCGAAGCCGCCGGGGACCATCGAGTGGGAGTGAGTGCTCCCTGATGTGCGCGAAGGGCGCCGGCCGCGTGGCTGGCGCCCTTCAGGGTGCGAGGGGCGCGGATCGCGGGCGCTGCGCTCAGCCGGAGAGCGCCTTGAGCTGGGACTCGACCTTGGCGGAGACGGCGCCCGTGCCACCGAGGATCACGATTTTGTCGGGGCGCAGGCGCTTGAGCGCATCGGCGACGGACTTCGGCAGGCTGTCGCGGCTCGTGAGCAGCACCGGCCCGCTGCTGATGCCGGCGACCGGCCCGCCCGCGAGTGCGTCGGGGAACTCCATGCCGTTGGCGACATAGGCCACGGAGACTCCGTAGTCGAACCAGTCGGAGAGGAGAGCGGAGGTCTCGTAGCGGTCGCGGCCGTGGGTGCCAAGGGTGTAGCCGGGAACGAGCGCATTGAGTTGCGTATGAGCATTCGGGCCGACGACACCGCCGCCGATGATCTCGATGGACTCGGGTTTCAGACGCTTCAGCTCGGCGACAATGGCGGCCGGAAGTCGGTCGCCGTCCCCAGTCAGAAGGATCGGCCCGTCGCTCAGCGCAGCGTGAGGTGCAGCGGAGAGGGCGTCGGGGAACTTCGACCCGCTCGTGAGGTAGGCGACTGGTACCCCCGGTGCAAATCGCGACTTCGAGAGGGCGGCAGAGGTCGCATAACGGTCAGCGCCACCGATTCGCGTGATGGAGCCCGGGGTGAGCAGGGCGAGCTTGATCGCGACGGCGGCGCTGATCGCGCCGGTTCCGCCGAGCACTACGATGCGCTTGGGCTTCAGACGGCGGAGTTCGTCGGCGACGACATCGGGCAACGAGTTCTGGGGCGAGAGCAGGATCGGTCCGCCCGACGTCGCCGCAACCGGCGCGGCTGAGAGGGCGTCGGGAAAGGTTGCGCCGCTCGCAATGAACGCCACGGGAACCCCGGGAGCGAACTCCGACGCGGAGACCCGGGCCGCGGTCGAATAGCGGTCGCTGCCGGCGATGCGAGAGACGTTGCCCCAGGGGTGCGTCTTCGACTCGTACGTGAGCTTCGCGTTTCTCCCGGTCACCGTTGCCTGCGGAAGCACTCGGATGGGGTTCGGATTTCCCCACGGTCGATCGCTCCACCATTCGATTCGGAGGCCCGACCCCTCGGGCGGATAGAAGTAGAGACGCCAGAGGCCCGGTGGCACGCCCTGGATCGTGTAGTAGCCGTCCTCGTCGGTCCGGTGGAACCCGACGTCTGCCTCCTGCGCGGCTACGCCCGTCGCCCAGGAGTGGGCGGATTCGAAGTTCACGTCGGCACCCGCGACGGGTTCGCCGTGGGGGCCCGTCACGCGCCCTGAGATCGTGGCCCCGCGGGCGAGCTTGGCGTCCATGCCCGTGTGCATCGACCCAGCCGTGAACGTGATCCTGGTCGCCTGCGAGCGGTACGGCCGGTCGCCCCAGTATTCGATGACGTACGGCTCGCCGGTTGGACTCCTGCCCCAGAACAGCAGCGTCCAGGTGCCGGCGGGGATGCCGCGGATCGTGAAGGTCCCATCGGCGGCGACGTTTCCGACGGTGTTGTCGAGATCGAGGGTCTCCCCGTCGAGGGCCACGACATCGACGTCGGCCCTGGCGGGCGGCTTTCCGTCGGGTCCGAGAACCTTGCCCGACACCGTGGATCCGAGCGCGAGCTGCGCATTCATGCCCGTGAGCGCCTGACCGGCCGCCAAGGAGAAGGATGTGGCCTTCGACTGGAAGTAGGTGTCCTTCCAGTACTCGGGCACGTAGTCGACCAGATCCGTGCGGTCGCCGAGCGAGAACTCGAGTGTGTACGAGCCGGGCGCGAGGCCGGTGATGCTGTAGCTCCCGTCGGAGGCGGTGCGCGCAGTCACGGGTGAGACCTTCGCCCGGTCCCATGCCCACACCCTCCCGCCTGACAGCGGCCTGCCGTCGCTCAGGGTGACCTTTCCGGAGATCGATCCGGTCCCGGCGGCGATAGCGCTCACTTCGGGATCGGAGGGTGCGGCGGTTGTTGCAACGGCGGCCGTCGTGGGCGGTAGGGCCAGCGCGACCACAATGACCGCGGCAATGCGGAGCGCGAATGGTCGAACTGCGCGTCGGAGAGCGGGTCGAGGTGAAGGGCGGCGGCGCAATCGGGTCTCCGGGTGTTCGGGTCGCAGGGGACGGGCTGCCGCCGAGCGAAACGCCGCGGGATGCCTCGAGAATCTCATCACAGTCGGGGGTGCATTGGGAAGGCTCTGCTGAATGCTCGGCGCCGACCAGTTCAGCGAGTCCGCTCATGACGAATTGCAGGAAGATTCGGGCGACACGCCGAGTCGGTCGAGGCACGAGCCGGCGTGTCGGCCCAGCTGCTCCTTCGACTCGGCGCGCGGGCGAGCAACGTGCCGGGCACGAAGAGCCCTGTGGAAACGACGAACGGCCGCCCGGAGGCGGCCGTTCGGGTCTCGATACGGCGCTGCGCGCCTACTCGACCGACGAGGGGAGTCAGTCGCTCGACTGCATGATCGCGAGCATGCGCAGGATCTCGAGGTAGAGCCAGATGACCGTGACCATGATGCCGAACACGCCCATCCACTCGTACTTCTTGGGGGCGCGGTTGCGCACGCCCTGCTGGATGAAGTCGAAGTCGAGCACGAGCGAGTAGGCCGCCATGATGACGACGAAGACGCCGATGATCAGACCGAGAGGGATACCGAAGATGTCCTGACCGCGGAGCCCCCACGGGTCGTCGGTCGCACCGAACAGGATGAGGCCGAAGTTCACGAGCGAGAACACGAGGTACCCGACCATGGCGATGAGGAAGATCTTCGTGGCCTTCTTCGACGCGCGGATCTTGCCCGAGGCGAAGAGCGCGAGCGTGACGCCGACCACCACGAGGGTGGCGATGACGGCCTGCGCGACGATGCCGCCGCCGAAGGACATCTCGTACCACGCCGAGATGCCGCCGACGAAGACGCCCTGCACGCCTGCGTAGGCGAGGATCAGCGCAGGCGACGGCTCACGCTTGAACGTGTTCACGAGGGCGAGCACGAAGCCCACGATGCCGGCGCCGATCCACAGGAACGGCAGCGACTGCACGGTGACCCAGCCGATGGCCGCACCCACGAGCAGCAGGCCGAAGCCCGCGACCGACTTCTGGATGGTCGTGTCGATGGCCATCGTCTCGCCGGCGGGCGGCGTGGCGGGCTGGTTGTACATCTCCTGCAGTTGCTGTGCCGAGAGGTCTTGCGCTCCGGCCACGGCTCCCTGCTGCGAGAAGGCGGAGTTCCGCGCGAATGCGGGATTGTCGAGAGCCATGGG
Organism: Agromyces cavernae; assembly: GCF_021044935.1. GTDB lineage: Bacteria > Actinomycetota > Actinomycetes > Actinomycetales > Microbacteriaceae > Agromyces > Agromyces cavernae. The sequence continues at coordinate 1,171,254 of NZ_JAJNMP010000001.1, forward strand.
TTCCTCTGCTTTCGGCTGGGCTCGGTGCGGGGGATCGGCGCGGATGCGGCATCCGTGCCGTTCAGAACAATCTACCCGCGATAGGTGGGACAACGCCGCGAGTTTGCGTTGGATTCCCCTGCTCGTTCCCCGCCGCTGGCTACGCTGGGCGCATGCCGCCCACGCCCGCAGTGCCGCCACTCGTCATCGGCCACCGCGGGGCGTCCGGCTACCGTCCCGAGCACACCCGCTCGGCCTACGAACTCGCGTTCGCGCTCGGCGCCGACGCGGTCGAGCCAGACATCGTCGCGACGCGCGACGGCGTGCTCGTCCTGCGTCACGAGAACGAGATCTCGGGCACGACGGATGTCGCGACGCGGCCCGAATTCGCCGGCAGGCGCACGACGCGCGAGGTCGACGGCGTCGCCCTCACCGGGTGGTTCACCGAGGACTTCACCTGGGCCGAGCTCTCGACGCTGCGCGCACGCGAGCGCCTCGGCGGCCTCAGGCAGGCGAGCGCGAGCTTCGACGGGCGCTACCCGATCATCCGGTTACGAGAGCTGTTCGCGCTCATCGACACCGCCGCCGACGAGCAGCGCCGGCTCATCCGCATGGTCGCAGAGTTCAAGCACGCCGCCCATTTCGCGGCGTTGGGGCTGCCGCTCGACGAGCTGTTCGCGGCCGAACTCGACGCCGCCGGCTGGGGCGCGGGCGACGACCGGCTCATCATGGAGGCGTTCGAACCGACCCTGCTCGACCGGCTCGGGGCTCGGGGCATCCGGGGCAAGCGGGTCTTCCTCATCGAGGGCCGCGGGGCCCCGTGGGATCTCGTGCTCGACCAGGGCCGCCGGGCGCCGAAGTACGACGCGTTCGTCACCGCCGCCGGGCTCGAGGCCCTCGGCGGGCGGTTCGACGGCGTGAGCGTCGGCAAGGCGCGTCTCGTCGCCGCGTCGAAGGCGACGGATGACCCTGCCGCGGGTAACCCGCACGCCGGGCCCCTGACCGGGGCACGACTCGTCGAGGCCGCGCACGCCGCCGGCCTCGAGGTGTACACGTGGACCCTCCGCCCCGAGAATCGGTTCCTCGAGCCGAGGTTCCGCCGCAGCAGCGTGCGCGCCGCCTACGGTGATTGGGCAGCCGAGTTCGCCGAGGTGCTGGCGACGGGCGTCGACGGCATCTTCGTCGACCACCCCGACCTCGGGGTCGACGTGCGGGCGGCGGCGCTTCCGCCGGTCGAGTAGCGAGCGAAGCGAGCGTATCGAGACCAGTGCGGGTCTCGATACGCGCTTCGCGCTACTCGACCGGCGGAGGGAGGGTGTCAGCGGCCGCGCCTAGAATTGACAGGACATGACGCTGATCCTCGACCCCGACGACCCGGCCGGCTGGCGCGAGGCGCCGCCGGCATCCGCTGGTGCCCCCACTTCCACCGGCTCACGCCTCACCGACGGGCTCAACCCCCAGCAGCGCGAGGCGGTCGAGTACCGCGGGCAGGCGCTGCTCATCGTCGCGGGCGCGGGCTCGGGCAAGACCCGCGTGCTCACGCATCGCATCGCGAGCCTCATCGAGAGCCGTGAGGCGTGGCCGAGCCAGATCCTCGCGATCACGTTCACCAACAAGGCCGCCGCCGAGATGCGCGAGCGCGTCGAGCAGTTGCTCGGCGAAGGGGCATCCGGAATGTGGATCTCGACATTCCACTCCGCATGCGTGCGCATCCTGCGGCGCGAGGCCGAGGCCATCGGGCTCAGCTCGACGTTCACCATCTACGACTCCGCCGACCAGCGCACGATCCTCAAGCGCATCATCAAAGAGCTCGACGCCGACACCCTCGGGTTCACGCCCGCGAGCGCGCAGGCCAAGATCTCGAAGCTCAAGAACGAGCTCGCCGACGTCGAGACGTACGCGCGCAACGCGAACACGAACGACCCGCAAGAGGTCATGTTCCTCGAGATCTTCCGGCAGTACACGAGGCGGCTGCGCGACGCGAGCGCGCTCGACTTCGACGACCTCATCGCCGAGACCGTGTACCTCTTCCGTGCGTTCCCGAAGGTCGCGGCGCTCTACCAGCGACGCTTCCGGCACATCCTCGTCGACGAGTACCAAGACACGAACCACGCGCAGTACTCGCTCATCCGCGAGCTCACCCGCCCGGTGCCGCGCGAGATCGTCGACGAGCTCGACGCGCACGGCATCCTCGTGCGGGGCATCACCGACGACTCCGGGGCGATCCCGGGGGCGAGCCTCACCGTCGTCGGCGACTCCGACCAGTCGATCTACGCGTTCCGCGGGGCCGACATCCGCAACATCTCCGAGTTCGAGCGCGATTTCACCGGCGCCAAGGTCGTGCTGCTCGAGCAGAACTACCGGTCGACGCAGAACATCCTGTCGGCGGCCAACGCGGTCATCTCGAACAACTTCGACCGCAAAGACAAGAAGCTGTGGACGGCCGACGGCGACGGCGACCCCATCATCGGCTACACGGGGTACACCGCCCACGACGAAGCGCAGTTCGTGGCCGACGAGATCGAGTCGCTGCACCGCGCCGGCGTCGCCTACCGCGACATCGCCGTGTTCTACCGCACCAACGCACAGACACGTGCACTCGAAGAGATCTTCGTGCGCTCAGCGCTGCCCTACCGCGTGGTGGGCGGCACGAAGTTCTACGAGCGTGCCGAGATCAAGGACGCGATGGCCTACCTCATCGCGGTCGCGAATCCGCTCGACGAGCTCGCGCTGCGGCGCATCCTGAACACGCCCAAGCGCGGCATCGGCCCGGCGACCGAGACGGCGATCGCGAGCTTCGCCGAGCAGAACGAGCTGTCCTTCCGCGCGGCGATGCGCGAGGCATCGGGTCTCGGGCTCGGGCCGAAGGTCACGGGCGCCATCACGGCGCTCGCCACGGTGCTCGACGAGGCGGCGGCGATGCTCGTTCCGTCGGCCGAGGGCATGGCGGCCGGCACCAACCAGGGCGCGTCGAAGGTCTCCGACGTGCTCGTGTTCCTCGTCGAGCGTTCGGGCCTGCTCGAGACCCTGCGCAACAGCCGCGACCCGCAAGACGAGACCCGGGCCGAGAACGTCGAAGAGCTCGTCGCGCAGACCCGCGACTTCGACCGCGAGAACCCCGGGGCGACCCTCGTCGACTTCCTCACCCAGGTGTCGCTCGTCGCCGCCGCCGACGAGATCGACGACGCGTCGGGCACCGTCTCGCTCATGACCCTGCATACCGCGAAGGGCCTCGAGTACCACGCGGTGTTCCTCACCGGCCTCGAAGAGGGCTTGCTGCCCCACCAGATGTCGGCCTCCGAGCCGGGCGGCCCGGCCGAAGAGCGGCGCCTCTTCTACGTCGGCATCACCCGCGCGCGCAAGCGGCTGCATCTCTCGCTCGCGATGAGCCGGGCGCAGTTCGGCGAGGTTGCCGTGGCCATGCCGTCGCGGTACCTGCAGGAGATCCCCGAAGGGCTCATCGACTGGCGGCAGTCGCCCGGCATGGCCACGAGCCGGGGCGGCACGCAGCCGCGGGCGCTCAACGCGCGCAGGCCGGGCGGAGCGTGGGGAACCCGCGACCGCGACCTCGAGCGGTTCAGCGTCACCCGCTCCGATAAGCCCAAGGCCGAGTGGGCCAACCGCGTCACCGGCAACGTGCGCGACAACGGCGACCTCACCCTCGAGGCCGGCGACCGCATCCGCCACTCCGACTTCGGTGAGGGCCGGGTGACCCAGGTCACGGGCGAGGGCACGAAGCGCATCGCGCACGTCACCTTCGACACCGCGGGGCAGAAGAAGCTCCTGATCAAGATCGCGCCGATCGAGAAGCTCTGAATCCACTGAGGTCCATCTTGTGGACATCACTGGCACCGGAATGCGTACAAATGTAGTATTGATGCTACATCTCATAGTGCTCCATTGTTGGAGAGCGAGGGCGATATGACTCCCGAACCGGTCGTCGACGTGCGCGGCCTTCGCATGGAGTACTCGGGTCGAACCGTGCTCGACGACATCGACCTGCGGATCGATCGCGGCGAGGTCGTCGCGCTCCTCGGTCCGAACGGTGCGGGCAAGACCACGACGATCGAGATCCTCGAGGGCTTCCGCCAGCGGGTTGGCGGCGAGGTCTCGGTGCTCGGCGAGAATCCCGAGCGCGCGGGCGACGCGTGGCGGGCGAAGGTCGGCGTCGTCCTTCAATCGTGGCGCGACCACGGCCGGTGGCGCGTCGGACAGTTGCTCCAACAGTTCGGTGCGATGTACGAGCCGTACGCGACATCCGATCGCCCAGGTCCGTACCCGGCCGCGGAACTCCTCGAACTCGTCGGACTCGCCGCCCACCGCGACGCACAGGTGCGGTCGCTCTCCGGCGGACAGCGTCGCCGGCTCGACGTGGCGATCGGCATCGTCGGCAGGCCCGAACTGCTCTTCCTCGACGAGCCGACGTCGGGATTCGACCCGGTCGCCCGGCACGAGTTCCACGAACTCATCCACCGGCTGAGCGACTTCGACGAAACGACAGTGCTGCTCACCACACACGACCTCGCCGAGGCCGAGAAGATCGCCGGTCGGATCCTGATCCTCGACGGCGGGCGCATCGTCGCCAACGGCAGCGCCGCGGAACTCGCGGGCGAGGTCGCCGGTGCGAGCGAGATCACGTGGCGTGAAGATGGAGTGCGGCACGTGCACAGCGCCGCCGATCCCGTGCCGTTCGTGCGCGAGCTGCTCGACCGACCCGGCACCGACATCACCGAGCTGCAAGTGCGTGCGCAGACGCTCGAAGAGACCTATCTCGCGATGGTCGCCCGCAGTGAGGCCGTGCCCGTCGGAGACCCGCAGGGTGAGGTGCAGACCGCATGAACACCAACGCCAATGCCAACGCCGTACGTGCGGGGATCCGACGCGGAATCACCGAGCACTGGATCTCGCTCCGCACCCCGAGCGAGACCGCATTCATGGTCATCGGCCTCGCCATCGTGGGCGTCGTCCTGTGGCTCAATCGCGACACCGAGATCGCGCCCGGCGTGGCTGTCGCCTCGTTCATCGTGCCGAGCATCCTCACGATCCAGTTGCTCTTCATCACCTGCTACGGCCTCGCCACCGTCGTCGTGACCGAACGTGAGGACGGCACGCTCATCCGATCCCGTTCACTCCCGAACGGGTTGCGGGCCTACTCGACCGGAATCCTCACGCGCACGATGTGCGAGCTCATCGAGACGATCGTGCTGACGATCGTCATCGCCGCCGTCATCCTGGGCGGATCGCTCGGCGTCGACGGCGCGGGACTCGCGGTGATCGCCGGAATGCTGATCCTCGGCACCATCGCGCTGACGACGTTCGGCTTCGTCATCGGCACCGTCTTCCGAAACCCCCGGTCTGTCGGCGGTTGGGGCTTCCTCGCGGTCGGCGCCCTCGCCTTGGTCTCGGGGCTCATCCAGCCGCTCTCCACGATGCCCGCGTGGGTGCAGGTCATCGGGCAGGGATCTCCGCTCTACTGGATCGGGCACGCGTTCCGCAGCGCTTTCCTTCCCGAGGGCGCCGGGGCGTTCGAGCTCGGCGGCGGCTGGCAACTCGCGATCGCGTTCGCGGTCGTCGGAGCATGGGCCGTCGCCGGAATCCTGCTCGCGCCGGTGCTGCTGCGGCGGGTCGCCCGTCGTGAGACGGGTTCGGCGATCGAGGCGCGGCGCCAGGCGGCGCTGCAGCGCGTATGAGCGTCGCCGGGGACGAGAGAGGGGCGAGCGGTCGTCCTGATCGGGCCGACCGAGCCGACGTCGTGCACAACCGGGTCGCGATGCTGCGTGCCGAACGCCGCGTCTCACGACGCGAGCTCGCCGAGGCGATCGGCGTGCACTACCAGACCGTCGGCTATCTCGAGCGCGGCGAGTTCAACCCGAGCCTGCACCTCGCGCTGCGGATCGCACGGTTCTTCGAGGTCCCCGTCGAGTTCGTCTTCTCGCTCGACGAGTTCGCGCGCATCGGTCCCGCGCATCTCGGACGATAGGCACGTCACTCGATTCCGGGGCTTCCGACAAGGGGAGTAGCATGGTCGTCGGCCCGTGCAGTATCTCGACTTCGAGAGATTCAAGGCCGGGTCCATCACCCACCAGCCCCTGTGCGCGACCGCGCGTGCGGATCGATTGGAAGTAGAGCGTGGATCTTTACGAGTACCAGGCCAGAGACCTGTTCGAACACTACGGGGTGCCGGTGCTCCCGGGCATCATCGCGGACACGCCCGATGAGGTGCGCGCCGCGGCCGAGAAGCTCGGCGGTGTCGTGGTCGTCAAGGCCCAGGTGAAGACCGGCGGCCGCGGCAAGGCCGGCGGCGTCAAGGTCGCGAAGAACCCCGATGAGGCGTACGAGGCGGCGAAGGCCATCCTCGGGCTGGATATCAAGGGCCACGTCGTCAAGCGCGTCATGGTCGCGGGCGGCGCCCGCATCGCGCAGGAGTTCTACTTCTCGGTGCTGCTCGACCGCGCCAACCGCTCGTACCTCTCGCTCACGAGCGTCGAGGGCGGCATGGAGATCGAGCAGCTCGCGGTCGAGAAGCCCGAGGCGCTCGCGCGCATCGAGGTCGACCCCATCGCGGGCGTGACCGTTGAGAAGGCCCGCGAGATCGCGGTCGCCGCGAACTTCCCGGCCGAGCTCGTCGACACGGTCGCCGACGTCTTCGTGAAGCTCTACGAGGTGTACAAGGGCGAGGACGCGACGCTCGTCGAGGTCAACCCCCTCATCCTCGACGAAGACGGCAACATCATCGCCCTCGACGGCAAGGTCTCGCTCGACGAGAACGCCGAGTTCCGTCACGCCGGCCACGCGCTGCTCGAGGACAAGGCGGCGGCCGACCCGCTCGAGGCGAAGGCCAAGGTGCTCGACCTCAACTACGTCAAGCTCGACGGCGAGGTCGGCATCATCGGCAACGGCGCGGGCCTGGTCATGTCGACCCTCGACGTCGTGGCTTACGCCGGCGAGAACCATGGCGGCGTCAAGCCCGCGAACTTCCTCGACATCGGCGGCGGCGCGTCGGCCGAGGTCATGGCCAACGGCCTGTCGATCATCCTCGGCGACCCGCAGGTCAAGAGCGTGTTCGTGAACGTGTTCGGCGGCATCACCGCATGCGACGAGGTCGCCAAGGGCATCGTCGGCGCACTGGCCGAGCTCGGCAAGGAGGCGAACAAGCCCCTCGTCGTGCGCCTCGACGGCAACAAGGTCGAAGAGGGTCGTCGCATCCTCGAGGAGGCGGCGCACCCGCTCGTCACCCTCGCCGAGAACATGGACCAGGGCGCCGACAAGGCCGCCGAGCTGGCGAACGCCGCGTAGTCGCGAGAGGAACAGGACTCCAACAATGACGATCTTCCTGAACAAGGACAACAAGGTCATCGTCCAGGGCATCACCGGCGGCGAGGGCTCGAAGCACACCGCGCGCATGCTCGCGGCGGGCACCCAGGTGGTCGGCGGCGTGAACGCCCGCAAGGCGGGCACCACGGTGCTGCACACCGACAAGGACGGCAACCCCGTCGAGCTGCCCGTCTTCGCGTCGGTCGCCGAGGCTATCGAGAAGACCGGTGCGGATGTCTCGATCGCCTTCGTTCCCCCGGCGTACACGAAGGACGCCGTGGTCGAGGCCATCGATGCCGAGATCCCCCTCCTCGTGATCATCACCGAGGGCGTGCCCGTGCAGGACTCTGCGGAGTTCTGGGCCTACGCCAAGGAGAAGGGCGAGAAGACCCGCATCATCGGCCCGAACTGCCCCGGCATCATCAGCCCCGGTGAGTCGCTCGTCGGCATCACCCCGGCGAACATCACCGGCAAGGGCCCGATCGGCCTCGTGTCGAAGTCGGGCACGCTCACCTACCAGATGATGTACGAGCTGCGCGATCTCGGTTTCTCGACCGCCATCGGCATCGGGGGCGACCCGATCATCGGCACCACGCACATCGACGCGCTCGCCGCGTTCGAGGCCGACCCCGAGACGAAGGCGATCGTCATGATCGGCGAGATCGGCGGCGACGCCGAAGAGCGCGCGGCCGACTTCATCAAGGCCAACGTCACGAAGCCCGTCGTCGGCTACGTCGCGGGGTTCACCGCGCCCGAGGGCAAGACGATGGGCCACGCGGGCGCGATCGTCTCGGGCTCGGCAGGCACCGCCCAGGCCAAGAAGGAGGCCCTCGAGGCCGCCGGCGTCAAGGTCGGCAAGACGCCCAGCGAGACCGCGCAGCTGCTGCGCGAGGTCTACGCCGCACTGTAAGCGGCGGAGCGTGGGCGCTGTCGCCGCACTGTAACGAACGAACGGATGTCGCGACATCCGCTGCTCGCATGAGAGGGCCCCGTCGGCGATGCCGACGGGGCCCTCCGTGTCAGGTGCGATCGAGCGGATGCCTCCTCCCGATCACGGGTGTCTCCCTCCGATCAATCGTTGATGTCGTTGTCGATGCTCAGCACCGACGTCTCGTGGCAGCTGGCGGCGATGTCCTCCTGCGCCGGGTTGGTGCTGTCGTAGTTGACTCGCCATGAGAACGATCCACTCGCCAGCTGAGCCGTCGTGTTGTTCGTCAATACCGTCTGGGGCGAGGCTCCCGACACGCTGACGTTCAGCTGCGAGAAGATGGCGGTGCCGCTGCACGTCGCGTTTGCGAACAGCTCGAAGTCGACGTTGCCCGCCAGGTTGCCGCCCGCGGCGGCCGTCACGGTCACCGAGTCGTTCGGCACCCACCTCTGCGCGCTCGTCAGTGACGAGGGCACGGTGTTGACCACCACATCCTCGTTCACGTCGGTGCACGCGGCGTTGTGGGTGGTGCCGTTGGTGTTCGGCGGGCTTCCGCTGTACACCGCAACCCAGTGGTACTCGCCGGGAGCGGTGGGCACGAACTGCGGAGCAGGCGAGTTGTAGGTGCCATTACCGCTGACTGCCACCGTCGGCGACGTGTAGGCCAGCGTGGTGCAGTCATCCGGCCCGTACAGCTCGAAGGTGATCGTTCCTCCAGCCGCCGGACCCGCAGTGCCGGTCAGGTTGATGACCGGGTCAGCCGGTTGGGTGGCCGTCCCGCCCAGTGTGGCCGAGTCCGTGACCGCGTTGCCGAGGAAGACATCAGCACCAGCGCTGGTCGCCAGGGTCGGCGTCACCGGGTTCACGGTGAAGCACTCCGACGCTCTCGAGTCGCTGGACCCGGGGATGCCGTTCTCGGAGTCGCCACTGAACTCCGCGCGCCAGCAGTACCGGCCGGCGGAGGTCACGTAGGCGGTCGGCGACGAAACGGTCACCGGATACGCCGCACCGGTGAGGTTCGTCGACCCGACGCTCGTGCCGCCGGTGGTGCACAGGGCGGGTGCGTCCAGCTTGCACAGGTGGAACGCCACCGAGCCTGCCGGAGTGGCAGTGCCCCCGATCAGGCTGACCTCAGCAGAGTCCGTCACCGCCACGACGCCGGTGCCGATCGACAGGCCACCGACGGGGATGTTGCCCCCGGCGCCGGTCTTCGGCGTGGTCACCGTGGTCGTCGTGCAGTTGCTGATCGGCGGTGTCGTCGCCAGGATCGTGTCCTTGTAATCCGCGGTGTCTGAGTTTCCGGTCACCGTGCTCGGAATGGTGTTGGCGAACGAGAGGCACGCGGTGGACCCGCCGAAGATGGTGTCCGTGAGGTTGACGGCGGCCTCACCACGGAACCCGTCCGCGCTGTAGGCGGCCTGCGACACCGTGGCATTGAGTGCGGTCGGCGCGCCGAGCAGCAGGGTGCCCGTGCTGTCGTCCCAGACCCGCAGGAACAGATCGAGGCTGCCGCCCTGCTGATCCCACAGGATCATGAAGTCGCCGTCGGAACGGTTGGCCCAGGGATTGCAGTCGGCGATCAGTTCAGCAGTGGTCGACCCATCGTAGTCGCAGGCGGCTGGCGCCTCCTCCTGCATGAATTCGTAAGAAATGAAGCCGCTGCCCGTGTTCTTGTCACGCTCCCAGGCGAAGTACAGCCAATCGTCGTTGGTGACGGCCTCCCGCTCGACGTCCAGCCAGGCTCGGCGCAGGTCGACCTGCGAGTTCGGGTTGGTCTCGCCCAGAGTGGGCACGGCGTCATTGTGGATGACGCCGATCTTGGTGGTGTTCGAGTTGAGCGGTCCGAGCTCCTTCACGTTTCCGAACAGATCCGAGATCTCGGTGGTGCCGGCATCCGGCACTTCGCCGTTGATGTCGAACGGGCCGTCCGCCGCGAGTGCCGGGCCCGCGACCATGATCATTGCTGCAGCCAGACAGCTCGCCGCGCCTGCAGCGAGGGTCCGTCGCGTCCGTGTGGATTTCTCGGACGCTCGGGCTCGGGTTGTGTGGGGCATCATCGCCTCCTGATCGGGGATAGTCCGATCCGGTCGGATCGGACGGCGTCCTCTCGAAGGAGACGGTGCGGCGGTGCGCGGGCGCGATGAACGTGCGGGTGACTGTCGGTCCCAGTCGGCTCGGGTGTGGTCATCGACTGGGCGCATCGGGACCCGAGAGGAGTCTCAGGGCTCACGCCGCACGTTACTCCCGGGGTGGCGCCGCTCGAAACAAATCGAGTAAAACTCAGTATCCCCAAAACAGGGGCCAACCCAGGTGATGCGATCAGTACCATGGCGTCATGAGTGTCGACGGATCCTCGCGATCGAAGTCGGGGAATGAGACGGCCGCGTTCCTGGTGCGTTCCGCGTTCATCACCGAGGAAGCCGTGTACGGGGTCATCCTCGTATCGGGCATGATCGTCGTGGCCAGCGCCGGCGAGGCGACCGTCTGGCCCGTGTTCTGGAAGGTGTTCGCGACCGTCATCGTGTTCTGGGCGGCGCACGTGTACGCCGGAACCGTCGCGCGCCACGGTCTCGACGAGCACGAGGACCTGGGCCTCCGTGAGGCCTTCACCGCCTCGCTGCGGCGATCGCTCGGTCTGCTGCTGTCGGCATTCATTCCGTTGTTCATCCTGCTGCTCGGCGCGACCCGTGCGATCGACGATGCACTGGCGCTCTGGGTCGCGCTGTGGGCCGGCGTCGTCGTCTTGGCCGTCCTGGGATTCATCGCCTTCCGGCGGCGCGGTTCGCCGTGGCCGATGCAGATCCTCGGCGCCCTCGCGACCGCGGCGTTCGGCATCGTGATGATCGGACTCAAGGCATTCATCCATTGAACGTGATGCGCCCAGGCCGCCGTGGGCGCTAGCCTCATCGCAGAGGGGGGTCCTCATGGCTGCCATGACCAAGACCGAACTCGAGGCGCGTGTGGCGCTACTCGAGGCAGAGAACGCGCGGCTGCGCGCCGATTCCACCGCCACGGCCGATCTCGGTGAGGACTTCACCGCGACGACCGAGCCGGCCGCGCCGACCAGACGCGGCCGTGGCCGTGGCCGCACGGCTGCTGCCATCGTGCTCGTCGTCGTGGGCCTGCTGCTCGCGCCGGTCGCGGTGATCAGCGGCTGGGCGCGGCTCGAACTCGTCGACACCGACCGGTTCGTGGCCACGTTCGCGCCGCTCGCCGAAGACCCGGCCGTGCAGGCGTACATCAGTGACCAGGTCACGGCGGCGATCGAGGAGCAGGTCGACATCCCGCAGTTGACCTCCGACGTCTTCGACGGCATCCGAGCCCTCGACCTGCCGCCGCGCGCCGAGGCGGCGCTGGGCCTCCTCGAGGCACCCGCCGCCCAGGGGTTGCAGTCACTCGTCGACAGTGTGGTCGACCGGGTGATCACGTCGCCCGCGTTCGCCGACATCTGGGCGGCCGCCTTGCGGGCGTCGCACCGACAGGCGGTCGCCGCGATCCAGGGCGACCCGAACGCCGCCCTCGAGATCGGCGGCGACGGCACGCTCTCGGTGCAACTGGGCCCGATCATCGAGGCGGTCAAGCAGCGACTCGAGGAGCAGGGGGTCGACTTCGCGGCGCAGATCCCGGTGATCGAGCGCAGCATCGTCGTCGCCCAGGCCGACGCGTTGGTGACCGTCCGCACCGTCTACCAGCTCGCGGTCGCCGCGGGCACGTGGCTGCCCTGGATCGTGCTCGCATTCCTCGTCGTCGGCGTGCTCGTGGCCAAGCGCCGATCGCGGGCGATCGTGTGGACGGCGGGCGGCCTCGCGCTCACGATGCTGCTCATGGCGAGCGGGCTCGGCATCGGCCGGCTGTACTTCGTCGGGGCGGTGAGTCCGTCGATCATGCCCGCCGATGCCGCCGAAGCGATCTACGACGACCTCATCGTGCTCATGCAGTCGACGATCGTCGCGTTCTTCGTGCTCGGGCTGCTCGTCGCCGTGATCGCCTGGTTCTCGGGGCCGTGGCGGCCGGCACGCGCGGCGCGCGGGTTCGCCGAGTCGGGGTTCGCGGCGGCGCGTCGCGCGGCTGCCTCGCACGGGGTCACGACCGGATCGTTCGGCGTCGCCCTCGACCGTTGGCGCACCGTCGCCTACGTCGCCATCGCAGTGGTCGCGGCCGTCGTCGTGCTGTTCTCGCGACCGCTCGCGACGAGCACCGTCGTGCTCACGGTGGTCCTGGCGCTCGTGGCCCTGTTGCTCGTCGAGCTGCTCCGCCGGCCGGCGGCCGAGGTCGCCGAGCTCGAGCAGGAACGAGCCGAGCGCGACGAGACCGCCGGCGTCGCGACATCCGACACCGCCGGCATCGATCCCGATTCCGCTGTCGCGCCCGGCGACACGGCGGTGTTCGACGGCGGCGACCGGGCGGAAGCCGCCGAGCATCGCGCCGACCCCGCACGTCCTGTCGGCTGAGGCGGCCGCCTCGGGATAGGCTCCCCGAGGAATGAGACGCACGACGATCGCCCTGCTGGCCGCACTCGAGGCCGCCGTCGCGGCGCTCATCGGACTCGGCATCGCCCTCGTCCCGCTCATGCTGCTCTGGGCGGTGCAGTACGGGTTGGCGGTCGACGCGACCGTGTTCCTGCGCGCCGCGGCCGACGTGTGGCTGCTCGGCCACGGCGTCGATCTCACCGTGCAGCTCGACCCGGTGACGGCGGGCGGCCTCGGCCTTCCCGGAGCCGGCGAGCCGTTCCCGATCACGATCGCGCTGCTCGGTTTCGCATTGCTCTCGGTTGCCGCGGGCCGTCGGATCGGCCGCCGGTCGGCCGCCGGCGGGCATTCGATCACGGGGTCGGTCGCCGCGGTCGTCGTGTACGCAGCGGTGGGCTGCGCTCTGGCGCTCGTCGCCGGCGCCGACGTCGCGCGCGCCTCGGTCGGGCAGGCGACGCTGCTGCCCGCGTTCACGGTGGCGATCGGCGTCGCGATCGGCGCGGTGGCCGAGACCCTGCGCGAACCGTCCCCGACCGACATCGCGGGCGGATTCCTCCGCGAACGACTCAGTCAGCTGCCACCCGGCGTCCTCGACGCGATCGGCGCGGCAGTGCGCATCGGTGCGGGGGCCGCGTTCGCGCTGCTCGGCGTCGCGGCCGTGTTCGTGGCGGTGCTGATCACGCTCGACTATGCGACGATCGCGGGGCTCTCGCAGTCGCTCGGCGCGGGCATCGACGGCAGCATCGCGCTCGTCGTCGGTGAGCTCGCGTTCCTGCCGAACCTCGTCGTGTGGACCGCTGCATGGATGCTCGGCCCCGGATTCGCCCTCGGCACGGGCACGATCGTGGCACCCGGGGGCACGCTGCTCGGGCCCGTGCCCGGCATTCCGCTGCTCGGGGCGATCCCCGGCGCGGCGCCGGTCTTCGGCGTGCTCTGGCTGCTCGTGCCCGTGCTCGCCGCGTTCATCGGTGCCCGGCTCGTGCTTGGTGAACCGCCGAGCGGATGGCCCGGGGCCGGCCCGGTGGCGCCGGTCGATGTAATGCCGTGGTGGCGCCCGATCGCGGTCGGCGCCGGGGCGGCGCTCGTCGCGGCGCTCGTCATGGGGCTGCTCGCGTGGTGGTCGGGCGGCGCAGTCGGCCCGGGGCGGCTCGCCGGCGTCGGGCCCGACGTATGGGCGGTCGCGGGCATCGCGGCCGCAACCGTGGGCATCGGCTCGATCTCGGGCGGGTTCGCGGCCCGAGTGCAGACGAAGGGGCCGAGTGCGCGTCGGCGCGTGACGGCGCCACGTCGATAGGTCGACCGCGGCGGAGCCGTGGTCCACGGCATTCGGGGCCTGACGGCTGCCGGTAGGCTCGAGGGGTGCAGAAGCTCGTCGTGCTGATCTCCGGCGGAGGGTCGAACCTCCGGGCCCTGCTCGAAGCCGCTGAAGACGCCGAGTTCCCGGCCCGGGTCGTCGCGATCGGCGCCGACCGGCAGGCCGACGGCCTCGTGCTCGGCGAGGAGTTCGGCATCCCGACCTTCAGTGTGCCGTTCACCGCGTACCCCGACCGCGACTCCTGGGGCGCCGCCCTCATCGAAGAGGTGCGCCGCTGGGAGCCCGACCTCGTCGTGCTGTCGGGCCTCATGCGCCTCGTGCCGCCCGCCGTCGTCGACGCGTTCTCGCCGTTCCTCATCAACACGCACCCCGCCTACCTGCCCGAGTTCCCAGGTGCGCACGCCGTGCGCGACGCGCTCGCCGCGGGCGTCGACCAGACCGGCGCGAGCCTCATCGTCGTCGACAACTCGGTCGACGGCGGCCCGATCATCGCGCAGGAGCGCATCCCCGTGCTGCCCGACGACACCGAGTCGACCCTGCACGACCGCATCAAGCCCGTCGAGCGGCGCCTGCTCATCGAGGCCGTGCTCGACATCGCCAACTCGCACCTCGACCTGAAGGAACTCGCACGATCATGAGCACCCATTCGATCGACCCGAGCCTCTACCGCGAACGCGACCTCGTGCGCGTTCGCCGTGCGCTCGTCGCCGTGAGCGACAAGCGCGGACTCGTCGAGCTCGCGACCGCACTCGTGGGCGCGGGCGTCGAGATCGTCTCGACCGGCGGCACCGGTGCGGCGATCGCGGCGGCCGGCCTGCCGGTCACGCAGGTTCCCGAGGTCACCGGATACCCCGAGCATCTCGACGGTCGCGTGCGCACGCTGCACCCCGGGGTGCACTCGGGCCTGCTCGCCGACCTGCGGCTCGAAGACCACGAGCGCCAGCTCGCCGAGCTCGGCATCAAGCCCTTCGAACTCGTCGTCGTGAACCTCTACCCCTTCACCGAGACCGTCGCGGCCGGCGCCGCGCCCGATGCCGTCATCGAGCAGATCGACATCGGCGGCCCCGCCATGGTGCGCGCGTCGGCGAAGAACCACGCCAACGTCGCCGTCGTCGTCTCACCCGATCGCTACGACGAGATCATCGCCGCGGTCGAGCAGGGCGGGACCACGCTCGCGCAGCGCGCGTCGCTGGCCCGCGAGGCGTTCCGGCACACGGCGTCATACGACGTGGCCGTCGCGTCGTACATCGGCAGCGTCATCGCCCCCGACCAGCCCGCCGACGAGTCGCCCTTCCCTGCGTGGGTCGGCGGCACGTGGACGAAGGACGCCGACCTGCGTTACGGCGAGAACTCGCACCAGAAGGCCGCGATCTACTCATCGATGGGCGGTCGCCCCGGCATCGCCCAGGCCGTGCAGCTGCACGGCAAAGAGATGTCGTACAACAACTACGTCGACGCCGACGCGGCCGTGCGGGCCGCCTTCGACTTCGACGAGCCCGCCGTCGCGATCATCAAGCACGCGAACCCGTGCGGCATCGCGATCGCCGCGCTCGGGGCATCCGACCCCATCGCCGACGCCCACCGGCGCGCGCACGAGTGCGACCCGGTCTCCGCGTTCGGCGGCGTGATCGCCGCCAACCGCACGGTCACCCGCGAGATGGCCGAGACCGTCTCGGGGATCTTCACCGAGGTGCTCGTGGCTCCCGCGTTCGAGGCCGAGGCCGTCGAGCTGCTCACGCAGAAGAAGAACATCCGACTGCTCACGCTGCCCGAGGGGTTCACCCCCACTGCGGTCGAGCTGCGTCAGGTGTCGGGCGGTGCGCTCCTGCAGCAGGCCGACCGCCACTTCTCACCGGCGTCCGAATGGACCCTCGCAGCGGGCGAGCCGGTCGACGACGCCACCCTCGCCGACCTCGAGTTCGCATGGACCGCGTGCCGGGCCGTGAAGTCGAACGCGATCCTGCTCGCCTCGGGCGGGGCCTCGGTGGGCGTCGGCATGGGGCAGGTCAACCGGGTCGACTCGTGCAAGCTCGCGGTCGAGCGAGCGGGCGAGCGCGCCGCCGGCTCGGTCGCGGCATCCGACGCCTTCTTCCCGTTCGCCGACGGACTGCAGATCCTCATCGATGGCGGGGTGCGCGCGGTCGTGCAGCCCGGCGGGTCGGTGCGCGACGACGAGGTCATCGCGGCGGCCCGCGAGGCCGGCATCGCGATGTACTTCACGGGCGAGCGGCACTTCTTCCACTGACGCTCGCAGGCGCGCCGCGGCATGCGCGCGGCGGTACCCTTGAAGTGAACCTGCGCTCACGAGGCGCGGGCACGGTTCCGCCCACGAAGCGGATGATTCGAGGAGAACGATCGATGACGATCACACACGCCCCGGCCCCTGCAGCCGAGGTCAACGCAGCACTTCCCACCGAGGCGCCCGACCACGAACGGGTGCTCGTCACCCGCGGCCCTCGCTCGGGCCTCACGATCGTCGTGGCCGTGCATTCGACGCGGCTCGGCCAGGCCCTCGGCGGCGCACGCCTCTGGCGTTACGGCCACTGGACCGACGCCCTCGCCGACGCCCTGCGCCTCTCGCAGGCGATGACCTTGAAGAACGCCGCGGCCGGTCTCGCACGCGGCGGCGGCAAGTCGGTCGTCGCGATCCCCGCGGGCGTCACGCTCGACGAGAACCAGAAGCGCGACGCGATGCTCGACCTCGGCGACGCCGTCGAGTCCCTCGGTGGCGCCTACATGACCGCCGAAGACGTCGGCACGAGCGCCGAGCTCATGGCCGTGGTGCACGAGCGCACCGAGCACGTCTGCGGCCTTCCGGCCGAGCAGGGCGGGGTCGGCGAGCCCGCCGACGCCACCGCCGCGGGCGTGCACGCCTCGATCATCGCCACCCTCGGCCACGTGTTCGGCTCGACCGACGCGACCGGCCGACACCTCGTCATCTCGGGCCTCGGCCAGGTGGGCGGTCGCCTCGCGCGCAGCCTCGCGGCCGCCGGCGCGCGATTGACCGTGACCGATGTCGCGGTCGACAAGCGTGCGCTCGCCGACGAGCTCGGCGCCACGTGGGTCGACCCGGCCGACGCGCACCGCGTCGATGCCGACGTGTTCGTGCCGTGCGGCCTCGGCGGCGTGCTGACGCCCGAAGTCGTCGACGAGCTCCGGGTGCGTGCCGTGGTCGGTGCAGCGAACAACCAGCTCGCCTCGCGAGACGTCGCACGACTCCTCACCGAGCGGCGCATCGTGTGGGCGCCCGACTTCGTCGCGAACGCCGGCGGGGTCATCTACCTCGATGTCGCGAGCGAACCCGACGCCGATCAGGCCGCGCTCGACGCGCGCATCGCGGGCATCGGCGACACGGTCGCCTCGGTGCTGCGCGACGCCGAGCAGCGCGGTGCGACGACCCTCGAAGCCGCCGAGCGCCTCGCCCGCGCGCGCCTCGACGCCGCACGATGAGGGCCCGGCGCGGCCAGTAGGCTCGTGCCATGACCTCCCCCGTTCCGTCACCCTCGTCCGCCCCTGCCCGGTACACACCCGAGGCCAGCCCGGCGCGACGCACGGTGGCGGTGCTGCTCTCCGCCGCGGCGGTCGCGCTGACCGCGCTCGCCGCGGCGGTGCTCGCGTTCTTCATCGGCAACGGGCAGGCGCCCACGGTGTTCGGGCAGGTCTTCGGGCACTTCGCGTTCACGGCCACGATCACCTGGGTGCTGCTCGTGGTCGCGAACGCACTCGGCGCGACGCGCGCGTGGTTCCTCGCCCTGCTCACAGGGTTCGCGTCGGCATGCCTCGCGGCGCTCATCGCGACGACGTTCACGGTGGGAGCCACATCGCGCAACCCCTTCTCGGGGGCGTTGTTCATCTTCGTGGTCAGCTCGCTCGTGAGCCTCAACCTGATCTTCATCATCGCGGTGATCCTCGCCGAGGTCTTCATCGCGCCGCGCGTGATGCGGGGCATCCTCGGTCACACGCCCGAGTGGCCGCCGCGCCGCATCGCGCTCGTGCGCATCCCCGCGTCGAATCTCGACGAGGGCGAGCTCACGCACTTCGAGCGCCGTCCCGTCGACCAGGAACTCGCCGACGAGCAGTGGGACAACTACTGCGCCGCGCTCGCGGCCGAAGGCTGGGAGACCCTCGAGATCGATGCCGCGCCCGAACTGGCCGACTCGGCGTTCGTCGAGGACACCGTCGTGATGTTCGGCGACCTCGCCGTGATCACGAGCCCGGGCGCCGAGTCGCGCAGGCCCGAGACCGAGGCCGTCGAGCGCACGGTGCGCTCGATCGCGGGCATCACCGTCGAGCGCATCGAATCGCCGGGAACGCTCGAGGGCGGTGACGTGCTGAAGGTCGGGCCCGTCGTCTACGTCGGCGCGTCGTCGCGCACGAATGCCGAGGGCATCCGGCAGCTGCGCGAGCTGCTCACGCCGCACGGCTACCAGGTGGTCGCGGTGCCGATCACGAAGGCGCTGCACCTGAAGAGCGCGGCGACGGCATTGCCCGACGGCACGATCATCGGCGACCCCGCACTGCTCGACGTGACCAGCGTGTTCGCGACCTTCATGCCCGTGCCCGAGCCCGAGGGCGTGGCGGTCGTCGAACTCAGCCCCACGTCGCTCCTCATGTCGGCCTCGGCACCGCAGACGGCGGCGATGCTGTCGGCGCTCGGCTACCGCGTCGTGACCGTCGACATCAGCGAGTTCGAGAAGCTCGAGGGCTGCGTCACGTGCCTGTCGGTGCGCGTGCGCTGACGGGTCGCGCTCGCCGAGTTGAAGGATGATCTGAGCGACTCGCCGGGGGCGACTCGGCGTGTCGCTCAGTTCATCCTGCGACCCGCGCCGGCGAAACCGATCAGCGAGGGGCGCCGCGGTCGGGCGCGCGCACCCGGCCGTCGTGCAGTTCGAGCACGCGGTCGGCGCGGCTGACGAGTGCGGCGTCATGGGTCGTCACGACGGCCGAAACTCCGCGGGCGTGCACGAGTTCGCCGATGAGGTCCATGACGGTCGCGGCGGTGCCGCTGTCGAGCTGGCCGGTCGGCTCGTCGGCGAGCAGCACCTGTGGGCGCGCGGCGAGCGCCCGCGCGATGCCGACGCGCTGCTGCTGACCGCCCGAGAGCTCGTAGGGGCGCTGTGCGGCGTGCGCCGCGAGGCCGACGAGCTCGAGCGATTCGGCGACCCGCGCCTCGCGCTCGGCCGGGTCCATGCGTGCGAGCCGCAGCGGCACCTCGACGTTCTCGGCCGCCGACAGCACGGGGATAAGTCCGAACGACTGGAACACATAGCCGAGCCGGTCGCGTCGCACGGTCGCGAGCGCGTCTTCGTCGAGCGTCGACAACTCGTCGTCGCCGAGCACCACCCGGCCCGACGTGGGCCGATCGAGCCCGCCGAGCAGGTTCAGGAGCGTCGTCTTGCCGGCGCCCGAGCGGCCCGTGACGACGAGCAGCTCGCCCGGTCGCACCTCGAGCGACACGTCATCGACGGCATGCACGGCACCGCCGCGACCCTCGAACACCCGGCTCACGGATTCGGCGCGCAATGAGGTCATCGTTCCTCCTCGGGTCCTGAATCGGCATCGGATGTCCCGGCCGCCGGTTCGGTGTCGGGTGTCGCGGCCGCGGCCGCGTTCTCGGGTCGGGAATCGGCATCGGATGTCCCGGCCGCCGGTTCGGCATCGGATGTCCCGGCCGCGTGCCGCGGGCGCCGCCTCGGCGTGTCGGAGGCCCCGGCCTGCGGGGTCGCCGAGTGGGGGACATCCGCTCGCCCCTCGTCACCCGGCCACACGCCGACGTGGTCGGGCTCGAGCGCGAGGCGGACCCGGTCGCGCAACTCGAGCGCCTGCACGAAGTCGTGCGGCAGCTGCAGCCGGCCGACGCGGTCGAGCACGGCGAACTCCTCGGCGATGTGCTGCTCCTGCCCGTGCTCGTCGACGCGGGTCGAGCGCAGCACCTCGGTCGAGGTGCGGCCGTCGCGGATCTGCACGGTGCGGCGCACATGACCCGACACTCCGGGGTCGTGCGTGACGATGAGCGTGGTCACCCCGAGCTCGAGGTTGACGCCGCGCATCGCCTCGAGCACGGCCGCCGACGTCGATTCGTCGAGCTCGCCGGTCGGTTCGTCGGCGAGCAGCACGAGGGGTTCGTTCGCGAGGGCGACGGCGATCGCGACGCGCTGCTGCTGCCCGCCCGACAGTTCGCCGGGTCGGCGGTCGCGCGCGTCGCCGACCTCGAGCAGGCCGAGCAGGTCGTCGATGCGGGCCGCCCGTGCCGCGCCGCGGCGACCGCCGGCGACGTTCATCGCGAGCGCGATGTTCTCGGCGGCCGTGAGGTAGGGGAGCAGGTTCCGCGAGGTCTGCTGCCACACGAAGCCCACGGTGCGGCGCCGATACGCGACGCGCTCGCGCGAGCCCATGGTGAGCAGGTCGTGGCCCGCGACGCGGGCGACACCCGCTGTGGCGGTGTCGAGACCCGAGAGGATGGTCAGCAGGGTCGACTTTCCCGAACCCGACGCGCCGACCACCGCGACCATCTCGCCCGCGTCGACACGCAGGTTCAGGCCCTGCAGCGCCTGCACTTCGACGCCATCGGCGGTGAAGATGCGAACGAGGTCGGTGCACAGGATGTGCGGTTCGGATGCGGTGGCCATGGTTCATCCTTCCTCTTCGGCGCGCAGCGCACGCGATGCGTTCACGTCGCCGCCGATGCGCGTCGCGAGCAGCACGGCGGCGGCCGTGACGAGCACGGCGCCCGCGAGCACCGCCGTGATGAGCCCGGGGTCGAAGACGACCGTGGGCTGCGCGTCCTCGCCGGTGAACGAGCGCAGGTCGACGCCCTGCAGCACGACGAACGGCAGCGCGGCGCCGAGCAGCGCGCCCGCGATGAGCGCGACGACGACGACGGGCCCGACCTCCCACGCGACGAGCGCACGCTCGCCGCGTCGGCGCAGGCCGAGGGTCGCCAGCAGTGGCAGCAGACGTTCGCGCGCCGGCCGCCCGACGACGAGCGTGAGCACGATCGCGAGGGCGGTGAGCAGGCTCGAGAGCACGATCGCAGCGATGAGCGCGACCATGAGGCCGCTCGTCGTCGAGACCGAGCGCAGGTCGTCGAGCAGCATCGACGGGGTCGTCACCGTCGCCTCAGGGCCTGCGATCTCGACGAGCGACGCGGTGACGGCGTCGGCATCGGCACCCGGCGCGAACCGCACGAGGACGGTGCGCGGCACGAACGAATCGGCGAACGAGTCGGCGTGCGAGCGGTCCATGAGCACCCAGCTCGCGCGCGGCGAGTACGCGGTGCGGCCGTCGACGACCGCGAGCGCCTCGAACTCCTCGCCGTCGAGCTCGACGGTCTCGGCGCCCTCGATCGAGTCGGCGACGGACTGCGAGATCACGACGGGCACGGGACCCCCGCCGCCCTCGCGGAGCCCGTCCGGCAGCGGCGTCGCGCCGGCGCGCCCCGCCTGCACCCGCCGCATCTCGTCGGCGTCGACCACGATGAGCGTCGTCGTGCGCACGCGGCCGTCGATCTCGATCGTGCTTGGCGCGGTCGAGTACACCGGTGCGATCGCCTCGACGCCGGGCACGTCGGCGAACGCGGCCTGTTGCTCGAGTGTGAACGGCGTTCCGGTGACCGCCGCGTCGGCACCGACCCGGGCGTCGGCGGCGCGTGCGACACCGGTCTGCACGGTGCCGAGCAGGACCGCCGAGAACACCGCGACCGAGACGCCGACGACGACGGTGAGCACCGGCACGATGCCCGCCGAGGGGTCGCGCAGGGCCCTGGCCGAGCCGAGGAACGGCACGAGGTCGCGCCTCCGGGTCGTGCGGCGAACGAGGGCTGCGAGCGGCAGGGGGTAGAGCCGCAGCACGATGAGGCACACGAGCAGCGAGAGCAGCAGCGGCACGGCCGCGAGCAGCGGGTCGACGCCGACCTCGGCGGCCGACGTCGCGAGGCCGCGCCGCAGCAGCAGCGCCACCGCCGTGATCGCGATGATCGCCACCGCCGCCTCGGCGATCCACCGTCGACGGCCTCCACCGCGCACGCGCACATCGGCGCGAGCGCGCCGGAGGGGGCTGAGTGCGGGCACCGACGCGACGAGCAGCGCCGCGGGGGTGAGTGCGAACACCGCGGCGACGATCCACCCGGCGGGGCCTGCGTCGGCGGGCACGAGGAGCATTCCGAGGGCGCCGCCGACGAGCGCGGCGGGCAAGCCGATGACCAGGCCCTCGAACGCGAGGACGCCCCGGAGCGCGCCGTCGGACGCGCCGCGGGCTGCGGCGAGCTCGAGCCCCGTGCGCCGCCGCTCGAACACCACGCGCGCACCGAGCAGGAGCACCGCCACCATGACGCCGATCGGGCCCGACGCGATCGTCGCGAGCACCGCATCGGTGGCGCCGGCCGCGAGCGCCGCCGACTCCAGCGCATCGTCGAGCCCGGTCGAGAACGTCACTTCGCCGACGGGCGAGAAGGCGAAGTCGCCGAAGCCCGTGCCGAGCGGGTACGCCTCGCTCGTGAATTCGTCGATCGCTGCCCGCAGCTCGGCGGATTCGTCGGCGCGCACCCGATCGGCCAGCGTCGGGAACCATGAGTCCATCGTCGTTTGCGGCTGGGTCTGCACGTACGCGGCCCACGAGTTCGGGTCGGCGAACCCCGTACCCGTGATGCGCAGGTTCCCGTCGGCCGAGAACGCGACCGAGGGCTCGAGCGCGACGGGGACGTGGGTCCAGAACCCGTCGTCGGGGTCGACTGCGGCGAAGGTGCCGACGAGCCGGACCTCCTGGCGCTCGCCGCCGACGGGCACCGTGCGCACCTCATCGAGCTCCCAGGCCATCTCGGCGGCGACGGGATCGGCGAGCATGATCTCGATCGGCTCATCGGTCGGCGCCGGTGCGGGCGGGCCGGTGAATCCACCCTCGATCACGGGTGGGGCCGGTGCGTCACCGATGAGCACCGCGGGCCATTCGCCGCTCGTGAGCGTGACGTGCTCGCGCAGCCGAGGGTCGAACCCCGTGGACAGCTGGTACGAGATCGACCCGGGGGCCGCGCCTGCGGGCAGGGCATCGGATGGGGCCGTGAACAGCACCGTCAGGGGGTCGCCGGTGACCGCGGCGAGCGGCTCGGGCATGCGGGCGCGGATGTCCGCCAGGTGCTCCTCCTGCCCGCCCCAGACCGCGTCGACGCCGTCGGGCAGGGTGGTCCCCGTCGCCGACGGGCCGAGCCCGGGCTGTGCGCGCGTGGAGTTGAGCACGTCGAGTTCGCGAGCCGGGAACTCGGCGAGCCGCTCGCCGAGGGCCGCGGTGTGCATCGCGGCGACGGCGCGCGGTACCGCGGTCGCGAGCAGTGCCCCGGCGAGGACGAGCAGGGCGAGCAGGATCGACGCGACCGGCGCCGCGAAGAACTGCCGTCGCATGAGCCCCGGCGACGAGAGGTGGGAGTGGTGTCGCGCGCTCATCGTTCCTCCTGCCTGAGGCCGGGGCGGGCGGCGAGTCGCCGCACCGAGCGGGCGGCGAACACGATGACGACTGCGGCGAGCACCACGAACCCTGCGAGCACGGCGAGCCACGGCCCCCACCCGATCGCGAACGGCGCCACGACCGAGGACGGGGTGCCGGCGACCGCGGCGTGCGCGAGTTCCCGCGCGGTGACGAGGGCCGTCGCGACGCCGATGGCGCCTCCGATGGCGATGGCGGTGCCGACCGTCACGGCGAGTTCGGCCGCTCTCGAACGCGATTGGGTGCGTGCGGGGACCCCGAGTGCGCGCAGCACGACGACCTCGCCGAATCGCGCCGAGCCGAGTGCGCTCGCGAGCGCGACGAGCGCGATCAGCGCCAGGGCGAGCGCACCGGCACATCCCACCCACAAGGCGGTGACGGCGGGGCCGATCAGGGTCGCCGACGACACGTCGGCGCGCGTCGTCGCCGACAGCGCCGTGCGCCGGTCGGCTTCGAGTGTGCTCGCGACGCGATCGGGGTCGGATGTCGCGAGCCACCGTTCCCCGAACGCCGGCACGCCGCTGCCCTCGTCGAAGGCCGCACGGCTCAGCGCCCCGAGGTCCACGAACACGGCGTTCGTGCCTGCCGTCGGCACGACGGGCACCGTGCCGGCGACGACGGCCTCGAGCTCGGCACCGCCCGTGACGACGCGGAAGGCGAACCGGTCGCCGACCTCGGCCGAGATGCGCGTGGCGAGCTCATCGGCGAGCACGACGGGCAGCGGGTCGCTGCCACCGGTCGTCAGCTTCGCACGGGCCTCGGGCTCGGTCGACGAGAGCGCGACCGGGCTGTCGACGGCGAGGTCGGTCGCGACGCCGTCGTCGGACGTGCCGTCGACCGCGGTGCCGTGGACCGCGATGCCGTCGAACTCGACGCGCACGTCATCGGCCCCCGGGGCGCCCACGAGCGACGCCTGCAGGCCGATGAGGCGCAGCCCCGAGGCATCCGGCAGCTCGGACTCGACCGTGCCCGTGCCCGCGGCGATCTCGATCTCGCCCGCGGGCAGGCGCGTCGCGGCGCCGTCTGAGGTGAGCACCCAGGTCGACACCGCAACCCGCCCGCCGGTACCGGCCGGTGCCTGCACGGTGACGTCGACGGCGAGTCTCGACGCACCCTCGGGAAGTGCGGCGCCCGCCGCCGCCGACGACGCCGCGAGCGGGTCGCCGACGGCATCGGCGCCGGTGCCGGGCGCCGCCTGCGCGAGCTCGCCGACCGGCGCCGCGACGAGCGTGGCCGGATCGGAGCCGAGCCGGATCTCGCCGCGGAACACCGGGGCGTCGGCCGTGATGGCGTCGTCCTCGGCGAACGGATCGGTGACGGCGAGCGGGTCGGGACCGCGCACGAGGTCGCGGCCGGCGAACGCCACTCGCACCTCGCCGCCAGCGGTGAGCGCCGACATCTGGCGGTCGACCGCCTGCCACGCGCCCGCGAAGGCCGCGGTGAGGGTGAGGCCGGCGACCGCGAGCATCGTCACGAACGACGCCGACGCGTAGAGCGCCGCGCGCCGCGCGAGCTGGCGCATCGGCAGCGCGGGCACGAGGGCCGGTCGGCTCGCCGCGAGGCGTTCGAGCACCGCGCCGACCGGCCCGGTCAGGCCGAGCGCGAGCAGAGAGAGGGCGAGCAGCACGAGCACGGGCGCGAGCACGGCCACCGGATCGACGTCGACCCCGCCCGACGCGCTCGTCACGAGCGGCGACCCGTAGAGCCGGAACTGCCACAGCGCGATCGCCGCGGCGACCGCGATCAGCAGCGCGCCTCCGGCGACCGCGGTGCGCGGTGCGCGGCCGACCTCGTCGCCGGAGCCGCGCACGACGGGCCGCCGCGCGTCGATGAAGGCGCGGCCTGCGACGATCACGACCGCAGCCAGCACGGTGACGGATGCCACGAGCCACGCGATGCCCGGGTCGCGGGCCTCCCCGGGGCGGGTGAGCGCCAGCGCCGCCTCAGCGACGAGCACTCCGATGATCGCGGCGGGCGCGCCGACGACGAGCACCTCGAGGGCGGTCTCGCCGGCAAGGCGCTGGGCCGAGGCGCCGCGCGCGCGAAGCAGCGTCGTCTCGGACCGCCGGGCCGCGCCGAGCAGTGTTGCGAGTCGGGTGATCGCGGCGAGGCCCGCGAACGCGAGCACGAGCACGGGGAGCGGCGCGACGGCGCGCACGGCGCCGATGCCTGCGAGCAGGCGCGTGAGGGTTGCGCCGAGGTCGCCCGTCGCGCCGAGTCCGCTCGACCCGAGCTCGGGCCGGTCGCGCAGCGCGGGCTCGACGTTCGGCAGGGTCGCACGCAGCGCCGCGGCCAGGTCTGGCGTCAGCTTCGCCGTGTCGGGCAGGGCGGTCCAGCGCACGACGACCGCGGCCGGGACATCCGTCATCGCGTCCTCTTCGACGACGAACGGCCCCGCAGCGCCCTCGACCGCACCCGTCGCGACGATCGGCTCCCCGAACCAGGCCGGATCGTTCGGGTCGGCCGGCAGCCAGGTGCCGACGACGAGCAGGCGGCGTGCCTCGTCGCCGTCGAGGGTGACGAGGTCGCCCATGGCGAGTCCGAGGTCGGCAGCGGCGCCGGCGTGCAGGGTCGCCGCGCGAGCGCCCTCGGCGTCGGCCGCGGCGATCGAGTCAGGGGCGTCGGCCCACGCACCGTCGACGAGTTCGGCACGGTCGGGAAGGGCCGGGTCGGCGAGAAGCACGGCGCCGAACGGCTCCCCGTCGCCAGCCGTGCCGACCGTGGCGGCGAGGGGGGCCGTCTCGACACTGCGGCTCCACGCGGCGCCGTTCGGCACGAGCATGCGGTCGAGCACGGCGGCCGCGGCCGCGGCCTGGGCGTCGGGGTCGTCGGCGAGCCGGATCTGCCAGCGAGCCGCGCCGTCGGTGCCGGTCGTCGCGGCGAGCCCGGTGCGCAGGCCGCCCGTGGCCGCACCCGCGAGGGCGTCGAGGACTCCGGCGCCGAGGCCGGCGAGCAGCAGGACGACGGCGGCGAGACCGGCGAGCACACCCAGCCGGGCGTTCGCGCGTGCGAACGCCGTCCGTGCTGCTCCCACGCGCGCTCCTCGTCGATTCGGGCCGCGCACGCGGGCGGGTGCAGGGACCCGAGCGCGGCCGCCTCGAAGGGGGCGACGGCACGCTGGCCCGCGCGACGACGACATCGCAGCCTACTCCCGAAGTCGGTCTTGCATGCCAGTCCCGCGGCATCATAGGCTGTAGGGCTGGCTGCCGTGGCGACCCCGGGCGGCCCCGAGGGGTTCGACAGAGCGACTCGATACGGCGAGATCCACACCACGACGCAGGAGGACACCATGCAGACAGAAACCGACGCCCGCACGGTTGCGGTCGATGGCGCCGGTCGCTCGGCGTTCCCCGTCGTAGGCCGCGCCCGGTAGAGACCGGCCCCGCCCGCAGGCTCCGCCTGCACGTTTCGCGGCCCCGCCGTCGCCGACCACGCCGTCGTCGACCGGGCCCGACCGACGCCTTCCCGCGTCCACGTTCACCGTCACACCCGCCGACCAGGCTCGCTCCTGAGTGATCGGCATCCCCTCTGAGAGGAACGGACTTGTCCGAATCCGTCCAGCCGCAGCATCCGCATGTCGCGACCGAACCGACCCCGCGCGTGGGCACCGTGCGCGCACTCTGGCGCCTGCGCGAGTTCGCGGGGCCCGCGATGCCCGCATTCGCGGGCAGCATGGCCGCCGCACTCGTGGCGCAACTCATCGCACTGACCATCCCGCAGGTGCTGGCGCAGATCGTCGACGGCCCGCTCGCCGACGGCGACGCGTCGGCGGTCGTGCCGCTCGCGCTGCTCGTGCTCGCACTCGGCACCGCCGAGGCGCTGCTCTATGCGCTGCGGCGCTGGCTCGTCGTCGGTCCGGGCACGAAGGTCGAGGCGCGCATGCGCAACGCCCTCTACGCGAAGCTGCAAGACCTCCCGGTGAGCTTCCACGACCGCTGGCCGAGCGGGCAGCTGCTCTCGCGTGCCGTGAGCGACCTCGGGCTCATCCGCCGCTGGCTCTCGTTCGGGCTCGTGCTGACCGGTGCGAACCTCGTGATCATCGTCGTCGGCGTGGGAATCCTCATGTCGATGAACTGGATGCTGGGACTCATCTTCCTCGTCTGCTCCCTGCCGCTCTGGTGGGCCGGCTGGCGGTTCGAGGGGCAGTACTCCGAGAAGTCGCGCCTGAGCCAGGACCAGGCGGGCGACCTCGCGACCGCCGTCGAGGAGTCGGTGCACGGCATCCGCGTGCTGAAGGCGTTCGGGCGCGGCAAGCACGCGCTGTCGACGTTCCGCGCGCAGGCCGAGTCGCTGCGCCGCACCGAGATCGAGAAGGCGCGCCTCGACGCGAACATCTGGGTGTGGATCATGATCGTGCCGACCGTCGCGCTCGCGATCTGCCTCATCGTCGGGGTGTGGCTCGCTGCGAACGGCCAGCTCAGTGTCGGCGAGCTCGTCGCGTTCTTCGCGACCGCGACCGTGCTCGCCTGGCCGATCGAGTCGATCGGCTTCTTCCTCGCGTTCGCGCTCGACGCGCGCACGGCGACCGACCGCTTCTTCGACATCCTCGACAGCGAGAACACGATCGTCGACCCCGAGGATCCGCGCCACCTCGCGCGGCCGAAGGGGGAGCTCGCGTTCTCGGGCGTGCACTTCCGGTATCAAGACGCGCCCGATCGATTCGGCGACCTGCTCGACGGCGTCGACCTCGTGATCGAGCCCGGCGAGACCATGGCGCTCGTCGGCCTCACGGGAAGCGGCAAGACCACGATGACCGCGCTCACGACGCGCCTCTACGACGTCACCGCGGGCTCGGTCACGGTCGACGGCGTCGACGTGCGCGCCTTCAGCCGCGAAGAGCTGCGCACCCACGTCGCGATGGCGTTCGAGGATGCGACGCTGTTCAGCGCCTCGGTGCGCGAGAACGTGCTGCTCGGCCGCCCCGAGCTCGCGGGCGACGCCCCCGACGTGGTCGCCGAGGCCGAGCGGGTGCTCGACGAGGCGCTGCGCATCGCGCAGGCCGGGTTCGCGTACGACCTGCCCGACGGGGTCGACACGAAGGTCGGCGAAGAGGGCATGAGCCTGTCGGGCGGCCAGCGCCAGCGGCTCGCGCTCGCGCGAGCGGTCGCCGCGAAGCCCGCGGTGCTCGTGCTCGACGATCCGCTGTCGGCGTTGGATGTCGCGACCGAGGCACGTGTCGAGGCCGAGTTGCGCTCGGTGCTCGCCTCGACCACTGCGCTCATCGTGGCGCACCGGCCGTCGACCGTGACCCTCGCCGATCGCGTGGCGTTGCTCGAGGACGGCCGGGTCACCGCGGTCGGCACCCATTCAGAGCTCCTCCGCGAGAGCGAGCACTACCGCTTCGTCATCTCGAGCCTCGAAGACGAGGAGCGACGGAGCCTCGAGTCGCGTCCGGGTCTCGAGACGCGTCCGACTGCGTCGGGCGCCCCTCGAGCGACGGATGCTCAACCGACCGAATTCGAACGAGAGGAGGCGGCATCATGAGCGTCACCGGTGTGCAGGGCGAAGAACGCCACGACTACTCCAAGGCCGAGTCGCGCCACATCCGCCTGCGTTCGCGGCGCCTGCTCGGCTCGCTGCTGAAGCCACTGCAGGGCAAGCTGTGGCTGACCGCGGCCGCGGTCGTCGTATCGTCGGCCGCCCAGGTGGCTGGACCGGCGATCATCGCGTACGGCATCGACAGCGGCATCCCGGCGCTCATCGAACAGAACTGGTACCCGGCCGCGTTCGCCGGTCTCGCCTACCTGATCACCGGCATCGTCGGCGCGTTCCTCATCTCGGCGTACATCAGGCTCTCGGCGCGCATCAGCCAGGCGGTGCTCATCGACCTGCGCACGCGGGTCTTCCTGCACACGCAGAAGCTGTCGCTCGAGTTCCACGAGTCCTACACGTCGGGCCGCATCATCTCGCGGCAGACGAGCGACCTCGACGCCATTCGCGAACTCATGGACGAGGGGCTCACGATGCTCGTGCGCGGGCTCATGTACATGGTGTTCACGGCGGTCGCCCTCGTGCTGCTCGACTGGCAGTCGGGGCTCGTGCTGCTCGCCGCGCTCGTGCCGTTGGGAATCCTGACGCGTTGGTTCCAGGTGCGGTCGCAGGCGCTGTTCCGGCGCTCGCGCGTGGCCTCGGCGAAGCTCATCGTGCAGTTCGTCGAAACGATGACGGGCATCCGCGCAGTGCAGGCGTTCCGCAAGGAGCGCCGCAACGTGGTGGAGTTCGGCGACCTCGTCGAGGACTACCGCGACGTCAACGCGAAGGTGCTCGGCCTCTTCGTCGTCTTCAACCCCGGGCTCGCCTTCATCGGCAACGCCGCGGTCGCGGTGACGCTCGTGCTCGGCGGGTTCCGGGTGATCGACGGGTCGCTCGGGGTCGGTGTGCTGCTCGCGGCCGTGCTCTTCACGAAACGGTTCTTCGACCCCATGGAGGACCTCGCGATGTTCTACAACGGGTACCAGTCGGCGTCGTCGGCGCTCGAGAAGATCTCGGGCGTGCTCGAAGAGGAGCCGAGCGTGCCCGACCCGGTGAAGCCGGTCGACCTGTGGAACGCCGAGGGCCATGTGAGTTTCGAGGCCGTCGAGTTCGCCTACACGAAGGGCCGGGTCATCCTGCCGCGGTTCGATCTCGACATCCCCGCCGGGCAGACGATCGCGCTCGTCGGGTCGACGGGTGCCGGCAAGTCGACCCTCGCGAAGCTCATCGCACGGTTCTACGATCCGAGCGACGGCGTCGTCTCGCTCGACGGCATCGCGCTCAGCGACCTGCACCCGAAGGACCTGCGGCGGGCGATCGTCATGGTCACGCAGGAGGCGTACCTGTTCTCGGGATCGGTGGCCGACAACATCGCGCTCGGCAAGCCCGACGCGTCGTTCGACGAGATCGTGCGGGCGGCGCAGGCCGTCGGCGCGCACGAGTTCATCGAGGGGCTGCCGAACGGCTACGACACCGACGTGAACAAGCGCGGCGGTCGTGTGAGCGCGGGGCAGCGCCAGCTGATCTCGTTCGCGCGGGCGTTCCTCGCGAACCCCGCGGTGCTCATCCTCGACGAGGCGACCAGTTCGCTCGACATCCCGAGCGAGCGCCTCGTGCAGGAGGGGCTGCAGTCGCTGCTGGCGGACCGCACCGCGGTGATCATCGCGCACCGCCTCTCGACGGTCGCGATCGCCGACCGCGTGCTGGTTATGGAGCACGGCCGCATCGTCGAAGACGGCACGCCCGACGACCTCATCGGCGGCACGGGCCGGTTCGCGGCACTGCACGCGGCCTGGCGCGATTCGCTCGTGTAGACGAAGGCGAACGGATGACCCGGGCCCGCGGGATACCGCGGGCCCGGGTCGTCCCGGCTCAACCGGGAATGACGACGAACGGTGTCGGGGCGAGGCCGTTGCAGCTCGTGGCGGCGGTGTAGGCGCCCATCATGGGGCTCACGAGCAGGTCGCCGTCGTCGAGGGGCGGCAGGGCCACGCGACGGGCGATCACGTCGGCGCTGTCGCACGTGGGGCCGGCGAGCGTCACCGGAACGTGTCCACGAGCGCGGCGGCGGCGGGTCGCGCGGTCGGCCGGTCCGTCGGTCGCCGGCTGCGCGGTGAGCTCGGATGCCGCGAATACGAGCGGGTGCGCTCCTTCGGTGCCGAGGCTCGAGAACGCGCCGTGCACGCCCTCGTCGAGGTAGTGCCACCGGCCGTCGGGCCGATCGGCCGTGCCGACGACCCTGGTCACAAGGGTCGCTGCGGGGGCCACGACGAACCGGCCGGGCTCGATGACGATCTGCAGGTGGCGCGGCGCGACGGCGAGCTCTTCACGGATGCTGCGGGCGAGCTCGGCGAGCGTCGGCACCGGCTCGTCGTAGTCGACGGGGAGCCCGCCGCCCAGGTCGAGCATCTCGAAGCGGATCGCGTGGCGCTCCTCGAGATCGCGGATGAGCGCGAGCGTGCGGCGGATCGCGCGCTGCCAAGGTGCGGCAGAGACGGTCTGGCTGCCCACGTCGAACGTGAACCCGGCCACGCGCAGACCGACATGCAGGCAGTGGGCGACGAGCGCCGGCGCATCCTCGGGCCGAACCCCGAAGCTCGGCGACCGCTCGCCTCTCGTGGGGAAGGCGAGTCGAACGAGCACGGCGACCTCGGGCAGGCCGCGGAACTTCGCGACCTCCGATTCGCTGTCGACGACGAACGTGCGGATGCCCCGCAGGTACGCTCCCGTGATGTCGGCGATCGACGTCATCGGGTGGTTGTGCAGGCACCGGGAGATCGAGACGCCGGCGCGCTCGAGGAGGTCGATCTCGCACCGGGACGCGACGGAGAAGCTCGCACCGAAGGCGTCGATCGCGCTGATCGCCGCGGGGTGGGGGAGTGCGCCGGTCGCGAAGTGGATGCCGACGTCGGGAAGCTCGTGGCGCAGGGCGAGCAGCTGCGTGGTCACGCGGTCGGTGTCGAGCACCAGCAGCGGGCTGCCGTGCCGGCGAACCAGGCCGTCGAGGTCGATGCGGCTCGCGTACTCGGCGAGGTCGCGACGAACGAGCTCACGGTACGGCGCGCGATCGGCGGTCGGCATCGATGCCGTGCCGTGGTGGCGCAGTCGCGATGCGATACGTCGCGGACGGCCGACGAGGACCTCGGCGAGGTGCATCTGGGTGGGACCCGTGCGAGTGATGCGGGGGGAATCGCTGCTCAACATGACCACGAGCGTGGCCGAGGCGCGACCCGGCGGCATCCATGGCGGCCCCGAACTCGTCGAGGGCGCGCACTGAAGCGCGTTCGTCGAACGCCGCGAGGGCATCGGCGCTGAGCGCATCAGGGTGACCCCTGAAAGGGGGCGGAACTGCGACACCGAAACGCGGTACAGTCACGTCAAGCGGGGCGACCGCATGTCGATGGCCCATGCTTA
Organism: Agromyces cavernae; assembly: GCF_021044935.1. Classification (GTDB taxonomy): domain Bacteria; phylum Actinomycetota; class Actinomycetes; order Actinomycetales; family Microbacteriaceae; genus Agromyces; species Agromyces cavernae. The sequence goes on from NZ_JAJNMP010000001.1 coordinate 1,203,619, forward strand.
CAGAACGGAGTTTCGATGGCAGATCCGACCGTCCCCCTGCGCGTCGGAATCGCAGATGACGCGTTGCTGCTGCGTGAGGGCATCTCGAAGGTGCTCGAGGGCGGCGGCATCGAAGTGGTGGCATCGGTCGGCACCGGACAGGAACTGCTCGACGTGGTCGACGAACTCGACCTCGACGCCGCGGTGCTCGACATCCGCATGCCCCCGAGCTTCCGCGACGAGGGCATCGTCGCCCTCGAGCAGATGCGCGCGAACGGTTCGACGATCGGCGTGCTGCTGCTGTCGATGTACGCGACGCCCGAGTACGCGTTGCGCGTCATGGGCGCCGGCAGCGGCACCGGGTACCTGCTCAAGGAACGCGTGTCCGAGCCGCAGACGCTCGTGCGCGCCGTCGAGACGGTCGCGTCGGGCGGATCCGTCGTCGACCCCGAGGTCGTCGAGCAGCTCGTGCATCGCACCCGCGCCGACGACCCGCTCTCGCGGCTCACCGAACGCGAGCGGTCGGTGCTCGAGCTCATGGCGCAGGGATACTCGAACGGCGGCATCGCCCAGACGCTGTTCCTCGGCTTGAAGACCGTCGAGACACACGTGCGCAGCATCCTGCAGAAGCTCGACCTCGAGGAGTCCCCAGAGCACCATCGGCGGGTGCTCGCGGTATTGACGCTCCTCGGCGAGAGGTGATGGCTCCCGGCCGCAGAGGCCGGATCATCAAGCGCACGATCGTCATCGCGGCCGCCGCCGCGCTGTCGCTCGGCATGGAGTTCTCGGGCTGGCTCGTGACGTCGGCGACGGCACCCGAGTACCTCCCCGAGGTGTCGTACGCGACCCTGCACTCGATCGTGCCGCTCGTGTTCCTCGCGTGCGCCGGCGTGGCGTGGAGCATCGGACCGCTCCGAGTCCCCTCGCGGCTCATGGTCGCGTTCGCGGTGCTGTGGATTCCGGTGACGTTCTTCCGCGTCGTCGAGGACATCGGATGGCTCTGGCCGCTGCTGTACGGCATGCACCTGTGGTGGGGGCTCATCGCCGGGATCATCGTGCTCGTGTACCCCCGCGGATGGTTCGGCGACCGCACCGACCGATGGATCGCGGGGATCGCGCTCGCCTCGGCGATCGCGTACTTCCTCGCCGTCGTCCTGCTGCTCGAGACGCCCGATGCCGACACCTGCGCCTGCGTCGCGAACCCCTACCAGATCGCCGAAGCGCCGGCGCTCTACGCCGCGATCGACTACGGCTTCCGCGGCATCGGCGCCCTGCTCGCGCTCGTGATCGCGGGCCGGCTGCTCGTCAGGTGGGTGCGCGGCAGCGTTCCGGCGCGCACGGTCGCATTCCTCATGCCGCTCGCCCTCTTCGCGTGGGCGGTGACCCTCGCGTGGTACGCCGTCACCTACGCCGTGCAGACGACCGCCGATGAAGTGATGCGAACGATCTCGCTCGTGGCCATCGTGTCGCTCCCCGTGAGCTTCGTCGCCGGCCTCGCGCACGCCCGCAACATGCGGGCGCGCGTCGCCGACCTCATGCGCATCACCCGCGAAGGCGCCGACCGCGGCCTCTGGGCCGAGTCGCTCGCGCGCACCCTGCGCGACGCATCGGTGCGGGTCTACTGGTGGGACGAGGAGCACGGCCGCTATGCCGATGCGGGCGGCGAACCCCTCGACGGCGACCCCGCCGGGCGGGCGGGCGAGCACAGCCTGCTGCCCGTGGTGTCGCCGACCGGGATCCCCATCGCGCTCATCCGCCACGACAAGGTGCTCACCGACAACATGCGCCTGCTCGACGGCGTCTCGAGCGCACTGCGCCTCTCGGTCGACAACGGGCGGTTGCGCTCCGAGATCGAGCGCACCCTCGAACAGGTGCGGCAGTCGCGAAGCCGCATCGTCGAGGGCGCCGAGAAGGCCCGCCGCCAGCTCGAGCGCGACCTGCACGACGGGGCGCAGCAGCACCTCGTGTCTCTCGGCATGCGGCTGAGGCTCGCCGCCAACCAGGCGCGCGACCGAGGCGTCGAGCCGCTCGGCGTCGAGCTCGACGGCACGATCGCGATGCTCAACACGGCCCTCAAGGAGCTGCGCGAGCTCGCGCACGGCATCCACCCGTCACTGCTCACCTCGGGCGGGCTCGCGCTCGCCGTCCCCGAGCTCGCCGGCCGGTGCCCGGTACCGGTCGTCGTCGATGTGCAGGCCGAGGGCCGGCTGCCCGCGGTCGTGGAGTCGACGGCGTACTTCGTCGTCGCCGAGGCGCTCGCGAACGTCGCCAAGCACTCGAAGGCGACCCGCGCCTGGGTGCGCGCGCACCTCGACGAGCGCGGCGTGCTCGAACTCGTCGTGCGGGACAACGGCCTCGGCGGCGCCTCACCCGCGGGCAGCGGCATGGTCGGCATCGCCGATCGCGTCGACGCCGTCGACGGCACGATCACGATCGAGAGCCCGCCCGGAGCGGGCACCACGATCACCGTGCGCGTGCCGCTCGCCGTGGCAGGTTGAGGAGCGAGCGCCAGCGAGCGTCTCGAAACCAGTCGTCCGCAGACCCCGGGTTTCGAGACGCTCCTTCGTCGCTCCTCAACCCACGAGAACTCAGGGGCGCCAGCGGGCCGCCGCGAGGTCGATGCGGTAGCCGTCGTCGTCGGTCGAGGCGCGCAGCGGCGTGCCCTCTCGGTCGTAGTGCGGCCGGGCACGCTCGGCATGCCCGGTCGGCGGGCGACCGCCCGCGCGGATGACGCGCCACCACGCGACATCCGAACCGTACCTGGCCATCACCTGCCCGACCGCACGCGCACCGCGCGAACCGAGCAGCGCGGCGACATCGCCGTAGGTCGCGACCCGGCCCGGCGGGATGTCGGCGACGACGGCGAGCACCGCGTCGACGAACCCCTGCGGATGCTCGGGACCGGATCGTTCGGACACCGCGCGGGCCACGAGCGTCAGAGCTCGAGTGCGCCGATCACGTCGCCGTAGGCGGTCTCGCCGACGTCGACGAACCCGATGCGGTGGAAGAACGCCTCTGGGCCCTGCTCGCCAGGCTCCCACAGCACGGTGATGCGGTCGAAGCCGCGGCGCTTGGCCTCTTCGGCGAGCGCCTCGGCGAGGAACCGGCCGACGCCCTTGCCCTGCACCTCGGCATCGACGTTGATGCGCCAGATGCACGCGCGGAACTCCTCGTGCGGGTTCTCGGGGTCGAAGTTGCCGTGGATGAAGCCGACGACGCGCTCCTCGATGAGCGCCACACGCTGCCATGCGGTGTCGGGGTTCACGACCGAGGCCTCGGCCGAGTACGTGACGGGGGCGACGAACTGCTCTTGGCCGGGCTTCAGCGAAAGCGAGTTCGCGGCAACGATGTTCGACGCGGACAGGTCTTCCAGTCTCAGCTCAGCCATGCTGCCAAGGCTAACCTGTCGAGCGCGCAAGTCGGTAGCAGGGATCTCCCTGACCCGACCCTGAACTGCGCGCAGCGCCGCACGGGGCATCCGTTCGCCGGAAATCGGGCGGTGATCGTCCCGATATCGAGCCCCGAGGTGTCTCGATATCGAGCCAGGTTGTCTCGATGTCGAGATATTCGGGCGAAGCGGTAAGCTGTTCGATGGCGTGCTCACGCCCACCAGACTTTCCCCAATCCCCGACAGATCCAAGGAGACACTCTTGTCGAAGATCAAGGTTGAAGGCACCGTCGTCGAGCTCGACGGCGACGAGATGACGCGCATCATCTGGCAGGCCATCAAGGACCAGCTGATCCACCCGTACCTCGACGTCGACCTCGAGTACTACGACCTCTCGATCCAGAAGCGCGACGAGACCGACGACCAGATCACGATCGACGCGGCGCACGCCATCCAGAAGCACGGCGTCGGCGTCAAGTGCGCCACGATCACGCCCGACGAGGCGCGCGTCGAGGAGTTCGGCCTGAAGAAGATGTGGCGTTCGCCCAACGGCACGATCCGCAACATCCTCGGCGGCGTCATCTTCCGTGAGCCGATCATCATCTCGAACATCCCCCGCCTCGTGCCCGGCTGGAACAAGCCGATCATCGTCGGCCGTCACGCGTTCGGCGACCAGTACCGCGCCACCGACTTCCGCTTCGAGGGCGAGGGCACCCTCACGATGACCTTCACTCCGAAGGACGGCTCCGAGCCGCAGCAGTTCGAGGTCTTCCAGTCGCCGGGCTCGGGCGTCGCGATGGGCATGTACAACCTCGACGAGTCGATCAAGGACTTCGCGCGCGCATCGCTCAACTACGGCCTCGACCGCAACTACCCGGTCTACCTCTCGACGAAGAACACGATCCTGAAGGCCTACGACGGCCGCTTCAAGGACCTGTTCCAAGAGGTCTTCGACACCGAGTTCAAGCAGAAGTTCGACGAGGCCGGGCTCACCTACGAGCACCGCCTCATCGACGACATGGTCGCAGCCAGCCTCAAGTGGGAGGGCGGCTACGTCTGGGCGTGCAAGAACTACGACGGCGACGTGCAGTCCGACACCGTCGCGCAGGGCTTCGGCTCGCTCGGCCTCATGACCTCCGTCCTCGCCACGCCCGACGGCAAGGTCGTCGAGGCCGAGGCGGCGCACGGCACGGTGACGCGTCACTACCGCCAGCACCAGCAGGGCAAGCCCACCTCCACGAACCCGATCGCCTCGATCTACGCGTGGACGCGCGGCCTGTCGCACCGCGGCAAGCTCGACGGCAACCAGGAGCTCATCGACTTCTCGCACACGCTCGAGGACGTCGTCATCAAGACGGTCGAGTCGGGCGCCATGACGAAGGACCTCGCACTCCTCGTCGGCCCCGAGCAGGCGTACCAGACGACCGAGGAGTTCCTCGCGACGCTCTCGGCGAACCTCAAGACCCGCCTGGCCGCGTAGCCCGCGGTCGCGTTTCACGAGGGGCGGATGCTGCGGCATCCGCCCCTCGTCGCATTCGTGGCGAGTGCCGTCTCGTCCACGTGCAGTGCCTGCCCCGCGGAGTGCCGTCCCGAAAACAGGAACCCGGGCCGCCGCGCCCGGCGCGTCTTCCTGTTTTCGCGACCGCCCCGGCGCGTCTTCCTGTTTTCGGGCCGAAGCGCCGCGGCGCGTCTTCCTGTTTTCGGGCCGAAGCGCCGTGGGGTGGGCGGGGCGGTGGGAGAGGATGGAGGCATGGCTCGCTTCCTGAAGCTCGCTCGCCGGTATTGGGTGGTCACCTTCACGATCGCGATCGGATGTCTCGGCATCGTGCTCGCCCTCACGGGCGCGGGCAGCGCCGTCGTGTGGATCTTCAGCGGCTACGCCCTGGCGATCGCCGCGTGGCAGGCGGTGGGCATGGTGCGCGACATGCTGCGTGGCCATTGGGGGCTCGACATCCTCGCCATCACGGCGATCATCGCGACCGTGGCCGTCGGCGAGTACATCGCGGCGCTGCTCGTCGTGCTCATGCTCACCGGCGGCGAGGCGCTCGAGGACTACGCCAACCGGCGTGCGAAGCGCGAGCTCGACGCGCTGCTCACCCGCGCACCGCAGCTCGCGCATCGCATCGAGGGCGATGACATCGTCGAGATCCCGGCCGATCGGGTGCAGCCGGGCGACGTGCTGCTCGTGCGGCCGAGCGAGATCCTTCCCGTCGACGGCACCCTGCGGTCGGCCGAGACGACGCTCGACGAGTCGTCGATCACGGGCGAGAGCGTGCCCGTCGAGAAGCGGGCCGGCGACGCGGTGCTGAGCGGCGCGGTGAACGGGCAGTCGGCCGTCGAGATCGTGGCGACCGCGACCGCCGCCGACAGCCAGTACCAGCAGATCGTGGCGCTCGTCGCCGAGGCGGCCGACTCGAAGGCGCCGGTCGTGCGCCTCGCCGACCGCTACGCCGTTCCGTTCACGCTGTTCTCGCTCGCACTGGCCGGGGTGGCGTGGTGGGTGTCCGGCGATCCGGTGCGGTTCGCCGAGGTGCTCGTGCTCGCCACTCCGTGCCCCCTGCTCATCGCGGCGCCGGTGGCGTTCATCGGCGGCATGAGCCGCGCGGCCCGCAACGGCGTGATCGTCAAGGGCGGGGGAGTGCTCGAGCAGCTCGCATCGGCGAAGACGGCGGTCTTCGACAAGACGGGCACCCTCACGCGGGGCGAGCCAACCCTCGTGGCGGTTCGCCCCACGCGCGGCTTCGGCGATGACGAGCTGCTGGCTGCCGTGGCATCCGCGGAGCAGTACTCGTCGCACGTGCTGGCGACCTCGATGATCGAGGCGGCCCGCGATCGCGCCCTGCCGCTCGCCGAGGCCGAGTGGGCGCGCGAGGCGGCCACCAACGGTGTGCAGGCGAAGGTCGGCGGCCGGGAGGTCGTCGTCGGCAAGTTCGCATTCGTGAAGGAGCACGCGCCGGACGCCGCGCGCACGACCATCGCGCCCGGCGAGCTCGCCGTGTACGTCGCCATCGACGGCCGCTATGCCGGGGCGCTGCTCGCGAGCGACCGGCTGCGTGAGAACGCGAAGGCGACCCTCGAGCGACTCGACGAGCTCGGGGTGCGCCGGACGATGATGCTCACCGGCGACGCGAAGGCCACCGCCGACCATATCGCCGCCGAGCTCGGGATCACGCGCGTGCGCGCCGACTGCCTGCCGGCCGACAAGGTGCACGAGGTGTCGGCGATCGCCGAGCGCCCCGTGATCATGGTCGGCGACGGCGTCAACGACGCGCCCGTGCTCGCGGCCGCCGATGTCGGCATCGCGATGGGCGCGAAGGGGGCGACGGCGGCGAGCGAGTCCGCATCGGCGGTGATCCTCGTCGACGACATCTCGCGCGTCGCGAAGGCCGTCGAGATCGGACGCGACACCGTGCGCATCGCCCTGCAGAGCATCTGGATCGGCATCATCGTCAGCGTGGCGCTCATGCTCATCGCCTCGTTCGGGGTGATCCCCGCGACGATCGGCGCGCTGCTGCAGGAGGTCGTCGACCTGATCGCGATCCTCGCGGCACTGCGCGCGATCGGCGGGCGGCGCGACGCGAAGGCGGCCGGGCGGGCGGATGTCGCGGCCGGAACGGTCTCGGAGCCTGCGCGCGCGGGACGCTAACGCCCGGCGCACCTGCTCGACCGGTTACGAGTCGATAACACCTCGAGGAGATCGGGGCGAACACTTGCGCAGAGTTTGTTCGTAAGGTTTACTAACAAACGTGACTGCAACGGATGCACAGCGAGGCCCCGTCACTTCGGAGCCCACGCCCCCCACTCAGCTGGGTGCTTCCGACCTGCTCACGGTGCCGTTCGCGGGTGCCCCGATCTTCACGCGCACGCGTGCCCTGCGGCCCACGAGCAAGGTGCTTCCCGAGCACGCGCGCAGCCACAACCGCGCGCTCGTCCTGCAGACGCTCTACACCGCGGGTGCGCAGAGCCGGGCCGACGTCGCCCGCGAGACCGGCCTCACGCGGGTCACGGTCTCCGACCTCGTCGCCGAGCTCATCGTCGAAGGACTCGTCGCCGAGCTCGGGCAACGCGAAGACGCCCGCCCGGGCAAGCCCGCGACGCTCATCGACATCGCACGCGGCGCGTTCCAGATCGTCGGCATCGACCTGTCCGAACACGAGGTCTTCCGCGGCGCGGTCATGAACCTCGACGGCCGCATCGTCGCCCGCGCCGAACTCGCCCGCGACGGCGCCACCGGGGAGGCGGCGTACGCCCTCGTCGACGCGCTGGTCGCGCAGCTGCTCGCGGCCGCCACGATCACGGTGCTCGGCATCGGCGTGGGGTCGCCCGGCGTGGTCGACCCGGTCGGAGTCGTGCGCTCGGCGCCCAACCTCGGCTGGAGCGACCTGCCTCTGCAGGCACGGCTCACCGGCGCCACCTCGCTGCCGGTGCACGTCGCGAACGACGCCAACGTCGCCGTGCTCGCCGAGCACGGCGCCACCGACCTCGACGACGTGCTGCTCATCAAGATCGGCCACGGCGTCGGCGCCGGCCTCATCGTCGGCGGCCGGCCCGTCATCGGCGGCGGCTTCGCCGCGGGCGAGATCGGCCACGTCGTCGTCGGCACCGACGGCGGCCCACGCTGCGCGTGCGGGCGCGACGGATGCCTCGAAGCGTGGATCTCGGCGCCACGGCTCACCGCGCAGCTCGCCGAGCTCGACGGCACCGACGCGGCCGGGGCATCCGCTCGCGAAGAGATCCTGCGCGAGGCGGGCCGCAGGCTCGGCATCGTGCTCGCGCCGGTCGTCGGCGCCCTCAACCTGTCGGAGGTCGTGCTCAGCGGCCCCGCCGAACTGCTCGACGGCGTCTTCCACGAGGCGGCCGTCGACACCCTCCGGAAGCGGACGATGGCGGAGATCAACCGTGATCTGAGGCTCCGGATGTCCGAGCAGGCGCAGGACATCGTCCTGCGCGGCGCGGCCGTCATGGTCCTCTCCGGACAACTCGGGGTCTCGTAGAGGCTCCACGCACCAAGAGGAGTCAGCATCCCCGCTTTCTCCTCCACCCCATGAAAGGAAGCAACGAAATGAGGAAACTCGGTATCGTGGCGCTCGGCGCCGCAGCCGCGCTCACCCTCGCCGGCTGTGCCGCTGGAGGCACCGGCGCCTCCGGTGGCTCCGACGAGGCCGGGGAGATCCGGGTCTGGCTCGTTGGAACCGACACTCCCGACGCAGCCCGCGACTACCTCGTCGAGACGTTCGAAGAGGAGAACCCCGGTTCGACGCTCGTGATCGAGGAGCAGACGTGGGACGGTCTCGTCGACCGCCTCACGACGAGCCTCTCGAGCTCCGACAGCCCCGACATCGTCGAGTTCGGCAACACGCAGGCGCCCGCCTTCACGTCGGTCGGCGCGCTGCTCGACATCTCCGACCAGTACGAAGCACTCGGCGGCGACGACCTGCTTCCCGGCTTCGTCGAGGCGGGAACCTACGAGGACAAGTTCTACGCCGCACCGCTGTACGCGGGTGCTCGCGTGGTGTTCGCCGACCCGGCGTTCGTGACTGAGGCTCCCGCCGACCTCGACGCCTACGTCAGCACGGCGAAGGAGCTCGCCGCCGCGAACGCCGGCAAGTCGGGCATCTACTTCGCCGGTCAGGACTGGTACAACGCGCTCCCGTTCATCTGGGAGAACGGTGGCGAGATCGCCGTGCCCGACGGCGACGCGTGGGACGCGCAGCTTTCGTCTCCCGAGTCGCTGAAGGGTCTTGCGCAGGTGCAGGACCTGATGACGACCGCGTCGCTCGCCCCGAAGGACGGCGACAACGCCGAGCCGTGGACGCCGTACTGCGAGGGCCAGGCCATCCAGTTCTCCGCGCCGAACTGGGCCTACGGTCTCGCAAGCGCATGCGAGACGGACAACCCGCCCGCGGCGCCGTTCGTCTACGCGCTCCCCGGCAAGAACGGCGGCGCCGCTCAGGCGTTCGCCGGTGGTTCGAACATCGGCATCTCGGCGAAGTCGGCTCACCCCGAACTCGCGAAGAAGGCACTGGCGATCATCCTCAGCGACGAGTTCCAGACCATCTACGGCGAGAACGGACTGATCCCGGCCAAGCAGTCGCTGGCCTCCACCCTCGGCGACACCCCTGAGGCGCAGGCCTACACCGCGGCAGCGGGCAACTCGAAGCTCACCCCGGCGTCGCCGAACTGGGCAGAGGTCGAGGCGTCGCGCGTCCTCGAGGACTTCTTCGTGAAGATCGCACAGGGCGGGGACCTGAAGTCCCTGGCCGAAGAGGTCGACACGAAGATCGAGGACATCCTCAACGGCTAGTCCCCGCGGCATCCGCCGCACCCGCGGCATCCGCCGCGGACCGCGGACCGGCAGCGTACGCGCCGCCGGTCCGCGGGCCCCCTGACATCGTCCCCACCGGTCCCCTCCGGTGATCTTTTGGAGTTCCACTGTGACCCAGCTCAGCAACCGACTCGAGTCGGTACCGAGCATCGCGGAAGACGGCCGGCCCGGGCCCGGGTCCGACCGGCCCGAGCGCCGCCGACGCCCCCGAGCGGCGCTGACGGCATACGGGCTGCTGCTGCCTTCGCTGATCGTCCTCGTGGTGATCACCGGCTGGCCGTTGCTGCAGCTGCTCATCATGTCGTTCCAGCGCTTCGGCCGAGAGCAGGTCTTCGGCGCCCCGCCCGAGTTCGCCGGCCTGCAGAACTACCTCGACGTCCTCACCGACTCCGAGTTCTGGCTCGTGCTCGGCCGCTCGGTGCTCTTCGCCGCAGTCTGCGTGGTCGCGACGATGGTGCTCGGCACGCTCGTCGCGATCATGATGCAGAAACTCGGCGGCGTGCTGCGCACGATCGTCTCGATCGGCCTGCTGCTGGCCTGGGCGATGCCGCCCCTCTCGGCCACCATCGTGTGGGGCTGGATCTTCGACACCCAGTACGGCGTGCTCAACAACGTGCTCTCGCAGTGGTTCGGCCTGCCGTTCGAGGGCCACTCCTGGCTCATCGAGCCCCTCAGCTTCTTCTTCGTCGCAGCGATCATCATCGTGTGGGGTGCCGTGCCGTTCGTGGCCTTCACGCTCTACGCGGGCCTCACCCAAGTGCCTGACGAGGTTCTCGAGGCGGCACAACTCGACGGTGCGGGGGCGATCAAGCGCTTCTTCCTCGTCATCGTGCCGTACATCAAGCCGATCCTCATCGTCGTAACGATCCTGCAGGTGATCTGGGATCTGCGCGTCTTCACCCAGATCTACGCGCTGCAGTCGATCGGCGGCCTCGCCGAACAGACCAACACGCTCGGCGTGTACATCTACCGTGTCTCGCTCGGCACCGGCGACTTCGGCGCCGGCGGCGCGATCTCGGTGATCGTCGTGCTCCTGCTCGTGAGCATCTCGATCTTCTACGTGCGCCAGAGCATCAAGGAGGAGAGCCGATGACCGCCACGACCGCTGCGCCGGCAGAAGCCCGACGCCCGGCGCCGACCCGCCGCCGTCGCGGCAGGGTGTCCTCGGTGCTCCTCGGCGTCGCCGCGATCGCCGTGTTCCTCGTCTCGGTGTTCCCGGTCTACTGGATGGTGAACACCTCGTTCCAGCCCAACGGCCAGGTGCGGGGCACCGAGTTGCACTTCTGGCCCGACAACGCGACGGTCGAGAACTACGTCGACGTCATCTTCGACGAGTCGCGTGCTCCGTTCATCCCAGCGCTGCTCAACTCGCTTCAGATCACCGTGCTCACGGTCGTCATCGCGCTCGTGTTCGCGTTCCTCGCAGCCATCGCGGTCTCGCGGTTCCGGTTCCGCACCCGCGGCATGTTCATCGTCGCCATCCTCATCGTGCAGATGATTCCAGCCGAGGCCATGATCATCTCGGTGTTCCGCCTGATGGACGGCTGGCACCTGCTGAACTCGATCATGGGCCTCACCGCCGTCTACGTCGCGACGGTGCTGCCGTTCACGATCTGGACGCTGCGCGGATTCGTCAACGGAGTCCCCGCCGAGCTCGAGGAGGCCGCGATGATCGACGGTCTCAGCCGCACCCAGGCATTCTGGCGGATCACTTTTCCGTTGCTCGCACCCGGACTCGTGGCGACGGGCGTCTTCGCCTTCATCCAGGCCTGGAACGAGTTCGTGTTCGCGCTCGTGATCAACCCGCGACCCGAGGCGATGACCCTGCCGGTATGGTTGCGCACCTTCCTCGACCCGAACGGCGGCATCAACTGGGCGCAGCTCATGGCGGGGTCGACGTTGGTCGCCATTCCCGTCGTGGTGTTCTTCCTCTTCGTGCAGCACCGCATGACCGGCGGACTCGTCAGCGGGGCGGTCAAGGGATGACGGCGACGACCGCCACGACCGCCGCGACGCCCACCGGCGACACCCTGCGCCGGGACATCCTGACCACGCTCCTGCCCGGATTCGACGGACCCGAGGCGCCCGCCTGGGTGCTCGACCGCCTGCGCGACGGCCTCGGCGGCGTGTGCATCTTCGGGCAGAACGTCGAGTCGGCCGAGCAGTTGCGCGCCCTGAACGAGACCCTGCGAGCCGCGAATCCCGACGCCGTGATCGCGATCGACGAGGAGGGCGGCGACGTCACGCGGCTCTTCTACGATCGCGGGGCGCCATTCCCCGGCAACGCCGTGCTCGGCCGCATCGACGACGTCGAGCTCACCCGCCGGGTCGCGGCCGCCGTCGGCGAGGCGCTCGTCGGCACGGGCTGCACCCTGACGTTCGCACCGGATGTCGACGTCAACGCCAACCCCGACAACCCGGTCATCGGCGTGCGCAGCTTCGGAGCCGATGCCGAGCTCGTCGCACGGCACACCGCGGCCTGGGTCGACGGGCTTCAGCAGACGGGCGTCGCGGCCAGCGCGAAGCACTTCCCGGGCCACGGCGACACCGCGACCGACTCGCACCTCGAGCTGCCGGTGGTCGACCTGGCGATCGAGACGCTGCGCGCACGGGAGCTCATGCCGTTCCGCGCCGCGATCGAGGCGGGCTCGCGCACGATCATGACCTCGCACATCCTGGTGCCGCAGCTCGATGCCGAGAATCCGGCCACCCTCTCCCCGCGCATCCTGCAGCGCCTGCTTCGCGGGGAGCTCGGGTTCGATGGCGTCATCGTCACCGACGCCCTCGACATGGCGGGGGCGAGCGGCGTGCACGGCATCCCCGAAGCCGCCGTGCGCGCCCTCGCCGCCGGGTGCGACCTGCTCTGCATCGGCACCGACAACACCGACGACGAGCTCGCCGACATCGTCTCGGCCGTCGAGGCGGCGATCGCGTCGGGCCGGCTCACGGCCGAGCGCGTTCGCGAGGCGGCGGCGCGCGTGCGCGGACTGGCCGCCGCTGCGCCCCCGGTGCCGGCCGACGCGGCGGCGCCGAGCGCGATCGAGCCGCATCACGCAGCCGTCGACGTCGTGCGCCTCATCGACGCCTTCGAGATCGCGGATGTCGCGCGCTCGCGCCTCTCGCGAGCCCCGCGCATCGGCGCGGTCGTGCGCGTCGACACGGTCGCGAACATCGCGATCGGCGGCGCGCCCTGGGGTCCGTTCGCGGCGGAGGCCGCGCGTGAGGTGCCGTCGTGGTTCGCCCGGGTGCCGGTGATCTCGATCGCCGACGACCGTGCGCCCGAGCCGGAGCCTGAGCCGGGACCCGCTGGCGTCGTCGAGCTCGCCGCGGCGGCCGCGGCCGACGGCCCTGTGCTCGTGATCGGCAAGGACCTGCACCGCCACGCGTTCGCCCGTGCCGCGATCGACGCCCTGCGCGCCGAGCGCGATGATGTCGTGGTGATCGACATGGGCTGGCCGTCGCACGACCGCGCCTACGCCGATGTGGCGACGTTCGGGGCTTCCCGCCTCGTCGGCGACGCCGTCATCGCGTTCGTCGAGGGCGCGCTCGCGCCGCCGGTCGCCGAGGAGGTGCTCACCGCCGCGGCAGCAGCACCCGGGGCGACCGCACCGGCCGCTCCGTGAGGCTCGGCATCGATATCGGCGGCACGAAGACGGCCGCCGTCGCGATCGGTGCCGACGGCGACCTGAGCGAGCAGGTTCGCATGCCCACCGGGTTCGGCGCCGAGGCGGTCATCGAGACCGCGGTGCGCACGGTCGCGCGCATGACCGAGATCGCGGGGGCCGGGACATCCGCGTTCTCCTCGATCGGCATCGGCATCCCGGGCGCCGTCGACAGCGAGAGCGGTCGCGTCGCGCACGCCGTGAACCTCGGCCTCGAGGGGCTCGACCTCGGCCCGCGTCTCGCCGACCGCCTCGGCATCGACGTGCGCATCGAGAACGACGTGAAGGCCGCCGCCCTCGGCGCCCACCACCTGCTCGTCGCGGGCGAGGCGCCAGAGGCGATGGCGTACCTGAACCTCGGCACGGGGCTCGCGGCGGGCATCGTGCTCGACGGCAGCCTGCTGCGCGGCGGGCACGGCGTCGCCGGTGAGATCGGCCACATCCCGGTCGATCCCGCGGGGGAGCGCTGCGGCTGCGGCCAGCGCGGCTGCCTCGAGACCCTCGCGTCGGGATCGGCGATCGCGCGCATGTGGCCGACGTCGTCCGCGTTGCCCGCCCGCGACCTGTTCGATGCCGCCGACGCGGGGGAACCGCGCGCGGTCGAGGTGCGCGACCGATTCCTCACGGGCGTGGCCGCCGCCGTGCGGCTCCTGGCGCTCACGACCGACGTCGACCGGATCGTCATCGGCGGCGGGCTCGCCGCGCTCGGCGAATCGCTCCTCGAGGGCACGCACCGTATCCTGAACGGGTGGGCCGCCGAGTCGGCGTTCCTCGCTTCACTCGACCTCACGGCTCGCGTGCAGGTCATACCCCTCGGATTCCCGGCAGCAGCCGTCGGTGCTGCGCTGGTTGGAGCAGATCAATGGCAGAAGTCGTAGTCGTCGCGGATCAGGAAGCCGCGGGTTCGCTCGTCGCCGGCGCGATCGCGTCGCTCATCAGGTCGAAGCCCGACGCGGTGCTCGGCCTCGCGACCGGGTCGACCCCGCTCGCGACGTACCGTGCCCTCGCGGCGCGCATCGCGTCCGACGGCCTCGACGTGCGCGGTGTGCGCGGGTTCGCGCTCGACGAGTACGTGGGGCTTCCGGCCGGTCATCCCGAGAGCTACCGTGCGGTCATCACGCGCGAGGTCGTCGAGCCGCTCGGGCTCACCCCCGAACTCGTGCGCGTTCCGAACGGCGACCCGGCGGGCATCGAGCACGCGGGCGCCGACTACGAGGCGGCGATCACGACCGCGGGCGGCATCGATCTGCAGATCCTCGGCATCGGCCGCACCGGGCACATCGGCTTCAACGAGCCGGGCTCGTCGCTGGCATCGCTGACGCGCGTCAAGACGCTCACCGAGCCGACCCGCATCGACAACGCACGCTTCTTCGACAGCCCCGACGACGTGCCCATGCACTGCATCACCCAGGGCATCGGAACCATCCTGCGTGCCCGGCACCTCGTGCTGCTCGCGTTCGGCGAGGCCAAGGCGCACGCGGTCGCCGCGGCCGTCGAGGGGCCCGTCTCGGCGAACCAGCCCGGCTCGGCCATCCAGTTGCACCCCCACAGCACGGTCATCGTCGACGAGGCGGCCGCGTCGCAGCTCGAGAACCTCGACTACTACCGGTACGCCTACGCGAACAAGCCCGCATGGCAGGGCATCTGACGGGTCTGAAGCGATCGAGCGGATGTCCCGGGGCGTGACGCGACCCCGGGACATCCGCTCGGTGCGTTCAGTGGGGGAGCATCTCGGGGAGCGCTGCGAGAAACCCCTCCTCGTCGAAGCCGTCGACGAGTTGGCGTTGCACGATGAATCCCGGGCCGACGGCGATCAGTACCGGCGTCATCCGGTCGGCCCAGGCCTCGGGGTCTCCGGATACCCGATCGGGGTTGGCTGCGGCCCACTCGGCGAGCTGACCGCGGACGGTGGCGCGCAGGTGGACGAGCACACCCTGCACGAGTTCGCGGATGTCGGAGTCGAGCGATGCTTCGGCCCAGAGCTGGACCAGCATTCGGCTGAACGGTTCGCGCCGCATGCCGTTGACGAACGTCGACATCAACTCACCCGGGCTGAGCGGCTCACCTCCTGCTCGCCGCGCGACCAGTTCGCTCTGCCGGGCCTCGAGCATGCGAGCGGCGACGCCGGCGACGAGTTCGCGCTTGCTGTTGAAGTGGCCGTAGATCGCCCCCGCTGAGAGTCCTGACTCGCTGATGATGTCGGCCATCGAGGTGCGCTGGAAGCCCTTGACCGAGAAGGCGCGGAGAGCGGCGTCGAGGATCTCGTCGCGCCTGGCGGCGCGGTACTCGTCCGTCACCTTCGGCATCGCGCCCTCCCTCGGAAAACCGAACGATCATTCTTGACAAGCATAGGCGTCGGGCGCATTCTGATAAAGAACGAATATTCGTTTTATGAAGTGCCACCGCACCTCGTCACCAGGAGGAGATCATGGCTCACTCGGATGCCACCACCGCGCACACCCCGCTCGGTCGCGTCATCGGCCTTGCGCTCGCACTCGCGGCCGTCGTCGCCGTGATCGTGCTCGCGTTCTCGTGGCCTTCGGTCACGGCCGAGCCGAACGACCTCCCGATCGCGATCACGGGGCCGGCCGAGGCGGTCGCCACCGCCGAAGCCGCGGTCGACGAACAACAGCCCGGGGCTATCGCCTTCGACGAGGTCGACGATCGCGACGCAGCCGTCGCCGCGATCGAGTCGCGCGACGTCTACGGCGCGATCGTGCTCGGCCCCGAGCCCGAGGTCCTCACCTCGTCGGCGTCGAGCCTCGCCGTCGCCCAGCTGCTGGGCGGCATCGCGACCGGCCTCGAAGAGGGCGTGAATGCGCAGGCCGCCGCGGCCGCGCAGGCCGCGGGCGCTCCCTCGGCCCCGCCCCACATCGACGTCGTCGTCACCGATGTCGTTCCCCTCGCCGACACCGATCCGCGCGGCACCGGCCTCTCCGCGGCACTCTTCCCGCTCGTGCTCGGAGGCATGCTGGGCGGCATCGCGATCTCGGTCGCGGTCATCGGCGCCATGCGTCGCGTCACCGCGGTACTCGTCTACTCCGCCGCCGGCGGCCTCGTGCTCACGGGCATCCTGCAGGGTTGGTTCGGCGCGCTGCAGGGCGACTACTGGGTCAACTCCGCCGCCATCGCGCTCGCGCTCGCGGCGATCGCGGCACCCATCACCGGGTTCGTGGCGCTCATCGGCCGCGCGGGCATCGCGGTCGGCCCGGTCGTCATGCTGCTGTTCGCCAACCCCATCTCGGGCGTCGCGGTTCCCAAGGAGTTCTACCCGGTGCCGTGGGGCGAGATCGGCCAGTGGTTCCCGCCGGGGGCCGCAGCCACGCTCGTGCGCGAGCTCTCGTACTTCCCCGCCGCCGACACGACGTTCTCATGGCTGGTACTGGCGGCCTGGGCGGTCGGCGGACTGCTCCTCTCGGTCGTCGGCCACTTCCGCACCGCCGGCGGTGCCGAGTCCGATGCCGAGGCGGCGCACGCCGACGAGCAGGTCACCGCGCCGGCGGGCGAACCGGTCGCCCGGTAGCGCAGGTCGTGTGGTCGCCGTTCGTCAGCGCGCGAGCTCCCTACGGCCGTGCAGGATGCCGCTCACCGCGGCCACGACGGCGAACACCACCGCGACGATCGGCTGCCCGAGCGTCCACCACCCGATGGCCGCAGCCGAGAACACGGCGATCTCGACGAGCGCCTTGCCGAACGTGTCGATGCGGAACACCGCCTTGGGCGACACGAACAGCGCCCAGGCGAGGATGGCGAGCAGCGGAGCGCCGATGCCGATCAGCACGCCGGGCCACGGAAGCGGGAACGCCAGGAAGCCCCAGATGCCGAGCGACACGAACGCGAACAGCTCGAGGAGGAAGCGCAGCACGTCGTTCGGCGAGATCTTCTGGTGCTGGGGGTTTGCTGGTGCGGTGCTCACGACCCTCAAGCCTACCGCGCGCTCAACCTCACACCCCTCAGCGGAAGATGATGGTGCGCGCCCCGTCGAGCAGCACCCGCCGCTCGGCGAACCACTTCACGGCCTGGCTGAGCGTGCGGCTCTCTTCGTCTTGACCGATCGCGACGAGTTCGCTCGGGCTGCGCGAGTGATCGACCCGCACGACGTTCTGCTCGATGATCGGCCCCTCGTCGAGGTCGCTCGTCACGAAGTGCGCGGTCGCGCCGATGAGCTTCACGCCACGGGCGTGCGCCTGCCGGTAGGGGTTCGCCCCCTTGAAGCCCGGCAGGAACGAGTGGTGGATGTTGATGCACCGGCCGGCGAGCTCGTCGCACAGCTCGGGCGAGAGGATCTGCATGTAGCGCGCGAGCACGACGAGCTCGATGTCGTGCTCGTCGACGGCGGCGAGCACGCGCGCCTCGAACGCGGCCTTCGACGCGGCATCCGTCACCGCCAGCGACTCGAAGGGAACGCCGTAGAAGTCGACGAGGTCTCGCAGCGTGCCGTGATTCGAGAGCACGAGCGGGATCTCGACCGGCAGCTGCCCGGCCCGCTGGCGGAACAGCAGGTCGTTCACGCAGTGCCCGGCGGTCGACGCGAGCACGAGGGTGCGCAGTGCACGTCCCACCTCGTCGAGGTGCCACTGCATCTGCCAGCGCTCGGTGACGGGCGCGAGCGCCTCCTCGAACTCTGCACGCGTGGCCTGCGACTCGACCTGCAGGCGCATGAAGAAGCGGCCCGTGTCGAGACTCGCGAACTGCTGGCTCTCGGTGATGTTGCCGCGGGCCGCGACGATGGCACCCGAGATCGCGTGCACGATGCCGGGTCCGTCGACGCAGCTGAGGGTCACGACCCAGTGATACAGGTGTTCGGGCGCGGGCGGCGGCGTGGTCATCCGCCCAGAGTACCGGGCACGCAGGGGACTCAGCCGACGTAGGTCGCGAGCGCCCAGGCGCCCGCGCGGTCGCCCGCGACGTAGCGCATCGAGATCTCGGGATCCGACATCGTGATGATGTTCGCGAGCACGTTGCCGCGCAGTTCGACGCTGCCGCCGTCGAGCGTCACGAACTCGGTGCGGATCCCGTCGAAGACGAGCTCGACCGTGGTTCCGCTCACGCCCGACAGCGTGATGATGGGCCGGCGGGTGTCGCTCGAGTCGATGACGAGCGTCGGCGCGACCAGGTCGACGCCGGCGACCGCTGGCGTCGAGACGTTGCCGGCGACGTCGGTCTGGGTGACGGCGAGGTCGGTGCGGCCGGCCGGGAGTCCGGCGAGTTCGATCGAGAAGGCGCCGGATGACCCTGCCACCGTCGTCCACGAGCCGCCGGCTCCGGCGACGGTGACGGTGGCCCCGGGCTCGGCCGTGCCTTTCACGATCGGTTGCACGATGCCTCCCGCGGTGTCGATCGAGGAGACCGATGGCGGCAGGGCGACGGTGTCGGCCGGGGGCGGCGGCGGTGCCGGCTCGGCGGGTGCCGGTGCGGGTGCGGGTGCGGGTGCGGGTGCCGGTGCACCGGGGGCGGGGGCGGGTGCGGGCTGTGGCACCGGCGCGGGGGCCTCGGGCACTGCGACCGCGTCGGGTTCGACGGTGCGGGGCTGCAGCGGCGGGGGTGCATCGTCGACCGGCGCCGCTTCGGGGAGGGCGACCGGCCCGGGTGCATCAACTGCCGTCTGCGATTCGATCGCCGGTGCCGGCGCCGCCTGCTCGGGTGCCATGAGCCCCGGCAGCATGACGGCCGCCGCGACGACCGCTGCGGCGACCGCGGCCCCGGCGCCGATCGCGATGCCGGTCCCGGTGACACCGCCGCCCGCGGATCCGGCGCCCGCACCCGTGCCGGCCGAACCCGCGGCGCCGGCCGCCGACGTCGTCCCCGACGCGGAACCCGCGGCGATGCCCGCCGTTCCGGCGACGCCCGCCGCGCCCATCGCGAAATCGGCGACGGGGGCGCCCTGCGAGAGCCATCCGGAGTACGCGGTCGACCCGCCGATTCCGGCGGCGAGCGGCAGCAGCACGAGCGTGAGGCGCGATCCGACCTCGCGGGCCTCGGCCGCGACGATCGTGCACTTGGCGCACTCGTCGAGGTGCGCTTCGAGCTTCGCGGTGTCGCGCGCCCGCAGCTTGCCGCGCGTGTAGGTGCCCAGCCGGTCGATGGTCCACCGGCAGTCGGGTTCGGTCGCGCTCTTCAGGTGTGCGCGGATCCACGCCTGCCGGAGTCCCTCGCGCGCGCGATACGCGAGGGCGGCGGTGCTGTTGGCGCTCATGCCCACGAGCGGGGCGATCTGCTGCGGCGACATGTCCTCGACCTCGCTGTACCAGAGCACCTCCTGCCAACGCGTCGGCAGCGATCGGAACGCCTGGGCGGTCGTCGACCGGTCGAGCGCGTCGAGCGTCGCCGCTTCGCTCGTGTCGGGGTCCTCGAAGGACTCGAGCGTCTCGAGGTTCGTCTCGCGGCGCGCCCGCCCCCAGCTCGCCGCGGTGTTGCGGATCGTGGTGAAGAGGTAGGGGCGGAACGCTGCGGTCGGCCCCTTGCCGGCAAGGATCGCGTCGTAGATGCGGGTGAACGACTCGGACACGAGGTCGTCGGGGTCGAGCGAGCTGTACGACCGCGCGACGGTGCGACCCGACGCGGCGTGCCGCTGCCACAGTTGCGCGAACGCCGAACGGTCGCCGCGGCGCGTGCGGTCGATGAGCGCCGCGTCGGCGTCGTGCTCGGTGCGCGTCGGGGGCACGCACGGCTCCTTCGAATTCGGGTGATCGGGTACGGACGTTCCTCACCCGAAGAGACTCGCCATCAGGGGGATCATGACGGCGCAATCGGCGGGTGCACCCATTTCAACAGAAAATCCCCGGATTCGCGTCATGGATGCCGGTGCGACCCGTCTCTCAGGTGAGGGCATGCGCGAGCAGGCGCTCAGGTACCGCCGTTTCCAGTGACCCGAACGCTCGAGACGGATGCCGGGAGACCGGCGATGATCGGATGACTCGGGGGAGAGCATCCGATCGAAACGGGCTGGGGCCCGGGGGCGATGGGGAACACGCCCCGGGGCCCCGCCCCACTCGGTGCCGACGCGTCTCCGGTGAGCTGCGTCCGGCGATGCGGGTCGCCCGCGCGCCGACTTCGGTCAGGCGAGACGCGCGCCCGCGCCGACGGCTGTCAGGCGAGACGCGCGCCCGCGCCCCACACGGCCTGCACGTCGAGGGCATCGCCGAGCAGCACCGCATCCGCGGCGAACCCGGGCTCGAGCCGCCCGAGGTCGCGCTCGCGGCCGATGGCCGCGGCGGGGGTGCTCGTGAGTGCCGCGACCGCCTGCTCGAGCGGGATGTCGCTGTCGACGACCGCGCGTCGCAGGGCCTCGTCCTGCGTCAGGGTCGACCCGGCGATCGAGCCGCCGTGAGCGAGCCGCGCGACGCCCGCCTCGACGACGACCTCGAGCGAACCGAGCAGGTACGTGCCGTCGGCCGAGCCCGCCGCCGCCATCGCGTCGGTGACGAGCGCGACGCGCCCGGGTGCCCCGGCGAAGGCGAGCTTGACGACCTCGGGGTGCACGTGAACTCCGTCGTTGATGACCTCGAGGGTGACGTGGTCGGCGCTCATGGCCGCGACGACCGGCCCGGGTGCCCGGTGGTGGATGCCGCGCATGCCGTTGAACGCGTGCGTGAGGATGCTCGCGCCCGCGTCGAAGGCGGCGAGCGTCGTCGCGAAGTCGGCGCCGGTGTGCCCGACGGCGACGCGCACGCCGGCGGCGGTGAACCGGCGGATCGCGTCGGCCGCGCCTTCGCGCTCGGGCGCCATCGTGATCTGCCGCAGCGTGCCGTCGGCCGCATCGAGCAGCCGGTCGACCGTGTCGGCGTCGGCCGTGCGCAGCAGGGCGGGGTCGTGCGCGCCGCGGAACTCGGTGTCGAGGAACGGGCCCTCGAGGTGCGCCCCGAGCACTCGCGGGTCGCGTGCCGCGACGCGGGCGATCGTCTCGAGGCGTGCGGCGAGCGGTTCGATCCCCGCCGTCACGAGCGAGAGCACCGAGCGGGTCGTGCCGTGCGCGTTGTGCACGGCGAGCACCGTCTCGATCGCCTCATCGCCCTCGTCGACCGAGGCGCCGCCGGCGCCGTGGCAGTGGATGTCGATGAACCCGGGCACCAGCACCCGCCCCGCGGCATCGGTCACCGCGGTCTCGGGCGTCAGCGCCTCGCGCCACCCGTCGCCGATGCCGCGCGCGACCAGGAGGTCACCCTCGAACCGCACCCACGAGTCGGGAACCGTGTCGAATCCGCTGACGAGCCGTGCGGAGTGGATGACGATCGGAGAAACGCTCACTCGGCAACGATAACGTCGTAGCCCCGGTCGGCGAGGCGAGCCAGCTGCTCGCTCGTCGCGCTGCTGTCGGTGATGAGCGTCGAGAAGAGGCGCCCGGTGCCGATCGCCGCGAACGCGCGCTTGTCGAGCTTCGACGAGTCGGCGACGAGCACGGCGTGCGCCGCCCGCGACGCCATGAGCGCGTTGACCGCGGCCTCGCGTTCGTCGTGCGAGGTCGGGCCGACGACGGGGTCGATGCCGTTCACGCCGATGAACGCGTAGTCGAGGGTGATGCTGCCGAGTACGGCGTCGGTGTACGAGCCGACGAGCTCGTAGGAGCGCGCGTGCACGACGCCGCCGGTGACGACCGTCTTGATCTGCGGGCGCACCGCGAGCTGCATGGCGATGTTGATCGCGTTCGTGACGACCGTGAGGCCGGGATCGGCCGAGGGCTCCATGATGTCGCCGCGCGTGAGGAGCTCTTCGACGATCGCGGTCGCCGTCGTCCCGCCGCACAGGCCGATCACCGCGCCGCGCGGAACGAGCGCGCTCGCCGCCCGGGCGATCGCCGACTTCGAGGCGGGGTTCTGCTGGTTCTTGTAGCGCAACGGCAGGTCGTAGGCGACCGAGTGGGCGACCGCCCCGCCGCGCGTACGCGTGAGCAGCTGCTGGCTCGCGAGGGCGTCGAGGTCGCGCCGCGCGGTCGCGGGCGACACGTCGAGACGCTCGACGATCTGGTCGACCTCGACCTGGCCGTGTTCGGCGAGCAGGTCGAGCACGGCGCTCAGGCGCTCCGCACGGTTCATCCGATCTCGTTCCTCTGGTGTGCCGATGCGAACAGGCGGAGCAGGCGGCCCGCTTCGAGGCGCACCGCGTCGCGGCCCGCCGCGAGGTACTTTCGGGAGTCTACGGCCGAAGGATGCTGCGCGAGGTAGTCGCGGATCGCGCCGGTGAACGCGCCGTTCAGGTGCGTCGACACGTTGACCTTCGTGAGACCCGAGCGGATGCCCCGCACGATGGTGTCGTCGGGGACGCCCGACGATCCGTGCAGCACGAGGGGCACGGGCACGGCGGCGTGCAGCCGCGCGATGAGCTCGAGGTCGAGGGCGGCGACCCGCTCGGTCATCGCGTGCGAGGATCCGACCGCGACCGCGAGGGCGTCGACGCCGGTCTCGGCGACGAACTGCGCGGCCTCGGCCGGGTCGGTGCGCACGCCGGGGGCGTGGGCGCCGTCCTTTCCGCCGATCTCGCCGAGCTCGGCCTCGACGAGCACGCCGGCGAGCGCGGCGCGCTCGACCACCCGGCGGGTGGTGGCGACGTTGTCGGCGAAGTCGAGCTTCGCGCCGTCGTACATGACCGAGCCGAAGCCGTGCTCGATCGCGGTGAACGCGAGCTCGGGGTCTTCGGCGTGGTCGAGGTGCACGGCGACCGTCGCGCTCGAGGCGTCGGCCGCGGCGAGCGTCGCCCGCGCGACCGGCTCGAAGCCGCCGTGGTAGCGGATGCAGTTCTCGGACAGCTGCAGGATCACGGGCAGCCCCGTGTCTTCGGCCGCGCCCACGAGCGCCTCGGCGGTCTCGAGGTGCAGCACGTTGAACGCGCCCACCCCGGTGCCGGCCGCGGCGGCGGCGTCGAGGATCGTTCGGGTGGGGGCGAGCGTCATGCGGATTCCTGGGATTCGAGGGTGGTGACGACGACGTCGGCCTCGAGGGCCGCGTGTTCGGGGGAGAGGGCGCCCGCGAGCGGCATGAGCACCGCCGATGCCGACCACGCGGTCGCCCGGCGGGCCATGGCGATGCGCGCACTGGTCGTGTCGGGGTCGTCGGGGCCGCCGCCTGGGGCGCGCAGTTCGGGGTGCTCGGCGAGTGCAGCGGCGATCGCCGCCACCGCGGCGTCGCCGGCGCCGGTCGCGTTGCCGTGCAGCGGCTTCGGCAGGCGGGCACGGATGCCCCGCGCCGCATCCGTCGCGTCGAGCACGAGGAGCCCCTCTGCGCCGAGCGAGACGACGACGACGCTGGCGCCCGCGTCGAGCAGCACCCGCGCGCCGGCGACGGGGTCGGACTCACCCGTGACGGCCGCGAGCTCGTCGCGGTTGGGCTTCAGCACCGTCGCGCCCGCGCGGGCCGCGGCGAGGAGCCCGGGTCCGCTCGTGTCGACGACCACGGCGACTCCGGCGGCGATGAGTTCGGCGACGAGGGCCGCGACGGCATCGGGCTCGAGTCCGGGCGGCAGGCTGCCGCTGATCACCGCGACCGCGGCGGCGCGACCGAGGCGGGCGGCCTCGGCGAGCAGGTCGGCCGCTTCGACGGGCGAGAGGTCGGCGCCGCGCTCGTTGAAGATGCTCGTGTCGCCGCTCGCCTCGTCGACGATCGCGATGCTGCGCCGAGTCTCGCCCGCGACCGGGACGAGCACATGGCGCAGGCCGCTGCGCTCGAGGTCCTCGGCGAGGCCGGCGCCGGTCGCGCCGCCGGCGGTCGAGAGAGCGAGCACGTCGTGCCCCTCGGCGGCGAGCACCCGGGCGACGTTGATGCCTTTGCCTCCCGCGCGGGAGGCGCCCGCGTCGACACGGTGGGTGTCGCCCGGACGCAGCCGGTCGACGTGCCAGGTGAGGTCTTCGGCGGGGTTGGGCGTCACGGTGAGGATCACGGGATGACCTCCGCTGCACGGACGGCGGCGAGGTCGCGCGCCGCGAGAGCGGTGCCGAGCAGGCCCGCGTCGTCGCCGAGCTCGGCGTGCACGAGTGCGGGGCGCCGATGGAAGCTGAGCAGTGCGTCGAGCCGCTCGGCGAGCGGGTCGAACAGGGAAGCGCCCGACTGCGCGAGGCCGCCGCCGATGACGATCGCCTCGGGGGCGAGGTTCGCGACCACCCGGGCGAGGGCCCGCGCAAGCGACTCGACCGCGTCGTTCCACACCCGCCGGGCGATCGGGTCGCCGGCGCCGGCCGCATCGAGCACGTCCTTCGCACCGGTGACGGGGTTGCCCGACGCCCGGCGGTAGCGCCGCGCGATCGCCCCGGCGGAGGCGATGGTCTCGAGGCAGCCGATCGCGCCGCACGCACACGGCTCGCCGAGCGGGTCGGCGAGCGAGTGGCCGAACTCCCCGGCATAGCCGCCGCCCGAGTACGGGTGGCCGTCGAGGATGAGCGAACTCGCGATGCCCGTGCCGATCGCGAGCACGACGACGTCGCCGTAGCCGCGGGCGGCGCCGAGGCGGTGCTCGGCGTCCCCGGCGGCGCGCACGTCGTGGCCGAAGGCGACGGGCAGACCGGTCGCGGCCTCGGCGAGATCGCGGATCGGCGCATCGCGCCACCCGAGGTTGGAGGCGAAGATGCCCACGCCCGCGACCTCGTCGACGAGGCCGGGCACGCTCACGCCGACGGCGACGGGCGCGAGGCCCGGCGACTCGTCGAGGTGGCGGCGGGCGAGTGCGCCGATCGACGCCACGACGGCGCCGGCCGGGTCGGCCGGGTCGAGCGGGGTCGGCGTGCGCCGCAGGCCCAGCACCCGACCGTCGGCGCCGATGAGCGCAGACTTCGTGTCGGTGCCGCCGACGTCGAACGCGAGCACCGGCGCGCCGGAGCCGAGCGGCCCCAGTGCATCGGCGGAGGTCATGGGAGTCACGCCCCGAGGATGACCGAACGCGTGAGGTTGCGCGGCTGGTCGGGGTCGAGTCCCTTGGCGCGGGCGCGCGCGAGCGCGACGCGCTGTGCGCGCACGAGCTCGGCCATGGGGTCGAGCGTACTCGTCTCGAAGCGGGCACCCGTCGCTGCGACATCCGCAGCGAGGCCCTCGGGTGCCTCGCCGAACTGCCAGGTGACCCGGCCGGGCGCGGCGATCGAGATCGGGCCGTGGCGGTACTCCATCGAGGGGTACGACTCGGTCCACGACTGCGACGCCTCGCGCATCTTGAGCGCGGCCTCGTGTGCGAGGCCGACCGACCAGCCGCGACCGAGGAACGTGACCTGCTCGGCGTCGACGAGCGCCGGGTCGAACTGCTCTGCGAGGGCGCGCTCGGCGTCGGCGACTGCCGGCGCGAGGTCTTCGCCGAGCGAGGCGCGGAAGAGGGCGAGCGCGGTCGTGGCGAAGCGGGTCTGCACGACCGACTGCTCGTCGGCGAAGGGCAGGGTGATGGCATCGTCGACGAGGTTCACGAGGGGCGACCCCGCGTCGCCGATGACGCCGATCGTGCGCACCCGCCCGCGCAGCTGCTCGACGAGCTGGAGCACCTCGGTCGTGGTGCCCGAGCGGGTGAGTGCGACGACCGCGTCGTAGCCGCGGTCGACGAACGCCTCGGATGCCGCGAACGCGTCGGTCTCGCCGTGGCCGCCCGTCTCGCGGAGCCAGGCGTAGGACTGCGCCATGAACCACGATGTGCCGCAGCCCACGACGGCGATGCGCGCGCCGCGCTGGGGCAGCCGCGCCTGGTCGTCGCGGAGGTCGGCGGCACGCGCCCAGGTCTCGGGCTGGGAGGCCAGCTCGGCCGCCATGTGGGCGGCGGGAACGGGGGTGGACTGCAGGGACACGGGCGTACTCCAAGGAAGTGTGTGGCGCGGTCGCGGAGCTTGCACGCCGCGGTGACGTCTCCATGATTGCAGATGATTGCAAGATCTGTCGAACAATCACCGAAACGCGTGTTTCACTGAGGGCTTCGCGACCTCGGTCCCTGTTTCGTGTGGTCCGGGCGAGATAGAATAACAATAACCGGCCCGATCTTGACGGGTGCACGGCATTCGTCGTAGATTGCCCTCCGTCGGGTGAATGGATTTGATTGTTTACTCGGCGTAACGTTCATGAAACACCACTCTGCGAGCGTGCGGAGTGCGTGATTCGAACACACGCACCGTCGCGCGAGGCTCACGCAGTGGCGGTGCACCATCCACCAGAGTGAGGAAGCATCCATGAAGAAGTCTCTGCGCTTCGGCTCCGCGATCGCGATCGCCGCAGCGGCGTCCCTGACCCTCGCGTCGTGCGGATTCGGCGGCGGCACCGGCGATGGGGGTGACACCTCCGGCAAGACCACCCTCGACCTGCTCGTGCCGACGTACGACCCCGACAACACCCAGGGAAACTGGGAGACGGTCATCGACGGGTTCGAGGCTGCGAACCCCGACATCGACGTCAAGCTCGAGGTGCAGTCGTGGGACAACCTCGAGTCGGTCATCGCCACGAAGATCCAGGGCGGCGAGGCACCCGACATCTACAACGGCGGCCCCTTCGCCGGCTTCGCGGCCGACGAGCTGCTCTACCCGGCCGAAGAGGTCGTGTCGGCTGAGACGTTCAGCGACTTCCAGGAGTCGTTCATCGCGAACGCCGAGGTCGACGGCACGGCCTATGCGCTGCCGCTGATCGCGTCGGCCCGCGCGCTGTTCGTGAACAACACGCTGCTCGAGCAGGCCGGCGTCGCGGCGCCGCCCACGACGTGGGACGAACTGCTCGACGCCGCGACGAAGGTCTCCGCCCTCGGCGGCGGGGTGGCCGGTTACGGCATGCCCCTCGGCTCCGAAGAGGCCCAGGCCGAGGCGGCCGTGTGGCTGTGGGGCGGCGGCGGCACCTTCGGCGACGCCGACGCGATCACGGTCGACGACCCGGCGAACCTGCCCGGCGCCGAGCAGATCAAGAAGATGATCGACGCGGGCGCCACGCAGGCCGACCCGGGCTCGACCGACCGCTCGCCGCTCATGGACATCTTCGTGCAGGGCAAGATCGGCATGCAGGTCGGCCTCCCGCCGACCGTCGGCCAGATCGAAGAGGGCAACCCCGAGCTCGACTACTCGATCGTCCCGATCCCCACGCAGGACGGCAGCCCCATCACCGTCGGCGTCATGGACCAGCTCATGGCCTTCGAGAACGACGGCGACAAGCAGGAGGCGATCACCAAGTTCCTCGACTACTACTACACGGCCGACGTGTACGTGCCGTGGGTCCAGGCCGAGGGCTTCCTGCCGGTCACGAAGTCGGGCGCCGAGGCGCTTGGCGGCGAAGAGGCGCTGCAGCCGTTCCTCGAGGTGCTGCCCGACGCGCAGTTCTACCCGAGCACGAACCCCGCGTGGTCGGCGACCGATGCGGCGTTCAAGGCGCTCTTCGGACAGATCCAGACGAAGCCCGCGCAGGAAGTCCTCACCGAGATCCAGGCGCAGGCCGACGCGGGCTGATCCCGCACCCCATCACGACCCACCCGAAGGGATCGGTGACCACCGAACCATGAGTACCACCACCGATGCGTCATCGATCCCCGAGGCGGGGGCGGCCGAGCGCCGCCCCCGCTCCGGCGGGCCGGCTGGCACCGACGCGGCCAAGCCCCGCAAGGGCGGGCGCGAGCTGCTCGCCTCGTTGCCGTGGATCGGCCCCGCGCTGATCCTCATCTTCGGCGTCGTGCTGTTCCCAGCCGTCGTCATGTTCTACAACTCCACCCGCGACATCTCGATCTCGGGGCTCGACAAGGGCTCGGTCGGCTTCGACAACTACATCGAGGTCTTCACGTTCCCCTACTTCTGGCCGATCTTCGGTCGCACGATCGTCTGGGTCGTCGTGGTCGTCGCCGCGACCGTCGTCATCTCGCTCGGCCTCGCCCAGATCCTCAACAAGGCGTTCCCCGGGCGGCGCATCGTGCGGCTCGCCGTGATCATCCCGTGGGCGGCCTCGGTCGTCATGACGACGATGGTCGTCTACTACGGGCTCGAGCCGTACTTCGGCATCATCAACAAGTTCCTCGTCGACGTCGGCCTCATCGCCACGCCCGAGGGCTACGGCTGGACCCGCAACCCCGAGACCGCGTTCGCGTGGTCGATCGTGGTCGCCGTGTTCGTGTCGCTGCCGTTCACGACCTACACGATCCTGGCGGGCCTCGCGACAGTGCCCGGCGACGTGCTCGAAGCCGCGAAGATGGACGGCGCCGGACCGGTGCGCACCTACTTCAACGTCGTGCTGCCGCAGCTTCGCGGGGCGCTCTCGGTCGCCGTGCTCATCAACATCATCAACGTGTTCAACTCGCTGCCGATCCTGAAGGTCATGACAGGGTCGATCCCCGGCTACGACGCCGACACGATCATGACGATGATCTTCAAGTACATCCAGAACCAGCACAAGGTCGACGTCGCGAGCGCGCTCTCGGTCGTCGCCTTCCTCATCGTCATCGTGATCGTCGCGGTGTACGTCAAGGTCGTCAAGCCGATGAAGGAGGTCTGAGCCGTGGCCGTCACCGCCCCCGCCTTCGAGACGATCCCCGCGCCCGCGACATCCGCTCGCAAGCGCCGCTACACCGAAGACCAGGTCCCGTTCGGCAAGGTGCTCGTGCGCATGGTCGCCGGGCTCATCGTGCTGCTGGTGTTCATCCTCCCGTACGTGATCATGTTCTTCGGCTCGGTGAAAACCAAGGCGCAGATCCGCTCGGTCGATCCCACCTACTTCCCCACGGAGTGGCACTGGGAGAACTACATCAACATGTGGTCGACGCCCGAGACGCCGCTCGTGCAGAACCTCATCTCGACGATCATCATCTCGGTGTTCGCGACGCTGCTCGTGCTGCTCGTGGCGATGCCCGCGGCCTACTACACGGCTCGCATGCAGTTCCCGGGCCGCATGGTCTTCCTCTTCCTCGTCATCGTGACCCAGATGCTGCAGCCCGCGGTGCTCACCTCGGGCCTGTTCCGCCAGTTCGTGACGCTCGGCATGATCGACACCTGGGCGGCGATGATCTTCATCAACGCCGCGTTCAACCTGTCGTTCGCGGTGTGGATCATGCACTCGTTCTTCGCCGGCATCCCGAAGGAGGTCGACGAGGCGGCACAGATCGACGGCGCCGGCCGGCTCACCGTGCTGTTCCGCATCAACCTGCCGCTCGTCTGGCCGGGCATCGTCACCGCCATCGTCTTCACGTTCGTGGCGTGCTGGAACGAGTTCGCGGCGTCGCTCGTGATCCTCTCGACCGCGGGCAACCAGCCGCTGTCGGTCGCGCTCACGAAGTTCGTCGGGCAGTACGAGACGAGCTGGCATTACGTGTTCGGCGTCTCGATCGTGGCCATCATCCCGGTCGTGATCCTGTTCATGATCATCGAGAAGCGACTGGTCGGAGGGCTCACCGCGGGCAGCGTCAAGTAGGGGATGGCCCGGTTCGGTCGGCAACGCCGAGCGTCCCGGGCGCCTCTCGCCCCTCGGCGGGTCCCGCTCAGGCGGTGTCGTCAGGCGGCGTCGGCGGCGGTCGTCCAGAGCCCGAGGACGTTGCCCTCGGTGTCGCGGAAGTAGCCGAAGTACCCCATGCCCGGGATCGCGGTCTTCGCCTGCACGACGTCGCCGCCGAGCCCGACGATCTTCTCGAGGGCGGCGTCGATGTCGTCGACGTCGACGGTGATGATCGGATGCGTGAGATCGCCCGAGCGCTCGAACATGCCGCCGTTGATCGCGCCCGGCTGGAGCGGCGCCTGCGTCGTCTCGTCGACGGGCGTGGTCACGACGTTGGTGTATTGCAGCTCGGGCAGGACGTCGAGCCGCCAGTCGAAGGCGGCGCTGTAGAACTCCCGCGCCCGGCCCTGGTCATCGGCAGGGATCTCGAAATGTACGATTCCCGGCATCATGCGCCTCCCGTGTCGGCTGGCGCGGCACTTCCGCGCCAGCCGCAGCCTAGCCCGAGCCGCCATCTGCCGGAAGGGCCGGGTGGACGGACTGCGCTACGCCTCCCAGGGGACGCCGTCGACGGCGCAGTACACCGTGCCGGCACCGCGCCAGTGCGCGCCGAGCGACGCGACGCGTGCAGCGAACTCATCGTGATCGCGGGCACCGTCACGTGGCCTCGGCGACCAGCCGATCTCGGCGATCGCCGCGACGCGGGGGAAGACGAGGAACTCGACATCGGCGATGGTTCGTGCCGTCTCCGTCCAGATCGGCGCCTCGACGCCGAGGATCTGCTGCTCGCCGATGCCGTCGATGATCGCGGTCGGCTCCCACGCGTACGCGTCTTCGAGCGAGGTCGGTCCGTTCGCCCAGTCGAGTCCGAGTTCGTATCCATCGGGCGTGCTCGGGCTTCCGGCGTGCTGGATGTCGAGGTAGGCGACGTCGGCGGGGGACATGATCACCCGGCCGCCCTGCACCACGACTGAGGTCGTGAGGCGAGCCGCGTCATCCTGGGGCTCGAGGTAGCCCCAATACTGTGCGATCGTGCCGACCGGCAACGATGGCGACGCTCCGATCTCATGCCAGCCGATGACCGACTTGCCGGTCGCGGCCGCGGCGCTCGTGATGCGCTGCACGAGGTCGAGGTAGTCGGCCGCGGTGGTCGACATCGATTCGTCGCCGCCGATGTGGAGCCAGGGGCCGGGGGTGAGCTCGGCGACCTCTCGCATGACATCGGAGAGGAACCGGTCGGTCGCCTCCGCCCGTTCGGGACGGGCGCTCAGCGACGAGAACCCGACCTCGACGCCCTCGTACGGCTCGCGGGCGACGCCGTCGTGGTTGAGCTCGGGGTAGGCGCTGAGGGCGGCGTTCGTGTGGCCGGGCAGGTCGATCTCGGGGACCACGGTGATGAACCGCTCGGCGGCGTGGTCGACGATGCGGGCATAGTCGGCCTTCGTGTAGAACCCGCCGCCGGCTCCGCCGACCGAGGTCGATCCGCCGATGCCGGTGAGCTCGGGCCACGAGTCGACCCGGATGCGCCAGCCCTGGTCGTCGGTGAGGTGCAGGTGCAGGATGTTGATCTTCAGCACGGCGAGGGCGTCGATGAGTCGCAGCACGTCCTCGACCGCGAAGAAGTGGCGCACGACGTCGAGCATGACGCCGCGATAGGCGAAGCGCGGCGCATCCGCCACCGAGACGGCGGGCACGACCACGTCGCCGACCGAAGGCTTCGAGGCGCCGGCCGCGGTTCGTGCCGGGAGCAGCTGTCGCAGCGAGCACGTCGCCCGATACAGGCCGGCCGGGGTCGCGGAACCGATCGCGATGCCTCGATCGGAGACGTCGAGGGTGTACGACTCACCACCCGCCTCGCCGCCGTCGTGCAGCACGAGGGAGATGTCGGCCTCGCGCGCCGTGGCGTCGGCCACGGGCAGCTCGCGCCCCAGGACGGTGCGAAGGTCGCGCGCGAGCGCCGCTGCGATCGCGTGCACGTCGGCGGCTGCGACGATGCGTGTCTCGTCGACGATGCGGAACGGCGCCGAGGTCGTGTGGAACTCGATCGAGGCCGGGGCGGGGACGATGCCGGTCATGGCGAATCCGTTCTGGTCGGCGATGAGGTGGATTGCCCCCCGCAGACACCAGCGTACGCAGCGAGAAGCGGGAGACCCGCTCCGCGAGCGCGGGGTGATCGAGCCGGAGAGGGGACGACGCGAGGTTGACCCGGGAACACCGTGTCCCCCACAGTGGAACGGTGCAGTGGGCCGTGGCCATCCTGACCGTCATCGCGTACGTGACGCTGCCCCTCGGGTCGGCGAGCTTCGAGCAGCAGCCGGTGCCGACCCTGCTCGTCGGGCTCGTCTTCTCGCTGCTCGCGATCTTCGGGTTCCGCTTCGTGCAGGGGCGCTCCGTCTGGTGGGCGGTGGCGTTCGTCGGCGTGCAACTGGCGCTCGGGTTCGCGGTGTTCTCGCTGTCGGGTGCGGCGGTCGGCTCCACTCTGCTCCTCGTGGTGCTCGTCGTGCAGAGCGTGCTGCTCCTGCCCTTGCCGGTCGCGGCCGTGGTCGCGGCCGTCATCCCGCTCGTGCACCTCGGCATGGACTGGCAGGACGGACTCCGCGAAGGGCTCGGCACGCTCGCGGTCACGATCTTCACGCTCATCGTGACCTGGCTCCTCGTTCGCGAGCAGAAAGCCCGGGCTGCGCTCGCCGAAGCGAACGAGCGGTTGCGCGGCTACGCCGCCCAGGCCGAGCAGCTGGCCACCATCCAGGAGCGCAACCGGCTCGCGCGCGACATCCACGACGGTGTCGGACACCACCTGACGGTCGTGCAGATGCAGCTCGAGGCCGCGCGCGCCGTCATCCGCACGGCCCAGCCCGAGCGGCTCGACGCGATGCTCGCCACGGCGCAGGAGCAGTCGGGGCAGGCCCTCGCCGAGGTGCGCCGGTCGGTGGCCGCCCTGCGCGAACACCGCCCCGCGCTGCCCGAGGCGCTGCAGGCCCTCACCGCCGAAGCGACCGAGGCGGGTGTGCCGACCGAGCTCGAGATCCTCGGAAGCGTCCGCCCCATCCGGGCAGAGATCGAGGAGTCGCTCTACCGGGCGGTGCAGGAGGGGCTCACGAACGTCCGCAAGCACGCCGACGCGAGCAGCACGACCGTCGTCCTCGATTTCACCGATGACGAGCACCTCAGGCTCGAGGTGCGCGACGATGGCCGGGGCCTTCCCGAGCCGCCAGGCGACGGCTTCGGGCTCACCGGGTTGCGTGAGCGCATGTCGAACCTCGGCGGGCGGATGTCCCTGGCCCCGGCCGGCGGCGCCGGACTCACCCTGACGGTCGAGGTGCCGGGATGACGATCCGCGTCCTCGTCGCCGACGACCAGGCGCTCTTCCGCGAGGCGCTCATGACGCTGCTCGAGGTGCACCCGGGGGTCGAGGTCGTCGGGGAGGCAGGCAACGGCGAGGAGGCGGTGCGTCGCAGCGGGCGGCTGCGTCCCGACGTGGTGCTCATGGACCTGAGGATGCCGGTGCTCGACGGCATCGCCGCGACGGCGCGCATCCGCGCCGAGCAGCCCGACGTGCGGGTGCTCGCCCTGACGACGTTCGACGACGACGACGACGTGTTCGCCGCCCTGCGCGCCGGCGCCGTCGGGTACCTCCTCAAGGACGTGTCGTCGGCGAGGCTCGTCGAGGCGCTCGACGCGGCGGCGCGCGGCGAGTCTGTGCTCCAGCCGTCGGTGGCGGCGAAGGTCGTGGCACGGGTGGCCCGGTTGCCTGAGGATGCGCCGCCCCCGGAGCATCCCCTGTCCGACCGTGAGGTCGAGGTCGTGCGCCTGCTCGCCGACGGTCGCAGCAACCGCGAGATCGCAGGCGTGCTGTTCCTCGCCGAGGGCACCGTGAAGAACCTCGTCACGAGCGTGCTGTCGAAGCTCGAGGTGCGCGACCGCACGCAGGCGGCCATCCGCGCACGCGACCTCGGCGTCCTCTGACGCGTTCCCCGCCGGGTCACCGCCGCACGTCACCGCCCGAACGTGACCCCGGCCATGACCTTCGGCACCTGACGCGCCCCCGTGCCCCGCGGAGGATTCCGTGTGTTCCCCCTTCGAACACGCAAGGAGTCGAGATGAGCCACCACGCTGAGACGCCCCACCGCACCGAGACGACCGTCCGCCGACCTTCGGTGCTGCGGTTCGCACTGCACCTGCTCGAAATGGTGATCGCCATGCTCGTCGGAATGGTCGTGCTGGACCCGGTCTGGGCGTTCGCCTGGCCGGGGCTTCACGAGA
Organism: Agromyces cavernae; assembly: GCF_021044935.1. Lineage (GTDB taxonomy): Bacteria > Actinomycetota > Actinomycetes > Actinomycetales > Microbacteriaceae > Agromyces > Agromyces cavernae. Next base: position 1,237,576 of record NZ_JAJNMP010000001.1, read on the forward strand.
ACACGACCGCGCAGGCGCTCGTGATGGCCACGAACATGTCGATCGGCATGGCCGTGTGGATGCGGATCCGCGGCCACGGTCTGCCGGCGATCGCCGAGATGTCGGCGGCGATGTACCTGTCGTTCCTCGTTCTGCTCCCGTTCCTCTGGGCCGGGGTGCTCTCCGACGGGGCGTTCATGATCGCCGGGCACGTGCTCATGGTTCCGGCGATGCTCGTCGCGATGCTGCGCCGCCGGCGCGAGTACGGGTGGTGACCGCCATGCGCGCATTCCTGAAGGTCGTGGTGGTCGTGCTCGCCGCGGTCGCGCTTCCCGCAGCCCTCGGCGCTCCGGCCGTCGTCGGCGCACTCACCTCGCTCAACGCACCGAGGACCGACGGCGTTTCTCCGGCGCCAGAACCGGTTGCGCACGATCCGGCGAAGCCGACGGCGGTCGTCGTGGTCGGCGAGCAGGGCGCCGTGGTGTCCGACACGCTCGCCCCCTACGAGATCCTCGCGACCACGGGAGCGTTCAACGTCTACACCGTGGCGCCCGCGACCCACCCGGTGCCACTCACGGGCGGACTCGACCTCGTGCCCGATCTCACCTTCGACGAACTCGACGAGGTGCTCGGCGGATCGGCCGACGTCGTCGTGATACCGGCAATGCCCGACGTCGGCAGGCCCACGATCGAACCCGTCACCGACTGGCTGGCCGACCAGGCAGCCGGGGGAGCGCTGCTCCTCAGCATCTGCAACGGATCCGGCGTACTCGCCTCGGCCGGGCTCCTCGACGGGCGCACCGCGACCGCGCACTGGCTGCGCGTCGACGAGTTCGAGCGCACGTACGGGGCCGTCGACTGGGTGCGCGGCACGAGGTACGTCGACGACGGCGACGTCGTCAGCACCGCCGGCATCCTGTCGGGCATCGACGGCACGCTGCGCATCGTCGAGCGCCTCGTCGGCGCGGATGCCGCAGCCGAGGCCGCGCGCGGGATCGCGTGGCCGTTCTACCACCGCGACGGGGCCGCCCGCTTGGAGCAGGCCCAGCTCGCGCCGGCCGATGCCGTTGTGGGGCTCAACACCGCGTTCAGCTGGGGCCGGGAGGGAATCGGGGTGCTGTTGAGCGACGGCGTCGGCGAGATCGAGCTCGCCTCGGTCTTCGACACCTATGGGCAATCCCTCGCGGTGCGCACGGTCGCCATCGGCGAGGGCGCGGTGCGCTCCCGCCACGGCCTCACGTTCGTGCCGCGCGCCGAGACCGCAGTCGGACTCGATCGGCTCGTCGTGCCCGGCAGGACCGAGCACGAACCGGTCCCCGGCATGGCGCCGGAGTATCCGCATCGCGAAGCGGGTTTCGCGTTCGACGCCGTGCTGCGCGACCTCGCGCGAACGACCGACGTCGCCACCGCCGAGTGGACGGCGAAGGTGCTGGAGTACCCCGTCGACGCCCTCGCGCTCGAGGGGCCGGCCTGGCCGTGGGCAGAGACGTTCCGCCCGCTCCTCCTCGCCGGCGTCGGCGTGCTCGCAGCGCTCGGCGCGTTCGCACTCGCCCGTGCTCGCCGACGCGGGCGCTCGGGCACCTAGCGACACAGGGCTGCCGTTCCCGTGCCCACGTGTGACCCGCGTGGGCACGGGAACCGCGGCGTGGGACATCCGTTGCTATGCTTGCGTTCGTCGCGACTGGCGTTGAGATGGGTTCCCATCGGGGAGCGACCTGGCACGCACCGACCGCACGCCTGGGCCGGTACGGATGCCTCGTGGCGCGAGTCGCACGAGGCAGCACCCTCGTTTGGTCCGTACCGTCAGAAGGAGCCAGTCTTGGCCGAGTCCGTCTTCAACGCCCCCCTCTCCGAGGTCGATCCCGAGATCGCCGAGGTGCTCGAGCTCGAGCTCGGTCGCCAGCGCGACTACCTCGAGATGATCGCGAGTGAGAACTTCGTCCCGGTCTCGGTGCTGCAGTCGCAGGGTTCGGTGCTCACGAACAAGTACGCCGAGGGATACCCGGGTCGTCGCTACTACGGCGGCTGCGAGTACGTCGACGTCGCCGAGTCGCTCGCGATCGAGCGTGCCAAGAGCCTGTTCGGCGCCGAGTACGCGAACGTGCAGCCCCACTCGGGCGCCACCGCCAACGCCGCCGTGCTGTCGGCCATCGCCACGCCCGGCGACACGATCCTCGGGCTCGAGCTCGCGCACGGCGGTCACCTCACCCACGGCATGCGGCTCAACTTCTCGGGCAAGCTCTACAACGCCGTCGCCTACGGCGTCGACCCCGAGACGTTCGTCGTCGACATGAACGTCGTGCGCGACAAGGCCCTCGAGCACAAGCCGCAGGTCATCATCGCGGGCTGGTCGGCGTACCCGCGCCAGCTCGACTTCGCCGCCTTCCGCGAGATCGCCGACGAGGTCGGCGCCAAGCTCTGGGTCGACATGGCGCACTTCGCGGGCCTCGTCGCCGCGGGCCTGCACCCGAACCCGGTGCCCTTCGCCGACGTCGTGTCGTCGACCGTGCACAAGACGATCGGCGGCCCCCGGTCGGGCTTCATCGTCGCGCGCGACATGGAGCTCGCGAAGAAGCTCAACTCCAACGTGTTCCCAGGCCAGCAGGGCGGCCCGCTGATGCACGTCATCGCGGCGAAGGCCACGGCGTTCAAGATCGCGGCCTCGGCCGAGTTCAAGGACCGCCAGGAGCGCACCGTGCGGGGCGCGAAGATCCTCGCCGACCGCCTCACGGCCGACGACTCGCGCGCCGCCGGCGTCGACGTGCTCACGGGCGGCACCGACGTGCACCTCGTGCTCGCCGACCTGCGCAACTCCGCCATGGACGGCCAGCAGGCCGAAGACCTGCTGCACGAGGCGCTCATCACCGTGAACCGCAACGCGGTGCCGTTCGACCCGCGCCCGCCGATGGTCACCTCGGGCCTGCGCATCGGCACGCCCGCGCTCGCCACCCGCGGGTTCGGCGACGCCGAGTTCACCGAGGTCGCCGACATCATCGCACTGGCTCTGCAGGGCGAAGCGGATGTCCCGGCGCTGCGCGCCCGCGTCGAGGCCCTCACGGCGCGGTTCCCGCTGTACCCCGGCCTGGCGCAGTAGGTTCCACCATGACCGCCATCACCCTCGACGGCGTCGCGACCGCGGCGGCCGTGAAGCAGGAGCTCGCCTCGCGCATCGCACTGCTGCGCGCCCACGGGGTGGTGCCGGGTCTCGGCACGCTGCTCGTCGGCGACGACCCCGGCTCGAAGTCGTACGTGGCGGGCAAGCACCGCGACTGCGCCGAGGTGGGCATCGAGTCCATCCGCGTCGACTTGCCCGCCTCGGCGACCACGGCCGACGTGCGCGCCGCGATCCGCGACCTCAACGCCGCGTCCGAGGTCACCGGGTACATCGTGCAGCTGCCGCTGCCCGCGGGGCACGACGAGAACGCGATGCTCGAGCTCATCGACCCCGACAAGGACGCCGACGGCCTGCACCCGACGAACCTCGGCCGGCTCGTGCTCGGCATCGAGGGTGAGCTGCACTCGCCGCTGCCGTGCACGCCGGCGGGCATCGTCGAGATGCTGCGGCGCTACGACGTGCCGATCCGCGGACGGCACGTCACGGTGATCGGTCGCGGCCTCACGGTCGGCCGTCCGCTCGGACTGCTCTTCACCCGCAAGGGCCTCGACGCGACCGTGACCCTGACGCACTCCCGCACCGTCGACCTCGCGGCCGAGGTGCACCGGGCCGACATCGTCGTCGCCGCCGTCGGCGTGCCGCACCTCGTGAAGCCCGAGTGGATCAGGCCGGGCGCCGCGGTGCTCGACGTCGGCATCACCCGCGTGCAAGACGAGGAGACCGGCAAGGGCCGGCTCACGGGCGACGTCGATCCCGCCGTCGCATCGGTCGCCGGGCACCTCTCGCCGAACCCCGGTGGGGTCGGGCCGATGACCAGGGCCATGCTGCTCGCGAACGTCGTGAAGTCGGCCGAGTTCAAGCTGAACCGGTAGCGCCGGGCGGCGTCCGGCGCGCTCGGCATCGGCCCGCTAGCCCGCCCGTCCGGCCTCCTCCCGGTCGCCCGGCGTTCACTCGTTGATCACCGGGCGGCAAATCGGCGCGCGTAGCTTCGCGGCATGTTCCCAGACGGGCGACGCACCGGTCGCGCCATGCCCCCCGCGGCGGGGGTCGTCGCGATCGTTCCCGCGCGAGGCGGCTCCAAGGGCCTCCCGGGCAAGAACCTCGCGCCCGTCGCGGGCGTACCGCTCATCACCCGAACGATCCGCGCCGCGATCGGCGCGAGCCGCATCGACGCCGTGTTCGTGTCGACCGACGACGACCGCATCGCCGATGCGGCGCACGCCGAGGGCGCCGGGGTGATCCGCCGCCCGGTCGAGCTCGCGGGAGACACCGCGAGCTCCGAGTCGGCACTGCTGCACGCGCTCGACGAGATCGCCGCCGGCGCCGGAACCCTTCCCGGCATCACGGTGTTCCTGCAGGCGACGTCGCCGTTCGTCGACTCCGCCGACCTCGACGAGGCCGTGCGCAGGGTCGTCGACGGCGAGGACGACGTGGTCTTCTCGGTCGTGCCGAGCCATGCCTTCCTCTGGCGCGAATCGGCCGACGGTGCCGAGGGGGTCAACCACGAGTCATCCGTGCGCCATCGCAGGCAGGAGCGCGAGCCCGAGTACCGCGAGACCGGCGCCTTCTACGTGATGCGCACCGACGGGTTCCGTGACGCCGGCCATCGATTCTTCGGGCGCATCGGCATGCTGCGCGTGCCCGACGCGCACGCGATCGAGATCGACGACCCCGCAGACCTGGCCCTCGCCCGGGTGATCGCTCGCGGCGGGCTCGGCGACGACGACCCGGTCGGCACCGGCCCGGTCGTCATGCCGCCGCAGCCGGCGCGCCACCACGGCTCGACGGGTCACGACAGCCGCGACAGCAACGACAGCGGACGTCGCCACCCGAAGCCCCGCATCGACGTCGACGCGGTCGTCACCGACTTCGACGGCGTGCACACCGACGACACCGCGTGGGTCGACGCCGAGGGCCGCGAGCTCGTGCGCGTCAGCCGCAGCGACGGCCACGGCGTGGCACGGCTGCGCGAGGCGGGCATCCCCGTGCTGATCCTGTCGGCCGAGACGAACCCCGTGGTGGCCGCTCGTGCCGCGAAGCTGCAGGTCGAGGTGCGACAGGGCGTCGCCGAGAAGGGCATCGCGCTCGCCGAGTGGGCCGAGGCCCGGGGCATCCGCCTCGATCGCATCGCCTACCTCGGCAACGACGAGGGCGACCTTCCCGCGCTCGCGCTCGTCGGCTGGCCGGTCGCCGTCGCCGACGCGGTGCCGTCGGTGCGCAGCATCGCACGGCTCGTCCTCGACCGCCGCGGCGGCACCGGAGCGGTGCGTGAACTCGCCGAACTCGTCGTCGGCGCACGAACCATTCCCGAATCGGCATACGCCGACCGGGTCGTCCAGAAGCAGGGAGCATTCGCATGACGTCCGTCCGCATCGGCCGATCGTTGATCGGCCCGGGCCACCCGGTCTACGTGATCGGCGAGATCGGCCTCAACCACAACGGCGACGTCGAGATCGCCAAGCGGCTCATCGACGTGGCCGTGGAGGCAGGTGCCCAGGCCGTCAAGTTCCAGAAGCGCACGCCCGAGATCGCGACGCCCGAGCACATGCGCGACGTGCCGCGCGAGACGCCGTGGGGCACGATGACCTACCTCGAGTACCGTCACCGGGTCGAGTTCGGCGAGCCCGAGTACCTCGAGATCGCCTCGTACGCGATGCGTGCAGGCCTCGACTGGTTCGCGTCGCCGTGGGATGTCCCGTCGGTCGAGTTCCTCGAAGCCCTCGACGTCGTCGCCTATAAGGTCGCCTCGGCGTCGCTCACCGACCTCGAGTTGCTCGACACGATGGCCCGCACGGGCAAGCCCGTGATCCTCTCGACGGGCATGTCGACGATCGACGAGATCGACCGCGCGGTCGAGGTGCTCGGCACCGACGACCTCATCCTCATGCACGCCACGTCGAGCTACCCGATGCCGGCCGAAGAGGCGAACCTGCGCATGATCGACACCCTGCGCCGTCGCTACCCCGGGGTGCCGATCGGATACTCCGGCCACGAGCGCGGCCTGCAGATCTCGCTCGCCGCCGTGACCCTCGGCGCGGTCGCCGTCGAGCGCCACATCACGCTCGACCGTGCGATGTGGGGCTCCGACCAGGCCGCCTCGCTCGAGCCCACCGGGTTCGAGCACCTCGTGCGCGACATCCGCGTCATCGGCGACGCCATGGGCGACGGCGTGAAGCGCGTATTCCCGGGCGAGGAGGCGCCGCGCGCGAAGCTGCGGCGGGTGCCCGCCCTGTGAGCCCGAGGTTCCTCGTCCTCGCGGACTCCGATTCGTACGTCAAGTGGGGGGCCGCGTTCGCGTCGCGTCTCCCGCGAGGATGGCGGGCCGAACTCGCCATCCTCGCGACGCCCGTGGCGCCGAGTGCTCGGCAGTTGCGCGCGGCGCTGGCTGGGTCGGTGTTCGACGTCTCCGACGTGACCTTCCTCGAGCTGCACGAGGTCGAGCAGCACCTCGCGGTACGCCGGCCCGACGTGATGCTGCTCGCGATGCGCGGACCGCTCGTGCGCGTCGTCACGCCGATCGTCGGCCGCGCGCCCGACCGGCCGGTGCTCGTGAGCGGATTCCCTGGCCTCACGATCCCCGCCGAGCCGAAGGCGATCATCTACCGCGAGCAGGTCGACCTCATCGTCCTGCAGAGCCGGCGCGAGGTGCGCGAGTTCCGCGCGAACGCGGAGCAGCTCGGTATCCCCGTCGGGTTCGGGCTCGCGACACTGCCGTTCCTTTCCGAGACGAGGCGAGCGGATGTCCCCGCCGAAGGTGACGGCGAACCGTCGGCGCTCGAGCGCCCCGACCTCGTGTTCGCCGCCCAGGCCAAGGTGCCCGCGGCCCGCGAGGACCGCGTGCGCCTGCTCGGCTGGCTCGTCGACGCCGCACGTCGCCGTCCGTCGCGACGCGTCGTCGTGAAGGTGCGCGCTCGCCGCGGCGAGGCGCAGACGCACGATGAGGCGTACGACTTCGGCGATCTCCTCGACGACCCGGGCGTTCGTGCCGAGCTCGGCGGCACCCTGCCGCCGAACCTCGTCGTCGAGGACGGGCCGATGGCCGAGCACCTCGAACGCGCCGCGGCGCTCGTGACGGTGAGCTCGACCGCGGTGCTCGAAGCGATCGCGGCCGGTGTTCCCGCGGTCGTCGTCGACGAGTTCGGCATCGCGCCGAAGCTCATCAACACGGTGTTCGAGGGCAGCGGCCTCTTCGGAGGCGCCGAGGCGGTCGCCGGGTGGGACGCGAGGCACCCGAGCGCCGAGTGGCTTGACGACAACTACTTCCACGGGCGCGAGCACGACGACTGGCCGGCACGTGTCGGCGAGCTGCTCGAGCGTCGCGCCGCGGCGCCGCTGCCCCTGCGTGAACGCCGGTACAACCTGACGGGCGGCGCGTTGCGCCGTTCGTTCGAGCGCAAGCGCATGCTCGGCGAGTTCGACCGTTCGTTCGCGGGTTCCGTGTCGGTCGTGTTCGCACTCCCGTCGCGATGGGTCGTGCGTCGGGTGCGTCAGGTGCGCCGGCGTCTCGCGGGCGAGCCTGCGACACCGCAGCTCGGGGCGCGCGAGCTGCGTTCGCCGCAGCTCGTCGACGCGGCCTGAGCCGGGTCGGCATCCTCAGTCGACCGGGGCGGTGTGCTCGTCGACGTGCCGCAGGTAGGCGTCGGCGTTGCGGCGGATGCCCTCGCGCTCGGCGTCGGTGAGCTCGCGGCGAACCTTCGCGGGCACGCCCGCGACGAGCGAACCGGGCGGCACGACGGTGCCCTCGAGCACGACGGCGCCGGCGGCGACGAGCGAGCCCGCCCCGATGACGGCGCCGTTGAGCACCCTGGCGCCCATGCCCACGAGCGAATCGTCTTCGACGGTGCATCCGTGCAGCACGGCGCCGTGCCCGACCGACACGTTGCGTCCGACGGTGAGCGGGTAACCCGCGTCGACGTGGCAGACCACGGTGTCCTGGAGGTTCGAGCCCTCGCCGAGCACGATCGGCTCGGCCTCGGCGCGGAGCACGGCGTTGTACCAGACGCTCGATCGGGCCTCGAGGCGCACATCGCCGACGATCACGGCGCCGGCCGCGACGAAGGCCGAGTCTGCGAGCCTGGGGGCGTCGATGCCCGCGAGGGTGAGGATGCGGGCGGAGGGGTCTGCTGGCATGGGGCAAGCCTAGCCAGCGTCGCGGCGACGGCGCCGGACGCTTGCGACGACGAGCCGGCCGAGCGCGCCGACGACGAACACGGCGAGCCCGATGCCGATCGACACCGGCGGAAGGGTGACGACGAGCACGGCGCATCCGATCGCGCCCGCAGCCGACAAGGTGCGTGGGACGCGTCGCTCGGCCGCGGGTTGCGTGATCGCCGACACGTTGGCGATCAGGTAGTAGACGAGCACGCCGAACGAGCTGAACCCGATCGCCTCGCGGAGGTCGACGGCGAGCACGAGCACGAGGATCGCGGCGCCCGTCACGAGCTCGGCGACGAGCGGCGTCGACGTTCGCGGATGCACCGCGGCGAGCCGCGCCGGCAGTTCGCGATCGCGAGCCATGGCGAGTTCGGTGCGCGCGATGCCGGCGATGAGCACGAGCAGGGAACCGAGCGCGGCGACGCCGGCGGCGATCCGCACGACGGGCTCGGCCCAGCTCCACCCGGCTGCCGCGACGACGTCGACGAGGGGTGCGCCCGATGCGGCGAGCAGCCGCGGACCGAGTGCCGCGAGGGCCGCCGCGCCGACCGCGAGGTAGACCGTGATGACGACGCCGAACGCGATGCCGATGGCCCTGGGGATGGTGCGCGAGGGTTCGCGCACCTCCTCGCCGAGCGTCGCGATCCGGGCATATCCTGCGAAGGCGAAGAAGATGAGCGCGGCCGACTGCAGGATTCCGTACGCCGTGCCGGGCATCCCTGGTGAGAACGGCGGCACGATCGACTGGCCGTCCATCGCGCCGAGCTCGGCGCTGCTGCTCCCGCCCGACGCTGCCGCGATCCCGGCGACCACGACCAGGGCGAGCACGGCGATCACGGCGGCGACCAGCACCGCGCCCACCCGCGCGGTGCGGGTCACGCCGAGCAGGTTCACCCCGACGAGCACGACGACCACGGCGACCGCGACGGGCCGCTGCCACACGCCCGGCACGAGGTAGGCCGCGGCGGTGAGGGCCATGGCGGCGCAACTCGCGGTCTTGCCGACGACGAATCCCCATCCTGCGAGGAATCCCGGCCATTCGCCGAGGCGTTCGCGTCCGTACCGGTAGGCGCCGCCCGACTCGGGGTAGCGCACCGCGAGCTGGGCGGTCGACGCGGCATTGGCGAGCGCGACGAACGCGGCGATCGCGAGCCCGACGACGAGGCCCGCGCCGGCGGCCTGGGCGGCCGGCGCCCAGACGGCGAAGACGCCCGCGCCGATCATCGCCGCGAGGCCGATCGCGACGGCGTCGCCGAGCCCGAGTCGGCGGACCAGTCGGTCGTGCGGTTCGGCAGCGGTCACGAGCGGCACCTTAGCCGACGCGTGTTGCGAGCTGGGGGCGATCGTAGGATCGGAGCATGACCGTTGCCCCCTCGCATCCCGCCGTCGACCGCGTCGCCGAAGCCCTCGCCCAGCACGGATTGAACCCCGAGATCGTGTGGTTCGACGATGCCGTGACGACCGCCCCGCTCGCGGCTGCGGCCCTCGGCATCGACGTCGGCCAGATCGCGAACTCGCTCGTGTTCACCCTCGACGACGAGCCCATCCTCGTGCTCACGTCGGGTGCGCACCGGGTTGACACCGAGTGGCTCGGCACAGAGCTCGGCGGCGTCATCGGTCGCGCCTCGAAGGACACCGTGAAGCACGCGACCGGACAGGTCATCGGCGGTGTCGCACCGGTGGGCCACCCTGCCCCCGTTCGCACGATCGTCGACACCGAGCTCGCCCAGTACTCCGTGGTGTGGGCTGCCGCGGGCCACGCGAAGACCGTATTCCCCACGTCGTTCGACGAGCTCGTGCGCATCACGGGCGGCGTGCCGCGCGCGGTCGAGCCGTCGCCCGAGGCATCCGCGTGACCTCGGACCGCGTCGCGTGGCCGCGCACCGCCGGCTCCCTCGAGCTCCGGGCCCCGACGAGCGACGACCTCGACCAGGTGCTCGTGTGGCGCAACGACCCCGACGTGGTCCGGTGGCTGCTGCGTACGACGGTCGACCCCGAGAAGTTCCGTGCGGCGTGGCTCGACAGCATCGACGACCCCGCCCAGCACACCGCGGTGGCCGTGCTCGACGGCGTCGTAGTCGGCACCGGATCACTCGACGTGCGCGACGGCATCGGCCAGTTCGACGGGGACGTCTGGCGCGGGGCCGAAGGGCTGCTCGGCTACCTCATCGACCCGGCGCACGCGGGCCGAGGGCACGCGACCACGATCGCGCGTGCCCTGCTCGAGATCGCGTTCACCGACCTCGGCCTGCGCCGAGTCGTGGCCGAGTGCTTCGCCGACAACGTCGCCTCGTGGCGCGTCATGGAGAAGCTTGGCATGCGCCGCGAGCAGCACGGGGTGCGCGACTCGTGGCACGCCGAACTCGGCTGGGTCGACGGCTTCACCTACGCGATCCTCGCGGAGGAGTACACCCCCGCGCCGTGATCCACCGTGACTCGCAGACCACGCCGGCACCTGCGCTGCGCTTCGCGACGCGCACCCGCTCGCCTCGTTCGCATCTCTTCTGAAGTCCCCACCGAGTCGTGCCGTCTCTGCGCGGGTCTCGAGTGGGTCGGCCGAACTCGCCCGCCGACTGGAGCTCATCCGGCTCAAGACTCCGACACTGATGCCACGTGGCATCAGTGTCGGAGTCACGAAGGGCCATGCTCTGTCGATCGCAGAGTGTCGGTGGTCGAGGCAAGACTGAGGTCTGCAACCGCGGGCGAGGAGACTGATGCATGACGAGGATCGATATCCCCGGGATGGTGATGCGCGTTCGGCGAGCCGGTGATCTGAGTCAGCGTCAGCTGGCCTCGGCGGTGGGGCTCTCGCAGTCGCAGATCGCTCGCATCGAGTCTGCGTCGCGGCAGGTGGATGTCGTCACGTTCGTCGCGATGCTTTCGCTGGCTGGGATGCGGTTAGTCGTCGTCGACCGCGATGGCGTCGAAGTCGATCCGGTGTCGACCGATGTCCTACGCGACCACGGTGGTCGCAAGTTGCCTGCGCATCTTGATGTTCGACCTACGTGGGACCCTCCGGCGACCGCACTCGTCGATGGGTACCGTCACCGCCCGGCGCCGAAGGCGTGGTACCACCATCGCCAGCAGCGCGATCGGCGACGGGGCGAACTCGGCATCGACGCGAGTGTTGATCAACCCACGCGGCGAGACATCGCCGGGGCCGAGCAGGTTGCGAGGGCGACGCGTCTCGCCGAGGCGAGCCGTCGGGCACATGCCCTGCTCGCCGGCGACTGCGCCTGCACTGCCGCGTGCTGGGAACATGCGGGCTGCGCGCCGAACTGCGAATGCGGGTGCGAGGCGTGACGCGGGCCGTGGTCAGACGTCGCGCCGTGCCCCCGCGCTCGGCCGTACGGTGAAGACGACCGGCTCGCGGAACCCCTGCTCGGCGAAGGCCGCCACGACCTCGCGCGTCACGACCGGGACCAGCGCGTCGATCATGAGCGCGATCGCGGCGCCGCCGAATCCCCCGCCCGTCATGCGAGCGCCGATCGCTCCGGTAGCCTGCGCAGTCTCGACCGCGAGGTCGAGTTCGGGCACCGAGATCTCGAAGTCGTCGCGCATCGACGCGTGCGACGCGTCGAGGAACGGGCCGATCGCGCCGGCCCCGTGCTCGCGCAGCGTGCGCACGGTGTCGAGCACGCGCTGGTTCTCGGTGACGACGTGCCGCACGCGACGGAACGTCTCGTCGTCGAGTAGCTCGGCGGCGCCCTCGAGGTCGTCGACGTGCACGTCGCGCAGCGACTCCACACCGAGCGTGCGGGCGCCCGCTTCGCACGATGCCCGTCGCGACGCGTACCCGCCGGTGGCGTGCGCGTGCGAGACCCGCGTGTCGATGACGAGCAGCGACAGGCTCTCGGCCCCGAACCCGAGCGGTATCACGTCGGCGTCGAGGCTGCGGCAATCGAGGAACACCGCCGAGTCGGGTTCGCCAAGCAGCGAGGCGGTCTGGTCCATGATGCCGGTCGGCGCACCCACCGCGCGGTTCTCGGCGAGGCGGCCGATCTTCGAGAGCGTCGGGCGATCGAAGCCGAGGCCCCAATGCTCGTCGAGGGCGAGCGCCACCGCGCATTCGATGGCGGCCGAAGAAGAGAGCCCCGCGCCGATCGGCACGTCGGAGTCGATGTAGAGGTCGACCCCGCGAGCGTGTGCGAGATCGGCCCCGAACTCGCCGAACGCCCAGGCGACGCCGAGCGGGTACGCCGCCCAGCCGTCGACGGCGTCGGGGGACAGCTCGTCGAGGTGGATCGAGACGGACTCGGGGTCGTGGCTCGTCGCGACGCGCAGCACCCGGTCGTCGCGGTCGCCGAGCGCCACGACCGTGCGGCGGTCGATCGCGAAGGGGAACACGAACCCGTCGTTGTAGTCGGTGTGCTCCCCGATGAGGTTGACCCGCCCCGGCGCCGACCAGACGCCCGCGGGCGTGCGCCCGAACCACTCGGCGAAGCCGTGCGCCGCCCCGGCGACCGCGTCCCCGCTCATACCCGTGCCTTCCCGATCGCGGCGCGCAGCGCCTCGGCCTGTGCCTCGGGGGTGACATCCCCGATCCATGCTCCCATCGCGGCCTCCGAGCCCGCGAGGAACTTCAGCTTGTCGGCGGCCCGTCGCGGGCTCGTGAGCGCCAGCATGAGGCGCACCTCGTCGCGCCGATCGTTCACCGGCGCCTGGTGCCAGGCCGCGATGTACGGCGTCGGGGTGTCGTAGAGCAGGTCGATGCCGCGCAGCAGCTTGAGGTACAGCGATGCGAGCTCGTCGCGTTCGGCGAGCGTCGTGGCGGCGAGGTCGGGCACGTGCCGGTGAGGGAGCAGGTGCACCTCGATCGGCCACCGCGCGGCGAACGGCACGAACGCAGTCCAGTGCTCGCCCGTGAGCAGCACCCGCGGGCCGCTGCGTTCGCGCTCGACGAGATCGGCGAAGAGGCCTGGACCGTACGCGTCGATCGAGGCGAGCAGTCGCTCGGTGCGCGGCGTCACATAGGGGTAGGCGTAGATCTGCCCGTGCGGGTGGCCCAGGGTCACGCCGATCTCACGGCCCCGATTCTCGAACGGGAACACCTGCTCGACGCCCGGCAGCGCCGACAGTGCGGCCGTGCGGTGCGCCCATGCCTCGATCACGGTGCGTGCCCGCGAGACGGTCTGCGTGCCGAATGAGCCCTCGTGCTCGGGGCTGAAGCACACCACCTCGCAGCGACCCACCGACGTATGGGTGCGCTCGAGCCCGACCTCGCGCAGCGACGCGAGCGCGCTCGGCGTGCCGGGCTCGGCGAGCGAGGGCCCGAACGACGGCGACCGGTTCTCGAAGACGGCGACGTCGTATTCGCTCGGGATCTCGGAGGGGTTGTCAGGCGTCTGCGGCGCGAGCGGGTCGAGGTTCGCGGGCGGCAGCATGACGCGGTTCTGCCGTGCCGCCGCGATCGAGACCCACTCGCCGGTCAGCGGATCCTGCCGCATCTCGGCCGTCGGCGGGCGCGCTTCGAGCGTTCGCGCGTCGATCGCGTGCTCGCCGGTGAGGGTGGTGTCGGCGTCGTCGAAGTAGATGAGCTCGCGCCCGTCGGCGAGGGTCGTCGGGCGCACCGCGATGCGAGGGTCGAATTCGAGCGCGGATGTCCCCGCAGCGGCCTCGGTCGTGTCGTTCACGTCGCACACGATACGCGACTTTCGTTTTGCAAACAAATGAGTTTCGTATTGCAAAGCTCGGGCCGAGGGGCGATCATGGCGATGTGACCGACACCGAGCCGACGACCCCGCAGCACGACGCACCTCGACGGCGCGAACTCGCCCTCGCCCTCGTCGCCGAACGCGGTTTCGTGCGGGTCACCGAGCTGAGCCGGGCGTTCGGGGTCACCACCGTCACGGCGCGCGCCGACCTCGACGCGCTCGAACGCCAGGGCGGCATCCGCCGGGTCCACGGGGGTGCCGTGCCCGCGACATCCGTCGTCGGCGCCGATCGGCCCGAGCGGGAGCCGAGCTTCGAGGAGGCGCTCGAGGCGTCGGTCGAGCCGAAGCGGCGCATCGGCGAGCACGTCGCCTCACTCGTGAAGAGCGGACAGAGTCTGATCCTCGACGTCGGCACGACGACGCTGCAGGTCGCCAGGGCGCTGCGCCGCCGCGACGACCTCGCCGATCTCGTGATCTTCACGAACGGCCTGTCGATCGCCCTCGAACTGGAGCCCGAGATCCCGCGCTTCCAGGTCGTGGTCACCGGCGGCACCCTGCGGCCGCGCCAGCACTCGCTCGTCGACCCGCTCGCCGCGTCGATGCTGCGCGACGTGCATGTCGACCTCGCGGTCATCGGCTGCAATGGCGTCGATCCCGCGCACGGGGTGACCAACGCGAACCTGCCCGAAGCCGCCGTGAAGTCGCTCATGCTGCAGCGCGCGGCGCGGGCCCTCGTCGTCGCCGACGGCACGAAGATCGGCGAGGTGCACCTGGGACGAGTCGCCCCGGTCGACGCGTTCGACGCCCTCGTGACCGACGCCTCCGCGCCGCGGGCGATCGTCGCCGAGCTCGAGGACGTCGGGCTCGCGGTGACGTGCGCCTGAGACCCTAGAGTGGAGGGATGAGCGCACCCACGGGCGAGCAGTTCGTCCTCGAGACGTCGACCGCCAGCGGAGACATCCAGGCGACCATCACCGCCGTCGCGGCCGGCATCCGCACCCTCAGCATCAACGGCATCGACCTCGTGCCGCCGTACGCCGAAGACCAGTCGCCTCCGTCGGGCGCCGGCATCGTGCTCGTGCCATGGCCCAACCGCATCCGCGACGGCCGGTGGAGCCACGACGGCGTCGACCACCAACTCGCCATCAGTGAGCCCAAGCACAACAATGCCATCCACGGGCTGCTGCGGTACACCGAATACACGGCCATCTCGCGCGAGCGGGACTCGGTCACCCTCTCGGCACGCATCTACCCTCAGCTCGGTTACCCGTTCCTGCTCGGCACGGCCGTGCACTACGAGCTCGTCGCCGACGGACTGCGGGTCACGCATTTCGTCGAGAACCTCGGCGCCGAACCGGCCCCCGTCGCGATCGGCACGCACCCGTTCCTCAAGATCGGCGGCGTCCCCACGGCAGATCTCACCCTGCGCCTCGACGCGGCGAGCCACATCGAGGTCGACGACCGACTGCTGCCGACCGGCGAGGTGCCGGTCGACGGTACCGAGTGGGACTTCCGCGAAGGTCGCCGTGTGGGCGACGTCTCGCTCGACGACGCGTTCGGCGAGCTCTCAGGCGACGAGGGCCGGGTCGAGCACACGCTCACCGCGCCCGATGGGCGCAGTGTCTCGGTCTGGGCCGACGACGAGTTCGGGTACGTGCAGGTCTACACCACGCGCACGTTCCCCGGTGAGGACGGCGACGTGGCGATCGCGATCGAGCCGATGACCGCACCGGCCGAGGCGTTCAACTCCGAGCGCGGCCTGCGCTGGCTCGGCCCGGGCGAGGAGTGGGAGCTGAGCTGGGGCATCCGCTTCGAAGGATTCAGCGCCGACTGACGTCGTCCATTCCGCTCATCGCGGCGCGGTGAGCCGGGGCGCTCAGCGCACGCACGACCCCGAGCCGACGGGCGTGTCGAGCGTCGGCGCCGCATCGGCGAGCGGCGTCAGCGTCGAGACCGGGATCGCGAACCCGACGAGGTCCGACGTGTCGGAACGCGCGAACACGACGCCGCCGACTTCGCCGTCCTGGGTGAGCACCGGCCCGCCCGAGTTGCCGTGGTCCACATCGGCCGAGATGGTGACGACCTCGCGGGTCGACGTCGTGCCGTCGGTCACGATCGTGAGCGGCCCGCTGGCCGCGACACGGCCCGGCCGCAGCTCGAACGGGCCGCCGAACGGGTAGCCCGCGACGGCCACGTCGTCGCCCATCGCGGGCTCGTCGATCGCGAGCGGCGGGGTCGCGAGTCCGTCGACGGCGATGAGCGCGAGGTCGTTGTCGGGATCGAACGCGACGACGCGCCCCGGGAGCGCCGGCTGGCCGGGCGCCTCGACGATGGGTTCGCTGACGCCGGCCACGACGTGCGCGTTGGTGACCACGCGATCGGATGCCACGACGAAGCCGCTGCCCGAGAGGTTGCTGCCGCACTCGAAGGCGTTGCCGGTGATGCGCACGACCGACCGCGAGGCCTCAGCGAGCACCGCGCTGTCGACGGCGCCGGTCGGCGCCTCGCCGGCGATGGGCGGTGCGTCGAGCACATCGACGAGCCAGGGGATCGCCTCGCCGAGCGCGGCCGTTCGCAGCTGTGCGAGCAGTGACCGCGTGGGTGCCGGGGTGACCGTGTCGAGGGTCTGCAGCACGCGCGAACCCGCGACGGCGGGGGAGAGCACGGGCACGCCCATCGCCGAGACGCCGGAGGCGACGAGCGCCACGACGAACGCGGTGACGAGCAGGTTGCCGATGGCGCCGAGCACGCGGTCGAACATGCCGAGCTTCGCGGCCCGCGCCCCGCTGCGCAGCGCGTGCCCGATGATCGCGCCGAGCCATGCGCCGAGCCCGAGCAGCACGAGTGCCGAGGCGATCGCGGCGGGCGCCCGCCACTCGGGCCAGGGCACGAGTGAGGCGACCCACGGCATCACGAAGTATGAGGCGATGGCGCCGGCGACGAGTCCGACGAGCCCTGCGGCGGTGCGCAGCAGCCCGGATCGCCACCCGTTGACGACCGCGCCGATGAAGACGAGCACGAGCACGACGTCGAGCACGATGCTCCAGCCCATCAGCGGCTCCATTCGGGATCGGTCGGCGGGGGAACTCCCAGCCTGCGGCATCCGACTCCAAGAGTGCTGAAGACGCGCGAACGGCCGCACCGTGAGTCGGTGCGGCCGTTCGCGGGTCGCGCCCGCCGTGCTCCTACATCGTGGGCATGAGCACCGAGTCGATGAGGTACACCGTCGCGTTCGCGGTGTGCACGCCGCCGCAGACGACCGCGGCGTCGTTCACCATGAGCTCGTCGCCCGAGCCCGTGACCTCGACGGTGCCGCCCTGCACCGTCGTCTGCGTGCCGACGACCTCGTCGGGCGAGAGCTGACCGGGGACCACATGGTAGGTGAGGATCGCCGACAGCGTCTCGGTGTCGGTCTTCAGCGACTCGATCGTTGCGGCGTCGATCTTCGCGAACGCCTCGTCGACGGGCGCGAACACCGTGAACTCGTCGCCGTTCAGCGTGTCGACGAGGTCGACTTCGGGGTTCAGTTGGCCCGACACCGCGGCCACGAGGGTCGTCAGCAACGGGTTGTTCGAGGCGGCGACGGCGACCGGGTCGGTCGACATGCCGACGACCGAGCCGGGACCATCGGGCACAGCCTCGGCGTAGGCGGCGCATCCGGGGCCGACGAGGTCGGCGGCGGGGTCGGCCTCCATGGCCTCCTCGGTCGGCGTCGCCTCCTCCGACATCGTGGGTTCCTCGTCCGCGGTCGAGCCGCCCGGCGAGCTGCAGCCGGCGAGGCCGAGCATCGCGGCAGCGGCGATCGAGAAGACGGCGAGGGCGGTGCGGGTGCTGCGTGCGGTGGATCGCATCGTGTGCTCCTTCGTTGGTGCCGGCCTCCGTACGGGGCCGATGCGTGGGGTTCGGTGCGGTGCGCAGATCGGATTGGAATCACCGAGGTCGAGTGGAACCGCGGTCGTGCGCAGGGACTCGGCCGGCATCGAGCGTGGCGCATCCAACGCGCATCCCGACCAATCGATTCGGGTGAGCGCTTCGAATCACTCGGCGACCCGAGAAAGCAGGACCCCGTGATCACGCTCGCCCTCATCGGCCTCCTCGGCGGCCTCATCACCGGCATCTCGCCGTGCATCCTCCCCGTGCTGCCCGTGATCTTCCTGTCGGGCGGTACGCAGAGCGCGAGAGGCACGGCGGATGCCCCGCTCGCGGGCCGCTGGCGCCCCTACCTGGTGATCGCGGGGCTGGTGGTGAGCTTCAGCCTGTTCACGCTCGTCGGCTCGCTCATCCTCGGCCTGCTCGGCCTGCCGCAGGACGTGCTCCGGTGGGCCGGCATCGTCGTCCTCGTCCTGATCGGGGTCGGCCTCATCGTGCCGCGCGTCGAGGAGTTGCTCGAGAAGCCGTTCTCGTGGATCCCGCGCAAGGACGTGGGCACCGAACGCGGCGGCTTCCCGCTCGGCTTCGCGCTCGGCGCGGTGTACGTTCCGTGCGCCGGGCCCGTGCTCGCGGCGATCACGGTCGCCGGATCGACGGGGCGCATCGGCGTCGAGACCGTCGTGCTGACGCTCTCGTTCGCCGTCGGTGCGGCCCTGCCGCTGCTCGTGTTCGCGCTCGCGGGGCGGCGGGTCGCCGAGCGCGTGAAGGCGTTCCGCACCCACCAGCGAGGTATCCGCATCACCGGCGGCGTGGTGATGATCGCCCTCGCCGTGGGTCTCGTGTTCAACCTGCCGCAGCTGCTGCAGCGTCTCGTGCCCGACTACACGAGCGCGTTCCAACGCGAGCTCGCCGACTCGGAGGAGGTCACCCGTGCGCTCGACCTCGGCGGCCTCGTGAACGACGAGAACGCCGAGCTCGACGAGTGCACGAACGGTGCGTCCGAGTTGGAGTCCTGCGGCACCGCGCCCACGATCCGGGGCATCGAGCAGTGGTTCAACACCGACGACGGGGCATCCGTCGACCTCGCGGACCTTCGCGGCCGGGTCGTGCTCATCGACTTCTGGGCATACTCGTGCATCAACTGCCAGCGCTCGATCCCCCACGTGGTCGCGTGGGACGACGCCTATCGCGAGGCCGGCCTCTCGGTCGTCGGCATCCACTCGCCCGAGTACGCGTTCGAGAAGGAGCCGCGCAACGTCGAGGCGGGCATCCGCTCGTTCGGCATCGAGTACCCCGTCGGGCTCGACAACTCGCTCTCGACCTGGACGAACTACCGCAACCGCTACTGGCCGGCGCACTACCTGATCGACGCCGAGGGCACGGTGCGGCACATCTCGTTCGGGGAGGGCAACTACGCGGCGACCGAGCAGCTGATCCGCGAGCTGCTCGAGGATGCCGACGCGGGCGTCGTGCTGCCTGCTGCGACCGAACAGCGCGACGAAACCCCCGAAGCCGGTTCGACCACGCGCGAGACGTTCCTCGGCACCACCAAGCAGGTGAATTTCGCGGGCGGCGAGCCCTACCGCCGGGCGACCACCGCGTTCGAGTTCCCGGCTGAGCTGCCGCGCGACACGTTCGCGCTCGACGGCGACTGGGCGCTCGACACGCAGTCGATCACGCCGGGGGCGCCCGGCGCGAGGGTGCGACTCTCGTACACCGGCAGCGAGGTGCGCCTCGTGCTCGGCGGCAGCGGCACCGTCGTCGTCGACGACGGCCGCGAGGCCCGCGAGATCGAGGTCGGCGGCGTGCCGCGTTCGTATCGCCTCGTGAAGACGGATGCCCCGGCGTCGGGCATGCTCACCGTCACCATGTCGACCGGGGTCGACGCCTACTCCTTCACGTTCGGATGATCCATGTCCTCGAATTCCGAAGCGGCGCCGCAGTCGAGGTCTCGGCTCGCGACCGGCGATCTGACATGCTTGGACTCGTGGTCGACGGCAGCGGTGCAGGCGCACCGGCATCAGCGCCGACACCCGACGAACTGCTCGCCCGGGTCGGTGCCGGTGACCGGGAGGCGTTCGCCGCGCTCTACGACGTCACCGCCCCGCGGGTCTTCGGGCTTGTACGCCGCCTCGTGGTGGATCCGGCGCAGGCCGAGGAGGTGACGCAGGACGTGTACCTCGAGATCTGGCAGACCGCCCCCCGGTTCGACCCGGCGCGCGGGAGCGCGCTCGCTTGGATGTTCACGCTCGCCCACCGGCGCGCGGTCGACCGCATCCGCGCGGCGCAGGCCGCCCACGACCGCGACTTGCGCATCGGCGCCCGCGATCTCGATGTCCCGGCCGACACCGTCGCCGAGACCGTCGAGGTGCGCGTCGAGCACGAACGCGTCCACGAGGCGCTCGCCGACCTCACGCAACTGCAGCGCGAGTGCGTGGCGCTCGCCTACTACGACGGGCTCACGCAGCGCGAGATCGCCGAGCGCCTCGAGGTTCCGCTGGGTACGGTGAAGACGCGATTGCGCGACGGGATGATCCGACTGAGATCCGCTTTGGGGGTGACGACATGACCGGGCCGCGAGACGACGACCGTGAGCACACGGATGAGCCACGCCCGGCGCGCGAGTTCGCCTCGCTCGAGGCGATGCGCGAGCTCGCCGCGGCGCACGCGCTCGATGCGCTCGACACCGACGAGCGCGCGGCATTCGATGCCGCCGCCGAGGAGTCGCCCGAGTTGCGCGCCGAGGCCGACTCCTACGCCGAGTCGGCGGCGGTGCTGGGCGCCCTCGCCGAGCCCGTCGAACCGCCGTCCGACCTCAAGCAGCGGCTGATGGCACAGCTCGACGGGCTGCCGCAGCAGCAGCCCGCGTCGCAATCGGCCGGGGGCGAGGCCTCGACCGTCGACTCGTCGGGCATCGCCGAGCCCGCGACATCCGCCGAGCCGATCGATCGCCCGGCCGGCCGGGCGCAGGCCCATGCCCGTCGCCGATGGTTCGAACGCCCGGGCGCGGTCATCGGCATCGCCGCCGCCGCGATCGTCCTGATCGCGGGCGTGGTCGTCGGCGTCGGATGGCCCGGCCCGAACGGCTGGGGCGCACAGCTCGAGATGGCCGCGATCGCGTCCGCGCCCGACGCGCAGTCGCAGACCCACGAGGTTGCGGGCGGGGGCGAGATCACGCTCACCTCATCGGCCGAGCAGCAGCGCTCGGGCGTGGTCGTCTCGGGCCTGCCCGAGCTCGACGCCGACCAGACCTACGAGCTCTGGTACCTCGATGATTCGGGCGCCGTCTCGGCCGGCACGTTCGATGTCTCGGGCGACGAGACCTGGCGCGTGCTCGAAGGGTCGTTCACCCCGGGCGTCGCCGTCGGTGTCACCGTCGAACCCGCCGGCGGTTCGCCGCAACCCACCACCGAACCGATCGTCATCATCCCCACGTAGTCGACGGTCCACAAACGGATGTCCCGCCCGGGAGGTGCTCGGATAGGGTCTGAATGCTCGCGGCCGATCTGCCGGGGCACCCTTCACACGACGAGGAGTGACGATGCGCGTCGGCATGTTCCTGAACTACGCGGGCGGATTCCGCGAGGCGGCCGACGAGGTCGCCGAACTCGAACAGGCGGGCATCGACCGCATCGCGGTCCCCGAGGCCTACTCGTTCGACGCCGTCAGCCAGCTCGGCTTCCTCGCGGCGCGCACGTCGAAGATCACGCTCGCCTCGGGCATCCTGCAGTTGTACACCCGCACGCCCACCCTCACCGCGATGACCGCGGCCGGACTCGACTACGTCTCCGACGGGCGGTTCGAGCTCGGCATCGGGGCGTCGGGCCCGCAGGTCATCGAGGGCTTCCACGGCGTGCGCTACGACGCGCCGCTCGGCCGCACGCGCGAGATCATCGAGATCTGCCGCATGACGTGGCGGCGCGAACCGGTCGTGCACCAAGGGGCGAAGTACCACATCCCGCTGGCCGAGGGCGAGGGCACCGGACTCGGCAAGCCGCTGAAGCTCATCAACCACCCCGTTCGCGAGCGGATCCCGATCACGATCGCCTCGCTCGGCCAGAAGTCGGTCGAGCAGACCGCCGAGCTCGCCGAGGGCTGGATGCCGATGTTCTTCCACCCCGAGCGCGCCGCGAGCGTGTGGGGCGAGGCCCTGGCCGCAGGCACCGCCAAGCGGGCCCCCGACCTCGGCCCGCTCGATGTCTTCGCGAGCCCGGCGCTCGCCATCACCGAGCAGCCCGAACTCGAGGCCGCTGCGCTCGCCGCGGCGAAGCCGCAGCTCGCGCTCTACGTCGGCGGCATGGGCGCCCGCGGCAAGAACTTCTACAACGACCTCATCGCGAGCTACGGCTTCGAGGCCGAGGCGGCGCTCATCCAGGATCTCTACCTCTCTGGCCGTCGTGACGAGGCGGTCGCCGCGGTCCCCGACGACCTCGTGCGCGCGATCTCGCTCATCGGGCCGGCCTCGTACGTCGCCGAGCGCGTGGCGGCGTTCGCCGAGGCCGGGGTCACGACCCTCAACGTGACCCCGCTCGCGCGGTCGTCGGCCGAACGGGTCGCGCTCATGTCGGGGTTCCGAGCGCTCGTCGGCTGACACGCCCCGGTCGCCGCGAAGGTGCCCGCGTCGCTGCGCCATGCCGCGTATGCCCACACCGCGAGGGCGAGCATCGGGCCCCAGAACCAGAGCGGGAGCACGAGGTTCACGAGCACTCCGTCGAGCACGCTGTCGGCGTCGCCGATCATCCTCAGCATCGGCACGGCCGAGATGCAGAGCGTCGCGGCGGCCAGGACGCCGGGGACGACGGCGACCGCCGTGGGAACCACCCGCCCGCCGATGCGCGGCATCCACCTCGGGAACCGCTCACCCCACGGGAGGATCAGCCCGAGGGTCAGGATGCTCGCCGCGACGGCACCCGAACCGAGCATGAGCCCGGTCGCGAGGACATCGGGCGTGAGCGCGCCGCGTTCGGGGCCGAAGAGGGGCCACGGGGTGAGCCACGTCGCTCGTGCCACCGCGTAGGGAATCGGCCCGAGCGCCGCCAGCACGGTGATCACGCGGCGATGCCGCACGAGCCACGCCTCGAACGCGCGTCCGCTGCGGCTCGCGCGCAGCGCGATCACCGCGCGCACCGACCATGCGAGGATCGCCGCGATCAGGACGCCGGCGACGAGCAGTCCGGGCGCGTCGGCCGCGAGCGCGCTGCCGAACGCGGCCGCGAACTCGGCGACGCCCTCGAAGGTCATGCCGGCGAGCCAGACGGATGCCGCGACCACGGCGGCGAGACCGGCGAGCAGCGTCAGGCCGAGGCGTGGCGCGCGGAACAGGGTCACGATGATCGTGACGACGCCGGCGACGACGGCGAGGAGGCCGAACAGGTAGCCCGCGACGGCGATGATGCCGGGGCTCCCGAACACGGTGCCCATCACGATCGCGAGGGCGCCCGACGCGAACCCGAGGGGCGTGGCGAGGTCGGGCCCAGAGCCGCCGATCGGCAGCAGGGCGAGCACGACACCGGCCAGTCCGGTCACGATCGCCGTCACGGCGACGGCCTCGGGTGCGAGGAACGTGCCCTCCGAGCTCAGCATCCCGCCGACGCCGAAGGGGTTCGACTCGGGTGCGAAGAGCCAGAGGAGTCCCAGCCCCGCGACCGCCGCCGATGCGACGAGCGCGAGGGAGCCGACCGCCCGCAGCCGCCGATCGCGTCGTGCCCCGGGGTCGCCCTGCGCCTCGCGGGGCGGTGGCTGGTGCTGTGTGAACGACATGTCGTCTCCGATCTCGTGGCTGGTGCCCGTTCGACCGGCAGCCTCGCCCATCGGCCGATGGCGCCGCCTCACCCGATCGGGTGAGACCCCGGCCGTCGCCCACGGCTAACGTGGGTCGAGGAATGACGACGCCTGCCCAGAACATCCCGTCGCCCGTGAACGCTCGGGCCGGCTCGTCGCGCCCGCCTTCGACCGCGGACTGGGTGTGGGCCGGGGCGGCGGCCGCGGCACTGCTGCCCCTCACGCTCGTCGAGATCTTCGCGGCGGCCCGACTTCCGCAGGACGGCTGGTGGCTCGCGGCCACGCTCACGCTCTACGCGGTGCTGCACACGACGGTCGCGCTGCGCCGGCGCTGGCTGCGGACAACGTTGGCAGCGGCATCCGCCTGCATGTTCGGTCTCGTGCTCGCAAGCCTGCCCGGCATGCCGTTCGATGCCGTGCTGCTGCCGAGCAGCCTCTGCTTCCTGGTGATCGTGTTCACCGCGGCGGCGAGCGATGACCGGCTGGCCGACGTCGCATCGATCGTGGTCGGGCTCGTGGGGGCGGCGATGATGACGGCAGTCTCAGTGCCGTGGGCGCCCACGGCGGGCCCCGGCGAGCTGATCGCGCTCGCAGGATTCCTCATCGCCTCGATCGGTGCCGCCTGGGCGCTCGGACGCTATCGCCGCGAATCCCGCCGCAAGCTCGCAGCTCAACAGGTCGGGCGGGCCCAGGCCGCGGAGTTGCGGCTGCAGGCCGACCGTGCCGCGGAAGCCTCCGAGCGCCGCCGCATCGGGCGCGAACTGCACGACGTCGTCTCGCACTCGCTCGCCGTCATGGTCGCGCAGGCCGAGGCGTCGCGGCTGCTGCTCGGACGAGACGACGATCGTGCCAGGGTCGCCGTCGGGCATGTCGTCTCGACCGGGCGGGCGGCGATGAGCGACATGCGCGGCCTTCTGGGCGCCCTCGTCGAGCCCGATGGGGAGCGTGGGCACGAGTCGGCGCTGCGGGAACCGAGCCCCGGGCTCGAGGGGATCGACGAACTCGTCGAACGCGCCCAATCGCCCGGCCGCGTCGTCGAACTCGTCGTCGCCGGAACCCCCGTCGCCGTGCCGCCGGGGCTCTCGCTGACGGTGTACCGGGTCGTGCAGGAGTCGTTGACCAACGTCATGCGCCATGCGGCGCCGCCGACCTGCACGCTCGTGGGGCTCGACTGGGGCGATGCGCTCGTCGTGACCGTCGAAGACGACGGATCGCACGGCGCCGAACCGGTCGCGTGGGTCGCCGGCGGGCGTGGCATCGCGGGCATGCGCGAGCGGGTCGCCCAACTGGGCGGCGCCGTCGAGGCGGGCCCGCGCACGGACGCGCCGGGGTGGAAGGTCACCGCCCGGCTGCCCCTCACCGGTGCGTCCGATCAGCCGCAGGAACGCCGGCGATGATCGCGGCCGACCGTTCCCGCATCCGGGTCGCCCTCGCCGACGACCAGGTGCTCATGCGCTCGGCGCTCGCCGTGATGCTGGAGCCGCACGACGACCTCGAACTCGTCGTCGAGGCGGCCGACGGCGCCGAACTCCTCGAGCGCCTCCGCGCGCACCACGCCGACGTCGTCGTGATGGACGTCCGGATGCCGCGGATGGACGGCATCGAGGCCACGCGACGTGTGCGGGCGGAGCATCCGGCGGTGCGTGTGCTCGTGCTGACCACGTTCGACCTCGACGAGGTCGTGTTCGCGGCGATCCGCGCCGGGGCGAGCGGTTTTCTCACGAAGGATGCCTCGGCCGATGAGCTGGTCACGGCGATCCGGGCAGTACACGCGGGCGATGCCACCCTCGCGCCGCGCGCGACCGCGAGCCTCGTCGACTTCGTTGCACAGGCGCCGGAGCCCGTCGACGCCGAGCAGTTGCTCGAGCCGCTCACCGGGCGCGAGCGTGACGTGCTCGCCCAGCTCGTGACCGGGGCCTCGAACGACGAGATCGGCGAACGGCTCTACCTCACGGGCAACACCGTCAAGACGCACGTCAAGTCGATCCTCGCGAAGCTCGACCTGCCTGATCGCGTGCACGTGGTGATCTGGGCGTACGAGCGGGGACTCGTGTCGCGGTGACGGCGGTGGAGTGTCAGTGGTCGAAGATAAGTTCGACTCATGAGGTCATCGATGATGAACCATGGCGTGTGCAGACCCGATTATGGTGCCCCCGGGGAATTCCGACATCCCGACCCGCGGATTAAAAGTCCGCTGCTCTGCCTCTGAGCTACGGGGGCTGATTCATGACGCAGAAGCGCTGCTATTGCTGCAAGCAGTCTAGGCCACTCGAAGAATTCAATCGGCTTCGCTCCTCGAGAGACGGGTTCACGAAGCTCTGCAAGGAGTGCAATCGGGTGAAGGCCCGCGAATACTATGCGCGCAATCGCGAGGCCCATGTGCGCGTCATCATGGCACGAAAGGTCGTTCAGCGGCAGCTAGCGATCGACGCCGTCGGTGCCCACTTGCTCGCACATCCATGCGTCGACTGCGGAGAGCACGATGTGCGCGTGCTCGACTTCGATCACCGCGAGGGAAGTGGCAAGTCCGCCGATGTCATGCGACTGGCCCAGAACGGTTATTCGGTTGCGCGCGTCAAGGCCGAGATCGAGAAGTGCGACGTGCGCTGTCGCAACTGCCATGCCAAGGTCACCTACGAGCGACTCGGCGACAACTGGCGCAGCCGATTGCAGTCGAGCCGAACGCATTGACGGCACCGATTGCCACATTCGAAGTCGTCTGGATCGTCGACGCGGTCCGCGGCGTCATCGCAGCGTCACAGCTCGGCGAAGGTTAGTGTGAGGCGAGGGGTCTGTCCGATTGACGATCCCTGGGTGATTCACCGCCTCAGTGCCCTATCCGATCGTTTGCAAGCCGACGAGAGCCACCACGGACACGGCCAGCCGGGTGAGCCCCACGAGGACGAAGATGGATCCTGCAACAGTGAACGCCACGGCTCCGATCCGAATGTTGGCACGCTTGTACAACCCGCGCGCCACGCGGCGCCCGTAGAGCGAAGCCCCTCGGCTCTCGAAGAACGCCGTTGCGGCGTCGAGGTGCCGCAGCATGTAGACACCAAGACCGACGAAACCGGAACTCATGATGACGAACACCACGAGCCCGATGATCTTGTCCACGCTCCCATCCTTACATTCGGTCACGCGTCATGATCGCCACTCGCTCTGACGGGTCCCGACACGAAATCCCGGCGCCGAAAACGATCGTCGACTGGGACGAGTTCCAGAAGGCGCTCGAACGTGCGCTCGCGGCATCCGGGCGGTGGCGTGATGCGCACGCTAGGAGAGACCGGCACCGCGTGGTCGGCGGCGGCCCATGCCGTCCTGGGTCATCCGGCCGTGGCATACTCGCCATCGTGACCCGGAACGCACTCACCGTCGTCCTCGTCAGCGTGCTGACCTTCGGCGGACTCATGGTCATGCTCGAGCTCACCACACCCGGGGGGCTCATCATCGACCGGCCCGACGCCCAGATCGCGGCGCTCGCCGATGAGGCGTTCCTCACGGTGGAGGGTCGCGAGATCTTCTTCGATGCCCGGCCACGATTTCGCGACGAAGACGAGTTGTCGCAGGCTTGCGACCAGCGTGCGTTCGAGCCCGATGACTCCGTTGGTGGCACGACGGTCGGGTGCTACACCGGGTACGACGTCATCTCGATCTTCAAGCCCGACGATGCGCGAATGCGGCCGATGATGGTGACGACGGCCGCGCACGAGCTGCTGCACGCCGTGTATGCCCGGCTGGATCCCGCAGAGCGCGACGAGGTCGATGCGCTCGTCGAGGCAGAGCTCGTGCGGGTGCCCGCCGACGACGGCGTGCACGGACAGATCGCGGCTTCGGTTGGCGACCGGTCCGAGAACCGTGCCAACGAGCTGTTCGCCTACCTCGGTTCCCAGGTCGTGCTCGACGGCGGGTTCGCTCCCGAGCTCGAGGCCTACTACGCGCGGTACTTCACCGACCGGGATGCACTCGTCGACGTGTTCCTCGCGTTCGAGTCGACGCTCGACGGAAGCGGCGTCGAGCTCGAGAACGACTGGGCGGATACGGGGCGCTCGTGATGTCGGACGACGATCGTCAAATGGATTCCTGCCGGCCACGCAGTTCAAGGTTCGCAGTGCTACGGAACGAGTGTCCGAGGCTAGGCTCCATCGCGTGATCATCTGGAGGCTCGCCCTCGGGATCGGCTGGATCGCGGTGGGAGCCTTCGTCCTTCTCAACCGTGAGCGGATGCTGCGCTGGAGCCAGAAGCACCTGCGACAGAACGTCGGCGACGTGGGAAGGGCGATCGCGGACGCAGGGCGGCCAAGCCACATGATCGTCCCCGGAATTGGGACCATCGCCATTGGCGTGGTCTTGGTATTCCAGGCAGCAGGCTAGGCGTGGGGGCGCAAAGATCCTCGCCGTGGTCGCGAGACTCTGAGACGGAGGACTCAGCGTCCGCGAGCCGATCCGTGAGCGTGCAGGTGAAGATGTCCACCATGGATCCCCGCCGCGGCGAAATCCCGGGTTAACTCCTCGTATGTCATCCTCACGCGACTCGGACCGAATGAGCAGGTCTGCACTGCACTACGCCGCCGCTGAGGCTGACGATGAAGCCGTTGCCCGAAGCCTCGATCATGGCGCTGATCCGAACGCCGCCGATGCGAATGGATGGACTCCGCTCCACTTCGCAGCACAAAGTCATTCACTCAGCTCGATCCACCTCCTGCTCGACGCAGGGGCACTCATCGACGCGCAGGATCGACACGGCTATGGCGTCGCATCCTCGTACGCGGGATTCGGCAGCGCTCCGCAAAGCAAGGGATGATGTTCCCATGCCAGCCACAGTCGTCCGTGCGTTGCGCTCCGAGATGATGCGTCGCATGAACGAGGGGTGGGATGTCCACGGTGACTGGACCAGCACCGAGATGACGATGCGGCACATTGTCCTGCCGCCCGCATGGAGACTGGCCGTGGATTTCATCAACCCTCTGGCGTGGCTGTTCGGCGCGACATGGACGCCGGCCTACCGAACACTCACCATGTGGGTCGACGAGGACGCCCGCGTTCACCGGCGTACCACCGGCAACATCCCGATCAGCTGGCCACAGCACTACTCCTGGGAAGTCCCGGACGGTCCGATCGAGTCCTAGATGAGAGCGCGGCTCTAGCCCCCGAGCGCAAGCAGATGGTCTGCGAGCGGCCGGGCGGTAGGCGGAAGACCTGTCGTCTTCCTCAACCCAATGGCGACGACTGGGTTGTCGTCGCCCAGCGCTCCAGACGCCGCAGGTACCCTCGTCGATCGTCGATGCTCTGAGTGGAGAGCAGCAGCAATCCATACCAGCCGTTGCCAGTCGCTATCGGTGTCAGGATCGTCCAGCGACGGCGACCACGCTTGTCCGTCCAAAGGATCGTCGGCCAGTCGGCGTCCGTGACGACCATTCGAACTGCGCTCCGATCGATGCGGCGCGTCCAGAGGAGCCCCACCACAGTCACCACCCCGGCGGAGTCATACTCAACGCGTGCGCGAGGCACCCGAAGCCACCACCAGATGGAGGCAATCGTGCACACCAGCCCGAGAGCGACGAGGGGCCACACCGAGTTATCGATGCCGGCACCCATGAAGATGACACCAAGCGCCGTGATCGCAGCACCGCCGATGCGATTGCCTACCCGCCAAAGCCGGTCCGGCCGGTAGCGGGAACCGCCGGATTGTCTACTCATCGCGCGCCCCAATCTACCGGCTGCGGAACGCGGGTCTGATCTGGCGAGTTCGCGAGGGAATGTGATGTCTACGGCTGAGTTGCCGATCGCCCCGACCTCTAATCGCTCGACCTCATCGGATTCAGCAGGGGTACTGGACGCGACGCCGTCGGTCTGGGGTGAAGACTTTGGAGTCCGTGAAGGATCGGCTTGCGGTCTGCCCTAACCCGATATGTGGGTCGAGGATTGGGGCCGACGGTGTAACTTCGGCAAATGAGTCAGCGTCAGACAAGCCGCTTGGGCATGGTCGGCGGCATCGTCGCCCTGGTAGGTGGCATCGTGTCTGTTGTCTATCTGTTACAGCCATGGCGCACCTGTCCCGGAGAGGACTCGCCCACTGCCTGTGCGATGTTGCCGCTGGATGCAGTCGTGATGACGATCGCAATTCTTGCGACGATCGTCGGGGTAGCAGTCTTCGTACTTGGCCTCGTACGGGATAAGTCCGCCGGTTCATAGCATGTTCGTCTCGCGCACACACTTGCGGCGCCCTGGGCAACTGCAGTGGCCCGGTAGCTGCTCAGGAAGCCCGGCGTATTGAGTCACCCCGACCCGCCGGGTGCGTCAGCGGGCGTTGCGGATGCCGTCCCGCCCAAGGATCGTCTACCGAACAGGGTCAGCAGGGCGTGCGCAGCAAGATTGGTGTGAACCCAATCGATGGAATCGAGCAATACGGATGTGAGCCCCGATAACGAGGTGATAGAGCGGTCGGCGCGTGAGCCGGCCGTGTTCGCGACGTTGTACGACCGTCACGCGACGACAGTATTCCGGTATGCCGCACAGCGGCTGGGCGACGACGCTGCGGACGACGTGATGTCGGAGACGTTCTTGGTGGCGTTCGAGCGGCGGGCGGCCTACGACGTGGCCGTGGTCGATGCGCGCCCGTGGTTGCTGGGTATTGCCACTCGACTGATGCGTAAGCATGCCCGTTTGGAGGCGACGGCGTGGAAGGGGATGTCAGCGGACCTCGCGGCGCAGGTCGCCCCGGACCTTATCGACCTGGCCGGCGCACGTATTGACGCCCAACGCCTCACGCGGCGGCTGGCGAAGGCGCTGCGGCGACTGTCGGAGATCGATCGCGACACGCTGCTGCTCTACGCGTGGGGCGACCTCGACTACGCCTCGATCGCCGCAGCAATGCAAGTACCGGTCGGAACCGTGCGCTCACGACTGAACCGGGCACGGCGCCAGCTGCGCCGCGCCGCGGGCATCGAAACCCTCGAACAGGAGACGGACCATGGACGAGCTGACACTGCTCCGCAACACGCGTGACGAGTCGCGCGAACCGAGCCCGCAGGCCTTGACCGCGGGGCGGGCAGCGCTTCTCGGCCGCATCGCGGACGACGATGCGACTGACGCGACGGCGCACCATCGGAAGAAGCGGCGGTGGATACCGCGGCTGACGTGGGCTGCTGCCGGAGTGGCCGCCGCGATGGCGGGTGTCCTTGTGGCGGGCAACGTCATCCTGAGCGCGCAGTCGGCCTACGCGAGCGACATGCTGCGTACCGCAGCCACCCAGACCATCCACTACGCAGATCTTGTGGCTGGCTCCGATCAGTACCTTCGTTCGCGCACGCACGCTCGCTGGGGGGTCTGCGATGACACGGGCTGTGAGCCGAACGACCAGATCCTGGACGTGTATATGCCCGCCGATCCCGAGGCGGAATGGGTGCTCTACCGCGATTGGGGCAAGATGCCGGGAGTGCTCACCGGCGAGTCGATCGAGACGACGCGAGCGGTCGACGGGCGATTCTACGACCCTGAGTTTTCGTGGGTGAACGTCGACTACGCGGACATTCCCCTCGACGGCGCCGCAGCGTACGAGTGGATCGACGCCCAGTACGCTGGCGGATCGGTATCCCGCGACGAAGACAACTTCGTGCGCATCACTGACATCCTGCGTTCCGGTCTAGTTCCGGCGCCACAGCGCGCAGCTCTCCTCGACGCACTGTCCCGCATTCCCGGCGTTACGGCCACCGACAACGTCGCAAATCTCGACGGCGTGACAGGAGTCGCGATCGGCCGAAACGAGATCCTCAGAGCGGGGGAACGCCAAGAAGTCATCATCGATCCCGACACCGGACTCATCATCGGTCAACGGACCATGAGCGGCGCAACCTTCTTCGGATGGGGACCCAACCAGGAGATGTCGCTGACCGCGATCGAGACAACCGTTGTGGACAACGCGCCATGAGCACTCCGAGTCAGGAGGTGAACCCAGCCGCAGTTGTTCTTCCGCCGACATTCTCGGTCCCGGTCCCTCTTCCACCTGCACCGACAAGCTGACGACACCAGTGCGCCCGCGGCGGTGACCGTCCCGGGCACACTCGCATTTGGGATGGCTTGCAACCCCGCAGCTCACGCTGCGGGGTCCCTCGCCCCCTTCTTCAGACCTACTTCTTGCCCTTGCCCTTCTGGGAGAGAGCGCTGGCCGCTGCGGTCTTGGAGGCCGCCGATGTGCGGCCGTCACGCAACACCTTGCTTGCGGCGGTCGCGGCTTTGCTGGAGGTCTGCTTGCTGTTCTTTGCCATTGCGATTCCTCACGAGTCGGTGACGTCGGCGCGCGTCGTCCGACACGCAGAAGCTATCTGGCGCCACTGACATCCGAGGCTGCCGGTCGAAGCGATCGGCTGATGCGCAGTAACGGATCCCTCGACGAGACAGAGCAGGCCGGATTGCCTGGGCGTTCCTACGCTGCTTTGGAAGCAGACTCTTACGCCCTGTAGGCGGAGCATGTGTTTCGCCCGCTGGCAGGGCCGTGACAGAATCCCGTCGTGCACGTTGACGGACGCATTGTCGGCCAGGCCCTTTCCAAGCGAACTCGCCCGCTCCTACGCGAACTCGGTTTCCATCGCTTCCAAGGACGCAACGCTTGGCGGCGAACGGACCTGACGGTGGACCTGATCTCGTTCCGGTCAATGTCCGCGTTCGTGGCTGAAGGGGTCGGCTGCACCACCTACTCGTTCGGCTGCAACGTGGGCGTGTACTACCCGGCACTCGATACCCCGGAGCCGGTCGAATGGCCCCGCGACTACAACCTGACGTTTCGCGGGATCCTCGGCAAGACCGTCCGCCAGCCCTTCTTTCATCCCTTCGGACGCCAGAATCGCAGTGACCGGCCCGACGTCTGGTATGTCCTCGACGATGGCAGCAACCTTGATGAAGTTGCCGACGACGCCGTCCTGGCGATGCGCGACCAAGGCCTAGCTTTCATCGACCGACACAGTGATCCAAGGCAGGCGATGCAATCACTACTCACCCAAGAGGGCAGCAATCCTGACTTCGGAATGCTCGGAGTGATGGCCGGAGGACTTGGCTCGCCATCCCGCGTCAGCGCAATGGCCCGTCTTCATTCGCTGGTGGACTGACGTATCGTCATACGCACCCGCGACGCATCGTGCGTTTGCCGTTGCCAGTTGTCTCGAATGATGGGTCCGAGTCACTCCGGCGGGTCGAACGTTACCTCGTCGGTTCGATAGACCTCAGATCCGTCCTCCGGCAGGATCTGAACGACGATGTCGGTCAGCGCATCGTCGCTGGGCCGACCGTCGGGACCAAGTGCACCCGGCTCTTCATCCCACGCAACAATTGTCGAGCGAACGGCATAGCGCCCCTCGGCAAGTGGGATGCGCAGCGGTGCGTTTGACGACAAGCCGACGTACTCGATACCGCTCAACCGGGCTTCACCGCCGGACACAACGAGCAAGTAGGGCTCGCTTGTGACGACCTCGTACGGACATTCTCGATCCGAGAGGGCCTCCGCTGAGGACGTGACTCGCACGCCCCAGGCGCCGTCGGACCCGATGTTGAGAGGCACGAGATCACCCGTGGCGATGGCGCCCAGCAAGCGCTCATTGACGTGCGTCTCCCAGGAGTCGTAGTCGTCAACTGCGCTGAAGGCCGCAGGGCACCACAGACCGAGCATTCCCGCGTCGGTCCGCACCGTCACGATTTCACTGATTGCCACGGCTGCAGTCTAGGTGCCACATAGCCGGCACACCTCGACCGAATTTTCCCTGCTGCCGTCCTCCTGACGGCCGAATTGCCCGCTGCGGGATCGGCTTGCAGGCGCCTGAACGACCGCGGTTACAGAGTGGAAGCGCAGCGGTGAGCGCGAATTGTATCCGTCAGTCCGCCACTCGTCTTCCGTGCCCGCCCGGGCGACAGCCGGCACGGCGGATGGCAGGATCCAATCGGCCCGGTCTGTGAATTTGAACCGAGGATGGTGATCACGGTGCCTGATCAGAATGACTGGCGTTTTTGCATCAAGTGTCACGAGCTGTTCTACAACGGCTACAAGGACTCCGGCCCGCGCAGCACAGGGGTGTGCCCGGCTGGGGAAGGGCATGTCCAGAAAGGCTTCAACTTCGTCATGCCCTACGGTGGAGCTGAAACCGCTACTGCCCAGGCAAACTGGGACTACTGCGTGCACTGCTACGCAATGTTCTTCAGCGGTTACGGACCCGAGAAAATGGGCGTTTGCCCGTCGCCGGCGGGCAAGCATGAGGCGCACCCCGACGCCTTCCGATTTGTGATCCCGCACGACGTGGCGGAAACACCGACGATGCAAGCACGGTGGGACTTCTGCGTGCACTGCTTCACGATGTTCTTTAGTGGATACGGCCCGGGGAACATGGGGAAGTGTCCGACACCACACGGAGTCCACGAAGCACATCCAGATGCCTACAGGTTCGTGCTACCGCATCCGATTCGACCGAAGGCGTGGCTCGAGGATCAGCATCTCATCTCGGGAGATGGCGACATCCACCTTCTTGGCGATGGCTGGACGCCCAACGCTGTCGTGAGGTGGGCTTATAGCTACGAGTACCCGGGCCTCGATGGAGTGAGGCACAACGGTTTTGCGGACTTCGCCGACACGGAGCCGCTGAATACTGGCGATTCTGGGAGCCTATTCACCGTCTGGGACGCGGATCCCAAGTGGTTCAACATCGTGGTCCAGTTCAAGGACGGCCAAACTGGTGAAGGCCTCAGCGCAAGCACTCGGCAGCGCGTCTAGTAGGCACCTGTCGAGACCATCATGACGAGGATGCTGGCAGCTGCATGACCATCGGCTGCCGGGACACCGAGCCGCCAGATAGCGATCACAGAACGCCGCCATTTACCGCCGAAAGTCACGGCGGTAAATGGCGGCGTTCTGTGATCGCTCTGTGTCCTAGGTTCCCGCGCCGTAAACGACTGTTTTCGGGGCTACCCCTGCTGCTTCCGTTCCATCTCGAGGCGCTCCCTGTCAAGACGCTGTCGTTCGATCAAGTCGTCCCAGCGAGCGCTCCTGTCCCTCGCGCGCTGCGCGGCCGCCGAGATCCTGTCCATGTAGACCATCACCTCGCTTGTCGCCATCTCCCGATCGGGTTCGCGTGCAGCCTCATCGTGCACGCCATCCGGCAAACGGAAATACCAATCCAGATAGTTGCGCGCCCACGAAGTACCCGCTGACTCTTTGATCGCCCTTTCGAGAGACCCTGCGACGACGTTCGCCATCTCATGGGACGCAGCGTCCGGAGCAAGCCGGACCACAAGGTGGCGCCGGAAGCCCTGTCGATATCCCGTTCGTTCTGCACCGACCAGGCCGCGATTGCGTCGGTAGTGGATAGAGCTCGATCGCCGGCCCTCCATGAACAGGTGCGCAGTTTCAATCTCACCCCGCGCGGCGAGCGTTGAGGTCGCTCGGCGAAACGACGACATCTCGCTAGCAGTCGTCCCGAATCCCAGCGCGGGCGCCTCGTACCAGCAGAGCGGCGGGAGTTCTTCTTCCCGTTGTCGCAACGCATGGATGATTCGACGCTGCATCTTGCCGAGTCCGCGGCTCACGGATCTAAGTGTTGCAGGTATCCGCGGAGGTGTCGGTGAAACGGTCGATGGTAGTTAGTAGGAACGAAGCGGCCCGCCTCTGCTACCAACAGGGCGGGCCGGGAATCTTCGTCACCAGCACTCTCGAAAAGGCAAGGAGAAGATGTGAGCATCATAAGCCCCAGACGGGGCAAGGCAAGCACCCGCGGCAAGGCGGTCTTCGAGGCGAAGGTGAAGATTCGCCTGAGTCTCGAGGTGGTGTTGGCCGTCGGCGTCGGCACGATACCGTTCTGGATCATTGCTCTGCAGCGCTGATCGGTCGACCCGTTCGACCGCTCGATCGAGGCTCCTCGAGGGCCGGCGACCTACTCGTCGACGGCCCTCCATTCCACAAGATTCCGCAATGCAGAACCGGTGCGGTATCCGCTTCCGAACGTCCCTTGGCAGACCGGCTTTCGGGCAAGCCATGGAGAACCCTGGGTGCGGGTCGTTTTCCCGCGTGGTTAGGCTGACGGGCATGACCCAGCGGAGCCCGCTCGTTACGGCCGCGAGCTCGATCGCGCTGGTTCGGATGGTCGAGGGTGTGCTGTGCATTGCGGTTCTCGCGCTTGCCTACGGCCTACGCGTTGCGGCCGGCGACAGCAACCTCTTCGACTACTTCGGGTATTTCACCAACCAGACCAGTCTTCTCGCAAGCGTCGCGCTGATCGCCACTGGCATGTTCGCCATCCTCGGACGACACGTGCCGGGTTGGCTGTCCACGCAGCGAGGAATCGCGACCGCGTGCCTGCTCGTTGTCGCGGTCGTCTACAACGTCCTTGTGCCCGGCGCAGGGTCCGCACCACCCTGGGTGAGCGTCATCCTCCACGTCGTGTTCCCCATCGCTGTCACGCTCGACTGGGCGCTCGTCGGAGACCGTCCGCCCCTGTCTTGGCGGCGGCTCTGGGTCGTCCTCCCGTACCCGCTCCTCTGGGTGGGAGTCGTCCTCGCTCGCGGCGCAACCGACGGATGGGTCCCGTACGGCTTCCTCCTTCCTGAACGAGGACTCCTCTCCCTCACCGCCCATGTCGTCGGACTGCTCGGCGCACTGCTCGCGGCCGGCGCCCTGGTCTGGGCCGCCAGCCGGCTGCACGTACCTCGGCCGATCCCCACGCTTCCGCGGTAGGGCGATCCCGGCGCTGCGTGCATGGGACGGCAATCGCATGATCGATGTGGGTGACCAACGGCTCCGGGAGATCGCATACGCTCGGGCCATGTCGCGAAGATTTCCGCTGGCCGTCCGATCAACGGTTGGCTTGATGGGCGGGCTCGTTTCCGTGGGGCTGCTGGCGGGGTGCAGCCTCTTCGAGCTGAAGTTGTCGTCTCCCCCCGAGGTCGAGACAGCGAACCTGCAGATCTCAGCTGAGAAGCTCAAGTCCTTCGACGGCTACTGCGGAATCGGAGTGAAAGTCGAGAACGTCAGCACAACGCCGATCGAGTTCGCCGACAGCGACCTTGCGGTCTTCGGCGGCTCAAGCTCGACCGAGTGGCATACTCCGTTCAACGACGGCTCCAACGCGAAGGAGTTCACGGGGTACGCGATCGGAGAGTTCCCCTCGATCATCGAGCCGGGCGCGAGCGCTACGCATGCCTTCGTCGTGTACTGCAAGGAAAGCCGGACGTATACGGTCACCGTCGCCTCACTCGACGGCGACAGCGCCTCATTCGATTTCACCGGTAAGCATCTACCTACGCCGAGACCGCCAGGCGGTTGACATGGGCGCAACGACGACCGGCGATCGGGCTCCGGCGGTCTCCGGCCATAGATGGGTGAACGGCACCTATGTGAGGGCCACTCCTAAACGGCGTGGCGTTTCGTGACCAGTGCGAGCCTCATTTTCCGAGCCGGTCGATGGCGATAGATTCGCCGCATGATGAAGACCCGAACTGGCCGCGTCGCCCTCACCGCGCTGCTCACGCTTTCTGCTTTCGCGCTCGTCGGCTGCACCGCTGCGGCTGCCGATGAGCCCACCCCGACGGCCACCGCGACAGTGAAACTGCCGACCGCCCAGGCTCCGACGCCGACCTCGACCGCGCCGGCGCCGACCCCTCAACCGGCGGATGCCGCGCCTGCCGCGATCGTGTACGGTGCGGACGTCGACCTCGACACCGTGGAGTATCCGGACACCCTGCAGGGCGATGAGCTCGCTAACGCACGCGAATGGATGGAGACAAATGCCATCACGGCGCAGTGCATGAAGGAGAAGGGGTACGACTACACCTTCATCCCGTACTGGGCTTGGAGCGCCGGGCCGAGCTGGATTGCGGCGCTGCCCGAGGATCAACAGGCGGCCGCCGGGGTAGCGCTCGACGGTACCGGCCAGACCCCCGGCGACTACCGGTGGGAGGACGCTGGCTGCTGGGGCTACGCCGTACACGTCATGGGCAACGACGACGCCCACTGACGCGGACGAGGTGCTGGCGCAGGTCACAACTTGGGAATCCATGTCCCCGGAGGAACGCCAGTTCCAGCTCTGCTTCAACGCCGCTGAAGGAGCGTTCGATGAGTGAAACGCGGGTCGCTCCCGTCATCCGGAGCCCATTCCCCTGGCTCATGCTGACGTTCGGGCTGGGCGCGATCGTCCTCGTTCTTCCGATTGCAATCATGCTTGAAGGCGTGATGGTTGCGAACAACTACGCCTCCCTGCCTGGCGGAACAGCGGCGGGGCACGCGGCCGAGGCTATGTTCTCGGTGGGCTTGGGTGGGTTCCTGAGCGCGATCATCGTCGTCGCCTGCGCAGGTGTGGCAGGCATCATCGCCCATCATGGCCGACTCTCGGTGTTGGTGACCATCGTTCTGGGAACGGTCCTCATATTGCTCGTAACGCTGCCGTTCGCATGGCTGTTCATCCAGCCTGTAGGAGGAGCGTGGCTGGCATAGGTCAAGGCCACGTTTGAAAGTCACCGCTCGCAGGGTGGCATGGCCGGCGGGTGGCCCGCACGACGATCCGCTTGAGGGCACGGGCGGGTTCGTCAGTCCGACCGGGTCATGGTGAATGTGACCGCGGTGCCGCCCGGGCGGAAGTCGCCAGCCAAACGGATGAGGTTTCGCTGGGCTATCCATCCGTGCTCGCGTGATGCGGCATGGTCGACGGTTTCAACGAACAACTCGAACCGCCGCTCGCCCCTTTCTCGGGCCAGCCAAGCAAGTACTTCTTCGACTGAGTCCGCTCCAGTAATTCGCTGCGGATCATGCTGGGCCGCCTGCTCGACGTCGTCCCCGGTCCAGAAGCAGACCCAGTAGACCGACGCGTCTTGCTGCTGCGCTTCGAAGTACGACTCATCCCATTCGGCCTGCATCCGACCCCCTATGCCGACTTCGACGCTAGCGCCGTACTCACGTTCCAGCCACTGGGTATGGGTCGGCATGCGCTTCATCGCGTTTGGGATCTCCCTGCTGCCTTGAAGGATCCGCTAATGGGGTTGCACGGGGCCGAGTTGTGTCAGTCTCGTGTCCGAGCCGAGTTGGATTGCAGACTCCACCTCGGGCTACTTACCAAGCCCCGATCGGCGCGCGTCTGCGTCGCCGTCGATCGGGCCTGCGTCCCATATCTCCCGGCGGTATCGAACGACGTAGACGATGAGGTAAACGACGCCCGCGATGAACGCGACGCAGATGACCAACCAGACGATGAAAAACGCGACCGCCACCGCATCGAAGAACGGGTCATCCAAGAACATGACGAAATCCTGACTGACTCTGGCCCGACAATCCACCCTCGGGCGTCAGGGTCGGCGGAGCTGGGCCAGCCGGAGCCGGAGCGCGAGCACCTCGGCCGGTCGAGCTGACCTCGCGTGCTTGTCCGTTGCACTGCCGTTGCGCGTCTCCCTTGACTTTCCCGGCCAAGGATCCGCTTGCGCGGCGGGCATCTGCTTCTTTCCCTAGTCAGGGCCTGTCATCGATGATTGTGCTGCTTCGATACTCGAAGGCGAGGGCGGTTAGCGTGGCTGCATGGCAGTCGTGAACTCGGTTTCCTCGTTTGAGCAATACATAGTGTGAGTGATGACAGTGAGGTGATCGGGCGATCCATTGAGGAGCCAGCCCAATTCGCCGTGCTCTTCGACCGGCATGCACGCACGGTGCACAACTATGCGGCGCGCCGAGTTGGTTCGGACGACGCGAACGACATCATGTCGGAGACCTTTCTGGTCGCGTTCGAGCGTCGCGGTGATTTCGACCTGGCCGTGGCGAGTGCTCGCCCGTGGTTGCTCGGCATTGCCACTCGTGTCATGCATCGGCATGTGCGAGTTGAGGCCAGGGCTTGGCGGGGCATGGTGGCGGCGTTGGCCGCAGAAGTGTCGCCCGATCTCATCGATCAAGCCGGCGGTCGGATCGATGCGACACGACTGACTCGGCGGCTGCGCGCCGCACTGCGTGGTTTGCATGCCCGTGACCGAGACGTGCTCCTCCTCTATGCCTGGGGTGATCTGGACTACAGCGGGATCGCCGCCGCCTTGGAGATCCCGGTCGGCACTGTTCGCTCACGGCTCAACCGCGCCCGCCGTGCCATGAGGGCAGCTGCGGGGCTTCTCGATTCTGAAGATACGGAGACTGAACATGGACGAGCTGCTGCTGCTGCGCCGAGCGCGTAGTGATGTCGAGCCGCCGTCGGCTGAGGTCGTGGCTGGCGCCCGCGCGGCGTTGATGGAACGCGTGCAGACCGAAACCAGCATCGACGCCGTGCCGCGGGTTCGGCATCGTGTGCGCCGCATCGGCTTTGCAACGCTGGGGACGTTGGCAGCCGGCGGCTTGGTTGCCGGTCTCGTGTTCACGAACATGCTCGGACTCGCGGGGTGGCGCGGGGGCGCGGATGCCGCAGCGGCATCGGTACTGCACGATGCCGCGATCGCGACGCTAGGCAGCGAAG
The DNA here is from genome assembly GCF_021044935.1 of Agromyces cavernae. Lineage (GTDB taxonomy): Bacteria > Actinomycetota > Actinomycetes > Actinomycetales > Microbacteriaceae > Agromyces > Agromyces cavernae. The sequence goes on from NZ_JAJNMP010000001.1 coordinate 1,277,580, forward strand.
ACCCGATCCTCGAGCCTGGGCAGTACCTCCGGATCGACCAAACCGCGGTCTACGGGGCCACGAACTTCACTGACGATGAGAAGTACATCAGCTACCTCACGATCAGCCATGAAGAGCTCTACGTGCCGGCCAACCCGGAAGGCGACTGGGTTTGGATCCGGCCGCTCTCGAAGACCTACGAGACATTCGGGCCTGAGTCCGCGGCGATCGCCGAGGAGAACGAGCTCGGCTCGGTCGAGGCGTTCGGTGAGAACTCCGCCGAGATCGTACGGGCACCGGGCGGCGCGTTCTACAGCATGGAGAACCAGCACTCGCCCTCGGCATTGAAGCGCCTGCCCACTGATCCGTACCAGCTGCTCAACTACATCTACCGGACGACGTTGGGGCAAGGGCCCTCACCCGACCAGGAAGCGTTGGTCTGGATCGCAGACACGCTTCGGTCTGGGGCGGTGCCTGCACAACTCCGCTCGGCCATGTATCAAGCTGCTGCGCTCATCCCGGGCGTGGAGATCACCGAGCGACAGGCGAACCTCGACGGCCGCGTCGGTGTGGCGATCGGCCGGTACGAGGAATCGAACGGGATCCGCCAAGACATCATCATCGACCCAGAGACAGGGGCGATCATCGGTCAGCGCGAAGTACAAATGCGTGACGAGCCCTTCAACTCGTTCCCGGCCGGGACTGTGATCGCGTGGACTGCGATCACGAGCACCGTCGTCGACGCAGCCCCCAAGGGCGGAACCGTTGATGGCGCCTTCGAGGAGTGCGAACTCACAGCCCCAGGAACCTTCAGCTGCCCGATGGAATGAACTTGCGCGCATAGCTACAGGCTGTCAGCCACGCGTGCGCGAATCGACTGAGAGGAACGAGCGAAGTGACGAGAATCGAGCCCAGCGCGATCGACCTTCCCCCGACAGAACCGATCGACATCACCGCATACTTGCCTGACCCAAGAGACGAACCCACGGGATGAGATCGCTATCGGCGAGCCCGTGACTCCATGCCCGGTAGGCGATGGCACCCGGGCTTCCTAGGCTGTCGGCGGTGCGTCGCGGTCCGTGCTCTCCAGGTGCCCTTGGAGGGCAGCACGCAGTTGATTCGGGTACCACCCGTCGATCCACACCAGTTGCCAGAAGGTATACATCTGGTCGAGGCCTTCTCGCCGCCAGATGTGGGCGCTGTAGAAGGCGTGGGCGACGATGTCCGCCGCGAGGAACACGAACGGACCTATCGGGGATCCGTAGCCCGACTGGATGACTGCGATGACCGCGATGAGCAGGAGGAACAGGAGCGACAGGAACGGCAGGAGCTGGAAGCGTGGGGTACGTGTTTGCGCGGTAAGGATGCCGAAGCAGAGCCCGGCGATCCCCATCACAACGAGGTCCATGGTCCCATCCTTGCGCACTCTCGCGACGTCTCAAGGAGGCGTCGCGGTCCACGCGCCACGAGCACCACTGGCACCCGCACGGGGATTCCCAACGGCACTACATCGCCGGCAGCAGTTACCTCCTCCAGACCCAGTAACGTTCCGGTGATGAACTTCCGCGTCTTTCGTCCCGCAGTGCCCGAGGGGTTCGAGTGGGTCTTCCCGGTCGATCCTGGCGACTTCGAGGTGTTCTGGACGCTGTCTGATCGGCAGCCTGGGACTGCATGGGAGCCGATCCAGATGCGTTTGCTGAAGGAGGATGAGCACGGGCTGCCCTGGCTCCGTTCGGAAATGCCGTGGCTGGGTGGGCATGTGCTCATCCTTCGCGATGAAGCGATTGAAGCTGTCGGGCCACTCCTCGCCCCGTACGGCGAGCTACTGCCGCTGGAGTGTGATGAGGCCCGGCTGGTGGTGTTTAGCGCTCCGCCAGTGGCGAACGTGCTCGAGGAAAGCCGATCCGAAATCGTTCGCTTTGCATCCGGACGAATCATGGACATCCGCCGCCATGTCTTCGATTTGGGTGCACTCGCGGGAAGTAGCGCGTTCAAGCTTGCCGAGCTTCCCCGCGGCGATCTCTTCCTCGGAGGCGACCTGGTCGAGGCGATTCAAGCTACTGGCCTCACCGGTGGCACAGAGTTCCGGCTGATCTACGATGCGAGCACCACGGTGTGAGGCGCGGCGATTGACCAGGGACCAACGCTAGCGTTTCCCTCGATTAGTCGCCGGGTTTCAGAAGCAAGGGGACGTTCAGCGGCGGCTCAGTAAGGGATCGTTCACCGGGCGGTCAGCAAAGCGCCGCGACAAGTTGGTTGTCGGCTGGATCATTCGGTCGCGCAGGGTATTCCGCCCTCGTGGGCGATCAAGATCGTGTCAAAGACGTACTTGCCGTTCTGTGATCTGATAACGAACTCACCGAGATACGTGCCCGCATCGTTCACCGCGGGGACGGTCACGGTGGCATCGGGGCCAACCTCCTTCTCGACGTCAGGAAGGACGGTGAGGGCTGCCTCGAGGGCCATGAGTGCGTCTTCAGGCGTAAACCCGAGGGTGTTTACGGCATCGGGTGATTCATCGAGCGCGCGTTGTTGGCCACGAATCATGACCTCGAGAACTTCTCTGCGTGATTCGGCGCCTAAGTCAGGTGCCGACTCCACGATGCCGAACGTTCCACAATCGGGATCGGTGAATACTCTTTCCGGCGATGGCGTGGGAGCGGATGATTCGTCAGTTCGGGTCGCGCATCCGGAAACCAGGAGGAGCACGGCCACGCTCAGGAGCGCCAATGCCGAAGCGAGTTTCTTCGGATCAACCATGTCGGCCTCCTAGTACAGCCAGCAGCGCCGGGTAGCCGGCTCAGGATTGTTCGCGATCCGCTCGGCCGGTCTGGTGGCGTCGCTTCGTCTCCCGTGACCCCAACCTAGCCACGAGAGCGAGCCGGCGGGCGATCCCGACTGCATATAGCGATCCCTCTGCGGAACAGGGTCCTGTATCCAGGTGAGCCGCGGGGGACTCGTGACCCCGGTCTTATGTATTATCCAGTTGATACATAAGACAGGGAGGTGCACGTGGGCCTGTGGATGTGGATGGAAGAGATCGTGGTCGGCATCATCGCGCTCGTCGCGTTGGGTGTTCTCCTTTTCGCAGTGAGGGCATCGAAGTCAACCGACGCGGCACAGTCTCTCGCCGGCCGGGTCGCGTCGATCTTCGCGGCAGGCGGGGTCGCCACATTCTGGTGGTCACGGTGGTGGGCGCCCTTCCAGGAGGACCCCGAGGCGCGCTACGCCATTCCGATTGCCGCCGCGACGGTCGCGGTCGCGGTGTACGCGCTCGTCGGTTCGCGTCGAACGGATCCTCAGCCCCTCGGCGCCGTGGATCTCAGTCCGCGGTCCGTCTGGTCGTACGGCTCCAGGTCGTGGTTCGCGGGCTGGTGGACGCTGACCGGGCTGATGGCGGGGACCGTGCTGCTGGCCGGCTTGGCTTCCTCTACCGACGAGCACGGTCGCCACACGATGATCTTCATCCAGATGGGCAGCGCAAACGCCGGCACGACCTTCTTCGGCTGGTGGTTCGGGATTCCGGTCCTGGTCGCGCTGGCGGTACTCATCCTCGTTGTGCAACTGGCGTTGTGGCGCATCGCCAGACCCGCCGCGCCCGCGAACCCGGTCCAGCGTGAACGCGATCGGGGCGACCGTCGGAACCGAACCCGGACGGTCCTGTCGATCGCCGCGGGCGCGGTCGCCTTCACACTCGGCGTCTCGTGGAACTTCCTGGGCCGGTCCTCCCAACTCGCGGGAGGCCTCTCCGCACCAGATGGTGTGCCGATCGAGGTCGGGACCTCGTTCGCCGCGCTCGCGGTGCCGCTGACCGTCCTCGGCATCCTGCTCGAGGGACTGGGTGTCGCGCTCCTTCTCCTTGCGCTGTTCCAACCCCGCAGGCGGGCGAGCCTCCCGGTCGCGGCCGAGCAGCCCGAGGTAGTCGCACCGGGTATGCGCTGATGGTCTCGATCGACCTGTCCGGCGCGTCCCCGCCGTCGGATCAGATCTACCAACAGCTGCGTGGCCAGATCCTGACCGGTCGGCTCGCCCCAGGCGACCGACTGCCAACCGTTCGTCAGCTCGCACGAGACCTCGGCCTGGCGGTCGGCACCGTGGCCAGGGCGTACAAGCAGCTCGAGGCCGACGCGTTCGTCCAGACGAGAGCGAGAGCTGGGACAGTCGTCAGCCCGTCACCACGCAGCCTTCCCGCCGATGTCCTCAAAGCGGCGCGCGAGCTCCACGAGGCCGCCATCCGCAACGGACTGGGACGAGAGGAAACGATCGGCGCCTTGACGGGGATGTGGCCGGAGTAGCTACACCCGCCGCCCGGTGACCGATCCGTCACCGGGCGCTCGCTACTCGACGGGCAGATCCCGCTGGCGCTCCGCCTTCGATTCGAGCAGCTCAGCCAGCCGCCGGTCTCCATCGCGTACCTCGCGCTCGATGGCGCGCCGCATCAGTGGCTCAGCGATGCGGTTGAGCCCGCGCGTCGTGAACTCCATCACACATGTCACCAGCGTGCCCCCGGCGTGCGGCTCGAGCCGGTACTCGACATGGCCGGTGATCCCTCCATCGGCGATCTCGAATGCGATCAGCCGACTCGGCTCGTATTTGGTGTACCGGTTGCGGGCCTCGATGCGTCGACCGGCGACTCGGCGCACGAACGTGTGTTCCGTACCGACGCCGATCGGACCCGTAGTGAGCCGGCGTACTTCGATGAGTCCAGGCTGCCAACGCGGGGCGTTCGTTTGATCGGCGACGAATGCGAAGACGTCCTCGGGCGCCCTCGCGACGACGACCTCGGCTTGTACGGTGAACATTCTGTCCCCCTCCCGTCGTTCACTAGAGCTTCACTCTAGTGTGGTGCACTATACTCCTGCTCGTGACGAGCGACAAGAGAGTGAATCGACGCGATCAGGCCCGGCAGACCCGCCGTAAGATCCTGAAGGCGGCGCACGAGGAGTTCCTGGAGCGGGGCTATCACGGCGCCACGATTGCTGCGATCGCGCGGCGCGCGGGCGTCGCGAACCAGACGGTCTACTTCGTGTTTCACACGAAGTCGGAACTCGTCAGCGCGGTCATCGATGACGCTGTGCTCGGGCCAGACGATCCCACGATCCCGCAGCAGAGCGAGTGGTGGGCGAGCATGCTTGCCGCGCCCAGCGCCCCATCCGCCCTTGAGTATTTCATCCGGGGAGCGGCTCCGCTGCTGGAGCGGGCGGCCGCCGTGGCCGAGGTCGTTCGCGCGGCCGCGATGACGGATGAAGAGGTGATGGCTGTGCACCGGTATCACGATGGCATGCAGGTCGCAGGATACGGGCAGGTCATCGACGTCGTGGCCGCGAAGGGCGAACTCCGCGACGGACTCACCCCACAGATCGCGACCGACGTGCTCCTCACGTTATGCGGCGACGCGCTTTGGGTGGTGCTCAGGAAGGAGCGTGGCTGGCCATTCGATCGAGTCGTCGACTGGCTCGTCGCGACCGTGCCCGGATCGATCCTCGCCGAGCCTGCCGCACTGAAATGATCGTCCTGAGCGGATGACCCACCGACGACCCGGCCTCCGTACAGGTGACTCTGCGGGGCCTCCAGCTCGTTGGGTCGGGCATCGCGTGCTCGGGGGTCAACACGAACACAGTGCTGCGTGCGCTGCGGCGGCGGCTGCGACAGAAGGGCATGTTGAAGGTCCGCCGTGACCGGTCATCTCGCTACCCCGGCCTAGGGGCGCCGTCGTCCAGAAAGCGCGCGAACTCGTCGCGTTCGCGGATCCGCCATCGGACGGTGACCATAGGATTTCGCCGTGTCCGTTTCCATCCGTCACATTGAGCCCAACGACTACCTGACGGTCGAGTCGATTGAGAACGCCGCGGATCAGTTGCTCATCAACCGGCTGAACCCTGAGAGTTGGGAGCCCGCTCCGTCCGGTCGGTCGAGAGCGGAGGAGCCTGGGTTCGTCTTGATCGCGGAGGAAACACAGACAAGCACCACCGTCGGGTTCGTGCACGTTCTTGAGAGTGACGGGATCGCTCACTTGGAGCAACTCTCGGTGCTTCCTCAGTATGGTCGACGTGGCTACGGACGGCGACTGGTCGAAGCCGCGATGGATGAGGCTCGTCGTCGAGGGTATGACCGGCTGACCCTGCGGACCTACGCCGACGTGCCCTGGAACGCGCCCTTCTATGCGCGCATCGGCTTTGTCGAGACAGAGCCCACCACCGACTTCCACAAGCACCTCGTCCATGTGGAGAAGCGACTCGGGCTACCTCAGTACGGACGACGTGTTCAGATGACCGCAACCCTTCGGTAGTTCGCCGCCTGCCCCTAAGCCGATCGTCGCGCGGGCCGCAATGCTGCTCGTGGTCGTGTTCTGTGTGTACCGTGCGCTCTACAATCGGCCTCAAGCAAGAAGGGAGAATCACATGTCCACCACTGCGTCCGATGGTGTCGCCTGGACGACCCGGACCACGTTCAGTCGGTCCACCCGCATCGCCCAGCACATCGACGCCGACGCCGCCACGGTATGGCGACTCCTGACCACTGCAGCAGAGATCCCGAGGTGGAACTCGACGGTCGTCTCGCTCGAAGGCCAGATCGCTCTCGGCTCGACGATCAAGCTCGTCTCGACACTCGACCCGAGCCGCACGTTCTCGCTGAAGATCAAGGAGTTCGAGCCGAACGTGCGCCTGACCCTCGGCGGTGGGATGTTCACTCGCACGTGCTCGCTCACGGGCGACGCCGGCGGCACACGAGTGGTGGTCGTCGAGCGCATCGGCGGTCCGTTCTTCCCGTTCGTCGCACGGATGATCCCGCCGTTGGACGAGAACTTCGAGCAGAGCGCCGCCGACCTGAAGAAGGCAGCAGAAGCAACGGCGTCATAAGGAACGACCGCGATCTCCGTGGCCTCGCGCTTCATACTCGGGGGTTTCCGGCACGCGCGTCAGAAATGGCACCCCGCCGCACCTTTCCCTCTAGAGGATCCCTCGCCGGGACGCAGGATGCTTTCGCGATCGGCACTGATCACTCGGTCGGGCAGGGTATTCCGCCTTCGTGGGCGATCGCAATCGTGTCAAAGACATACTTGCCGTTCTGTGATCTGATGACGAACTCACCGAGGTAGGTACCCGCACGTCCACTGCGGGGCCGCACTACGACCGCAAGGGCGCGCCGCTGTGGGCATCGACCGTCGACGACGGCCGCCGCGTCGACCTTGCGGCGGCCCGCTGGCGCCCCTGACCTCACTCGATCGGCGGACAGGCCTCGCCGTTCTCGTGGCTCACCTCGTAACTCTCGATGAGGTAGCCGCCGGAGGGCTGGGACATGACCACCACGGTTCCCCAATCCTCCCCCTCGGGGTTGATGGCCTCGACTCTCAGGAGCGCATCAGCCGAGGCATCCCGCTCGGCCTCCGGCAATGCCTCGAGCGCGAGCTCGAAGGTGATAATGCCGTCCGGGAACTCTCGCTCTCCACCGGCCACGCTCTCGATGCCCTCGTCGATCGCCTTCCTCCAGCGCTCGATCATCGCCTCGATCGCGCGCGCACGGGTCGGCTCCCCAGGGCTTTCGTCGTACTCGAGCCAAGTCGTCCCTCCGCAGTCGGAGATCACTATCTTCTCGTCGGCAGGAGCCTCGCTCGCCTGCTCACCCAGTTGCGGCTGCTTCGCGCAACCGGTCATGGCGATCATCGCAACGACTATGGCAACGGTGCCCTCTGCGGCACTCTTCCAGTTTCGTTTCACAGCGACTCCTAGTACATCGCGTTCAAGCTCGACGTGTCCCATGAGTGGAGCGTTCGTCGATCCTCGGACGCGTAGTGTGTTCGATCGCGCTCAGCGCCTTGAGGGATTGCGATTTCGATGGCGACGTTCACGGGCAATCTTCGGCCCTTGCGGCCATGCTGCGGACGACGACCTGACCGACGAAGTAGCCGGGCTCCAGTTCGTCGATCACGACCTCGCCGGTGTCCTTGCCGTCCGCGTCAATCGCGTGGATTGTAATGATCTCTAGACCACGGTACAGATTCCGATCGACGTGGCGTCCCGCTTGAAACGCGGCCAACGCGACCTCCATGGTGTTCAGCTCAGGGTAGAGCGAGAACGTCTCCGATCCGTTGGTGGGCGGATTCTTCACTCCTGTCTCCGCCAACCAGGCGATCCGATCCTTGAGCGCCTGCTCGACCGTGACAGCACCTGCATCGGGATTGGGTTCGTAGATGTTGGTGGAACCATCACACCGGATGAGTTGGGGAGTCTCCACTGCGGTCGGAGCGGCAGCCGGTGATTGAGCGCAGCCAATCAGGGACAAGAGGCCAGCCAGCAGCACGCCGCCCGTCGCGGTGTGAATCAGCCTTCGTGCACCGCCGCGGCACGCCCCTGATGCGCTCATACTCTGTTGATGTCTCAACGCTGCCGATTCACCACAGCCAAGGCAATGCCGCCGCACTGAGGGATCCTTCTGAGGGTCTGCGGCACCGACACCGGCGCGCATGATGGAGGACGGCCTTCGAGCTGCATCGCTTCCGACACGCTTGGTTGCGGCACCGCGCTGCAGCCGAGCGAGTTCCTCAGCGCGAACGAGGTCGCAGCGGCGGGCGAGTACCAGCTGGCGGCGTTCAACGCGCAGGCCCAGCCGAAGTACGGTCACGCGCCGAGCTTCGCGGTGGTTCGGTCCTTCGTCGATCAGGCCGAGCGCAACGGCACGCTGAGCGGCGAGGCGCTGATCGAGGTGCGCGAGCACATCGACACGGCCGAGTCGCTCGCCGCAGGCCCCGCAGCCGGTCGCGCGCTCCTCGCGCAGCTGGACAACGCGGCACGCAAGTCCGGCGCCGCAGCCGACTCCTCGCTCGTGGAAGCGATCACGGCGCTGGCCGGCTCGCTCGACTGATTCAGGCCGGGGAGGTCGGTTCGACCGGCCTCCCCGTCACGGAATGTGCCCGGCGGCTGCGGCCGCCGGGCACATTCGCGTCCGACGCCGCCACTCCTGGGACCGCGCGTGGGCGCGACGACGCGCGGGCCGCGAGTCACGCGACGGATGCCTCGACGCGGTTCGCGTCGAGGCACTCTCAGGCGATACCGCCTCCGAACGGGCCGTTCTGCTGATGCTTCGCCTGCTCCTTCGCCTTCCGCTGCGCATCCGCCGCGTCGGCAACTTCGCGGTTCTCGCCGCGCATCGTGTCGCGGCGGCGTCGCAGGGTGCGAAGCCACTGCGTCACGACCAATGCGCCCGCGATGACGATGAGAACGACCCAGAACGTCCAATCCATGGCGCGCTCCTCAATCGAAAGGCGTCACGATAGTCCTGCGACGCAGGCGCGGCCAGTGCAGCCACGCGATCTCAGGCGAGACGGGCGACGGATGCCTCGACGAGAGCCCAGAACCGGTCGACGTCGATGTCCGTCGCGATCCAGGCGTTCAGCTCGCGCGCCAGCATGCCGTCGAAGTCGACGCTCGTGGCGCCGAGGGTCAGGGTGCCGGTGAACTCGACGTCGAGCCGCGTGTGCAAGACCTCGACGCAGCCGGGATCTGCGAGCACCGCGACCGCGACCCGGTCGTCTACCGTGCCACCGCTGTGGTGAACGCTGTCGGCCTGGGCACGACGCTTGGCGCCAATCTCTAGGCGTCGGCCGTGGCTGCGTGGCGCAGGTCCTTCCCAGACCGCACCAGAACGAGCCCGACGTCTTGGAGCTCTTCGGGTATTGAATCGGCCTGCTGCTCGGTGACGATGCACACCGGCCCACCAACCGGCATGATCACCCAGTCACCAGCGACAGCGGCGTCGAATATCACGTCCCATGCAAGTTCACCTGCGATGTGGTTGAACATCAATCCGTCCAACGGGACGTCGCTGGCCCCGAACACCGCAGCTGAGCCGTCTGCAGTCACAACGTTCCAGCCGTCTGCATCGAACAATGGCCGCAGCACGCGCCCAACCGACTCGCTGCGATCTGCAGGGGTGTCCGAGAAGTCCTGAAGGAAAACGTCGAAGCTCATCGTGTCATCATCGTCGAAACCAGCTCGGGTCCGGAGCAGCTTTCCATGCGGTCCTGAGTTCGGAGGTGTGTCGCGCTGGACGGTCCGCCAACGGACGTCCGCAAGCGGATCGGCTATCGGGCATCCACCCGACACTGCGATGAAGATTCGCGGGCCTCCCCTCAGGGATGCACCGGTGTCCAAGACGCTTGATGAACATGAGGCG
>NZ_JAJNMP010000002.1 GCF_021044935.1 Agromyces cavernae
GGAAACGCCCGGACACATTCCGAACCCGGAAGCTAAGACTCGCAGCGCCGATGGTACTGCAGGGGGGACCCTGTGGGAGAGTAGGACACCGCCGGACATTCATTGAGGAATGGCCACCCACAGTGCTCGATCGCGAGCGCTGGCGGGTGGCCATTTTCTCGTTAACAGGCCATTCTTCGGCCTCGGCAGTACGGTTGAGTCCATCGAGACTCCACACACGACAGGAACAGCGTGAGCGATTCGAGGCACGACTCGGCAGACCAGGAGCGGCCCAAGCGGGGCGCCCGAGATGCCGAGCGATCGCAGGGAACGGGCCGATCGGCCGGCCGCAACGATCGCCAGACGACGAAGTCATCGGGCGGCTACGGTGCGAAGCGTCACTCCTCGAGCAGCGATCGCAAGCCCTATGGCGACCGGGACCACCGCTCGCAGTCAGCCGATCGGGACGCGAAGCGTCCGTACGGCGATCGAGATGACAAGCCGCGCGCTGATCGCGAGCGGAAGCCCTATGGGGATCGTGATGCGAAGCGTCCGTACGGTGACCGTGACCGCAAGCCCTATGGGGATCGTGATGCGAAGCGCCCCTACGGTGACCGTGACCGCAAGCCCTATGGGGATCGTGATGCGAAGCGCCCCAATGGTGACCGTGACCGCAAGCCGCATGGTGACCGTGACCGCAAGCCCTATGGGGATCGTGATGCGAAGCGCCCCTACGGTGACCGCGATGCGAAGCGCCCCTACGGTGACCGTGACCGCAAGCCCTACGGTGACCGTGATGCGAAGCGCCCGTATGGCGATCGCGACCGCAAGCCGCACGGTGACCGCGACCGCAAGCCGTACAGCGACCGGAGCGATCGCAGGCCCTCCGCGGCGGGCCGTCGAGCCGACGACCACACCGGGGCGCGCCGCGACGACGTGTCGCGCGAACGTTACGGTGCATCCGACCTCGCCGTGCGCGCGCGCCACGATGACCCCGAGATTCCCGAGCGTCTCCAACCGCGCGACCTCGACAAGGGCGCGCGTGCAGAACTGAAGACGCTCAGCAAGGAGAACGCCGACTGGGTTGCTCGGCACTTGGCCGCGGCATCCGAGTTCTTGGATGACGACCCGGCACTGGCGCACCAGCACGCGGTGTCGGCGGCACGCCGCGCCGGGCGTATCGCCGTCGTACGAGAGACGCTCGCCATCACCGCCTACGCGACCGGCGACTTCGCGCTGGCGCTGCGGGAGTTGCGCACGTATCGGCGGATCTCGGGCAGCAACGACCAGCTTCCGCTCATGGTCGACAGTGAACGCGGGGTCGGTCGCCCCGACCGCGCGCTCGAGGTCGGTCGCGCCGTGGATCGCGCCGAACTGCCCGTCGCCGTCCAGGTGAGCCTCGCCATCGCGATGTCCGGCGCACGCCTCGACCTGGGTCAGCCTGAGCTCGCACTTGCCGAACTCGAGATCCCGCAGCTCGATCCCGACCGCGCGTTCTCGTACAGCCCCGCCCTGTTCTCGGCCTACGCCGAGGTGCTCGAGGAGCTCGGACGTACGGCCGAGGCTGCCGACTGGCGCGCCCGCACGGCCCGCGCCGAAGCCGCGCTCGGGGGCCCGGCCGAAGACGAGATCGTCGAGATCTTCGAGATCGAAGAGGAGGCTGAAGGGCAGCCCGAGGCAGACGACGCCGACGTCGAGCGCGAAGACGACCCGGGTGCGGTGCTCGAAGACGATGTCGCCGCGGTCATCGCCGAAGGCGAGGCGCTCGATGCGGAGTCGAACGAGGCCGAGGCGCTCGGGGCGGAGTCGAACGAGGCCGAGGCGCTCGGGGCGGAGTCGAACGAGGACGGGCGCGATGGGCCAGTTCCGAGCGCGCACTGAACCGTCGACGCCCCTCGAGGGTGTCGATGCCGTGTTCGCCGATCTCGACGGAGTGGTGTACGCCGGACCCCACGCGATCCCGCACGCGGTCGAGAGCCTCAACCGGGTGAAGGCCGACCGCTCGGTCGGGTACATCACGAACAACGCCTCGCGGAGCGATGCATCCGTCGCCCGCCATCTCGCCGACCTCGGACTCGAGGTCACGCCGCACGACGTGGTCACCTCGCCGCAAGCGGCGATGCAGCTGCTCGACGAGCAGGTCGCTCCGGGCTCGCTCGTGCTCGTCGTCGGCGGCGAGGGCATCGTCATCGAGCTCGAGAAGCGCGGGTACCGCGTCACGCGGTCCGCCGACGATGCTCCCGACGCCGTCGTGCAGGGGTTCGCACCCGATGTCGCCTGGACCCACCTCGCCGAAGCCGCGTTCGCGCTGAATGCGAACGGCGGTCCGGATGCCGCGACGCCGGGGATCCCGTGGATCGCGACCAACATGGACTGGACGATTCCGGTCGCCCGCGGCATCGCTCCCGGCAACGGCACGCTCGTGTCGGCGGTGCACACCGCCGTCGGGCGATTCCCGCTCGTCGCGGGCAAGCCCGAGACCCCGATCTTCGAGGAGGCCCGGCGTCGGTTCGAGGTCGCCTCGCCGCTCGTCGTGGGTGACCGTCTCGACACCGACATCCTCGGTGCGAACCGTGCGGGCATGGCCAGCGCGGTCGTGCTGACGGGCATCGACCGCGCCAAGCAGTTGCTGGCCGCCGATGCGGCGAGCCGGCCCGACTTCATCCTCGGCGACCTGCGCGACCTGCACGCGCCGTACCCCGTCGCCGAGCGGGTGCGTGGCGGGACGGTGCGCGTCGGCTCCGCGCGCGTACAGCTCGAGGGCAACCGCGTGCGCATCGTCGACGAGGGAGCCGGCGGGCTCGACCTGCTGCGCGCGGCGTGCACCGCGATCTGGGAGTCGGGTGTGGCGATCCACGTGCTCGACGTGCCCGAGCGCCTGTACGCGTGAGCGGGAACCGCGCCGGTAGAGCCCGGGTGCATGCGCGGATCGCCGGATGCCCGCGGTGACGCATCGCAGGCACGGGGTAGCGTGGTCGGGTGAGCAATGACGAGGAGACCGACTCCGCAGCCGAGCGCACGCGGCCGTCGGTCGAGCAGGACGACCGCCGGGTCCGCGATCGCGAGGGAGCGGCATCCGATTCCGCAGCCGAGGCGATTCGCGATCTCGAGCAACAGCCGCTCGGTGAGCGAGCACCCGGCTACCAAGCCCTCGCCGACCGCCTTCGCGTCGAACTCGAGCAGTCCGACCCGCACGGTGCCCGCTGAACGATGGCAGAACAGCGACTCGATGCGGCACTCGCCGCTCGCGGGCTTGCGCGCTCGCGCACCCACGCGGCCACACTCATCGCCGCCGGTGAGGTCACGGTCGACGGTCGCCCGGTCGTCAAGCCGTCGCACAAGGTCGGCGACGATGCCGAACTCGCGGTCGCGGCATCCGATCACTACGTGAGCCGCGCCGCGCACAAGCTCATCGCCGCCCTCGACGCCTTCGGCGTAAACCCTGCAGGGCGCGTCGCCCTCGACGCGGGCGCCTCGACCGGGGGCTTCAGCCAAGTGCTGCTCGAGCGCGGGGCGCGCATCGTGCTCGCCGTCGACGTCGGGCACGGGCAACTCGCACCGCGGCTCGTGGACGCGCCCGGGCTCGTGCTCGTCGAGGGGTGCAACGTGCGCAACCTCGATCCGGCGTCGCTCGCGAAGCTCACCGGCGTCGACGAGCGACCCTCGCTCGTCACCGCCGATCTCTCGTTCATCTCGCTCACGACGGTGCTTCCGGCGCTGCGGGCGACCGCCGTCGACGATGCCGACTTCGTGGTGCTCGTGAAGCCGCAGTTCGAGGTCGGACGCGGGGGAGTACGCGAAGGGGTCGTGCGTGACGCCGCGCTGCGCTCCGAGGCCGTCATGAACGTGCTGTGGGCGGCGTTCGACCTCGACCTCGGCACGGCCGGCGTCTTGTCCTCCCCAATCACCGGCGCGCACGGAAACCTCGAGTACCTCGTGCATCTCAGCGCGACCGTGGGGTCGAATCCGACAGAATGGTCAGGTCGGGTCGACGAACTGGCAGGAGGAGCGCACGCGTGAATGGCTCACGGCACTTCCTGGTCGTCTCGCACACCGGCCGGCAGTCTGCGCTCGAAGCGACGGGTGAGGTGTGCACCCAGCTCATCGCCGCCGGTGCGGTGCCCGTGATCGCCTCCGAGCAGTGGGACGAGGTGCACGAGCACGTACCCGAGCTCGACGGCGGCGTCGCCCGCTTCGAAGACGTCGATCCCGCCCGCATCGAACTGGTCATCGTGCTCGGCGGCGACGGAACGATCCTGCGCGCCGCCGAGATCGTGCGCGGCGTGCCGGTGCCGCTCCTCGGTGTGAACCTCGGGCATGTCGGCTTCCTCGCCGAGAGCGAGCGTGACGATCTCGGATACACGATCGCGCGGGCGCTCGCGCGCGACTACGTCGTCGAGGAGCGCATGACGATCTCGGTCCGAGCCAAGGTCGGCGCCGAGGTCGTCTACGAGAGCTGGGCGCTCAACGAGGCCACGGTCGAGAAGGCCGAGCGCGAGCGAATGCTCGAGGTCGTCATCGAGGTCGACCGTCGACCGCTGTCTTCGTTCGGTTGCGACGGCGTCGTGATGTCCACGCCCACAGGGTCGACGGCGTATTCCTTCTCCGGCGGCGGCCCCGTCGTGTGGCCGAGCCTCGAGGCGCTGCTGCTCGTGCCGCTCAGCGCGCACGCACTCTTCGCCCGGCCGCTCGTCGTCGGACCTGAATCTTCGCTCGCGGTCGAAGTGCTCGAACGCACCGAGACGTCGGCGGTCATCTGGTGCGACGGTCGGCGCACGTTCGACCTGCCGCCCGGGGCCAGGGTGATCGTGCGCAAGTCCGACGTGCCCGTTCGCCTGGCCAGGCTCCACGAGGCGCCGTTCACCGACCGGCTAGTGAACAAGTTCCAGCTGCCGGTCACCGGCTGGAGGGGACCGGTGGGTCGTGATTGAAGGCCGCAATGATTGAAGAACTCGGCATCCGCGACCTCGGCGTCATCGCCGAGGCGACGCTTCCGCTCGGGGCAGGCTTCACCGCCGTGACCGGCGAGACCGGCGCGGGCAAGACGATGGTGGTCACCGCGCTCGGGCTGTTGCTCGGTGCCCGTTCCGACGCGGGTGCGGTGCGGTCCGGCGCCAAGCAGGCCTGGGTCGAGGGGCGCTGGCTCGTGCCCGATGACGGCGCGATCGCCGAGCGTGTTGCCGAGACCGGCGGAGAGGTCGAGGCAGGCGAGCTGCTGCTCGGGCGATCGGTGTCGTCCGAGGGCCGCAGCCGAGCCGTCGTCGGCGGGCGTAGCGCGCCGGTCGGAGTGCTCGGCGAACTCGGCGATGAGCTCGTCGTCGTGCACGGCCAGGCCGATCAGCAGCGTCTGCGGTCGGCGGTGGCGCAGCGCGAGGCGCTCGACCGGTTCGCCGGACCGGCGCTGCACGACGCGCTCGAGGCCTATCGCACCGCCTTCTCCGCGTGGCGAGCCGACGCCGCAGAACTCGCGCGCCTGCGCGAGGCGCACGACGCGCGGGCACGCGAGGCCGAGGCATTGCGCGCCGACCTCGACGAGGTCGAGGCGGCCGATCCCCAGCCCGGCGAAGACACCGAGCTGGCCGAGCGGGCCGATCGGCTCTCGAACCTCGAAGAGCTTCGCGTCGCGGCGGCGCAGGCGCGTGCACTCGTGTCGGCCGACGACGTCGTCGACGATGCTCCCGACAGCGTCACGCTCGTCGAGGCGGCGCGCAGGCACCTCGACAGGGTGGTCGACCATGATCCCGCACTCGCGCCGATCGCCGAGGCCCTCACGAACGCCGGCTTCCTGCTCGCCGATGCGGCGGCAGAGCTCGCCGGGTACCTCGCCGGGCTCGACGCCGACGGGGCACGCGAGCTCGAGATCGTGCAGGAGCGGCGGGCAGCGCTCGCCGCCCTCGTCCGTCGTCACGGCGTCTCGCTCGATGATGTGCTCGATTTCCGCCGCGACGGCGGGCTCCGGCTCGTCGAGCTCGACGGCGACGACGAGCGCATCACCGAGCTCGACTCCTCGGTCATCGCACTCGAGTCCGAGGTCGACCGACTCGCCACCCGAATCACCGAGCTTCGCACCGAGGCGGCCGATCGACTCGCCGACGCGGTGACGCGCGAGCTCGCAGCGCTGGCGATGCCCGATGCGGCCCTGAGCGTGAGCATCGAGCCCACGGCCGAGCCGACGGCGCACGGGCGCGATCAGGTCGCGATCCTGCTGCGCCCGCACCCCGGCACCGAGCCGCGTCCGGTGGCGCGCGGCGCGTCCGGCGGCGAACTCTCACGCGTGATGCTCGCGATCGAGGTCGTGATCGCCGGTACCGATCCGGTTCCCACCTTCGTGTTCGACGAGGTCGACGCGGGCGTCGGCGGCGCGGCGGCGATCGAGATCGGTCGCCGCCTCGCGCGCCTCGCCGAACGCTCGCAGGTGATCGTCGTGACGCACCTCGCGCAGGTCGCGGCATTCGCGACGAATCACCTCAGCGTGGTCAAGGGCACCGACGGCGCGGTCACGGCGTCGAGCGTGCGGCAGCTCTCGGGAGTCGAGCGCGAGGCTGAGATGGCTCGGCTGCTGTCGGGGCTCTCCGACTCCGAGAGCGGGCTCGCGCACGCTCGTGAACTGCTCGAGATCGCCGCGGACCGCGCCGCGTGAACGCGGGGTGCCGGTCGCATCAGCTCGGATCCGCTCGGCTCCGAATCGACGAAGGGGGAACGTGTGGGGCATGTCGCGACGAACGACGGCGAACGTCGGTTAGACTATAAGCCCGTGGTGGATGAACGCGGCAAGGCGCAGAGCGCAGATATTTCGAACGACACGACCAAGCACATCTTTGTGACCGGTGGTGTCGTTTCTTCGTTGGGCAAGGGGCTCACGGCCGCCAGCCTCGGCAACCTCCTGACGGCCAGAGGCCTCAGGGTGGTCATGCAGAAGCTCGACCCGTACCTGAACGTCGACCCGGGAACGATGAACCCGTTCCAGCACGGCGAGGTCTTCGTCACCGACGACGGGGCCGAGACCGACCTCGACATCGGGCACTACGAGCGGTTCCTCGACATCAACCTGAGCCAGGCGGCGAACGTCACCACCGGCCAGATCTACTCGACGGTCATCGCGAAGGAACGACGCGGCGAGTACCTCGGCGACACCGTGCAGGTCATTCCGCACATCACCGACGAGATCAAGCGTCGCATGCGCCTGCAGGCGAGCGAGACGCCCAAGCCCGATGTCATCATCACCGAGATCGGCGGCACCGTCGGCGACATCGAGTCGCAGCCGTTCATCGAGTCGGCGCGGCAGGTGCGCCATGAACTCGGTCGCAAGAACGTGTTCTTCGTGCATGTCTCGCTCGTGCCCTACATGGGTGCATCGGGCGAGCAGAAGACCAAGCCCACCCAGCACTCCGTGGCCGCGCTGCGCTCGATCGGCATCCAGCCCGACGCGCTGGTGCTGCGAAGCGACCGACCCGTCACCGAGGCGAACAAGCGCAAGATCGCCCTCATGTGCGACGTCGACGAGGGCGCCGTGGTGAACGCCGTCGACGTGCCGTCGATCTACGACATCCCCACGATGCTGCACGAGCAGGGGCTCGACGCCTACCTCATCGACGCGCTCGGCCTCGATGGCAGGGCGAACGACGTCGACTGGTCGGGCTGGAGCGACCTGCTGCGTGTCGTGCACGAGCCCAAGCACGAGGTCACCATCGGTCTCGTCGGCAAGTACATCGACCTGCCCGACGCGTACCTCTCGGTGACCGAGGCGCTGCGGGCCGGCGGGTTCGCCAATGACGCCAAGGTCAGGATCGAGTGGATCCCGTCCGACGAGTGCCAGACCCCCGAGGGCGCTCAGAAGCACCTCGCCCACCTCGACGGCATCTGCGTGCCCGGCGGGTTCGGCGTGCGCGGCATCGAGGGCAAGCTGGGGGCGCTGCACTTCGCACGCGAGAACGGCATTCCGGTGCTCGGTCTCTGCCTGGGCCTGCAGTGCATGGTCATCGAGTACTCCCGGAACGTCGTGGGCCTCGACGGCGCCTCGTCGAGCGAGTTCGATCCCGACACGCAGTTCCCCGTCATCGCGACCATGGAGGAGCAGGTCGAGATCATCGCCGGCGGCGACCTCGGCGGCACGATGCGCCTCGGCCTCTACCCGGCGAAGCTCGCCGACGGGTCGATCGCGGCCGAGCTCTACGGCTCGACCGAGGTGTCCGAGCGCCACCGTCACCGCTACGAGGTCAACAACTCCTTCCGCGACCGCATCGCCGAGGCAGGCCTGTCGTTCTCGGGCATGTCGCCCGATCGGCACCTGGTCGAGTTCGTCGAGCTGCCGCGCGACGTGCACCCGTTCTACGTGGGCACCCAGGCCCACCCTGAACTGCGCAGCCGCCCGAACGACGCGCACCCGCTGTTCCGCGGCCTCGTCGGCGCGGCGCTCGACCGTCACCTCGCCAGCCAGCTCTTCGACGACGACAACGACTGACGCGATGGAAGACATCGTGGACGAACCCGTCGAATACCCGCTCATCGAGAGCGAGCGGGTGTACGAGGGCCGGGTGTGGGACATCCGTCGCGACACCTTCGAACTCGGCGGCCAGCAGATCGCGCGCGAGTACATGGCGCACACCGGTGCGGTCGGCGTGTTGGCGCTCGACGCCGACGATCGCGCGCTGCTCATCAAGCAGTACCGGCATCCGGTGCGCACGCGCGACTGGGAGATCCCGGCCGGACTGCTCGACGTCGAGGGCGAGGATCCGCTCGCGACGGCGCAGCGCGAACTCGCCGAAGAGGCCGACCTCGAGGCATCCGAATGGGCGGTGCTCGCCGACTTCGCGACGTCGCCCGGCGGCAGCGACGAGGTGATCCGCGTGTACCTGGCGCGCGATCTGCGCGCCACCGACGAGCCGTTCCCGCGTGAGGCCGAGGAAGCCGACATGGAGACCAGGTGGGTGCCGCTCGACGAGTGCGTCGATGCGGTGCTCGGCCGGCGCGTCCGCAACGCGCCGCTGTCGATCGCGGTGCTCGCTGCGCAGGCGGCGCGCGCACGCGGGTGGCAGACGCTGGGCGCGGCGGATGCGCCGTGGCCGGGCCGGTCGCCCGCAGGGGAGCCGTCGGCAACGCGATGACCTCGAGTGCGCCGGTCGACGAGTACCTTCGGCATCTCGCCGTCGAACGCGGACTCGCGCGGAACACGATCACCTCGTACCGCCGCGACCTCACGATCTACGGCGAATGGCTCGCACGTCGCTGCATCGTGGGGCCGGCTTCGGCCACCGAGCGCGACCTCGCCGACTTCGTGCGGTTCCTCGGAGCGGAACGCGAGCCGACGCTCTCGACCGCGTCGATCGCGAGGGTGCTGTCTGCGGTGCGCGGGCTGCACCGATTCCTCGCCGAGGAGGGAGCCGTCGAGTCCGACGTCGCCCGTGAGCTCCGCCCGCCGAAGGCGCCGATCCGGCTGCCGAAGGCGATCCCGGTCGAAGACGTCGTGGCGCTCATCGCGGCGGCCGGCGGCGACGAGGTCAGCGAGCTTCGCGACGTCGCCCTGCTCGAACTGCTCTATGCGACCGGAGCGCGCGTGTCGGAGGCGGTGTCCCTGAACGTCGACGACCTGGTCGACGACGAGGTCGTGCGGCTCTTCGGCAAGGGGGGCAAGCAGCGCATCGTGCCGCTCGGCAGCTACGCTCGCCGCGCCGTCGACGCCTACGTCGTGCGTGCCCGGCCGCTGCTGTCGGCTCGGGGGAGCGCCACGCCGGCGCTGTTCCTCGGCGTACGGGGCCGGCGCATGTCGCGCCAGGCGGTGTGGGACGTGATCAGGACTGCGGCCGATCGGGCCGGCATCGACGCGTCGGTTTCACCGCACACGTTGCGGCACTCGTTCGCCACCCACTTGCTCGAGGGCGGGGCCGATGTGCGCGTCGTCCAGGAGCTGCTCGGGCACTCCTCGGTGGCGACGACGCAGATCTACACCCTGGTCACAGCCGACACACTCCGGGAGATGTACACGGCAGCCCACCCCCGTGCTCGCTAGAATCGACCAAGCACCACGCCCAGCATGGAGAGAAGACGACACGTGACGCAGCACCAGCACGACCCGGCGGACGGAATCGCTTCGCTCGAGCCGGAGCTGGGCCCGACCGGTCGACCGTTCCGTGAATTCCCCGATCCCGCGCCACTGAAGTCGCACGGGCCGGCCCGCATCATCGCCCTGTGCAACCAGAAGGGCGGCGTTGGCAAGACCACGACGACGATCAACCTCGGTGCGACCCTCGCCGAGTACGGCCGCCGCGTGCTCGCCGTCGACTTCGACCCCCAGGGCGCGCTCTCCGCGGGACTCGGGGTGAAGACACACGACGTGCCGACCATCTACGACCTGCTGCTTTCGCGCAACCTCGATCCGAAGGACGTCATCCAGTCGACGCCGGTCGCAGGCCTCGACGTGATCCCGGCGAACATCGACCTCTCGGCTGCCGAGGTGCACCTGGTCACCGAGGTCGCTCGCGAGCAGATCCTCGCGAGCGTGCTGCGACGGGTCGCCCCCGACTACGACGTCATCCTCATCGATTGCCAGCCGTCGCTCGGCCTGCTCACCGTGAACGCGTTGACCGCGAGCCACGGGGTCGTGATCCCGCTCGAGTGCGAGTTCTTCGCGCTGCGCGGCGTGGCGCTGCTCATCGAGACCATCGACAAGGTGCGCGATCGGCTCAACCCGGCGATCGAACTCGACGGCATCCTCGCGACCATGTACGACGCGCGCACCCTCCACTCGCGCGAGGTGCTCGAGAGAGTCGTCGACGCCTTCGATGGCAAGGTGCTCGAGACGGTCATCACGCGCACCGTGAAGTTCCCCGACGCCACGGTCGCCGCGACGCCGATCACCGAGTTCGCTCCCGAACACCAGGCGTCGAAGGCCTACCGGCAGTTGGCCAGGGAGCTGGTCTTCCGTGGCGCGGTCGCCTGAGGCCGCGTCGGCTTCGGAACAGCCCACGCCGGGTGCGGCGACGGATACGACTGAGCCGAGCGACGATCGTGCTGCCGACGCCCCCGACGCCGGATTCCGCGTCGCCCTGACCAACTTCGAGGGCCCTTTCGACCTGCTGCTCTCGCTCATCGCCAAGCATGAGCTCGACATCACCGAGGTGTCGCTGTCGAAGGTGACCGACGAGTTCATCTCGTACCTGAAGGGCCTCGATTCCGAGGAAGAGCTCGACCGCGCGTCGGAGTTCCTCGTGGTGGCGGCGACGTTGCTCGACCTGAAGGTCGCGGGGCTGCTGCCGCAGGGCGAACTCGTCGACGCCGAAGACGTGGCACTGCTCGAGGCTCGTGACCTGCTGTTCGCGCGGCTGCTGCAGTACCGGGCGTTCAAGGAGGCGGCACGGTGGTTCGGCGGCCACCTCGAGGCCGAGGGTGCCCGGCATGCGCGCGCCGTGCGCCTCGAGGAGCGGTTCCGGCAACAGCCGCCCGAGCTCAAGTGGACCCTCTCGGCCGCCGACTTCGCGGCGATCGCCACACTGGCACTGACACCGCGCGAGATCCCCGTCGTCGGACTCGACCACCTGCACGCGCCGCTCGTGTCGATCCGCGAGCAGGCCGCGCATGTCGTCGCGGTGCTGCGGCGCGGCGACGCGGTCACGTTCCGCCAGCTCATCGCGGGCGTCGGTCAGCCGGGGGTCGTGGTCGCCAGGTTCCTGGCCGTGCTCGAGCTCTACCGGCACGCAGCGATCGGGTTCGAGCAACTCGAACCGCTCGGCGAGCTGACCCTGCGCTGGGCCGCCGAGACCTGGTCCGATGACAACCTCGAGAGCCTGGGGGCCGACTATGACGAATGAGACGCCACAGCGGGTCGAGGTGGGAGCGGAGCGACCGTCTCGAAACCTCGACGCCGCGGACGAGGGGTTCGAGACGCCTCCTTCGTCGGCTCCTCAACCCACGGATCACGCAGGTCCGGAGCTGTCGGTGGCGACCCCGCTCGACGTGCCGGGCCAACCTCGGCTCGACCTCGACCGTGCGCTCGAGGCGATCCTGTTCATCGCCGACGAGCCGCAGAGCGTCGTGCACCTCGCCGCGGCCGTCGCCCGCCCGGTGGCCGAAGTGCGGGCGTCGATCGCACGACTGAAGGCCGACTACGACGGCGACGGCCCCTCGGGTGAACCACGCACCGACACCGCCGGCGACGGGAGCGAGGCGCGGGGCATCCGTCGTGGTTTCGAACTGCGCGAGGTCGGCGGCGGCTGGCGTTTCTACGTGCGCGCCGAGTACGACGCGCTCGTGGCCGACTTCGTGATCACCCAGTCGTCGACGAAGCTGTCGCAGGCGGCGCTCGAGACCCTCTCGGTCATCGCCTACAAGCAGCCGATCTCGCGGTCGCAGGTCGCGTCGATCCGGGCGGTCAACGTCGACTCGGTCGTGCGCACGTTGCTCGGCCGCGGACTCGTCACCGAGGTGTCGACCGACCCCGAGACCGGGGCGATCCTCTACGGCACCACCGACCTGCTGCTCACGAACCTCGGCATCAACTCGCTCGATGAGCTGCCGCACATCTCGCCGTTGCTGGACGACGGCCAGGAGGGATTCGACCTTGACCACCGATGAGCCGAACGCGGATTCGCCCGAGGGGGTTCGCCTGCAGAAGGTGCTCGCCGCGGCAGGCGTCGCCAGCCGCCGCGTCGTCGAGAACTACATCGTCGAGGGCCGCATCGAGGTGAACGGCCGCGTCGTCACCGAGCTCGGCACCCGCATCGACCCCGCGACCGACCACGTCTCGGTCGACGGCGTCGCCGTGCAGCTCGACACCGCCAAGCGCTACTACATGCTGAACAAGCCGCGTGGGGTGGTGTCGTCGATGCGCGATGAGCAGGGCCGGCCCGACCTGCGCCGGTTCACCGACGAGCTCGACGAGCGCGTCTACAACGTCGGCCGACTCGACGCCGAGACGAGCGGGCTGCTCGTGCTCACGAACGACGGCGAACTCGCCCACGTGCTCGCACACCCGTCGTTCGGCGTCGAGAAGACCTACATCGCCAAGGTGAAGGGCAGGGTGACCCCGCAGGTCATCCAGCGACTGAAGAACGGCATCGATCTCGACGACGGGCCGATCGCGGCAGACAAGGCGCGCATCCTGCAGCAGCAGGCCGGCGAGCGGCACACGATGGTGGAGCTCACGCTGCACTCGGGCCGCAACCGCATCGTGCGGCGCATGTTGGATGCGGTGGGACATCCGGTCGTCGAGCTCGTGCGCCGCAGCTTCGGCCCGCTGCACCTCGGTACACTGAGGTCTGGTCAGCTGCGTGAGCTGACGAAGACCGAGCGTGGCCAGTTGCTCACCATCGCCCGGGCCGCACGCGGCGGTTCCGGTGCGAACGAGGGGAGCTGAGGTGGTCGAGTCGCGGCTCACGGGTCCGGTTCGGGTCGTCGGTACGGGCCTGCTCGGCACGAGCGTCGCACTCGGGCTGCGGGCCCGCGGCATCGACGTGATCCTCGCCGACGCTTCGCCGACACACGTCGCGATCGCCGTCGACCTCGGCGCAGGACGTGCCGCCCAGCCCGGTGACGCGCCGCAGCTCGTCGTCGTGGCGGTGCCGCCCGACGTGACCGCCCGCGTCGTCGCCGAGGAGCTCGGAGCGTTCCCCGAGGCGATCGTCACCGACGTCGCGAGCGTCAAGGGCGGCATCCTCGCCGAACTCGAAGACGTCGGCGCCGACGTCTCCCGCTACATCGGTTCGCACCCGCTCGCGGGCCGCGAACGCGGCGGGCCGCTCGCCGCCCGCGCCGACCTCTTCGCGGGACGACCCTGGGTGGTCGCCGCGCACGACGCGATCAGCTACCAACGTGCGGGCGCGATCGACGACCTCATCCTCGACCTCGGCGCCACGCTCGTCGAGATGACCCCCGACGAGCACGACCGCGGCGTCGCCCTCATCTCGCACGTGCCGCAGGTGGTGTCGAGCATCATGGCGCGCCGCTTCATCGATGCCCCGAACGCCGCGCTCGGCCTCGCCGGCCAGGGCGTACGCGACGTCACTCGCGTCGCGGCGAGCGACCCCGACCTGTGGGTGCAGATCCTCGGGGCGAATTCGGCTCCCGTCCGCGACATCCTGCTCGCGTTCCGCGAGGATCTCGATCGCTTCATCGACGCGCTCGGCGATCCGGCCGCACCCGGCGCTCGCCGCCGCGTCGCCGAAGAGCTCACGGGCGGCAACACCGGCGTCGCGCGGCTGCCCGGCAAGCACGGCACCGACAAGCGGTTCACGACCGTCATCGTCATGGTCGACGACAAACCGGGTCAGCTCGCCCGCCTGCTCGCCGAGATCGGCGAGATCGGCGTGAACCTCGAGGACCTCAGGCTCGAGCATTCGCCGGGCCGCCAGGTCGGCCTCGCCGAGGTGCAGGTCGTGCCCGAGGCCGCCGACCGACTGACCAACGAGCTGGCCGAACGCGGCTGGCGCATCGCCGGCTGAGCCGGCCCAGCACCACATGGAGGCAGCAGTGCAGTTCCCCGTCGTCGTGGCCGTCGATGGTCCCGCTGGCAGCGGCAAGTCGAGCGTCTCGAAGGCGGTGGCACAGCGGCTCGGCTACGGCTTCCTCGACACGGGAGCCGCATACCGCGCTCTCGCCTGGCACGCCGAGGCCAGCGGGGTCGAGACCGACGACGACGCCTCGGTCGTCGCGTGCCTCGCGAGCTTCGGCTATCGCATCGGCACCGACCCGGGCGGATACCGCGTGCACGTCGGCGAGACCGACGTCACCGACGCCATCCGAGACCCGCAGATCTCGTCGATCGTGAGCCGCGTCGCGCGCGTGCCCGAGGTGCGCACGCACCTCATCGAGCTGTTCCGCGCGATCATCGCAGCCGAGGTGCGGCCGGGAATCGTCGTCGAGGGCCGCGACATCACGACGGTCGTCGCACCCGACGCGCCGGTGCGCATCCTGCTCACCGCCTCGGAGGAGGTACGGATGTCCCGGCGTGCCGCCGAACTCGTCGGGCACGACGCGGGCACGACGGGCGAGCAGCTCCGTGCGCGCGACCGCGCCGACTCGAAGGTCGTCGACTTCATGAACGCGGCCGACGGCGTCACCGTGGTCGACTCGACCGAGCTCGACTTCGAGCAGACGGTCGATGCGATGATCGCGGTCGTCGCGGACTCGATTGTCGGGTAGCGACGGGTTCTCGGCGCCTCGAGCGGAGAGTCGCGGCCTCACCGCTACGTGAGTGCGTCGATCGCGTCGAAGATGCCGAGTTCGCTCGCGGCGCTGACCGCGACGAGGAATCCGAGGATCCCGAGGATCCAGGCGGTGTTCTCTGCGGCAGTGCGTTCGAGCCATTCCGCGAGCCGCTCGAGCGGGCGCTTCACGAGCGGTGCCGCGATGAGGCGCAGCGCGAGCAGGACGAGCGCGGGCGCGATCATCACCGCGCAGTAGGCGGCCAGCGCGGCGATGCGCACCGGCATGGCGAGCTCGGCCTCGGCGATCATGCCCATCGCGACGAGGTAGGGCAGCATCGTCGCCACCTCGATGAGACCTGCGGCGACCGCCACGGCCATGACGTTGGCGGGCGAGGCGGCGTCGGAGAGCAGGCGGTCTCGCCATCGTGAGATGCGACCGCCGGGCGCCGGCACCGGCGCCTCGGCGGCTCTGCCAACCGCTTCGCCATGGTCGTTCGCCTCGCCGGCGGGATTCGCGCCGTGGTCGCCCGCCGTGGCGGCGACCGGTGTCCGCTGCTTCTCGCTCGTCGGCATCGCGATGGCGACGAGCAGCAGGGCCACACCGATGACGAGCCGCACGACGAGCCCCGCGGGGGAGTTCAGGAGGTCCTGCCCGACCTCGACGAGGTTCACCATGCCGAGCGTGAACAGCACGCCGACGACGAGATAGAAGCCCGCGATCGTGACGAGGTAGAGCAGCACCCGACCGCCCCGCAGGCGGGGAGCGAGCAGCAGGAACACCGGGATGAGGAGGGTGCCGATGCTGAGGCCGTCGAGGAGGGCGAGTGCTGCGAGCGAGAGCTCGAGCTGGGCGTCGGTGAGGAAATCCATTCCGCAAGCCTCTCGCCGCACTCGCACGAAGGGATCGGGCGGATGACTGAGGCGAGCGAGGGGCGTCTCGTCCTTTCGGCGTAGGCCCGCACGACCGGCGCATGGTTCGATGGAGGGCATGGCGACGAGGAGCGAGGCGGGCGACGTGCACGAGCTCAGTGCCCCGCGCGGCTGGGTGCAGCGGCACCGCCCGCTGCTCGACGCCGCGGGCATCGCCGCGGTGAGCGTGGTCGCGGCGGCCGCGGGCCTCGGCGAGATCTGGGACGTGCTCTCGATGCTCCCCGAACCCGTCTCGCCATGGTGGGGCGTCGTGATCGCCGTACCCGGCATCGTCTGCGTCGCGCTGAAGCGGCGATACCCGCGCACGGGACTCGCGATCGTCACCGTGCTCAGCGTGATCGCGCTCTTCACCGTCGGCGGGCTCGGTACCCTCGTCGCGTTCCTCGATCTGCTCTGGACGGTCACGTTCCGTGCCACGCCGGCGGGGCGTCGCCGCATCCTCGCTGCGTGCATCGCGGGGACCGCGGCGATCACGTCCCTCTCGCTCGTGCTGACCGGCGATGTGCGCATCGCAGTGCTCATCGGCCTCCAGCTCGGCGCACTGCTCGGCACCGACTACTGGTGGGCGACGGCCGTCGCCCAGGCGAACGAACTCGCCGAGCTGCATCGCCGCGAGGCGCGCGAAGTGGTGCGCCTGGCCGAGCGCGACCGCGATGCAGCGCTGCAACGAGAACGCGATGGGATGGCCCGTGAGCTGCACGATCTCGTCGCGGGCCACGTGTCGGCGATGGCGATCAGGGCCGAGGCCGCCCTGTCGAGCGGACGCGATGCCGCCGCAGACGGCGCCGCGCTCCGAGCCGTGCGCGACTCGAGTCTCGAGGCGCATCACGCACTGCGTTCGATGATCACGGTGCTGCGCGCCGGCGGTGGCGAGCTCGTTGTGCCGCCGCGACTCGATCGCGTGCCCGGTTACGTCGACGAGGCACGGCGAGCGGGTCTGGCGGTGCGCTTCGACGGCCCACCGCAGGCCGCGGTGCCCGCCGCGGTCGAGCAGCTCGCGGCGCGAGTGGTGCAGGAGTCCCTGGCGAACTGCGTGCGACATGCGGCCGGCGGCCAGGTCGCGATCGAGATCGAGGTCGACGCTCGCGCACTCGTCGTTCGTGTGGATTCACGCGACGGCCGGCCGCTCGACCGCCCCAGCCTGCCCGGAAACGGCAGCGGGCTCGCCATGCTCGGCGAACGTGTGCGCGCACTCGGCGGACGCTTCGACGCGGGCCCGGCCGGCACCGGTTGGTCCGTGCAGGCATCCCTCCCGGTGGGCGCATGAGTGCGCCGCGAGTGCTGCTCGTCGACGATCACGGCGCCATCCGCGAGGCACTGCGCATCATGCTCGAGACGCACGGGCTCCAGGTCGTGGGCGAGGCTGCCGACGGTGCCGCGGCCGTGCGCAACGCCGCCGCCCTGCGACCCGACGTCGTGCTCATGGACCTCCGCATGCCCGGCATGGACGGGGTCGCGGCGACCCGCACGATCCTCGAGCGCGGCCTCGGCGACGTTCTCGTGCTCACGAGTTTCGACGAGGACGAGCTCGTGTTCGGGGCGATCCGCGCGGGCGCTGCCGGGTTCCTGCTCAAGACGGCGGATGCTGCGACACTCGTCGATGCCGTGCATCGCGTTGCGGCGGGCGAGGGAGTGCTCGACCCGCGGGTCACGCGGCGAGCGTTCGCGGCGCTCGCCGGTGGCGGGTCGGCGGTCGTCGAGCACGACTTCTCCGGCGGCGCGGTGGACGATGCGGGGGAGCGTGACGAAAAGCCCCTGTCGCGCCTGACCGGGCGCGAGCGAGATGTGCTCGCCGGGATGGCTCGGGGCTGGTCGAACGCCGAGCTCGCCGAGCGCCTCGGCATCGCGGTGCCCACCGCGAAGACACACGTCTCGAACGTGCTCGCGAAGCTCGGGGCGCGCAGCCGCACGCACGCGGTGGCGATCGCGCGGAGGAACGACCTGGGCGAGTGAGTCGCGGGACTCGTGGCCGTTCGACCCCCGTGCGGCGGTCTGCGAGAGCCGCGGCATCCGATGTTCCCAGCCTGGATACGGCAGACTGGTAGCCGCGCGCAGTCGCGCCGACGACGTTCCAGGAGACAGCATGACCGACCAGCGCGACGAGTACGACGACGAGGGGATCGTCGACGACGATCTCGCCGAACGCCTCGCCGACGTCGACGACGACCTCGCCGACCAGCGAGCCGCCGCCCTGCGCTCGGGGCTCTCCGACTATGAGCTCGATGAAGACGACCTCGAGGTGCTCGAGATCTCGGAAGAGGGCGAGGAGGGCATCCGCTACCTGCCGGCGCTGCCGGTCATCGCGATCGTCGGCCGACCGAACGTCGGCAAGTCGGCGCTCGTGAACCGCATCCTCGGCCGCCGCGAGGCCGTCGTCGAAGACACGCCGGGTGTCACCCGCGACCGGGTGTCGTACAAGGGCGAGTTCCTCGACCGTCGATTCACGCTCGTCGACACCGGCGGGTGGGAACCTGACGCAAGGGGCATCGACGCGTCGGTGGCCGCGCAGGCCGAGGTCGCGATCGACCTCTGCGACGTCGTGATGTTCGTGGTCGACGCGATCGTCGGGGCGACGGCGACCGACGAGCACGTCGTGCGACTGCTGCGCAAGACCAAGAAGCCCGTGTTCCTCGTGGCCAACAAAGTCGACGACGCCCGTCAGGAACCCGAGGCAGCCGCGCTCTGGAACCTGGGGCTCGGCGAGCCCTACCCCGTCTCGGCGCTGCACGGCCGCGGGGTCGCCGACCTGCTCGAAGAGGTGTTCAAGGTACTGCCGCAGGTTTCGGCCGTGGCGAAAGAGGAATTCGGCGGGCCGCGCCGCGTCGCGATCCTCGGCCGCCCGAACGTGGGCAAGAGCTCGCTGCTGAACAAGGCGGCCGGCGAGGAGCGCGTCGTCGTGAACGAGCTCGCGGGCACCACGCGCGACCCGGTCGACGAGCAGATCGAGCTGGGCGGCAAGATCTGGCGCTTCGTCGACACCGCCGGCATTCGCCGTCGCGTGCACCTGCAGCAGGGCGCAGACTTCTACGCGTCACTGCGCACCCAGGCCGCGCTCGAGAAGGCCGAGGTCGCGGTCGTGCTGCTCGACGTGTCGCAGCCGATTTCAGAGCAGGACGTGCGCATCATCGACCTCGTGCTCGAATCGGGCCGTGCGCTCGTGCTCGCGTACAACAAGTGGGACCTGCTCGACGACGACCGCCGCCGTTACCTCGAGCGCGAGATCGAGCAGGACCTGCACCATGTCGCGTGGGCGCCTCGCGTGAACATCTCGGCGCGCACGGGCCGGCACCTCGAGAAGCTCGTGCCCGCCCTCGAGACGGCGCTCGAGTCGTGGGACACGCGCATCGCGACGGGCAAGTTCAACGCGTTCCTCACTGAACTCACCCAGGAGCACCCCCACCCCGTGCGCGGCGGCAAGCAGCCCCGCATCCTGTTCGGAACGCAGGCCGTGAGCCGTCCGCCGACATTCGTGCTGTTCACGACCGGGTTCCTCGACCCGGGCTACCGCCGGTTCATTCAGCGGCGCCTGCGCGAGATCTACGGGTTCGAGGGCTCGCCGATCGTGGTGAACATGCGCGTGCGCGAGCGCCGGCAGCGGTAGCGTCGGGCGCGCCGGCGAGACGTATCGAGGAGGGGCCGTGAGCGGGTCGGATGTCGCGTTCGACAGCGCGGCCTCGGCGGTGGTCGCCGCACTGACCGCGCTCATCGCGCGACTCGACGAGGCCGAGCGTGCCGCAATCGTCGACGAACCCGACGCGGTGCATCAGGCCCGCATCCTCGTGCGCCGGCTGCGCAGCGTGCTCAGGACGTTCCGGCCGCTCTTCGACCGGGCGAGCGTGGATGACCTGCGGGCGTCGCTCGACGAACTCGGCGATGAGCTGGGCGACGTGCGCGACATCGAGGTGCGGGTCGAGCACGCCGAGCGCCACCTCGCCGACTCGGTGCCGGCCGAAGCGGTGCCGCCCGGGATGTACGAGCGACTCGTCCACGCCGAACGCGAACGATATCGCATCGCGCATGCCGAACTCGTCGGGTTCCTGGGGGGCGGCGGGCATGGTCCGCGGTTGCTGGAGTTCGTCACCGAGCCCCCGTTCTCGGCACGCGCGACCCGCCGTGCGCCCAAGGAGCTTGCGCGGCTGCTTCGCCGCGAGTACCGGCGTGTGCGCAAGGCGGCCCGTGAGGGGACTGATGAGCTCGAGTCGCTGCACCGGCTGCGGCGTCTGGCTCGACGCTTGCGCTACGCCTGCGAGGCGGTGACCGAGGTGCCCGCCGCGGTGTTCGGAGACGACGTCGCCGGAATCGCGTCAGCGGCGCAGTCGGTGCAGGACGTGTTGGGCGATCACCGCGACGAGGTCCTGTTCGCGCTGCAGGTGCAGCAGGCTGCCGAGGCGGCGAAGGACGACGGCGAACCGATCGATGCATACACAACGGTGGCGGATGCGGCATTCGCGGACGCCGCGCGGCGGCTCGAGGACTTGCCCGACGCGTCGAGCGCGCTGCGCAGGCGGGCGAAGGTTCTGAAGCCTCTGTCGTGATGTAGCTACTCGCGAAGCCGCAGCTGCATGATCGCGCGGTCGGCGTTCGGTCGCGCGACCTCGGTGAATCCCGCGTCGACGAACATCGACACCGTGCCGTGGAAGAGATCGGCGGCAGGGATCTTGTCGTGCTTGGTCGGGTCGACGGCGTAGCCCTCGACGAGGCGACCGCCGTTCGCGCGCGCGAATGCGACCGCGGCCTCAGCCAGGGCACGGCCGACTCCGCGCCTGCGGTAGGCGCGGGGCACGACGAAGCATGAGATCGCCCAGACGTCGGGCTCGTCGAGGTCGGGATTGGGCGTGCTGCCGGCGATGAGTCGGCTCTTCTTCAGCCGCGTGAGGTTGGCCCGGGGCTCGACGGCGCACCAGCCCACCGGAATGTCGTCGTCGTATGCGAGCAGGCCGGGGCCGGCGCCGGGGGACTTCAGCTGCGCCTCGAGCCGATCGCGCAGACCCTCGTCGCCGATGCTGCGCCAGTCGCTGCCGGGAATCTTGTACCACTGGCACCAGCAGTGCGCGGGGTCGCCCTTGGTGCCGAACACGGCCTCGACATCGGCGAACGGTGCGGTGTCGGCAGGCACGACGCGCAGCGGCGCGGGCTCGAGATCGTGGGTCACCTCGGTCATCATGCGGCAACGCTATCGGGGACCGCCGACACTGAGACGAGCAGCCGCTCGCGGGAGATCGTGAAGATAGGTAACAATGTAGTACCATCACTATCATGACTGCTGGCATCACCGTGCTCGATCGGCTGCTCGAGGTGAGCGAGCTCTTCCAGAGCGACATGGCCCGCGCGTTCGACGGCACGTCGCTCACGACGGCCCGCGTGCGGGTGCTGTGGGACCTCGTGGCGGCCGGCCCATCGACGCAGCACGCGCTCGCCGAGCGGCTCGAGGTGAGTCCCCGCAACATCACGGGGCTCGTCGATGCGCTCGAGTCGGGTGGGTACGTCACCCGCACCCCGCATCCGACCGATCGGCGTTCGATCATCGTCTCGCTCGAGGCATCCGCTGAACAGATGATGCGGCAGATGCAGGCCGACCACGCCGCGCTCTCGGCCGACCTGCTGGGTGCCGTCGACCCCGCCGACCGCGAGGCACTCGTGCGCGGCGTCGATGCGATCGCCGGGCGTCTGCGCGAACTCGTCGCCGCGCATCGTGAGGCGAGCGCATGAGCATGACGAGCACGACCCGCACCGAGGCATCCGTCTGGCGACGCATCGGCAGCTTCGCGAAGCGTGCGCTGATGCTCGAACTGCGCATCTACGCGAGCATCGCCCGTTTCGTCGCGCGCCGCCCGGCGGTCGCGCGCGGCGCGGCGGGCTTCGGCTTCCACAAGCCGGTGCTCACCGTGCTCATCGTCTTCATCGTGCTCTCGGCGGTCGAGATTCCCATCGTCGACCTGATCGTGCACCCGTGGCCGGTCGTGCGCATCACGCTGCTCGTCATCGGCATCTGGGGCGTCACCTGGATGATCGGGCTGCTCTGCGCGTACCTCATGCGGCCGCACACCGTAGGGCCCGATGGGATTCGCGTGCGCGGCGGGCTCGACACCGACATCGCGCTCAGCTGGGACGACATCGCGTCGGTCGCGCGCAACCTGCGCGTCGACCAGCCCAAGGCGCCGAAGGTCGTCGAGGCCGAGGGCTCGCGCACGCTGATCCTGCGCATCAACTACGAGACCAACATCGAGATCGAGCTCGAGCGCCCGACGGTCGTGCGGCTGCCCGGTCACGGGGCAAGTGGCGGCGCGCAGACTGTGACGGCCGTGCGTATCTGGGTCGATGATCCGGCGGCGTTCATGGATGCGGTGCGCGCCTACCTCTGAGCGGATGTCCCGTGGTCACGCGGTGTGCACGAGCACCCCTGCGGATGCCGCTATGATGGTCAAGTTGTCTTCTGCGGAAGCGGACGGCATCGGGCTGTGGCGCAGCTTGGTAGCGCACTTGACTGGGGGTCAAGGGGTCGCAGGTTCAAATCCTGTCAGCCCGACCAAAAAGTCCCGGAAACTCAAGGGTTTCCGGGACTTTTGAGGTTAAGAGATTTGATCCTCCCATCGAAAACCCATCACTTTCATCCCTTCAGGACACCTGATCCGGACTTGCCGTCCGAGACGGCCGTGTCGTCACCGGTCGGTTCCGACTTCTCAGGAGCGCAATGCGCACCTGGGGGGTATGAACACGCACGAGGATCTGCCGATCAGTTCCACGACGGTACCCGCCGACGCATTCGGGCTCGAGCCGCTCTTGGACGTCACGGAGCTGGCTGCCTATCTAGGTGTGCCCGTCGCGCACGCCGACTTACTGGCCATCACCGCCAAGCAGCAGGCCGAGACGGCGGTCGCTGACGAGACGGACGCGCTCCTCGCCCAGATCGGCAAACTCCAGAACCGCATCGGCGTGCTGGAGAAGGAGAATGCCCAATTGGTAGAGCAAGCCGCCCTCGACTACGAGGACGGCACTTCCGAGAAGCTGAAGAAGCACGTGGAAACGACCGCCCTCGCGCATGCCAAGGACGAGAAGGATCGCGCCTACAGCCGCGAGAACGAGGTGCACGCGATCCTGCTGCTCGACATCGAGCCGCAGCATCGCGGCGGCGCGGGCCGCTCTCTACATGTAGCTGCGGGAAACTCACCGCCGAATGCCCGGAGTGGCAGGCGATCGAACCGATCCGCGCTCAGTTGCCCGTGTGGGAGAAGCAGCAGCTCAAGCGGATGTCCGAGGAGCGGCCGTTCGGGCTACCTCGGCGACACCCCGCCGCGAGAAGTGTCCACGGCAGCACGCCACGCTGGGCGTTCAATGGAATGCCGGAGGACATCGCCCGGCTCGACAAGGACGTCCCTAACCGCGAGCGGCGGGCAGGCTGATCTAGTGCTCCGTCCGACCAGGATTAGCTATCTCGCAGGTCAGCCGCGGATGACCTCAGGTCGCTTAGGACGTTCTCGTGCACACCGCGCTCGGCGAGGTCATCGACCAAGGTCTCCGCTTCATTCGCCGCAGCATCCGTGTTGCCAATTTCGGAAAGGAGCGATGCTCGCATCGCGACAAGGCCGCCGTACGACAGATTCTCTGCCCGACCGCCGGATTCGTGATAGGCGCGCATGGCCGGCTCGGTGAGCTCGAGCGCGTTCTCCGGCTCCGCACTGTGGAATTTCACGAGCGTGCTCTCATCCTGCCGGTAGAAGTCCGGCGCAATGCTCTGTGCAACGGCGATGGACGCCTTTGCGCCGAGTGCGTCGTCAGCGAAGCGCTCGCTGGCTTCCTGCAGGGTGTCGAATCCGGCTGCGAGGTATGGAGACTTCGAGCCTCCAAGAGCCAGCGTCAGTCCCACCTCTCGAGTGAGGAAGTTGTCAGCGAATCGGTCCTTCGACGTGTCGGTGGGGTAGCCGACGGTGAGGTTCAGGGTGTTCGAGGTCTCAAGCAACCCAGCACCGTGATAGACCGCTCGGATCATGTAACGGCCGGGGATAGCGAAGGTGAACCCGCGGGCGCCGTATGTCAGCGGTACAAGTACGCTGAGTCGGTCAGTTCCGACGGTGCCGCCGTCGTCGGCGGACGGACCGAGGTCGACTACTTCGGGGATGCCGCTGAGGCAGAAGACCGAATCGAAAGTGAGACGACTTCCGTCGGGCCGTTGCACGAACACCGTCGTATTGCCGTACTTCGGGTCCAGCCGTTGATCGACCGTCAGAGGTGCATCCGTTCGGTTGCGCAGTCGGAACTCAATATCCACGGGCTCGAGGAACTCGAAGAAGCTCTTTGAGCGCAGCAGGAGCTCGACTGGGCCGCCGGGTTCACTCTGGATCGTTGAATCCGCGGGACTTTCGAGGTGACCGCCGGACGCCCATGGGTCTGCCCCCATGATGACGCCCGCGCGGTCGCCGTGCCGCATATGGATCAGCTCTTCGTCGTCGAAGCGGAAGTAGAACCGACTCCAGAAGGTGTCTGCGCCGTTGATCGCGTCGTACCTGTAGTCGTAGTTCATCCACGATAGGGATGACGGCCGTGACTTGTTCCAGGAGTGCAACAGATTGAATGCGTGGCCTGCCTCATGCACCCAGGTATAGAGGAAGTGGCGCATCGCCCAGGCCTCATCCTGGGTCGTGGGCGTTTCCGTGACGAGGTTGTCGAACCATTCGTGATTGCGGAACACGGCAAAGCCCTGCCGGTCTGGTGCTTCGCCTGCGCCGCCAAACCCGGCGGCGGCGTCGAACATGATGCCTCCGGTGAGTGGGTCATCGAAGCTTCCAGCTTGCAGTCCCCACATCTTCCAGGCTGGCCAGGTGCCGGCGAACTGGCTGAATGCGGTTTCCATGGCATCATGCAGTTCTCCAGGAGACCAGCTAACGAAGCCGGCCGCCGAATCATCGATGACTGTATGGACAGGGTCGATGGTCACGCCGATGCCCGCTTCGCGGTACGCCCGCTCGATCGTGATCACGCGGTCTGAGGTGTCCGCTGGCCGGTTGTTGTGCCAACGGCTTCCATACACCGGCACCTTCGGCTCAACGTCGACGGACGAGCAGTAGTCGAGCTCGAGTCGGATGTCGCGGAAAGTATCCGATTCGTATGTGATCGTGTACGACGTCTCGTCCAGTCCAACTCTGAACACCGCCGTACCTGGTTGAATCCCCGTGTAGTTCCATGGAATGCGGATTACTGCCGTCGTGACCGGGTGGATCCCCTGCCAGAACCGTAGTTGTCCTGAAATGGCGACGGCGCATCCAGCCCACTGGACCGTTGGCCTGTCGATAATCCACGAGCCGACGTAGGTGCGGACCGTGCGCCAGTAGAACCCGTCCTTCACGGCCCGCGTGGAATAGAAGTCGCCGCTCACCCTGTTCATGACTGGCGAATCCTTGCTAAAGCGCGGGTCGATGTCCACACGGAGATCCACCGTCCTGCCAAACAATGCGACGATCGCCTGCCGACCGGAGTACCTGCCGCTTATCCGACGACGAGGCCAGCATCGCCACCAATCGTTCGGGAGCGGTGAAGGAAAGCCATCGGGCGGAACAGGATGCGGGAACGGCTCCGGCGGGTATGGCGGCGGGTATGGCGGCGGGGGGAACGGAGGCGGAACAGGCGGCGGACCCGGGATCGGACCACCCAAATCCGGAGTCTCGCCCGAGTTGAAGTCGTCGGAAATGAAGTTCACCGGATCATCGCACATTTCTCCAGCCCCCCAGCTGCTTGAAGAACACGAATGAACGCTTGCGTGTAGTCGAGTATTCCTCGGTTACGTCTTAACGTCTGTCCTCAGTTCGGAGGACTTTTGCTCGCAAAGCAGTCGTTCTGTGCGATTGCCTCCGACATGTCCCAAGGCGGATCTCCATACCTCCGCAGCTCACCGATTGGGGCGGATATGAGAACCTGACGAGGTTTCGCGGCGGCGTCGGCTCGTTGTGCAGGTTCCGACGAGGTGGGACCATGGCAGGGCCGCGCCATGAGAGTGCGGAACCATGGAGGATGCATGCCTCGACTAACGCTGCTGCTCGTCGACGGGTTCGTCGAGGACGAGGTCGTTGTCACGATCGATGGCCGTGAGGTCGCACGACGGAAACCGGTTACGACGATGCTTCTCACCGGGTCCGCGGGCAGTATTCGCGTCGATGCTCCATCGGGAAAGTTCACGGTGGGCGTATCAGTGCCCTCGCGGCTGCCCCTACCTGAGGCAGCCCTGGAGACGAGGGCTGATGCAACGCTGCTGGCGGATCTCAGTGAAGGTGGAATACGACTGATCGAGGGTACTGGCCGGGAAGGCGTGCTCTAGCCTTGCCTTCTTGAATGGCAGGCGCAGGTGAACTCGGTGACAACACTGACGCGGGAATGGTGGCCGCGTCCTATGATCCGACCAACTGCACCGGTGTGAACTGCGGTCATCCGTAACGGCGGATGGCGGAAGCTGGCCTTCAGGTCCTATGCTGCGCGATAGGGGCGCCGGTGCAATCGGGGAACTGAAAGCAGGGTTTCCGAGTAACCGCGGCACGTAGCTTCGGTACTTTCCCCGGGGGGAGGGGTGAGATGGGCACCAACCGTTCCACGCTGTTGTTCGTCCACGGGACCGGTGTTCGCGGCAAGGCTTACGCAGCGACACTAGAAGCCATCACGAAGTCTGTGGACGATCGCGGGTTGGATGTCGAGGTCAAAGGCTGCTTCTGGGGTGAATCGGAAGGCGCCAAGCTTCAGCTAAATGGCCTTTCAATACCGGAATATCTCGACGCTGGCGGAGGCCAACAACCATCAGCTGCCGATGAGCAACTTGCATTGTGGTCGGTCCTCTACACCGATCCGCTGTATGAGATGCGTTTGCTCAGGAACTACTCCAGCTCGACACAGGTGCCGCTCGGCCAGGAGCCGCCAGCGGCGATACTCCGTCGAGACGTCGAAGGCTTCACCGCAAGCGACGAGCTGACAGCGTTGCTCACAGCCAACCACCTCACGGACTGGTTTCCAGCTGCACTCCAGACGGTTGCATCCTCGCAAGAGTTCGCGCAGGCCTTGGATACCGCCCCGCCTGAACCGCTCATGCATCGCCAAGCGATCGCCCGAGCGATCGTCGCACAAACACTTGTCGATTCAATGGAGGCGGGCATCGACCCGCTGAGCGGGAAGGTACGCGACGACATCGTCGAGGCTGTTACCACCCAACTCCACGGATACGGCATGGGTATCTCGGACTTCCTGCTGCGGCCGTTCAAGGGTCTAGCGCTGCGCTATGCAACGTATCGACTCACTCGCGACCGTGGCGAACTGACAGATAAGCTAACCGATCCCGGCGGCGATATCATGCGTTTCCTCGCTCGAGGCGATGACGCGCGCCGATTCCTGGAGCAATCGATTCAAGATTGTGGTGACGGTCCTGTCATCCTGCTCGCCCACTCGCTCGGCGGCATCATGTGCGCCGACCTTCTCGTCCGGAAGCAGCTTGCGAACGTTGACCTCCTCATAACAGTGGGTTCACAGGCGCCGTTTCTCTACGAGATCGGGGCGTTGCCAAGCCTCGAGCCGCCAGACCCGCTCCCGGACCACTTTCCACGATGGTTGAACATCTACGACCGTCGCGACCTTCTGTCGTATTTGGGCGCGGATGTCTTCCCCAAGCGCGTGTCAGATCTCAAGGTCGACAACGGCCAGCCGTTCCCCTACTCGCACAGCGCGTACTGGTCCAACCCAGAAGTTTGGTCGGGCGTCGAAGGAGCGCTCAATGGCCACCATTAGTACCGACAAGGTCCTTGTGCTCGCCATAGGACTTGAGGACTACGCCTACGGAGAGACCTTCTCGCTTCCGGGGGTCGCTTCGGACGCGGTGCGCTTTGCGCAGTGGGCCGTCAACTGTTCGGTGCCGCCGAAGCAGGTCTGGCTGGCCCGCTCATGGTCTGGCGCCGAGACCCCGGCACCGGATGGAGTCCTCACGTTCGCCGGCACTCAGCATGATCTTGAGGATCTGTTCATCAAGGCATCGAGGGAACGAGGCGACCTACTGGTGGTCTATTGGAGTGGGCACGGAGTGCTCAACCGAGATGGACAACGAGTGCTCTATGCGGCAGATGCGTACGCCGACGCTCCGCGAGTGTTCGTTGTTGATCAGGTCCTTCGCTACTTGACCTCCGATGCGTTCCCCGGTTTCGACAACCAAGTCGTGTTCATTGATGCGTGCGCCAATTTCGCGGCCGAAATGAAGATACCCGACGACCTCGCGTCGGGCCCGTTGAATCCGAACGGCAGGACCTTTCGTGGGCTCTCGCAATCAACATTGTTTGCCGCTTCACAGGGGGAGTATGCAACACACGATCGCCTGAAGCGGGAGGCTGCGTTCTCCGATAGCCTCTTTCGTTGGCTTGAGCAGAACGTTTCCCTCCCGATCGATTTCCCGAAAGTCGTGCAGCACATTGACGACAGCTTCGAGGAGTTGAACGCAAAGGGCGTCACTCGGCAGCATCCTGTGACCCGCATATTTGAGACTGGCGGGGGAGGCCGGAACGTCCATGAGTTCGGTGGTGGGATTCCTGTGTCTGGGCGGACCCAGGAAGTCTTGTCATCTACGGGTATGTCGCCGAGGCAGTTGAACCGTGTTGAGCGCGAACTGAGGAGCGGTGCCGCGCTAACTGAGGCAGAGCTGCGACAGGAGCTGCTTACTGCCCTGGATGGCCAGGTCGACGGAAGCGGTCAAGAGACGGTTGATCTCGTTGCATTGGTCGTGACCAATTTCGACAACCGTCGTCGCCTCATTGAGGCCCTGCAGGCTCGAGCGGCGACTCCCGCGGAGCGGTCTTTCGATCTCGAGACCTTCCTCGATCGTCAGCGCGCCGTGTCAAGCTTTGTCGAGGCGTTTGGCACCATCAATCGGCAGCAAATGAACGAGGCGTTTCGAATCGTGGTGCCGGAGCGAACCGGTTCGATGCCCGCCGACCTCGAGCAGGCGCTGGAGTTTGCTGCTGCATACTCGGGGCCACCTGCCTATGAATCACTTACCAAGTTCGCCGTCTCGCTCGAGTGCCTCACGGGCAATCAGCTTCCCGACGAACTTTTCGATCCTTACAT
This sequence comes from Agromyces cavernae, assembly GCF_021044935.1. Classification (GTDB taxonomy): domain Bacteria; phylum Actinomycetota; class Actinomycetes; order Actinomycetales; family Microbacteriaceae; genus Agromyces; species Agromyces cavernae. Next base: position 29,124 of record NZ_JAJNMP010000002.1, read on the forward strand.
CAGTCGCCCCAACTTGAACTTGCTTCGGGCTGGTGCTGCCGCACCGGCCGAGGGCATCGCCAGACTCGTTATCGAGATCCCGTGTGTAGAGGGGCCAGAGGCTCGATTCTCTTGGCCGGCTGAGGTCGTCGCCCATGTGAAGGACCCGCGCAATGGTTGGCAGCCCAAGTCGGTTGTATCGTGTCAACGCACACCTGACGGATTCCGGGAGGCCGCGATTCCGCTCATCATCCAGATGGCCAGCGACTACCCTTCTTTCTCAGTTGGGTTCTTGCTGCCTCGAGCGGCGTTTGTTGCGCTCCCTGAGAGGTGGCCATTTGCAGCGAGCCCATTGGAGGCCTCCCGGCCTCTTGGGCAAGCATGGCCGACGGCGCTTCACGTCGCGGAGCGTCGTGCCTACGAGCCCGTGTTCAGGCAGTGGAAGAATGCCGTCGAACGAATTGCCGAAAGTCTGCAATTCAACTCACCGACCCTTGAATGGATCTCCGGAACATCAAGCGTCACTGCCATTCAGGACTCGGTTGCCGGTAGCAAAGCGCATCTCCAGGGATTCGATTTTGCCATCGGAACTGTCCCGGACGATCTACGCCGTGATCCTCTCATCGCAAGCATTGTCGGCGGAGCACCCTATGTCTTCTGGGCGACCGATCCACCATCGGATTGGATCAAGGCCAAACAGATGCTTGAACAGTTCGTGTCGGACGGCGATTTCACAACGATTCCCGAACGCCTGCTGGCGCTTCGGAGAGGCGATTCCGAGGGGCTTGCAAGCACTTTGCGGTTGGTGTGGGACGATCCCGATTCGCTGCCGCCCCGCCGCTCAGAGTTGCCGGCCATGGCATAAGGGGCGAAGAAATGAACGACTGGCGAATCTATCGCGGCGACCGCAAGGTTCGAGAGATTGAGCTTCCTGAGCCGCCACCTTGGCGAGTGTTCTCGGATGATGGTTCGTCCAACAGCTCGTCGAACCATGCTGGGGCAACGTTTCAGGCGTCGCGTGAGGTGGTCGATGCGGTCAACGCGGCCCTCATGTTACGGAGACCGCTCCTCGTCACCGGGATTCCCGGATCTGGGAAGTCGTCCCTTATCGACGCCGTCGCGCTTGAGCTAAGCCTCGGGCCCGTGCTGAGATGGCACGTCACGTCGCGGAGCACCTTGAACGAAGCCCTTTACCGCTACGACGCAATCGGTCGACTGCAGGCAGAGAGAATCGCTCACGATGAGGGCGCCACAAAGACCACCACGTCGATTAGCGACTATCTCACGTTGGGTCCTCTGGGTACCGCTCTCATTCCACGAAGCAAGCCTCGTGCCCTGCTCGTGGATGAGATCGACAAGAGCGACATCGATCTGCCGAACGACCTCCTCAACGTGTTCGAGCGTGGAGAGTTCGAGATCCCCGAACTGACCCGTCACAAAGAGGACGCCGTTGACGTGAGGGAGTTCGAAAGCCAGAAGTGGGTGCGCATACACAAAGGCAAAGTTCAATGCGCCGAGTTTCCTTTCGTTGTACTCACGAGCAATGGTGAACGTGACTTCCCGACCGCCTTCCTGCGGCGGTGCATCAGGTTGCGGATGCCTGACACAACAAAAGAATTGCTCGAGGACATTGTGTCGGCCCACCTTCGTCTGCCAAACACTCCAGCAGTGTCGCGGCTCATCGACGATTTTCTTGCTCGGACGGACGGGGGCAAGCCCCAAGCAACGGACCAACTCCTCAACGCCGTGTACCTCGTCACTCAGAACGTGTTGCCTGAGGACAGTACGGAGCGCCAGGCAATCCTTGAGCTTCTCTTCAGGGAGTTGACCTCGGAGTTCTGATGCTTGATCGACTAATTCGAGCACTCCAAGTTTCCGGAATCGAACCAGAATGGCGAGATCTCGCTGACATTCTCTGGCTCGCCAGGTTGGTTCGTTCCGACTCTGACGGGGAACCGACCGAGCAGCTAGGAGAAGAAGCCGCAGAGCCGGAAGCGGTCGAGGCGCCACCGGTCCCAGCGTCATCCAAGGTGGCATCCGACGATGATGTCGTCGATGTTCCGCAACCGTCACATCCCATAACTGAGCGACTGCCGCGGACACTGGGCCGGACGGCGTCCGCGGGGGCCGCCGCAACGACGGGGTTCGAACTTCGCGATCCGGCTCATAACACGCTGCCAGGTGAACGCGAAATCAACCGAGCCATTCGACCTCTGAAGGTACGGCGCGCGTCCCACCGGCTTCACACCCTTGACGTCGAACGCACCGTCGACTTCTACTGCGCGACGGGCCTTCTCATCCCGGTTGAGGGTCCGGCTAAGGTTCGTTGGTTCGAGGAGCTTTCCATCGTTCTCGATGCGGGACCAACGATGTTGCCGTGGGGATCGACCGTGAGTGCGCTGACGCGACTCTTCGAACGGTACGGCGCTTTCGACCGCGTCGTGCAGTGGAAGCTCGTTGAGGGGACCGCTGGTGTTGAACTCGTTTCGGCGGCTGACCGGAGACACGGCATCAGAGAGTTGATTGACTACAACGGCCGCCGTCTCACCCTGGTCGTGTCCGATTGCGTCGGAGCGATGTGGACTCGTCCGGATATTTGGGCAGCCATTGACCTGTGGGGCCGCAGTGGGCCGGTCGCATTGGTGCAGGTGCTGCCCGAGCGGCTTTGGGCCGCCACGGCACTCGGCAATGTGGACGCAGGTGTCTCGGCGGACCGTCGAGGTGAGCCGAACAGAAATCTGAACGTCAAGTTGCCATGGTGGTGGCTGTCACCGACCCGAGCGAACGTGCTGCCCGTCATTAGCCTCGATACTGATCGCCTCACGTCCTGGGCGCGCATGCTGATGGGATCTGGGGCGTCTGTCGCCGGCGTAACCCTGCCTCCCACACCCCTGGGAGATGATCGAACGGATGTGAGTCAGCGGTCGCCCGACGAGCGCCTTGACATTTTCCGCTCCACGGTGTCAATGGAAGCCTCCCAACTTGCCACGATGCTGTCGGCCGTCGAGGTGACATTCCCGATCGCTCGACTGCTCCTCGATCGGTTGGTTCCCGGTGCAACACAAGTGCAACTCGCCGAGGTGCTCGCGGGTGGATTGCTGTTCGAACTAGAACCAGGCACCGGCAATTTCGAGTTCCACCCGGGAGTTCGCGAGCTCCTACAGCGGTATCTCACCGTGACAACGACGCTCGATGTGTGGCGAGTCGTGAGTCCATATCTGGAAGCATCGAATCCATCTTCGGCGCCGTTCTCCATCATGGAGGGCTCGGTGGCTGCGCCGACGGCGGGGATGAGTGCAGTAATCCAGTCTCTCGGCGAGCGGTTTGGATTCCAAACACCGGACTCGATCGCTCGCGCGGCCGGGCCCTCGTCGCGGGACGACACGGCCGCTCCTCCTGGGAGTGCGAGTGAAGAGACCCCACCTGGTCAATTCGTCGACCTCAAACCAAACGTTGTCATCCTCGAGGGTGGAAAACTCGCCGCGCCCGCGTCCTCCGAACCGGTCGACGAGTTTCATACGACGAGGGCTGATATCGACGCCATTTTCGAGACGCATCTGCCCGCGTTCATCGCAGCGCATGAGCCCGGTCCGGTGCCAGTCATGCTCTACGCGCAGGGCGGACTCACGGACAAGGAGACGAGTCTTGGCGTCGCCGAGCAGCAGGTGGCCTGGTGGAAGGACAACGGCGTCTATCCGATCCATTTCGTGTGGGAGACCGGCCTCGGCGCGGAGCTCTGGGACGCGATGCGGGAGTGGGCGTCGGGCGGTCGTCGCGGCTGGGTGGAGGATGCGAAGGACTCGTTCGTAGAGGTCGCCACTCGGCTGCTCGGCGGCGGCCGGATCTGGAACGACATGAAGATCGACGCGGCCGCGGCAGCCGCGAAAGGCGGCGGCGGGCACTATTTCGTGCGCGCCCTCGCGAAGTTCATGGCGGCGCACCCGAATGCCATCGAGGTGCACGCGGTCGGCCACAGCGCGGGCTCGATCTTCCACTCGCACCTGCTCGACGCGGCATTCGAGGCGGATGTCCCCGAGATCGCGTCGCTCAACCTGCTCGCGCCAGCCGTGCGCGTCGACACCTTCGCCAAGCTCGTTATGCCGCACGCGCGCAGCGGCAGGATTGGACGCGTCGCGATCTTCGCGATGGACGACGAGGCGGAGCGTGCTGATACCTGCCTGCGCATCTACAACAAGTCGCTGCTCTACCTCGTGTCGGCGTCGCTGGAGCCGCAGACGTCGACCCCGATCCTTGGCATGGCGAAGTTCCTCACGCGAGATGCCGAGCTCACCGATTTCTTCACGGGCGTATCGCCAAGGGGCGCCTTGGTGCTTGCCCCGTATGCGGTGGGAGTACGCACGGCCAGCGCGGCGACATCGCACGACAACTTCGATAATGACGCGTCGACCATGGAGAGTGTCGCGCGTCGGGTAGCGGGCGTCGCCAGCGTCACTCCATTCCTGAATGGTCGTGGACGACCCCGAGCGCCCTGGCCGACATATGAGAACCTGCCTGCGGCTCGCACAGGATCCGCATCAGGTGGCCGAGGCGCCCGCCGCGCGCTCTGCATCGGTGTCGACGCCTACCCCGACGAGGGGGACCGCCTGCGGGGCTGCGTTGCCGACGCGCAGGCCTGGGAAGAGGCATTTCGCACAACCGGTTTCGACGTGACCAGGCTGACGGATGCAGCGGCCACCCGCGACGCAATCCTCCGCGCCATCCTCGAGCTCGTGAGTCAGGCCACCCCCGGCGACGTGCTCGCGTTGCATTTTTCGGGACAGGGCACGTTCGTGCCCGACCTCGACGCCGACGAGGAGGATGGCGACATCGCGACGGACGAGGCGCTGTGCCCCGTGGACTTCCGCAAGCAGGGGCGGCTCATCATCGACGATGACCTTGCGCACATTTGGGACGTGATCCCTGAGGGCGTAGCGCTCACCGTGTTCTTCGATACCTGCCACTCGGGATCAGCGAACCGTGCGCCGCGCGTTGACCTCACCCCCGTCGGCAACTCATTGCCGCGGGCCGTCGTTCTAACTAGGGCTGACTTTGACGCGTATCGCGTCAACCGCGGTGCGGAAGTGGATAGAAGGACGGCCGACTCTCTGCGGATCGAAGCGCTCGCTGCGGTTCGCGCATCTGAGTCCCACTTGCCGAAGCCACCTCGCGTCAGCGGGGTGCGTCGGAACGAAGTACTGTTCAGCGCCTGTCGGGCCACCGAGATCGCTTGGGAGTCGGGTGGTCAAGGCGACTTCACCCGCGTGGCCATACCGCTGCTTACGGCCAGCGTGGGAAGAATCTCGAACCGCGAATTCGTGCGGCAGCTGGTCGAGGAGTTTGGCCCGAACCGCCGGCAGACACCCGAGTTCCACGGCGAAGAGGTGCTCGGTGGTCGCCTCCTCCTCGCCCCCACAAATGCGTTTCCGCCGACCGCGGCCCCGTCCCCGACCGAGACACCCACAACTGAACCTCCCCCCGACGGCATCACAACGGATCGTGACGGTAGCGACGAAGCGCCAGTGCCCCCGGACCAAGAACAGGTAATACGAAAGCTCGCCGAGAGGTATGACGCAATACGTCAAGCGATGACCTCTGGCCCAGAGCGAACAGGCGAAATGACTCGAATCTTCAACTCAATGGTCTCGTTGGCGCCCGTCGTGCGCCCACTACTTGGAGATCTAGAGCGAAGTTCGTCCGCTGGCGAACGACTTGCGGCAATCGCCATCCTGAGCGCATATCCACGTGCCGATCGACTTGAGTGGCTTGCCGAACGCTTGGACAATCCCGAGGTTGAGGCGCCCTTCGTCGGGTATCAAGCCGCCCGGGCATTCACGCAAGCCGTTCGTAGTCTCCCTCTCGATGCCATGACATCAGTTGAAAAGGCCTTGTCGCATGCGCTACAACTCGCACGCAAGCTGCCTGGCGACCCTGACCGCATCACGACCTTGGAGTACGCGCGTCAGGAGGTGGCGTTGCGCAGGGGAGACAGCGGTCTCGATCTAGAGAACGATACGCCATCGTCGGAACTTCCGGACACGGCGCCCGCGCCTCCGGATGCACCCGAAGCCGTTCCAATCGTGTCTGATGCATCCGGTCTCCCGGGCGTGTACGTCTTTGCAGAACTCGCGCAGCCTCTCGGTGCGCGTACGAGCTTCGACCTGCGTGTCCGGCTGGCCTATCGCGCAAGTGAGCCGAAGAGCGGGATTACAGCTTCTCAGTCCATCACTACGGACCCGCGTCAACCTATAACTGTCACGATCGTTCCCCGAAGGTTCCGCCTCGCTGAAGACGAGCCGAGAAGTTTCGAGCTCGTCATTCCGGATAAGAACCAAGACGCCTATGAGCACGTGTCTACGCTGTTAGCACCTGAATCCGGACCAGCGGAGGTATCGCTGCTGTTCAGGCAGAAATCTGACCTGCCCCTCGCGACGTTGCGACTGACGGCCCGGATCACGGAGTCAGGTTCGGGGGCGAAGCCGAGTAAGGTCACGGCGAAGATTGTCGAGCCAGCCCCCGAATTGATCGCTTTGCCGAGCCTTAGAGTCGACGAGGAGTTCGTTGAAGGTGAAACCCGCCTATCGGTCCGCGCGAGTGTCGGCGGCGAAACGGCCGAAGGTCTCCTTCGGCTACCTAGCAAGCGCCGTTTCGTAGGGGCGTTGTACAACCGGATTGCCGGCGTTCGGGCGGAGCTCGCCGAGCTTAACGACTCCAACAGTCGGGTGCGCACCGCGCTGCGTCGGATGACACAAATCGGAAGCTCGCTGGCCAGGTCAGTCCTGCCGCCCGAGGTTCTTGGCCTTCTCTGGCAACACCGCGACGAACTTGACGGTCTCATTGTGCAGTCCACCGGCGAGTTCGACATACCGTGGGAACTTCTGCACCTCGTCGCGTCCCCCGGCGAGCCCGACAACGGAGAAGTTCGATTTCTCGGCAATACCGGCCTGATTCGCTGGGTGTACGACAACCGTCATCCGACGGAGATCCCGGTCGCTCGTGGTCGGGCGAAAGTGGTCTGCCCTACCTACGTCGACCCTCTCCTTCGACTGGTCAACACGGCCGAGGAGCGGCGTCTGCTGGAGCAGGTGATCCAAGCCACCTCAATCCAGCCAGAAGATGCCTCGGGCATTCACACGATGATGAGGGATGGCTTCGACCTCTTTCACTTTGCAGGACATTGTCGATGGTCTGAGGTCGAACCGTCGCAGCAGGAGCTCCTGCTTGCTGAATTCAGCCCCGCCGCAGGAGAGGACCCGGCTTGGCGCTATACCGTCGATGACCTGCGAGCTGACTTCGGCGTAAGCGACGGAATCGACATTGCCGCAGCACCGTTTGTGTTTCTCAACGCCTTTGACATTGGTCGTACGATCTCGGGTGAGCGTTCCATCGGCGGATTCGCAGAGGCCTTTCTTCGTGGTGGCGCCGGCGGCCTCGTCACTTGCTCATGGTCACTCAGTGATGATCCATCTTCCACCTTCGTACACGCGTTCTATCGGGCGCTCCTCGACGGTCAAACGCTTGGCGAAGCGACGAAGTCCGCACGAGCCGCCGCCCGCGAAGCTGGAGACCTATCTGAACTCGCATACGCCGTTTATGGACATCCCAGGGCGCGGCTGACACTCACCTAGAATGCACCGGTGGCCGCATGACGCTTATGCGTACTTGGCTCTCGTGGGCTCTCGCGCAGCGTGACCCCAGCCTTGATGATCGCCACGCGCATGGTCACTTGATTCACATCCATCCGCTTCGCAGCCGGCGACAACGACAGCCCCGACTCATACAGTCGCGCCGATTCACTCACCTGTTCTGGCGTCAACGACTGCCGACGCACGACCACATTGCTAGGACGCAGGGTGCCGAGGATCGTGGACTTAGCGACGCCGTACTCAGCAGCCAGGACAGTCGAGGTCTCACCCGCTTCGTAGCGGGCAGCGACACTGGCGCGATCCGTGTCGCTCAGGCGGTTCCATGATCGCTGGACAGGAGGGAGGAGTTCTCGCGGAGAATCCCCATAGCTCCCGAAATCTCGCGGATCTGGGAGGCCGTAACAGAGGGTCGTTGATCTATTGGAACAGAGGTAGATAATCCCGACCGGAATGTCCCGGAAACTCAAGGGTTTCCGGGACATTTGAGGTTAAGAGACTTGGTCCTTCCATCGAAAACCCATCACTTTTACCCCTTGGACGACCCTGACGCGGACTCGCCCTGCGACTTCACCGCGTTGTCACCCCGTCAGAGTCACACGTTTCGCCGATCAGTAATCGCGCTTCGGAGGCCACTTCGGTGGTGGTTGATGACCCGCAGGATGACGGACATGGTGCCACACCTAGGCGTCGGGTGATTCAGCATCCGACTAAGCAGGGATCATCGCCGCCGCCTCGCGGCCACGCGCGACGTCGTGGTCTACAAATTGCACAAAGTCACAATCGCGGTCGGCGATCACGAAATCCTCGATCGCCACGGAGGGTGGCTCACTTGGGCCAGGCAGTCTGATGCGTCGGGCAATCATGCCATTCGAAGCACGTCATGCGCCGATAAGCAATCGAATTAACCGACGCATCGTCGAGGAGCTGACCATCGGGGGCCAACTCCAGACCGCTTGGCGTTTAGGGACGCCGCGCTGGGATGCCCGATCAATCCCGTTCGCTCTTAGGGTTGCTTCTCGGGGTCACGCCAAGCCGCGCGCGGCCATCGGTGCAGATCACATCGTCGTGCCTGCTAAAGCCGAATGCCAGACTTGTGCTCATGACAGAGTGCATTCACGGACTTGAGGAAACCCAGTGCGGTGTCTGCGGAACCAGGGCACCCGGCGCGGGCGGCCTCGAGGGGACTATGGCGGGGAAATCGTTCGCTCTGGTCTACGCGCCAAGTCTTCGCGGAGACACGTTTCTTCACCTCAATCGCGAGGGCGACCACTGGAAGTTTCGCTGGTACTCGTCCCCAAACCGCCCCGCAACCGAGCTGGCGCAATCCGGGAGAGCGTCGACGCGACTCGTGTTGGACCTTCGCGGCGTCGACTTCGTACATGAAATCGCCTACCCGTACTCGACATGCCCCGGAGGGGTTTCTGTCACCGACTTCCGGTTCTGGTTTGACGAGATTGCGAGGATTAACGCCGCGTACGGCATCGGCTGACTCCCTCCCTCTGTGGGCGAGGACTCGACGCCTATCCAGTGACTGACACGCCCGCCCTGGCGACACCCCGACTGCCAAGCGCAGCCTGGCGCGTTCGAGGTTGTAGGCGAAGAAGCGACGAAGCGCTACGGCTTCGGCGAAGCTCCTCAACGACGAACTGGTCCCGCTCGTTGAGTGTCCGGCGCCGCGCTTCATGAACGCCTGAACAGGACGAGGATCTCGGGTGCCGGGTTCGACTCGAAACCGGTGGTTCCCATCGTTTCCATCGCATTGAACCGTGAACGACCGGAGACGACCGGATAGAATTGGAGACAGCGAACCGCCTGGTTCCCGCTACCACAAGGGAATCCGCGAGTTCCCGAGGCATCCGGAGGCAACCCGAAACGGGCTGAACCCTCCAAGGGGTCGCAGGTTCAAATCCTGACAGCCCGACCATGTGAAGTGTCGAGGCATCCTTTTCGGATGTCTCGGGACATCGTTTGCGAAAGCCTCTCCTTCGGGAGGGGCTTTCGTTGTGTCCGGGGCGGGTAGTGTCGGACTTCGCGCAATTCTGCTCTGGGGTATTCCCGTCAGCGGCTGCTCCCAGTTCCGAGCGCGCGGACGTTCCGATTGCGTCGGGGGTGAGCCGCGCCGGGATGCTCAGACCGCGGTCGCGGCCGCCAACTCAGCGTCGCTGCATGCCTTGAGAACCGGCTTGCTCAACCTGCTCGGGGCGGGACGACTTGTAGCCGAGCCGGCCTCGCGTCGCGATGATCAGCACGATCGCGGTGACCGTGAAGCCGATCAGGACCGGCAGCAGTCCGTACTCGTTCAGAATCGGTGCGGGGAAGAGAGGTGCCTCGACCTTGTTGGCGAAGGTGTTGAACGACGCGTGCGTCAGCATCATGATGAGCAGGCTCCCGTTCACGTGGTTGAAGACCCACGTCATGATGATCGTGAGGGCCGTGATCATGACGACGAACATGACGATGTTCGGAGCCGTGGGCGGCGTCCACACCCCGCTCCAGAACAGGGGGAGGTGCCAGAATGCCCACAGGACGCCCAGGATGAGACTTCCGACCAACGGGCCGTTCCGACCCTGCAGGCGTGGGAGTGCGAAGCCGCGCCAGCCCGGCTCCTCACCCAGCGGGCCGCCGAGGAGGAACGTCGTCGCGAACGCCAGGGGATAGCCGACCAGCAGCGGGACGATGAGCGGCTGGAACGATGCGAGGGCTCCGGGCACCACGATCGCGCCCAGGATCACGATGGCGGGGATGCCCAGAAGTACGAACAGGTACCACCGGAGTCCCGCCCGCCATTGGACGTATCGCCGCAGCAGGCGGCCGATGCCGACCTTCCCTTCGGTCAGGCCGGTCATGATGAGCGCCGAGACCGTCGGGCCGAACGTTGCGGCAACGATGCCGATCGTGATGACGGGTCGAGGGAGCGTGAAGGGCAGGACCCCCGTCGCGGAGAGCACGATCGGCACCTCGATGAGCCAGGAGACGGCGTAGGCGATCACGAAGAACGAGGTCAGCGGATGCTTCGCAAGCACGCCCCGGGAAGCGGGGGATCGCGGCTGGTCGGCGTTGTCGACACTGGTCATGCGAGTGCATTCCTCTCCCGTCGAGGGGCGGGCTCACCGGCGAGACCGATCCTGGGGTCCCAGTGAGCCAAGTGTCCCACGCGCGCTCGATGCTGCGCTGGCCCCTGTCCAGGTCATCCGATGACGGACCCCGGAGGCTCGACCGATTCGCAAGAAAAGTCGAGCAGTCGACCTCACTGATTTGTATCTTGAGAGGGTGTTGAGCCCCGTTCGAGCAGCGACGGCCGGTCGATACGACCGGCGCGTGCTCCCGGTGCTCGTCCATATCGAGGAACATCTCGATGATCCCTTGCCGCTTGCCGACTTGGCGGCTGTCGCCGGCTTCTCGCCGCACCACTTCCATCGCATCTTCCACTACGTGACGGGCGAGGCCCCGAAGGAGTACCTGCGCCGCTTGCGCCTCGAGCGTGCCGTCGCTCGCCTCAAGGTCAGTCCCGACAATGTGCTCGAGATCGCATTGGAAGCGGGATTCAAGACCCATGAGACATTCACCCGCGCATTCACTCGGCAATTCGGCATCAATCCCTCCGAATTCCGCAGTGTGCTTCGCGCATACCGCGCGTCAGTGGCTGACACGATGGAGAGCAGCACCTACGACGGCTTCACCGACGAGACTCCGCTCACCTTGCGGTTCGATATGCGAAGGGAGCCGGTGGCCGTCGAGAAGACACCGCCCCGGCACCTGATCTTCCTCCGCCACAACGGATACGAGAACTTGCTCGCCGGCAAGCGGGCGTTTCTGAGCCTCTGGGATGAACTCCTCGAATACGCCGACGCGCACGGTCTCGAGTACTCGCCCGAGTTCCTCGTCGGTCTCACTCACGATGATCCCTACGTGACCGATGAACCGAAGATCCGATTCGATGCCTGCCTCCCGGTCAGTGTGCCGATGAACGTCAGCCACCCGATCGGATATCGGTACCAGGAGCCCGGCCTGTGCGTCGCTCGTCGTCATTTCGGCGGGATGGAAGAGATCGCCAAGACCTTCGCATACATCGGGGTCGAATGGCTGCCCTCCGATGACTATTGCCTGCGGGCGGCGGCGCCATTCGAGATCTATCACTGCCGGCAGGTCGATGGCAGGCTCGAACGCATTTTCACCGACGCGTACGTTCCGCTCGAACCCCTGAAACGAACACACTGAGGAGAATGATGAAGGGATTCGAGTTCAACGAACACATCGAAAGATCACCTCAGGATGTCTTCGAGGTGCTTTCGAACCCGACCAGAGCAACGGAGTTCCTCGACAACATCACGGCGAGCAGCAAGCTCACCGACGGACCGATCGCGGTCGGCACGAAATTCCGCGAGACCCGTGTCGTGAACGGCAAGGAGGCCAGCGCAGACCTCCTGGTGAGCGCCTACGAACCGAACACGCAGGTGAGCATCAGCACCGAAGCCGAAGGCATCAAGGTGGAGTACCACTACCACCTGTCGCCCGACGGCGGAGGCACGCGGCTCAAGTGGACCTGCGAGCTGGAGGCGAGCGGACTGCGGAGGATGATGCTCCCCATGGTTGCGGGCATCATGAAGAAGGAGGACGGGGATCACCTTCGCAGATTGAAGGCCTATCTCGAGTCAGGATGACCAGAGCGCGTGCAGCCCCGAGTCACAGCTCTCGCATGTAGAAGAGCATGCGATAGTCCCTGCCGGGCTCGATGTTCACGAACCCGTGCCGCTCGTAGAATCTGCGGGTGTCGACGTCGACCTCGTCGACGTTGATATACATCTCGATCGCCCCGCGCTCCATCGAGTCCGCCAGCGCGGCGGTGAGCAGGTCGGTGCCGATGCCCTGGTCGCGCAATTCCGGGCGCACGTAGAGCTCCTCGAGTTGCGCGATCGGGCCGTCGCCGTAGGGTGTCGGACGGAACGTGAGGTACGCGAACGCGACCGCAGGTGCGCCTGCGCCCTCAGCCAGCAGTACGAGCACATCGGGACGATTGAGCAGCGTTTCGAATCGAGAGGCCAGCTGATCTGCGGAGGGTGTCTCGGACTCGAACTCCGTGTTGAAGTCGAACAGCAACCGCCCCACGACCGGCGCATCCGCCGTCGTCGCGCGGCGCACTTCGAACCCCTCAGCTGAATTCACTCCGCCGTCCGCAATCATGGCGTGGGGTCGTCTCCGCGCGACCAGGCGATCGCGATGAGCCGGCGCAGCACGTCGAGGTCGATGTCGTCGAGCTTCTTCACGTAGACACAGCCGGCGCCCTCGGTGTACGTGCCGAGCTGCGGGAGGAGCGCGGCGCCCTCGGGGAGGTCCTTGATCCCGTAGATCGAAAGCTGCGCCTTGCGCGGCGAGAACCCCGCCTTGGGCCAGTCGCCTTCGTTGCGGGGATTCACGGGCGACCGGTAACGGTAGCTCCCGTAGCCGACGATCGACGGACCCCACATGACGGGTTCGACGCCCGTCACCTCGCGGAAGATCCCGTCAAGGGCGTTGCCGTCGTCGCGGCGTCGGGCGGGCGTCGCCGCTTCGAGGAAGTCGGCGACCGAGGCATCCGTCGGCTGTGTCTTGTTCTCGGCCATGCCATTCATTGTCGCGTGTGCGTCCCTGATGCGCGAGCACTCCGCGACCTGCGCACCATAGGCTGACGGCATGCCGACCGCCTCGAGTGACGCACGCGCCGACCTGGTGGCGCTGTGCGAACGCGGCATCGACTGGAGGCTCGGCCCGCAGCCCATGCTGGGAAACGACGCCCCGGTCAGGGACGCCGCCGTGCTCGTACTCTTCGGCGTCCTCGACTCGGTGCCCGCAGGCGCCTCGAACGCGGTCGCCCGCGACCTCGATGTGCTGCTGCAGCGACGGGCGGCGACGCTCTCGAGCCATGCCGGACAGATCGCGTTCCCGGGCGGCAGGCTCGAGCCCACCGATTCGGATGCCGCTGCCGGGGCGTTGCGCGAGGCCGTCGAGGAGACCGGGCTCGACCCGTCGGGTGTCGACGTGCTCGGAGCACTGACGCCGTTCCCGGTGCCCGTCAGCAACCACCTGGTGACGCCGGTTCCTGCGTGGTGGAGTCGTCCGTCGGAGGTCGCCGCCGTCGACCATGCCGAGACGGTCGACACCTTCCGCGTGCCGGTCGCGGACCTCGTCGATCCGGCCAATCGCGCGATGACCGAGCACCGGTTCGCCGGCGAGGTGTACCATTCGCCGGCGTTCGCCGTCGACGGGAGGGTGGTGTGGGGTTTCACGGCGATGGTGCTGTCACGCATGTTCGAAGATCTGGGGTGGGCTGTCGAGTGGGACGACCGCAGGGTCGTCGAACCCTGAACCGGCGACGCGGAAAACGGAGGTGCCCTGATGGAGGAACTGGTTGTCGACGCGCTCGCGGACCTGCGATCGCCTGCCTGACCCCGGGCTGTCCCGTCCGCGGGGGTGAACCCCCGCAGCGCGCGGGGGGCCAGCCCTCTGGCCGCGCCGCGACCCTGCCGCTACGTTGCGGCCATGGAACAGATCTCGCCGACCAGGAGCGCAGTCCTCGTCCTCGCGACCTCGCTTGCGGCGATGGGAGTCGGGCAGCTGCTGTTCTCGTTCGGGCGCGACTTCATCGACGCCCAGCAGCCCATCGACTGGGCGCACTGGCTGATCCTCATCGGTGCTGCGGGCGGTGCGCTCGCCACCTCGGGGTCGGCCGTCGGCCGGCTCGGCCGGGTCGCGCGTGCCCTCGTCATGGTCGGCGCCATCGCCTTCGGCGGCATGGTCGCGATCGACCTCATGCTGTGGACGCTGCCCGCCGACCCGATGCTCGATGACGCCCTCAGCGCCGCACTCGACGCACCGCAGATCGCGGTGCCCTTCCTCTGGGTCGGGCCCTCGTTGTTCTTCATCGGCCTCGCACTCATCGCGCTCGAGTGGGTGGGATCGAATGCCTGGGCGGCCGGGGCTGTCATCGTCGGCACCGTGTTGAACGGCATCGGCCAGGCCACAGGCGTCGACGGCATCGTGCTGGTCAGTTTCGTGATCATGCTGGCGGGTCTGGTCGGCCTGCTCGTGCGTGCCAAGCCCCAGCTGTCTCGTCGAGCAGCGGTTCCCACGGTGAGGGTGTGACACCGGAACGGTTGACCCGCTCGATCCTAACCAAAGATTATGGCTCAGTCTTAGGTTAGAATCGAGCCATGACGCCAGATCTCACCACGTGGCCCGCGGTCGGCAACGAGGCGCGACCGTGGCACCGCGCCGAGCACGAGGTCGCCTCGCGACGGCAGTTGCGCGCCGCGGTCGGCGAGTACCGTGCCTCGCTCGTCCCCCTGATCGCCGATCGCGAGGTACGGCTTCGCCCCGAGACGCTCGCGATCGCCGACGACGCGAGCAAGGAGCTCACTCGGTTCGACGCTGAGGCCGGCTCGTTCGCGGCGCCGTTCGCCGCCATCCTGCTGCGCACCGAGAGCGCCTCGAGCTCAGAGGTCGAGAACCTCACCGCGAGCGCGAAGCAGGTCGCGCTCGCCGAACTCGATCGTTCCGACTCGCAGAACGCCCGGCTCGTCGTGGCGAACGTGCGCGCGATGCGGGCGGCGATCGCGCTCGCCGATCGCCTCGACGAGCAGGCGATCATCGCGATGCACGAGGCCCTGCTCGAGACATCCGCCCCGCATTTCATCGGCGCATGGCGCGATCAGCAGGTGTGGATCGGCGGCGGTTCGTTCTCGCCGCACCACGCGACGTTCGTCCCGCCGCATCACGACCGCGTGCCGGGGCTCATGGCCGACCTCGTGCAGTTCGCCGACCGCACCGACGTGCCGGCGCTCGCGCACGCGGCGATCGCGCACGCCCAATTCGAGACCATCCATCCGTTCCCCGACGGCAACGGGCGCACCGGGCGCGCCCTGCTGCACGGGATGCTCCGCGCCGCCGACGTCACCCGCAACGTGGCGGTGCCGGTCTCGGCGGGCCTGCTCGGCGATCTCGACGCGTACTTCCTCGCGCTCACCAGATACCGGCAGGGGCAGCCCGACGCGATCATCGAGGCTGTCGCGGAGGCCGCGTTCCGCGCCGTGGCGAACGGACGCGCCCTGGTGCGCGAGCTGCAGGAGATCGCCGCGAGCTGGGACGCGCTCGTTCGCGCACGCTCGGATGCCTCGGTCCACCGCGTGAAGGCGCACCTGCTGCAGCACCCGATCGTGACGGCCGCGTCGGTCGCCGAGTCGGTCGGAGTCAGCGAGGTCGCGGCGCAGACCTCGATCGACAAGCTCGCCGCTGCGGGAGTGCTCACTCGGGCCGCGGGCGGTGCGCGCTACCGGGTGTGGCAGGCGACCGAGGTGCTCGCCGCGCTCGACGCGTTCGCCGCCCGCGCCCGCCGCGCCCGATGGTGACGCGTGCCGATCGGGGCCCGTTGCACGTTCTACGGTGATGGCATGGACGTCGTGCTCGCCGCAAGCGCGGTCATCACCGCCTCCGATGGGCGGATACTGCTCGTCAAGCGCGGCCGCGAGCCGCAGCGGGGTCGCTGGTCGGTGCCGGGCGGGCACGTCGAACCGGGTGAGTCGCTCGAGGCGGCCGCCGCGCGGGAGGCGCTCGAGGAGACCGGCCTCCGGGTCGAGGTGGGCCGTGAACTCTGGACGGTGCGAGTGCCGATCGGTGACGGGCGGGAGTACGAGATCCACGACTTCGCGGCGACCGTCGCCGGCGGCGTGCTCGGCCACGGCGACGACGCGGATGACGCGCGGTGGGTCTCGCCCGACGAGCTCCACTCACTGCGGCTGACGTCGCACCTCGTCGACCACCTGCGCCGTGCCGGCATCGTCCCGCCGCTGCCGCACATCGACGAGCACGCGGTCATCGTCACGGCCGATCGGGAGGCGGTATGGTCGGCGCTCGAACGCGTCGTCGAGCACGCCGGCTCGCCGTGGTTCGCGACGCTGCTGAGGTGTGATGATGCCGCGGCATCCGGCCCCCGGCCGCTCGAGGAGTGGTCGAGTGTGCCCGGCTTCCACGTCACGGCCGCCGATCGCCCGTCGCGTCTCGCGCTCGCCGGGCGCCACCGGTTCTCCGACTACGAACTCGTCTTCCGGATCGACGATCTCGGTCCGGGCCGCAGCACGCTCCGTGCCGAGACGCGCGCCGTCTTCCCGGGGCCGGGTGGCGCGGTGTACCGGATGCTGCTGCTGGGCCTGGGCATGCACGTCATCGCCACGCGCCGACTGCTCGCCCGGGTCGCCCGTGTCGCCGCTGCCGAGCCTCGATGAGCGCCGCGCGGCGCAGTGGAGAGGCATCCCATCGACACGGCTGATCGGATGTCGCGACACCTACATGAAGGCCGGTCGCCCGAGGGGCGACCGGCCTTCACCGGAGACGTGCTGCAGCTATGAGGTCTGCAGCGCCTTCGCCTTCAGCGCTTCGAACTCGGCCTGGGTGATGGCGCCGGAATCGAGCAACTGCTTGCTCTTCTCGATCTCGGCCGCTGCCGACGATCCGCCGCCGCCCGCGACGCTGCGAATGTACTCGGCGTTCTCGGCCTGAGCCTGTTGCGCGATCGCCGCACTGCGCTCGCCCATGCTGCGCCCGCGCACGATCAGGTAGATGAACGCCGCCAGGAACGGCAGGAGCACGAGGAAGAGCACCCAGAGCGCCTTCGCCCAGCCGTTGAGGGTGCGATCACGGAAGATATCGATGATCACCGTGATGAAGATCCAGATGCACGCGATGAGGATGTAGAACCAGAACAGCCACACCAGGAAGTCCCAGAAGGTGTTCAGCATGGGAGGCCCCTTTCAGCTCGGCGACGCCGCTCCTCGGCATCTCCCTGCCCGAAAGCTAGTCCCGCGGTAACCGGTGGACATCACGCAGATCAGGTGAAGCTGCGCGATTCACCTGATCTGCATGATGCGTCGGGCGACGAGGTCGCGTGCACTTGGAGATGCTCGATCGACCGGGATTGGAGGCACGACGTGGACTATGCGGATCGGCTCCGACGACTGGCGATCAACGACGAACGACTGGCCGAAGACGACCTCGGCGACGTCGCGGTCATGCCCGACGGCCTCGACGCCAAGACCCTGGCGCTCGCGCGGATCGCCGCCCTCGTCGCCGTCGGCGGCGCGGAGCCCTCATTCGGATCGCAGGCCGACGCCGCCGTGAGCGCGGGCGCGTCGCCGCAGGACATCGTCGACGTGCTCGTGGGCATCATCCCCGTCGTCGGGTTCCCGCTGGTCGTCGCCGCTGCGCCGAAGGTCGCGCTCGCGCTCGGATACGACCTCGACGATGCGATGGATGCCACGGCGGGGCCGCCGGCAGAATAGCCGACGGTGGCGGAGTCAGGCGCCGAGCAGCCCGAGGGCCATCGCCGCCTCGACGGCGTCGCTGCGCGCCGACACTCCGAGCTTGCGATAGATCGAGCCGACCTCCGAACTGACGGTGTTCCGCGAGATGAACAGGCGCTCTCCGATCTCGCGGATCGACAGGTGCGTCTGGAGGTACGGCAGCAGCCGCAGCTCGGCGGGTGTGAGCGGCGGCCCGCCTCCGGGATCCGAGGACTCGGTGGACGAGATCGTCCCGCGGAAGTCGGCGACCTCGTCGACGAGCGTCCCGAGTGCGGGGCGATGCAACCGGATGTCGTCGATCTCACGCAGCAGGTGGCGCGCGGTCGCATGATCGCCCAGTGCCCAGTGCACCTTGGCCAGCTGGAGCCGCAACCGCACGGCGAGGTAGGGGATCGCATAGGTGCAGGTCGGTCGCGTGCGCATGGCCCTCGTCAACTGCCGCTGCACGTCGGCCAGGTCGCCGCGGTGCATCGCGAGGCGAGCCGCGCCGGCGAACGCGAGCACGGCGGTCGCGTAGTCGTGCATTCGATGGCGGTCGATCGCGGCGAGCGCGGCCTGCACGTGCGACGCAGCCTCGTCCCACCTGCCTTGGTCGAGCGCGAGCAGGCCCAACTCGGACTCGCTCACGATGAGCACATCGATGTTGCCGCGCACCGCCGCCGTGGCCGAGCACTCGGCGAACGAGGCCTGCGCCTCCTCCCGTGCACCGGTGAGCAGTTGTGCTTCGCCGAGCAGCACGAGAGCCTGATCGCGCCATTGGCTCCACGTCGGCTCTGAGGCGACGGCGAACGTCGCATCGGCGAGCGATTGCGACGGGCCGTCGGCGCACATGAAGGAGCGCAGCATCGCCCGGGACGACGCGAACGACGACGAGCCGTCGTCGGGAGGCTCATCGAAGGTCGCGGTGCTGAACGCCGCAGCCCAGCGTTCGGCATCGTTCGCCTGGCCGGTGAGGGCCGCGATCCATCCGGCCAGCACGGTGAGCGGCGGGTGCGCCTCGATCGCCCGGTCGCCGAGCGCCGTGAACCACCGCTGCACGGTCGTCAGCTGCCCGGACTGGTAGGTGGCGAGTGCGATCGAGGCCACGAGGTGGGTCGCACGTTCGCGCTCGGCCGAATTGTCGAGCAGGTGCTCGACGGCCATCGCGGGCGAGCCGTTGAGCTCGAACCAGTCCGCTGCCCGCAGGTGCAGTTCGACGATCAGGTCGGGTTCGACCCGGCGAAGCTCGCCGAGCAGGAACTCGCGGTAGAGCGCGTGGTAGCGGTGCCACTCGCGCCGACGGTCGAGCGCGACCAGGAAGGCGTCGGACGCCTCGAGCTCGCGCAGCATCGCCTGTGCGTCGCCGATGCCGAGGACGGCATCGCAGAGCGGCGCCGTGAACCGATCGAGCACGGCCGTGCGGCGCAGGAACCGCTGGTGCTCCTCGGGGAGCCTCGCCATGGCCTCGCGATACAGGTAGTCGGCGACATACCGGTCGTCCCCGGCGACCGCTGACGCATCGCCACCGCCGTCTCTCGCGATCGCCGCTGCGAGGAACAGGCCGACGGGCCACCCTTCGGTGCGTTCGACGACCCCGGCGGCGTCGTCACGGTCGAGCGGCACCTCCGCACCCGCGAAGATCTGCTGCGCACCCGACGCGTCGATGGCGAGATCGCGCGCAGTGATCTCGACCGCGTCACCGGACACGCGAAGGCGTGGCAGGTGCGGTTGCTCGCCACGGCTCGCGGCGACGACCTGGGATCCGCGCGGGATCCCCGCGAGCACGACGCCCAGCACGTCGTGGCATGCGGGCGAACGCAGTTCGTGGAGGTCGTCGAGCATGAGCACGAACGGCGTGGGGGTCGCCCGGAACACCGCCGCGAGCAGGGGGGCGGCGCGGCCGAGCGCCGAGACACCGTGGCCCCGCACATCCTCGGCGAGGTGCTCCATGCCGGGTGCGATGCCGGCGTACGCCTCCGCGAGCAGCGCGAGCAGGGCGGCCGGGTCGTCGTCGAAGCGGTCGAGCGAAACCCAGGCGACGGGCCTGCGCTCGAGCTGCGCCCACTCGGCCATCAACGTCGACTTGCCGTATCCGGCCGGTGCGGTGACGCCGACGACGCGCCGCCCGCCGGCCCGTGCCTCGTCGATGAGCGCGACACGACTCACCGAGCCTCGGGCCGGACGCTCCGGAACGGTGAGCTTCGCGTCGAGCAGCAGTCGGTCGAGTTCGACCTCGGATGTCGACGGTGCCGGGGCTTCCTCGAACACGCTCGAATCCTATGATCGCGCGCGTGCCGCCTCAAGAGCCCCCGTCCGGGGGACGCTCACGGCATTCCCGCCTGAGCGTCGCCCTACCGCGGCTTCCATGCCGCCTGTGAGCACTGGGGACGCTGCCTGAGCGCAGCCTGTGGCCGCGGTTGCGGACCTGAGGAAGGCTCCCTATTCTGTCGCGGAATCAGCAGCTTCCGTGAGCGGAAAGCGCTCGCGGATCGAGAGACCGGAATCGATCGGCACGTTCGTGGCGCGATTCCACGGTGATCCACATGCGAGACGACCCCCTGAACCCGCGAACCCCTGTGTCCGAGTCAACGGCGGGGGCAGCGCCACGACTGCATCGCCGGGTGCGCGGGGATCGACTGCGGATGGCGCTCGCGATCGGCGCGGTCGTGGGGATCGCCGCGACCGCGGGAACCGGGTTGCTCGTTCGAACCGCGGCCGATGAGACCGCCGCGAGCATCGCGGCGACCGAGGAACTGACCGCGAGCGTCGACCGCGCCCCCGATCAGCTCGACTCGCACGGCCTCATGCTCACGGCTCGGGCGACCCGCGACGCCGAGACCGCCCTCGACGGTGCCGCCCAGGTGATCGCCGCGGCACGCGGCAAGTCCGATTCCGCCGAGCTCGAGGCATCCGTCGCCGCCTTGCGCGATTTCGAGCTGCTCGCGCCCGAGCGGATCTTCGAACTCGTCGACCTCGCCGACGCGCAGGCTGCGACGGTGCGTGCCCGGGTCGCCGAGTTCGACCGCATCGCAGCCGAGAAGGCCGCAGCCGAGAAGGCGGCCGCCGAACGTGCGGCCGCCGAACGGGCCGAAGCCGAACGCGCGGCAGCCGAGCAGGCCGAGCAGTCCGCGCCTGACCAGTCGGGTGGCGGATCGGGGTCGCCGCCTGCTCCGCCGGCGAACCCGAGCGAGGCGCAGGCGATCGCACGTGACCTGATGTCGGCCCAGTACGGATGGGGGCCGGCCCAGTTCGGATGCCTCGTGGCGCTCTGGAACTACGAATCGGGATGGAACGTGTACGCGAGCAACCCGAGCGGCGCCTACGGGATTCCGCAGGCGCTCCCCGGCTCCAAGATGGCCTCCGCCGGAGCCGATTGGGCGACGAGTGCGCGCACCCAGATCGTCTGGGGACTCGGCTACATCGCCGGCCGCTACAGCACCCCCTGCGGGGCATGGGCGCACGTCGAAGCCAACGGCTGGTATTAGCCGATCGGGTGCGCTCGCCGCAACCGCCTTCGGATGACATTCACAGAAAGATGTGAGGTTTCGTCCAGAACGTCTCGGCAGACTGGCCACTTCGCCCGGGCGCCCCCGCGTCCGAGGAACGTCGAGATAAGGATCGTGGCGCGCCGAGCATCACGAACCGCCACGTGAAAGTCATGCAGAACCAGCCTTCTTCCCCTGATTCCCCCAACAACCACCACACCCCCGACCCGGTCTCCGAGAGCACCCCGGTGCTCAGCCGCCGGGCACTGCGCAACCGACGCAGCTGGCGCCGCGGACCCGTCATCGCCGCAGGTGCCGTCGTCGCCGTCGGCGCCCTCGTCGGCAGCGGCTTCGCCCTGCAGTCGGCCGTCGCCGCGCAGAACGAGCGCATCGCAGCAACCGCGGCGCTCAGCGCCGCGTCCGACCTGAGCGTCGACCAGCTCGGCTCGCACGCCGGCATCCTCGAGGCGCGCGCCGTCAAGGACGCGCAGGACACCCTGAGCGGTGCCAGGGACACGATCACCAAGGCGAAGGGCAAGGCCGACGCGACCGCGCTCGCGTCGTCGGTCGCGGCGCTCGAAGACTTCCGCCTGCTCGCTCCCGAGCGGGTGTTCGAGCTCGCCGACGCCACCGAGGCGCACGCCGCCACGGTGAAGACCGCCGTCGCCGAGGCCGACCGCATCGCCGCAGAGAAGGCGAAGGCCGCAGCAGCGGCCGCCGCCAAGGCGAAGGCGGCAGCCGAGGCCGCCGCTGCGGCCGAGGCCGAGGCCGAGCAGAGCTCGGGATCCTCGTCCTACCCCTCAGGCCCCGCGAACCCGACCGGTGCGCAGGCGATCGCCCGCGACATGGTCTCGGCCCGCGGCTGGGGCGCCGACCAGTTCGGCTGCCTCGTCGCCCTCTGGGACCGCGAGTCGGGCTGGAACGTCTACGCCCAGAACCCCTCGAGCGGTGCATACGGCATTCCGCAGGCGCTGCCCGGCAGCAAGATGGGCTCGGCCGGCAGCGACTGGCAGACCAACGCCGCCACGCAGATCGCCTGGGGCCTCGGCTACATCGCGGACCGTTACGGCAGCCCCTGCGGCGCGTGGGACCACTCGGAGTCGGTGGGCTGGTACTAGGCCACAGCGCTCACGACAACGCGGAAGGGCCGCGGCGGATCGGATCCGCCGCGGCCCTTCGTGCGTCCACCAGCGGCTACGCGACCGTCTCGGCGTCTCGCTTGGGCAGCTTCCAACCGGGGCGCACGAAATGGCACGTGTACCCGTTGGGGTAGCGCTCCAGGTAGTCCTGGTGCTCGGGCTCGGCCTCCCAGAACGGTCCGGCGGGTTCGATCGTCGTGACGACCGCGGCGGGCCACAGGCCCGACGCGTCGACATCGGCGATGGTGTCGCGTGCGACCGCCTCCTGCTCGGGGCTCTGCGGGAAGATCGCCGAGCGGTAGCTCGTCCCGATGTCGTTGCCCTGGCGGTTGAGGGTCGATGGGTCGTGCACCTGGAAGAAGAACTCCAGCATCTCGCGGTAGCTGGTCTGTTCGGGGTCGAACACGATCTCGATCGCCTCGGCGTGGCCCGGGTGGTTGCGGTAGGTCGCGTTCGCGTTCTGCCCGCCCGTGTAGCCGACGCGGGTCGACACGACACCCGGGCGCTTGCGGATCAGGTCCTGCATGCCCCAGAAACACCCGCCGGCGAGAATGGCGGTCTCAGTGCGGTGGGTCATGGTGTTTCCTCCTTCTCGGATGTCGCGGATGCGACATCCGTCGTCGTGAACAGGTCGCGGTACTGCGCGTACCCCTGCGCCTCGAGCTCGGCGAGCGGCACGAATCGCAGCGCGGCCGAGTTCATGCAATAGCGTAGGCCGCCGGCGTCGGCCGGCCCGTCGTCGAAGACGTGCCCGAGGTGGCTGTCGGCGCCCGCCGAACGCACCTCGACCCGCTTCATGAACAGCGAGCGGTCGACCTTCTCGGTGATCGCGTCGGGGTCGATGGGCCGGGTGAAACTCGGCCAGCCCGATCGGCTGTCGTACTTGTCGGTCGACGCGAACAGGGGCTGCCCCGAGACGACGTCCACGTAGATACCGGGCTCGTGGTGGTTCCAGTACCGGTTGCGGAAGGCGGGCTCGGTGCCGTCCTCCTGCGTCACGCGGTACTGCTCGGGAGTGAGACGGGCGATCGCCTCCGGAGTCCTGCGGTAGTCCTCTGACAAGGTCGTTCCTCCTTCACGGGCGCCGCTGGCTGCGGCGCCTCGACTCGGGCACCCGCCATGACGAGTGCTCGCGCGTCATCAAAGAGAACGGGCGGCGCCGCCCCGCTGTTCCGTATCACACGCCTGCGCGCTGTGACTTCCCTGTGAGCGTCGGGCCGCGTTGCGCTCGCACGGCGCCGTGACGACGTCGGTAGCCTGACGACATGGGTGACCAGCAGCCGACTCGGTCGAAGCAGGGCGGGACTGGGCCGTTCGCCGCAGTCTCGACGTTCGGCCGGCGCGTGATCGCCTGGGCGCTGGTTCGGAAGCCCGTGCGGGCGGTGTTGCTCTACCTCGAGCACCACGGTCCGATGCTCGCCGACAGCGTCACATATCGCGCGCTCTTCTCGGTGTTCGCCGGGGTGTTCCTCGGGTTCGCCATCGCGGGGGTGTGGCTCGCCGGTCGCCCCGATGCGATCGATGCCCTCGTCGACACGCTCGACGCGGTCATTCCGGGACTCGTCGGCGACGACGGGCTCATCGATCCCGACGACCTCGTGCAGCCGCTCACCCTCAGCATCGCCGGCGCGCTCGCGCTCGTCGGCCTCGTCGGTGCGGCGATCGGTGCGATCGGGTCGCTGCGCATCGCATTCCGCAGCCTCGGCGATCTGCCCGACGACCAGACCTTCTTCGTCTGGATCGTCGCACGCGACCTCGTGCTGGCGGTCGGATTCGGAGTGCTGCTCGCCGCGACGGCAGCCGTGACGTTCTTCGGCACGGCGGCAGTCGACACCGTGTTCGGTTGGTTCGGTGTCTCGAATCGCGATCCCGCCTACGACGGGACGGTCCGGGTGCTCTCGATCGTCCTGATCCTCGTGATCGACACGGTGGTGGTCGCGGCGATGTTCCGGATCCTGTCCGGGCTTCGGCCGAGTGCGCGCTCGCTCTGGAGCGGCGCCGTGATCGGCGGCATCGGCCTCACCGGACTGCAGGAACTCTCGAGCCTGTTCGTGCGCGGGGCGACGGCCAATCCGCTGCTGGTGTCGTTCGGCTCGCTCATCGCCCTGCTGCTGTGGTTCAACCTCTCGAGCCAGGTCATCCTGATCGCCGCGGCCTACATCGTCACGGGCATCGACGACGAGCACGATCGGGTGGGGGCGCGGTACGGGGCTCCGACGATCGCGATGCGGCGGATGCAGCGCGCGGAGCGCCGCGCGTCGATCGCGGCCGCCGAGTTGGCCGATGCCCGCGCCGTGGTCGAGCGCGAGCGGGCGGCATCCCGCGGCGGGTGAGCCTGCGGCGGCCCTTCCGGTGCATCGTCGTCGGCCACGAGAATGGGCGGATGCCCACCGTGCAGCAGCTCGTCCGCTCCGTCATCGCTCCGATCACCCGCACCCGGGTGTTCCGGGCCCTCGCGCCGGTCGTGCTGCCGCCGCTCGAATGGGTGGTCGGGCGCGTCTCGGGCGGGCGCGTGCAGTTGAGCGGGCTGCTCGTCCCGTCGCTCGTGCTGCACACGATCGGCGCGAAGTCGGGCGAGCCGCGTGACACCCACCTGATGTACACGGCCGACGGCCGTGGCCGGGCGATCGTCGCCGGCACGACGTTCGCGCAGGAGCGGCATCCGGGGTGGACCTACAACCTGCTCGCGCACCCCGATGCCTCGATCACGGTCCGTGGCCGGCGCATGCCGGTGCGGGCGAGCCTCATCGGCGACGAGGAGCGCGATGAGGCGTGGGCTCGCATCGAGGCGCAGTGGCCCGGCTATCGCGGCTACGAGCGCGACTCTGGGCGCCAGGTGCGGCTGTTCCGCTTGCAGCCGGTCGCCGACCGGCGCGGTCCCGCGATGTGACGCGCTACGGTTCGGTGGGGCCGACGTTCGCGCCTGATTCGGCGAGCAGGCGCACGACGCGACGGATGACGGGACTGCCCGCCATCGAACGGCGGTAGGCGACGCGCACCTCCCGCACCTGACTATGGTCGCGGAGCGGCCGGGCAACGGCGCCGGCGGGAAGCGGAGCGCGCCCGAGTCGCGGGACCAGTGCGATGGCGACGCCATTGCGCGCGAGCTCGACGAGTGACGCGAAGTCGGGGTCTTCGAGGATCACCTTGGGCACGGTGCCGAGGTCGGCGAAGATGCGCATGAGGGCTTCGTGGCAGATCGCCCCGGTGGGCGTCGACGCCCAGAGTTCGTCGACGAGGTCGGCGCGTTCGATGTCGTCGTGGCGTGCGAGCGGATGTGCCGCCGAGAGCACGATGTCGGCCTCGTCGAAGCAGAGGTGCTCGCTCACGACATGGGCGGGCGTGACGAGCGGTACGGAGTTCCAGTTGTGCACGATGGCGAGATCGACGATGCCGTCGGCGACCATGCCCATGGCATCGACCGGGTCGACGCTCGTGACGGTTGCGGCGATCGGCGCGTCGTCGGTGCCGAGGTCGCGCAGCAATGGCCCGACGAGGCCGCGTGTCGCGGTCGAGAACGATGCGATGCGCAGCGGTGCAGATCGTCGCACTTCATTGGCGGCCAGTGCCTCGAGACGCTCGAGGCCCGCGAGCAGTTCGCGGCCCTCGCTCGCGAGCACCCGGCCTCGGTCGGTGAGCAGCACGCCGCGCCCACGCCGCTCGAGCAGCACCGCGTCGAGGTCGCGTTCGAGCTTCTTGACCTGCTGTGAGACGGCGGACGCGGTGTAGCCGAGCCGGTCGGCAGCGGCCACGACCGACCCGTCGCGGTCGACGGCCACGAGCGCCCGGAGGCCCTGAAGATCAATCATGAAGAAATCGTACGCTTTCATGTCAACGATTCGGAACTGGTGGTTCATGGAGTCCGGTGGAATGCTGGACGCGTGACCCCCAGACATCTCGCCCTCGGAGTGCTCGTCGCGACCATATGGGGCGTGAACTTCGTCGCGATCGATCTCGGACTCGGCGACACGCCGCCACTCGTGCTCGTCGCGCTCCGGTTCCTGCTCGTCGCCGTGCCGCTCGTCTTCTTCGTGCCGAAGCCGGATGCGCCGTGGTCGCTCATCGTCGGCATCGGGCTCTTCATGAGCGCCGGGCAGTTCGGGTTGCTGTTCACCGCCATGCACCTCGGCCTGCCGGCCGGACTCGCCGCCGTCGTGCTGCAGTGCCAGATGATCTTCACCCTGATCATCGGGGCGCTCGCGCTGCGTGAGCGACCGACCCGCATGCAACTCCTGGGTGCCGTCGTGGGCGTCATCGGGCTCGGCGTGGTCGCGCTCGGGCGACTGGCCGCCGCGCCCGGGCTCGCGGCGGTCGTGCCGATGCTCGTCTGCGTGGCCGCCGGACTCAGCTGGGCCGTCGGCAACGTGATCTCCCGGCGGGCGTCGGGCGCGAGCGGATTCGGCATCGTCGTCTGGTCGGCGCTCGTCGTTCCGCTGCCGGTGCTCGCCCTGAGCCTCGTGCTCGACGGCCCCGCGGTGGTCGGCGATGCCTTCGCGACGATCGGCTGGCAGACCATCGTGAGCGTCGCCTACACCGCGGTGCTCGCCTCGCTCGTCGGCTACACGATCTGGAACATGCTGCTGGGCCGATACCCGGCCGCGCTCGTCGCACCGTTCGCCCTGCTGGCCCCGCCGGTCGGGCTCGCCGCGGCCGCGCTCGCGCTCGGCGAGGTGCCCAACGCACTCGAACTCGCCGGCAGCGTGCTGCTCGTCGGCGGCGTGGCAGTGGGTCAGCTCCGCCGTCGATCGCATTTGCGCCCGACCGGAACGGCTCGATCCGAGTCGGCTCCGGTGTTGCGGGGTTAGCATCGGGGCATGTGCAGGAACATCCACACCCTCCACAACTTCGAACCGGCCGCGACGGGCGACGAGGTCCACGCGGCGGCGCTGCAGTACGTGCGCAAGGTGAGCGGATCGACGAAACCGTCGAAGGCGAACGCCGAGGCGTTCGAGCGAGCAGTCGCCGAGATCGCGCACATCACGCAGCACCTGCTCGACGATCTCGTCACCACGGCCCCGCCGAAAGACCGCGACGTCGAGGCTGCGAAGGCACGTGCGCGCGCCGCCCGTCGCTACGCCGAACTGCCCGCGAGCGCGTAGGCGCGTACCCCGAGTCGGCGCTTCGGCGCGCGGCGAGGTCCGTGCGCTTCGGGCGTCGAGGGGAGTAGCGTCGCTGGCATGGCCGCCGACGCGATCGAGCTCACTGTCCCAGGTCCGCACGGCGATCGTGCCGTGCGCATCTCGAGTCCGACGCGGGTGATCTGGCCCGAGGCCGGCATCACCAAGCGCGAACTCGCCGAGTACCTCGTCGCGGTCGGCGATGCGTTCGTCGCGGCGAACGGCGATCGACCGATCTCATTGCAACGGTTCCCGGGCGGCGTCGACGGCGAGCAGTTCTTCTCGAAGAACCCGCCGAAGGGCGCGCCCGAATGGGTGCGTTCGGTGCCGGTGACCTACCCGAGCGGTCGCAGCCACCCACAGCTCGTCGTCGACGAGCCGGCCACGGCCGTGTGGGCGGCGCAGATGAACACCATCGTGTTCCACCCGTGGGCGTCGCGCGCCGGCCGCAGCGACAATCCCGACCAGCTGCGCATCGACCTCGACCCGCAACCCGGCACCGGTTTCGCCGAGGCCGTGCCCGTCGCCCTCGCGCTTCGCGAGTTGCTCGCCGAGGTCGACCTCACCGCGTTCGTGAAGACGTCGGGCAGCCGCGGCATCCACGTCTTCGCGCCGATCGAGGCCGAGCACGAGTTCCTCGACGTGCGCCACGCGGTCATCGCGCTCGGACGCGAGCTCGAGCGGCGCATGCCCGATGACGTCACGACCAAGTGGTGGAAGGAGGAGCGCGGCGACCGCATCTTCATCGACTACAACCAGGCCAACCGCGACCGCACGATGGCGGGTGCGTACAGCCCGCGCCCGCTTCCGGCCGCGACCGTGTCGTGCCCGATCGAGTGGGACGAGATCGAGACGACCGACCCGGGCGAGCACACCATCCGTACCGTGCCGGCGCGGCTCGCCGAACGCGGCGACCCGTGGGCGACGATGCACGAGAACCCCGGCCGTATCGACACCCTGCTCGAGTGGTGGCGACGCGATCTCGATGCCGGACTCGGCGAACTGCCGTTCCCGCCCGACTTCCCGAAGATGCCCGGTGAGCCGATGCGGGTGCAGCCGAGCCGCGCGCGCAACCCCGACTGATCGACGGGGCGAGGCTGCCGCCGGCGGCGTCAGTCGAGTGCCGCGGTCTCTGCGTAGCCGGGTGTCCCCGCCGGCACGACGAAGCCCCCGTGCGCGATGGCGTGGGCGGCGTCGGCGATCGCGCCGAGGGCGACGCGGAACAGCAGCGAACCTGTGCTGACCCGTGCAACGCGCAGGCCGGCGAGTTCCGCCACCGTGATCGATGGTTGCGCCAGCACGTTCAGCGGCGCCGGGATGTCGCGCACGAGCGCCGCCACCGTCGACAGCGACAGCGTGCCGGGCACGAACACCCCGGTTGCGCCGGCGGCGAGGTAGCGCCGCCCACGGGCGACGGCGGCGGCGTGACGCGCGGGTTCGTCATCGTCGCCGTCGAGCCAGAACGGGTCGGTCCGCGCGTTGACGTACAGGCCGGGTGCCGAGGCGGCGATCGCCGCGACCTTCGCCGCAGCGTGCTCCACGTCGACGAGGCGGCACGAGGCATCCGAGTCCTCGATGTTCACGCCGACGACGCCGAGGTCGGCGAGGGCTGCCGCGTATCGGCCGACCTCGTCGGGGTCGTCGGAGAATCCCGCCTCGAGGTCGACGGTCACGGCGATGCCCGTGCCGGCGATGCGCCGGGCCAGTTCGAATGTCTCGTCGGCGATGTCGCCGACCCCGTCGCGCTTGCCCGCGGTGACGGCGACCCCGAGGCTCGTCGTGCCGACCACGTCGTGACCTGCGGCGGCCAGCCAGCGCGCGGACGCGAGGTCCCAGGCGTTCGGGAGCACGAGGGGTGCACCGGGCCGGTGCAGGGCACGGAACTCAGCGGGCGTCAGCATGGTCGGCCTCCCGGGGGGTTCGGCTCGGGAGCACGGAGTGCGCGGGTGGCGGTGTGTTCGGCGGTGGTCGACGCAGCTCGTCGATGACGGCCGCGGCGATCGCGAGCGAATGGTGCGAGCGATCGGGGCCGTGCCGCGAACGCCTGCACCAGCAGTTGCACGCGGAGCGCAGCCTCCTGCCCGGTGGCCCCGGAGGCGGTGAGCAGCCGATCGACGGCCGCGTCCTCGGCCGAATCACTGGGCTGTTCCGCTCCATCGACCCGGTCCGGCGCGTGTCCGCTCGCATACCGGTCGGCGATCGACTCGACGAACGGCGGGAGCGCATCCGCATCTCGGAAGCCGAGACTGCGCGCAAGCGCCGTCACCGGCACGTGCCGCGCCACGGCGTCGAGGTCGGGATCGCCTCCGCTCGCCTCCACCCATCGCCGTGTGCGCGCTGCGGCGATCGCGCCGAGTTCCGTGAGGTCAAGGGCCGCGAGCATCGCCGCGAGGCGCTCTCGGCGTGCGTCGTGCACGGGACCGTTCGCGAACCGCGACGCGAGCGCACGGAACCGGTCGAACGGGGTCGTGGCTGAGGCATCCGCCGTGGGCACGGTGAATCGCGGGTCGACGAGCACTCTCGCCACGTCGGCGCGGTCGAGGATCTCGGTCATGCCTCGACGATAGGCCCGCGACACTTCGATGACGGGCGAAGCGTCGTCGACGTATCGTGTCGGTATGCATGGAGACGCCGACCTCGCCGCACCCGCACGGCTCATGGGCGAGCCCGCCCGGGCCGCGATGCTCGTGGCGCTCCTCGACGGCCGCGCCCTGCCGGCGAGCGACCTCGCCGCCATCGCGGGCGTGAAGCCGCCGACCGCGAGCGCTCACCTCGCCCAGCTGGTCGACGGCGGACTCGTCACCGACCGTCGCATCGGCAGGCACCGGTACTTCGCGCTCGCCGGCCCCGAGGTCGCGAGCGCCGTCGAGGCGCTGCAGCGCATCGCACCGAGGCGCGAGGTCGCCTCGTACGCCCAGTCGGCGACCGCAGCGCGGCTCGCCGAGGCGCGTTCATGCTACGACCACCTCGCGGGCAGGATCTCCCTCCAGCTGGCGGACGCGCTCGTCGCCGAGGGCGCGCTCGCGCCCCTCGTCGCCGGCGAGCCGGGCCGCATCCTCGCGGCCGACGGCGCACTCGCTCGCCGGCTCGGTCTCGAGCAGGCGACGACGCCGGTCCCGTCACGGCGTCCGGCCGTGCGCGGATGCCTCGACTGGACCGAGCGACGCCCGCATATCGCCGGCAGGCTCGGCGCCCACCTCCTCGACCGCCTGCTCGCCGAGGGCTGGGTCGCGCGGGTGCCGGGCGACCGCTCGCTCCGCATCAGCGAAGCAGGACGGGCGGCCTTCGCCAGCTTCGCCTGACGAGCGCGGACCTTCGAGCGACCCGGTCTGCGACGCCGACGCCGACGCCGCATCCCTCGCTGCCGACGACGTCGACGTCAGACGGCGATGTCGCGCTTCGCGTGCGGAAGCCGGGGTGCTCCGTGCACCTCTCGGTGCAGTCGCTCCATGCGCGCGTCGAGCTCCGACGCGGTATGCGCGGCATCCGTCAGGCCGTCGAGCAGTTCCTGCGGGATCTGCTTGTCGTACTTGTAGTAGATCTTGTGCTCGAGGCTCGCCCAGAAGTCCATGGCGATCGTTCGGATCTGCACCTCGACGGCCACCGGATGCGCCCCGGTCGACAGGAACACGGGTACCTCGACGATCACGTGCAGGCTCTGGTAGCCGTTCTCCTTCGGCTCCTTGATGTAGTCCTTGACCTTCAGCACGCGGATGTCGCGCTGCGCCGTGAGCAGTTCGAAGATGCGGTAGGCGTCGGAGACGAAGCTGCACGTGATGCGTACGCCTGCGATGTCGGTGATGGTGTCGCGGATCGTGTCGAAGGTCGGTTCGACGCCCTTGCGCCGCATCTTGTCGATGACGCTGTCGAGGCTCTTCAGCCGGCTCGAGATGTGCTCGATCGGGTTGTAGTCGTGCGTCTGGCTGAACTCCTCGCGCAGGATCGAGAGCTTGGTGATCACCTCGTCCATGCCGAACTTGTAGCGCAGCATGAACCGTTCGGTCTCGTCGCGCAGCGCCCGCATCTCGTCGAGTGTCTGCCCGTCGATCGTCTCGAGGGTGCGCTGGGCGCGGTCGGTGAGCATGGGCGGGGTCTTCGGATGTCTCGTGGACTGGATTCCGTCGAGCGGGGTCACGTGCTCCACCGTAGGGTGCGATCCTCTGCGTTGCCTTTGATTCGGCCCCGGAATCCGTGGTTGGGCACCGGAGTTCGCTGCGGGCGGATCGGTACGCTCGAGTCATGGCTGAATGGCACAGGGTGGCGCCGGGCATCCACCAGCGTCGATACGATCCGTTCGACATCTCGATCGTCGTCATCGAGGGCGACGGCGGTGTGCTGCTCGTCGACACCCGGGCCGAGCCCGGCGAGGGCGAGGCGCTGCGCGACGACGTGCGCGCGCGTTTCGACCGACCCGTGCGATGGGTCGTGAACACGCACGCGCACTTCGACCACACGTTCGGGAATCAGGCCTTCGGACCGGGAACGTCGGCGGATGCCTCGATCCACGGTCATGAGAACATCGCGACCCATTTCGCCGAGCATGAGGGACCGCGGCTGGCCGCGTGGCGGGCCGACCCGACGCGGGAGCCCGGGCGGCACTGGCACGACGTGCGGCTGACGGCCCCGACGCATCCGGTCGGCACGCCGACGACGCTCGATCTCGGGGGCCGCATCGTGGAACTCCTCCCGCAGCCGCCGGCGCACACCGACACCGACCTGGTCGTGTTCGCCCCGGCCGAGCGCGTGTGGATCGTCGGCGACCTCGTCGAGGAGTCGGGGCCGCCGATGTACGGCTCGGGGAGCTTTCCGCTGGAGTGGCCGGGCGTCCTCGCCGCCCTCGCCGACGGCATGGCGCCGGGCGATCTCGTCATCCCCGGTCACGGGCGAGTCGTCGATCGCGCGTTCGTCGTACGCCAGGCCCGCGATCTTCAGCTCGTCGCCGATCGGTTCCGTGCCGCGCACGACGACGGCCTCACCGCGGCCGAGGCGCTCGCGCGCCACCACGACTGGCCGATCCCGCTCGACTTCCTCGTCAGCGCGGTCGAGCGCGCGTACACCCAGCTCGATCAGACGTCGCCGTCGACGTAGTACCAGCGGCGCCCCTCGCGGGCGAAGCGGCTCGTCTCGTGCAGCTCGCCGCGGTCGCCTTCGGTGCGATACCGGGCGACGAACTCGACGACGCCCGAGATGTCGAGCGGTCCGCCGCGCTCGGTGCGCACGATGTCGAGGCGGTACCAGTGCAACGACGCATCGGTCTCGAGCGCGGTCGGTCGGGTCGACGGATGCCACGTCGCGAGCAGGTAGCCGGCATCCCCGACGACGAACGCCGAATAGCGCGAACGCATGAGCTGCACCGCGGTCGGAGCATGCACCGACCCGCCGAGGAATGGTCCGCAGCAGGCGCCGAAGACTTCGCCGCTCAGGCAGGGGCAGCGGTCGCCGGGAGCCGGCGCGGGAGGGGTGTCGGCGGTGGGCATGCCTCAAGTATCGAGGGCCGCGCCCATGGTCTGCACAGGTGAAGCTGAGGAACTGTCCAGTTTCACCCGGCAGAGTGTCTGACTTGTGCCCGCGCTCGGGGGCCGTTCCCCAACACATCACAGCCGAGCGACCCACTGGAACTCATGCGCAACGACACCTCAGCCACGCCCGAAACCGAACTCGACTCGCTCCACCCCCGCCGCGGGGCCCGCCGCAGGCGCACGAACCGAAAGCGCCTCGTCATCGCCGGCGCCATCGCCGCGACCGGCCTCATCATCGGAACCGGCTTCACCGTGCAGTCCGCGATCGCAACGCAGGCGGGCATCGACGCGACCACCGCCCTCACGGATTCGACGGGCCTGCAGCAAGATCAGCTCGGTGCGTACGAGACGATCGCCGCCGCGCGCACGCGCGCGAACGCCGAGGACACGATCACCGCAGCGAACGCCACGCTGGCCGCCGTCGACGGGAAAGTGGACTCCTCGAGCCTCGCCTCGTCGGTCGCCTCGCTCGGCGAGTACGAGACCCTCCCGGTCGACGACATCGTCTACCTTGCGGCCCAGACGCGCGCCGAGGCGGAGAAGGCCCGGGTCGCCGCAGCCGAGTACGACCGCGTACAGGCCGAGAAGGCGAAGGCGGCTGCCGAGGCGCTCGCACGCCAGAACACGCCCGATGGCGCGAAGGCGGCCGCACGCGAGCTCGGCGCCTCGAAGTACGGCTGGGGCGAGGGCGAGTTCCAGTGCCTCGTCCAGCTGTGGCAGAAGGAGTCGGGATGGTCGTACACGGCCATGAACGCGTCGAGCGGCGCGACCGGCATTCCGCAGGCGCTCCCCGGCAGCAAGATGGCCTCGGCCGGCGCCGACTGGCAGACGAACGCCGCGACGCAGGTCGCGTGGGGTCTCGGCTACATCGCCGAGCGCTACGGCAACCCCTGCGGGGCGTGGTCGCACTCGCAGGCCGTCAACTGGTACTGATCGGCCGGTGGTCGACCTCGGTCAACCGCGCTCGACGAGCGGGGTGAATCGCTCGAGCTCGTCGCCGAGTCCGAGGTCGATCACGCGCAACTCACCCGCGTAATCGGCGCCGGGCTCGAGCAGCAGCCCGGCCTTCGCCGCGCCGAACGTGACGGTGACGTCTGCGGCGAGCACGGCCGGGTCGGGCACCGAACCATCGTCGGGATGGATCCCACTCGGCAGATCGACGGCGATGACCATCGGACGGTCGGCCGCGGACAGCACGGGAAGCACACCGACGACGAGCTCACGTGCGCGACCGCGCAGTACCGGATCGGCGCTCGTTCCGGTGCCCAGGATTCCGTCGATGATCACGGATGCCCCTGCCGCGAGCCGCGCGATCTGCGCGGGCTCGACCTCGTCGGCGATGCGAACGCCCGACTGCTCGGCCGCCGCGCGTGCCTCGGGGTGCAGGCGCTGTCCGGTCGGGACGACCTCGACCCGCACGCCCTCGCCCGCGAGTTCGGCGGCGGCGAACAGGGCGTCCCCGCCGTTGTCGCCGGTGCCGGCGAACACGAGCACCGATGGCGTCGGGGCCGCCCGCCGAGTGAGCTGCTCGCGCACGACGGCGGCCAGCGCGGCCGCGGCCATGCGCATGAGCGGCTCGCCACGTTCGAGGTGGGGCTTCTCGGCCGCTCGCACCTGCGCGGCGGTGTACCCGGCGACCATCAGCTCAAGCGTTCGTCGAGCATCGACTGCCGATCGGGATGCCGGTCGAACCACTCGCCGACGTACCAGCAGCTCGGAACGATGTGGCGGGTCGACGTCGCCTCGACGTCGTCGACCGCGAACTCGACGAGCTCGCCGGCAAGGCCCGCCCCGCGGTAGGTCGGATTCGTGAACGTACGGGTGAAGGCGACCGCCTCGCCGAGCACTCGGTAGTCGAGCACGCTCGCGATGCCGCCCTCGACCCGCAGCACGTAACGGCGGGCGTCGGGTTCATGACTGAGTTCCTTGCGCACGCCCTCAGGCTACGCCGCCCGCGCTCAGCGCCCGCGCAGGCGGTCGAGGTCGCGCCGCTCGCGCTTCGTCGGGCGCCCCGCGCCGCGGTCGCGCGTACCGACCGCCGCCACCGTCTCCCGCGGAGGGGGCGGGGGAGTGCGGTCGTCGACCGCCTCGGCAGCGAGCGCCGCCGAGACGCGCTTGACGAGAGTGCGCCGCACGACGAGCTGCCGGTCGAACCCCGAGATGCGCACCCGGACCTCGTCGCCCGGCCGCACAGGTTGCGCCGCCTTCGCCCGCTCACCGTTCACCCGAACATGCCCGGCGCGGCATGCAGCCGTCGCCGCCGAGCGGGTCTTGAACTGCCGCACCGCCCACAACCACGCATCGATGCGTACCGGTGAGTCGCCGTTCATGTCACAAGCCTACGGCTCATGCCGAGATCCCAGCCGAGTAGGCCATGCTGGAGGAGTGAGTGCGAAGAGCGGCGACGCCTGGGTCGAAGGCCCGAGCGGCGCGCGCTACTGGGGGCGCTACGGCGCGGCGGGCCTGCTCGCCGTGAGCCCGCAGCGCGAGGTACTGCTGCAGCACCGCGCGCACTGGAGCCACTTCGGCGGCACCTGGGGCATGCCCGGGGGTGCTCGGCACGAGCATGAGAGCGCCATCGACGCGGCGGTGCGCGAAGCCGGCGAAGAGGCGGGCGTACCGCCCGGCCTGATCGTCGTCCGGTTCACCTCCGTGCTCGACCTGGGCTACTGGTCGTACACCACGGTCGTCGCCGACGCGACCGAGCGGTTCGAACCGGTCGTCAGCGACCCCGAGAGCATCGAACTCCGATGGATCGCCGTCGACCGGGTGGCGGAGCTCGACCTGCACCCGAGGTTCGCCGAGTCCTGGCCCGCGCTCGCCGCGCAGGTCTGATCGCCGACGCTCCGGGCGGCGCCAGTGCGGCGAGGCCTCTCGTGGTGTGGCGTGACCGTGAGGCCGACACACGAGCACGCACCCGGGCCGATTCGCACGGCTCGATAGGATCGAGTCGTGGCTGGGGAGCGCTCGGGGGAGATCGGTTCGGAGGTCTGGACGATCCCGAACATCCTGAGCATGCTCCGGCTCGCGCTCGTGCCCGTCTTCCTCGTGTACATCGTGCTCGGCGACTACGTCGTCGCGCTCGTGGTGCTCGTCGTCGCGAGCCTCACCGACCTGCTCGACGGCTACCTCGCGCGGCGGCTCGGCCAGATCACGCGCCTCGGCCAGCTGCTCGACCCCGCGGCCGACCGCCTGTACATCTTCGCCGCCCTCGTCGGCCTCGCCGCGCAGCAGCTGGTCCCGTGGTGGATCGTCGTCGTCATCGTCGCTCGTGACGTGTTCCTCCTGATGCTGGGCGTCGTCCTCGCCAACCACGGGTTCGGTCCGCTACCGGTGCACCAGCTCGGCAAGGTCGCGACGTTCGCCCTCTTCTTCGGGCTGCCGGTGATCATGCTCGGGCTCGCGTTCCCCGCGATCGCTCCCGTGAGCGAACCGATCGGCTGGGCCATCACGCTCTGGGGTGCGTTCCTCTACTGGTGGGCGGGCATCATCTACGCGATCGAGACCTCACGGGCCATCCGTATTCCCCGGGTGGCAGACGACTCTCGATCCGATACGCTGGGAGAAGGAGGTTAGCCGTGGCGGATTCCGACATGACACAGCCCGACGGTGCGAACGAGACGGGAGACGGGTTGTCAACGCCTACCTCAGAGCACGTCGTCGCCGATGCCGACGGCGACACCACGATCGGGTTCAGCCGTGACGCTGCGGCGCAGCTCAGCGCGCTCGATGCCGACACGACGGCCGAAGAGCAGGAGGCGATCGCGGCGCTGCCGTCGGGCTCGGCACTGCTCATCGTGCGTCGTGGCCCCAACAGCGGTGCGCGGTTCCTGCTCGACACCGATGTGACGGTGGTCGGCCGGCACCCCGATGCCGACATCTTCCTCGACGACGTCACCGTCTCGCGCAAGCACGCAGAGTTCGTGCGTCACCGCACGGCGTTCGAGGTCAAAGACCTCAGCTCGCTGAACGGCACCTACTTCGACGGGGTGCGCATCGAGACCGCTCTGCTGAGCGACGGCGCGGAAGTGCAGATCGGCAAGTACCGACTCACGTTCTACGCATCGCGGCGCGACCTGGCCCCGGTAGCGAGCGAGTAGTGGCGAGCACCGCTGCGTCGTCGCGCGCGAGCGGCCCAGAACCACTTCTCGGCATCGGCCAGGTGCTCGCGGCACTTCAGCCCGAGTTCCCCGAGCTGACGCCCTCGAAGCTGAGGTTCCTCGAAGAGCAGCGGCTGGTCTCGCCCGCGCGGA
Source organism: Agromyces cavernae (assembly GCF_021044935.1). Classification (GTDB taxonomy): domain Bacteria; phylum Actinomycetota; class Actinomycetes; order Actinomycetales; family Microbacteriaceae; genus Agromyces; species Agromyces cavernae. Next base: position 66,566 of record NZ_JAJNMP010000002.1, read on the forward strand.
CGGCCGCCGGATACCGCAAGTTCTCGCCCGCAGACGTCGAACGCATCACGGTTGTGCTCGCCATGCAACGCGACCATTACCTGCCGCTCAAGGTCATCCGCACGCATCTCGAGGCGATCGACGCCGGCGAGACGCCTGCGCTGCCGGGCGCCACGAGCGCCGCGGCGTTCCTCGGCGCCGCCCGCCGGCTGCGGCGCGACGAGCTGATCGCCGAAGCCCGTGCGACGCGGGCCCTGCTCGACGACGCGATCTCGGCATCGCTGCTGCCTGCGGCCGAGCACTACGGCGATGAAGCGCTCGGCGTGTTGCGTGCGCTCGTCGCGCTACGAGCCGTCGGCATCGAGCCCCGACACCTTCGTGGCGTGCGTGCCGCGGCCGAGCGCGAGGCGGCGCTCGTCGAGCGCGCGATCGCCCCGTCGAGGCGCGCCGATGCGTCGGACAAGGCCCGCGCCGCCGAGCAGGGCCGCGAGCTCGCGGGGCATCTCGAGACCGTGCACTCGAGCGTCGTTCGAGCGACGCTTTCGCGACTCGCGCGCTGATCGCGCGACACGCCGTGACGTTCGGTCCGATGTGTTTGGCCGGAGACCCCCTCGTCGGTAGCGTTATGCACATGCCGTCGGGGAGCCGGTAGGAGAGCGAGGGGCGAACAGATGAGTGAGACCGTACCCTCGCGTTACGACCTCGGACTCCTGTTCACCGACGGCCTGCCCGAGTACGAAGACGGCACCGGCTATCGGGGCGCCGTCGCCGCCCGCGCGGCCGGTATCAGCTACCGTCAGCTCGATTACTGGGCTCGCACGCAGCTCGTCGAACCCACCGTCCGCGGTGCCGCGGGGTCGGGCTCGCAGCGGCTCTACGGCTTCCGAGACATCCTCGTGCTGAAGCTCGTCAAGCGACTGCTCGACACCGGCATCTCGCTACAGCAGATCCGCACCGCGGTCACGCAGTTGCGCGAGTCCGGCGTCGAAGACCTGGCGCAGACCACGCTCATGAGCGATGGCGCGAGCGTCTACCTGTGCACCTCCGACGACGAGGTCATCGACCTCGTCAACCGCGGCCAGGGCGTGTTCGGCATCGCCGTCGGCAAAGTGCTTCGCGAGGTCGAGTCGACACTCGTCGAGCTCGACACCCAGTCCGCAGACCCCCTCGACGAGCTGGCCGCGCGGCGCGGTGCCAAGTCGCGCAAGATCTCCTGATCGCGCGCTTCTCGCTCCCGGTTCGTCACACGGCGTCACAGTCGGCGACGACGAATGTGCCTCGTGGAGGGTCATCCGCTCGGTGCTGAATGGTGCGAGAACCGCGCGTCAGATGACGTGGGATTCGACCGCGAGCGGTGCGGCGCCGGCGTACTCGCCGATGCGAGCCGTACGCAGCACCCGGTCGAGCAGCTGGTCGAAGTTCGCCGACATCTCTTCGGCGCTCTCGCCCGGCCACATGTGCAGCGGCTTCGCCGCACCTTGCGCCTGCTGCAGCGAGGTGCGCTCGGGCAGCTGCGGCGAGAGCACGAGCGGGCCGAACATGTCGCGCAGCTCTTTGATGCGGAACTGGTGCTCGAGCGATTGGACGCGAGCGCGGTTGACGATGATGCCGAGCGGCTGCAGGCGGGGCGAGAGGCCGCGGCGGATCTCTTCGATCGCGCGCAGGGCGCGATCGGCGGCGGCGACCGAGAACAGGCCCGGCTCGGTGACGACGGCGACGCGGTCGCTCGCGGCCCACGCGGTGCGGGTGAGTGCGTTCAGCGACGGCGCGCAGTCGATGAGCACGAGCTCGTAGTCGGCCTCGACGTTGGCGAGCGCCTCTTCGAGCTTCCAGATGTCGCGGATCGAGGGATGCGGGCCGTCGTAGTTGATCGCCGAGGGGCTGCCGATCATGACGTCGATCGTGGAGCCGGGGTTCGACCTCGTCCACCCGCTCGGAGCGATCGCCGACCGCACGATCTTCTCTTTGGGTGAGGCGAGCACGTCGGCGACATTGAGGTGGCCGGCGACCTGGATGTCCATGCCGGTCGACACGTCGGACTGTGGATCGAGATCGACGACGAGGGTACGGACGCCGCGGGCGAAGGCCGCCGACGCCATTCCGAGGGTGACGGTGGTCTTGCCGACGCCGCCCTTCAGCGAGCTGACGGAGAGAACGTGCACGAACAGATACGTTACCTTTACTACTCGGGCGATACCTAAACGTTCGCTGTGCGGATTCCGGTCGGAAAGGCTTGCATGTTCACGAAGATCCTGGTTGCCAATCGCGGTGAGATCGCCATTCGCGCGTTCCGTGCCGCTGTCGAGGTCGGTGCGAAGACGGTCGCGGTCTACCCCGTCGAAGACCGCAACTCACTGCACCGGCTGAAGGCCGACGAGGCGTACCAGATCGGCGAGCCCGGGCACCCGGTTCGGGCCTACCTCGACGTGAGCGAGATCATCCGCGTCGCGAAGGAGTCCGGCGCCGACGCCATCTACCCCGGCTACGGGTTCCTCTCGGAGAACCCCGAGCTCGCTCAAGCTGCCGCCGAGGCGGGCATCGCATTCATCGGCCCGCCGAAGCACGTGCTCGAGATGGCGGGCAACAAGGTCACCGCGAAGGAGCACGCGATCGCCGCCGGGGTGCCGGTGCTGAAGTCGACGCCGCCGTCGCGCGACATCGAGCAACTCGTCGCCCAGGCCGACGAGATCGGATTCCCGGTCTTCGCCAAGGCCGTCGCCGGAGGCGGCGGTCGCGGCATGCGCCGCGTCGACTCGAAGGACGATCTGCGCGCCGCGCTCGAAGAGGCCATGCGCGAGGCCGACAGCGCCTTCGGCGACCCCACGATGTTCCTCGAGCAGGCAGTGCTGCGGCCCCGCCACATCGAGGTGCAGGTACTCGCCGACGCCTCGGGCGAGACCGTGCACCTCTTCGAACGCGACTGCTCGGTGCAGCGGCGCCACCAGAAGGTCATCGAGATCGCGCCGGCGCCCAACCTCTCCGACGACGTGCGGGCGGCTCTCTACCGTGACGCCGTCGCATTCGCGCGATCGATCGGCTACGTGAACGCCGGCACGGTGGAGTTCCTGCTCGACACCGTCGGCGAGCGTGCCGGCAAGCACGTGTTCATCGAGATGAACCCGCGCATCCAGGTCGAGCACACCGTGACCGAAGAGGTCACCGACGTCGACCTCGTCGTGTCCCAGATGCGCATCGCGGCGGGGGAGTCCCTCGCCGAGCTCGGGCTCACGCAAGACTCGATCCGCCTGCGCGGTGCGGCGCTGCAGTGCCGCATCACGACCGAAGACCCGACGGCCGGTTTCCGCCCCGACACCGGCAAGATCACCACGTACCGGTCGCCCGGCGGCGCCGGCATCCGCCTCGACGGCGGCACGATCAACCCCGGTGCGCAGATCAGCCCGCACTTCGACTCGATGCTCGCGAAGCTCACCTGCCGTGGCCGCGACTACACCGCGGCGGTCGCACGCGCCAAGCGCGCTCTCGCCGAATTCCGCATCCGGGGCGTGGCGACGAACATCCCGTTCCTCCAGGCGGTGCTCGACGACGCGGCGTTCGTCGACGGCGACCTCAGCACCTCGTTCATCGACGAGCGCCCGCAACTGCTGCGCGGACGCGTGTCGAAGGACCGCGGCACGAAGATCCTCAACTGGCTCGCCGACGTCACCGTGAACCAGCCGAACGGCCCGGCGCCCATCAGCGTGAGCCCCGTCGAGAAGCTGCCCGCGATCGACCTCGCACAGCCGGCGCCGTCGGGATCGCGTCAGCGACTGCTCGAACTCGGCCCGACCGGCTTCGCCGCCGCGCTGCGGGCGCAGACTCCGGTCGCCGTCACCGAGACGACCTTCCGCGATGCGCACCAGTCACTCCTGGCCACCCGCGTGCGCACGAAGGACCTCGTCGCGGTGGCACCGTACGTCGCGCGCCTGACCCCCGAGCTGCTCTCGGTCGAAGCGTGGGGCGGGGCGACGTACGACGTCGCCCTCCGGTTCCTCGGCGAAGACCCGTGGGAGCGGCTCGCCGCGCTCCGCGAGACGCTGCCGAACATCAACATCCAGATGCTGCTGCGTGGTCGCAACACCGTCGGCTACACCCCGTACCCCACCGAGGTGACCGACGCGTTCGTCCGCGAGGCATCCGCAACCGGCGTCGACATCTTCCGCATCTTCGACGCGCTGAACGACGTCGAGCAGATGCGGCCGGCGATCGAGTCGGTGCTCGAGACCGGGCACTCGATCGCCGAGGTCGCGCTCTGCTACACGGGTGACCTGCTCGACCCGGCAGAAGACCTGTACACGCTCGACTACTACCTGCGCCTCGCTGACCAGATCGTCGACGCCGGGGCACACGTGCTCGCGATCAAGGACATGGCCGGTCTCCTGCGGCCCGCGGCCGCAGCCCGCCTCGTCGGCGCCCTGCGTGAGCGGTTCGACGTGCCCGTGCACCTCCACACCCACGACACCGCCGGCGGCCAGCTCGCGACGCTGCTCGCAGCGGCCGACGCCGGCGTCGACGCGGTCGACGTCGCGAGCGCGCCGATGGCGGGCACCACGAGCCAGCCGTCGGCATCCTCGCTCGTCGCCGCCCTCGCCCACACCCCGCGCGACACGGGCATCTCGCTCGACGCAGTCTCCGACCTCGAGCCCTACTGGGAAGCGGTGCGACGCCTGTACCGGCCGTTCGAGTCGGGCCTGCCCGGACCGACAGGCCGCGTGTACCACCACGAGATCCCCGGAGGGCAACTCTCGAACCTGCGCCAGCAGGCGATCGCGCTCGGCCTCGCCGACGACTTCGAGCTCATCGAGGACATGTACGCCGCTGCCGACCGCATCCTCGGTCGCGTGCCCAAGGTCACCCCGTCGTCGAAGGTCGTCGGCGACCTGGCACTGCACCTCGCCGCGGTGAAGGCCGACCCCGCCGACTTCGCCGAGAACCCCGACAAGTACGACGTGCCCGACTCGGTCATCGGCTTCATGGCCGGCGAACTCGGCGACCTGCCCGGCGGGTGGCCCGAGCCGTTCCGCACGAAGGTGCTCGCCGGCCGCGATGTGCGCATCGGCGTGACTGAGCTCACCGACGACCAGCGCGCCGCCCTCGAGGCCGACAGCGCGACGCGCCGGGCGACCCTGAACGCGCTGCTGTTCCCGGCCCCGACGCGGCAGTTCGAGCAGATCCGCGAGCTCTTCGGCGACCTGTCGGTCGTCGACACGGCCGATTACCTCTACGGCCTGCGGCCCGGCTCCGAGCACGTCGTCGAGATCGCCAAGGGCGTGCGGCTCTACGCCGGTCTCGAGGCCATCGGCGAGGCCGACGACAAGGGCATGCGCACCGTCATGACGATCCTCAACGGCCAGTTGCGCCCGGTGTTCGTGCGCGACCGCGGCATCGTCGTCGAGTCGCGGGCGGCCGAGAAGGCCGATGCCTCGCAGCCCGGCCAGATCGCCGCGCCGTTCTCGGGCGTCGTCACGTTGCAGGTCGAGGTCGGCGCCGAGATCGTCGCCGGCCAGAGCGTCGCATCGATCGAGGCGATGAAGATGGAGGCCGCCATCACCTCGCCCGTCGCCGGTGTCGTCGAGCGGGTCGCGATCCCGAAGACGCAGCAGGTCGAGGCCGGCGATCTGCTCGTGGTGGTGCGTGCACGGTAGGCTGTCCCGTGGAATGGCGCTGATGAGGAGGGGTATCGGTGGCTGACGACACGACAGATGACCGAGCCGGGGCACGCCGCGGAGGCGTTGCGCGCACCGCGGCGGCCGGCCACGGCGAACCCGAGCCGACGACCGGGGCGCATGCGGCGAGGCGTGCGTCCGAGAACCTGAATCTCAGGGTCGACCTCCCGCCGGCGCCGGTGCGCGAGGTGCCCGAAGACGAGGTGGCCGTCGCGATCGACGACGTCTCGGTGAACCCGACCGCCCTCGTCGACGGCGATTCCACCACCCGATCGGTCGAGGTGATCACCCCGGCGCTCTCGCACGGCGCCTACCGCAGCGCGGCCCGGCGCGACCCCTCGCCGTACGGTGCGCTCCTCGCGGCCGATGCCTCGCGAGCACGTCGCGAGCGACTTCGCGACGAAGCGGCAGCGCAGGTCGCCGTCGTCGAATCCCCGGGCGAGGCGCCGGTTCCCGCCGAAGTGCCCGAGACGCCCGAATCACTCACTCCCGACCGCCTGATCGACCTCAACCGAACGACCCGACCTGCGCCGCAGGGCGGGCTGAACCGCCTGGTCTACGAAGCTTCGCTCCACCTCGTGAACCTCGGCGATTCGGCCAAGGTGCGCGCGCACAAGGCCCTGAGCCAGCGCATCCAGAAACGGTTCGAGGGCGGCGCCCGGTTCGTCCCGGTGCTCACGCGCAAGGGCGGCGTCGGCAAGACGACGATCACCGCGCTGTTGGGCATGGCGTTGGCCGACGCCCGCGACGACCGCATCATCGCGATCGACGCGAATCCCGACCGGGGCACGCTCGCCGAGCGCGTCGACCGGCAGACGCGCGAGACGGTGCGCGACGTCGTCGTCAAGGCATCGTCGATCGGTGGCTACACCGACTTCTCCAAGTTCGTCTCCCGCGATGAGACACGCCTCGACATCCTCGCCTCCGACACCGACCCCACCCTCTCCGAGGCGTTCGACGACAACGACTACAACGTCGTCGCGGGCCTGGCCGCGCGGTATTACTCGCTCGTGCTCACCGACTGCGGCACGGGCATCGTGCATTCGGTCATGCGCGCGACGCTGCAGCGCGCCGACTCGATCGTCATCGTCTCGGGCGGCAGCGTCGACGAGGCGCGTCTCGCATCCGAAACGCTCACCTGGCTCGAGGCGAACGGCTTCGGTGAACTCGTACGCAACGCGGTCGTCGCGATCAACCTCGCGACGCAGGGCACGCACCTCGTGAAGGTCGACGAGATCGAGGCGCACTTCCAGTCGCGTGTTCGCGAGATCGTGCGCATCCCATACGACCCCCAGCTCGCCGCCGGTTCCGTGGTGAACTGGAAGGAACTCCGCCCCGTCACGCAGCACGCGGCGCGAGAACTCGCCGCCCTCGTGGTGGAAGGCCTGCCCGCCGAGCGCGGGCACTGATCGGAGCGCAATTGCCGGAACGTCCCATTCGCCTGTTCGGCGACCCTGTCTTGAAGACCGTCTCAGCCCCCGTCGAACAGGTCGACGATCGCGTGCGCGCGCTCGTGACCGACCTCGTCGACAGTGTGCGCGTTCCCGGGCGAGCGGGCGTCGCGGCGTCGCAGATCGGAGTCAACCTGCGCGCGTTCAGCTACAACGTCGACGGCGAGGTCGGCTACATCCTCAACCCCGAGATCGTCGAGGTCTCGGGCGACAAGCAGTTGATCGACGAGGGGTGCCTGTCGGTACCCGGTCTCTGGCACAAGACACCGCGCTATCCGTTCGCACGGGTTCGCGGCATCGACCTCGACGGCAACGACATCGAGCTCGCGGGCGACGGACTCATGGCGCAAGCCCTGCAGCACGAGGTCGACCACCTCGACGGGTTGCTCTACCTCGACCGTCTCGAGAAGGACGAACGGCGCAGCGCGATGAAGGCCGTGCGGGAGTCCGACTGGTTCTGACGTTCACCGATTCCGGCATCGGCTCACCGATGCCCGGCATCGTGAGCGCGAAGTGGGGCTCCGCGGAGAATTCCGCGGAGCCCCTCTGTCGTCGCTCGGAAGGTCAGCTCACGATCGAGTGACCCTCGGTGGCCGGCGCGCCCGAGTACATCGCCTCGATCTGAGGCGAGAAGTCCTCGAGGATGATGTTGCGCTTGATGCTCATCTTCGGGGTGAGGTGGCCGCTCGCCTCGGTGAACTCGGTCGTGAGGATCGTGAACTTGCGGATCGACTCCGCGCGCGACACGGTCTCGTTCGCTGCGTCGATCGCTCGCTGCACCTCGGCGTTGACCGCGGGGTTCACGGCCGCCTCGTCGAGCGACATGCCCGCGTCTTCGCCGTTGTTGTTGAGCCACACGGGCAGCATCTCGGGGTCGAGCGTGACGAGCGCCGAGATGAAGGGCTTCTTGTCGCCCACCACGACGACCTGGCCCACGAGCGGGTTCGCTCGGATCGGGTCTTCGAGCGCTGCGGGCGAGACGTTCTTTCCGCCCGCGGTGACGATGATCTCCTTCTTGCGCCCGGTGATGGTGAGGAAGCCGTCTTCGTCGAACGAACCGAGGTCGCCGGTCTTGAACCATTCGCCGTCGAACGACGCGGCCGTCGCCTCGGGGTTGTTCCAGTACTCCTTGAACACGTCGATGCCCTTGACCTGGATCTCGCCGTCGTCGGCGAGTCGGATCGAGACGCCCGGCAGCGTAGGGCCGACCGTGCCGATCTTCGACTTCGTCGCGAGGTTCACCGTGGCGGGCGCCGTGGTCTCGGTGAGGCCGTAGCCCTCGAGGATCGTGATGCCGAGCGAGTGGTAGAAGTGGCCGAGGCGGGGACCGAGCGGCGCTGATCCCGAGACGGCGTACGTGACATTGCCGCCCATCGCCGCACGCAGCTTCGAGTAGACGAGCCGGTCGAACAGCGCGAACTTGACCTTGAGGCCGAAGGGGATCTTCTTGCCCTCTTCGAGCAGCGCCGAGTGCTCGACGGCGGCGTCGGCAGCGGCACGGAAGATCTTGCCCTTGCCGCCCGCCTCGGCCTTCTGCTCGGAGACGTTGTACACCTTCTCGAACACGCGCGGCACCGCGAGCAGGAAGGTCGGCTTGAAGCTGCCGAGCGACGGCAGCAGCTGCTTCGTGTCGGCCTGGTGGCCCACGCGCACGCCGGCGTGCACCGCGAGCACGGCGATGAACCGCGCGAAGACGTGGGCGGTCGTGATGAACAGGAGCGTCGACGCGCCGGGGGTGTTCACGACCTCGTCGAGCGCGACCGCAGCGTTGCGGGAGAGCTCGACGAAGTTCGAGTGGGTGAGCACGCACCCCTTGGGCTTGCCGGTGGAGCCCGACGTGTAGATGAGGGTCGCGATGTCGGACCCGACGGCGAGGTTGCGGCGCCGCTCGATCTCTTCGTCGGACACGTCGACGCCGGCGGCGGCGAGCTTGTCGAGGTCGCCGAGGTCGATCTGCCAGGTATTGCGGATCGCGGGGAGCTCGGGGTGCACCTCGTCGAAGCGCGCGAAGTGGTCGGGAGTCTCGACGATCATCGCGACGGCTCCCGAGTCGCCGAGGTTCCAGCGCACCTGCGTGGGCGAGCTCGTCTCGTACACGGGCACGAGCACTGCGCCGGCGAACCAGGTGGCGAAGTCGACGAGGGTCCACTCGTAGCGCGTCTTGCTCATGAGCCCGATCTTGTCGCCCGGCTGGATGCCGGCGGCGACGAGGCCCTTGGCGAGCGCGATGACCTGGTCGTAGAACTCGCGCGTGGTGACGGGGGACCAGCCGCCGTCGGCAGTGGGAAGGGAGAACAGCACCAGGTCGGGCGTCGCGGCGACGCGATCGACGAGCAGGTCGGTGGCGTTCGCCTGAGGGTCTGGGGCGACCACGGCTGGCGTGGTGAATTCGATCACGGTAGCTCCTTCGGCACCGGGCGTGTCGCGCCGTGGTCGAGTCTGTGCGCGGCCTCGGCATTGGGGTCGTCTACACTCTAGTCGTTGCTCGCGTCGGCTTCTCGCCCGGGCACGCCCATGCCTCATCCCCCCTGAAAGGCGGCTCCCCGGGTGCACGCGATCGGTATCGACATCGGCGGGACGAAGATCGCCGGAGCGGTCGTCGACGAACTCGGCACGATCGTGCGCAGCGAGCGCGTGCCGACTCCCGCAGGCGATGTGGCGAAGCTCGAGGACGCCGTCGTCGCCATGATCACTTCGCTCGCGGCCGACGACGGGGTCGCGGCCGTCGGCGTCGCCGCGGCCGGGTTCATCGACGCCGCCCAATCGATGGTCTATTACGCACCGAACATCGACTGGCGCAACGAGCCGTTCCGCGAGAAGCTCGAGGCCCGCGTCGGCAAGTCGGTCGTCGTCGACAACGACGCCAATGCCGCCGGCTGGGCGGAGTTCCGCTTCGGCGCGGGTCGCATGGTGAGCGACATGGTGATGCTCACGATCGGCACGGGCGTCGGCGGCGCCGTCGTGGCCGGTGACCGCCTCTTCCGCGGCGGCTTCGGCGCGGGCGCCGAGCTCGGCCACATGCGCGTCGTCCCCGATGGGCTCGCGTGCGGTTGCGGGCAGCGCGGATGCCTCGAACAGTACGGTTCCGGGCGCGCATTGCTGCGCATGGCGAACGAGGTCGCCGATGCCGGGGGAGTCGGACGTGCCCTCGCCCAGGCCCGCGACGAGCACGGAACCCTCGACGGGCGACTCGTCGGTGCGCTCATGATGGCCGGTGACCCCGGCGCGCTGACCGCCCTGCGCGAACTCGGCCACTGGCTCGGCCAGGCGGCGGCGAGCCTCTCGGCGATCCTCGATCCGCAGCGGTTCGTGTTCGGCGGCGGGGTGGCCGAAGCCGGCGAGCTGCTGCTCGAGCCGATCCGCGAGGCCTACGCCGAGCACCTTCCGGCTCGCGGCTACCACCCCGAGCCCGACTTCGTCATCGCCGAGCTCGTGAACGATGCGGGCGTGGTCGGGGCGGCCGACCTTGCGCGGGTGTGGGTCGCCGAGCACGCGTGACGTGCTGGCGCTAGGCTGAAGTGCTGCGTCAGGGGAAGGGAACGCACGGTGTTCTACTGGATCATGAAGCACCTCGTGGTCGGTCCGATCCTGTTGGCGATCTTCCGACCGTGGATCGTCGGCCTCGAGAACGTGCCGAAGTCCGGTGCCGTCGTGCTCGCCTCGAACCACCTCTCGTTCATCGACTCGATCTTCCTGCCGCTCGTGGTTCCCAGGCCCGTGGTCTTCCTCGCCAAGAGCGAGTACTTCACCGGCAAGGGGCTGAAGGGCTGGGCGACGCGCGTGTTCTTCCAGGCGGCCGGCCAGCTGCCCATCGATCGTTCGGGCGGCAAGGCCTCCGAGGCGTCCCTGAACACGGGCCTCAAGGTGCTCGCCGACGGCAGCATCCTCGGCATCTACCCCGAGGGCACGCGCAGCCCCGACGGCAAGCTCTACCGCGGTCGCACCGGTGTCGCGCGCATGGTGCTCGAGTCGGGTGTCCCAGTGGTCCCCGTCGCGATGATCGGCACGTTGGAAGTCATGCCGATCGGGAAGCGCCTGCCGAAGGTGCGTCGCATCGGCATCATCTTCGGCGAGCCGATCGACTTCACGCGCTTCGAGGGCATGGAGGGGGACCGGTTCGTGCTGCGCTCGGTCACCGACGAGCTCGTGTACCGTCTGCGTGGCCTCAGCGGCCAGGAGTACGTCGACGTGTACGCGAGTTCGGTCAAGGAGCAACGGGCCGCGCAGTCGCGGTAGGCTCGGAGAGCGGCGGCGCGACGTGCGTCGCCGTTCCGTTTCCGGCGCATTCGCGCCCGACCCTCCAGGACACTCCCGTGGTACAGCTCGCCGAGCCCGTCGTCTTCGCAGATCCCTCCGTGATCGCGGGTCTCGACTATTGGCGCACGCTGCCGATCAAGCAGCAGCCCACCTGGCCAGACCCCGAGGCCGCGCACGCGGCGTCCGCCGAGCTCGCCACCCTTCCGCCGCTCGTGTTCGCGGGCGAGGTCGACACCATGCGTTCACGACTCGCCGCGGCAGCGCGCGGTGAGGCGTTCCTGCTGCAGGGCGGCGACTGCGCCGAGACCTTCGCCGGCGCCACCGCCGACCAGATCCGCAACCGCGTGAAGACGGTGCTGCAGATGGCCGTCGTGCTCACCTACGGCGCCTCGATGCCCGTCGTGAAGATGGGCCGCATGGCGGGCCAGTTCGCGAAGCCCCGCTCGAGCGACACCGAGAAGCGCGGCGACGTGACGCTGCCGGCATACCGCGGCGACATCGTCAACGGCTACGACTTCACCTCCGAGTCGCGCACGGCCGACCCGCAGCGACTGATCCGCGGCTACCACACGGCGGCGTCGACGCTGAACCTCATCCGCGCCTTCACGCAGGGCGGGTTCGCCGACCTGCGTCAGGTGCACTCGTGGAACCAGGGCTTCGCCCAGAACCCGGCGAACGCCCGCTACGAATCGATGGCGCGCGAGATCGATCGCGCCGTCAAGTTCATGGACGCGTGCGGCGCCGATTTCGAGGCACTGAAGCACACCGAGTTCTACACGGGCCACGAGGGCCTGCTCATGGACTACGAGCGTCCGATGACGCGCATCGACTCGCGCACCGGCACGCCCTACGTCACGTCGGGCCACTTCATCTGGATCGGCGAGCGCACGCGCGAACTCGACGGCGCCCACGTGGACTTCCTGTCGCGAGTGCGCAACCCGATCGGCGTGAAGCTCGGCCCGACGACGACGCCCGAGGTCATGCTCGAGCTCGTCGAGAAGCTCGACCCGTACCGCGAGCCGGGCCGCCTGACGTTCATCACCCGCATGGGCGCCGGCAAGATCCGTGAGGCGCTGCCCCCGCTGCTCGAGGTGATCAAGCGCAGCGACGCCGATCCGCTGTGGGTGACCGACCCCATGCACGGCAACGGCATCACGACCCCGAACGGCTACAAGACGCGGCGCTTCGACGACGTCGTCGACGAGGTGAAGGGCTTCTTCGAGGCGCACCGCGCCGCGGGCACGCACCCCGGCGGCATCCACGTCGAACTGACGGGCGACGACGTCACCGAGTGCCTCGGCGGCTCCGAGCAGATCGACGAAGAGACCCTGGCGACCCGCTATGAGTCGCTCTGCGACCCGCGCCTGAACCACATGCAGTCGCTCGAGCTCGCGTTCCTCGTCGCTGAAGAGCTCGCGGCACGCTGAGCAGACCGCCCTGCCGGGGCATCCGTGAGCGACGGATGCCCCGGTGCCGGTCGATCTCGGAATCCGCCGCTGGTCGGCGCGCGTCGACTCGCAGCGCTACGGCTGGAAGTTGACGGTGACCTCTGAGCCGCGCTTGACCTTCTCGCCCGCGACCGGGCTCTGCGTGCCGGCCACGACGGCACCCTCGAGGAACGGCGGGACGTTCGAGACGACCGTGAAGCCGAGCTCCTCGAGTTGGGTGCGGGCCTGGGCGACCGTCTGCCCGGTCACGACGTTCGGGACCTCGACGAGGTCGGGACCCTTCGAGAGCGTGAGCACCACCGTGTCGCCCGGGCGCATCGGATCGCTCGTCCAGTCGGCGGTGACGACCACGTCGACCGGCACCTCGTCGTGGAAGACGGGATCGTTGTAGTCGACCTCGAGGCCGGCATCGGTGAGTCTCGCCTCGGCGTCGCCGCCAGGTAGCCCTTCGACCGGTGGCACCGGCCCGACCGAGACGACGAGCGTGATCGCGCCGCGTTCGGGGTAGGTCGCACCGAGCGCCGCACCGTCGGCGTCGAGCGCGGCGATCACGGATCCCGAGGCGACGTCGGCCGAGAACTGCTGTGTCGCCGCGTCGGCGACCGTGAACGCGGCGAGCGCCTCGCGCGCTTCGGCTTCGGGGGTGCCGACGACTACGGGGACGTCGAGGATCTGGGGCCCTTCGGAGACGTAGAGCGTGACGGTCGAGCCGCGCTGCGCCTGGCTGCCGCCGGGCGGGTCGGTGTCGGCCACCTGGCCTTCGGGGATCACCGGATCGGTGCGCGAGGAGGGCTCGACCACGAACCCGGCATCTTCGAGTGCCTTCGTCGCCACGTCTGGGGCGAGCGTCGACGTGTTCGGCACCGTGGCGAACGACCCCGGGCCGGCGCCGAAGTACCACCCGGTCCCCGCGGCCAGGCCGGTGAGCAGCAGCACGAGCGCGAACAGCCAGTATCCGCGGCGGCGGCGGCGGGCGGCGCTCGTCGAGAGCGCCTCGGTGTCGTCGACCCCGGATGCCTCGTGGGTGGCCGTCGCGACGAGCGGGGCGCCGCCCAGCACATGGGTCTCGGCGGTCGCACCGGCGGTCATGGCGGCGACGTCGGGCAGCACCGCTGTGGCCTGGGTGGTGATCGGGAGGTGCGACGCCCGGATTCCGGGCTCGATCTCGCGCAGGCGATCCAGCATCTCGCGGGCGTCGCGGGGTCGCTCGTCGGGGTCGCGCGACGTCGCCCACGCGACGAGTTCGTCGATCTCGGCGGGCACGGCCGGGTTCTTCGAGCTCGGCGCCGGCACGGAGTCGTTGGCGTGCTGGTAGGCGATCTGCATCGGCGCTTCGCCGACATACGGCTGTTCGCCCGTGAGCATCTCGTACATCATGATGCCGACCGCATATATGTCGCTGCGGGCATCGGCGATGCCGCGGGTGACGAGCTCGGGAGAGAGGTAGGCGATGGTGCCGAGCAGCGCCTGCCCGGTCGCGGTGTTGGCGCTCGCGGCGCGCGCGAGACCGAAGTCGCTGAGCTTGATGCGACCGTCGTCGGCGAGCAGCACGTTCTCGGGCTTGACGTCGCGGTGCACGATGCCGGCCTTGTGCGCGGCCGCGAGCCCCGAGAGCACGGCGTCCATGATGTCGACCGTCTGCTCTGCGGTGAGGCGCTTGTAGTCCTTCAGCAGGTCGCGCAGGGTGATGCCCGGCAGGTACTCCATGACGAGGTACGCCATGTCGGCGTCCTGGCCCTGGTCGAACACGTTCACGACATTGGGGTGGGCCAGGCGCGCGGCCGAGCGCGCCTCTTGCACGAACCGGGTCTTGAACGTGTTGTCGTCGGCGAGGTGGCCGTGCATGATCTTGAGCGCCACGCGGCGCTCGAGACGCAGGTCGGTCGCGAGGTACACCGTGGCCATGCCGCCGCGCGCGATCCGCGAGCGCACCTGATAGCGGCCGTCGATCAGACGGCCGATCATCGGGTCGACGGGCGCGGTGGTCACGCTCCGAGTCTACGAAAGTCCATATGCCGGGGCCGTTGCAAACGCCGTCGCCATCCCGATCGCAATGCCATCGTGATGCGTCAGCCGAGCTCGGCGAGCCATGCCCGTGCCGAGACCTCCCACTTGGCGTAGTGGTCGGGATGCGCGCTCAGCTGCACGGCCTGGGCGGCCTCGGTGACGGTCATCGACTCCCAGCCCTCGACGTCGAGCAGTCCGCGCGTGCGTCCAGGATTCGGGTTGGCCTCGCCCCCGTAGAACGCCGTCGTCGCCCGCACGGGGTCGAGCACCTGATCGACGGTGCCCCAGCCCTCGCTCGGCCGCTGCTGGAAGAGGCCCTGCGAGTCGCGATCGCCGCGATGGAGGTTTCTCAGGCTCGATTCCTGCGCGGCGGCGGCGAGCGCCACGACGATCCCCGCGTCGGGAACCCCGAGCCGCCGCCCGGTCTCGACGATGATGACCGCGTTCGCGCGCATCTCGTCGGTGAGCGGCACCGTCACCGATGCCACGGGCAGGGCGGTCGCCGGCCGTGGGACGGTGAGCTCCTGGCCGGGTCGGATCGTGCCCGCGCCGTCGAGCCCGTTGGCGTCGATGAGCTGCGCGACCGAGAGGTCGTGGCGTTCGGCCAGGTCCCACACGGTGTCGCCCGCGACGACGACGTGCGTGCCGCCTGCCGTGACCGCCGGCGATGGTGCGGCCGGCGGCGGCACCTCGACCGACGTCGCGACCTCCGTCGACGGAAGCACGATCGTCTCACCCGGGAAGATGAGCGACTGACGCCCCAGTCCATTTGCGCGCAGGACCAGGTCGAGGTCGAGTCCGTGCTGCTCGGCGATGCCGCTCACCGTGTCGCCCGCAACGACCGTGTGCTTCGCGATCTCGGCCGCCGGGCTCGGCGGCGGCGCGGCGTGCGATGTGGTGCCCGGCAGCGCGAGGCGCTGCCCGGGGAAGATCAGGCTCGACCAGCTCAGTCCGTTCTGCGCGAGCACCTCGGCCGTCGAGAGCCCGTAGCGCTCGGCGATGCCGCTCACCGTGTCGCCGTCGGCGACCACGATCTCGGCCGGCACCGCGGTCGCCGCGGCGCTCGAGGCCCGCTTCGCCGCACCGCTCTGCGCCTTGGCCTTCGGCTGGCGCTTCACCTGGTGCGGCGCGGCGTCGGCCGGCGCCGCGATGCCGAGCGTCACCGCGATCGTGCTCGCGATCGCGAGCGGCAGCGCGAGCGCGCCACGGATGCCGCGTGGTCGGCGTCGCTCGTCGTCGTGCGTCGTGCGGCCCCCGACGCCGTCGACGTGGTCGACCATGGTTCCCCCTTCACCGATGCGCACATCGGCCCCTCGCGTCACGGTCGCACAGCGGGTGGGGCGAGTCAAACTCCCGCGCGGGGGAGCGGCGACTCGGCGGTCGAGTGCTTTCGTCGCGGCATCCGACATGGCAATCTTGGTTTCGTGACCGATGCCGCCGAGACCACCTGGCTGACTGTTCCCGACCTCGTCGAGCTGACGGGCGAGAGCCCCAGCCGCATCCGCCGCCTCATCGACGATCGACACCTGCTCGCCGCCCGCGTCGACGGCGTGCTGAAGGTGCCGTCGGTGTTCCTGCGTGATGACGCGCCGGTGCCCGAGCTCCACGGCACCGCGATCGTCCTCGCCGATGCGGGATTCAGCGACGCCGAGGCGCTCGACTGGCTGCTCGCCGAGGAAGACAGCCTGGGCACCACGCCGATCGCCGCGCTGCGGGCCGGACGCAAGTCCGAGGTGCGTCGGGTGGCGCAGGCGCTCGCCTGAC
This sequence comes from Agromyces cavernae, assembly GCF_021044935.1. Classification (GTDB taxonomy): domain Bacteria; phylum Actinomycetota; class Actinomycetes; order Actinomycetales; family Microbacteriaceae; genus Agromyces; species Agromyces cavernae. The sequence continues at coordinate 83,135 of NZ_JAJNMP010000002.1, forward strand.
CCCGTAACGAGTCGACGTCCGACCGAGCCTCGGGTTCGGGGCCGCGCCTTCGCGGCTCAGTGGGCGCGCCGAGTGACCGTCTTTGCGAGCTCGCCGAGCTCTTCACGCGCAGCGCGGCTGAGCGGCGCATCTTCGAGCGCGGTCGTCGCGTGCGACACGTTGTCGGCGATCATGCGCTCGACCTCGTCGACCGCTCCGCACTCGGTGATGGTGCGCTGCAGCATGTTGACCTGCTCGGCGGTGAGCTCGGCGTCTCCGAGCAGTTCGTCGAGCAGACGGCGCTGCCCCGGTGCGAGTCGCTCGCGGGCGATGGCGACGAGCATCGTGCGCTTGCCCTCGCGAAGGTCGTCGCCGCTCGGCTTGCCGGTGACCTCTGGGTCGCCGAACACGCCGAGCAGGTCATCGCGCAGCTGGTAGGCGATGCCGAGGGGGAGCCCGAAGTCACGGAGCGCCTCGAGTTGGCCCGACGAGGCGCCGGCGATGGCCGCGCCGATGAGCAGCGGTGCCTCGATGCTGTACTTCGCCGACTTGAACGTGATGACGCGTTCGGCGCGCAGCCGCTGCTCGTCGTCGGGCTTCGTGAGCCAGGCGCGCTCTTCGAGGATGTCGAGGTACTGGCCGGCCGTCACCTCGGTGCGCATGCGCGTGTACTCCCTGCGGGCGGCTCGAGCGGCACGGCGATCGGCGAGCGGGTCGAGCCCCTCGTCGAGCAGTTCGTCGCTCCACCCGAGCAGCAGGTCGCCGAGCAGGATCGCGGAATCGGTGCCGAACTCGGCCGCGTCGCCGGCCCAGCCGTTCTCGGCATGCAGTCCCTCGAACAGGCGGTGCGCCGACGGCGCCCCCCGGCGGGTGTCGGAACGGTCGATGATGTCGTCGTGCACGAGCGCCGCGGCGTGGAAGAGCTCGAGGGCGGCGGCGGCCGAGACGACCGGGTAGCGATCGTGTCCGCCGTCGGGCTCGAACGGGTCGAAGGCCTGCCCGCGCACGCCCTCCCATCCCCAATAGCAGAACAGCGCCCGAAAGCGCTTGCCACCGCTGAGAAAGCGCCGTGAGAACCCGTCGAGCGGGTCGAGGTCGGGGCTGATCGAGCGGAGAATGGAGGTACGTTCGGCGAGGAACTCCTCGATGCGTTCGTGCACCAGATCGACCAGACGGGAACCATGAGCCACCCGCCTAGCCTACCGAGGCGAGGCAGGGCTAGAATGGACTCGGATGCGTCGATCCCGAGCCTGAGGGGAATGAGATGCCGCTTTCAGAGCAGGAGCAACGTCTTCTCGAGGAGATGGAGCGCAACCTCTATCGCAACGATGCCGACTTCGTGCATGCGGTCGGTGGAGTACGTGGTCGCCGACCCAACTACCGCGCGATCGTCCTCGGCGTGCTGCTCGCCGTCGCGGGCGTCGGCGCCCTCATCGCGGGTGTCGCGCTGCAGCTCCTCATCGTCGGCATCGTCGGTTTCGCGCTCATGTTCGCCGGCGTGCTCATCGCCATCACCCCCGGGAAGACCGGAGCGGCCGCTCCGGCGCCGACCGAGGCGGCGCAGCAGGGCAAGCGACGCTCGGGCGGCGGATTCATGGACCGCATGAACGATCGCTGGGATCGCCGTCAGGAGGGCCACGACTAGGTCCTCCACCTCGCAGCAGCTGAACGGGTCGATCGGATGATCGGCCCGTTTCTCGTTCCCTCCACTTCGCACCACCCCACTCCTCCACTTCGCGCCACATGAGCGGGTCGATCGCCGGATCGGCCCGTTCCGTCGTGTCGACCCGCAGGATTCCGCGTCGGGATGGCGGGGGCCGGGGCATCCGCGAGGGATTCCGTTGCGCCCGATCACGCTCTCGCCGTATTCCCAGCGAATTCCCTCCACTCCGCTCCACTCGATGAATCCGCCGGATTCTCGGGGATTCTGTACCGCACCTCCAACGAAAACGAGCGAATGTCGTTGAAGAGTGGATGGGAGTGGAGTAAAGTGGGGCCCACCTGGATCCTGGCCGGAGGAAGGGGGGTGGTGCGGTGTTCCTCGGGACGTACGAGCCGAAGCTCGATGAGAAGGGCCGCGTCATTCTTCCGGCGAAGTTCCGGGACGAGCTCTCGAACGGACTCGTGCTCACGCGGGGGCAGGAGCGCTGCCTCTACGTGTTCAGCGCACGTGAGTTCGAGAGCATGAGCGACAAGATCCGCCAAGCCCCGGTGACGAGCAAGCAGGCGCGCGACTACATGCGCGTCTTCCTCTCGGGGGCGTCCGCGGAGACCCCCGACAAGCAGCATCGGGTCACCATCCCAGCCAATCTCCGCGGTTACGCGGGGCTCGACCGGGACCTCACGGTCATCGGGGCCGGCAGCCGGGTGGAGATCTGGGATGCGGCGGCGTGGCAGAGCTACCTCGCCGAGCAGGAGGCGGCCTTCGCGGAAACGGCGGAGGAGGTGATCCCCGGACTCTTCTGATCCTCGGGCCCCGACTCCCAGCCGGCCGGGCCTGGTGCACTTCCCCGCATCAGGACGAACGGATGGGGATCGGGACCCGAGGCCCACGAAGACAAGGCGGAACCATGGACATCGAACACATCCACACCCCGGTGATGCTCGAGCGCACGCTCGAACTGCTCGCCCCCGCGATCTCCGACGACGGCGCCGTGCTCGTCGACGCCACCCTCGGCATGGGCGGCCACACCGCCGCATTCCTCGAGCGGTTCCCGAACCTCACGGTCGTCGGACTCGACCGCGACACCGACGCGCTCGGCATCGCACGCGAGCGCCTCGCGAAGTTCGGCGACCGCGCGCGCTTCGTGCACACGGTCTACGACGGGATCGCCGATGCCGTGCGCTCCGAGGGCTTCCGCCAAGTCCAGGGGGTGCTCTTCGACCTCGGCGTGTCGTCGCTGCAGCTCGACCGCGCCGAGCGCGGATTCGCCTACTCGAAGGATGCGCCGCTCGACATGCGCATGGACCCGACGAGCGGGCGCACCGCGGCCGACGTGGTCGCCGAGGCGAGCGAAGACGAGCTGCGGCGCATCTTCCTCGACTACGGCGAAGAGAAGCTCGCCGCCCGCTACGCGCGCGCCATCGTGCGCGCCAGGGCCGAAGCCCCGATCACGCGTTCGGCGCAGCTCGTGGCCGTCATCCAGGCGGCGACGCCCGTGGCGGTGCAGCGGCAGGGCCATCCGGCCAAGCGCGTGTTCCAGGCATTGCGCATCGAGGTGAACGAGGAGCTCTCGGTGCTCGAGCGGGCGATGCCCGCGGCCCTCGACACGCTCGCGGTCGGCGGTCGCATCGTCGTGCTCGCCTACCAGTCGCTCGAGGACCGCATCGTCAAGCGGGTGCTGCAGGCCGCGTCGAGCTCGACGGCACCGGCAGGGCTGCCGATGGAGCTGCCCGAACACCGCCCGCAGTTCAAGCTCCTCGTGCGGGGCGCCGAGCTGGCGAGCGAGGCCGAGCAGGCGGAGAACCCGCGTGCGAAACCGGTGCGACTGCGCGCCGCGGAACGAGTGAGGAGGCCGTCATGAGTGCAGTGCCGGCCCAGTCCATTCCGGCGCCCGAGCGGGCGCCCGATCGCCTGCGCTGGCTGCGGCCCGCGCCCGAGGCGGTCCGCCGGGCCAGACCCCGCCTTGCGTACGCGATCATCGCGGTCGCTGGTGTCGCCGCCATCGTCGTGGCGCAGTTGCTGCTCTCGATCGCGGTCACGCAGGGGGCCTACGAGGTCGACAAGTACCAGATCGACCAGGCGAAGCTCGCACGACAGGAGCAGCAGTTGCGCGAGGACCTCGACCGCGTGCAGTCTCCGCAGTACCTCGCGGCGAACGCCGAGGCACTCGGCATGGTGCCGAACGCCAGCCCCGTCTACCTGCGACTCTCCGACGGGGCCGTGCTCGGCGAGCCGGCAGCCGCCGACGGAGCGCCGGGGGCGACCGCTCCGCTCGTTCCGAACGCGCTGATCGACGGCGTGCCGCTCGTCACCGAGCAGCAGACCGAGAAGACTCCGACGCAGGGGCAGAGTCCGGCGCAGGGAAAGGCGCCGGGCGCTGCCGGCAATGCGGGGGAGGCGATCCCCGATCACGCGCCGGCACCACCACCGGTCGACGGCACCCTGCCGACACCCGCGACCCACTGACGACCGCAGAAACGCACGAGCCCGACGAACGAGGAACCTGAAGCGGATGAACCGAACGAGCCGGTACCCGATGCGGCGGATCCTCGTCTTCGCGATCGTGATGGTCGTCCTCGTGGGCGTCTTCGTCGTGAAGCTCGTCGACGTCCAGATCGTCCGGGCGTCGGCGCTGAACGTGCAGGCGCAGGACGCACGGTCGGTGCCCGTCACGGTCTACGGGGCGCGCGGCGACATCGTCGACGCCAACGGGCAGGTGCTCGCCGACACCGTCATGCGCTACGACATCGCGCTCTCGCCGAAGCAGGCGGCGAAGGGCCCGGTGACGCGCGAGGTGCCCGATCCGGCCGATCCCGGCAAGACGACCGAGGTCGAGGTTCCGCTCGAGCAGGTCGTGGCCGAACTCGGCGCGGTGGTCGGGCTCACCGCCGACCAGGTGCAGGGCATCATCACGTCGGCCATTGCCGAGAATCCCGACGATGACTTCGAGTACGTCGCGAAGCTCGTCGACACGGCGACGTACGAGGCGGTCAAGAAGCTCGACATCCCGTGGGTCGTCCCCTACCAGCACCCGAGCCGCCGCTACCCGAACGGCGCCGTGGCCGGCAACCTGATCGGCTTCCTCAACCCCGACGGCGAGTCGCTCGCGGGTCTGGAGCTCTCCGAGGACGACTGCCTCGCGAGCGAGGACGGCGAGGTGAGCTACCTGCACAGCCTCAAGGACTGGGTGCGGATCCCGGGCACCGAGGTGGTGCACAAGGAGGCGCACGACGGCGGCACGCTCCAGCTCACGATCGACGCCGACCTGCAGTTCTTCGTGCAGCGCATCGCCGAGGAGCAGCGCCGGGCCGTCGGCGCAGACTGGGCGACCGTCACCGTCATGGAGGCCAAGACGGGTCGGCTGCTCGCTGTCGCCGACGTGCCGACGATCGACCCCAATGATCCTGCCGCGACGGCCGTGGCCGACCGCGGTTCGCGGTCGTTCACCGCGCCGTTCGAGCCGGGCTCGACGTTCAAAGCCCTCACCTCGGCATCCGTCATCAATGCGGGCAAGGGCGACCCGCTCAGCCGGGTCACCGCCGACTACCGGTACGAACCGTCGAACGGCGCCGACATCAATGACAGCTTCTTCCACGGCCCGACCCCGTACACGATGACCGGCATGCTCATCGACTCGTCGAACACGGCGATGTCGATGTTCGGCGAGCGGCTCACCGACCAGCAGCGGTACGACGACATGTTGAGGTTCGGGCTGGGCGAACGCACTGAGGTGGGCTTCTCGGGCGAGGAGCCGGGCGACCTGCACGGCGGCCCTGAAGAGTGGGACAACCAGACCAAGTACGCGACCATGTTCGGGCAGGGCCTCACGACGACGGCCGTGCAGATCGCGAGCGTGTACCAGACGCTCGCGAACGGCGGCGTGCGCATGCCCGTCTCGCTCGTCGACAGCTGTCGCAGTGCAAACGGCGAGACCACTGAGACCGAGGCCGAGGGCAGGCGGGTCGTCTCCGAGAAGGCCGCCGACGAGACGACCGCGATGCTCGAGCGCGTGTACGCCGAGGGCTGGCTCGCCGACAAGTGGAACATCCCCGGCTACCGGGTCGCCGCGAAGACCGGGACGGCGCAGGTTCCCGACGGGCAGGGCGGCTACCTGAGCGGCTATCTGGTGTCGGTTTCGGGCTTCGCTCCGGCGGATGACCCGGAGTTCGTCGTTTCGGTGAGCATCATGAATCCCGTTAAGATGAACTCGTCCGCCGCATCCGCGCCCGTCTTCCAAGAGGTGATGAGCCAGGTGCTGAAGAAGTATCGGACCGTTCCATCCGGCGCCCCGGCGCCCGAACTGCCAGCCACCTGGTGAGAAAGTTGGGTTCGTGACCGGATCGCCTCCAACGGCCCTCCGGCCGCAGCACCCGAGCCCCCGATCGCTCCGCGGCCTCGCCGATGAGTTCGGGTTCGACGTGCGCGGCGAGCTCGGCGACCTCGAAGTGACGGGCGTCGGCCTCTCGTCCTCTGCGGCGCGCCCCGGCGATCTCTACGTCGGCGTCCCCGGCCGGAACGTCCACGGCGCTCAGTTCGCCGCCGCCGCCCGTGAGGCCGGCGCCGTGGCGCTGCTGACCGATGAGGCCGGCGCCGTGCTCGCCGCCGACGTCGGACTGCCGATCCTCGTGGCGGACGACGCTCGGGCCGCGCTCGGCGACGTCGCCGCGTGGATCCACCGCACTGCCGACAACCCTGCGACGCTGTTCGCCGTCACCGGCACGAACGGCAAGACGAGCGTCGTGTACCTGCTCTACGGCATCCTGCGCCAACTCGGCGTGGTGGCCGGGCTCACGTCGACCGCCGAGCGCCGGATCGGCGACGAGGCGGTCACGAGCTCATTGACCACGCCAGAGGCGAGCGAGCTGCACGCGCTCCTCGCCCGCATGCGCGAGGTCGACGTGCGCGCCGTCGGCATCGAGGTCTCCGCCCAGGCGCTGTCGCGCCACCGCGTCGACGGCCTCGTGTTCGACATCGCGGGCTTCACGAATCTCAGCCACGACCACCTCGACGACTACGCGACGCTCGAGGAGTACTTCGAAGCCAAGCTCGAGCTGTTCCGGCCCGGGCGCGCGCGCCGCGGCGTCGTCACGGTCGACTCGGCGTGGGGAGAGCGGCTCGCGATCGAGGCCGGCATCCCGGTGACGACGCTGACGACCCGTGCCGACGTCGCGGCCGACTGGCGTCTCACCGTGCTCGACGAAGAGGCGGCGTACACGTCGTTCGTGCTCGAGGGCGCCGACGGCCGTCGGCTCGAGACGCGTGTTCCTCTGCTCGGCTGGTACATGGCGGCGAACGCGGCGCTCGCGATCGTCATGCTCGTCGACGCGGGCTACGAGTTCGCCCGCGTCGCCGAGGTGCTCGAGCGCGACGGCGGCATCGATGCGTACATCCCGGGCCGCGCCGAGCGCATCTCGGGCGAGCGGGGGCCGATCGTGTACATCGACTACGGCCACAGCCCCGACGCGTTCCTGCAGACCCTCGCGGCGATCCGCCGGTTCACGACGGGTCGCGTGATCATGGTCTTCGGCGCCGACGGCGACCGCGACACCACGAAGCGAGCCGAGATGGGTGCCATCGCGGCCCGCGGTGCCGACGTGGTCGTCGTCACCGACTTCCATCCGCGATTCGAAGACCCGGCCGCGATCCGCGCGGCGCTGATCGAGGGTGCCCGAGCCGCGGTGCCCGACCGTGAGATCCACGAGATCGCCGACCCCCGCGAGGCGTTCCGCGCCGCGCTCGCCCTCGCCGACGAAGGAGATGCGATCCTGTATGCCGGCCCCGGCCATGAGGACTACCACGAGGTGCGCGGCGTGAAGCTGCCCTATTCGGCGCGCGAAGATTCGAAGCAGGCGCTCCGCGATGCGGGGTGGCTCGAGTGATCGCGCTCACCCTGGCCGAGGTCGCGTCGGCGACCGGCGGCACGCTGCATCTCGACGAGACGGATGCCTCGCCCCAGACCGTCGTCTCGGGCGCGGTCACGACCGACTCCCGTGAGATCGGCTCCGGGGACGTGTTCTTCGCCAAGCGCGGGGAGTTCGACGATGGGCACCGCTTCGCACCGGCAGCCGCCGAGCAGGGCGCTGCGCTGCTCGTCGTCGAGCACCCGCTCGACCTCGCCGTGCCCCAGGTCGTCGTCGCCGACTCGGTCGACGCGCTCGGCGCACTCGCGACCGAGGTCGTGCGCCGGGTTCGCGCGCGCGGTCGGCTCAAGGTCGTGGGTGTCACGGGCTCGAACGGCAAGACCACCACGAAGAACCTGCTGCGCGCGATCCTGCAGGGGCACGGCGACACGGTCGCGTCGCGCAAATCCTTCAACAACGAGGTCGGCGGGCCGATCACCGCGCTCGAGCTCACCGACGACACCGAGTTCCTCGTCGCCGAGATGGGAGCCTCGGCGGTCGGGGAGATCGCGCGTCTCGTGCGCATGGCGCACCCCGACATCGGCATCGTGCTGAAGGTCGGGCTCGCCCACGCCGGTGAGTTCGGCGGCATCGAGCGAACCGTGCTCGCGAAGTCAGAAATGGTGACCGGGCTGGCGGCCGACGAGGTCGCGGTCCTCAACGTCGACGACCCGCGGGTCGCGTCGATGGCCGACCGCACCGCCGCGCGCGTGGTCTGGTTCGGCCTCGGCGAACGGGCCGATGTGCGTGCGACCGACCTCGTCGTGCACGCACGCGGCACCGAGTTCACGATCACGGCCCCCGATGAGGCATCCGCTCGTGTGCGTTTCGGGGTGCTCGGCGAGCACCACGTCATGAACGCCCTCGCCGCGACTGCCGCTGCGCTCCAACTCGGGGTGCCGCTCGCCGACATCGTCGACGCGCTCCAGCAGGTGACCCTCGCCGAACGCTGGCGCATGCAGCTCATGGGCGGCCGCGACGACATCACGATCATCAACGACGCCTACAATGCGAGCCCCGACTCGATGTCGGCGGCGCTGAAGACGCTCGCGCAGGTCAAGGAGCCGGGAACGCGCACGATCGCCGTGCTCGGCGAGATGAGCGAGCTCGGCGAGTTCTCGGGGGAGGAGCACGATCGCATCGGCCTCCTCGCGGTGCGGCTCGGCATCTCGCAGCTCGTCGTCGTGGGCCAGGGCGCGAGGCGCCTGCACATCACGGCGATCAACGAAGGATCGTGGGCCGGCGAGTCGGCCTACGTCGAGACTGCCGACGAGGCCTTCGACCTCGTCGTGTCCTCCGTGCGCCCGGGCGACACGGTGTTGGTGAAATCGTCGAACGCGGCGGGTCTGCGTCTGCTCGGCGATCGACTGGGAGAATGGTTCGCGTGAGAGCACTGTTGACCGCCGGGGCGTTGTCGCTCGCTTTCACGCTGTTCCTGACCCCGCTCTTCATCCGGCTGTTCACACGGCTCGGCTGGGGTCAGTTCATCCGCGACGACGGGCCGCAGAGCCACCACGTCAAGCGCGGCACGCCCACCATGGGCGGCATCATCTTCATCCTCGGTGCGCTCTTCGGCTACTTCGGGGCGACCCTGCTCTTCTCGAGCGAGCGTCCGACCGCGTCGGGCCTGCTCGTGCTCGGCATGATGGTGGGACTCGGCCTCGTCGGCTTCCTCGACGACTTCCTGAAGACCCGCAAGCGGCAGAGCCTCGGACTCGGCGGCTGGGCGAAGGTGCTCGGGCAGGTGGTCATCGCCGCGGGATTCGCGCTGCTGGCACTGCAGTTCCCGAACGAGATGGGCATCACGCCGGCGAACACGAAGATCTCGTTCATCCGTGACCTGCCGCTCGACTTCATGGTGTTCGGCACGGTCGTCGGCATCGTCCTCTACGTCGTCTGGATCTGCCTGATCACCGTCGCCGCATCGAACGGCGTCAACGTCACAGACGGGCTCGACGGCCTCGCGGGCGGCGCTTCGATCCTCGCGATCGGGTCGTTCGTCATCATCGGCTTCTGGCAGTTCAACCAGTCCCTCTTCAGCCCGAACCTGAATCCGAGCGACGCCTATCGCGCATACGACGTGCGCGACCCCCTCGACATCGCGATCGTCGCGACGGCGATCGTCGGCGGCCTCATCGGATTCCTCTGGTGGAACACGAACCCGGCGAAGATCTACATGGGCGACACCGGTTCGCTCGCCCTCGGCGGTGCCCTCGCCGCCCTCGCGATCGTCAGCCACACCGAGCTGCTGGTCATCATCATCGGCGGCCTCTTCGTCATGGAGACCGGCTCGGTCATCGTGCAGCGCGCGTACTTCAAGCTCACTCGAGGCAAGCGGATCTTCCTCATGAGTCCGATCCACCATCACTTCGAGCTGAAGGGCTGGGCCGAGGTCACGATCGTCGTGCGGTTCTGGATCATCGGCGGCCTGTTCGTCGCCGCCGGCGTGGGCGCGTTCTACTTCGAATGGCTGCAGCGCTGATGGGCGAAGCCCACGCTTCGAGTGCGGCGAGGCTCGACGCCCTGACCAGCTGGAACGCCGACTGGGCCGGGCTCAGGGTCGCGGTGCTCGGGGTCGGCGTCACCGGGTTCGCGGCCGCCGACACGCTCACCGAGCTCGGTGCCGACGTGCTCGTCATCGCGCCCGAGGTCGACGACGACCGGGCGAGGATCCTCGAGGTCATCGGGGCGCGCCTGCTGCGGCATCCGCTCGGCGACGTGCCCGCCGAGCTCGCGGCGTTCGCACCAGAGGTGATCATCGTGTCGCCCGGGTTCCATCCCGACCACCCGGTCCTCGAGTGGGCCGGCGGTGCCGACGTCGCCGTCTGGGGCGACATCGAACTCGCCTGGCGCGTGCGCGACAAGGTGAACACCGCCGAGTGGATCCTCGTCACGGGCACGAACGGCAAGACCACGACGGTGCAGATGACGGCCACGTTCCTCGCCGCCAACGGGTTGCGGGCCGCGCCGTGCGGCAACATCGGCGTTCCCGTGCTCGACGCAGTACGCGACCCGAGCGGCTTCGACGTGCTCGTCGTCGAGCTCTCGAGCTACCAGCTGCACCACCTGCCGAAGACCGGGCCGGGAGCGCTGCACCCGTGGTCGAGCGTCGTGCTGAACGTCGCCGACGACCACCTCGACTGGCACGGGTCGTTCGACGCGTACAGGGCGGCGAAGGCGACCGTCTACGAGAACACGAAGATCGCGTGCGTCTACAACCGCGGAGACGAAGCGACGCGCCGCATGGTCGAGGACGCCGAGGTCGAGGAGGGCGCCCGCGCGATCGGATTCGGGCTGGATGTCCCGGGGCCGAGCGATTTCGGCGTCGTCGACGGCATCCTCTGCGATCGTGCCTTCCTCGACGACCGCCGCACCTCGGCCCTCGAGATCACGACGCTCGACGAGCTCGAACCGCGCGGCCTCACCGCGCCGCACGTCGTCGCGAACATTCTCGCCGCGTCGGCGCTCGCGCGCTCGTTCGGGGTTCCCGTCGCGGTCATCCACGATGCGCTCGGCGAGTTCCGTCTCGACGCACACCGCATCGAGACGGTGGCCCTTGCCGGGGGCATCCGCTGGATCGACGACTCGAAGGCGACGAACCCGCACGCCGCACAGGCGTCGCTCGCTGCATTCGGCAAGGTCGTGTGGATCGTCGGCGGCCTGCTGAAGGGCGTCGACGTCGACTCGCTCGTCGCGGCGCACGTCGCACGGCTTCGCGCGGCGATCGTGATCGGGGTCGATCGAGCCGCACTCGTCGCGGCGTTCGGCCGACACGCGCCCGAACTGCCCGTGTTCGAGGTCGTCGCGGCCGACACTGATCAGGTGATGCCCGACGCGGTCGCACTGGCGGCGGCGGTCGCCGAAGACGGCGACACCGTGCTCCTCGCGCCCGCGGCGGCGTCGATGGACCAGTTCGCCGACTACGGCGATCGCGGCAGGCGGTTCCACGAAGCGGTCAGATCGATGCTGGGAGGTGAGGCGGATGGCGACTCCGCCCCGCACGACCCGACCGGCCAAGCCTGAGTCCGCCTCGGGCATCTCGGCCGCCCGCATCCGACTGGGCCGAGTCTTCCGGGTCGAGTCGGCCGACTACTTCCTACTGCTCGGCACGACGCTCTTCCTCGTGGTCTTCGGACTCGTCATGGTGCTGTCGTCGTCGCTCGTCGAGTCCTACATCGCCGACGGCGGATTCCTCGACCAGGCGATCAGGCAGGCCGTCTTCGCGGTCGTGGGAATTCCTGCGATGCTGCTCGCGAGCCGCATGCCGGAGCGGTTCTGGATGCGCATCGCGTGGCCCGTGCTGCTCGCCTCGTGCGCGCTGCAGCTGCTCGTCGTCGCGACGCCGCTCGGCATCGAGGTCGGCGGCAACACGAACTGGCTCGCGATCGGGCCGATCCAGTTCCAGCCGTCGGAGTTCATCAAGGTCGCGCTCGTCATGTGGCTCGGGCTCATCGTCACGAAGAAGCAGGAGTACCTCGGCGACTTCACGAAGGGGATCCTCCCGATCGTGCTCGTCGGCGGAGGGGCGATCGGCCTGGTGCTCCTCGGCGGCGACCTCGGCACCGTCATGGTCATGGGCGGAATGCTGCTCGGCGCGCTCTTCCTCATCGGCGTCCGGTTGCGACTGCTGCTGTTGCCGATCATCGCCGCCGCCGCCGTGTTCGCCGTCGTCGCGGCCTCGAGCGAGAACCGAATGCGCCGCATCATGTCGTTCCTCGACGCGGACTGCGAGGTCGGGGGCACGGGCGACGCGATCAACACCTGTTGGCAGATCCAGCACGGCACCTACGCCCTCGCGAACGGCGGGGTGTTCGGGGTGGGCCTCGGCAACTCGGCGGCCAAGTGGTCGTGGCTGCCGGCGGCCGACAACGACTTCATCTTCGCGATCATCGGCGAGGAGCTCGGCCTCATCGGCGCGGTCGTCGTGATCGGACTGTTCGCGCTGCTCGCGGTCGCCTTCGTGCGGGTGCTGCGCTCGGCGCGCACGCCGTTCGCGAAGGCGGCGACCGCGGCGGTGCTCGTGTGGGTCATCGGGCAGGCGTGTGTCAATATCGGTGTCGTGCTCGGTGTGTTCCCCATCCTCGGCGTTCCGCTGCCGCTCGTCTCCGCCGGCGGCACGGCGCTGCTCACGACGTTGCTCGCGATCGGCATCGTGCTCTCGGTCGCGCGCGACCCAGGCGCGCCGGCGCGCGCCGCGGCCCGGGTGGCCGCGCGCAAGGCGGCCAAGGCGGGACGCGCAGCGCGATGACCGTCTACCTGCTCGCCGGCGGTGGCACCGCCGGCCACGTGAACCCCCTGCTCGCCGTCGCCGACCGGCTGCGTGAACGCGACCCCGACGCCGACGTGCTCGTGCTGGGCACCGCCGAGGGGCTCGAAGCCCGGCTCGTCCCGGCGCGCGGGTACGAACTGCTCACGATCGCGAAGGTGCCGTTCCCGCGTCGGCCGAACCGTGCGGCCGTGGCCTTCCCGTCGCGATTCCGGACGTCGATCGCCGACGTGCGACGCATCATCGACGAGCGCGACGTCGACGTCGTCGTCGGCTTCGGCGGGTACGTGTCGACGCCGGCCTACCTCGCGGCCCGCCGGGCGGGGATCCCGGTCGCGATCCACGAGGCGAATGCGAAGCCCGGGCTCGCGAACCGGCTCGGCGCCCGCACGGCAGGTGCCGTCGGCGTCGCCTTCGAGGGAACGCCGTTGCCGCACGCCACCGTCGTCGGCATGCCGCTGCGTCGCGAGATCGAGCAGCTCGATCGCGGCGCCCTCCGCGACGAGGCCGCGGCGTTCTTCGGCCTCGACCCCGCACGCCCTGTGCTGCTCGCGACCGGCGGATCGCTCGGCGCACGCCGCATCAACCGCACGATGGTCGACAGCGCCGACATGCTGACCGCGGCCGGATGGCAGGTGCTGCACATCACCGGTGCGAAGTCCGAGGTGACCGACCCCGGCATCGCCGATTACCGCATGGTCGAGTACGCCGACCGCATGGATCTCGCACTCGCGATCGCCGACTTCGCGGTGTCGCGCGCCGGCGCCGCGACCGTCAGCGAGCTCGCGGCCCTCGGCATTCCCGCCGTCTACGTGCCGTATCCCGTCGGCAACGGCGAGCAGCGGTTCAACGCCGCGGGTGTGGTCGGAGCCGGGGGAGGCATCCTGGTCGACGATGCGCGGTTCCTGCCCGCGTGGGTGCGCGACGAGCTGGTCCCGCTCCTGGCCGACGCTGCACGCGTCGACCGCATGGCGCGCGCCGCGACATCCGCCGGCATGCTCGACGGCACCGACCGCATGGTGGCGCTCGTCGACGCCGCGCTCGGCGGGGCAGCCGGCCGCACGTCGAGCAGCGCGTAACGTTGGAGTGAGCGGATGTCGCGGCATCCGCCGGATCGACGAATCGGCCCACCGGCCACCCGACCCCCGCAGCGACCGCACCCGAGGAAGAACGCTCCAGTGACCATCAAGCCCGACCTCACCGCCCAGATCCCCGCCGAGCTCGGCGCCGTGCACTTCGTCGGCATCGGCGGCTCGGGCATGAGCGGCATCGCGCGGCTCTTCATCGACGCGGGGCATCGGGTCACCGGCTCCGACGTGCGCGACTCCGCGAACATCACGGCCCTGCGCGCGCTCGGCGCCGAGGTCGCGATCGGCCACGATGCCGCGAACGTCGGAGATGCCGAGGCGGTCGTCGTGACCGGTGCGCTCTGGCAGGACAACCCCGAGTACCAGCTCGCCCTCGAGCGGGGGCTGCCGGTGCTGCACCGCTCGCAGGCGCTCGCCTGGCTCATCTCGGGGCAGCGGCTCGTGTCCGTCGCGGGCGCGCACGGGAAGACCACGTCGACCGGCATGATCATCACCGGCCTGCTCGCGCTCGGCGCCGACCCGAGCTTCGTCAACGGCGGCGTCATCGACGAGCTGGGCGTCTCGTCGGCGGCCGGCTCCGACGACCTGTTCGTCGTCGAGGCCGACGAGTCCGACGGCTCCTTCCTGCTCTACGACACCGCGGTGGCGCTCATCACGAACGTCGACCCCGACCACCTCGACCACTACGGCTCGCGCGACTCGTTCGAACAGGCGTTCGTCGACTTCGCCGATCGCGCGAGCGAACTCGTGGTGATCTCCTCCGACGACGCGGGAGCGAAGCGGGTCACCGAGCGACTCGCGCACGAGCACGTCGTGACGTTCGGTGAGGCGGCCGATGCCACGGTGCGGGTCCACGACATCCGGACCGACGGCCCGGTCTCGTTCGCCGTCTCGTACGAGGGGGCCGTTCACCGGGCGACGTTGCGGATCCCGGGGCGGCACAACGCCATCAATGCCGCGGGCGCGTTCGCGGTGCTCGTCGGTCTCGGCTTCGACCCCGCGGCATCCCTCGCCGGCATCGCCCGTTTCGCAGGCACGGGCCGACGCTTCGAACTGCACGGCACGGTCGGCGGCGTGAGCGTCTACGACGATTACGCGCACCACCCGACCGAGGTCGCAGCCGCACTGGCCGCGGCGCGCACCGTCGTCGGCGCGGGCCGCATCATCGCCGTCCACCAGCCGCACACGTACAGCCGCACCCAGGCGTTCGCGCAGGAGTTCGCCGATGTGCTCGAGCAGTACGCCGACGAGACGGTGGTCCTCGACGTGTACGGCGCCCGCGAAGATCCGGTGCCCGGCGTGACCGGCGCACTCGTCAGCGAGCGGTTCACCGACAAGTCGCACGTCGCGTTCGTGCCCGACTGGCAGCAGGCCGCCGACCTCACCGCGAAGATCGCTCGCGAGGGCGACTTCGTGATCACGCTCGGCTGCGGCGACGTGTACCGCATCGTGCCGCAGCTGCTCCAGTCGCTCGAGCAGGAGCGCGGATGACGGCGGGCCGCCGGTGAAGCGGCCGCAGGGATTCGACCGCCCCGCGGCACGTCCGCAGGGCGCCGGTTCGGGTTCCTCGGCGCCGTCGGCGAAGCGATCGGATGTCCCGTCCGCACCTGCCGCGTCGACGGCGGCCCCGACGCGGGCCGGGGCCCGCACTGCGCGCGGTCGCGAACGTGCGGCCGATCCCGATCGCGTGACGACCGAACCCATCGACCTCGGTCCATTGCGGCGCACCGCGGGCGAGCCGGCCGCTGGCGGATCGTCCCGGGAGGGTGCCGCCGAGTCCGATGTCGTCGGAATCCCGGACGACTCGCGCACCGCGAGGCGGGCCCTCTCCGCGGCCGCGCGTGAGCGACGGCGCTACGAACGTCAGGAGGTGCGGCGCTTCACGAAACGCTCGCGTCATCGCCGGGTCGCGTGGTCGGTGGCCGGGGGAGCGGTCGCACTCGTCACGATCGGCGTCGTCGTGGGCGCATACTCCCCGCTCATGGCACTGAGCGAGGTGCGCGTCGAGGGCGCGCAGCGCATTCCGCCGGCCGACATCGTCGCGGCGTTCGACGACGAGCTCGGCACCCCCCTGCCGATGATCTCCCGCGACGCCGTGCATGATGCGCTCGCGGACTTCTCGCTCATCGAGACCTATTCGACCGAGACGATCCCGCCGGGAACACTCGTCGTGCGCATCGTCGAGCGGACTCCGGTCGGCGTCATCGAGGCCGACGGCGGGCTCGAACTCGTCGACGGTGCCGGTGTCGTCATCGAACGGCCGGCCGAGCGGCCGGAGGGCCAGCCGCTCATCTCGGTCGAGGGCGGCATCGGCAGCGAAGGGTTCCGCGCGGTCGCCGCGGTCGTGCGCAGCCTCCCGGCCGAGGTGCGAGCGCAACTCGTCGGCGCCTCGGCCGAGACGGCCGACGACGTGCGCCTCGAGCTCGCCGGCGGCGTGCCCGTGGTGTGGGGCGGGGCGAGCGAGTCGGCCGTGAAGGCGGTCGTGCTCGCGCGGCTCATGGCCGTCGCGCCGCCCGATTCGGTGTCGGGCTATGACGTGTCGTCACCCGAGAGCGCAGTGACGTACTGATCGCCCCGATCGCCGACCTGGGTCGACTCCGGTGGCGTTCTCGCGAGCCGGATCGCGACACGCGGGCGCGGCTTGCGGGGGAGTGCGCGGTCGGGCACCTACCGTCGAATTCAGGAATTGCATACTCAGCAAAACTTTAACCTTCGACTAGAGGTTCAGGGTTCAGAGTTCGCACGGAAGGCCGGTCATGTCGACAAACCAGAACTACCTCGCGGTCATCAAGGTCGTCGGGATCGGCGGCGGCGGTGTCAACGCCGTCAACCGCATGATCGAACTCGGCCTGCGCGGGGTCGAGTTCATCGCGATCAACACCGACGCGCAGGCCCTGCTGATGAGCGACGCCGACGTCAAGCTCGACGTCGGCCGCGACCTCACGCGCGGCCTCGGAGCGGGCGCCGACCCCGAGGTCGGCCGCCGCGCCGCCGAAGACCACGCAGAGGAGATCGAAGAGGCGCTCGCGGGTGCCGACATGGTCTTCGTCACGGCCGGCGAGGGCGGCGGCACCGGCACCGGCGGTGCCCCGGTCGTCGCGCGCATCGCGAAGTCGATCGGCGCGCTCACGATCGGTGTCGTCACGAAGCCCTTCGGCTTCGAGGGCAAGCGTCGGCAGACGCAGGCCGAGCAGGGCGTCGCACGCCTGAAGGAAGAGGTCGACACCCTCATCGTCGTGCCGAACGACCGACTGCTCGAGATCAGCGACCGCGGCATCTCGATGCTCGAGGCGTTCGCCACCGCCGACCAGGTCCTCCTCGCCGGCGTCCAGGGCATCACCGACCTCATCACCACGCCGGGCCTGATCAACCTCGACTTCGCCGACGTGAAGTCGGTCATGCAGGGCGCCGGATCGGCGCTCATGGGCATCGGCTCGTCCCGTGGGGCAGACCGTGCGATCAAGGCGGCGGAGCTCGCGGTCGCCAGTCCGCTGCTCGAGGCGTCGATCGACGGCGCACACGGCGTGCTGCTCTCGATCCAGGGCGGCTCGAATCTCGGCATCTTCGAGATCAACGATGCCGCACGTCTCGTTCAAGAGGCGGTGCACCCCGAGGCGAACATCATCTTCGGGGCCGTCATCGACGACACGCTCGGCGACGAGGTCCGAGTCACCGTCATCGCGGCCGGCTTCGACGGCGGCGAGCCGAATGCCAAGCCCGTCGAGGCGCGGCGTACGAACTTCGTGCCCGCAGCGGTCGGCGCGACGGTCGGCGCAGGCTCGGGGCTCGGGGGCGGCTCTGCGCTCGGCAGCGACTCGGCCGCCGACGTCATGGGCGAGATCGATATCGACGAACTCGTCGAGACGGCGAACTGGGGCGAGGTCGAGACCACGACGGCCGACCAGATCGTCTCCGACCCCGCGTTCGGCGACGACAGCGACGACCTCGACATCCCCGACTTCCTCAAGTGACCGGGCGCTGCCACGACGGGCGGCGAGGCTCATGAGCGACCTCGCCGACCGTCTCGCCGTCGTGCGTACGAGCATCGCGGAAGCCGCGACCGAAGCCGGGCGCGAGGCATCCGAGATCACGACGATCGTCGTGACGAAGTTCCATCCGCCGTCGCTCGTCGCAGAACTGGCGGCGCTCGGCGTGCTCGATATCGGCGAGAACCGCCATCAGGAGGCGCAGGCGAAGGCCGCCGCACTCGAGGGACTCGGTGTTCGCTGGCACTTCGTCGGCCAGCTGCAGAGCAAGAAGGCGAGGCAGGTGCGCGCATACGCGACGGCCATCCACTCCGTCGACCGTGCCGCGCTCGTCGACGCACTGCGCTCCGACGAGGCGTCCGTCGACTGCTTCGTGCAGGTCAACCTCACCGAGGATCCCGGTCGGGGCGGGGTGTCGAGCGAGGGCCTCGAACCCCTCATCGAGCACGTGCTCGCGACGCCCGGCCTCAACCTGCTCGGCCTCATGGCGGTCGCACCGCTCGGCGAGCCGGCCCGACCCTCATTCGCCCGGGTGCGGGCGCTGTCGGAGCGCGTGCGGGCGCTCGACCCGACGGCGACCTCGTTGTCCATGGGGATGTCGCACGACTTTCGTGATGCGATTCTGGAGGGTGCGACACACCTGCGGATCGGAACCGCAATCACCGGGAATCGGCCGGTCGCCGGTTAACCTCGAAGAGACGGAACACAGACGGAGGCATCGATGTCGAACCCGCTCAAGAAGACCATGGTCTATCTCGGACTCGCCGATGAGGAGTTCGAGACCGAGAACCAGCAAGCGAGTACGCCGGCCCCCGCCCCTGCGCCCGTCGTGCACGCCGCGCCGGCACCCGCGCCCAAGACCGGTGCAGCGGTGACCCCGTTGCGCAAGCACCATGTCCAACCGAGCACCCCGCAGGCGGAGATGAACGAGATACTGACCGTCCACCCGCGTCAATACCGTGACGCGCAGGTGATCGCCGAGTCGTTCCGCGAGGGCGTCCCGGTCATCATCAACCTCTCGCAGATGTCCGACGGCGACGCCCGTCGGCTCATCGACTTCGCCAGCGGGCTCTCGCAGGGGCTTCACGGCAGGATCGAGCGGGTGACGAGCAAGGTGTTCCTGTTGTCACCCGCGCACGTGGTGGTCTCCGGCGAGGCCGGTGACGCCGAGGGCGACGTCGAGGCGTCGTTCTTCACGCACGCGTAGCCGCCGTGGGCGCGCTGCTGATCGTCTGGAACCTCCTCTACGCGCTGCTCCTCATCTACTTCTTCGTGATGTGGGCGCGGTTCGTGCTCGACCTCGTGCGCACGTTCAATCGATCGTGGCGGCCGCGAGGGTTCTGGCTCGTCGTGGTCGAGGCCGTCTACAGTGTCACGGATCCGCCGGTGCGCTTCTTCCGGCGGCTCGTTCCGCCGATCCGCATCGGGCAGGTTGCACTCGATCTCGGGTGGAGCCTCGCGATGCTCGTCGTCATCATCGCCATGACCGTCGTGTCATGGCTGGCCGCGGCAGCCGCCGCAGCGTGAAGATCTGCTGGGATCGCGACAGACCGAGACGCTCGGCTCTCACGTCTCTCAGGATGTCTTTGCTACCGTTAGCAGAACGTGATCGAACAGTTCGACAGATTTGAGGGTGGGAAGCCATGGCGCTAACTCCGGAAGATGTGGTCAACAAGCGCTTCCAGGCGACGAAGTTCCGGGAGGGCTACGACCAGGATGAGGTCGATGACTTCCTCGACGAAGTGGTCGTCGAGCTGCGCCGGTTGAACCAAGAGAACGACGAGCTGCGCCAGCGCGTGGCGGCAGCCGAGGCGCGGGCGTCCGAGTCCGCGGCGGCGCCCGCGGCAGTTCCCGCTCCGACGCCCGCTGCGGTCTACGCCGAGCCCGCTTCGCCGCCGCCCACCGTGGCCGTGCCGACGCAGGTCGGCCAGGCGCAGTCCGAGCTCGACGAGCAGACGTCGACCACCAACCTGCTGCAGCTCGCCCGGCGCCTGCACGAAGAGCATGTTCGCGAAGGCGTCGAGAAGCGCGACGCGCTCATCGCCGAGGGCCACGCCACCGCCGCGCGCGTCGTCGCCGAGGCCGAGGCGAAGCAGCGCCAGCAGATGGGCATCCTCGACCAGGAGCGCCTGTCGCTCGAGAAGCGCGTCGACGAGCTCCGTGCGTTCGAGCGCGACTACCGCCAGAAGCTGAAGAGCTACATCGAGGGCCAGCTGCGCGAGCTCGACACCGCCGCGCCGGTCTCGGTCTCGGGCAACCAGGGCTTCTCGGCCCCCGCCGAGCAGCCTGCTCCGACCTTCCAGGGCTTTGGAGGCTGAGCGCGCCGCCAAGGTCGGCACCACAACTGCGCTTCTGGTCCTGGCCGGCGCCGCGATCGCGGCGTACGGCCTCGACCAGTTGAGCAAATACCTCGTCGTCACGAACCTCACCGAGGGTGAGATCGTTCCGGTGCTGGGCAGCGTGCTGCAGTGGCAATTCGTTCGCAATCCGGGTGCCGCCTTCTCGCTCGCGAGCGGCATGACCTGGATCTTCACGATCCTCGCCGCGGGCGTGATCACCTTCATCGTGTGGTTCGCGCGGCGCATCCACTCGGTCGCGTGGGCCCTCGTGTTCGGGCTCCTGCTCGGCGGCGTGCTCGGGAACCTCACCGATCGGCTGTTCCGCGAGCCGAGCTTCGGCCTCGGCCATGTGGTCGACTTCATCGCGACGCCGTGGCTCCTTCCCGCGATCTACAACATCGCCGACATCGCCATCGTCTCGAGCATGGTGCTGTTCATGATCCTCACGATCCGCGGCGTCGGACTCGACGGAACGCGCGAGGTCAGGGCGGCGAAGAACCCGGCCGATGCCGCCGACGGAACGAAGCCCGCGGGCGACGCGGCCCCGGGCGACGGCCCCGCACCGACGGCGAATCCGCAACTCGCGACCGAGGCCTGATGGAGCATCGGTCCCTTCCCGTCCCCGACGGGCTCGACGGAACGCGCGTCGATGCGGGGCTCGCGAAGCTGCTCGGCTTCTCACGCACGCTCGCGGCCGAGATCGCGTCCGCCGGCGGGGTCCTCGTCGACGGGTCATCCGTCGACAAGTCCGACCGGTTGCGCGCCGGAAGCTGGCTCGAGGTGAGCTGGGAGCCGCCGCGCACCCTCGAGATCGAGCCGATCGCCGTGCCCGAGCTCGGCATCGTGCACGACGACGACGATCTCGTCGTCGTCGACAAGCCGGCCGGCGTGGCCGCGCATCCCTCGCTCGGCTGGCACGGGCCGACGGTCGTGGGTGCACTGGCCGCCGCCGGGTTCCGGATCTCGACGTCGGGCGCTCCCGAACGACAGGGCGTCGTGCACCGGCTCGACGCCGGCACGAGCGGGCTCATGGTCGTCGCGAAGTCCGAGCGCGCCTACACCGACCTGAAGCGCCAGTTCCACGACCGCGAAGTCGAGAAGATCTACCACACGGTCGTGCAGGGGCATCCCGATCCGCTCGCCGGCACGATCGACGCGCCGGTCGGGCGTCACCCGCGGTCGGAGTGGAAGTTCGCCGTCACCGCCGACGGCAAGCACGCGGTCACCCACTACGAGACCCTCGAGGCGTTCCCGTACGCCTCGCTCCTCGAGGTGCATCTCGAGACCGGACGCACGCACCAGATCCGGGTGCACATGGCGGCGCAGCGGCATCCGTGCGCCGGCGACGCGATGTACGGCGCCGACCCGACCCTGTCGGCCAGGCTGGGGCTCGAGCGGCAGTGGCTGCACGCGAAGGAGCTCTCGCTCACGCACCCGGGCACGGGGGAGTGGACCACATTCGAGTCCGACTACCCGGCCGATCTCGCCGCGGCGCTCGAGCTGTTGCGCGGGGACTAGCGTGGGCGGTCGACCCTAGACTGGAAGTCCCGTCGAACCCCCTGTGAGGAGCTCCGTGGCCGCCGATTCCTTCGTCCACCTGCATGTGCACAGCGAGTACTCGATGCTCGACGGCGCGGCCAGGGTGGGCGAGCTCATCCAGGCCGCGAAAGACCAGGGAATGCCCGCGGTCGCGGTCACCGACCACGGCAACGTGTTCGGCGCATACGACTTCTGGAAGCAGGCGACCGACGCCGGCATCAAGCCGATCATCGGCACCGAGGCGTACATCACGCCCGGCACGCACCGCGGCGACAAGACCCGCGTTCGCTGGGGTTCCGGCGGCGGCGACGATGTGTCCGGCTCCGGTGCATACACCCACATGACGCTGCTGTCCGAATCGACAGCGGGCATGCACAACCTGTTCCGCCTCTCGAGCAGGGCGTCGATCGAAGGCTATTACTTCAAGCCGCGCATGGATCGCGAGTTGCTGTCGCAATATTCCGACGGGCTGATCGCGACGACCGGATGCCCCTCGGGCGAGGTGCAGACGCGCCTGCGGCTCGGGCAGTACGACGAAGCCCTGAAAGCGGCATCCGACTACCGCGACATCTTCGGGCGCGACAACTACTTCGTCGAGATCATGGATCACGGGCTCGGCATCGAGAAGCGCATCATGGGCGACCTGCTGCGCCTCGCGAACGAGCTCGATCTGCCGCTGGTCGCCACCAACGACCTGCACTACACGCACGCGCACGATGCCAAGAGCCACGCGGCGCTGCTGTGCGTGCAGTCGGGCTCGACGCTCGACGACCCGAACCGGTTCAAGTTCGACGCCGACGAGTTCTACCTCAAGACCGCTGCCGAGATGCGGCACGTGTTCCGCGACCATCCTGAGGCGTGCGACAACACGCTGCTCATCGCCGAGCGGTGCGACGTCGCGTTCAATACGAA
This sequence comes from Agromyces cavernae, assembly GCF_021044935.1. Lineage (GTDB taxonomy): Bacteria > Actinomycetota > Actinomycetes > Actinomycetales > Microbacteriaceae > Agromyces > Agromyces cavernae. Next base: position 105,807 of record NZ_JAJNMP010000002.1, read on the forward strand.
CGCCAACTACATGCCGCGGTTCCCCGTGCCCGAGGGCGAGACCGAAGACACCTGGTTCGTCAAGGAGGTCGACCGCGGCCTCGAGGTGCGCTACCCGAACGGCGTCCCCGCCGACGTGCGCAAGCAGGCCGACTACGAGGTCGGCGTCATCCTGCAGATGGGGTTCCCGGGCTACTTCCTCGTGGTCGCCGACTTCATCAACTGGTCGAAGAACAACGGCATCCGGGTCGGCCCCGGCCGTGGCTCCGGCGCCGGCTCGATGGCCGCCTATGCGATGCGCATCACCGACCTCGACCCGCTGCAGCACGGGCTCATCTTCGAGCGCTTCCTGAACCCCGACCGCGTGTCGATGCCCGACTTCGACGTCGACTTCGACGAGCGTCGTCGCGGCGAGGTCATCAAGTACGTCACCGACAAGTACGGCGACGAGCGCGTCGCCCAGATCGTGACCTACGGCACGATCAAGGCCAAGCAGGCGCTGAAGGATTCGGGTCGCGTGCTCGGGTTCCCGTTCTCGATGGGCGAGAAGCTGACGAAGGCGATGCCGCCGGCCGTCATGGGAAAAGACATCCCGCTGACCGGGATCCTCGACAAGAACCATCCGCGCTTCAAAGAGGCCGGCGACATCCGTGCCCTCATCGAGACCGACGCCGAGGCGAAGACGGTCTTCGAGACCGCGCTGGGCCTCGAGAACCTGAAGCGCCAGTGGGGCGTCCACGCCGCGGGCGTCATCATGTCGAGCGACCCGCTCCTCGACATCATCCCGATCATGAAGCGCGAACAAGACGGACAGATCGTCACGCAGTTCGACTATCCCGCCTGCGAGTCGCTCGGGCTCATCAAGATGGACTTCCTCGGGCTCCGCAACCTCACGATCATCGACGATGCGCTCGACAACATCGAGGCCAACCGCGGGTTCCGGCCCGTGCTCGAAGACCTCGACCTCGACGACGCCGAGGCCTACGCGCTGCTGTCGCGCGGCGACACGCTCGGTGTCTTCCAGCTCGACGGCGGGCCGATGCGATCGCTCCTGCGGCTCATGAAGCCCGACAACTTCGAGGACATCTCGGCTGTCATCGCGCTGTACCGCCCGGGCCCCATGGGCGCGAACTCGCACACGAACTACGCGCTGCGCAAGAATCGGCTGCAGGAGATCACGCCCATCCACGCCGAGTTCGAGGAGTCGCTGAAGGACATCCTCGACACCAGCTACGGCCTGATCATCTATCAGGAGCAGGTCATGGCGATCGCCCAGCGCGTCGCGGGCTTCTCACTCGGTCAGGCCGACATCCTGCGCCGCGCGATGGGCAAGAAGAAGAAGTCCGAACTCGACAAGCAGTACGAGGGGTTCTCGGGCGGCATGAAGGCCAACGGGTATTCGGATGCTGCGATCGAGAAGCTCTGGGAGATCCTGCTTCCGTTCTCCGACTACGCGTTCAACAAGGCGCACTCGGCCGCATACGGCGTGCTCAGCTACTGGACGGCATACCTCAAGGCGCACTTCCCGGCCGAGTACATGGCCGCACTGCTCACGTCGGTCGGTGATGCCCGCGACAAGCTCGCGCTCTATCTCAACGAGTGCCGCCGCATGGGCATCAAGGTGCTGCCGCCCGACGTGAACGAGTCGATCGGTTTCTTCGCGGCCGTCGGTGACGACATCCGGTTCGGCCTCGGCGCCGTGCGCAACGTCGGGTTCAACGTCGTCGACGCGATACGTGCGGCCCGCGAAGAGAAGGGTCGCTTCGAGTCCTTCCACGACTTCCTGAAGAAGTCGCCGCTGCAGGTCGCGAACAAGCGCACCGTCGAGTCGCTCATCAAGGCCGGGGCGTTCGACTCGCTCGGAGCCACCCGCCGCGCGCTCGTCGAGATCCATGAGGGTGCCGTCGAGTCCGCCGTCGGTGAGAAGCGCGTGGAGGCGACCGGGCAGGCGGGCTTCGACTTCGACTCGCTGCTCGCCGAGGTCGACGCGCACCCGGTGTCGCTCGTGCCCGACCGACCAGAGTGGTCGAAGCGCGACAAGCTCGCCTTCGAGCGCGAGATGCTCGGGCTCTACGTCTCCGACCATCCGCTCGCCGGACTCGAGGTGCCGCTCGCGAAGCACGCCTCGACGACGATCACCGACCTCATGGGCTCCGATGCGACACAAGACGGCGACACGGTGACGATCGCGGGGCTCGTCACGAGCGTGCAGCACCGCATCGCGAAGGCCTCGGGCAACCAGTACGGCATGATCCAGGTCGAGGACTTCTCCGGCGAGATCACCGTCATGTTCATGGGCAAGGCGTACCAGGAATTCGCCCCCGGGCTGCAGGCCGACTCGATCGCGGTCGTCCGCGGACGTGTGAGCATGCGCGACGACGGCATGAATCTGCACGCGTTCAGCGTGTTCACGCCCGAGCTGGGGCAGGGCGATGAGTCGGGTCCGGTCGTCATCTCGCTGCCCGACACTCGTGCGACAACCGACACCATCACCGCGCTCAGCGACGTGCTGATCCGTCACGCCGGCGACACCGAGGTCCGGCTCCGGCTCATCCGCGGGCGCACGGCGCGCGTGTTCGAGTTGCCGTACCCGGTGCGCGTCACTGCCGACTTCTACGGTGAGTTGAAGAGCCTGCTCGGGCCGAACTGCCTCGTGTGACGTGCCCGAGCGCGTGGCGCCGGGCCGATCGATAGGCTGGAGCGGTCATGCTGAGAACGATCGACCTGCGCGCAACCCGTCCATCGCCGAGCGAGCTGCTCGCCCTCGTGCCGCGCGCCGCGACCGATGTCTCGGCGGCGCTCGAGCCCGCACGCGGGTTGATCGAGGCGGTGCGCGAGCACGGCGAGGCCGCGCTCATCGAGCAGGCTGAGCGACTCGACAGGGTGCGCCCGCCGCACCTTCGGGTGCCCGCCGACGAGCTCGAGCGTGCGCGCGATGAGCTCGCCCCCGCGATCCGCGACGCGATCGAGCGCACCATCGAACGGGTTCGCGCGGCGAGTTCCGCGCAGGTCCCCGCCCCCGAGCGCACCGTGCTCGGCGACGGTGCCGTCATCGAACAGCGCTGGACGCCCGTCGGCCGCGTGGGCCTCTACGTGCCGGGCGGCAAGGCCGTCTACCCGTCGAGCGTCGTGATGAACGTCGTCCCGGCCCAGGTCGCCGGCGTACGGTCGATCGCGCTCGCCTCGCCGCCGCAGGCGGCGTTCGGGGGGCGAGTGCACCCCACCGTCGCGGGTGTCGCCGCGCTCCTCGGCATCACCGAGGTGTACGCCATGGGCGGTGCCGGAGCGATCGGCGCCTTCGCATACGGCGTACCGAGCCTCGGGCTCGATCCCGTGCAGCGGGTCACCGGCCCGGGCAACGTCTACGTGGCCGCGGCCAAGCGGCTCGTGCAGGGCGTGACCGGCATCGACGCCGAGGCCGGACCCACCGACATCCTCGTCATCGCCGATGATTCGGCAGACGCCGATTTCGTCGCCGCCGACCTCGTGAGCCAGGCCGAGCACGACGAGCTCGCGGCAGCCGTGCTCGTCACCGACTCGCCGGCGTTCGCTGCTCGCGTCATCGAGCGACTCGAGGTTCGAGTGGCCGCAACGAAGCACTCGGCTCGTGTGCGCACGTCCGTCGAGGGCGTGCAGTCGGCGGTCGTGCTCGTCGACGATCTCGAGCAGGCTGCCGACTTCGCCAACGCCTTCGGCCCCGAGCACCTCGAGATCCAGGTGCTCGACACCGAGGCGGTGCTCGCCCGCATCGACAACGCCGGCGCCATCTTCGTCGGGCCGTACTCGCCGGTGAGCCTCGGCGACTACGCCGCCGGCTCGAACCACGTGCTGCCCACGGGCGGGCAGGCCCGCTACGCAGCCGGGCTCTCGGCGGCCACCTTCCTGCGCCCGCAGCAGGTCGTGCGCTATGACGAGGCGGCGTTGCGCGAGGTCGCGCCGGTGATCGCCGCGCTCTCGGCCGAGGAAGACCTGCCCGCCCACGGCGAAGCGGTCAGGTCGCGGTTCGACCGCGCCTGACCGCCCGCCACTAGGCTTGGGGGCACCATGTACTGCCCGTTCTGCCGCCACCCGGATTCCCGTGTCATCGACTCCCGTACGAGCGACGACGGGCTCTCGATCCGGCGACGTCGACAGTGCCCCGAGTGCGGCCGGCGGTTCTCGACGACCGAGACGGCGAGTCTCGCGGTCATCAAGCGCAGCGGCGTCATCGAGCCGTTCAGCCGCGAGAAGGTCGTGCTGGGCGTGAAGAAGGCCTGCCAGGGCCGCCCGGTCACCGATTCCGACCTCGCGGTGCTCGCCCAGAAGGTCGAAGAGACCATCAGGTCGACGGGTGCCTCGCAGATCGAGGCGAACGACATCGGGCTGGCGATCCTCCCACCGCTGCGCGAGCTCGACGAGGTCGCGTACCTGCGGTTCGCGAGCGTGTACCAGGCCTTCGATTCGCTCGACGACTTCGAGGGCGCGATCGAGCAGCTGCGCGCCGAGCATGGCCGGCTTCCCGCGCGGCCCGTCGAGTGAGCGACGCGTCAGCCCCGACGGCTCCGATAACCTGAGTCCGGCATGTACCGACTCCTCTTCTCCGCGTTCCTGTCCCGAATGGACCCCGAAGCGGCCCACCACCTCGCGTTCCGATTCATCCGTGCCCTCCCGACGCTCGGCATCGGCAGGCTCGTCGAGCGATTCACGGGCCCCGATCCCTCGCAGGCGGTCGAGACCCTGGGCCTCACGTTCCCGTCGCCGTTCGGCGTCGCCGCCGGCTTCGACAAAGACGGCTACGCCGTGCGGGGCCTCGGCAACCTCGGCTTCGGCCACGTCGAGGTCGGAACCCTGACCGCGATCGCGCAGCCCGGCAACCCGGCGCCGAGGCTGTTCCGCCTGGTCGGCGATCGAGCACTCATCAATCGCATGGGCTTCAACAACGGCGGTGCGGATGCCGCTGCCGGGCGTCTTTCGCGGCTCGCGCGCCGCACGCATCGGCCGGTGCTCGGCATCAACATCGGCAAGAGCCGCGTGACCGCGGTCGACGACGCCGTCGCCGACTACGAGCGCAGCGCACGCCTGCTCGCGCCGTACGCCGACTACCTCGTGGTGAACGTGAGCTCCCCGAACACGCCCGGGTTGCGCGGCCTTCAAGAGCTCGACGCGCTCGCCCCGCTGCTCGAGGCCGTGCGTGCGGTGGCGGGCACGACACCGCTGCTCGTGAAGATCGCGCCCGACCTCGACGACGCCGAGGTCGTGCGGATCTGCGAGCTCGTGGTGCGGCTCGGGCTCGACGGCATCATCGCGACGAACACGACGATCTCGCGCGAGGGGCTCCGTGAAGCGGCATCCATCGTCGCGGGCATCGGCGCAGGAGGGCTCTCGGGAGCGCCGCTCGCGGAGCGATCGCTCGACGTGCTCCGCATCGTGCGCGCCAACGTGCCGGCAGAGCTCTGCGTGATCTCGGTCGGCGGCATCGAGACCGCGGCCGACGTGCAGGAGCGGCTCGACGCGGGCGCCACCCTCGTGCAGGGCTACACCGCCTTCATCTACCGCGGCCCGCTGTGGGCGCGGCACATCAACCGGGGGCTGCGCCGGCTTCGGAGTCAGAGCACTTCGGCCTCGGCGAGCTGATCGGCGATCCGCGAACCGTCGCTCGCCGACACCCACGGCACGTCGGCACCGTGCTGTTCCGCCTTCGTGCGCCCGCCGGCGAGCACCGCCTCACCCGTCGAGAGCCGCCGGATCGCGACCGCCGCGACCCGATCGGGATGCTCGGCGGCGAAGCGCGCATACAGTTCCTCATCGTGCTGCCCGTCGTCGCCGATGAGCAGCCACCGCATGCCGGGGAACTCGAGGGCGAGCCGACGGAGGTTCTCCTCCTTGTGCGCACGACCGCTGCGGAACCATCGGTCGTGCGTGGGGCCCCAGTCGGTGAGGAGCAGCGGACCCGCCGGGTAGAGGTTGCGCGAGAGGAACCGCGTGAGCGTCGGCGCGACGTTCCACGCGCCCGTCGAGAGGTAGATCACCGGCGAGCCGGGATGTGCGCGGGCGAGTCGCTCGAAGAGCACGGCCATCCCGGGGGTTGGGATGCGGGCGTGCTCGTCGAGCACGAAGGTGTTCCAGAAGGCCAGCAGGGGTCGCGGCAGCGCGGTCACCATGACGGTGTCGTCGACGTCGGAGATGATGCCGAAGTCGACGTCGGGTCCGACGATGCGGATCGGGGCACCGGCGACCTGCGAACCCTCGGTGTGGAGCCGGGCCTCGTGCCAACCCGGGGTGAGCGCCACGGGAATGCGGGTGTCGACGACGCCCCCGCGATCGGCGAGCACCTCGATGCGTTCACCGCCGATCTCTATGACCACGGGCACGTCCCCGACCGGAACGCTCGTGAAGCTGCGCCAGCCGCGGATGCCCTGTTCGCCGCGTCGCCGACGGCGGTTCGACCGCTCGTCGGGCGCCACGGGGCGGCTCAGCAGCACCCGGCAGAAGACGCGCACCCACTCGGTCGACCCGTATCCCGTGTACGGAACGACGGTCGGGACGTGACCGCGCCGACGTGCCCAGCGTTCCCTGATGTCGTGGATCCAGTCTTCGATGCGCGCAGCACGGTGACGTACCTGGGGCTCGGGGGATCCGGTCGGGTTCGGGGTGCTCGCCGGCATCCACTCAGTCTGTCATGAGGGCGTGTCGGGTCGCGAAACCGCCGATGACCGCGCGTGTGTTCGGAGCCCTCGGCGCCTCCGAGTAGGATGAAGCCACAACTGAGGAGGTTTCGTGTCCAACGTCGACCTGATCCTTGGGGCCGATCCTGGCCGCAAGCGGGCTGTCCGAACCGAGCCGACCCAGCGACGCAGCAGTCAGCGGCTCGACGCGCTGCTCGACGCTGCGGCCGAGATCGTCGACGAGTACACGTTCGAGCGGCTGACGACGCAGATGGTCGCTGAGCGTGCAGGAGCGTCGATCGGCACCGTCTACCGGTACTTTCCCGACCGCGTGGCGGTGCTGCACGCCCTGCGCGAGCGCTCGGTGCGCAGGTTCCGCGAACGCGTCGCCGACGAGCTCGAACGCGCCGATCTCGAGACGTGGTGGTCGGTCATCGATGTCTCGATCGAGGTGAGCGCCGAGATGTACCGCGATGAACCGGGCTTCAGCGTCGTGCACGCCGCCCAGCGCGAGCTCGCCGAGGACGACATCGAACCCGAGTTGGCGCACCGCATGGCCCGCCTGATCGAAGCGGAGTTCGGCGGTGACGTCGACCAGGCCGAACTGCGGTTCAGGCTCGGCGTCGCAATGGAGTTCGGGGGCGCCTTGATCAATCGGGCATTCGAGCGCGACGGGTCGGGCGACGAGCGCTACATCGAAGAGGCCCGCCGCCTCGTGCACGACTACCTCGCCGAGCACCTCGGCGAGGCGCGCGCCGAGCACCACGCGGCCTGACGACGCGCCGCCCTTCGTGCGTTGCCTCGGCGCGCGAATGGTGTTTGGCTGGAATCCGCCGTTCGAGCGAACGTCGACGACGTGGATTGAGGCAGCATGATCGAGTTCCGAGGCGTGTCCAAGAGGTTCCCCGACGGCACGCTCGCCGTGGCCGACGTCGACATCGTCATCCCGCCTCGCAAGACGACGGTGCTCGTGGGCTCGTCGGGCTCGGGCAAGACCACGCTGCTCCGCATGATCAACCGCATGGTCGACCCGACGTCGGGACATGTGCTGATCGACGGCACCGACGTCGCGACCCGCGAACCGGTCGCGCTTCGTCGCAGCATCGGCTACGTGATGCAGAACTCGGGACTCCTGCCGCACCGCACCGTGATCGACAACGTCGCGACCGTGCCGCTGCTGCGCGGCGAGCGCAGGCGCGACGCACATGCCCGTGCCCTCGAGCTGCTCGACACCGTCGGCCTCGACCGATCGCTCGCCGATCGATACCCGAGCCAACTCTCAGGGGGGCAGCAGCAGCGTGTGGGTGTCGCGCGAGGTCTCGCGGTCGATCCGAACATCCTGCTCATGGACGAACCCTTCGGCGCCGTCGACCCGATCGTGCGCGCCGAGCTGCAACAGGAGCTGCTGCGATTGCAGGGCGAGCTCGGCAAGACGGTGGTCTTCGTCACGCACGACATCGACGAGGCGTTCCTGCTCGGCGACCAGGTCGTGATCATGCGGCACGGCGGCAAGATCTCCCAGGCCGCCTCGCCGACCGAGATCCTCGCGAACCCAGCCGATGACTTCGTCGCCGAGTTCGTCGGCGCCGACCGCGGCAAGCGTGCGCTCCACGTGACCGAGGTCGGGGGTCGGCGGGTCGTGTTCGACGGCGATGGCCGTGCAGCGGGAGTGCTCGCCTCGTGACCTGGCTCTGGTCGAACCTCGACCTGGTCGGCGAACTGATCCTCGTGCACCTGGCGTTGTCAGTGCCGGCGATCATACTGAGTCTCGTGATCTCAGTCCCGATCGGGTGGCTCGCGCACCGCTACCGGTGGTCACGGGGCGTGCTGCTGTCGCTGTGCGCACTGCTCTACGCGATTCCGTCGCTGGCGTTGTTCGTCGCGCTCCCGCCGATCACGGGTCTGGGCCTACGGTCGCCCGTGAACCTCGTCATCGCGCTCACGCTCTACGGCATCGCCGTCATCGTGCGCACGGCCGCCGATGCCTTCGACTCGGTCCAACCCGAGGTGCGGCAGTCGGCGACCGCGATGGGGTACTCGGCGGCGGGTCGATTCTGGGGGGTCGAACTGCCGCTCGCCGGGCCCGTGCTCCTCTCTGGGCTGCGAGTCGTCGTCGTCAGCACCGTGAGCCTCGCGACCGTCGGTGCGGTGATCGGCGTGCAGAGCCTCGGCAGCCTCTTCACCGACGGGTTCCAGCGAGGCATCCAGGCCGAGATCATCACGGGCATCGTCGCGACCATCCTGCTCGCGCTGGCCCTCGACTGGCTGTGCGTCCTGACCGGGAGGATGCTCATGCCCTGGTCGAGCCCGCGGCGATCGCGGCGGCCTGCGCTCTCCGACGTTCGCTCGATCGAGGCCGATCCCGCATGAACCTCTTGTTCGACGCCATCGCGTGGATCCTCGATCCCGCCAACTGGAGCGGGGCGGGCAGCATTCCGCAGCGACTGTGGGAGCACGTGTCGATCACCGCCGTGGTGCTGGTGATCGCGTCGGCGATCGCGCTCCCCACCGGGGCGCTCATCGGCCACACCGGTCGGGGCCGCGAGCCTGCAGTCCGCGTCTCGGGCGGGCTTCGCGCGCTGCCGACGCTCGGCGTGCTCACGCTCTTCGGCATCTGGCTCGGCATCGGCCTCACCGCGCCGGTCATCGCGCTCGTCATCCTGGCCGTTCCGCCGTTGCTCGCGGGTGCCTACGCGGGCTTCGAGTCGGTCGATCGGCGCACGATCGATGCCGCCCGGGCCGTGGGCATGCGCGAGTCGCAGATCGTGGGCAAGGTCGAACTGCCGCTCGGTTTGCCGATCGTCGTGGGCGGCATCAGGTCGGCCACGCTGCAGATCATTGCCACGGCGACGCTCGCCGCCTACATCGCCGACGAAGGCTTCGGCCGATTCATCTTCCAGGGCCTGAGGACCCGCGATTACGCCGAGATGCTCGGCGGCTCGATCCTCGTCATCATCCTCGCCCTCGTCATCGACGGCCTGTTCGCGATCATGCAGCGCCTCGTCGTGCCCGCCGGAGTGCGGGCATCCCGTACCAGAGAGCTCCGCTCACGCCCGACCCGGTCGCGAGCGGTCGTGGGGCAACCCATCACCGAAGGGAATCAGGAATGATCACAGCAGGAAGAGGCCGGCTCGTTGCGCTCGCAGCGGTCGCGGTCGGGGCGACAGTGGCCCTGGCAGGGTGTGCGTCGGGCGATCCGCTCGACGGCGGATCCACGGGCGATGCCTCGGGCGAGACGCTCGTCGTCGGCTCGCAGGACTACTACTCCAACGAGATCATCGCCGAGATCTACGCCCAGGCGCTCGAGGCGAACGGCTTCACGGTCGAACTCCAGCCCAGGATCGGTCAGCGCGAGGTGTACATGCCCGAGATCGAGAGCGGTGCGATCGACGTGTTCCCCGAGTACACGGGCAACCTGTTGCAGTACTACGTGCCCGACACGACGGCCACGACGAGCGACGATGTCTACGCCGAGCTCGAGACGTCGCTGCCCGAGGGCCTGCGCGTGCTCGACCAGGCGCCCGCGACCGACCAGGACTCGTACAACGTGACCAAGGAGTTCTCCGACGCGAACCGCGTCACGAGTCTCGCGGACCTCGCGAGCGTCACAACGCCGCTCACGCTCGGCGGGAACTCCGAGCTTGCAACACGGCCGTACGGTCCTGATGGGCTGAAGGAGGTCTACGGCGTCGATGTCGAGTTCACGCCGATCGAAGACAGCGGTGGCCCCCTCACCCTCAAGGCGCTGCAGGACGACCAGGTGCAGATCGTGAACATCTTCAGCGCGAACCCGGCGATCGCGTCGAGCGACCTCGTGACGCTCGAAGACCCCGAGGGGCTGTTCCTCGCCTCGAACGTCGTGCCGGTCGTCAGTGACAAGGTGACCGACGAGGCCGCAGAGATCATCAACACGGTGAGCGCCGCGCTCACCGCCGAAGACCTCGTCGCGCTCAACGCGCTCAGCGTCGACGAGCAGCAGTCGTCCGAGCAGATCGCGACCGACTGGCTCGCCGAGAAGTCGCTCTTCTAGCGGTCCGCGTCGAGGTTCGAGGGGTCGGGTGCTGCGGCATCCGACCCTTCCTCGTCGAAGCCGACGTCGAGGTCGTCGATGTCGTCGAGGTCGTCGCTCGAGTCGTCGTCGAGCCGGCCGATGTCATCGATCGCCGCCATGTGCTTGGCCTCGGAGCGGACGATCAGCTTCTTGAGGCCCCACACGAGGAGGATGAAGGCGGCGATGATGCCGACGAAGAGGTATCCGGCCCAGTGCAGGCTGTCGCTGAGCTCGCGGTAGCTGCCGGCGGCGAGCGATCCGACCGTGACATAGGCGAACGCCCAGATGACGCAGGCCGGTACGGTCCAGGCGATGAAGCGCCGGTATCGCATGGTGCTCATGCCGACGGTGAGCGGAATGAGCGAGTGCAGCACCGGCAGGAACCGCGAGATGAAGATCGCCGGCCCGCCGCGACGGTCGAGGTAGCGCTGGGCACGGTGCCAGTGATCTTCGCCGATCTTGCGGCCGAGCCGCGAATGCAGGATGTGCGGGCCGAACCATCGCCCGAGGGCGAAGCCGATGCTCTCGCCGATGAGTGCGCCCGCGATGACGGCGAACGCGAGCGCGAAGTACTCGCCGATGCCGTCGACGGCGGTCGAGGCGACGAGCACGATCGTGTCGCCCGGCACGATGAGGCCGATGAGCACCGAGGTCTCGAGCATGATGCCGATGCCGGCGAGCAGGGTGCGCATCACCGGGTCGACGCTCTCGACCGTGTCGAGGATCCAGGTGAGGATCTCGTTCATCCTTCGAGCGTATCGACGCCGCGGGTGCACCGCGTCACACTGTGGGGGGATTCCGAGGGTTACGAGACCGACGGCGCGAGTCGAGCGAGTCGTGCCTCGAGCATCGCGAGGTCGGGGCTCACTCCGCCCGCGTCGGCGTAGGCACCCGGCTCGCCGCCCGAGCCGACCTGGATGATGGCGCGACGGACCGAGTCGTCGCCCGTCGCATGTCGCGCGCCGTCGTCGGCCAGCATCTCGGTCAGCTGGGCGACGGCGCGCTCGGCCCGATTCGCGATCGGGAACCAGGGGAGCGCGCTGTGCCAGGCACGGAAGGCGAGGAGTACGAGATGATGCAGCTGGTCGAGGTGCGTGCGCTCGTGCGCGATCACCGCGGCGAGCTCGTCGGCGCGCAGCGTCTCGACCAGACCGTCGGTGAGCACGGTCGCCGTGCGGATGCCCGGCACGCAGTAGGCGAGCGGCACCGGGTGTGCGAGTACCCGGGTGCGGGGTTGCCCGGGGATCGGGTCGCCGAGCAATGCGATGAGGTGGTGCTGGCGACGCCGCTCGCGCTCGGCACGCACTGCGGTGACAGCGAGGTTGAGTGCGAGGTGCACGGCGAGCCCGGCGGCGAGCGTCAGGGCCGCAAGCTGCACGACGCCGAACCCTGCAGGAATCGGACCTGCGAAGATCGCGGGAACGAGTGCCGTCCATGCGCCGAACAGTGATCCGGCGGGCGCGGCGCCGAACAGCAGCAGGCTGCCGATCATCGAGACCCCGCCCGCGACGGCGATCGCCTGCCAGAGCGCGAGGGCGAGGGCGGGGGAGCGAGAAGGCCACGCGGCGCGTGCGAGGGCCACTGGCACCGGCCACGCCAGCGCGAAGGCGAGGATTCCGAGCAGGACCGCAGCGACGAGCACGGTCAGCCGCGTGCGAGTTCGTCGAGCAGTCGGCGCAGCGTGGCGGCCTCGCCGTCGCTGACGGTGCCGACGAAGCGGGCGAGGGCGGCGTCGCGGTCGCTCGAGCGGTCGAGGACCTCGTGCATGAGCTCTGCCGTGTGCTCTTCACGTGAGAGCAGCGCGTGGTACCGATGCGGTCGGGTCTCGCGCGCGCGGCTGACGAATCCCTTGCGCTCGAGCCGTGACAGCACCGTCAGCACTGTGGTCGTGGCCACGGCCTTGCCCGGCTCGCGGCCGCGCACGGCGAGCGCGTCCCGCAACTCGTTGGCGGTGAGTGCGGCGTCGCTCGACCACAGCACGTCCATCACGGATCGCTCCAGTTCGCCGAGGTTCGCCATACAGCAAGAATATCGCCATCGAGAGAAGTGTTCTACGCGCGGTAGAGAAGTGCTCTACGCTCTGTAGAAGAACGATTCTCGACGACCGCGGTCGTGAAAGGGGCATCCGTGAACGAGCTGCTCGACCCGCTGCTCCTCGCCCGCTGGCAATTCGGGCTCACCACCATCTACCACTTCCTGTTCGTTCCCCTCACGATCGGTCTCGCGTCGACCGCCGCGGTATTCCAGACCGCCTGGTACCGCACCGGCAAGGCCGAGTACCTGCGGATCACGCGGTTCTTCGGCGGGATCTTCCTCATCAACTTCGCGATGGGCGTCGTGACCGGCATCGTTCAGGAGTTCCAGTTCGGCATGAACTGGTCGGAGTACTCGCGGTACGTCGGCGACGTGTTCGGCGCGCCGCTCGCCCTCGAGGGCCTGCTCGCGTTCTTCTTCGAGGCCACGTTCATCGGGCTCTGGATCTTCGGCTGGGACAAGCTGCCCCGCGGCCTGCACCTCGCGACGATCTGGTGTACGGCGATCGGGTCGATCGTCTCGGCCTACTTCATCATCGCGGCGAACGCGTTCATGCAGAATCCGGTCGGGTTCCAGATCAACGAGGAGAAGGGCCGTGCCGAACTCGTCGATATCGGCGCCCTGCTCACGAACCCCGTTGCCGTCGCCGCGTTCCCGCACACGATCGCGGCGAGCTTCATGGTCGCCGCCGGCCTCGTCATCAGCGCGGCGGCGTGGCACCTGGCGCGCAACCAGCACCTCGACACGATGCGGCCCGCCCTGAAGTTCGGCCTCTGGGTGATGGTCGGTTCGGGCCTGCTCACCACACTCTTCGGCGACCAGCTGAGTCTTGCAATGGTCGCGACGCAGCCGATGAAGATGGCCGCAGCCGAGGCGACGTACGACACCGTCTGCGGTGCGGATGCCTCGTTCTCGATCTTCACGCTCGGAACCCCCGACGGCTCGACCGAGCTGTTCTCGATCCGCGTGCCGTACCTGCTGTCATTCCTCTCGACGCACACCTTCGATGGTTGCGTCGAGGGCATCAACGACCTGCAGGCGCAGTACCAGGAGCTCTTCGGGCCGGGCGACTACACCCCGATCATCTGGGTAACCTACTGGTCGTTCCGCTGGATGATCGGCCTCGGCCTGGCGCACGTGCTCGTCGCCGTCGTCGGCCTGTGGCTCACCCGCAGGGGACGTCTGCCGAAGCAGCGCTGGGTGTGGAAGATCGCGATCTGGAGCTTCCCCCTCTCGCTCGCCGCCATGATCGTGGGCTGGGTCTTCACCGAGATGGGGCGGCAGCCGTGGATCGTGTTCAGCCAGATGTTCACCGAGTCCGCCGTCTCGCCGAACGTGACCGGCCTCGAGGTGCTCATCTCGCTCATCGCATTCACGCTCATCTACGGCGCGCTCGCGGTCGTCGAGGTGCGTCTCGTGATCCGCGCCATCAAGAAGGGACCACCCGAGGTCGGCGAGCCAGACCCCGAGACCGGTCGTCACGAACCCGCAGCAACGGTGTACTAGGAGGCAATGGACATGGATCTCACGGTGCTCTGGTTCTGGATCGTCGCGTTCCTCTTCGTCGGCTACTTCGTGCTCGACGGCTTCGACTTCGGCGTCGGAATGTCGCTGCCCTTCCTCGGCAGGGACGACGTCGATCGCCGCGTGCTCATCAACACGATCGGGCCGATCTGGGACCTCAACGAGACCTGGGTCATCGTCGCGGGCGCCGCGCTGTTCGCCGCGTTCCCCGAGTGGTACGCCACGCTCTTCTCGGGGTTCTATCTCGCGCTCCTGCTCATCCTGCTCGCGCTCATCGCGCGCGGCGTCTCGTTCGAGTACCGGCACCAGCGGCCCGAGTCGCAGTGGAAGCAGTGGTTCGACCGCATGATCATCGTGGGCTCGGCCGTGCCGGCCTTGCTGTGGGGCGTCGCGTTCGCGAACATCGTGCAGGGCGTGCCGCTCGACGCCGACCACAACTTCACGGGGTCGCTCATCGACCTGCTGAACCCCTACGCGTTGCTCGGCGGTCTCACGACCCTGCTGCTGTTCTTCACGCACGGCGTCGTGTTCGTCTCGCTGAAGACCGAGGGCGACCTGCGCGAGCGTGCCCGGCGCCTCGCCGCCCGGGCGGGCGTCATCACGATCGTCGTCGCCGCCGCGTTCCTCGTGTGGACCGGGCTCGCGTACGGCAGCCTCTGGTTCTGGATCCTCGCCGCCGTCGCCGCCGTCGCCCTGATCGCAGGCTGGCTCGCGAATGCACGCGGTGCCGAGGGCGTGGCATTCACGCTCCTCGCGGTCACGGTCGCCGCCGCCGTGTTCGCGCTGTTCGCGTCGCTCTTCCCCGACGTCATGCCGGCGTCGAACGACC
The DNA here is from genome assembly GCF_021044935.1 of Agromyces cavernae. Lineage (GTDB taxonomy): Bacteria > Actinomycetota > Actinomycetes > Actinomycetales > Microbacteriaceae > Agromyces > Agromyces cavernae. The sequence continues at coordinate 120,868 of NZ_JAJNMP010000002.1, forward strand.
CCGCGAACAGCCTGACGATCGCCAACGCGTCGAGCTCGACGTACACGCTGACGGTCATGAGCTGGGTGGCGCTCGTGTTCCTCCCGCTCGTGCTCGCCTATCAGGGCTGGACGTACTGGGTGTTCCGCAAGCGGGTCACGCGGGCATCGATCGAGGCGGCAGTGCACTGACGTGAAACCGCTCGATCCGAGGCTCATCCGCCGCTCACGGTCCGCCCGCGCGTTCCTCGTCGCGGGCGGTGCGCTCGCCTTCGTCCAGGCCGGCGCGATCATCGCGTTCGCCTGGACGCTCGCGACGCTCGTCACGGGACTCATCGACGGCATGCGGATGCCCCATGCCTGGCCGCTGCTCGGAATGCTCGTGGCCGCGGCATCCGTTCGCGCACTTGCGGCATGGGCATGGGACCTCGTGGGTTCGTCGGGCGCCATGCGGGTCAAGGCGGAACTGCGCACCGAGTTGCTCACCGCCCTCGAATCGAGGCCGACCGGAGTTCCCGGCTTTCCGACCGCGCGCGTCGCCACGTTGCTCGGGGCCGGGCTCGACGCGCTCGACGACTACTTCGGCACCTACCTGCCGCAGCTCGTGCTCACCGTCATCGCGACGCCCGTGCTCATCGTCACGGTCTGGATCGCCGATCCGCTCTCGGGCCTCGTGCTCGTGATCGTGCTGCCGCTCATCCCGATCTTCATGGCGCTGATCGGAATGGCGACCGAGGCCGTGCAACGGCGACAGTGGCAGAGCCTCGCCTCGCTCTCGAGAGGGTTCCTCGAAGTCGTCGGCGGAATCTCGACGCTCGTCGCGTTCGGCCGTGCCGATCGGCAGGCCGCTCGCATCCGCACGGTCACCGACGACTATCGCGCCCGCACCATGAAGGTGCTGCGCATCACCTTCCTCTCGGGCTTCACGCTCGAGTTCGCCGCCAGCCTCTCGGTCGCGCTCGTCGCCGTGTCGATCGGGCTGCGGCTCGTCGGGGGTGACATGGCCCTCGTGGCGGGGCTGCTCGTGCTCGTGCTCGCGCCCGAGGTGTTCCTGCCGTTGCGCAACGTCGGCGCCGCCTTCCACGCATCGGCGGCGGGCGTCACGGCGTCGAGCGATGCGTTCGACCTGCTGGCGGCGACACGCGAGCCCCGTGACTCCGGTGCCTTCGGGGCGGAGCGCATCGCTTCGACCACCGCGGGGCCGCCCGCCGACGGGCTCGTGATCGTGGGGCTCACCCTGCGGCGCGGCGAGCGGGTCGTGCTCGACGGATTCGGACTGGAGGCGCGTCCGGGCGAGGTCGTCGCCATCACGGGCGAGAGCGGCTCGGGCAAGTCGAGCCTGTTCGCCGCGCTGCTCGGCTTCGCCGATGCCGCGGGCGACATCACGCTCGACGGTCGCCGGTTCGAGCCCTTCGACCGGTCGGCGATCGCGTGGGCGGGTCAGACGCCGGCACTGCTGGCCGGCACGATCGCGACGAATGTGCGGCTGGGCGACGAAGGCGCCGATCTCGCACTGCTCGCCCGTGCCCTCGACCTCGCCGACGTCGAGCTCGACCCCGAACGCGCGCTCGGACCAGGGGGTGCCGGACTCTCCGGCGGCCAGGCGCAGCGAGTCGCGACCGCGCGGGCGATCCATCGCCTGCTCGCCCGTGACGGGCGGCTGCTGCTGCTCGACGAACCGGCGTCGGCGCAGGACGAGGATCGTGAGCTGCGCCTCGGGCGACGGCTGCGTGAGCTCGCCGCCGATGGGCGCATCGTGCTCGTGACCACCCACCGCACCGCGATCGTCGAGTCCGCCGACCGGTGCATCGACCTGGCGGTGACGCATGTCTGATCGAACGACCGAGATGCTGCGCCGCGCGGTTCCGCGCTTCTCGCGCCTGCTGCCGTCGGTGCTGTTCGGCATCGGCTCGGCGGGGTCGAGCATCGCGCTGCTCGCCTGCTCCGCCTGGCTCATCGCGCGCGCCGCGGAACAGCCGCCGGTGCTCTACCTCTCACTCGGCATCGTGGGCGTGCGGGCGTTCGCGCTCGGGCGCGCGGCGTTCCGTTACCTCGAACGCCTGACCGGGCATGACGCATCCTTCCGACAACTCGCGACGATCCGGGCCGGGGTCTTCGAGCGCCTCGTGCCGATCGCACCCGATGGCCTCGCGGCAAGTCGGCGCGGCGACCTGCTCGCACGTTTCGTCGACGACGTCGACGAGCTGCAGAACGTGCCCCTTCGTGTCGTGCAACCGGTCGTGAGCGCGGCGATCATCCTCGTGCTCGCCGTCGTGGGCGTCGCGTTCATCGCCCCGGAATCGGGGTGGGCGGTGCTCACCTGCCTCGTCGTCGGCATCGGTGCGACACTGCTCGTGCAGCGCCGCTCGGCGATCCACGCCGAGCGGACTCTCGCTCCGCTTCGCGGCGAACTGCAGGGCGCGATCGTCGAACACGCCCAATCGCTCGACGTGCTCGTCGCGTTCGACGCGGCCGAGGCCGGCCGCCGGCGCATCGACGCCATCGGGGCCAAGCTCGCGAAGGCGACGCGGGCGCGGGCGGTGGCGAGTGGCGCCGCCTCTGCCGCGATGGTCGCCGTCGGCGGAATCGCCGTGGCAGCGAGCCTCAGCGCCTCGGCGCCCCTGCTCGCAGCGGGTCGCATCGACGGGCCGACATTCGCGGTGCTGTGCCTCGTGCCGCTCGCGATCGCAGAGGTGGCCGGGGCGATTCCCCTGGCCGCCGGCGCGCTGCGACTCGCGCGAGCGAGCGCCGCTCGCGTCGCCGGCGCCGTGCCCGACGACGTGCCGGCGGGCGTCCCGGTGCCTCCCGCCGCTCCAGGGACGCCTCCGACGGGACATCCGACGCCGGCGATCGAACTGCGCGACGTCCGCGCGCACTGGCCGGCGGTCGCCGGTGACGACGACCAGGTCGTCGACGTGCGACCGGCGGCACTCGAGGGCGTCGACCTCTCGATCGCCCCGGGCGAGCGAGTGCTCGTGCGCGGCGCGTCGGGCGCAGGCAAGACCACGCTCGCGCACGTGCTCGTGCGGTTCCTCGACTACGAGGGGTCATACCGCATCGGCGGCGTCGAAGCGTCGAGCCTCGACCCCGGCGCCGTGCGGCGCATCATCGGGCTGGTCGAGCAGCGTCCGTGGCTGTTCGACGAGGACGTGCGCCAGAACCTCCTGTTCGCGAGGGACACTGCGAGCGACACCGAACTGCGCGAGGTGCTCGACCGGGTCGGGCTCGGCGAGTGGCTCGAGGAGCGTGGCGGGCTCGACGCTCAGGTGGGGGAGCGCGGCAACCTCGTGTCGGGTGGGCAGGCGCAGCGCATCGCCCTCGCCCGCGCCCTGCTCGCCGACTTCCCGGTCCTCGTGCTCGATGAGCCGACGGCGAGCGTCGATCCCGCACGCGCCGACGCGCTCATCCGCGACATCACGGGTGCGGCGAGCCGATCGGGCCGCTCGGTGGTGCTCATCGCCCACGCGGGCGTCGATGAACGGCTCGTCGACCGGGTCGTCTCGCTCGACGCCGGTCGTGTCGTCGACGCAGCACCCCTACCCATCGTCGAATCTCTCAGGTAACCTCACCGCAACGGCACTCATCGGGCGCGATCCGAGGCGGTGCCGCTGCGGTGTCCGATCACGGACGCCGAGAGCACAGAACCTCCGACGAAGGAGCAATTGTGAACCATCGAACCCGAACGACGATGAGGGCCGGTGCCCTGCTCGTCGCCGCCGCCGTGTGCGGAGCAGTCGCCATCGCCGTGCCCGCACAGGCCGCTGTGGCAACCGACACCTCGGCGCTTCGCGCCGCCGTCACCGTCGAGGGCGTCACGCAGCACCTCGCCGAGTTCCAGGCCATCGCCGATGCGAACAACGACAACCGCGCCGCAGGCACGTCGGGACACGACGCCTCCGTCGACTACGTCGAGGGCCTGCTCGACGCAGCCGGGTACATCACGACGCGACAGGAGTTCTCGTACGAGCGCACCGACTTCGGCGACTCGACACTCGAGCAGATCGGCCCGAACCCCGCGGTCTACGTGCTGGGCGTCGACTACTTCCCGATGGACTTCTCGGGCGAGGGTGACACCACCGCGTCCGTCACCGCCGTCGACGTGAACCTCGTCGGGGACCGAGCCTCCACGAGCGGCTGCGAGGCGGCCGACTTCGCCGGCTTCCCGGCGGGTGACATCGCGCTCATCCAGCGAGGCTCGTGCGACTTCTCCGTGAAGGCCGACAACGCGGCCGCGGTCGGCGCAACCGGCGTCATCGTGTTCAACCAGGGCAACGACGTGCCCGGTGACGACCGCTTCGGGCTGTTCGGGGGCACGCTGGGAGAGCCGGTGCGCGACATTCCGGTGGTGAGCGCGCCGTTCGCTTTGGGCGAGGAATGGGCGACCACGCCCGGCCTGCAGATGCGTCTCAACCTCGAGGCCGAGGTCGTGCAGGTCACGACTGAGAACCTGCTCGCCGACACCCCGACCGGTCGCACCGACCGCACGGTCGTCGTCGGCGGACACCTCGACGGCGTCGCAGAGGGCCCCGGCATCAACGACAACGGGTCGGGCACCGCCGCGATCCTCGAGACGGCGCTGGCGATGGCCGATCTCGAGATCGATCCCGAGAACCGGGTGCGTTTCGCGTTCTGGAGCGGCGAGGAGGACGGCCTCATCGGGTCGAGCTTCTACGTCTCGCAGCTCACGCCCGCCGAGATCAAGGGCACCGCGCTGAACCTCAACTTCGACATGGTCGGATCGCTCAACTCGGTGAACTTCGTCTACGACGGTGACGGCGACGCGCTCGGCACTGCCGGACCGAACGGCTCCGCGGTCATCGAGGACGTCTTCGTCGACTTCTTCGACAGCCAGGACGAGCCGTCGGCGCCCACCGACTTCGACGGCCGCAGCGACTACTTCGGCTTCATCGAGGCGGGCATCCCGGCGGGCGGGCTGTTCACCGGTGCCGAGGGCATCAAGACCGAGGAGCAGGCCGAGATCTTCGGGGGGACGGCCGGCGAACCGTACGACCCGTGCTACCACGCGGCGTGCGACACGTTCGACAACATCAACGACGAGACGCTGGACCTGATGGCCGACGCGATCGCGCACTCCACCCTGACCTTCGCCGAGACGACCTCCGCGGTCAACGGCACGGCGAAGGGCAACGGCAAGGGCGTGCAGTTCGACCCGGCGTTCAAGGGTCACCAGGCACTGCGCTGATCCGCGCACGGTGAGCGAGGGGTGGCGCGGGAGACCGTGCCACCCCTTCGCGTCCTAGGCTGAGGGGATGCCCCGTCGTCGCGTGCGATCCCGCCTGTTGCCGGTGTGGTGCGACCCCGAACTCGTCTTCCGCGCGGCATACGTCGACGCCACGCACGTCGTCTGGCTCGACGGCGGTGCGGATGCCTCGGCGGGGGTCAGCATCATGGCTGCCGGTCACGGCGGCAGCGAACTCGTGACGGCCGACGCGATCGCCGGCACCGTGACGCGCCGATGCCCACCCGACGGTGCCGGCCGGACGTCGAGCCGATCCGTGTTCGAGGTGCTCGACGACGGATTGCGCGATGTTCGGCTCACGTCGGAGCCTCGCGCCGATCCCGGAGCGGGCGACGACCGCGGCGTCGTCGGCTGGTACGGCTGGTTCGGGTACGAGCTCGGCGCACACCTCGACGGCGTCGCGACGTCGCCGGCGGAGACGCCCGACGCGGCGCTGATGTTCGTCGACCGTGCGATCGTGTTCGACCATGCGGCGCGATCGGTGCGGCTCGTCTGGATCGAGGACGAGGACGAGGACAGGCGAGCGGAGACCGACGCGTGGGCGGTGGAGCTCGCGACGACGATCGAGCGGGCGCACGGGACATCCGTGTCGCCGTTCGGCGTGCCGGCGCGCCCGGCGGCCGATCCGCCGCTGGTTCGCTGGCGGCATGAGCCTGAGCAATATGCCGAACTCATCGCCGAGTGCCAGGCCGCGATCGTGCGCGGAGACGCCTACCAGCTCTGCCTCACCAACCGCATCGATGTCGACGTCCACCCCGATCCGGCGTCGACCTATCTCGCGATGCGCGCCTCGAGCCCGAGCCATCATGGCGGATTCATCCGATTCGGCGACGTCGCACTGCTGAGCGCATCGCCCGAGCAGTTCCTGCTCGTCGAGCCCGACGGCGTCGTCTCGACCAAGCCGATGAAGGGCACCCGGCCGCGCAGCCCCGACCCGGCGACCGATCGCGCGCTGCGCTCCGAACTGCTCGCGAGCGAGAAGGAGCGCGCCGAGAACCTCATGATCGTCGACCTCATGCGCAACGACCTCGGCCGGATCGCCGAGTTGGGCAGCGTCAGCGTGCCGAGCTTGCTCGAGGTCGAGGAGTACGCGCACGTGCACCAACTCGTCTCGACGGTGCGCGCCCGCATCGCGCCGCCCACGACCGCGCTCGACGTCGTGCGGGCGGCGTTCCCCGCCGGTTCGATGACGGGCGCGCCCAAGCACAGCGCGATGTCGATCCTGCACGACCTCGAGCGGGGCCCGCGAGGCGTGTACTCGGGCGCGTTCGGACGCGTGGGCCTCGACGGCAGCGCCGACCTGGCCATGGTCATCCGTTCGATCGTGCTGACGCCCGCGGGTGCGAGCATCGGCACCGGCGGGGGCATCACCGCGCTTTCCGATGCCGACGAGGAGATCGAGGAGACGCGGGTGAAGGCACGGGCACTGCTCGCCGTGCTCGGGGCGGCATCGTCCGGCGATGAGTGACTAGGCTTGATGTTCGAGCGCGCCGCGATGCGGCGTGCCCTGAACTTCGGGCGACGCTCCCGCCGACACACGATTGAGAGTCACGTGGCACACGATCACGACCCTGCACCCGCCGAGAACGGCGCGTACGACTTCGCCGAGCTCCAGGCGAAGTGGCTTCCCGTGTGGGACGAGCTCGCGCCGTTCCGCGCCGGGTTGTCGGGCGACACGCGGCCGCGCAAGTACATCCTCGACATGTTCCCCTACCCCTCGGGTGACCTGCACATGGGACACGCCGAGGCGTTCGGCTACGGCGACACAGTCGCGCGGTACTGGCGCCACCAGGGCTTCGACGTGCTGCACCCCGTCGGCTGGGACTCATTCGGCCTTCCGGCCGAGAACGCCGCGATCAAGCGGGGGATCGATCCGCGCGGATGGACCTACGAGAACATCGAGCAGCAGAAGCGGTCGTTCCGCCAGTACGCGCCGTCGTTCGACTGGAGCCGCGAGCTGCACACGAGCGACCCCGAGTACTACAAGTGGAACCAGTGGCTGTTCCTGAAGCTCTACGAGAAGGGCATCGCCTATCGCAAGGCGGGTCAGGTCAACTGGTGCCCGAACGACCAGACGGTGCTCGCGAACGAGCAGGTCATCGACGGTCACTGCGAACGATGCGGCTTCGTCGTCACGAAGAAGGCCCTTACGCAGTGGTACTTCCGCGTCACCGACTACGCCGACCGCCTGCTCGACGACCTCAACCAGCTCGAAGGCGCCTGGCCCGGCAAGGTGCTGTCGATGCAGCGCAACTGGATCGGGCGGTCGGCCGGCGCCGACGTCGATTTCGAGATCGAAGGGCGTGACGAGCGGGTCAGCGTCTTCACGACGCGCCCCGACACCCTCTACGGTGCGACGTTCATGGTCGTCGCGCCCGACTCCGAGCTCGCGGCAGAGCTCGCAGGCGGAGCACCCGCCGAGGTGCAGCAGCGCTTCGGCGATTACCTCGACTCGGTGCGCGCCGAGAGCGACATCGAGCGCCTCGCGACAGACCGTCCGAAGACCGGCGTGTTCCTCGAACGCTACGCGGTCAACCCCGTGAACGGCGAGCGCCTGCCGATCTGGGCTTCTGACTACGTGCTGGCCGAGTACGGGCACGGCGCCATCATGGCGGTCCCCGCTCACGACCAGCGCGACCTCGACTTCGCCCGGGCGTTCAATCTCCCGGTTCGCGTCGTGGTCGACACGAACGCACCGGTCACCGGTGTGATCCCCGTGATCCAGCTCGACGAGCAGGGCGACGCGATCATGCCCGACGACCTGCCGCCGCTCGACCCGGCCTCCACGGGCATCGCGCTCGGCGGCGAGGGGCGCCTCATCAACTCGGGCCCACTCGACGGGCTCTCGAAGTCCAATGCCATCCGCCGCGTCATCGAGGTGCTCGAGCAGCGCGGGCTCGGGCGTGCGGCGAAGAACTTCCGCCTTCGCGACTGGCTGATCTCGCGCCAGCGCTACTGGGGCACGCCGATCCCGATCATCCACTGCGCCGAGTGCGGTGAGGTGCCCGTACCCGAGAGCGACCTGCCCGTGCGGCTGCCCGAGGCCGCAGGACTCGACCTGAAGCCCAAGGGGTCGAGCCCGCTCGGCGCGGCCGAAGACTGGGTGAATGTCGCATGCCCCAACTGCGGCGGCGCGGCACAGCGTGACTCCGACACGATGGACACGTTCGTCGACAGCTCGTGGTACTACTTGCGGTACCTGAACCCGAACGACGACACCATGGCGTTCGACGTCGCCGAGGCCGAGAAGTGGGCCCCCGTCGACCAGTACGTCGGCGGTGTCGAGCACGCAATCCTGCACCTGCTCTACTCGCGCTTCGTCACGAAGGTGCTGTTCGACCTCGGCTACCTGAGCTTCACCGAGCCGTTCACGTCGCTGCTCAACCAGGGCATGGTGATCATGGACGGCGCGAAGATGTCGAAGTCGAAGGGCAACCTCGTCGAGTTCGCGAGCGAGTTGTCGGCCCACGGTGCCGATGCGCTGCGAGTGACGCTCGCGTTCGCCGGTCCGCCCGAAGACGACATCGACTGGGCGGATGTCTCGCCGGTGGGCGCCGCGAAATTCCTCGCCCGCGCGTGGCGCATCTCGGGTGAGGTGAGCTCGTCACCCGATGTCGAGTGGAAGTCCGGCGACGCAGCACTGCGCCGCGTCACGCATCGCCTGCTCGCCGACGCGCCAGGTCTCGTCGAGGCGTTCAAGTTCAACGTCGTCGTCGCACGACTCATGGAACTCGTCAACGCGACGCGCAAGACGATCGACTCCGGAGCCGGCGCGGGCGACGCCGCCGTGCGCGAGGCAGCCGAGGTGACGGCGATGATCCTCGACCTGTTCGCGCCCTACACGGCCGAAGACATGTGGCAGCGACTCGGCTACGAGCCGACGGTCGCGCTCGTGCCGTGGCGCAAGGCCGATCCCGCGCTCCTCGTCGAGGACTCGGTCACGGCCATCGTGCAGGTCGACGGCAAGGTGCGCGACCGTCTCGAGGTCTCGCCGAAGATCTCGACCGACGAGCTCGAATCTCTTGCCCGGGCATCCGACGCGGTCGCACGGTCGGTCGGCGAGCGTGAGATCGTGAACGTCATCGTTCGCGCGCCTCGTCTCGTGAACATCGCCACCCGGGGCTGAGCCGGCCGTCGGCGCCACTCGTCGCTGAGCCGGTGGCACTCGACCTCGTCGCGGCGCCACTCGTCCTCGACAGTGGATGTGCCGACGGATCGATCAACCGGATCGGTGACCGACGCCCGCGGTGATCGGTGCTGCACATAGCGTGCCGGTATGCCCGCAGCCCCCGGCCCCGATCCGTTGGGTGCGCTCGATCCCGGTTCGCGGCGAGCGTCGCCACGACTCCGCGTGACGGTCGGCGCGGCGGTGGCACTCTTCATCGGCGCCGTGGCCATCGCCGCAATCCTGTCGTTCTCTGCGACGGGCGGTGGTGCACAGGGCGCGGTCGGCGGGGTCGTCGCGGGCGAGCCCGGCGATGCCGACGCTGAAGCCTCCTCGGATGACGGCGCCATCACCGGTGCGCCGGTGCTCGTCCATGTCCTCGGAGCGGTGTCTCGCCCGGGGCTCGTCGAACTCGAGGCGGGAGCCCGGGTCGTCGATGCCGTCGCCGCGGCCGGTGGACTCACGCCCGAGGCCGACCCCGCCGGGGTGAACCTCGCTCGACCCGTCGTCGACGGCGAGCAGCTGGTTGTGCCGGTCGTCGGCGCGGTCGCACCGCCCGGAGCCGTCGGTGGAGGTGCGAGCGCCGGTGCACCGGCTGGCGACGGGCTCGTGCACCTCAACACGGCCGACGTCGCCGAGCTCGACACGCTGCCGCGCATCGGGCCGGCACTCGCGCAGCGCATCATCGACTGGCGTGACGCCAACGGGCCGTTCACGAGCGTCGAACAGCTGCTCGATGTGGCGGGCATCGGCGACGCGGTGTTCGCGGGCCTCGCCGACAAGGTCGCTCCCTGATGCCCGACCTCAGGCTCGTCGCACCGGCGATCGCGGCATGGGCCGGCGCGTGGCTCACGGTCGCGGCGCCCGATGCGGGCATCCCGGCGTGGCCGGCGGTCACGACCGTCTGGGCTGCCGCGGTGGCGACCCTGGTGGTGCTCGTGGTGCTGCAGGTGCGGGGCGCGAGGCTCGCGGCGTCTGCGCGGCTCGGGCAGGCCGCCCCACCCGAGGGCAGGGGGAGCCGCGGGTTGCGCGCCGCGGTGCGGGCGTGCGCGGTCGGCCTGGTCGCACTCGCCGCGACCGGTGTCGTGACGACCGCCGCGGGAGTCGCGCTCGAGGCGCGTTCTCATTCGCCCCTTGCCGAGGCCGCATCGAGCGGCACCACGGTGGGCGTCGTCGTCGAGCTCACGGGCGCCCCGCGGGCGATGTCGGCGCCCTGGTTCGACGGTGGGGATTCCGGCGCGGCGGCCGGTCTGCCGCAGCGGGTGGAGGGCAGGGTGATCGCCGTCGATGGCGTCGGGGTCGCGTCGGTTCCCGTCACGGCGACGATCGACGTCGCTCCGTCGAAGCTGCAGCTCGGCACGACGCTGTCGTTCGACGCGAACGCCGCCACGATGCCCGCGGTCGAGGCCGCGGCGTTCCGCCTGCGCGTCGCAGGTGACGTGCATGTCTCCGCGCCGCCGTTCTGGCTTGCGTGGAGCGGTGCCCTGCGCACGGAGTTCGGCGAGGCGGCCGCGACGCTCGGCGGCGATGGGGGAGCGCTCGTGCCCGGGCTCGCGATCGGCGACACGAGCGCCGTCGGCGACGCCCTCGACGAGGCGATGAAGGCGAGCTCGCTGAGCCACCTGACCGCCGTTTCGGGAGCCAACTGCGCCATCGTCACCGCTGCCGCGTTCGCACTCGCGGCGGCCGCCGGGCTCGCGCGCGGCGCGCGCGTGCTGGTGGCGCTTGTCGCACTCGTCGGGTTCATCGTGCTCGTGACACCCGAGTCGAGTGTGGTGAGGGCGGGAGCGATGGCGGTCGTGGTGCTGATCGCACTCGCTCGGGGTCGGCCGGGCGGTGGGGTCGCCGCTCTCGCGGTCGCGGTCATCGTGCTGCTGTGTGTCGACCCGTGGTACTCGCGCGACTACGGATTCGCGCTCTCGGTGTGTGCGACCGCCGGATTGCTGCTGCTGGCCGGCCCGTTGGCGCGCGTCATGGCGCGGGTGATGCCGACGCCGCTCGCGATCGTGCTCGGGGTGCCCCTCGCGGCGCAGCTCGCCTGCCAGCCGGTGCTGATCCTGCTCGACCCTGCGCTCGCACTCTACGGCGTGCCTGCGAACCTGCTCGCCGCTCCCGCAGCGCCTGTCGGCACCATCGCCGGCCTGATCGGATGCCTGCTGTTGCCGCTGCTGCCCTCGGTGGGTTTCGCGTTCCTCCAGATCGCGTGGATGCCGGCGGCCTGGATCGCGCTCGTCGCCCACGCCGGCGCCGCACTCCCGTTCGGGCGCCTGCCCTGGATACCGGATGCCGCGGGCGCGGTGCTGCTCGTCGCGTGCACCGCGATCGCGCTCTGGCTCGTCTTCGATCGCTCACCGCGGCCGCGCCTGCGTGCCGGGGCGGTGGCGCTCCTGCTGGTTGCGGTCGCCGTACCCGTCGGGATCAGCGTCGGCGCGCCGACGCTCGGCAGGGCGTTGCGACCCGGGTCGTGGGATCTCGCGGCGTGCGACATCGGCCAAGGCGATGCGGTGCTGCTGCGCTCCGGTGAGGCGACGGCGCTCATCGATACGGGTCCCGATCCGTCGGCGCTTCGCCGGTGTCTCGACTTCCTGTCGATCGACCGCATCGACCTGCTCGTGCTGACGCACTGGGATGCCGATCATGCGGGCGGGACATCCGCCGTCGTCGGACGCGTCGACACGGTCATCCACGGTCCGCTCGACGCGGAGCGGTCGAGCCGGGCACGTGACCCCTTGATCGCGGGTGGAGCCGAACTCGTCGAGGTGACCGCCGGCGACCGAGGGGTCCTGGGCGAGGCACGCTGGCGGGTGCTCTGGCCCGAGCCGGGCGCCGCTCCCGGCAATGACGCGAGCGTCGTGCTCGACGTCGAGACGCCCCACTACCGCGGCGTCTTCCTGGGCGACCTCGGCGAGGGTGCGCAGCGTCGCCTGCTCGCGGCCGCTCCGATCGGCGCCGTCGATGTCGTGAAAGTGGCCCACCACGGCTCGGCCGACCAGAGCGAGGAGCTCTACTCGCAGCTGAGCGCTCCGGTCGGCATCATCGGCGTGGGCGCCGAGAACGGGTACGGGCATCCGACCGACCGGCTCCTCGAGCTCCTCGAGCGTGCAGGCACCGCGGCCGTGCGAACCGATCGCTCGGGCACCGCGCTGTTGACAGCGGGCGATGCCGGGTTCTCGCTCTGGACGGAGCGTGCCGTCGATCGCGTCGGTGCCCGACCGTAGACTTGACGCGGAACGGAGGCACGGTGGCAGCACGCGCAGGGGCGGCTTCGGCTCGGTCGAAGGCGGCGATCCCGCAATTGGCGTGGAATGCGGTGCGGCCGGCGCCGATCGTGCTCGTGACCGGTCCCGAAGACGTACTGGCCGAACGTGCCATCACCATGCTGCGAGACTTCCTCCGCACCGAAGACCCATCGCTCGAGGTGAGCGACCTCGAGGCCGACGGCTATCGGCGCGGCGAGCTCCTGACGCTCGCGAGCCCGTCGCTGTTCGGCGAGCCCAGGCTCATCCGGGTGAGTGGTGTCGAGAAGTCGAGCGACGACTTCCTGCTCGACGCGCTCGACTACCTCGACCAGACCGCCGAGGCCACGACGCTCGTACTGCGCCATCGCGGCGGGCAGCGTGGCAAGAAGCTCCTCGACGCAATCCGTGCCGGCACGGGCGCGGGCATCGAGATCGCCTGTGCCGAACTCAAGCGCGACGCCGACAAGCAGGACTTCGCGGTCGCCGAGTTCCGTGCGGCCGGGCGGAAGATCAGCCCGGGTGCGCTCCGGGCGCTCGTCGCGGCGTTCAGCGACGACCTGCGCGAGCTCTCGGCGGCGTGCCGGCAACTGATCGCCGACAGTCCGGGCGACATCTCCGAAGCGGTCGTGGCGAAGTACTACGGCGGGCAGGTCGAGACCAACGCGTTCGCCGTCGCCGATGCGGCGATCGCCGGCCGCTACGGCGAGGCGCTCATCGCGCTCCGGCACGCGCTCGACAGCGGCGCCGACCCCGTCCCCATGGTCGCGGCCTTCGCAATGAAGGTTCGCACGATGGCCAAGGTCTCGGGCGCACGCGGAGGCGGGGCGCAACTGGCGTCTTCGCTCGGCCTCGCCCCATGGCAGGTCGACCGTGCCCGGCGCGACCTCGCCGGCTGGACCGATGCCGGTCTCGGCGTCGCGATCGAAGCGCTCGCGGCGACCGACGCGGCGGTCAAGGGCGCCGAGCGCGATCCGGTGTTCGCGCTCGAGCGGCTCGTCGGCGTCATCGCGGCACGCGGGCGGCCGTAGCCGCACTTCCGGGATCCCTCGGTGCGCCGCCTCGGCTCGACTGCACTCAGCGCGGCCGATTCCTCGAGAGTGCAGTGCTCGCCGCGCGAAGGGCGTGGAGTGCACGTTCGGGGTCGCCGGAGGCAGATTCCGTCGGTTACCCATTCGTCGAGAGTGCACATTCCGCCCCAGGGAGGGCGCGAAGTGCACTCTCGGGGTCACCGGAGGCAGGTTCCGTCGGTTACCCATTCGTCGAGAGTGCACATTCCGCCCGAGGGCGGGCGTGGAGTGCACTCTCGGGGTCACCGGAGGCAGAGTCCGTCGGTTACCCATTCCTCGAGAGTGCACATTCCGCCCCGAGGGCGGGCGTGGAGTGCACTCTCGGGAGTCGAGGTCGAGGGCGGGTTACGGCGTGGGCGGCCTCCCTCTCACCCCGCAGACGACGAAGGCCCCGCCGAAGCGGGGCCCTCGTTCGATGCTGCGGAACTCAGAGTGCGGCAGCCTGCTTCGCGATCGCCGACTTGCGGTTCGCGGCCTGGTTCTGGTGGATGACACCCTTCGACACGGCCTTGTCGAGCTTGCGCGACGCGACGCGCACGGCGTCGGTGGCCTTCTGCTTGTCGCCGGCGGCGATGGCCTCGCGGGCTGCGCGGACGACGGTCTTGAGCTCGCTCTTCACGGCCTTGTTGCGCTCTTCGGCCTTGCGGTTGGTGCGGATGCGCTTGATCTGCGACTTGATGTTTGCCACGTGGTTCGTCTTTCGTTGTCGTGTGGGTAGCGGATGTGCCGGACGTAGGTAGAGGGGCCTCGCCGGCGAATCGTGCGGGGTGGGACCCACACGGAAGCCAACAGGCAACGATACCAGCTAGGCCGTGGCCGTGCCAAAGCGTCGGCGTCGGTGTGCCGCTCGGGCCTCGAGTTCGGCGACCGCGCCGAGCACGGCGGCAGTGAAGTCATCGGGGCGGGCGAGGCTGACCAGGTGGGTGGCCCCGGGAACGACGACCAGTCGGCCGTTCGGTGTGGCGCGAAGCATGCGACGCTCCTCGAAGCGGAAATGGTCGAACCGGCCGTTCACGAACCACACCGGTACGTCGATGCGGGCGAGCGCCGCCTCGGGATCGAGTTCCCCGACGGCGAGGAGCGCAGGTGCCATCACGTCGAGGGCCACGCCTCCCGCGAGGACGTCGTCGACCGCGTCGCCCCGAAGGAAGAGCCGCACCATCGCGTCGTTCATCGCCCTGCCGCGGTCGGGCAGCCGGCCGATGAGCGCGGCGAGGCGCCGATAGCCGGCGAGTCCGGCCCCTCTGGGGCGTGCGCCGCAGGAGGCGGCCACCAGTCCGTCGATTCGACCCGGATGGCTCGCCGCGAACTCGACGGCGAGGTAGCCGCCCAGGCTCAGGCCGACGAGCACTGTCGGTGTCGATGTCGGCGTGGGCGACCCAGGCGACTGCCCCGCGGCGTCGCGGGCTGGCAGCGCGTCGCCCAGGGCGCGCATCGCCGCGTCGAGCGTGAACGGCTCGCCGATGCGCGAGCCGTGGCCAGGCAGGTCGATCGCGACGGCGTCGATGTCGTGCTGGGCGAGCCCCGCGAGTTGTCGACGCCACATCGTCGCGGAGGTGCGCAGGCCGTGCACGAGGACGACGCGGGCGCGGGACATCCGTCAGCCCGCCCTGATCGCGCCCAGTTCGCGGGCCCTCGCGACCGCTGCGGTCCGCGAGCCGACGCCGAGCTTCGTGAAGATGTGCACGAGATGCGACTTCACCGTCGCCTCACTGAGGAAGAGCGCGCGCCCGATGTCGCGGTTCGTGCGACCCTCGGCCACGAGCGAGAGCACCTCGGCTTCGCGGGCCGTGAGGCGCTCGCTCGAGGCACGCGAGGCATCGAGCCGCGACGAGACGCCGGGCGCGAGGGCCGACTCGCCGACGGCCGAGGCGCGCACGGCCGCGATGAGGTCGGCCGGCGGGGCATCCTTGAGCAGATATCCGCTCGCGCCCGCTTCGATCGCGCCGAGGATGTCGGCATCGGTGTCGTAGTTGGTGAGCACGAGCACCCGCGGCGCGCCCGCCTGCGAGCGGATGCGCCGGGTCGCCTCGGCGCCCTGCAGCGCGCCGGGGAACTGCAGGTCCATGAGCACGAGATCGACGTCGGCGGTCAGCGCGAGGTGAACGGCGTCTTCGGCGGTGGCGGCCTCGGCGACGACCTCGAGGTCGGACTCGCTCTCGAGCAGGGCACGAATGCCGGCGCGCACGACCGGGTCGTCGTCGGTGAGGAGGAGTCGGATCACGGGGCCACCACCGGAATGCGCACCGACAACGCCGTGCCCTCGCCGGGCGCGGTCTCGAGCTCGAGGGTGCCGCCGAGTTGCTCGGCCCGCCGACGGATGGCCCGCAGCCCGAAGTCGCCGATCTCGGCGTCGAGTGCGGCACGCGTCGCGGTGACCGCGGGATCGAACCCGACCCCGTCGTCGACCACGTCGAGGGCGACCTCGTCGCCCAGGTAGGTGAGCGTCAGGGACGCAACGGTCGCGTCGGCGTGCTGCAACACGTTCGCGAGCGATCCCTGCGCGATGCGCAGCATCGCCGCGTCGGTCGCCATCGGCAGCACGACGGCGTCGCCGCTCACGGTGAAGTCGACCCGCACCGGCGACCCGGCCTGTTCGGCCTGCTCCGTCGTCGCGCGAGCGAGACGACTGAGGGCTGCGGGCAACGTCTGCGCGTCGAGCGCCGGGGGAGTGAGCTCGCGGATGAACCGCCGCGTCTCGCTCAGGTTCTCGGCGGCCGTCTCGCGCGCGAGGCGCAGTTTCTCGCGTACGTGATCGTCGACCACGTCGCGCTCGGCCGCGTGCAGCAACATCTGGATGCTCGAGAGCCCCTGGGCGACGGTGTCGTGGATCTCGCGGGCGAGTCGCTCGCGCTCGGCACGGGTTCCGGCTTCTCGGCTCGCCGTCGCGAGCTCTTCGCGCGTGGCGACGAGGTCGAGGATGAGCGCCTGCCGCTCGTGGGTCTCCTGCGACATGGCTCGGTAGCCCAGGCCGATGACGATCGCGACGCCCGCGCTGATGAGCGGCCCGAGGATGGATCCGACCTCGAGACCGAGGTGCGTGGCCGTGCCCCACACCGAGAGCCCGAACGTCACGACGACGAGCGGCACCGCGATGGGTGCGGCGAGCACATGCAGTTCGAGGAAGAACAGCGGGAACGCGAGGAAGGCGGCATCGGGGGTCAGCGCCGACAGCCCCACCCAGAGGGTGAGCAGTGCGACGAGCCACACCACGCGCGCCCAGGTGGGAAGGTGGCGGCGGGCGGCGGCGATGCCGGCCCCGTAGCAGGCGAGGAACGCGACCGCGAGCACGGTGATCGGCACCTCTGAAGGGTCGTCGGCGATCAGCGCACGAACGACCACGAAGAGGGTGAGCCCGACGACGAGCAGGTGCAGGCCGAGCCGCAGCGCCGTGAACACGGGACGCAGGGCCGAAGCGGCGATGCGCTCATCGGTGGGCTCGATGACGGTCATGATGCTTCCGAGCGTAGCCGGGGCGCCTCGCGCGAGGCATCCGTCGAAAGTCGGAACGCAACTCATGGGAGAATCGACAGGATGTCCCCTCGAGCTGTGAACCCGCCGGTGCCTGCCGCCACCGACCCTGCCTTGATCCGCAACTTCTGCATCATCGCGCACATCGACCACGGCAAGTCGACCCTCGCCGACCGCATGCTGCAGATCACCGGTATCGTGAGCGACCGCGACATGCGCGCGCAGTACCTCGATCGCATGGACATCGAGCGTGAGCGCGGCATCACCATCAAGAGCCAGGCGGTTCGCATGCCGTGGCAGCTGGGCGACACGTCCTATGCGCTCAACATGATCGACACCCCGGGGCACGTCGACTTCAGTTACGAGGTCTCCCGCTCGCTCGCGGCCTGCGAAGGCGCGATCCTGCTCGTCGACGCCGCGCAGGGCATCGAGGCGCAGACGCTCGCGAACCTCTACCTCGCGCTCGAGAACGACCTCGAGATCATCCCGGTGCTGAACAAGATCGACCTGCCCGCCGCCGATCCCGACAAGTACGCGAAGGAGCTCGCCGACCTCATCGGCGGCTCGCCCGACGACGTGCTGAAGGTCTCGGGCAAGACCGGCGTTGGCGTCGAAGAGTTGCTCGACCGGGTCGTCGAGCGCATCCCGGCTCCCACAGGCGTCGCGGATGCCCCGCCGCGGGCCATGATCTTCGACTCGGTGTACGACAGCTATCGCGGCGTCGTCACCTACGTGCGAATGATCGACGGAAAGCTGAACCCGCGCGAGCGCATCCAGATGATGTCGACTCGCGCGACGCACGAGATCCTCGAGATCGGCGTCAGCGCGCCCGAGCCGCTGCCCACGAAGGGGCTGGGAGTCGGCGAGGTCGGCTATCTCATCACGGGTGTGAAAGACGTACGGCAGTCGAAGGTCGGCGACACCGTCACGACGGCGGCGAAGTCGGCGACCGAGCCGCTCGCGGGCTACACTGAGCCGCTGCCGATGGTGTTCTCGGGCCTCTACCCGATCGACGGCAGCGACTACCCCGAACTTCGCGAGGCGCTCGACAAGCTCAAGCTCTCCGATGCCGCGCTCGTGTACGAGCCCGAGACCTCGGTCGCCCTCGGCTTCGGGTTCCGCGCCGGATTCCTCGGGCTGCTCCATCTCGAGATCGTCACCGAGCGCCTGCGACGTGAGTTCGGGCTCGACATCATCAACACCGCACCGTCGGTGGTCTACGAGGTCACGACCGAAGACAAGAAGACCGTCACCGTCACGAACCCGAGCGAGTTCCCGACGGGAGCCAAGATCGCGGAGGTGCGCGAACCCATGGTGCGCGCCGCGATCCTCGCGCCGAAGGACTACGTCGGCACGATCATGGAGCTCTGCCAGTCGCGTCGAGGCACGCTGCTCGGCATGGAGTACCTCGGCGAGGATCGCGTCGAGATCCGCTACAACATGCCCCTCGGCGAGATCGTCTTCGACTTCTTCGACCAGCTGAAGTCGAAGACGGCGGGCTACGCGAGCCTCGACTACGAGCCCACGGGCGATCAGGCCGCCGACCTCGTGAAGGTCGACATCCTGCTGCAGGGCGAGCAGGTCGACGCGTTCAGTGCGATCGTCCACCGCGAGAAGGCGTACGCCTACGGCGTGCTCATGACCGGGCGTCTGCGCGAACTCATTCCGCGGCAGCAGTTCGAGGTGCCCATCCAGGCTGCGATCGGTGCGCGCATCATCGCGCGCGAGTCCATCCGCGCCATGCGCAAGGACGTGCTCGCGAAGTGCTACGGCGGTGACATCAGCCGCAAGCGCAAGCTGCTCGAGAAGCAGAAGGAGGGCAAGAAGCGCATGAAGATGGTCGGCCGCGTCGAGGTCCCCCAAGAGGCGTTCATCGCCGCGCTCTCGGGCGACACCGAGGGCAAGGAAGCGAAGAAGAAGTAGATCCCGATGACCCGTCGAAGCACATTCACCGACCAGTCGGTCACCTACGGGGCGATCGGGGCGACCCTCGCTCCCGACCTGCTGCGATACCCGCCTGAGGGCTACCGGCCGGCCGAGGACTCGGTGCGCCTCGGGTCTGGCTCCGAGCGTTTCGAGCGCGCAGCCGAGTCGCTCATGACCTGGGGCGTCCAGCGGGGCGCCGGGTTCGAGGTCGTCGACGTGTCGGCGGGTACCGGCGCACAATACCCGGGCATCGTCTACGGTGGCGACGGAGCGCCGTTGGCCGAACAGCCGGCACCCCACGCGATTCAGCGTTTCGGTGGTGACGGCACGCCGTACATCACGGCCGGCGTCGCCGCCACGCTGCGCCGACGGGGGCGCTTCCGCAGCCATGACATCCCCGTCCTCGTCGTGTACGTGATCGACGAGCCCGGTCGCGTCGGGTTCGCCTACGGCACGACCGCAGAGGGACCCGAGAGCGGCGAGGAGTCGTTCATCCTCGAGCACCGCGACGACGACACGGTGTGGCTCACCATCCGGTCGCTCCTCCGGGCTCGCGGCGGCCTCCGCCGCCTGGCTGCTCCGCGTCAGCGGCGCAAGCGGCGCGAGCTCACCACGCGCGAGCTCCGCGCGCTGCATCCCGCGTTCCCGAGCTGAACATGGGCTCCGCACTGCCGCTCGGGGAGCCGGCGCCCGCCGACGGACTCCTGCCCGCATCGGCCGCCGACGGCGCGGCGCATCGTGCGTTCGGCGTGTACCTGCACGTGCCGTTCTGCCGCGTGCGATGCGGCTATTGCGACTTCAACACCTACACGTCGGCCGAACTGCGCGGTGCGCGGCAGACCGACTACGCGGGCCACGCGATCAGCGAGGTGCGGATGTCGCGCCGCGTGCTCGAGGCATCCGGCCTGCCGCCCCGGCCGGCGCAGACGGTGTTCTTCGGCGGCGGCACGCCCACGTTGCTGCCGGCATCCGATCTCGTCGCGATGCTCGGCGCCGTCCGCGACGAGTTCGGGCTCGCCGCCAGTGCCGAGGTGACCACTGAGGCCAATCCCGATTCGGTCGGTCCCGAAGATCTTGTGGAACTCGCCGAAGGCGGCCTCACCCGTGTCTCGTTCGGCATGCAGTCGGCGGTGCCGCACGTGCTCGCCGCGCTCGACCGCACGCACGACCCCGAGCGGATTCCGCTCGTCGTCGGCTGGGCGCGCGACGCCGGACTCGACGTGAGCCTCGACCTCATCTACGGCACGCCGGGGGAGTCGCTCGACGACTGGCGGCGGAGCCTCGAGCACGCCATCGCGCAGCAGCCCGACCACCTGAGCGCGTACGCGCTCATCGTCGAGGAGGGGACCAAGCTCGCGCGCCAGATTCGGCGCGGTGAGCTGGCGACTCCGTCGGATGACCTCGAGGCCGACATGTACGAACTGGCCGACGACCTGCTCGGTCGGGCGGGCTTCGAGTGGTACGAGGTCAGCAACTGGGCCACCGACGACTCGCATCGCTCGCGCCACAACCTCGGCTACTGGCGGGGCGACGACTGGTGGGGCGTCGGCCCCGGCGCGCACAGCCACGTCGGCGGGGTGCGCTGGTGGAACGCCAAGCACCCCTCTGCGTATGCCGACCGCGTGACCGCGGGAGTCTCGCCAGCGGTCGGTCGCGAGGTGCTCGATGCCCCGACCCGCGAGATCGAGCGGGTGCTGCTCGCCACCCGCATCCGCGAGGGCATCGACATCGAGTCGTTGCACACCGGCGGACGGCACGCCGTGGCGGGCCTGATCGCCGACGAGCTCGTGGACGCGAAAGCCGCCCTCTCGGGTGGGCTGGTGCTCACTCGAAGAGGGCGGCTGCTCGCCGACGCCGTGGTGCGGCGCCTGCTGGACGATTCGTCGGTCGAGTAGCGCCCGGCGGAGCCGGACGCGTATCGAGCCTCAGCTCACGAACTTGATCGCGAGCGGGTAGGTGTAGGGCTGGCCCTGGTTTGCCTTGACCGCGGCGATGATGCAGAACACGATCTTCACGACCTCGACCGCGAGCACGAGCAGGATGCCGATGAACACGGCGATCAGCGCGTAGCTCACGACCAGGGCGATCGCGATCGTGATCTGGAAGTTCAGCGCCGTGGCCGTGTGGGCGCGGACGAACGGCCCCTTGTCTTTCAGGAGCAGGTACGCGATCAGTGCGGGGACGAAGTAGAAGAAGATGCCGCCCACGTGGACGAGCGTCGACCAGAGCTTCTCATCGGCCGGGCTGAGCTGCTGCGGCTGCTGGTAGGGGTTCTGCGGCTGCTGGTACGGATCTTGCGGCGGCGGGGGAGGAGGAGGTACGTCGGACATGATGGCTCCTTGGTGACGTCGCCCGAAAGCGGGCTGTTGTCTTCATGCTGGCACAGACGACCGCGCCGGGTGAGGGAATCTCGCGGCGCGGCCGAACCCGCCTACTTGACGAGACGGATCGCGAACGGGTACCGGTAGTGGTTGCCGTCCTTCGCGCGAAGGAACGCGATGACCGAGAAGACGACGCTCAGGATCCAGAACGCCCACCAGAGCAGCGCGCCGATGAAGACGAAGAGGAGGATGAACGAGAGCACGTAGCCGAAGGCGATCGTGATCTGGAAGTTCAGCGCCTCTTTGGCCTCGGTGTCGGTGAACGAGCCGCGGTCCTTGAACACGAGCCAGATGATGAGCGACGGCAGGAAGCCGAGCACGCCGCCGAGGTGGGCGAACGAGCCCCACTGCACGTCCTGCTCGTGCGAGAGCGGGGTCGGCGGGACGTTCGCGTCGGGGGACTGGGCGTTCGGGTCGGTCATGTGCGTGCCTTTCGGGAAGGGTTCGGAGTGAACCGCGGCTGCCGGGGACAGGTGGTGCAGCCGAGGGGTGACGCGCGGAACATGCATACGCTAGCGAAGCCGACTCACGGCTGGCAACGGGCTGGACCGAGTGTTGTGACGATATGATTAGCAGTCAGACAAGACGAGTGCTAAGCGCGGTGAAGGAGGCGAGGGACATGGTATCGGAACGCAGTCTCGCAGTGCTCCGCGCGATCGTGCAGGACTACGTCGCCTCGCGTGAGCCCGTCGGCTCCAAGACGATCGTCGAGCGGCACTCATTCGGCGTCTCCGCCGCGACCATCCGCAACGACATGGCGCTCCTCGAAGAAGAGGAGCTGATCGCCGCGCCGCACACGTCGTCGGGCCGCATCCCCACCGACAAGGGCTATCGGGTCTTCGTCGACCAGCTCACCGACGTGCGGCCGCTCACCGCAGCGCAGCGCCACGCCATCGAGACCTTCCTCGGCGAGTCGAGCGACCTCGACGAACTGCTCGCGCGCACCGTGAGACTCATCGCCCAGCTCACCAAGCAGCTCGCCGTCGTGCAGTACCCGACCTTCTCGAGCGCCAGGGTGCGGCATGTCGAGCTCGTCTCGCTCGCCCCGACCCGCGTGCTGTGCATCCTGATCGCCGACTCCGGCCAGGTCGAGCAGCGGCTCGCCGAACTCGACCACGCGGTCGACGAAGAGACGCTCGGCGAGCTCCGCGCACGGCTGAACGACCTCGTCACCGGATCGACGATGATCGAGGCCGTGACGCTGCTCTCGGGTGAGGTCGAGGCGGCCGACCGCCGACACGCGGCGCTGCTGCACACGCTCGCGGCGACGCTCGCCGAGCAGGCGCGGGTGCAGCGCACCGACCGGCTCGTCGTGGCGGGGGCCGCGAACCTCGTGCGCACCGAGCAGGACTTCGCGGGGTCGATCCTCGGCGTCATCGAGGCGATCGAAGAGCAGGTCGTGCTGCTGAAGCTGTTCGGCGAGATGGCTGCCGACGAGCACGCGGTCGCGGTGCGCATCGGGCGCGAGAACGCCGCGTTCGGCCTCGGTGAGACCTCGATCGTGTCGAGCGCCTTCGAGATCCCGGGGCGCGACATCTCGCGTCTCGGCGTCGTCGGCCCCACCCGCATGGACTACTCGACCAGCATGGCCGCGGTTCGCGCCGTGGCCCGCTACCTCTCCCGCACCCTCGGCGAGAGCTGACTCAGCCGCCCGTCGCATCGCGACCGGCATCCGGCAACCGAAAGGACAAGCCCTCCGTGGCCGACCACTACGAGGTCCTCGGCGTCTCACGCGACGCCACCCCCGACGAGATCAAGAAGGCGTACCGTCGCCTCGCCCGCGAACTCCACCCCGACGTGAATCCGGGTGCCGAGGCATCCGAGCGCTTCAAAGAGGTGACCCACGCCTACGACGTGCTGTCCGACCCGAAGCAGCGCGAGCAGTACGACCTCGGCGGCCCGGGTGGGTTCGGCGGCCAGGGATTCGGCGGGTTCGGCGACATCTTCGAGACGTTCTTCGGCGCCGGACAACAGACGCGCGGCCCGCGGTCGCGCCGTGAGCGGGGCCAGGACGCGCTCATCCGCGTCGAGGTCGGCCTCGACGAGGTGATCTTCGGCACGCACCGTGACATCGAGGTCGACACCGCCGTGCGATGCGACACCTGCCAGGGGTCGTGCTGCCAGCCCGGCACCTCGCCGGTGACGTGCGACATCTGCCGCGGCACGGGCTCGATCCAGCGCTCGGTCCGGTCGCTGCTCGGCAACGTCATGACCTCGACCCCCTGCGGCACCTGCCGCGGGTACGGCACGATCATCGCCACTCCCTGCATCACGTGCCAGGGCCAGGGCCGCGTGCGCGCACGCCGCACCGTACCGGTCGACGTCCCGGCGGGCGTCGACACGGGCGTGCGGCTGCAGATGCCGGGTTCGGGCGAGGCGGGCCCGGCAGGCGGCCCGAACGGCGACCTCTACCTCGAAATCAAGGTCAAGAACCACGAGGTCTTCAGCCGCAACGGCGACGACCTGCTCGCCACCCTTGAGGTCGCAATGACCGACGCGGTGCTCGGCACCACCGCCACGATCCACGCCCTCGACGGCGATGTCCCGGTCGAGGTGCGCCCCGGGGTGCAGAGCGGCGAGATCCTCACGGTTCGCGACCGCGGGGTCACGAAGCTCCGTGGCACCGGACGCGGCGATCTGAAGATCGGCGTCCAGGTGATCACGCCCACCAAGCTCTCGTCGAAGGAGCGCGACCTCATCCAGCAGTTCGCCTCGTCGAAGAAGTCGCCGGCGCCAGAGCTCAGCCACTTCCAGCAGGGCATCTTCGCGCGCCTGCGCGATCGGTTCCTCGGGTAGCCCGGCGTCGCGATGAGCCACCTCTACCTCGACGAGTCGCTCGACCTGCTCGAACTCGCGCCCGGAGCGCTCGTCGAGCTCTCGGGCGACGAAGCACGGCACGCGGTGACCGTCTCGCGGGTGCGCCCGGGCGAACGCCTCTCGATCGGCGACGGCCGTGGGGTCCTCGTGCGCGGCACCGTCACCGAGACGGGCCCGAAGCATCTCGCGATCGAGGCCGACGAGGTGCTCGTCGAAGAACGTCCGTCGCCGCACATCACGCTCGTGCAGGCACTGGCGAAGGGCGACCGCGACGAACTCGCGGTGCAGGCGGCGACCGAGCTGGGCGTCGACGCGATCGTGCCCTGGGCCGCTGCCAGGTCGGTCTCGCGCTGGGAGGGGCCGAAGGCCGACAAGGGCCGGCTGCGCTGGGCTGCGATCGTGCGCGAGGCGGTCAAGCAGTCGATCCGGGCCTGGCTGCCGCCGGTCGAGCCGATCGCGACGACCGGCGAGTTGCCCGGCCGCCTTGCGGGCATGCGGATGCTCCTCCTCGAGCCCACCGCCACGACCCCGCTCACCGAGATCGAGCCCGATGGGCGCGACCTCGCGCTCGTCGTCGGTCCCGAGGGCGGGATCGCCCCGGCCGAGCTCGAGCGACTCACCGCGGCCGGTGCGGAATCGGTGAGGCTCGGGTCATCCGTGCTTCGCACTTCGACAGCCGGTCCGGCGGCGATCGCCGTGCTGAACGCGCGACTCGGGCGGTGGTGAGGCATCCGTCGCTACGATGGTGTGATGACCGACTCCCGCGCCGAGCCGACCCTCTTCGAACGCATCGCCGCTCGTGAGATCCCCGCGCGCATCGTCGCCGAGACCGACCGCGTGATCGCATTCCACGACATCGCGCCGAAGGCGCCGGTACACGTGGTCGTGACCCCGAAGTCGGGCGAGTATCGCGACGTCGTCGAGCTCGCCGCCGGCGACCCCGCACTGCTGGCCGAACTAGTCGAGGTGTCCCGCTCGATCGCGTCCGAGCTCGCCGACGGCCAGTTCCGACTCGTCTTCAACACGGGCGAAGGCGCCGGGCAGACGATCTTTCACGTGCACGCGCACCTGCTCGCCGGCGGTCTCGAGGAGGCCACGCTTGCCCGAGCCTGAACAGGTCGGTCAGCCTGCCGAGTCGCCGTCCCCCGACGAAGAGCGACTGCGCATCGACGGCATCGCCATGGTGCGCCTGCTCGGTCCGCAGGACAGGCTGCTCACGTCGATCCAACACGAGTACCCGGGCGTCGAGGTCCACGTGCGCAGCAACGAGATCGCCATCCGCGGCGATGCCGAATCGCGGCTGCGGGTTCGTCGCCTCATCGAAGAGCTCCTCGAGCTCGTGCGCTCCGGCCAAGACCCAACCCCTACCGAAGTGAGGAGCTCGGCACGCATGCTCGAAGCCGACCCCAATGCGAAGCCGTCGGAACTGCTCGGGCAGGTGATCGTCTCGAGCCGCGGCAAGTCCATCCGGCCGAAGACCGAGGGCCAGCGAGCATACGTCGACGCCATCGACGAGTTCACCATCGTGTTCGGCATCGGCCCGGCAGGCACCGGCAAGACGTACCTCGCCATGGCGAAGGCCGTGCAGGCCCTGCAGCGCAAAGAGGTGAGCCGCATCATCCTGACGCGTCCGGCGGTCGAGGCGGGCGAGCGACTCGGGTTCCTGCCGGGTACCCTCACCGACAAGATCGACCCGTACCTGCGGCCGCTGTACGACGCGCTCAACGAGATGATGGACCCCGAGCTCGTGCCGAAGCTGCTCGCCTCGGGCACCGTCGAGGTCGCCCCGCTGGCGTACATGCGGGGCCGGACGTTGAACGACTCGTTCGTCGTGCTCGACGAGGCGCAGAACACCACCCCCGAGCAGATGAAGATGTTCCTCACACGCCTCGGGTTCGGCTCGAAGATGGTGGTCACTGGCGACATCACGCAGATCGACCTGCCCGGCGGGGCGAGCGGCCTGCGGCTCGTCACCCGAATCCTCGACCACGTCGACGACATCAACTTCACGCGGCTCACGAGCGACGACGTCGTGCGGCACTCGCTCGTCGGCCGCATCGTCGACGCGTACACCGAGTACGACCAGCGCACCCAGGCGCAGCGGTTCGAGCGCGAGCAGGCTCGCGAGTTCGCCAATCGCGCCGAGCGCCGCGGCCACGCCGGACCCCGAGACCACCTGCCGAGGAAGGGCAAGTCGTGAGCATCGAGATCAACAACGAATCGGCCATCGAGGTCGACGAGGCGGCCATCCAGAGGCTCGCGGTCTACGCACTCGACGCGATGCACGTGCACCCCGACGCCGAGCTCGCGATCGTGCTCGTCGACGAGGGCGCCATGGAGCAGCTCCACGTGCAGTGGATGGACGAGCCGGGCCCGACCGACGTGCTGAGCTTCCCGATGGACGAGCTGCGCCCCGGCACCGAAGACCAGCCCACGCCGGCGGGGCTGCTCGGCGACGTCGTCCTGTGCCCGCAGGTCGCCGAGGCGCAGGCCCGCACCGCGGGACATCCGCTCATCGATGAACTGCTGCTGCTGACGACGCATGGAATCCTCCACCTGCTCGGATTCGACCACGCCGAGCCCGATGAGGAGAAAGAGATGTTCGGCATCCAGCGCGACATCCTCGTCGGATTCTCGATGCAGGAGCGCCGCCGCTGACCATGCTGCCCTGGCTCTTCCTCGCGGCGGCCTTCATGCTCGTCGCATTCGGCGGCCTCATGGCGGCCGTCGACGCCGCGATCGGCGTCAGCTCGCGCGCCGACGTGGCCCAGCTCGCACTCGAGTCGCGGGCGCGGCGCTCACTGCTCGCCATCGCCGAAGACACCGGCGCGCACGTGAACGCCGTGAACTTCGTTCGCATCATCGCCGAGACCACGGCGGCCGTGCTCGTGACACTCGCGTTCACGTTCTTCATCGACAACATCTGGCTCGTGCTGCTGTACGCCGCGCTCATCATGACCGCCGCGTCGTTCGTGCTCGTCGGCGCGAGCCCGCGCAGCGTCGGGCGCGCACACGCGTCGACCCTGCTCAGGCTCACGGCGCCGCTCGTGCACTTCCTCCGGGTGCTGCTCGGGCCGCTCGCGAACGCCCTCGTGTCGCTCGGCAACCGGGTGACGCCCGGCCGCATCCGCTTCGCGGGCGTCTCGAGCGAAGAGCAGCTGCTCAGCCTGGTCGACGAGGCGACAGAGCTCGACGTCCTCGAAGAGGGCGATCGCGAGCTCATCCACTCGATCTTCGAGTTCAACGACACGGTCGCACGCGAAGTCATGGTCGCGCGCACCGACATGGTCACGATCGATTCCACGGCACACCTGCCGCAGGCGATGGCGCTGTTCCTGAGGGCCGGCTTCTCGCGCATCCCGGTGATCGCCCACGATGCCGACGACGTGATCGGCATCCTCTACCTGCGCGACATCGCGCGGCTCAGCTTCGAGCGGCCGATCGACGCCGAGGCGCTCACGGTCGGCGAGCTCGTGAGACCCGCGGTCTTCGTTCCCGACTCGATGAAGGCCGACGCCCTGCTGCGCCAGATGCAGCTCGAGTCCAACCATCTCGCCATGGTCGTCGACGAGTACGGCGGCATCGCCGGTCTCGTCACCCTCGAAGACCTCATCGAGGAGCTCGTCGGCGACATCTCCGACGAGTACGACCGAGAGGCGGCGCAGGTCGAGGAACTCGGCGACGGGCGCTACCGCGTGAACGCGCGGCTTCCGATCGACGAGCTCGGCGAACTCTTCGGGCTCGACCTCGAAGACGAAGACGTCGACTCGGCGGGCGGACTGCTCGCCAAGGAGCTCGGGCGGTTGCCGCAGCCGGGCGAACAGGCGACCGTCTCGGGCCTCCACCTCTCGGCCGAACGCACCGAGGGTCGGCGCAAGCGCATCTCGACGATCCTCGTCGAGGCCGATCAGGCGCTCATCGACGCGCACGCCGCGTTCGACGTCGAGCCGCTGGAAAGGAACAGCCGTGGCTGAATACCGTGCCGGATTCGTCTCGATCGTGGGCCGGCCCAATGTGGGCAAGTCGACCCTGACCAACGCGCTCGTCGGTGAGAAGGTGGCGATCACGAGCTCCAAGCCGCAGACGACCCGACGGGCGATCCGGGGCATCGTGCACCGCGAGCACGGGCAACTGATCCTCGTCGACACCCCGGGGCTGCATCGGCCGCGCACCCTGCTCGGCGAGCGCCTGAACACGCTCGTGCAGTCGACCCTCGGCGACGTCGACGTGATAGCGTTCTGCGTCCCGGCGAACGAGCCGATCGGCCCGGGCGATCGCTTCATCAACGAGCAGCTCGATCAGTACCCGCGCGCGAAGAAGGTCGCGATCGTGACGAAGACCGACGCCACCTCGAAGGCCAAGGTCGCCGAGCAGCTGCTCGCGGTGTCGCAGTTGCGCGAGTGGGCTTCGATCGTGCCCGTATCGGCACCGCGCGGCGAGCAGCTCGAGGTGCTCGTCGACGAACTGCTGACGCTGATGCCCGAGGCCGACCAGCCGCTGTACCCGGCCGAGACGCTCACCGATGAAGACGTCACCGAGCGCATCGCAGAGTTCGTGCGCGAGGCGGCGCTCGAGGGCGTCTCCGACGAACTGCCGCACTCGATCGCGGTGACGGTCGACGATCTCATCGAGCGTGACGACAAGGACCTCGTCGAGGTCTACGCGAACCTCTTCGTCGAGCGCGACAGCCAGAAGGGCATCATCATCGGCAAGGGCGGCGCCCGCCTGCGCGAGGTCGGTGCGACCGCGCGGGCGCAGATCGAGCAGCTCCTCGGCCGCAAGGTCTACCTCGCGTTGCATGTCAAGGTCGCGAAGGACTGGCAGCGCGATCCGAAGCAGCTGGGTCGACTCGGGTTCTGACGCGGGCACGCCGCGCGCCCGGCACGCACGCGCCGCACGCGCCCGCCCGGGTGCGCGGCCGCTACTCGACGGGCTGCAGGCTCGAGATCACGACGACGGCGTCGTCGCCGTAGCGTTCGTCGAACGCCGCCTGCAGCGTGCCGTCGTCGAACATCACCTGCACGACGAGCCGCCCGTTCACGGGTGTCGTCGACAGCAGTCCGGGGACCGCGTCGGGCAGTTGCGCCTGCAGGGCGATCGCGTCGGCTTCGGGCAGCGGGCCGGCGGGAAGGCCCTCGTCCCAGGGGTTGGGATCGAGCGGCGTGGCCATGGGATCGTAGAGCGCGGCGAGCACCGGATCGCGCGTGACTGCGAACGTCTCGCCGTCCCACTCGCCCCAGACGGCGTATGCGCCCCAGGTGACCTCGTTCGCGGTCTCTTCGCCGTCGACGGCGTCCCAGTCCCACCCGATGATCGGCGGCCCGCCGCACTGGGGCGGGTACGATTCCGCGACTGCACCGAGGCACAGCTCGGGGCGCCCGCCCTGTTCGAGCACGGTGCCGACGCCCTGCACCTCGACCGGAGCAGCCGGGAACGGCGTCGGGAACGGCGGGGGCCTCCCGCCCGGATCGGGGCCGGCGATGCCGGCGCACGCGCTGAGCAGCACCGCGACGACTGCCGCGAGCGCGACCCGCGTGAACATGCGTCGATCCATGTCGGCCTCCGATCCCATTGTCCGCCCGCACCGGTTGTCGGCGCGACGCAACGTTCCGCCCCGCTCGATCGTCTGATTCCGCCGCACCGGCGGTGGGGTCGGCGCCGTACGACCATCGGATGATTCTCCCGTCCCCACACGGTCGGCATCAGCCTGAGCGCGTACGGTGGATCGGTGCCCTCGACCATCACCCGCGCGCAGCTCACGACCGACATCGTGCTCGCCGGCGTGTTCGCCTTGGTGTGCCTGCCGTTCGCGGTGCTCGGCGGATGGGCCGACCTGATCGTGCTCGCGGTGTTCGCCGCGGCTCTCGCGGTGCGCCGCCGCTCCCCGGCCTGGTCGCTCGGCATCGCGTGGGCGGCCGCACTCGCGCAGATGCTGATGCTGCGCGACCTGCAGCTCTACGACGCCGCCGTGCTCGGCGTGCTGTACTCGACCGCCGCGCACGGCCGGCCGGCCGTCAAGTGGCTCGGCCTCGCGTCGGCAGGCGTCGGGGCGCTCCTGGCGACGGGCTACCTCGCGATCGTGAAGCCGCTGGCGGGCGCTGCATTCGTCGGCCCGACCGACGCGATCGGCATGCTCACGATGTCGGCGATCCTCTTCGTCGCCTCGATCGCCGTGCTCGTGCTCGCGTGGACCACCGGCCTCCTCGTGCGGTCGGTGCGCGACACCCGCGAGATCCGACGCCGCGAGGAGATCGCGAACCGCGAGCGCGAACTCGTGGAGTACCGCTACGTCGTCGAGCAGGAACGCAACCGCATCGCCCGCGACATGCACGACGTCGTCGCCCATTCGCTCGCGGTGGTCATCGCCCAGGCCGACGGCGCCCGGTTCGCCGCCCGCACCGATCCCGAGGCGGCGATCGGGGGACTCGGCACGATCGCCGGCGTCGCGCGCGGTGCGCTGGGCGACGTGCGCCTGTTGCTCGCCGAGCTCCGCCACGCCGAGGCCGATTCGCCGCAGCCGGTGCTCGACGACCTCGGCGAGTTGCTCGGTCAGGTGCGTGCCGCGGGCCTCGACGTGCGATTCACCGAGTCCGGCGACCCCACGCAGCTCGGCACGGGCAACCAGATCGCGGTCTACCGCATCGTGCAGGAGGGGTTGACGAACGCTCTGCGCCACGGCGACACCGACGAGCCGGTCGAGCTCGCGTTCGCATGGGCGCCGGAAGGCGTCGACGTGACGCTCGTGAACGCGATGCGAGCGGATGTCCCGCCGCCCGAGTCGCACGCGTTCCGCCATGGCATCCCGGGCATGCGCGAGCGCGCCCACCTCGCGGGCGGGTCGCTCGTCGCCGAGGCCGGCGACGACGGCGTGTTCCGGGTGCGTGCACATATTCCGACCCAGCAGGGGAGCGTCGCGTGAGTCCCATCCGAGTCGCGCTCGTCGACGACCAGGCGCTGTTCCGCGCCGGTGTCCGCATGCTCGTCGAGTCGCAACCCGATCTCGAGGTCGTCGGCGAGGCGGGCGACGGCGTCGCTGCTTTCGCCCTGGCCGCCCGCTCGCGGCCCGACGTCATCCTCATGGACGTCCGCATGCCGCTGCAGGACGGGATCCACGCGACCGAACGCATCCTCGCCGACGCCGACGAAGACGGCCGGCGCGCGCCGCGCATCGTCGTGCTCACGACGTTCGACCTCGATGAGAACGCCGCCCGCGCCATCCGCGCGGGAGCGAGCGGGTTCGTCCTGAAGGACGCAGACCCCGAATTCCTCCTCGCCGCGATCCGAACCGTGCACCAGGGCAACCAGGTGATCGCCGCGAGCGCGACACGCGAGCTGTTCGCGCACGTCGGCCGTGGCAACGGACGCCGCCCGGCACCCGTCGCATGGGGCGAGCTCACCCCGCGCGAGCGCGAGATCTTCGGGCTCGCGGCACGCGGGCTCTCGAACGCCGAGATCGCGACGTCCGAGTTCCTCAGCGAGGCGACCGTGAAGACCCACGTCAGCCGGATCCTCGCGAAACTGGCCCTGCGCGACCGCGTGCAGCTCGTGGTGTTCGCCTACGAGCACGAACTCCCGGACTGAGCGGGTTGAGGAGGCGCGCCGGCGCCGTCTCGAAACCGACGTTCGGGCAACGAGGGTTTCGAGACGCTTCGCTCCTCAACCCGCAACAGGGTCATCCCAGAGGATGACGGCGAACCATCCGGCCGTCGGATGACTCGGGCCACGGTGCATCCGTAGCGTCGAAGGCATGCAGATCCAACCCTCAGACCTCGGCCTCATCGCCCGCGTCGCCGAACTCGGCAAGCGCTACGGAAGCGGCTCGGGTTCCGTCACCGCGCTCGACGACGTGTCGCTCGGCCTGCGCCGCGGCGAGTTCACGGCGATCATGGGCCCGTCGGGCTCGGGCAAGTCCACCCTGATGCACATCATGGCCGGCCTCGACTCGCCGACATCGGGCCGCGCATGGCTCGGCGACACCGACATCACCGAGCTCTCCGACAGCGCGCTCACGGTGCTTCGCCGTCGGCGCATCGGGTTCGTCTTCCAGTCGTTCAACCTCGTGCCCACGCTCGACGTGCGCGGCAACATCATGCTGCCGTTCGAACTCGACGGACGCCGCCCGAGCCGCGACGAGCAGGAGTGGATCGACGAACTCGTCGAGACCCTCGGCCTCGGCGCGCGGCTGCGCCACCGACCGCACGAGCTCTCGGGCGGCCAGCAGCAGCGCGTCGCGATCGCACGGGCGCTCGCGACGCGGCCCGATCTCGTGTTCGCCGACGAGCCCACGGGCAACCTCGACTCGCGCACGGGCCGCGAGGTGCTCGGCCTGCTCGCCGCGGCGAGCGCGCGCTACGGCCAGTCGATCGCGATGGTGACGCACGACCCGATCGCCGCGAGCCACGCCGACCGCATCCTGTTCCTCGCCGACGGGCGCATCGTGCGCGACGCCGGCCGATCGAGCGCCGAGGACATCTCGGCGTTCATGCTCGGCATGGAG
Organism: Agromyces cavernae; assembly: GCF_021044935.1. Lineage (GTDB taxonomy): Bacteria > Actinomycetota > Actinomycetes > Actinomycetales > Microbacteriaceae > Agromyces > Agromyces cavernae. The sequence continues at coordinate 153,669 of NZ_JAJNMP010000002.1, forward strand.
ACGGCGGCGTGAACGGCCGGCTGCGCGATCAGGGGCCGACGCTCCTCGTCGCGACCCTCGCGGCGGCGTTCGGCGTCGCGCTGCTGCAGGTGACGGGGATCCTCGCGGCCGTGCTCGCGGAGGACGACGTGACCGGGTCGAGTGGAACGGTGCGCCTCATGCTGGGCATCGTGGCGAGCGTGTTCATCACGATCGCTGTGTACGTGAGCGCCGTCGTCACGGCGAACACCGTCGCGACGATCGTCGCCGGACGTACCCGGCAGATCGCGCTGCTGCGCCTCATCGGCTCGAGCGCCCGTTCGCAGCGTGCGGCGATCGCGCGTGAGGGACTCGTCATCGGCGCCCTCGGGGCTGCGCTCGGCGCGGTCGTCGGGTCGGCGTCGGCCTGGGTGCTCGGCGAGGTCGGGGTGGCGCAGGGGGTCATCCCGAGCGTCGAACGCTCGCTGCTCGACCCGGTCGTGCTGCTTCCGATGGGCGCGGTCGTGCTCACGACGTGGCTCGCGGCGTGGACGGGCTCGCGCCGGGTGCTCGCCGTGCGCCCGGTGCAGGCGCTTGGCAACTCCGCCGAGGCCGACCTCGACGAGGTCTCCTCGCGCGTCGGCCGCACCGTCGCGGCGTGGGTGTTCGTCATCCTCGGGGCGCTGCTGCTCGTGCTCGGCGTGCTCGTCGGCCTCGTCCGCCCCGAGGGCGTGCTCATCGGACTGGTCGGCGGCATCCTGTCGTTCACCGGCATCGTGCTCGCCGCGCACCGCGTGATGCCGCCCGTGCTGCGGGCGGTCGGTTCGCTGTTCGGCGGCCGTCCCGCCGCCCGCCTCGCTGCCGAGAACGCGGTGCGGCACCCCGAGCGATCCGCGCGGATGACGATCGGCATCGTGATCGGCGTGACCCTCGTCACGACCTTCGCCGTGACGATGGAGTCGTATCGCACCATGCTCACGACCGCGTTCGCCGACGAGCCCGCGCTGCAGAGCGAGATCGGACCGATGGTGGACGGGACCGTCGCGGTGTTCTCCGCGCTCATCGGCTTCAGCGCGGTGATCGCCGCGGTCGGCCTCGTGAACACCCTGTCGATCAGCATCATGCAGCGCACCCGCGAACTGGGCCTGCTGCGTGCGCTCGGCTTCGATCGCCGGCAGATCCGCGCGATGGTGCTCGTCGAGGCGGCGGCGCTCACCGTCGCCGCAACGGCCACAGGACTCGTGCTCGGGGTCGTGTACGGATGGGCGGGGGCGCAGTCCATGCTCGGCTCGGTCGGCGGCGCCCCGGCGATCGTGGCCCCGGCGATCCCGTGGCTCATCGTCGCGATCGTCGTCGTGGCTGCGGCGCTGCTCACGCTCGCGGCATCCGTCGCGCCCATGCGTCGGGCCGCACGCGTCTCGCCGGTGGTCGCCCTCGCGGTCGAGTAGGGACTGGCCGGCACACGTGGCGTGAATGACCGGCGGGCGAGCGGATGTCCCGGGGGAGACATCCGCTCGCCCGTCATGTTTGCGCCCCCGCGCCCGCGCGGTGTTAGCCTTGACGCGTGCTTCACGGTCTGCTTCTCCTTAGCTGCCGCAGCGAGTCCTAACCCAGGCCTCCCTCGCTGCGGAGTTCGTCGTCGGCTGAAACATCCGAACAGAAGCGAGAAGAGCACCCCATGCAGAACACCCAGAAGCCCTCGGCGATGCCCGTCCACCGGTACCGCCCGTTCCACGAGCAGATCCGCGTCGACCTGCCCGATCGCACCTGGCCGTCCAAGCGCATCGAGCAGGCCCCGCGCTGGTGCGCCGTCGACCTGCGCGACGGAAACCAGGCCCTGATCGACCCCATGAGCCCCGAGCGCAAGCGGATCATGTTCGACCTGCTCGTCCGCATGGGCTACAAGGAGATCGAGGTCGGGTTCCCGTCGGCGAGCCAGACCGACTTCGACTTCGTGCGCAGCCTCATCGACGAGCAGGCGATCCCCGACGACGTCACCATCCAGGTGCTGACCCAAGCACGCGACCACCTCATCGAGCGCACCTACGAGGCGATCGCCGGCGCGAAGCAGGCGATCGTGCACCTCTACAACTCCACGAGCATCCTGCAGCGCGAGGTCGTGTTCCGCACCGACAAGCAGGGCATCATCGACATCGCCCTGCACGGCGCCCGCAAGTGTCGCGAGCAGGAGGCGACGATCCCCGGCACGACCGTCTTCTACGAGTACTCGCCCGAGAGCTACACGGGCACCGAGCTCGAGTTCGCCGTCGATGTCTGCAACCAAGTGATCGAGATCTTCGAGCCCACGCCCGAGCGCAAGGTCATCATCAACCTGCCGGCCACGGTCGAGATGGCGACGCCCAACGTGTACGCCGACTCGATCGAGTGGATGAGCCGCCACCTGGCCCACCGCGAGAACGTCATCCTCTCGCTGCACCCCCACAACGATCGCGGCACGGCCGTCGCCGCCGCCGAGCTGGGCTACCTGGCCGGCGCCGACCGCATCGAGGGATGCCTGTTCGGCAACGGCGAGCGCACCGGCAACGTCGACCTCGTCGCGCTCGGCGTGAACCTGTTCACCCAGGGCATCGACCCGCAGATCGACTTCTCCGACATCGACGAGGTCAAGCGCACCGTCGAATACTGCAACCAGCTGGCCGTGCCCGAGCGCCAGCCATGGGCCGGCGACCTCGTCTACACGGCTTTCTCGGGCTCGCACCAAGACGCGATCAAGAAGGGCTTCGAGGCCATGGAGGCCGAGGCCGCACGCCGCGGCGTCGCCGTCGACGACCTCGAGTGGGCGGTGCCGTACCTGCCGGTCGACCCGAAAGACCTGGGCCGCAGCTATGAGGCCGTCATCCGGGTCAACTCGCAGTCGGGCAAGGGCGGCGTCGCCTACCTGCTGAAGACCGACCATGCGCTCGACCTGCCGCGTCGCCTGCAGATCGAGTTCTCGGGCGTCGTGCAGGCCAAGACCGATGCCGAGGGCGGCGAGGTCTCGAGCGATGAGATCTGGCGGGTCTTCACCGACGAGTACCTGCCGGCGGCCGCCGACCGCCCCGACGAGAAGTGGGGCCGCTTCGAGCTGCTCTCGCTGCGCACCGAGAGCGCCCTCAACGGCGTCGTCAACGTGCGGGTCGGCCTGCGCGACGGCGATGAGCGCGTCGAGGCCGATGCGAGCGGCAACGGCCCGATCTCGGCGTTCCTCGCCGTGCTCGGCGCCGAGGGCGTCGACGTCAAGCTTCGCGACTACGTCGAGCACACCCTCTCGGCGAGCGGCGACTCGCAGGCCGCCGCGTACGTCGAGCTCGAGGTCGAAGGACGGGTGCTGTGGGGCGTCGGCATCGACGCCGACATCTCGACGGCGTCGCTGAAGGCCGTGGTCTCGGCGGTCAACCGCGCGCTGCGCGTGCGGGCCGCTGAACGCGAGCTCGCGACTGCCTCAGTCTGACCGGGGTCGCCCTGACCAGGGTCGGCGGCCGACGATCGGCATCACGCCGGTCTCGGTCGCCACCTTGCGGCGGTTCAGCATGCGCTGCTCGGGGAGCGAGAGGTCGAAGATCACCGCGAGCAGGCGGATCACGGCCGTGACGATGACGCAGACGAGTCCCGCGATGAAGATCGGGACGCCGGCGAGGTCGAGCACGGCGAGCACGATGCATCCGGCGCCGGCGGCGACCGCATACAGCGAGCCGACGTGCATGATCGCCACGGGGAGGCTCATCAGCATGTCCCGCAGGATTCCGCCGCCGACCGCGGCCGCGACGCCGACGAAGATGGCGGGCAGCTCAGGAAGTCCGAGCGCGAGCGCCTTGCTGGTGCCCAGCGCGCCGAACATGCCGATCACGATCGCGTCGAGTCCGACGATGACGGCGCTGAGCCGCTGCAGCGGGGCGGCCAGGAGCATGCCGATGAGCGACGCGCCCACCGCGGTGGTCAAGTACCAATTGCTCTGCAGAGCTCCGATGGGCACGTTGAGCAGCAGGTCGCGGATGATGCCGCCGCCGAACCCCATCACGATGCCGACGATCGCGACGCCGAGCAGGTCGAGTCGACGCTCGCCACGGAAGCCCGAGGCGAACAGCGCACCCTGGATGCCGCCCAGCCCGACCGCGGTGAGGTCCAGCCAGAGCGGGATGACGAATTGCGCGGATTCCACCCCCTCATTCTGCCGAGTCGGCGGATCGCCAGCGCCACGGATGACGCGGTACTTCGCTCGATGGGAGAATCGAAGGGTGCCCGTGTACCGAGATGAAGCCGTCGTGCTGCGCACCCACAAGCTGGGCGAAGCCGACCGCATCGTGACCCTGCTCACTCGGCAGCACGGCAAGGTGCGCGCGGTCGCCAAGGGCGTTCGCCGGACGGGTTCGAAGTTCGGTTCGCGACTCGAGCCGTTCATGGTCGCCGACCTGCAGCTCTACGAGGGCCGCAGCCTCGACGTGGTCACCCAGGCGGTGTCGCTCGGCTCGTACGGGGCCGAGATCTCCCAGGACTACGCGGCCTACACGGCCGCGAACGCGATGGTCGAGGCCGCCGACAAGCTCACTGAGGCCGAAGGTTCGCTGCAGCAGTACCTGTTGCTCGTCGGCGCGTTGCGGTCGCTCGCGCGAGGGGAGCACGGTGCCGGACTCACGCTCGACTCGTACCTGCTGCGTGCGCTCGCCCTGGCCGGGTGGGCGCCGAGCTTCCAGGACTGCGCCCGCTGCGGGCGTGCCGGTGCGCACACCGCCGTCGTCGTGCAGCTCGGCGGCGTCGTCTGCGACGACTGCGCCCCGCCCGGAACCCCGCGAATCGCGGCCTCGACCGTCGGGCTGCTCGGCGCGCTGCTGGCCGGCGACTGGACCTATGCCGACGCGGCGAGCGCCACCGACCGGAACCAGGCGAGTGGCATCATCGCCGCCTACACGCAGTGGCACCTCGAGCGCGGGCTGCGCTCATTGCCGCACGTCTCGAGAGAAACGACCACCACGTGAGCCCCAAGCCCTTCACGCACCGCGACGCGATGCCCTACAAGCCCGTCGACTGGACCGGCCTGTACCCGCCCGACTACCCGAAGGGCGCCGTGCCCGAGCACGTCGCGATCGTCATGGACGGCAACGGCCGTTGGGCGAACCGTCGAGGTCTCACGCGCATCGAGGGGCACAAGGCCGGTGAGGCGGCGCTGCTCGACGTCGTCGCCGGCGCGATCCAGGCGGGCGTGAAGCACCTCTCGGTGTACGCGTTCTCGACCGAGAACTGGAAGCGGTCGCCCGACGAGGTGCGCTTCCTCATGGGTTACAACCGCGACGTGCTGCACCGTCGCCGCGACCAGCTCAACGAGTGGGGCGTGCGCATCCGCTGGGCGGGGCGCCGGCCTCGCCTCTGGGCGTCGGTGATCAACGAGCTGCAGTTCGCCGAGAAGCTCACGGCGGGCAACGACACCCTGACGCTCACGATGTGCGTGAACTACGGCGGCCGCAACGAACTCACCGACGCAGTACGCTCGATCGCCGACGACGTGGCGGCCGGTCGACTGAAGCCCTCGGCCGTGAGCGAGAAACTGATCGCCCGCCGTCTGTACGTGCCCGAACTGCCCGACGTCGACCTGTTCGTGCGCAGCTCGGGCGAGCAACGCACGTCGAACTTCCTGCTCTGGCAGTCGGCGTACGCCGAGATGGTGTTCCTCGACACGCTCTGGCCGGACTTCTCGCGAACCGACCTGTGGCAGGCGATCGACCTCTACGCGGGTCGCAACCGCCGCTTCGGTGGGGCGGTCGACGCGCCGACCGCATGAGGTCAGCCGGCCATATCGCTCAGACTTCGGTCAGCGTCGCATGTCCGCGAGCGGGCCGTTGATCCAGTCGTCGGCCTGCGCCGGACCGCCCAGGCGCACGACCATGAGGTGCGGATGTCGCACCTCGGCGTCTGCGACCATGCTTCGCCACGTGGCGTGCGTGCGCCACGCCCACCGGATGATGTGATCGCGATCGGTGAACATCGTGCGCAGCGGGGCCTCGACATTCCCGTTCCAGAGCTCGGTGCGATTCAACCGCCGCGCGACCGTGCGCCTGACCACCCGTGACATCACGACCGCGCGCGGGAAGTCGAGCCAGACGAGGAGGTCGGCACGTTGCGCGAGTCGCTGCCGGACCTCGGGGTACTGCCACTCGGTCACCCACGCCGGTTGTGCGATGAGCGCCTCGACATCGAGCGCGAACGTGGCGCGCGGCTGCCAATCGGGTCCGTGCCTCAGTGCGTCGAGCTCCTCGTACGGCACACCGACGGCGCCGGCGATTCGGCGCGCGAGCGTCGACTTCCCGGAGCCGCTCGTGCCCGCGACGAGGATGCGACGCGGCTCACGGGGCAGTGGATCACGTGAGCTGAGCACCATCCGACCATATCGGCCGCTCGTCAGGTGTTCGTGGCCCAGACGCTGCGGATGGCGCTGACGACGTCCTCCTCACTCACACCGTCGCCGCGCGCCCGAGCGACGAGGGCTCGGATATCGGCGACGAGGGCGCCAGGCAGCACGGACGGTGTGTCGGCGACACGCGTGCCAGCCGCCCCGCGCGTCACGATGAGCCCGTCGCGTTCGAGCATCTTGTAGGCCCTCGCGACGGTGCCGGGGGCGACGCCGAGGTCGCGCGCGGCCTGCCGGACCGTCGGAAGTCGCTCACCTCGGCCGAGACGTCCCGAGACGATGTAGCCACGAAATTGTTCGGAGATCCACGCGGCGGTGCCGGATTCCTCGGGGAAGAGCCCCGGCGGGTGTCCGCTCACGCGAGTCGATCCGATCTTGTATCGAGTGATTGCTACATGATCTGTATCGCGAATTTAGCACAAGACCTCGTAGCCGCCGCTTCGGCGGGGCTGTCGACGCGCCGGAAGCGGCGCAGTAGCGCTGCGCACGCCACGCCCCCGGACGACGGCCGGGCGAATCGCGAGCCCCATATGCTGTCCGCGTGACCACCGAGGCCGACGCGACCACCACTGCCGCTCCGACCGCCGCGCCCGCTCGGCGACGCTTCGCGATGGCCTGGAGTGTGCTCCGCATCGCCATGGCCGTCGCGATCATCGCGGCGACCATCGAGACCTATCGCGGATCGGCCGTGTTCTGGGCCGAGCAGGGGTTCGCCGACCTCGTCACGCTCAACGTGAACTTCTTCGCGTACTTCACGATCGAGTCGAACCTCGCGGCGGCGGCGGTGCTCATGATCGGAGCGGTGTTCGCGTTCGCCGGGCGCCCGAGCGACCCCAAGTGGTTCGCGGTGCTGCGCGGCTCGGTCGTGACGTACATGGCCATCACCGGGATCGTCTACAACCTGCTGCTGCGCGGGCTGCCGGTGACGGGCGGGGGCGACAGCTCACCGTGGACCAACGAGGTGATGCACGTGATCGCGCCGATCTTCCTCGTGCTCGATTGGCTGCTCGCACCCGGCCGCATCGAGCTCGCATGGCGCTGGGTATGGGTCATCATCTCGTTCCCGATCGTCTGGGTGACGTTCACGCTCGTGCGGGGCCCGCTCGTGTTCGACCAGGTCAGGCAGGTCGAGACGTGGTACCCGTACCCGTTCCTGAACCCCGCGCGTCAGGATGACTGGTACCTCGGCGTGATGTTCTGGGTGCTCGTGATCGCCGCGGCGTTCACGGTCGTGGCGATCCTCGTCGTCTGGGTGTCGCACCTCGGGGCGCCGCGCAGTGAACCTCGCGAGCCGGCGGTGCGGTCGTCGCGAGAACAGGAACCTCAGACGTGATGTCCACGAAAACAGGAATGCGACACCGTCCTCACAAGCGAGTTCCTGTTTTCGTGTGATGCACGCCGGGGAATACCCGAGCCGATGCATCCGTTCGCATAGAACGTGAGTGAACCTATCAAGATCGACATCTGGTCCGACATCGCCTGCCCCTGGTGCTACATCGGCAAGCGCAACCTCGAGGGCGGCATCTCGTCGCTCGGCGACGACGCACCCGACGTCGAGATCACATATCACTCGTTCGAGCTCGCTCCCGACACGCCGGTCGACTTCGAGGGTTCCGAGGTCGACTTCCTCGCCAAGCACAAGGGGCTGCCCGCCGAGCGCGTGCGCGAGATGCTCGACCACGTGACGGGCGTCGCCGCGACCGCCGGACTCGACTACCACTTCGACACGCTGCAGCACACCAAGACGCTGAAGGCGCACGAGCTGCTGCACTTCGCCAAGGAGCAGGGACTGCAGCTCGAGCTCTCCGAGCGGCTGTTCCGCGCCTACTTCACGGAGAGCCGCCACGTCGGCCGAATCGACGAACTCGTCGAACTCGCGGCCGAAGTCGGCCTCGACGCCGAAGCTGCACGCGAGTCGCTCGAGTCGGGTCGCTTCGCCGCGGCCGTGCAGGCCGACATCGCACAAGCGCAGGCCTACGGCATCAACGGCGTGCCGTTCTTCGTCATCGACGGAAAGTACGGCGTCTCGGGCGCGCAGCCGAGCGAGGTCTTCGCGCGGGCGCTCAGCCAGGTGGCTGACGAGAAGGCCGCATGAGCGACCGCCTCGATACCGCACCGTCGGATGCCCCGGCGCCGGTGCCGTTCGCGATGCTCGACGGCGACGCCTCGGCCATGGTGTGCGAGGGCGACGTCTGCTACGTGCCGGCGGCGCCGGTCGAGTAGGCGCGAAGCGCCGTATCGAGACCCCTCTGCGGTGATCTCGATATGCGTCCTCTTTCGTCGGGCGCTACTCGATCAGCGAAACGGTCACTCGGGGTCGCTGATGTCGGCCACGGTCGCCTCGAGGGCGGCGATGAGCGCGTCGGCGTCGACGAAGAGGCTGCGGCCGTGTTCGCCGGCTCCCATCGAGACGCGACGGCCGATGACGCTCTCGTCGACGACCACGGGCCACGCGGTCGTCGAGCCGAGCGGTGTGATGGTGCCCCGCTCGTAGCCGGTCGCGGCCAGTGCGTGCGAGGCGTCGGGCAGCTGCAGCTTGTTGACGCTGAGCAGCGCCCGCAGCTTGGGCCACGAGATCTTGCGCCCACCGGGAACGAGTGCGAACACGTACGTGTCGTCGCTGCGCTTCACGACGAGCGACTTCACGATGTCGGCCGGCGTGATGCCCATGAGCTCGGCCGCCTCTTCGAGGCTGCCGGCTGCGGGCCGCTCGATGACCTCGATCTCGAGGCCGCGCGCCGCGGCATCGGCCTGCACGCGTTCGGCTCCGGTCAACTCCGCCATCTCGTCCTCCACACCATCGGTTCTCCGAGAATCCTAGGCGCGCGACACTCGCCGCGGGCGAGGTGGGCCCGAACTCTGGGAGAATCGACGGTGATGTCCACAACCACCCTGTCACGCGACCCGCTCACGATCGGCGGCCTCGAGCTCGATGTCCCCGTCGTGCTCGCGCCCATGGCCGGCATCACCAACACGGCGTTCCGCTTGCTCTGTCGCGAGTTCGGCGCGGGCCTCTACGTCAGCGAGATGATCACGTCGCGTGCGCTCGTCGAGCGCACGCCCGAGTCGATGCGCCTCATCACGCACCATGAGTCCGAGACGCTGCGCTCCATCCAGCTCTACGGCGTCGACCCGAAGACGGTCGCCGAGGCCGTCACCATGCTCGTCGCCGAAGACCGTGCCGACCACATCGACCTGAATTTCGGATGTCCCGTGCCGAAGGTCACCCGCAAGGGCGGGGGAGCAGCCCTGCCGTGGAAGACCGGGTTGTTCCGCGGCATCGTCGAGGGCGCGGTGAAGGCCGCGGGCGACATTCCGCTCACGATCAAGATGCGCAAGGGCATCGACGCCGACCACCTCACCTACCTCGAGGCGGGGCGCATCGCCGAGGGCGCCGGTGTCGCCGCAGTCGCGCTGCACGCCCGCACGGCCGCCGAGTTCTACTCGGGGCAGGCCGACTGGTCGGCCATCACCAAACTCAAAGAGACCGTCACGAGTGTGCCCGTACTCGGCAACGGCGACATCTGGTCGGCCGACGACGCGCTGCGCATGGTCGACGAGACCGGGTGCGACGGCGTCGTCGTCGGGCGCGGGTGTCTCGGTCGGCCGTGGCTCTTCGGCGATCTCGCGGCGGGCTTCCGGGGCGAAGACGCCACCGCCCGGCCGACCCTCGGCGAGGTCGCGCAGACGTTCCGCCGGCACGCCGAACTGCTCACCGAGTTCTTCGACAGCGAAGAGCGCGGGTGCCGCGACATCCGAAAGCACGTGGCCTGGTACTTCAAGGGGTACCCGGTCGGCGGCGACCTGCGCGCGCGACTCGCGACGGTCGAATCGCTCGCGCAGCTCGATGAGCTGCTCGGAACGCTCGACTGGTCGATGCCGTACCCGGGAGAGGGCGCCGAGGGGCCGCGCGGCCGGGCCGGCACGCCGAAGAACCCCGCCCTGCCCGACGGCTGGCTCGCCTCGCAGGAGCTCGCCGGCGACGATCGCGAGACCCTCGTCGGGGCCGAACTCGACACGAGCGGCGGCTGACGTGCGCGAGCGACTCTTCGGCGGCTATGAGGCCGCCGACGCCGAGCGTCGGCTCCCCGAAGAGCACGGGTCCCGGCGCAGCGACTTCGCGCGTGACCGCGCACGGCTGCTGCACTCGAGTGCGCTGCGCCGTCTCGCCGCGAAGACGCAGGTACTGAGCCCCACCGCGGGCCTCGACTTCGCCCGCAACCGGCTCACGCACTCGCTCGAAGTCGCCCAGATCGGTCGAGAACTCGCGACGAACCTCGCCCTTGATCCCGACGTCGTCGACACCGCGTGCCTCGCGCACGACCTCGGCCATCCGCCGTTCGGGCACAACGGCGAGAAGGCGCTGAACGTCTGGGCGGCCGACATCGGCGGGTTCGAGGGCAACGCGCAGACGCTGCGACTGCTCACGCGCCTCGAGCCCAAGGTGTTCGGCCCCGACGGCCGCGGCTACGGGCTCAACCTCACCCGGGCGAGCCTCGACGCGAGTTGCAAGTACCCCTGGGCCGAAGCGTCGGGTGTCGCCGACCCCTCGGGCAGGCAGAAGTTCGGGTTCTACCACGACGACATCGAGGTGTTCCGATGGCTGCGCGAAGGTGCGCCCGAACGCCGCCTCTGCATCGAGGCACAGGTCATGGACCTCTCCGATGACATCGCGTATTCGGTGCACGACTTCGAAGACGCCGTCGTCAACGGCTACATCGACGTCGAGGCCCTCGGCGCTCGCGTCGACCACGACGACCTCGTCTCGTCGATGTACGAGTGGATCGGCGGCGCGATCGGGCACGACGAGCTCATCGCCGCGTTCGACCGACTCGACTCGCTCGAGGTCTGGATGGACTCCTGGGACGGCAGCCGTCGCGACCAGGCTCGCCTGAAGAACCTCACGAGCCAACTCATCGGCAGGTTCTCGCACGAGGCGACTGTGGCCACCCGGGCGGCGTTCCCGCTCGCGAGTCTCATCCGCTTCGACGCCGACGTGATCGTGCCGCGCGAGATCCAAGCCGAGATCGCGGTGCTCAAGGGCATCGTGGCGGCCTTCGTGATGTCCAAGAACACCCGTCAGCCCATCTACCACCAGCAGCGGCAGGTGCTCACCTCGCTCGCCGAGGTGCTGTTGAAGACGGGTCACCAGCACCTCGACCAGGGCTTCGCCGAAGACTGGGCTGCCGCGCCCGACGACGCCGCACGAAAGCGCGTCGTCGTCGACCAGGTCGCGAGCCTCACCGACCAGTCGGCGCTCGCGTGGTCCGAGCGGCTCGTGCAGCACTGAACCGCTCAGCTCCGGCCGCCCGACGAGCAGATGACGACGAATAGGATGTGACCATGGCGGGCCGAATTCGACAGAGCGATGTCGACGAGGTGAAGGCCCGCACGAACATCGCCGACATCATCGGCGACCACGTCAGCCTGAAGTCCGCGGGCGTGGGTTCGCTGAAGGGACTCTGCCCGTTCCACGACGAGCGCAGCCCGAGCTTCAACGTGCGGCCGGGCGTCGGCTATTACCACTGCTTCGGCTGCGGTGAGTCGGGCGACGTCTACACGTTCCTCCAGCGCATGGACCACGTCTCGTTCACGGAGGCGGTGGAGCGCCTCGCAGCGCGTATCGGCTACGAGCTGCACTACGAAGACGGCGGCCAGGCGTCCGACCACGGCAACCGGGCACGCCTGCTCGCCGCCAACCAGGCCGCCGCCGAGTTCTTCGTCGAGCGGCTCGGCTCGCCCGAGGCCGAGGTGGGCCGGCGGTTCCTCGGCGAGCGCGGCTTCGATGCCGCGGCGGCGAAGGGCTTCGGCGTCGGATTCGCCCCGAAGAGCTGGGACGCCCTCACCGGCCACCTCAAGGGTCGCGGGTTCACCACCGACGAGCTCGTGGCAGCCGGTCTCGTCTCGCAGGGCGATCGCGGCGTCTACGACCGCTTCCGCGGCCGGCTCGTGTGGCCGATCCGCGACGTCACCGGGCAGACCGTCGGCTTCGGCGCGCGGCGCCTGCTCGACGACGACAAGGGCCCCAAGTACCTGAACACCCCGGAGACCGCCGTGTACCACAAGTCGCAGGTGCTCTACGGACTCGACCTCGCCAAGCGCGACATCGCCAAGGGTCGGCGCGTCGTGGTCGTCGAGGGATACACCGACGTCATGGCGTGCCACCTCGCGGGCGTGACCACCGCGATCGCCACCTGTGGAACCGCGTTCGGCGTCGATCACATCAAGGTGCTGCGGCGTGTGCTGGGCGACGACTCGGGTGTCGGCGAGGTCGTCTTCACCTTCGACGGCGACGCTGCCGGACAGCAGGCGGCGATGCGTGCCTTCGCCGAAGAGCAGCGGTTCGCCGCGCAGACCTTCGTGGCGGTCGCGCCCGACGGGCTCGACCCCTGCGACCTGCGACTCGCGCGCGGCGATGCCGCGGTGCGCGCCCTCGTCGAGTCGCGCACGCCCATGTTCGAGTTCGTCATCCGGCAGATCGTGGGCCGGTACGACCTCGAGACGGTCGAGGGACGCGTCGCGGCATTGCGTGCGGCGGCGCCGGTCGTCGCCGAGATCCGCGACCCGGCGATGCGGCCCGGGTACACGCGCGAGCTCGCCCGCATGCTCGGCGTCGAACTCGGCGAGGTCACGCGCGCGGTACGCGGTGCCTCGCCACGAGGCAGGTCTTCGGGGTCGCCGCAGCCGCAGCCCGTGGCATCCGCTCATCAGGCGGCGAACGCAACGCCGACGGATGTCCCGGAGCGGCCGTTCTCGATCTCCGCGCTGCCGAACGACCCGTCGACGCGACTCGAACGCGACGCGCTGCAGGTGATGCTGCAGTACCCCGACCGCGTCGGCGATGAGCTGCTGCGGCACGCGATCGACAGCCGGTTCGGCGATCCCACCCTCACGGTCGTGCGCGACGGCATCGCGTCGGTGCTCGGCTCGCCCGACCCGGTCGTGCGCGTCGACCGCGTCATGGCCGAGGTGCCGCAGCCGTTCGTCGGCGTCGTGCAGCAACTCGCGGTCGCGCCCGTGCCGCAACGCAGCGAGGCCGAGCTCGAGGTGTACGCCCGGGGCGTCGTGAGTTCGCTCGTGGACCGCGAGCTCCTTCGTCAGAAATCCGAGCTGCTCGGTCGGCTGCAACGGCTCGACCGGGCCGACCAGACGACGTTCGCCGCCCTGCAGCGCGCTCTCGTCGAGCTCGAGACCGAGCGCCGGGCGCTCCGCGACGACTGAGCGGCATCCGTCGCGCAATCGGGCCGTGACGCGCATCGGTTGCGTCCAAGGTTGCACTTCGGTAAATATTCCTCCGTCCAAGCGCACGACCATGCAGGGTTTCCGGCCCCGTGTGCTAGGTCTGGGGGATACGACAACGCGCCGCGATCCTGTGCTGCGCGTTTCAGTCCTGAACAGGAAGAGGTAGACGGATATGACATCCGCATCCACGAACCGGCGTCGCGCGCTCGTCGCGGCGGCCGGTGTCTCGGTGGCAGCCCTCGCACTCGCCGGTTGCACGGCGGGCGGCGGCGGCACCGAGGCCAGCGGCACCCTGACGATCGGCACCACCGAGCAGGTCACCGCGCTCGACCCCGCCGGCTCGTACGACAACGGCTCCTTCGCCGTCATGAACCAGGTGTTCCCGTTCCTGCTGAACACCCCCTACGGCAGCCCCGACGTCGAGCCCGACATCGCGGAGTCCGCCGAGTTCACCGGCCCGACCGAGTACACCGTGACGCTCAAGCCGGGTCTCACGTTCGCCAACGGCAACGACCTCACGTCGTCCGACGTGAAGTTCACGTTCGACCGCCAGCTCGCGATCGCAGACCCGAACGGGCCCGCGGCGCTGCTGTACAACCTGGACTCGGTCGACGCGGTCGACGAGACGACCGTCGTCTTCAACCTCAAGTCCGAGAACGACCAGATCTTCCCGCAGATCCTCTCGAGCCCGGTCGGTCCGATCGTCGACGAGGACGTCTTCTCGGCCGATTCGCTCACCTCCGACGACGACATCGTCGCGGGCAACGCGTTCGCCGGACAGTACGTCATCACCAGCTACGACTTCAACAACCTGATCTCGTACAAGGCGAACGCCGACTACCAGGGCCTGCTCGGCGAGGCGAAGACCGACACGGTCAACGTGAAGTACTACACCGACGCCTCGAACCTGAAGCTCGACGTGCAGGAGGGCAACGTCGACGTGGCCCACCGCACGCTGAGCGCGACGGACATCGAGGACCTCCGCGGCAACGACAACGTCAAGGTCGTCGACGGCCCCGGCGGCGAGATCCGCTACCTCGTGTTCAACTTCAACACGATGCCGTTCGGTGCGACGACGGCCGAGGCCGACCCGGCCAAGGCGCTCGCCGTCCGCCAGGCGATCGCCGACCTCATCGACCGCGACGCGATCTCCGAAGACGTCTACAAGGGCACCTTCACGCCGCTGTACTCGTACGTTCCGGCCGGCCTGACCGGCGCGAACGAGGCGCTGCTGGGCCTCTATGGTGACGGCAACGGTGGGCCCGATGCCGACAAGGCGGCCGAGCGGCTCTCGGCGGCCGGCATCTCGACCCCGCTGGACATCTCGATCCAGTACGTGGCCGAGCGCTACGGACCGTCGTCGAGCGACGAGTACGCGATCATCAAGGACAACCTGGAGGCGAGCGGCCTGTTCACCGTGAACCTGCAGTCGACCGAGTGGGTCCAGTACTCCGAGGACCGCGTCGCGGACCTGTACCCGGCCTACCAGCTGGGCTGGTTCCCCGACTACTCGGACGCCGACAATTACCTCACGCCGTTCTTCCTCACGGAGAACTTCCTCGCGAACCACTACGACAACCCCGAGGTGAACGACCTGATCCTCGAGCAGGCCGTCACCGCCGACCCGGCTGCGCGCGAGGCCCTCATCGGCGAGATCCAGGACAAGGTCGCGGCCGACCTGTCGACGATCCCGTACATGCAGGGCGCGCAGGTCGCGGTCGTCGGCTCCGACGTCGCGGGCGCCGAGGACACGCTCGACGCGTCGTTCAAGTTCCGCTACGCGGCGCTCTCGAAGGGCTGATGACGGACTAGAGTCGTTGAAGCTCGACGACGGGGGCGACCTGCTACCGCGGGTCGCCCCCGTTCCCCTGTACCCCCGAGGATTCCATGAGCACACTTGACACCACGGCCCCGACGGAGGACCTTCCCGCCGCCGGCCGGCCGAAGCCGAAGTCGCAAGGAGGCGGGTTCGCACGATACCTGCTCGTCCGCTTCCTGCTGATCTTCCCGACCATCTTCATCCTGGTCACGCTGGTCTTCTTCCTGATGCGCACGACGGGCGACCCGATCACCGCCGCGCAGGGCGGGAGGCTCGGACCCGAGGCGCTCGCAGAGCTGCGAGCCGCCGCCGGATTCGACCGGCCGATCTTCATCCAATACGTCGAGTACCTCGGCCAGATCGCGACGTTCAACTTCGGGGAGACCCTCACGACGAACCGGCCGGTGCTCGAGGTGCTCGCCACCTACGGGCCGGCGACGTTCGAGCTCGTGTTCTACTCGCTCATCGTGGCGTTCCTCGTCGGCATCCCGCTCGGCCTCCTCACCGCGTACTACCGCGACAAGCCGCAGGACGCGGTGTTCCGCGTGCTCGCGATCTACTGGTACGCCGTCCCGGTCTTCTTCGCCGCGCTGATCCTGAAGCTCATCTTCGCGGTGTGGCTGAAGTGGTTCCCGGTCGCCGGCCGGGCGAGCGTCAGCGCCGAGCTGCAGATGCAGGTATTGCCCAACAAGACGGGCTTCTACACGATCGACGCGCTGATGACGGGCAACCCCGAAGTGCTCACCGACGTGCTGTCGCACGCCGTGCTCCCCGCGATCGCGCTGGGGCTCCTCACCGCCGGCATCTTCCTCCGCCTCGTGCGCACGAACGTGATCGGCACCCTGGCGACCGACTACGTCGACGCCGCCCGCTCACGCGGAGTCGGCGAGCTCCGGCTCCTGCGCAAGCACGCTTACCGGCCCGCGCTGATCCCGATCGTGACCGTGATCGGCCTGCAGATCGCGCTCCTGCTCGCCGGCGCGGTGCTCACCGAGACGACGTTCGAGTGGAAGGGACTGGGCTTCATCCTCGTCGAGTTCATCGAGTCGCGTGACTACATGGCAGTTCAGGGCATCGTGGTGATGCTCGCGATCATCGTCGCGATCACGAACTTCGTCGTCGACATCATCGCGGCGTTCATCGACCCGAGGGTGAGGTACTGACATGACTGCGGCTTCTCTCACCCCCGCCCCGAAGCGGCGGCTCCGCGACCGCCTCCCGGTCGTGCATCACCTCCGGCAGAGCGTCGGCCTGCAGCGCGGCATGCTCGTCGCAGGCCTCGTGCTGCTCGCGCTCTTCATCGTCTGCGCCGTCTTCGCACCCCTGCTGGCGCCGTACGGCTTCGCGCAGCGCGGCGACGCCGAGGGCACCTTCGGTACGCAGCAGCCGCCATCGGCCGAGCACTGGTTCGGGACCACGGTGGGCGGCTACGACGTGCTCTCACGCGTCATCTTCGGCGCGCAGACCGCGATCCTCGTGGTCATCGTCGCCGTGGTGCTCTCGCTCTTCATCGGCGTCGCGCTCGGCCTCTACGCGGGCTACTTCGGCGGCTGGCTCGACAAGCTGATGGTCGTCGTCTTCGACGCGATCTACGCGTTCCCGTCGCTGCTCCTCGCCATCGTGCTGTCGATCGTCATCTCGGGCGGACAGTCGAGCCTGTGGGGCGGCGTGCTCGCGGCCGGCGGCTCGATCGTGGTGGTGTTCATCCCGCAGTACTTCCGCGTGATCCGTGCCGAGACCGTGCGCATCAAGGCGGAGCCGTTCGTCGAGTCGGCGAAGGTGCTCGGCGCGTCGAACTCGCGCATCGTGTTCAAGCACGTCTTCCGCAACGCCACGCGCACGCTGCCGCTCATCATCACGCTGAACTCCGCCGAGGCGATCCTGACCCTTGCGGCGCTCGGCTTCGTCGGCTTCGGCATCGAGCCGACGGCCGCGGCCGACTGGGGCTACGACCTCAACAAGGCGCAGTCCGATGTCACGAGCGGCATCTGGTGGACCGCGACCTTCCCCGGGCTCGCCATCGTGCTGGCCGTGCTCGGCATCATGCTCGTCGGTGAGAGCCTCAACGACCTCGCCGACCCGCGCCTGCGCAGCCGTCGGCGGGTCGCACAGGCAGCCGGCGAGGTGGCCGAGACGTCCGTCGTCCCCGGCGGCACGCTCGCCGCAGGGCCAGGCGGTCTCGGCGGCCTCGAAGACGGGGAGTCATTCGACGAGCACGGAATCGAGGTCAAGCGATGAGCACGGTGGTCGACATCAAGAACCTCGGCGTGTCGTTCTCGACCGACGCCGGTGCCGTCAAGGCGGTCGACGACGTCTCGCTGTCGGTCGACCGCGGAGAGGTGCTCGCCATCGTCGGCGAGTCGGGCAGCGGCAAGACCGTGACGGCGAAGACGATCCTCGGACTCCTGCCCGAGACGGCCACCACCCGCGGCGCCGTCGTGCTCTCCAACCGCGAGGGCACGCGCGAGCGCGACGTGATCAGCCTGTCGAAGCAGAAGCTCCGCGAGATCCGGGGCGAAGACGTCGCCATGGTGTTCCAGGAGCCCTCCACGGCACTGAACCCCGTCTACACCGTCGGGTGGCAGATCATGGAGGGGCTGCGCGCCCACGGCGAGATCACGAAGAAGGCCGCGCGCGCCAAGGCGATCGACATCCTCGGGCGCGTCGGGATCCCCGACCCCGAGGTGCGCGTCGACCACTATCCGCACCAATTCTCGGGCGGCCAGAAGCAGCGCGTCGTCATCGCGATGGCACTCGTGCTCGAGCCCGGCCTCATCGTGGCCGACGAGCCCACGACCGCGCTCGACGTGACCGTGCAGGCCGAGATCCTCGACCTGCTCCGCCGGGTCCGCGACGAATTCGGCACGGCGATCGTCCTGATCACGCACAACATGGGCGTCGTCGCCGACCTGGCCGACCGCGTCGCCGTGATGTACCAGGGTCGCGTCGTCGAGGAGGCCGACGTCGAGACCCTCTTCGCGGCACCGAAGGACGACTACACCAAGGCGCTGCTCGCCGCGGTCCCGTATGTCGGACACGGCACCGTGCGTGCCGCCGAGCGCGCCGCGGAGCGCCCTGCCGGCTGGGCCGAGCAGACGCCCGTGGTAGAGGCGCGAGGACTCGAGATCGTCTATCCCGGACGATTCGGCAGGGAGGGATTCCGTGCCGTCGACGGCGTGGACCTCGTGATCCGTCCCGGCGAAGTGCTCGGCCTCGTCGGCGAGTCCGGCTCCGGCAAGACCACCATCGGGCGCGCGATCGCCGGGCTCACGAAGGTCACCGGCGGATCGCTGAAGGTACTCGGTGCCGAGATGAACGGCATCCGCGAGGGGCGGTTCCGCCCGCTCCGCAGTCGCATCGGCTTCGTGTTCCAGGATCCGGCGTCGAGCTTCAACCCACTGCTCACCATCGCCCAGTGCGTGGCCGAGCCGCTCGTGATCCATGGGCGCGCGCGGGATGCCGCATCAGCGCGCAAGCGCGTCGACGAACTGCTCGAGGCCGTGCAGCTGCCGCGCGCCTACGGCGACCGGTATCCGCACGAGCTGAGCGGCGGTCAGCGGCAGCGCGCCAGCCTGGCTCGAGCGCTCGCCCTCGGGCCCGAGCTGCTGATCGCCGACGAGCCCACCTCGGCGCTCGACGTTTCGGTGCAGGCGCGCGTGCTCGAGCTCTTCGGGGAACTGCAGCTCGAGTTCGGCTTCGCGTCGCTGTTCATCAGCCACGACCTCGCCGTCGTCGACCTGCTCGCCGACCGCATCGCGGTGCTCTATCGCGGAAAGCTCGTCGAAGAGGGCACGGGCGCCGACGTGCTCGGCTCGCCCGATGATCCGTACACGCAGCGGCTCCTGGCGTCGCTGCCGGTGCCCGACCCGGTAGCACAGGCCGACCGGCGCGAGCAGCTGCGCCGGCTGCGGGAGGCCGACTGATGCAGCCTGCCGCGCACGGCTATCCGATCGTCTTGAGCGACCTGTCGCTCGAGTATCCGCCGCACGGTCCGAGCCCTGCCCACGTCGCCCTGCACGGGTTGTCGCTCACGATCGCGCCCGGTGAGGTGCTGGGCGTGCTCGGCAGTGCCGGCAGCGGCAAGAGCACGCTCGCGAAGGTGTTGTCGGGCGACGCCTTCGAGCCGCGCGGCGGCGAGGTGCGCCCGGTGATCACGGGGGGCGAGGTGACCGTGCTCGGCCAGGCGTTGCGACGCATGCCGAAGCGCAAGCTGGCCGAGTACCGGTTCCGCGTGGGGTACCTGCCGCAGGGCGCCTCATCGATGCTGCCCGCTGACCGCAGCGTCGCCGAGATCATCGCCGAGCCCATCCTCGAGCGCGATCATCGCTACAACCGTCGTGCGTTGACCACGCGTGTCGCGACGATGCTCGACGGGGTGCGGCTGCCGCTCAGCATGCTCGAGCGCTATCCCTACGAGCTGAGCGCTGGCCAGCGCCAGCGCGTCGCGCTCGCACGCGCGCTCGTGCTCGGGCCGTCGGTGCTCATCGCCGACGAGCCCACCGCTGGCATCGATCTCAGCGTCCGCGACGTCGTCGCCCAGCTCATCGGCGAGCTGCGCGAGCAGCACGCCTTCTCGGCGATGCTCATCAGTCACGACCTTCCGGTGCTGCGCAGCATCGCCGATCGCATCGCGGTGCTCGACCGTGGTGAGCTCGCGGCGATCGGCACGATCGACGACGTGTTCCACGACCCGCACCATCCGTACGTCAAGGCACTCGCCGGAGCGCTCGACGACGGCCACGCCATCATCGACGACCTCGCGTCCGACGCCCCGTCATGACGCGCGACCCGGGTTCCGCGCCGCACGCGCGACACCGTGCCGTCGCGGGCGCGCCGGGCGGCGCGACGCCGCCGAGCACTCCGGTCGAACCGGGTCCGATCACCATCCTGCCCGCACCCGATCCGGTCGTCGCCGACGCGGTCCGCAGGGGCGGCGGCACGGTCGCGCCGCTCTCGCCGTCGACCCGCGGGATCGTCTGGGTCGCGTCATCCGGCGCCGACGACCTCGCGGCAGCCCTCGACGCGAACCCGTCGGTCGGCTGGGTGCAGTTGCCGTGGGCCGGTGTCGACGCGTTCGCGGGCGTGCTGCAAGCGTTCCGCGACGACGGCCGGGTGTGGACGAGTGCGAAGGGCGCCTACGCGCAACCCGTCGCCGAGCACGCGCTCACGCTCGCACTCGGGCTCATGCGGGTGCTGCCGCGCCGCATCCGCGCGACGAGCTGGCATGCCGACGAGGCCGGTCGCAGCCTGTACGGCGCGCGCGTGGTCATCATCGGCGCCGGCGGCGTCGCCCTCGAACTGCTGCGCCTGCTGACCCCGTTCGACGTCGATGCGACGATCGTGCGGCGGCAGCACGCGGCCGTGTCTGGCGCTGCGAGGACGCTGCCGAGCACCCGCCTCGCCGAGGCGCTCGACGGTGCCGAGGTCGTGTTCGTGGCGGCGGCGCTCACGCACGCCTCTCACCAGCTCCTCGGCCGGGCCGAACTCGCGAGCCTCGCGCCGGGCGCCATCCTCGTGAACGTCGCTCGCGGCGCACTCGTCGACACCGACGCCGTGCTCGAGGCGCTCGAGTCGGGCCGACTCGGCGGAGCAGGCCTCGACGTGACCGACCCCGAGCCGCTCCCCGAGGGGCACCCGCTGTGGACCGCTGCCGACTGCATCATCACGCCCCATGTGGCCGACACCGACGAGATGACGGCGCCGCTGTTCGCCGAGCGCGTGGCCGTCAACGTTCGTGCATTCCTCGCCGACGGCGACTTCGTCGGCCGCATCGACCCCGCCGTCGGATACTGATCGGGGCATACGTCGTGAGCCCGCACCGACCGCCGCCGCCCGGGCGGTCGCCGAATTGGGACTCGGGGCAACCCTTTGCTAGAGTATCGATGCTGAACAAGCGATCCTCCATAGCTCAATTGGCAGAGCAATCGGCTGTTAACCGATAGGTTCTTGGTTCGAGTCCAAGTGGGGGAGCGATGAGGGCCGTCCGGGCGACCGGGCGGCCCTTCTGCGATTCAGGAGGCGCGGTGAACGAGCTGTCGGATGCCCCGGAGCCCGGAGCCGATCCGTCGAGCCGCCGCCCAGGCGCCGACACGGATGCCGACGCCGAACTCGCCGATGAGACGGGCCGCGCCGGCGGCGGAGCACCCGACACCGCCGTGCGCGACGGCCTCGCCGTCGGTCTCGCGACCGCCGTGTACGGCATCTCGTTCGGTGCGCTCGCGGTCGCGGCGGGCCTCGACGTCTGGCAGACCTGCTTCCTCAGCCTCGTGATGTTCACCGGCGGGTCACAGTTCGCCCTCGTCGGAGTGCTCGCGAGCGGCGGCGTCGCCGCGGGCGGCTCCGCGATCGCGACGGCGGCGATGCTCGGCATCCGCAATGTCGTCTACGGAATGCGCATGAAGCCGATCGTCGAGGGGTCGCCCGCCGATGGAGCGCGCACGTCGGTGTGGCGTCGGGTCGCCGCGGCGTGGGTGACGATCGACGAGTCGACCGCCGTCGCACTCGCGCAGTCGAACGACCGCGCGGCCCGGGTCGGGTTCTGGGTCACCGGAATCGTGATCTTCGTCGGCTGGAACCTGACGACCCTCGCGGGCGCGCTCATCGGCGACGCGATGGGCGACACGCGCGCCTGGGGCCTCGACGCCGCCGCGGCCGCGGCGTTCCTGGGGTTGCTGTGGCCGCGGCTCAAGCGCGTCCAGGCCGGTGCCGTCGCGGTCGGGGCCGCGATCATCGCCACGATCACGACGCCCGTGCTCATGCCGGGGCTGCCGGTGCTCGTCGCCGCGGTCGTCGCCGTCGTGGTCGGCTGGTTCGACCTGTTCCACCGCAGGAGCGAGTCATGACGACCTGGCACATCATCCTCATCGCGTCGGCCGCGACGCTCGCCCTGAAGCTGGCGGGGCACCTCGTGCCCGCCGGATTCCTCGAGCGTGAGCGCCCCGCGCGCATCGCCGACCTGCTCACCGTCGCCCTGCTGGCGGCCCTCATCGCGGTGCAGACGCTCGCGGTGGGGTCGTCGATCGTCATCGACGCGCGCGTGCCCGCCGTCATCGTCGCCGCCGCGCTGTACGCGCTTCGGGTGCCGTTCGTCGTGGTCGTCATCGCCGCCGCAGCGGTCGCCGCGGGCATCAGGGCCTTCAGCTGAGCGGATGTCCCGGCTCCGCCTCATGGCGCACCACGGGACATCCGATCGCCGCCGTCGTCGGCTCGGACGAGCGATCAGCCCTCGAGGTCGTCGACCCCGGGCATCCACTTCACGCCGGGCTTGCCCCAGCCGAGCTTGCGGCTGATCTTCTGCACGAGCTTCTGATCGCGTTCACCGAGCCGGTCGACGTACAGGGTGCCCTCGAGGTGATCGAACTCGTGCTGGAAGATGCGCGCGAGCCAGCCCTCGGCCTCGATCTCGAACGGTGCGCCGTCGAGGTCCGTTGCGCGCAGGATGGCGCGCTCGGCCCGTCGCAGCCCGAAGCGCTCGCCCGGGAACGACAGGCAGCCCTCGGACTCCTCGTCGACGTCGGCCTCACCGGCCGGCGGCGGAGTGATCCACAGTTCGGGGTTGATCGCCACGCCCCGCCAGCGTGCGCCCTCGTCGTCGACCCATCCGTACGTGAAGACGCGAAGCCCCACGCCGATCTGCGGTGCCGCGAGACCGACTCCCGGAGCGGCATCCATCGTCTCGAACATGTCGCCGACGAGCGTGCGCACCTCATCGTCGATGGTCGTGACGGGCAGGGCGGGGGAGTGCAGCACCGGGTCACCGGCGATTCGAATGGGGAGCACGGCCATTCGGCAAGGATATCGGGCGGGCAACGGGTAGGGTCGTTGCGTGGAACCGCTGACCGATCTCGCCGAGCAGATCCCACTCGACCCGCAGACGTTCATCGGCATTCCACTCGCCCTGATCGGTGCGGTGTTCCTCTCGCTCGGCGCGCAGTTCCAGCACCGCGGCGTGGTCAAGGTCGAGGCGCACACCGCCGACACGCTCGGCAAGGGCCTGAACGGCCGGCAGCTGGCGCTGCTGCTCGCACGCCCGTCGTGGGTGCTCGGCACGATCATGCTCGGACTCGCGATCGTCTTCCAGCTCTCGAGCCTCTACTTCGCACCGATCATCGTGGTGCAGCCGCTCGGCGCGATCGCGCTCGTCATCACCTCGATCCTCAACTCGCGCATCAACCACGTGCAGCTGAACCGCAAGTCGATCACGGCGATCGTCATGTGCGTGGGCGGCGTGTTCCTGTTCGTCGGCGTCGCCGCGTTCACGGCCGTCGACAAACCCGTCACCGATCAGCAGCTCGTCACGATCCTCATCGTCCTGGGCGTGGTGCTCGTGCTCGCGGGCATCGCGTTCGTGCTGCTCCGGCACCGCATCAGGGCGATCTTCTACGTCATCATGGCCGGCATCCTGTACGGCTTCGTCGCCACGCTCGCGAAGGTCGTGCTCGGTCGCATCCAGCAGGGCGAGTTCGAGTGGCTCACCTTCACCTGCCTGCTCGGCCTGCTGCTCGCGACGGCGCTCGGCGCGTACTTCGTGCAGAACGCCTACGCGTCGGGGCCGCCCGACCTCGTCATCGCCGGTCTCACCGTGGTCGATCCGATGGTCGCCGTCGCGATCGGCATCATCGTGCTCGGCGAGGCATCCCAGGCGCCGCTCTGGGCCATGCTGACGTTCCTCGTGTCGGGCATCATCGCCGTCTGGGGGGTGTTCCTGCTGGCCAAGAACCACCCCCAGACCCGCCTCTGAGCGCGCAGTCGTCGCCCGATTCGGGCGTGACCGGCGACATGCACCGTCAGGAACCACCGCGCTACGCTGCGTAGACTATCTTCGGATGAAGCCGACGAGCGCCCATCAGCGCGCCGACGAGCTCGACGGGACCGACCGTCCCGCCCCCAAGAACTGTGAGGAACGACGTCAACGTGTCTGACACCCCCGGTCCGAGTACGCCCGCCGGCGCCCCCGCGACGGAACGCCCGCTGCGAATCCTCATCGGCGCCGACACCTTCGCCCCCAATGTGAACGGGGCGGCCCGATTCGCCGAGCGTCTCGCCGCAGGGCTCGTCGAGCGCGGGCACGAGGTGCACGTCATGGCGCCCGCCGCGAGCCGCAAGCACGGCACGTGGAAGGAGATCCACGAAGGCCAGGAGATCACCGCGCATCGGATCTACAGCTGGCGCTGGTACCCCCATGACTGGCTCCGCTTCGCATTGCCGTGGCGAATCAAGCAGAACAGCGCGCGCGTGATCGACGCGGTGAAGCCCGACGTGGTGCACTTCCAGTCGCACATCGTCACGGGCCGCGGGCTCTCGATCGAGGCCCAGAAGCGGGGCATCCGCATCGTCGGCACCAATCACTTCATGCCCGAGAACATGCTCGAGTTCACGATGATCCCGAAGGCATGGCAGGACTGGGCGGTCGGCCTCGCGTGGAAGGCCGCCATGCGCACGTTCGGGCGGGCCGAGGCGGTCACGACGCCGACGCGGCGTGCCGCCGACTTTCTGGAGAAGTACACCGGGTTGCGTGGCGTGCACGCCATCTCGTGTGGCATCGACGCCCACAAGTATTCGCCGAACTGGGATCAGCGCACCGAGAATCGCATCCTCTTCGTCGGTCGGGTCACCGGCGAGAAGCAGATCGACGTGCTGCTGCGCGCGGTGAAACTGCTGCCCGCGTCACTCGATGCGAAGGTCGAGATCGTCGGCGGCGGCGACCAGCTGCGAAACCTGCAGCACCTCGCAGTACAGCTCGGCATCGACGATCGCGTGCACTTCACCGGCTACGTCACCGACGACGAGCTGCGCGAGGCCTACCACCGCGCCTCGGTGCTCGCGATGCCGTCGATCGCCGAACTGCAGAGCATCGTCACCATGGAGGCGATGGCCTCGGCCCTGCCCGTCGTCGCCGCGAACGCGATGGCGCTGCCGCACCTCGTGCACGACGGCGAGAACGGCTACCTCTTCGAGCCCTCGAGCCCAGAAGACCTCGCGGCCAAGCTGCGGCAAGTGCTCGAGGCGACCCCCGAGGAGTATCGCGCGCTCAAGGACGGGTCGATCCGGTTGATCGCCGCACACGACATCCAGCGAACGCTGTCCACATTCGAGAGCCTGTATCGTGGAAAGCCGGTGACCGACCCGGTCACCTATGCCGCGCCGGCGGCGCTTCCCGAGTGACGCGGCGCGCGGGGCGGTAGCTCAGCTGGTCAGAGCAGTGGACTCATAATCCATCGGTCACGGGTTCAAGTCCCGTCCGCCCTACAAGACCGCGGCGATCAGGGGTTTCACTGAAGCCATCCTCACCCAGTGGAGACGGCTCGAACGCCCGAGCGCCTGCCCGATTACTCGACGAGCGCGGAGCTGGCGAAACTGTGCTTCGTGTCGGTCAACACCTTGAAAACGCACACCGCGCACATCTACCGGAAGCTCGGGTGTCGGGCCGCAGCGCGGCGGTCGCCAAGGCCCGCGAACTCGGACTGATCGCAGTCTGCCACTCCGATCGCTGAGGTGTACCACGGACTCGATCTCGACATTGAGTCCGCGCAGCAGATCGAGTATGCCGATAATCTGCTCGACGCCGCCGCTGAGACGACGCGGCGGAACTACGGCGTCTCAGCACGCGCCTCCTCAGCGTTCACCCAACATCGGTGCCCGTGGAAACGAGCGCGCGAGCGCATCCGCGTGCAGTTCATGCTGGACGACGGAGCCCCGGTCCTCGACCCGCGACGTCCCTGCCGAGCCCGAGCTGGGGGAGCAGCGTGTGCTCCGCCTGCTGAGCCCGAGCGCAGACGCAGTCGGCCAAAGCCCCTGCGCCGGCGGCGAGGCATCCGGTTGGTTACACGGCGTCGAGCGCCTCGCACACGTCGAGGAGCAGCCTGCTCTGCAGCGCGTTCCAGGACGGGGTGTCTGGCTCGGGCCAGGTCGAGAACTTGACGATCACCGAATCGGTGCGCGGGTCGAGCCACAGGTTCTGGCCGTGGATGCCGATGCCGCTCACGTTGCCCCGATCGTTGCCCGTGCACCACCACTGCGCGGTGTACGAGCCGTCGGGGAAGGCGCTCGTGAACCCGTCGTAGGTCATCGCGTCGCGGTCGCCGCCGGCGAGGATGGCGTGTGCCCATTCCTCGGAGACTACTCGCCCGCCGGGCGCGACGCCGCTGTCGAGCACGAGCCGCCCCACCCGCGCGAGGTCACGTGCCGTGCACGAGACGCCCCCGTTCGCGAAGCCGAATCCCGCGGCATCGACAGTGATGATTGCATCGCGGCCGGCGTCGAGCTTCGACCACACGAGCTCGGAGACGATCTCGTGGTAGCGTGCGCCCGTGACCCGCTCGACGATCCACGCGAGCACGTCGGTGTTGGCCGAGCAGTACTGGAACTCTCCGACCTCGCCGCTGCCGCGGAGCGTCGTGAGAAAGGCGTAGGTGTCGATGGGGTCGCCTTCGCGCCGTCTCCGCCAGCCCGCCGCGCGATCGTGGGTCTGCACTTCGGCGGCCGGGTTGACGTAGTCCTCGTCGTAGTCGATCGCAACCTGCATGTCGAGCACGTGCCGCACGGTCGGCCCGTCGTAGACCGAGCCGGCGAGCTCGGGCACGTAGTCGGTCACCTGGCGGGCGGGGTCGATGCGGCTGTCGTCGACGAGCGCTCCGACCGTGAGCCCGCAGATCGACTTCGACACGCTCATGATCAGGTGCCGCTGATCGAGTGCGAAGCCGGGCTTGGAGTACTCGGCGACGACCTCGTGGCCTCGCAGCACGAGGAACGCGTCGGTGTACGTCGCCTCGAGCTGTTGCTCGAGCGTCGGCAGCTGCGACGTGAGCGCGCCGAGGCGCACCGTCGCAGCGCCGGGCACCGTGGGCCTGGTGCGCGAGATGGTCGCCGTCGGCACGAGCTCGCCGAGGTTCGCGAATGCCCATCGGTTGTCGGGCGCCTGCTGCCAGCTGTCGAGGGTGGGCGCGTTCGAGGCCCCGGGATAGCGGGCAGGGTGCGGGCCGGTCGCCGCAGGGTCGCGCGGGTCGATGGGGGTCGTCATTCCGGTCATGACGCCGTGGTCTCGCCCTGCGCCACCGTCGCGCCCGGCGAGCCCGGGGCGTCGTCGAACCGCCCGAGGCCCGCCTTCGACAGGCCGAGGTAGACGAGCGCCGCGACGGTCATGCCGACCGGCACCGAGAGGTCGATCCAGCCCATCGCCTCGGCGATCGGGCCGGTCCACACCTCGGTCGACAGGCACAGCGCGGTCCCGGCGCCACCGACGACGACGGCGGTCATGCCGGGGATGCTCCATCCGCCCGTGTACCAGAAGCGGGCGCTGCGCCCCTTGTCGAAGAGGTCGATCGCGTCGTAGCGGTTGCGGCGCAGGATGATGTCGGTCGCGAAGATCGCCATGGCCGGGCCCGACACGATCACGAGGAACTGCAGCATGAGGTTGACGGCATCGAGCAGGCTCGTCGACATCACGAGGTAGAGAGTGAGCGCGGTGCCGATGACGCCGACGACGATCGCCGACGGGATGCGCCGGATCGGCACGCCGACGGCCTGCAGCGCCATGCTCGAGGTGTACGTGGTCATGCCGTTGAGGGCGACCGTGTTGACGATGACGCCGAGCACGAGCAGCGGCGCGAGCCAGTCGGGCAGGATGCCGAGGATGGCCGATTCGATGCCCGCATCGAGGGCGTCGCCGGTGAGGCCCGTGGCGAGCAATACGCCGACGCTCGTGAAGAAGACGCTCGGCACGGCGCCGCCGAGCGCGGTGGCGGCGATGATGTGCGACGCCTTCGTCTCGCGCGGAAGGTAGCGGGCGATGTCGGGGCTGTTGATGTACGACAGCGGCGTCGAGGCGAGGATCGTGAAGCCGATGGTCACGGCCGACCAGAGCGGCACGCCGCTCAGCGGTTCGTGCGCGGTGTAGCTCCAGTCGACCGTCGGCAGGATGAACGCGGTCACCGCGAGGAAGATGACGAGCAGCCCGATCGAGATGGCCGTGTAGCTCCTGATGATGAGGGCGTGGCCGTAGACGGCGACGAGCACGGTGGTCGCCGAGACCAGGAGCGTGACGACGATCGGCCCGAGCACGGGGTCGTCGAAGCCCCACTGGGCGAACAGGTCGGCGCCCATGAACGACGACGCGAGCCAGTTGAGGGCAAGGAACACGGCCGAGATGAGCCAGCCGGTGAACGCGATGACGACCTTGTTGCCGATGATGCCGTAGAGGGCGCGGCTGATCACCGAGCCCGACGTGCCGGCCGCCGGACCCGCGATCGCGATGAGTCCGGGGAAGATCCAGAGCAGGTTCGCCGCGACGATGACGGCGATCGACTGCCAGATCTCGAGACCGAGCAGGATCATCGTCGCGCCGATCGTGAAGCTCAGCACGCTCACGTTCGGCGCCGCCCACACGCCGAAGAGATCGCGGGCGCGACCATGCCGCTCCGATGGGCTGACGGTCTCGATGCCGCGGGTCTCGGGCTGCGTGGGGAGGTCGACGAAGTCCTGCGACGCTCCGGGAGTCTGGGATGACACGGGGGATCCTCTCGGGGTGGCCGCAACGCCGTGGCGGCCGAGCCGACAGCGACACTGCTATTGGTCATGTGACCAATGGGCTATTGGTCATGCATCCAATAACATGTTCTGCATGCTGTCAAGTGCGCCCGCGGCCCATGCCCGCAAGCGGCCCGACGAGCGGCGGGCCGAGATCGTTGCGGCCGCCGCGGCCATCGCCCTGGACGACGGACTCGAGGGCATCACCCTGCGTGCCGTCGCCGACCGGCTCGGCGTGCGACCGGGCCTGATCAGCCATTACTTCCCGGTCGCTGAGGATCTGGTGATCGCCGCGTTCGTGCACGCGGTCGCCGAGGAGCGCGAGACGCTGGTGCCCGAGGGCGGAAGCCCCATGGAGCGCATCGCCCGCATGGTCTCGCGCGTCGAGAGCGACGACGCGCGGGCCGTCTCACGGCTGTGGCTGAATGCGCGGCACCTCAGCCGGTTCCGCCCCGCGCTCGACGAGGCGCTCGAGGAGCAGGAGTCGCTCGACCGCACCCGGCTCACGACTCTCGTCGACGATGGCATCGCCGCAGGCGTGTTCTCGCCCGACGACGCATTCGCCGCGTGCGTGCGCATCTTCGTCGCGATCGACGGATTCGGCGCCTACGCGAACAACACCGGCGCTTTCACCGCCGACGCCTATTGGCGGTTCGTCACCGACGCGACCGAGTGGGCGCTCGGCCTCGAGCCGGGGGCTCTCCGCGCCGAGATCGCCGCGCTCTAGCCGCGCCGACGCATCCGTCAAGCCCGACGCTTCGTGGAGCCGCGCGGGTGGAAGCGCGCCGAGGTGAGGATCGGACCCGTGCTGGGGCGGCCGTCCATGCGTGCCTGCAGCAGGTCGAGCAGGGCGGCCGACGTCGCCTGCGTGCTCAGCTCGAACGCGGTGATCGCCGGCCGGCTGTGCCGCGCGTGCTCGGAGTCCGATGCGACGGCGATCATGACGTCGGCGGGAACACGCAGCCCGGCCGCGGTGAGGCCGGCGAGCAGGCCCGCCGCGTGCCGCCCGGTGAAGCAGAAGACAGCGTCGGGCAGTCGGCCCGCCTTGGCGGCGAGCAGGCGTTCGGCGGCGAGCCGGCCCCCCGCTTCGCCGTCGCGCTCGTCGGCCTCATCGACGTACGGGGCGATGCCGCGTTCAGCGCACCATTCGCGGTAGGTGAGCTCTGCATCGATGTTCCACGCGTTGCGCCCGGCGCCTCGGACGAGCGCAACCGAGCCGGCTCCCCGATGCGCGAAATGATCGAGTGCACGGCGGGTCGCGGCCGCGCCGTCCTCTGAGGCCCAGTCGGTGAAGTCGGGGCGATCGGGGTCGCGGCCGACCGTGACGTACGGGATGCCCCGGCGCTCGAGCAGGCGCACGACGGGGTCGTCGACGTGCGGAAGGTCGACGATGTAGCCGTCGAGTCCGAGCGCGAGCGGGGGAGTGGGGCGCTTGGTGAGATCGGGCACGAGCATCACGCTGAGTCCGCGCGCCATCGCCTGTGAGGTGGTTGCGCCGATGAAGCGTGTGAACACGTCGACGCCCTCCGGAGCGTAGTCGCCGAGCAGGTCGAGGGAGCGGATCACGAGGCCGATCGCGCCGACCGAGGAGCTGCGCAGGCCGCGGGCGAGGGAGTCGGCCTGATACTCCATCTCGTCGGCGACCGCACGCACCCTGGCCCGGGTCGCGACGCTCAAGGTGCCGGTGCCGTTCAACGCCATCGAGACGGCCGCGATCGAGACGCCGGCGCGGCGCGCGACATCGCGGATCGTCACCCCGCCGCTGCGTGCCACGGGTCTCCTCGTCGTCGTCGGACCTCGCCCGAGCTGAACAATTTTCGCCTTCTCGATTGTATTAAACGTTTTATGAGTTTAGCGTGATCCGCGCCACGTCGAAGTGCCTCGGCGTGAAGTGATCAACGGAGACCGAGAACACGCGATGAAGCTGCACCATCTGACCACGCAGACGACCGACCCGGCTGAGCGAGGCCGCGCCATCGGGCGCCTCTACGGTGGCCACATCCGGCAGTCGAGCGAGCGCTACCTCGAGCACTTCGGCATCCTCGGTGTTCCGGCCGATCAGGTGCGCGCGATCGTCGAGCGCAGCCGCGAGTCCCTGCTCGCCTGGTACCCGTCGCTGGTCGTCGAATCGGATGCCACGGCCGCCGCCGCCGGCATCCAACCGTGGCAGGCCTTCGCCGTCGGCGCCCGCACCGAGGTGCTCGCGGTCGCTCCATCGGCAGGCGAGGGTGAGTGCTCGACCGCGGTCCGGATCCCCGGCGACGGCACCGCGCCCGAGACGATCCAGACCTGGGACTGGCACGGTGACCTCGCTACCGACGGCCTGTTGCACCACTTCTCAGTCGGCTCGGGCCGGGAGGTGAAGCTGTTCACCGAGTTCGGCACGGCCGCGAAGATCGGCGTGAACGACGCGGGACTCGGCCTGCACTTCAATATCCTGTCGCACGGCTCCGACAGCGAGGCGGGCGGAGTTCCCGTTCACGCCGTCGCCCGTCGCATCCTCGAGGAGGCCACGACGCTCGCCGATGCGCGCGAGATCGCGGCATCGGCGCGAGTCAGCGCCTCGACCGTGTTCACGGTCGCCGCCTTCCGCGACGGCGTCGCCGAGGCAGCGAGCATCGAGGTCGCGCCCGCCGGCATCGGCATCGTCCACCCGAACGACGACGGCTGGGTCGTGCACACCAACCACTTCCTCGACCCGGTGCTCGCCGAGGGCGACACCATGCGCGAAGACTCGACGACGCGGGAGCGCTACGCCCACACCGTCGCCGTGAGCCCGGCGATGACCGCCCTCGCACCCCGCGCGCGCGCCGCCGCCTTCTGCGGCGGCGACGCCGCGGCGCCGATCTGCATGCGCCCCGACCGGACCAAGCCCACGCACGAGCAGTGGGGCACCCTGCTCACGATCGCCCTCGACCTGTCCGGCTTCGCCCTCGACGTGCATGCCGGCACACCCGACGAGGTCGCCGTGAGCGGATTGGAGCGTTTCTGATGGGCACCGAGCTGTACCTGAACGCCCGCATCTTCACCGCCGACGACCGGCGCTGGGCCGAGTCCCTCGTCGTCTCCGGCGGCCGCATCGCCTACGTCGGCGACGTCGACACCGCCCAGCGCATCGCGGGCGCCGATGCCGAGCGCATCGACCTCGACGCTGCCACCGTGCTGCCGGGCTTCGTCGACGGCCACGCCCACGTCGTCGGCACCGGCGAAGCTGCCGGCCAGGTCGACCTGTGGGGCGCCGCCGACCTCGCCGAGATCCAGCGCCGCATCACCGAATGGGCCGCCGCGAACCCCGAGGCTCCGCGCATCCGCGCGCAGGGCTGGAACCACGGCATGCTGCCCGGCGGCGTCCCCGACCGCGGCATGCTCGACGCGGTCGTCGCGGACCGGCCGGTCTACGCGCAGGCGTACGACTTCCACTCGATCTGGCTCAACACCGCCGCGCTCGGCGAGGTCGGCATCGAGGACGACACCGTTTCGCCGCCCGGCGGCGTGATCCACCGCGACGCCGCCGGCCACGCGACCGGCTACGTCGACGAGACCGCGATGCACCGGCTCGTCTGGCCGGTCATCGAATCCATGGTCACCGACGCCGATCGCGATCGCGACCTCGAGACGGCGCTGCGCGGCTACCGCGAGACGGGCGTCACCGCGACCACCGACATGGCCCTCGACGAGGGCGACCTCGCGGCGATGGTCCGGGCCGAGGCCGCCGGCACCGTGACCACGCGCATCGCCGCGCACTGGCGCGTGCAGCCCACGGGCGACGAAGGGCAGAACCTCGCCCAGGTCGCCCGCGCGGCCGAACTCGCCATGCGCCACCACTCCGAGTGGCTGCGCATCACCGGCATCAAGGTGCTCATCGACGGCACGGTCGACGGCTGCACGGCCGCGGTCGGCGTCCCCTACTCCGACGGCAGCAGCGCCGATCCGATCTGGAGCCTCGACGAGCTCGCGCCCGTCGTGATCGCCGCCGACGCGGCCGGCCTCCAGGTCGCGATGCACGCCATCGGCGACGAGGCGATCCGGATCGCCATCTCGGCCGTCGAGCAGGCGATCGTCGCGAACGGCCCCCGCGAGCGCCGCCACCGCATCGAGCACCTCGAGGTCGTCGGTCCCGACGAGATCGCCCGCCTCGCCGCCATCGGCATCACGGCGAGCATGCAACCGGTGCACGCCGACCCGTCGATCCAGGCGAACTGGCGTGCGATGCTCGGGGACGCGCGCGTCGAGCGCGGCTACCCCTGGCCCGAGATGGCCGACGCCGGCGCCCCGCTCGTGTTCGGCACCGACTCACCCACCTCGCCGCAGCCGCCGCTGCCGAACATGTTCGTCGCGGCGACCCGCCGCTCGGCGCTCGAGCCGCGCCTGCCCGCGAACCTCCCGCATTACGCCCTGCCGCTCGCCGAGGCGATCGAGCACGGCACCCGGGATGCCGCGTGGGCCTGTCGTGCCGAGCACGACTACGGCCGCCTGGCCTCCGGCCTCCACGCCGACTTCATCGTGCTCGACCGCGACGTGTTCGCGGCCGACGTCGACGAGCTGCTCGAGACGCAGGTACTCCGCACCGTCGTCGGCGGCCGCACGGTGCACGCCGCCGCGGGCATTCCGGCCGAGGCATCCGGTGCGGCCCGAACCTGAACGACGTCGGGCAGCCCGGCCCGACCCTCACTCACGAAAGGCAGGTGAACGCATGAGCGAGACCACGGTGGTCGCCGCGCAGGCCGTCGCCCGCAAGCGCGGCAGCGGCCGGCAGACGGTTCGCTTCGTTCTCGGCCGCATCGGCGGCCTGTTGGCGACCCTCTTCGTCGCGAGCCTCGTCGTGTTCGGCGCCCTCTACGCCGCCCCGGGCAACCCGCTGAGCTTCCTCACGCAGGGGCGCTCGATGACGCCCGAGGCGATCGCCGTCCTCGAGGCGCAGTACCACCTCGACGACCCCGTGTGGCTGCAGTACCTGCGCTGGCTCGGCGGCGCCCTGACCGGCGATTTCGGCACCTCGATCATCTACAACCAGCCGGTCTCGCAGGTGCTCGCCGCCCGTGCACCTGCCTCGGCACTGCTCATCATGATGGCGGCGATCATCGTCCTCCTGGCCGGACTCGCCGTCGGCGCGTACGCCGGGCTCAAGCCCGGCCTGCTCTCGCGCTCGATGATGGCCGGCGCGACCGCCGTGATGGCGGTGCCGACATTCGTCGCCGCGGTCGTGCTCATCCTCGTGTTCGCCGTGCAGCTCGGCTGGTTTCCGGTGTTCGGCGCCGGCACGCCGGGGCTCGACGCGGTGCACCACACGACGCTGCCGGCGATCGCGCTCGCACTCGCTTCGGTGGCGTTCGTCGGCCGGCTGTCGCAGGCCGCGATCCGGCAGGAGCTGTCGGCCGACCACGTGCAGACCGCGATCAGCCGCGGGCTGCCGCGCCGCTTCATCGTGCAGCGCCACGTGATCCGCAACGCCGCGATGCCGGTGCTCACGGTCGCGGGCCTCACGATCGCAGGCCTCATCGCCGCCAGCGTGGTCATCGAGCAGGTGTTCCAGCTCGGCGGCCTCGGGCAGCTGCTCGTCTCGAGCGTGCAGCAGAAGGACTTCCCGGTGGTGCAGGCGATCTGCCTCGTCTACGTCGCCGCGTTCATCGTGCTCAACACCGTCATCGACCTCGCCTACGCGCTGCTCGATCCGCGAATCGGCCTCGGAAGGAGGACCTCATGACCGCCGTCGCCGACAACGTCGAGGTCGAGGCGCGCATCATCGCGCGCACTGCGCGGCGCCTGCGCCATGCCGGCTCGCTCGGGGTGTCCGGGTGGATCGCCCTCGGCGCCTTCGCCGCGGTCGTGCTGATCGCCGCGATCGGCCCACTCCTCGTCACGACCGACCCCAACGCGGTGAGCCTCTCCGAGGCCTTCCAAGGGCCGAGCGCGGTGCACCCGCTCGGCACCGACGCCAGCGGCCGCGACCTGCTCGCCCGCCTCGTGTTCGGCGGCCGCACTGCGCTCATCGGGCCGTTCCTCGTCGTCCTCTGCTCGACCATCCTCGGCACGGCGCTCGCGCTGACCGCCGTGTGGTTCGGCGGCTGGTTCGACCAGATGGTCGTGCGCGTGATCGATGCGATCTTCGCGTTCCCCGGCCTCCTGCTCGCGATCCTCGCGACGGCGCTGTTCGGTGCGGGCCTGCCGGCCGCGATCGCGGCGCTCTCGATCGCCTACCTGCCCTACATCGCTCGCATCGTGCGGAGCGCCGCGCTCCGCGAACGGAACCTGCCCTACGTCGCGGCGCTGCGCGTGCAGGGCGTCCACGGCGCGTGGATCTCGCTGCGGCACATCTTGCCGAACATCGCCGGACTCATCGTCGCGAACGCGACCCTCGCGTTCGGCTTCGCCCTGATGGACCTCGCCGGCCTCTCCTTTATCGGCCTCGGCGTCCAGCCGCCGACCGCCGACTGGGGCGCCATGGTCGGCACCGGCATGGGCGGCATCCTGCAGGGCCACCCGGCCGAGGCGCTGTACGCCTCCGCACTCATCGTCATCACCGTCGCCGCCGTAAACGTCATCGGCGACCGCCTCAACGAACGATCGGAGGTCCGCGCATGACCGCGCTCCTCAATGTCAACGGCCTCACCGTCAAACTCCCCGTCATGGGGGAGCTTCGCACCGTGCTGCGCGACGTCGACCTCGAACTCGAGGCCGGCAAGACCCTCGGCCTCGTCGGCGAGTCGGGTTCGGGCAAGTCGATGACCGTTCGCACCATCGCCCGGCTGCTGCCTGATGGCGCCGACGTAAAGGGCCACGTGCGCTTCGACGGCGCCGAGGTCTTCGACCTCCGCGGCGAGGCCCTTCGCAGGTACCGGGCCGGCGACGTCTCCATGGTGTTCCAGGACGCGCGGGCGCACACCAACCCGGTGCGCCGCATGGGCGATTTTCTCACCGAGGCACTGTGCACCAACGACCGGATGCCTCGCCGCGCCGCCGAGGCCAAGGCGATCCAGCTCCTGGCCGACGTCGGCATCAGCGACCCCGAGCGGCGCCTCCGCCAATACCCGCACGAGCTCTCGGGCGGCCTGCTGCAGCGCGTCATGATCGCGGCCTCCGTCGCGGTGCGCCCCCGGCTGATCCTCGCCGACGAGCCCACCACCGCACTCGACGTGACGACGCAGGCCGAGGTCATGTCGATCCTCGCCCGCATGCAGGCCGAGTACGGCATGGCCGTGCTCTTCATCACGCACGACCTCGAACTCGCAGGCGCCGTCTGCGACGACACGATCGTGCTCTACGCCGGCCAGGTCGTCGAGCGCCAGCGCTCGACGCAGCTGCACCGCGACCCGCTGCACCCGTACACTGCGGCGCTCGTGCAGGCCCGCCCCGAGATCGGCCACCGGGCACGTCGCCTGCCGGCGATCCCGGGCCACCCGACCACCGCCTACGAGGCGCCCGGCGGCTGCGCCTTCGCCCCGCGCTGCCGCTTCGCGCAGGACGCATGCCGCCGCGCGGTGCCGTCACTGCTGCAGATCGGCGAGCAGGGTTCGACCCGCTGCATCCGGATGCCCGACCTGCACGGACGGCTGCTCGCGACGACGGGTGCCGGCGACGAGGCATCCGATCACCAGCGGGCGGATGCCGCGGAGGAGGCGACCCGATGAGCGCACCGCTGCTCGCCGTCGAGAACCTGACCAAGCGCTTCGGATCCGGGCGCACCGAGACGACCGCCGTCGCCGACGTGAGCTTCGAGCTCGCATCCGGCGGCTCGCTCGGCATCGTCGGCGAGTCGGGCTCGGGCAAGACCACCACCGCGCGCATGATCATCGGCCTCGAGAAGCCGAGCGGGGGTCGAATCCTCTTCCGAGGCGAAGACCGCACGCAACCGGCTCGTACCGCGAAGGCCCTCCGCGAGCGCGGCCGGAACGTCCAGATCGTGTTCCAGGACCCGTACACCTCGCTCGACCGGCGCCAGCGCATCGGCGACTGCCTCGCCGAGGTGCTCGGCGTGCACTTCAAGCTCAGCCGCGACGAGACGAAGCGACGCGTGCGCGGGCTCGGCGAGCTCGTCGGCCTCGACGAGCGCCAGCTGAACTCCCTGCCGAAGGCGCTCTCGGGCGGTCAGCGGCAGCGCGTCGCGATCGCCCGGGCCCTCGCGGCCGAGCCCGAGATCCTCATCCTCGACGAAGCGGTCTCCGCCCTGGACGTCTCCATCCAGGCGCAGATCCTGAACCTCCTCTCCGACATCCGCGACGAGCGTGGCGTGAGCTACCTGTTCATCAGCCACGATCTCGCGGTGATCCGCCAGGTGTGCGACGACACGATCGTCATGCGCCACGGAGCCGTCGTCGAACAGGGCGCCACCGCCGCCGTGCTCGATGACCCGCACCACGCCTACACCCGCCTGCTGCGCGACAGCGTTCCGCGCGACGGCTGGGATCCGGCATCCCTCGCACGATCCTGAACACCCTGTCCGCGATCACCACATCCTGAACCAGGAGCATCCGATGCACACCACCACGAGGCGCATCCGCGCTGCCGTCGCTGTCGCCGGCATCGCCGCCGTCGTCGCCCTGACCGCCTGCAGCGCGGGCGAATCCACCGACACCCCGTCGCAGGGAGCCGACGCGCTCACCACGCTCACGCCAACCGCGAAGGGCGAGGTCGACACGATCACGTGGAACGTCTTCCAGGGCGAGCCGCAGACCATCGACCCGTACCGTTCGGCCGACTACACGCCGAACATGATCAACTCGAACCTCTGCGAGAACCTGCTCGTGCAGACCCCCGAGTTCGAGATCGAGCCGAACCTCGCGAAGTCGTTCTCGAACCCCGACCCCCTCACCTGGGTCTACGAGCTGCGCGACGACGTCACCTTCTGGGACGGCACGCCGATGACGGCCGACGACGTGGTCTACAGCCTGAACCGCCACCTCACGGATCCGACGAGCTTCTCGCACTATCTCTACCTCAACGTCGCCTCGATCGCGAAGACGGGGGAGCACCAGGTCACGATCCGTCTGAACGCGCCCGACTACCTGCTCAACAGGAGCTGGCGAACTTCGCGGGCGTCGTCGTGCAGCAGGAGTTCGCCGAGGAGGCCGGCGAGGGCTTCGGCAGCCCCGAGACAGGCGTCATGTGCACCGGACCGTTCCGTTTCGAGAAGTGGACCCAGGGGCAGTCGATCACCGTCGCGCGCTACGACGACTACTGGAACCAGGAGCTGCAGCCCAAGGCCAAGCAGATCGAGTTCACCTTCCTCACCGACGACGCGGCGATCACCTCGGGCCTGCAGTCGGGCCAGATCGACGGCACCTTCGGCGTTCCGGTCTCGGGCGTCGCCCAGCTGAACGCCTCGGGCGTGGGCAACTACTACGTCGGCCCGGCCCCGCTCGAGACGACGCTGGTCGTGGCGAACCCTGACGGCCCGATGGGGAACGCGGACGCGCGCAAAGCGCTGCACCTCGCGATCGACTGGAAGGGCATCGGCGAGCAGGTCTACGGCGGCCTCGGCACCCCCTCGGCGCTGCAGACCCCGCCGGCCGCCTACGGCTTCGCGACCGAGCAGCTGACCGCGTACGCCGATACCGTCGCGACCGACGGCACTCCGCAGATCGAAGCGGCGAAGAAGCTCGTCGACGCCCTGCCCGCGGACGTGAAGTCCGACGCGATCAGCCTCGTCGTGCCGCAACAGAGCGAGACGCAGCAGCTCGGCGTCGCGATCAAGGACGCGGCCGA
Organism: Agromyces cavernae; assembly: GCF_021044935.1. Taxonomy (GTDB): domain Bacteria; phylum Actinomycetota; class Actinomycetes; order Actinomycetales; family Microbacteriaceae; genus Agromyces; species Agromyces cavernae. The sequence goes on from NZ_JAJNMP010000002.1 coordinate 192,314, forward strand.
CAGGATCGGCCTGAACTTCGAGCTCGAGGTCGTGCCGGCCACCGGCTACTCCAACTACCTCTACGACCCTGCAACGCGCGGCGACACCGATCTGCTCTACACGCAGTTCTGGGCGGGCGTGCCGAACCCGCTCGACTGGATCTCGGCGACCGCGGTGACCGCCGGCATCTTCAACCAGTCGGGCTACGACGGCATCGATGAGCTGTACTACGAGGCCGTCGCCACCGAGGACGAGGCCGAGCGCGCCGAACTCGTCGTGCAGATGGAGCAGCAGCTGTACGAGGAGATGGGGCCGATGTTCCCGGGCGTCCGCCTCGACAACGACGTCTTCATGAACAAGCGGATCACCGGAGCACCCGCCTCTTTCTCCTATGTCTGGTATCCGTGGGCGGCTCACCTCGGCAGCGCCGAGTAGCGTCGCGCGGTTCGACGAACGGCGGGTCCCGGATTCCGGGGGCCCGCCGTTCGGCGCTTTTGCCTCAGGCCAGGGCCTGCTCGAACGCAGACTTGGCCTCCGGTCAAGGAATTCGGCCGCGCCACCGAACTCCTGCTCATAACGAAGCAGGAGCGGCTCACCTCCAATCCGGACGTCAACCGGTTCCTCGAGAACACCCGCTGGAGCATGAAGGGCAACTTCCTCGACGTGCCCACCGATTGCCCGACCCGTGAGCGACTCGGCTGGACGGGCGACGCCCAGGTCTTCTTCGACACCGCCGCCTACCTTATGGGCGTCGCGAGCTTCTTTCGCAAGTGGCTCCGCGACGTCCAGGACGCGCAGGCGAATTCCGGCAAGGTGGCGGCCGTCGTCCCATACAACGGCATCGCAATGATGTACGACGCGACAGGGGGATCAGTCGGCTGGGGCGACGCGCTCGTGTTGGTTCAATACCGCTTCTGGAAGCGATACGGGGACACCGACCTCATCCGCGAGTTCTACCCGATGATGCGGGCCTACGCGACGTTCATGCTCGCGCGATCCGGGCACAAGGACAAGCAGGCGGCGGCCGCCAACCCCTACAACCGGTACGTCTATGAGAAGGGCTTCCACCTCGGGGAATGGCTCGAGCCTGAGGAGTTCCGCGACAAGGTCTCCGGGAGGGCGGCGCCGCCGCGCACTGAGGAGCCAACCGCGTACCTCCACTACACACTCGCGCATCTCGCGGAGACACGGGGAGGCATCACTCCCCGGTGCACCTCGCGAGCGGGGACCGAACGCGGCTCGCGACTGGCGTCGCCAAACCAGCTCTGACTAGTTGCGCCCGACAGGCCTTTGACGGGCTTCTCCATGGTCGACGTTTGCGGACGGCTCGTTGGGTGGGCTGCAATTGCGGATTGGAGTGGGCGCATCAGGGCCTTCTCACGGGTTGACGTGTGCGCCATAAACACTTAACGTCTTAAGTGTGATCGATATCCCACATCTCCTGCACCGGATCGTCCACCAGATGGATCGCGCGGCGGATCGGACAGTCCGCCACGAGCTCGGCGTTTCGCACCGCCGCGCTATCGCGCTTCTCGTCATCGAGCGCGACGGGCCGATGAGCCAGCGCGCGCTCGCGGATGCCCTCGGCCACACGGAGCCCGCCGTGAGCGCCATGATGCGTGAGCTGGTAGAGCGCGGCGCCGTCACGCTCGAGGCCGTCGACGGTCGTGAGCGACGCGTGGTGATCACGGAGGAGGGGCGCCGCATCGTCGCGGCGGTCCGGGCGATGACAGGGCCGATGTTCGACGCGGCGATGGCCTCGGCCGGCGTCGACAGCGAGGTGCTCGGCGACCAGTTGCAGCGCCTCGCCGCCGGACTGGGGGTCGGCCGATGAGCACCACGATCCAACACGCGTTCGCCCCCTTCACCGCGATGCTGCGCCGCCCAGCCGAGCGGCGGCGGAACGCTCGCGCCCTCGTCGCGTCGACCACGGAAGGAGTCGACCGGCGGGAATGGGTCCGGCTCGGCGGCGTCGACCAGTGGATCACGATTCGCAGCGCGAGCCAGGGGAATCCGGTGCTGCTCGTCATCCCCGGCGGACCGGCCTCGCCGTACATCCCGTTCAATCCGCAGCTGCAGGCGTGGGAGCGGATCTTCACGGTGGTGCAGTGGGACCAGCGTGGCGTCGGCCGGACGTTCGTCCGGAACGGCGCGGATGCCGAGCTCACGCTCGCGAGGCTTGCCGCCGACGGTGTGGAGCTCGCGCGCTGGCTGACACGGGAGCTCGGAACCGAGCGCATCGTGCTGATGGGCAGCTCGGTCGGCACGGTCATCACCGCGCAGATGGCCATGGAGGCCCCCGAGCTCTTCAGCCAGCTCGTCGGCGCGAACCAGGTCGGCGTGGGGAGCCGGGCGGCTTCGTGGCGGGAGACGCGCGCCGAGCTCGAGCGTCGCGGAAAGCGGAAGCGCGTCGCGGCACTCGATGCCATCGGCCCCGACCCGCTGGGCTGGACCCCCGCGCAGGCGGAGGAGGTCAGCAAGCATGCCATCGCGGCCTCGCCGCAGGTGCCCGACATGGTCTACGACCTGATGCTGCCGGCGCTGATGTTCACGCCGGACTACTCGATGAGCGACATCCGTGCCATTGGGAAGAGCATGGAGATCGCGCGCGACGAGCTCTACGCGGAGCTTTGCGATCCGGATGTCGCGGGCCGGTACGAGATTCCGGTCCTCATGGTGCACGGCGAGGGCGATCTCGTGAACCCGGTGAGCGCCGTCCGCGCCCTGCTCCCGCGCGTCGACTCGCCGCGCACCGAGCTCGTCACGGTGCCGGACGTCGGGCACCTGGTCGAGTTCGCGGCGGTGGAACGGTTCGCCGGCATCCTCGAGGAGAAGGTGTTGCAGCGAACGCCTCGATGAGCCGCCGCTATGAGTGTGCGCTTCGGGCGGGTGGCGAGATCGTGCGCTCGAAGACGAGCCGGCGCACGGCGTCGTGATCGTGCCCGGCCACGTCGAACCGCATGAGGTGTCCCGCCATCCACACGGCGCTCGCGATCGCGGCGCTCGCGATGGCCTCCTGCTCGTCGCCCGTCGCCTCGAGCAGCAGTGCGTGGAGGTAGCCGACGCGTGCACGGTCGACGCGGCGGATGCGCTCGGCCACGCTCGGGTCGCGCCGGGCCCACTCGCGGATCGCGAGCTCGAGGCCGATGATGCCGTCGCGTTCCTGCACACTCCGCGACAGCGACTGGAGCCGCTCGTACGCGTCGCCGTTGCCGGCCTCGACCTCATCGATGACCGCGTTCGCGGCCTCGCGCTCCCACGCGTCCAGCATCTCGGTCAAGAGCTCCTCTCGGCCGGTGAAGTAGCCGTAGAACCCGCCCTTGGTCACGCCGAGGCGCTTCGCCAGCGCTTCGATGCGTACGGCGTCGGGCCCGCCCTCCTCGAGGGCCGTGAGGCCGGCGCGAATCCAGGTCGAACGGGGTGTGCGCGCACGAGCCATCTCGTCTCCTCCTGATCTATACGACAGCGTACAGACTTGCTACAGTGTGGATTGTACGCACCCGTATAGATCGCATCCGTAGAGACCGAGGGGGAGAAATGACGCGGTTGCCGATATCCGCCCACCTGGAGCGACCATGGCGCATCCATGAGTTCGCGCCCGAGTTCGACGTCGAAGACGTCTGGTCGTTCCGCACGCCCGGCGCCGGCGCTGACGACTTCGACGCCATGGTCGACGCGATGCGCGACGCGGGAGGTCCCGGCTCGTCGTCGCGGCTCACTCGGGCGCTTTTCGCGTTGCGGTGGCGCCTCGGCGCGCTCTTCGGCTGGGACGACGGAGGCGGCGGGCTGGGTGCTCGCGTCACAGCCGTGCGCGACCGACTCCCCGAAGGGCTTCGCCAGACGGTCGCGGGGGAGCCGTACGACAGCGTCTTCATTCCGGCGTACCGCGTGCGAGACGAACTCGCGAGCGAACTGGCGAACCGCACAGTGCACACGATCATGCACCTCGGCTGGGTGCCCGGCGCGAACGGATACGAACTTCGGATGGCCGTGCTCGTGCGCCCCAACGGACTCTTCGGCCGCATGTACCTAGCGGCGATCCTGCCCTTCCGCTACCTCATCGTCTATCCGTCGCTGACCCGGCAGTGGGAGGGGGCGTGGCGGGCACGGAAGACCGCGGACGGCGGGCGGGTCGCGCGGCTCCGCAGTGCCGAGTTGTCCGCCCCGATCCGATTGCTCGGCGATCCCGACGCCGACGCGGTCGATGCTGTGGCCATCAGGACGGCGGTGCGTGTCGACCCGGTCGAATGGGCCTCCGCCCTGCTCGACGGCCTGGGCGATCGCGGCCAGTTCATCTGGCGCCGGGTGCTCGGTCTGCGTCTCTCCGATCTCGGCGAAACCGACACCGTGGCGGGCTGGCCGATCGTCGCCCGCGACGTCGACTGGGTGCGACTGGAGGCCTCGTCGAAGGATCTCACCGGCCAGCTCGTCATCAGCGTCGATGGGGACACGGTGACGCTGGCGACCTTCGTCCGATACCGGCGGATGCGCGGGCGGATCGTCTGGCAGCTCATCCTGCCGATGCACCGGGTCGTGACCGCACGTCTCTTGCGCGACGCACCCGCGGGCGTCAGTACGACGCCTCGCTCTCGCGGATGAGGGACCGAATCGGGCGGTTCGTTGGTGCGTGATCAGATCAGGTCGAACTTCCCGGTTTCGGTTCTCTTCGTGACGGTGCCGGCCGCGAAGAGCCGAGCGCTCATCGCGATGTAGACCCCCGGCGCAGATGTCTGGGCGGCTCCGATCGCGTAGCCGAGGTTGAAGTGCGCATCGGTGCGACTCATCGCTGCGGGCTGCAGGGCACCGGTGATCACGATGGTCTTGTCGGGCGGCGCGTGTTCGCTCAGGTAGTCGGCGGTGTCGGTCATGGTGTCCGTGCCGTGGGTAATGACGATGCGGTCGGCGGCGATCTCGGCGATTCGCGCGAGTAGCCGGGAACGATCGTCGTCGGTCAAGTCGAGGCTGTCTTTGGCGATGACGGCTTCGATCGGGATGGTTTGATCCGTGGCGATGCCGTCAAGTACGCGTATCGCGGCAGGGGGCCCGATCTCGAGTTCTCCGGCGAGGGTGTAGGTTTTGTCGATGGTGCCGCCGGTAGCCAGGATCACGAGCTCGCTCTGGTCGGTCATGTGTGGGCGTCCTTGATTGTCGTGCAGCCGGCGGGGTCACCAGCCGTTGTGGCGGTGCCACGTGCCCGTGGGCGGGTGTTGGCCGGTGAGCTGGTAGTGCTCGTGTTGGGATGCGGTGGCGCAGGCGTGGTTCGGGATGATCCGCAGTCGGGTCCCGATGGCCAGGTCGGGAAGGTCGCGGTTGCTTCCGGGTCTGATGGCGAGTTGTCCGTGTTCTTGGCTGGCGGCGACCATGATCAGATCTGCGATGACGTGACCGTCGAGGGTCGCGACGAGGCCGTAGCCCTGGTCTACGGGTTGCTGGGCGGTGCCGCGGTCGCGCGAGGTGGCCATCCAACCTCCGTCGGTGATGATCCACCGGTGGGCGGGTTGGTGCCCGATGACCGTGACCACGACGGACAGTGCGATGTCTTCGATTCGGCAGACACCGATGCCGGCCATGACGAGGTCGAAGAAGACGAAGTTGCCGGCGCGGACTTCGGTGACGCCGGCGAGGGTCGTCGCGGCGTGTGCGGTGGGTGTGGAGCCGACGCTGACCACCGGGCACTCCACTCCTGCGGTGCGTAGCCGGTCGGCCGCGTCGACGAGGGTGGCGCGTTCGTTCTCGGCAGCGTCCTGCTGTGCCGGCCCGGTCGCGGCGAAGTAGGACTCGCCTGCGTGATCGAGCACGCCGCGCATCAGTCCGGCGGCATCGAGGATTCGCGCGATCTCGAGCAGGGTGGGATCGTCGGGGCGGATGCCGCCGCGATGCCCGTCGCAGTCGATCTCGATCAGCGCGGGGAGGCGGACGTGGTGTTCGGCGCAGTAGGCGACGACGGCCTCGGCCTGCGCTGGGCTGTCCAGGAGCAGGGTGAGGTCGACCCCTCTGCGGAACAACTGGGCGGCGCGTTGCAGCTTGTGCGGGTCGATGCCGACGGCGTAGAGGATGTCGGTGTACCCGGCGTCGGCGAAGTACTCCGCTTCGGCGAGCGTCGACACCGTGATGGGGCCGCTACCTGTGGGGTACACGCGGGCGGCGACGTCGACGGACTTCGCGGTCTTCACATGCAACCGCAACGGAATGCCCAGCGCGTCCAGGCGTGTTCGCAGTCGGTCGATGTTCGCGTCGACCCGGTCGACGTCAACGGCGAGGAACGGCGTGTCAGGAATGGTCAGGTCGCTCATGTCGCTTCCCGCGCGGTGTGGGCAGCCAGGATGTGCTCGGCCAGCGTGAGGTCCTGCAAGGCGAATCCCGAGCTGTCGAAGATCGTGACCTGATCGCGGATGACGCGGCCGGGGGCGTCGCCTCGGAGCACGTCTCGTAGGGGGGTGATCGGCATGTGCTGCGGTGCGTGCTGGAACTCACCCAGGGTGCGGGTCTGTTCGATGACGTCGCAGAACAGTGCGGCTCGGGCGTGCAGGGCCGTAGGAAGTTCTTGCTTTCCCGGCCCGTCGGCACCCATGGCGGAGACGTGGGTGCCGGGTCGCACCCATTCCGCGTTGAACAACGGTTCCCGGGAGGTGGTGACCGTGACCAGCACGTCGGCGGCCTCGACCGCGGCCTGGATGGAAGTGGGAGTCACAGGGACTGAGAGGTGCGCGGACAGCCGATCAGCCAGCTGCGCTGCCTTGGCCTCGCTTCGGCCACTGATCAGCACTCTGGCGATGGGTCGGACTCGGGCGACGGCTGCGGCTTCGTAGAACGCTTGGGTTCCGGTACCGACGACGGTGAGGGTGGATGCATCGTCTCGGGCGAGTGCCTGGACAGCGAGCGCGTCGGCGGCCGCGGTGCGCATCGCATTCGCCGCGGCGGCTTCGATTACGGCGCTGAGTCGACCGGTTTCCGGGTCGAGCAGCAGTGTGGTGGATCCGTGTCGTGGCAGGCCGAGCTCGCTGTTTCCATGCCAGTAGGTGCCCACCTTCACCCCGGTGGCGGTGCCGGTGCTGCCCGACTTCACGGTGAACCGTTGCCCCTCGGTGAGGGTGTGCCCGATCACGACCGGAAACACCGCCCCATCGGATGTGAACGCCGATCGAGCGGCTGCGAGAGCGAGTTCCTCGTCGACCAGCTCGCTGGTGACCGCTTCACTCAGATACCGCATCGAGCGTCTCCCTGATCTTTCTGAGGTCGTTGTACAAACCTGCGCGGGACACGTCCAGGCGGGCGGCCACCACGGCAGCTGCGCCGCGCATCTCGAACACGGCGGCGTTGGCGAGGTCTCGGATCGCGGCGACACGCGTCCCTCGGTCGAACGCGCGCGCCGGCACACCAGCATCCCGTTCGTGTTGTTCGATGATTCTGTCCGTCCTCTCCACCAGCCCAGCGGTGAACTCGGTAACCGGTGCGCTCTCATCGGTGGAGGTGCCGGGTAGCCCGATCAGGTCGTTGACCGCGTCGGAGATCCGGCCGAGGGCGGTGACGTCGACGTTGATGCAGAGTGCGCCGATCAGTCTTCCCGCGTCGTCCCGCAGCGGGATGGTCGTGCTCTTCAACACCGTGCCGCCGGGGGTGCGGGTGAGGTAGTTCAGGTCCGTTGTTGCGGCGTCACCGGCAACAAGGACGCGCCGACCGATGTCGCTCATCCCATCCCCGACCTGCCGGCCGGTCACATCTCCCGCGACAGCGATCACCGAACGTTCCGGGGTTCGATAGTCGTGCAGCACGACCTCGCAAGACCGGCCGAACGTTGCCGCCATCCCAGGGATGAGGCCGCGGACGGTGTCCAGCACCCGGTCAGCAGAATCCGTCATGCCCGCACCCCCTCGACCAGGTCGAGCACAAGCGGAGCGGCCTTCAGCCCCGACCCGCTCAGCATCACCACCGTCGTCTCCGCCGGTGTGATGCTCCCTGACCGTAGCAGCGTCGAATAGGCTGCGGCCGCGCTGGCGCTTGTCGGTTCCACGAACAATCCTCGCGAGCAGAGGGCATCCAGGGCGCGGACGATGTCCTCTTCAGGGATCGCAACCGTCGCCCCGCCGGTCTCACGCAGCGCGGTGATCATCTGCGTCAGCCGCAACGGGTGAGCGATCGCCGTACCTTCCGCGATCGTCGGACGCACCGGTCGTGCCACTGGGACGTCGACGCCGGCGGTGAAACTCGCATCCACGGGCGAACAGTTCAGCGGCTGCGCCGCGAACAGGCGCGGCATCCGCGCGATCTGCCCTGCGTTCAGCAACTCCCGGAACCCGAGGTAGCAACCCAGCAGGCTGCTGCCGGCCCCCACCGAGACGATCACGTTGTCGGGTGCGCGGAATCCGAGATTCTCCCAGAGCTCGTAGGCCTGCGTCTTCGTCCCCTGCAGGAAGAAGGCCTGCCAATTGTGGCTCGCATAGAACGCGTCACCGGTCGCCTGCCGGATCGCCGCGTTCTGCGACTCCTCACGCGGACCTTCGACCAACTCCACGTCGGCCCCGTAGGCGCGGACCTGCGCGATCTTCGCCGGCGACGTACTGGCCGGCGCGAAGATCTTGACCCGCATTCCGCCCGCGGCTCCATAGCCGGCGACCGACGACCCGCCGTTGCCCGAGCTGTCCTCCAGCACACTCGAGATACCTCGGTCCCGCAGATATGAGAGCATCACGCTCGAACCGCGATCCTTGAAACTCCCGGTCGGGCTGAACCACTCCGCCTTGAACAGCGGACGCGATCCGTCCACCCACTCGTGCTCGACCAGTGGCGTGAATCCCTCGCCCATCGTGATGGGCGCCGCGATATCGACCGGGAACGCCGCCCGGTACCGCCAGAGCGACCGCTCCGCGCCGTCGACGTCGTCGCGCCCGATTCCCGGCCCCGGATCAATCCACAGCGGACGGCCCGCCGCCGAACGCCACCGCGGTACGTCCAACGGATACGTGCTGCCGTCCACCTGATCTCGATAAGCGCTCACCTGGGTAAGTGTAGACGATGTGTCTACTAATGTACATTTCGACCACGACGCCGCAGTAGCGCGCGGGAACCGCCATCTCATGCGGATAGCTGCTGTCCGTATCCTGAGGCGCTTACGCAGTCCTCATCCGACCGGTGCCGGATGCTCTGCTCGCGCCTGTCGCGCCGAGTACGAAGGACTGGATCGCCAAGGCTGCGGCGCCGCGGCACCATTCCGCGTTGTCGCCGTCGGTGTAGATGATCGGTGGGGTGCGCGCGAGCGGGTTGCGGTGCTCACTGAGGCTTTGCGTCATGTCGACTTGCGCGAGTACTGCCAGTCGCACTCCCTCGCCCCCGATGATCAGGTGCTGGGGGAGTGTCAGGTTGCAGATCGCGGCGGTCAGGATGCCGAGGCCGCGGCCGGCTTCTCGGACGATCTGGATGGCTGCGGGTTGGCCGTTCTCGGCGGCGTCGAGGACGTCGTCGAAGGAGAGCTCTCGGCCGACTGCGATCGAAGCGCGCCTCGCGATCGAGTCCGAGTTGAGCAGACTGGCGGCGCACCCGCGGTGGCCTTCCTCGCACAGTGGTCCCGTGGGATCGAGTGGCCAGTGTCCGACGAGTCCGAGTCCGTAGTCCTCGTCGACGATGAGTCCGCCGTTGGCGACGAGGCCGAAACCGGTACCGATCCCGAGCGTGATCACGGCGAAGCGGTCATCATTGCGACCTGCGCCGAACCAGCGTTCGTACTCGGTGAAGGCGATCACGTCGTTGTCGACGTGCGTCGGGAATCCGGTCCGCTCGGTGACGAGCTCGGCGAGCGGTACGTCGGACCAGCCGAGAAAGCGAGCTGACATGACGTGGCTGCGGTTGTGGACGCGGCCTCCGAGACCGATGCCGACTCCGCCGACCGCAAATCCGTCCCGGAGCAGGTCGATCAGCTCGACCAGGGTGCCCACGACCTCGTCGGGGGTTCGGCCCGGCAGGGGCACTGTCAGTTGATCGAGTACTCGCCCCCTCAAATCAGTGAGTGCGCCGACTGCTTCGTCCTCGCGGAGCTTGATTCCGACGAAGAGCCTTGAGGTCGGCTCGATATCCAGGAGTCGGGTCGGGCGACCGACGCGGCCGTCGTTGTGCTCGCCGATGTCGACGATGAGTCCTTGCTCGATCAGCGGGGCGGTCAGGCGGCTCAGGGAGCCGGCCGACATCTGCATGCGTCGTGCGAGCTCGGCACGCGAGATCGGTCCATGGCGCAGCACTTCGATCGCCACGGGCAACGATGCGTCGAGGCGGTCCGTCCAAGCAGGTGTAGCGGCCATCGAGGTCAACTCTATCCGGTCATTAGGTGCACTGCGCATCAAATCCAAGGCGAAATCATTCGTAATGTCAGAACTTGACGCCGTAATAGTTCTGCCGTAAACATAATCCAGCCCGATCACCGGGTGGCCATATCCCGACCAATGGAGTTCACGTGTCAGCACGCAATCACAGCGCAGCGCGTCGCCGGCTTCTCGCCACCGCGGCTCTCGCCGCTGCTGCAACCCTCAGCTTCGCCGGATGCACCACCAGCGGGACATCCGACAATCAGACCCTGAAGGTCTGGTGGTGGGAGAACGACGACAGCGCCCTCTCGACTGCTTGGAATACGGCAATCGAGATCTTCGAAGCGGAGCACCCCGGCGTCACCGTCGAGTTCGAGCTCAAGACCTACGAGCAGATGCAGCAGTCCGGTCAGCTCATCTTGGACTCCAATGAAGCCCCGGACGTGCTCGAGTACCTGAAGGGCAACGCCACCGCAGGCGTCGTCTCGAACGCGGGCCTGCTCACCGATCTCACGGATGTCGCTGAGGAGCGCGGCTGGGATCTGGAGAACACCGCCCAGGATGTCGGTCTCTACGAGAACGGCCTGATGGGTTCGGGCAACCGCTATGGCGTGACCAACTACGGCGAGTACGTCTCCGTCTGGTACAACGCGGATGCGTTCGCCCAGCACGGACTCGAGGCGCCGACCACTCTCGAGGAGCTCGAGTCGGTCATGCAGACCTTCGTCGACAACGGGATCACCCCGCTCGCGCTCGGCTCGGCCGACTACCCCGGCCCGCACCTGCTGTACGCGCTCGCCCTCGCCGAGATGAACGACGAGTCGCTCGCCGCGTACCAGCAGTTCACCGGTGACGTGGACTGGCAGGCGTGGGAAGACGCAGCCACCCGGATGGCCGACTGGGTCGCGAAGGGGTACATCGCCGCCGACTCCACGGGGATCCCGGCACAGGACGCCGGCAACGCGTTCGTCGCCGGGCAATACCCGCTGTTCTACTCCGGCACCTGGTGGGCGGGCAGCTTCGTCAACGACATCAGCGACGTCGCCTACGACCAGTTCCTCTTCCCCGGCAACGACCTGCACCCCGGCTCGGGCGGCAACCTCTGGGTCGTCCCCGAGAAGGCGAAGAACAAGGACCTGGCCTACGACTTCATCGAGACCACGCTGCGCCCCGAGGTGCAGAACGAACTCGGCGACCTCGGCGGCGTTCCCGTGGCCGCAGATACCGACGCCGTCACGACCGACATCGGAGAGCTCACCATCACCCGATTCGACGAGCTTCTCGAGAGCACTGACGGTGGCCTCGCCTGGTACCCGGACTGGCCGGTTGCCGGACTGAACGACATCCTCGTCCAGAACGTCACCGACCTCGTCCAGGGCAACACCACCCCCACCCAAGCGGTCGAGAACCTCAAGACCGCCTACGACCAGGGCAAGGCCGACGCCGGGTTCTGATCCCCGACCGCAGGGCGGCGGCGGCGCGCCGCCGCCCTGTGACCACGAAAGAACACCATGACCCAACTCAGTGTCCAACGCCCCAACGCACGGCCCAACCGCGGGGAACGCCCCGGCGGGTATTACTGGTACATCGTCCCGGGAGCGGTCGGCTTCATCGCCATCGTCCTGCTCCCATTCGCGATGAACATCTGGTACAGCCTCACCCGGTGGAGCGGCGTGGGCATCCCGCAGTTCATCGGCCTGGAGAACTACGCACGGCTGTTCGTGGACCAGACATTCTGGGCGTCATTCCTGCACAGCGCAGCGTTCATCGTCGCCATGGCGATCATCCCAACCGCGTTCGGCGTCTTCATCGCCGCGGTCCTGTTCGACTACATCTCGCCCCGATTCGGCACACGGATCGCCTCATTCCTCCGCGCAACGTTCTACCTGCCGCAGATCCTCCCGATCGCTGTGGCCGGCGTGCTCTGGAGCTGGATGTACCAGCCCCAGTACGGCATCATCAACACCATCCTCCGCAACGTCGGGATGGGCGATCTCGCACAGAACTGGCTCGGCGACTCAGACTTCGCCATCTACGCGGTCATGAACGTGCTCATCTGGCTCCGGATCGGGTACACCGTCGTCATCTTCATGGCCGGGCTCTCACGCGTCGACCCGGCGCTCCACGAGGCAGCGGAGATCGACGGCGCCGGATGGTTCCAGCGCTTCCGCGCGATCACGCTGAACCAGCTGCGGCCCGAGATCGCCGTGGTCCTGATCACCACCTCCGTCGCCGCTCTGAAGGTCTTCGCGCCGATCTTCGTGCTCACCGGCGGCGGGCCTGGCACTGCCACCATCGTGCCGGCCTACTTCTCCTTCACGAACTTCTTCACCACCAACCGCGTCGGGTACGGCGCAGCGATCGCGACCGTCCTCGCGGTGCTCGTGACCGTCATCGCCGTCGCGCTCCTGCGCTACCAGACCCGCAACACCGAAGGGTTCGAGAAATGACCATCGACACCGCAGTGCGCGAGGAAGTGATCCCCGCTCAGACGGTCCGACCCGCGCCGAGCGGACGCCGCCGAAACGCACGCGCACACCGCGGCGTCAGCGGCTGGGCAGTCCTCGCACTTCTGGTGGTCGCCGCGCTCCTGATGCTCTTCCCGTTCTGGGTCGCAATCGTGAACGCCTTCAAACCGCCAGCCGACTACATCGCCGACGGACCGATCTCGATCCCCACCCAACTCGACTTCACCGCGCTCGTCGATTTCTGGAACGGCGTCAACTTCAACCAGAAACTCCTGAACAGCCTCATCGTCAGTGGCAGCGTCGCGATCCTCGCCGCCGCGCTGAGTCTTCTCAGCGCGTTCGCGATCGGCATCGGACGCATCCGTGGGCGGGTGTGGGTCCTCGCCGTGTTCATGGTGGCGTTCACGATCCCGCAGGAGGCGCTGGTCTACCCCCTGTTCGTCCTCTCCCGCGACCTGTACCTCTACGACACCCTGGCCGGCGTGATCATCATCCTCGCGGTACTGCAGTCCGCGTTCGGAACCTACATGCTCTCCTCAGTGCTCGGGGCGTTCCCGCTCGAAGTGCTCGAAGCGGCCAGACTCGACGGCGCCACCCGGTTCCAAACCCTCCGCCTCATCGTGTTCCCGCTGACCCGGCCGACACTCGCGGTGCTGATCACGTTCTTCTTCATCTGGACGTGGAACGACTTCTTCCTCCCGCTCGTGATGCTCCCATCGGCCGGCAACCAGACCGTCTCGGTCGCACTCGGCGCGCTCAGCGGGCAGTACACCAGCGATCCCACGGCCCTCGCCGCCGCGTCGCTGGCAGGCATCCTGCCCGCCATCGTGTTCTTCCTCATCTTCCAGCGCACGCTCATGCGCGGCGTGAACCTAGGAGCCATCAAGTGACCACCCTCCAGCCTGCGACCAGACACGCCAGCCTCCGCGCCGGCGACGAGTGGTGGAAAGCCGCCGTCGTCTACCAGGTCTACCCCCGCAGCTTCGCCGACTCCAACGGCGACGGAATCGGCGACATCCCCGGCATCATCGAACATCTCGACCACCTCGAAGACCTCGGAATCGATGTCGTCTGGCTCTCACCGGTGTACGCCTCACCACACGATGACAACGGGTACGACATCAGCGACTACTACGCCGTCGACCCGAGCTTCGGGACCCTCGAGGACCTCGACGAGCTCATCGTCGGGCTGCACGCCCGCGGAATGAAACTCGTCATGGACCTCGTCGTCAACCACACTTCCGACGAGCACGGCTGGTTCCGCCAGTCAGCCTCGAGTCGAGACAACCCCAAGCGGGACTGGTACATCTGGCGCGACCCTCGCGACGGCGCCGAACCCAACAACTGGGGCTCGTTCTTCTCCGGGCCGACCTGGACCCTCGACGAGACGAGCGGGCAGTACTACCTCCACTTGTTCTCCAGCAAGCAACCCGACCTGAACTGGGAGAACCCGGACGTGCGTTCCGCGATCTACCAGATGATGAACTGGTGGCTCGATCGAGGCGTCGACGGCTTCCGGATGGATGTCATCAGCTTCATCTCGAAGCACCCCGACCTTCCGGACGGGAGGGTCAACGAGGGCGCTTCGTATGCCGACGGCATCGACTTCTACGGCTCCGGGCCGCGAGTCCACGACTACCTCCAAGAGATGCACCGCGAGGTGTTCGCCGGGCGTGACGCCGAGCTGATGACTGTCGGCGAGATGATCGACGCGACCCCGGAGAAGGCCCGGCTGTACACCGACTCGACGCGGCACGAGCTCAACATGATCTTCCACTTCGAGCACGTCGGTCTCGACCACGGGCCGGGCGGAAAGTTCGCCCCGAAGCCCCTCCAGCTCGTCGAGCTCAAACAGTCCTTCGCCCGGTGGCAGCGTGAGCTCGCCGACGTCGGCTGGAACAGCCTCTACTGGAACAACCACGATCAGCCCCGCGTGGTGTCTCGCTTCGGCAACGACACCGACTACTGGTACGAGTCCGCGACCGCCCTCGCCACGGTGCTGCACCTGATGCGAGGCACGCCGTACGTCTACCAAGGCGAAGAGCTCGGCATGACGAACATGCCGTTCTCGTCCATTGATCAGTTCCGGGACATCGAGAGCCTGAACTACTACCGGGAGGCGACCGTCGCCGGCGGTCGCGCCCAAGCTGCCGAGGTGCTCGCCGGCATCGCTCGCGGAGGCCGTGACAACGCGCGAACCCCGATGCAGTGGAGCAGCGACCCGAACGCCGGATTCACCGCGGGCGAACCGTGGATCCCCGTGAACCCGAACCACGCGGACATCAACGCCGCAGCTCAGCGCGACGGGAACCGGTCCGTCTTCGCCTGGTATCGCGGGCTCATCAATCTGCGCCACACCGAGCCGGTCGTGATCGACGGAGCATTCGATCTGCTGCTCCCGGAGCATCCGCAGCTCTTCGCGTACACCCGGACGAACGAGGACACCGCCCTGCTGGTCGTGGCGAACTGCTCCAATGATTCCGCGCCGCTGGACGCCGCCCTGGTCACCGCCTGGGGCAGCGCCGAGACGATCCTCGCCAACAACGTCGGCGACCGCCGACTCCCGCTGCTCATGCTGCCGTGGGAGGTGATCGTCCTCAAGCGGATCACCGGCTGAGCCATCGCCGGCTCCGGCTGAGCGAGCGCCGGCTCCGGCTGGACGCTGCTGGCATCGACACAACGAAGTGTATGGCCCGACGCGGGCTGTCTTGAGGGCACCGCCCTCACGAACGAGAGGAGCCGCAATGCCCAGAGCAGTGCTGCGACATGTAGCCAGAACGATCACCCTCGCGACCGCCACCATCCTGGTCGCCACCTCCAGCGCAGTCGTTCCCGCGAGCGCAGAGGAGGATCACCTCATCGCCGAGGCCGCGCCGTCAGTAGCAGAGATCTCCACCGCGACGACGGCCGAGCTGACCACGTGGTGGCACGAGAACAGCGTGGCCGACCCCAGCGCCGCCGTCGCCGACGACGCGGTCCGACGTTCGGCCTTCTACGATGTCAACGTCGCGACCACCACCGCACCCGACATCAGCTACGACTCGTTCAGCTACATGAGCCTGCCCCGCGGCGGAAAGGGCAAAGCCGGCTACACCGAAGAAGACGGCGCCGAATACGCCGCATCCGCCGGCCTCAGCATGAGTTGGTCGAGCTTCGAATACGCCACGGACGTGTGGGTCGACGTCAGCATGAAGACCGGGCAGGAAATCAGCTCGGTCGACCAGGTCACGATCCGGCCGACCGACCTCGGCCTTGAAACCAAGCTCGTCGACCCCACGACGGTTCGCGTCAAGGTGCCATACAGCCCCGACGGGTACCGATTCTCCGTCGAGTTCGATCCGCAACAGCACACCACATACAGCAACCTCGCCGGCGGCAGCGGACAGCTCACCACCGAGGCAGAGGGCAACCGTGCCATCCACACGGAACCCAAGAACTCCATGCTCATCTTCGCCAACCCGAAGCCCGTCGAGGCCGAGACCGAACGGCTCATCCCCACCGAGCAGTCCGGAACCATCCACCGCCCGCAGCCGGGCCTGGTCAACAACCTCAGCGACATCACCGAAGAGATCATCTACTTCGCCCCCGGCACCTACTACATGGGTTCCGACCATCACGCGGTCCTCCCCGAGAACGTCAGATGGGTGTACCTCGCACCCGGCGCTTACGTGAAAGGCGCCTTCCGGTTCTTCCACGACACTCAGAGCCGGTACAAGGTCACCGGTCTGGGAGTGCTCTCGGGCGAGCAGTACGTCTACGAGGCGGACACCACCAACGGGTACCAGCACAACGTCAATGACAACTGCCACGTGACCTGCGTGAAGATGCTCCAGTTCGAATCCTCCGACGCGGAGCAGATCCTCGACCTCCAGGGCATCACGATCAACGAGCCTCCGTACCATTCCTTCGTCGTCTACGCGCATGAAGGCACCACGGAGGTGAGCGTTGACCGCTTCCACATGGACGTGGAGAACTACAAGCAGGTCGGCAGTTGGTACTGGCAGACCGACGGCATCGAGCTCTACAGCGGTAGCACCATGAAGAACACGTTCTTCCACGCCAACGACGACGTGCTCAAGATGTACCACAGCGACGTCACCATCGAGAACACCGTGATCTGGAAGAACGAGAACGGCCCCGTCATCCAATGGGGATGGACCCCGCGCAACATCGACGGCGTCAGCGTCACCAACACAGACATCATCCATAACCGCATGTACTGGAAGGACGTCAAGTACAACACCTGCATCTTCAACTCGTCATCGCACTGGCAGGACATGGGCGCGAACGACCGCGCGGATCCGAGCACGACGGTGAAGAACATGCGTTTCGTCGATACGAGGGTCGAAGGGATGACGAACTGCGCCATCCGCGTCTTCGCCCTCTCGGACACCGAGAACATCGACATCGACGGCCTCGAAATCGAAGCATGGAACGAGCTCGACATGGACGCTCAGGCCAGCCTCCTCAAGCGCTACACGGACACCTCTGGCACCAAGGTCACCATCGGGAACGAGATGACCGAGCACAACGGCATCTCCCTGCACAACTACACCGTCGGCGGAACCGCGATCCTCCGAGCCGGCGACAACTGGGCCTCCGACGAGCTGGGCCGGTTGAACTTCGACGGCGACACTTGGGACAGCTGGAACGTCTGGAGCGACGACGAGCCCACCGGGCAGGCGCCCACCCTGCACCTTGAGAACCTCGCCGACGGCTCCACCTCCACCGCGCGCGAGATCCACGTGACCGGTACCACTGATGCGCCGAACGTGACCGTGTCAGTCAACGGCACCAAGACGACGGTCCCCGTCGTTGAGGGCCGCTTCGACGCGCCGGCCACGCTCCCCGCGATCTCCAACCGCATCGTCGTCACCGCAACGGCATCAACCGGTGTGATGGCCGTCGAACGCAGGACCCTCTACGCGTTCGGCACGAAGATCGGCGCCGTGTCGGACCCAGTGGGCGACGACGATGGTCCGGGAAGCTACGTCTACCCGACCGATGGCGCGTTCAACCCGGGCAGCCTCGACCTCACCGGCCTCGAGGTCTACCGCGACGGGGAGACCGTCCGCTTCCTCACCTCCACTGCCGGGGTCATCAACAACCCCTGGGGCGGAAACGGCATGAGCACCCAGCGAGTCAACATCTACCTCAGCGACCGAAGCGCGCGCACCACCAGCCCCCTCCTGCCCGGAACGAACACGTCGGTCAACGGCCCCTGGAAGTACGCGATCGTCGCCGACGGTCGATACGACAGCTCCCGATTCGGTAGCGGCGTGTACACCGCCGACCTCACTCGCGCCGCAGACGCGCAACTGCAGGTGATCCCTTCCGGAATGATCGTCAGCTCCATCCCCGCCAGCGCACTCTCAGGGATCGATCTGCAACAGGCCGGGTACCAGGTCTCGATGTACAGCGATGCGGAAGACGGCGAAGGCATCGGCAACGTCCGACCCGTCTACAGCGCCGCCTGCTGGCAAGGCGATGGCTGCCCGAGCTTCGTCGGCCAATACCGGCTCGGTGGCGGCGCCGGAGACTGGACGGACGTCGGCGAGGCCAAGGACACCGACGCCACCGATTCAAACGCCATCGACATCATCTCGGGCGACGCCCCGCAGTCAACGGTGATGGACTGGACTCTAGGACCGGTCGTGGTGCCCTATGTCACCTTGGACACCGCAGAGGCGGCGATCGACGTTTCCCTCAGCGTCACCGGCAACAAGGTCCGAGGATCGCAGGTGCTGACGATCACGGCGCAGAACAGCGGCGAGACTCCGGTCGCTCTCAGCGTGACGACCCCATATGGCGCCATTCGCATCGGAGAACTCGCGGCCGGCACGAGCAAGGACTACACGATCGATACCCATCTGCGCCGACTCCCAGCGTTCACCGTCGAGGTGACCGCCACCGCGCCGGACGGAACCGCACGCACCTACGACGTGCGGTACGCCGGCTCAGGCTACCCGTCGGACCGTCGGTAGAGAGATGGTCGGCGGCCGCGTCGGCAGCGCCGACCACCGCAGCCCGCGCTCAGTCGACGAGATCAGGGAGCGAGTCCGTTCCGGTATGCCCAGATGACGATCTGAACTCGGTCGCGGAGGTGCAGTTTGGCGAGGATGCGGCCGACGTGGGTCTTCACCGTAGCCTCGGCCAGGAAGACGGCAGACGCGATCTCCGCGTTGCCGAGCCCCCGTGCCACGAGCCTCGCGACCTCGAGTTCGCGTTCGGTGAGTGCCGCCTCGGCGGCGACGCGTCGGCCGGGGTCGGGCAGGACCGGGAGCATCAGCTCGATGAGACGGCTCGTGGTCGACGGGGAGAGCACCGCGTCGCCGCGGTGCACGGTGCGGATCGCGGTGGCGAGCTCATCGACGGAGGCGTCCTTCAGGAGGAATCCGGATGCCCCGGCGCGCAACGCCGCGAAGACGTACTCGTCGGCGTCGAACGTCGTCAGCACGAGCACTCGGGTGTCGGCGTGACGTTCGAGGATCCGGTGGGTGGCGTCGATGCCGTCGAGCTGGGGCATCCGGATGTCCATCAGCACGACATCGGGTCTGGTCCGGCTCGCTTCGCGCACGGCGTCTGCGCCGGTCGCGGCCTCGCCGACGACCTCCATGTCGGGCTGTGCGTCGACGCTCGCCACGGCGCCCGCGCGCACCAGTGCCTGGTCGTCGACGGCCAGGACGCGGATCATCCGGCGTGCCCGGAGTGCAGGGGTGTTCTCGCGGTGATGGTGAACCCATCGTGGCCGGTGTACTCGGCCGTCAACGTGCCGTCGACCGCGCGCAGTCGTTCGCTCATGCCCCGTAATCCCATTCCGGGCCCGATGGTCTCGGCCTGCGGGCGCCCGAGCACACGATCGTTCGCCACGGTCACGGCCAGGTCGTCATCGCTCCACCGCATCGAGAGGTCGATGGCAGCACCGGCGTGCGCATGCTTCGTCACGTTGGTCAACGCCTCCTGCACGAAGCGGTAGACGGACACCTGCGCGGGAACTCCGAGCGGCCTCGGCGTGCCCTCCGTCGTGTACGTGACGTCGGCGCCGAGTGCGCGCACCTGCTCGATCAGCGCGGGGAGCTCCGCGAGCGTCGGTTGCGGGCGCGGTGTGGCATCGTCGCGAAGCAGTCGGAGCATGACCCTGATCTCGTGAAGTGAATTGCGCGCGGTCTCCTCGATCGTCGTGAGTGCGGGCGCTCGCCGCGACTCGTTGAAACGAGCCACCCTCGCCTGCCCGATGATGACGGCCAGCGAATGGGCGAGGATGTCGTGCATGTCGCGCGAGACCCGGGCGCGCTCCTCGAATGCGGCGAGCGCCTCGCGCTGCTCCCTTTCGCGCCGTTCGCCCTCCGCGCGCTCCTCCGCGACGCGGGTTGCGTGCACCTGGGCGCGTCGCAGGCGTCCCATCGTCCACGAGCACGTCACGACGGCCGCGAAGAGGAGGAACAGCAACCACGGCGACGGCCCGAATCCCGACCCGATGACGCTCGCATCCGCGGCGTAGCGACCGGCCGCGATGGCTGCACCGACGAGCCCGACCGCGATGGCCGGCCAGTTTGCGCCCGTCGCGACGCCGTACGCCGCCGCGGAGTAGAGCGCGATCGGGAACACGAGTGTCGAGGGCAGCACGAAGAACAGGCCCGTCACAGCGACTTGGCCACCGACCGCGGCCGCGACGACGACCAGCACGGTCAACGGTCGGGAGCGGCGCCAGGGCAACGCCAAGTGTGCGACGAGCGCGAGTGCCATCACGACCCATGCGGCGAGGCCGGTGAGCGACGTGAACGCGACAACCGCAGTGAGGGGGAGCAGCGTGAGCGCGGCGGCAGCGGCGATAAGCAGGTCGGCGCGAGTCGGTGTCGTGGTCATGAAGCCCTCATCTCGCGGTCGCCCCCTCGGTTCGTGTCGCTGCCTGACCGCGGAGCGACGGATGCCCGTCCATGAAGCGGAGCGTCGCGGCGAGCACTGCCACTCCGAGCATGAGCCATGTGCCGTAGACGCACAACACCATCAACGTCGCTTCGCCGTTCGCGAACTCGACGGAGCCGGTCGAGACGCCCGTCATCTGAGCGATCAGCCCGAAGACCATGAGGAATCCCATGCTGAGCAGGGCAGCCGACCCGAGCCACCCGCCCACGATGAGCAGCCACCCAGGCACCACGGGCTTCCGTGACGAGGCGAGCAGCAGCACCAGGACCAGGGCTGCGCCGAAGGCGAGCAGTTCCAGTGCGGGGAACGGCGCGTGGGCGCCGGGCGTGTGGCTCGAGACATCCTGCATCCACAACCAGAGCTTCAGCAGCGGATAAGGGAGGGTGAATGCGACAGCCAACCAGACCAGCGCCGTCCCCGCCCGCGTGGAGTGGCCGGAAGCGACCTGCGTCCTCCCCGCCCGCAACCGCCAGGTCCAGGCGACAGTGGCGACCGCGGCGAGCAGATTCACGCCACGTGCGATCGCCCCCGGCCAGTCGACGGTCGCGAAATCTCCCGCCGGAATGCCCGTCACCAAGAAGAACGCCCGGAATCCGTCGAGGATCGCACCGCCTGACGCGCCGAAGAAGAACACCGCTGCGGCCCAGCCGAGAATGGTCGCGGTTCGGGTGCCGCGCATGGAATGCGACGCGTTGACCGACGCGAGCAGGAGGCCCGCGGCGATGAACGTGACCCAGCGCGGCGGGAAGATGAGTGCGTACGCTTCGGTCGTGCCGATCAGGAGAGCCGTTGACGAGGCGACGATGGCGAGCGTCGACACTCCGATCACGAGTGCGAGGGTGCCGAGCGGTTTCGATGTCATGTGCCAAGCATCGGCGGATGACCCGCGCCGCACATCCACCGCGGGTCGCGACACTGTCCGACCTGGGTCTCGGACGCCCACGTTGGCGTACCGGCTAACCGGCGTTTGCCCCAGGCATTGCTCGTCGCCGTCCGCAGACGTCCCGACCAGCGTCAGGATCAGCAGAGATCACTCGCTGTGTCTTCATCCGACACGGCTCAGCAGTGTGACAAGCGTCGCGACTTCGTCGTCGGTCAGACGTCCGAAGACATCGTGTTGGATGTTCGTCATCACCTCGGCCAGCCGGTGAGACGCCTCGTGGCCGGTGGAGGTGAGCGAGACCAAGATTCTACGGCCGTGGCTCGGGTCCTTGGCGCGCAACACGAGGCCACGCTCCTCGAGCGAACGCACGGTGTTGGTGACGTCACCACGATCGAGCGCCGTTGCCCGAGCGAGGTCGGACTGGCTCAGCGACTCCGCGATCGCGGCGAGTGCGGCAATGCATCGGTACTGGTAGCCGGTGAATCCCTCGGCAGCCAAGGCGTGGTGCAGTCGCTGATGTGATCGAGCTGCAGCAGAACTCAGTATCCACGTTGGGAGCGGCTCCATCGCATTCTTCACCCAAAAGCCTTTCGTTGGTACCACCAACAACATAGTGTGTTGGTAACACCAAGATTACAAGGAGGAACTCGTGCCCACCAGATCTCTTCCCACTGTCATCGGTCCTACCGAAAACGCGCTCCGCGCGCTCTTGACCGCCACCCTGTCGACGACCCGGATCGATGGGTATGTCGCCTGGGTCGTACTGAACGCCGTCAGTCGCGCCCAGAGCGGCGACTGGCGACCCGCTACCGCCAAGGCATTGAAGGTCCCGCAGTCAGTTGTCGATGACGTCGCGGAGCGCCTCGAAAGGGACGGTCTGCTCACCGGCGCCGGCGTGCTGACAGACGACGGCACGCGGGAGCTGGAAGCCGCGCGCTCCGCCGTCGCCCGGGCCACGTCGCGCGTGGTTGCCGGAATCGACGACGCCGATCAGGAGCAGGCGCGCCGAACGCTTGACCAGATCCGCCGCAACGCGGAGGCGGAGCTGATGAAACTGTCGACAGGGTGACGCTCACAGGATGGCATTCGTGCGCGCCGGCGCGGCGGTATCGAGCCCGATGACGGTAGCCAGATCGGCTGACCCGAATGGATTGTCCGACCCGGTCGGTGACTTGGTCCGCGACCGGGGAGTTGGTGAAGACCGTCGCGAAGAGGAAGCTCTCACCCTCCGCCGATCAACTCCTCGAGGCCGGCGATCGGGTCGTAGAGCCCCGCGTCGAGGATCCACGTCTGCAGCTGCTTGTCGAACCCGGTGATGACGGCCAGGCCGACGACCACGAAGATGGCGCCGATCACCTTGCGGAACCAGCCGCCGGGGTTCGCGAGCCAGCCGAGGCGGCGCACGAGGCCGCGGCCGAGCAGGGCGATGAGGAGCAGCATCGCGGCGAGCCCGACCGCGTACGCGATGACGTAGATCACTCCTTCGGCGAATGAGACGGGCAGCACTGCGGCGATGATGAGCGCGTAGGTGGGGCTGCAGCTCGAGAACACGGGCCCGAGGGCTGCGCCGGTGAGGATGTCACCCATCGTGCTCTGCCGCGACACCGAACGGTCGAGGAACTCGCCGCTGCGTGCCTGCAGCCGGAGCGCTGTCGAGAGGCGATCCCATAACGCGGGGAAGAGCAGGTCCACGCCGAGCAGGATGATGATGCCGCCCGACACGAGTTGCCACACCTGCGGCGGCACACCGAGCAGCGCAGTGGTGGCCTTGAGCAGCAGGGTGAAGGCCACCACGCTCACCGCGAGGGACGCGGCGATGACGTACGGCCGCCGGCGTGCCCGGCGCTCGTCGCCGCCCCCCACGATCGCACCGCCCACGATGACGGGCAGGAGCGGCAACACGCACGGTGCCGCGACGGTCAGGACGCCCGCGGCGAGGCTCAGTACGAGGGAGGGAGTCATGGGCGCGTGGCGCTTCGGTCGGTATCGGCGGTCGAGTTGCGGCGCGTCAGGTTCACGGGATCGCCGCGACGAGCGACGCGATCGACGGGTCGTCGTAGAGCACGGTGCGCGAGATCAGCTCTCCCCGGTCGTCGACGAACACGACGGTGGTCTGCAGTGTCACGCCGTACTTCTGGCGCAGGTCGGTGCGGTTGTCGTAGTCGACCTTGAACACCGTGAGGCCGTCGGGCGCGCCCTGGGTGCGGAGCTCCTCGTCGAGCTGGCGGCACTTCGGACACCAGGTCGCGTGGAAGAACAGAACCTTCGGCCCGGCGGTGGACTCGATCGCCCCATCGGTGTAATCGAGATAGGCGCCCTCCGAGGGCGCGAGCGGCGCGACGGATGAACCGGCCTCCGCGTCCGCGCGTGGTGTCGGGATCTCCGGGGTCGCGCTCGGAGTGCTGATCCGATCGCTCGAACCGGGGGGCGCGGCATCCGTCGGTTGGGTCGCACACCCGGTGAGTGCGAGTGCGGATGCGAGCAGCGCGGCCGCGCCCCTTCTGCGTGCGTGCATCGTGCCTCGTCCGATCTGCGGGGATCCGCCCCGCTCACACCCACGCTAACCAGGGCGCCGAGGGCCGGGTGATGCGAGAGATTACGGATTGCTGACGTCGGGAACCCCTCACGAACCGGAGGCAGCGCCCGTCATGGGATCGTAAGGATCTCCCGCCCGGCGCGCGACCCGAGCGCGGCATGGTGGAGTGATGGTGGACATCGTGGGCGTGATCGGCGGCACCGGCGTGGGCGAGCTCGTCGTCGGCGGCGAGATGCGCGACATTCCGACGCCATTCGGTTCGGTGATCGTCACCGTGGGCGAGCTCGCCGGACGGCGCGTCGCGTTCCTGCCCCGGCACGGCGCAGGCCACACGATCGCGCCCCATCTCATCAACGCACGCGCCAACCTGTGGGCGCTCGCGAGCCTGGGTGTGCGCGCAGTGGTCTCGACAGCCGCCGTCGGGTCGCTCAGGCCGGGGTTTCCGACCGAGTCGTTCGCGCTCGCCGACCAGCTCGTCGACCGCACGGCCGGGCGGGCCGACACGTTCTTCGACGGCGGACTCGTGCGGCATCTGCCGTTCGCCGAGCCGTTCTGCCCGGTGCTGCGATCGCTCGCGATCGATGTACTGCCGGATGCCGCGCCGCGGGCGACCGTCGCCGTGATCCAAGGGCCGAGGTTCTCGACCGCGGCCGAGTCGCGCATCTTCCGCGAGTCGGGCATCGACCTCGTGAACATGTCGCTGTGCCCAGAAGTCGCGCTCGCCGCCGAGATCGGGATCGGCACCGTCACGATGTGCATCGTCACAGACACCGACAGCGGCACCTCCGCCGGCGATCCCGACGCGGTCACCGCCGAGCTCGTCTTCCGCCGGCTCGCCGCGGTGAAGCCGCGCATCGTGGCGGCGATCGAGGGCATCGTCGCGGCTGTGCCGAGCCGGTACATGCCGCGGCCACTCATGGATGACGAGGCGGTCGCGGCGCTCCGAGCGCTGCGGGTGGCGCGATGACCCTGCTCGTCACGGGCGGCGCCGGGTTCATCGGCGGAACGATCGTGAAGCTCGCAGTGGCGCGCGGCCACGACGTGCGGGTTCTCGATTCGCTGCGCGACGACGTGCACCGCGTGGAACCGAAGCCGATCGACGGTGTCCAGTTCCTGCGCGGCGACATCCGTGATCCCGACACGCTCGACCGGGCGCTGCGGGGCGTCGAGATCGTCTGCCACCAGGCCGCGAAGGTCGGCCTCGGCGTCGATCTCTCGGACGCACCCGACTACGCCTCGACGAACGTCACCGGTACTGCGGAGCTCGTCGCCGCGATGGGCCGAGCCGGCGTGATTCGGCTCGTGCTCGCGTCATCGATGGTCGTGTACGGCGAGGGCGCGTATCGCGACGCGATCGGACGCCGTCGCCGACCGGCCGCCCGCGCTTCACGCGACCTCGACGCCGGCCGGTTCGAGCCGCGCGACCCCGACTCCGGCGAACCGCTCACGCCCGACCTCATCGACGAGGACGACGCGCTCGACCCCCGCAACATCTACGCGCTCACGAAGCTCGCGCAGGAGCACCTCGCGGCGACGTGGGCCCGCACGGCCGCCGGAACGGCGGCGATGCTGCGCTACCACAACGTCTACGGCCCCGGTATGCCGCGCAACACCCCGTATGCCGGGGTTGCAGCCCTGTTCCGCTCGGCGATCGAGCGGGGCGAGGGGCCGCGCGTCTTCGAAGACGGCCGGCAGCGGCGCGACTTCGTGCACGTCACGGATGTCGCGAGCGCGAACCTCGCGGCGATCGATTGGCTGCCCGCGCAGGCACCCGGCACCGTGCGTGCCTTCAACGTTGGATCCGGCACGGTCACCACGGTCGGCGAGGTCGCCGAAGGCCTCGCGCGGGTCATGCGCGGGCCGGCGCCAGTCGTCACCGGCGAGTACCGCCTCGGCGACGTGCGGCACATCACCGCGTCCTCCGCACGTGCCCGCGCGGAACTCGGCTGGCAGGCAGCGGTGCCCCTCGAGGACGGGCTCCGCGAGTTCGCCACCGCTCGCTGACCGTCGCGGCACCGGCCGACGCCTCAGGCGCTGAGCGACGCATCGCGTGGGAGCAGCAGGTCGAAGCGGCATCCGCCGGGTACGTTGCGCACCGCGACCTCGCCGCGGTGCGCGCTCATGATGCCCTTGACGATCGCGAGGCCGAGCCCGGCGCCGCTCGAGGAGCCCTCGCGCATCGACGGCGTGCGGGCCTTCGACCCGCGCCACGCCGGCTCGAACACGCGGTCGAGGTCGTCCTCGTCGATTCCGCCGCCCGCGTCGATCACCGACACCATCGCCCGGTCCTCGACGAGGTCGACGGCGACCGTGATCGGCGAGCCCTCGGGCGTGTGCTGGATCGCGTTCATGAGCAGGTTCCCGATCGCGCGGGAGAGCTCCCGGGGGTCGGCCGTCACGATGAGGTCCTGCGCGAGCGGTGCCTCGACGCGGATGTCGCGACCGCGGGACGCGGGTCGCAGGTCGGCGACCGTGTCGCTCACGACGTCGTAGAGCGACACCTCCTTGAGCGAGAGGTGCAGCGCGTCGGAGTCGATCTTCGACAGCTCGAAGAGGTCGTCGACCATGCTCGAGAGCTGGTCGACTCGGATGCGCATCTGGCGGTGGTACCGGGCGGGGTCTGGCGCGATGCCGTCCTCGAGGGCCTCGGCCATCGCCCGGATGCCGGCGAGCGGGGTGCGCAGGTCGTGCGAGATCCACGCGACGAGCTCGCGGCGGGAGCTCTCGATGCGCTGCTCGCGCTCGCGGGACTCGGCGAGCTTCGCGCTCGTCGCGACGAGTTCGTCGGCGAGGGCATTGAGCTCGCTGTTCGAGTACCGGCCGGCCGACTCGAGACGCTCGCCCGCGCCGATCCGCCGCGCCGCGAGCGACAGCGCACGTGAGTTGCGCGCGACGAGCCAGCCGAGCACGGCGACGAGCACGAGCGACACGACGCCCGAGATGGCCGCGACGGCCACCGCGACCGTGAGGTCGTGTTCGGAGAGGTACATCGCGTTGGCGACGCCGACCATGCTCGCGACGACCGACGCGATCGCGGCGAGCACGAGCACGCAGACCTGCACGATGAGCGATGCACGCCGCAGCAGCAGCAGCGCGACGACACCGAGCCCGCCGACGATCGCGGTGGTGCCGAGCGTGATCGAGGCGACCGCGACAAGATCAGACCACGGCATTCGGAACACCATCCATCGTGAATCGGTAGCCGACGCCCCAGACGGTCGTCAGCATGGTCGGCGAGCGTGGGTCGCGTTCGATCTTCTCCCGCAGCCGGCGCACGTGCACCGTGACGGTTGAGAGGTCGCCGTATGTCCAACCCCAGACCGTTCGCAGCAGGTCCTCGCGGCTGAAGACCTGGTTCGGGTGCTTGAGGAGGAATTCGAACAGGTCGAACTCACGGACCGTGAGCGACAGCTCGACGCCCGCCCGGGCCGCAATGCGAGCGGACGGGTCGAGGCGGAACTCGCCGTACTCGAGCACGGACTCGGGTGTGAACTCTCCGATCGAGCGGCGCAGCACCGACTGCACGCGCAGCACGAGCTCGCGCGGGGAGAACGGCTTCGCGAGATAGTCGTCTGCACCCGCCTCGAGGCCCGCGATGCGCTCATCCTCTGAGCCGAGGGCCGTCAGCAGGATGACCGGGGTCGACATGCGTTCGCGCAGCCGCCGGAACACCTCGAGGCCGTCGATGCCGGGCAACATCCGGTCGAGCACGATGAGATCCGGCGCGAAACGCTCCGCGGCCTGCAGAGCCGCGAAACCGTCACCGGCCTCCTCGACGACGAAGCCGCCGGCGCGCAGGTAACTCGACGCGACCTCGGCGACCGTCGGGTCGTCGTCGACGAGCAGCACTCGCCGGCCGACGAGGTCTTCGTTGCCGGTCGAAGATGGAGCAGCGGCGGACACGTTCACAGACTACGACCGCTTCGTCGGCGCGGCTCCTGACCCGGGGCATCCGTTCGCGTTCCGTAAGACTTGCCCGGCGCCCCGCGCCGCCGGGGTGACCTAACGTCGAACCATGCCGGTAGTCCGCGTCGACCTGGTGCTTCCGTGCCTCGATGAGGAACGGGCATTGCCGTGGGTGCTCGGCCGGCTGCCGGTCGGAGTCCGGGCTATCGTCGTCGACAACGGCTGCACCGATCGTTCGGCGGAGATCGCGGGGGAGTTCGGCGCGCTCGTCGTCACCGAGGCGCGGCGCGGCTTCGGCGCGGCCGCCCATGCGGGCCTCGAAGCGGCGGATGCCCCGATCGTCGCGTTCTGCGACGCCGACGCGTCGCTCGATCCCGCCGATCTCCCGCGCCTCGTGACGCTCCTCGAGCATGGCGGTGCCGATCTCGTGCTCGGGAGGCGCCGGCCGACGACGCGCGACGCGTGGCCGCTGCACGCCCGTGTGGCGAACCGGGTCCTCGCCGCCCGGATGTCGCAACGAACCGGCACCCGGATGTATGACCTCGGCCCGCTCAGGGTTGCGCGCACCGCTGACCTGCGGGCGCTGGGTCTCCGCGACCGGCGCAGCGGGTACCCGCTCGAGATGGTGCTGCGCGCCGCGGCCGCCGGATGGTCGATTCGCGAGGTCGACGTCTCCTATGCGCCGCGAGCGGGCCGATCGAAGGTCACGGGCACCCTGCGGGGCACGGTCACGGCGGTCGCCGACATGTCGCGGGTCTTCGCGGAGGTGTCGCGATGACCGTGGTCGTCGTCATCGCGAAGGAGTGCCTGCCGGGGCGGGTGAAGACGCGCCTGAGTCCGCCGTTCTCGCCGGCTGAGGCCGCGCGGCTCGCGCAAGCAAGCCTCCACGACACCTTCGCGACCGTCGCGTCGCTGCCGGCCTCGCGGCGGGTGCTCTACTTCGACGGATCGCACGTGCCGGCCGCTGCACTCAGCTCAGGGTTCGAGGTGCTGGCGCAGGTCGGCGGCGGGCTCGACGTACGTCTCGCACACCTCTTCGACCTGCTTGCGGAGCCGACCCTGCTCGTCGGCATGGACACCCCGCAGTTGGGCGCCACCGATGTCGCCGCGGCCCTCGAGTCGCTCACACAAGGCGGCGACCACGAGGTGGACTGCTGGTTCGGCCCAGCGGCCGACGGCGGGTTCTGGGCGCTCGGCATGCGAGACCCGCGCGGCGACCTCGTCCGCGGGGTGCCGATGTCGCGTGACGACACGGGGGCGCGGCAGCTTCACCGGCTCGAGGAGGCGGGTCTCTCGGTGGGGACGCTGCCCGTGCTCACCGACCTCGACACCGTGGCCGATGCATTCCTCATCGCCGCGACCGCACCCGACTCGCGGTTCGCGCGCGAGTTCCGCCGGCTCACGGTGGGGCAACCGTCATGAACGTGCCGGCCGTCGCCCATTGGGAGGCGTCGCGGCGTCAGTTCGTGCGGGCGGTGCCGTCGTCGGCCGCACCAGCCGAGCCATGAGGCGGGGCATGACCACCGAGCCGGTGCCGGCGAGCCCGACGCCGGCCGGACGGCCGGGGCGGAGCCCCGCGCCGTGGATCGGGCTTGGGATCGCCGTCGCGCTCGTCGTGCTCGCGATCACCATTCCGGTGCTGTTCGGCCAGAGCGTGCACGTCAAGTCGTTCCCGCCGCTGCACGCGGAGTGGATGCCTCGACTCGGACCCGGCACACTGCCGGCTCTCGTACTCGCGGTGCTTGCGGCGGTCTCCGGCGTCGACGCGGCCGCGCGGGCGCCGTGGCGAGCACTCCTCGCCGGGAGCTTCGTCGTCGGGGTGGCCTGGCTCGCAAGCCTCGCGACCGTCGACGGACTCGACGGGATCGGGGTCATCCTCGACACGCAGTACGAGTACCTCGACACGGCGCGCGCCGTCACCGACTTCCCCGCGACGTTGCGCGAGTACGTGTCGCGCATCCCGCTCGACTCCGACGGCAACTGGCCCGTGCACCTCGCCGGCCACCCGCCTGGCGCCCTGCTCTTCTTCGTCGTTCTCGTTCGACTCGGGCTCGGCGACGGTCTCGCCGCCGGATTGGTCGTCCTGCTGGTGGCGGCCACGACGCCCGTCGCGGTGCTCCTTCTCCTCCGCCGGCTCGGCGCGGAGCAGTTGGCGCGGCGGGCGGCGCCGTTCCTCGTGATGGGTTCGGCGGCGATCTGGATGGCGGTCTCGGCCGACGGCATGTTCGGTGCGGTCGCGGCGTGGGGGCTCTGCGCGCTCGCATTCTCGGCGACCGCGGCGACGTGGCGTGCGACTGCGGGGTGGGGAATCGGGGCGGGGCTGCTGCTCGGCTACTGCGTCATGCTCTCGTACGGGCTCCCACTCCTCGGCATCCTCGCCATCGCCGTGCTCCTCCTCGCCCGCAACTGGCGGCCCTTGCCCTGGGTGGTCGCGGCAGCCGTCACCGTGGTGCTCACGTTCGCGGTGTTCGGCTTCGTATGGTGGGAGGCGTACCCGGTGCTCGTCGAGCGGTACTGGGACGGCGTCGCGAGCCGCCGCCCGTTCACCTACTGGGCCTGGGGCAACCTCGGTGCCCTCGCCGTGAGCGCGGGGCCCATGGTCGGTGCGGCGGTCGCGATGGCCGTGCAGCGCGGCATTCGGCCGGGCATGCTGCTCACCGGGGAACGAGTCATCGTGCTGATCACCCTCGCCGGCACCCTCACGGTGCTCGTCGCCGATCTCTCGCAGATGAGCAAGGCCGAGGTCGAGCGCATCTGGCTGCCGTTCGTTCCCTGGATGCTGCTCGGCACGGCGCTGCTCTCCGAACGCTGGCGACGCATCGGATTCGCAGGGCAGCTCGGATTCGCGCTCGTCGTGCAGCACCTGCTCTTCACCGGGTGGTGAAGAGGGCGCGCGCACGCCGTCGTCAGCACTTCGTAATGATTCGCCATTGCCGCACCACCACCCCGTGCGTTGACTGAAAACCGGAGAGGCCAGGCGATGACGATTGCGATCCACGATCCGCCGGCAGGCCCGCTGGCGTCGGGGCTGTCGCGAGGGCTACTGGCTGCCGTGCGCATCGGCGTGGCAGTGATGTGGATCCAGAACGTGGCGTGGAAGCGTCCGCCCGACTTCGGCCGGGCGGACGACAACGGCCTCTTCTTCTGGGCCGGCCGAGCGGTCGAGTTCCCGGTGTTCCCGCCGTACTCGGCGTTCGTCGAGGTGCTCGTCCTGCCCCACATCGAGGTCGCCGGATGGATCATCCTCCTGGTCGAGGGCGGTTTGGGGGCCTTCTTGCTCATCGGCCTCGCGACGCGCTTCTGGGCGGCGGTCGGGTTCGCGCAGACGCTCGCGATCACCGTTTCCGTGCTGAACGCGCCGCACGAGTGGCACTGGTCGTACTACCTGATGCTCCTCGCGCACCTCGCGATCTTCGCGACGGCGGCGGGACGCTGGTTCGGACTCGACGGAGTGCTGCGCCCGGCCTGGTCACGATCATCCGGGTCACTGGCGCGAGCGATGGTGCGGCTCTCGTGAACGGCGAAGCTCTCGTGTACGAAGAACGCGCACGCTACGACCGCGCGGCGATCGCCCTGGGCACCGGAAGCCTCGTCGCGTCGGTGTTCGTGTTCGGCGCGGCTGCGCCCACGCCGATCGACTTCGCGCACGTCGGCCTCGGTGGCGCGATCGTGCTCGCCGTGCTCGGCGTCGTCGGAATCCTGGGCGGCGCGCTGCACCGCGGCATCCTGACCCTGATAGCAGGCGGCGGGCTCACGATCGCCGCGCTCGTGCAGCTCGCCACGCTGCAGCTCTCACCACGGCTGCTCGGCGGCGACGCGTCGTTGATGTCGCTCCTCGGTGCGTTCGGCATCGGTCTGCTCGCCGTGGGCGTCGCCCGCCGCTCCGCCGCATCCACGCCGTCGGGCACGACCTCGACTCTCGACAGAAGGGGAGGACCCTGATGGATCTCCACGACCGACTCGATCCGGTGCTCGTGATCGCGTCCGAGCACGCCTACGACGTCGACCAGCGGGGCCGGTTCCCCGACGAGGCGGTGGCCGCGCTCCGCGATTCAGGCCTGCTGGGTCTCACCCTGCCTTCGGAGCACGGCGGACTCGGCGGTGGCCCACAGGACTTCGTCGACGTGATGAGCGCCGTCGCGGGCGCGTGCGGGTCGACCGCGATGATCTACCTGATGCATGTGTCCGCTTCGATGCCTCTCGCGACTGCCACCCCACCCGGAATCCCCGGCCTCCTCGGAGACCTCGCATCAGGCCGAGTCCTCGCGTCGCTCGCCTTGTCCGAGGCGGGATCCCGCTCGCACTTCTGGGCACCGGTCTCGCAACCCGCTGACGACGGCACCGGACTGCACGTCACGGCGAAGAAGAGCTGGGTCACGTCCGCAGGACATGCCGACTTGTACGTCATCTCGACGAAGACGCCGGATGCCTCGGGTGTCGATCTCTACGCGATCCCGGCCGACACCCCAGGCGTTGCCGTCGACTCCCTGTTCTCGGGGATGGGACTGCGGGGCAACGCCTCGAGCCCGATGACCTTCGATGTCAAGCTCCCCGTGCATCTGAGACTCGGAGACAGCCGAGCGGGTACCGACCTCATGCTCGGCGTGGTGCTGCCCTGGTTCAACCTCGGCAACTCCGCAGTCTCGCTCGGGCTGAGCCGCGCTGCCGTGGATGCCGCCATCCGGCACACCGCAGGTGCGCGGTTCGAGCATCTCGATCAGAGCCTGTCGGCGCTGCCCACGATCCGCGCCCAGCTCGCCAAGATGTCGATCGACCTCGCGACCGCATCTGCATACCTCGACAGGGCGGCGAGCCGCGTGGCCGAGACCGCAGACGACACGCCGCTGTTCGTGCTGGGCAGCAAGGCCGCTGCGAACGACACCGCGCTGCGCATCACCGACGCGGCCATGCGCGTATGCGGCGGCGCGGCGTTCTCACAGCACCTGCAGCTCGACCGGTACTTCCGCGATGCTCGTGCCGGCCACGTGATGGCGCCGACCGCAGACGCGCTCTACGAGTTCTACGGCCGGGCGATCACCGGCCGGCCGCTCTTCGACCCACCGGCCGAAACCGCACCGGCAACGATGGCCGGCTCTGGAGTGGCGCCGTGATCCCCGCCTCGACCGTCCCGCGCCTGATCGGATCGGTCGCGTATTCCCCGAACGTCGTGACCGTATGGGAGGGCATGCGCGCCTATTTCACCGGCACGGACACCCCGATCGACTTCGTGCTGTTCTCGAACTACGGCCGGCTCGTCGACGCGCTCATCGGGGGAACGGTCGACCTGGCGTGGAACACGAACCTCGCCTACGTGCGCACGCTCCTCCAGACGAAAGGCGCCTGCCGGGCGCTTGCGTCGCGTGACACGGACGTCGTCTTCCAGAGCGTGTTCGTGTCGCGCGCCGGCACCGGGTTCGACGGGCTCGAGGCGGTGCGGGGGCGCCGCCTGGCGCTCGGTTCACGGGACTCCGCGCAGGCGGCGATCCTTCCCTTGCAGTACCTGCACGAGGCCGGCATCGGCGACGACGACGTCACGCTCATGCGCATCGACAGCGACGTCGGCAAGCACGGCGACACCGGTCGCAGCGAGCTCGACGCCCTGCGCGCGGTGCTCGACGACCGGGCGGATGCCGCCGCCATCGGCGTCAACACCTGGCAGGCCATCACCCGAGGCGAGATCATGACCGGTGCGATCGAGTCGTTCTGGATGTCGCCCGAGTACAGTCACTGCACCTTCACCGCTCTGCCGGCGCTGTCGACTGAGTGGGCCGAGGCATGGCTCGCAGACCTGTTCGCGATGGACTGGGAGAACCCGGATCATCGCGCCATCCTCGAGTTGGAGGGGCTCCGCCGCTGGGTGCCGCCGAACCTCGACGGTTACGGCAGCCTCATCGCCGCCGTCGCAGAACAAGGAATTCCCGACCGATGGTGAACCACGGCCTCGTGCTCGATCTCATCGATCGGCTCGGTCGCATACCAGCCGGGTCGACCGTCACGCTCGACGTCATGTCAGGCACTGCCGATGCCGGGGAGATCGCCGATAACATCGACATGATCGCGACCTGGTGCCGGGCGAGCGGCAACGCACTCGTCGAGTCGCGGCACGACGCGGTCGTCGTACGCCACGGTCGCAGCCCCGACACCCTTGCCGGTCTCCACCCCGACCAGGTCCCGGGCACTCGACTCTGGATGTACACGAACTTCGATTGCAACCTGCACTGCGACTACTGCTGCGTGAGTTCCTCACCTCAGGCCGACCGCCGGGCGCTGGGCGCCGACCGCGTCGCACGGCTTGCCGAGGAGGCGGAACCGGCCGGCGTACGTCAGCTGATCCTCACGGGCGGCGAGCCCTTCCTCTTGCCCGACATCGACGAACTCGTCGCCTCCTGCACCGCACACCTGCCGACGACGCTGCTGACGAACGGCATGCTCTTCCGTGGAGCTCGTCTCGAGCGGCTCCGCCGGATGGACCGCGAGCGACTCACCCTGCAGATCAGCCTCGACTCCGCGACACCCGAGCAGCACGACGCGCACCGCGGACCTCACTCATGGGAGCGCGCGGTCGCCGGCATCGGGCTGGCGCTCGACGAGGGCTTCGACGTGAAGGTCGCGGCCACGCTCCCGGCCGAGCAGACGCACGAGGTCGCCCCGTTCAAGGCGTTCCTCGGAACGCTCGGCATCCGCCCCGAAAACCAGGTGATCCGCGCGGTCGCTCACCAGGGTGCAGCTCACGACGGTATCGAGCTCACGGTCGAATCCCTCATCCCGGAGGTCACGATCACCGCGGACGGGGTGTGGTGGCATCCGGTCTCCGCGACCGATGCGTCGCAGTTCGTACGGCGGGAGATCTTCCCGCTCGCCGACGCCATCGCCGACGTGCGGCGGCGTTTCGTGCGACACCGCGAGGCGGCCGATCGGGCCGCCGACTGGTTCCCCTGCTCCTGACGATCACGATGAGACCTGATGCGCGCAAACGCGGTCAGCCGGCGAGCAGCGGCCGCACGCCGGCATAGCCGTCGGTGACCGTGGTCGTCGGGGTGTCGTAGACACGGGTCGCGCGCGCGGCATCCGTGTACCGAGGCCAGCCCGGCTCGCCGGTCGTGATGAAGGTGACAGCAGCGCGGTGCACCTCGTCGGCCAATTGCTGCGGTGGGTTCGGCCCCGCGAGCGGTTCGATTGCGATCGAGTCGAGGCAGTCGAAGAAGAACGGCACGTCGACGCAGTGCTCGGCGAACCCGAAGGTGCCCGACGGCCAGGAGAACCGGTACACCCAGGTGGGCGCGTCGTCGCGGACCTGGACGAGGCGCACGAGGGAGGTGCGGAACATCCGGTCGGTGAGGAAGCGTCCCGCAATGCGCGCCGTTCCCTTGGCCGCCACGTCGGCGTTCGCCGCGAGGTACGGTTTCAGCGCCGCCCTCGGCATGCCGAGCTTGCGCAGCATGAACGACTTCGGGATCCAGCGCAGCTTCTTCTCGGCGTCGGCGAACACCATCGAGAACTCGTCATCGGTCGCACCGATCACGAGCGGCTTGTCGGCGCCGACCCCGGCCGCGAGCGAGTCGCTCGTCGAACGCGGGATGAGGTCACCGTCGACGGTCGGGCAGAGGGCCAGCCCGTTCTCGAGCATGTCCTCGAATCCCTCGGCGCCGAGGTCGGTCGCCGTCTTCTGCAGCTCGAGGATGCGCTCCTCGGGCAGCGTCGAGAGGCCGGCGCGCGTCGGCTCGACGCCGGCCGCGACGGCGAGCTCGCGACCGAACTTCTCGCTGCGCTCGGGCGTGACGTCGGCGAGGGCTCCCGAGATCGCGTAGACGCCGTGGAAGAGGTGCTGCGCCGCGTCCATGCCGAGCAGGGTGAGCACGGCGCCGCCGCCCGCCGATTGGCCGGCGATCGTGACGCGGTCGGGGTCGCCGCCGAACGCGGCGATGTTGTCGCGCACCCACTCGAGGGCGAGGAGCCAGTCGCGCACTCCGCGATTCTGCGGGGCGTCCGAGATCCAGCCGAAGCCGTCGAACCCGAGCCGGTACGAGACCGACACGGTGACGACGCCGTCGCGGTTGAACGCAGCGCCGTCGTACCAGGGGCTCGCGGGGGAGCCTGCGAAGTAGCCGCCGCCGTGGATCCAGACCAGTACCGGCAGCGCCTCGTCGGTGCCCGGCTCGACTCGCTCGGGGCGCGGCGTGAAGACATTGACGTTCAGCGTCGAGTCGCCCGGCACGCTCGGCTCGGGGATGAGCGTCACGCCGGGGTCGCCGCGCTGCGCGGTCGCGCCGTACTCGAGCGCGTCGCGCACGCCTTCCCACGGCGCCTTCGGCACCGGTGCGGCGAAGCGCAGCACGCCGACGGGCGGCTCGGCGAACGGGATGCCGAGGAACGCGGCGGATGTCCCGGGGGCATCCGGTCGACCCCGCCACGCGCCGCGCACACGGCCCGCCCGGGTGTCGACCTCGACGAACGTGCCGGTGCCTGTGCTGGTCTGCGTCATGTTGGATCTCCTAACGAACGCTCTTGATGGGTGCCACGGCGACCGCTGCGATGACGACGAAGACCATGGCGAAGATGAACAGCATCGGGTAGCCGCCGAGCACGGTGATGATGAGGCCGGCGATCGCGGCGCTCATCGCCTGGGGGATGTTGGTGGCGATGTTCAGGATGCCGAGGTCCTTGCCGGCGGCCTTGCCGCCGCCGGGCAGCACCTCG
This sequence comes from Agromyces cavernae, assembly GCF_021044935.1. GTDB lineage: Bacteria > Actinomycetota > Actinomycetes > Actinomycetales > Microbacteriaceae > Agromyces > Agromyces cavernae. The sequence continues at coordinate 229,002 of NZ_JAJNMP010000002.1, forward strand.
GTCATGAGGGCCGTGTCGACCGACATGTAGAACCCGAATCCGAAGCCGATGATGATGTTCATGAGCAGCATGCCGGTCATGTTCGGCATGATCAGCGGGAGCGAGAGGCTCGCGACCATGATGACCGACGAGGCGTAGATGAACACCTTGCGGCGGCCGATCTTGTCGCTCCACCAGCCCGAGACGGCGACGGCGAGCAGCGTCGGCACGAGTCCGGCGAGCGTCAGCTGCACCTGTGCGCCGGCGGCCTCGGTGAGCCCCATGCCGATGTAGTCGGTCAGGATGTAGAGCCCGTAAGCCGCGATGACGAAGTAGCCGAGCATGAAGAGGAACCGGGCCCCGAACGCCCAGGCGAAGTCGGGGTGCTGCTTCGGGTTGATCCAGAAGCCGCCGAAGAACTGCTTCCAGCTCCACGGCTCGACCGCGGCCTCCTTCGACGACCAGTCGCGGTCGATGACGACGTAGGCGATCGTCACGACGATCACGATGACGCCGAACACCGAGTAGCCGACGCCGAAGTTGGTGGCGAACTGGCCGGCGATGACGATGCCGAGGGTGGCGCCGATCTGCATGCCGAGGCCGAACATGGCGCTCGCGATGCCGCGCCTGTCACGCGGGAATCGGTCGGGGGTGATCGCCGACATCGGCCCCTGCAGGGCGTTCAGCGACACCTGGATGAGCACCCAGAAGATCGTGAGCACAGGATCGAGTCGAGGAAGCCCATGCCGAGCAGCAGCACGCCGCCGATGAGCGCGCCGCCGACCATCCACGGTGCACGACGGCCGAAGCGCGACCGCGTGCGGTCGCTGATCGCACCGGCGATCGGTTGGGCGAAGAGGGTGAACACGAAGGAGGTCGTGACGATGATCGCGAGGTTGGTGACCTTGTTCGCCGCGTCGATGAGGGCGACCTGGATCGGCAGCAGGATGCCGATGAGGCCCGCGTAGGTGGCGAAGAGGGCGAGGGAGACGCCGAGGAGGCCGGGGAGCGTGCGCTTCGTCGGGGGCGGGCTCTGCGGCAGGTCGCCGGGAACAGGTTCGGTGGCGGAGATGACGCCGGTCGGGGCGAGCTCGTTGGCAGGATCGGGGGTGGGCGGGTGCAGGGACACGGGGACTCCTCATCGTTGAGACGGCCTTGGTGGTCGGGTGGTCGGTGTGCGGCGACATGAAACCGAACGCAACTCGGCAATGAGTATGACGCGTCCCGAGTCTGAATTCAACCGTTGAACTAATGTGGAAGCGCTACGGCTGACGCGCTCGCATCGCCTGCGCGGGCGGGCGACCCGCGGTCAGACGGCGAGGTTCAGCGGATCGGCCAGTACCCGATCGCGAGCCGCCCAGGCTGCCCCGAGCAGTGCGGCGTCGGCGCCGAGCCGGCCCGCCATGATCGCGGGCACTTCGGATGTCGCGGCGAACCCCGCAGCGATCGCCGGCCGGTTCTCGCGGAACGCCGCGTCGATGGAGGCCGTGTGGGCCGACCAGAATCCGCCGATCACGATCACCTCGGGGTCGGTCGCGAGCGAGAGGATCTGCATGGTGCGCGCGATCCACGGCAGGGCATCGGCCCAGGCCGCGGCAGCGCGCGGCTCGCCCGCCGTGATGCGGGCGGAGAGCTCGTCGAGTGCCGCCGCGAGGCCGTGATCGGTGACGAGGCCGGCGATGCCGGCGCGGGCGAGCAGCACGTCGGGGCCGGCGACGGTGACGAGGCATCCGTGCTGGCCGCAGGCGCAGCGGTCGCCGCCAGGGACCACCGCGAGGTGCCCGAGTGCCCCGCCGACGCCGTGGGCGCCTTCGACGAGCCGGCCGCCCGAGACGATCGCCCCGCCGATGCCCGAGTTGCTCTTGAGGTAGACGACCTCGTCGACTCCGGGGAGGAGCGAGCGCTCGGCGAGCGCGGCGAGCCAACCGTCGGAGGCGAGGGAGGCGACCGTCGGCAGGGCGGGCACACGTTCGCGGAGCGCCGCGAGCACGTCGACGGCGTCCCAGCCGAGATCGGTGTCGGCGATGACGACCGGCGGTTCGCCGCCGACAGGGGCGAAGACCACCACGGGCAGCTCGACGACCCGCCTGCCGAGATCGGACGCCGCCTCGAGCGCCTCGGCCGTCACGTCGCCGAGCACGTCGAGCACGGCGGCGGGGTCGCCCATCGGGCGCCCGTGCCGCGTCGAGACGCGGAACAGCTCCTCGCCCGCGAGCGAGGTGAGCAGGGCGGTCGCGGTGTCGGCGTCGAGCTGCGCGACGAGGATCGCCACCTCGGCGGCGACGAGCTCGAGTCGTGTGATGGGCCGCCCCTTCGCGCTGGGCAGTGGGTCGGTCTCAGCGAGCACGCCGGCGTCGGTGAGCGCGTTCACGAGCAGCGTGACGGCCCCCTTCGTGAGGCCGGTCGCCGTCGCGATCTCGCTTCGTGCGCTCGGACCCGACCGCACGATGTGCTCGAGCACGAGGGTGAGGTTGTGTCGGCGTACGTCGCCTGAGACGAGGCTGGCCCGGGACATCCGCTCAGGCCTTGCGGGTGACGAGTTGCCAGAGGTAGGCGACGTGGTCGGCCATGTCGATCGAGCGGTCCAGCATCCACTGGGTCTGCAGTCCGTCGGCTGCAGCGAGGAAGAGGTTGCCGATGCGCTCGATGTCGAGATCGGGGTCGATGTTGCCCGCGGCCTGCTCGTCTCGCAGCATGCCGCCGAACAGCGCCCGGAACTGCACGTAGCGCTCGACGAAGAATTCGTGGGCAGGATGTTCGGGGTCGCCGGCCTCGGTCGAGAGCTGGGCGTAGAGCTGCACGAGTCCGGGCACCTCGCTGTTGTGCCGGATCACGCCGAAGAACGCCTCGATCGGCTGGTCGACGTCGAGGTCGAACGCGGCGGAGTCGACTTCGTCGCGCTTGCGCAGGATCTCCTGGAAGAGCTCCTCCTTCGACGAGAAGTAGTGCAGGAGGCCGGCCTGGCTGAGGCCGACCGCGTCGGCGAGCTCGCGTACGGACGTGCGGCGGTAGCCGTTGCGTGCGATCACATCGAGTGCGGTCGTGAGGATCTCCTCGCGCTTCGCGACGCCCTTCGCATATGAACCCCTGCGTGCCATACCTGAATGCTACGGAAGAGTTGTTGCGAACGAAAACCGAGCGATGTATGGTTTTGCCACTCGCCTCGATGCCGAGGCCCCGGAAAGGAATTCCCCCAAGATGACAATGGCGTCGACTCCCCAACCTGCAACCGAACCCCTGCCCGACGAGGCGGCGGCCTTCTTCGAGGACGCCGCAGGCAATGAGGACCCGCCCGCGCCGATCAAGGGCGTCGGTCGCCTCCTCGGCTGGATCATCCCCGCGAACCTCGGCATCTTCCTGATCTGGGGCGCCGTGCCCGGCATCCTGCTGCCCGCGCAGGTCACGCAACTGTTCGGCGAGGCCGACAAGGTCGCGAACCTCGCGATCGTGATGACGATCGGCGCATTCTGCTCGATGCTCGCCCAACCGATCGCCGGGCAGCTCTCCGACCGCACCCGTTCGCGCTTCGGCCGCCGGGCGCCGTGGATCGTCCTCGGCTCGCTCGCGGGCGGGCTCGCTCTCGTCGGCCTCGCCTTCGCCGACTCGCTCGTGGGCGTGGTCATCGCATGGAGCCTCGTGCAGATCACCTACAACTTCGCGCAGGGCCCGCTCAGCGCGGTCATGCCCGACCGGGTGCCGCTCAAGCGCCGCGGCACCTTCGCCGCGCTCTCGGGCATCGGCCTCATGGTCGGCGCACTCGGCGGCCAGATCGTCGGCTCGGTCTTCCTCGGTTCCATCGCGGCCGGCTACGTGACCTTCGCGGTGTTCTCGCTCGTGATCCTCACCCTCTTCGTCGTCTTCAACCCCGACCACTCCTCGACGGAGCTCGAGCCCGAGCCGTTCAAGCTCGGCGACTTCCTGCGCACCTTCTGGGTGAACCCGATCAAGCACCCCGACTTCTTCTGGGCGTTCACCGGCCGTCTGCTGCTCTACACGGGCTACTTCGCGGTGACCGGATACCAGTTCTTCCTGCTCACCGACTACTTCGGCATCGAGAACCCCGGCGAGGTCATCCCGATGCTCGGACTCATCAGCCTCGCCGGCATCCTGGTCGCGACCGTCGCGTCCGGACAGCTCTCCGACAAGGTCGGTCGCCGCAAGCCCTTCGTGTTCGCCTCCTCGGTCGTCACGGGCCTCGCGCTCGTGCTGCCGTGGGCGTGGCCCGACCTCACCGCGTGGATGATCATGACCTTCATCGCGGGCCTCGGCTTCGGCATGTTCCAGGCCGTCGACACGGCGCTCATGAGCGAGGTGCTGCCCTCGGCGAAGTCCTTCGCGAAGGATCTCGGCGTCGTGAACATCGCGGCGACCCTGCCGCAGACGCTCGCACCGGGCATCGCCGGCGCGATCGTGCTCTCGCTCGGCTACGCCGCACTGTTCCCCGTCGGCATCGCCCTCTCGCTCCTGGGGGCCTTCGCCGTCTGGCCGATCAAGGCGGTGAAGTGATGACGGATGCCACGAGCGCCACGGTCCCGTCGTCGTCCGGGCCGCTCGGGGCCGATGCCGGCGATGCATCCGCTCGCCCGATGCGTCCGCGCGCGCTGCTCGTCGCCGGCCTCGCGGGGCTGGCCGTCTTCATCGGCTTCGGGTTCGCGGTCGCGCAGAACGTCGACGCGCCGTTCACTCAGCCCATCGACGACGCCTGGCGTGCGCTCGTCGGCCTCGCACCCGGCACGGGCGGCGAGACCTGGGCGCTGCCGATGCTCTTCCAGCACCTCGGCCAGATCCCCGGCGCCGTGCTCACCATGCTCCTCATCCCGGCATGGCTGTTCGTGATCCGCCGCTGGCGCTCGGCGCTGTTCTTCCTCACGGCCGAACTCGTCGGCAACTTCGGTGTCTCGCAGCTCACGAAGAACCTCGTCGACCGGCCGCGTCCGGCCGACGACACGGCGGCGGGGCTCTTCGGTCCACTGTTCCAGGTCGACCACGGTTCGTTCCCCTCCGGGCACGCCGTGAGCACCGGCATCCTCGTCATCGCCGTCGCCGCCCTGCTGCCGCCGGCGAAGCGACTCAGCTGGTGGATCATCGGCGCGCTGCTCGTGGTCGGCATGATCTGGCAGCGCACCCTCATCAACGCGCACTGGCTCTCGGATGCGCTGTTCGGCATCATCGGCGGGGCATCCGCGACCCTCATCATCTGGTGGGCGTTCGCGACCCTGCTGCAGAAGGACTACGGAAAACCACTCTTCCGGCGCGCGATCGCGGCGCCGGCGAACGAAGGAGCAGCATGACCGACACCCTGCAGACCGACCGCTCGACCGGCTTCGCCGAGCGCGAGGCGGCCGAGATCGTGGCCGAACTCACGCTCGAGGAGAAGGCGTCGCTCACGAGCGGCGCGAGCTTCTGGACGACGAAGGCCGTCGAGCGCGCCGGCATCCCCTCGATCGTGCTCACCGACGGTCCGCACGGCGTGCGCCTGCAGCGCGGCAGCGCCGACCACCTCGGCATCGGCGACAGCGTTCCGGCGACGTGCTTCCCGCCCGCGGTCGCGCTCGGTTCGGCGTTCGACCCCGAACTCGCCGAACGGGTGGGCCGCGCGCTCGGTGAGGAGGCGCGTGCAGAAGGCGTCGGCGTGCTGCTCGGCCCCGGCATCAACATCAAGCGCTCTCCGCTGTGCGGTCGCAACTTCGAGTACCTGTCCGAGGACCCGCTCGTCTCGGGCGTGCTCGGCGCCGCACTCGTGAAGGGCCTGCAGTCGCAGGGTGTCGGCGCCTCGCTCAAGCACTTCGCGGCGAACAACCAGGAGCACGACCGCATGCGCGCGTCGAGCGACGTCGACCCGCGGCCGCTGCGCGAGATCTACCTCCGTGGTTTCCAGCGCGTCGTCGAGGAGGCGCAGCCGTGGACGGTCATGTGCTCGTACAACCGGCTCAACGGGGTGTACACGAGCGAGGACCCGTGGCTGCTCACGAGCGTGCTGCGCGACGAGTGGGGCTTCGAGGGCCTCGTCGTCAGCGACTGGGGTGCGGTGAACGACCGCGTCGCGGGCCTGCCCGCAGGCCTCGACCTCGAGATGCCCGCCTCCGACGGACGCACCGACGCGCAGCTCGTCGCCGCCGTGCGCGACGGCCGGCTCGACCAGGCCGTTCTCGATGTCGCCGTCCGCCGCGCCGTCGAGCTCGCGCAGAAGGCCACCGCCGACGCTCGCTCGTCGGTTGAGCCCGTCGAAACCTACGACGTCGACGCCCACCACGCACTCGCCCGCGAGGCCGCCGGACGCGGCGTCGTGCTCCTGAAGAACGACGATACGTTGCTGCCGCTCGCGACGGGTTCCGACGCCGCACAGCGCATCGCCGTCATCGGCGAGTTCGCCCGCACGCCGCGCTACCAGGGCGCCGGCTCCTCGCTCATCAACCCCACGCGACTCGACACCGCGCTCGCAGAGATCGAACTGCTCGCGGGGGCCGACCGCGTCGGCTTCGCGCCCGGTTTCGCGCTCGACGCGTCGGATGCCCCGGCGGATGCCGCGCTCGTCGCCGAGGCCGCCGCCGCAGCGGCAGCCGCCGACGTCGTCCTGCTCTTCCTCGGACTGCCGGGCGCAGCCGAGTCGGAGGGCTTCGACCGGGAGCACCTGCGGTTGCCCGCCGGCCAGCTCGAGCTGCTGACCGCGGTGCGCGCCGCGAACCCGAACATCGTCGTCGTGCTCGCCAACGGCGGCGTCGTCGAACTGCCGTTCGCCGACGACGTGCCCGCGATCGTCGAGGGCTGGCTGGGCGGTCAGGCCGGCGGCGGCGGCGTCGCCGACGTGCTGTTCGGCGTCGTCAACCCCTCGGGTCGGCTCGCCGAGACGATCCCGGTGCGGCTCGAGGACACCCCGGCCTACCTCGACTTCCCGGGGGAGTTCGGGCACGTGCGCTACGGCGAGGGCCTGTTCGTCGGCTACCGCTGGTACGACGCGCGCGACGCGGCAGTGCGGTACCCGTTCGGGCACGGCCTCTCGTACACGAGATTCGCGTACTCCGGTCTCTCGGCGACCGCCGACGAGGCAGGGCTCGCGGTGCGCGTCACGGTGACGAACACCGGCGACCGTGCCGGGCGCGAGGTCGTGCAGGTGTACACGGCGCTCGCCGGGTCATCCGTCGCCCGCGCTCCACGCGAGCTCAAGGGCTTCGCGAACGTCGCGCTCGAGGCGGGGGAGTCGCGCGAGGTCGAGGTCGCGGTGCGCCGCGAGGACCTCGCCTACTGGGACATCCGCGTCGACCACTGGATCGTCGAGGGAGGCGCGTACACCGTCGAAGTGGGGGCGTCGAGCCGGGACATCCGTCTCGTCGGCGCTGTCGACGTGGCCGGCGACGACGTGCGGCTGCCACTGACGATGGAGTCGTCGATCGGCGACGTCATGGCGAACCCGATCGCCGGGCCGATCGTCATGCAGGCGATGGGATCGTTCACGGCCGGGCTCGGCGAGAGCGACGTCTTCACCGACGACGGCATGGAGAAGATGATGGCGTCGTTCCCGATCGGTCGTCTCGTCGGCTTCCCCGGCATCCCGGTCACCTACGAGCAGATCGAGCAGCTCATCGCGCTCGCGAACGCCCGACAGGACTGATCACCCGATCGGATGCCTCGCCCCAGTGCTGCCCGCAACACCGTCGACATCGGGGCGGGCATCCGACATCGAAACACACGACGTGAGGAAACCATGACCGAGCTCGACGAGACCACGACTACGACCACGACCACGACCACCGACACCGCCGTCGACACCCGCTATCGTGACGCGAGCCTTCCGGTTCACGAGCGCGTCGAGATCCTGCTCGAGCAGATGACCCTCGAGGAGAAGGCGGGCCTCTTCTTCCAGACCATGATCGTCATGAACGACGACGGCACCCTCGCCGAGGGCGTGAACGCGTTCGGCCTGCCGGGCACGCGTGACCTCGTCGCCGGACGACTCATGAATCACTTCAACATCCTCGCTGCCGCCTCGAAGCCCGAGCTCATCGCCGAATGGCAGAACCGCCTGCAGGAACTGGCCGCGAGCACCCGCCTCGGCATCCCCGTGACGATCTCGACCGACCCGCGCCACTCGTACAGCGACAACCCGCTCGCCGGCCTGACCACCGGGGCGTTCTCGGTGTGGCCCGAGACGCTGGGCCTCGCGGCCACCCGCGACGAGGCGCTCGTCGAGCGCTTCGGCGACATCGCACGCCAGGAGTACACCGCGGTCGGCATCCGCGTCGCCCTGCACCCCCAGGTCGACCTCACCACGGAGCCGCGCTGGTCCAGGCAGCTGGCCACGTTCGGCGAGGACGCCGAGCTCACGGCACGACTCGGCGCTGCATACATCCGCGGCTTCCAGGGCACCCAGCTCGGACCGGAGTCGGTCGCGACGATGACCAAGCACTTCCCGGGCGGCGGGCCGCAGAAGGACGGCGAGGACCCCCACTTCGACTACGGTCGCGAGCAGGTGTACCCGGGCGGCGAGTTCGAGCTGCACCTGAAGCCCTTCGAGGCGGCGTTCGACGCCGGAACCAGCCAGATCATGCCGTACTACGGAATGCCGGTGGGCACAGAGCACGAGGAGGTCGGCTTCGGGTTCAACCGGTCGATCATCACGGGGCTTCTGCGTGAGCGCTACGGCTTCGACGGCATCGTCTGCACCGACTGGGGGCTCATCACCGATGGTGAGATCTTCGGCCAGCCGTTCCCCGCGCGAGCGTGGGGCGTCGAACACCTGTCGCCGCGCGAGCGCATGAAGAAGGTGCTCGACGCCGGTGCCGACCAGTTCGGCGGCGAGGCGTGCCCCGAGCTGCTCGTCGACCTGGTTCGCAGCGGAGAGGTTGCGCAGGCACGCCTCGACGTGTCGGTGCGCCGTCTCCTGCGCGAGAAGTTCGTGCTCGGACTGTTCGACGACCCCTACGTGGACCCGGTCCGTGCGTCCGCCGTGGTCGGCAACGCCGAGTTCCGTGCGGCGGGCGAGGCGGCGCAGCGGGCGTCCGTCACGGTGCTCACCAACAAGCTGCCGGCCACCGGAGGCACGCCGATCCTCCCGCTCGCCGACGGGGCGAAGCTCTACATCGAGGGGATCGCGCCCGAGATCGCGAGCGCATACGGAACCGTCGTCGACGTGCCGGCGGATGCGGATGTCGCGATCGTCCGCATCCACGCGCCGTACGAAGAGCGGGCGACGGTCTTCGAGAACTTCTTCCATGCCGGCTCACTCGCGTTCAGCGATGACCAGGTCGAGCACATCGGAGGCATTGCCGCGCAGGTGCCGACCGTGGTCGACGTCTTCCTCGACCGCCCGGCGATCCTCGCGCCGATCGTCGAGACGACCGCCGCGATCGTCGCGAACTACGGGGCCGCACCCGAGGCGATCCTCGACGTGCTGTTCGGTCGCGCCACGCCCAGGGGAAGGCTGCCGTTCGACCTGCCGAGCAGCATGGCCGCCGTCGAAGCGAGTCGGCCGGATGTGCCGTTCGACACGGCTGATCCGCTGTTCCGATTCGGTCACGGGCTGGTGCTCTGAGGTTTCCCGCGACGCTTCCGCGTGCCGCCGGGCGCGAGCACCTGCGCTGCGCGGAGCTCAGGCGTCGGCGCGTGCCGTGCGCTCGGCGGACTGGATGACCGCCTCGACGCCGAGGAGGAACAGTTCGCGGTCTTCGAGGGCGGACAGCTGCGCCCCGAAACTCGAGATGAGCGGATACGTCCGCGGGTCGGCGAGGATCGGCCCCTCCAACCAGGGGCTCGTGGCGTCGGCGTTCCAGCCGCGCTCGCTGCGGCCGCGGGCGATGCCGGCGGCGCTCGACAGGACGTGCGAGGCGAGGAGGGCGTAGTGGCGCACGAGGTCGTCGCCGCTGAGGCCGGCGCGCGAGAACGCGTCGAGCATGAACTCGATCGCGTCGAGTTCGCCCGGACCGTGGGTGGTGAGCACGATCGCCTCGACGCCGATCGCCGGGTACGCGGCGAACAGGTCGAGCGTCGACTCCGCGAGCTGCCGCAATCGGTCGCGCCAGTGCTCGGGTGACGCCGTGACCGCGGCAACGCTGCGGCCGATCACCTCATCGAGGAGCGCCTGCATGAGGTGCTCCTTGTTGCGGAAGTGGCGGTAGATCGCCGTGGGGTCGGCGCCCAGCCGGGCGCCGAGCTCGCGGACTGAGATCGAGGTGGTGCCCGGCTGGGCCGCCAGTTCGAGGCCGGTGGCGATGATGGTCTGCCGGTCGAGGCGCACTCTGCCGCCCGGGGGCCGCTGTTCCTTGCTGCGGTCCGAACTCGTTGCTGTCGTCATCGCCCTCTCCGGTGTCGGCTCTGCGCAGTTCATGCTGCCAGCCCGCGACCCAGTTCGGTGACGTGCGCGCGGGCGTGGCGCCCGACCAGCATACCCAATTTGGCAACACCGCTGTCAACGATGTTGACAGCAGTGTTGCGGCGTGGGTATCGTCTCCTCGTCCGACCCTGTTCAACGAGGAAGCGAGGGGCGCATTGCCTGCTGACGTACTCTTCACCGGCGGTGCCGTCTTCACCGGAACCGGCGAACCCCTCTCCGGCCACGCCGTCGCGGTGGCCGACGGTCGCATCGTCGCCATCGTGCCCGAATCGGATGCCGCGGGTCTCGTCGGCGAAGGCACCGACGTGGTGCGGCTCGGCGGAGCGCTCCTCAGCCCCGGCTTCCAGGACGCGCATGTGCATCCGATCGGGGCCGGAGTCGAGCTGCTCCAGTGCAACCTCACCGAGGCTGCCGATGCCGAGGGCGCGGTCGCCGCGGTCGCGGCGTACGCCGAAGCGAACCGCGATGAGCCGTGGATCCTCGGCGGCGGTTGGTCGATGGACCACTTCCCGGGCGGCGCGCCGGTCCGCGGCCTGCTCGACGCCGTCGTGCCCGATCGCCCCGTGCTGCTGCTCAGCCGCGACCACCACAGCACCTGGGCGAACTCCGCCGCGATCCGTCTCGCCGGCATCGACGCATCGACACCCGACCCGGCCGACGGCCGCATCGAGCGCGAACCCGACGGCACTCCGGCGGGCACCTTCCACGAGGGCGCCGGAGGGCTGTTCGACGAGGTGCGCCCGGCGACAAGCGAAGACCTCGGGTACGCCGGCCTGCTGCGGGCACAGGATGAGCTCATCGCCCTCGGCATCACCGGATGGCAGGACGCGCTCGTCGGCACCGGGTTCAGCGGCGTCCCCGAGGGCCTTCCGCTCTACCTCCGTGCACTTGGCGAGGGCACGCTGCGCGTGCACGTCGTCGGCGCCCAGTGGTGGGAGCGCACGCGGGGCATCGAGCAGGTCGCGGAGATGGCGGCGAGACGCGACGAGGTCGCGTCGATCGACTCCGGTCGCCTCTCACTCGCGTCGACGAAGATCATGGTCGACGGCGTCGCCGAGAACCAGACCGCCGCGATGCTCACCCCGTACCGCGACGTGCACGGCCACGACACCCACAACCACGGACTCTCGTTCGTCGACCCCGAGCGACTGCGCGAGTACGTCGTCGCACTCGACGCCGCGGGGCTCCAGGTGCACTTCCACGCCCTCGGCGACCGCGCCGTCCGCGAGGCGCTCGACGCGCTCGAGGCCGCACGCGACGCGAACGGCGCGACCGACGGCCGCCACCACCTCGCCCACCTGCAGATCGTCGAGGAGGCCGAGACCGCTCGCTTCGCCGGCCTCGGCGCCGTGGCGAACCTCCAGGCGCTCTGGGCCTGCCACGAGGACCAGATCGACGAGCTCACGCTCCCGTTCCTGCAGGACGGCGCCGAAGCCAGGCAGTACCCGTTCGGCGACCTCGTGCGCGACGGCGCGCGGCTGGCTGCCGGCAGCGACTGGCCCGTCTCCAGCGCCGATCCCATGGACGCCATCCACATCGCCGTGAACAGGGTCGCGCCCGGCCGCGACGACGAGCCGCTCGGCGGCGAGCGTCAGCGACTCGACCTCGCCACAGCGATGGCGGCGTACACCTCCGGCACCGCCTATGTGAACCACCGCGATCACGACACCGGCTCCATCCGCGAGGGCTACCTCGCGAACCTCGTCGTGCTCGACCCCGACCCGTTCGGCCTCCCGGTCGAGGAGATCCACCGCTCGACGGTCGTCTCCACGTGGATCGAGGGCGAGCCCGTCTACTCCCGAACCACCTGACCCCATCCGAGGAGCATCATGTCCGCAGCCCACACCTCCGCGACCCGCGGCCCTGCGCGCCGCTCGATCGCGATCACCGCCGGCGCCCTCGGGGCCGCGCTCGCGCTCTCGGCGTGCACCGCACCCGAGCGCGGCCCCGACTCGAGCGCCGACTGGGAGCTCACGGCCCAGACCGCTGAACCCTCCGGCGACATCGACTCGTACACCTGGGCGAACTACGCCGAGCCGTACTCGCTCGACTACGCCTACGCGTTCGACTACGCCGACAACCAGGTGCTCGCGAACGTCTGCGAGTCGCTGCTCCGGCTGAACCCCGACTTCACGCTGAGCCCCGGGCTCGCCGAGGCGTTCGATCACCCCACGCCCGAGACGTGGGTCTACACGATCCGCGAGGGCGTGACCTTCCACGACGGCACGCCGCTCACCGCGAACGACGTCGTCGTGTCGATGAGCCGGCACCTCGACCCGGCGGTCGGGTCCTCGTGGTACTCGGTCTACCAGCACGTCGCATCCATCGAGCAGACCGGCGACCGCGAGGTCACGGTCACGATGACGCAGCCCGACTCCCAGTTCAACCTCGCCATGGGCGGCTCCGCCGGCGTCATCGAATCGGCGGCGACGCTCGCCGAGACGGGCGCCGACTACGGAAACTCGACCGGCGGCGTGAACTGCACGGGCCCGTTCAGCTTCGGCGAGTGGAAGTCGGGCGAGTCGATCACGCTCGAACGCTACGACGGCTACTGGGATGACTCGCTCCGCGCGAAGTCGGGCGAGGTCGAGTTCCTGTTCATGACCGATGCGAACGCGCGCGTCAACGCGCTGAAGTCGGGCGAGGTCGACGGCGGATGGATGCTGCCGATGGATGCCGTGCCGCAGCTGCAGGCGTCGGGCTCCGGCGAGGTCGCCTTCGGCCTGAACTCGGCGGTGGCCAGCTTCATCGTGTCCGACCTCGAAGGTCCGCTCGCCGATGTGCGGGTCCGTCAGGCGCTGCTCATGGCGCTCGACCGCGAAGGCGTCGTCGATGCGGCGCTCGCCGGCTTCGGCGACGTCACGAACGCCCTCACCACGGAGTCGGTCTGGGTGGGCGCGAGCGAGTCGGGTCTCGACACCGCGTTCGGCGGCCTCGAGGAGTACCCCTACGACCTCGACGCCGCGAAGCAGCTCGCCGAGGAGGCTGGAGCGACCGGGCAGGAGATCGTCATCGCGACCGCGCCGATCGCCCAGGAGTTCGCGGTCACCTCGCAGGCCCTCGCGGCGGCGGCGCAGTCGATCGGCCTGAAGGCCACGATCGAGACCATCACGCCGAACGCGTACACGGCGCTCTTCTCCGACCCGAGCGCACGGGAGGGCATCGACCTCTTCTTCACCTCGTGGTATCTCTCCAGCCCCGACCCCCTCGAGATGTACTCCGTGCTCCGGCCGGGCGAGTTCAGCAACTACGGCAACTGGGACAACCCCGAATTCACCGCGATCGTGAACGAGGCGATCGCGATCGAGGACCCGGCCGAGCGCAGCGAGAAGTCCGCCGAGGCCCAGCGCATCGCGAACGCCGAGCTGCCCTGGTTGCCGCTGTACGCGTCGCCGGTGACGGTGTTCCAAGGTGAGCGCATCACTGGCGTCGCACCGTCGATCGCGTACCTCTACTACCCGTGGGCGGCCACCATTGGCGCACGTTAGTTCCACGGGCCGGGTCGGGCGACACCTCGACCGAGCCGGCGGACCGGCGGTCGCGCGATGACCGCCGTCCGCCGGATCGCCGGCAAGCTCGGCGCCCTGCTCCTCACGCTCTTCCTCGCCTCCCTGCTCGTCTTCTTCTCGCGCTTCATAGTGCCGGGTGACCCGGTGAGCTTCCTGCTCCGCGGCCGCACGCCGAGCCCCGACGCCGTTGCGGCGGTCACGGCCCAGTACGGGCTCGACCTGCCGCCGTGGCAGCAGTACCTCAACTGGCTGTTCGGAGCGCTGCAGGGCGACTTCGGTCGCTCGCTCCAGTACCGCCAGGATGTCTCGACCGTGCTCGGCGAGCGGCTCCCGGTCACGCTCGGACTCGTCGTCATGGCCGGCCTGCTCATCGCGGTCATCGGCCTGAGCGCCGGCGCCGTCGCGGCGCTCAACCGGGGACGGATCGCGGATCGCGCGACGCTCGTCGGCCTCACCGTGCTCGGCGCCGTCCCGTCGTTCGTCGGCTCCATCGTGCTCATCGCCGTCTTCTCGGTGCAGCTCAGATGGTTCCCGTCGTTCGGGTCGGGTGAGGGCTTCCTCGACACGATCTACCACCTCGTGCTGCCCTCGATCGCCCTCGCGATCGTCTTCGTGGTGCTCGTCGGCAAGGTGACCCGCTCCTCGATGGTCGAGCAGCTCGGCCGCGAGCATGTCGAGGTCGCCATGAGCCGCGGGCTGAAGCGCGCGACGGTGATCCGTCGCCACGTCTTCCGCAACGCGATCCGGCCCATCCTCACGGTCGCCGGCGTCCTCGTCGCAGGCCTGCTCGTCTCGAGCGCGATCGTCGAGGCCGCGTTCGGCCTTTCGGGCATGGGATCCCTGCTCGTGCAGTCGGTCGACCGGCTCGACTTCCCAGTGGTGCAGGCGATCGTGATGTTCGTCGTGACCGCGTTCGTGGTGGTCAACGCGATCATCGACATCCTCGAACCCTGGATCGATCCTCGATCCGCCGCAGGAGCTGGTGCCCGATGACCACGCCCACGCTCGCCGTCAAGGTGCTGCGCGCACCTCGCGCCCGGCGCCGCAGCTCGACGACCTACCTGATCAGCCTCGGCGTCCTCGCCGTGATGACGCTCGCCGCCGTCTTCGCACCGCTCATCGCGCCGTACGACCCCGACCAGGTCGACTTCTCCGCGTTCTATGCGGGGCCGTCGCCAGAGCACTGGCTCGGCACCGACGGCCTCGGCAGGGACATCCTGAGCCGCATGATCTTCGGCGCGCGCACCGCGCTGCTCGGCCCGCTGCTCGTGGTCGTCTCGTCGACGATCCTCGGCGTCCTGCTCGGACTCCTCGCGGGCTGGCGGGGCGGCTGGATCGACGCCGTGCTCGGCCGGATCTTCGACGTCATCTTCGCGTTCCCCGCGCTGCTCATCGCGATCCTCGCGGTCGCGCTGTTCGGAAAGGGCCTCGTCGCCCCGGTGATCGCGATGAGCATCGCGTACGCGCCGTTCGTCGCGCGCCTCACTCGCACGCTCGTCGCCGCGGAGCGCAATCGGCCGTACGTGGCCGCGTATCGCGTGCAGGGCTTCGGCGGAGCGTGGATCGCCCTGCGACGCGTGCTGCCGAACGTCACGCCGATCGTCGGCGCCCAGTCCACGCTGAACTTCGGGTACGTGCTCGCCGAGCTCGCGGGCCTGTCGTTCCTCGGCCTCGGGGTGCAGGCGCCGACCGCCGACTGGGGCGCCATGATCAACGAGGCCCAGGCCGGACTCATCGGCGGGTACTTCCTGCCGGCGCTCGTGCCGGCCGTGGCCGTCGTCATCGTCGTGGTCGCGGTCAACGTGGTCGGCGAAGAACTCTCAGACCGGATCGGCGGAGGGACCCCCGCATGACACTCCTCGACATCTCCGGGCTCACGCTCGACCTGCCGAACGGCAACCGCCTGCTCGACGGCATCAGCCTCGACGTCTCCGCAGGTGAGACCGTGGGCCTCGTCGGCGAGTCTGGCTCGGGCAAGTCGGTCACCGCCCGCTCGGTGCTCGGCCTGCTGCCCGATCGTGCGACCACCGGCGGTTCGGTGCGTCTCGACGGCCGGGAGGTGCTCGGCGCCCCGATGGGGGAGCTGCTCGACCTCCGCCGCCACCGGGCATCGATGATCTTCCAGGACCCGCGCGCTGGCATCAACCCGATGCGCACGATCGGCGACCACATGACCGAGACCCTGCGCCTCTGCGAGGGCAAGTCGACCGCCGAGGCCCGGGCGCGCGCGATCGAGCTGCTGCACGCAGTGCGGTTGCCGCGCCCAGAGGACCACCTGCGCCAGTACCCGCACGAATTCTCGGGCGGCATGCTGCAGCGCGTCATGATCGCCGGCGCTCTCACGAGTTCGCCCAGGCTGCTCATCTGCGACGAGCCGACGACCGCGCTCGACGTGACCACCCAGGCCGAGATCATCACGGTGCTCGCCGAGCAACGCGCGAGCCGTGACATGGGCATGCTCTTCATCACCCACGACCTGAACCTCGCGGCGTCGCTCTGCGATCGCGTGGTCGTGATGAGCGGCGGGCGCGTCGAGGAGCACGGTGACGCCCGGCGCGTGTTCCGCGAGCCGCGCGCCGAGTACACGAAGCGGCTCGTGGCCGCCACGCCCACCATCGCGGTCGGCGAGGCATCCGTCGGTCGAGCAGTAAGCGCCGGCGAGCGTATCGAGACCTCCGCACCAGACACCCGACTGCCCAGTGCGCAGTCTCGATACGGCGCTGGCGCGCCGACTCGACCGGCGGCCGGGCCGATGCTCGCGACGCTCGGGCTCTCGAAGACCTACCACCGACGCGGCAAGGAGCCGGTGCGCGCGGTCGCCGATGCCTCGATCGAGATCGCGCGCGGCGGGGCGCTCGGCGTCGTCGGCGAATCGGGATCCGGAAAGTCGACGCTGGCGCGCATGATCGTCGGACTCGAGCAGGCCGACGCGGGGGACATCCGCATCGCCGGCCGGGAGCGCACGGCGGCACCGCGCACGCGCGACGAGCGGCTCGCGCACGCGCGCAGCGTGCAGATGGTCTTCCAGGACCCGTACCTCTCGCTCGACCCGCGCATCACCGCCGGCCGCGCGATCGAGGACGCGCTGCGACTGCACACCAGGCTCGCCTCGGCCGAGGCCCGCACCCGCGTGCTGGAGCTCCTCGACCTGGTCGGCCTTGCCGAGCAGCACGCGAACGCGCGGCCTCGCACGCTCTCGGGCGGCCAGCGACAGCGGGTCGCCATCGCCCGCGCCCTCGCGATCGCGCCCGACGTGCTCGTGATGGATGAGGCGACGAGTGCGCTCGACGTTTCGGTGCAGGCCCAGGTTCTCGACGTCGTCGCCGAGATCCGGCGTGAGCGGGGCCTGACCGTGCTGTTCATCAGTCACGATCTCGCAGTGGTGCGCCGAGTGTGCGAGGAGACCGTGGTGATGAAGGACGGCGAGATCGTCGAGCGCGGGCGCACCGTGCGGCTGCTCGATGCGCCCGAGCATCCCTACACGCGGTTGCTCATCGACTCGGTGCCCCGGCCCGACTGGGATCTCGACGCGGTCATGGCCGAGGCATCCATCGACGCACTGTCCGCGACGCAGGGCTGACGCCCCGCGTCTGCTCCCGGGGCGCACCCCGAATCGAACCATGGAATTGGAGAACACCCTGATGGACGTCATCATCGCGGAGGCCGGCATCGGCGGCCTGACGGCCGCTGTCGCGCTGCACGCTGCGAGCACCGGCGACGCGTCCCCGTACGAATCCGCGCCCGAACTCCGGTGCGCGAGCCCGTCGGTCGCGGTCAGCACGGTATCGGGCCGGAACGGCCACGAGGGGGAGCAGTGAGCGCCCACACCACCGTCTTCGAGCGCGCGACTCCATCGCCCGCGGCCGTCGAGCACGCTCTCGCGGGCACGGTGGCCCGCTCGTTCTGGATCGACGACATCCAAGACCGCCGGAGCGCCCACCCCGCGCTCGCCGGGGACGCCGAGGCCGACCTCGTCGTGGTCGGCGGCGGGTACACGGGCCTGTGGACCGCGCTGCGCGCGGTCGAGCGGGAACCCGGCCTGCGGGTGGTGCTGCTCGAAGCCGAGGCCGTCGGCTGGGCGGCGTCGGGCCGCAACGGCGGGTTCTGCGAGGCGAGCCTCACCCACGGCGAGGAGAACGGGACGTCGCGCTGGCCTGACGAGATGGAGACCCTCACGAGGCTCGGCGTCGAGAACCTCGACGCCATCGAGGAGACCGTCGCCCGGTATGGGATGGACTGCGACTTCGAGCGCACCGGTCTGCTCGCGGTCGCGGTCGAGCCTCATCAGGTGGGCTGGCTGTCGGGGGCCGATGCCGCGGACGGCAGCGACGTGTTCCTCGACCGCGACGCCGTGCGCGCCGAGCTCGCTTCGCCGACGTACCTCGCGGGGCGCTGGGATCGCCGGACGAACGCGATCGTGCACCCCGCGAAGCTCGCCGCCGAGCTCGCGCGCGTCGCCGCCGAGCACGGCGTCGAATTGCGCGAGCACACCGCCGTTCGTCGCATCGACGACGCCGGTGACCGGGTCGAGGTCGTCACCGACCACGGCACCGTTCGCGCCCCGCGCGTCGCCCTCGCGACGAACGTGTTCCCGTCATTGCTCAAGCGCAACCGGCTGATGACCGTGCCCGTGTACGACTACGTGCTCATGACCGAGCCGCTGTCGGCCGCGCAGCTCGACGAGATCGGCTGGCGCAATCGGCAGGGGGTCAGCGACCTCGCGAACCAATTCCATTACTACCGGCTGAGCGCCGACGACCGGATCCTTTTCGGCGGCTACGACGCGATCTATCACGCCGGGGGCAAGGTCATGCCCGAGTACGAGGACCGCCGCTCGACGTTCGAGACGCTCGCGAACCACTTCCTCGCGACGTTCCCACAGCTCGAGGGCCTCCGGTTCACGCATCGCTGGTCGGGCGCGATCGACGCGAGCACGCGCTTCTGCGCCTTCTACGGGCTCGCCCGGCGCGGCAAGGTCGCCTACGCCGCCGGCTTCACCGGCCTCGGCGTCGGTGCGGCACGGTTCGCCGCCGACGTCATGCTCGATCGGCTCGCAGGCCTCGACACCGAGCGCACCTCCCTCGCAATGGTCGAGGACCGTCCGTGGCCGTTCCCGCCCGAGCCCGCGGCATCCATCGGCATCAACCTCACGCGGTGGTCGCTCGACCGAGCCGACCACCGCGAGGGGCGCCGCAACCTGCTGTTGAAGACGCTCGATGCGCTCGGCCTCGGGTTCGATTCGTAGGACGCGGATGTCGCGTACGGATGCCTCGGCACACCGCCTCGGGGGTTCCATGCCCCGGATGAGACCCCGGGTCAGGCGCTCGAGATGTGCTCGGGCGACATCGTGGTCGCGCCGGCCGGGGCTGCCTGCGCAAGCATGATCGCGTCGACGGCGGCATCGCCCCTGATGCGCCGCATGGCGGCGACGACCTCGTGGACCACGAGCGGCGTGAGCTGATCGCAGACGATGCTGTTCGCCCCGAGCGACTCGAGCCCGCCTGCACGGATGCGGATGACCTCCCAGCCGACCTCCCGCAAGGCGTCGTCTTTGTCGAGGTCGGACGCCTCCTTGAGTCCGAGGTGCGCGCGCCGGGACCGGCCGGGGTCGTCGTACTCCACCGCGATGCGCAGCTGCGGCACGATGACGTCGGGCCAGACCTCGTCACGCCCGTAGAACGTGCGCGCGATGTGGATGGAGTTGACCCGGTGGTTCAGGCGGATGCGCTCGCCGAGCAGCGCCTTCAGTCGCTGCTCGGTCTGCGATGTGCGCGTGCGCAGGGCGGGATTCATGAACGGCACGCCCGCCTCGCGCGCGGCTGCCGGTCCGGCGGCGTTCGCACGGCACTTCGCACACGCCGTGCCGGTGAGCACCTCGCGAACCGTGGCGCGGTAGCGATCGTGGCCGCGCCCGCAGCGCCACTCGTACTCGGCGCCGATGCGCGTCTCGCGTGCGAGCGCGGCGCGGTGCGGTGGCGCGACCTTGCGCAGGAGCTCGCTTCGAGATCGGTGGGTCTCATGGATCAGCATGCACAGTGGGCACGCGCGCCCGAGCGCGACGACGCCCGCCGCGCCCTGCTCGGCGCCATGGCCGCAGCCGAAGCTCACCGCGACCAACGCCGACCTCCCGAAGACTCCATGACCTCATCCTGACGGCAGCCACCGACATCGTGCGGCGCCGCGACGATCGCGGCCCGACGCTGTCGGAGGCGACCGCCAGAATGGGGTGGTGCAGTTGATCATCGCGGGAACCGAGCGGGCCCGCTTCGCGATCGTCGACCCCGCACGCCCGTCGCAACCCCTCGCCGTGGTCGGCTCCGATGAGCTCCCCGCGGCGGTGCGCGAACTCGATGCGGCGTCGCATCCGCGCTGGGTGTGGGCCGAGACGCACCTTCTCTACCCGGCACTGCTCGAGGCAGGAGTCCGCGTCGACCGGTGTCACGACCTGCGTCTCTGCGCCGCGATCCTCGACCGCTCCACGCTGACCGAGCAGGTCAGGTCATCCGGGCGGCACGGGCGGCCGCCGTGGCTCCCGCCGGGGCCGGCCGAGGCGGGCACGGCGGGCGCGGCGGCGCCGGTGGCGGCGGGCCGATCGCACGACACCCTGTTCGAACTCGACGAGTTCGCCGACATCGACCCCGCGGGCGCCGTCGACGAAGGCAGCGACGTCCGAGCCTCCGACACCGGGGCGACCGACGGGTCCGCCGTGACGATCGAGTCCCTGGCACGAGAACTCGACCGTCAGCAGGCGATGGTCGCCGAGAGCGCAGACCCGCGCGCGCTGCGCCTGCTGCTCGCCGCGGAGTCAGCCGGGGCGCTCATCGGCGCCGAGATGCATGCCGCGGGTATCCCATGGGATCGCGCCGTGCATGAACGGGTGCTCGAGCAGACGCTCGGCGCGAGGCCCAAGCCCGGATTCAAGCCCGCGCACGTCGAGCGACTCGCCGCGGCCGTGCGCGCGGCGCTCGCCGGGCCATCCGTCAATCTCGACTCCCAGGTCGACCTGTTGCGCGCCCTGCGCCGCGCCGGCATCCAGGTCGACTCCACCTCGCGTTGGGAGCTCGGCGAGCACGACCACCCGGCCATCGAGCCGCTGATCGCGTACAAGAAGCTCATGCGACTCCTGAGCGCGAACGGCTGGGCGTGGCTCGACGAGTGGGTGCACGACGGTCGGTTCCGGCCCGACTACGTCCCCGGCGGCACCGCGACGGGGCGCTGGGCGACATCGGGCGGGGGCGCGCTCCAGCTTCCGAAGATCGTGCGCAGCGCGGTGGTGGCCGACCCCGGCTGGACCCTCGTGGTCGCCGACGCCGCCCAGCTCGAACCGCGCGTGCTCGCCGCGATGGCGCGTGATGAGGCCATGGCGGCGGCCGGCCGCGGCCGCGACATCTACCGCGGCATCGTCGAGTCGGGCGTGGTCGAGAACCGCGACCAGGCGAAGGTCGCGATCCTCGGCGCCATGTACGGCGCGACGACGGGCGACAGCGGGCGCCTCGTGCCGCGGTTGGCGAGGGCGTATCCGCGCGCCATGGCACTCGTCGATCGGGCCGCGGCGACGGGTGAACGCGGGGGAGTGGTGACCACCAACCTGGGGCGATCCTCTCCGTCGCCGGGCGATGGTTGGCGGGTAGCGCAGGCGCAGGCGAGCCAGCCCGAGGCGACGCCGGCCGACGAGCGGCGCGCGCGGTCGGTCGCCCGCGAATGGGGTCGCTTCACGCGCAACTTCGTGGTGCAGGGCAGCGCTGCCGAGTGGGCGCTCTGCTGGATGGCGGCGCTGCGCCCGCGCCTCGCGCAGTTCGCGCCGGTCGCGACGCCTGCCGAACGCTCGGGCCCGGTCTTCGAGCGGATGCCGCACCTCGTCTACTTCCTCCACGACGAGATCATCGTGCACACGCCCCGTGAACACGCCGACGAGGTCGCCGCAGCGGTTCACGAGACCGCGCATGCGGCCGCGCGTCTCCTGTTCGGCGACTTCCCTGTCGACTTTCCGCTCGAGTCGGCGATCGTCGACAGTTACGCCATGGCCGACGCCTGAGCGACCGCGGTGCGGCCCGGGCGGCGACCGCGGCGCGGCCGGTCGTCGCTCGGCGCGAACGAGAGCGGGCGATCGGATGCCGCGGCTCGAGCCACGACGTCGAGCCAGCTGATCGCGGCGACCGCGCGAGCGGCGTCCGCCGCGATCGCGAGGCGCCGAAGCTCGGCCTCCGCACCGCTCGATGCCGTCCCGGTCGGGTGCTCGGTCACCGCTGACTCCGCCTCGAGCCGCCGTGCGTCCCAGCGCTCGCGCTCAGCGGCGATCACGGCCGACGGATCGAGCCCCGGCAGTGATGCGACCACGAGCACGCGATCGACGGTCTCGTCCCACGGGTCTGCGCCCGCGGCATCCGCTCCGCCCAGCCAGGCGTCGACGGCATGGCGACCCGCCTTCGTCAACCGGTGCTGCGGCAGGCCGTCGGCGGTCGCGCCGGCCGACTCGATCAGGCCGCTCTTCGTCGCGCGCTCGATCGTCGCGTACGTCTGGCCGACGTTCACTCGGCGGCGACCGCCCGTGCGCGACTCGAGCGCACCGTGGAGCTGGAAGCCGTAGGCGGGGCCGGTGGTGAGCAGGGTGAGCAGTGCATCGCGCACGGCCATTCGTCGCTCCATTCGAAGAGGGGGAATGATTCACTGAGCATACAGTTCGAACGAATCCCGGGGCTGCGGCGCGCCCGGTCGGCGGATTGCTTGTCAGGCCGCCTGATCCGGGGCATAATCGGCGATGACGGCTCCGTCCGTCCACAATCGAACACCGGGTCATCCATCGTTCAGAGGTCGTAGGGGAAGACGCACCTCACAGAACGGAGATCGAGATGGCAGAGACGGTCGTGCGGCCCGCACGCGCCGCGCAGGGTGTGCTCTTCGTACATTCCTCGCCGCGCGCGCTCTGTCCGCACGTCGAATGGGCGGCAGGCACGGCGCTCGGCACCGCGGTGAACTTCGATTGGCAGGAGCAGCCCGTGCTGCGCGGCAGCATGCGTGCCGAGTTCACCTGGCAGGGCGAGCCCGGCAGCGGAGCGAAGCTCGCCTCCGCCCTGCGCGGGTGGGAACAGCTTCGGTTCGAGGTGAGCGAAGACTCCTCGCCGGGCTCCGACGGCGCCCGCTGGATGCACACACCAGATCTCGGCGTGTTCTTCGCGCAGACCGACACGGTCGGCAACACCGTGATCCCCGAGGATCGCATTCGCTACGCGATGGAGATCGGCGGCCACGACGCCCGCGAGCTCCATCGTGAGCTGCGACTCGCGCTCGGGCAGGCATGGGACGACGAGCTCGAGCCGTTCCGTCATGCCAGTGATTTCGCCCCCGTCGTCTGGTTGCACCAGGTGGGGTGAGCGATGCACGGATCGCGAGCGGCGTGACGCGATCGTCGGTCGAAGCATCCCGGCGACGCACGAGCGAAGCTCGCGAGACGTGACGAGAAGACCCCGGCGCATTCCTGCGACCGGGGTCTTCTCGCGGGTGCGTACGCCGCGTGCTGCAGTCGTCCGCTCGGCTACGCCGTGCGGAACGCCGCGACGGCGTTGTGTCCGCCGAAGCCGAACGAGTTGCTGATAGCGACGCCCTCCCCGTCGAACGGGCGCGGCGAGGTGACGACGTCGAGGGGGATCTCGGGATCCTGCTCGGCGAGGTTGATCGTCGGTGGCAGCGTGCGCTCGTGCAGGGCGAGCACGGTGAACAGCGCCTCGATGGCGCCCGCCCCGCCGAGGAGGTGACCGGTCGAGGCCTTCGTCGCCGACACGGCGATGCCCTCGAGCCCGTCACCGAAGACGCGCCGCAGCGCGTTGTACTCGGCGATGTCGCCGACCGGGGTGCTCGTCGCGTGCGCATTGATGTGGTGCACCTCGGAGAGGCTCGCACCCGCGCCTTCGACGGCCGCCTTCATGGCGCGCGCGGCTGCCGAGCCCTCGGGGTCGGGAGCCGTGATGTGGTAGGCATCGCTCGTCACCGCACCGCCGAGCAGCTCGGCGTAGATGCGGGCGCCGCGCGCCTTGGCATGCTCTTCGGTCTCGACGACGAGCGCCGCGGCGCCCTCGCCGAGCACGAAGCCGTCACGCGAGACGTCGTAGGGACGAGACGCGACCGCGGGGTCGTCGTTGCGGCGCGAGAGTGCCTGCATCGACGCGAATGCCGCGATCGGCAGCGGGTGGATGGCCGCCTCGGAACCGCCGGCGATGACGACATCGGCGAGACCCTGCTGCAGGTGGTCGTAGGCGTTCACGAGCGCTTCGGTGCTCGACGCGCAGGCCGACACGACGGTACGGATGCCGGCACGTGCGTGCAGGTCCATGCCGATGGCGGCGCCCGGACCATTGGGCATGAGCATCGGCACGGTCATCGGCAGCACCCGACGGGGGCCGCGCTCGCGCAGGGTGTCCCACGCATCGAGCAGGGTCCACACGCCGCCGATGCCGGTCGACCAGTCGACGCCCAGCCGCTCGGGCGCGACCTCGGGAGCACCGGCGTCGGCCCACGCTTCGCGGCCCGCGATGAGGGCGAACTGACTCGACGGATCGAGTCGCTTCACCTCGTGGCGCTCGAGCACGTCGGCCGTGGCGACCTTCGCGGATGCGGCGAACGTGACGGGGAGGGCGAGTTCCTCGACCCACTCCTGCTCGAGGGCGCGCGCGCCCGACTCCCCGGCGAGCAGGGCGTTCCAGCTGTCGCGGGCGGTGCCGCCGAGCGGTGAGGTCGCACCGATGCCGGTGATGACGATCTTCTTGGTCATACGAGATTCACTCCGTTGGGAGAACAGTCGAAACTGAATCGAGCGGACCCCGGCCTGACGCCGAGGCCCGCTCCACGCAGCGGCTAGGCCTGGGCCTTGACGATGAAGCTCACGGCGTCGCCGACGGTCTTGAGGTTCTTGACCTCTTCATCGGGGATCTTCACGTCGAACTTCTCTTCGGCGTTGACGACGATCGTCATCATCGAGATCGAATCGATGTCGAGGTCGTCGGTGAACGACTTGTCCAGCTCAACCGTGTCGGTCGCAATGCCGGTCTCGTCGTTGATGAGCTCGGCCAGGCCGGCAAGCACTTCTTCGGTGGACAATGCCATTGTTCTTCTCCTTGAGGGTGTCTCGTTTGACCGAGGAACAGTCTAGATGTAGGTGGACAGGCGGTTCAGGGCAGAACCACCACTTGGGCGCCGAACACGAGTCCGGCGCCGAAGCCGATCTGCAGGGCGAGGCCCCCCGAGAGTTCGGGATGCTCCTCCAGCAGGCGATGGGTCGCGAGCGGGATCGACGCGGCCGAGGTGTTGCCGGTCGTGGCGATGTCGCGAGCGATCACCACCGACTCGGGAAGCTTGAGCTGCTTGGCGAACTCGTCGATGATGCGCATGTTCGCCTGGTGGGGGATGAACGCGGCGAGATCGTCGCTCGTCACGCCTGCGGCCTCCAGCGCCTGCTTCGCGACCTTCGCCATGTCCCAGACCGCCCAACGGAAGACCGTCTGGCCCTCTTGACGCAGCGTCGGCCACTCGGCGGTGCCATCGCGGAACTCCGTGAGTGTGTGGTTCATGCTCACCGCGTCGGCCTTCGAGCCGTCGGATCCCCAGACGGTCGGCGCGATGCCGGGTGTGTCACTCGGACCGATCACGACGGCGCCCGCGCCGTCACCGAGGAGGAACGAGATGCTGCGGTCGGTCGGGTCGACGACGTCCGAGAGCTTCTCGGCGCCGATGACGAGCGCGTAGGTCGCGGCACCCGCGCGGATGAGCGCATCCGCCTGTGCGACCGCGTAGGCGTAACCGGCGCACGCAGCGTTGGTGTCGTAGGCGGCAGCAGGGTTGGCACCGACGCGGTCGGCGACGACCGCGGCCATCGAGGGGGTCTGTCGCACGTTCGAGATCGTCGCGATGATGACGAGGTCGATCGCCTCGGGGGCGACCCCGGAGCGCTCGATCGCCTCGCGCGCCGCATCGGTCGCGAGGTCGACCGCCGGCACGTCGGCTCCGGCACGTGCGCGGGTGATGATGCCGGTGCGCTGCTGGATCCACTCGTCCGAGGAATTGATGGGCCCGATGAGGTCGCTGTTCGGGACGGCGTGCTCGCCGCGGGCTGCGCCCAGCGAGTAGATACGGGTGAACGCGGGTCCGCGCGACTGCTGCAGGGTGGGTTTCGTCATGCTCGGCTTTCTCGTGTTCGGTGCTCGGGACGCTCGGCCCGCTCAGGCGCTCTGCTCGATGAGCTCGATCGCCGCGGGGAGGTCGTCAGGGGTCTTCACGGCAACCGTGGGCACGCCCTTGAGCCCTCGCTTCGCGAGTCCGACGAGTGCTCCCGCCGGCGCCAACTCGATGATGCCGGTGACCCCGGCCTCCTGGAACGACGCCATGCAGAGATCCCACCGCACTGGTGACGAGACCTGGCCGACGAGCAGTTCGAGGAAGGCGCTTCCGGAATCGACGGTGCTGCCGTCGCGGTTGGTCCAGAGGGGCAGCGCGGGATCGGCCGGGGCGAGGCTTGCGGCGACCGCCGCAAGGTGCTCGACCGCGGGCTGCATGTAGCGCGTGTGGAACGCTCCGGCGACCTGCAGCGGGACGACCCGTGCGCCGGCGGGCGGCTCGGCCTTCAGCTGCTCGAGGGCGTCGAGCGCGCCCGCGACGACGACCTGGCCGCCGCCGTTGAAGTTCGCGGGTTCGAGGTCGAGCTCGGCGAGCCGTGCGAGCAACTGCTGCTCATCGCCGCCGAGGACGGCGCTCATTCCGGTCGGGGCGAGCGACGCGGCATCCGCCATCGCCCGGCCGCGCTCGGAGACGAAGCGCATCGCCTCGCGCTCCGCCAGCACCCCGGCGCCGGCCGCGGCGGTGATCTCGCCGACCGAATGCCCGGCGATGCCGCCGAGCTTCGCCGCGCGGTCGCCGTCGAGCAGCGCGCCCAGCGTGAGCAGGCCCGCAGCAACGATGAGCGGCTGTGCGACCGAGGTGTCCCGAATCGTGTCGGCATCGCTCTCGGTGCCGTGGCGGACGAGGTCGAGACCGGCCGCGTCCGACAGCGCGGCGAGGTGGTCGGCGAATGCGGGTTCGGTGAGCCAGGGGGAGAGGAAGCCGGGGGTTTGCGAGCCCTGTCCTGGGGCGACGACGACAATCACCATCTCAGTCTGCCAATCACGAGGACACGCCGGGTGTGCACACGCTACAAGCTCTTCGCAAAAGCCTTGTGCCGACGGTACAGCGCGTCAGCCGCCCGAACGCCGCGGGGCGTGCTCGTGGTCGCTCATCGAACCGATGATGAGCGCGGACTGCAGGATGAGCGCTTCGCGCGCGCCGGTGGCGTCCCAGCCGATGACGTCGGAGACCCGCTTCAGTCGGTACCGCACCGTATTCGGGTGCACGAACAACTCGCGGGCCGTCGCCTCGAGCGAACGCCCGTTGTCGAGATAGCTCCAGAGTGTCGTGAGCAGCTCGGTCGAGTGCGCCTGCAACGGCCGGTAGATGCGATGCACGAGCGTGGCGCGTGCGAGCGGGTCGCCCGCGAGGGCACGCTCGGGGAGCAGGTCGTCGGCGTGCACCGGGCGCGGCGCGTGCCGCCAGGAGCGGGCGACCGCGAAGCCCGCGAGCGCCGCCTTCGCGCTCTTCGACGCATCGACGAGGTTCGGCACGGCGTGGCCGAGCACGAGATGACCCGACCCGAAGTGCGGTTCGAGCTGCGAGGCGATCTCGAGGAAGGTGAGCGCCGGTGCCGTGCCGATGGCGTCGTCGCCCTCACGCTCTTCGGGGTCGGCGCGACCGATGACGAGCACGAGGCGGTTGCCCTGCACGCCGATGAGCACATCGGCGTGCATGTGCCGTGCGGCGCGTCGCAGGTGGTCGACATCGAGCTGCTTCGGCGCCGTGCCCACGAGTACCGCGACCTCGCCGTGGCCGTGCCAACCGAGGGCTGCGATCCGACTCGGCAGCTCGTCGTCCGCCTCGCCGGAGAGGATCGAGTCGACGACGAGCGCCTCGAGGCGCGCATCCCAGAGTCCGCGCGCCTCGGCCGCGCGAGCGTAGACGTCGGCCGCGGCGAACGCGATCTCGCGCGAGTACAGCAGGATGGCCTCGCGGAGTGGCTCACCGCCGTCCTTCACGCGGTCTTCGACGACCTCGACCGTCACCCGGATCAGCTGCAGCGTCTGCTGCAGGCTCACCGAGCGCAGCAGCTCGCGCGGCGCCGCGCCGAACACGTCGGCCGCGATCCACGGTGTCGATCGAGGGTCGTCGAACCACGCGATGAACGACGAGATGCCGGCCTGGGCGACGAGGCCGACCGCCGAGCGACGGCTGGGCGGCATGTCGCCGTACCACGGCAGCGTGTCTTCGAGACGCTTGAGCGTCGCCGTCGACAGTTCACCCGCGATGGTGCGCAACCATGCGAGCGTCTGCGCCTTCGTTCTGGGCCTCGTCGCCACCTCGCTGCCTGCTAGCTCTCGCCGCCGGCCGATCCGGTGGTGCCCGCATTCACGTCGTGCAGGCGGTACTTCTCGATCGCCTGCGCCGGCAGCGACGGGTCGATCTCACCGCGCTCGACGAGCAGCTCGAGCGTGCGCACCACGACCGAGGGGCCGTCGATCTTGAAGTATCGACGTGCTGCGGGACGCGTGTCGGAGAATCCGAAGTCGTCGGCGCCGAGGGTCGCGAACGGTCCGGGCACGTACGCACGGACCTGGTCGGGCACCGCGTGCATGTAGTCGGACACGGCGACGAACGGGCCGCGGGCGCCGGCGAGCTTCTGCGTCAGGTAGGGCACCTGCCGCTCGGCGCCGGGGTGCAGGAAGTTGTGCTCGTCGGCGGCGAGGCCGTCGCGACGGAGCTCGGACCAGCTCGTGACGCTCCAGACATCGGCCGAGACGCCCCAGTCGTTCGCGAGCAGCTGCTGCGCCTCGATGATCCACGGCACGGCCACGCCGGACGCGAGCAGCTGGGCCTTCGGCCCGGCGTGCGTCGACTCGCTGAGGCGGTGCAGGCCCCGGACGATGCCGTCGACGTCGACGCCCTCGGGCTCCGCCGGGTGGATGATCGGCTCGTTGTACACCGTGAGGTAGTACATGACGTTCGGGTCGGCGTGGTTGCCGCCGTACATGCGCTCGAGGCCCGACCGCACGATGTGCCCGATCTCGTACCCGTAGGCGGGGTCGTACGACACGACGGCGGGGTTGGTCGCCGCGAGCAGCTGCGAGTGCCCGTCGGCGTGCTGCAGGCCCTCGCCCGTGAGGGTCGTGCGTCCTGCGGTCGCACCGATGATGAATCCGCGTGCCATCTGGTCGCCGGCGGCCCACATCGCGTCGCCCGTGCGCTGGAACCCGAACATCGAGTAGAAGACGTACACGGGGATGAGCGGCTCGCCCTGCGTCGAGTACGAGGTGCCGACGTTGGTGAACGCGGCCATCGCGCCGGCCTCGTTGATGCCCACGTGCAGGATCTGCCCCTGCGGGCTCTCCTTGTAGGCGAGGAGGAGCTCGCGGTCGACCGATGTGTAGTGCTGGCCGTTCGGATTGTAGATCTTCGCGGTGGGGAAGAACGCGTCGATGCCGAACGTGCGCGCCTCGTCGGGGATGATCGGCACGATGCGGTGTCCGAAGTCCTTCGAGCGGATGAGGTCTTTCAGCAACCGCACGAACGCCATGGTCGTGGCGATCTCCTGTGTGCCCGAGCCCTTCTTGGCGATTGCGTACGCCGAATCGTCGGGCAGCGACAGCGCCGTGTGCGTCGATCGGCGCTCGGGCAGGTAGCCGCCGAGTTCGCGACGGCGTTCGTGGAGGTACCGGATCGCCTCGTCCTGATCGCCCGGGTGGTAGTACGGCGGTAGGTAGGGGTTCTCCTCGAGCTGTGCGTCGGTGATGGGGATGCGCATCGTGTCGCGGAACGTCTTGAGGTTGTCGAGGGTCATCTTCTTCATCTGGTGGGTCGCGTTGCGACCCTCGAAGGCGGGACCGAGGCCGTAGCCCTTGATCGTCTTCGCCAGGATGACCGTGGGCTGACCGGTGTGCTCGACCGCGGCCTTGAATGCCGCATACACCTTGCGGTAGTCGTGGCCGCCGCGCTTGAGGCCCCAGACCTCGTCGTCGGAGAGGTCCTTCACGAGCTCGAGCGCGCGCGGGTCGCGGCCGAAGAAGTTCTCGCGCACGTACGCGCCCGACTCGGCCTTGTAGGTCTGGTAGTCGCCGTCGGGGGTGACGTTCATGAGGTTGCGCAGTGCGCCCTCGTGGTCACGGGCGAGCAGGTCGTCCCACTCGCGGCCCCAGACCACCTTGATGACGTTCCATCCGGCGCCACGGAAGAAGCTCTCGAGCTCCTGGATGATCTTGCCGTTGCCGCGCACCGGTCCGTCGAGTCGCTGCAGGTTGCAGTTGATGACGAACGTGAGGTTGTCGAGGCCCTCGTTGGCGGCCACCTGCAGCTGGCCGCGGCTCTCGACCTCGTCCATCTCGCCGTCGCCGAGGAAGGCCCAGACATGCTGGTCGCTCGCGTCCTTGATGCCGCGGTTGGTGAGGTACTTGTTGGCCTGCGCCTGGTAGATCGCGTTGATGGGACCGAGGCCCATCGACACGGTCGGGAACTGCCAGAACTCGGGCATGAGCCGCGGGTGCGGGTAGGACGAGATCCCGTTGGGCGCGTGCGACTTCTCTTGCCGGAATCCGTCGAGCTGGTCGGTCGAGAGCCGGCCCTCGAGGAACGCGCGAGCGTAGGTGCCGGGGGAGGCGTGGCCCTGGATGAAGATCTGGTCGCCGCCGCCGGGGTGATCCTGACCGCGGAAGAAGTGGTTGAATCCGACCTCGTAGAGCGCGGCGGATGACGCGTACGTCGAGATGTGGCCGCCGACCGCGATACCCGGGCGCTGCGCCCGGTGCACGAGCACCGCGGCGTTCCACCGGATCCATGCGCGGTACCGGCGCTCGATCTCTTCGTCGCCGGGGAACTCGGGCTCGTTCTCGGGGGCGATGGTGTTGAGGTAGTCGGTCGTCGGAACCATCGGCACACCGAGGTGCAGTTCCTTCGAGCGCTTGAGCAGGCTCAACATGATCTCGCGGGCGCGCTGGTGTCCCTTCTCGGCGACGAGCGCATCAAGCGACTCGGACCACTCCGAGGTCTCTTCGGGATCAGCGTCAAGCGCCTCGACCGAGTACGGATCCTGGTCGTTGACAGTCACACTCGACCTCTCTGTTCTGCAGGTTGTGCCTGCGTCGTTTGGGCGTGCGCGTACCGACGCGGACCGGCTCGGCAGTCGCATGGCACCTCTCGACATCTTAGTGAGTCTGATTCGGTGCCGTCGGCTAGGGTGAGGTTCGCCAGCACGGAAGCGAGCTTGATCATGATCCTCGAGCCCGGCGTCGTCGCCCCCGACTTCGACCTCGTCAACCAGTTCGGGCAGCCTGTGCGCCTCGCCGACTACCGCGGTGTCAAGCCCGTGACGCTCGTGTTCTTCCCGCTGGCGTTCTCGCGCGTCTGCCAGGGCGAGCTCTGCGAGCTTCGCGACAACATCGCGATATTCGGCGATGCGAGCGTCGAACTCCTCGGCATCTCGGTCGACTCGAAGCACACCCTCCGGGCGTGGGCGGAGTCGGAGTCGTATTCGTTCCAGCTCCTCGCCGACTTCTGGCCGCACGGCGAGGTCGCGACCGCGTATGGCGCGTTCGACGACATCGCGGGCACCGCGCATCGCGCGACGTTCGTGATCGGTGCCGACGGTGTCATCGTGTCGAGCTTCGCGACGCCGCGGGGCGAGGCGCGCCCTCTGGCGCGCTACCGCGACGCGCTCGCGATGCTCTGAGTTCGGTTGTGCGCCCGGCGGCGGCGCCCGCGCTCGGATAGCATTGGCGTGCACCGCGTGCATCGCGGGCCTTTAGCTCAGTTGGTAGAGCGCCACGTTTACACCGTGGATGTCGTCGGTTCGAGCCCGGCAGGGCCCACATCCTCATCGCCGTTCCGGCGGCGTCGCACGATCGCGGCCGGCGTGCGACGTCGGCCGCGAGTGCCTTGACCGCAGGTGCCATGGCGACGACACTTCCGATATGACGCTGCATCCCGACATCCGGCGGTACAACGATGCGCTCGACACCGACGACCGCGCCGTCGGCGAACTGCTCGCCACTGAGATCGATCGGCAGCTGCCCGAGGCCGAGCGCAAAATCTGGCACGCGCACCCCGTGTGGTTCCTCGACGGGAATCCGATCGTGGGCTACAGCAGGCTGAAGGGCGGCGTCCGGCTGCTCTTCTGGAGCGGCCGGTCGTTCGACGAGCCCGGCCTCGTTCCCGAGGGCACGTTCCGTGCGGCCGAGGCACGATACCGCTCGGTCGACGACATCGACACCGACGCGCTCGCGCGCTGGCTCGCGAAGTCGCGCGAGATCCAGTGGGACTACGAGCACATTCGCACGAACCGCGGGCTCGTCCCACGGGTCGGGATCACCGATGCAACAGGTGCCGACCGCCCGACATCGCCCCGGCACTAGGCTGGTCGGGTGCCGGCCACCCTCGCAGAGATCCTCACGACGATCGATCGGCTATGGCCGTTCGCGGGCGCAGAGGCGTGGGATGCCTCGGGGCTGGTCAGCGGCGATCCGGCCGCCCCCGTGCAGCGGGTACGGTTCGCCGTCGATGCGGTCGCCGCAACGGTCGATGAGGCCGTCGATGCCGGCGCCGACCTGCTCATCACCCATCACCCCCTACTGCTGCGGGGCGTGACGAGTGTCGCCGAGGATCGTTACAAGGGCGCATTGATCGCGCGACTGATCCGCGCCGACTGCGCCCTCATCAGCGCCCACACGAACGCCGACGTCGTCGAGCACGGAACGTCGGCCGTGCTCGCGAGCGCTCTCGGCCTCACCGGCACCGCCCCGATCGTCCCGGCCGAGAACCCCGACCTCGGCCTCGGACGCGTCGGCCGTCTCGCCGAACCGACCACGCTCGGCCGCCTCGCGCGACGCCTCGCAGAGATCCTCCCGGCGACCGCGACCGGCGTGCGCGTCTCGGGCGGATACGACGACCCCATCGAGACGATCGCCGTGTGCGGCGGAGCGGGCGACTCGCTGCTCGCCGATCCCGCAGTTCGCGGCGCCGACGTCTACATCACCGCCGACCTGCGCCACCACCCGGCTTCCGAGGCGCGCGAGCAGGCGATGCTCGGTGCGGGCCCTGCCCTCATCGACGTCTCGCACTGGGCCAGCGAATGGCTCTGGCTCGCTGCCGGCGCCGGCCAGCTGCGCGCTGCCCACCCCGACCTCGAGATCGCGGTGAGCGATCTTCGCACCGACCCGTGGGACTTCCAGGTCGTGCAATGATGTCGAGTCAGCACCCGATCCCTGCGAGGAGCACCACGTGAAGGCCAGCCCAGCCGATCAAGAGCAACTGCTGCGACTCCAGTCGCTCGACACCAGGCTCGCGCAGCTCGATCACCGGCTCGGCTCCCTGCCGCAGGCAGCCCCGCTCGCCGACCTCGCCGCCAGGGACACGGCGGTGCGCGGCACGCGGGCCGAGGCGGTCGGCGGCCTCGAAGACGCCAAGGCGGAGCTCGCCCGTCTCGAATCCGACGTCGCCGTCGTTGAGGCGCGCATCGCCCGCGACACCGACCGCGTGCAGCACACTTCGTCAGTGAAGGACGTCGCGGCGCTCGAATCCGAGCTCACGGCACTCGCCAAGCGCCGCAGCGACCTCGAAGACCAAGAACTGGTGGTCATGGAGAAGGTCGAGGCCGCCGAGGCGGTCGTCGCCGACATCGATGCCCAGCGTGCGGCGATCGCGGCAGAGGTGGCCGAGCTCGAGTCCGCACGCGGCGAGGCGGCCGCGGGCTTCGGCAACGAGCGCGACCAGACCGAACGCGATCGCGCCGTCGTCGCGGGCGGTGTCCCCGCAGACCTGCTCGCGTTCTACGAACAGCGCCGCACTCGCGGCGGCGGCGTCGGTGCGGCCCTGCTGCGACAGCGCACGTGCGGCGGGTGCACGATCACGCTCACCGGCTCCGATCTCGAGTCCGTGCGCCGATCCGCGCCCGACGACGTCGTGCAATGCCCCGAATGCGATCGCATCCTTGTTCGAACGGATGAGTCGGGCCTCTGATCCCGCGTCGAGCCGCGCGCGGGGCATCCGATCGCACGTTGCCGTGACGCACGGGTGCCGACGGTAGGCTGGAACCGCGAGCGGGTCGGCAAGACGGTCGCGTCGTACGGTTTCGGCCGTGCGCCGAGGAACGTCCGGGCTCCGCAGGGCAGGACGGTGGGTAACACCCACCCGGGGCAACCCGCGAGACAGTGCCACAGAAAGCAGACCGCCACCGGCGCAAGCCGGAGGTAAGGGTGAAACGGTGGGGTAAGAGCCCACCAGCGGCCGTGGTGACGCGGTCGGCTCGGTAAACCTCGTCCGGAGCAAGGCCAGACAGGGAACGATGGGGCTGCCCGTCCCGTTCCCGGGTAGGCCGCTGGAGGGTCGCGGCAACGCGGCCCCGAGAGAGATGGCCGTCCAGCCGGTGTCGCGCAAGCGCCCGGTGAACAGAACCCGGCGTATCAGCCGGCCCGCTCGCACCGGCCGCTCGGCCGCAGGGCGGTGAGCCCGCGACACGCTCGAGGGGCGCTCAGTCGGCAGAGCGCTCAGTCGACGGCGAGCGAGGCGGCGCCGAGGATGCCGGCGTTGTTGCGGTGCACAGCAGGCACGATCGGGGTCTTCAGGTCGAGCAGCGGCAGGAAGTGCTCGTGGTGCTTCGAGACACCGCCGCCGACCACGAAGAGGTCGGGGGAGAACAGGAACTCCACCATCGCATAGAACCGCTGCAGGCGTTTCGCCCACTCGCCCCAGCTGAGGTCTTCGCGCTCCATGGCCGAGTACGCCGCACGCGTCTCGGCGCCGACGCCGTCGACCTCCATGTGGCCGAGCTCGGTGTTCGGCACCAGCACCCCGTCGTAGAGGAACGCCGACCCGATGCCGGTGCCCAGCGTGGTGAGGATCACGAGGCCCTCGGCTCCCACGGCCGCACCGTACCGCGCCTCGGCGTAACCGGCGGCATCGGCGTCGTTGATGAAGTGGATCTCGCGGCCGAGTTCCTGCTCGAACAGCTCCTCGGCGGGCAGGCCGATCCACTCTTCCGAGATGTTCGCCGCCGACAGCGTGCGACCGTGCTTCACGATGGCCGGGAAGCAGACCCCGAGGGGCAGCTTGGTGCCGCCGTGCTCGTCGAGTTGGGCCAGGAGGTCGCGTGCGGCGTCGAGGATGTCGGCGGGCCGGCCGCCCTCGGGCGTGCGCACCTTCTTCCGGTCCGAGACGAGCTCACCGGTGGCGAGATCGACGATCGCCCCCTTGATGCCGGTGCCGCCGATGTCGATGCCGATCGCGTGGTCAGTCGCCATGCCGCCAGACTATCGCTCGGCCGACGGGCTCCCGGCGCGAGCGCGCCGGGGCGGCCGGGTCACGGCAGGGTCAGGATCTCGGCGCCTTTGTCGGTCACCACGAGCGTGTGCTCGAACTGCGCCGTGAGCGATCGGTCGCGGGTGACGACGGTCCAGTCGTCGGCCCAGACATCCCACTCGATCGCACCGAGCGTGAGCATCGGTTCGATCGTGAACACCATGCCGGGCTCCATGACCGTGTCGAACTCGGGGGAGTCGTAGTGGGGGATGACCAGCCCCGAGTGGAACGCGCGGCCTACGCCGTGCCCCGTGTAGTCGCGCACGACGCCGTAGCCGAACCGCTTCGCATACGCCTCGATGGCGCGCCCGATGACGTTGATCTGCCGGCCCGGTGCAACGGCACGGATGCCCCGCGCAAGCGCCTCACGGGTGCGGTCGACGAGCAGGGTCGCCTCGTCACCCGCCTCGCCGACGAGGAACGTGTGGTTGAGGTCGCCGTGGAACCCGTCGAGATAGGCGGTGACGTCGATGTTCACGAGGTCGCCGTCGGCCAGCACGGTGTCGTCGGGGATGCCGTGACAGATCACCTCGTTGACCGACGTGCAGCTCGACTTCGGATACCCGCGGTAGCCGAGCGTCGAGGGGTAGGCGCCGTTCGCGACGACGTACTCGTGTGCGATGCGATCGAGCTCGTCGGTCGTGACGCCGGGGCGGATGGCTGCAGCCGCCGCTTCGATCGCGCGAGCGGCGATGCGCCCGGCCGCACGGATGCGTTCGACCTCGTCGGGTGCGTACCAGTCGCCGCCCGTGTACGGCGACGGCGCCCGCTTGCCGACGTATTCGGGCCGGTCGATGGTGGCGGGTACGGATCGGGTCGGCGAGAGTCGTCCGGGAACCAGGCGGCCGGCGGAATCCTTGGGCATAGGATCAGCCTATGGCCGAGGACATCGAGCACATGTACTGGTACAACATGAACACCGGTGAGGTCGAGCAGGGCTTCGTCTCGCCGTCGGTCGACCGGGTCGGTCCGTTCGAGACCCGAGCCGAAGCCGAGCGGGCCCTCGAGATACTCCGGGCCAACAGCGCGAAGTGGGCCGAGGAGGACGCGGCCGAGAACTGACCCTCACCGGTGACGTGCCCGTCGGTCGAGTCGCGGCCGACGATGTCGGGGCGCGTATCGAGACCTACTCGTAGCTGTGCTCGGAGTTCGGGTAACTGCCGGCCTCGACATCGGCGCGCCACTCCTTCGCGGCGTCGCTGAGGATTCCCGCCAGGTTCGCGTACTGCTTCACGAACTTGGGGACTCGGCCGATGGTGAGTCCCGCCCAGTCGGTCCACACGAGCAGCTGCCCATCGGTGTGCGGGCCCGCGCCGACGCTGATGGTCGGGATGTCGAGCAGCTCGGTGACCTGGCGCGCCGCATCGGCCGGCACCATCTCGAGCACGACCGCGAACGCACCGGCGTCCTGCACCGCCTTGGCGTCTGCGAGCAACTGCTGCACACCCTCGCCGCGGCCCTGGATGACGTGGCCGCCGAGCCCGTGCTCGCTCTGCGGTGTGTAGCCGATGTGCGCCATCACGGGGATGCCGGCCTGGACGATGCGGCGGATCTGCTTGTAGGAGCGCTCGCCGCCCTCGAGCTTGACCGCGTGCGCACCGGTCTCCTTCATGAACCGCACCGCGGTGTGCAGCGCGTCCTCGGGCCCGTTCTCGTAGGAGCCGAACGGCATGTCGGCGATGACGAACGCACGTGTGACCGCACCCGCCACCGCGCGGGCGAGGGGGATGAGCTCGTCGACGGTCACGGGAAGGGTCGTCTCATGCCCGAACACGTTGTTGCCCGCGGAGTCGCCGACGAGCAGGAAGTCGATGCCGGCCTCGTCGAAGATGCGCGCCGTGAGCTGGTCGTAGCTCGTCAGCCCCGTGATCTTGATGCCGTCGCGCTTGGCGTTCTGGAAGTGCCTGGTTCGCACGCGCTTGGGGCCACCCGGCGCCGAAGCGCCGCCATACGGGTTCTGCTCGGCTCCGGAGGAGCTGTCGGATGCTGCGGTCTGGGGCTCGCCTGACATGGGGCCAATCCTTGCACACGGGGCATCCGTGCTCGGCACTGCGGGCTGGCCCGAGCCAGTACGCTGAGAACTGCGAGAGAGGGTGTGGATGGATAAGCAGCGTGACTTCGTTCTTCGCACGATCGAGGAGCGGAGCGTCAAGTTCGTCAGGCTCTGGTTCACCGATGTCGTCGGCACCCTGAAATCGGTGGCGATCGCGCCCGCCGAGGTCGAGGGCGCGTTCACCGAGGGCATCGGCTTCGACGGGTCGGCGATCGAGGGCCTCAGCCGAACCTTCGAATCCGACCTGCTCGCCTTCCCCGACCCGTCGACGTTCCAGACGCTGCCCTGGCGTGGCGACATCGACCCCACCGGGCGCATGTTCTGCGACATCACCACGCCCGACGGCGTGCCGGCGGTGGCCGATCCCCGCAACGTGCTCAAGCGCACGCTCGAGCGGGCGGCCGACCGCGGATTCACGTTCTACACGCACCCCGAGATCGAGTTCTACCTGCTGCGCTCGTCGAAGTACGGCGAAGACGGGCCGCAACCGGTCGACTCGGCCGGCTACTTCGACAACGTTCCGGGCGGCACCGCGCACGACTTCCGGCGCCGCTCGGTGCGCATGCTCGAAGACCTCGGCATCTCGGTGGAGTTCAGCCACCACGAGGCAGGTCCGGGCCAGAACGAGATCGACCTGCGGTATGCCGACGCCCTCACCACCGCCGACAACATCATGACGTTCCGCACCGTCGTGAAGGAGGTCGCGATCGAGCAGGGCGTCTACGCGACGTTCATGCCCAAGCCGTTCTCGCAGTACCCCGGCAGTGGCATGCACACGCACCTCTCCCTCTTCGAGGGCGACGCGAACGCGTTCTACGAGCCGGGCGCCCAGTACCAGTTGTCGAAGATCGGCCGGCAGTTCATCGCGGGCCTGCTGAAGCATGCCAACGAGATCTCGGCGGTCACGAACCAGTTCGTGAACTCCTACAAGCGACTGTGGGGTGGCGACGAGGCGCCGAGCTTCATCTGCTGGGGCCACAACAACCGCTCCGCGCTCGTGCGCGTGCCGCTCTACAAGCCCAACAAGGGCCAGAGTGCTCGCGTCGAGTACCGCGCGATCGACTCGGCGGCGAATCCGTATCTCGCGTTCTCGCTGCTTCTCGCCGCGGGCATGAAGGGCATCGAAGAGGGCTACGAGTTGCCGCCCGAGGCCGAAGACGACGTATGGGCGCTCACGGACAGCGAGCGTCGCGCGCTCGGCTACAGCCCGCTGCCGGCGAGCCTCGACCACGCCATCGAGTACATGGAGACCTCCGAACTGGTCGCCGAGACGCTCGGCGAGCAGGTGTTCAACTACGTGCTCGCGAACAAGCGGGCCGAGTGGCGCGACTACCGCTCGCAGGTGACGCCCTTCGAGTTGCAGCGCAACCTCGAGATCCTCTGACCGCGCGGCGATGACCCGCAAGGTCCCGACCCTCGCCCGCCTCGCCCGGGCTGGGTTCGATGAGCTCGATCGGGCCGCGGCCGGCATCGAGGCGCTGACCGCCGCGACCGGGACTGCTCCCGAGCGGCTCCTCGATGCGTTCGGCGTCGCGGCCGACCCCGATGAGGCGCTCGTCGCGGTGCAGCGCCTGAACGACCGGGCTCCGGCCGAGGTCGCAGCAGTGCTCGCGCACGACGCGTCGGCCGAGCGCATGACCCGCCTGCTCGGTGCTTCGCGTGGGCTGGGCGACTTCCTTCTGCGTCATCCGACGCAGATCGCGCTCTTCCAGGAGGTTCCGGCACCGCCGCTCGACGTCGACGATGCCCGCGCCGCGCTGCTCGCATCGCTCGACGACGGCGGCACGGGCGGCCGACTCGATACAGCCGACGCGGCGACGCGCATCCGCGTGCGCTACCGGCGACTGCTCGCCGGCATCGCACTGTACGACCTCACCCGTGCCGACGCGGTCGACGTCGTCGACACGATCGGCTCGGGACTCGCCGACCTCGCGGGCGCCGCCCTCGATGCGGCACTCGCGGCGGCTCGCCGACTCATCGGCAGGCCAGACGGCGCCCCGGCGACCCACGGCACCTTTCCGGTCGATGAGGTCGCGGCGACCCGGCTCGCGATCATCGGCATGGGCAAGGCCGGCGCTCGCGAACTCAACTACGTCAGCGATGTCGATGTCATCTTCGTGGCGGAGTCGGACGACGAGGACGTCGTCGGCACACCTCGGGCGCTCGACATCGCCACTCGTCTCGCGATCACGACGATGCGGCTCATCGCCGAGGCCGGCATCGAGCCGCCGCTCTGGGAGGTCGACCCGAACCTGCGCCCTGAGGGAAAGGACGGCGCGCTCGTGCGCACGCTCGAGTCGCACCTGCAGTACTACGACCGGTGGGCGAAGAGCTGGGAGTTCCAGGCGCTGCTCAAGGCGCGACCGCTCGCCGGCGACCTCGAGCTCGGCGCACGTTACGCGGCGGGCGTGGCACCGAAGGTGTGGTCGAGCTCGAGTCGTGAGGGCTTCGTCGAGTCGGTGCAGCGCATGCGCGAGCGGGTCACCGCCCACATCCCCGCCGACGAGGTCGACGTGCAGATCAAGCTCGGTCCCGGAGGGCTTCGCGACATCGAATTCACGGTGCAGCTGCTGCAGCTGGTGCACGGCGCGACCGACGACGCGATCCATCAGCCCGGTACGCTCGCTGCGCTCTCGGCACTCGCCGAGCGCAGCTACGTCGGCCGCGAGGAGGCCGCCGAGTTCTCGCGCGACTACCGCGTCCTGCGGGTGCTCGAGCACCGCATGCAGCTCGACCGGATGCGACGTACGCACCTCATGCCGCGCGGCGAGCGCAGCCTCCGCGTGCTCGCCAGGGCCTCGGGACTCGGGCGCAACGCCGCGGAACTCCAGGCGACCTGGCAGTCGACCCGCCAGAGAGTTCGGGGGCTGCACGAGCGGCTCTTCTACCGTCCCCTGCTGTCGGCGGTCGCCGCCCTGCCCGCGTCGGGTCTCGAGCTCACGAGCGAGCAGGCCGAGGCGCGCCTCGCGGCGATCGGATTCCGCGACCCGCGCGGTGCCCTCGCGCACATCGCCGCGCTCACGGCCGGAGTGACCCGGCGCGCGGCGATCCAGCGTCACCTCATGCCCGTGCTCATCTCGTGGATCGCCGAAGGCACGGATCCCGACTTCGGTCTGCTCTCGTTCCGTCGGCTGAGCGACACGCTCGGCACGACGCACTGGTACCTGCGGCTCCTGCGCGACTCCTCCGACGCGGCCCTGCGGCTCACGCGGGTGCTCTCGGGTTCGCGCTTCGCTGCAGCCCTGCTCGAGCGCGCACCCGAGGCGGTGGCCTGGCTCGAAGACGTCGACGAATTGCGGCCGCGGTCGCTGGCGTCGCTCGAAGACGAGTCGCGTGCGGTGCTCAGCAGGCATGGGGAACCCGACGATGCCGCGAAGATCTTCCGAGCGATGCGGCGACGTGAGATGCTGCGCCTGTCACTCGCCGGGATCCTCGACGTGTGCACGGTCGAAGAACTCGGCCACGGGCTCAGCGACGTGACCGAGAACCACATCGCCGCCCTCGTCGAGGCGATCCGCGGCGGCGAACCCGACGGCATCGAGTTCGCCGTCATCGGCATGGGTCGCTTCGGGGGCCGAGAGCTCGGCATCGGATCCGATGCCGACATCATCTACGTCTACCGGCCGATCAGCGCGGACGCCGACGCCGACGCCGCGCATCGCCGGGCGTTGAGGATCGTCTCCGAACTCGTGCGGCTGAGCGAAGACGCTCGGCTCCCGTTCGAGCTCGACGCAGACCTGCGCCCAGAAGGCCGCAACGGGGTCGTCGCACGGTCGCTCGACGCGTACCGCGCCTACTACGCCCGCTGGTCGCTCACCTGGGAGGCGCAGGCACTGCTTCGCGCGCGCGGCGTCGCGGGCGATGCCGCACTCATCGCCGACTTCACCGAGCTGGCCGACTCGGTGCGCTACCCCGACCGCATCTCCGACCGAGACGTGCGCGAGGTCAAGCGCATCAAGGCCCGTGTCGAGAACGAGCGACTGCCGCAGGCAGCCGACCCGACCCGCCACCTGAAGCTCGGCCGAGGCTCGCTCTCCGACGTCGAATGGTTCGTGCAGCTCGAGCAGCTGAAGCACGGTGCATCCGTCGCCGACCTGCGCACCACCTCGACGCTCGACGCGCTGCAGGCGGCTGCCGCGCACGGGCTCGTCGACCCTTCCGATGCAGAGGTGCTCCGCGCAGCGTGGGTGTTCGCCTCGCGTGCCCGATCGGCGCTCACGCTCTGGCTCGACCGGACCACCGATGTGCTTCCGGTCGAACGTTCACAGCTCGAGGGCGTCGCCCGCATCATGGGCTACCCGCCGGGCTCGGCGGTGCAGCTCGAACACGAATACCTGCAGGTCACGCGTCGGGCGCGAGCCGTGTTCGAGCGCGGCTTCTACGGCCTCGGACCGCAGCGCACGCCGACGACCGGGTGAGCGTGGAGCGACCGCGCACGCTAGGGCAGGGCGGACGGTCCATGCGAGAGTGGCCCGACGAAGACGAGTCCGCCCGGGCTGCCATTGCGGGGGGTGTTGGCAGCGCGGGCGGACTCTATTGCGGACTCTCTGCGGACGAGCGGGGGGACTGCCGCTGGAAAGCCCAGCTCGGGGGAGACTCTTCTCTACACTCCGTAGTAGAGCTCGAACTCGAACGGGTGCGGGCGCTGAGCGAGCGGCTTCAGTTCCTTCTCGCGCTTGTAGTCGATCCAGGTCTCGATGAGCTCCTTGGTGAACACGCCGCCCTCGAGGAGGAAGTCGTGGTCGGCCTCGAGCGCTGCGAGCGCCTCGCCCAGCGAACCGGGAACCTGCGGGATCGACTTTGCCTCCTCGGGCGGAAGCTCGTAGAGGTCCTTGTCGACCGGCTCGTGCGGCTCGATGCGGTTGCGGATGCCGTCGATGCCCGCCATGAGCTGGGCCGCGAACGCCAGGTAGGGGTTGCCCGACGCGTCGGGGGCGCGGAACTCGATGCGCTTGGCCTTGGGGTTCGTGCCCGTGATCGGGATACGGATCGAGGCCGAGCGGTTGCCCGCCGAGTAGACCAGGTTCACGGGAGCCTCGAAACCGGGCACGAGACGGTGGTACGAGTTGACCGTGGGGTTCGTGAAGGCGAGCACCGCGGGGGCGTGCTTGAGCAGGCCGCCGATGTACCAGCGGGCGACGTCGGACAGGCCGCCGTAGCCGGCCTCGTCGTAGAACAGGGGCTTGCCATCGTTCCACAGCGACTGGTGCGTGTGCATGCCCGAACCGTTGTCGCCGAACAGGGGCTTCGGCATGAACGTCGCCGTCTTGCCCCACTGGTCGGCGGTGTTCTTGACGATGTACTTGAACTTCAGGATGTCGTCGGCCGCGTGCACCATCGTGTCGAAGCGGTAGTTGATCTCGGCCTGGCCGCCCGTGCCCACCTCGTGGTGCGCGCGCTCGAGGATGAGGCCGGCGTCGATGAGCTTCAGCGAGATGTCGTCGCGCAGGTCGGCCTGCTTGTCGACCGGCGAGACGGGGAAGTAGCCGCCCTTGTAGGGGGTCTTGTTGCCGAGGTTGCCGCCCTCTTCGGCGCGGCCCGAGTTCCAGGCGCCCTCTTCGGAGTCGACCGTGTAGAAGCTCGAGTGCTGGTTCACCTCGTAGCGCACGTCGTCGAAGATGTAGAACTCCGCCTCGGGCGCGAAGTACGCGGTGTCCGCGATGCCGGTCGACGCGAGGTACTTCTCGGC
The DNA here is from genome assembly GCF_021044935.1 of Agromyces cavernae. Classification (GTDB taxonomy): domain Bacteria; phylum Actinomycetota; class Actinomycetes; order Actinomycetales; family Microbacteriaceae; genus Agromyces; species Agromyces cavernae. The sequence goes on from NZ_JAJNMP010000002.1 coordinate 271,970, forward strand.
CTTCTTCGCGACTTGACGCGGGTCCTTCGAGTAGATCTCGCCGTTGCGCGGGTTGTAGATGTCGAAGACCATGATCAGCGTGCGCTCGGCACGGAACGGGTCGACGTACGCCGTCGACACGTCGGGGATGAGCTGCATGTCGGACTCGTGGATGTTCGCGAAGCCTCGAATCGACGAACCGTCGAAGAGTTGGCCGACGGTGAAGAACTCCTCGTCGACCGTCGACGCCGGGATGTTGAAGTGCTGCTGCACGCCCGGGAGGTCGGTGAAGCGGATGTCGAGGAACTTGACATCCGTCTCCTTGATGAACTTGAGCACTTCGGACGAATCACTGAACATGTGACGTAATCTCCATCGGGGCAGGCGGGTGGGCCGGACGAACGTTCACAGCCACGAGCGACACTATCTTCACGCCGTTTCCCGACCATGACCGGAATGTTTCGGCAATGTTACGCCCGGCGCGAGTCGATAGAATCGTCGGATGCCCCAATCCACGCCCCGAACGTCCGGAGATCTCGAGCCGAGTCGATGGCCGGGCGAGCGGCTCGGGCTGCCGGATCACGGCACCGGCTCGGTCGCGCGGGCCGGGAGGCGCATCGCCGCGCTGCTCATCGACTGGGCGAGCGCGATGCTCATCGCGCTCCTGTTCACGCCGTACGAGTCGGCCGCCTACACGTGGGTGACGCCGCTCGTCTTCGCCGTGCTGCAGGTCGCGTTCATTCCGACCATCGGCGGCAGCATCGGGCACCGGCTGCTCGGCATGCACGTGGTACCGCTCACCGGCGGCTGGGTCGGACCGTGGCGCCCCGTCGTGCGCACGGTGCTGCTCCTGCTCGTCGTGCCCGCACTCGTGTGGGACTCCGACCAGCGCGGGTTCCACGACAAGCTCGCCGGCACGGTGCTGATCCGCGCGTAGACGGCGACGCGGCATCCGTCGATCGATTTCGAGAACGGATGCCGCGTGCGCGACGATTCGGGTCAGCGGGCCTTGCCGCGCTGCGGGCGGACCTTCATCGGGTCGATGCCCTTCGGGATCGGAAGCTGCGTCTGCAGCGAGTTGAGGCGGTTCGACACGGCCAGCACCTCGGGCTTCGTGAGCGCCTTCTTCGTGGAACGCAGTGCACGGGGGAGGCGGTGGAGCTCGATCGACCCCTCGTCGGTGCCGACCGAGATGAGCGAGATCGGCACGTTCGGCAGCACGCGCTGGACCTTGCGCATCTCGTCGTCGAGCATGCGTTGCGTGCGTGAGATGGGGCCCTCGCTGATGAGGGCGACACCGCCGCGGCCGACTGCACGGTACACCGCGTCTTGGGTCTTGCCGTTCACGGCGATGGGCATCTCGTTGCCGACCCAACCGCCCCGCAGGCCGCTGCGCAGCACTGCACCGACGGCGCCGGGCTGGCCCTCGATCTGCGAGTACGCGGCGCGCTCGGCGCGACGGCCGAGCACCACGAGCCCGAGCAGCAAGCCCGCGAGCACGCCGGCGACCACCCAGAGGGCGATCGTGAAGCCGTTGCCCTCGCCGAACCAGATGCCGAGACCCACACCGACGAGCACCGGCGCGAGGAAGGCGGCGAGCATGAGCCATTGCGCCTTCGGATCGTATCGGCGGGTCATCTGGAAGACCTGCCACATCTGCTTGAGGCGGCCGGGCTCCTTCTGAGCCTTCGATGCGTCCTTGGTGCGTGCCATGGTGTCTAGGATACCGGCGCGCGAGGCCGGCTCGGAACGTGCGAGGACACGCGATCCGAGCCGGCCGGCGCGGTCTTCAGCCGACAGCCTGCGCGAACCCCAGCGAGGCGTCGGCCAGGTGCGCGAGCTCGTCGGGGAGCGGGCGCCCCTTGGCCTGCATCGACTGCGCCCAGAGACGCCCCGCGCGGTACGAGGAGCGCACGAGCGGCCCAGCGAGCACGCCGAGGAACCCGATCTCCTCGGCCTCGGCCTTGAGCTCGACGAACTCCTCGGGGCGAACCCAACGGTCGACGGGGAGGTGTCTCGGGCTCGGCCGAAGGTACTGGGTGATGGTGATGATGTCGGTGCCGGCGCCATGCAGGTCGCGCAGCGCCTGCGAGATCTCGGCGCGTTCCTCGCCCATGCCGAGGATGAGGTTGGACTTCGTGATCAACCCGGCATCACGGCCCTGGGTGAGCACGTCGAGCGAGCGCTCGTAGCGGAAGGCGGGGCGGATGCGCTTGAAGATGCGCGGCACCGTCTCGACATTGTGCGCGAACACCTCGGGTCGCGCGGAGAAGACCTCGGCGAGGTGGCGGGGATTGCCCGAGAAGTCGGGAACCAGGATCTCCACCCCGGTACCCGGCGACTGACGGTGGATCTCGCGGATCGTCTCGGCGTACAGCCACGCGCCCTCGTCGGGCAGGTCGTCGCGGGCGACGCCCGTGACGGTCGAGTACCGCAACTGCATTCGCACGACCGACTCCGCGACCCGCCGGGGCTCGTCGACGTCGTAGTCGGCCGGCTTGCCGGTGTCGATCTGGCAGAAGTCGCATCGACGCGTGCACTGCGAGCCGCCGATGAGGAATGTCGCCTCGCGGTCCTCCCAGCACTCGTAGATGTTGGGACATCCGGCCTCTTGGCAGACCGTGTGCAGTTCCTCGCTCTTCACGAGCGACTGCAGGGCACGATACTCGGGGCCCATCTTCGCCCGGGTCTTGATCCACTCGGGCTTGCGCTCGATGGGCGTCTGGGCGTTGCGGACTTCGAGGCGCAGCATGCGGCGCCCATCGGGTGCCGTGCTCATGCGGCGACCGCGTCCTCGGCCGCGGCGAGGAACCGGCGGCTGATCGGGTCGACGAGGTCTTCCGGGGTCAGGCCGCGGCCGATCTCGCGACTGATCGTCGTGATGCCGGCGTCACGGATGCCGCAGGCGACGATCCGGTCATAGGGTTCGAGCGAATTGCTGCAGTTGAGTGCGAAGCCGTGCATCGTGACGCCGTCGGCGACGCGGATCCCGATCGCGGCGATCTTGTTCTCGAAGCCCGGGCTCCCGACCCAGACCCCGGAGCGACCGTCGACCCTTCGGCCGTCGACGCCGACTTCGGAGAGCACGTCGATGAGGATGCCCTCGAGTCGCCGCACGTAGCCGACGACGTCGACAGGCTCAGGCAGACGGAGGATCGGATACCCGACGAGTTGGCCGGGACCGTGCCAGGTGATCTTGCCGCCGCGGTCGACGTCGATGACAGGGGTTCCGTCGGTCGGCCGCTCGTCGGGCGCAGTGCGCTTGCCGGCGGTGTAGACGGAGTGGTGCTCCAGGAGGAGTACGGTGTCGGGGCGTTCGCCCGCGACGACCGCGCGATGGACGGCGCGCTGAAGGTCGAGACCCTCGATGTACGGCACGGAGTTGGCGCTTAGCCCCGCGACGACGATGTCGAGCATTCCGCCAGTCTAGGCGACTCGTCCTCCCCATTCGCGCACGTCGTCGGTGCTTCCACACCACGATCGCGGGCGCGGTCCCGGCGACGTGTCGGGCCACAGGATCCAGACATGCGCCGAACGACCCGACCTGCTGCCGCCGACCGGTCCGCGCCCGAGGGGCCGTCGATCACGACCACGACCGAGCGGAGCCTTGCAGGCTACCGACTCCTGCGGCGCATCGCCACCGGCGATCGAGCCGACGTCTTCCTCGCCACCGTCGATCGCGCGGAGAGCGACGCCGCGGACGCCGCCTCGCTCGTCGCGGTTCGGGTCTACACATCGAGCGTGTCGGGGGAGTCGATCGCCACGGAGATCGAAGCGATGGCGGCCGACACCTCTGAGTCGCTGCCCGCGCTCTACGACGTGGCGGCGCTCGACGACGGCCGTTGCTGCCTGGCAGTCGAACGAATGCCGGGGCCCACTTTGGCCGGCCTGCTCCTGGGGCGCACGCTCGATCCCGGTGAGGCGGTGACGATCCTCGCTCCCATCGTCGTCGCGGTGGCCGAACTCGCTGCGACCGGCTACGTGCACACGAGATTGTCGGCCAATGACGTGATCATCGACGCCGCAGGGCGACCGCGCATCATCGGACTGGGTGCGCTGCAGCGGATGCCGGGCCCCGGGAACGAAGCCCTGCGCACCGACCTGATGCGCACAGGCCACGAGGTGCTCGCCGACCTCATCGGCGATGTCGTGCAGGCGACGAGGCCGGCCGGCGTCTTCGATGAGCCGCTCGAGATCATCAGGGCCGCGCTCGCGACACGCCCGTTCGTGGCCTGCGAACGAGCCGTCGAGCGGGCGCTCTTCGACGCTGCGACGCCGACGCCCATCACGGGGGTGGCCGTGCGTCCTCGACGGACAGCGCTCCCGGGACGGATGATGGCACCGCAGACGCCTCAACCGGACGCGCCAGCTCCCGAGGAGACTCCGCGCCGCAGTCGGCGAGGAGCGCTCTCCGTCCTCGCTGAGATCGCCCAACTGCCGGTGCCGGTGCCGTCCGCCGACCGCGTTGCCGAGATGGCCGACCGCGATCATGCGGCGACCCTGGTCGGGCGGCTGAGGCGTCGACTCGCCGCCCGCCGTCGACCGGTCCTCGTCGGCGGGCTGATCGGCGGTGCCGCGCTCGTGATGCTGCTCACACTCGTTCCACCGGCGCCAGCCGATGAGGGGACCGCCGCGGAACCGGCTTCGACGCCGCAATCGGATCCCGAGGCTCCGGCCGCCGCCGAGCCCTCGCAGTCCTCGGCTTCGGCTACGAACGACGGGTCGAAGGTGCCCGTGAGCGACGCCGAGGCGGAGCCGGATCTGGACGCGGTGAGCGCCGCCGCGCACCTGCTCGAGCTGCGCGCGAGTTGCCTCGCATCGCTCGACCAGGCGTGTCTCGCTCAGGTGGCGCAACCCGATTCGGCGATCGAGCGTGCCGATCTCGACCTGTTGGCACAGGCGCGATCGGGGTCGGCCATGCCGCCGGACTCGTTCGCGCTCGATGCGATCGCCGTCACCGCCGAGATGGGATCGGCGGTGCTGCTCTCGGTTCCGTACCTCGACGCCCAACGCGAACCGGCCTCGCTCCTCGTGATGAGGGGCGAGGCCGGCTGGCGATTGCGTGAGCTCTTCGGCTAGATGCCGAGGTCGCCCTCGAACGCGCCCTCTTCGAGGCGCTCCTTGACCGCGGTGAGGAAGCGGGCTGCGTCAGCGCCGTCGATGATGCGGTGGTCGTACGACAGTGCGAGGTAGACCATCGAACGCACGGCGATCGCGTCGGCGCCGTCCTGGCTGACGACAACTGCGCGCTTGACGACGGTGCCGGTGCCGAGGATCGCCGACTGCGGGAGGAACACGACCGGCGTGTCGAACAGCGCGCCGCGCGAGCCCGTGTTCGTGAGCGTGAACGTGCCACCGGAGAGCTCGTCGGGCTTCAGCTGGTTGTTGCGGGTGCGATCGGCCAGGTCGGCGATCTGGGCAGCGAGACCCGCGAGGTCGAGCTCTGCCGAGTTGCGGATGACCGGCGTGAGCAGTCCGCGCTCGGTGTCGACCGCGATGCTCATGTTCTCGCTGGCCGGGTAGACGATGTTGTCGCCGTCGACCGTCGAGTTGATGATGGGGTACGCCTGCAGCGCTTCGGCAGCGGCCATCGCGAAGAAGGGCAGGAACGAGAGCTTGTTGCCCGTCTTGGCGAGGAAGTCGCCCTTGACCTTGTCGCGAAGTCGAGCCACACGGGTGACATCGACCTCGACGACGGTCGTCAGCTGTGCGGTCGAGGTCATCGAGACGACGGCGCGCTCGGCGACGACCTTGCGCAGGCGCGTCATCGGCACCGTCGTACCGCGCAGCGGCGACGGCTCGAGCGGCTGACGCGCAGCCGGGGCGGCCGCAGCGGGAGCGCTCTGTGCCGAGATGACGTCCTGCTTGCGGATGCGACCGCCGACGCCCGTGCCGATGACGCTCGCGAGGTCGACGCCCTGCTCGTTCGCGAGCTTGCGAACGATCGGGGTGACGTATCCCGAGGGCCCGGCGTGCGCGCCGGAAGCGGCGGGCGCCGCAGCCGGTGCGGCGGGGGCCGCAGCCGGTGCGGCGGGGGCCGCAGCCGGTGCGGCGGGGGCTGCGGCGGGCTGTGCAGCCGTCGCGGGTGCCGCGGCCGGAGCAGGTGCGGCTGCGGGCTCGGGTGCCGCGGCAGGAGTGGGCTCGGGTGCCGCGGCGGGAGCAGGTGCGGCTGCGGGCTCGGGTGCCGCTGCGGGAGCCGCTGCGGGCTCGGGTGCCGCTGCGGGCTCGGGTGCCGGGGCGGGCGTGGGTGCCGCCGCAGGCGCTGGTGCGGCCTCGGGAGCGGGTGCCTCGGCCGGCTCAGGCGCAGGGGCAGGGGCAGCGGGTGCTGCGGCTTCAGGTGCAGGTGCGGCGGCCTCAGCTGCGGGCACTGCCTCAGGCTGTGGTGCCGCCTCGGGAGCGGCGGCGGCTCCGGAGCCGTCGCCGATCGTCACCAGGGCGGTGCCGACCTCGACGGTCTCGTCCTCTTGGACGAGGATCGCCTCGATGACCCCCGCAACCGGCGACGGGATCTCGGTGTCGACCTTGTCGGTCGAGACCTCGAGCAGCGGCTCGTCGACCTCGACACGGTCGCCGACATTCTTCAGCCAGCGGGTGACCGTGCCTTCAGTGACACTCTCACCGAGTGCCGGGAGGCTGACGGATTCGCTCATGCGCTTGTCTCCTTCACAGCGTGGAACGCGTTCTAGCTTATTGCAGTCGTGGTTGGGGGCGGTGGGATCAGATCGCGTGCAGCGGCTTGCCGGCCAGCTTCAGCACGGCCTCGCCGAACGCCTCGCCCTGGGTCGGGTGGGCGTGGATGAAGGGCGCGATGTCTTCGGGGTAGGCCTCCCAGTTGACCGCGAGCTGCGCCTCGGCGATGAGTTCACCCGCTCGCCCGGCGATGATGTGCACGCCGACGATCGGCCCGTCGTTGACCCGGACGACCTTGATCGAGCCGCTCGTGCCCAGGATGCTGCTCTTGCCGTTGCCGGCGAGGTTGTAGTCGTAGGCGCTGACCTGGTCGGCACCGAACTTCTCGGCGGCCCGTGCCTCGGTGTACCCGACCGACGCGATCTCGGGCTCGCAGTACGTGATCTTGGGGATGTTGACGTCTTCGACGATGATCGGGTTGAGGCCGGCGATCTCTTCAGCGACGAAGATGCCCTGCTGGTAGCTGCGGTGCGCGAGCTGCAGCCCGGGGACGATGTCGCCGACGGCGTAGACGCCGGGCACGTTCGTCTCGAGGCGCTCGTTGGTGGGCACGAAGCCTCGGTCGAGGGTGACGCCGACCTCTTCATAGCCGAGGTTCTGCGTGACGGGGCCACGGCCGACGGCGACGAGCAGGAGCTCGGCCTCGTAGGTCTGGCCGTTCTCGAGGGTCACGACGACGCCCTGGTCGTTCTGAGTGACGCTCTGGAACCGCACGCCGAGCGAGAAGTCGATGCCGCGCTTGCGGAACGCGCGCTCGAGCTGCTTGGAGATCGACTCCTCTTCGTTGGGGACGAGGTGGGGGAGCGCCTCGATGATGGTCACCTCTGCGCCGAACGAGCGCCACACGCTCGCGAACTCGACGCCGATGACGCCGCCGCCGAGCACGGCGACCTTCCTGGGCACGAAGTCGAGCTCGAGTGCCTGCTCGCTCGTGATCACGCGACCGCCGATCTCGAGGCCGGGAAGCGACTTGGAGTACGAGCCCGTGGCGAGCACGACGTTCTTGCCGACGTAGCGGTCGTCGCCGACCTGCACGGTGTTCGCCGCGACGAGTCGGCCCTCACCCTCGACCACGGGGATGCCCCGCGCCTTCAGCAGGCCCTGCAGGCCCTTCCACTTGCTCGAGACGATGCCCTCGCGGTAGGCGGAGACGGCGTTCATGTCGATGCCCTCGAACGCGGTCTTGATGCCGTACTTCGCGGCGTCCTTCGAGACCTCGGCGACCTCGGCGGCGTGCAGCAGCGCCTTGGTCGGGATGCAGCCGCGATGCAGACATGTGCCGCCCAGCTTGTCCTTCTCGATCACCACGGCCGTGAGGCCGAGTTCGATGGCGCGGATCGCCGCGGCATAGCCCGCGCTTCCGCCGCCCAGGACGACAATGTCAAAGTTCTGCTCGGACAACCGCATTCTCCCTTGCGCACCTGATCTGCGACACGGACTGCCTCCGGCGCGTCGCCGTGGCAGGCTCTTCGGCGACGTTCTCGCCCATATGACCTTACTACCCCGCGGCGAGCCGCTCGCCCAGGCGGACGAGGGTGCGGACCGCGACGCCGGTGGCTCCCGATCCGGTGAATCCCCATCCCGCACCGGAGTTGTGGGCAGGACCGGCGATGTCGATGTGCGCCCATGGGATGCGTTCTTCAGAGCCTTCTCGGCTGCCCACGAACTGCTGGAGAAAGACCCCCGCGAGCAGCATGCCGGGAACGGTCATGCCGAGCTTCGTGTTGGTGAGGTCGGCGACATCGGACTTGAGCAGGGGCAGCAGGTTGCCGGGCAACGGCATCGGCCAGGTCGACTCGTCGACGGCATCGGCCGCGGCGCGCACTTCGGCGACCAGTTCGTCGTCGCCCATGACCCCGGCGATGCGATGACCGAGCGCGACGACCTGGGCGCCCGTGAGGGTCGCGACGTCGACGATCGCGTCGGGCTGTTCCTCGCTCGCGGCGACGAGGGCGTCGGCGAGCACGAGTCGCCCCTCGGCGTCGGTGTTGACGACCTCGACCGTCTTGCCGCCGCGGATGCGCAGCACGTCGTTCGGCCGGGTCGCCGTGCCCGACGGCATGTTCTCGGCGAGGCAGAGCCACCCCGAGACCCGAACGGGCACCTCGAGCTCGGCCAGCGCGACGATCGCCGCGAGGACCGCCGCCGCGCCCGCCATGTCGGTCTTCATTCCCACCATCGAGGCCATCGGCTTCAGCGAGAGCCCGCCGGAATCGAACGTGATCCCCTTGCCGACGAGCGCGAGGTGCACGGATGCCCCTTCCGGAGCCCATTCGAGTCGCACGAGCCGCGGTCCTCGGCTCGAGCCCTGGCCGACGCCGAGGATGCCGCCGAAGCCGTCGGCCTCGAGCGCGGCTTCGTCCCAGACCTTGGCGGTGGCACCGGCCCCGGTCGCGACCTCGACTGCGATGTCGGCGAAGCTCGCGGGGAAGAGTTCCGCGGGCGATGCGTTGACGAGGTCCTTCGTCCGTGCGACGGCGGCCACGACGGCACGAACACGGTCCAGTCCGAGCCGGTCGGCGGTGAAGTCGGTGTGGAGGTCGATGCGGGTGACCGGCGGCTTCGGGTCGGTGCGGTACTCGTCGTACGCGTACGCCCCGAGTGCGGCGCCCTCGAGCAGCGCGGCAGCCGCCTCGACATCGTCGGTCGGCACGGCGATCGCGACGGAGGCGGTGTCGGCGAACCGCCGCACCGCGGACCCGGCGGCCACACGGAGGCTCGCGACATCCGCTCGCTCACCGACGCCGGCGACCGCGACGACGCGCGGTCCGCTGCCGGAGCCGGGGAGGCGGGTGAGTTCGTCGGCGGCGCCCGTGGCGCCCATGGTGGAGAGCAGCGGCGCGACCCACTCGAATCCGTCGGCGGCGAGCAGTTCGGGCCCGTCTGCGCCCTTTCGCGCGGCGAGCAGGACGACGTCGGCATCGGCTTCGGCGGCGGGTGAGGCGGTGACGGAGAGCGAGGGAACGGTCATGAGTGCGATGGTACGTGTTCGCTCTCGGCATGATCGTGCCGCACCGCGTGCCGGCGGTCGTGCGATCAGGCGTCAGTAGGCTGGAAACATGCGCGATTCCCGTTCCCTCTATGAGCTGAATCCGGATGTCTCGGTGCCGCCCGGGCTGCCGCTCGTCGCCGGACTCACGGGATTCGCCGACGCCGGCGGTGCTGTTGCGCAGACGACCGAGTACCTCCGCGCGACGCTCGACACGACCGTGGTCGCCACGTTCGACGTCGACGAGCTCCTCGACTATCGGGCTCGGCGCCCGATCATCCTGTTCGAGGGCGACCACCTCACCGAGTACACGCCGCCGCGACTCGCGCTCGACCTCGCCCGCGACGAGCTCGGTCAGCCGTTCCTCCTGCTCACCGGGTTCGAGCCCGACTTCCGTTGGGAGCAGTTCACGTCGGCCGTGCTGGCCCTCGTCGACGAGTTCCAGGTCTCGTCGACGACCTGGATCAACGCGATTCCGATGCCGGTGCCGCATACCCGGCCGATCAGCGTGACGGTGAGCGGCAACCGTCAAGAGCTCATCGAGCAGATGTCGGTGTGGCGGCCGACCACGCAGGTCCCGTCGAACGTCCTGCACCTGCTGGAGTTCCGGCTGCATGAGCTCGGCCAGTCGACCACCGGGTTCGTCCTGCTGATCCCGCACTACCTCAACGATGCCGAGTATCCGTCGGCCGCCGTCGCCGCCCTCGAAGCGATCAGCGCGTCGACCGGCCGCATCTTCCCCACGGACGCGCTGCGCGCACAGGGCCGCGACTTCGTGGCTCGCATCGACGAGCAGGTCGCCGAGAACGGTGAGCTCGCGAAGCTCGTGCACACGCTCGAGGAACGCCACGACGCCTACATGGAGGGCACGACCCTGCGTTCGCCGCTCACCGACGAAGACGGCGAACTGCCGTCGGCCGATGAGATCGCCGCCGAGCTCGAGAAGTTCCTCGCCTTCCGGCGCACACGCGACGACGAGGGGCCGAAGGGCTGATCCGGCGCGGGGGCTGATCCTCTCCGGGAATGGCGATCGCCGTTCCGGCGTTGTCAATACCTGAGGCGACGCGGCGTTCGACGTGCGCTCTCGCGGGGCCCGGGGCTGTATAATAGGGGTCAGGACCCGTTCAGGTTCGCGGGTGCGACCATCATCGCACCGATCTCGCGGACTTGACATGGGTCCTCATAGTGTCCGAAAACGACCGGACCGACCGCATGAGCCGCCGCCCTGAGGGAGCGAACGCCGCGCGACGGTAGGAGAGGTTCAACGAATGGCAACGACGAAGGCGCAGGCGCAGACGGCGAGTGAGGCTGAGAAGCCTGCCGCGAAGCGCCCGACCGCCGCGAAGTCGACCGCCCCGAAGTCGACGGCAGCCAAGGCGCCCACGAAGGCGAAGGCGACGGCGAAGACCACGCCGGCGAAGGAGACCCCCGCAGCGAAGACGCCGCGAACGAGCACGGCGAAGAGCGCGACGAAGCCGCGCACGAAGGCGGGCAAGTCCGGGTCCGGCGACGAGGGCGACGAGGTCGACCCGGCAGAGCTCGAGGAGGTCGTGGTCGACGAGGCCGTGGTCGAGCACGCAGAGGCGGCCGACGACGCGGCATCCGACGATGACCACACCAAGCCCATCCCGGTCGAGCCGCACCCGACCGGCGCGCTCGTGCTGCGAGCGGTCGACGACGAAGACGAGGTGCCGGTCTACTCGGCGGCGATCACCGGCGCCACCGCCGACCCGGTCAAGGACTACCTGAAGCAGATCGGCAAGGTCGCGTTGCTGAACGCGGCCGAAGAGGTCGAGCTCGCCATGCGCATCGAGGCCGGGCTCTTCGCCGAGGAGAAGCTGTCGGCGATGTCCGACACCGAGAAGCGCTCACAGCTCGGTCGTGAGCTGCAGTGGGTCGCGAAAGACGGCCAGCGTGCCAAGAGCCACCTGCTCGGCGCGAACCTGCGTCTCGTGGTCTCGCTTGCGAAGCGTTACACGGGTCGCGGCATGCAGTTCCTCGACCTCATCCAAGAGGGCAACCTCGGACTCATCCGCGCGGTCGAGAAGTTCGACTACACCAAGGGCTTCAAGTTCTCGACGTACGCGACGTGGTGGATCCGCCAGGCGATCACCCGCGCCATGGCCGACCAGGCCCGCACCATCCGCATCCCGGTGCACATGGTCGAGGTCATCAACAAGCTCGCCCGGGTGCAGCGCCAGATGCTGCAAGACCTGGGTCGCGAGCCCACGCCCGAAGAACTCAGCCGCGAGCTCGACATGACCCCCGAGAAGGTCATCGAGGTGCAGAAGTACGGGCGCGAGCCCATCTCGTTGCACACGCCGCTCGGCGAAGACGGCGACAGCGAGTTCGGCGACCTGATCGAAGACACCGAGGCGGTCGTCCCGGCCGACGCGGTGGGCTTCACGATGCTGCAGAAGCAGCTCGAGTCGCTCCTCGACTCGCTGAGCGAGCGCGAGGCGGGCGTCATCCGCATGCGGTTCGGGCTCGGTGACGGCATGCCGAAGACGCTCGACCAGATCGGCGACACGTTCGGCGTGACGCGCGAGCGCATCCGCCAGATCGAGTCGAAGACGATGGCGAAGCTCCGCCACCCGTCGCGCTCGCAGTCGCTCCGCGACTACCTCGAGTAGGCCGCCGGTGCGCGCTGGTTTCCTGCGTTATGGGCCGGCGATCCTCGTCGGCAGACTCGTGAGATTCGCCGCCCGGCTGCGCAAGCCGGGCGGCGGATCCGCGATGCCCGGGCTCATCGTCAACAACGTGGCACCCGGGTACCTCAAGCGCACCCTGTCGGGTTTCCCGCAGGGTCTCGTGGTGGTGTCGGGATCGAGCGGCAAGTCGACGACCACGAAGATGCTGGTCGCCGTTCTGCGTGCCCACGGCATCGACGTGTTCACCAACCCGTCGACGGCGAACATCAGCCAGGGCCTCACCTCGGCGCTCCTCGAACGCGCCGACTGGCTGGGGCGCGTGCCCGGCGACGTCGCCGTCCTCGAGATGGACGAAGGACACGGTGCCCTCGTCATGCAGGGCGTCGATGCTCGAGTCGTCGCACTCACGAATGTGATGGTCGACCAGATCGACCGGTTCCACGACTCCGACATGGTCGCGGGAATGCTCGCGCGCATCGCCGTGCAAGCCCACGAGTCCGTCGTCGTGAACGCCGACGACGCGTACCTCGAACGCCTCGCCGTGCAACTGCGATCGGATGTCGCGGTGCACCGTTTCGGCGTCTCGCAGGACGTGCTCGACGCCTCGCCGCGAGGCCTCGGCTACACCGAGACGTCGCCCGAGCGCCTCGCCGTCGGCACCGGCGTTCGCGTGACCTCGGTCGACGGCGCCGAGGCGGTGCTCGACGACGGCGGGACATCCGTCTCGATCGGTCTGCCGGCGCGCGGAACCCACTACGCCGTCGATGCCGCTGCCGCGTACTCGACCGCCCGAGCCGTGCTGGGGGAGCGCTTCTCATCGACGACCGCCGCGCGCGCACTCAGCGAGATTCCGGCGGTGTTCGGGCGCGGCGAGCGGGTGGCCGTGCGGGGTCAGGACGTCGAGTTCGTGCTCGTGCAGAATCCCGCGAGCTATCAGCTCAACGTCGATTCGATCGCGCCCGGCACCGAGCAGATCCTCTTCGCGATCGGCTCCGACGTGCGCGATCCGTCGTACTTCTGGCCCACCGATGCCTCGTCGCTCGGGCGTGTCTCGATCGTCAGCGGTTCGAAGGCCGCCGAGGCGGCGCTCATGCTCGCGTACGACGGCGTCGAGATCGATCGCGTCGAACCCGACCTCGGCCGTGCACTCGACGATTTCCTCGCAGCGCCCGCGCCCGCGTCTGGCGTGAAGACCATCGTGTTCTCCGCCGACTCGATGCGACGCACTCGAGCGCACCTCGGACTCACAGGAGCGGAATGACCCTCACCATCGTCTCGCTGCTGCCCAGCCTGCAGAACACCAACGGCGACGCCGAGAACGCCGCGGTGCTCGCGGCCCGTGCCCGATGGGCCGGCCTCGACGCCGTGGTCCTCCCCGTCGAGCGTCGCGGCGACCTCCCCGCCCGGGTCGATGCCATCGTGCTCGGGTCCGGTGACGACTCGTCGCTCGAAGCGGCGCGCGCCGCGCTCGGCGAGTTCCACGATGACCTTCGCACGTGGGGCACCGAGGGCGTACCGATCCTGGCGGTCGGCACCGGCTGGGAGCTCCTCAGCTGGGGCGTCGAACTGCGCGGAGAGCGTGTCGTCGAGGGGCTCGGCATCCTCCCCGGCCGGGCGGTGCCCCGCCCTTCGCGGATGACGGGCGATCTCGTGGTCGCCTCGTCGAAGTTCGGCACCCTCGTCGGGTTCGAGAACCACGCACGCGACTACGTCGGCGCCGAGGGCTCGCCGCTCGGTCGCGTTCGGGCCGGCAGCGGCAACGGCCGTGACTCCGGGCAGGAGGGCGTCGTCATGGGGTCGGTCATCGGCACGCACCTCCACGGGCCGGTGCTCGCGAAGAATCCCGCGTTCGCCGATGCGCTGCTCGGCATCACGGCTGAGCGCGCCGGTCTCTCGTACGTGCCCGGAGAGCGCGCAGCGGTCGTCGACGGGTATTCCCATGCTGCGCGCGAGGCACAGCTCGCCGCGGCTCGCGTCGCGGCATCCGCCCCCGATCCGCTCGGCTGATCGCAGCGGAGCGCAGGCGTCGATCGATCTCAGCTCGCCGGCTCACCCAGGAACTCGATCAGCAACGGGCCGAGCCGCTCGGGATCCTCGATGCTCGGCAGATGTCCGGCCCAGTCGAGTTCCCGGTGCACGGCACCTTCGATGCGCTCGCTCAGGAACACGGCAGTCCTTCGCATGCCTTCGAGGTCGTGCGCACCCGAGACGACCAAAGTCGGAGCGATCACCTCGCCCAGATGGAAGTCGCCGCGGTCCGCGGCGACGTCCGATGCGGCGAGCTGGATGTCGAACGCGCGACGCTGCATCCGCGCCACGGATTCCCGGACCGAATCATCGGCCGCAGGCCCGACCCACGTGCGCACGTTCAGGTCCACCGCGCCCTCGACGTCGCCCGCCTCGAGCAGTGCATCCTCTTCGGCGCCGAACGCCTTCAGGTCGTCGGTGGGCTCGAGCAGCCGGGTCGCCGGGCACAGCAGGAGGAGGCGGGTCACGCGCGCCGGCCAGCGCGACGCGAACTCCTGCGCGACGCGCCCGCCGAACGACGATCCGACGAACGCGGCGCGTTCGATGCCGAGCCGATCGAGGAGATCCCGGATGTCGCGGGCCTCGTCGTACGCCGATGTCGGTGCCGACGTCTCGCCGAATCCGCGGAAGTCGGGCCGGACGACCCGGAACCCCGCGTCGACGAGAAGATCCCATTGGGGGTCCCACATCCTGCGGTCGCAGACGGAGGAGTGGAGCAGTATCACGCACGGCCCGTCGCCGGCGATGTCATGTGCGAGCGTCATCGTCAGCAGCGTAGGGGCGGCGGGCTGTGCGCCGCAAAACGGGCGCAGGCGTAGTCGTCGGGCTCGGCTCGACGAGCACCCCTCGGGATTCCCGGGAACGACGAACGCCCCGGGAATCCCGGGGCGTTCGGTCGATGGGTGATGAGGTCGTCAGTCGCGACCGTCGGAGAGCAGTCGGCTCGACTCGTCGTGCCAGCTGTGCGCGATCTGCGAGAGCTTCTCCTGGTGCTTGCGACCGTGGTGGGCGCAGAACAGCAGTTCGCCGCTCGCGACGACCACACGGATGTAGGCCTGCGCTCCGCAGGCGTCGCACCGGTCGAGGGCAGTGAGCTCGTAAGGGGTCTCGAGTTCATCGACCGCACCGGGCGTCTCGGTGTACTGGGTCATGGGCTCCTCCTTCGTGCTCAACTCGACGTTCCGTTCATCAATGTAAACACGGACCTGAACCGAGACCTTCCTGCGGGCCGGGCATTTCGCTCAGCGCGTAGCGCCTGCGCGGCAGTGTCGGCCGCGCGAACTAGGCTTGACCGACGTGAGCTCCGACTATTCCGCCCGCCATCTCTCCGTGCTCGAGGGCCTCGAGGCCGTGCGCAAGCGACCCGGCATGTACATCGGCTCGACCGACTCTCGCGGGCTCATGCACTGCCTCTGGGAGATCATCGACAATTCGGTCGACGAGGCACTCGCCGGCCACGGCAGCGAGATCGGCGTGATGCTCCACCCCGACGGCAGCGTCGAAGTGCGCGACCGGGCACGTGGCATCCCCGTCGACGTCGAGCCGAAGACCGGGCTCTCCGGCGTCGAGGTCGTGTTCACGAAACTGCACGCGGGCGGCAAGTTCGGCTCGGGCTCGTATGCGGCCTCCGGCGGGCTGCACGGTGTCGGGGCGTCCGTCGTCAACGCGCTCTCCGAGCGTCTCGACGTCGAAGTCGACCGCGACGGCAAGACGTGGGCGATGTCGTTCCACCGTGGCGAACCGGGGGTGTTCGCCGACGCCGGTGCGCCGTCGCCCGACGCGCCGTTCACGCCGTTCGAGGAGCGCAGCGAACTGCGCGCCATCGGGAAGGTGGCGAAGGGGGTCACCGGCACCCGCATCCGGTACTGGGCCGATCGCCAGATCTTCACCAAGGGCGCCGAGTTCCAGACCGACGAGCTGCTGGGCCGCGCGCGACAGACCGCGTTCCTCGTGCCCGGGCTCGCGATCGACGTCACCGACGAGCGCGGCCCGGTGCCGCATACGACGTCGTTCCAGTTCGACGGCGGCATCTCCGAGTTCGCAGAGCATCTCGCCACCGACGCGCCGATCACCGATATCTGGCGGCTCACCGGAACGGGCACGTTCACCGAGACGGTGCCGGTGCTCACTGAGGGCGGCGCCATGGTGCCGACCGAGCTGTCGCGCGATTGCCAGGTCGACATCGCGTTGCGGTGGGGTACCGGCTACGACACGATCGTGCGCTCGTTCGTGAACATCATCGCCACCCCCAAGGGCGGCACGCACCAGGCGGGGTTCGACCAAGGGCTGCTGAAGTTCCTGCGCCAGCAGGTCGAGCAGAACTCACGCCGGTTGAAGGCCGGCAACGACAAGCTCGAGAAGGACGACGTGCTCGCAGGGCTCACGGCGGTGATCACGGTGCGGCTTCCCGAGCCGCAATTCGAAGGCCAGACCAAAGAGGTGCTGGGCACCCCGGCCGTGCGCAACATCGTGTCGAACGTGCTCACCAAAGAACTCGGCGCGCGGTTCAGTTCGACGAAGCGCGACGACAAGGCGCAGTCGTCGCTGCTGCTCGACAAGGTCGTCGCCGAGATGAAGTCCCGCATCTCCGCGCGTGCGCACAAAGAGACGCAACGACGAAAGAACGCGCTCGAGAGCTCATCGCTGCCCGCCAAGCTCGTCGACTGCCGGTCGAGCGACGTCGCCCATAGCGAGCTCTTCATCGTCGAGGGCGATTCCGCGCTCGGCACTGCGAAGCTCGCTCGTGACAGCGAGCACCAGGCACTGCTTCCGATTCGCGGCAAGATCCTCAACGTGCAGAAGGCGAGTGTTGCCGACATGCTCGGCAACGCCGAGTGCGCCTCCATCATCCAGGTCATCGGAGCGGGCTCGGGCCGCAGCTTCGACATCGCGCAGGCTCGCTACGGCAAGGTCATCCTCATGGCCGACGCCGATGTCGACGGTGCCCACATCCGCACCCTGCTGCTCACGCTCTTCTTCCGCTACATGCGTCCGATGATCGAGGAGGGCAGGGTGTTCGCTGCGGTGCCGCCCCTGCACCGCGTGGTCGTGATGAACCCCGGATCCAAGCCGAACGAGACGATCTACACGTACTCCGAGGCCGAGCTCCACGGCGTGCTCACCGCGCTCGATCGACAGAAGAAGCGCTATCAGGACCCGATCCAGCGGTACAAGGGCCTCGGTGAGATGGACGCCGACCAGCTCGCGACGACGACGATGGATCGCCGCCAGCGCACGCTTCGTCGCGTCGGCATCGGCGATGCCGAAGGTGCCGGACGGGTGTTCGAGTTGCTGATGGGCAACGAGGTGGCACCGCGCAAGGAGTTCATCATCGAAAGCTCCGACACCCTCGAACGCGACCGTATCGACGCCTGACCGTCAGCCGGCCGACGGTCGGATGTTCTGGTTGAGGTGGAACACGTTGCCCGGATCGTAGACCGCCTTGACGGCGGCCAGCCGCGCGAGCTTGGCGTCGGAATAGGCGCGGCGAACCCCGGCGACGCCTTCATCGGCGAGGGTGTTCACGTAGACGCCGCTCGCGTATCGTTCCAGGCCGGCCGCGTAGCGTCGTGCGGCCGACACGCGCCGATCGTCCTCCGCGGCATCCTGCCAGCGCGACGCGGCGACGAACTCGAACGCGGTGTCGCGGCCCGAGAACGCCGTCTCCTCATCGGCGACGTCCGCGATCGCGCCGCCGTACGCCTGCAGGCTCACGTTCGGCAGGTCTTCGGCGTCGCGCGCGAGCAGCGCGTCGATGGCGCCATCGGCCAGCTCGCTGAAGTAGTGCCCCTTCCAGTATCTCCGCCACGCGTGTGCCTCGATGTCGTCCTCGCGGCGCTGCAGGCCCAGGTACGACCAACTCTCGATGACGCGCGCCTGGGGTTCGGCGATCTCGGCCAGGCCATCGCCAAGTGCCGCGATCCGAGCGTTGCCGTCGCTCGGATCGCCGACCCAGACGAGGCCGAGTGCCACGGTCGCATCCGCGATGGTCGCCGTGTAGGTCGCCTCGCGCGGTGCGGTGCCGTTCAGATCCCGCCACCGGCGCATCGCATCGTGAGCGGCGGCGACCGGATAGTGGAACTCGGCGGAGATCGCGAGGCCTGGCTCGGGGTGGAGGGCGAACTCGAACTCGGTCACGACGCCGAAGTTCCCGCCGCCGCCGCGGAGCGCCCAGAACAGGTCGGTGTGCGAGTCGGCGCTCGCGCGCAGGGTGTCGCCGGCCGCCGTCACGACTTCGAACGAGATGACGTTGTCGCATGCGAGACCGCGCCTGCGGGCGAGCCAGCCCATGCCGCCGCCGAGGGTCAGACCTCCGACGCCAGTGTGCGACACGTTGCCTGCGGTCGTCGCGAGGCCATGGGCCTGGGCCGCGTCGTCGAGCGCGCCGAGCAGAGCCCCGCCCTGCACTCGTGCGCGACGTGTGTGCGGGTCGACTGACACCTCGCCCATCGGACGGAGATCGATCATGAGCCCGCCGTCGGGCACGGCGTGCCCGACGATGCCGTGGCCCCCGCATCGGATGCCGACCTCGAGGCCGTGATCGGTCGCGAAGCCCACGGCCGCGACGACATCGGCGGTTCCGGAGCATCGCACGATGTACCGAGGTCGTCGGTCGATCATCGCGTTCCAGACCGACCGTGCCGAATCGTAATCGTCATCGCCCGGTTCCAGCACTCGCCCGAGGACCGCCTCCTGCAGACCCGTCGTCATCGACCGCTCTCCCTCCGTCGCGCCGGCTCGGAGGGGTGCGTGTGGACCCATCGTCCGGCCACCGCCGAATATGCCGGTCGATCGCGTCGGCGTCAAGGAGAGAACGCTCGGCAGCGAGCGGGCCGCGCCCGTTCGGTCAGCAGATCTGCGCGCCGACCGCAGTGATCACCGCGTCGAGCGCCTGACCCGACGCGTCGCGCTTCGCACCGACGTCGGGCAGCTGCCGAGCCGAGCCGTCGCTGCCGACCGCGAGTGCGGGGGAGCGTCCGACCCACGCCAGGTGCAGCGCGTCTTCGCCCTTCAGGAATCGCTGGGCGCGCACACCGCCAGTAGCGCGGCCCTTCGCCGGGAACTCCGCGAACTCGCTGACCTTCGCGCTGCCGGGGTCGGTGCCGAGCAGGGTGTCGCTGCTCGCAGCGATCGTGACGACGACGGCGTCGCCCGCATCGTCGCGCGCCACGCTCGTGAAGTGGATGACGTGCGCACCGCTGCCGAGATTGAGACCGGCCATGCCACCGGCCGGACAGCCCTGCGGACGCACCGCTGCGGCGGGGAATCGCAGCAACTGCGCATCGGATGCCACGAACACGAGCTCGTCGCTCTCGTCGCCCTGAACGGCGCCGACGACCTCATCGCCGGCCTTCAAGCCGATGACCTCGAATTCGGGCTTGTTCGGGTACGCACCGGTGGAGACGCGCTTGACGACGCCGTGCTTGGTGCCGAGCACGATGGACCGGTGACTCGTGAGCGAGACGAGCGCGAGCACCTTCTCGTCGCGGTTGGGAAGCGCGAGGTAGTCGCCGACGCGCACGCCGGCGCCGAGCTGCACCGAGGTGGGCGGAAGCATCGGCAGGTCGACGGGAGTGAACCTGATGAGTCGCCCGAGGCTCGTCACCGCTCCGATCTCTGCCCGGCTCGTCGTGTCGAGCGCCGACCGGATGGCGTCGTGCTTGCTGCGGCGTGCGGGCGGCGTGATGCTCGGTGCGCCTTCGGGCCCGTCGGGAAGGTCGACCCGCGCGATGCGGCCGGTCACCGAGAGGAACACGCGGCACGGGACATCCGCCACTTCGAGCGCTGCGGCTGCCGCCCGTTTGGCCGCGGCACCGGCGACCGAAGGACGAGCATCGGTCAAGAGGGTGCGGCGCGGCGTGCCGTATCGCTCGGCGACCTCGGCGAGCTCGTCGGAGACGAGCGCTTCGATGCGATGACGACTGGCCAGCAGCGCCTCGAGCTCATCGATCTCGGCGCGCAGCCTGTCGCGTTCGGCCTCGAGCTCGAGGCGCGAGAACTTCGTGAGCCGGCGCAGCTGCAGCTCGAGGATGTACTCCGCCTGCACCTGACTGAGGTCGAACACCTCCATGAGCCGCGAGCGTGCCGCCGCGGTGTCGTCGCTCGACCGGATGAGCTGGATGACCTCATCGATGTCGAGGATGGCGATGAGCAGGCCCTCGACGAGGTGCAGGCGCTCTTTGCGCCGGGCCAGCCGGTATTGCGACCGGCGTGTGACGACGGCGATGCGGTGGGCGACATAGACCTGCAGCAGTTCACGCAGCCCCAGGGTCTGCGGACCGCCGTCGACGAGTGCGACGTTGTTGATGTTGAAGGAGTCCTCGAGCGGGGTCAGCCGGTAGAGCTGCTCGAGCACGGCGTCGGGGCTGAAGCCGGTCTTGATGCCGATGACGAGACGGAGCCCGTTGGTTCGGTCGGTCAGGTCGGTGACGTCGGAGATGCCGCTGATCTTCTTGGCGTTCACCCCGTCTTTGATCTTCTCGATGACCTTCTCGGGGCCGACGAGGTAGGGCAGCTCGGTGACGACGAGCCCCGTCTTGCGGGCCGTGATGCTCTCGACGCGCACCTTGGCGCGCGTCTTGAACGACCCGCGGCCGGTGGCGTAGGCGTCCTTGATGCCGGCGAGCCCGACGATCGTGCCACCGGTGGGCAGGTCTGGCCCGGGCACGAACTCCATGAGCTCGTCGAGCGTCGCGTTCGGGTGGGCGATGAGGTGCCGTGCGGCGCCGACGACCTCGATGAGGTTGTGCGGCGCCATGTTCGTCGCCATGCCGACCGCGATGCCGCTCGCGCCGTTCACGAGCAGGTTCGGGTAGGCGGCGGGAAGCACCTCGGGCTGGGTCAGCTGGTTGTCGTAATTCGGCACGAAGTCGACGACGTCTTCGTCGAGGCCTTCGGTCATCGCCAATGCCGACGAGGCCAGTCGCGCCTCGGTGTACCGCGGGGCGGCCGGCCCGTCGTCGAGCGAGCCGAAATTGCCGTGCCCGTCGATGAGCGGCACCCGCAGGGTGAACGCCTGTGCCATGCGCACGAGCGCGTCGTAGATCGCCGTGTCGCCGTGCGGGTGCAGCTTGCCCATGACCTCGCCGACGACGCGCGCCGACTTCACGTGCCCGCGGTCGGGCCGCAGGCCCATCTCGGTCATCTGGTACAGGATGCGCCGCTGCACGGGCTTGAGGCCGTCGCGAGCATCGGGCAGCGCCCGCGAGTAGATGACCGAGTAGGCGTACTCGAGGAACGAGCCCTGCATCTCGGTGGCGACGTCGACGTCTTCGATGCGTTCGACGATCGGTTCGTCGGCGGGCGGGTTCTTGGCTCGGGTCATCCGTGTTCTCTGCTGCGGGGCGTGCGGCGCACGCGGTGGAACGGGGGCGCGCCCGGCCTATGCCAGACTGGGCGCGATGTCTGCCATGCTACCGGTGCCCGCCGACAGCGCCGGGCGGCTTGCCGCGGTGCTCGACAGTTCGCTGGCAAGCATCGCCGACGAGTCGAACCCGCTCTCGCTGCCGCAGGCGCGCAGCTCCGTGGTCGTGCTCGCCGACGGCCTCGGTGCGGCCAACATCCAGCAGCGCGCGGGGCACGCTCGCTACCTCGCGACGCGGCTCGCCAAGCGCGACGTCATCCGCACCGTATTCCCGTCGACGACGGCGGCCGCACTCGCGAGCCTCACCACGGGTCGCATGCCGGGGGAGCACGGGCTCGTGGGCTATCGCGTGCTCGACGCCGCCGGCGACCGCCTCGTGAACCAGCTGAACGGCTGGGACGACCGCATGAGACCCGAATCGTGGCAGCGGCTGCCGACGCTCTTCGAACGGGCGGGCGAGCGCGGCATCGCCACGTTCGCCGTCGGAGCTCCGCGCTATGCCGACTCGGGATTCACGCGCGCGGTGCTGCGCGGCGCCGAGTACCGCTCAGGCGCCACCATCGCCGACCGCTTCGCGGAGGCGCTCAGGGTGCTGCAGTCGGAAGGTCCCGCGCTCGTCTACCTCTACGTGCCCGAACTCGACCAGGCGGCTCACGCGCACGGCTGGCAGTCCGATCGATGGCTCGGCTTCCTCGAACAGCTCGACGCCGAGATCGCAGCATTCGATGAGCGGATGCCTCGTGGCACGGGCCTGCTCGTGACCGCCGACCACGGGGTCATCGACGTGCCGGCGCACCGACACCGATTCATCGACGCTCAACCCGGGCTCGTCGACGGCGTGCGCCACGTCGGCGGCGAGCCGCGATGCCTGTCCCTCTATCTCGAGCCCGGTCTCGACTCGGCCGAACGGGCCGACCTCGTCGACCGGTGGCGTACCGCCGAGGGTGAGCGCGCGTGGGTGCTCACCCGCGACGAGGCGATCGCGGCCGGACTCTACGGCCCGGTCGACGTCGAGGTGCGTTCCCGCATCGGCGACGTGATCGTGGCGGCACGGGCGGGCGTCGCCTACTACGACCGTCGCGAGCCGAATCGGCAGGCCGAGTCGATGATCGGACAGCACGGATCACTGAGCGACGACGAGACCCGCGTGCCGCTCATCCGTGCGGGGGCGTACGCGCGAACGTGAATCGCCGGGCGCGACATCCGGTGGACGGTTCGATCCGACAGCGCCGTCGATCAGGAGCGCCGTCGATCAGGAGGGGTACTGCCCGCGCTTCACCTGGGGCTTCGGCAGGCGCAGCGGGCGCAGCTGCAGTGCACGCATCGCGGCGTACCAGCGCACCCGCTCGACCTTGTCGGCTCCGAACTTCGCCGCGAGCTTCTTCTTGAGGAGGAAGCCGAGGATGACGACGTCGACGACGGCGATCGCGAAGAACGCCCAGAGCGCGAGGATGCCCGCGTACTGCACCTCGGGCGACGGGATGAAGGTGAGGACGATGACCGCGAACATGACGGGGATCAGGACCTCGCCGACGCTGAAGCGGGCGTCGACGTAGTCGCGCACGTACTTCTTCTGCGGACCGCGGTCGCGCATGGGAAGGTAGCGCTCGTCGCCCATGGCCATGCCGACGCGGGCCTTCTCGCGGGACTCGGCGGCCTTGGCACGAGCCTGCTTCGCCGCCTCCTTGCGGTCGTTCGGCACGAGCGGACGCTTGCGAGCGGCCTCCTGCGCTGCGCGGCTGGGGGTGGGAGCACCCTTGGTGCCGTTCTTCAGGCGGGCCTGGGTCTCTTCGAGCGACTCGGCGCTCGGTTGTTCTGTGCTGTCGGGTTGCTTCGCCACGGGATTCCTCGAATCGGTTCCCTTTAAGATTACCGGCATGACCGACCCCCTCCTCACCGAACCCCGATCCGACGAAGCGAACCAGCGGATCGAGGCGTTCCGCACCGCCGTCGAGGCCGGATTCCCCGTGACCATCGCCGACCTCGCCCACCTCGTGAAGATCCCGTCCGTGTCATGGCCGGCGTTCGACCCGGCGAACGTGGCGCGCTCTGCCGACGCCGTCGCAGAACTGGTGCGCGGGCTCGGCGTCTTCGATCTCGTCGACGTGCGCCGTGCGCCCGTCTCGGGCAGCGAAGGACGAGCGGATGACCCGGAGCTGGGGCTTCCCGCGGTCGTCGCGCACCGCCCAGCACGCAACGGACGCCCCACCGTGCTGCTGTACGCGCACCACGACGTGCAGCCGCCCGGACGCGAGGAGGACTGGGATTCGGCGCCGTTCGAGCCGACCCAGCGTGGCGACCGGCTCTACGGGCGCGGCGCGGCCGACGACAAGGCCGGCATCATGGCGCACGTCGGCGCCATCCGAGCCCTGACCGAAGTGCTCGGCGCCGACTTCGACCTCGGCATCTCGCTGTTCATCGAAGGCGAGGAGGAGTACCTGTCGCAGTCGTTCGCGAACTTCCTGCACGAGAACCGGGAGCTCCTGGCGGCTGACGCGATCATCGTCGCCGACTCGTCGAACTGGGATCTCGAGACACCGGCGATCACCGTGGCACTCCGTGGCGCCGTGGCCTTCAACCTGCGCATCGACACGCTCTCGCATGCCTCGCACTCGGGGATGTTCGGGGGAGCGGTGCCCGATGCGATGCTCGCGACCATCCGGCTGCTCGATTCGCTGTGGAACGACGACGGCTCGGTCGCCGTCGAGGGACTCACCGCAGCGAGCCTCGAGACGCCCGCGTACGAGGAGGCGCAGTTGCGCGCCGAGGCCGGGCTGCTCGACGGGGTCTCGCCCATCGGGCACGGTTCGATCCTCTCGCGAATCTGGGCGCAACCCGCCATCACGATCACCGGCATCGACGCGCCCGACATCGCGAACGCCTCGAACACGCTGATCCCGGGCACGCGAGTGCGGGTCAGTGCGCGGATCGCACCCGGGCAGGACGCAGGGGAGGCCTTCGCCGCGATCCGGGCGCATCTCGAGGCGAACGCGCCGTTCGGCGCACGCCTCACGTTCGAGGACGTCGACACGGGTCAGCCGTTCCTCGTCGACACGAGCGGCTGGGCGGTCGCCGAGACCCGAGCTGCCATGACCGATGCCTGGGGCAAGGCCCCCATCGACATGGGCATCGGCGGGTCGATCCCGTTCATCGCCGAACTCGTCGACGAGTTCCCCGACGCACAGATCCTCGTCACCGGGGTCGAGGACCCCGAATCGCGCGCGCACAGCCCCAACGAGTCGCTGCACCTCGGTGTCTTCAAGCGCGCGCTGCTCGCCGAGGCGCTGTTCCTCGCGCGGCTCGACGCGCGGGTATCGGATTCCTGAGCGCGAGCCGGGCGCGCGCACGGATTCGGCGGTTACCATGGATACAGCGATTCCCGCGTTCCTGACGCACCGAGGAGAGACATGAGCGACACGATCACCGAGACCACGCACGGCGTGAAGCTGAGCGACCCCGCCGCCGACAAGGTGCGCAGCCTCCTCGAGCAAGAGGGCCGCGACGACCTGCGTCTGCGGGTCGCCGTCCAGCCCGGTGGTTGCTCGGGGCTGATCTACCAGCTCTACTTCGACGAGCGCCTGCTCGACGGCGATGCCGTCGTCGACTACTCGGGTGTCGAGGTCGTCGTCGACAAGATGAGCGTTCCCTACCTCGACGGGGCGTCCATCGACTTCGAGGACACCATCCAGAAGCAGGGCTTCACGATCGACAACCCCAACGCGCAGGGCAGCTGCGCATGTGGCGACTCGTTCCACTGAGCCATACACCACTACTCCGAAGGGAGGCCGCGAATCGCGGCCTCCCTTCGTCGTTTCCGCCGTCAAGGCGCACTTCCGCCGACCGCCACGCCCGACATGGTCGCCCGGTGCACACCACGGGGGCCGAGGCGGAGTAGGCTAATGATCGATCGCCGCGCTTCACTGTGAAGCGCCTTCGAGTCTCCCGAAAGGTCACTGGTGCGCCACAATCGCCGTCTCCGATGGGCTGCTATTCCGATTGCAGCGTCTCTCAGTCTCGTGCTCGCTGGGTGCACGCAGGCTCAGCTGAACGGATTCCTCCCCGGTTTCGTCGAGGGCGAGGCGCCCGTCACGAACCACACCGAGCGGGTCTCCGGGCTGTGGGTCACCTCGTGGATCGTGCTCCTCATCGTCGGCATCATCACCTGGGGCCTCACGATCTGGGCGGTCATCGCATACCGACGCCGCAAGGGCCAGACGGGCCTCCCGGTGCAGATGCGCTACAACATGCCGATCGAGATCTTCTACACGGTGATCCCGCTGATCCTCGTGCTCGGCTTCTTCGCCTTCACCGCTCGCGACCAGGCGGCCATCGAGCAGCGATTCGCCCAAGACGAGGTCGACGTCCAGGTCGAGGTCATCGCCAAGCAGTGGGCGTGGGACTTCAACTACGTCAAGGAAGACGTCTATTCGCCCGGTATTCAGGGACAGCTCGCCGATGAGGGCCCCAAGGGATCGCTCGTCCAGTCCGAGCTTCCGACGCTCGTGCTCCCCGTCGGGGCGAACGTCGAGATCGAGTTGCAGTCGCGCGACGTGATCCACTCGTTCTGGGTCGTCGACTTCCTCTACAAGAAGGACATGTTCCCCGGCAAGACCAACTACATGTCGTTCGTGCCCGAGCGCGAGGGAACGTACGCCGGCAAGTGCGCCGAGCTCTGCGGCGAGTACCACTCGCTGATGCTCTTCAACGTCGAAGTGGTATCGCAAGCCGAGTACGAGGACTACATCGACTCACTCCGCGACCTCGGGCAAGAGGGCCAACTGTCGAGTGAGTACGACCGCAACCAGAACCTGCCCGGCACGGGCGAGCCCGAACTTCAAGAGGAGCAGTAAGCCGAATGAGCACCACGACCGCACCGGCTCGGCCGCAGTCGAGCAGCCTCCCGTTCGGCACCTCCAAAGTCGAGCGCAAGGGCAACATCCTCGTCCGGTGGGTAACCTCCACCGACCACAAGGTCATCGGGTACATGTACCTGATCACGTCGTTCATCTACTTCTGCGTCGGCGGCGTGATGGCGCTGATCATTCGAGCCCAGCTCTTCGAGCCCGGCCTCGAGATCGTGCAGACGCGTGAGCAGTACAACCAGCTGTTCACGATGCACGGCACGATCATGCTGCTGATGTTCGCCACACCGCTGTTCTTCGGCTTCGCGAACACGCTGATGCCGCTGCAGATCGGCGCGCCCGATGTGGCCTTCCCGAGGCTCAACGCCCTCTCGTACTGGTTCTTCAACTTCGGTTCGCTCATGGCGGTGGCCGGATTCTTCACACCGCAGGGTGCCGCCTCGTTCGGCTGGTTCGCGTATCAGCCGCTCGCGTCGACGACCTTCTCGCCAGGAGTCGGCGGCAACCTCTGGATGCTCGGCCTCGGCCTCTCGGGCTTCGGAACCATCCTCGGCGGCGTGAACTTCATCACGACGATCATCACGATGCGTGCGCCCGGCATGACGATGTTCCGCATGCCGATCTTCACCTGGAACACGCTCGTCACGTCGATCCTGGTCCTCATGGCCTTCCCGGTGCTCGCGGCCGCCCTGCTCGCCGCAGCCGCCGACCGCGTGTTCGGCGCCCACATCTACGATCCGGCCAACGGCGGTGTCATTCTCTGGCAGCACCTGTTCTGGTTCTTCGGGCATCCCGAGGTGTACATCATCGCCCTGCCGTTCTTCGGCATCGTGTCCGAGATCTTCCCCGTCTTCAGCCGTAAACCGATTTTCGGCTACAAGACCCTGATCTACGCCACGATCGCGATCGCCGCGCTGTCGGTCACCGTGTGGGCGCACCACATGTACGTGACCGGCTCGGTACTGCTGCCGTTCTTCGCACTCATGACGATGCTCATCGCGGTACCCACCGGCGTGAAGATCTTCAACTGGATCGGCACGATGTGGCGTGGCTCGATCACGTTCGAGACACCGCTGCTCTGGTCGCTCGGCTTCCTCGTCACGTTCGTCTTCGGCGGGCTCACCGGCGTCATCCTCGCGTCGCCGCCGCTCGACTTCCACGTCTCCGACACCTACTTCGTCGTGGCCCACTTCCACTACGTCGTGTTCGGAACGGTGGTGTTCGCGATGTTCGCCGGCTTCTACTTCTGGTGGCCGAAGTGGACCGGCAAGCTGCTGAACGAACGCCTCGGCAAGTGGCACTTCTGGCTGCTGTTCATCGGCTTCCACACGACGTTCCTCGTGCAGCACTGGCTCGGTGTCGTCGCGATGCCGCGTCGGTACTACTCTTACCTGCCCGAAGACAACATCACGTGGATGAACCAGCTCTCGACGTTCGGCGCGGGCATTCTCGCCATCTCGTTGATCCCGTTCTTCCTGAACGTGTACATCACGGCACGGCGCGCGCCGAAGGTCACCGTGAACGACCCCTGGGGTTATGGTGGATCGCTCGAGTGGGCCACCAGTTGCCCGCCGCCGCGCCACAACTTCACCTCGATCCCGCGCATCCGTTCGGAGCGTCCGGCGTTCGACCTCAACCACCCTGAAGCGGGGATCCCCGTCGGCATCGGTCCGGCGAAGGACGCTCCCCAATCGCCGACGTACGACGCGGCCACGGAGGAGATCAAGTAATGCGCGCCAACGTCAATCTCTTCTGGATCCTCACGGGATTCTTCGCGATCACCGCGGTCGCCTACGGATTCTGGACCGCGGCCGACGAGGGAGATCCTGGGATCGAGTGGGCCGGTACCATTGCGGTTTCCCTGGCCGGGGTGCTCTCCGCGTTCATCGCGTTCTACCTCGGCCGGGTGCACAAGGCGCAAGGAGCAGAGCTCCCCGAGGACCGACTCGATGCGAACATCGACGATGGTGACGCCGAACTGGGCTTCTTCAGCCCGTGGAGCTGGTGGCCGGTCACCCTCGCGGTCGCCGCTGCGTTGGCCTTCCTCGGACTGGCGATCGGCTTCTGGATCACGTTCCTCGCCGTTCCGCTCGCCCTCGTCGCGCTCGTCGGCTGGGTGTACGAGTACTACCGCGGAAACTTCGCGCGATAGCAGTCACGCTCGAGAGGAAAGCCCCGGCGCATCGTGCCGGGGCTTTCTCGTCGAGTCGGTGAGCCCGGGGGCATGCCGCAGAGTCACTCGCGCAACGCTCCGACGATGCACCATGTTCTGTCGGTGTGACGGTATCGCGGCTCGAATCCGTGACGACGGAGCGTGTCGAGCATTGCTGCGGGCTCATGGACGAATCCTCGGTAGGACTTGCGCGAGAGCCGGTGCATGAAGTTGTCGACGGCGACTCTGGCGCGACGTACGCGCGTGCGTGGTGGGTGGCTGAAGACGATCGCGCGGCGTGCTCGATCCGCCGCAGCGCCGAGCAGGTGCTCGACGTCCGGGTAGCAGCACACCACCCGGTGCAGGACGACGATGTCGGCGACGTCGACTCGTTCAGGGGTGGCTGCGAGATCGACGCCGAGCCTCCGCGTGATCCTCCCCGCGACGCCGGCCTCGTCGATGAGGCGGGCGGCTTCGGTCTCGTACGCTCCTGAGAGTTCGAGGTTGACGGTGCGAGCCGCGCCTCGAGCGAGCAACTCGAGCTGAATCTCGCCGACACCGCCGCCGACCTCGAGCACGGTGGCATCGTCGAGGCCGGTCGACGAGAGGAAGGCGACGATCCGCTGCTCTGCGGGTGTGAGTCCCTTTCGTCGATACCGACGCGCGGTCTTGCGGGCGAATCGGTCGTCGAAGACCTCGTCGTACCCCTCGGTGTCCGGCGCCGCACAGCAATCGTCCATGGCATCAGTATGCAACCGGGTGGGAATCGGGGGAGTGCGGAACCCTGGGATCATCGCGTCACCCCGAGGTGACGATCACGCAGGAACCGCGGTTGAGTGCTCGAAGGACAAGACCTCGACTGACACGGTGACGTCGACCGGTTCCACTGCGCGCGCGTCGGTCGACGAAAGACTGTCGCCGTGGTGCGCCGATGGCCCCATGTTCGCAAGCAGGTTGCGTGTCGCGGCATCCGCGCTGAATGTGTATTCGACCGACGTGGTCGAGCGCAGCACGAGCCCAGATTCGGAGAGCTGCTCGGCGACCCGATCGGACTTGCCCGCAGGCACGTCGAGAAGCGCGCCGGTGAGTCGGAGTTCCTGAAGATGGGCTGTTGTCGGAACGACGACGATCAGCAGACCACTCGAGTCGAGGACGCGCGCGAACTCGACTCCGTTACGGGGTGCGAAGACGTTCAGAGCGACATCGACGACGCCGTCACGGAGGGGGAGGGGGCGCCAGAGATCGAGCACCACGCCCGTCGCTGACGGGAGGGCACGCAAGCTCATCCGAACAGCATCGGGCGACCGATCGGCCAGCAGGAAATCGGCCTCGGGAACTGCCTGTGACAGCACGGTCGAGTAATGACCGGTGCCGCAACCGAGATCAGCGATTCGAAGCGCACTGCGGCCCCCGAGCGTGTGCTGCTCCACCACTGCGTCGGTGATCGCCGCGGCGATCCGCGCGTAGGCGCCGCCGTCGAGCAGCGCGGAGCGCGCTTGGAGCATCTCGCGATCGTCGCCGACGGTGCGGGGCGCTTTCGGCGGAAGCAGCGTCAGGTATCCCTGCTTCGCACGGTCGTAGCGATGGCCGGCTGCGCATCCGAACACCCGCCCGTCGACCTCTGCGAGATCGAGGAAGCAGTTCGGGCACCGAAGCCAGGTCGAATCGATCGACATGGCCCGGTGCCCGAACTCGCGTGCAGCTCTGATCAGTGGTGGCCGTCGTGGCCGGACTCGAGCTCACCCTTGCTGACCGGAGCGATGCGGTCCTCGAAGAACCAACGTGAGAACGATGCCCGTACGCGCTGGCCGAGCGTGATCTTGCCGCGGGCGTTCGGACGGATCATGAGCGGCTGGTAGCTCTCGTAGCTCACCAGACGCCAGCGCTCGTACTCGTCGAGGGGCTGGTGCACCTCGATGAACTCGCCACCGGGCAGCTTGACGATTCGACCCGACTCGTAGCCGTGCAGCACGATCTCGCGGTCCTTCTTCTGCAACGCGAGACACACGCGCTTGGTGATGAAGTACGCGATGAACGGACCGACGATCACGGTCGCCTGGAGCGCGTGGATCACGCCCTCCATCGTGAGCGAGAAGTGCGTGGCCAGGAGGTCGGAGGCCGCCGCGGCCCAGAGGCCGGCGTAGAACGTGACACCTGCAGCACCGATCGCGGTGCGGGTGGGAGCATTGCGCGGGCGGTCGGCGATGTGGTGCTCGCGCTTGTCGCCCTTGATCCACGCCTCGATGAACGGGTATGCGACGACGAGTCCGATGAAGATACCGATGGCGACCAGCGGAACCAGGATGTTGAACGACCAGGTGCGGTCGAGCCACACGAACTCCCAGCCCGGCGGGATGAGGCGCAGCGCGCCGTCGGCGAAACCGATGTACCAGTCGGGCTGGGTGCCGGCTGAAACGGGGGATGGGTCGTACGGGCCGTAGTTCCAGATCGGGTTGATCGTGAACAGCGCCGCGATGAGCGAGATGACACCCCAGATGAGGAACATGAAGCCGCCGGCCTTCGCCGCGTAGATCGGCAGGATGGGGGGGCCGACCGAGTTCGTGGGCTCACGACCGGGCCCGGCGAACTGCGTGTGCTTGTGGATGAACACGTAGCCCACGTGCACGGCGATGAGCGCGACCACGAGTGCGGGCAACAGGAGGATGTGCAGCGTGTAGAGACGCCCGACGATCGCGGTCCCCGGGAACTCTCCACCGAAGAGGAGGAACGACGTCCACGTACCGATGAGCGGGATGCCCTTGATCATGCCGTCGATGATGCGAAGGCCGTTGCCCGACAGCAGGTCGTCGGGGAGCGAGTAACCGGTGAAGCCCTCGGCCATCGCGAGGATGAAGAGGATGAAGCCGAACACCCAGTTGATCTCTCGCGGCTTGCGGAAGGCGCCGGTGAAGAAGACGCGCAGCATGTGCAGTCCGATGGCTGCAACGAACAGCAGCGCCGCCCAGTGGTGCATCTGCCGGACGAAGAGTCCGCCGCGGATGTCGAACGAGATGTCGAGGGTCGACGCCATGGCGACCGACATCTCGACGCCCTTGAGGGGCACGTAGGAACCGTCGTAGTGCACTTCGGCCATCGACGCCTGGAAGAAGAACGTCAGGAACGTGCCGGAGATGAGGACGACGATGAAGCTGAAGAGGGCGACCTCGCCGAGGAGGAACGACCAGTGGTCGGGGAAGGCCTTACGACCGAGGCCCTTGATCGCGACCGCGATTCCGGTGCGATCGTTGATGTACTCCGATGCGCCGGCCGTGAACGAGCGTTTGGCAGGCGTTGTCGATCGGGTGGTTGCGGTGCTCAATGACGCTCCCAGAAGCTCGGGCCGACGGGTTCGGTGAAGTCGCTCTGCGCGATGAGGTAGCCCTCGTCGTCGACGGCGATCGGCAGCTGCGGCAGCGGGCGCTTGGCAGGGCCGAAGATGACCTCGCAGTGGTTGGCCACGTCGAACTGCGACTGGTGGCACGGGCAGAGCAGGTGGTGCGTGTGCTGCTCGTAGAGCGCGACGGGGCAGCCGACGTGCGTGCAGATCTTCGAGTAGGCGACGATGCCGTCGTAGGACCACGACGCACGATCAGGCGTCTCGTTCAGCTCGCTCGGGTCGAGGCGCATGAGCAGCACCGCCGCCTTGGCCTTCTCTTCGAGCTTGCCGTGCTCGAGGTCGATGAGGCCTTCGGGGATGACGTGGAAGGCGCTTCCGATGGTCACGTCCGCAGCGCGGATGGGTACACCCGACGGGTCGAGCGCGAGGCGCGTGCCCTTGGCCCACATCGTGTGGCTGAGCAGCTCGACGGGGATCTGGTCTTGCGGAGCGAAACCGCGGAAGAGCACGACCGCGGGGAGCGGGAACGCGAGCAGTGCGCCGATGAGGCTGTTGCGGATGACCGTGCGCCGGGAGAAGCCCGACTCCTCGTCGGCCTGGCGGAACACCTCGACGGCACCCTGCTGGGTCGCTTCGCTTCCGCTGATCGGATGACGGATGTCGATGGACTCCGCCGACGTCATCAGGGTCTTGCCCCAGTGCACGGCGCCGAAGCCGATGCCGAGGAGCGCAAGCGTCGCGCCGAGACCGATGAACATGTTGTTCAGGCGCACCGCACCGACATCGTTCGACTCGATCGGGAAGAGCATGTACGCGGCGATGGCCCAGACACTGCCGAGGATCGAGAGGTAGAAGAGCGTGTAGACGGTGCGCTGTGCGCGCTTCTCGCGGCGAGGATCCTCGTCGGTGACGCGGGGGCGGTGCGGCTCGAATCCGGGGTTCTCGAACGCGTCGTGGGGGATGACCGCCGTGCCGGTCGAGCCGGCGAACTCCTGAACGGCGTGCGACGAGTCGGCAGCGGCGAGCTCAGTGCCGCTGTGGTCGTCCTGGGCCATGGTTCTCCTTCTTAGGTGCTTCGGTGCCGGGCGGGCGCTAGTTGGACTTCGCCGTGATCCACACGGTGATCGCGACGATCGCGCCGAGACCGAAGATCCAGATGAACAGGCCCTCCGCGACCGGCCCGAGCGAGCCGAGTTCGAAACCGCCAGGGGAGCGGTTGTCCTGCAAGTACTTGAGGTAGGTGATGACGTCGCGCTTGTCTTCGGGCGTGATGTTGAGGTCGTTGAACACAGGCATGTTCTGCGGACCGGTGACCATGGCCTCGTAGATGTGCACGCCGGAGACGTCGGTCAGCGGAGGTGCGAACTTGCCTTCGGTGAGCGCGCCGCCGGCCCCGGCGACGTTGTGGCACATCGCGCAGTTGATGCGGAACAGTTCGGCACCGTTCGCCGCGTCGCCGCCGCCGTTGACGAGGTGGTCGGCAGGGATGTCGGGGCCGGGGCCGAGCGATGCGACGTAGTATGCGAGCTGCTTGACCTGGTCGTCGGTGAACTGCACCGGCTTCTGCTGGGCCTGCGGGCCCTGCATCTGCATGGGCATGCGGCCTGTTCCGACCTGGAAGTCGACCGATGCCGCCCCCACGCCGATGAGGCTCGGCCCGTTGGCGGTGCCCTGCGCCTCGAGACCGTGGCACGTCGCGCAGTTCGCCTGGAAGAGCTTCTTGCCCTCTTCGATCGTCTGCTGCGAGTTGGGGTCGATCTCGGCCTGCGCGACGGTGCCGGTGCTGAGTGCCGCGTATGCGCCCCCGGTGAAGACGAGGCCGAGCGCGAGCAGCGCGACGGTGGCGAGCGGATGCCGGCGTCCGGCGCGTCGCTTCGTGCGGGTCATATGGTTCTTCCTATTCACGGGCATGCGATGTTGACGTTGGAGATCGGCGTGCTTACTTGAGGACGTAGATGACGAGGAAGAGGCCGATCCAGACGACGTCGACGAAGTGCCAGTAGTACGAAACGGCGATGGCGCTGGTGGCCTCGCGGTGGCCGAAGTTCTTGACGGCGAACACTCGGCCGATCACGAAGAGGAACGCGATGAGCCCACCGGTCACGTGCAGGGCGTGGAAGCCCGTGGTGAGGTAGAACGCCGAACCGTAGGAGTTCGAGTCGAGGGCGATGCCCTCGGAGACCAGCGTCGCGTACTCCCAGACCTGGCCCGCGACGAAGACGGCGCCCATGCCGTATGTGAGGAAGAACCATTCGGTGACGCCCCACTGCGAGGGCTTCCAGCCGGTCGCGTACGGTTGGAGCCGCTCGGCGGCGAAGACGCCGAACTGGCAGGTGACCGACGAGAGCACGAGGATGATCGTGTTGATCAGCGCGAAGGGGACATTCAGCCGACCGGCCTCGAATGTCCACAGTTCAGGCGACGTCGAGCGAAGCGTGAAGTAGATCGCGAAGAGGCCGGCGAAGAACATGACCTCGCTGCCGAGCCAGACGATCGTGCCCACGGCAACGGTGTTGGGTCGATTGATCACCGGCGCGGTCGCCTGATAAGTCATTGAGGTGCTCGTCACGCTCCCCATTATGGCTGAAAACAGGCCCGAGTTTTCGTCATCACCGGCGATCGTGTCGCCGTCGAGAGGTAAGGGAACCCTAAACGGGCCTGCGCGATGCCCGGGAATCCGCCGTGAATTCCGAACATTAGGATCGAAACATGCTTGCGCACCAGAATTGGCCCGAGATCCTCAACACCCTGCTCGAGGGCGAAGACCTGAGCGTGTCGGATGCCGCGTGGTGCATGGAGCAGGTCATGACCGGTGCCGTGACCGAGGCCCAGCTCGCCGCGTTCCTCGTGATGCTGCGGGTCAAGGGGGAGACGGTCGACGAGATCGTGGGCTTCCGGGACGCCGTGCTCGAGCACGCGGTGGCACTGCCGGTCGATCCCATGGCGCTCGACATCGTGGGCACCGGCGGCGACCGCTTCGGGACGGTGAACGTGTCGACGATGGCCTCGATCATCGCCGCGGCCTCGGGCGTTCCCGTCATCAAGCACGGCAACAAGGCCGCGAGCTCGGCATCGGGATCATCCGATGTGCTCGCCGCGCTCGGACTCGACCTGGCCCTGCCGGCCGAACGGGTCGGCGCAGTCCTCGACGAAGCCGGCATCACCTTCGCGTACGCAGCGGCCTTCCACCCCGGCTTCCGGCACGCGGGTGCCGTGCGCGCGCAGCTCGGCGTGCCCACGGTCTTCAACTACCTCGGCCCGCTCTGCAACCCTGCGCGCCCCGAGGCATCCGCCGTCGGTGTCGCCCACCTCGATCGCGTGCCGCTGATCGTCGGCGTGTTCCAGACGCGTGGCGCCACCGCGCTCGTCTTCCGCGGCGACGACGGGCTCGACGAGCTCACCACCACGGGTCACAGCCACGTCTGGGAGGTCTCGGGCGGCACGGTGAAGGAGCACGACCTCGACCCCCGGGAACTCGGCATCCCGCGCTCGACGATCGACCAGCTGACGGGCGGCGACGCCGCACACAACGCGGCGATCGTGCATGAGGTGCTCGCGGGCACCCCCGGACCGGTGCGGGACATCGTGGTGCTGAACGCGGCAGCCGGTCTCGTGGCGTTCGAGCTCGCGAAGGACCCCGCACAGTTCCACCGGCCGATCCTCGAACGGTTCCGCGAGAAGATGGCCGTCGCTGAAGCGACGATCGACAGCGGCGCCGCCGCGCAGAAGCTCGACCAGTGGATCGCCGCGACCAGGAAGTGACGCGACGCTCGCGACGTCCCGCGGACGTCGCCACGTCGGGAACGCGAAACGGCCCCGCGGCGATCCGCGGGGCCGTTCGCATCGCTCACGTCATTCGTGCGACACGTCGTCGTCGACCCAGTCGAAGGTCTTCGTGACGGCCTTCTTCCACAGCCTGATCTGGCGCGCGCGCTCGTCGGCGTCCATCTGGGGCACCCAGCGCTGGTCTTCCTGCCAGTTCTTGCGCAGGTCGTCGAGGTCGCTCCAGAAACCGACAGCCAGGCCGGCCGCGTACGCAGCGCCGAGCGCCGTCGTCTCGGCGACGACCGGTCGCACGACCGGAACCCCGAGGATGTCGGCCTGGAACTGCATCAGCGTGTTGTTCGCGATCATGCCGCCATCGACCTTCAACTCGGTCAGGTTGACGCCCGAGTCCGCATTGACCGCGTCGAGCACCTCCCGCGTCTGGAACGCCGTCGCCTCGAGCGCCGCACGGGCGATGTGGCCCTTGTTGACGTAACGCGTGAGGCCGACGAGCGCACCGCGGGCGTCACCGCGCCAGTACGGCGCGAACAGGCCCGAGAACGCGGGCACGAAGTACGCGCCGCCGTTGTCGTCGACCGTCTTCGCCAGCTCTTCGATCTCGGGGGCGCTCGAGATGATGCCGAGGTTGTCGCGCAGCCACTGCACGAGCGCGCCGGTAATGGCGATCGACCCCTCGAGCGCGTAGTGCGGCTTCTCGTCGCCGATCTGGTAGCCGAGCGTCGTCAGCAGCCCGTTCTTTGAGTGCACGATCTCTTCACCGGTGTTGAAGATGAGGAAGTTGCCCGTGCCGTAGGTGTTCTTGGACTCGCCCGGATCGTAGGCGGCCTGCCCGAAGGTCGCCGCCTGCTGGTCGCCGAGGTCGCCGGCGATCGGCACCTCGCGCACGAGGCTCGAGGTGTGGGCGATGCCGAACACGCCCGACGAGGGCTTGATCTCGGGCATCATCGACTTCGGCACGTCGAACGCGGCCAGGATGTCGTCGTCCCATGAGAGCGTCTCGAGGTCCATGAACATCGTGCGCCTGGCGTTGGTGACATCGGTGGCGTGGACGCCGCCGTCGACTCCGCCCGTGAGGTTCCAGAGCACCCAGGTGTCGGTGTTGCCGAAGATCAGGTCGCCGGCCTCCGCCTTCTCGCGTGCACCCTCGACGTTCTCGAGGATCCAGACGATCTTCGTGCCCGAGAAGTAGGTCGCGAGCGGCAGGCCCACCTTCTGCTTGAAGCGCTCGACGCCGCCGTCTTCGGCGAGCCGGTCGACGATGGGCTGGGTTCGGGTGTCCTGCCAGACGATCGCGTTGTAGATCGGCTGACCGGTGTTCTTGTCCCACACGACGGCCGTTTCACGCTGATTGGTGATGCCGATCGCGGCGATGTCGTGCCGGGTCAGATGCGCTTTGCCGAGGGCCTGCCCGATCACCTCGCCGACGTTGTGCCAGATCTCGAGCGGATCGTGCTCGACCCAGCCGGGCTTCGGGAAGATCTGTTCGTGCTCGAGCTGGCCGGCCGAGATGATCGACCCGCCCTTGTCGAAGATGATCGCGCGGGAACTGGTCGTTCCCTGGTCGATGGCGAGTACGTAGTCGGCCATGACTTCCTCTCAATCTTGCGGATGTCCCGCCGGCGTCCGTGCCGACGAGCGCGCGAATTCGTACGGAAATGAACCGGGGCCGGTCGAGGGGCCGGCCCCTCGAATGTCAGAACTCGATCGGGAGCAGCGGGATCGCCGCCCATCCGGCGAGCAGTCCGCCGATGATCGGGCCGACCACGGGGACCCATGAGTACGCCCAGTCACTGCTGCCCTTGCCCTTGATCGGCAGGAATGCGTGCGCGATGCGCGGACCGAGATCACGGGCCGGGTTGATCGCATATCCGGTCGGACCACCGAGCGAGACGCCGATTCCGACGACGAGCAGGGCCACGGGCAGGGCACCGAGTGCCGCGAGCCCGCCCTCGCCTTGGCGACCACCGCCGAAGCCGATCACGACGAACACCAGCACGAACGTGCCGATGATCTCGGTGATCAGGTTCCAGGCGTAGTTGCGGATGCCGGGGCCCGTCGAGAACGTGCCGAGCTTGGGTGCCGGCTCGGGCTCGGCGTCGAAGTGCTGCTTGTACGCCAGCCAGCAGAGGACCGCGCCGATGATGGCGCCGACGAGCTGGGCGCCGATGTACGCGATCACCGACAGGAAGTCGACCGGCACGGTGAGCCCGAGGCCCGCGTTGCCGAATTCGGTGGCGCCGTTCGCGACCAGCCCGAGCGTGACGGCGGGGTTGATGTGCGCGCCCGACGCGTAGGCGACGATGACGCCGGCGAAGACTGCGAAGCCCCAGCCGAACGTCACCATGAGGAACCCGCCGTTGAAGCCCTTCGTCTTCGCGAGGGCGACGTTCGCCACGACGCCGCAGCCGAGGAGCACCAGCATCGCCGTACCGATGAGTTCGCTGACGAACAACAATCCGAGATTGTCCACGTTGACCTTCCATCCTTATCGGTGAGCCCGGTGGGCCTCGCCCAGGGGCGGAACACTGCTCACGATACTCACGGTGAACCCCCAGCGGAACGGGCGCGCGGGATTTCGCGAACACGCCCTTACGCTCGACTGTCGCCCAGGCGTAGGTTGGCTGGGAGCGCTGCGTCGGGGTCGATGCACGGAGGCACGGCATCCGGCAGCCGAGCGAAAGGGATGTCCGTGAAGAAGATCATCAACGATCCCAAGCGGGTCGTCGACGAGTCGGTCGCCGGGTTCGGCACGGCCCACGCCGATATCGTGCGGGTCGAGTTCGACCCCATCCACGTCGTGCGAGCCGACGCGCCGATCGCCGGAAAGGTCGGACTCGTGAGCGGCGGCGGAAGCGGACACGAGCCGCTGCACGCCGGATTCGTGGGGTTCGGCATGCTCGATGCCGCCGTGCCCGGTGCGGTGTTCACCTCGCCGACTCCCGACCCCATCCTGGCGGCGACGAAAGCCGTCGACGGCGGCGCAGGCGTGCTGCACATCGTCAAGAACTACACCGGCGACGTGCTGAACTTCGAGACGGCCGCCGACTTGGCCGCAGCCGACGGCATCGAGGTGCGCGCGGTCGTGACCAATGACGATGTCGCCGTCAAGGACTCTCTGTATACGGCGGGGCGTCGAGGCGTCGCCGGCACGGTGCTCGTCGAGAAGATCGCCGGCGCCGCCGCCGAGCGAGGAGACTCGCTCGAGGAGGTGGCGGCCGTCGCGGAGCGTGTGAACGCGAATGCCCGCTCGATGGGCCTCGCGCTGACGCCGTGCATCGTGCCGCACGCCGGCGAGCCGAGCTTCACTCTCGCTGAAGACGAGATCGAGATTGGCATCGGCATCCACGGAGAGCCCGGCCGCGAGCGCGTCGCGCTCGAGCCGGCCGACCGGTTGGTCGAACGACTTCTCGATCCCATCCTCGAAGACCTGCCGTACACCTCGGGTGAGCGCACGCTGCTGTTCGTGAACGGCATGGGCGGAACACCCCTCGTCGAGCTCTACCTCGCCTACGGTCACGCCGCGAGCATGCTCGCCGACCGCGGCATCGAGGTCGCCCGCTCGCTCGTGGGCAACTACATCACGTCACTCGAGATGCAGGGCATGTCGATCACCCTCCTGAAGGTCGATGACGAGATGATCGAACTCTGGGATGCCCCGGTGCAGACGGCTGCGCTTCGATGGGGTCGGTAGGCCGGAACGGGGAGGGGACTCGGTGGGACTTGACATCACCTGGGCGGTGGACTGGGTACGGCGCAGCGCCGACGTCATCGCGGAACACCGCGTCGAGCTGATCACGCTCGACCGCGAGATCGGCGATGGCGATCACGGCGAGAACATGGATCGCGGGTTCCAGGCGGTGCTGCCGAAGCTCGACGACCTGCCCGCCGGCTCCACGCCCGGCGATGTGCTGAAGCTCGTCGCGACGACGCTCATCTCGACGGTCGGCGGCGCGGCCGGGCCGCTCTACGGCACGGCGTACCTCAAGGGCGCCGTGGCAGCCGGAGGGTCGGTATCGCTCGACGGCCCCGCGATCGCGAAGATCCTCGAGGCTGCGCGCGACGGCGTCGTGACCCGCGGCAAAGCCGAGCCGGGTGACAAGACGATGATCGATGCCTGGACGCCCGCGGTCGATGCGGCGGCGCAGGCGGCGACTTCGGGTGCCGACGCTGCCGGGGTGCTCGACGCCGCAGCTGCGGCGGCGGAGGCCGGTGCGGTGGCGACCGAGCCGCTCGTCGCGAGGAAGGGTCGTGCGAGCTACCTCGGAGAGCGTTCGGCCGGCCACCGCGATCCGGGTGCGGAATCGAGCGCGCTGCTGTTGAGGGCTGCGGCCGACGTGGCGAACGCCGCCGCGGGAGTGTGAGGTGGGCGCCCCCGGCAAAGTCGGCCTGGTCTTCGTCTCGCACTCCGCCGATATCGCTCGCGGGCTGGTCGCCCTCGCCGGCCAGATGGCGCCGACGGCCGCACTCGTTGCGGCAGGTGGCACCGACGACGGGCGCATCGGCACGAGCTTCGATCTCGTGAGCGCGGGCATCGCTGAGGCGGATTCCGGCACCGGTGTCGTGGTGCTCTGCGACCTCGGATCGGCGATCCTCACCGCCGAGACGGCGCTTGACTTCCTCGACGACGACACGCGTGCGCGCGTGCGGATCGTCGATGCACCGCTCGTCGAGGGCGGTGTCGCCGCTGCGGTGGCGGCCGAGAGCGGGGATCCGATCGACGAGGTCGTCGCAGCCGCGGAATCCGCGCGCGGCGAGCCGACGTCACCGGGCGCCGTTCCCGCGCCCGAAGCAGGGCGAGCGGAGCGCGCGCCTGACGGAGTTCGCGTGGCAGCGGCATCCGGTCATTCGCGCACCGTCACCCTCGTGAACTCCGACGGCCTGCATGCCCGGCCGGCAGCGGAACTCGTGAAACTCGCGGCGACGTTCTCGCAGCGCGTGACCGTGAACGGCGCCGATGCCAAGAGCCTGCTGGGCATCATGTCGCTCGGCCTGACGAAAGGAGCAGAAGTCGAGATCGCGTCGAACGATCCCGATGGTGCCACGGCGGTCGATGCGATCGCCGAACTCGCGGCCTCCGGATTCGGCGAGAGCTGAGCTCAGTTGCCGCCGGCGACGCGGATGTCGGCTCCCGATGTATAGCTCGCATCAGCAGAGAAGAGGTACGCTACCGCACCCGCGATCTCGTGCGGCTCGCCCGGGCGGCGCATGGGGATTCCGGGTGCGCGCTCATCGGATGCGTCGGGCCGACCGGCGGTCGCGTGGATCTCGGTGCGAGTGGTGCCGGGTGACACGGTGTTGACGCGCACTCCGACCGGGCCGAACTCCTTCGAGGCGCCCGTCGTGAGTGCGTTCAGCGCGGCCTTGCTCATGGCATAGGGGATGTACGTGTTCGGGGCTCCGCTCCGGGCGGCGCCCGAGGAGATGTTCACGATCGAGCCACCCGCCCCGCCGCGGTCGGTCGCCATATGTTCGATCGCCGCGCGCGTGAGCACGATCGGAGCGAGCACGTTGACCCGGAACAACTCTTCGGATTCCTCGAGCTGCGCGTCGAGGAAACCCCCGATGATTCCGGTGATGCCCGCATTGTTCACGAGCCCGGTGACCCGCCCGAACTTCGCGATCGCCGCCGGGACGACGGTCGCCGTCGCCTCGAGG
The DNA here is from genome assembly GCF_021044935.1 of Agromyces cavernae. GTDB lineage: Bacteria > Actinomycetota > Actinomycetes > Actinomycetales > Microbacteriaceae > Agromyces > Agromyces cavernae. Next base: position 313,462 of record NZ_JAJNMP010000002.1, read on the forward strand.
TCGGCGAGGTCGACCTTCAGCACGAGCACACGCGCACCGGATGCCGCGCACCGTCGTGCGACGGCATCCGCATCGTCGGCACGGTCGCGGTAGGTGAGCACGAGGTCGTGGCCGTCGGCTGCGAGACGTTCGGCGATCGCCGCGCCGATGCCGCGGCTGGCGCCCGTGATGATCGTGACCGGCCGTGTGGGGACATCCGTCATGGTTCCACAATATGCCGCAGTGCTGGGGCCTGAAGAGTCGCATCCCGACCGGATCGCAAGTATGGTGCGGTCATGTCGAAGCTCACGGAGAAGGTGAAGTCCGTATTCCGCAGGCGCCGGCCGATGACGCCAGAAGATGCCGCTGAGGTCGCCGACTGGGTGAACGAGGGTGGCGCACCCGACCCCGAGGGGCCACCCCGGGTGATCGACCCGAAGGATGACCCGAAGCGCGGCACGGAGCCCTGATCGATGCGATCGCCTCGACGGTGAGATCAGGGACTGCCCTCTGGCCTCGGCCGCAGATTCAGGCGTACCATCGGCTCCATGGCACGCGATGCGGCGAGCCGCCCCACAGGAAACGCGTTCACGCACTTCTTCGAAAAGGTCGACGAGGCGCTGGAGCCGATCTTCGGCGCCCCTCCGATCACGGTCGAAGATGAACCGTTGCGTGGTCCGACCGGCGAGGAGGCGTGCCCGGTCTGCGGTCACGCCATGTTCGAACATTCGTTCGATCGATCGACGTCGAACACGGTACTGATCTGTCCGACCGACGAGCGACTGCCTGAGCACGAGGTCGCCGGTCCATACGGAGAACTCGGGATGCCGGCGTCCGGCCGACGACTCGAGAAGTACGAAGAACGCCACGGGGCGGAATGAGCGAAGGATCCTCGGGCCGACCGCGAGGCGCGTCGGCGGGGGAGCGGTGTGCCGGCGCAGGTCACGGGCGCGTGCAACGTGCCGAGGACACGACGATTCGCGATCAGCCGACGGCACGCATGAACGCACTGAGCTCGTCGGCTATGAGCTGCGGTTCCTCGAACGCGAGGAAGTGACCGCCGCGGCCGGGTGCCGAGTACTGACGGATGTCGCTGGCGGCGCGCTCGGCGATGGAGCGCGGGAAGAGCTCGAACGGCGGCTCGTGGCTCTGGGTGACGGCAACCGGAACCGTGATCCGCGGGCGCGGAGTGTTGTGCGGGTAGTCGAGGTACTGGCGGAACGACGAGCCGATGCACCCGGTGGTCCAGTAGAGCATGAGGATCGTGCAGAGACTGTCGCGGTCGAAGCGCGATTCGAGATCACCATCGCAGTCGCTCCAGGCACGGAGCTTGTCGATGATCCATGCGGCGAGTCCGGCGGGGGAGTCCTCCAGTGCGGCTGCGATCGTGTCGGGCCGAGTGCTCATGATCCAGCTGTAGCCCGAGTCCGACTCGTCGCGGTCGTCGTCGGCGTCGAGGAAGGCCTGCTCCTCGGCGGTGATCGGAGACGCGTCGAAATCGGCGGGGAAGGGACCGTGGATCACGTGGAGTCCGGCGACCTCCTGCGGGTACATGGTGGCGAGCCATCCGGATGCCGCGCCGCCGATGTCGCCGCCGAACGCGAAGTAGCGTTCGTAGCCGAGGGTTTCGGTCATGAGCGTGTGGAAGGACTCGGCGATGGCCGCACGGGTGAGCGGGCCATCGGGGAGCGCAGAGTAGAGGAATCCGGGGAGGGATGGCACGACCACGTCGACTTCGAGCAGGTCGGTGAGCGGGAGCATCTCGACGAAGCTGCTCGGCCAGCCGTGGGCGAGCAACACCGGAGGTCGGCTCGAGTCGCGGCGCACGTGCAGGAAGTGCTGCCCACGGTCGATGAAGTGCGGGTAGGCGTTGAGGCGTGCTTCGGCGGCACGCCAATCGAACTCGTTCGCCCAGTAGTCCACGAGCGACCGCAGGTACGCCGGGTCGGCGCCGGCCTCCCAGCCGGATGCGGTCGGTGCGGTGAATCGCGTTCGTGCGAGCCGTGCCCGCAGGTCATCGAGCACATCGGGCGCTACGGAGATCGTGAAGGGTTCCATCGCTCGACGTTATCGGCACGGCGAAGCTGGGGGCACCGGGATGCTGTTGCCTGAATCGCTGAGGTAGGGGAGTGGTGCGCCCACCTAGTCTCGGATTCGGTCGCCCTCCGACGTGCGGCGGTGCACGCGGCTGTTCGTGTGGAGGTATTGCGCGGCGCCATCCCGGAAGTCGTAGATCGCGACGGTCTGAACATCCTCGAGGGGGCCGACCGGCGGCATCAGGAAGTGCGTCTCGCTGATGGGCAGGAGTTCGTACGTGATGTGGTCGGGAAGCCCCATGAACTCCGCCTGCATCGGATCGAGGGCGACCGTAAGGTGCAGCCTCGCACCCTCGGCGGTCACCTCGAACGCCGTTCCCGGACGCTCGTACACACCGACGTATCGTGACGGGTCGAGGGCGAGCCCGCGGTCTTGCTCCGGGAGCGGCGGAATGGTCACCGTGCCGAGTTCGGCGAGGATCGCGTTGAACACGTCCTTGTAGATTGCCTCACGCTGGCCGCCGTTCGTCAGGAGAACGAGCGCGAGGTCATCGTCAGGGAGGATTCGCATGCGGGCGTTCTGCCCGATGGTGCTGCCATCGTGCGCGTAGACGGTCGTGCCGAACCAATCGCACACCACCAGGCCCAGCGCCCAATGCGGTCCGAACATGTATGGGTCGGGGACCGGCACGCGGGAGGTCATCATCTCCCGTACCGCCGCATCGGAGACGATGCGAACACCGTTGAGCGCCACGCCGCCGCTCAGGAGAACGTTGGCGAGCGCGAGGACCTCGCCGACGGTGGCGGTCACGTTGCCGCCGGGACCGTACGAGCGCGGCAGGTACTCGATCGGAGTCGGGATCGGCCCTTCCTCCTCAGAGCGGATCAGGTGGCCGCTGGCTGTTCGGGTCGCGTCGACATCACCGTGCCAGCTGTTCGTGGCGGTGAGCCCCATCGGGCCGAAGAGGCGCTCCCGCATGATGGCGTCCCAAGGCTTGCCGTCGAGGACCTCCATGATCCGGGCGAGGATCGCGTAACCGAGGGCAGCACTGTACCCGTGAGTGTGACCGACCGGGCTGACCTGCGGCGCGTCGGCGATCTGGGCGACCATTCGCTCATAGACGTCGGCGCCTTCGCCAGGGTCCCCGTACGCTTCCTCGATGCCGTTCGTATGGTTGAGCAGGTGCCGTGGGGTGACCCGCGCGCTCGCGTCGGGATCGGCGACCCTGAACCTGGGTAGATAGGTGCGCACGGGCTCGTCGAGATGCACCATGCCTTCGTCGACGAGCTGCATGAACGCGAGAGCGGTCCACGTCTTCGTGAGCGACCCGCACTGGAAGACCGTGTCGGCAGCCACAGGCTCCGCGGTGCGGACGTCCTTGATCCCGTACACCAGCTCGGTGACCTCGCCGCGGTGGAGGATGCCGACGGCCGCGCCCGGCGTCGAGTACTCAGTGAATATCGCTGCGAGCCGCTCTTCCATGCGGTCCAGGTCCATCGCACGGCCTCACTTGGCCAAACCGACCGCGTTGGCGGCGTCGGCTTCGAAATACTCGGTGGTCGCCGCGGGACCGGCGTACTCCTCGAAGAACGCTCGTGCGGCGTCGAGCGAGTCGTGCACGAGCACATTCACTGCTTTCGTGCCGTCGCTGCTGGCGACCGCCAACACCCACTTCGCGCCCTTCGGAAGCCTCCCGTACGCCTTCTTCAGAGCGCCCCAGAACAGGTCTTCGTCGGTGATGGTCGAGATCGCCATGATGTGCATCGTTCGTCCTCCAATTGTTGCTGATACTTGAAACGCTACGTTGCGTTTGCACGGCGAGCAACGAAATGCGCCTACGATACATGTATCGTTGCGTGTGAGTGCAGCTGAATGCAACGTGGCGTTGCATTCCTGTCGGTGAACGAAATGTGGGGAGGCGCGATGGTCGGGGGCAGGCTCACCTTGGGGGAGCGGCGATCGATCGAGGCCGGCATGGCCGAGGGGCTCGGGTACGCCGAGATCGGCAGGCGGCTCGGCCGTCCGACCTCGACCATCAGCCGCGAAGTCGCTCGCAACGGCCACCGCCGGTACTCGGCCGACCAGGCGCACGATTCCGCCGCGCATCGTGTGCGCAATCGCACCACATCTCCGCACGCGGACGAGTCGGCCGACGAGACACGTGACTTCATCGAGGAGTTCGCCGGAATGTTGGCAGCGACGGGTATGCCGCGAATGGCCTCGCGCGTATTCACCAGCCTGCTGATATCGGACGCGGGAAGCCTCACCGCAGCCGACCTCGTGCGCGGACTGCGAGTGAGCCCGGCAGCGGTGTCGAGAGCCATCGGTTACCTCGAGGGCATGGACCTGTTGAGCAGGCAGGCTGATCACGGTCGCCGAGAACGCTACTTCATCGGCGACGACGTGTGGCTCACCGCGTTGCACACCGACTCGACGGCGCATGCCCGCGTTGCGGACGCGGCGACGCGCGGCATCGCGATGTTCGGACCGGAGTCTCGGCCCGGTATCCGACTCGCGGCCATGGGCCGGTTCTTCGGCGGACTCACCGAACAGATCCGCGGCACCGACCTCGCCGATCCGGCCGTCGGCGACACGAAGTCGGTTCTCGCCGCGCTCGTTCACGCCCGACGCTCGCCGACCGCCGACCAACTCGCGGCCGCGCTCGGCTGGTCTACGAACCGCACCCTCGCGGCACTTGAGACGATCGAGGGACGACCGGTGCTCGCCGACCCCTTCGTCGTTCGAGGCGTGGGGGAGCGGTACACCGTGCAACCCCGCCCCGACCGGCTTTCCGCGGACCAGAGGGCTGCCTTGAGCGGAATGGATCGGCTACCCGACTAGGCAACGCCCGTCAGCTGGCCGGATCGTACTGGAACGCGCGCACCTCCTTCGCGACTTCGTCATCGCGTCGACTCCTCTTCGCGCTTCAGGGATCGGATCATCCTCGCGGACGTGGGTGCGGCACGCAAGGGAGCGTGCGGGGCCGCCGGCGGCGTGCGCCGACACGAGCACGTCGCCGCTTGATGGTGAAGTCCATTGATCGATTTCCACAAAGCTCGCTCGGGCTTGAAGCGGAGCCTCCGGGTGCACGAGAGATCGCATGTCGTCGGTTGTCACACGGACGGGTCCCAGGCTGCGAGCTGATCGAAGATACGACGGTCGCCTTCGAACTTCAGCGAATCCAGCGGTATGCGGCCGTAGAAGAACAGGACCAGGTCACTGGCCGTGCCCCGGGCGGAGGCGTCGGTCGTGTCGGAGTCCTCGCCGGCAGCGGGCGTGAGGCGGGCGACCTGTGCGCCGTCGTGGGACAGCCGCAGGCGCCAGGAGTGGCCCTCGCTGGCGTGGTAGTCGACGATGGCGGGGTCGTGTGGCCAGGCGACCGTCGTCGCGCAGAGGGTGAACTGGCAGTCGTCGAAACCGTCGAGGGCGATCTTCTCCGGTATCGGCTGCGGGGCACCCCCGGTGAGCTGGACGTCGTAGGTGTGCACCGCGATCTCGTGGAGCTGGCGCCGCGCCCAGGCCCCGGAGGTCTGCGGTGACGGCGAATCCTCCCACCATGTCCAGCAGCCGCGATCCGGGCCCGCCTCGCGGAGCACACTTGTCAAGTGTTCGACGGACTCGACCCACCAGGCCAAGAGAGCCTCGCGCTCCCGAGGCGCACCCGTGCCGCCTCCCCATGCGGAGTCCTCCGGCGGAGCGTCGGCGGGCCCGGCGGTGACGATGGCGGCTGCCTTGCGGCGACCCATGCCCACGTGTTGCACGTGATCGAACAGCGTCCGCTCGGGATGGGTCGGCATCTGCATGTCGAGGCTGGGTGCCGCGGCGACCGCAGCGCGGAAGGCGGCCGACCGTTCGTCGATCAGCCGCAGCTGATCAGGGAACGTGAGAATCATGTGCATCCCGGCTTTCTATCACAGTGCTCCGATGACCGGACAGCGACTTTCGCAGCCGACGCGGCGGCCGCCCCGGCACTGATATGTGCCCTCTGGATCGGGCGTCAGCCGCGGGCTCGAGCGCGCCAGATCCTGCATTTCTTGCAGATCGGTGAATCACGTTCGGACATAATGTGCATTATCGGCTACCTGTGACATGTGACAGTTCCGGGTCTGGCTTCAGCTGTCGGATGCGACGCGCGGCCAGGTCCCAACTCCTGGTTCGAAGACACTGAGGGAGAACTTGGCTGCTTCAGAAGTGCGGTTGATGTATGCGTGCGGAACTGCTCCATCGAACGTGAGCGCATCGCCGACCGTGAGTGTGAGTGTTTCATCGCCGAGTTCAACGAGCACCGTGCCGTGCTGGACTTGCAGCACTTCCGCTGTACCTGTGACGTGGGCGGCGGTTTCGTATCGATCGCCTGGCCCGAGGGTCCAGTCCCAGAGCTCGAGCACGTCAGGCGGCGCGGTGCCTCCGACGAGAATGCCCTCGCCGCCGGCAGTGCCGCGCCAGAGCACTGCGCCTGCGCCGTTGCGGGTGAGCTTGTACGTGTGGGGCTGCGGGGGCTCGACCAAGGCGGGAAGGCCGATGCCGAGGGCGTCACTGATCCGCAGAAGCGTTCCGACGCTAGGGTTGACTGCGCCTTGCTCCGCGCTCACGACCATTCGCCGGCTCACGCCGGCGGCCTCCGCGAGCTGGTCCTGCGTCCAGTTGCGTCTACTTCGTTCCAAACGGACGCGCGTTCCGATCGCGGCGGCCAAGGCCGAGGTGGCAGCATCCATATGTGCAGGATACTGCACAATGATGTGATGCAGCGCGCGCACATTCGTGGCACGATGCGTCAGAAACACTCGGCATGACCGAGGGCCGCTAACACGAAGGCGAGGTATCGGCCATGACGAACGAACGGACGATCATCGGGCAGCGCGAGGAGGCCGACCTTCCCCGATACGCGGGGATCGCGACATTCGCGCTCCTCCCGAGGATCGAGGAAGTCGAGCATGCCGACCTCGCGATAGTCGGCATCCCGTTCGACTCGGGCACGAGCTTCCGACCGGGCGCGCGTTTCGGCCCGACGCACATCCGTGAGCACTCGCGCCAGCTTCATCCGTACCACCAAATTCACGAGACCTTCCCCTTCCGGGACCAGCAGGTCGTCGACGCCGGCGATTTCGGTGTGGGCCCGTACGGTATCGAGCAGGCCATCGAGACGATTCAGGCGAAGGCTGAGCGGCTCGTCGTCCAGGGTACGAAGATCCTCGCCCTCGGCGGTGATCACACGATCGCACTCCCCTTGCTGCGCGCCGCGGCGCGCGAGCATGGGCCGCTTGCCGTGCTGCACTTCGACGCCCACCTCGACACCTGGGATGTGCTCCATGGCGCGAGCATCTGGCACGGCTCCCCGTTCCGCCGGGCGGCCGAGGAAGGGCTGCTCGACCTCGAGCACTGCCAGCACGTCGGCATCCGAGGCGGGATCTATGACCCGAGCGAGCTCGACGACGACCGCGAGGTCGGCTTCGAAATCATCCGAAGCGAAGCATTCCAGGATCGATCGATGCAGAGCATCGCGGATCAGATCCGCGAGCGACTCGGCTCCGGCCCTGTGTACGTTTCGATCGACATTGACGTGCTCGACCCCTCGCAGGCGCCCGGCACAGGCACGCCCGAGGTGGCAGGTATCAGCACGCGCGAGTTCTTCGCCGTGCTTCGGCAGCTGCGTGGACTCAACATCGTCGGGGGCGATGTGGTCGAAGTCGCGCCGGCCTACGACCATGCAGGTGTGACCGGGCTTGCCGCAGCGCACACCGCGTTGGAGCTCCTCACGCTCATGGGCTTGGCGGATCAGAGCGCAGAAGTCAACTGACCTTGACAGCGCTTCGCCACTCCCCCTCAGCTGAGCCCTGAACCCAGGGCCATCGAATACGACCCTCTACCGACAGTTCGATGAGTCGGTCAAGGACGCGTTTTGTGTCCTTGCTTCAGCAGGCGAACCACTTCGGCGATTCGACTCGGGCGCTGTTCCGGATGACGCTTCGTCGAGTCGATCCACCGTAGCCAGGCTTTTCGGTAGAACTGTGCGAGGGAGTCGAAGAACGCGGCCGCATCGGGAGCGGCATCGAATGCCTCGGCGATATCGGGTGCGAGGTCGGCTCGCTGGGGTCCCTCGGGCTCGAGTACGACCTCCACCTCGGCTCCGTCACGCAACGCGACACCGGTCCACGCCGGTCCCAGCGCGATGACCGGCCCGTCCTCCAGCTTCTCGACGACGCCGCGCATCGGCCTGCCGGCCACGGATCCCCTCACCGGATGGCGAGGCTTGGCACCCCACGATTCATCCGGGTCGAACGGAATCGGCACCCGCGTGCGGCCCCGCCGATCCACGGCGACCGTGGTCTGGAATCTCCGCTGCGCGCTCACCTGACAACCCTGTCACTGTCCGCAACCGCCGGTCGACGGCGACTCCAGCAGCCTCAGGCGCCGACGTACTCGGCGAGGTGTTCGCCGGTGAGCGTGGATCGTACTGCGACGAGTTCAGCGGGCGTGCCCTCGAAGACGACCTGCCCGCCGTCGTGTCCCGCACCGGGGCCGAGGTCGATGATCCAGTCGGCGTGCGCCATGACCGCCTGGTGGTGCTCGATGACGATGACCGACTTGCCCGAGTCGACGAGACGGTCGAGCAGGCCGAGCAGCTGCTCGACGTCGGCGAGGTGAAGTCCGGTCGTGGGTTCGTCGAGCACGTAGACACCGCCTTCCTCCCCCAGGTGCGTCGCCAGCTTGAGTCGCTGGCGTTCACCGCCGGAGAGCGTCGTCAGCGGCTGGCCGAGGCTGACGTACCCCAACCCGACATCGGCCAGCCGGGAGAGGATCTTGTGCGCAGCCGGGATCTTCGACTCCCCCGAGGCGAAGAACTCCTCGGCTTCGGTGACCGGCATGGCCAGGACCTCGGCGATGTTGCGGCCGCCGAGACGGTACTCGAGCACCGACGCCTGGAACCGCTTGCCCTCGCACTCCTCGCACGGTGTGGCGACCGTGTCCATGAACCCCAGCTCGGTGTAGATCATGCCTGCGCCGTTGCACGTCGGGCACGCACCCTCGGAGTTGGCACTGAACAGTGCCGGCTTCACGCCGTTGGCTTTCGCGAACGCCTTGCGGATCGGCTCGAGCAGCCCGGTGTACGTCGCCGGGTTGCTGCGTCGCGAGCCCCGGATCGCGCCCTGGTCGATCGACACGACGCCCGCGCCGGCGGGAATCGAGCCGTGCACGAGCGAGCTCTTGCCCGAGCCGGCCACACCGGTGATGACGACGAGCGCGCCGAGCGGGATGTCGACGTCGATATCGCGCAGGTTGTTCGCGGTCGCTCCGCGGATCTCCAGCGCGCCGGCGGGAGTGCGCACCTCCTGCTTGAGCGATGCCCGATCGTCGAGGTGCCGGCCGGTGAGCGTGCCGCTGGCGCGGAGCCCCTCGACGGTGCCCTCGAAGCAGACGGTGCCGCCGGCCGTGCCGGCACCCGGGCCGAGGTCGACGACGTGGTCGGCGATCGCGATGCTCTCGGGCTTGTGTTCGACGACGAGCACGGTGTTGCCCTTGTCGCGCAGTCGGATCAGCAGGTCGTTCATGCGCCGGATGTCGTGGGGGTGCAGCCCGATGGTCGGCTCGTCGAAGACGTAGGTGACATCGGTGAGCGATGAGCCGAGATGGCGGATCATCTTGGTGCGCTGGGCCTCGCCGCCCGACAGCGTGCCCGAGGGCCGGTCGAGCGAGAGGTAGCCCAGTCCGATCTCGACGAACGAGTCGAGCGTCTGCTGCAGGGTGATGAGCAGCGGGGCCACCGATGGCTCATCGAGCCCCCGCACCCATTCGGCCAGGTCGCTGATCTGCATCGCGCACGCGTCGGCGATGTTTACTCCGCCGATCCGCGACGATCGCGCGGGCTCGGCGAGCCGGGTGCCGTCGCAGTCGGGGCAGGCGGTGAACACGACCGCCCGGTCGACGAACGCACGGATGTGCGGCTGCATCGCCTCCCGGTCCTTCGAGAGGAAGGACTTCTGGATCTTCGGGATCAGGCCCTCGTAGGACATGTTGATGCCCTGGAGCTTGACCTTCGTCTGCTCCTTGTAGAGGAAGTCGTGCAACTCGGTCTCGGAGTAGTCGCGGATCGGCTTGTCCGGCTCGAGGAATCCCGACTCGCTGAAGATCCGCACCATCCAACCGTCGGCGGAATACCCCGGCACGGTGATCGCACCCTCAGCGAGCGACTTCGTCTCGTCGTAGAGCTGGGTCAAGTCGAAGTCCGACACCGTGCCCATGCCCTCGCATCGCGGGCACATGCCGCCGAGCACCGTGAACGTGCGCTCGACCTTCTCGCTCTCGCTCGCACCACGCTCGACGGTGATGGCGCCGCTCCCCCGCACCGATGGCACGTTGAAGGAGAACGCGTTCGGCGAGCCGATGTGCGGTTGCCCGAGACGGCTGAAGACGATGCGCAGCATCGCGTGGGTGTCGGTCGCGGTGCCGAGGGTGGAGCGCGAATTGGCGCCCATGCGTTCCTGGTCGACGATGATCGCGGTGGTCAGCCCCTCGAGCAGGTCGACCTCGGGTCGCGCGAGCGACGGCATGAACCCCTGAACGAAGGTGCTGTACGTCTCGTTGATCATGCGCTGCGATTCCGCGGCGATCGTGCCGAACACGAGCGAGCTCTTTCCCGAGCCCGAGACGCCCGTGAAGACGGTGAGCCGGCGCTTCGGGATCTCGAGGTCGATTCCCTTGAGGTTGTTCTCGCGCGCGCCTTGGACGCGGATCAGCTCGTGACTGTCGGCGACATGCGACGCCGCGGGCTTCGCCTCTGATGTCGTGACCGTGCTCATCGTCTCTCCATCTGTCGGCGCTGCAGCCATCGCAGACTCCCCCGACGTCGTTCCCATCGATCTGACCGTCATCGATCTAACCAGTTTCCAGTGTCCTGTCGCAGAACCCGCCCGCCCTCCCCCGGCGTCGCTGGGCGACATCCGCAGTAATTCACTCTTGACTTATATAAGCCTCAATGCAATTATGAAGCCATGCACGCGCTCGACATCCTCGGCGATCCCGTGCGGCGACGCATCCTCGAACTGCTCGCCGACGGCGAATCGTCGGCGGGCGAACTCGGCCGCGTGATCCAGGCCGAGTTCGGCATCTCGCAGCCCGCCGTGTCCCAGCACCTGCGCGTGCTGCGCGAGGCGGGCTTCGCCACGGTGCATCCTGAGGGAACGCGGCGCGTCTACGCGCTCGATCCGGGGCCGCTGGCGGCGGCCGACGAGTGGTTCGATGCGTTCCGCCGATTCTGGATGCCGCGGCTCGACGCCCTCGGAACCGAGCTCGCCCGGGGTCGCCGGCGGCGCCGGCTCGAAGCCGAAGCCGAAGCCGACGCCGAAGACCACGATCCCGACAAAGAAGAGCACGATCCCGATAATGAGGAGAACTGACATGGTTGACATCGCCACGCAACTCGACGCCGTCGAGCGCGCGGTCCGCACCGATGACGTCGACGGAACGCCCGCACATGTGCAGACGCTCGCGCAGACCTACCCGTCGCCGATCGACGACGTGTGGGACGCACTGACGTCCTCCGAGCGCATCGCCCGCTGGTTCCTGCCGATCAGCGGCGACCTGCGGCTCGGCGGCCGGTACCAGCTCGAGGGCAACGCCGGCGGCACGGTGCAGTCGTGCGAACCGCCGCACGAAGGCCGCGCGCACTTCGGCATCACCTGGGAGTTCGGCGGCGGCGGCGAGACCTGGGTGACGGTGCACCTCGAGTCCGCCGGCGCCGACCGCACGCGCATCGAGCTCGAGCACGTCGCGCCCGCCTCGGTCGTGCCCGACGAGATCTGGCAGCAGTTCGGGCCTGCCGGCACGGGCATCGGCTGGGACCAGGGGCTGCTCGGCCTGTCGCTGCATCTCACCGATCCCGACGCACGCCCCGAAGATCCGATGGCATGGAGTCTCAGCGACGAGGGGCGCGCGTTCATGCGCGGCTCGGCCGACGCGTGGGCCGAGGCGCAGGCGGCCGACGGGGTCGATCTCGAGACCGCTCGCGCCGCGGCGGCCGCGACGTTCGCCATGTATACCGGCGAAGCGCCCGCACCGATGTAGCGACGCGCGGGTTGCATGCGTTCCTCAGCTGACGTTCGGTCGTAGCCTGACCCCGCACGGTCTCGCCGTCAGAAAGGACACCGTCATGTCTTCGCCGCAGCCCACCGGGCTCTTCGCCTCGTTCTCCATCGACGCCGCAGAACTCTCGAAGTCGTCGATCAACACGATCCGCACGACGCTCGGCGTCAGCGGTGCCGTCGCCCTCATCATCGGCATCCTGATCACCTTCTGGCCCGAGCGTTCGGCCGCAGTGCTCACCGCGATCCTCGCGATCTACCTGATCATCGCCGGCATCGCCTACCTCGGCATGGGCATCTTCTCGAAGGGCATCTCGGGAGGTGCGAGGGCGCTCGACATCATCCTCGGCATCCTCTTCATCATCGGCGCGATCATCGCCTTCATGAACCTCGCGCAGACGACCGCGGTGCTCGCCGTGTTCATCGCCGTGCTGATCGGCGTGCTGTGGATCGTCGAGGGCGTCGTCGCGTTCGCGCACCTCGGCGACGCGCCGTCGAAGGGCTGGGCGATCTTCTTCGCGCTGCTCAGCATCGTCGCCGGCATCGTGCTGTTGTTCTCGCCGCTGTGGGGCGCAGTCGTGCTGTTCACGATCGCGGGCATCGCGCTCATCGTGCTCGGCATCGTGCAGATCGTGCGCGCGTTCACGTTCGGCCGCGGGGTCACGCCCGCAGCCTGATCACCGAGACGACGAGACGAGGCCGGTCGGAGCGCTGCTCCGGCCGGCCTCGTTTCGTGCGTCCGCGATGTACCGCGAGCTCAGGAGGCGGATTCGGGCGCGAAACCCGACACGTCCCCGACGTAGCGCGTGTGGTCGGCCGGAACGGGATCGACCGCCGCGGAGGCGACCTCGGCGGCGAACTCGGCGACGTTGTAGAGGCGGCCGGCGTCCTGCTTGCGGGCGTCGATCGCACCGGGGTTGGCGCGCTCGAGGAGCGTGGCGGTGATGGTTCCCTCGATCATGTCGCCAGAGACGACCACGAGTTCGATTCCGGATGCCTCGAGCTCGGGCACCTTCGCGCGCAGGGCGTCTTCGCCGGCGCGCTTCGAGAGGGCCACCGGCTCGTATTCGGGCATCGTGGGCGTGGTGCGGATGAAGTGCGCCTGGTGACTCGTGACGAACACGATGCGCGCCCCCTCGGCGAGGTGCGGCAGCGCGCCCTCGACGACATTGACCTGTGCGTCGCGGTTGAGACGCATCGCGTAGTCCTCGCCCATGGCGGTCTCCATGCCGCCCGAGGCATTCAAGACGAGCACGTCGACCATTCCGAGTTCGGTCTCGGCTCGCTCGAACATCGCGGCGACGGATGCCGCGTCGGTCAGGTCTGCGCCGACGGCGATCGCCGTGCCCCCCGCGGCGACGATCTCAGCGACGACCTTGTCGGCGCGAGGCGCCTTGCTGCGATAGTTCACCACGACGGAGGCTCCGGCCGCGGCCAGGTAGCGAGCCGTGTCGGCTCCGATGCCGCGCGACGAGCCGGTCACGACGGCGACGCGGCCGGCGAGCGAACCGGGGGCGAGTGGGTTGGTCACGTGGGACTCCTCGAAGCTGTTGACGGACCGATCGGCCGACGGGCGGAACGGCGCGAACCGAGACTATCAACTCCCCCATGCCGCACCCGGCACTGATAGTTTCGGAGCAGCGACCGCGTACGAAGGAGACTCATTTGGATGTGCTGACCCAGTACGCGTGGATCGTGTGGCTCGTGCTGATCCTCGCGTTCGCGACGATCGAGGTGTTCACGCTCGAGATGACCTTCCTCATGCTCGCGCTCGGCAGTGTCGCCGGGCTGCTCTCGGGCCTGTTCGGCATCCCGTGGTGGGCCCAGTTCATCATCGCCGCGGTCGTCTCGGTCGCGCTCATCCTGGCGCTTCGCCCACCGTTGCTGCGCATGCTGCGCCGCGGCGGCGACCCCGCGCGCAGCAACATCGATGCGCTCATCGGCGCCGACGGCACGGTCGTGCGCACCGTGAACGCGGCCGGCGGCCAGGTCCGCCTGCAGAACGGCGACGTCTGGACGGCCCGGCTCTCCCCCATCACCGATCAGGCCGATGTCGCCGTGGGCGAGCGCGTGCTCGTCACCGGCATCGACGGTGCGACGGCGGTCGTCGTGCCGGTAGAGAGGAACACTCCCCAGTAATGGACATCACCGGCATCATCACGACGATCGTCGTCATCGCGATCGTCATCTTCGTCATCGTCGTCATCGCGCGTTCCGTGCGCATCATCCCGCAGGCGTACGCCGGCGTCGTCGAGCGGCTCGGGCGGTATCACAAGACGCTCACGCCCGGCCTGAACATCCTCGTGCCCTTCATCGACCGGCTGCGCCCGCTCGTCGACATGCGCGAGCAGGTCGTCTCGTTCCCGCCGCAGCCGGTGATCACCGAAGACAACCTCGTGGTCTCCATCGACACGGTCGTGTACTTCCAGGTCACCGACGCCCGGGCTGCCACCTACGAGATCGCGAACTACCTCGGTGCGGTCGAGCAGCTCACCACGACGACGCTGCGCAACGTCGTCGGCGGGCTCAACCTCGAAGAGGCGCTCACCTCGCGCGACAACATCAACGGCCAGTTGCGCATCGTGCTCGACGAGGCGACCGGCAAGTGGGGCATCCGCGTCTCACGTGTCGAGCTCAAGGCGATCGACCCGCCCCACTCCATCCAGGACTCGATGGAGAAGCAGATGCGCGCCGAGCGTGACCGCCGCGCGCTCATCCTCACGGCCGAGGGCACGAAGCAGTCGCAGATCCTCACGGCCGAGGGCGCGCGTCAGGCCGCGATCCTCCAGGCCGAGGGTGACGCGAAGGCTGCGGTCCTGCGCGCGCAGGGTGAGGCCGAGGCGATCCTCACGGTCTTCGACGCCATCCACAAGGGAGACGCAGACCCCAAGCTCCTCGGTTATCAATACCTCCAGATGCTGCCGCAGCTCGCGCAGGGGGATGCCAACAAGCTGTGGGTCATTCCGAGCGAGCTGACCGAGGCGCTGAAGGGCATCGGCAGGGCGTTCGCCCCGCAGCAGCCCGGTGCGGCGCCATCGGCTCCGCCCGCGGCCGCCCCCCGCGTCGCCCCCGAGAACCCGACGCCGCAGGGCTGACCTCGCGACGTGGCATCCGCGTACTTCGAACCGCGCGCGCCGCGCGTACTCGCGCATCGCGGACTCGCCCTCGACGCTCCCGAGAACACGCTCCTGGCGTTCGCGCGGGCGGTCGCGGTCGGAGCGCGATACCTCGAGACCGACGTGCACGCGAGCCACGACGGCGTCGCGGTCGTCTCGCACGATCCATCGCTCGACCGGGTCGCCGGTCGTGACGTCGCGGTCGGCCAGCTCACGATGGCCGAACTACGGCGGATCGACCTCGGACATGCGCAGGGATTCGCCTCGCTCGAGGAGGCGCTCGACGCATTCCCCGAGTCGCGCTTCAACATCGACCTCAAGGAGGACGCGGCCGTCGGGCCGACGGTCGATGCGATCACCCGCACGCGCGCGGCGAGCCGGGTGCTCCTGACGAGCTTCTCCGACCGCCGGCGACGCCGTGCTGCGGCGCAGCTGCCCGACGTCGTCACCTCGGTCGGCGGCGCGGGAGTGCTGCGGTTCCGGCTCGCCGCGTGGCTCGGGTCGAGGTCGGCGGCGATCCGGGCGCTTCGCGGAGCACGCGCGCTGCAGGTGCCCGAGCGTGCCGGCCTCGTGCGGCTGGTCTCCCCGCGATTCATCGAGACCGCGCATCGAGTCGGCGTCGAGGTGCACGTGTGGACCGTGAACGAGCCGGCCGACATGACCAGGCTGCTCGACCTCGGCGTCGACGGCCTCGTGACCGACCGGGTCGACCTCGCGCTGCCGCTCATCTCCGCTCGAAGCTGAGAATTCCCCGGTAAACATCAGGCTGCGGAAAGGGAACGCCCAGCTTGATCGTTGACACTGAGAGACGATCAAGAAGAGGAGTACGCCATGGCGGACCGGAGCCTTCGGGGCATGCGAATCGGCGCGCAGAGCCTGCAGAGCGAAGACGGCGTGGTGTTCGCCGACCGTGCGGACTACACGTACCGATGTGAGACGTGCGGCCGCGAGACGGTGATGACCTTCTCGACCGAGGCCGAACTCCCCGAGACCTGGGAGTGCCGTCACTGCGGCGCTTCCGCCGTGCTGCTCGTCGACTCCAAGCCCGTCGACATCGATCGGTCCGGCGAGAAGATCGCACGCACCCACTGGGACATGCTGCTCGAGCGTCGCACCCGTGCCGAGCTCGAAGAACTGCTCGAAGAGCGCCTCACCTACCTGCGCGCCCGTCGCGGCCAGCAGAAGATCGGCGCCTAGCCTCAGCGCTGCGACGGCGCCGAACCCTCATCGCGCCCCGAGCCCTCGGCGACATCGTCGCCGACGTCACGTCGTGCCTTCTGGCGCGCGATGACTCCCGCCGCGACGAGCGCCACGAGCGACCCGACGACGACGACGAGCGGCACGGTCCCTCCGAGCACGACCGACGGCGTCAGCCCGGTGCGCAGCTCGAGGTCGGTCACCATCGCGCCGGGCTCATCGACCGGCAGCGAGTCGATCGTGCGACCCGCCGCGTCGATCACCTGACTCGCGCCGACCGTCGAGATGTTCACCACTGAGCGACCAGTCTCGATCGCCCGCAGCCGCGCGATCGCGAGCTGCTGCTGGTTCTCGTCTGTGCCGCGGAAGTCGGCGTTGTTCGTCTGGAACATGTAGAGCTCGGCACCGTCGCGCGCGCCCTCCCAGACGAGCTCGTCGTAGATCACGTCGAAGCAGATCGCGAGCCCCGTGATCGCAGGTCCGAGATCGAAGACCGGCGGGTTCGTGCCGGGCGAATACCCGCGCTGAATCAGGCCCGTGAGCTCGGGCACGATCGATTCGTAGAACCACCGGTCGGGGATGTACTCGCCGAACGGCACCGGGTTGCGCTTGTCGTACGTGTCGACGGCGCCCTCGCCGTCGAGCCACAGCATCGACGTGTTGAAGAACTCGTCTTCGCCGTCGGTCGTGACCGTGTTCAGCACGACGGGCGCGTCGAGCTGTCGGCTGAGCGAGTCGAAGGTCCGTGCGACTTCAGGGCTTCGCGTGGGGTCGAGGTCGGAGCCGCCCTCGGGCCAGAGCAGCACGTCGATGCCGGGCTCGTCGAGGATCGGCTGGGTCGCGGCCAGCTGCGCTGCGAGCACATCGCCCGGTTCCCGCACGTCGAAATAGCCCGATGGCCCGTTGCCCTGCACGCTCGCCACGCGAAGCTCACCCGTCGACGTCGTCGACCAGGCCGGGACGACCGCGGCGACGAGGGCGAGCGACACAACCGGGATCACGGTGCGCACGTCGCGCCAACCGCTCACTCGAACCCACTCGATGACGCCCGCGACGATCGCGACCATGATGAACCCGAGCCCGGTCGACCCGACCCACGACACGACCTCGGCGAACGGACTCTCGGACTGGCTGAGCGCGGCCCTGCCCCACGGGAATCCGCCGTACGGGATCGACCCAGTGGCGGCCTCGCGCACGATCCAGAGGCCGGCGACGAGCAGCGGCAGCCCGAGGAGGCGGATCCACCGCGACGACGTGGCCCGAGGTACCCACCGGTAGGCGAGGGCGATCAGCACGGCGCCACCGGCGACGAACGCCGACTCGAGAATCGAGAGTGCAAGCCACGGGATGGGCCCGAGGTACAGCGCGGTCCATGAAACCTGCTGCAGGTAGAACGCGAGGCCGAAGGCGAACCCCACGAGCGCCGCCGCCCATGCGCTGCGGCCGATCAGGCTGAGCAGTGCGAGTGCGATGCCGGCGAATGCGAGCGGCCAGATGCTCGCGCCGGGAAAGCCGAGGTCGTAGAGGAGCCCGCCGACGATCGCGACCACGACCGCGGCCCACAGCGGCATCAGCGGACGCGGATCGTTCTCGGGCACCAGATCAGCCTAAGCGACCGCGCCGCCAGTCGCCGCGCGCGGGGGCTCAGCCGATGCCGCGTCAGGCGACCGTGCCGTAGGCGACGACGCCGCGGCGCACGTCGTCGATCGCCGCCCGTGCGGTGGCACCCAGCTCGGCGTCGGCCACGATCGAGATCTGGTCGAGCAGGTCGACCACCTGCTTGGTGAGACGCACGAAGTCACCTGCCGCGAGGTCGGTGTCGTCAAGCACCGAGCCGAGGCCGGCGCCTCGCGCCCACGCGTGCATCGCCGACGAGAGCGCCGGCGACGGCTGATCGCTGCCCGGCAGCCGGTGGTCGCGTTCGAGGTCGTCGAGCACGCTCCACGTGTCGAGCGTGCGATCGAACGCCTCGCGGAACCCGCCACGCGGCAGCCGGTAGTCGATTCCCCGATCGTCCCGGCGCGGTTCGTAGACGAGCGCGGCAGCCATCGCCGCGATGCCGGCGGTGTCGAGCCCGTTCCAGAGCCCGCGCCTCAGGCACTCGGCCACGAGCAGGTCGCGCTCACCGTAGATGCGCTTCAGGATGCGCCCGGCCGACGTCGACACGAGTGAGCCCTTCGCGTCGCGCTCGAGGTAGCCGAGGGTCTCGAGCACCTCGCCGACCCGGTCGAACCGCTTCGCGACCTGCCCGGTGCGGGTGTGGATCTGGCGTGAGAGCTGGTCGTGCTCCTGCTTCAGGCGCCACCAGCGCTCGGCCCACCGTGCGTGCTGCTCGCGTTCGGCACAGCCGTGGCACGGATGCGCTCGCATCGCCTTGCGAGCTCCCGCGAGCTCGCGCTGCATGCGCTCTCGTTGCGCGTGCGTCGCGTTGCCCTTGGACGACTGGCGCTCGATGGCCGAGATGCTGCGTCGCAGGGCCGCGTACTCCGCGAAGTCGCCCAGGTGGCACGTCATCGCCTGCTCGTACCCGGCCATCGACTCCTCCTGCTTGCGCAGGGTCCGCGCGAGGTCGACCACCGCACGGTCCGCCTGGAACTGCGCGAACGACAGTTCGAGGATCTGACGGGTGCGGTCGCGCCCGAACTGATCGATGAGGTTGACGGCCATGTTGTACGTCGGACGGAAACTCGAATTCAGCGGGTAGCTGCGTCGCGAGGCGAGCGCGGCGACCGATTCGGGGTCGAGACCGTCGACCCACTGGATCACCGAGTGCCCCTCGACGTCGATTCCCCGGCGGCCTGCGCGACCGGTGAGCTGGGTGTACTCCCCCGGCGTGATCGGCACGCGAGCCTCGCCGTTGAACTTCTCGAGCTTCTCGAGCACGACCGAGCGGGCAGGCATGTTCACCCCGAGCGCGAGCGTCTCGGTCGCGAACACGACCTTGAGCAGCTTCAGCTGGAAGAGCTCTTCGACGATCTCCTTGAAGGCCGGCAGCATGCCTGCGTGGTGCGCGGCGACCCCGCGCTCGAGCCCTTCGCGCCACTCCCAGTAGCCGAGCACCGCGAGATCCTCGTCACGGAGCATCCGTGCGCGCTCGTCGACGATGGCGCGGATCTCGGTGCGTTCGTTCGATTCGGTGAGCCGGATACCGGAACGCAGCACTTGGCGCACGGCTTGGTCGCACCCCGCACGGGAGAAGATGAACACGATCGCCGGCAGCAGGTTCTTGCCCTGCAGGAGTGCGACCACCTCGGGGCGATCGAGCCGCCCCTGCGCCTGCCCGCCCTGGTGGAATCGGCCTCGGTCGCCACCGCGCCGACCTCTGCTCGATCGGCTCGAGATCGAGCGCCCGCCGACGCGGGCGAGCTGCTTGAGCTCGGGGTTCACCCGGTTGGTCGCCGCTTGGCCCGATGAGTCGAACAGGTCGAGCAGCTTCGCCTTGACCAGCACATGCTGCTCGAGCGGCACGGGCCGCTCTTCGGAGACGATCACGTCGGTGTCGCCGCGCACCGCCTGCAGCCAGTCCCCGAACTCCTCGGCATTCGAGACGGTCGCGCTGAGCGAGACGAGCCGCACCTGCTCGGGGAGGTGGATGATCACCTCCTCCCACACCGCACCGCGGAACCGGTCGGCGAGGTAGTGCACCTCGTCCATGACCACGTACGCGAGCCGGTCGAGCAACGGTGAGTCGGCGTAGAGCATGTTGCGCAGCACCTCGGTCGTCATCACGACGATGCGGGCACCCGAGTTGATGTTCGTGTCGCCCGTGAGCAGGCCGACCGACTCAGCACCCCAGACGTCGGCGAACTCCTGGTACTTCTGATTGGAGAGCGCCTTGATCGGGGTCGTGTAGAACACCTTGGCGCCCGGCTCCTGCATGGCGAGGAACACGGCGAACTCGGCGACGACCGTCTTGCCCGCACCCGTCGGCGCCGCGACGAGCACGCTGCGGCCCTCATCGAGGGACGCGCACGATGCCGACTGGAACGCGTCGAGGTCGAACTTCAGCCCGGCGGCGAATTCGGCGAGCCGAGGCTGCCTGCGCTGCTGTCGGGAACGGGCATAGCGCTCGGCCGGGGAGAGGCTCATCACCCCTTCAGCCTAGACAGGGGCGCCGAACTCCTCGCGATTGCGCCGTTCGACGCGTTTGTCGTGCAGGCTTGCGATGAACCAGGCGGCGAAGTACAGCGCGATCATGGGGATCGCGAGCATGAACATCGAGATGACGTCGGCCGAGGGGGTCGCGATCGCCGTGAACAGGACGATCACGAGGATCGCGATCCGCCACGACTTGATGATCGCCGCCGCACTGATGACGCCGGCGAAGTTCAGCAGCACGATGAACACCGGCACGACGAACGCGATGCCGATGGCGACCACGAGCTTCAGCACGAAGTCGATGTACTCCTTCGCCGTGAGCAGCGTCTCACCGCCTTCGGGCACGAAGCTCGTCATGAGCTTCACGATGTTCGGCAGCACGAACCAGCCGGCCGCACACCCCGCGAAGAAGAGCGGGATGGCCGACGCGAAGAACGCGAAGGTGAACTTGCGCTCGCGAGAGCTCAGTCCCGGCACGAGGAACGCGAAGATCTGGTACAGCCACACGGGCGCCGAGATCACGATTCCGATCGTGAACGAGATCTGGAGCATCAGGTCGAACGAACTCGTGATCGTCTGGAAGATGATCGCCGTGTCGTCGCCCCGCGCCTCGGCGACGCGCTGCACCGGGTCTTGGAGCGCGTCCCACACGAAGAGGTCGGTGAGCACCCAGCCCGCGACCATGCCCAGAACGATCGCGATCGCAGAGATGAAGAGCCGCTTGCGCAACTCGATCAGATGTGCGCCGAGCGACATCCGCTTCTCGCGGTTCTTTCCGCGATCCTTCACCGCGGTCATCGGAGTCAGGCGGTCTTGCTGGAGCCGGGCTCTTCGGGCTTCGCCGCGGCGTCTGTCGACGCGGCGTCGCCGTCGGCCTTGTCGTCGGGCCGAACCTCGCTCTTCAGGATCTTCATCGACTGCCCGAGGCTACGGGCGAGCGCCGGGAGCTTGGGTGCGCCGAAGAGCAGCAGGATGACCACGAGAATGATCAGCGCGTGCCAACCGGTGAAGCCTTGCCACATAGGAATTCGTCCGTTTCTCGGTGGATGGTGACGACAGTCTACCTGTCGCCGGGGTCGGTGGGTTCATGATCGCGAACGGATGACCCGGCGTCAGCGTACCCTGCAAGTCCCGCTTCGGCCCAGCCGGCGACCGCGGCGCGCGCCTCGGGGGGCGCGACGACCGTGACGAGGCCCGGAAGTCCGGCGACGAGACGCTTCAGGCCGTGAACGTGGGCGAGGCGCAGGGTGACCCGCAGGTGCCCGTCGACCTCGGTCACCGTCGAGTCCGCGAGGTAGTCGGCCAGCAGCGGCAGCGCGGCGGGCGCGACGTCGACCACGACGTCGAGGTCGGAGTCGGAGCCCTGGAAGAGCGTCTCGGGCACGACGCGGTCGGGGTGCTCGTCGATCGGCACCTCCGAGACGACGAGTGCGCTCATGCGGTCGACGCGGAAGTTGCGGACGTCTTCGCGGGTGTGGCAGTACGCCTGCAGGTACCAGTCGGCGTCTTGGGAGAGCACCCGCAGCGGGTCGACGCGACGGCGGCCGGCGATGCCGAGGGCGTTGCGGTAGTCGAACTCCAGCTGGCGGCCGCCGGCGACGGCCTCGCGGATGCGTGCGAGCGACGCGTCGGCCTCGGTCTCGGCGACGCCGATGCGTGTCGGGGTCGCCGACGCCCCTGCCGTGAGCTTGGCCATGAGCGACGCCAGCGAGGCGCTGTTCGCGTTCTCGGGCAGGGCCGTGAGGTACTTGAGTCCCGCGATGAGCGCCGCTGCCTCGCGTGCCGAGAGCCGCGGTGCGTCGTCGATCGCGACGTGGTGCACGATCACGATGACGTCGTCGTCTTCGAACGAGTCCCAATCGATGTCGAACAGGTCGTTCGGCTGGTACGTGCCCGTGGCGCCGGGCAGGCCGGATGTCGCGATCAGCTTCACGGCGTCGCGGATCGCCTCGTCGGAGACGCCGAAGTGGGCGGCCGCCTCGTCGACGTCGACGACCTGGCGCTCGAGCAGGTACGGAACGAGCGCGAGGAGGAAGACGAGCTTGTCGGGCGCCTTCTGTGCGCGCGGCGCCTTCGGCGGCCGCTGACCTCCGCGCCGGTTGGCGTTCATCGGCTGACCTCGGGCTCGCGATGGGCGTCGGCGACAGCACGCAGGCGCTCGCGCACGGCTACGCGCAGCGTCTCGGGCGAGAGCACGCGCACCTCGGGGCCGTAGGCAGCCAGTTCGTCGGCGAACACCGCGGCGTCGGTGTAGTGCAATCGGATCACCCCGGCGTCTTCGTCGCGTTCCACCGCCCGCTTGCCGAGGCGCACCTCGGCATCGCTGCCGGCGGTCACGGCGAGATCGGCGGCATTGCGCATGCGCAACTCGGCGAGATCGGCGATCACGCGATCCTGAATGCCCGCGGGCGGCGCATCGAACGTCGAGCCCGCGATCGGGGTGACTGCGCCGACGATGCGGGACAGCAGGAACGTGCGCGGTTCATCGACGGCGAGGTCGTGGGCATGCAGGTGCCAGCGGCCCTCGTGCATCACGACCGCGAGCGGATTCACCCGACGTTCGCGCGGTGCCCGTTCGCCGGGCTTGAAGTAGTCGAATCGCACGGATTGGCGTCGGTCGAGGGCCTGGCGGAGCGGCTCGAATGCGGCATCGCGCACCCGAAGGCGCGGCGCATAGCCGATGACCGGCTCGCGCGGCTCGATGCCGAGCGCCCGCAGCTTGGTGAGGGCTCGCTGCGAGTCTTCGGAGAGCGACGCCTCACGCCACACCTCGGCGGCGAGGCCGAGCAGCGTGAGTTCGTCGGGCGTGAACCGAACCTCGTCGGGCAGGTCGTACTGCCCCTTGGGGATTCGATAGCGCAACGACTGGTTGTCGCCGGGCCTATCGGGCGACTCGACGGTCTCGAGCGGAATGCCGAGTTCGCGGATCTGGTCTTTGTCGCGCTCGAACTGGCGATCGAGATTGACGTTCGCGCCCGACCGATCGAAACGCTCGGCGTAGCCGCGCACGGTCGAGAGGATCTCGGACTTCAACAGCCCCGCCTCGGTCGCGAGCAACGCGAGCACGAGGCTGAACAGCCGGTCTTCGGCCGGGATCGACGGCTCGCTCCTGCGTTCTGGTCCGGGCACAGGAGCGATCATACTGGGCCGCGGAGCACCCTCGGCCGGCATCGCGGGATCAGATCACACCGAGGATGTCGATGACGAAGAAGAGGGTCGAGTTCGCCGGGATGCTTCCGCTCGCCTGGTCGCCGTAGCCGTCGACCGGGGGAATCACGACACCGACCTGGGAGCCGACCGACTGCCCGATGACCGCCTGCGCGAAACCGGGGACGACCTGCGATCCCTCGCCGTCTGCGACGGTGACGATGGTGGGGCTTCCGTTCGCCCACGTCGAGTCGAAGACCTCGTTGTCGGCCCAGGTGACCCCGGTGTACTGGACGACCACCTGGTCGCCCGACTCCACGACGGGGCCGGAGCCCGCCTTCAGGACCTCGACCTCGGTGTTCTCGAACGGGTCGGCCTTGGGAACCGTGATGCCGGGTCGACCGTCGGGCGCGAGCACGACCGCGGGGAACCCGTCGCGCGTCAACCGCACGGCACCCTCGGCGCGGGTCGGGAACGCGCGCTCCACATCGATCACGAACACGAGACTGTCGCCCGGCTGGACGCCGAGCGACGGGTTGCCGTCGGGTCCGAAGCCGTCTGCCTCGGGAACGACCACGGCGACGCGCGAACCCTCGCGCGCGCACGTGAGTCCCTTCATCAGGCCGGGAAGGGTCGAGGTCGATACCGTGACGGGCACGGGCTCCTCCTCGCCGAAGCCGGTGACCTGCAGCTCCTCGCCGGACGCGCCGTTGTAGACGGCCAACCCGATGAGCGACATCTGCCCCTCTTCGAGCACGTCGCCCTCGCCCGCGATGACTTCGGTGCACTGCGTCTCTGCAGGCGACAGCGGCGTCGGGAACTCGACGCGTGGCGCCTCGCCGAAATCACCCGAGACGACCACGGCGTCAGACGAATCGCCCGGGGAGGACTCGGGGGCGGGTGCCGGGGCCGTGCAGCCGGTGAGGGCGATGACGACGGCGCCGGCGGTGGCGATGAGCGCGAGAGACGAGCGCACTGATCCTCGATTCTTCGATGGTCGCGGAGGGGCGTAGGTAGCCTACCCGGCCTCGCCGGTCGGGTCGGGCTCGAGATCGTCGGCTGTGGAACGGGAACGCTCGGCAGCGGCATCGGCTGCTCGGACCCGCTTGCGCAGGCTCTTCGCGCTGACCTGGCGTTCACCGAGGGCGCCGGGCGTCCAGGCCTCGACGTCGTCGTCGCTGTAGGCCGTCTTACCGGGGCGGCGCTTGAGTTCGGGCAACACCGTGCCGGGTGCGAGGCGGCGCGCGGTGATGAGGAACCCGGTGTGCGCGATCATGCGATGGTCGGGCCGCACGGCGAGGCCCTGGACGTGCCATCCTCGCACCATCGTCTCGGACGACTGCGGCTCGGTGTACTCCCCTGTCGCGCGGATCGCCTCGGCGACGCGCGACAACTGCGTGGCGGTGGCGATGTAGCAGAGCAGCACGCCGCCCGGCTTGAGGGCGTTCGAGACTGCGTCGATGCATTCCCACGGCGCGAGCATGTCGAGCACGACGCGGTCGACGGATGCCTCTCCCGCGGTTTCGGGCAGCACCTCGGCGAGATCGCCGAGGGTGATCGACCAGTTCTCGGGGTCGGCGCCGTGGAACGTCGCCACGTTGCCGCGGGCGACGTCGGCGAACTCCTCGCGACGCTCGAACGAGTGCAGTCGGCCCTGGGGACCGATCGCGCGGAGGAGCCAGAGCGAGAGCGCGCCCGAACCGACGCCCGCCTCGACGACGGTCGCGCCGGGGAAGATGTCTGCCTGGGCGAGGATCTGCGCGGCATCCTTCGGATAGACGATGGCCGCGCCCCGCGGCATCGACATCACGAAGTCGCTGAGCAGCGGCCGCAGCGCGAGGTACTCGACACCGACTTGATTCGCCACGACGGAGCCGTCGGGCTGCCCGATGAGGTCGTCGTGCGCGATGGGTCCCTTGTGCGAGTGGAAAAGGGCACCCGGCTGCAGCGTGACCGTGTGCAGGCGGCCCTTCGGTCCGGTGAGCTGCACGCGGTCGCCGACGCGGAACGGGCCGCTCTGCTCGCCCCTGCTCGCGCTCATGACGCCGCCCCGTTCGGGCCGACGAGCGCTGCGAGGTCGGCAACGGTCGCGCCGACGAGCGTCGGCCAGATCGCCGACGACGGACTGTCGTCGAGCGCGAGGATGTTCGGAACCCCGACGGCGATCGCCCCGGCGGAGTGCGCCGACGTGAGCCCCGCCGGCGAGTCCTCGATCGCGATGCAGTCGCCGATCTCGACGCCGAGCTGCTCGGCGGCGAGCAGGTACGGCTGGGGGTGGGGCTTCGCATGCTCGACGGCGTCGCCGGTGACGACGACGTCGAACGCCGTGAAGGGGATCGCCTCGATGACGTCGTCGGCCATCGACCGGACCGACATGGTCACGAGGGCAGTGGGTACGGATGCCTCGCGGAGCGCCTCGAGCAGCTCGCGCGCCCCGGGTCGCCACGGCACCCCGTGCTCGGTGAGCTGCTCGCGCACGCGCGCCGTCAGGCGGGCGACGATGGCGTCGGCATCGAGGTCGACGCCCTTCGCCTGGAACACGGCGGCGGCCTCCCAGAGACCGCTGCCGACGAGTGCGAGTGCGTCGTCGTGGGTCCAGGTGCCGTCGAACGCCTCGACGAGCTCCTCTTCGGCAGCCATCCAGTAGCGTTCGGTATCGACGAGAGTGCCGTCCATGTCCCAGAGAACAGCGGCAGGCAGGCGTGTGGTCACAACGCTCAAGTCTACGGGCACGGCCTATTGTGGAGAGGACCCCGGGAACCCGGGGCGGGAAGCGGGGCTCCAAGCGTGAATCAGCCGGCCGGTTTCGAGGGTCGAAGACTGCTCATCGTCGCCTTCGAGGGTTGGAACGACGCCGGAGAGGCGGCGACCGGAGCGGCGAAGCTCCTCGCCGAGCGGCTCGCGCTCACCGAGATCGCCGCCGTCGACCCCGAGCTCTACTTCGACTACCAGTTCACACGGCCCACGGTCGTCGTGGGCGACGACGGCGTGCGACGCCTCGAGTGGCCCGGCGCCGCGATCCTCGGCCCGAGTGGGCGAAACGACCTCGACGACCCCGTGACCGGCCCCGGGGCATCCGGACTGCACGTCCTCCTCGGCGCAGAGCCGGCCCGCAGCTGGAAGGGATTCGCCGCCGAGCTCGTCGACGCCGCCCTCACGGCCGACATCGACGGCGTGGTGCTGCTGGGCGCGATGCTCGCCGACGCGCCGCACACGCGGCCGCTCACGGTGTTCGCGTCGAGCGAGAACCCCGAGGTGCGCAGCGCGCTCGGTGTCGAGCGGTCGACCTATGAAGGCCCCGTCGGCATCCTCAGCGTCATCGCCGACCAGGCCGAGCGCGCCGGAATCCCCACCGTGTCGCTCTGGGCCTCGGTGCCGCACTACGTGCACAACGCGCCCTCGCCCAAGGCGGTACTCGCCCTGCTCGGAAAGGTCGAGGAGCTCACCGGCCTGTCGATCCCCCGAGGGACCCTCGAGAGCGAGGCCAAGGCGTGGGAGGCGGGCGTCGACGCGCTCGCGGCCGACGATGAAGACATGGCGGGCTACATCACCCAGCTCGAGCAGGCACGCGACGCGGTCGACGCACCCGAGGCGAGCGGCGAGGCGATCGCCCAGGAGTTCGAGCGCTACCTGCGCCGCCGCGGAGACGGCCCCGAAGGGCGCGCCGACGGCCGTGGCGACGGCCCCCGCTGACGGCGGGTGGGGTCAGCGCGATCAGATCGCCTGGATCGCGCCCGTGCCGAGGAGCACGAAGATGACCCCGCCGAGGGCGATGCGGTAGATCACGAAGGGCAGGAAGCTGTGCTTCGAGATGTAGTTCATGAAGAACGCGATCACGAGGATCGCGACCACGAATGCGACGATCGTCGCCGCCGCGGTCTCGATGGGCCCGTAGACCGCCGGCTCGCCGAAGCTCTTGAACAGCTGGAACAGCCCGCTGCCGAACACGGCAGGGATCGCGAGCAGGAATGCGTAGCGCGCGGCGGCCGCGCGCTCGTAGCCGAGCAGGAGCCCCATGGTGATCGTGCCGCCCGAGCGCGACACGCCAGGGATGAGTGAGAGCGACTGGGCGAGACCGAAGTAGATGCCGTGCGGCACCGTGATCTCGTCGAGCTTGCGCCGCTTCGCACCGGCCCAGTCGGCGAGCCCCAGGATGATGCCGAACACGATGAGCATCGTCGCAGTGATCCAGAGCGAACGCAGCACGGTCTCGATCTCGTCTTGGAAGAGCAGGCCGAGCACGACGATCGGGATCGAGCCGACGATGATGAGCCAGCCCATGCGTGCGTCGGGGTCATGGCGCGGCACACGGCCCGTGAACGAGCCGAACCAGTGCGAGACGATGCGCACGATGTCGCGCCAGAAGAACACGACGACTGCTGTCTCGGTGCCGAGCTGCGTGATCGCCGTGAACGCGGCACCGGGATCTTGCGCACCCGGCAGGAACTCTCCGAGGATGCGCAGGTGCGCGCTCGACGAGATCGGGAGGAACTCGGTGAGGCCCTGCACAAAGCCGAGGATGAGCGCTTCGATCACGTTGGGGCATCCGCCTTCCGCCCCCGCGGAAACCGGAGGATTGCACTGGTCAGTGGACTGAACTGGTCAGTATTCGAGCAGCAGGTCGCGAAGGACGTGCCTACCGAAGACTAGTGCGTCGAGGGGCACGCGCTCGTCGACCCCATGGAACATCGCCGGGAAGTCCAAGCCTTCTGGCAGCTTGAGCGGAGCGAAGCCGTACCCCTCGATGCCGAGCCGGCTGAGCGACTTGTTGTCGGTGCCGCCCGAGAGCAGGTAGGGGAACACGGGGGCGCCGGGATCGTGCACGCCGAGCGCGCGGGTGACCGCGTCGACGAGGGTGCCGGATGTCGCCGCCTCGAGCCCGACGTCGCGGTGCACGATCTGGATCTCGATCTCGTCGCCGACGAGCGCCTGCACCTCGGCGAGCACCGCCTCCTCTTCGCCGGGAAGCGTGCGGATGTCGATGAGCGCCTCGGCGTGATCGGGGATGACGTTGTGCTTGTAGCCGGCCTCGAGCACGGTCGGGTTGCTGGTGGTGCGCAGGGTCGCAGTGATGAATCCCGATGCCGAGCCGGTCGCGAGGGCGAGCTCGTCGGGCGAGACCTGTTCGGGGTCGACGCCGAGCACCTCGGCGATCTTGCCGAGCAGCTCACGCGTGGTTCCCGTGAGCCGGAGCGGCCATTCGGTGCGGCCGAGCGTTGCCACCGCCTCGGCGAGCTTGGTGATGGCGTTGTCGCCCACGAGCCGCGACCCGTGCGCGGCAGTGCCGCGCGCCACGAGTCGCACCCAGAGCAGCGACTTCTCGCCCGCCTGCAGCAGGTACGCCCGGCGGCCCCCGACCGTGATCGAGTAGCCGCCGACCTCGCTGATCGCCTCGGTCGCGCCCGCGAACAGCTCGGGATGATGGTCGACGAGCCAGCCGGCGCCCACTCCCCCGCCGGCCTCCTCATCGGCGAAGAACGCCACCACGAGGTCGCGTTCGGGCTGTCGGCCGCTCCGCAGGATGTCGCCGAGCGCGGCGAGCATCATCGCGTCCATGTCCTTCATGTCGACGGCGCCGCGCCCCCACAGCATGCCGTCGCGGATCTCGCCCGCGAACGGGTCGACGCTCCAGTTGCGCGGATCGGCGGGCACGACGTCGAGGTGGCCGTGCACGACGAGCGCGGACTTGGCCGGGTTGCGGCCGGGCACCCGCGCGACGACGCTCGTACGGCGCGGCGCAGGTTCGAAGAGCTGCGGGGTGAGGCCGAGCGCCGCCAGGTGCGCCTCGACGTACTCGGCCGCCTCACGTTCGCCGTTCGCCCTCCCCCCGCCGTAGTTCGTGGTGTCGAACCGGATGAGATCCCGTGCGATGATCGCCGTCTCGTCGAGCTCTGCGGACGGGTTCTCGGCGTTCGAAGGCAACGACATGCCCTTCACGCTAGCCGGGGCATCCGACGATGGCCACTGTGGCGAAAGCGCCTCGGAATCCGTGCTAATGTCTTCTTTCGGGCCACCGAGCAATCGGAAGAGCCCGACACGAGCGCGGGTGGCGGAAATGGCAGACGCGCTAGCTTGAGGTGCTAGTGCCCTAACGGGCGTGGGGGTTCAAGTCCCCCCTCGCGCACGCTTGTGTGCAGAAGGCCGGATCCATGTGATCCGGCCTTCTTGCATTTCCGGGTCGCGTCGCATTGCGGCGGATGCTGCGTGCCGCACCTCGTGCGCCGGGTCAGTGTTGCACGGGCTCGATGAGCTCGGGCCCGTTGTCATTGACGGGGCCCACCTCGTGGAAGGCGAGTGTCGGCACCATGGGCCGCGACGCGGCCACCGCCTGGTCGACGAGTGACTGGTCGCCCGCGAGGTCGGGATCGAGCCAGGCCGACCAGAACTCGGGCGGCAGCATGAGCGGGATGCGGTCGTGGATGTCGGCGAGCTCGCCCGTGGCGTCGGTCGTGATGATCGTGGCAGTGAGCACCCAACGTTCGGGGTCATCGTCGGCCTTCGACTTGTCGCGCCACCACGAGTAGAGCCCGGCGAATGCGATCGGCCCGTCTCCCTGATGGATGAAGTACGGCGTCTTCTGCTTGCCGACCGTGTGCCATTCGTAATACCCATCGGCCGGGATGATCGCCCGCTTGCCCGCGAGTGAGGCGCGGAACGCCGAACTCGTGGCGAGCCCCTCGGATCGGGCATTGAATGTGGGGTACTTGAGCTTCAGCTCCTTCGAGAACGATGGCACGAGCGACCAACGCGCCGCCTCGAGCCGGCGCACCACCGGCCCCTCCTTCTTCGACTCGAGCACGACCGGGATCGGGTCGGTGGGCCGCACGTTCCATGACGGCTCGGGCAGCCCCTCGCCCACCGTGTCGACATCGAAGATGCGCACCAGGTCGGGTGTCGTGTCTGAGATCACGAAGCGTCCGCACATGCGGCCAGCGTAACGCCGGCCTGCGACATCCGATCGGGCGGATGTCCCGAGCGCCACGTTCTGGCGTCGATGCCGTCGTGGCAACGACGGCCGGGCTGTGTCTCGATGGTCAGGCCGGAGTGGTGGTCGGCAGCGCCCCGATCTGATTCATCAGCGTGAAGAGGTCGCA
Organism: Agromyces cavernae; assembly: GCF_021044935.1. Lineage (GTDB taxonomy): Bacteria > Actinomycetota > Actinomycetes > Actinomycetales > Microbacteriaceae > Agromyces > Agromyces cavernae. Next base: position 344,209 of record NZ_JAJNMP010000002.1, read on the forward strand.
ATACTGGGTGATCTCTGCGACACGTCCGTCACGTATTCGCATGAGGTCCCAGGCGGCGAACCGCACGGCCCTTCCCGTGGCCGGCACGCCGGCGAACTCTCCGCCGTGCCGGCCTGCGTACACCAGCCAGGTCGAGACCAGATCACTCTCGGCCACGACGTGCCGCGGCGTGATGATCAGGTCGGGGAACGCAGCGATGAATGCGCCGATCGACGCCTTGAGTGCCGTCAGATCGGATCCCGCGCCGGCGTGACCCTGCAGGTCGGGCGAGCAGATCGCATCGAGGTCGTCGAGCGCTCCGGAGTTGATCGCTTCGTAGAAGCGAGCGACGATGGCATGGGATTCACGTGAATCGGTCACTTCAGCCGTCCTTGCTCCGTGCGCCCTTCCGCCTTGCCGGCCCGGCTCTCGATGATCTGCTTCGCCCTACGGAACTGCGCCTCGTCGGCCCGCCGGGCATCCATCGCCACCAGGGGCGTGAACATCCGAAGGATCGGTCCCTTGAGGTGCAGATCGGTGACGCACGTCATGACCGTGCTCGTGCCCGAATCGGCCTCCTCGAACGCGAAGCGGGATGTGGCGCTCAGCGCGCCACCGAATTCGATCTCGATCGACTCGGGTGGCAGGTATTCCGTGACCTCCCATGGCGTGACGAGGACGCGCCCGAGTGCACGCAACTCGTCCACGCCGGTGGTCCCGAGTTCGACGTCCTCTCCATCGAAGGTCCTGCGCAGCAGTTCCGTGCTCCACTCCGGTGCATTGCGAAGATCTGTCAGGTAGGCGAACACCTCGGATCGTGGTCGATCGATCTGGACTGTGGTCGTGATCTCAGTCATCGTCGGCCTCCTCTCATCAACGATCACGTTCCCAGAGCCGGCAGCTCCCAGCATCGGGCAGGTGCCCTATTCCTGCTCTGGTCCCGCCCCGACCTGGGACGCGTTGACCACGGCGAAGGCCGCGACCTCGGTGCGGCTGCGCAGGCCGAGCTTCTGCAGGATGCTGCTGACGTGGTGGCCGGCCGTCTTGCGGCTGATGAACAGCCGCTGGGCGATCTCGGGATTCGAGAGGCCTTCGGCGACGAGGCGCATCACCTCCTTCTCCCTGGGTGACAAGCGCCCGACATTCCGCGCCCCCGGGCCGGTCGGCACGCCCATGCCTCGCAGGAACGCGTTGGCCTCGTCCAGGTCGACCGTCGCGCCCATCCGATGGAATGCGGCGCGGGCCGCGCGTGCCTCGGCGACGGCTGACCCATGATCGGACTGCGCGACGGCTCGTGCGAACAGCAACCGAGCGCGCGCGGCCGGCAGCGCCATCGACGCCTCGCTGAATCCGAGCATCGCCGCACGCAGCTCGGCCGCAGCCGACGCTGGATCCGCTCGCAGGGTCGTCCTGCCGACGGCCAGATGCGCCTGCGCCGCATGCCGTGGGCTGCGGGTGCGGGCCGCGATCGCGGCGATCCGGACAGCGGCCTGGCCGGCGGCCGCGACATCGCCCTGAGCGAGCAGCGCATCCACCAGCATCGTGAGCAGCGGCAGAGATGCGACGGCCGCTCTCGGCAGCTGCTCAGCCGCTTCCGAGAGTCGACTGACGGCCGAGGAAGCATCGCCGGTGGCCAGGTCCAGCGCAGCCAGCGGGCGCACCGCCTCAGGCAGATCTGCGATGGACACGAGCAGTGCCGCCGCCTCCGACAATCTCCCCTGAGCGATCCGCAGGTCGGCGAGGAGCGCGCCGGGGTGGATGCAACGGGACCTCAGGCCGGACCGTTCGAGGTCTGCGATGGACGCCAGGAGGGCGTCCTCGGCATCGTCGAGGCGACCGATCGCCAGGAAGACTCCGCCGCAGCACGATCCGCAGAACGCCGAGAATGTCGCCTCGGCGCTGACCGCGCCGGCTCCCGCCAGCGGACCGAGATCCAGCTGCCGGGTCCGCATCAGGTCGGCACTCCACTGCGCCAGGGACTCGTTGCCGCCCAGGAGTTCGGTCGCGTCCATCAGCGCGCAGTAGACCTCAGCCAGCGTCCGCCGGTCGCGCGCCTCCCCGCTCATTGCCGCAGCCATCGCGCCATCCAGATCGCGGATCCCTTGGTCGGGGTCAGCTTGCCCGATGACGAGCAGGCCACGCCGGGCCAGCGCGAGGCATTCCAGATCTGCATCATCGGATGCTCGGGCCGCGGCGATCGCATCGTCGTATTCGGCGGCGGCACGCACGGCATCCGGGCTCGACTCCGCGTCGGCCACGAGCACCCATCCGAGCGCGGAAGTTCGGGGCGCTCGCGCGGCGGCCTCACGCGCGCGGACCCGCCATCCGCGGGGAACGGACCCTTCACCGTTCTGAGCGCGCTTCTCACGCGCTACCCAGGCTGCTGCACGAGCGGCCGGCTCGTAGTTGCGTTCGCGTGCGTGGGCAGCGTAGGACCGGCCGCGCACGTCAGCGGCCTTCTCCACCTCGCCGAGCCACCAGAGTGCTTCCGCCAGACCGTCGAGGCTCGCTCCGTCCGGTGCGGCTGCGACAGCCTGCACGAATGCATCCCGGGCGGCGGCGTAGTCACCCAGCGTCAAGCATTCCGCCCCACGCGCGAGGAGCGCAGAGGTGTCGGTCATCACCTCTATCGTCGCCCTGGATCGGATCGCCTGCCAGCCCCCACGGGCGATGTCGTACCCCTCGCCGATGATGTGGACAGTCGGCAACACCGACTTGCAGCATTCGAACATGTGTTCGAAACTGGATGGGTGACCATGACCGCTCCCCTCGCGCCCGCCGAGTCGTCCTCGCGCGTCGACGAGCTGCAGGCCCGCATCCGCGGCATGCAGGCGACGAGGCTCGACTCGAAGGCCGTGCCCACGCATCCGGTGTTCGAGCAGGTGCTGCCGGGCGGCACGCTTCGCGAGGGCACGGTGGTCTCGATCGAGGGGTCGACCACGCTGCTCATGGCGTTGCTCGCGGGGCCGTCGGCGAGCGGGCGCTGGGTCGCGGTGGTCGGCATGCCCGACTTCGGCGTCGAGGCCGCCGACCGGTTCGGCATCGACCTCGACCGGCTCGTGCTCGTGCCCGACCCAGGGCGACAGTGGCTCACCGTGGTGGCGGCGCTCGCCGATGTCATCCCCGTGGTCGCAGCGCGCGCGATGGGGCGTGTTGCACCGGCCGAGGCGTCACGGCTGTCGGCCCGGCTGCGCCAGCGCGGCAGCGTGCTGCTCGTCACGGGCGAGTGGCCGGGCAGCGACGCCCGGCTCGGGGTCGAGTCGAGCCAGTGGCACGGGCTCGGCGCGGGGCACGGGCAGCTCAGCGACCGCGAGGTCGTCGTGAGCGCGGGCGGGCGGGGCGAGTTCGGCCGTCGGGCGCGATCGCGGCTGCGGCTGCCCGATCGGTCGCTGGGGTTCCGGACCGCCGGCACTGCCACTGATGCCCGCGCGACACGCGAACCGTTGCGCCTCGACGACTACGAACGGCCGGCCTCATGAGCGTGCCGACCCGCACGATCGTGCTCTGGTGTCCCGACTGGCCGATCTTCGCAGCCTGCCGCGAGCTGGGGCTCGACCCCGCGCTGCCGATCGCGCTCACGGAGTCGGGGGTCGTCTACGCCTGTTCGGCCGCCGCACGCCACGACGGCGTCGCCCGTGGCCTGAAGCTGCGCGAGGCGCAGTACCGCTCCCCCGCGCTCACGGTGCTCGACTACGATGCGGCGGTCGACGTGCGCCTGTTCGAACCCGTCGTGCGCGAGGTCGAGACGACGGTCCCGGGCGTGCAGATCGTGCGCCCGGGCACGCTCGCCATGCGGGCCCGTGGGCCCGCGCGCTACTACGGCGGCGAAGATGCCGCGGCACAGGCACTGCTCGACACCATGACCCGCCTCGGAGTGCCGGGTGCCCGGGTCGGCATCGCCGACGGGCCGTTCGCGGCCGAGCAGGCGGCGCGCGCGGCGCGCGCGACGCCCGTGGGCATCGTCGCGGTCGGGGCATCCGCCGCCTTCATCGCGCCATTGCCCGTCGGGCTCGTCACCGACGCCCGCACGACCACCCTGCTCAACCGGCTCGGGGTGCGCACCCTCGGCGAGTTCGCCGCCCTGCCCGAGGCCGACGTGCGCCGGCGGTTCGGCGCTGCCGGCGCCTTCGCACACGACCGGGCAGCCGGGCGCGAGCAGACCGGGGTCATGGCGCGCACGCCACCACCCGAGTTCGAGGTGCTCCAGGAGTTCGAACCGCCGCTCGACCGCATCGACCAGCTCGCCTTCGCGTTCCGCGTGCGGGCTGAAGAGTTCATCGATCGCATGCGGGCGAAGCGGCTCGTCTGCACGGGCATCCGCGTCGAGCTCGACGACGAACGGGGCGGGCACTCGAGCCGAAGCTGGTTGCATCCGCAGTGGTTCACGCCTGCCGACGTGGTCGACCGGGTGCGCTGGCAGCTGCAGGGCACCGGCACCGCCGATGCAGGGCTCGCCTCGCCGATCGTGCGGCTCCGGGTCGTGCCCGAGCGCATCGACTCGACCGGCAACCACGAAGCGGGGCTCTGGGGCGGTGGGCCCGACGAGCGCGTGCATCACGGCCTCACCCGGGTGCAGAGCATGCTCGGCCACGACGGGGTCGTCACGGCGTCCATCGGCGGCGGCCGCATGCTCGCCGACCGGCAGGTGCTCGTGCCGTGGGGCGATCAAGCGCCCGAGCGCACGGGCGACCGGGCGGCTGGGGCGCCCTGGCCGGGCAGCCTGCCGGCGCTCGCGCCGGCGAGCGTGTTCCGCGAACGACTGCCCATCCGGCTCATGGGCGACGACGGGGCATCCGTCACGATCGACGATCGGGGGTCGATCTCGACACCGCCTGCGCGGTTCGCGGTCGGGGGCGACGGCGAATCGCCCGTGCGGGCCTGGGCCGGCCCCTGGCCCGTCGTCGAGCGATGGTGGGACGCCGAGCACGCCAAGCGCGTGCACCGGTTCCAGATCGTCGACCACGACGGGTGCGCGTGGCTGCTCGTGCGCGACGGCGAGGGCTGGTGGGCCGAGGCGAGGTACGACTGAGATGCGGCGGGAGTGAGCCATGGGCTGGAACAACCCCGAGATCCCCTGGTCGGAGCTCGAGCGCAAGCTCTCCGACCGGCGGCGACCGGGCACGACGAAGCTCATCGCCGACGGCGGCGACAGCCCGGCGTGGAGCCGCAAGCGCCACCCCTACCGTCCGGCCGAAGGGCTCGAGGCGCCGACCGGTCCCGTCGTGCCCTACGCCGAGCTGCACGCGCACTCGACGTACAGCTTCCTCGACGGCGCCTCCGGGCCCGAGCAGCTCGTCGAGGAAGCGCACCGCCTGGGGCTCTCGGGGCTCGCGCTCACCGACCACGACGGCTTCTACGGCATCGTTCGCTTCGCCGAGGCGGCCGAGAGCTTCTCCGACCTGCAGACCGTCTTCGGCGCCGAGCTCTCGCTCGGGCTGAGCGGCCCGCAGAACGGCTTCGCCGACCCCGAGGGCGAGCACCTGCTCGTGCTCGCACGGCGCGAAGCGGGCTACCACCGTCTGGCCGCGGCGATCACCGCCGGGCAGCTCGCGGGCGGTGAGAAGGGCCGGCCGGTGTACTCGCTCGAAGCGCTCGCCGAGCGAGCGGGCGGCGAGTGGGTCGTGCCCACCGGATGTCGCAAGGGCGCCGTGCGGCGTGCCCTCGCCGACGGCGGGCCCGAGGCCGCGGCGCGCGAGCTCGACCGGCTGGCCGCCCTCTTCGGCCGCGAGAACGTCGTGGTCGAGCTCTTCGACCATGGGCATCCGAACGACCAGCAGGCCAACGACGTGCTCGCGGGGCTCGCCGAGCAGGCGGGGCTGCCTCTGCTCGCCACGAACGCCGTGCACTACGCGACCCCGCCCGAGCACCGGCTCGCGTCGGCCCTCGCCGCGGTGCGCGCGCGTCGCAGCCTCGACGAGCTCGACGGGTGGCTCCCCGCGTCCGACGGGCTGCACCTGCGCAGCGGCGCTGAGATGGCCGCCCGCTTCGCCCGGTACCCCGGTGCGGTCGCACGCTCGGTGACGCTCGCCGAAGAGCTCGGCTTCACCCTGCGCAGCGCCCGCCCGAAACTGCCGCGGCAGCAGGTGCCCGAGGGGCACACGCCCATGAGCTGGCTGCGCGAGCTCACCTGGCAGGGCGCCGCCGAGCTCTACCCGGGCGTGCCCGACCACGTGCGCGAGCGACTCGCCCGCGAACTCGACGTCATCGAGCAGAAGGACTTCCCCGGCTACTTCCTGATCGTGCGCGACATCGTGCACGAGGCCAGGCGGCGGGGCATCCTGTGCCAGGGTCGCGGCTCGGCCGCGAACTCGGCGGTCTGCTACGTGCTGCGCATCACCGCTGTCGACTCGATCTTCTACGACCTGCCGTTCGAGCGTTTCCTCTCGGCGCTGCGCGACGAGGAGCCCGACATCGACGTCGACTTCGACTCCGACCGGCGCGAGGAGATCATCCAGTACGTCTACGACAAGTACGGGCGGCAGAACGCGGCGCAGGTCGCGAACGTCATCAGCTACCGGCCCAAGGCCGCGGTGCGCGACATGGCCAAGGCCCTCGGGTACTCCACCGGGCAGCAGGATGCGTGGTCGCGCCAGGTCGAGCGGTGGGGTGCGGTGGTCGAGACCGACGACCACGACATCCCCGACGCCGTCGTCGAGCTCGCAGAACAGGTGCTCACCTTTCCCCGGCACCTCGGCATCCACTCGGGCGGCATGGTGCTCACCGATCGCCCGGTCGGCGAGGTCTGCCCCATCGAGCACGCCCGCATGGAGAACCGCACGGTGCTGCAGTGGGATAAAGACGACTGCGCCTGGATGGGCCTCGTGAAGTTCGACCTGCTCGGGCTCGGCATGCTCGCCGCCCTGCAGTACACCTTCGACATGGTGCGCGAGTCGACGGGCGAGGCGTGGGAGCTCGCATCGCTGCCGAAAGAAGAGGCGGCCGTCTACGACATGCTGTGCCGGGCCGACTCGATCGGGGTGTTCCAGGTCGAGAGCCGCGCGCAGATGGGCACGCTCCCCCGGCTCAAGCCACGGCGCTTCTACGACCTCGTCGTCGAGATCGCGCTCATCCGCCCGGGCCCGGTGCAGGGCGGGGCGGTGCATCCGTACATCCGGCGGCGCACGGGCGAAGAGAAGGTGAGCTACCTGCACCCCAAGCTCGAGCCCGTGCTCGAGCGCACGCTCGGCGTGCCGCTGTTCCAGGAGCAGCTCATGCAGATGGCCGTGGCCGTCGGCGACTGCAGCGCGGCCGACGCCGACCTGCTGCGTCGGGCGATGGGGTCGAAGCGCGGGGTCGAGAAGATCGAGAAGCTTCGCTCGAAGCTCTACACGGGCATGGCCGAGAACGGCATCGAGCCCGAGGTCGCCGACTCGATCTACGCCAAGATCGAGGCGTTCGCGAACTTCGGCTTCGCCGAGAGCCACGCGCTGAGCTTCGGCCTGCTCGTCTACGCGAGCTCGTGGCTGAAGCTGCACTACCCCGCGGCGTTCCTCGCGGCGCTGCTGCGGGCCCAGCCCATGGGGTTCTACTCGCCCGCCACGCTCACCGCCGACGCGAGGCGGCACGGGGTGCAGATGCTCCGGCCCGACATCCTGCGCTCGGGAGTGCATGCGGGGCTCGAGGCGATCGACGCGGCCGAGACATCCGATCGCGATTCGAACGATGCGAATGACGGATGTCGCGCGCCGACCGGGCTCGCATCGTGCGCCGACGCCGTGCAGGAGCCCGTCGGGCCGTTCGACCGCACCGCTCCCGACCGCTCGGCCGAGCACCGTCGCGACGGAGCCTTCGCGGTGCGACTCGGCCTCGCCGACGTCTCGTCGATCGGCACCGCCGTGGCCGAGCGCATCGTCGCCGAGCGCGAGGCGCGCGGCCCCTATCGCGACATGGCCGACGTCTCTCGGCGCGCCGGGCTCGACGCCACGCAGCTCGAGGCGCTCGCCGCGGCCGGCGCCTTCGACGGGTTCGGGCTCGAGCGGCGCGAGGCGCTGTGGCTCGCCGGTGAGGCTGCCGAGGATCGCGAGGAGTACCTCGCGGGCTCGGTCGTCGTGGTGCAGCCGCCGCTGCTGCCCATGCTCACGCCAGCCGAACAGGTGATCTACGACCTCTGGGCCACGGGCATCTCCCCCGACGACCACCCGATCCGGCATGTGCGCGAGCGGCTGGACGACCGAGGTGCGATTCGCATCGACCTGCTCTCGACTGCCGAGACCGGCCGGCGCATCGAGGTCGGCGGCGTCGTCACGCACCGGCAACGACCGGCGACCGCGAGCGGCATCACCTTCCTCAACCTCGAAGACGAGTCGGGCACGCTCAACGTGATCGCGGGGGTCGGCGTGTGGAACCGCTACCGGCGCGTCGCGCGCGAGGCCCCGGCGATGGTGGTGCGGGGCATCCTCGAACGCACCGCCGAGGGGGTCACCAACCTCATCGCCGACCGATTCGAGTCGCTCACCGTGGCGGCACCGCACCGCTCGCGCGACTTCCGCTGAAATCGCTCGAGCGTTGGGTCGAAACCGGCAGCTGGCGCCGATCTGAGGCTCGCGCCGAATGACCGGCTACCCGGAAGCAGCCGCGTTCGGTTCCGCTCCCATCACTGACCGGCCATGAAGTCGGCCATGATCTGCGGGTAGCTCTTGCCCTCGACCGCAGCCTGCATGCCGAAGTCGAGGATGACGGGCATGCCGAAATCGCCGTACTTCTCCATCATCTCAGCGACAGCTGCCTCCTTCGACGGCTGCTGAGCGGCGGACATGAAGTCCCGGATATACCTCTCGTTGGCGTCGAGCAGGTCGCTACCTCCTGCTGGACCATGACCGGGCAGCACGATCTCGAGCGGGCCTGCGCTGCGGATCGTCTCGACCCCCGCCAGCGAGCCTTCGGGTCGGTACTCCACGAGCCAGACATGCACGTGCGAGAAGATCTGGTCGGCGGCGGCGATCGCCCGGATCGAGGGGACGTGGAGAGCCGTCGAGCGATCGGCCTCCCCCGGTCCGACTTCGATCACCCGGAGTTCCTCTCCCTCCAGGGTCAGCGTGTGTCCCGGCAGTGCCTCCGGTACGGCCCAGGAGTCTGCGAGGTTGTCGCCGTAGACCGGCTTGTCGGCCGCGTGATACGTCGGCGCGACCTTGGCGATGTCCTCAGCTGTGTCGCGGAACGCGACGGCCCGGGCCTCCGGGAACGCCTCGAGAATGACGGGCAGGCCGAGGAAGTGATCGGGATGAGCGTGGGTGATGTAGATGTGCGTGAGTCGCCGGTCGTGGCCGCGGATCCAATCGACGGCCTGCAGCGCATCGCTCTTCGCAAGCAGGGCATCGACGAGGACGGCGTCCTGGTCACCCATGATCAGGTGCGTGCTGGACATGAAGCTGGCTTCCGAGCTGACGAGCGTGTCGGTGGTGAGCATGGATTCCCCTTCTTCGTCTTCATCGTGGTGAAGCGTCGGGTTCATGAGTAATGATCAGGGATTTGAACACGCTTGTCCACGGGCGCATCGTTGAGCCTGAGCAATCCCGGAACGTGTGTGACCTTCTGAGGGTTCGGCGACATTCCTGTAGTGAGAGGTGCCATGGACTCGAGCGGCGGTACCGACGTCGCGTGTCCGCGAGTACGAAACAGACAAGGGGTGAGGTGACCCATCATGGCGATCCGTTCTCTGCACACGCTCGCTGTGGTCGCCGTAGTGTTGGCGGTCACTGCCTGCGCATCCGGCACGGCGTCCGGCCCGGGCCCGAGCCCGTCGCCTGTCTCGCCCACGGCGACATCCCCGGCCCCGACCCCGTCGGGGGCTCCGCAGATCACCATCGGGAGCCCGGTCGCCGACGCGACCGTCTCGGTCCCGTTCACCGTGAGCGGAGAGGCGAACACCTTCGAGGCCGCGCTCACCGTCGACGCCGTCGACGAGTCGGGCATGGTCGCCTGTGTGCGCCACGTCACGGCGACATCGGGTTCCGGCACGCCAGGCACGTGGGAGGCCACCCTGGCATTCGGGCCGGAGGAAGACGCCCTGCCAGTCAAGCTGCGTGCGTACACGCACAGCGCGAAGGACGGCACGGTCGTCGGCCTGGTCGAATTCCCGATCACGATCTCACCCGACCGACCGCCGATCATCCTCACGAGCCCGGCGTGCGGCCAAGTGTATGAGGCCGGAGGCCTCATCCTGGTGACCGGCACGGCGAACCTCTTCGAGGCCGCGCTCACGGTCGACGTGCGCGACGCGTCGGGGACGACCGTCGCCACGCTCCAGGTGACGGCGGATGAGTGCTGCGTGGAGTCGAACTTCAGCTCGAGGTTGACGCTGCCGGCCGACATTCCGCCCGGCCTCTACGACGTGGTCGCCTACAGCCTGAGCGCGAAGGACGGCAGCGTCGAGAACGAGTTCCCGGTGCAGATCGAGGTCCGCGGGTAGGTCTCGGATCTCCAAGTCTCGGCGTGTCGGTGGCGCACCGCCCGCGCGACGTCCGGTGACCACGCCGCGCGGAGGCGTCGGGCATAGGGTGGGCGGTGTGGGGATCCGCGGTCGACGATCCACGACGACAGGGGCGAACCTGCCGGCACGCGAACATGCCGAGCGCCTGTTCACGCCGGCATTCGTCGTGCTCGCGGCGGCAGAGCTGTGCTACTTCACGGCGGCGGGCGTCGCGATCTTCGTCCTGCCCCTGCACGTCACGGGACCCGTCGGCGGCGATGAGGCGGCCGCAGGCCTCGCGTTCGGCGTGTTCGCGGTGTCGGCGCTCGTTCTCCGGCCCCTCGCCGGCCGACTCGCGGACGTGCACGGCCGGCTCCCACTCCTCGTCGGCGGCGCTCTGCTCGCCGCCGCCAGCCTGGGGCTCCTCGCGGTGGCCGACAACCTCATCGCCGTCGTGGCGCTGCGCCTGCTCGCCGGCGTGGCTGAAGCCGCATTCTTCGTCGCGGGGTTCGCCGCCCTCGCCGACCTCGCACCGCCGGCCCGCATGGGCGAGGCGCTCTCGTACAACTCGCTCGGGCTGTATCTCGGCATCGCGCTCGGGCCGGTGCTCGGCGAGGCGCTCACGCAGCTCGGCGGATCGATGCTCGCGTGGTGGGGTGGGGCGGCCCTGGCCGTGCTCGCCGCCGTGCTCGTGCTGTTCATCGGCGAGACGAGGACGGGACCGCCGCCGGAGCGTTCGGAGCGCCACCTCATCCACCGGCCCGCACTGCCGATCGCGCTCGGATTCCTCACCTCGCTGCTGGCCATGGGCGGCTTCCTCGCATTCGTCGCACTGCACGCCACGCGGGTCGGCCTGCCCAATCCGAGCCTGGCGCTCTTCACCTACGGCGTGGTGGTCGTGATCTGCCGGATCGCCTTCGCGAAGGTGCCGGACCGCCTGCCGTCGCTCCCGCTCGGCGCAGCGGCGCTCACGACGATCGCGCTGGGCCTGGTCACCGTCGCCCTGTGGGCGTCGCCGGTCGGATTGATCGTGGGCGCCGTGATCACGGCCGTCGGGGTCGCGTTCTCGACCCCGGCGTTCTTCTCAGCCATCTTCGCGACGGCAGCACCGTCGCAGCGGGGCGTTGCCTCCGGTACGGCGAGCGCCGCGATCGATCTCGGCCTGGGTCTCGGCCCGATCGCGTTGGGGCTCCTGGCCCAGCCGTTCGGAATCCCGTGGGCGTTCGGTGCCGGTGCGGCGATCGCAGTCATCGGCGCTTCGTGGACCCTCGTGCTCGATCGTCGGGGCGTCGCACGCGATCGCCCGGCCGACGTCGGCTAGCCTCGACCGGTGCCCGCGACATCCCACGACGACTTCGGCCCCGATCGATACGGCAGCGACGTGCTCGCCGGTGATTGGAAAGCTCGAACGCGCAAGGTGATTCCCACGGTCGAAGCCGAGCGCGACCTCGTCGTCGAGCTCGCCGAGAGCGGCTTCTGCGGAGCGATCGTCGGGCTCGAGAAGGGCGTCGTCACCCTCGAGGATCGCTTCGGTGCGAGGCGCATGTTCCCCCTCGGCCACGGCTTCCTCGTCGACGGCGAGGCGGTGCAACTCGTCGCGCCCACGCCCAAGGGACCTGCCGGGCGACGTCGCACCGCCTCAGGGTCGTTCGCGGTCGACTCGGGACCGGCACGGGTCGCGCTGCCGAGCCGCATCTTCGTCGAGGGACGACAGGATGCCGAGCTCGTCGAGAAGGTGTGGGGCGCCGATCTGCGCATCGAAGGCGTCGTCGTGGAGTACCTGCAGGGCGTCGACGTGCTGGGCGACGTGCTCGCCGATTTCCGCCCCGGCCCCGGACGCAAGGCCGGCGTGCTCGTCGACCATCTCGTCCCCGGGTCGAAGGAACAGCGCATCGCCGATGCCGTGGCGCGCGGCCCGCACCGTGCTCACGTGCTCGTGGTGGGACATCCGTTCATCGACATCTGGCAGTCGGTGAAGCCCGCACGACTCGGCAAGGCGGCCTGGCCGGTCATCCCGCGCGGCACCGACTGGAAGCACGGGGTGTGCGAGGCGTTCGGCTGGCCGCACGCCGAGCAGGCCGACATCGCGAGGGCGTGGCAGCACATACTCGGCCGCGTGCGCGGATACGGCGATCTCGAACCCGCGCTGCTCGGACGGGTCGAGGAGCTCATCGACTTCGTCACGACCCCGGCCGCGTGAGCGAGGGATCTCGAGCGGCGGCGAATGCGTGCTGCGGCGGGCTGCTTCGGCGCTCCGAAATGCTGCCAATCCGCGTGAATCCGCCGATCTGGACATGGCCGCCCGATATCGTGGCTGACGGCCGCGAACGCGGCGGAGACGTGACGGAGCGCGAGGCCCCGGGCGCACCGCCCCGCCACGCGCTCGCGAATGGAGCACCATGACCGAGCCCACGAGTGCCACCGCGGCGGACCGCGCCAAGTGGCGCCGTTACCTTGCCGACGAGCGAGCCGAAGCCGCGGTCTACCGCGAGCTCGCCGCGCGCCGCGAGGGTGAGGAGCGCGAGATCCTGCTGGCGCTCGCCGCGGCGGAGGGGCGCCATGAGGCGCACTGGCTCCGCCTGCTCGACGGCGACGGCGAGGGGACGCCCCGTGCCGACATCCGTACCCGCATCCTCGGGTCGCTCGCACGCCGCTTCGGCTCGATCTTCGTGCTCGCCCTCGCCCAGCGCGCCGAAGCACGCTCGCCGTACGCCACCGACCCCGACGCCACGCCCGCGATGGCGGCCGACGAGCGCATCCACGGTGAGGTGGTCCGCGGACTCGCATCGCGCGGACGACGGCGTCTGGCCGGCACGTTCCGGGCGGCGGTGTTCGGCGCCAATGACGGCCTGGTCTCGAACCTCGCGCTCGTGCTCGGCATCGGCGCGACCGGCGTGTCGAGCGGGGTCGTGCTGTTCACCGGTATCGCGGGCCTGCTCGCAGGGGCCCTGTCGATGGGTGCCGGCGAGTATGTCTCGGTGCGATCGCAACGAGAGCTGCTCGAGGCGTCGGCGCCCGATCCGACCGCTCGTGAGGCACTCGTCGACCTCGACGTCGACGCCAACGAGCTCGCCCTCGTCTATCGAGCGCGCGGCATGGACGAGCAGGATGCCGCCGAGCACGCGGCGCTCGTCGTCGCACGGGTGCAGGCTGCCGGACGCGGCACCGCACCCACCGACGCGCTGACCGTCGCCGAGCACGACGACGACGCGGTCGGCACCGGACTCAACGCGGCGATCTCGAGCTTCCTCTTCTTCGCATCGGGCGCGCTCATCCCCGTGCTTCCCTACCTGTTCGGCATGAGCGGCATCGCCGCGGTCGTCACCGCAACGGTGCTCGTGAGCATCGCCCTGCTCGTCACCGGCGCGATCGTCGGCCTGCTCTCGGGCGCGTCGCCGCTGAAGCGTGCGGTGCGCCAGCTCTCGATCGGCCTCGGCGCTGCGGCGGTGACCTACCTGCTGGGCCTCGCCTTCGGGACGACGCTCGCCTGATCGGTCCGGCTCGACGGGCCGATCTCGACCTGCCGGCCTCAGCCGGCCCCAGCCGGGCCTCAGCCGACGAGCTTGTTCCACCCGTCGCCGTCGACGTGCTCGAAGATGAGGTTGGTCTCGGTGTGCGCGACGGCCGGATGCCCCGTGAGGTGGGCGAGCACGAACTCGCGAAGCTCTTCGGCGTCGCGCGCCGCGACATGCAGCAGGTAGTCTTCGGCGCCCGCCATGTGGAACACGCCGAGCACGCCGGGCAGATGCGGCACGGCGGCGCGGAAGGCGTCGATCTCACCGCGATCGTGCTTGACGAGCCGCACCGCGATGAGCGCCTGCAGCGAGACCCCGAGCGAGGCGAGATCGACATCGACGCGATAGCCGCGCACGGTGCCGAGCGACTGCAGGCGGCGTAGTCTCAACGAGACGGTCGACTCGGCGACGCCGACCTCGGACGCAAGGGCGGCACCCGATGCGCGCGCGTTCGTCGAGAGCGCGGCGAGCAGCGCACGGTCGACCCTGTCGAGTTCGGGTTTCTGCGCCATGGGCGGGCTCCTTCGGCATCGAGTTGCAGAACATTCGAGAATTCGAGTGTATCGCACTGATCCTGCATCGGTGTTTGCTGAACTCGCAAGAATCTGCTTCATTCGAGGCATGCAGACATCGTCGTCGCACCTCGAGACCCGCGCCGTCCACGGCGGCATGGCCGGCGTCCGAGAGAGCGGATCCCACGTTCCCGTCATCGACTTCTCCACCACGAACCCGCTCGGCTCCGTCGAGACAGGCGGCCTCTCCTATGAGGAACTCGCGACCGGCCACGACCTCGGCGAGGGTCGCTCGGCCGTGTACCAGCGACTCTGGCAGCCCGGCGTCGCCCGATTCGAGGAATCGCTCGCCGGACTCGAGGGCACCGAGGGCGCGGTCGCGTTCGGCTCGGGGATGGCGGCACTCGCCGCGACACTCATCGCGACCGCCTCGGCTGGACGGCCGCACATCGTCGCGGTGCGCCCCCTCTACGGCGGCACCGACCACGTGCTCGCCAGTGGACTGCTCGGCACCGAGGTGACGTGGGCGGATGTCTCGGAGATCCGCGAGGCGATCCGTCCGGACACGGGCATCGTCATCGTCGAGACGCCCGCGAACCCGACGCTCGAACTCGTCGACCTCCGCGCGATCGCCGACGCCGCCGGTGACGTGCCGCTGCTCGTCGACAACACGTTCGCAACGCCGGTGCTGCAGCGCCCCGTCGAACACGGGGCGACCCTCGTGCTGCACAGTGCGACGAAGTACATCGGCGGCCACGGTGACGTCATGGGCGGGGTCGTCGCCGCCGACCGGGAGTGGGTGGAACGCCTGCGCCAGGTGCGGGCCCTCACGGGCGGACTCCTGCACCCCATGGCCGCGTACCTGCTGCACCGCGGGCTTCGCACCCTTCCGCTTCGCGTACGTGCGCAACAGGCGAGCGCGCAGGTGATCGCCGAGCGACTGATCACGCACCCCGCGGTCGCCCGCGTGCACTACCCCGGCCTGCCCGGTCAGGATCCGGCCGGCCTCATCGGCACCCAGATTGAGGGGGCCGGGTCGATCATCGCGGTCGAGCTCGCCGGCGGATACGAGGCAGCCGCCCGGTTCACGGAGTCGTGCGAACTCATCACGCACGCCGTGTCGCTCGGCGGGGTCGACTCGCTCGTGCAGCACCCGGCCTCGCTCACGCACCGCCCCGTCGCCGGCGAAGCGAAGCCGGACGCCGCTGTGGTGCGGCTCTCGATCGGGCTCGAGCACGTCGACGACCTGACCGCCGACGTGATGGCAGCGCTCGACGCGGTCGCGGAGGCGCAGGGCCTCACCGACTCGTCGGGGCTGCTGGTGCCCGACGTCGTCGCCGGCTGACGACGCCGGGCCCGGGCCGCCCGCTGGACGTCGGCCCTAAGCTGCCAGCCAGACGTCGGGACCGAATACCTCGTAGTGGATGTCGGTGGCCGGGATGCCTGCCGTGATCGCCTGCGACCGGATGGAGCGCATGAAGGGCAGCGGTCCGCACAGGTACAGCTTGGCGCCGGTCGGCAGGTCGATGCCGTCGAGGTCCATGAACCCGGTGTGGGCGCTCTCGTCGGTCGCAGGCTCCTCGAGCCAGAGCCGGAGCTCGGCGTTCGGAAGTTGTCCGACCGCGGCGCGCATCTGGTCGGCAAGGGCCCAGTTCTCGGCGCGCTGCTCGGCATGCAAGACGAGCACACGACGGTCGGACAGCTGCTTCGCGAGCGACTGCAGGATGGACGCGCTCGGCGTGCAGCCGATGCCCGCGGTGGCGAGCACGATCGGGGCGTCGGAGTCGTCGAGCTCGATGTCGCCATATGGGTTCGACAGTTCGACGACGTCGCCGACTCGCACCGTGCCGTGGAGGAACGGCGAGACCTCGCCACCCTCGTCGAGCTTGGTCGTGAAGACCCGCTCGGTGAGCGAGTCGACGTGCTCGGAGAGCGAGTACTGGCGAGCCTGGCGGAGGCCGTCGGCGAGTCGCACGCGCACAGAGACGTACTGGCCGGGCGTGGCACGGGTGACCGGGGTTTCGTCGGCCGGGGCGAGCCGGAAGGTGATGGAGCCCGCGCCGGCGGCCTCCTTCGCGGTCACGCGCCAGGTCGCCCACATCCCGTCGTTCGCCTGTTGCGCGTAGAGCCCCTTCTCGATCTTGATGAGCGCATCGGCCATGAGCCAGTAGACCTCGGTCCAGGCCTCGGCGACCTCAGGGGTGACCGCGTCGCCGAGGTCTTCGGCGATGGCGGCGAAGAGGTGCTCGTAGACGATCGGGTAGCCGGACTCGGGGATTCCGAGTGAGGCGTGCTTGTGCGCGATCCTCGAGAGGACGGTCTCGGGGAGGGTGTCGGGATGCGCGAGCAGGTGCGAGGCGAAGGCCGCGATGCTCCCCGCGAGCGCTCGCTGCTGCGTACCGTTCATCTGGTTGGCTCGGCTGAACATGCCGTCGAGGAGTTCCGGGTGGGCCGCGAAGAGCCGGCGGTAGAACTTCGGCGTGAGCTCGCCGATGCGCTCCGCGATCACGGGCAGCGTGGCTTCGATGACGGGGCGGGACTTCTCAGACAGCATCGTTTCTCCTTGAAGGTTCGAACCGGTACCTGATTGCCAGATGCCGATTCAGTTCTACACGTTGTAGAAAACTGGTTCAAATCGCGGTCGTCCCCGCGAGCCCGATCGGTTCATCGACTGCCGAGCCGCCGCCGAAGCAGTTCGATACGCGCCTGCAGCTGCGTCACCGTCGCCTGAGCGACCGCGGGGCCGCCGCACACGCGGCGGAGTTCGGCATGCACCTGCGAGTGCGCTTCACCGGTGTGGCGCGCCCACAGCCCGACGAGGCTGTTGAGCAGCGACCGCTGCTCTTTGAGCGTGCGGTAGAGCGCCACCGGCTCGGGCGTGTCGGCGTCGGCCGTGTGCTTGCGCCGATCGCCGGCACGACGCGCCTGCCGCGCCTGACGGTGGCGCAGCAGCTCTGACACCTGTTCGGGCTCGAGGAGTCCGGGGATGCCGATGAAGTCGTACTCCTCGTCACTGCCGGGCTCGGCGAGCGTTCCGAACTCGGTGCCGTCGTAGAGCACCCGGTCGAAGGAGGCGTCGGAACCGATGGCCTCCCAGGTGCCGAGCTCGAGCTCTTCGGACGCGCGCTCCTCACGATTCGCCGACTCGAGCAGGCTGTCGTCGAGGCCGTCGTCGTCGGCGTCGCCGCCACGGCGATCGAGGGCATGATCGCGCTCGAGCTCGAGCTGCGACCCGAGGCTCATGAGCACGGGCACATTGGGCAGGAACACCGACGCGGTCTCGCCTCGACGTCGCGCGCGCACGAACCGGCCGATGGCCTGCGCGAAGAACAGCGGCGTCGACGCGCTCGTCGCGTAGACGCCGACCGCGAGCCGCGGCACGTCGACTCCTTCGGACACCATTCGCACCGCGACCATCCAGCGGCGGGTGTTCGCCGAGAACTCCTCGATGCGCGAGCTCGCCTCCTTCTCGTCGGAGAGCACGACGGTGACCTTCTCACCGCAGATCTCCTCGAGGATCTGCGCGTACGCGCGGGCGACGGTCTGGTCGGTCGCGATCACGAGTCCGCCCGCGTCGGGGATGCCGTGCCGCACCTCGGTGAGACGCCGGTCGGCCGCGCGAAGCACCGCCGGGATCCACTCGCCGGTGGGCTCGAGCGCCGTTCGCCACGCCGACGAGGTGATGTCCTTCGTGTTGTCCTCGCCGAGCTTCGCCTCCATCTCGTCGCCCGCCTTGGTGCGCCACCGCATGTGGCCGGCGTAGACCATGAAGATCACGGGACGCACGACGCCGTCGGCCAGTGCTCGCCCGTAGCCGTAGTCGTAGTCGGTCTTCGAGAGCCGCACGCCCTGCGCGTCGGGCTCGTAGTGCACGAACGGGATCGGCGCGGTGTCGCTGCGGAACGGGGTGCCCGTGAGCGAGAGCCGCTTCTCGGCAGGCTCGAACGCCTCGCGGATCGCGTCGCCCCACGACAGGGTGTCGCCGCCGTGGTGCACTTCGTCGAGGATGACGAGGGTACGGCCCGAGAGCGTGAGCTCCCGGTGCAGCGCCGGGCGCATCGCGACCTGCGCATAGGTGACGGCGACGCCGTGGAAGTGCCGGGCACTGCGGCCGTGGGCGTTGCGGAAGCCCGGGTCGAGCCGAATGCCCGCGCGCGCTGCGGCATCGGCCCACTGGCGCTTCAGGTGGTCGGTGGGGGCGACGACGGTGATGCGGTCGATGAGGCGCCGGGCGCGCAGTTCGGCGGCGAGCCGCAGGGCGAATGTCGTCTTACCGGCACCGGGCGTCGCCGCGGCGAGGAAGTCGCGCGGCAGCTCGGCGAGGTACTGCTCGAGCGCCTCGGCCTGCCAGGCCCGCAGCTTCGATGCGGTTCCCCATGCGGCCCGCTCGGGGAACGACGGTGAGAGGTGTTCGGCGGCCGACGTGCCCGGCTGGGGGCCGAAGGGGGTCGAGGTGCTCACTGGATTCGAGGGTAGCGGAGGCTTCCGACATCCCCGAACCGCGGCCTCGATCGCCAACCTCGAACCGGCGACCTTGGCACAATGGGGGGATGGTCACGCAGCAGCATCCCTGGTCCCGCTACGTCGCCCTCGGCGATTCGTTCACCGAGGGCATCGGCGACCCCGAGCCCACGGTGCCCGGCGGTCACCGCGGCTGGGCCGACCGCGTCGCCGAGGTGCTCTCGCAGGGCACCGAGGACTTCGCCTACGCGAACCTCGCCGTACGCGGCAAGCTGATCCAGCAGATCATCGACGAGCAGCTCGCGCCCGCCCTCGCGCTGCGCCCCGACCTCATCACCATCTCGGCCGGCGGCAACGACGTGATCCGCCCGGGCACCGACCCCGACGAGATCTCGGCGCGCTTCGAGTACGCGATCGAGCGGCTCTCGCGCGACCACGCGACGATCGTGCTCTTCACCGGGGTCGACGTCGGCTTCTCGCCGGTGTTCCGCGGCATCCGAGGCAAGGTCGCGATCTACAACGAGAACCTGCGCACCATCGCGCAGAAGTACGACTGCATCGTGGCCGACCAGTGGGCGCTCACCGAGGTTCAAGACCAGCGCATGTGGTCGCCCGATCGGCTGCACCTGAACTCCCTCGGCCACCACACCGTCGCACGCATGGTGCTCGCCGCCCTCAACGTCGAGAACACGCTCGAGCCGATGAAGCCCGAGCCGGTCCCCCACGGCACCTGGCGGCAGGCACGCGTCGAGGACCTCAACTGGGCTCGCGAGTACCTCGTGCCGTGGGTGCTCAGGCGCATCCGCCACCAGTCTTCGGGCGACTTCGTCACCGCGAAGCGACCCGAGGCGGCGCCCTACCTCTCGTCGACCGACTGAGGCGTCGCGACGTCGAGTGCGCCGGGGTTGGTGAGGCGCCACCACGTTCCGGGGTCGTCGATCGCGGCGTCGAGCACGAGCGGCACCGTGACCTCTTGGGTGCCCGCGCGCACGACCGCGGTGCCCACCTGCTCGCCGCTCGACGCGAGTGCCACGGGTTCGGCGTGCACCTCGACCTCGACCGGGGTGTCGCTCCAGACGATCATGGATGCCCCGTCGGCGGCCGTCGCCCGTGCCGAATCGCCCCACGGCGTCTCGTATTCGGCGAGTTGCTGCCCGGCCTCGAGCGGCGCGACCTCGTGGAACCCGGGCGCGACGCTGTCGAGCATCGCTGCGATCGCGCTGCGCAGCACGGTGTGGTTCTCGCCGCCGAGCAGCACCCCGACGACCGTCACGGTCGACGATCCCACGGCGAAGTCGGCGGAGAAGAGCAGGTTCGCCGCGTCGTCGGTCGTGCCCGTCTTGATGCCGTCGACGCCGTGCGTTCCGAGGAGCTTGTTCGAGTTCTCGAGCGTGCCGAGCTCGGGCACGTCGACGCGCTTCGTCGCGACGATCTCGGCGAGCGTGGGGTCGGCCAGGGCGAGCTTGCCGAGCTCGATGAGGTCGGTCGGCGTCGAGACGTTGTCGAGCGAGAGGCCGCTCGAGTCGGCGATTCGCGTATTCGTCAGTCCATGCTCCTCGAGCCACGCACGCGCGACCGCGAGGAACTCGTCGCCCGAGCCGAACGCCCAGTTCGCGAGCGAGATGGCGTAGTTGTTGCCCGAGGGCAGGAGCATCGCCTCGAGGCTCTCGCGAAGCGTCAGCGAGGAGCCTGCCGCGACCGGCGCGACGGAACCGTTCTGGGCGACCATGTCCCAGTAGATGTCGATGTCGGCCTCGGTGTAGGCGATCTCGGGGCCGCCCTCGCCCGGCGGGATCGGGTGCGCGTCGAGGACGACGAGTGCGGTGATGACCTTGGTGATGCTCGCACTCGGCATCGATCGATCGGCCTCGCCTGAGGCGAGCAGGCCGTCGAACCCGATCGCACCGACGGCGTAGCCGCCGAAGCCCGGCAGTGCGAGCGCCTGCGGCTCGGCCACGATCGGTTCGGGCGCGGACACCTCGGGAGCGGCGGCCGGGATGGGCGCGCCGAGCGCGTTCGAGGCGTACACGCCGCCGCTCACGAGCAACGCGAGCACGACCGCGAGGGCGCCGAACACGACGATACGCCGGCGACGGTACACGCGCCTGCGGGCGTCGGACGCAGGGTGATCGGTCATGAGCCGGACTCCGCATCGACGGCGAAGGCGTACAGCACTACCGCGGCGGCGGCAGCGACATTGAGCGAGTCGACCCCGTGACGCATCGGAATCGTCACGACGCGATCGGCGGCCTCGAGGGCGTACGTGCTGAGGCCGTCGCCCTCGGCGCCGAAGACGAGCGCGAGCCGTTCGGGCGGGGCAGCGGCGAGCTCTCGCAGCGAGATCGCGTCGTCGGCGAGGGCGAGCGCGGCGACCTCGAAACCGGCACCACGGAGCATCCGCGCCGCTTCGGGCCAGTCCGGCAGGCGCGTCCACGGAACCTGGAAGACGGTGCCCATGCTCACGCGTACGCTGCGCCGGTAGAGCGGGTCGGCGCAACGGGGGCTCACGAGCACGGCGTCGGCGCCGAGTGCCGCGACCGAGCGGAAGATGGCGCCGACGTTCGTGTGGTCGACGATGTCCTCGAGCACGACGACGCGACGCGCGCCCGCCAGCAGCTCGACCGGGTCGGGCAGGTCGGGCCGCTCGAACGCGGCGAGGGCTCCGCGATGCACGCGATACCCGGTGATCGCCTCGAGCTGGTCTGCGTCGGCGAGGTGCACGGGCACGTCGAACGGTGCGAGCGCCGATTCGAGGCCCGGCAACCACTTCTCCTCCATGAGCACCGACCGCGGCCTGTGGCCGGCGCCGATCGCGCGGCGGATGACCTTCGCCGATTCGGCGATGTAGAGCCCGTGCTCGGGTTCGTGCGCGCTGCGCAGCGCCACGTCGGTCAGCCGAGCGTAGTCGGCGACGGAATCGGATGCCGCGTCGCGGACTCGTTCGATGTGCATGGGTCTCCTCCCCTCAAGGGTGCCAGTCGACGAAACAATCCGGAAAACCGACGCGTCTAGAATCGGCCCTACCGGTCGAAGGGAGACCACCGTGGACATCGGCCTCGAGGCGCCGACGGCGACCGATGCGCTCGTCGGCGAGGCGATCGCCCTCATGCGAGGCGCCCGCGTCGCAGTGCTCACCGGTGCCGGCGTCAGCACCGACTCGGGCATCCCCGACTATCGCGGTGAGGGCGCGCCCGTGCGCACGCCCATGACCGTGCAGACCTTCCTCGCTTCCGAGCGGGCGCGCAAGCGGTACTGGGCGGGCAGCCACCTCGGGTGGCGCAACTTCGGGACCGCGCAGCCCAACCCCGGTCACCTGGCGCTCGCGCGTCTCGAGGCTGCCGGCAGCGTCTCGGGCGTGGTCACGCAGAATGTCGACGGCCTGCACCGCCGTGCCGGGGGACGTCACGTCGTCGAGCTGCACGGCAGCATGGATCGCGTGGTCTGCCTGCAGTGCGGGCAGCACTACGCCCGGCAGGCGATCGCCGAGCAGCTCGAGCTGCTCAATCCGTCGATCGACCTCGAAACGGCGATCCGCCTCGCGCCCGACGGCGACGTCGAGGTCGACGACGTCGACGCGATGGTGATCCCCGCGTGCACGGTGTGCGGCGGCGTGCTGAAACCCGATGTCGTGTTCTTCGGCGAGTTCGTGCCGGTGACGACGTTCCAGGCCGCCTCGGCGCTCGTGGCGTCGTCGGATGTGCTGCTCGTCGCCGGGTCGTCGCTCGTCGTGAACTCGGGCATGCGACTCATCGAGCGGGCGCGGCGTCGCCGGCTTCCGATCGTCGTCGTCAACCGCGGCGTCACCAAGGGCGACAGCCGTGCGGCCGTGAAGATCGACGCGGGGGCGAGCCAGACGCTCGTCGCGTTCGCAGACGCGCTGGCCGGCACTGCCGCCTCGGCCGGCACCGCCGCGCTCGACGGCAGCGGCGCGTAGCGCGCACCGCCTGATCCGGCTCACGGGCGCCGGCCGCGCCGCCGCCCTCGCGCGGCCACGGTGTCGCGCATGAGCGCGAGCAGGCGGTCGGCCGAGGCGGACCAGTTGTACGCCGCCGCCGTCTCGACCGACGCGGCCGACCGACGCTCCCACTCGCCCTCGCGTTCGAGCGACCACAGCGCCGAGACGAGCGACTCGGGGTCGTCGGGGTCGAAGAACAGGGCGGCGTCACCGCCGATCTCGCGGAAGATCGGGATGTCGCTGACGACGACCGGCGTGCCGAGGCGCATCGCCTCCACGAGCGGGATGCCGAAGCCCTCGGCCTTCGACGCGTGCACGAGCGCCGTGGCGCCGGCGAGTAGCTCGGCGTATGCGGAATCGGTCACGCCGTCATGGAAGACGAGCCGCGCCTGCGGTGCCAGCCGGGTGAGCCGCTCGCGATCGGCCTTGCCGATGCGACTCAGCAGGTGCAGCTCGTGGTCGGGCAGCGCCGCCACTGCTCGCACGAGCGTGTCGACGTTCTTGTAGGGCATGTACGAGCCCATGTACACGAGTCGATTGCCGGCCGGGCGTACGCGAGGCAGCATGGCGGGTCCGAGGTCGTCGGCCGCGTTCGGCACGACCACCACCGGGCGATCGGTGAGATGGTGCTCGTGGATGAGGCCCGCGGTCGTCTGCGAGACGGTGACGACCGCGTCGGCGCGATTCAACAACATGCGCTGCGGCCACCAGGCGAGGTGGTAGAGCCGCCACAGCAGTCGCACCGGCGCCGGCAGGTCGCGCGGCGGGGTTCGGTTCTCGTAGTAGATCAGGTCGTGCAGCGTCAGCAGAAGCTTGTAGTCGCGACCCCACGACCCCATCGTCTGCATGGGCGTGAACACGATGTCGGGCCGGAGCTTCTTGACCTGCAACGCGACGAGCGGTTCGCGGATGCTCGTCGGCCCACTCACGAGCTGCCACGGCAACGGCGGAAGCATGTCGAGTTGGCGGTGGTCGCTGACGAGCATCGTGAGCGGATGCCGCTTCGCGAGCTCGGTGACGATGCCCGCGGTGAATCGGCTGATGCCGTCGTGCTGCCCGATGCGGGTGTAGCGGCAGTCGACGACGATCCTCACGCGGTGGCCCCTTCGCGCAGGAACCGCAGGATGCGGGCGGCCGCGTCACCGGGGGTCTCGTAGTGGATGAGGTGCCCGACCTCGGGGATCACCTCGAGCTTCGCGTCGGGGAACCGGGTGACGAGGCGGTGCTGCGCGTCGAGCGGGGTGACGTCGTCGCGCTCGGCGGCGACGAGCAGCGTCGGCACGTGGATGTCGGCGGCGTACTCGCTGACATCGTGGCTCACCGAGGCGCGGAACGCCTCGAGCACGGCGTCGCGGTCGCCGAACGCCGAGAAGTAGCGGTCATGCTGGTCGTGGATCCAACGACGCAGCGACTTCTGCCGGGTCTTGGCCATCGTCACGCTCATGACGCGCACGATCGCGCCGTTGGCGAGCAGCGCGTAGCCGGCACGCTCGGGAAGAGCGGCGGCGGTGCGGTAGTAGAGCACCGCGAGCCGGGTCATGATGCCGCGGGGCCCCTCGAGCGCGGGCGCGCCGATGGGGTTCACGAGCACGAGGCGCTCGGGAGCGAGGCCGCGAGCGACGGCGGCCGACGACACGATCGAGCCGAACGAGTGGCCGAGCACGTCGTACGGCGCTTCGAGCCCGATCGCGTCGATGAACGCGGCCAGCCAGTCGGCATAGGCGTCGATGTCGTGCGGGCGCCCGGCGAACGTCGCCGATTCACCGAAGCCCGGAAGGTCGGGCGAGATGATGCGGAACCCCGGCAGCTGTGCCACGACCGGCTCGAGCCCGTGGTGGTCGCCCCGGAAGCCGTGCACGAGCACGAGCACCGGGGCATCGGCCTCGCCGTACTCCCACCAGGCGGTCTCTGTGCCGTCGACGTCGACGCGATGGGCCCGAACGGGGATGCGAGCGAGCTGCTCGGCGTACGGGGAGGCGATCATCCCAGCCATTCTACGGGCGAGCGTCGAGCGGTTCCTGCGTGCGCCCGGCGAGCGTTCGGCGTGCGGATGCCCCGGACACGCGCGCCGACGCCGAGACGATGACGGTGGGCGACCATAGCCTGACGCCATGCATGACACGAACGCCGCCCGCTGGGCCGACACCCTCGCCGTCTTCGACCTCGAGACCACCGGCATCGACGTCGACACGTGCCGCATCGTCACCGCCCACGTCGGGGTGCTGGGTGCTGCAGGAGAGGTGCTCGAACGGCGAGGGTGGATCGTCGATCCCGGCGTCGAGATCCCCACCGCGGCGTCGCTCATCCACGGCGTCACCACCGAGCGAGCGCGCCTCGAGGGGCAGCCCGCGCCGACGGCGGTCGCCGAGATCGTCGCCGCACTCGCCGATGTCGCCATGCGCGGCCTGCCGATCGTGGCCTACAACGCGTCGTACGACCTCACCCTGCTCGAGCGCGAGGCCGTCCGTTACGGCATCGCTCCACTGCCCGGCCCCGGGCCGGTCATCGACCCACTCGTCATCGACAAGGCCGTCGACCGCTATCGGCGCGGCAAGCGCACGCTCACCGCGACAGCCGAGCACTACGGCGTTCCACTCCCGAATGCGCACGATGCGGGCGCCGACGCCGTCGCCGCCGGCCGCGTCGCGCAGGCGATCGCACGGGCGTTCCCCGAGCTCGCGGCCGTCGCGGTCGCCGAGCTGCATGCTCGTCAGGTCGACTGGAGCCGCGAGCAGGCCGAGAGCTACCAGGCCTGGCGTCGCGCCAACGGCGAGCCCGAGTTCACGACTTCGGGCTCGTGGCCCGTGCGCTGAGCGGCGGCGCGATCTCGGGCCCCGATTCGGATTGCCCGCGGATGAGCGAGTAGACGAGCATGTCGCGGCGAGTGTCGCCGATGCGCATCCACGAGCGCAGGAGCCCCTCGCGCGCGAACCCAGTCGCCTCGGCGACGGCGATCGAGGCGGCGTTCGACGGTTCGATGAACAGTTCGAGCCGGTCGATCGAGGCGATGGTCCACGCCCAGTCCACGACGAGCCGAACCGCAGCCCCCGCGTACCCTTGGCCTCGCGCCGACGCCGCCAGCCAATAGCCGATGCCCGCACGGCCCGGATCATCGCGACGCGGCCACAGGCCGATCTGGCCGACGGCGCGATCGCCTGCGTCGGCGATCGCGAACGAGTACCCGGCGCCCGTCGAGAGCCTGCGGGCCTGCCGCGTGAGATACGCGCGAGCGGCCCACCGATCGGACGACGACGGCACGGTCGTGATGAGCGGGATCAACGAGTCGGCGGACGCCTCGACGATGAGCGCGAGATCCTCTGCGCGAAACGCCCGCAGACGCACTCGATCGTCGCTCAGTACCGGCAGACGACTCGGGCGACCGCCGCCGGCCGTGGGGTGCGCCGTGTTCATCCGCCGACCGTATCAGTGCCGTGCCGCAGGCACGACGAAGGGGCGGGCGACTCGCGTCGCCCGCCCCTTCGGTTCGGCTTGATTACTTGCCGAAGTTCTTGAAGCGCTGGTTGAACTTCTCGACGCGGCCGGCCGAGTCCATGATGCGCTGCTTGCCCGTGTAGAACGGGTGCGACTCCGACGAGATCTCGACGTCGATGACGGGGTAGGTCTCACCGTCGAGCTCGATGGTCTTGTCGCTCGTCGCGGTCGAGCGGGTGAGGAACGTGGCGCCCGAAGCGAGGTCGCGGAAGACGACGGCGTTGTACTCGGGGTGGATGTCGGTCTTCATGGAGACTTCCTTGGGATATCAGCGATCGGATGGTGGATACGACAACCTGCGCGCGCAGGAAAGTACAGCGGCCCTCGGGCCAGCTATCGATTCTAGCAGAACCGACGGCGACGCATGTCAGGCGGCGGCGCGCGCGGCGAATCGACTGTCGCGCTCGGTGAGCTCGATGGTCATGCCGAAGGTCTCGGTGAGCGTCTCGGAGGTGAGCGCCTCGTCGAGCGGCCCCGACGCGACGATGCCGCCGTCGGACAGCAGCAGCGCGTGGGTGAAGCCCGCCGGGATCTCTTCGACGTGGTGCGTGACCATGACGATGGCGGGTGACGAGGGCGAGGCCGCGTAGCCGCCGAGCAGGCCGACGAGCTCTTCGCGTGCGCCGAGGTCGAGGCTCGCCGCGGGCTCGTCGAGCAGCAGGAGTTCGGGGTCGGTCATCACCGATCGCGCGATCTGCACCCGCTTCTGCTCGCCGTCGGAGAGGCTGCCGAAGCGACGCTCCGAGAAGCCGTCGAGCCCCCACTCCTTGAGCACGCGCTCGGCGCGGCGCAGGTCGATGCCCTCGTACTCCTCGTTCCAGCGCCCGGTGACCGAGTACGCCGCCGTGAGCACGACGTCGAGCACGGTCTCTTCGCGCGGGATGCGACGGGCCATCGCCGTCGAAGCGAAGCCGATCATGGGGCGGAGCTCGAACACGTCGACCTTGCCGAGGGCCTCCTGCAGCACCTCGGCGGTGCCGGTGGTCGGGTGCATCGCGGCGGCCGCGATCTGCAGGAGCGTGGTCTTGCCCGCACCATTGGGCCCGAGCACGACCCAGCGTTCGTCGGAGTCGACCTTCCAGGTCACCGAGTCGAGAATCGTGTTGCCATCGCGGATCACCGACACATCGCGGAACTGCAGAACCGTACTCGCACTCGACATGCGTCCAATGCTATCGGCAGCCGAGGGTGCGATCTGACGCGCCCGACGTGCCTCAGCGGGCGAGCACGCGCTCGTAGACCTCGATCGTGCGCGCCGCGATCGCGTCCCACGCGAAGTGCGTCTCGGCGCGTCGCCGGCCCGCTCGCCCCATGGCGCGGGCCCGCTCGGGGTCGCCGACGACCGCGGCGAGCGCGTCGGCGAGGTCGCGCACGAAACGGTCGGGGTCGAGTGGTGTTCCGGTGCCGTCGTCGGCCTGGTCGATCGGCACGAGCACGCCGGTGACGCCGTCGTCGACGACCTCGGGGATGCCGCCGGTGGCGGTGCCGACGACGGGTGCGCCGCACGCCATCGCCTCGAGGTTCACGATGCCGAGCGGTTCGTAGACCGACGGGCACACGAAGGCCGTCGCCGCCGTGAGCAGCGCGGTGAGTTCGGGTCGAGGCAGATGACGGTCGATCCACACGACGCCGTCGCGTTCGGTGCGCAGCACCTCGACGAGCCCGGTGACCTCGGCCATGATCTCGTCGGTGTCGGGCGCCCCCGCGCAGAGCACGAGCTGCACCTCAGGTGGCAGCAACCGCGCCGCGCGCAACAGGTAGGGCAGCCCCTTCTGGCGCGTGATGCGGCCCACGAACACGATCGAGGGGCGGTCGGGATCGACACCGAGGCTCCGCACCGCATCGGGGTCGTCGTTCGGGGCCCAGTCGGTGAGGTCGATGCCGTTGTAGACGACCTCGACCCGTTCGGGATCGATCTGCGGATACGAGCGCAGGATGTCCCGACGCATGCCCGCGCTCACGGCGATGACCGCGTCAGCGTCGTCGAAGGCGCTTCGCTCGACCCACGACGAGAGTCGGTACCCGCCGCCGAGCTGTTCGGCCTTCCACGGCCGCAGGGGCTCGAGGCTGTGCGCGGTGACGACGTGCGGCATACCGTGCAGGCGCTTCGCGGTGAATCCGGCGAAGTTCGCGTACCAGGTGTGCGAGTGCACGACATCGGCGCCGGCCGTGTCGCCCGCGATGAGCAGGTCGACGCCCATCGTCGCGAGCGCGGCGTTCGCTCCACCGAACTCCACCGGGGTCGGATAGGCGGTCGTTCCCGCCTCGTCACGGGGTGCTCCGAAGCATCGCACCCGCACGTCGATGTCGCGGCGCAGCGCCCGCACGAGTTCGGCCGCATGCACCCCTGCGCCCCCGTAGACCTCAGGCGGATACTCGCGGGTGAGGAGGTCGATGCGCATACGGCAACGCTAGCGCAGGGGCATCCGACATGGACCGTCTTCGAAAGCCGGAAACGCGGGGCTCGTGGGTAGGGTTGGGGCATGATGACGCGCAAGGTATTCGGCATCGTCCTCGCGGGCGGCGAGGGCAAGCGACTCATGCCCCTCACCGAAGACCGCGCCAAGCCCGCCGTGCCCTTCGGCGGGCAGTATCGTCTCATCGACTTCGCGCTCTCGAACCTGCTGAACTCGGGACTGCGCCAGATCGTCGTGCTCACCCAGTACAAGTCGCACAGCCTCGACCGGCACGTCTCGCAGACGTGGCGCATGGACGGCATGCTCGGCTCGTACGTGGCGTCGGTGCCCGCGCAGCAGCGTCTCGGCAAGCGCTGGTTCTCGGGCTCGGCCGACGCGATCCTTCAGAGCCTCAACCTCATCTACGACGAGCAGCCCGACATCATCGTCGTCGTCGGCGCCGACCACGTCTATCGCATGGACTTCAGCCAGATGATCCAGGCGCACATCGATTCGGGCGCCGCAGCCACCGTCGCCGCGATCCGCCAGCCCATCGCGCTCGCCGACCAGTTCGGCGTCATCGAGGTCGACGCGAAGGATCCGACACGCATCCACCAGTTCCTCGAGAAGCCGAAAGACCCGGTCGGCCTGCCCGACTCCCCCCACGAGGTGCTCGCTTCGATGGGCAACTACGTCTTCGACGCCGACGCACTCATCGAGGCGGTGCTGCGCGACGGTGAGCGCACGGACTCGAGCCACGACATGGGCGGCGACATCATCCCCGCGTTCGTGGCCGACGGCAAGGCCGGCGTGTACGACCTGCAGAACAACGACGTGCCCGGCTCGACCGATCGCGACCGCTACTACTGGCGCGATGTGGGAACGATCGACTCCTTCTTCGAGGCGCATCAGGACCTCATCTCGGTGCTGCCGGTCTTCAACCTCTACAACCGCGAGTGGCCGATCTTCAGCCAGCAGTTGAACTCCCCGCCCGCGAAGTTCACCCGTGATGCGCGCGGCTCGCTCGGAACGGTCATCGACTCGATCGTCTCGCTCGGCTCGGTCATCTCGGGCGCGCACGTCGAGCGCAGCGTGCTCGGACCGTGGGCCATCGTCGGCTCGGGCGCGCACGTCGCCGACTCGATCCTCTTCGACCGCGCCCGCATCGAGGCGGGCGCGACCGTGCAACGGGCCATCCTCGACAAAGAGGTCGTCGTCGAGGCCGGCGCGCACATCGGCGTCGACCGCGCCGAAGACGTGGCTCGCGGGTTCATCGTGACCGACAGCGGCATCACGGTGGTCGGCAAGGGTTCACGGGTCCGGTCACTGTCGTGACGGCCGGCGCCGTCGGCCGCTCGCGCGGCCCACTCGTCGTGCTCGACGCCGATTCGACCCTCATCCGCGAGGAGGCCATCGAACTGCTCGCCGAGGCCGCCGGAAGCCTCGAACACGTCACCGAGGTCACCGAACGGGCGATGCGCGGCGAGCTCGACTTCGCCGAGAGCCTGCGTGAGCGCGTTGCGACGCTCGCCGGACTCGATGTCGGCGTGATGGCATCAGCGCGTGAACGGATGACCCCGACCGATGGGGTGCACGAGCTCATCGACCGCGTGCACGCGGCCGGCGGGCTCGTCGGCGTGGTGTCGGGCGGGTTCCACGAGCTGCTCGACCCCCTTGCACAGCGGCTCGGCCTCGACTTCTGCCGGGCCAACCGGCTCGAGACCGCCGACGGCCGGCTCACCGGGCGGGTCGACGGCGACATCGTCGATGCCAGCGCGAAGGCCGCGGCGCTCGAGGAATGGGCTGCCGTGAGTGGCATCGCGCTCGAGCGCACCCTCGCGGTCGGCGACGGCGCGAACGACCTCGAGATGCTCGGGAAGGCAGCGCTCGGCGTCGCATTCTGCGCGAAGCCCGTCGTGCGTGCGCAGGCGGATATCGCGATCGACACCCCCGACCTCAGCGCCGTGCTGCCGCTGCTCGGCCTGCGGGGCTGACCGGTCCCACCGCTGGGAGCTTCCTCCGAACCCGCACCGCCCCGCCGAACCGGTCGTAACATGTGGTCCATGTCCGGACGCATCGTCGCACGTACATTGGCCGCTGCTGCACTGACAGGGCTCCTCGCCGTCTCGGCGGCGGGCGCCGCCTCGGCTGCAGGCTCTCCGCCGGGAGGCGGTGCGGTCGAAGACCTCATCGCGTTGCCCAACGGATTCCAGCCCGAGGGCATCACCATCGATCCGCGCGGAACCGCCTATCTCGGCTCATTGGCCGACGGTGACATCTATGCCGCCGACCTGCGCACCGGCGAAGGCGAGATCATCAGCCAGGGGCCCGGCACCCCGTCTGTCGGACTGAAGATCGATCGATTCGGCCGTCTCTTCGTCTCCGGCGGGCCGTCGGGCAGCGCTCGTGTGGTCGATTCGGCTACCGGTGACGTGCTCGAGACGTATCAGCTGACCGCGGGTCCGGCGTTCATCAACGACGTCGTCCTGACGCACGACGGCGCCTGGTTCACGAACAGCTTCGCCGCAGAGCTGTACTTCCTGCCGGTGAGTCCGTCCGGCGGCCTCCCCGACGCCTCCGACGTCGTGACGCTGCCGCTCACAGGGGACTGGGTGCAGCAACCGGGGTTCAACGCCAACGGCATCGCGGAGACGCCCGATCACAAGGCGCTCCTCGTGATCCAGTCGGCGACCGCGACCCTCTTCCGCGTCGACCCGGCCACGGGCGAGGCGACGACGGTCGACCTCGGCGGAGCGACGCTCCCGAACGGGGACGGCCTGCTCGTGAAGGGCCGCACGCTCTACGTGGTGCAGAACTTCTCGAACACCGTCGCAGTCGTCCGCCTCGACGCCCAAGGCAGGACCGGCACGCTCGTCGACCAGCTGACTGACCCCGCGTTCGACGTGCCGACCACGGTCGCGGCGTACGGATCGAGCCTGTTCCTGCCGAACGCGCGCTTCGGCACGCCGCCGACGCCCGACACCGAGTACGAGGTGGTACGGATCGACCGCTGAGCCCATGCTGCGGCGATTGGCTCGGACTAGTGCCCCATGCCGAGGCCGCCGTCGACCGGGATGACGGCGCCCGAGATGTAGCTCGCGTCGTCGCCCGCGAGCCACGTGACGACGCGCGCGACCTCGGTGGGCGAGGCGTACCGGCCGAGCGGGATGCTCTTCTTGTACTCGGCCTGCTGCGCCTCGGAGAGTTCGTCGGTCATGTCGGTCTCGATGAAGCCCGGTGCGACGACGTTGGCGGTGATGTTGCGCGCACCGAGTTCGCGGGTGAGCGAGCGCGCCATGCCGACGAGGCCGGCCTTCGACGACGAGTAGTTGACCTGTCCCGCCGAGCCGAAGAGCCCGACGACGCTCGAGATGAGCACGATGCGACCGAACTTCGCCTTGAGCATGCCCTTCGAGGCGCGCTTGATCACGCGGAAGGCGCCCGTGAGATTGGTGTCGATCACGCTCGTGAACTCGTCTTCGCTCATGCGCAGCAGCAGGGTGTCGCGCGTGATGCCGGCGTTGGCGACGACGACCTCGACGGGGCCGAGCTCGGCCTCGATCTCGGTGAATGCCCGGTCGATCGACTCCGCGTCGGTGACGTCGGCCCGCACGGTGAGCGAGCCCGCGGGCCCCTCGCCCGAGCGCGCAGTGACGGCCACTCGGTGGCCCTGCGCGAGGAACTCGGTCGCGATCGCGTACCCGATTCCGCGGTTGCCGCCGGTCACGAGTACGGTGCGGCTCGTCGTCATGTCGGACTCCGTTCTGTGGGTGCGGCCGAATGGCCCGTCTCAGCATAGAGGCTCGCCGTTCGGGACATCCGCACCGCTCGAACGGACGTAGGCTTGTGGGTGGAGGAACGCCGTCGGGCCACGGCGACCACGATGAAGCATCAGTCGATCACCACGCTGCCCCCCTCGCCTGAGGAGGAGCGCCGATCGCGAATGATCAAGTACTCGATCACCATGTCGATCCGGGTGCTGTGCATCTTCGCGATGCTGTTCGTCGACGGTTGGTGGCTCGCCGTGTGCGCAGCCGGCGCGATCTTCCTGCCCTACGTCGCCGTGGTGCTCGCGAATGTGGCGAGCCCGACGCGGCGCCAGGTCGTGCTCCGCCCGGGCATGATCGTGCCCCGCACTCCCCCGACCTCCGAGCAGACGGGCGAGCCGCGCCCGGTGGCCGATGACCAGACCGACGTCCGCCCCGACGAGCAGGGTGCCGCATGATCGGGGGTCTCGGCGCGCCCCCGGCGCAGGGCACGTGCTCGCGTGCGGAGTGCCGTGAGCACGCCACGTGGCGCATCGACTGGCGCAATCCGCGCATCCACACCGACGGCCGCAGCAAGACGTGGCTCGCGTGCGACGAGCACGTGGAGTACCTGCGCGGCTTCCTCGAGGCGCGATCGTTCCCGCTGACCGTCTCGCGGTTCGACGCCGATGCGGCGATCCCGGATGCCTCGGCAGGGGGCCGTTCGTGAGCGAGTGGCGGTTCGTGCTCTCACGGCAGTGGGCGGGCTACCTCGCCCTCACCGTGATCTTCGCGATCGTGTGCTGCGCCCTCGGCACCTGGCAGTTGAACCGGCGTGCCGAGGCGCTCGCCGAGGTCGCCCGCATCGACGCGAACTACGACGCCGACCCGGTGCCCGTCGCCGAGGCGCTGCCCGACCCGGCCGCGTTCGACGTCGACCAGCGGTGGCAGGTCGTCGCCCTCTCGGGCGAGTTCCTCACCGATGAAGAGGTCGTGGTGCGCAACCGCCCGTTCGAGGGCAGTTCGGGCTTCGAGGTGATCACGCCGTTCCGCCTCGACGACGGCACGGTCTTCATGGTCGATCGGGGTTGGATCCCCCAGAACTCCGAGGGGCGACCGAGCGAGGCCGCCCCGGCGCCGAGCGGCGAGGTCGACGTCACCGCGCGCCTCAAGGCCGGTGAAGGCGGCATCGCCGGGCGCACGTCGACGGGCGACGAACTCGCGACGATCGACCTCGGCGAACTCGCCGAGCGCGTCGGCGAACCGGCCTACACCGGCGCGTACGGCGTGCTCGTGCAGTCCGGCGCCGACGTCGACGAGCCACCGCTCGCCGCCGCCCGGCCGATCCGCGACGAGGGCCCCCACCTCTCCTATGCACTGCAGTGGTACGTGTTCGCGCTGCTCGGCTTCATCGGCCTGGCGTGGGCGGCCAACCAGGAGCGCAAGGGCCTCGCCGAGGCATCCGCCGCCGGCGAATCGACGAAAGCGGCGACGCGCGAACCGAGGCGACCGAAGCGCGAGAAGCGCGACGAGGACGCCGACGTCGAAGACGGCATCCTCGACCGGCGCTGACCCGCGGTCTACGCCAGCTCGATGAGCTCCTGGTAGTCACGGCTCCAGTGGTCTTCGGTGCCGTCGGGCATGATCAGCACGCGCTCGGGGTTCAGCGCCTCGACCGCGCCCGGGTCGTGCGAGACGAGCACGACCGAGCCCTCGTAGTGCGCGAGCGCGTCGAGGATCTCGGCGCGGCTCGCGGGGTCGAGGTTGTTCGTCGGCTCGTCGAGCAGCAGGACGTTCGCGCCGGAGACGACGATCATCGCGAGCGCGAGCCGGGTCTTCTCGCCGCCGGAGAGCACGCCCGCGGGCTTGTGCACGTCGTCGCCGGTGAACAGGAACGAGCCGAGCACCTTGCGCGCCTCGGTCTCGGTGAGGTTTGGCGACGAGCTCACCATGTTCTCGAGCACGCTGCGCTTGACGTCGATGGTCTCGTGCTCCTGGGCGTAGTAGCCGACCCGCAGGCCGTGCCCGGGCTCGACGACACCGGTGTCGGGTGCGTCGACGCCCGCCAGGATGCGCAGCAGCGTCGTCTTGCCGGCTCCGTTGAGCCCGATGATGACGACCTTCGACCCGCGGTCGATGGCGAGGTCGACGGCCGCGAAGATCTCGAGCGAGCCGTAGCTCTTGGACAGGTCGCTCGCGGTGAGCGGCGTGCGGCCGCAGGGCGCGGGAGTCGGGAACCGCAGCTTCGCGACGCGATCGGCCGTACGCACCTCTTCGAGGCCCGCGAGCAGCTTCTCGGCCCGGGCGACCATCTGGTGCGCCGCGGCGGCCTTCGACGCCTTCGCCCCGAACCGCGCGGCCTGCAACTGCAGCGCCCCCGCCTTCTTCTCGGCGTTGGCGCGCTCCTTCTTGCGGCGCTCCTCGTCGGCGGCGCGCTGGCGCTGGTAGTGCTTCCAGCCCATGTTGTAGATGTCGATCATCGAGCGGTTCGCGTCGAGGTAGAACACCCGGTTGACGACTTCGCCGACGAGTTCGACGTCGTGGCTGATGACGATGACGCCGCCCTTGTAGGCCTTCAGGAACTCGCGCAGCCACACCACCGAGTCGGCGTCGAGGTGGTTGGTCGGCTCGTCGAGGATCATCGTGCCGGCGTCGGAGAACAGGATCCGCGCGAGCTCGATTCGGCGGCGCTGTCCGCCCGAGAGCGTCTTCAGCGGCTGGTCGAGGATGCGGTCGGGCAGGTTCAGGTTCGATGCGATCGACGCCGCCTCGGCCTCGGCCGCATAGCCGCCGAGCGCCGTGAAGCGATCGGTGAGGTTGCCGTACTTGCGCATCGCCTTCTCGGCGACGGCGGGGTCGTCGCTCGCCATGAGGTGCGACTGCTCGTGCATGCCGAGCACGAGGCTGCCGAGGCCGCGCGCGTCGAGGATGCGCGTGCGGGCCAGCATCTCGGGGTCGCCGGAGCGCGGGTCCTGCGGCAGGTAGCCGATCTCGCCGGAGCGGTCGATGCGCCCGTCGGTCGGCAGGGTCTCACCCGCGAGCGTCTTCGTGAGCGTGGTCTTGCCGGCGCCGTTCCGGCCGACGAGGCCGATCTTGTCGCCGTCGGAGACGCGGAAGTTCACGTGCTCCATGAGGACGCGGGCGCCGACGCGGATCTCGAGATCATGGACGGCGAGCACGGGGATCCTCCGGGAGGTTCAGGATGGGGTCTGCGTGCCGAGTGGCACAGCCGGTCAGTCTATCCCGCCGGCCTGAACCGCATGGCCCGGTGCCGAGGCTGCCGTCGTCACTGGAAGCGGATGTCGCAGGGTTCGGGCAGACTCGTCGCATGCCGAACCTCGCCACCGATGCCCAGGTGCGCGCGGCGCGCCTCACGTCGCACGGGCTCCGAGGCGGGGGTGGATTCGCCTCGATCGGCGAGGCAGTGCGGCGGCTGGGCGCCGTGCAGGCGCAAGACTTCGTGGCGTCGAAGTGGGTCGTCGGAGCGCGCGTGCCGGGGGCGACCGAGGGCGACGTCGATTCGGCCATCGCGTCACGCGAGATCGTGCGCAGCTGGCCGCTGCGGGGCACCCTGCATCTCGTACCGGCGACATCGCTTCGCCCGATCCTCGCCGTCACGGGGGCTCGCGAGCTCGCCCGGGCTGCGAAGCGGCACCGCGACCTCGAGATCGACGACGAGGTGGTTCGTCAGGCCCGCTTCATCGCCGAACGCGAGCTCACCGGCGGTCGATCGCTCTCGCGCGACGAGCTGTTCGCGCAGTGGCAGCGAGCGGGTATCGCCACCGCCGCACAACGCGGGTACCACCTCATCTGGACACTCGCACTCCAGGCCGTCGTGTGCGCGGGGCCCGTCGAGGGCCGCGGGCAGCGCTTCGTGCTGCTCGATGAATGGTTTCCCGCGGCGAAACCGGGCGACCAGCAGCGTGACGAGACGCTCGCCGCGCTGCTGACGGCCTATCTCGACGGGCACGGGCCCGCGACCGTGCGCGACTTCGCCTGGTGGTCGGGGCTGACGCTGGGTGATGCGCGCACTGCGCACGCCGCCGCCGGGGATGCCGTCGAGATGCTCGACGACGAGCGGCTCGTCATCGCAGGGGCCGATGCGTCGGCACCGGGACGATCGGGCGGCCTCGCACTGGCGCCGTTCGACGAGTACTTCCTCGGGTACGCCGACCGCTCGGCCGTATGCGACGCCCGGTACGCCGATCGAGTCGTCCCCGGTTCGAACGGTGTCTTCCAGCCGATCCTCGTCACGAACGGCCGTGTCGAGGGCGTGTGGAAGGCGAAGCAGGCTCGCGGCGGGGCATCCGTCGTACTCGATCCGTTCGAGTCGCCGATCGATGCCGCACGCTACGCGGGGGCCCTCCGGCGGTGGGCGCGATTCCGGGGCATCCGTCTCGAAGCGACATCCGTGCTCGAAGGCTGAGCTCGGCGGCAGCAGCGATGGGCGGCCCGGCCGGACCGCCCATCGAACCTGCTCGGGTCAGGCGGCGACGCGCTCGTCCTCGCGGAGCGAGAGCTCGTCGAGCATCGTCTGCAGCTCGGCAGCGAGCTCGGGCGTGGCGACGAGCGCGCCGTCTTCGGCGAGCAGCGACCAAGGGGTCTCGACCTGCAGGTCGATCGACGTGCGCTCGAGGCCGAGGTTGCCGAGCACGAAGCCGAGCTGGCCGATCATGCGGCTCTCGGGGTAGGCACCGTAGCCGACGATGCCGGCGAGCTTGCCCTTCCACTCGGCCTTGAGGAAGTCGAGCGCGTTCTTCAGCGAGCCGGGGAAGGAGCCGTTGTACTCGGGGCTGACGATCAGGAACGCGTCGGCCGCG
Organism: Agromyces cavernae; assembly: GCF_021044935.1. GTDB lineage: Bacteria > Actinomycetota > Actinomycetes > Actinomycetales > Microbacteriaceae > Agromyces > Agromyces cavernae. The sequence goes on from NZ_JAJNMP010000002.1 coordinate 381,493, forward strand.
GCCACCCGCTCGGCCCACGCGAGCGTGTGCGGCAGTTCGTACTTGCCCATCATCGGCGGGTGCGCCTCGTCGAAGAACGGCAGGTCGAGCTCCTGCAGGTCGGCGACATCGATCTCGACATCTCCGCGCTGGTGCGCGGTGGCGACGACCCAGTCGGCGACGGTGCGTCCGATGCGGGCCTGGCGGGTGCTGGCGACGATGACCATGAGCGTGGGCAAGAGTGTGTGCTCCTTGAAGCGTGGGGGAACTGAGGATCGTGGATGCCGAACAGCGTCGGCCTGTGTCCAGCGGGCGGCCCTGGGGACCAGGACCACCCGCTGGTAACCGGCTACTGCTGCAGCGCAGCCTGCAGCTCGAGGGTGATCGTGACCTGCTCGCCGAGCAGCACGCCGCCCGTCTCGAGTGCGGCGTTGTAGGTCAGGCCGAAGTCCTCGCGGTTGATGACGGTCTTCGCCGTCGCGCCGCCCTTGTAGTTGCCGTAGGGGTCGCCGCCGAAGCCGCCGAAGTCGAAGTCGAACGTGACGCGGTTCGTGATGCCGCGGATCGAGAGGTTGCCGTCGACCTTGAAGTCGCCGCCCTCGACGCGCACGCCCGTCGAGACGAAGTCGATCGTCGGGTGGGTCTCGGCGTCGAAGAAGTCGCCCGTGCGCAGGTGCGCGTCGCGGTTCGGCTCGTTGGTGGTGATCGAGGCGACCTCGGCGGATGCGGTCACGGTCGAGTCGAGCGGGTTCTCGGCGGTCACGAAGGTGGCGTCGAAGCGCTCGAACTTGCCCTTCACCTTGCTGATCATCAGGTGGCGGATGCTGAAGCCGACCTCGCTGTGAGCGGCGTCGATGTTCCAGGTGCCGGCGCGGTAGCCGGGGATCTCGATCGTGGTCGCGGTGGTGTTCGTCATGCGGTGTCTGTCTCCATGAGTCGCTTTCGGGGCAGCCGATCGGCCACGCATATGCAAACGCATGGAGATTCGGTGATTATTCCCGCCGGCGCGCAGTTCCTTCCGGTGAACTCGCGATCCGGTCGCGGATCAGGCGACGGCGAGGGTACGACGCAGCGTCAGGATTCGCTCGACGGCGTCGTCGAGCCGATCCGTCGTGATGCGGCCGTCGTCGATGGCCGCGATGATCGATGAGACGAGCCCGTCGACCGAGATCCCGAACTCAGACGGATCGGCCGGAAGCACGTACAGCAGCAGGTCGCCGCCCGCCGCGACCGCCCGGACCGCATTCTCACCCGGGTCGGCGAACTCGGCCAGCCCGTTGTGCTGCAGCATGAGCATGTCGTCGGTGACGACGACCCCGTCGAATCCGAGTTCCTCACGCAGGATGCGGTGCCACTCGGCCGAGAGCGACGCCGGCGCAGCGTCGACCGACGGATAGGCGAGGTGCCCCGTCATCACGAGCTCGGCGCCCGCGTCGATGCCGGCGGCGAACGGCAGGGCAGGGCCGGCGCGCCACTCGTCGAGCGAGAGCGGCGCGGCCGGAATGCTGGAGTGCGAGTCGCCGGGTGCGGCGCCGTGTCCGGGGAAGTGCTTCAGCGTGCTCGCGACGACCCCCCGTTCGCCGGCGACCGCGGCGGCGACGCGATCGGCCGACCCGGCGGGATCGGTGCCGAGCACCCGGCCGTGGATGAACGAGCTCGCGTCGGCCGTGACATCGGCGATGACGCCGAAGTTCACGTTCGCTCCACCCGCAGCGACGCTCGCCGCACGCGCGGCGAACGCTTCTCGCGCGGCCTCGGGCGGAGCGTCCCGCAGCGTGTCGGCGCTCGCGGCGGTGTCCCAGCCGAGTCTCGCCACCTCGCCGCCTTCCTGGTCGACGCCGAGCAGCGGCGGGAGCTCGGGGTCGGCGACCGTCGCCGCGGTCAGCGAGGCGAGGGATGCCGCGTCGCCCGCGATGTTGTCGCCCATGAGGATGAGGCCCGAGACGCCCTCCTCGATGTACGACCGCAACGGTGCCGGGTCGACGCCCGGAGCGTGCAGCATGAGCAGCGCGGCCGCTTTCTGATCGACCGACATCGAAGCCATGCGATCGTCGACCCAGGCCGCGATCGGGTCGAGCGGCGTGGGCGTCGGCGTGGGCGTCGGGGTGGGCGTCGGAGTGGCCGCCGCCGTCGCCGAAGGCGAGGGAGCCGGTGACGACGGTGCGAACGGGGCCGCCGACGCGCAGCCGCTCAACGCGACGACGAGCGTCGCGATCATGATCGGCAGAGCCGCACGGGTCGATCGCACCAGCAGAGTGTACGCTCCGTCCCCGGCACGCGGCTGAGCGGGTGTGCCGGCCGGCACGCAAAAGCCCACGAGTCATCCGCTGTCATGCGCGGGCGCTCTCCGTGGCGTACAACTGGTACTCATGCACGACCACGAACGAGACCTGTACCGGCGCCATGCCGCGGAGGGGGTGCTGCTCCTCGGCGGCGGGGCGGCGATCCTGCTCCAGCTCGCCGATCCCCGGGTCGCCCGCGGCGTCGCGATGCACAGCGACTTCCGCGACCGGCCGCTCGATCGACTTCAGGGAACCCTCGACTACGTGTACGCCGTCAGCTTCGGCGACGACGAAATGGTGACGGCCGCGGTACGCGCGGTGAACGCCCGGCATGCGCCGGTCCGTGGCCCGGCCGACGACGGCGAGCCGGCATACAGCGCTTTCGACGCCGATGCGCAGCGCTGGGTCGCCTCGACGCTGCTCGCCTCCGCGCTCACCCTCCACGAGCGCCTCCAAGGGCCGCTCGAGACCGAGACGGCCGACGCGATCGTCCGCAACTATCGGTTGTTCGGATCGAGGTTGCAGGCGTCGAGGGAGGGCTGGACCGATTCGCGCGCCGAGTTCGACGCCTGGTGGGAGGAGCGCGTCGCCGCCCTGCAGGTCGGGAACGACGCGCGAGCCGTCGCGCGATCGCTCCTCTGCGGGACATCCGCCCTGCCGTTCGGATCGCGTGCCGTGCTTCCCCCCATCCGCCTGATCACGGCCGCGCTCCTGCCGCCCGCGATCCGCGACGCCTACGGCTTCACGTGGACGCCGCGCGCCAGTCGCACGGCCGACGCATGGCTTCGCGCGATCGCGATCGTCTGGCCACGGCTCCCCCGCGTCGTCCGGCACGCGCCGCTGCACGCATCACTCCGACGCGTCGAGCGCCGCAGCCGGTACGCTGGGCTTGAGCCACGAGGACGACGATGACCCAGCAGATTCCGCACCGCAGCGAGGCGCTCGACAACATCGATCGACGCATCGTCGCCGAGCTGAGCCGCGACGGCCGGCTGTCGGTCCGCACCCTCGCCGAGCGGGTGCACATCTCACGCACGGCCGCGCACAATCGGCTGCAGCAACTGCAGCAGCGCGGCGTCATCACGGGGTTCGGCGCCCAGATCGATCGCAAGGCGATCGGCCTGCACATCTCCGCACTCGTGGTCGTGCGCATCGGCGAGGTCTCGTGGGAGTCGATCGCCGAGAAGCTCGCGACGCTCCCGTTCGTCGAGAAGGTGCAGGCGGTGTCGGGCGACATCGACATCATCCTCACGGTGAGCGCGCCCGATCACGAGCAGCTCAGCCAGGCGATCCTTCGCGACATCCACGACATGCCCGGCGTCGTGTCGACGAGGTCGCACTTGATCCTCGAGGAATTGGAGGGGCATCCGCCCGCTCAGACGCTGGACATCTGGCGCACCTGATCGCATTTCGGCGGACGAATGGCACCCTGTTCACGCCGCTGAGGCCGATCGTTCACGGTTGCTCGCGCGACCGTCCGGAGCGCGTCAAGATGGCGCACGATGGCTGCATGAGCCTCAATGTCGAGCATGCCCCGATTCGCACCCTCCCGTCCGCGAAGCCGCTGCGGCTGCTCGACAATGCCGGTCACGCGCTGACCGGTGCCGCCACCGGCGGGTTCACGCTTCCCGACCGTGAGACCCTGCTCGACCTGTACCGCAAGATGGTCATCGCCCGTCGATTCGACGTGCAGGTCACCGCGCTCACCAAGCAGGGTCGCCTCGCGACCTACCCCTCGGCGTACGGCCAGGAGGGTTGCGAGATCGGCGCGATCTCCGCGATCGGCTCCGACGACTGGTTCTTCCCCACGTACCGCGACTGCGTCGCGCTCATCACCCGCGGCCTCGAACCCGGCGAGATCCTGCAGTCGTTCCGCGGCGACTGGCACAACGGCTACGACCAGCACGCGTATCGCACGGCCGCACAGGCAACGCCCCTCGCCACGCAGGCGCTGCATGCCGTGGGCCTCTCGCACGCGGCGCGCCTGCGGCACGACCCGATCGTCGCGATGACGTTCCTCGGCGACGGTGCCACGAGCGAGGGCGACGCCCACGAGGCCTTCAACTTCGCCGCCGTCTGGCAGACGCCGACCGTGTTCGTCGTGCAGAACAACCAGTACGCCATCAGCGTGCCGCTCTCGCGCCAGACGCACGCGGCCACCCTCGCCGACAAGGCCGTCGGCTACGGCATGCCCGGTTACCACGTCGACGGCAACGACGTCGCCGCGATGTACGCGGTGACGCACGCCGCCGTCGAACGCGCCCGAGCCGGCGGCGGGCCGACCCTCATCGAGGGCGTCACCTACCGCATCGAATCGCACACCAACTCCGACGACCCCACCCGCTACCGCCAGGCTCGCGAGGTCGAGCACTGGAAGCGCCGCGACCCCATCGAGCGGCTCGAGAAGTACCTCGTCTCCGAGGGGGCGCTCAGCGAGACGGTGCGTTCCGAGATCACGGATGCCGCTGAAGCGCTCGCGGCGAAGACCCGCGAGGTCATGTCGGTCGAGGCCGAGCCCGACCCGCTCGAACTGTTCGATCACGTCTACTCGCGCCCGCGCACCGCCCTGCTCGAGCAGCGGTCGGCTCTCGAGGCCGAGCTCGCCGCCGGCGCGTTCGCCCAGCACGAGGCGGGAGACCGATGAACGCCGACACGACCACTGCCCCTCCGGCCGCGGCCGAGGCACCCGCCCCGACCCAGCTGACGATGGCCGGCGCGCTCAACGCCGCGCTCCGCGATGCGATGGCGGCCGACGACCGTGTGATCGTCTACGGCGAGGACGTGGGTCCGCTCGGCGGCGTCTTCCGCGTGACCGACGGACTGCAGGCGCAGTTCGGCGACGACCGCATCTGGGATTCGCCGCTCGCCGAGTCGGGCATCGTCGGTACTGCGATCGGCATGGCGATGTACGGCATGCGGCCGGTCGTCGAAATGCAGTTCGACGCGTTCAGCTACCCGGCATTCGAGCAGATGGTGTCGCACGTCGCGAAGATGCGCAATCGCACGAGAGGGCGGGTCACCCTGCCGATGGTCGTGCGCATTCCGTGCGCCGGTGCGATCGGCGGAGTCGAGCACCATTCCGACTCGTCGGAGGCGTACTGGACCTCGACGCCCGGACTCACGGTGGTGATGCCGTCGAACCCGGCCGACGCGTACTCGATGCTGCGCGAAGCGATCGACAGCGACGACCCCGTCGTGTTCATGGAACCCAAGAGCCGCTACTGGTCGAAGGCTCCGCTCGCGCTGCCGGTGACGACGGCGCCGATGGATCGCGCCGAAGTCGTGCGCGAGGGCACCGACGTCACGCTCATCGCCTACGGCCCCACGGTGCGCACGGCGCTCGAGGCGGCCGATGCCGCGGTCGACGAGGGGCTTTCGATCGAGGTCGTCGACCTGCGCAGCCTCTCGCCGTTCGACGACGAGACGGTCGGGGCATCCGTTCGGAAGACCTCACGCGCGGCAGTGATCCACGAGGCGGCGCAGTTCGGCGGCTATGGCGCCGAGGTCGCAGCCCGGGTCACCGAGCGCAACTTCCACCACCTCGCGGCGCCCGTGCTGCGCATCGCGGGCTTCGACATCCCGTTCCCCTCGCCGAAGCTCGAGGAGTACCACCTGCCGACCGCCGACCGCGTGCTCGCCGCCCTCGACACCTGGGAGTGGGACGCATGAGCCGCGAGTTCATCCTGCCCGATCTCGGCGAGGGACTCACCGAGGCCGAGATCGTGGCGTGGCTGGTCGCGCCCGGCGACGAGGTCGCGATCGACCAGCCGGTCGTCGAGCTCGAGTCGGCGAAGTCGGTCGTGCAGCTGCCGACGCCGTTCGCCGGTGTCGTCGAGTCGCTCGGCGGCGAGGTCGGCGAGGTCATCCACGCGGGCAGCGTGCTCATGACGCTCGCCGCCGTCGGCGCAGCGCCCACGGCCGAGGCGGAGGCCGCTCCCACGGTCGAGGCGACGACGGATGCCGCGGCCGCGCCGGTCGCCGCCGAGCCCGGCATCGCCGTGCCGACCGAGACCGCCACCGAGGAGTCGGGAGCCGTGCTCATCGGCTACGGCACCAGGCAGACCACCGTCGCCAAGCGCCACGCGTCGGCCCCCGCGCGCTTCGGACGAAAGCCGGCTGCCGGCGGCGGCTCGAATGCGCCTCGTACCGCGTCGGGCGGCTCGCGGCTGGACGCCGGCCGCCGCTCCCCCGTCGTCTCGCCGATCGTGCGACGAATCGCCCGCGAGCACGGATTCGACGCGAGCCAACTCGACGGGTCGGGGCCCGACCACCTGGTCATGCGGCGCGACGTCGAATCGTTCATCAGCGACGAGTTGGCCGCGACCGCGGCGCCGGGCGCGACATCCGCCGTGCCCGTCGCTGCGGCGACGGAACCGGCCGCGACGCCCGCGCCAATCCCGCCGTCGCCCGCCGCGGGTGATCGCCGCGTACCGCTCGATCGAACCTCGCGCGCAGCCGCCGCGCACTTCTCGCGCTCGCGGCGAGAGATCCCCGAGGCGACCGTGTGGATGGACGTCGACGCCACCGAACTCCTCGCGGCCCGCCGCCAGCTGAACGAAGCCACGGGCGAACGCTACGGCGTCACGGCCCTCGTCGCGCGATTCGTCGTCGCCGGACTCCGCAGGCACCCGTCGCTCAACTCGAGTTACGACGCCGAGCGCGAAGAGCTCGTACTGCACTCAGCCGTGAACCTCGGCCTGGCCGCGCAGACGCCGCGTGGCCTGCTCGTGCCCGTCGTGCACGGCGCAGAACGGATGTCCCTGCGCGAGCTGCGCGATGCGATCGGCGCTCGCTCGGAGCAGGCCGCTGACGGCGCCTTCCCGCCCTCGGCGCTCACCGGCGGCACGTTCACGCTCAACAACTACGGCACCCTCGGCGTCGACGGATCGGCCGCGATCATCAACCACCCCGAGGCGGCGATGCTCGGCATCGGGCGACTCGTCGAGCGCCCCTGGGTGGTCGACGGGCAGCTCGCGGTGCGAACGGTCACCGAGTTGACGATCTCGTTCGACCATCGCGTGTGCGACGGCGCCGAGGCGGCCGCGTTCCTCACGTTCGTGGCGCGCTGCATCGAGCGGCCGGTTTCGGTGCTCGCCGACCTCTGAGACGACGGTGCCCGGCCGGCTCGCTCGTCAGCGTGGCCTGCTCAGAAGAACTCGTCGGGAGTACCGGCCGCCCGCTCGACATCGCGGGTGTTCTGCCCGGCGGACCGGAGTTTCGCGACGGCGACACGCAGGCCGGACTCCATCTGCGCCGCCCACGAGTCGGACTCGCGCGCGCTCGCCTCAGCCGCCCTGGCCCTCGCCTCGGCGGCGTCGGCCGCATCACGCGCGTCGCGCACCTGACGAAGTGCGAGGGAGATGCCGTAGTACGCCGCGACCATCGTCGCGATCGGGGCGGCGATGATCGCCAGGGCACTGATCGCCTCACCGGTCGGGCTGAACGCGATGAGCAGCGCGAAGGCGAGGAAGAGCACGACGATCGCCGTGAGCACGACGAGCATGAACCGCAGGTCCCGGCTCCACGCATGCGGCTGGGCTTCTGGGGCGGGCCGAGCCGACGGTGCCGCCTCGGGCTCAGTCGCGTTGCCGAGACCGGGGTCCTCCATCAGTTCGGTTTCGATCGGACGTGTGTAGGCATCGGACATTCGCTACCCCTGCTCCCCTGGTATCGGATCGACCCCCCAATTGTGGGCCGCGTCTCACGGCGGGGTCAAGGAACCGCGCCGCGCCCGGACAGCACGGGAACGAGTCAGGCGGCGCGCCGCTCGCCGAGCCCGCGCTCGATGGCGGCGATGACCTCGGGAGCGTCGGGCTGCGTCGCCGGACGGAATCGCTGCACTTCGCCATCGGGCTGGATGACGAACTTCTCGAAGTTCCACTTCACGCGGCCGGCCTTGCCCGAGGCATCGGGCACCTTCGTCAGCTCGGCGTACAACGGGTGCCGATTGCGCCCGTTGACCTTGGCCTTCGCCATCAGCGGGAACGAGATGCCATAGGTCGTGGAGCAGAACTCCTTGATGTCGTCGGCACCGCCGGGCTCCTGCCCGGCGAACTGGTTGCACGGGAACCCGAGCACGGTGAACCCGCGGTCGCCATACTCGCGCTGCAGCGCCTCGAGCTTCTTGTACTGCGGCGTCAGGCCGCACCGCGAGGCGACGTTCACGACCATGACGACGTCATCAGCGTATTCCGCGAGCGTTGCAGGGTCGCCGTCGATCGTCGTCAGCGGGATGTCTCGGATGTCCACGTGCTCCAGCCTAAGCGCTGCCCATGGCGCGACCGGCGATCTGGGGAGACTCCCGGTCGAAGATCAGCCGGTGGAAGCCGGTGCGTCGCCGAACGCAGGTGGAGCACCTTCGGGCGTTGGCGTGTCGCGAAACTCGCGCGTATCATTCGAACACCTGTTCGAATTCGGAGGCTCCTGATGCTCCTCGCGCAACCCACACCTGTGGCCGTATGGCTCGACGCCGCCGATCGCCCGGTGCGGCTCGTCTACCGGGGCGCCCGGTACACGACGATCGACCAGCCGACGCCGCTGCCCCAGGACATCGACTGGCCACCCGGGATCACCCATCCGCCGACCGAGCCGCGCACCCCCGGTTGGCGACTGACGGCGCGCTCGACGGCGACCGGGGAGACACTCGTGTTCGACCTCCGCCAGGGCGCAAGCGGATGGCAGGTGGAGCAGGTCTACTCCTGATGGACCGAGGCGAATGGCCGGACTGCTTGTAGTTCACGAGCACGAACGCGAATGACCGGCCCTGTAGGCGCGGGTCATTCGAGGGGTGTGGCCGCACAGCGACTACCCGCTCAACCCCGTCGGCACGCTCACGCTGAACCGCAACCCGCGGAACTTCTTCGCTGAGACCGAGCAGGCCGCGTTCTCGCCCGGCAACACGGTGCCCGGCATTGCGATCAGCTCCGACAAGATCGGCGCCGGGGTGCGGTGACCCGATGGCACATCGGTCACGACGACGCCCGCCCCCGGAGTCCGCTGAGGGGCGTCGTCGCATCCCGAATGCTTCGAAGTCGAGAGCCCGGAGCGGGCGTTCGCATCTCCCAAGCTCGGTGCAGGCGGTCCGCCGCTTCCTCGAGTTGAGTGCTCGTCAGCTCGCTGAACGAGAGTCGCAGGTAGCCGCGGAAGCGCTGTTCGGTTCCGGCGGCGAACCACTCTCCTCGCTGATAGAACACCCCTTCCTCTTGGGCGAGGTCGTGGAGGCGGTCGAAATCCGTGCCCCGATCCATGAACTGAGCCCAGAGGAAGAAGCCGCCTTGGGGCTCGGTGAGCCGAACCTCGTTGCCGAACCGCGTCAGCAAGGCTGAACCTAAGACTGCCGCCTTCTTGGCATAGTGCGCGCCGGCGTTGGCGAGCGAGTCAACGTACTCCGGCCGCCGCACGATGCGTAGGGCGATCTCCTGGAGCACCCCGCTCGTCTGGCCGTCGAGCCGGTTGCGGAGTTTGATGAATTGCTCCGCGAGGTGGGCGGGGACGACGTTCCATCCGAGACGCAAGGCTGGTCCAAGTGTCTTCGAAAACGAGTTCACGGCGACCACGCGCTCGGCGTCCAGCAGCCGTGACCGATTTGCGCTTGTTCGCGGCTCGAATGGAAGGTCGCGGTACGGGTCGTCGAAGATGATCGTGAAGCCGTATCGTTCGGCAAGCTCGGCCAGCTGGGCCTCCCTGCCGGGGCTGAGCGTTGCACCTGATGGGTTCTGGAAGGTCGGTACGGTGAAGAGCGCATTCGGGCGAAGGCCGGATCGGAGCAGGGTTGCGAGTTCGTCTACGTCGATGCCGGCGCCGTCGACTCGCACCGGGACGACGCGGACCTCGAGCAGGTCGAGCAGCCTGAGGAACAGCGGATAGACCGGGTCATCGACGATGATCGTGTCTCCGTCGTCGAGGGTGCCGAGGACGGCGAGGGCGAGGCCGTGCGCGCCACCGGAGGTGATGATCACGCGAGTGGGATCCACGCCTTCGCGTTCGCCGAGCCAGGAACGCAACGCTGGGATGCCGGGCGCAGGAACGTAGCGTAAGGATGCCGCAAAGTCGGCAGCGCCCGTGAGGTCTTCGACGGCATCGCGGTAGAGGGCGACCGGGAGCACCGCGGGGTCGGGGTTCCCGCCGCCGAGATCAAGGCTTCCGGCACGGTGGCGGATGAGGCTTGCGTCACCGAAGCCGCTTCGGCCCGGCAGTGAGGAGAGGAGCCTGCTCGCTCCGGCGTTCGCGTCAACCATCAGTTCTCCTTGGCGGTTTGAGGTGGGAGTAGGGCCGGTCCGGCCGGAAGGGGTCGAGCTCATGGCTGCGGATGCCTCGAAGTTCGTCGACGACGAGCTCAGCTAGAACCGGGGCGAGCGTGACACCGCTGTGCGACAAGAGAATGTATACGGATGGCGCGACCCACCCGGTCACGGGAAGCCCGTCGAGCGCTTGTGGCCGGTTCGCTGCCCTGATCTCGAGGAATCCCGCGTCGTTCAGCTCGAGGTTGTGCTCCACTGCCCGTGCCCGGAGTTCTGGCCAGACATGCTCCCGCGTGAGCGGAAGACGTTTCGCTGCGAGACTGCGCTCGAGTGCGAGGGATTGGAGGGCGATTCGGTTCCCACCGTCTGGGCGGATGTTCAGCAGGTCCGATGCGTGGATCGTCCCGAGCTTCGCTTTGGTCGACGCTCGCAGGACGAACCCTGCCGGCCCAGTCGCGTCGCCGAGGACTCCAGGACCTTCGGTGATGCCTGCAAGCAGGACCGGTGAGTCGACACCCGCGGCGATGATCACCCGATCGACTCGAAGGTCCTCGCCCGTGTCGAGGCCGACCTGGACCGAGCAGGCGCGATCCGTCGTGGTTTTGAGGCAGCTGACTGTGACTCCGAAACGTGCCGTGCCTCCGGCCGAATGCAGCGACCCGAGCTGTGCGTTTGCGAACGCTTCAGTGTCGACGTAGCCGTCATCGGGGTAGCTCTGGGCGTCGAATTGGGCGCTGACGGGATGGAACCATCGGTTTCCCGCGTGCGCCGTACGACCGAGCTCGTTGAGCGCGGCGTAGGCGTGCGGGTGCTTGTCATGGGCATTCACCCAGGCGAAGCTTGCGGCGCTCGCACCGCGGCACGGTTCGGCCTCGCGTTCGATGAGGGTCACCTCGAACCCGGCCGCGGCGGCCTCAGCAGCAACACAGACACCGAGAACCCCTGCGCCGATGACGACGACGGTTGGTGCGGAGGGTCCGGTCATCGTCAGTCGATGAAACGGTGGGCGAGGCGGTTCCCAGCGAACTGCACGAGCTGGACGAGGCCGATGAGCACCACGATGATCAGGATCATGACCGGATAGTCGAAGCGCTGATACCCGTACGTGAGCGCGAGGTTGCCGAGACCGCCGCCGCCGACAGCGCCAGCGACCGCTGTCGCGTCGATCAAGGCGACGAAGATGAATGTCAACGACAGCAGGAGCGGCCCGAGGGCCTCTCGCATGACGAAGCCGAAGAGGATGTGCAGCGGACGCGCGCCGGCCGCGGTGGCGGCTTCGACCACTGCCGGGTCGACCGCGACCAGGTTGGTCTCGGCGACCCGGGCGATGCCGACGGAGGCGGCGATGGTCAACGGCAGAATCGCAGCCGACGGGCCGATGCTCGTTCCGATGAGTGCCCGTGTCACTGGTGTCAGTGCGATCAGCAGAATGATGAACGGAATCGGCCGCAAGGTGTTCACCATCATGTTCAGGGCGGTGTGTGCAACGCGGTTGTGGAGCAGCTGCCCCGGCCTGGTCGCGAAGAGGAAGATGCCCAGGGTGAGTCCGACGATGGCGGCGAGGAAGAAGGACAGGCTCACCATGAACAGCGTCTCAGCGAGCGCTTTGGCGACCTTCGGGATCACGACGTCGAGCTCCAGCTCGTTCACCATTCCGTGACCACCACCCGGTCAGCGAGCTCAGTCACGAATCGATCGAGGTCAGCTGCGTCACCGAGGAGGGCGAGATTGAGCTGACCGTACGGTTGGTCTTTCACTCGCGCGACAGCACCCTGGATGATGGTGAAGTCGATGTGGTGCTGGCGTGCGAGGCGGCTGATCACCGGGTCATCGTCCAGGTGTTGGCCGACCGCTACGGAGATCCTTCGCCCACGGAATTGGTTCCGCAGGCTCGACTTCTCACCCTCGGTGAGGGCGGTGCGCGTGTACGGTCCGACGAGAGCCCCGCTCACCGGGTGGTTCGGTTGTGCGAGGATCTGGTGGATGTCACCGGTTTCGACGACCCGGCCGTCGCTCAGGATCGAGACGCGATCCGCGAGACGACCGATGACGTCCATCTCGTGGGTGACGACGACGATAGTGATGCCAAGCTGGTCATTGACCGAGCGCAACAGGTCGACGATCTCGGTCGTCGTCTGCGGGTCGAGGGCGCTCGTTGCCTCGTCCGCAAGAAGAATCGACGGGTTGTTCGCGATGGCGCGCGCGATGCCGACGCGCTGCTTCTGCCCGCCCGAGAGCTGCCGTGGCCGGGCGAATGCCTTGCCACCGAGACCGACGAAGTCGAGGAGCTCGGCGACGCGGTTCCGAATCGCCTGCGACTTCCAGCCGGCGAGCTTCAACGGCGTTGCGATGTTCCCATAGACGGTTCGAGAGTTCCAGAGACCGAACTGCTGGAACACCATCCCGATCCTTCTCCGCAGTTCGCGAAGTTCGTTCGCGTCCAGCGCGCCGATATCGACGCCGTCGACGAACACCTTCCCAGAGGACGGCCGCTCAAGCCCGTTGATGGTGCGCAGCAGCGTGGACTTGCCCGCTCCAGAACGTCCGATCAGTCCGTAGATCTCACCAGCGTTCACGGTGAGGTTGATGTCATCGAGGGCCATGGATTTCGTGCCGTTGACAGTGAATTCCTTGGACACTCCGCTGAGGCGGATGCGTTGGGTCATGGTCCTGTATCTCACGGGGCGTTCGATGAGTGGACGGCTCGGTGCGGGGCGAATACGGTTCGCCCCACACCGGCGAGGTCACTGTTCGGTCAGGTCGGCGAGAGCCCTGCGGAGGTCATCGACGGGCAGCTCAACGATGGTGGCCTCCCCGCGCTTCTCCTCTTCAAGCGCGGCGACGACGCGCTCGTCACGGTAAGTCTTCTCGAGGAGCGCCCAAGCCGGGTTCTCGATGTTGTCCGCACGGGTTGCGACGACGATCGCGTACGGACTGGAAGTCTTCGCGGTGGCGTCTTCCAGTACGAGCGCGTCCTCGCTGGTCACCCCGAGTGCGGGGTCGAGGTCATCAGCGCCGAGAACCACCGCGCTGATGGTCGGGTCCGAGTACGCGGTCTGAACGGACTCGTGTGCGATGCGGACCAGTTCGATGTTCCGCGGGTTCGCGCTGATGTCTTCTTCCGTGGGAAAGACACCTGCGTCGTCGGAGACTTCCAGGACGCCTGCTGTCTCCAGGATGAAGAGGGAACGTGAGAAATTCGCCGGATCATCCGGAACCGCAACACGAGCACCTTCTGGCAGCTCCTCCGCCGCAGCGTAGTCCTGCGAGAACAGCCCCCACGTCGAGATCACCGTCGAGAACAGCGGGGTGATGTCCTCGTCGTTCGCACCGTTGAACTGGCTGAGCCAGGCCACGTGCTGGAACGAGTTCGCGTCGACCTCCCCCTCCACAAGGGCGGTGTTGGGAAGGTAGGGGTCGTCGAAGTTGATGAACTCGATGGCCAGTCCGTTCTCCCGGCCGACTTCGACGATGGCGTCCTGGAAGTCACTCTGAGCGGTGTCAGCGATCTTCAAGGCGATCAACTCGCTGCCCCCTCCCTCGGCATTCGCAGCCGAGTTCTGCAACGCGACGGCCGTGATGATTCCCGCGGCGAGCACGGCCACTGCGCCCGCCGCGATGATCGCGCCGATCTTCCGACGCTTCTTCCGAGATTCGAGATGCGCGTCGATCTCAACACTGCTTGACGGGTCGTTGGACATTCTGGGCTCCTTCTGGGCGGCGGGGGGGGCAGCCCGCTTCCGCTCCCGGGCGTCTGTATATGCTCGGGTCGGTGGGCGGGTCAGGTGGATCTGGGCACCACGCTACGGAGGCGGATCGGTGCGCACGGCCCTCCGTGTAAGGCGCGGTAACGGTCGGTCACCAGGGGTAGGACACCGTCAAACGAGGTAACACCGAATCCGCGACGACGATCCAAGACGCCACCGTGATACCCGAAGACCACGCACGCGCACGCGAGAATCGGGCGTGCGTACAGACCAGTGGTCACTGGCAGTTGCGACGGTGCGCACCGACGTGTCGTACGTCAGCGGTCATGTCCACACGAGCTTTCGCCGGCGCCGTTCTTGCGAGGCATCAGCTTCCGCCCAGTCATGCCCGGATCGGGATGTCGGCAGCCGGGCTCCGACGCGACGGCAGGATTCGAACCTGCGAATAACGGGATATGAGTCCGTCCCCTTCGGCCGCTTGGGTACGCCGCGATGCCCCAACCGTAGAACGACGCCAACCAGATGACACCACGATGACGAACGACTGCTCCGTGTTGCCACGCGTTGCAGCGCCGCAGACTCGGATCAGCGGCGCCGACCAGTGTCGCGCAACGATCACAACATGAGCTGAACAGCCATCCACGCGTGTGGCGGCGACCCAACGGGGCCGCCGCCACAGTCGTGTCTGTTGCTTCGGCGCGGCGACCGCGGACCTCGCGCACGCGGAGCGTGCCGTAGCTGCCGTCGAGGCGCCGGAAGCGCAGCGCGCGGCGCACCCGCCCGTAGGGTAGGTCTTGATACGTGATCTCGCCATACGAGCCTGGCGCGAGTTTGTTGCGTGCCATCAGTGGCGCCCTCGGTCAGAGGAGATGGGCACGATCGAGCTGGTCACCGTCGGTCCGTTCGAGACTTCAGCCACACCTCGACGTTCGCGTTCGGCTGTAGCGGAGGTGCTTGCCGAGCTTGGTGGCCTTCGGGCCAGTGCCCCCGAGATGCCAGTGGCAGATCGTCTCTTTTGAGAGCTGCAGATACTCCGCAAGCTCGTCGATTGTGAGATAGTCCCCGAGCCTCTCGATGAATCGAGCCGGCGGAGCGGTGAATGGAACGGATGTGCTCATACTCCTTAGGAGTGCGGCACAGACCCCGGTTGTTCGCTGTCCGCCGTGATCCGTTGTGGATCGCTGTGGGACGCGGGACGTTCTGAAAAAGGCCCCAAAAAGGCCCCAAGTGCCCTAGATAACGAAAAGAACCCCTGAGAACTTCCGTTCATCAGGGGTTTTTGGTGGATCTGAGGGGACTCGAACCCCTGACCCCCTGCATGCCATGCAGGTGCGCTACCAGCTGCGCCACAGACCCGTGCGCCCCGTTCGGGGCAACGAAACGAGCTTACACCAGCCCGTGCCCGCGAACGAAATCGAGGGCGCCTCAGCCGGGCGAAGCCCGTCGCTTCAGCTACTCGTCGCCAACAGCGGTGCGACCGGGAGCGCCGGGCAGTCCGCCCAGAGCCGCTCGAGCCCGTAGTACATGCGCTCTTCGCGGTGGAAGACGTGCACGACGAGATCGTCGAAGTCGAGGAGCACCCAACGGCCCGCATCGTGCCCTTCGCGGCGCCCGGCGCGGCCGAGCACCTCTTCGATGGCATCGGCGATGGCGACGACGTTGCGTTCGGAGTTGCCCGTGGCGAGGAAGAACACGTCGGCGAACGGAAGCGGGCCCGAAACGTCGAGGGCGACGAGGTCTTCGCCGCCCTTCGCGTCTGCGGCCCGCGCCGCAAGGGCGAGGGACTCGAGTGCCTGGTCGGATGCGGTCATACGCTCATTTCCGGTCTGCATTGGCTGTCGATCGGTGCCGAGGCTCAGAACAGGCCAGCGACTGCACCGATCACGAGGGTGGCGACGACGCCGAGCGCGAGCACGCCGGCGGTCACGGCGAGCACGAGCGGAACGTTCATGCCCTCCTTCTTGGGCGGGGCGATCATCGCACGGGACGCCCCCTGGGTGCTGATCGCCCGGGTCGCCGCGACGGGCGCGACGCCGGTGCCGACGTCTTCGACATGATCGAACAGACGGTCGACGTCGGAGGAGTCGATCTGGCTCGGGTGAACCCCGGTGGCCCCATAGCTGCGGGGCAGGTCGATCGATCCGGTGGCGATGATCTCGCCGGCGTTCGTGATCTGGTTGCCGAGCGGCCCCTGATCGGGCAGGGACGGGAGGATGAGCGCATTCGTCGTCGTGGGGACGCCGTGGCTGAGCGCTCCACGCGAGAGCAGCTGGTCGAACGGCTCGGGTTCATCGATCGGCACATTGAGCTGCGATGTCCAGTGACCGGCGTTCGGCGCGGACGCAGGATCGGCGGCGTGCGGGGTCGCGACGGGTTGCGGCGAGCCCGGTGCAACCGGCGACGAGGAGATCGGTGCAGCCGGCATCGGTTCAGCGGGCATCGGTGCAGCCGGCATCGGTGCAGCGGGCATCGGTGCACCAGGCGCTGCCGCAGCAGCCGGCTGCGAAGCCGCAGCCGCCGGGTGCGCAGTGGGCGCAGGAGGAGCGGCCGGAGGCTGGGCGATCGCCTCGACCTCGTCGTCGAACTCGTCGAGCGGACCGCCGTCGAGCATCGCCCGAAGTTCGCGACGGGTCAGCGTGCGCTCGGGCGTCGCCGCCGAGATCGGAGCCGCCGGCGTCGGGTCGGCGGCAGGTGCGACCGGTCGCGGTGAGAACGGATCGTACTGCGGGGCGGGAGCCGGGGCCGAAGGCGCCCCACCGAACGGCGAACCCTGAGGCACTGGGAATCCGCCGGCCGTGCGGGGCGGAGCGAACGTCGGCGCCGTCGCCGGGCCGCTGAGGGCCTGCTGCGACGGTGCGGGCGGCGTGCTGGCGGGGACTGGAGGGCTCGCGGGGGCGGGCGGCGTGAACGGTGCAGGTTGCACTGCAGGCACCGCCTGCACCTCGGGTTCTGGGGTCGCCGGACCCGTCTGCTGCTCGAGCAGACGCTCGCGTTCACGCATTTCGCGGCGCGTGAGCGGCGGTTCCTGCGACGACGTCATTCGACACTCCGGTAGAGATGGTGCTTGGAGATGTACTGGACGACCCCATCGGGCACCAAGTACCACACCGGGAAACCCCGGCGCACCCTGCTCCGGCAATCGGTCGACGAGATCGCAAGCGCCGGAACTTCCAACAAGCTTACGTCCTGCTCTGGCAAACCCGAAACGGACAGCACATGTCCCGGGCGACTCACAGCAACGAAGTGCGCGAGGTCCCAGAGCTCGTCGACGTCTTTCCAGGCCAGGATCTGCGCGATCGCATCGGCGCCAGTGATGAAGAAGAGATCGGCGTCGGGACGCTCATCGCGGATGTCGCGGAGCGTGTCGATCGTGAACGTCTCTTTCGGGCGATCGATGTCGACGCGGCTCGTCGTGAAGCGTGGATTCGACGCCGTCGCGATGACCGTCATGAGGTACCGGTGCTCGGCCGGCGTCACGACGGTCTTGTAACTCGGCTGCCCAGTCGGGACGAAGATCACCTCGTCGAGCTCGAGCGACTGCGCGACCTCGCTCGCCGCGACCAGGTGGCCGTGGTGGATCGGATCGAACGTGCCGCCCATGACCCCGATGCGTGGTCGGCGGGGCTCGCCCGTCATCGCGCGATCGCCAGCCTCAATGGCCGCCGTGTGCGTCTCCGGAGTGGCGGGCGGCGTAGGCCTCGGCCTTGGCGTGGTGACGGTTGGCGACGTCGCGGTACGAAGCGACGACGAACGCGAGGATGGCGAAGATGACGAGCGCGACGAGCCCGTACAGCCACGAGTCCATCGGCAGGTGCCTTGCGTGCACCGTCTCGGTGAGCACCGTTCCGGTCAACGCTGCGGTGGTGAGGCTCATTCGCCGTTCCTTTCGAATCCTGCGGGTGTCGCTCGTGACAGTCTAGCGAGGTCAGGCACGCACGTGCCCGGCGCCGCGCACGATCCACTTCGTGCTCGTGAGTTCGGGCAGCCCCATCGGACCGCGGGCGTGCAGTTTCTGGGTGGAGATGCCCACTTCGGCACCGAAGCCGAACTCGGCGCCGTCAGTGAACCGGGTCGAGGCGTTCACCATGACCGCCGCCGCGTCGACCTCGTTGAGGAACCGTTCGGCATTGCCGAGGTCGTTCGTGATGATCGACTCGGTGTGCTTGGTCGAATACCGCCGGATGTGCGCGAGGGCATCGTCGAGCGAGTCGACGATGCCGACCGAGATGTCGAGGCTCATGTGCTCGGTCGCCCAGTCCTCGTCGGTGACGGGCAGCGCCTCGGGTCGCAGCGCGCGTACGCGTTCGTCGGCGTGCACGGTGACGCCGGATGCCTCGAGCCGGTCGATGACCGAGGGCAGCAGCCGCTCGGCGGCGTCGCGGTGCACGAGGAGCGTCTCGAGGGCGTTGCAGACACTCGGCCGCTGCACCTTGGCGTTGTGCACGAGGTCGACCGCCCACTGTTCGGGCGCCGACTCGTCGAGGAACATGTGCACGACCCCCGCACCCGTCTCGATGACGGGTACGCGTGCTTCATCGACGACCGCGCGGATGAGGCCCGCGCTGCCGCGCGGGATGAGCACGTCGACGTAGTCGCGGGCCTGCATCAGGTGTCGGGCACCGTCGCGGCCGAAGTCGTCGACGGTCTGCACGGCCTCGGCCGGAAGCCCGACGGCGTCGAGAGCGCCGCGGAGCACGTCGATGAGCACCCGGTTGGTCTGCTCCGCCGCGCTGCCGCCGCGCAGCACGACCGCATTGCCGCTCTTCAGTGCGAGCACGGCGATGTCGATCGTCACGTTCGGACGTGCCTCGTAGATCGCGCCGACGACCCCGAGCGGCACGCGCACCTGATCGATGCGGACTCCACTCGGCAGGGTGCGGCCGCTGACCGTCTCGCCGATCGGGTCGGTGAGGCCGATGACCTCGAGCACGGCGTCGGCGATCGACGCGATGCGCCGCTCGTCGAGCGTGAGCCGGTCGAGGAGCCCCTCGGCCAGACCCGACACTCGACCCGCGTCGAGATCGAGCTCGTTCGCGGCGACGATGTCGGTCGCGCGGGCGCGCAGCAGTGACGAGACCTGCTCGAGTGCCGCGTCCTTCTCGGCGGTCGTCGCACGGGCGAGCCGGTACGACGCCTGCTTGGCCGCGGCAAGGCGTTCGTCGAGCACGGTGGTGTCGAGGGCGGTCTGCTCCATGGATCCAGCCTACGGCGCGCCGTGACGTGCGATCGCCGTGTGACGAGGGGTCAGGGGGCGGGTTCGAACCAGGTGCCGACCTCGCGGCCCGCCAGGGCGTCGTCGACGAGTGTCGTGGCGGTGATGAGCACGGCAGTGCCGGCCTCGGCCGCGATGCGTGCGGCGGACACCTTGGTCTCGGCTCCCCCGGTGCCGACCCCCGCGCGACCGACCGAACCGATCTCGACCCCGGCGAGCTCATCACCGTAGGGCACGTGCGCGATGCGCTCGGCTCCTTCGAGGTGCGGCGGTCTCGTGTACATCGCGTCGACGTCGGAGAGCAGCACGAGCAGGTCGGCGCCGATGAGCTCGGCGACGAGGGCCGCCAGCCGGTCGTTGTCTCCGAATCGGATCTCGTGGGTGGCGACCGTGTCGTTCTCGTTCACGATCGGCAGGATCCGCAGCGCGAGCAACCGATCCATCGCACGCTGGGCGTTCAGCCGAGGCGTCTCGTGCTCGAGGTCGCCCGCGGTCAGCAGCACCTGGCCGGCGAGCACCCCATATCGGTCGAGGCTCGTCTGGTAGCGCCACATCAGCACGTTCTGCCCGACCGCCGCCGCGGCCTGCTGCGTGGCGAGGTCGGTGGGTCGCCCGCCGAGGCTGAGGAACGGGATCGCCGTGGCGATGGCACCCGACGAGACGAGCACGACCTCGGCGCCGCGCGCGTGCGCCGTGGCGAGCGCGTCGACGAGCGGGGCGATCTGGTCGGCGTTCTCGCCGCTGATCGACGACGAGCCGACCTTCACGACGATGCGGCGAGCCGTGGGGATCTCGGCGCGGGAGCGCGGAGTCACCGTTCGCCCTCGCCCGTCGCGTCCTCCGAACCGGTCTCGACCGGAGCATCGGCATCGGTGGCGGAGTCGGACATCGCGGGCTCGTCCGCCCACAGCCCCGCCTCGCGCTCGCGCTGCAGCTCGGCCCGTGCCTCGGCCTTCGCGTCCATGCGCTCGTGGTACTCGCTCTTGCGCTCGGCGCGCGTTGCGCGACGGTTCTCGTCGAGCCTCACGTCAGTGCCGCGCGGCGCGGTGATGAGCTCGGCGGTCGAAGTCAGCGTCGGCTCCCAGTCGAAGACGACGCCAGAGCCCTTGCCGATGACGACGGTCGATCCTGCGACGGCACCCGCGCGCACGAGTTCGTCTTCGACGCCGAGCTTCGCGAGCCGGTCGGCGAGGAAGCCCACCGCCTCGTCATTGGTGAAGTCGGTCTGCTGAACCCATCGCTCGGGCTTCTTGCCGAGCACCCGGTAGAGCGTGCCGTAGCTGCCACCCTCGGCGCGCACGGTGAATCCGGGGTCGTTGACGAACCTCGGGCGAATGACGATGCGTTCGGCGACGGGCTCGGCAGCGGCATCCGCCCGTGCCTGGTCGACCAGTTCACCCAGCGCGAATCCGAGCTGACGCAGGCCTTCGTGGCTCACGGTCGAGATCTCGAACACGCGGTAGCCGCGCGCCTCGAACTCGCCGCGCACGAAGTCGGCGAGCTCACGCGCCTCGGGCACGTCGATCTTGTTGAGGGCGATGAGCTGCGGGCGTTCGAGCAGCGGCAGCTGCCCCTCGGGCACGGGATAGGCGGCGAGCTCGGCGAGGATGACGTCGAGGTCGGTGACCGGGTCGCGCCCAGGCTCGAGCGTCGCGCAGTCGACGACGTGCAGCAGGGCCGAGCAGCGCTCGACATGGCGCAGGAACTCGAGTCCGAGCCCCTTGCCCTCACTGGCGCCCTCGATGAGGCCCGGTACGTCGGCGACGGTGAAGCGGTGGTCGCCTGCCTGCACGACGCCGAGGTTCGGGTGCAGCGTCGTGAACGGGTAGTCGGCGATCTTGGGCCGCGCCGCGGAGAGGGCGGCGATCAGGCTCGACTTGCCGGCCGAGGGGTATCCGACGAGCGCGACATCGGCGATGGTCTTCAGCTCGAGCGTGACCTCGGTCTCGTCGCCGAGCGTTCCGAGCAGGGCGAAGCCCGGCGCCTTGCGCTTCGTGGTCGCGAGCGCGGCGTTGCCGAGGCCTCCGAGGCCGCCCGCAGCGGCGACGAATCGCATGCCGGGCTCGGTGAGGTCGGCGAGTTCGTTGCCCTCGTCGTCCTTCACGACCGTGCCGATCGGCACGGGAAGCTCGAGGGTCTCGGCCATGGCGCCCGAACGGTTGTCGCCCATGCCCGGCTGCCCGTTGTCGCTGGAGCGGTGCGGGCGGCCGTGATACCCGAGCAGCGTCGTGACCTGGGGGTCGGCGACGAGCACGATGTCACCGCCGTTGCCGCCGTTGCCGCCATCGGGCCCGCCGAGCGGCTTGAACTTCTCACGACGGACCGAGACGCACCCGTTGCCGCCGTGACCGGCGCGCAGGAACAGCGTCACCTCGTCGACGAAGCTGACCATTCCGCACCCCTCCTTCTGATGAAAACACGTGAGGGCGAGCCGAAGCCCGCCCTCACGAAGACCGTCGGTCGACTATTCGCCGGCCGCCACGATGTTGACGACCTTGCGGCCGCCCTTGTTGCCGAACTGCACCGCGCCGGCCTCGAGCGCGAAGAGGGTGTCGTCGCCACCGCGACCGACGCCCGCACCCGGGTGGAAGTGCGTGCCGCGCTGGCGGACGAGGATCTCGCCGGCGCTGACGACTTGGCCGCCGAAGCGCTTCACGCCGAGGCGCTGGGCGTTCGAGTCACGACCGTTGCGAGTGGAGCTCGCTCCCTTTTTGTGTGCCATGTCTGATTCTCCTTGCGGGCCGCTGGGCTACTTGATGCCGGTGATCTTGACGCGCGTGAGCTCCTGACGGTGGCCCTGGCGCTTCTTGTAGCCGGTCTTGTTCTTGAACTTCTGGATCACGATCTTGGGGCCGCGAAGGTCGTTGAGGACCTCAGCCGTGACGGTGACCTTCTCGAGCGACTTGGCGTCGGAGGTGATCTTCTCGCCGTCGACGAGGAGCACCGGGGTGAGCTGGACCTTGCCGTCCTTGTCAGCCTTGATGCGGTCCATCGTCACGATGGTGCCGACTTCGACCTTCTCCTGCCGACCGCCGGCGCGCACTACTGCGTAAACCACTACTCGTACCTATCTCTGGGGAACCTGGCGGTTCCGACTGTCTGATGGGGTGTCACTGCGCGGGACCCCAGCGGGAAGGAGGGTCGTCACTGCCAGAAAACTGTGTTGCAGAACGTCTGCAGACGGGCGCGCCGGGATAAGCGGCGGCACCAACGGTCGAGTTTACCGGATGACCCGGGGCCGTGCAAACGCGCGTCACCCCGGCGAGTCGCGCGCGCCCCGCGTAGGATCGCGGCATGACGGTGCTCATCGACACGCCGCTCTGGCCCAAGCACGGCACCGTGTGGTCGCACCTCGTGAGCGACGTCTCGGTCGATGAGCTGCACGCGTTCGCGCGGCGCATGGACGTGCCCCCGCGCGCGTTCGACCTCGACCACTACGACGTCCCGATCGAACGGTACGACGAACTCATCGCCGCGGGCGCCGAAGCGGTCTCGCCGCGCGAGCTCATCGTGCGCCTTCGCCGTAGCGGCCTTCGGGTGACCCCGCGAGAGCGACGCGCGCGCAATGGGCGCGACGCGTCACTCTGAGCGGTCGGATGCCTCGTCGGCGCGGTCGCCGTCGGCTCGGGTGATGACGGGGACGGCACTGCCGCCGCTCAGCGCCCCGGTCGACACCCGACGGCTGCGGGCGCGACCCTCGCCGGCCTTCTTCGGCGCGGGAAGCGCGTCGAGCACCGAGTCGAGGAGCACCTCGGCCTCGGGCACCCGTGCCGGCCGCTTGCGGTCGACGGCGGGTGCGGGCAGGTCGATGATGGGCACGTCGGAGACGCCCGGCTCGGCAGGCGAAGGCTCGGCAGCGGGCACGTGGACGGATGCGTCGGGCTCGGCCGGTGCGTCGGCACGCGGCGCAGCGGGCGTTTCGGTCGGGCTCGAGACCGTCTCACCGGCACCCTGCTCCTGCGTCACCCGACGGTGACGACCGCGTCGACGGCCCCCGGTCGACTCGACCGGCTTCTGCTCGGGCGCGGTCGATGCCGCGGTTTCGCTCGACGCCGCAGCAGGGGCATCTGCCGTCTCGGCCTTCGGCTCGCCGTGCGGAATCGTCGAAGCGGCGATCTGTGCGAGCGCGTGCTTCACGTCTTCGGTGATCGCGTGCGTGCCCGTGTGCGGCGCGGTCGACGCTGCAGGCTGCGACTGCTGCTGGCTGCCGCCACGGCCACGGCGGCGCTCGGGCTGCTGCGGAGCGCGGTGCTTCAGGATGGGCTCGTGGTGCACGATGATGCCGCGGCCTGCGCAGACCTCGCAGGGCTCGCTGAAGGTCTCGAGCAGGCCGAGACCGAGCTTCTTGCGGGTCATCTGCACGAGGCCGAGTGACGTGACCTCGGCGACCTGGTGCTTGGTGCGATCCCGCGAAAGGCACTCGACGAGGCGGCGCAGCACGAGGTCGCGGTTGGACTCGAGCACCATGTCGATGAAGTCGACGACGATGATGCCGCCGATGTCGCGCAGGCGCAGCTGGCGGACGATCTCTTCTGCCGCCTCGAGGTTGTTCTTGGTGACGGTCTCTTCGAGGTTGCCGCCCGAGCCGACGAACTTGCCGGTGTTCACGTCGACGACGGTCATCGCCTCGGTGCGGTCGATGACGAGCGAGCCGCCCGAGGGCAGCCACACCTTGCGGTCGAGCGCCTTCTCGATCTGCTCGCTGATGCGGAACTCGTCGAACGAGTCGCGCTCGCCCGCGTAGGCCTCGACCCGATCGAGCAGGTCGGGCGCCACGGCGCGAAGGTACTTCTCGATGGTCTGGCGCGCACCGTCGCCCTCGATGACCATCTTCTGGAAGTCCTCGTTGAAGACGTCGCGCACGATCTTGATGAGGAGGTCGGGCTCGGAGTGCAGCAGCGCCGGCGCCTGCACCTTCTCGAGGGTCGACTGCACGTCGGCCCACTGCGCGATGAGACGGTTGACGTCGAGCGTCAGCTGTTCTTCGGTCGCACCCTCGGCCGCTGTGCGCACGATGACGCCCTGGTTCTCGGGGAGCACCTCTTTGAGGATCTTCTTGAGACGCGCACGCTCGGTGTCGGGCAGCTTGCGGCTGATGCCGTTCATCGATCCGTTCGGCACGTACACGAGGTAGCGGCCGGGCAGTGAGACCTGGCTCGTGAGGCGCGCACCCTTGTGGCCCACCGGGTCCTTCGTGACCTGCACGAGCACTCGGTCGCCGGGCTTGAGCGCCAGTTCGATGCGGCGGGGCTGGTTCTTCTCGCCGTTCTCGGCGGCGGCGTCCCAGTCGACCTCGCCCGAGTAGAGCACCGCGTTGCGGCCTCGGCCGATGTCGACGAAGGCGGCCTCCATCGACGGGAGGACGTTCTGCACACGGCCGAGGTACACATTCCCGATGAGGGATGCGTCTTGGTTGCGGGCGACGTAGTGCTCGACGAGCACGCCGTCCTCGAGCACGCCGATCTGGATGCGGCCGCCCTTCTCGCGCACGACCATCGAGCGGTCGACCGACTCGCGGCGCGCCAGGAACTCGGCCTCGGTGATCACTGCGCGCCGGCGACCGGCGTCTCGGCCGTCACGCCGGCGCTGCTTCTTCGCCTCGAGGCGCGTCGAGCCCTTGACCTTCTGCGGCTCGGTGATGAGCTCGGGCTCGCGGGGCTTGCGCACCTTGACGACGTTGTTGGCGGGCTCGTCTGCGGCGGGGCGACCCTCTTCGCCGCTGCGGCGACGGGTGCGGCGGCGCACGCTCGACGACTCGTCGGGCGCAGGCTCGCCGCGATCGGCGCGCTCGGGCCTTTCGGCCGGGACGAGCACGGGCGGAGCGTGGAAGATCAGCGACGTGGTCGTCAGCATGGTCGGGATCGGCGAGACCGGCGCCGCAGCGTCGTCGGCGACGACTGCGCCGGCATCTTCGGTCACGGCAGGTTCGTCGGACGGCTCCGTTTCGGATGCCTCGGCCTGCACCTGCTCATCGACCGGGGCGATCTGCTCGGAGCCGCTGCGCCCCTCGTCCGCGGCGGCCTCGTGCGCCGCCGATTCGCGAGTCGGGACATCCGCCTCGATGACGGGCTGCGGCTCGGCCGGAGGCGTCTCGACGGACTTGCCGCGCCCTCGCCGTGACCCGAAGAGGCCACCGCGTCGCCTCGGAGCGTTTCCGCGCGAGTCGGGTTCGTTCGTGTTCTTCTCGTTGCCTTCCACCATCTCTGGTGCACTCCTACGCCGGTTGCGACGGCCGCGCCGTCGTTCCGTACTCTCTCGAGCGGTGCTGCGCCATGCGCAGCCCCGCCAATCCTTCATCACTGCGACCGGCAGGTTGCCTGTGTCGCCACGTCTTGCGGGTTCGTTCCCGCCCACTGCGGATGCGGTGCATCCTCGAAGCCTTCGTCGGTGTCGCGCCGGGCGCGGCCCGGACGACTCCCTCGATTATCGCATGCTCTCACGGGAGACGGTGGAACCGGCATGCCAGAATACGGAGCATGCCCGACCCCTCCCGACGTTCCCGGCCCCTCGCGTTCGCCGTGTTCCTGATCGTCGCGGGGGCGCTCGGCCTCCTCGCCGCCTTCGAACTCGCGCTCGAGAAGGTGCTCGTGCTGAGCGAGCCGGGGCACGTGCCGTCCTGCGATGTCGGCGTGCTCGTCGGGTGCGGTGTCAACCTCGGATCGGCGCAGGGCTCGGTGTTCGGGTTCCCGAACCCGTTCATCGGCCTGATGGCCTGGCCCGTCGTGATCACGATCGGCGTCGCACTGCTCGGCGGTGTGCGATTCCCGCGCTGGTTCTGGGTCGGGTTCAACCTCGGCGTCGCCGGCGCACTCGTCTTCGTCGGCTGGCTCATCGCGCAGAGCATCTACGTGCTCGACGTGCTGTGCCCGTGGTGCATGCTCACGTGGGCGGTCACCATCCCGACATTCTGGGCGGTCACGCTGTACAACCTTCGCGAAGGCAATATTCCCGTACCGGCACGTGTACGACGCCTCGCCGGAGCTTGGTTCGCATGGGTGCCGCTGATCACGATCGTCAGCTATGCGGTGGTCGTGCTGCTCGCGCAGGCGCAGATGAACGCGATCCCGCGGGTGCTGATCGACCTGCAGAACCTCTGATCCAGCTCACGCGGGCTGAGGAGCGACGAAGGCGGCGGGTCGAGGAGGCGCGCAGCGCCGTCTCGAGACCAGCGTCCCGAAACCCGGAGAACGCGTTGCGCTCCGGTTTCGAGACGGTCGCTTGCGCTCCCTCCTCAACCCACTGATCTCAGGCGAACCAGAGCGCGAGCTCGCGCTCGGCCGACTCGGCGGAGTCGGAGCCGTGCACGAGGTTCTGCTGCACCTTGAGGCCCCAGTCGCGGCCGAAGTCCCCGCGGATCGTGCCGGGGGCCGCCGTCGTCGGGTCGGTCGTGCCGGCGAGCACGCGGAAGCCCTCGATGACGCGGTTGCCCGCGACCCGGATGGCGACCGACGGACCCGACTGCATGAACTCGATGAGCGGCTCGTAGAAGGGCTTGCCCTCGTGCTCGGCGTAGTGCTTCGCGAGCAGCTCGCGGTCGGCCTGCACGAGCCGGATGTCGACGAGCGAATAGCCCTTGGCCTCGATTCGGCGCAGGATCTCTCCGCTGAGGTTGCGGGCGACCCCGTCGGGCTTCACGAGCACGAGGGTCTCTTCGATCGCACTGGTCATTGCTGTTCCTTCCCTGCCGCGGCGTCTGCCGCGTGCTGTCGGTCGATGCGGGCCCCGACGACCATGGCATACCACCACATGCCGCCGAAGATCACCCCGACGACGAACATCGCCGGGTTGAGGAAGCCTGACGCGAGGATCAGCAGCTGCAGCGTCCAGCCGAGCGCGTACGCCCACCGGTGGCGCAGCAGCCCGATCGTCACGATCAGGGCCACGATGATGACGCCGCCTGCCGCGAGGGCGACCCACGACGGCAGCACGCCTGCCGGCTCGCCCTGGGCGAGGCCCCAGATCACGAGGGCGGCGAGGAACACGATGAGCGCCTCGCACGCGAGGATGACCGCGGCGAGGCTCTGTCGCAGGGATCGCGCCGGGCGTGCCGGACGTGCCTGCTGCGCCGTCGCATCGTCGGGTGTCTCGGGTGTCGGTTCGGACGGTTCCGGCGCGGTCATCAGCGCCCCCATTCCCGGTCGTCGGCGATGATCATGGCCTCGCCGACGAGCGCGATCGAACCGGCCACGACTACTGCGCGCTTGGGGGCTTCCGCCGCCCAGGCGCGGGCCTCGTCGAGCGCGTCGTCGAGACGGGGCGCGACACTCACGCGGTCGGCGCCGATGCGATCGGCGACGAAGGCGCCGAGCTGCTCGGCAGGCACCGCACGGTCGCTCTCGGGGGCGGTCACCACGAACGGGCCCGCGCGGCGGGCGAGCGCGTCGACGATGCCGGCGACGTCCTTGTCGGCGAGGACGCCGAAGACGAACGCCACCTCGTCGAAGTCGAAGTACTCCTCGAGCCCGGCGATGAGCGCAGCTGCGCCGTGCGGGTTGTGGGCCGCATCGACGATGATCGTCGGTTCGGCACCGACGACCTGCAGGCGACCGGGCGACGTCGCCGCAGCGAGGCCCTGCGCGACGACGGAGTCGGCGAGGCGCACCGATCCGCCGCCGATGAATGCCTCGACCGCGGCCACCGCGACGGCGGCGTTCTCGGCCTGGTGCCGTCCGAAGAGCGGCAGCTGGAGGTCGGCGTACTCACCCGCGAGACCGCGGATCGTCACGAGCTGGCCGCCGACGGCGACCGTTGAGTCGACGACCGCGAACGCGTCTCCCTCGACCGCGAGCGTCGACTCGGTCAGGTCGGCCGCCTGCTCGAGGACCGCGAGCGCCTCATCGGGCTGGATGGCCGTCACGACGGAGGCCGCCGGCTTGATGATGCCCGACTTCGTGCGCGCGATCGCCTCGATGGTCGAGCCGAGCCGGCCCTCGTGGTCGAGCGCGATCGGGGTGAACACCGCGACCTGCCCATCGGCGACGTTCGTCGAGTCCCATTCGCCGCCCATGCCGACCTCGAGCACGACGACGTCGACCGGCGCGTCGGCGAAGCACGCGAAGGCGAGCGCGGTGAGCACCTCGAAGAAGGTGAGCGGTGCCTCGCCGGCCTGTTCGAGCTCGACGTCGACGATCGCGATGAAGGGGAGGATCTCCTCCCAGTTGCGAGCCACGGCCTCGTCGTCGATGGGTTCCCCGTCGATGCGGATGCGCTCGGTGAAGCGCTCGAGGTGCGGACTCGTGAGCAGTCCGGTGCGCAGGCCCGACGCGCGCAGCAGGCTCTCGATCATGCGACTCGTCGAGGTCTTGCCGTTCGTGCCGGTGATGTGGATCACCGGCGCCGCGCGGTGCGGGTCGCCGAGCAGCTCGACGGTTCGGCGGGTCGGTGCCAGCCGGGGACGGGGCGAGCCCTCGCCCACGCGTGCGAGCAGCGCCGCGAACACCGCGTCGGCGGCGGCGCGGGCGTCGTGGTCGATCTCGTCGTTCACGCCTTCTCCAATCCGATGATCAGTGTCGTGCCCCCTGCGAGCGGCTGTATTCCCGACCCGGTCACCGCGTCGAGCTCGGCGAGTTCGAGTGTCGTCGCGAGCGTCTCACCCGAGATCAGCTCGCGATGCCCCTCGGCCGACGCACGGCTCTCGTCGTCGAGCGACAGCCTGAGCCGGATGCGGTCGCCGACCTCGAGCCCGGCGGCCTTGCGCGCGTCCTGCACGGCGCGCACGATGTCGCGCGCCCTGCCCTCGGCCTCGAGGTCGGCCGTCGTCGCCGTGTCGAGGATGACGAATCCGCCGTCGGCGAGCAACGCGAGGGCGCTCTGCCCGTCGCCCGAGCCACCGGCTTCGAGCACGAGGTCGTACTCCCCCGGCTCGAGCGCGATGCCGCCCGCGACGACGGAGTCGCCGTCGAGCGACCAGTCACCGGCCCTCGCCGCCTGGATCGCCTGCTGCACCGACTTGCCGAGCCTCGGCCCCGCCGCCCGGGCGTTGACGCTCAAGCGCTTGGTGACCCCGTACGCCTCTGCGCTCGACCCGTCGAGCGAGACGAGGTCGACGGACTTCACGTTGAGCTCGTCACGCAGGATCGCTTCGAACGGAGCGAGGCCCGCGGCATCCGTCGTGACGATCGTGAGGCTCGCGAGCGGCAGCCGCACCCGGCGGCCCGCCTGCTTGCGCAGGGCGAGGGCCGCGCCGCTGATCTCGCGCACCGCGTCCATGGCGGCGACGAGCGCATCGTCGGCCGGGAACTCGTCGGCATCGGGCCAATCGGCCAGGTGCACGCTGCGGCCGCCCGTGAGCCCGCGCCACACCTGCTCGGACATGAGGGGCAGCAGCGGAGCCGAGAGGCGGGTCAGCGTCTCGAGCACGGTGAACAGCGTGTCGAACGCCTCGCGGCCGTTGCCGTCGGCGTCGACGCCCGCCCAGAACCGATCGCGCGAACGACGGACGTACCAGTTCGTGAGCACGTCGCCGAAGTCGCGCAGCTTCTGCGCGGCGAGGGTCGTGTCGAAGTCCTCGAGATCTTCGGTGACGCGGGTCACGAGATCGCGCAGCTTCGCCAGCAGGTAGCGGTCGAGCACGTCGGTCGAGTCGGTGCGCCGCTGAGCCTCGTACCCCGTGGTCGCCGGGTCGGTCGACCGGCGCGCGGTGTTCGCATACAGAGAGAAGAAGTACCAGGTGCTCCAGAGCGGCAGCATGAACTGGCGCACGCCCTCGCGGATGCCCTCTTCGGTGACGACGAGGTTTCCGCCGCGGAGCACGGGGCTCGACATCAGGAACCAGCGCATCGCGTCGGAGCCGTCGCGGTCGAAGACCTCGTTCACGTCGGGGTAGTTGCGCAGCGACTTCGACATCTTCTGGCCGTCGCTGCCCAGCACGATGCCGTGGCTCACGACGTTCTTGAACGCCACCCGGTCGAAGAGCGCCGTGGACAGGACGTGCATGACGTAGAACCAGCCGCGTGTCTGCCCGATGTACTCGACGATGAAGTCGGCGGGCTGGCGGGTGTCGAACCACTCCTGGTTCTCGAACGGGTAGTGCACCTGGGCGAACGGCATCGACCCCGAGTCGAACCACACGTCGAAGACGTCTGGGATTCGCCGCATCGTCGAACGACCGGTGGGGTCATCGGGGTTCGGCCGCGTGAGGTCGTCGATGTAGGGCCGGTGCAGGTCTGGCTCGCCGTCGGGGTTGCGCGGCAGCGTGCCGAAGTCGCGCTCGAGGTCGGCGAGCGACCCGTAGACGTCGACGCGTGGGTGTGCCGGGTCGTCGCTCTTCCACACGGGGATCGGCGAGCCGAAGTAGCGGTTGCGGCTGATCGACCAGTCGCGCGCGCCGGCGACCCACTTGCCGAACTGGCCCTCCTTGACGTTCTCGGGCACCCAGGTGACCTCCTGGTTGAGGTCGCCCATGCGGTCGCGGAACTCGGAGACGCGGATGAACCAGCTCGAGACCGCCTTGTAGATGAGCGGGTTGCGGCACCGCCAGCAGTGCGGGTACGAGTGCACGTAGCTCGCCTCGCGGAGCAGCCGCCCCTCGGCCTTCAGCAGCCGGATGAGCGGCCTGTTGGCGTCGCTCCAGAGCATTCCCGCGACATCGGTCACGGCAGGCAGGAACCTGCCGCCCTCGTCGAGCGAGATGATGACCGGGATGCCGGCCGCCTCGCCGATCTTCTGGTCCTCCTCGCCGTACGCGGGTGCCTGGTGCACGATGCCCGTGCCGTCTTCGGTCGTGACGTAGTCGGCGACGAGCATGCGCCACGCGTGCTGCACCCCGTAGGCCTCGACGTCGGCGTAGTAGTCGAAGAGGCGGTCGTAGGTGACGCCGTCGAGATCGGCACCGCGCACGGTGCGCGAGATCGCCGCGCGGGCGGTGTCGGCGTCGTCGTAGCCGAGTTCCTTCGCGTAGTTGCCGACGAGGTCGGCGGCGAGCAGGTACTCGCCGCCGAGCACCTCGGTGTCGGATGCCCCGTCGCCGGCCTTCTCGCGAAGCACGGTTGCGTCGGGGGTGCCGTTCGGCCCGGCGGGAACGACGGCGTACTCGATGTCTGGACCGACCGCGAGGGCGAAGTTCGTGGGCAGCGTCCACGGGGTCGTGGTCCACGCCAGAGCGCGCACGGCGGTGAGGCCCAGCGACTCCGCCTTGGCGCCGGTGAGCGGGAAGGTCACCGTCACGGTCTGGTCCTGCACGTCCTTGTAGACGTCGTCGTCCATTCGCAGCTCGTGGTTCGACAGCGGCGTCTGGTCGCGCCAGCAATACGGCAGCACGCGGTAGCCCTCATAGGCGAGACCCTTGTCGTGCAGGGTCTTGAACGCCCAGATCACCGACTCCATGAACGTGACGTCGAGCGTCTTGTAGTCGTTCTCGAAGTCGACCCAGCGCGCCTGCCGGGTGACGTAGTCCTGCCACTCCTTCGTGTAGCGCAGCACCGCGGTGCGCGCGGCCTCGTTGAAGGCCGCGATGCCCATCTCCTCGATCTCGCTCTTGTCGGTGATGCCGAGCTGGCGCTCGGCCTCGAGCTCGGCGGGGAGTCCGTGCGTGTCCCATCCGAAGCGGCGGTGCACCTGCCGGCCGCGCATGGTCTGGAAGCGCGGGAAGACGTCTTTGGCGTACCCGGTCAGCAGGTGGCCGTAGTGCGGCAGCCCGTTGGCGAAGGGCGGGCCGTCGTTGAAGACCCATTCGGGCGCGCCCCGCCGCTGGTCGATCGATGCCTGGAAGGTGCCGTCGGCGTTCCAGAACGCGAGCACCTCGCGCTCGATGGCGGGGAAGCTCGGCGATGGCGCGACGCCGGAGGCGGCGGACTCTGCATCCTGGCCCTTGGGGTACAACGTTCTCCTCCTGGATGGACTTGCCTGATCCACGAGGACGGCCGACTCGACGAGTTCAGCCGCGGTACCACCCCGCTTGCGCCTCGATCCGTCGACTCGCTCGGGATCGCTGCACCGCTTGTTCTTAGGCTGTGACGGGCCTGACCCGTTCGGTTCTACTGGGCGTTCGCCGTTCTTCCGAAGACTCCCCGGTGATGGCCGGTTCGATGTCGTTCCCACGAGTGTATCGGGTCGATGCGAACGACGCGCGATCACCGGGTCGGCATCGGGCGCTGCACTCCGGTCGCCTGCGGCGTCCACCGATAGGCCTCGTGGATGAGCGCGAGGAGCGCGCCCTCGGACACGTCGTGCGACTTCGCCTCGTCGACGAGGTCGTGGATCGCCCCGGCGAGCGCGGCGTGCCCCCCGATGCGGACGGCCACGACGGCGCCGCGCCCGCGGTGCAGTTCGATGAGCCGCTCGTCGCGCAGCACGTGATAGGCGCGCAGCACGGTGTGCACGTTGAGATCGAGCGCGGCCGCGAGCTCTCGGGCGGCAGGCAGCCGCTCACCGCCCGACAGCCGACCGTCGACGATCGACGCGCGTATGCCCGAGACCAACTGCTCGTAGAGCGGGGTCGCGAGCGTCGGATCGATGCGGATGAGCACTCTGAAATTCTATTCTTCTATGTGAAATAGAACAACTTGCTTGTCCGAGCTTCTGCGCGGTGTCAGGATGATTCCGGGCTCCGAATGAGCGGATGCCACTGCCACTCCCCCTCGTCGCAAGGAACTCGATGCGTGCTGCACACGTGACCGCCCCCTCGACGACGCGCAGGTCCGGCTTCCTCGCCGGCGCCGTCGCGCTCGTCACCACGATCTCGCTCGTCGGGTGCCAAGCGGCCGAGCCCGAGTCATCCGGCGATCCCGTCGAAGGCGGCACCCTCGTCTACGCGAGCGGCGACGCCGAGCCGACCTGCCTCGACCCGCACGTCGGCGGCAACTACCCGCAGGCGCTCATCGCCGGGCAGTTCCTCGAGTCGCTCGTCTCGCGCGACGAGTCGGGCGAGATCATCCCGTGGCTCGCCGAGTCGTGGGAGCCCTCCGTCGACCAGCTCGCCTGGGAGTTCACGCTGCGCGAGGGCATCGAGTTCACCGATGGCACCCCCCTCGATGCCGAGGCCGTCAAGGTCAACGTCGAGCACCTGAAGGACCCGGCGACCCAGTCGTCGACGGGCTACCTCGCGATGGGCAAGGTCGAGTCGGTCGAGGTCGTCAGCGATCGCGTCGCCCGGTTCGTGCTGAGCGCGCCCGACAGCGCCCTGCTGGAGTCGCTCGCCCAGCCGTGGACGGCGATCCAATCGCCGGCCGGCATCGCCCGCGGCATGGACGCGAACTGCCAGGCGCCCGTCGGCACGGGCCCGTTCATCGTCGACGAGTGGGTCAAGCAGGATCACGTGTCGCTCGTGCGCAACGACGACTACGCGTCGGCCCCGGCCGACGCCGCGCACACCGGCCCCGCCTATCTCGAGGGCATCGAGTGGCGGTTCGTGCCCGACTCTTCGACGCGCTACGCCGCACTGCAGGGCGGGCAGGTCGACGTGATCGACAACCCCCAGCCCGACACGATCGCCGCAGCCGAGGGCGACGACGCCTTCACGTGGATCGATGCACCGCGACCGGGCGCCTCGAACCGCATCGAGCTGAACTCCGGGCAGGCGCCGTTCGACGACGAACGCGTCCGTGAGGCGTTCATCCGCGCCGTCGCCGTGAACGACGGCATCGACTCGCTCTTCTTCGGCACCGCCGAGCGTTCGTACTCGCCGCTCTCGTCGGTCGAGCCGCTCGCCTACGCCGACGAGACGCTCTTCGCGTCCGACCTCGACGCGGCGAACACGCTCCTCGACGAAGCGGGCTGGACCGAGCGCGACGGCGACGGCACGCGCATGAAGGACGGCGTACGACTGACGCTCCGATTCCCCGTGAGCACCAACCAGTCGATCCCCGCCGAGCAGTCGCTGTTCGAGCAGGTCCAGGCCACGGCGAAGGAGGCCGGATTCGACGTGGTGATCTCGCTGCTCGACCTGTCGAGCTGGTACGGCGCGCTCTTCGCGCACGAGTACGAGATCGTGAGCGCACCGTACACGAAGGTCGGGCCCGACGTGCTGCGGATCCTGTACCACTCCGACAGCATCACGCCCGCGCCGAGCGGGTACTTCGCGAACCTCGCGCAGCTCGACGACCCCGAGGTCGACGCACTCCTCACCGGTGCGGCTTCGACGAGCGATCCGACCGAGCGCGCGGCCCTCTACGAGCAGGCGCAGCAGCTGATCCTCGGCGGACACTACCTGCTGCCGTTGTACGACCAGCAGAACAGCTTCCTGCTCAGCGCGAACGTTCAGGGTGCGCGCGCCCTGCCGACGGTCTCGACACCGAGCTTCGCCGACGCGTGGCTCATCGACTGAGCGGCGGGCGTCGCGGCGACCGGCCGCTGCGGCACTTCGTGCTCCTCCTCGGCGGTGCCGTCTTCGTCATGTGGGCGGTGGCGACGCTGACGTTCTTCGCCATCCGCCTGATCCCCGGCGACCCCGCGCAGGCGATCCTCGGCGGTCCGGGCTCGCAGGCCTCCCAGGAGGCGCTCGACCAGGTCCGGCGCGACTACGGGCTCGACCAGCCGCTGCTCCTGCAGTACTTCGCGATGCTCGGTCGCCTGCTCACTGGCGACCTCGGCGACTCGTACGCGCTGAAGATCCCCGTCGCCGAACTGCTCGGTGCGCAGATCGGCGGCACGCTGCTGCTGGCGGTGCTCTCACTCGCGCTCGCGTGGGTGCTCGCGTTGGCGCTCTCACTCGTGTCGACCGGTCGCGGACGCATCGCGACGGCCATCGGCGAGGGCGTGGAGCTGACGGCCGCCGCACTCCCCCAGTTCTGGCTGGCCGCGGTGCTCATCGCGATCTTCAGCACCGGGCTCGGTTGGTTCCCGCCGGTCGCGACCGGCACGGCGTCGGGACTCGTGCTCCCCGTCGTGACGCTCGCGATCCCGCTCGCCGGGTTCCTCGCGCAGGTGATGCGCGAGAGCCTGCTCGACGCGATGACGCAGCCGTTCGTGGTCTCGGCGCGGGCACGCGGCGAGAGCGCGGTCGGCGTGCGCCTGAGGCACACGATCCGCCACGCGGCGCTGCCCGGCATCAGCCTCTCGGGCTGGGCGCTCGGCTGGTTGCTCTCGGGAGCCGTCGTCGTCGAGACGATCTTCGCGATCCCGGGTCTCGGCAGGACGCTGCTGCAGGCGGTCACCCTGCGCGACATCCCCGTCGTCACCGGGGTGGTGCTGCTCATCGCGCTCGTGTACGTCGTGATGACCGTGCTGACGGATGTCGCCTCGCGCACCGCCGACCCGAGGCTGCGGCAGGAGGCAGGCCGATGAGCGAGCTCGAACTGCGCCAGACGACGATCGACGCCGAGGTCGCGCACGCGCCCCGCAGGCGTGCGCGGATCGCCCGCCTGCCGCGGGCGGGCACCGTCGTCGCCGGGGCGTTCGTGCTGTTCCTGCTCGCGGCGACCGTCGTCCCGGGCCTTCTCGAGACGCAGGACCCGAACCGGATCTCTCCGAGCGAGGCGTTCGATTCGCCGTCGCTCGCGCACTGGTTCGGCACCGACGAGTCGGGGCGCGACATCTACAGCCGCGTCGTCGCCGGCACGGGCACGTCGTTGCTCATCGGCGTGACGGCGACGTTCATCGGCCTCGCGTTCGGGCTCGTGCTCGGCGTGCTCGCCGGGTTCGGCGGGCGCGTCGTCGACTACGGCGTGAACCGGCTCGTCGAGGTGCTCTTCGCGTTCCCGGGGCTCCTGCTCGCGCTGCTCGTGATCGTCGTCTACGGGCCCGGGCCCGTCACAGCCACGATCGCGGTCGGGCTCTCGACCGCGCCGGGATACGCACGCATCATCCGCGGGCAGTTCGTGGCCATCCGCTCGTCGCAGTACGTCGAGGCGGCCCGCGTGCTCGGGCACTCGCGCGGACGCATCATCGCACGACATGTGCTGCCGAACGCACTCATCCCGATCTTCGTGCTCGCGACGCTCGGCGTCGGCCAGGCCATCGTGTGGGCGGCGGCGCTCAGCTACCTCGGCCTCGGTGCGCAGCCGCCCGCCGCCGAGTGGGGTGCGATGCTCGCGGCCGGTCGCACGTACCTCTCGGTCGCCTGGTGGATGACAGTGTTCCCAGGCCTCATGATCGTCGGCACCACGATCTCGACGACGGTGCTGGGCCGCGCGCTCGCCCGCCGTGGACGGGGTGACGCGTGACCAGCCCGACGACCCGACCGCTCCTCGACGTCGCCGACCTGCGCGTCGCATTCGGCGACACCGAGGTCGTGCGCGGCGTAACGTTCTCGATCGCTGCGGGCGAGTGCGTCGCGATCGTCGGCGAGTCCGGGTCGGGAAAGTCGGTGACGGCGCGCGCGCTGCTCGGCATGGCCGGTCGGGGCTCGCATACGGAGTCGAGCGTGCTGCGCGTCGGCGGTCGCGAACTCGGCGGCGCGGGCGAACGCGAGTGGCGTCGTGCACGCGGACGCGATGTCGGGCTCATCCTGCAGGACGCGCTCGTCTCACTCGATCCGCTCCGGCCGGTGGGCCGCGAGATCGACGACCCCCTGCGCATCCACGAACGGATGTCTCTGCCCGAGCGACGCGCACGCGTGCACGAACTCCTCGCGTCCGTCGGCATGCCCGATCCCGACTTCGCCGCCCGGCGACGTTCGGGCGAGCTGTCGGGCGGCTTGCGACAGCGCGCGCTCATCGCGGCGGCGATCGCGCTCGACCCGCCGCTGCTCATCGCCGACGAGCCCACCACGGCCCTCGATGCGACCGTGCAGGCGCGCATTCTCGCGCTCATCGGTGAGATCCAGTCGCGCGGTACCGGGATCCTGCTCATCAGCCACGACCTCGCCGTCGTCGGGCACCTCGCCGACCGGATCCTCGTGATGCGCGCCGGCGAGATCATCGAGTCCGGCACTGCGGCCGAGGTGCTCGGCGCCCCCCGGGAGCCCTACACGCGACAGCTCATCGCCGCCGTGCCGAGCGAGGTCCCGCGAGGCGTTCCCCTTGCGCGATCCGAACCTCCGATCCCGATCGCGGTCGACCGCTCCGCGTCGCGGTCCCCGGCGCTCGTGGCGATCGCCGCGAATGAGCCACCGCTCCTCGCGATCGATCACGTGAGCAAGACCTTCGCCGTGCCGGGCGGCCGCTTCACCGCCGTCGAAGACGTCTCGCTCGAGGTGCGCCGCGGCGAGACCGTGGGGCTCGTCGGCGAGTCGGGGTCGGGCAAGACGACGCTCGCGCGCCTCGCGCTCGGGCTCACGACGCCCGACACCGGCGAGGTGACCCTCGACGGCGCACCGTGGTCGCGGCTCGATGAGCGAACCCGGCGGCCCGCGCGTCGCCGCATCGGGGCGATCTACCAGGATCCGCTCAGCTCCTTCGATCCCCGCTGGAGCGTCGGGCGGATCCTCGCCGACGCTTGGAACGTCGGTGCTCCCGGCCGCCACCCGCGCACCGCGGACCACGCGATCGCCGAGCTCCTCGAACAGGTCGGGCTCGAGGCATCCGTCGCCCGCCGGCGACCGCTCACCCTCTCGGGCGGCCAACGACAGCGCGTGGCGATCGCGCGCGCGCTCGCCGCGTCGCCCGAGATCCTGATCTGCGACGAGCCCGTCTCGGCGCTCGACGTCACCATCCAGGCGCAGATCCTCGACCTGCTCGACGACCTGCAGCGCGAGCGCGGGCTCGCGCTGCTGTTCATCTCGCACGACCTCGGGGTCGTGGCGCACATGGCCGATCGCGTCGCGGTGATGCAGGCGGGCCGCATCGTCGAGGCCGGTGCCGCCGATCGGGTCCTCGCCGAGCCCGAGCACCCGTACACCACCCGGCTCGTCGCCGACGCGCCGCGTCTCACGCGCGCCTGAACTATCGCAGCCGCGTCGCGGAAGGCGCGCCATTCCGCGGGCTACGGTGACGGCGGCGCGCTCCGGTAGGCTGGATCGTCGCACATTCAGGCACCTCCCGATTGACTCGGTGCCGCCGATATCGAACCGGAGCATCATGACCGACACCGCTCGCATTCCCGACAAGCCCGCGCTCGAAGGCCTCGAATCGGTCTGGGGGGGCACGTGGGAGCGCGAGGGCACCTACCGGTTCGACCGCGGCACGGCCGGTCGCGAGCAGATCTACTCGATCGACACGCCCCCGCCCACGGCGTCGGGCTCGCTGCACGTCGGCCACGTGTTCTCGTTCACGCACACCGACCTCGTCGCGCGCTTCCAGCGCATGCGCGGCAAGCACGTCTTCTACCCGATGGGCTGGGACGACAACGGCCTGCCCACCGAGCGCCGCGTGCAGAACTACTACGGCGTGCGCTGCGACCCGACCCTGCCCTACGACCCCGACTTCACCCCGCCCTTCGAGGGCGCCGACGGCAAGAGCGTGAAGGCGGCCGACCAGATCCCGATCAGTCGGCGCAACTTCATCGAACTGTGCGAGCGCCTCACGGTCGAAGACGAGCAGCACTTCGAGGCGCTCTTCCGCATGCTCGGCCTGTCGGTCGACTGGACCCAGACCTACCGCACCATCGCCGACGAGGCGCTCTTCACCTCGCAGCTCGCCTTCATCCGCAACGTCGAGCGCGGCGAGGCCTACCAGGCGCTCGCGCCGACGCTGTGGGATGTCACGTTCCGCACGGCCGTCGCACAGGCCGAGCTCGAGGACCGCGAGCAGACGGGCCACTATCACCGCGTGTCGTTCCACCGCCCCGACGGCGGCGTCATCGAGATCGAGACGA
Source organism: Agromyces cavernae (assembly GCF_021044935.1). Classification (GTDB taxonomy): domain Bacteria; phylum Actinomycetota; class Actinomycetes; order Actinomycetales; family Microbacteriaceae; genus Agromyces; species Agromyces cavernae. Next base: position 420,542 of record NZ_JAJNMP010000002.1, read on the forward strand.
GCCGCCCCGAGCTGATCCCGGCGTGCGTGGCACTCGTCGCGCACCCCGACGACGAGCGCTACCAGCCGCTGTTCGGTACGACCGTCACCACGCCCGTCTTCGGCGTCGAGGTGCCGGTGGTCGCGCATCACCTCGCCCAGAAGGACAAGGGCACGGGCATCGCGATGATCTGCACGTTCGGCGACGTCACCGACGTCGTGTGGTGGCGTGAGCTCGACCTGCCCAACCGCGCGATCATCGGGTTCGACGGCCGCATCATCGCCGAGGTCCCCCAGGCGATCACCTCCGAGGCCGGACGTGCGGCCTACGCCGAGCTCGCCGGCAAGACGACCTTCTCGGCGAAGCAGGCCGTCGTGCAGCAGCTGCGCGACTCGGGCGACCTGCTCGCCGACCCCAAGGCCGTCACGCACCCGGTGAAGTTCTACGAGAAGGGCGACCGGCCGCTCGAGATCGTCTCGACGCGTCAGTGGTACATCCGCAACGGCGCGCGCGACGATCAGCTTCGTGAACGGCTGATCTCGCACGGGCGCGACATCGACTGGCACCCCGACTTCATGCGGGTGCGCTACGAGAACTGGGTCGAGGGACTCTCGGGTGACTGGCTCATCTCGCGACAGCGCTTCTTCGGCGTGCCGATCCCGGTGTGGTATCCGCTCGATGACGCCGGCGACCCGAAGTTCGACGAGCCCATCATCGCCACGCGCGACCTGCTGCCCGTCGATCCGTCGTCGGCGCCCGCACCCGGATTCGACGAGGCCCAGCGCGGCGCGCCCGGCGGCTTCATCGGCGAGCACGACATCATGGACACGTGGGCGACCTCGTCGCTCACGCCGCAGCTCGCGGGCGGCTGGGAGCGCGATCCCGAACTCTGGAACCTCGTGTTCCCCTACTCGATGCGCCCGCAGGCTCAGGACATCATCCGCACCTGGCTGTTCTCGACGGTGCTGCGCGCCGAACTCGAGCACGGCGAGAAGCCCTGGTCGAACGCGGCGATCTCGGGCTTCATCGTCGATCCCGACCGCAAGAAGATGTCGAAGTCGAAGGGCAACGTCGTCACTCCCACCGGGCTGCTCGAGCAGCACGGCTCCGACGCGGTGCGCTACTGGGCGGCCTCGTCGCGCCTCGGCACCGACGCGGCGTTCGATCCGCAGAACCCGACCCAGGTGAAGATCGGTCGCCGCCTTGCGATCAAGGTGCTCAACGCGGCGAAGTTCATCCTCGCCTTCGACGGACGCGCCGATGCCCCCGTCACCGTGCCGGTCGATCGCAGCATGCTCGCCGAGCTCGCCTCGGTGGTCGATCGCGCCACGCGTGCATTCGACGCCTACGACCACGCCAGGGCGCTCGAGGTGGGCGAGACCTTCTTCTGGACCTTCTGCGACGACTACCTCGAGCTCGTGAAGGAGCGTGCCTACGGCGCACCGAGCTCCGAGCAGGCCTCGGCGGTCGCGGCACTGAAGACCGCGCTCGACGTGATGCTGCGGCTCTTCGCGCCGGTGATCCCGTTCGCCACCGAAGAGGCGTGGCGGTGGTCGCACGACACGTCGGTGCACCTCGCCTCGTGGCCGACGGGCGACGACCTGACCGCGCGCGGCGAGGCCGGCAGCGAGCTGCTCGAGCTCGCGAGCCTGGCCCTCACCGGCATCCGCCGCGCCAAGACCGATGCCAAGGCATCGCAGAAGACGCCCGTGCTCAGCGCGACGATCGTCGCGCCCGCGGCGTCGATCGCGCTGCTGAACTCCGTGGCGGCCGACCTGCGGGCGGTGGGCCGCATCGCCGAGCTCGGCTTCGTCGAGGGCGAGGCGTTCGAGGTTCGCGATGTCGCCCTCGAAGCGCCGTCGGAGTAGGCAGAACAAGGGGGAATCATGACGTACGAGATCCGACCCGTCACCGACGACGACTTCTTCGGCTGGATGCCGCTCTTCGAGGCGTACTGCCGGTTCTACGAGTCCGAGCTCGACGACGCCAAGGCGCTCACCGTGTGGACCTGGCTGCGCGACGAGCACGACCCGCTCGATGCGGTGCTCGCGATCGACGACGAGGGGCGGCCCATAGGCCTCGCCCACTTCCGCGTCGTGCCCGACTCGCTGCTCGCGACGAGGGCGATCCACCTCGACGACCTGTTCGTCGACCCCGAACACCGTGGCGACGGCGCCGGCCGGGCGCTCATCGAGTACGTGCACGCCCGCGCCGCCGAGCACGGCACCGGCGGCGTGCGCTGGATCACGGCGGCCGACAACGCCGAGGCGCAGAAGCTCTACGACTCGATCGCCCGTCGCACGAGCTGGATCACCTACGAGATGGACGCCTGATGCGGCTCGGAACCCGGTGGGCGTTCGGCGACGAGCCGCCGGCTTCGGTGCCCGCAGAACTGCGTCCGCGGATCGCCGCGGCCGAGGAGCGCGCGGGCGGCGACGGCAGCGGCCGGCACTGGACGCTCACGTGGCTCGAAGGGCGCCCGATCGCCGAACTCGACGACGGCACCGTCGTGAGCGACGTGATCGCCGACGCGCTCGACGGCGACGAGGACTGGTAGCGACCGGCACCCGAGGGCGAACGGGTGCGGCGATCGTCGTCGACCGTGGTGCGGGTCCGATCAGGCGCGACCGAGGATCTCGCCGTGCGGCATGAGGAACCAGCCGTTGTCGTCGGCAGCCCAGTCGCGCCACGCTGCGGCGACGCGCTGCAGCTCGTCGGGATTCGAGTGACCGGACTCGATCGCGTGCGCGGCGAACCTCGACTCGGTGGCGCGCTCGGCCCATGAGCCGCCCCACCATTCACGTTCGAGCGCCGACGAGAACACCCAGGTGCTGCCGCCGACCGCGAGATCGTGGAATCCGGCTTCGCGGGCCCATTGCTTGAGGTGGCGACCGGCGTGCGCGTCTCCACCGTTCCACTCGTGCACGTCGTGGTACAGCTCGAGCCAGCGGCTGAGCCCGACCGATGCGGGGCTCCAGATCACGCCGCCGTAGTCGACGTCGCGGGCCGCGACAAGCCCGCCCGGCTTCAATACGCGACGCCACTCGCGCATCGCGTCGACCGGTCGGGCGAGGTGCTGCAGCACCTGGTGCGCGTGGACGATGTCGAACGTGTCATCGTCGAAGTCGAGTGCGTATGCGTCGCCGACGTGGAAGTCGACATTCGAGACGCCCTCGCTGCGGGCGAGGCCGGTGGCGCGATCGACCACTTCGCTCGAGGCGTCGATGCCGATGACGCTGCCCGGGCGTACCCGCCGGGCGAGGTCGATGGTGATCGTGCCGGGCCCGCTTCCGACGTCGAGCACCCTGGCGCCCTCGCGCAGGTGGGGTGCGAGGTACGCGGCGGAATTGTCGACGGTGCGCCACGAGTGGATGCGCAGGACGCTCTCGTGGTGGCCGTGCGTGTAGGCGTCACGTGGCGCGACTTCGGGCCGTTCGATGTCCATGATCTGAGCCTAGGCTCCCACGCCCTCGCGTGGCGCCCGAAGTAGTGTTGGCGAATGACCGACGACCGGCGCAACCCGCTGCTCGAGCCGAGCCCGTTGCCGTGCGGGCTTCCGCTGTTCGCGCTCATCCGCCCCGAGCATTACCGCGAGGCGCTCGAGCTCGGCATGGCCGAGCAGCGGCGCGAGGTCGACGCGATCACGCGCGATCCCTCCCCGGCGACGTTCGTCAACACGATCGTCGCCCTCGAGCGATCGGGCGCCCTGCTGCGCCGCGTGCTCCCGGTGTTCGAGAACGCGAGCGCGGCCGTCGCCGACGCCGAGATCGACGCCCTCGAGACCGAGTTCGCCCCGCGCCTCGCCGCCCACCACGATGCGATCCGCCTCGATCCGCGTCTCTTCGCCCGCTTCGAGGCGCTTCTGGAGGAAGGCGACCGTCTCGCGCTCGACGCCGAGTCCGCCTACCTGCTCGAACGCCGCCACCGCGTCGCGATGCTGGCCGGCGCCGGTCTCGACGATACGGGTCGCGCCGAGCTCGCCGAACTCAACGAACGGATCGCCGCCCTGACGACCGAGTTCCAGCAGCGGCTCCTCGCCGACACGAATGCGAACGCCCTCCACATCGCCGACGAAGCCGAGCTCTCAGGTCTCGACGACCAGCAGCGCGGCGCGGCGCGTGCGGCAGCCGTGTCGCGGCGGCTCGAGGGGTGGCTGTTCCCCCTCGTACTGCCCACGGTGCAGCCGCTGCTGGCCGCGCTCCATGACCCCGGCGTTCGCGACCGCCTGTTCGCCGCATCGCGCGCCCGAGGATCCGGCGGCGGCCCGCACGACACCCGCGAGACGCTCCTCGAGCTCGTGCGGGCGCGAGCGCGACGTGCTCGGCTGCTCGGGGTCGACAGTCACGCGGCCGCCGTCACCGCGGACTCGACGGCCGGCTCCCCCGAAGCCGTCGACGACCTGCTCGGCCGGCTTGCGCCAGCCGCGCGCGCGAACGCACGACGAGAGGCCGTCGCCCTCGAAGCCCGAGCCGCACGCGACGGGCAGCGCCGCGTCGAGGCATCCGACTGGATGTACCTCACCGAGCGGGTGCGGTCTGACGTCCACGAGGTCGACCTGCAGGCGATGCGTCCGTTCTTCGAGTTCGACCGGGTGCTCGTCGACGGCGTGTTCCGGGCGGCGACGCTGCTCTACGGCATCGAGTTCACGGCGCGCACCGACCTCATCGGGTACCACCCCGACACGCGCGTGTACGAGGTCGCCGACCACGACGGCACCACGGTCGGCCTGTACCTTCTCGACCCGTACGCCCGCGATTCCAAGCGCGGCGGCGCCTGGATGAGCTCGCTCGTCGACCAGTCGGCGCTCGACGGCACCCTGCCCGTGGTCGTCAACAACCTCAACGTCCCGAAACCGGCCCCGGGTGACCCCACGCTGCTGACGTTCGACGAGACCGAGACCCTGTTCCACGAGTTCGGCCACGCGGTGCACGGGCTGCTCGCCCGGGTCGCCTATCCGACGTTCTCGGGCACGAACGTCTTCCGCGACTTCGTCGAACTGCCGAGCCAGGTCAACGAACTGTGGATGCTGCGCCCCGAGATCGTCGGCGCCTACGCGGCGCACCATGAGACCGGTGAGCGGATGCCCCAGCACGTCGTCTACCGCCTGCTCGCGTCGCACACCTTCAACGAGGGGTACTCGACCACCGAGTACCTCGCCGCGGCCGTGCTCGACCAGGCGTGGCATCGGCTGTCCCCCGACGAGGCGGCCGCCGTGACCGATGTCGCCGGGTTCGAGCGCGACGCCCTCACCGAGGCGGGCCTCGACGATCCGCTCATCCCGCCGCGCTACTCGAGCGCCTACTTCGCGCACATCTTCGCGGGCGGCTACGACGCGGGCTACTACTCGTACATCTGGAGCGAGGTCGCCGGGGCCGACATCATGGCGTGGTTCGAAGCGCACGGCGGCGCGACGCGTGAGAACGGCGACCGCTTCCGCGCCGAGATCCTCGCGCCGGGCGGTTCGCGCGACCCGCGGCAATCCGTGCGCTCACTGCTCGGCCGAGAACCGACCATCGAGCCGCTGCTCAGGCGGCGCGGTCTCGTCTAGCGTGTCGATCGACGGACCGCTCGGCGGGAAACGAAACGACCCTCGGCTTCCGTTCGAGGAAGCCGGAGGTCGTGTCCGGTGAGACTAGATGGCGAAGCCGAGTGCACGCATCATGTCGCGACCGTCGTCGGTGATGCGCTCGGGCCCCCACGGCGGCATCCACACCCAGTTGATGCGGAAGGCCTCGACGACGCCGTCGAGCGCCTCTGCGGTCTGCTCTTCGAGCACGTCGGTGAGGGGACATCCGGCGCTCGTGAGCGTCATGTGGATGACCAGCGCGTCGTTCTCGTCATCCCAGCCGAGGTCGTAGATGAGGCCGAGATCGACGACATTGACGCCGAGCTCCGGGTCCATGACGTCTTTCAGCGCCTCGGTGACCTCGTCGAAGCGCTCGGGCGCGAGTGAAGTGACCATGCTGCGAGTCTACCCGCGGCCTATTCGCCCGCGGCCGCGGACTCCGCGACCTGATAGCGGTCGTAGCCCTCTTCTTCGAGCCGGTCGGCGAGCTCGGGGCCGCCCTGCTCGGCGATGCGACCGGCGACGAACACGTGCACGAAGTCGGGCTTGATGTAACGCAGGATGCGCGTGTAGTGCGTGATCAGCAGCACGCCGAGGCTGGTGTTCGCCATCGCCCGGTTGACGCCCTCGGAGACGATCTTGAGCGCGTCGACGTCGAGGCCCGAGTCGGTCTCGTCGAGCACCGCGAAGTTCGGCTTCAGCAGCTCGAGCTGCAGGATCTCGTTGCGCTTCTTCTCGCCGCCCGAGAATCCCTCGTTGACGTTGCGCTCGGCGAACGCCTTGTCCATCTTCAGGTTCGTCATCGACTCGCGCACGTCTTTCACCCACGTGCGCACCGACGGCGCCGTGCCGTCGATCGCGGTCTTCGCGGTGCGGAGGAAGTTCGTGACGGTCACGCCGGGGATCTCGACCGGGTACTGCATGGCGAGGAACAGGCCCGCCCGGGCACGCTCGTCGACCGTCATCTCGAGCACGTTCTCGCCGTCGAGCAGGATCTCGCCCTGGACGACGGTGTACTTCGGGTGGCCGGCGATCGTGTAGGCGAGCGTGGACTTGCCGGAGCCGTTCGGGCCCATGATCGCGTGGATCTCGCCCTTGTTGATGACGAGGTCGACGCCGCGAAGGATCTCGCGGGTGCCCTGGTCGGTCTCGACGTTGACGTGCAGGTTCTTGATCTCGAGCACAGACATGTTCTGGTTGGTCTCTTTCGTTGGTCGGCCGCGCGAGCCGGAATGTTTCAGACGGTCAGCGTGACCGCGGGGTCGATGAGGACGTCGCCGCCCTCGATCTGCACCTGGTAGACGGGGACCGGCTCGTAGGCCGGGAGGGTGAGCGGCTTGCCGGTCTTCAGCGAGAACATGGAGCCGTGGGCCCAGCACTCGAGGGTGTCGTTCTCGACGAAGCCCTCGGCGAGCGAGATGTCGCCGTGCGTGCAGGTGTCGCCGATCGCGAAGATGTCGCCCGCGGCGTCTTTGACGAGCGCGATGGGCACGCCGTCGACGACGACTCGCGACGCCTCGTTCACGGCGAGGTCGTCGACCCCGCACACCCGAACCGCCGCCATGTCAGTTGCCCTGCAATTCGGCTTCGAGCGCGGCGATGAGCCGCTCTTCGAGCTCGGGCGAACCGATCTTCTGCACGATCTCGGTGAGGAACCCGCGCACGACGAGGCGACGCGCCTCGTCTTCGCGGATGCCGCGAGCCATGAGGTAGAACAGCTGCTCGTCGTCGAAGCGCCCCGTGGCGCTCGCATGACCGGCACCCTCGATGTCGCCGGTCTCGATCTCGAGGTTCGGCACCGAGTCGGCACGGGTGCCGTCGGTGAGCACGAGGTTGCGGTTCTGCTCGTAGCTGTCGGTGCCGGTGGCCTTCGGGCCGATGAGCACATCGCCGATCCACACGCTGCGCGCGCCCGCGCCCTGCAGCGCACCCTTGTAGGTGACGCGGCTCTTGGTGTGCGGGGCGTCGTGGTGCACGAACACCTGCTGCTCGAGGTGCTGGCCGGCGTCGGCGAAGTAGAGGCCGAGCGCCTCGACGTCGGCACCCTGCTCGGCGAGGTGGGTCGACGGGTTGACCCGTACGACCTTGCCGCCGAGCGAGACCACGATGTGCTTCAGGAACGAATCCCGGCCGAGGCGCGCGAACTGGCTCGCGAGATGCACCGAGTCGTCGCTCCACTCCTGCAGCGACACGACGGTGAGCGATGCGCCCTCGCCGACCAGGATCTCGACGTTCTCGCTGAGGCGTGCGTCGCCCGTGCCGCGGAGCACGATGAGCGCGCGGCTGAACGGCGCCGCCTCGATGACGGTGTGCGCCGCGCGCGGCGCGGTGCCGAGACCCGAACGGGTGATGACGGCGACCTTCTCGTCTTCGCCCGTGACCGACACGAGCAGCGACTCGCCGAAGGTCGACCAGGCGTTGGCGCTCGCGCGCTCCTCGGGGATGCCGGCCGACCCGATGCGGGCGTCCGTGCGGTCGATCCACGAGATCGCCACGCCCGGGACATCCGCGCCGTCCTGAGCCTGTCGAAGGGTCGTCTCGATCGTCGGGCGCGAGCCGTCGAGTTCACCGGCGGTGAGGTCGGCGAACGCCGCGACGGGCGAGAGCTTCCACTCGTGTTCGCGGCCGTTGACCGGCTCGAAGTCGTCGACGTTCACCGAGCGGAACCGCTCGGAACGCGTCTGCACCGGGACGAATGCGCCGTCGGTGTGCGCGACGAGGCCGTGCTGCTCGGCCGTGGGCATGGCTGTGCTGGTCATCTGGGCGGTCACTCCTAGCCCACCGATCCTTCCATGCCCATTTCGATGAGCTTGTTGAGTTCCATCGCGTATTCCATGGGGAGCTCGCGGGCGATGGGCTCGATGAACCCGCGCACGATCATGGCCATGGCCTCGTCTTCGGGGATGCCGCGCGACATGAGGTAGAAGAGTTGCTCTTCACTGACCTTCGACACCGTGGCCTCGTGGCCGAGCTGCACGTCGTCGACGCGGATGTCGATCGCCGGGTAGGTGTCGGATCGCGAGATCGTATCGACCAGCAGGGCGTCGCAGCGCACCGTGTTCGCCGCGTGGTGGGCGTTCGCGTCGACGCGCACCTCACCGCGGTAGCCGGCACGGCCGCCGCCGCGCGCGATCGATTTCGAGACGATCGACGACTGCGTGTAGGGCGCCATGTGGATCATCTTGGCGCCGGCGTCCTGGTGCTGGCCCGGGCCCGCGAACGCGACCGAGAGGGTCTCGCCCTTGGCGTGCTCGCCCATGAGGAAGATCGACGGGTACTTCATCGTGACCTTCGAGCCGATGTTGCCGTCGATCCACTCCATGGTGGCGCCCTCGGCAGCGGTCGCGCGCTTGGTGACGAGGTTGTAGACGTTGTTCGACCAGTTCTGGATCGTCGTGTAGCGCACGCGGGCGTTCTTCTTCACGATGATCTCGACGACCGCCGAGTGCAGCGAGTCGGACTTGTAGATCGGCGCCGTGCAGCCCTCGATGTAGTGCACGTAGCTGCCCTCGTCGGCGATGATGAGCGTGCGCTCGAACTGGCCCATGTTCTCGGTGTTGATGCGGAAGTAGGCCTGCAGCGGGATCTCGACGTGGACGCCCGGCGGCACGTAGACGAACGACCCGCCCGACCAGACCGCGGTGTTCAGGGCGGCGAACTTGTTGTCGCCGGCCGGGATGACCGTGCCGAAGTACTCCTCGAAGAACTCGGGGTGCTCACGCAGCGCCGTGTCGGTGTCCATGAAGATGACGCCCTGGCGCTCGAGCTCTTCGTTGATCTGGTGGTAGACCACCTCGGACTCGTATTGCGCGGCGACGCCGGCGACGAGACGCTGGCGCTCCGCCTCGGGGATTCCGAGCTTCTCGTAGGTGTTCTTGATGTCGTCGGGCAGGTCTTCCCAGGTCTGGGCCTGCTTCTCGGTGGAGCGCACGAAGTACTTGATGTTGTCGAAGTCGATCTCGGAGAGATCGGCACCCCAGGTGGGCATGGGCTTGCGCTCGAAGAGCTGCAGCGCGCGCTGGCGCCGCTGGAGCATCCACTCGGGTTCGTCCTTCAGCCGCGAGATGTCGGCGACCACCTCGGGCGAGATGCCGCGTCGGGCGGATGCCCCGGCGACATCGGAGTCGGCCCAGCCGAACTCGTACGTGCCGAGCCCTTCCAGTTCGGGGCGGTCGATCAGTACGTCCGTCATGCTCTCCCTCTTCTCCTCCCGTGCGACCGGCTATCAGTCCGGCTCATTCCCCGTCGCGAGTCGAGGTGCTCGCCGATCGGGAGATGATGTGCGGGTGGCGTCAGTGCGAACCTAAGATGGCTGGGTACCCGCATCGCGCGTTGTCGCGCGCCTCGCGGGAATCTCCAACCCTTCGAGTCTACAGGGTCGCCGTGTCGCCGGGTCCGACCACCCAGCACCTGCACAGGGCGCGCCCGGATCAGGATCCACGAGCGTGACCCGCACTCTCCGCATCTTCGCCTGGGCCTCGTTCATCGCGCAGGTGACGATCATCGCGACGGGTGGCGCGGTGCGCCTGACCGGTTCGGGTCTCGGATGTCCCACCTGGCCCACGTGCACACCCGATTCGCTCGTCCCGACCGACGAGCTGAGCTATCACTCGCTCATCGAGTTCGGCAACCGCCTCATGACGGGTGTCGTGGGCATCCTCGCCCTCATCGTGTTCCTGCTCGTGTGGCGCATCCGCCGTGAGCGGCGCGACCTCTTCGTGCTCTCGTTCATCGTCGGCCTCGGCATCGTCGCGCAGGCGATCGTCGGGGGAATCACGGTCTGGACGGGCCTCAACCCCTTCATCGTGGGGTTCCACTACGTCTCGTCGCTCGCGCTCGTGTGCGTGACGGCGGCGTTCCTCGCCCGCATGGACGAGCCCGCCGGACCCCGCGAGCGTGCCGTACCCGGGTGGTACGCGGGCCTCACCCACGCGACGAGCGCCGTGCTCGCCCTCACCATCGTGTTCGGCGTGCTCACCACGGGCTCCGGCCCCCACTCGGGCGACGCCGAGGCCGGCCGAACGGGATTCGACTCCGAGCTGCTCGAGCACGTGCACGCCTGGCCCGGGTACGCGCTCGTCGCGCTCACCCTTGTCCTCGCCGTCGCCGCGTGGCGCCTGAAGCTGCCCACGCTCGGCTGGGTGATCGTGCTGCTCGCCGCCGAGGTCCTGCAGGTCGCCGTCGGGCTCTACCAGGCCCGCAACGGACTGCCGGTGCTCGCCGTCGGGGTGCACATGGTGCTCGCCGCGCTCACCGCCGCGACCATGACGCTCGTCGTGCTGCGCCTCAAGCGGCCGGCTGCGACATCCGACTCGCCCGCCGAAGCGTCCTCGGCGGCGTCCGCGACCGGGACCGCCGAGGCCGGGGCTTCCGCCGCCTGAAGCCTCCCAGGGCCTGAATCCTCACGCCCCGACCTCACTTCCGACGGCCGCGCCGCAATCGCGGAGATCGCCATCAGCTCGGATCCCTACGGTCGAACCGATCCGATTCCGCGGAGTTCGCCGACATTGCGGTCAGCGCCGATGCAGCCCCTGCCCGACGGCGCGGACGATGCCGCCCTGCACGCCCGGCCAGTCGTCGGTCACCTTCGGCCGAGTCAGCCGAGCTGTACAGAGCCGGTGTGCTCAGGACGGTGTTGAGGACGGATGATGCGAACCACAGTTTCGGCGATCGCCGTACCTTCGGAACGATTGGGGCGGTTCCATCCGAAGTCGTGGTGATCGCCGGAGTACCGGCGGCGGCGCCTCTAGAACGGCAGCAGCGGGTCGATGCCGATCGCAAGGAAGAGGAGCGAGAGGTACATGATCGAGCCGTGGAACACCCGCATCGGCGAGACCTGCTCGTGCCGGATCGCGAGGTTGTACAGCCGGTGCGTCTCGTAGATGAACCAGACGCCCGTGACGAGCGCGACGGTCGAGTACACCAGCCCCATCTCGGCGATCGGGATGAGCAGCAGCGAACACGCGACCGTCGCCCAGGCGTAGAGGATGACCTGCAGACCCACCTGCGCGCGACCGCGGACGACGGCGAGCATCGGCACGCCCGCAGCGGCGTAGTCGTCCTTGTACTTCATCGACAGCGGCCAGTAGTGCGGCGGGGTCCACAGGAAGATGATGAGGAACAGGATGAGCGGCGGCCAGTCGAGGCTGCCGGTCACCGCTGCCCAGCCGATCAGCACGGGCATGCACCCGGCGACGCCGCCCCAGACGATGTTCTGCGACGTGCGGCGCTTGAGGATGAGGCTGTAGAAGACGACGTAGAGCAGGATCGCGGCGAGCGAGAGCGCCGCGGCGAGCCAGTTGGTGAACACCCCGAGCCACACGATCGACGCGATGCCGAGCCCGTATGCGAAGACGATCGCTTCGCGGTCGGTCAGTTCGCCCGTGACCAGTGGGCGGCCCTGCGTGCGCTTCATGACGCGGTCGATGTCACGGTCGATGTAGCAGTTGAACGCCCCGGCGGAGCCCGCGCTCATGGCGCCGCCGATGAGCGTGGCGACGAGCAGCCAGAGGTTCGGCAGGCCCTGCTGCGCCAGGATCATGGTCGGCGCGGTGACCACGAGCAGCAATTCGATGACACGCGGCTTGGTGAGCGCGAGGTATGCGGCGAGCTTGCGCCGCACCGTCATCTCAGGTCGCGACTCGCGGGTGTGCACGGCTGCCTTCATCGTTCCTCTTCTGGGCGCGGGCACGTCACGGCGACTCCCCACGCACCCTCATCGAGTCTAGGCCATCTCGGCACCGGGCCACGGCGGCGTGAATGCGCGCGTGCCGGGACCTCACGGCAGCCGGTTGCCGCCGTGAGACACAGCCCGTCACACAAGGCCCGGGATCCATATACTGAGGAATGCGCGCCTCGTGTCGCGGGTTCTCCCCTGACGTCATCCAGACGACGTTCCGGGGCGCTCTCCGCCCGTGGCGGAACCGCGCCAGAACGTCCTCGGCGGGTCGGGGCTGACGGTTCCCGACACGTCACGATCGGAAGGAACAGCACCTCGTGGCAAATCTCCAGTGGGAACCCATCGACGATCGGGCGGTCGACACGGCCCGAGTGCTCGCGGCAGATGCTGTCGAGAAGGTCGGAAACGGGCACCCCGGAACCGCGATGAGCCTCGCGCCCGCCGCGTACCTGTTGTTCCAGAAGGTCATGCGCCGCGATCCGGCCGATCACGCGTGGCTCGGTCGCGACCGGTTCATCCTTTCCGCCGGGCACAGCTCGCTGACGCAGTACGTGCAGCTGTACCTCGCGGGCGACGGCCTCGAACTGCACGACCTCGAGACGCTGCGCACGTGGGGTTCGAAGACCCCCGGCCACCCCGAGTACGGTCACACCGACGGCGTCGAGATCACCACGGGCCCGCTCGGGCAGGGCCTGGCGTCGGCGGTCGGGTTCGCGTACGCCTCGCGCTTCGAGCGCGGCCTCTTCGATCCCGATGCCGCCGCCGGCACTTCCCCGTTCGATCACTTCGTCTACGTGATCGCGGGTGACGGCGACCTGCAGGAGGGCGTCACGAGCGAGGCGTCGTCGCTCGCCGGCCACCAGCAGCTGGGCAACCTGGTCCTGATCTACGACTCGAACCAGATCTCCATCGAAGACGACACGAACATCGCATTCACCGAAGACGTCGCGAAGCGCTACGAGGCCTACGGCTGGCACGTGCAGACCGTCGACTGGAAGAAGACGGGCGAGTACGTCGAAGACGTCGCCGAGCTGCACGCAGCGATCGAAGCGGCGAAGGGCGAGTCCTCGAAGCCGTCGATCATCATCCTGAAGACGATCATCGGCTGGCCGAGCCCGGGCAAGCAGAACACCGGCAAGATCCACGGATCGGCGCTCGGCGCGGCCGAGCTCGCAGCGACGAAGGAGGTGCTCGGCTTCGACCCCGAGCAGAACTTCGTGATCGCCGACGACGTGATCGCGCACACCCGACTCGCCGGTGAGCGCGGTGCCGCCGCGCACGCCGAGTGGCAATCCGCGTTCGACGCCTGGGCCGCTGCGAACCCCGAGCGCAAGGCGCTGCTCGACCGCCTCGAGGCGGGCGAGTTGCCCGACGACATCGAGTCGGCGCTGCCGGTCTTCGAGGGCGGCACCGAGCTCTCGACGCGTGCCGCGTCGGGCAAGGTCATCAACGCGCTCGCCGGTGTGCTGCCCGAGCTCTGGGGCGGCTCCGCCGACCTCGCCGAGTCGAACCTGACCACCATCAACGGCGCGCCCTCGTTCATCCCGACCGAGTGGTCCACGCACGAGTTCGCGGGCAACCCCTACGGCCGGGTGCTGCACTTCGGCATCCGCGAGCACGCCATGGGCGCGATCGTCAACGGCATCGTCCTGCATGGGCCGACGCGCGCGTTCGGCGGCACGTTCCTGATCTTCAGCGACTACATGCGTCCCGCGGTGCGCCTCGCCGCGCTGATGAAGGTGCCGTCGATCTTCGTGTGGACGCACGACTCCGTCGCGCTCGGTGAAGACGGCCCCACCCACCAGCCGATCGAGCAGCTCGCGACCCTGCGCGCCATCCCCGGCTTCACGGTCGTGCGCCCCGCCGATGCGAACGAGGTCGCGTATGCGTGGCTCGAGGTCCTGAAGCGATCGGATGCCCCGGCCGGCATCGCCCTGACGCGACAGAACATCCCGGTGTTCGAGCGGGGCGACGGTGACGCGTCCGGCGACACGCTCGCCGCGGCATCCAACCTCTCGAAGGGCGCCTACGTACTGGCCGAGGCGGCCGACGGAACGCCCGACGTGATCATCATCGCGACGGGGTCCGAGGTGCAGCTCGCCCTCGCGGCGCGCGAGACGCTCGCCGCCGAGGGCGTGCGCGCCCGCGTGGTGTCGGCGCCGAGCCTCGAGTGGTTCGAGGAGCAGCCCGCCGAGTACCGCGAGCAGGTCCTGCCCGCGGCGGTCACCGCTCGCGTGTCGGTCGAGGCCGGCGTCGCACTCACGTGGCAGCGCTACATCGGCGACCGCGGCCGCGCGGTGTCGATCGAGCACTTCGGCGCCTCCGCCGACTACAAGACCCTGTTCCGCGAGTTCGGCATCACGGCGGACGCCGTCGTCGCGGCCGCCAAGGAATCGCTCGCGTCGGCCTGACGCGAGCCCGAAGAGGAGACATCCACATGACCAACTCCCCCACCGCTGCCCTCTCCGAGGCCGGCGTCAGCATCTGGCTCGACGACCTCTCGCGCGAACGCCTCGTCACCGGCGACCTCGAGCGGCTCATCGCCGACCGCAACGTCGTCGGTGTCACCACCAACCCGACGATCTTCGCCGCGGCGCTCAAGAGCGACACGTACCACGACCACCTCCACGAGCTCGCCGTCGCCGGCGCCGACGTCGACACCGCGATCTTCGACATCACGACCGACGACGTGCGCGCCGCCGCCGACGTGTTCCGGCCCGTCTACGACCGCACCGGCGGCGTCGACGGCCGGGTCTCGATCGAGGTCGCCCCGGGCCTGGCCCGCGACACCGCGGGCACGATCACGGAGGCGAAGGCCCTGTGGGCGAAGGTCGACCGCCCGAACGCGCTGATCAAGATCCCGGCGACCGTCGAGGGGCTCGAGGCGATCACGGCGGCGACGGCGGCCGGCATCAGCGTCAACATCACGCTCATCTTCAGCCTCGACCGCTACCGCGAAGTGATCCACGCGTACCTCTCCGGGCTCGAGCAGGCCGAGGAGGCGGGCATCGACCTCTCGACGATCCACTCCGTCGCGTCGTTCTTCGTCTCGCGCGTCGACACCGAGATCGACAAGCGACTCACCGCGATCGGAACCCCCGAGGCCCTCGCGCTCAAGAGCAAGGCCGGCGTCGCCAACGCCCGCCTGGCCTACCAGCTCTACGAAGCGGAGTTCGCCACCGAGCGGGCCACCGCGCTGCTCGCCGCCGGCGCGAACCGCCAGCGGCCGCTCTGGGCCTCGACCGGCGTCAAGGACCCGAGCCTGCCCGACACCCTCTACGTCACCGAACTGGTGGCGTCCGGCGTCGTCAACACGATGCCCGAGAAGACCCTCGAGGCGACGTTCGACCACGGCGTCATCGCGGGCGACACCGTCACGGGCGCCTACGCCGACGCCGGTGCCGTGCTCGACGCGCTCGCGGCCGTCGGCGTCGACTACGACGATGTGACCCTCACCCTCGAGAACGAGGGCGTCGAGAAGTTCATCGTCTCGTGGGGCGAGCTCATCGACAGCGTCCGCACCGCACTGGAGGCGGCTCGATGAGCTTCCGCATCTCGGTGTCGGGCGCCGCCGCCGACGCGGTGCGCCGAACCGTTCCCGGGCTCGTGAGCGACCTCGTCGCGAGCGGCATCACCGCGCAGGACGCGACGCTCTGGGGCCCCGAGGCCGAAGCCGAGTCGGCGAAGCGTCTCGGCTGGACCGAGGCCGTGGCCGTGTCCCGGCCGCTCGTCGCCGAGATCGAGGCGCTCCGCGAGCAGCTCGAGGCCGACGGCGTCCGCCACATCGTCCTCGGCGGAATGGGCGGATCCTCGCTCGCGCCCGAGGTGATCACCCGCACGGCGCGCGTCGGCCTCACCGTGCTCGACTCCACCGAGCCCGGGCAGGTGCTCGCCGCGCTCGGCGACCGGCTCGAGGCATCCGCCCTCGTCGTCTCGTCGAAGTCGGGCTCGACCGTCGAGACCGACAGCCAGCGACGCGCGTACGAACAGGCGTTCCGCGACGCCGGAATCGACCCGGCGAAGCGCATCATCGTCGTGACCGATCCCGGCTCGCCGCTCGACGAGTCGGCGCGCGCCGCGGGCTACCGCGTGTTCAACGCCGACCCGAACGTCGGCGGCCGCTACTCGGCCTTGACCGCCTTCGGCCTCGTGCCGTCGGGACTCGCCGGCGTCGACATCTCCGAGATCTTGGACGAGGCCGAGACGATCGAGCTCTCGCTCGCCGTCGACACGCCTGAGAACCCGGGCCTCGTGCTGGGCGCGGCGATCGCCGCGACCGCGCCGCTTCGCGACAAGCTCGCGATCGTGGCCGATGGCACGCACATCGTCGGCTTCGCCGACTGGGCCGAGCAGCTGATCGCGGAATCCACCGGCAAGGAGGGCACCGGCATCCTGCCGGTCGTCCTCGACACCGACGCACCCGAGTTGACGGCAGACTTGCCCGACGTCCAGGTCGTGCGACTCGTCGACGACGCGGGCGACCAGATCTTCAGCCATCACGACACCGGCGAGATCCGGGTGTCCGGAAGCCTCGGCGCGCAGCTGCTCGTCTGGGAGTACGCGACCGCGGTCGCCGGCCGCATCCTCGGCATCAACCCGTTCGACCAGCCCGACGTCGAGTCGGCGAAGATCGCGGCGCGTGGCCTGCTCGACGCCCGCCCCGCGCCCGAGCCCGCAGCGTTCGTCGCGAACGGCATCGAGGTGCGTGGCACGCCCGAGGTCATCGGGGCGTCGAGCGACCTCGAGTCGGCGATCGACGTGCTGCTCGAGGAGCTGCCCGAGAACGGCTACATCTCGGTGCAGGCCTACGTCGACCGCGTCGCGCACCCCGAGGTCGCCCGTATCCGCGACCTTCTCGCCGCGCGCTCGGGCCGCCCCGTCACGTTCGGCTGGGGCCCCCGTTTCCTGCACTCCACCGGTCAGTTCCACAAGGGCGGCCCCGCCGTCGGCGTGTTCCTGCAGATCACGCAGTCGCCGGTCGAAGATCTCGCGATCCCCGAGCGTCCCTTCACGTTCGGCCAGCTCATCGCCGCGCAGGCGTCCGGCGACGCCAGCGTGCTCGCTGAACACGGCCGACCGGTGCTCACTCTGACGCTGACCGAGCCCGCGACGAACGTCACGGCCCTGCTCGACGCCGTCGGCTGACCTTCGAAGGAGACGCATGCAACCGGTCTCGATCACCGCAGCGCACAACCCGCTGCGCTCGCCGAAGGACTACCGGCTCAATCGCATCGCCGGCCCGTCGAGCCTCATCATCTTCGGCGTCACCGGCGACCTGTCGCGCAAGAAGCTGATGCCGGCGGTGTACGACCTCGCGAATCGAGGCCTGCTGCCGCCGGGCTTCGCGCTCGTCGGTTTCGCCCGGCGCGACTGGGCAGACCAGGACTTCGAGCAGGTCGTCCACGATTCGGTGAAGCAGTACGCCCGCACCGAGTTCCGTGAGGATGTCTGGCGCCAGCTGGCGCAGGGCATCCGGTTCGTACCCGGCGACTTCGACGACGATGCGGCGTTCGACCGGCTCCGCGATGTCGTGCAGGAACTCGACCGCGAGCGGGGAACGATGGGCAACCATGCCTTCTACCTGTCGATCCCGCCGAAGTCGTTCCCGCTCGTCACCGAGCAGCTGAAGCGCTCGGGCCTCACCGAGCAGCGCGACGACCAGTGGCGTCGCGTCGTCATCGAGAAGCCGTTCGGCAGCGACCTGAAGACGGCGCGCGAGCTGAACGACGTGGTCGCGTCGGTGTTCCCGCCCGACTCGGTCTTCCGCATCGACCACTACCTCGGCAAAGAGACGGTGCAGAACATCCTGGCGCTCCGGTTCGCGAACCAGTTGTACGAGCCGATCTGGAACGCCAACTTCGTCGACCATGTGCAGATCACGATGGCCGAGGACATCGGCGTCGGCGGTCGGGCAGGCTACTACGACGGCATCGGCGCAGCGCGCGACGTCATCCAGAACCACCTGCTGCAACTGCTCGCCCTGACGGCGATGGAGGAGCCGATCTCATTCGAGGCCGGCGACCTGCGCGCCGAGAAGGAGAAGATCCTCGCAGCGGTGCGCCTGCCCGACGACCTCGCGACGGGCACCGCCCGTGGCCAGTACGCCGGCGGGTGGCAGGGCGGCGAGAAGGTCGTCGGCTTCCTCGACGAAGACGGTATGAATCCCGAATCGACGACCGAGACCTACGCGGCGATGAAGCTCACCATCGGCACGCGCCGGTGGGCGGGCGTGCCGTTCTACCTCCGCGCCGGAAAGCGCCTCGGCCGCCGCGTCACTGAGATCGCCGTCGTCTTCAAGCGGGCGCCGCAGCAGGTCTTCGCCGACAGCCAGACGTCGCAGCTCGGCCAGAATGCGCTCGTCATCCGGGTGCAGCCCGATGAGGGCGTGACGATCCGCTTCGGCTCGAAGGTGCCCGGCGCAGGCATGCAGGTGCGCGATGTCACGATGGACTTCGGCTACGGCCATGCGTTCACCGAGGCGAGCCCCGAGGCGTACGAGCGGCTCATCCTCGACGTGCTGCTGGGCGACCCGCCGCTGTTCCCCCGCCAGGAGGAGGTCGAGCTCTCCTGGAAGATCCTCGACCCCATCGAGGAGTTCTGGGCGACGCAAGGACAGCCCGAGCAGTACCGCCCCGGAACCTGGGGGCCGAGTTCCGCAGACGAACTCCTCGCCCGCGATGGCCGAACCTGGAGACGCCCATGATCGTCGACCTCCCCGACACCACCACCAGCCTCGTCTCGAAGACGCTCGTCAAGATCCGTGAAGAGGGCGGCGTCGTCGCGCTCGGTCGCGTGCTGACCCTCGTGATCGCCACGGCGCCCGGAGACGAGGAGGAGGCCATCGAGGCCGCCAACGACGCCTCCCGCGAGCATCCGATGCGCGTCATCGTGGTCTCCACCGAGCCGGGCACCGACACCTCCGAGGTGCCGCCGCGCCTCGACGCCGAGATCCGCGTCGGGGGCGACGCGGGTGCGAGCGAGGTGATCGTGCTGCGTGCGTGGGGCGATGCCGCTCGCGACGAGGAGAGCCTCGTCATGGGCCTCCTCCTGCCCGATGCACCCGTCGTCACGTGGTGGCCCGGCGCGGCTCCCGAAGTGCCGGGCACGTCGCCGCTCGGGCGCATCGCACAGCGGCGGATCACGGATGCCTCGACCCAAGCCGACCCGCAGGCGGCGCTCCATGCGCTCTCGGCGAGCTACCTGCCGGGCGACGCGGACTTCGCATGGACGAGACTCACGCTCTGGCGCGCCCAGCTCGCGGCCGTGCTCGACCAGCCGCCCTATGAACCGGTCACCGGAGTCCATGTCACCGGAGCGATCGACTCGCCGTCGACGACGCTGCTCGCGGCGTGGCTCCGGCTGCAGCTCGGCGCCCCGTCGGCGTGCCGGCTGACCGGCGTGGAGGCCGGTTCGCACGGCATCCACGGGGTGCGGCTCGAGCGCGCGAGCGGCACCATCGACCTCGTGCGGGACGTCCCCGGCGTCGCGACGCTTCGCCAGCCGAGCCAGCCGACGCATGACGTCGCACTCCCCCGTCGAACCCTCCGCGACTGCCTTGCCGACGAACTGCGGCGTCTCGACCCCGATGAGCTGTACGGTGAAGTCATCAGGAGCGGACTCGCTCAGCTCGCGGACGGTGTCGAGGAGGTCACTGCGTGACGAACGAACGGCGCGTGCTCGTCCACCCCGACAAGGTGAGCCTCGCGGGCTCGGTCGCGGCTCGCTTCATCACCAAGACACTCGACCTGCTCGACGCACAGGCCGTGGTGCATGTCGTCCTGACCGGCGGCTCGATGGGCGCCGCGGTGCTCGAGGCGGTCGCAGCGTCGCCCGCGCGCATGTCGATCGATTGGTCGCGCGTGCACTTCTGGTGGGGTGACGAACGGTGGGTGCCGGCGCGAGACGCAGAGCGCAATGATGAGCAGTCGCGCGTCGCCCTGCTCGACGATCTCGACCTGCCCGAGGGGAACCTGCATCCCTTCCCGACCTCCGACTCGGGGCTCACGCTCGATGAGGCCGCCGTCGACTATGCGGCCGAGCTCGCCGATCACGGGGTCGACGGCCTGCCCCACCCGATCTTCGACATCACGTTCCTCGGCGTCGGGCCCGACGGGCACATCGCGTCGCTGTTCCCGCACCGTTCGGGAATCCAGGTGACCGACCGCACGGTCATCGCCGTGCGCGATTCACCGAAGCCTCCGCCGGAGCGGCTCAGTCTCACGCGTCCCGTGATCAACGCCTCGCAGCGTGTCTGGCTGGTGCTGGCCGGCGCCGACAAGGCCTCGGCGCTCGGGCTCGCCCTCGCCGGCGCGAGCCGCGACGAGGTGCCGGTCGCGGGCATCAAGGGCCGTCGTCGAACTGTCTTCTTCATCGATCAGGACGCCGCGGCCGAGGTGCCCGAGTCGCTCATCGCGCGTGACTACTGATCGGTGCACTGAGCTTCACGCCACGAATGAGGGGGCGGCCACCGGCCGCCCCCTCATTCGTCGTTCCTTGCGCGTCAGTCCTTCGGAACCTGGCCGCGACGTGTGCGAAGCTGCGTGAGCGCGTCGTCGAGCAGCGCGGCGGCTTCGTCTTCGGTTCGGCGCTCCTTCACGTACGCGAGGTGCGTCTTATAGGGCTCGAGCTTCGAAACCGACGGCGGGTTCTCGCGGTCGCGACCAGCCGGCAGACCCGTCGACGGACTGTCGATGACGTCGGGGATCTCTTCTTCGGGCAGGTTCGCCGCGAAGTAACGGACAGTCTCGTTGCCGCGCGCGTCCCAGTAGCTGACGGCGACCCGATCCGCGTGGAAACCGCGATCCTGTTCGCCCATCGGACCGGCACCCACTCGCGAGCCGCGGATGGCGCTGTTGCCTGATGCCATTGGTGTCTCCCCGTCAGATTCCGGAGTCGAACTTGGTGATCAGCCCGAGCACCACGATGCAGGTGATCCAGACGAGCCCGAGAATGACCGTGATCCGGTTGAGGTTGCGCTCAGCGACACCCGACGCCCCGAGGCTTGAGGTGACGCCGCCTCCGAACATGTCGGAGAGACCGCCGCCACGGCCCTTGTGCAGCAGGATGAGCAGCGTCAGCAGGAGGCTCGTGAGACCGAGCAGCACCTGCAGGACGACCTGGAGAATCTCCACGGTGAACCTTTCCGGGCACGACGCAGGGGGTCGATGCCGACAATCGAGTATAGCCGCTCATCGCGGCGCACTACGGAACGACGCGTCAGGCGCCGACGTGCTTCTTGAATCGGACGATGCTCGAGAACTCGTCGATGTCGAGGCTCGCGCCGCCGACGAGCGCGCCGTCGACATTCGGCTCACGCAGGAACGAGGCGATGTTGGCGGCCTTGACCGAACCCCCGTAGAGCACGCGCGTACCCTGCGCGGTCTCATCGCCGATGAGCTCCACGAGCAGCGCACGAAGCGCCGCCGCGACCTGCTCGGCCTGGGCGGGCGTCGCCGCTTGTCCGGAGCCGATGGCCCACACGGGCTCGTAGGCGACGACGAGGCCCTTCGACCCGTCGATGCCGTCGAGTGCCGCACGCAGTTGCGCCACCGGCACGGCCCTCGGGCCGTGCGCCTCGAGGTCCTCGGCCGTCTCGCCCACGCACACGACGGGGACGAGCCCATGGCGGTGCGCGGCCTTGATCTTGGCGTTGACGTCGGCATCGGTCTCACCGTGCAGCGTGCGACGCTCGGAGTGCCCGATGATCACGTAGCCGCAGTCGAGCTGCGAGAGGAACGCTCCCGAGATCTCGCCGGTGTAGGCGCCGGAGTCGTGCGCCGACAGGTCTTGCGCGCCATAGCCGATCGGCAGCGAATCGGCGGCGACGAGGGTCTGCACCGAGCGCAGGTCGGTGAACGGCGGGAAGACCGCCACCTCGGCGTCGGCGAAATCATGCCGTGCGTCGGCGAGCGACCACGCGAGCTTCTGCACGAACGCGATCGACTGCAGGTGGTCGAGGTTCATCTTCCAGTTGCCCGCGATGAACGGGGTACGCTTCACTGCCATCCGAGGACCTCCAGTCCGGGGAGTTTCTTGCCTTCGAGGAATTCGAGGCTCGCGCCTCCGCCGGTCGAGATGTGGCCGAATCGGTCATCGTCGAAGCCGAGTTGGCGAACGGCCGCGGCCGAGTCGCCACCGCCGACGACGCTGAGGCCGTCGACATGGGTGAGCGCCTCGGCGACCGCCTGCGTGCCGGCCGCGAACGGTGCGAGCTCGAAGACTCCCATGGGTCCGTTCCAGAACACGGTCTTCGACTCGCGGATGTGCGCCGCGAAGACCGCGGATGTCTCGGGGCCGATGTCGAGGCCGAGGCCGGATGCGCCGAACGGGGTCTGCTCGATGGCGTCGGCCGCTGCGGTGACATGCTCGGCGTCGGCCGAGAACGATGCCGCCACCACGACATCCGTGGGCAGCACGATATCGACGCCGCGCTCCGCGGCCTCGGCGAGGTACCCACGGACGGTCTCTATCTGGTCGGCTTCGAGCAGGCTCGACCCCACCTTGTGGCCCTGTGCGGCGAGGAAGGTGAAGAGCATGCCGCCACCGATCAGCAGCCGGTCGACACGGGGAAGCAGGTGGGCGATGACGCCGAGCTTGTCTGACACCTTCGACCCGCCCAGCACGACCGTGTACGGGCGTTCGGGCTTCTCGGTCAGCCGATCGAGCACGTCGAGCTCGGCGTCGATCAGGAGCCCGGCAGCGCTGGGTCGCGCCAGCTCGAGCTCGTAGACGCTCGCCTGCTTGCGGTGCACCACACCGAAGCCGTCGGAGACGACGGCGTCGGCGAACGCGGCCAGCTCGCCCGCGAACGCCGTGCGCTCCGGCTCGTTCTTCGAGGTCTCTCCGGGGTTGAACCTGAGGTTCTCGAGCACGAGCACCTCGCCGTCGCCGAGCGCGGCGACCTTGCCCGAGGCATCCGCACCGACCGTGTCGGTCGCGAACGCGACCGGCGCGTCGAGCAGTTCGCCGAGGCGCGCAGCGACCGGCGCGAGACTGTACTTCGCATCGGGCGCGCCCTCGGGGCGCCCGAGATGCGAGACCACGATGACGCGGGCGCCTTGGCGCACGAGGGCTTCGAGGGTGGGGACCGACGCCCGCACGCGGCCGTCGTCGGTGATGACGCCGTCCCGCAGGGGGACGTTCAGGTCACAACGGACGACGACGCGCTTGCCGGCGAGCGGACCGAGGGAATCGATCGTTCGCAGGGTCACGGATGCTCGATTCAGAGACGCTCGGCGACGTACTCGGTGAGGTCGACGAGACGGTTGGAGTAGCCCCACTCGTTGTCGTACCAGCTCGAGAGCTTCACCTGGTCGCCGATCACGCGCAGGAGGCCTGCGTCGAAGATCGACGAGTGCGGGTCCGAGACGATGTCGCTCGAGACGATCTCGTCTTCGGTGTACTTCAGGATGCCCTTCATGGGGCCCTCGGCGGCGGCCTTGTAGGCGGCCTTCACCTCGTCGACCGTGACGGGCCGCGACGCGGTGACCGTGAGGTCGGTGATCGAACCGGTGGGAACCGGAACGCGCAGCGCGAAGCCGTCGAGCTTGCCGACGAGCTCGGGAAGCACGAGGCCGATCGCCTTGGCCGCACCCGTGGAGGTCGGCACGATGTTGATGGCGGCGGCACGGGCACGACGCAGGTCCTTGTGGGGGCCGTCCTGCAGGTTCTGGTCGGCGGTGTAGGCGTGCACCGTCGTCATGAGGCCGCGCTCGATGCCGAACGTGTCGTTGAATACTTTGGCGAGCGGAGCGAGGCAGTTCGTGGTGCACGACGCGTTCGAGATGATGTGGTGCTTCTCGGGGTCGTACTGGTCTTCGTTCACTCCGATGACGAACGTCGCGTCCTCGTCGGTCGCGGGCGCCGAGATGAGCACCTTCTTGGCGCCGGCCTCGATGTGCTTGCGGGCATCGGTCGCCTTGGTGAAGAACCCGGTCGACTCGATGACGATGTCGACGCCCAGTTCGCCCCAGGGAAGGTTCGCGGGGTCGCGCTCGGCGAACGCCTTGATCGCGGTGCCGTTCACGATGATGTTGTCGTCGTCGTAGTCGACGGTCGCGTCGAGTCGGCCCGTGACCGAGTCGTACTTCAGGAGATGCGCCAGGGTCTTGTTGTCGGTGAGGTCGTTCACCGCGACGATCTCGAGGTCGGCGCCCTGCGCCAAGGCGGCACGGAAGTAATTGCGGCCGATGCGGCCGAAGCCGTTGATGCCGATCTTTACAGACACAGATGTCTCCTGTTTCATGTTGCGCGAGGGCGCACTTGCACGGGTGAACTGATCGGACGGCGGTGTCCCCGGACGGGTCCGGGGACACCGTCGCGTTTACGACAGTAGCAGCAGCCCTGAGGTCTTCTCAGCCGCGGCCTGGAACCGCCGCTGCACGTTGTCCCAGTTCGCAATGTTCCAGAACGCCTTGACGTAATCGGCGCGCACGTTCTTGTAGTCGAGGTAGTACGCGTGCTCCCAGACGTCGAGCATGAGCAGCGGAACGAGGCCGGCGGGGAGGTTGCCCTGCTGGTCGAAGAACTGCGCGACGATCAGGCGCTGTCCGAGCGAGTCCCAGGCGAGGACCGCCCAGCCCGACCCCTGCACGCCGAGCGCCGTGGCCGTGAAGTGCGCCTGGAACTTGTCGAACGAACCGAACTGGTCGTCGATGGCCGCGGCGAGTTCGCCGGTGGGCTTGTCGCCGCCGTCGGGCGACAGGTTGGTCCAGAAGATGGAGTGGTTGACGTGTCCGCCGAGGTTGAACGCGAGGTCCTTCTCGAGCTTGTTGACATTGGCGAGGTTGCCCGAGTCGCGGGCTTCGGCCAACTGCGCAAGCGCCGTGTTGGCACCGGTGACGTAGGCCTGGTGGTGCTTCGAGTGGTGCAGCTCCATGATGGTGCCGCTGATCGAGGGCTCGAGCGCCGAGTAGTCGTAGGCGAGATCGGGCAGGGTGTAGTCAGCCATTGCTTCTCCTTGTCAGATGCGCCGGGTACCCGGGCGTCTCCCCGGCATCCGCGGCTTTTCCGAGTCTATGCCCGTTGCGCGGACGGGTGTCCGCCGTTGACATCGAGCGGAAACGAGGGTCGGCGGATGTCCCGACCGATCACGATCATCGGCAGGTGAGCATCAGACGAATGAGCCGGTGACGCTCAGACCTCGTCGAGGTCGGCGGGCAGGCTCGCCTCGGTACCGGGAACGCCGAGGTCGGCGGCGCGCTTGTCGGCCATCGCCAGGAGACGGCGGATGCGCCCGGCGACGGCGTCCTTCGTCATGGGTGGGTCGGCGTGGTGGCCGAGTTCGTCGAGGCTCGCCTCGCGATGCGCGAGCCGCAGTTCACCCGCGTACTTCAGGTGCTCGGGAATGTCGTCGCCGAGCAGCTCCATCGCCCGCTCGACACGAGCGCAGGCGGCGACCGCGGCCTGAGCAGATCGGCGCAGGTTGGCGTCGTCGAAGTTCACGAGCCGGTTCGCGGTCGCCCGCACCTCTCGACGCTGCCGCAGCTCCTCCCAGTTGCGCACCGTCGCCGTCGCGCCCATGACCGCGAGCATCGCGCTGATCGCCTCGCCGTCGCGGATGACGACCCGGTGCACTCCTCGCACCTCGCGCGCCTTGGCGGAGATCCCGAGGCGCCCGGCGGCACCGACGAGGGCCATCGCGGTCTCGTTGCCTGGGCAAGTCACCTCGAGCGCGGCGGAGCGGCCCGGATCGGTCAGGCTCCCCTGGGCGAGGAACGCGCCGCGCCAGATGGCGGCGACCTCGTCGCGCGAACCCGTCGTGAGCTTGTTCGGAAGCCCGCGGACGGGGCGCCGCCGGGCATCGAGCAGTCCGGTCTGGCGCGCGAGGGTCTCGCCGCCGTCGAGCACCCTGACCAGGTACTGGTTCGAGCGTCGCATCCCCGACGGCGCGATGACCGAGACGTCGGGGCGCACGCCGTAGATCTCGCCGAGGTCGCGTGTGACTCGCCGCGCGATCGTGGGCGTGTCGAGCTCGGCCTCGATGGCGATCCGGTTCGAGATGATGTGCAGTCCTCCGGCGAAGCGCAGGACCGAGGCGAGTTCGGCGACCCTGACGCTCGTCTTCGATACCTCGACTCGCGCGAGCTCTTCTTTCACATCAGCGGTCAGTGCCACCAGGTCGTCCAATCTGTGTTTCGGTCGTCGGCGTCATTCGCGGCCGAGGTCGCGGTGCTTGACGCTCACGGCGACGCCGGGCATCTTCGCGACGCGCTCGCTCAGTTCGCGCACGAGCGCGACCGAGCGATGCTTGCCGCCGGTGCATCCGATCGCGATCGTCGCATGTCGCTTGTTCTCGCGCTGGTAGCCGGCCATCACGGGCTCGAGCGCCTTCGCGTACGCGTCGAGGAACTCGCGCGCTCCCGGCTGGCCGAGCACGAATTCGCTGACCGCCTCGTCTTCGCCGGTGAGATGTCGGAGCTCGGGTGACCAGAACGGGTTCGGCAGGAACCTCGCGTCGGCGACGAGGTCGGCATCGGTCGGAGCGCCGTACTTGAACCCGAAACTCAACATGGTGACCCGCAGCCCGGCGTGGTCTTCGGGGGCGAACGTCTCGGTGATGAGCGTCGCGAGCTGGTGGATGTTGAGGTCGGAGGTGTCGACGACGATGTCGCTCGCCTCGCGGAGCGCCGCGAGGCGAGCGCGCTCGATGCCGATGCCGTCGAGCAGCGTGCCGTCGCCCTGCAAGGGGTGCGGGCGCCGAACCGACTCGAAGCGTCGTACGAGCACCGCATCGTTCGCATCGAGGAAGACGACCCGCACGTTGACGCCCGCCCGAAGGGCCTGGATGATGTCCTGCAACTCGTAGAAGAAGTCGCGACCGCGGATGTCGACGACCGCCGCGATGCGGGGAAGCGAGGTACCGGCTCGTTCGACGAGCTCGACGAGCGGCCGCAGCATCTGCGGCGGGAGGTTGTCGACGACGTACCAGCCGAGGTCTTCAAGGGCGTTGCCGACCGTGGTTCGCCCTGCCCCGGACATGCCCGTGACGATCAGCATCTCCTGCTGCTCGGAGTCCCCCGCGGTCATCCTGCTCCCCTTCCGCGTGTCGACATCCCAGCCTAGCGGGGCACGGGCGCGCCGTCGGCGCGCAAGTGGCCGTGCACCGTCGTCGCGAGCGCCGGGCCGATGCCCTTCACCTCGGCGATCTCGGCCTCGGACGCCGCGCGAAGTCGCTTGACCGAACCGAAGTGGCGCAGCAGCTCTTTCACCCGTGCAGGACCCAACCCCGGAATCTCGGAGAGCACCGTGCCGATGTCGCGCTTGCGGCGTTGACGCTGATGGGTGATCGCGAATCGATGCGCTTCGTCGCGGACGCGCTGAAAGAGGAAGAGCGCATCGCTGTTGCGGGGCAGGATGACCGGGAAGTCCGCGTCGGGCGTCCAGATCTCTTCAAGCCGCTTGGCGATGCCGCACAGGTAGACGCCGTCGACGCCGGACTCGGACAGGGCGCGGGCGGCGGCGGCGACCTGCGGCTGGCCGCCGTCGACGACGAGCAGGTTCGGCCGATAGGCGAACTTCTTGCGCCGACCGGATGTCTCGGTGGTGTCCGTGCCGTTCACGTCGGCAGGCTCCGACGCCGCGCCCTCATCGTCATCGACGCCGGCCGGGCGGGCGAGGTACGCCAGCCGACGAGTGAGCACCTGGTGGATCGAGTCGGTGTCGTCACTCGAGCGGGGAATCGTGAACCGGCGGTACTCGTCTTTGCGCGGGAGGCCGTCTTCGAACACGACCATCGAGGCGACGATGTTCGTTCCGCTCAGGTGCGAGACGTCGTAGCACTCGATGCGGAGCGGGGCGTCGGCCATGCCGAGCGCCTCTTGAATGTCTTCGAGGGCTTGCGAGCGAGCGGTGAAATCGGCACTGCGACGCGTCTTGTAGAGCATCAACGTCTGCTTCGCGTTCTGGGTCGCCGTCTCGAGCAGCGCCGCCTTGTCGCCGCGCTGCGCGACACGGATGCGCACCTTGCGTTCGGCGAGGGTGCCCAGCCAGCTCTCGAGCGCCTCGGCGTCGTCGGGAAGCTCGGGCACGACGACCTCGCGCGGCGGCCGGATGTCGTCGCCGTAGGCGTTCTGCACGACGAAGTCGACGAGCTCGCCCAGCGGCACGTCGAGCTCCTTGTCGACCGTCCACGACCGCACACCTCGCACACGACCGCCGCGTACGATGAACTGCTGCACCGCGGCAGCGAGCTCGTCGTGTTCGATGCCGAACACATCGAGGTCGACACCCTCGCCGAGCACCATGGCGCTGCGCTCGAAGAAGGCGTTCGCGGCCTTCAGTTGGTCACGGAATCGCGCTGCCGCCTCATAGTCCTGGGCGGCCGCCGCGGTGAGCATGCGATCGGTGAGCTCCCCCACGATGCGCCGGTCCTGGTTCTGCATGAACCCGACGAATCGATCGACGTTCTCGCGGTGCTCCTCGATCGTGACGCGACCCGAGCACGGGCCGAAGCACCTGCCGATCTGACCGGCGAAGCAGGGCTTCCCGCTGGCGATCGCGCGCCGGTAGTCGGAGTCCTTGCATGTGCGGATCGGGAAGAGCTTCAGCAGGATCTCGAGCGTGTCGTTGATCGCCCACATCTTCGGGTACGGGCCGAAGTATCGCGCCCCCGGTATCTTGCGGTTGCGCGTGACCACGGCTCGGGGTGCTTCATCGCCGAGCGTCACCGCGAGGTAGGGGTAGGACTTGTCGTCTTTGAAGCGCACGTTGAACGGCGGCTTGAAGTCGTTGATCCACGTGATCTCGAGTTGCAGCGCCTCGACTTCGCTGCCGACCACCGTCCACTCGACCGATGCGGCCGTCGTGACCATGCGCCGGGTGCGCTCCTGCAGCGTGCGCAGCGGTGCGAAGTAGTTGGAGAGCCGCGACCGCAGGTTCTTGGCCTTGCCGACGTAGAGCACACGACGCTCGGCGTCGCGGAACCGGTACACACCGGGCGAGGTGGGGATCTCACCCGCCTTCGGCCGGTACGGGACGCCTTGGGTGCTCGACGGCGCTGTGCTCATCCTCAGCTGGCGACCTCGGTGCGCGCGGCCGTGTCGAAGATCTCGCGGAGGAAGAACCCGGTGTGGCTCTCCTTCACCGCGGCCACCTGCTCGGGCGTGCCCGTCGCGATGATCTGACCGCCCCCGGAGCCGCCTTCGGGACCGAGGTCGATGATCCAGTCGGCCGACTTGATCACGTCGAGGCTGTGCTCGATGACGATGACGGTGTTGCCCTTCTCGACGAGCTTGCCGAGAACCTTCAGCAGTTTGCGGACATCTTCGAAGTGGAGCCCCGTCGTCGGCTCGTCGAGCACGTACACGCTGCGGCCGTTCGAACGCCGCTGCAGTTCGGTCGCGAGCTTCACCCGCTGCGCCTCGCCGCCCGACAGGGTCGTGGCGCTCTGCCCGAGCTGCACGTACCCCAGCCCGACATCGACGAGGGTCTTCAGGTAGCGATGGATCGCCGAGATCGGCTCGAAGAAGTCGGCGGCCTCTGAGATCGGCATCTCGAGCACCTCGGCGATGTTCTTGCCCTTGTAGTGGACCTGCAGCGTCTCGCGGTTGTACCGCTTGCCACCGCACACCTCGCATGCGACGTACACGTCGGGCAGGAAGTTCATCTCGATCTTGATGGTGCCGTCGCCCGAGCAGGCCTCGCAGCGACCGCCCTTGACGTTGAAGCTGAAGCGGCCCGGCAGGTACCCCCGCGCCTTCGCCTCGGTCGTCTCGGAGAAGAGCGTGCGGATGCGATCGAACACGCCCGTGTACGTCGCCGGGTTCGATCGCGGCGTTCGCCCGATCGGCGCCTGATCGACGTGCACCACCTTGTCGAGCTGATCGAGTCCCGTGACTCGGCGGTGCTTGCCCGGCACCTTGCGGGCGCCGTTGAGCCGGTTCGCCAGCACCCGGTAGAGGATGTCGTTCACGAGCGAGGACTTGCCGGATCCACTGACTCCGGTGACCGCGGTGAAGGTACCGAGCGGGAACTCGACATCGACGCCGCGGAGGTTGTTGGCCGCGGCTCCCTCGACGGAGATCATGCGCGCGGGGTCGATCGGGCGGCGTCGCTCGGGGATTCCGATCTCCTTGCGCCCCGAAAGGTAATCTCCCGTCAGCGAGCGCGTGTTCTTCACGAGGTCGGCATAGCTGCCGGAATGCACCACGGTACCGCCGTTGACACCTGCCCCTGGGCCGATGTCGACGATCCAGTCTGCGGTGCGGATGGTGTCTTCGTCGTGCTCGACGACGATGAGCGTGTTGCCCAGATCACGCAGCGCGATGAGCGTGTCGATCAGCCGGCGGTTGTCGCGCTGGTGCAAGCCGATGCTCGGTTCGTCGAGCACATACAGCACTCCCGTGAGGCCGGAGCCGATCTGGGTCGCCAGCCGGATTCGCTGGGCCTCACCGCCCGAAAGCGTGGCCGCCGCGCGCGCGAGGTCGAGATAGCTGAGCCCCACCCGGATCAGGAAGTCGAGGCGGACCTTGATCTCGCGCAGCACCTGGGCGGCGATGGTCTGCTCGCGCTCGGTGAGGTGCAGTCGATCCATGAAGGAACGGGCATCGGTGAGGCTGAGCAGCCCGACGTCGGCGATGCTGTGCTCGTGGATGAGTACCGAGAGCACCTCGGGCTTCAAGCGCTTGCCCTCGCACACGGGGCACGGCACCTCGCGGAGGTACTCGGCCCACCGCGCGCGCTGCACGTCGGTCTCGGCCTGCACGTACTGGCGCTCGATGTACGGCACGACGCCCTCGAACCCCGATGTGTAGCTCATCTCGCGGCCGTAGCGGTTGCGCCACCGGACCTTGACCTCGAAGTTGTCGCCGCGCAGCACCGCGGCCCGTGCCTCGGCCGGGAGGTCGTGCCACGGCGTGTCGAGCGAGAAGCCGAGGTCGCGCGCGAGCCCGTCGAGCAGCTTCTCGTAGTAGTTGTAGAGGCTCTTGCCCTGTGACGTCCACGGGAGGATGACGCCATCGGTGATGCTGAGCGACGGGTCGCCCAACAGCAGGTCTTCGTCGACCGACATGCGCGTGCCGAGCCCCGAGCACTCGGGGCAGGCGCCGAACGGCGCGTTGAACGAGAAGGTGCGCGGCTCGATCTCGGTGAGCTGGATCGGGTGCTGGTTGGGACACGAGAGCTTCTCGGAGAAGGTGGTCCAGGCATCGGGACCGGTCTCGTCGACGTAGTTGATCTGCACCAGACCGTCGGTGAGCCGCAGGGCGGTCTCGAGCGAGTCGGTGAGGCGACCGAGCAGGTCGGGGCCGGCGACGAGTCGATCGACGACGACCGAGATGTCGTGTTTGACCTGCTTCTTCAGCGCCGGCGGCTCATCGAGCCGAATGAGATCGCCGTCGACCACGGCACGCGAGTAGCCCTGGGCGGCGAGGTCGCGGAAGAGGTCGACGAACTCGCCTTTCTTCTTCGACACGACGGGGCTCAGCACCTGATAGCGAGTGCCCTCTTCGAGCTCCATGAGCTGGTCGGCGATCTGCTGCACGGTCTGCCGCTGGATCTTCTCGCCGCAGACCGGGCAGTGCGGAACGCCGATGCGCGCCCAGAGCAGTCGCATGTAGTCGTAGATCTCGGTGATGGTGCCGACCGTCGAACGCGGGTTGCGGTTCGTCGATTTCTGGTCGATCGACACCGCGGGGCTGAGCCCCTCGATGAAATCGACATCGGGCCGGTCGACCTGGCCGAGGAACTGGCGCGCATAGGCGGACAGCGACTCGACGTAGCGGCGCTGGCCCTCGGCGAAGATCGTGTCGAAGGCGAGCGATGACTTTCCGGAGCCGGACAGGCCCGTGAACACCACCATCGAGTCTCTGGGGATCTCGACGTCGACGTTCTGCAGGTTGTGGACGCGGGCCCCGCGAACACTCAGGTGCGAATGGGCATCGAGACGTGAAACTGGCACCCTACGAGTCTAAAGAGACCCACCGACATCGACGCCGGTGCCGCACCTGCTGAGAGCGAACATACGTTCGATTCCTAACCGAGGTGGCCGGCCTTCTCCATCTGTCGGAGTTCCCGCTTGAGCTCGGAGACCTCGTCGCGCAGGCGCGCGGCAAGTTCGAACTTCAACTCGCCCGCCGCTTCGAGCATCTGCCCGTTGAGGTCGCGGATGAGCTCTTCGAGATCGTTGGCGCCCTCGGCGGCGATGCCCTCGCGTCGCAGGTTGGGCACCGGCGCCTTCGTGCGTGCATCGCGGCCGGCGAGGAACCGCGCGGTGTCGGCCTCTTCGCGCGCGAGCACCTCGGTGATATCGGCGATGCGCTTTCGCAGCGGCTGCGGATCGATGCCGTTCACGCGGTTGTACTCGACCTGCTTCTCGCGGCGGCGGGTGGTCTCGTCGATCGCGGACTTCATCGAGTCGGTGAGCACGTCGGCGTACATGTGCACCTCGCCGGAGACGTTGCGGGCGGCTCGACCGATGGTCTGGATGAGCGAGGTGGACGAGCGCAGGAAGCCCTCTTTGTCGGCGTCGAGGATCGCGACGAGCGACACCTCGGGAAGATCGAGTCCCTCGCGCAGCAGGTTGATGCCGACGAGCACGTCATACACACCCGCTCGCAGTTCGGTGAGCAGCTCGACGCGGCGCAGTGTGTCGACATCGGAGTGCAGGTACCGCACGCGCACGCCCGCCTCGGTGAGGAAGTCGGTGAGCTCCTCGGCCATCTTCTTCGTGAGGGTCGTGACGAGCACGCGCTCGTCACGCTCGGCGCGGATGCGGATCTCTTCGAGCAGATCGTCGATCTGCCCCTTCGAGGGCTTGACGACGATCTGCGGGTCGACGAGCCCGGTGGGTCGGATGATCTGCTCGACGACGCCGTCGGCGATACCCATCTCGTAGCGGCCCGGCGTCGCCGAGAGGTACACGGTCTGGCCGACACGCGCCTTGAACTCGTCCCACTTGAGGGGGCGGTTGTCGAGCGCGCTCGGCAACCGGAAGCCGTGCTCGACGAGCGTGCGCTTGCGCGACGAGTCGCCCTCGTACATGGCGCCGATCTGCGGCACCGTGACATGCGACTCGTCGATCACGACGAGGAAGTCGTCGGCGAAGTAGTCGAGCAGGCAGTGCGGCGCCTCGCCCGCCTGTCGGCCGTCGATGTGGCGCGAGTAGTTCTCGATGCCCGAGCAGAACCCGATCTGCTCCATCATCTCGAGGTCGAACGTGGTGCGCATGCGCAGGCGCTGCGCCTCGAGCAGCTTGCCCTCGCGCTCGAGCTCGGCGAGTCGCTCTTCGAGCTCGATGCGGATCGTGCCGATCGCCCGTTGCATGACGTCGGTGCTCGCAACGTAGTGCGAGCCCGGGAACACCGGCACCGAGTCGAGCTTCGCGACGACCTGGCCCGTGAGCGGGTGCAGGCTGTAGAGCGCCTCGATCTCGTCGCCGAACATCTCGATGCGGATCGCGAGCTCTTCGTACACGGGGATGATCTCGATCGTGTCGCCCCGCACGCGGAACGTTCCGCGCGAGAAGTCGACGTCGTTGCGCTGGTACTGCATCGACACGAACTTGCGGATGAGCCAGTCGCGATCGACGCGCTGGCCCACCTGGAGCGGCATCATCGCCCCGAGGTACTCTTCGG
Organism: Agromyces cavernae; assembly: GCF_021044935.1. GTDB lineage: Bacteria > Actinomycetota > Actinomycetes > Actinomycetales > Microbacteriaceae > Agromyces > Agromyces cavernae. The sequence continues at coordinate 454,338 of NZ_JAJNMP010000002.1, forward strand.
GGGTGCCGAGGCCGTAGATGCACGACACGGTTGAAACCACGACCACGTCGCGCCGGCTCAGCAGCGAGTTCGTGGTCGAGTGGCGCAACCGCTCGACCTCGGTGTTGATCGACGAGTCCTTCTCGATGAAGGTGTCGGTCTGCGGAACGTAGGCCTCGGGCTGGTAGTAGTCGTAGTACGACACGAAGTACTCGACGGCATTGTCGGGCAACAACTCGCGGAACTCGTTGGCGAGTTGCGCCGCGAGCGTCTTGTTGTGCGCGAGCACGAGCGTCGGGCGTTGCACCTGCTCGATGAGCCATGCGGTGGTCGCCGACTTGCCGGTGCCGGTGGCGCCGAGGAGCACGACGTCGGTCTCGCCCGCGTTGATGCGGCCGGCGAGCTCTGCGATCGCCTGCGGCTGGTCGCCGCTCGGTCTGTACTCGCTGACGACCTCGAAGGGGCGGACGGATCGAGTGGCCTGCATGCTCCAAGTCTAGGAGCGGCCACCGACACTAGGCCCGGCTGCGCTCCTCGACGATGCGGGCCCAGAGTGCGTCGGCTTGGCTCATGGTGTGCGCCAGCGTGCCGTCGGTGTCGATGACGACGTCGGCGATCTCGAGTCGCTTCGTGTTGTCGACCTGAGCGTCGACCCGCGCCTCGGCCTGCAGCGCGTCGAGGCCGCGTTCCTCGACGAGTCGCTTCACCTGGGTGCGGCGCGGTGCGTTGGTCACGACGATGAGGTCGAACGGGTGGTCGACGGAGGCCTCGACGAGCAGCGGTACGTCGTAGACGACGACCGCCGACGGGTTCTCGGCCTCGGCCTTCGCGATGAGGCGACCGGAGAGCTCGCGGACGGCGGGGTGCACGATGGCGTTGAGCCGCGCCCTCGCGGCGTCGTCGCCGAAGATGTGCTTGCCGAGTTTCTCTCGATCGAGTGTTCCGTCGGCGCGCAGGAATTCGGCGCCGAACTGCTCGACGATGGCCGCGAGCGCCGGTGTGCCGGGCTCCACCACGCGTCGGGCGAGGTGATCGGCATCGAGGTGCACCGCCCCGTGTTCGACCAGGCGCCGCGCGACCGTGGACTTTCCAGAGGCGATGCCGCCCGTCAGACCGATGAGATACACAGCACTACTCTAATCGTGACGATCTCGAGAGGATCCCCGGTCGCGACTCCGTCGCCGACATCGCGCAGACCTCGTCCGTCCACCGCGGGCGCCGGAAGCTTCGCACTGGCCTTCGCGGCGATCCTCGCTCCCGTGCTCGTGATCCTCGGCATCGTGCTCATCGTGGTCGTCGTGATCCTCCTGGTGCGCAGGCGCCTGTCGCGGAGAACCGGGAGCACGGAGCATCCGTCGTCCGCTCGCTGATCGCGAATCGGCGGCTCGGATGCCCCGAAGTCAAGCACGAAGGCCGGCTCCCTGACGGGAACCGGCCTTCGGAATCGCGGATCGCGACTAGTTGTTGCTCGAGAGCTTCTCGCGCAGTGCCGCGAGCGACGCGTCGTCGGCGAGGGTGCCCGCGCCGGCCGAGTCGCTCGAGTACGACGCACCCGCCGAGGCGAACGAGTCGTCGGCGACCGCAGCAGCGTTCGCCTGGGCGACCTGCTTCTTGTGCGCCTCCCAACGAGCCTGGGCCGCAGCGTAGTCCTGCTCCCACTTCTCGCGCTGGGCCTCGAAGCCCTCGCGCCACTCGTTGGTCTCGGGGTCGAAGCCCTCGGGGTACTTGTAGTTGCCCTGCTCGTCGTACTCGGTGAGCATGCCGTAGAGCGCCGGGTCGAACTCGGTGCCCTCGGGGTCGACGCCCTCGTTCGCCTGCTTCAGCGAGAGCGAGATGCGGCGACGCTCGAGGTCGATGTCGATGACCTTGACGAAGACCTCTTCGCCGACCGACACGACCTGCTCGGCGAGCTCGACGTGCTTGCCGGACAGCTCGGAGATGTGCACGAGGCCTTCGATGCCGTCTGCCACGCGGACGAACGCACCGAACGGAACGAGCTTCGTGACCTTGCCCGGTGCGACCTGGCCGATCGCGTGGGTGCGGGCGAAGACCTGCCACGGGTCTTCCTGCGTCGCCTTGAGCGACAGCGAGACGCGCTCGCGGTCGAGCTCGACGGAGAGCACCTCGACGGTGACCTCCTGGCCGACCTCGACGACCTCGCTGGCGTGCTCGATGTGCTTCCACGAGAGCTCGGAGACGTGGACGAGACCGTCGACGCCGCCGAGGTCGACGAACGCACCGAAGTTGACGATCGACGAGATGACGCCCTTGCGGATCTGGCCCGGGTGGAGGTTCGCGAGGAACGTCGAACGCGACTCGGACTGCGTCTGCTCGAGGAGCGCGCGGCGCGAGAGCACGACGTTGTTGCGGTTCTTGTCGAGCTCGAGGATCTTCGCCTCGATCTCCTGGCCCAGGTACGGCGTCAGGTCGCGCACGCGGCGAAGCTCGATGAGCGACGCCGGGAGGAAGCCACGGAGGCCGATGTCGACGATCAGGCCGCCCTTGACGACCTCGATGACCGAACCGGTCACGACGCCGTCGGCTTCCTTGATCTTCTCCACGTCGCCCCACGCGCGCTCGTACTGCGCACGCTTCTTCGACAGGATGAGGCGGCCTTCCTTGTCCTCCTTCTGGAGAACGAGGGCCTCGACGGTGTCACCGACGCCGACGACCTCGCTGGGGTCGACGTCGTGCTTGATGGAAAGCTCGCGCGAGGGGATGACGCCCTCGGTCTTGTAGCCGACGTCGAGGAGGACCTCGTCGCGGTCGATCTTCACGACGGTGCCCTCGATGAGGTCGCCGTCGTTGAAGAACTTCAGAGTCTTCTCGACCGCGGCGAGGAAATCGTCAGCAGATCCGATGTCGTTGATTGCGACCTGCTTGGGCGCCTTGGTCGTTGCGGTTGTCATGTAGTGAATGCTCCGTAAAGGACAAAATCGAGCCCATCGCGCGGGAGAGCGTATGTTTGATTCCGCGATGGGCATGCGGACAGGGATGTCACACGAGTGACGCTCCATCCTAACGGAATCGCTCCCCCACCAGCAACCGCGCCGGATGCTCAGCCGAGCAGCGCCGACTTGAGCGTGTCGAGCCCGACCCCGCCGAGGCCCAGCGCCCGTCGGTGGAACTCGCGGATGTCGAACGATGCGCCCTCGCGTCGCGCGAACTCGTCGCGCAACTGCTCCCAGATGCGCTGCCCCACCTTGTACGACGGCGCCTGGCCCGGCCAGCCGAGGTACCGATTGACCTCGAAGCGCACGAAGCCATCGTTCATGTTGACATTCTGGGCGAGGAACTCGAAGGCGTAGTCGCCCGTCCACACGCCGTTGCCGTCAGGTCGTTGCTTGCCGAGGTGCACCCCGATGTCGAGCACCACGCGGGCGGCTCGCATGCGCTGGCCGTCGAGCATGCCGAGGCGATCGGCGGGGTCGTCGAGGTACCCGAGCGTCTGCATGAGCCGCTCGGCGTAGAGCGCCCACCCCTCGGCGTGACCCGACGTTCCGGCGAGCTGGCGGCGCCAGGTGTTGAGCTGCCCCCGGTTGACGACCGCCTGCCCGATCTGCAGGTGATGGCCGGGCACACCCTCGTGGTAGACGGTCGTGAGCTCGCGCCACGTGTCGAACTCGGTGACGCCCTCGGGCACCGACCACCACATGCGGCCGGGGCGCGTGAAGTCGTCGCTCGGCCCGGTGTAGTAGATGCCACCCTCTTGCGTGGGCGCGATCATGCACTCGAGCGAGCGGATCTCGGCGGGGATGTCGAACTGCGTTCCGGCCAGCTCGGCGACCGCGCGGTCACTCGTCTCCTGCATCCACCGTTGCAGGGCATCGGTGCCGTGAAGCTTGCGGCTCGGGTCGGCGTCGAGCACGGCGATCGCCTCGGCGACGGATGCCCCCGGCTTGATCTCGTTCGCGATGGACTCCTGCTCGGCGACCATGCGCGCGAGCTCTTCCACGCCCCACTCGTAGGTCTCATCGAGGTCGACCGCGGCACCGAGGAATCGGCGCGACTGCAGGGCGTAGATGTCTCGCCCGACCGCGTCGTGCTCGCCGGCGGCGGGCTGGAGCTCGACCTCGAGGAAGTCCGCGAGCCTGCCGTAGGCCGCCGATGCTTCGATCGCCCCCGCGCCGAGGTGCCGCTTGAGGGACTCGGGCAGCTCGGCGTCGCCGGCCTTCGCCGACGCTGCGAAGGTGGCGAAGAACCCGTCTGGCCGCGCGTGCTTGCGAACCTGCGCCGCAACCTCGCGCACCTGCCGTACGGCCGGGACGATTCCCTGACGAACACCCTCGCGCAGGGTCTCGACGTACCCGTCGATCGCGCCGGGCACGGCGTTCAGGCGTGTGGCGATGCGTTCCCACTCGGCGGCGTCGTCGGTGGGCATGAGGTCGAACACTTCACGGACGTCTTGCGCCGGACTCGCGATGACGTTGAGGTCGCGCAGGTGCAGACCCGCCTCGTGCTGCTCGAGCTCGAGCTCGAGCTCGCTGCCGAGGTCGGCGATCGTGATGCGATCGACGTCGTCGACGGGGGTGGCGGCACGAAGCGCCGCGAGCGCCTCGCGCGTCGCGGCGATCGCACGTTCGTGCCCGGCCGGCGAGTAGTCGGCGAGGCGCTCGTCTTCGGAGGTGCGGCCGATGTAGGTGCCGATGCCGGGGTTGAGTTCGACGAGTGTGTCGACCCACCCCTCGGCGATTCGATCGACGTCGGTCGGGGTGCGCTCACTCGAAGACATAGGTGCGAGCATAGGGCAGCGCACCGACACCGCGCATCGGCGTGGCCGGTCCCGACACCGGCGAGCTCAGCGGATCGGCTCGAGTCAGTGCGCCGCCGCGTCCCAGTTCGCACCGCGGCCGATCTCGACGTCGAGCGGCACGAGAAGATCCGCCGCGCGCGCCATGCGGTCGCGCACGATCGCCTCGAGCGCCTCGGACTCACCGTGTGCGACCTCGAAGATGAGTTCGTCGTGCACGGTGAGGAGCATGCGGCTGCCGAGCCCCTGCGTGGCGATCTCGGCCTCGACGCCGACCATCGCGATCTTCATGACATCCGCGGCCGAGCCCTGGATCGGGGAGTTCAGCGCGGCGCGTTCAGCGTTCTCACGAAGCACGCGATTGGGGCTGTTGAGGTCGGGGAACGGACGACGACGACCGAAGATCGTCTCGGTGTAGCCGTCGACCTTCGCCTGCTCGACGACACCGCGAAGGTAGTCGCGAACGGCGCCGAAGCGCTCGAAGTACTCGCGCATGAGCTGCTGCGCCTCGGCGCGCTCGATGCGCAGCTGCTTCGAGAGCCCGAACGCGCTGAGGCCGTAGGCGAGCCCATAGGACATCGCCTTCACCTTCGTGCGCATCAGGGGCGTGACATCGGCCGGGTCGACCCCGAAGACACGTGCGCCCACGAATCGGTGCAGGTCCTCGCCCGCGTTGAACGCCTCGATGAGACCGGGATCGCCGGAGAGGTGCGCCATGATGCGCATCTCGATCTGCGAATAATCTGCGGTCAGCAGCTCGGCGAACTCGGGACCGTGCCGGAACGCCTTGCGGATGCGACGACCCTCGGCCGTGCGGATCGGGATGTTCTGGAGGTTCGGGTCGTTCGACGACATGCGACCGGTCGCGGCGCCGATCTGCCCGTAGGTCGTGTGGATGCGCCCATCGGCGCCGATCGCCTTGTCGAGCGACTCGACGATCTGTCGGAGCTTCGTCGCGTCGCGATGCTCGAGCAGGTACCCGAGGAAGGGGTGCGGGTTGGACTCCTGCAGGTCGGCCAGCGCACTCGCGTCGGTCGTGTATCCGGTCTTTGTGGCTCGGGTCTTCGGCATGCCGAGTTGGTCGAACAGCACCTCTTGCAGTTGCTTGGGCGACCCGAGGTTGACCTCGCGGCCGATCTCGGCATAGGCCAGCTTCGCGAGCCCGGCGGCACGGTCGCCGAGTTCGGACGAGAGCTCCGAGAGTTCGGGGTGGTCGACGGTGACTCCGCGCAGCTCCATGGCGGCGAGCACGGGCACGAGCGGCATCTCGACCTCGGCGAGCAGGCGACGCGAGCTCTCGGACAGCGCCCGCAGCACGACCGGCGCAAGGCGCAACGAGTACCAGGCGTATTCGGGCGCACCGGCGTCGCTGCCCTCTTCGGGTACGAGCAGCGACGGATCAGCCTGCGGAACGGTCTCACCGAGGTGGAAGCGAACGAGGTCGGCGAGCGACTTCTCTTGCAGCGCCGGTCGTACCATCCAGCCCGCGACGAGTGGATCGAGCACGAGCCCGCCGAACGCGAGGCCCGACGTCGACAGCGCCTTCAACTGCCCCTTGGCGTCGGTGACGACCTTGGGGGCATCGCCGGCGAGCCACGCCTCGAACGGTGCGAGCTCGGTTTGCCCCGCCTGCCACGCAACCCGCACCGACTCGCCTGATGTGGCGATACCCGCCCCGATCACCCTGCCGTCGAGCACGTCGAGGCTGAGCCCGAGACCGGCGGGCTCGGCGGCGACCGCTTGCTCGAGCCAGCTCGCAAGCTCATCGCCGACCAGGGCGCGCGACTTCGGGGCTTCGGGCGCCGGCACGGCCTCGGCCGCGATGGGCTCGGCAGGTGCGGCAGGGGCGGCGCCGCCGTTGCCGTTGCCTTCTCCTGCCGCCAGCTTGGTCAGCCGCTCCATCAGCGTGCGGAACTCGAGCCGTTCGAAGATCGGCCGAACGGACTCGAGGTCGATCGGCTTGGCGATGAGCTCATCGATCTCGACGTCGAGTTCGACGTCGCGAACGAGTTGGTTGAGCTTGCGATTGCGTACGGCGTTCTCGCGCCCGTCGCGCAGGTTCTGCCCGACGACCCCCTTGATCTCCTCGGCGTGCGCGAGGATGCCGTCGAGGTCGCCGTAGAGGCCGAGCCATTTCACCGCGGTCTTCTCGCCCACCTTCGGGATGCCGGGCAGGTTGTCGCTGGTCTCGCCGACGAGGGCTGCGACGTCGGGGTACTGCTCGGGCCTGATGCCGTATCGCTCGATGACCGCGGCCGTGTCGTAGCGCTTGAGCTGCGAGACGCCCTGGGTGTTGGGGTACAGCAACGTGACGTCGTCGTTGACGAGCTGGATCGTGTCGCGGTCGCCCGAGACGAGCAGCACCCGGTACCCCTCGGTCGCTCCGCGTGCCGCGAGCGTGGCGAGGATGTCGTCGGCCTCGAAGTCCTCTTTCTCGAGCGTGCGCACGCCCATGGCCTTCAGCGCGTCCTGCAGCAGCGGCACCTGGCCCTTGAACTCGGGCGGGGTCTCGCCTCGATTGCCCTTGTACTCGGCGTACTCGCGCGTGCGGAACGACTGGCGCGACATGTCGAACGCGACCGCGAGGTGGGTCGGCTTCTCGTTCGCGAGCAGCAGCAGCAGCATCGAGAGGAATCCGTGGATCGCGTTCGTGTGCTGCCCGTCGCGGGTCGAGAAGCTGTCGACGGGGAGGGCGTAGAAGGCCCGGAAGGCCAGCGAGTGGCCGTCGATCACGAGGAGGGTTGGCTTATCTGCGTCCGACACCCGACAAGACTACAAGCGGCCGCCGACACTGCCTGACGACCATCGACTCCGGAATCCGCACGCGGACCGACGAGGGCGGGAACGGCGGATGCCGCGACGAGACGTCTCGTCGCGGCATCCGATACCTTGCCGTCACGTGGACCCGCACGAGCGGGCCCGACCGGTCACTTCTTCTGAGCGAGCTGCTCGATGATCGCCTGCGAGACGTCTTTCATGGTGAGGCGGCGATCCATCGAAGCCTTCTGGATCCAGCGGAACGCCTCGGGCTCGGACAGCCCCATCTTCTCGTTGAGCAGGCCCTTGGCCCGGTCGACGAGCTTGCGCGTCTCGAAGCGCTCGACGAGATCGCCGACCTCTGCCTCGAGCGCGATGATCTGCGCGTAGCGCGCGAGGGCGATCTCGATCGCGGGCAACAGGTCGTTGGGGGTGAACGGCTTCACGACGTAGGCCAGGGCACCGGCCTCGGTCGCGCGCTCGACGAGCTCCTTCTGGCTGAACGCCGTGAGGAGCACGACCGGAGCGATGTGGCCCTTCGAGAGTCGCTCGGCCGCAGAGATGCCGTCGAGCTGGGGCATCTTGACGTCCATGATGACGAGGTCGGGCCGAAGCTCGGTGGCGAGCGCGACCGCGGTCTCGCCGTCACCAGCTTCGCCGACGACCTCGAAGCCGTTGTCGCGCAGGATCTCGACGATGTCGAGGCGGATGAGCGACTCATCTTCGGCCACGACGACGCGGCGCGGTGCCGGCTGGGTAGATTCGGTGTCTGTCACGGGTGAAAGCCTACGGTATTCTGGGCGAGGCCTCTGGCCGGTGTGGCGGAATGGCAGACGCGGAGCACTCAAAATGCTTTGCCCGAAAGGGCGTGTGGGTTCGACCCCCACCACCGGCACCGAACCCCGCTACGCGCCCCGCGCGGGCGGGTGATGCACGCCCCTGTGGATCTCGTACAGGCGGGCGTGTCCGGGTTCGTTCGGGTCGTCGACGATCGGCTGATCGGCCATGAACAGCCGGATGACGTGGGCGAGCTCCCCCGAGTGGCTGAAGTTGATCGCGTGTGCGGCGCCCTCGATCTTCACGATGAGCACATGCGTGTCGGTCTGGCTGGCGACCTCCTGCACCCGCGCCGGCCCGGGCATCAGCGGGTCACGGGCCCCGAGCACGACGAGCGTCGGGATATGCAGGTCGAGCAGGCGTTCGAGCGACGGGTACTGCGTGAGCGCGCGGAACATGCGAACCGTGCTCGAGACGCCGAACCGCAGGTAGTCGGGGGTCACCACGCCCATCAGCCGCGGCGGCTCGCGTGTGCCGTCACGACTGATCTGCGCCATCGCCCGTCGGAGCGGCTGGTTGTAGATGCCGCCCGCCGGTGAGACGAGGACGGCGCGGTCGATGCGGTCGGGATGGTGGTAGGCGAACTCCGTGATGACGGGGCAGCCCATCGAGTTGCCGACGAGCGTGGCCCGCTCGACTCCCCGGTCGTCGAGGAACCTCGCCGCCGCGTGCGCGAGGTCGGGGACGTCGAGCGCGGCGGCGCCCTTGCCGCTGCGCCCGAATCCGGGCAGGTCGGGAACGAGCGTGTGGAAGGCATCGGCCAGTCGCTCGGCGGTCGGCAGCAGGTATCGGCCCGAGAGCCCGAAGCCGTGGACGTGCATCATCGCCGGGGCGTCGGGCGGCTCGGGCGATTCCCGATAGAAGACGTCGACGCCGTCGATCTCGGTCCATCGCTCGGCGAGGCTCGAGGCGGCTCGTCGCGGGGTGCGTCGAGCACGACGTCGTGATGCGCTCGACGTGGTGGGCTTCGTCGACATCGTCATCCCCCGATCCGCGCCCGACGCCCGAGCGTCGACGACTCGCACTCACATGCTCCTCCGAATCGCGGCCGTTCGCCATCCCCGGCAGAGGCATGGCGGCCGCGCGGCGACGGGATGCCGCACACCGGAATGCCGAAGGGAGCCGGCCCCCTCGGACCGACTCCCTTCGAGGGACGTGTCTACAGCACGTCACCGACGACGTGCACGCGCACGTCGTTGGTGGTGCCCGGGATGCCGGGAGGGGACCCGGAGATGATGACGACCTTCTCGCCCTTGACGGCCTTGCCGGTCTTGGCGAGCACCTCGTCGACCTGGCCGACCATCTGGTCGGTGTGGGTGACGCGGTCGACGATGAACGACTCGACGCCCCAGTTCAGCGCCATACGGCGACGGATGGCCGGGTCGGGCGTGAAGGCGAGGATGGGGATCACCGAGCGGATGCGGGACATCCGTCGCACCGTCTCGCCCGTCTCGGTGAACACGCACAGGTACTTCGCCTCGACGAAGTCGGCCACCTCGACGGCGGCCAGCGTGATCGCGCCCGCCTGCGTGCGCGGCTTCGTGCCGAGCGGCAGGATTCGGTCGAGGCCGTGCAACTCGGTGGACTCGACGATGCGCGCCATCGTCTCGACGGTGACGACGGGGTACTCCCCCACGCTCGTCTCGCCCGAGAGCATGACCGCGTCGGCGCCGTCGAGCACGGCGTTCGCGACATCCGACGTCTCCGCCCGCGTGGGAACCGGGCTGTGGATCATCGACTCGAGCATCTGCGTGGCGACGATGACCGGCTTCGCGAGGCGGCGGGCGATCTCGACCGCGCGCTTCTGCACGATGGGCACCGCCTCGAGCGGCAGTTCGACGCCGAGGTCGCCGCGCGCCACCATGATGGCGTCGAACGCCTCGGTGATCTCGTCGAGCGCGTCGACGGCCTGCGGCTTCTCGATCTTCGCGATGACCGGAACACGTCGCCCGACCTCGTCCATGATCTCGTGCACCCGGGTGATGTCGGCGGCGTTGCGCACGAACGACAGGGCGATGAGATCGGCGCCGAGCTCGAGGCCCCAGCGCAGGTCCGCCTCGTCCTTCTCGGAGAGCGCGGGCACGTTCACGGCGACGCCCGGCAGGTTGATGCCCTTGTTGTTCGAGACCGGGCCGGCGACCACGACCCGGGTCGTGACGACGACGCCGTCGGTCTCGACGACCTCGACGCGCACCTTGCCGTCGTCGATGAGCAGGTAGTCGCCGGGCTTCACGTCGTGCGGGAGCCCCTTGAACGTGGTGCCGACGATCTCGTTCGTGCCGAGGATCTCTTCGGTCGTGATCTTGAAGATGTCGCCCTCGGCGAGCTCGTGGGGTCCGTTCTCGAACTTGCCCAGGCGGATCTTCGGACCCTGCAGGTCGACCAGCACGGCCACGGCACGGCCCGAGTCGCTCGCTGCCTTGCGCACGTTCTGGTAGACGCCCTCGTGCACGTCGTACGTGCCGTGGCTGAGGTTCATGCGGGCGACGTCGACGCCCGCATCGATGATCGCGCGGATCTGGTCGTAGCTCGATGTCGCCGGCCCGAGGGTGGCGACGATCTTCGCTCGTCTCATGTGGTTGTGCTCCCGGTGTTCCGCGCCGAAGCGCTCGTGATGGTTGGAAGGCGCGCCGATCGGCGCGTCGGGTCAGATGGAGATCGCGCGGGCCGTCGCCGCGATTGGGCTCGGCAGCGAGGTGTCACCCTCAAGGTACCGGTCGACGGCGGATGCCGCAGCACGGCCCTCTGCGATCGCCCAGACGATGAGCGACTGGCCGCGGCCGGCATCGCCGGCGACGAAGACGCCCGGCTGGGCGGTCGCGTAGTCGGCCTCGCGAGCGAGGTTGCCGCGGTCGGTGACCGCGAGCTGCAACTGCTCGTCGAGGGCCCGCGTCTCGGGGCCCGTGAAGCCGAGGGCGAGGAGCACGAGATCGGCGGGGATCTCGCGCTCGGTGCCGGCCTTCGGCACACGGCGGCCGTCGAGGTACTCGGTCTCGGCGACACGGATGGCGCGGACCTCGCCGGCCTCGTTCGCGAGGAACTCGACGGTCGAGGCGAGGTACTGCCGCTGGCCGCCCTCCTCGTGGGCGCTCTGCACCTCGAAGACGGTCGGATGCATCGGCCACGGCTGGTGCTCGGGTCGCGCTTCGCCCGGCTGGCGGCCGATGGCGAGGTTCGTGACCGAGAGGGCACCCTGCCGGTGCGCAGTGCCGATGCAGTCGGCCCCCGTATCGCCACCGCCCAGGACGACGACGTGCTTTCCCTCGGCGGTGATCTGGTCGAACACCTGGTCGCCGGCGAGGTGCCGGTTCGACTGGGTGAGGTACTCCATGGCGAAGTGCACACCCGGCAGGTCGCGCCCGGGGATCGGCAGGTCGCGCGGCACCAGGGCGCCGGTGGCGACCACGACCGCGTCGTATCGCTCGCGCAGCTGCTCCCACGTGATGTCGACGCCGATGTCGACGCCCGCCCGGAAGCGGGTGCCCTCGGCCGTCATCTGCGCGAGCCGCAGGTCGAGGTGCTTCTTCTCCATCTTGAAGTCGGGGATGCCGTAGCGGAGCAGCCCGCCGATGCGGTCGTCACGCTCGTATACCGCGACGGTGTGACCCGCGCGAGTCAGCTGCTGCGCGGCGGCGAGGCCCGCGGGACCCGAGCCGACGACCGCGACGGTCTTGCCCGTCAGGCGCCCCGGCGGCTGCGGCTGCACCCAGCTGTTGCCGAACGCCTGGTCGATGATCGAGACCTCGACCTGCTTGATCGTGACGGCCGGCTGATTGATTCCGAGCACGCACGCCGACTCGCACGGCGCCGGGCAGAGCCGGCCGGTGAACTCGGGGAAGTTGTTCGTCGCGTGCAGGCGTTCGATGGCCGCGCGACCTTCGCCCCGGTACATGAGGTCGTTCCACTCGGGGATCAGGTTGCCGAGCGGGCAACCCTGGTGACAGAACGGGATGCCGCAGTCCATGCAGCGGCCCGCCTGTCGTCGCAGCTGCGCCGGGTCGCCCTGCTCGTAGACCTCTTTCCAGTCCATGATGCGCACCGGAACGGGACGCCGCTTCGGCAGTTCCCGCTCGGTGACCTTCAGAAAGCCCTTGGGGTCAGCCATTCGTCACTTCCAGAATTCTTCCCCAGACGATGTCGCCGTCGGGGTCGAGCCCCTCGTCGACCGCGCTCTGGCGGGTACGGAGCACTGCTGCGTAGTCGCGCGGCAGCACCTTGGTGAAGCGGTCGAACGCCGCGTCGCCCTCGTCGAGGAGCGCGGCCGCGACCGTCGAGCCGGTCTCGGCGAGGTGCTGCTCGAGCAGGTCGCGCACGATCTCGCGATCGGCGCTGCCGAGCGGAAGGAGTTCGAGCTCGCCGCTCGTCAGCGACTCGCGGTTCATGCGGCCCTCGCGCAAGCCGAGCACGTACGCGGTGCCGCCCGACATGCCGGCGCCGAGGTTGCGCCCGGTCTCGCCGAGGATGAGCGCGAGCCCGCCCGTCATGTACTCGAGCGCGTGATCGCCCACGCCCTCGACGACCGCGGTAGCGCCCGAGTTCCGCACGAGGAACCGCTCGCCCACGATGCCGCGGATGTACATGCTGCCGCGCGTCGCGCCGTAGCCGATCACGTTGCCGGCGATGACGTTGCGCTCGGCGACGAAGCCGCTGTCGGGCGAAGGCCGGACCACGATCTGGCCGCCCGAGAGGCCCTTGCCGACGTAGTCGTTCGAGTCGCCCTCGAGTCGCAGCGTGATGCCGCTCGGCAGGAACGCGCCGAGCGACTGCCCGGCGGATCCGGAGAGGGTGATGTCGATCGAGCCGCTGGGAAGGCCGTGCTCGCCGCGCCGGAGCGTGACCTCGTGCCCGAGCATGGTGCCGACGGCGCGCTCGGTGTTCCGGATGGGGAGGGCGATCTCGACCGTGCCGCCATCGTCGAGCACGAGACTCGACCTGCGGATGAGCTCGTTGTCGAAGTGCTGGTCGAGCTCGTGGTCCTGCGGGCGGGTGTTGCGACGCGGGTCGGACTCCGAGAAGTCGGGGCCGAGCAGCACTGGCGTGAGGTCGAGGCCCGATGCCTTCCAGTGGTCGAGCGCCCGGTCGACATCGAGCAGTTCGCGCCGGCCGATGATCTCGTCGAGCGACCGGTAGCCGAGCTCGGCGAGATACTCGCGCACCTCTTGGGCGATGAACTCGAAGAAGTTCACGACGAACTCCGGCTTGCCGGTGAATCGCTTGCGCAGCTCGGGGTTCTGCGTCGCGACGCCCACGGGGCAGGTGTCGAGGTGGCAGACGCGCATCATGACGCAGCCCTGCACGACGAGCGGAGCCGTCGCGAACCCGAACTCCTCGGCACCGAGCAGCGCCCCGATCACGACATCGCGACCAGTCTTCAGCTGACCGTCGACCTGCACGACGACGCGATCGCGCATGCCATTGAGCATGAGCGTCTGCTGGGTCTCAGCGAGGCCGAGCTCCCACGGCGTGCCCGCGTGCTTCAGCGAGTTCAGCGGGCTCGCGCCCGTGCCGCCGTCGTGCCCCGAGACGAGGATGACGTCGGCGAGCGCCTTCGCGGTGCCCGCAGCGACCGCTCCGATGCCCGATTGGCTCACGAGCTTGACATGCACGCGGGCCTTGGGGTTGGCGCGCTTGAGGTCGAAGATGAGCTGCTTGAGGTCTTCGATCGAGTAGATGTCGTGGTGCGGCGGCGGCGAGATCAGCCCGACGCCCGCGGTCGCATGGCGTGTGCGCGCGACCCAGGGGTAGACCTTCGTCGGCGGGAGCTGGCCGCCCTCACCGGGCTTCGCACCCTGGGCGAGCTTGATCTGGATGTCGTCGGCGTGCGTGAGGTACATGCTCGTCACACCGAACCGACCCGATGCGACCTGCTTGATCGCGCTGCGGCGCTCGGGATCGAGCAGCCGGTCGAGGTTCTCGCCGCCCTCGCCGGTGTTCGACTTCGCACCGAGGCGGTTCATCGCGATCGCGAGCGACTCATGCGCCTCCTCCGAGATCGACCCGTAGCTCATCGCGCCGGTCGAGAATCGCTTGACGATGGACTCGACGGATTCGACCTCGTCGAGCGGTACCGGCGCTCGCGTTCCGGTACGCAGCGCGAACATGCCGCGAAGCGTGAGCAGCTCTTCGGCCTGCGAGTCCACGAGCGAGGTGTATTCGCGGAACACGTCGTACCGACGGTTGCGCGTCGAGTGCTGCAGGCGGAACACCGTCTCGGGGTTGAACAGGTGCGGCGAGCCGTCGCGGCGCCACTGGTACTCGCCGCCGGTGGCGAGGCGTTCGTGCGCGCGCACGGCGACGTCCTCGGGATAGGCCGCCGTGTGACGGTCGAGGTTCTCGGCCGCGATCACGTCGAGGCCGACGCCCCCGAGCTTCGAGGTCGTGCCCGTGAAGTAGTCGTCGATGAACGCGTCGGAGAGCCCGATCGCCTCGAAGGCCTGCGCGCCGGCGTATGACGAGATCGTCGAGACGCCCATCTTCGACATGATCTTCAGCACGCCCTTGCCGAGCGCCTTGATCACGTTGTGCACGGCCTCTTCGGGAGTGACGCCGGTGATGACGCCCGACCGGACGAGGTCTTCGCACGTCTCCATCGCGAGGTAGGGGTTCACGGCGGATGCCCCGTAGCCGACCAGGAGCGCGACGTGGTGCACCTCGCGGACGTCGCCGGCTTCGACGACGAGGCCGACCTTCATGCGGTTCTCGGCGCGGATGAGGTGGTGATGCACGGCCGAGAGCATGAGGAGCGAGGGAATGGGCGCGAGGTCCTTGTTGGAATCGCGGTCGCTCAGCACGATGAAGGCCGCGCCCTCGTCGATGGCCTCGTCGACCTCGGCGCACATCGCGGCGAGCCGGTCGCGCATCGCGTTCGGCCCCTCGTCGAATCGATAGAGCCCGCGGATCGTGACCGCGGTCCGACGCCCGGGAGACGGGTCGATGTGCACGATCTTCGCGAGTTCGTCGTTGTCGATCACGGGGAACGAGAGCGAGACCTGGCGAGCGTGCTCGGGGCCCGCGCTCAGGAGGTTGCGTTCGGGGCCGAGCGAGGTTCCGAGCGACGTCACGACGGCTTCGCGGATCGAGTCGAGCGGCGGGTTCGTCACCTGGGCGAACTGCTGCGTGAAGTAGTCGAAGAGCAGGCGCGGGCGCTTCGACAGCACCGCGATGGGCGTGTCGGATCCCATGGCGCCGAGGGGCTCGGCACCGGTGCGCGCCATCGGCGCGAGCAGGATCTTGACCTCTTCCTCGGTGTAGCCGAAGGTGCGCTGGCGGCGGTTGACCGATGCCGGCGGGTGGACGATGTGCTCGCGCTCGGGGAGGTCGGACAGGCTGATGCGTCCTTCGTCGAGCCAATCGCCCCAGGGCTGCGCCGCGGCGAGGTCGGCCTTGATCTCGTCGTCCTCGATCAGGCGGCCCGCCTCGGTGTCGACGAGGAACATGCGGCCGGGCTGCAGCCGGCCCTTGCGGACGATGCGGCTCTGAGCGATGTCGAGCACGCCGATCTCGCTCGCGAGCACGACGAGCCCGTCGTCGGTGACGACGTACCGACCCGGTCGCAGTCCGTTGCGGTCGAGCGTGGCACCGACGAGCGAGCCGTCCGTGAAGACGATCGCAGCCGGACCGTCCCACGGCTCCATGAGCATCGAGTGGTACTCGTAGAACGCGCGCCGCTCAGGGGTGATCTCGGTCTGGTTCTCCCACGCCTCGGGAACCATCATCATGATGGCGTGCGGCAGGCTGCGACCGGCGAGGGTCAGGAGTTCGACGACCTCGTCGAACGATGCCGAGTCGCTGGCGCCCGGCGTGACGATCGGCAGGATCGGCTGCAGGTCGCCGAGTACGTCGGATTCGAGCTGCGACTGCCGAGCGCGCATCCAGTTGCGGTTGCCCTGGATGGTGTTGATCTCGCCGTTGTGCGCGATCATGCGGAACGGCTGCGCGAGCGGCCACGAAGGGAACGTGTTCGTGGAGTACCGCGAGTGCACAAGCGCCAGCTTCGACGCGAACCTTTCGTCGGAGAGATCGGGGTAGAACGGCTCGAGCTGCAGCGTCGTGACCATGCCCTTGTAGACCATCGTGCGGCACGACAGCGACGCGAAGTAGAGCTCGAGTTCGCGCTCGGCGCGCTTGCGCAGACGGAAGGCGAGGCGGTCGAGCGCGATGCCCGCCACCCGGTCGCCGGTCGACGTCGTCGCCGACGACTGCACGAAGAGCTGCTGCACCACGGGCATCGCCGCGCGGGCGAGCGTGCCGAGCTCGTCAGGCCGCACGGGCACCTCACGCCAGCCGAGGACCTCGAGGCCCTCTGCGGCCGCGAGCTCGGCGAGCTTGCGTTTGACCGTGCTGCGCGTCGTGGGGTCGACCGGCAGGAACGCGTTGCCGACGGCGTAGGAACCGGCCGCGGGCAGCGGGAACGATGTGACCGCACGCAGGAAGCCGTCGGGGATCTGCGTGATGATGCCCGCGCCGTCGCCGGTGCCGGCGTCGGAGCCGACCGCGCCGCGGTGCTCGAGGTTGCGCAGTGCGTCGAGCGCCGCCGTGATGATGTCGTGCCCCGCCGTGCCGCGCAACGTCGCGACCATCGCCAGGCCGCAGGCATCCTTCTCGGCACGTGGGTCGTACATGCCCTGGGCAGGCGGAACCGAGCCGAATCTCGCGAAGGGTGGGGTGAGCGACATGGAGACCGTCCTCATCAACTAGTTTGCAGCGGGGGACGTCGTCGGCCCTTCAGGGATGTCGCAGCGCGTGGTGCGGCGCAGCTTCGGAGAACGTTGTCGGGCTACCTCGCCGAGGAGGTGGGACGGCTCGGGCTTGTGGCCGCCGTCTCGCCATGGGGATCGTTCTCGCCCTCGACGCCATCGTCGAGAGAGTCAGAGTCGGACTCGATTTCGTCCGATTCTACCTCAGCGTCGGGTTCCTTCCATTCACGTCCGGGAATGTAGGGGCTGGGCTCGTCGCCGGTGTGCCGGCGACGCTGCACGAGGTAGATCACGATACCGAGCACGACCGCGGCGAAGGAGGCCCAGACGTTCACGCGGATACCCAGGAACATCTCACTCGGGTCGAGGCGGATGGATTCGAAGAAGGAGCGGCCCAGCCCATACCAGATGAGGTACACCGCGAAGGCTTTGCCCCACCGGAGGTTGATGCGGCGCTCGAGCAACACGATCACCGCGGCCCCGGCGAGATTCCAGATCAACTCGTAGAGGAACGTGGGGTGGAACAGGGTGCCTTCGGCGAGACCGGCCGGGAACGCGATGTTGTCGGACGGGATCTCGAGACCCCACGGCAGGTCGGTCGGCGAGCCGAACAGTTCGTGGTTGAACCAGTTGCCGAGTCGGCCGACGGCCTGGGCGACCAGCAGGCCGGGAGCGAGCGCGTCGGCGAACGACCAGAAGCGCAGTCCGGTGAACCTGCAGCCGATGATGACACCGATGGCGCCGCCGATGAGCGCGCCGTAGATGGCGTTGCCGCCCTCCCAGATGTTCCAGATGGCACCGGGCTGGAAGGGATTCCAGACATTGGCGCCCTCGAAGAAGTAGTCGTCGGGATGCGTGAGCACGTGGTAGAGCCGCGCGCCGATGATGCCGAGCGGCACTGCCCACAGGGCGACGTCGAGCACCACGCCCGGCTCGGCGCCGCGCTTGGTCAGGCGACGCGACGTGATGATGACCGCGAGGATGATGCCCACGAGGATGCAGAGCGCGTAGGTCTGAATCGTGAGGACACCCCACGGCACGGGGATTTCGAGGGCACGCCACTCGGGGCCGGGACTCGGGATGCTGAACGGGGCGATCACTCGGCTTCTTGCCTTTCCTCGTGCGACGTCTGGCCGTGAAGGCCAGAGTCAGCGTACTTCACTCGCGCCGCGCGCCGCGCGCCAGCTCCGCGGCGAGCTCGCCGACGGCGGCGACGCCACCCTCGGCCAGGGCCTTCACGAGCGCGGAACCGACGATCGCACCGTCGGCGTACTCGAGCACCTCGGCGACCTGGGCGGCCGTCGAGATGCCGAGCCCGACGCAGCTGGCCGGCGATCCGACCGCGGCGAGGCGCGCGACGAGCGTGCGCGCCGCCTCGTCGACGTCGCTGCGAGCGCCGGTGATTCCCATGGTCGAGACCGTGTAGACGAAACCGCGGCTCGACTCGACGGCGAGCTTGAGGCGTGCGTCGCTCGAGGTCGGGGCTGCGAGGAAGACGCGGTCGAGCCCGGTGCGCTCTGACGCCGCGATCCAGTCGGCGGCCTCGTCGGGGATCAGGTCGGGCGTGATGAGGCCCGCGCCGCCCGCCGCGGCCAGGTCGTCGGCGAACCGGTCGATGCCGTACTGCACCACGGGATTCCAGTAGGTCATGATGAGTACCGGCGCGTCGACGCGCTCGGTGATGCGACGTACCGCCTCGAAGCCGTCGGCGAGCCGGAATCCGCCTGCGAGCGCCTGCTGCGTGGCCGCCTGGATGACGGTGCCGTCCATCACCGGGTCGGAGTACGGCAGGCCGAGTTCGAGCACGTCGACGCCGTTCTCGACGATGGCGACCGCCGCGTCGACGCTCTCGTCGAGGCTGGGGAATCCGACCGGCAGGTACCCGATGAGGGCACCGGATGCCTCGTCGTTGCGCCGCGCGATGACCGGCCCCACCGTTCTCATTCGCCCGCCTCCTGATCGTAGAGGCCGAAGTACGTCGCAGCCGTCTCCATGTCCTTGTCGCCGCGGCCCGAGAGGTTCACGAGGATCGTCGAGTCGGGGCCGAGCTCTCGCCCGAGTTCGAGGGCCCCCGCGAGGGCGTGCGCCGACTCGATCGCGGGGATGATGCCCTCGGTGCGGGTGAGCAGGCGAAGCGCCTGCATCGCGGCGGCGTCGGTGACGGGTCGGTACTCGGCCCGTCCGATCGCGGCGAGCCACGAGTGCTCGGGACCGACGCCCGGGTAGTCCAGGCCCGCCGAGATCGAGTGCGATTCGATGGTCTGGCCGTCCTCATCCTGGAGGAGGTAGCTGCGGGCGCCGTGCAGCACGCCCGGGCGCCCCTTGGTGATGGTCGCCGCGTGCCGTTCGGTGTCGACGCCCTCACCGCCCGCCTCGAAGCCGTAGAGGCCGACCTCGGCGTCGTCGAGGAACGCGTGGAAGATGCCGATCGCATTCGAACCGCCGCCGACGCACGCGGCCACCGCTGTGGGCAGGCCACCGGTCAGCTCGAGTACCTGTGCCCTGGCCTCCTCGCCGATGACCTTCTGGAAATCGCGCACCATCTCGGGGAACGGGTGCGGACCGGCGACCGTGCCGAAGATGTAGTTCGTCGTCTCGACGTTGGTGACCCAGTCGCGCATCGCCTCGTTGATCGCGTCTTTCAGCGTGCGAGATCCGGCCTTCACCGCGATGACCTCGGCGCCGAGCAGACGCATGCGCGCGACGTTGAGCGCCTGACGCTCGGTGTCGACCTCGCCCATGTACACGGTGCACTCGAGCCCGAACAGTGCAGCGGCCGTCGCCGTTGCGACGCCGTGCTGCCCTGCGCCGGTCTCGGCGATGACGCGCGACTTGCCGATGCGCTTGGTCAGCAGCGCCTGCCCGAGCACGTTGTTGATCTTGTGCGAGCCCGTGTGATTGAGGTCTTCGCGCTTCAGGATGATGCGAGCCCCGCCCGCGTGCGACGCGAAGCGAGGCACCTCGGTGACGATCGACGGACGGCCGGTGTAGCTGCGCCCGAGTTCGGCGAGCTCGGCACCGAAGGCCGGGTCGAGCTTGGCCAGATCGTAGGCCTCGCCGAGCTCATCGAGGGCGGCAACGAGGGATTCGGGCACGAAACGCCCGCCGAAGTCGCCGAAGTACGGACCGGTCTGCGCTCTGAGCGCCATGTCACACCGCCAGGAAAGCTGAGAGGTTTGCGATGGGGTCGCCCGTGACGAGCGCCTCGCCGACGAGCACCACGTCGGCGCCCGACGCGCGATAGTGTGCGACGTCGGCCGGCGTGAGCACTGCGGACTCCGCGACGCGGACGGCGCCGTCGGGGAACCGGTCGGCGAGTCGCCCGAAGAGGTCGCGGTCGAGCTCGAAGGTCGACAGGTCGCGCGCATTGACGCCGATGAGCTGCGCGCCGAGTGCGGCCGCACGCTCGAGTTCGTCGGCGGAGTGCGTCTCGATGAGCGGGGTCATGCCGAGCGCGACGACGAGGTCGTACAGTTCGCGCAGGGTCTGATCATCGAGCGCCGCGACGATGAGCAGCACGAGGTCGGCGCCCGCCGCGCGTGCCTCGAAGACCTGGTAGGGCGTCGCGATGAAGTCCTTGCGCAGCACCGGCAGCGCCACCGCGGCACGAACGGCCTCGAGGTCGGCGAGCGATCCACCGAACTTGCGGCCCTCGGTGAGTACGCTGACCGCACTCGCGCCGCCGAGTTCATAGCTGCGGGCGAGCGCCGCCGGGTCGGCGATCTGCGCGAGTGCGCCGCGTGACGGGCTCGAGCGCTTGATCTCGGCGATGATCTTGACGTGCGTCGCCGGCCGCAGGGCAGTGAGCGCGTCGAGTGCGGGCGAGCGGTCGAGCGCCGCGGCCTCGACCTCGGCGAGCGGTCTCGTCTCGCGGCGCACGAGTGCGTCGGCGACGGAGTTCGCCGTCAGGTCGGCGAGCACTCAGTGAGCCTTCTCGGCGACCTTCGAGCCGCCGACGCCGTAGCCGGCACGCGCCAGCACCCAACCCACGAGGGCACCGACGAGGAGGAGCCCGGCCGACGCCCACACGAGCCACTGCGTGTCGAAGAAGAACGCGATCGTACCGATCGTGAAGGCCACGAGCATGATCGTGACGGCGGTCCATGCCGCGGGCGAGTGTCCGTGGCCGGGATCTGCGGTCTCAATGCTCATGATGCTCCTTCGTGCGCGGGGGTTTCGCCCGCAAGTCTAGCGGTTCGGTCGGGTCGGCCCGGTGCCATCGGCCGGCCCGGCACCATCGCCCG
Organism: Agromyces cavernae; assembly: GCF_021044935.1. Lineage (GTDB taxonomy): Bacteria > Actinomycetota > Actinomycetes > Actinomycetales > Microbacteriaceae > Agromyces > Agromyces cavernae. The sequence goes on from NZ_JAJNMP010000002.1 coordinate 475,601, forward strand.
GCCGGGCACCATCGCCTGATTCGGTGTCATGGCCCGATTCGATGTTGTCGGTCGGGTCGTCGCCGCGGCTGAGCTCGTCCCAGTCGTCGATGGCGCGGTCGGAGGCCGGCAGGGCGGGCTCGCCCGGCCTGTGCTCCTCGAGGCGCGCGCCGCGGTAGCGGCGCGACGACGCCGGCCAGCGCGTTCCGGTCGCGAGCACGAGCACGCCGGCGAGGATCAGGACCGCCCCCGCGATGACCGCAGCCGCCGGCCAGAAGGTGGGCGTGACGCCCGCCACGAGCGCCGCGGTCGGCTCGGAACCGGCCACCCCGGTGGCATCCGTCACTGCAGGCGAGACCGCCGTCACCGGATCGCCGATCGCGACAACGGCGGCGAGCACGATCGAGCCGCCGAGCAGCACCTCGAGGACGCCGAGGATGATGCGGATGCCCGGTCCTGCGATCGCGAGGGCGGCCACGAGGGCGAGCCCGGCGAGTCCGAGGGCCGCGAGCGCCGGTGACGCGATGCTGCCGAGGACCGCGATGGCGTCGCCGGATGCCGCGCCGCCGGCACTGCTCACGAGCACGAGGTCGTACCAGGTCTGGCTCCATGAGAGCAGCGCGAGCCCCGCCCCGACGACTGTGGCGAGGATCGCGGGCAGCTTCATGCGATCGGCGCTCACGACGGGATCCGTCGCATCGCGTTCGCGACGGCGACCGCACGCAGCGGCGCAGCGGCCTTGTTGCGGGACTCCTCGAACTCGGAGTCGGCGTCGGAGTCGGCGACGAGCCCGGCCCCGGCCTGTACGTGGGCGACGCCGTCGGCGATCGTCGCCGTGCGGATCGCGATCGCGAGGTCGGCGTCGCCGCCGAAGCCGAAGTAGCCGACGACTCCCCCGTAGAGCCCGCGCTGCGCCGGCTCGAGGTCGTCGATGATCTCGAGCGCGCGCGGCTTCGGCGCTCCGGAGAGCGTGCCGGCCGGGAACGTCGCACGGAACACCTCGACTGCGTTCGTGCCGGGTGCGAGGTCGCCCTCGACCGACGAGACGAGGTGCATGATGTGGCTGAACCGCTCGACGCGCATGAACTCCGTCACCTCGACCGATCCCGCGGCGCAGACCTTGGCGAGGTCGTTGCGGGCGAGGTCGACGAGCATCAGGTGCTCGGCCTGTTCCTTGGGGTCGGCGATGAGCTCGGCCTCGAGATCGGCGTCCTCTTCAGGCGTCGCACCGCGCGGCTTCGACCCCGCGATCGGATGCGTGAACACGCGCCCGCCCTGCACCTTGACGAGCGCTTCGGGCGAGGAGCCCACGATCCAGTACGGCTCCCCCGCGACATCCTCGAGGTGCACGAAGTACATGTACGGGCTCGGGTTGAGGCTGCGCAGCACGCGATACACGTCGAGCGGGTTCGCCGTGACCTCGTGCTCGAACCGCTGGGAGATGACCACTTGGAACACGTCGCCGTCGTGGATGTGCAGCTTCGAGCGGTCGACGGCCCCGAGGAAGTCGTCGCGTTCGGTGCGGTGCCGTGGATCGGCGGCGCGCGACAGGTCGATGTCGGCGAGCCACGCCTCGGCCGGCTTCGCAAGGCCCTGCTGCATGCGATCGAGCCGGGCCTGCGCGCCCTGCCAGAGGACGTCGGCCGGCGCTCCGGCGTCGTTGAGCACCGATGCGATGAGCTGCACGGTACCCGTGCGGTGGTCGATGACGACGAGTTCGGCGACGAACGAGAACGCCTGGCCGGGGATCCTCGACTCGGCGGGCGGCCGGTTCGGCAGGTGCTCGATCTGCCGGACCGCCTCCCAGCCGATGAATCCCACGAGCCCGCCCGTGAGCGGCGGCGCACCCGGAACGTCTTCGGTGCGCCAGCGCTCGAACATCGCCTCGAGGGCCCTCAGCGGGGGCAGACCGGCCGCGTCACCCAGTGCCCGCTCCGCGTCGAGGCCGTAGTCGAGCCACTCGACCCGCTCGTCGGCCTCGGTGATGACGCCGTATGACGAGACGCCCACGAACGAGTACCGCGACCAGATGCCGCCCTGTTCGGCCGACTCGAGCAGGAACGTTCCCGGGCGCCCGTCGGCGAGCTTGCGGTAGATGCCCACGGGCGTCTCGCCGTCGGCGAACAGCTCGCGCACGACGGGCACGACGCGGCGCCCCGTGAGCAGTCGGGTGAATTCGTCGAACGTGGTCGTGGCAACGGCCAACGGTCTCTCCTCGTCGTCAGTCGGCGGGCGGGAAGCCCTGCACGACGTCGATCGGATCGCCGTCGAAGCAGGTGCGGGTACCGGTGTGGCAGGCGACGCCGATCTGCTCGACGCGTACGAGGAGCGTATCGGCGTCGCAGTCGAGTGCGGCCGATCGCACGTACTGCGCGTGCCCCGACGTGTCGCCCTTGCGCCAGTACTCCTGCCGTGAGCGGGACCAGAAGGTCACGCGCCCCTCGGTGAGCGTGCGGCGAAGGGCCTCTCGGTCCATCCATCCGAGCATGAGCATCTCGCCGGTGTCCCACTGCTGGATGACCGCCGGCAGCAGTCCCTGGTCGTTGAACACGGCTCGCTCGACGGCCTCGGCTGCGGGCGAGGCTGCGGAGTTCGTCATCGCACGATCCTCCCATCGGCCGCCAGGGCGGCCTTCACCTCGCCGATGGTGATCTCGCCGTTGTGGAACACGGATGCCGCGAGCACGGCATCGGCGCCCGCAGCCACCGCCGGGGCGAAGTGCGCGACCGCGCCGGCACCGCCGGAGGCGATCACGGGCACCCGCGAGAGTTCGTGCATGAGCGAGGTGAGCTCGAGATCGAAGCCCGCCTTGGTGCCGTCGGCGTCGATCGAGTTCACGAGCAGCTCGCCCGCGCCGAGTTCGATGGCGCGCCGCGCCCACTCGAGGGCGTCGAGATCGGTCTCGGTGCGTCCGCCGTGCGTGGTCACGACGAAGCCCGATGTCGTGCGACCCGACCGCTTCACGTCGAGCGAGAGCACGAGCACCTGCGCGCCGAACCGGTCGGCGATCTCCGCGATGAGCGGCGGGCGGGCGATCGCGGCGCTGTTGACGCCGATCTTGTCGGCGCCGTGACCGAGCAGGCGCGCGACGTCTTCGGCGGAGCGGACGCCGCCGCCCACGGTGAGCGGGATGAAGACCTGCTCGGCGACGCGCTGCACCATGTCGTAGGTGGTCGAGCGGTCGTCGACGGTCGCCGTGACATCGAGGAACGTGAGTTCGTCGGCACCCTGATCGGAGTAGCGCGCGGCGAGCTCGACGGGGTCGCCCGCGTCACGCAGGTTCTGGAAGTTCACGCCCTTGACGACGCGACCTGCGGCGACGTCGAGGCACGGGATCACACGGACGGCGAGTGACATGGCGTGCTCACAACCGCGCCGCGTGGATGGCGCTCACGAGGATCGCGCGGGCGCCCAGCGAGTACAGCTCGTCCATGACGTGGTTCATGTCGACGCGCGGGATCATGACCCGCACCGCCACCCACGCCGGATCCTGCAGCGGCGAGACCGTCGGGGATTCGAAGCCGGGCGCCGCAGCGGTCGCGCGCTCGAGGTGCTCGACCGGGATGTCGTAGTCGAGCAGCACGTACTGGCGGGCCACGAGCACGCCCTGCAGGCGTCGTACGAGCGTCGCGGTGCCGGGCTTGTCGATGCCCGAGCCGATGAGCACGCCCTCGGATTCGAGGATCACCGGTCCGAAGATCTCGAGGCCCGCCTTGCGGAGAGTGGACCCGGTCGAGACGACGTCGGCGACCGCGTCGGCAACGCCGAGGCGCACCGCCGACTCGACGGCGCCGTCGAGCTTCACGAGCTTGGACGGGGTCACCCCGTGGCCGGCGAGGAAGTCGCCGACGAGGCCCGGGTAGCTCGTCGCCACCCGAACGCCCTCGAGGTCGGCGAGTTCCGAGAACGCTCCGGCGGGGCCGGCGAAGCGGAACGTCGAGTCGCCGAAGCCGAGCGGTGCGATCTCGGCGGCGTCGGAGCCGGAATCGAGGAGGAGGTCGCGGCCCGTGATGCCGACGTCGAGCGCGCCCGACCCGACGTACGTGGCGATGTCGCGCGGGCGCAGGTAGAAGAACTCGACGCCGTTCCTGGGGTCGGCGGTGTGCAGGTCGCGCGGGTCACGGCGACCGGTGTACCCGGCCTCCCAGAGCATCTGCGCGGCGGTCTCGGCGAGCGAGCCCTTGTTGGGCACGGCGATTCGGAGTGTGGGCTGATTCGGCATTTCGCGGCCTTCGTGTCGACTGGTCTGATCGGTCATGGACGTGATCAGAGATGTCGGTACACGTCGGCGGGTGCGAGGCCCTTCGCGAGCATGAGCACCTGCAGGTGGTAGAGCAGCTGCGAGATCTCTTCGGCGGTCTCGTCGTCGCCCTGGTATTCGGCGGCCATCCACACCTCGGCCGCCTCTTCGACGATCTTCTTGCCGATGGCGTGCACTCCCGCGTCGAGCTCGCGCACGGTGCCGGAACCCTCGGGACGGGTGCGGGCCTTGTCGCTCAGCTCGACGAAGAGCTCGTCGAATGTCTTCACCCGTCTAGGCTACCGGTGCGAATGCGGGTGCGCCGCCGCGGCGTCGCGGAGCTCGGCGATGCGCTGTGCCGGGTCGTCGCCGTTGTAGACCGCGGATCCTGCCACGAAGGTGTTCGCACCGGCTTCGGCGGCGATGCCGATCGTCTCGGCGGTGATGCCGCCGTCGACCTGCAGCCACACGTCGAGCCCGGCATCCTGCACGGCGTCGGCGATGCGAGCGAGCTTGGACATCGTCTCGGGGATGAACGACTGGCCACCGAAGCCCGGCTCCACCGTCATCACGAGCACCTGGTCGAACTCGGGCAGGAGATCGAGGTAGGGCGTCGCATCGGTGCCCGGCTTGAGCGCGATGCCCGCCCGCGCCCCGATCTGGCGCAGCCGCCGTGCGAGGGCGACCGGCTCGCCCGCGGCTTCGGCGTGGAAGGTCACGGAGTGCGCGCCCGCCTCTGCGTAGCCCGGGCCCCACCGGTCGGGGTCTTCGATCATGAGGTGCACGTCGAGTGGGATGGGGCTCACCTGTGCCAGCCGCTGCACCATCGGCAGCCCGAACGTCAGGTTGGGCACGAAGTGGTTGTCCATGATGTCGACGTGCACGAGGTCAGCAGTCGAGATGCGCCCGAGCTCGCGCTCGAGGTTGGCGAAATCGGCAGCGAGGATGCTCGGGTTGATCCGCGTCGTCATGTCGTCAGCCTACCGATCGTGATCTGGCGCGGTGTCACGCGGTGCGTTCGAGCAGGGCGATGAACATCGCGTCGGTGCCGTGCCGGTGCGGCCAGAGCTGCACCGTCTCGGGCGCCCCGCCGAGGTCGAGCGGATGCCGCGACACGGCGCCGACTACGGCGTGCGTGTCGAGCTGCGCGACCGTTCCCGCGTGCCGCTCGAGCGCTGCGTTCAGGGCGCCGAAGGTCTCGGCCGTGTGCGGCGAGCACGTCACGTACGCGAGGACTCCGCCGGGCTTGAGCGATCGCAACGCGGCGTCGATCAGCTCGCCCTGCAGTCTCGTCAGCTCGGCGACATCGGCCGGCTGCTTGCGCCAGCGCGCCTCGGGTCGCCGGCGCAGTGCGCCGAGGCCCGTGCAGGGCGCATCGAGGAGGATGCGGTCGAACCCGCCCTCGGCACCGAGTGCCGCGGCGTCGATCTCACGACCGTCGAGTTCATGCACCGCGACGGGGAGCGGCACGCCGGCGATCGCCGTGCGCACGAGCTCCGCGCGAGCGGGGACGACCTCGTTGGCGGCGACCACCGCGCCGCCCGCGAGCGCCTCGGCCGCGAGGATCGCGGTCTTGCCGCCGGGGCCGGCGCACAGGTCGAGCCACCGCTCCCCCGGCACGATCGGGCGCGCCCGGGTCAGCGCGAGCGCCGCGAGCTGCGACCCTTCGTCCTGCACGCGCACGCGGCCCTGCGACTGCTCGACGAGCGCGAGCGGATGACCCGCCGTGAAGCCGAGGGGCGAGTACTCGTTCGGCGTGCCGAGGTCGTCGGGGCCCGGGATATCCGTTCCCGGAAGCGAGACGAGGTTCACGCGCGGTGCGGCGTTGTCGGCGGCGAGCAGCGCTTCGAGTTCGTCGTCGCGCTGCTCGTGGGCGAGGGCGGCGCGCAGGGCGCGGACGATCCACTTCGGATGCGACGACACGGCCGCGAGCTTCGCGTCGGCGCCGCCCGGGGTCTCGCGCACGACGTGCTCGCGCCACTCGTCGGGCGACGTGCGCGAGATGGTGCGGAGCACCGCATTCACGAAGCCGGTCGCCCCGGGGGCGATGCGCTTGGCGAGCACGACCGACTCGTTGACCGCCGCGTGCGTCGGCACGCGCGTGGCGAGCAGCTGGTGTGCACCGAGCCTCAGGATGTCGAGCACGGGCGGGTCGATGCGATCGGTCGGGCGCCCCGCCGCGAGCGCGATGACGGCATCGTAGAAGCCCTGCATGCGCAGGGTGCCGTAGCCGAGCTCGGTTGCGAGCGCGGCGTCTTCGGGGCTGAGGCGCGACCGTTCGATACGGTTCGGCATGAGCAGGTTCGCGTACGCCTCGTCGGTGCGCACCGCCTCGAGCACCTCGTAGGCGACGATGCGCGCGGGTGAGACACGCACCGGTTTCGGCTCGCGCGAGCCGTCGCGACGGGGTGGGCGCCGCCGGCCTGTGCGCCCGTCGCCCGCTCGCCCGCTGCCGGCGCTCCCGCCGCCGCCCTCGTGTCGGTCGTTCATCGTGCCACCACCTCGTCGACGCCGAGCCCTCGCCACCAGTCCGCGGCCCCCATCGCGGTGCGTCCGGCGGGCTGCACCCGCAGCAGCTCGACCGCGCCGTCGGCGGTGCCGACGAGGAGGTGCTTGCCTTCCGCGCGGACGACGCCCGCGTCGAGGTTCGCGCGACCGTCGAACGGTCGGGCCCCGAGCACCTTGAGTCGCGCGCCGCCGACCTCGGTGAAGGCGCCGGGCTCAGGAGTGACTCCGCGGAACCTCGCGTCGACCGACGCGGTCGGCTGCGACCAGTCGAGGCGGGCGTCGTCGATCGTGAGCTTCGGGGCGAACGTGGGATCACCGGCCTGCGGGGTCGCGATCGCCGTGCCCGATGCGATCGCGTCGACGACGCCGGCAGTGAGCTCGGCCCCCGTCGTCGCGAGCGCATCGAGCAACTCGCCGGCGGTTTCGCCGGCCGCGACCGCGCGCTGCACGGTGGCGAAGACATCGCCCGCATCGAGCTCGGCGACCAGCTGGAAGACGGATGCCCCGGTGGCCGCGTCGCCCGCGATGAGCGCGCGCTGTACGGGTGCGGCACCGCGCCACGCCGGCAGCAGCGAGAAGTGCAGGTTGATCCAGCCGTGGCCGGGCAGCGACAGCAGCGGCTCGCGTACGAGCCCGCCGTAGGCCACGATGACGCCGAGGTCGGGTTCGAGGGCGGCGATCGCCGCGGTCGCCCGATCGTCGAGGCGCGCCGCGTCGATGACCGGGAGGCCGAGCCGCTCGGCGGCCTGCGCCACCGGCGACGGCGTCAGCACCCGCTTGCGCCCGAGCGGCGCGGGCGGTCGAGTCACGACGCCGACGACCTCGTGTTGCCCGGCGACGAGGCGCTCGAGGGTCGGGACAGCGGGGGCCGGAGTTCCGGCGAAGACGAGACGCAAGCGGGGCACACTCCATTCTGGCGGATCGGCCGCACAGCCGACGTGCCCGCGCCTACGACACCTCGGCGTCGTCGAATCGCACACGCAATGTCGGCGCCTTCCGCACGGGCTGCCCCGCGACCGGACGGCGGCGCTCGGTCGCGACCCGGATCTGCTCGGCCTTGAGGATCTCAGCCGCGCGCGTCGCGGCGCCGTAGTCGACGCGTACGATCGCGCGCTCGAGCCCGCCGTCTTCGGGTATCGGCCCGAGCACGTCGACGGCGTTTCCGAGCTCGCCGAGGGCGGAGAGTGCATGCTCGAGGTGCTCACGCCTGGCGCGCACGGTCGCGACCCGCACGGCGGGCGGGAACCGGAGCTCCCGACGCGCGGCGAGCTCGGCGGAGGCCCACCGGTCGTGCCGCCACGTCGCGAGGGCCGTGCCGATGGCGCCGCCGACCCCCACGAGGAACACGGGCGCCCCGGGCGCCGCGAGTGCAGCGGCGTTCGACCACCACCGCAGGCAGTCCTCGGCCACACGCAGCGACTCGCGCACCAGCATCCGTTCACCGTCGAGGAGGAGCACGGCACGGTAGCCGCCCTCGGCGATGGGCTCGGCGCCGCGCGTCGCGACCACGAGCTGCGGCGTCGCGTCGACGGCGAGCACCGGGCGCTCGCCGTCGGAGCGCACGATGCGAACGGCGGGGAACGCCCGACCGAGGTCTTCGGCGGTGCGCGCGGAGCCCACGGTCGCACCGCGAAGGCGCGTGCCGTCGCAGTTCGCGCAGCGCCAGTCGGCGGCGCTGCGGCCGCAGAGCCGGCAGTGCGGCGCACCCGCTGCGGTCGGTGATGCCAGCGCTCCCCCGCACGTCGTGCAGGAGGCGGGCTCACGACACGTCTCGCACACGAGCGACGGTGCATACCCGGGCTGCGAGACCTGCACGAGCACCGGTCCGGCGCGCAGTGCCTCGGCTGCGGCTGTCCACGCCGTCGACGGGATGCGTGCTGCTCGAGCGCGTTCGTCGGCAGCCGCCTGGTTCTCGGTGAGGACGATGTGCGGGCGAACGGCGCGGGCACGCGCCACCACACGCACCCAGCCGATCTCGACGAGCCGTTGCACGTCGACACTGCGGGTGTGCCCCAGGAACAGCAGGGCGGCACCCGACTGCTCCTGCCGAACGAGCGCCGCGTCGCGGGCGTGCACGCCCGGTGCGAGCGGCTCGGCCTGCAGCGCATCGCCGTCGTCCCAGACACCGATGAGCCCCAGTCGGTGCGCAGGCGCGTAGACCGCCGACCGGTTGCCGACGATCACGCGCGCGACCGGCTCGCCCGCACGCAGGAATCCGCGGTAGCGCTCGGCTCCGGGCTGGCGTGCATCGGTGCGGATGACCCGACTCGGGTCGACCCGATCGGCGAGGGCGGCCTCGACCTGCTCCTGATCACGGTAGTCGGGAACCACGAGGATCGCACTGCGATCGTCGGCCAACGTGCGCACGGCCGCGTCGGCGAGGGTCACCGCCCACGCGCCGACCCAGGCTCCGCTGTCGAGGCGCACCGGTTGCGGGATCGCGGCGAGGGTCATCCGCTCGCCGTCGCGGATGCCCTGCTCGACGGCGCCTTCGTCGTACCCGGTGATCGGCGGCGGGTCGACGGGCAGCGGCGCGGGCTGCGCCGTATCGGCGATCCATGCCTTCTCGGCGCGTACGTACCGGCCCGGGATCGCGAGTCGTAGGATGTCGCTCGCCGTGCCCGCGGCGCGGTCGGCGAGGCGGCGAGCGAGCCGCCACACGTCGTCACCGAGCATCGGCACCTCGGAGACGACGTCGTCGAGTTCGGCGAGCCGGCCGCCGTAGTCGCTCGATTCGGCAAGCGCGACGATCCACCCCTGCGCGATGCGACCGCCCGTGCGCAGTGGGACACGGACCCGCTGCCCGGCCCGCACGACCGCCGAAAGGCGCTCGGGGACCGCGTAGTCGAACAGCTGGTCGAGCTGCGGCAACGGCGAGTCGACGAGCACCCTCGCGACGGGGCCGCCGCTCACGTCAGAGCCCGGCGGCGGCGCGCAGGTCGTCGACGCGGTCGAGCCGCTCCCACGTGAAGTCGGGCAGCTCGCGCCCGAAGTGGCCGTAGCTCGCGGTCTGCGCGTAGATGGGGCGCAGCAGGTCGAGGTCGCGGATGATCGCCGCCGGGCGCAGGTCGAACACCTCGCGGATCGCGGCGATGATCTGCTCGTCGGGCAGCGCGCCGGTGCCGAACGTCTCGACGTAGAGGCCGACGGGCGACGCCGCGCCGATCGCGTACGCGACCTGCAACTCGAGGCGGTCGGCGAGGCCCGCCGCCACGGCGTTCTTCGCGACCCAGCGCATGGCGTACGCCGCGGAGCGGTCGACCTTCGACGGGTCTTTTCCACTGAAGGCGCCGCCGCCGTGCCGGCTCGCGCCGCCGTAGGTGTCGATGATGATCTTGCGCCCGGTGAGGCCGGCGTCGCCCTGGGGCCCGCCGATCTCGAAGCGGCCCGTGGGGTTGATGAGCACCTTGAGGTCGGGCCGCGCCAGCTCGACGGTGTCGAGCACCGGCCCGATCACGAGCTCTTCGACCTCGGCGCGAAGCTGCTCGGTCGAGACCGATGGCGAGTGCTGCGTCGACAGCACGACCGTGTCGATCGTCTGCGGCCGCTGGCCGTCGTAGCCGACCGTGACCTGGGTCTTGCCGTCGGGCCGGAGGTAGTCGAGTTCGCCCTGCTTGCGCACCGCGGCGAGCCGCTCGGCCATGCGATGGGCGACCCAGATCGGCACCGGCATGAGCTCAGGCGTCTCGCGAGTTGCGAATCCGAACATGATGCCCTGGTCGCCCGCGCCCTGCTGGTCGAGCAGGTCGTCGCTCGCACGCTCGCGCGACTCGAATGCACGATCGACCCCCTGCGCGATGTCGGGCGATTGACCGCCGATCGACACGGAGACGCCGCACGAACGCCCGTCGAACCAGACATCGGACGAGTCGTACCCGATCGAGGTGATGCGCTCGCGCACGATTGCGGGGATCTCGACGTACCCCGACGTCGTCACCTCGCCGGCGACGTGCACCAGACCGGTCGTCACGAGGGTCTCGACCGCGACCCTGCTGCGCGGGTCGACCGCGAGCAGCGCGTCGAGGATCGCGTCGGACACCTGGTCGCAGATCTTGTCGGGGTGCCCCTCGGTCACGGACTCGGAGGTGAAGAGGCGGAGTGCGCTCATGTGCGGTCGGATTCCTTCGGAGTTGCTGCGGGTGCCGCGCGGTGGGCACGAGGTGGTGCGGGCGTCAGTTCAGCTTCGAGACAACCACGTCGAGGATGCCATCGGCCACCGACACCTTGCTTCCGTGAAGCCGTGTGACGATCTCGCCGTCGTCGCCGATGACGACCGCCGAGTTCTCGTCGGTCGCGAACCCCTCGGTCCAGCCGACTCGGTTCACGACGAGCAGGTCGGCGCCCTTCGCCTCGCGCTTGGCACGCCCGAGTTCGAGGATGCGCTCGTCATCGGGTTCCGTCTCGGCGGCGAAGCCGACGAGCAGGGTGCCGTCGTGCGGAGCACGACCGAGCCCGGCGAGGATGTCGGGGTTGCGCACGAGTTCGAGCGTGAGTCCGTCGTCGGACTGGTCCTTCTTGATCTTCGCCTCGCTGACCGCGGCAGGGCGGTAGTCGGCGACTGCCGCCGCCATGACGACGACGTCGGCGTCGCGCGACGCCTCGGTCACGGCGGCCTGCAACTCGAGTGCCGTCGAGACGCGGCGGATGTCGCACCCCGCCGGTTCGGCGACCTCGAGGTTCGCCGCCACCAGGGTGACGTGGGCGCCGCGGGCCCGCGCGGCCTCGGCGATCGCGATGCCCTGCTTGCCGCTCGAGCGGTTGCCGAGGAACCGCACCGGGTCGAGCGGTTCGCGGGTGCCGCCGGCGGAGACCACCACGCGACGACCGGCGAGGTCGCCGCGTTCGGTCGACGAGTCGAGCCGAGCGGATGCCGCGACCGCGAGCGCGGCGTCGACGATCGCCTCGGGCTCCTCCATGCGGCCGGGGCCGCTGTCGGCGCCCGTGAGCTGGCCCACCGCGGGACCGACGACGACGACGCCACGGGCCTGGAGCGTGGCGATGTTCGCCTGCGTGGCCGGGTGGCGCCACATCTCGGTGTGCATCGCGGGCGCGATGACGAGGGGCGCCTCGCTCGCGAGCACGGTGTTGCCGAGCAGGTCGTCGGCGAGCCCGGTCGCGAGCTTCGCGATCGTGTTCGCCGTCGCCGGTGCGATCACGATGAGGTCGGCCGACTGGCCGATCGCCACGTGGCGCACCTCGGCGACCCCCTCGTAGAGGTCGACGTGCACGGGGTTGCGTGAGATCGCCTCGAGCGTGGGAAGCCCCACGAAACGCAGCGCGCCCTCGGTGGGTACGACGTGCACGTCGTGGCCGGCGAGGACGAGCGCCCGCACGACGCCGACGGCCTTGTACGCGGCGATGCCGCCGGTGATGCCGACGACGATGTTGAGGGTCACGCGGCCCTCTGGCTCACTCGGCCAGCGGGCGGAGCCGGAGCTTGTCCTCGTTGATCTCGTGCATCGCCACCGACAGCGGCTTGTCGTCGATCGAGGAGTCGACGAGGGGCCCGACGTTGTCGAACAGGCTGCCCTCGTGGAGGTCGGCGTAGTAGTCGTTGATCTGACGCGCGCGCTTCGACGCGAAGATGACCAGCTGGTACTTCGAGTCGACCTTCGACAGCAGGTCGTCGATGGGCGGGTCGATGATGCCGGACTGCTTCTCAGCCATGGATGGGCTCCTTGATCGGGGTGCGGCTCGTGGCTCGCGAAATCGTCGTGGCGAGGGCTTCTCGGCGCAGCTTCACTACCGCCGGCCCTTGCGGGGTCTCATCAAGTCTACGACCTTCTGCGCCGCGTCGCCGACGTCGTGGTTCACGACCTGGTGGTCGAACTCGTCGACGGCCGCCAATTCGACCTTCGCGGTCTCGAGCCGACGCTGCTGTTCCAAGGGGCTCTCGGTGCCGCGGCCGACGAGTCGTCGCACGAGTTCGTCCCACGTCGGCGGCAGCAGGAAGACGAGCGTCGCTTCGGGCATGGCGCGGCGAACCGAGCGCGCGCCCTGGATGTCGATCTCGAGCAGCACGCTGTTGCCGGCCGCGATCGCCTCTTCGACGGCCTTGCGCGGGGTGCCGTAGCGCGACGCGTTGTGCACGGTGGCCCATTCGAGCAGCTCGCCCGCCTCGACCATGCGGTCGAACTCCGCGTCGTCGACGAAGAAGTAGCTCTCTCCCTCGACTTCCCCGGGTCGCGGGGCGCGGGTCGTCGCCGAGACCGACAGTCGCACGTCGGGGTGGTGGCGTCGGATGTACGACGCGACGGTGCCCTTGCCGACCGCGGTCGGGCCCGCGAGCACGACGAGCCGGTCGCCCGTGCCGCCGTGCGCGGCGACCCAGTCGGCGACGAACTCGCGCAGGCGTCGACGCTGGAGGCGTCCGAGACCGCCGAGCCGCTTCGACGTCGAGATCTCGAGGTCGGTCATGATGCGGGCGGACTTCGTCGCGCCGATCGCGGGGATCGAGGTCAGGAACTCGGTGACGCGCAGCCGACCCTCGACGCCTTCGGGCTGCTCGTACGCCTCGCGCAGCACGTCGAGCGGACTGCGAAGCCCGTCGGCGATCTGCGACTTGACCCCTGCGCGGGCGCGACGTGCCGCGACCGCGGCGCGGGATGCCGCGACCCGGTCGACCTCGGGGGGCGTGCGCATCGTGGCCGCACCCGACCGGGTGCTCGGATCACTCGTGTGCTCAGGCAATTGCCGCTCCGTACTCGTCGACTCGACGGCTGATCGCATCGACCAGCCCGTCGGGACCCGCCTCGAGGATCGAGCGGGATTCGTTCGCGATGACACCGCCGGCGAACGCGCCGAACCGGGCGCGGAGCTCTCGGGGCTGGGCGCCCTGATGCCCGAAGCCCGGTGCCAGCACCGGCAGTCCGGGACGAGGGACGTCACCGTCGATGTCGATGCCGGCGAGCCCGAGATCGGTCGTCGCGCCGAACACGACGCCGATCGAGCCGAGCGCGCGTGTCGCGGCATCCGGTCGTCCGTGATTCCACCCGATGACACCCTGCGTGATGGCGTCGGCGACCGTGCTGCCCGCGCGCGACGATTGCGCCAGCACCGCGCGCTGGATCGCCGCGGCCTCGGGGTTCGAGGTGGCCGCGAGCACGAACAGCCCCTTGCCCGCCGCGTCGGCGGTCGCCATGACCTGTTCGATCGACCCGAGGCCCTGATAGGCGCTGATCGTCATGGCATCGGCCTCGAGCGGCGAACCGGGGCGCAGCCACGCCTCGCCGTATGCCTCGACCGTCGAGCCGATGTCACCGCGCTTGACGTCGGCGATCACCAGGAGCCCGGCGTCGCGCGCCTCGCGCAGCACGCGCTCGAGCGCCGCGTACCCCGCGGCCCCGTGTCGTTCGAAGAACGCGATCTGCGGCTTCACGATGCCGATGCGGTCGGCGGCGGCCTCGACCGTGCGCAGGCCGAGCTCGCGGGCTCCATCTGCGGAATCGGGCTGACCCCAGCGGGCGAGCAGCGCCGCGTGCGGGTCGATGCCGACGCAGAGGTGCCCGTAGGCGGCGAACACGGCATCGAGCCGATCGCCGAACGAGATCAGCTCTGCATTCATGCCGGCACCGCCCTGCGCGCGGCGTACTCCTGCAGGCTGGTCACCTCGAACCCGTCGTCGACCACATCGAGCGATGCCACCGCCGCCGAGAGCTCGGCGATCGTCGTGAACAGGGGGATGTCGGCGGCGACTGCCGCGGCACGGATCTCGTACCCGTCGGCCCGCGCCGACCGGCCGCTCGGGGTGTTGACGACGACATCGACCTCGCCCCGGTGGATGAGCTCGACGATCGACGCCGCGTCGTCGGTGGGCTTGTCGCTGAACTTCAGCACCTCGCGCGCCTTGATGCCGTGACGGCGCAGCACCTCGGCGGTGCCGGCGGTGGCGGTGAGCTCGTAGCCGAGTTGCTGCAGCCGCAGCACCGGAAGCACGATGGAGCGCTTGTCACGGTCGGAGACCGAGACGAACACGGTGCCCGCCTTCGGCATGCCGCCGTATGCGGCGAGCTGGCTCTTCGCGAACGCGCGCGGGAAGTCGCGGTCGATGCCCATGACCTCGCCCGTCGAGCGCATCTCGGGACCGAGCACCGAGTCGACCATGATGCCCTCGCGGGTGCGGAAGCGGTGGAACGGCAGCACGGCCTCCTTCACGGCGACCGGGGCATCGAGGGGGATGCGCGAGCCGTCGGACGCGGGCAGCATGCCCTCGTCCACGAGCTCGCGAATCGTCGCACCGACCATGATGCGGCTCGCCGCCTTGGCGAGCGGGATGCCGAGCGCCTTCGACACGAACGGCACCGTGCGGCTCGCGCGCGGGTTCGCCTCGAGCACGTAGAGCACGCCCGCGCCGATCGCGAACTGCACGTTGAGCAGGCCCCGCACACCGATGCCCTCGGCGATCGCGCGCGTCGCCTCGCGAACCCGGTCGACCTCGGCGTGACCGAGGGTGACCGGCGGGAGGGTGCAGCTCGAGTCGCCCGAGTGGATGCCCGCCTCCTCGATGTGCTCCATGACGCCGCCGATGTAGAGCTCGGTGCCGTCGTACAGCGCGTCGACGTCGATCTCGATGGCGTCATCGAGGAACCGGTCGACGAGCAGCGGGTGGCTCGGTCCGACGATGCCCTGCCCCTCGATGCGCGCGAAGTAGTCGGCGAGCGAGGGTGAGTCGTAGACGATCTCCATGCCGCGGCCGCCGAGCACGTAGCTCGGGCGCACGAGCACGGGGTATCCGATGCCCTCGGCGACATGCACCGCGCCGGCGAGGTCGATCGCGGTGCCGTTGCGCGGCGCGAGCAGCCCGGCGCCCTCGAGGATGCCGGCGAAGAGGCCCCGCTCCTCGGCCAGGTCGATCGCGTCGGGAGTGGTGCCGAGGATCGGCACGCCTGCCGCCTCGAGGCCCTTCGCGAGACCGAGCGCGGTCTGCCCGCCGAGCTGCACGACGACGCCGACGAGCTCGCCCGACTGCGACTCCGCGTGGATGACCTCGAGCACGTCCTCGAGCGTGAGCGGCTCGAAGTAGAGCCGGTCGCTCGTGTCGTAGTCGGTCGAGACGGTCTCGGGATTGCAGTTGATCATGATCGTCTCGAACCCGGCATCGGAGAGCGCGAACGATGCGTGCACGCACGAGTAGTCGAACTCGACGCCCTGCCCGATGCGGTTCGGCCCCGAGCCGAGGATGACGACCTTCTTTCGCGTCGACGGCTCGACCTCGGTCTCGGCGTCGTAGCTCGAGTAGTGGTACGGCGTGAGCGCCGGGAACTCCCCCGCGCACGTGTCGACCGTCTTGTACACCGGACGGATGCCGAGGATGTGCCGCACCTCACGTGCGTCGGCCTCGCTGCCGAAGCCGCGCAGCTGTGCGATCTGCGCGTCGGAGAAGCCGTGATCCTTGGCGAGCAGCAGCAGGTCGGTGTCGAGCGCCTCGGCCGAGGCCACCGTCTGCGCGACCTCGTTGATGAGCACGATCTGGTCGAGGAACCAGGGGTCGATCTTCGTCGCCTCGAACGCCTGCTCGATCGTGGCGCCCTTGCGCAGCGCCTGCTGCACGAACACGATGCGCCCGTCGGTGGGCACCTTCGCGAGTTCGAGCAGCTCGTCGATGCCGCGCTCCTCGTCGCCCCAGTGGAACGACGAGCCGCGCTTCTCGAGCGAACGCAGCGCCTTCTGCAGCGCCGTCGCGAAGTTGCGGCCGATCGCCATCGCCTCGCCGACCGACTTCATGGTCGTGGTGAGGGTGGGGTCGGCCGCCGGGAACTTCTCGAACGCGAACCGCGGCACCTTGACGACGACGTAGTCGAGCGTCGGCTCGAAGCTCGCGGGCGTCACACGCGTGATGTCGTTCGGGATCTCGTCGAGCCGGTAGCCGATGGCGAGCTTCGCCGCGATCTTCGCGATCGGGAAGCCCGTCGCCTTCGAGGCGAGCGCCGACGAGCGCGAGACACGCGGGTTCATCTCGATGACGATGATGCGGCCGTCGACCGGGTCCACGGCGAACTGGATGTTGCAGCCGCCGGTGTCGACGCCGACCGCGCGGATGATGTCGATGCCGATGTCGCGCAGCTTCTGGTACTCGCGGTCGGTGAGCGTGAGCGCGGGGGCGACCGTGATCGAGTCGCCCGTGTGCACGCCGACGGGGTCGACGTTCTCGATCGAGCACACGACGACCGTGTTGTCGTGCGTGTCGCGCATGAGCTCGAGCTCGTACTCCTTCCAACCGAGGATCGACTCCTCGAGGAGCACCTCGGTGGTGGGCGAGTCGTGCAGGCCCTGCGTGACGATGCGCACGAGCTCGTCTTCGGTGTACGCGAAGCCCGAGCCGAGTCCGCCCATCGTGAATGACGGGCGCACCACGAGCGGGTAGCCGAGGTCTTCGGCGAAGGCCTTCGCCTGGTCGAGCGTCTTGGCCACGTGCGAACGGGCGACGTCGGCGCCGGCCTCGAGCACTAGGTCCTTGAAGAGCTGGCGGTCTTCGCCCTTGCGGATCGCGTCGACCTTCGCGCCGATGAGCTCGACGCCGTGCTTCTCGAGGATGCCCGCGTCATGCAGGGCGATCGCCGCATTGAGCGCCGTCTGGCCGCCGAGGGTGGGAAGGACCGCGTCGGGCCGCTCCTTGACGATGATCGACTCGATGATCTCGGGAGTGATCGGCTCGACGTACGTCGCGTCGGCGAAGTCGGGGTCGGTCATGATGGTGGCCGGGTTCGGGTTCACGAGGATGACGCGCACGCCCTCGGCCCGGAGCACGCGGCACGCCTGGGTGCCCGAGTAGTCGAACTCGGCGGCTTGTCCGATGACGATCGGACCGGATCCGATGACGAGGACGCTGTTGATGTCGTCGCGCTTGGGCATCAGGCTTTGGACTCCTTGCTCGCGATGACCATGTCGCGGAACCGGTCGAAGAGATAGTTCGCGTCGTGCGGGCCGGCCGCCGATTCGGGGTGGTACTGCACGCTGAACGCGGGGATGTCGAGGCAGTTGAGGCCCTCGACGACGTTGTCGTTGAGGTCGACGTGGCTCACCTCGACGCGCCCGAAGCCCTCGCTCGACTCGCTCACCCGGTCGATGGGCGCGTCGACGGCGAAGCCGTGGTTGTGGGCGGTGATCTCGACGCGGCCGGTGGCCCGGTCGAGCACGGGCTGGTTGATGCCCCGGTGTCCGAACGTGAGCTTGTATGTGCCGAATCCGAGGGCACGGCCGAGCAGCTGGTTGCCGAAGCAGATGCCGAAGTACGGCACCCCCTGTCGCAGCACGGTGCGCAACAGGTCGACATGGCGATCGGATGCCCCGGGGTCGCCGGGTCCGTTCGAGAAGAACAGCGCGTCGGGGTCGAGCGCGAGCACCTCATCGGCGGTGACGGTCTGCGGGAGCACGTGCACGTCGAAGCCGCGCTCGGCGAGGTAGTTCAGCGTCGAGGTCTTGACCCCGAGGTCGAGCACGGCGACCGATCCGACACGGTCGCCGGTGGCGTCGACCGTGTAGCGCTCGGCGGTCGAGACGTCGCCCGAGAGGTTGCGACCGGTCATCTGCGCGCCCGACTGCACGAGGGCGAGCTGCTCGCCGGTGCTGAGGGCGGCGTCGTCGCCCGAGAAGATGCCGGCGCGCATGGCGCCCGCCGAACGCAGGTGCCGGGTCACGGCACGCGTGTCGATGCCCGAGATGCCGACGACGCCCGACGCGACGAGGTCGTCGTCGAGGCTGCGCTGCGCCCGGAAGTTCGACACGACCCGGGAGGGGTCGCGCACGATGAACCCGGCGACCCAGATGCGCGCCGACTCCTCGTCTTCGTCGTTCATTCCGGTGTTGCCGATGTGCGGGGCGGTCATGAGCACGATCTGACCGGCGTACGACGGGTCGGTCAGCGTCTCCTGGTAGCCGGTCATGCCGGTGGCGAAGACGGCTTCGCCCAGGGTGCGGCCGCGGGCGCCGTAGGCGCGCCCCTCATAGCGCGTGCCGTCCTCGAGGACGAGCACGGCGGGCTCTGGCGTGCGGCCGATCGTGGGCACGGCGGGCTCGGTCGTGTCGACGGGCGCTGACGCGGTGCCGATCGTCGGCACAGCGGGCTCAGTCGTGCCGTCGGGCGCCGACGCGGTTGTGGGGGTCTCAGCCATCCGAGGCCTCGCTCTCGTGTTCCGGCCGCGGCACGGCGGGTGCCGCGGCGATGTCGTTGACGGCCCGGATGATCTCGGCCGCGTCGCCCGGATAGCGGGCGCGAAGGTAGCTGTCGACTCGGCGAGCCGGCTCGGTGTCGTCGGCTGCGCGCGGCGTCCAGGTGAGTGCGACGAGTCCGTCGGGTTCGACGCCGCGGTCGATCGCAAAGCTCGCGGTCGACGCACCGAGGAGCCGATCGGCCGGGATGAAGGTCGTCGACTCGCCTGCGACGCGGAGGATCACTCCCCCGGCGACGACCTCGAGGTGGGCGGCGCCGCGGAACGCGAGTCCCTGCACCGCGAGGCGCTCGAGCGGGTCGCCGACCGGAGTGGTCGCGACGTACAGCGCCTCGGCCTCGAGGGTGGGCGCGCCGATCGACTCGGGCAGCGGATACGACGACAGCGTCTCGTCGCGCACCGTGCGGCGCCGCCACGATCGGTACATGAGCCACGCGATGACGGCGACGATGCCGACGGCGACGATTCCGCCGATCCACTTATCCATCGAACGCCTCCCGCGCGAGCACGGCGACCTCGCCGGCGTCGCGCACCGCGCCGTCCGCGAAGGTCGTGTAGCCGCCGTGGAAGGTCGCCACGACCCGCCCGGGCAGACTCCGTCCGAGATAGGGCGAGTTGACGCTGCGACCGGCGAGCCGGTCGAGATCGAACACGGATGCCGCGGACGGGTCGTAGAGCGTCAACTCGGGCGCCGCTCCCACGGCGATCGCCTCGCCGTGGCCACGGAGCCGCCCGATGCGTGCCGGCGCCTGCGACATCACGCGCGCGACATCCGCCCAGCTCAGGAGACCGGTCTCGACGACGGCAGCGTGCACGACCGACAGGGCCGACTCGAGGCCGACCATGCCGTTCGCCGCAGCGTCCCACTCGCTCTGCTTCGCCTCGACCGGGTGGGGCGCGTGGTCGGTGGCGACGATGTCGATCGTGCCGTCGGCGAGCGCGGCGCGCAGCGCGAGGGTGTCTTCTGTGCGGCGCAGCGGCGGGTTGACCTTGAACCGCGGGTCGTAGTCCTTCACGAGGTCCTCGGTGAGCAGAAGATGGTGGGGGGTGACCTCGGCGGTCACGTCGATGCCGCGGGCCTTCGCCCAGCGGATGACCTCGACCGAGCCCGCGGTCGAGACGTGACAGACGTGCAGGCGACTGCCGACGTGCTCGGCGAGCAGGACGTCGCGCGCGATGATCGACTCCTCGGCGACGGCCGGCCAGCCCGTGAGGCCGAGCTCGCCCGAGAGTGCGCCCTCGTTCATCTGGGCGCCCTCGGTGAGCCGCGGCTCCTGCGCGTGCTGCGCGATGACGCCATCGAACGCCTTGACGTACTCGAGCGCGCGCCGCATGAGGAGCGGGTCGGAGACGCAGAAGCCGTCGTCGCTGAACACGCGCACGTTCGCCCGCGATCGTGCCATGGCGCCGAGCTCCGCGAGCTCGGCTCCCTTGAGGCCGACCGTGACCGCGCCGATCGGCTGCACCGTGGCGTAGCCCGCGGCCCGGCCGAGGGTCGCCTCCTGCTCGACGACACCCGCGGTGTCGGCGACCGGGAACGTGTTCGCCATCGCGAAGACGGCGGTGAACCCGCCGGCCGCGGCCGCCTGGGTGCCGGTGAGCACGGTCTCGCTCTGCTCGTAGCCCGGCTCACGAAGGTGCGTGTGCAGGTCGACGAGGCCGGGGAGCGCGATGAGCCCGTCGGCATCGAACACCGTCGCGCCGGCCGCATCGGCGATGCTGCCGACCTCGCCGATGACGCCGCCGTCGAGCAGGATGTCGGCGCGCTCGCCCGTCGGCAGCGTCGCACCCGTGATGAGGTGGCGCTCGCGCATCAGGCTTCACCCCGCTCGCTCGACAACAGCAGATAGAGGGCGGCCATTCTCACTGATACTCCGTTCGCGACCTGCTCACGCACCGTCGATCGAGGCGAATCGGCTGCTCGTGCCGAGATTTCGAGCCCGCGGTTCATCGGACCTGGGTGCATGACCATCGTAGTGCCGGGCAGCCGGTCGAACCGGGCGTCATCGAGGCCCCACGTCCTCGCGTACTCGCGGCTGTTGGGGAAGAACGCGGCGTGCATGCGCTCGGCCTGGATGCGGAGCATCATCACGACGTCGGGCGCCCCTGCGAGCGCGGCGTCGAGGTCGTAGCCGATCGTCGCCGGCCACGCGGCGGTGTCGACGGGCACGAGCGTCGGCGGTGCGACGAGTTCGACCTCGGCCCCGAGGGTCGCGAGCAGCCACACGTTCGAGCGGGCGACGCGCGAGTGCAGGATGTCGCCGACGATCACGACGCGAGCGCCGTCGAGTCCGCGGCCGCGCGACGCCCCGCCGTGCAGCCGGCGACGCATCGTGAACGCGTCGAGCAGCGCCTGCGTCGGATGCTCGTGCGTGCCGTCGCCCGCGTTGATCACTCCCGCGTCGATCCACCCGCTCGTGGCGAGCGTGTGCGGGGCGCCGGAGGCGTGGTGGCGGATCACGACCCCGTCGGCGCCCATCGCCTGCAGGGTCTGCGCGGTGTCCTTCAGGCTCTCGCCCTTCGACACGCTCGAGCCCTTGGCGCTGAAGTTGATGACGTCGGCCGAGAGTCGCTTCGCCGCCGCCTCGAACGAGATGCGGGTGCGCGTGGAGTCCTCGAAGAACAGGTTGACCACGGTCTTGCCGCGCAGGGTGGGCAGCTTCTTCACCTCGCGCTCCTGCACGGCCGCCATGTCCTCGGCGATGTCGAGCAGGTTGATCGCCTCGTCGCGCGCGAGGTCGCGGGTCCCGAGCAGGTGCATCACTCGTCGCCCCCGTCGATCGTCACGGCGTCGTCGCCGTCGATCTCGACGAGTCGCACGTTGATGCGCTCGCGCGTCGAACTCGGCAGGTTCTTGCCGACGAAGTCGGCGCGGATGGGGAACTCGCGGTGGCCGCGATCGACGAGCACCGCGAGGCGCACCGCGCGTGCCCGGCCGAGGTCGGCGAGTGCATCGAACGCCGCGCGGATGGTGCGGCCCGAGTAGAGCACGTCGTCGACGAGCACGACGGTCTTGCCGTCGATGCCGCCGGCCGGCACCTCGGTGGGCGCCGGGGTGCGGGTGCGCGTGCGGCCGAGGTCGTCGCGGTACATGGTGACGTCGAGCGCACCGGCCGGCGCGGCCGGCGCATCGGGTTCGATGCGGGCGATGATCTCGGCGATACGGCGCGCGAGGGCGACGCCGCGCGTGGGGATGCCGAGGAGGACCAGATCGGAGCTTCCGCGATTGGACTCGAGGATCTCGTGCGAGATGCGGGTGAGCGCCCGCTGGATGTCAGCCTGACTGAGCACGGCACGTGCCATCAACCGACTCCCTTCTCCGCCTCACCGGACGGCCTTAAAGGTTGTCAACTCGCACGAGTCTACCGTGTCCCGCGACTGCGGGCTGTCGCATGACCTCGTGAACGGATAGCGTGCGAGCATGCGCGCGCACCCCTCTCGTCCGTGGGCCGTCGCCACGGCGCTCATCGCGGGACTCTGGGCGTTCTTCCTGCTGCCGCCGCAGCAGACGGCATGGTCGGGGGCCGGCAGCCCGGCGTGGCTCGCCGCACTCGACTCCCAACCGGTCTACGACGGCATCCGCCTGTGGCTCGCGTCGATGGGACTGCACGACCATTACCTGGTCTTCGGCGCAGCGGCATCCGTTTCGTTCCTGCTCCTCATGGTTCGCGACCGGACCCACGTTCATCGCTCTCGGCTGGAGCGGCCGTGTGCTGGGTTGGCTGCTGCTCGTCGCGGCGCCGCTCACGCTGCTGTCGTACCTGAACCACCGGACGGATGCCCCATTGCACATCTTGTGGGGCGCCGAAGGCGTCGCCCTGCTCGCGATCTGCCTGTGGGCGATGATCGTCGCGCTCGCCGCACCGCGTGACGTCGCACGGGTCTGGGAGCGCCTGTTGCTCGCGGCGACGCTTCCGATCGTCGTCGGCGCGACGGTCCTGTTCACGTACTGGCCGCATGGCAGTCTCATCGGTCTGGGACTCGAGGCGGCCGCACTCGCCGCATGGGCGCCGCGTGCCGACGTGGAGGCGCCGACGATTTCGACGGCGGGCGCTTCGACGACCTGACCCGCGGCGGTCGCCGCCCCGGGAGTACGATCGGCTCGAGGCGGCAAGGCCGTGTGAGGGGGGCGATCATGTCCGGTTCGGGCACTGCGGAAGACCCGTGGCAGTTGAAGACGCCCCCGGGGACGTCGTCGTACACGATGCACCGCGACGAGCAGGGCGACCCGCCGGCGCTCGTGTGCGTCGTCGGGTCGACGACGCTCAAGTACCACCTGTCGGCGATCGAAGACCTCGCGGCGTGGCTGCGCGAACAGGGTGACTGGGTTCCGCTGGGTGCGGCCGACGAGCAGAAGCCCGCCGCCGACGGCACCGTCGAGGCGTGGGGGCGCTCCGAGGCGAACCCGGTCGGTGGCTGGTACGGGCTGCGGAAGGGCTATCGCGGCCGATTCGGCATGTACCTGCCGCCGTTGCTCGAAGAGCTGGGTCTGGCCGAACTCACGCACGACGCACGCAACAACCGCATGCGCGCAGTCGACGCCTGACACGACGAACGCCGCGGGCGGCCCCTGATCGTTCAGGAGCCGCCCGCGGCGGAGGTTGCGAAGGGCTTCAGCGGCGGCCGATGGGGCGCTTCAGCGCCACCGCGCCGACCACCATCGCTGCGGCGACGAGCACGACGTCCTTGAGGATGTACTGCGCCGTGAGCGTCGGGCCCGCGGTCGTGAACAGGTCGCCGGCGAAGAACACGAGCGGCGAGAAGATGCCCACGAACGTGGCGGCGAGCGCGAGCAGGCCGACGCGCAGGAAGATGCCGGTGATGAACGTCAGCCCGACGAAGACCTCGAGGGCTGCCGTGATCGCGAGCGCGGCATAGCCGTCGATGACGCCGAACGTCAGCGAGCTCCACGTGCTGCTGACGAGGCCCTCGACCGGGCTGACGCCCGGGATGAACTTCAGTGCTCCGAAGACGACGAAGACGAGTCCGAGCGAGATGCGCAGTGCGGGCTGCCCGGCCCGGGCGAGGAAGCGCTGCACGACCGCCTGCGCGGTGTTCGCACGGTCGAGCACGGCATCGAGACCCGAAGCAGTCGAGGCGCGGCCGCTGCCGATGGTGGTGGTGGACATGATGGTTCCCTTCGAAGACGGTGTGGGTTGAGTGGCCGGAACGCGGCGACTCGACCATCACACCGGGAACGCGCCCGACGGTCGCCCGGAGTCCCACTGAACTCGTGTCGGGGTGAGCCCCGACTCCCACCTCAGGGCATCGGCGCTTGATTCCCCCGTTCGAGGGGTGCGCGCGAACACCCCCGCGTGATGGGATGAACCATGGCGCTGATCGCAGGCCGCACCGGCGCGCGCCGAGGGTGAGGTGGGCATGGCGGGGCTCCTGCTCGACCTCGACGGCGTCGTGTACGTCGGCGAGGCGGCCGTGCCCGGCGCCGCCGAGGCACTCGCCTGGCTCGAGCGCGAAGGCGTGCCGTACCGGTACGTGACGAACACGAGCTCCCGACCGCGCTCGTCCCTGGTCGCGAAGTTGCGCGGGTTCGCCATCGTGGCGAACACCGACGACATCCTCACGCCGGCCGTCGTCGCTGCGCGATGGATGCGACGCGAGCACCTCGCACGTCCCGCCCTCTTCGTGCCTGAGGCGACCGCAACCGAGTTCGCGGGGTTCCACCTGGTTCCTCCGACCGCGGAGGACGGCGCCGATGCGGTCGTGATCGGCGACCTCGGCTCCGCATGGGACTTCGCCACGCTCAATCGCGCATTCCGGCTGCTCATGGCCGATCCGGCCGTCCCGCTGCTCGCGCTCGGCACGACCCGGTACTGGCGGGCCGCTGACGGCCTGCGTCTCGACGCCGGCCCGTTCGTGCGCGCGCTCGAGTCCGCCACCGGCCGCACGGCAGTCGTGCTCGGCAAGCCCGACCCCGCGTTCTACCGCACGGCGACCGACGGCATCGGCCTCATGCCGGGTGATGTGGTGATGGTCGGCGACGACGTCTACGGTGACGTCGAGGGCGCCCAACGTGCGGGATTGGTCGGCATCCTCGTGCGGACCGGCAAGTTCACGCCAGCCGACCTCGAAACGGATGTCGCTCCCGACGCCGTGCTCGACTCGATCGCCGACCTGCCGCAGTGGTGGGCGGCCCATCACTGAAACAGTGTGGCGTCGAACGCTACGCCTTCGCGTGCGAGACGGCCGCGAGCAGCCCGTTCACGAACCCGGCCGAGTCGTCGGTCGAGAGCACGGTGGCCGCCTCGACGGCCTCGGCGATCGCCACCGGGTCGGGCACCTCGTCGTTGAAGACGATCTCCCACACGCCGATGCGCAGCAGGGCGCGGTCGACGGCGGGCATGCGCTCGAGGGTCCATCCGCGCGAGTGCGTCTCGATGAGCTCGTCGATCTCGTCGCGGTGGTCGACGATGCCGTCGACGATCTCGCGGGCGTACAGCCACGATGCGGCCCGCTCGGGCTCGTTCGCGGCCTTCTCCGCCTCGACGACGAGCATCTGCTCGACGGGGACCTGGCGCATGTCGGCCGAGTACAGCAGGTCGAGCGCGCGCTTGCGCGCCTTCGTGCGCGCGCTCACTAGTCGTTCACGCGGCCGAGGTAGTCGCCCGTGCGGGTGTCGACCTTGACCTTGGTGCCCGTCTCGAGGAAGAGCGGCACCTGGATCTCGTAGCCGGTCTCGACCGTCGCGGGCTTGGTGCCGCCGGTCGAGCGGTCGCCCTGGAGGCCCGGCTCGGTGTAGGTGATCTCGAGCACGACCGAGGCGGGCAGGTCGATGTACAGCGGGTTGCCGTTGTTGAGCGCGATCGTCACGGCCTGGTTCTCGAGCATGAAGTTCGCGGCGTCGCCGACCACGGTGCCGGGCACGGTGAGCTGCTCGTAGTCGGTCGCGTCCATGAACACGAAGCCTTCGCCGTCGTTGTACAGGTAGGTGAAGTCGCGACGGTCGACGTTCTCGATCTCGATCTTCGCGCCGGCGTTGTACGTGCGGTCGACGGTCTTGCCGGTGACGACGTTCTTCAGCTTCGTGCGGACGAAGGCTCCGCCCTTGCCGGGCTTGACGTGCTGGAACTCGATGACGCTCCAGAGCTGGCCGTCGATGGAGAGGACGACGCCGTTCTTGATGTCCGCGGTGCTTGCCATGCGAATGGGATCCGTTTCAGTTGCGAAGAGGCTCGGCCGGAATCGGCCGCAGAAGTTCAGTCGATCGAGTGTAGTCGCTGTGCTGCGACGGCGCCAATGCGGCCGCCACCGGCGCGACGTGGGTTCCTCGTCAGCCGTCGGCGCGACCGGAGATCACCTCGATGAGGCGCCGCACCGCGGTCCCGTAGCCCGCGACACCCTCGCCGACGACGTGGACGACCGCGACATCCGCCACGTATGAGTGGTGGCGGAACGGTTCTCGCTTCATGACGTCCGAGATGTGCACCTCGGCGACAGGCAGCCCCACCCCCGAGAGCGCATCGCGCAGCACGACCGAGGTGTGGGTGAGCCCACCGGGGTTGATGACGATGCCCGAGCAATCGAGACGGGCCGCGTGGATCGCGTCGAGGAGGACGCCCTCGTGGTTGCTCTGCACGGCGCGCACCTCGAAGCCGAGTTCGATCGCGACCTCGGTCGCGAGCCGCTCGACGTCCTCGAGCGTGTGCGATCCGTAGATCTCGGGCTCGCGCGTGCCGAGCAGGTTGAGGTTCGGCCCGTTGACGAGCAGCAGCCGGCGCTCGGTCACGAGCCGATCTCCTGGTACGCCGCGAACAGCAGCGACTGGTCGGGGGCGAGCATCACCGTGGGCTTGGCGAGGTCGTCGAGCACGATGAACCTTAGCTGGCCGGCGCGCGCCTTCTTGTCGCGCTGCATCGTCGCGAGCAACGTGTTCCAGCGGCCGGCGGGGTAGCTCGTCGGCAGGCTGAGCAGGTCGAGCACCCGCTTGTGCCGGTCGGCGACCTCGTCGCTCAGCCGCCCGGAGAGGCGCCCGAGCTCGGCCGCGAACATCATCCCGACCGCGACCGCGGCGCCGTGCCGCCACTGGTAGCGCTCGGCGTGCTCGACGGCGTGACCGAGCGTATGGCCGTAGTTCAGGATCTCGCGCAGGCCCTGCTCGGTGAAGTCCTCGGACACGACGTCGGCCTTCATCTGGATCGCCAGCTCGACGACGCGCCGGAACTCGGGGGTCGACGGGTCGGTCGCACGCTCAGGGTCGGCCTCGATGATGTCGAGGATCTCGGGGTACCGGATGAAGCCCGCCTTCACGATCTCGGCGAATCCGGCGAGGATCTCGTTCTTGGGCAGGGTGTCGAGCAGCTCGACATCGCAGAGCACCGCGGCCGGGGCGTGGAAGACGCCGACGAGGTTCTTGCCCTCGTTCGTGTTGATGCCGGTCTTTCCGCCGACGGCCGCGTCGACCATGCCGAGCACGGTCGTCGGCACCTGCACGACGCGCACGCCGCGCAACCAGGTGGCGGCGACGAATCCGGCGAGGTCGGTGATCGCGCCTCCGCCGAAGCCGACGATCGCGTCGCTGCGCGTGAAGTCGGCCTGGCCGAGCACCTGCCAGCAGAAGGCGGCGACCTCGACGCGCTTGCCGGCCTCGGCGTCGGGAACCTCGGCGAGCAGCACTTCGTAACGGTCGCTGAGCGATTCGCGCAGCGCGGCTGCCCGTGCTCCGAGGGTGGGGGGATGCACGACGAGCACCTTCTTCGGCGAGGTGCCGAGCGTGTCGGCGAGTTCACCGAGCACGCCCGAGCCGATGACGACGTCGTACCCCGTCTCGCCCCCCACCCGGATGCTCGTGCGCGTCTGGCCTGCCGTCATCGTGTTCCTCCGAATCGCTCGGTGATGGCATCGACGATGCGTGCGACCGAGCGGCGCGACGTATCGATGGCGAGATCGGCGACGGCTTCGTACAGGGGCCGGCGTTCCTCGAGGATCGCGCTCCACCGGTCGAGCCCGCCCTCGGCGATGAGCGGTCGGTTGCCGCCCGCGAGTCTCGGGCGCACCGCCTCGCGCGAGACCTTCAGCCACACCACGGCGAGTTCCGCGAGGTCGGTCCGGGTGTCGGGGTGCAGCACCGCGCCCCCGCCGAGCGAGATCACCGCCTCTTCGCGCAGCGCCTCGGCGACGACCTCGCGCTCGATGATGCGGAAGAACTCCTCGCCCTCGCGTTCGAAGATCTCGTCGATCGGGCCGTAGCGTTCGGCGATTCGCAGGTCGGTGTCGATGAACGGGGCGTCGACGGATGTCGCGAGCCGGTTCCCGACGCGTGACTTGCCCGCGCCCATCGGGCCGACGAGCACGATCGGCAGCGCGATGCGCTCGCCGTCAGACACGATCGGTCGCGGCCTCCGCCGAGGCGACGGCCGTGCGCAGGGAGTCGGGGATCGCAGCGAGGTACGAGGTGAGGTTGCGACGGGTCTCTTCGACCGAGTCGCCGCCGAACTTCTCGAGCACCGCATTGGCGAGCGTGAGCGCCACCATCGCCTCGGCGACGACGCCGGCCGCGGGCACCGCGCAGACATCGGATCGCTGATGGTGTGCGGCGGCGGCCTCGCCGGTGGCGACGTCGACCGTGGGCAGGGCATGCGGCACGGTCGCGATGGGCTTCATGCCCGCGCGCACGCGCAGTACGGTACCCGTGGACATGCCGCCTTCGGTGCCGCCGGCACGGTCGCTCGACCGTGCGATGCGGCCGTCGACCTGGTGCAGTTCGTCGTGCGCCTCGGAGCCGCGGCGCGTGGTCGTCAGGAACCCGTCGCCGACCTCGACGCCCTTGATGGCCTGGATGCCCATGAGCGCGGCGGCGAGCTGCGAGTCGAGGCGGCGGTCCCAGTGCACGTACGAGCCCAGCCCCGGCGGCACCCCGTAGGCGAGCACTTCGACGACGCCGCCGAGCGTGTCGCCGTCTTTGTGGGCGAGGTCGACCTCGGCGACCATGGCGGCGGATGTCTCGGGGTCGAAGCAGCGCAGCGGATCGGCGTCGAGCCGGTCGACGTCGTCGGGCGTCGGCAACGCCCGGCCATCGGGTACGCGCACAGGCCCGATCGAGAGCGTGTGCGAGACAAGTCGGATGCCGAGCTCCGCGAGGAACGACCTGGCGACCGCGCCGAGGGCGACGCGCGCGGCCGTCTCTCGGGCGCTCGCCCGCTCGAGCACCGGGCGAGCCTCGTCGAAGTCGTACTTCTGCATGCCGACGAGGTCGGCGTGGCCCGGGCGGGGCCGCGTCAGCGGGGCGCCGCGACCGCGGCCGAGCGTGGCGGGGTCGACGGGCTCGGGGCTCATGACCTCTTGCCATTTGGGCCATTCGGTGTTGCCGATGCGCAGGGCCACGGGGCTGCCGAGGCTCAGACCGTGGCGAACGCCGCCCGAGATCGCCAGCTCGTCCTGCTCGAACTTCATTCGCGCGCCGCGGCCGTAGCCGAGCTTGCGGCGCGCCAGATCGGCGCGGATCGAATCGAGCGAGACGGGGATACCGGCGGGAAGACCCTCGAGGATCGCGACGAGCTCAGGCCCGTGCGACTCTCCGGCAGTGAGCCAACGGAGCATGACTCCTATCCTTCCACAGGCTCACCGCAGGGCGTCGCGCATGACGGCGAGCACATCGGCTTCGTCGTCGAGCGGGACATGCGGGTCGCCGTTCACGAAGATGCGCACCTGCAGCAGTGCCTGATGCAGCAGCATGCCGAGGCCGTGCACCACCCGTCCGCCGGCTTCGAGCCACGAGGCACCGATCGCGGTCGGCCACGGGTCGTAGGCGACGTCGAGCAGCGGCGCCGTCGACGCGAGGTTCGGGTCGGGCACCACGTCGAGGCCGGCCGAGCCGGGCAGGGTGCTGATGACGAGATCGACGTCGTCGATCTCGGCCAGCGCCGAGATCGGCGCCTCGTCGACTCGGACCCCCAGCCGCCGACCGAGTTCGAGGACCGGCTGCGCTGCGCCCGGACGCCGCACGAGCACACGCACGTCGCCGGCGCCGAGCTCGGCCATCGCGACGAGTGCCGAGAGGGCCGTCGCGCCCGCGCCGACGATCGCACCGCGGGCCACCCTGTGGACATCTGACTCCGCGAGCGCGCCCACGATGCCGCCGATGTCGGTGTTGAAGCCGCGACGCGAGCCTTCGTCGAACACCACGGTGTTCGCTGCGCCCGTGAACAACGCGACGTCATCGAGGTGATCGAGCATCGGCAGCACGTCCTGCTTCAGAGGCATCGTGAGCGACAGGCCCCGCCACGAGGCATCCAGCCCGTCGATGAAGCCGCCGAGGCGCGAGCCGTCCATCTCGATCGCCGTGTACTCCCAGTCGAGCCCGAGCCGGGCGTACGCCGCGCGATGCAACGCCGGACTCTGGGAATGCCCGATCGGAGACCCGAGCACCGCGAGTCGTCGCATGCCTCAGCCTCCGTACTCGGGGTGGTCCTCGAGCCAGGCGAGGAACCGTGCGACGGCCGCGTCGTGCTCGTCGATGGTCGCCGAGAACACCGTCTCGCCGGTGTCGAGGTCGACCGTCACGAAGTACAGCCACGGGCCGTCGGCGGGATGCAGGGCGGCATCGATCGCGAGATCGCCGGGATTGCCGATCGGCCCGGGCGGCAGGCCGGGGTGCACGTAGGTGTTGTACGCGTTCGCCGGATCGGCACGCTGCGCATCGGTCGTCGTGACGACGGAGTCGTCGCCGAGCCCGTAATGCACGGTCGAGTCGAACTGCAGCAGGCCGCTGTCGAACAGCTCGGGGTCCAGCCGGTTCTCGATGACTCGCGACACCTTGTAGTAGTCGTCGCGAAGTCCCGCCTCCCGCTCGATGAGCGAGGCCTTGACGACGGTTCGCCAGCGGTCTTCGGGCGCGACGCCGGCGGCATCGAGCGCCTCGAACGAGCGGTCGACGAGCATCTTCACGAGTGCGGGTGCGGTGATGTCGGGGTCGACCGTGTAGGTGGCGGGGAACAGGAAGCCCTCGATGCCCGTCGCCTCGGCGGGAAGCCCCAACGTCTTCACGTCGGCGGCCGCCGCCTCGAGCTCCTCGATGGGCAGGCCGGTGACGGCCGCGGCCTCGGCGAGGGCGTTCTTCGCCCACATGCCCTCTTGGATCACGAAGGTGTTCTCGAGCTTGTTCGCCGGGTCGAGGAGCGCGTCGAGCGCGGACTGCGCGCTCATCTGCTCGGCCATCAGGTAGGCGCCCGGGTAGAAGATCGGGGTCGGGTCGGCTTCGGCGAGCACCTCGGTGAACGCCTCGGCGCTCGCGACGATGTCTTCGGCGACGAGGTTGTCGGCGATCGAGGTGCCGGTGTCGCCCTCGTGGATCATGAACACGACTTCACCGGTACCCGTGCCCTCGAAGTCCTCTGCGGGCTGGAACCGATCGATGACCGCGGTGATGGGGCCCTGCAGGAAGAAGAATGCACCGACGCCGAGCGCGATCACCACGACGAGGCCGATGAGGCATCCCCATGCCCCGCGACGCCGCGGGCGCTCGGTCTCGTACTGATCCGAGGTCTCGGCACGGCGCTCGCCGCGCGACGGCGCCGCGAACTGGTCGAACGCGTCGGGCTTCGACGGCACCGTCGTGGCCGCCGCCGTCGCGGCCTCCGCGGCGGTAACCGCTGCCGCGTGCCGTTCCTCGGCCTCGATCGCCGCAGCGCGCCGCTGCTCGGCCTCCCTGGCCTCGCGACGCGTCATCGGCTGGCTCGCGTCGCGGGCGGCCGCGGGCGCTGCGGGCTGCGGCGCGGGCGGCCGGGACGCGCCGGCCTGGTCGCCGCCGGGTCGCCGCTCGTCACCGGCGAGCATGGCGTGCCAGTCGGACGTCGCCGGATCGGTGTCGTTGCGCTCTGGGGGGAGCTGGGTCACAGGGGGGATTGCCCTTCATCGGTGTCGACGGAGCGCCCGGGCGGGTTTCCGGATGCGCGCTCGGCGTCGATGGCGTGTTGCAGAATGATAACGGCTGCAACTTGGTCGACGATGGGACGCTGTTTGCGTGCCGACTTGCCCGACGCCCGAAGCGCCTGCTGGGCGCTCACCGTCGACAGCCGCTCGTCGACCAGCCGAACGGCAGCGCCGGCCGCGGCGAGCCGTTCGGCGAACGCGATCGCGTCGTCGGTCGACGGCGTCGCCGCCCCCGAGAGCGACAGCGGATTGCCCACGACGAGCTCGATCGCCTCGAACTCCTCGGCGAGCTCGAGGATGCGCCGCACGTCGTCGTCGCCGTCTGCCGACCGTGGAACGGTCTCGACCGGCACCGCGAGAAGACCGCCGGCATCGCAGCGTGACACGCCGACTCGGGCGCGGCCGACGTCGATGCCGAGCCTGGCTCCGGTACGCATGCGCCGCTATCCGGCGAGGCCGGCGCGCACCGCCGCGAGAGCCGCGGGGATCGCGGACACGTCGCTGCCGCCGCCCTGCGCGAGGTCGGGCTTGCCGCCACCGCCGCCGCCCAGCACGCCTGCCGCCGTCTTCGCGAGCGAACCGGCGTTCGCTCCGGCGTCGCGCGCCGCAGGCGAGGTCGCCACGATCGCGAGCGGCTTGCCGCCGACGTCGCCGGCGAGTGCGACGACGGATGCCGCATCGCCGAGCTTCGCCCGGACGGACAGCGCGAGCGAGCGCAGCTCATCGCCCGAACCGAGCGAGCCGACCGCCTCGGCGACGAGCAGCACGTCGCCGACCCGGGCGGCCTTCGCGGCGAGTTCGGGCACGCGGTCGTTCAGCGCCTTCGCCTCGAACGCCTGGATGCGCTTCTCGGCGGCCTTCAGGCTCGTCACGAGCTCGCCGACGCGGTCGACGAGCTGTTCGGGCCGGGTCTTGAGCGTCGTGGTCAGCTCCGACACGAGCGCGCGCTCGGCCGCGAAACGCTGGAACGCCTCGAGACCGACGAGCGACTCGACGCGGCGGTTCGACGCACCGACCGACGACTCGCCGACGATGTTGATCATGCCGATCTCGGCGCTCGACGACACGTGGGTGCCCGCGCAGAGTTCACGCGACCACGGTCCGCCGATGTCGACGACGCGGACGACATCGCCGTACTTCTCGCCGAAGAGCGCCATCGCCCCGAGCGACCTCGCCTCGTCGAGCGGCATCTCACGGGTGAGGACCTGCAGGTTGTCGCGCACGGCCACGTTCGAGATCTCCTCGATCTCGCTCCGTGTCGCGGCCGAGAGCGCCGAGTTCCATCCGTAGTCGAGGCGGAGGTAGCCGGCCTTGTTGAACGAACCCGACTGGTGGGCGTTCGGGCCGAGCACCTGTCGTAGCGCCGCGTGCACGATGTGGGTGCCCGAGTGCGCCTGGGTCGCGCCACGCCGGTAGCCCTCGTCGACGAGGCTGGTCGCGCGCGCCCCGACCCCGACCTCGCCCGACGTCACCTTGACCGTGTGGCTGATCAGGCCCTTCACGGGCTTCTGCACGTCGAGCACCTCGAGCTCGAACCCGTCGCCGACGATGCGGCCCTGGTCGGGCGCCTGCCCGCCGGACTCGGCGTAGAGCGAGGTCTCGGCGAGGATCACCTCGGCAGTCTGCCCGGCGACGGCACGGCTCGCCGGCGCGCCGTCGACGAGGATGCCGAGCACGCTCGACTCGGTCGCGAGCTCGGTGTAGCCCGTGAAGATCGTCTCGCCCTTGGCGCGGAAGTCGGCGTACACCGAGAGGTCGGCGAGCACCTTCTTCTTCGATTTCGCGTCGGCCTTCGCGCGAGTGCGCTGCTCGGTCATGAGGCTGTCGAACGCGGTGCGATCGACCGTGAGACCGGCTTCGTCGGCCATCTCGAGCGTGATCTCGATCGGGAATCCGTAGGTGTCGTGCAACAGGAACGCCGTATCGCCGGCGAGCTCTGCACGGCCGGACTGCTTGGTCTCGGCGACGGCCACGTCGAGGATCGACGTTCCGGCGGCCAGCGTGCGCAGGAACGTCTCCTCTTCGCCCAGGGCGAGCTGCTCGATGTGGGCGTAGTCGCTCGCGACCTCGGGGTACGCCGCCTTCATCGCGTCACGGGAGGCCGCGAACAGCTCGCGGAACGTCGGGCCCTCGACGCCGAGCAGGCGCATCGCACGGATGCTGCGACGCAGCAGTCGGCGCAGGATGTAGCCACGCCCCTCGTTCGACGGGCTGACGCCGTCGCTCATGAGCATGAGCGCCGAGCGGACGTGGTCGGCGATGACGCGCATGCGCACGTCGTCGTCGTGGTTCGCACCGTAGGTGCGGCCCGAGAGCTCGGCCGCGCGGTCGAGCACCGGGCGGACCTGGTCGATCTCGTACATGTTGTCGACGCCCTGCTTGATGAAGGCGACGCGCTCGAGCCCCATGCCCGTGTCGATGTTCTTCTTCGGCAGGTCCTTCACGATGCGGAAGTCGGTCTTCGACTTCACGTCGTCGATGAGGTACTGCATGAACACGAGGTTCCAGATCTCGACGTACCGGTCGTCGTCGGTCGCCGGGCCGCCGTCGACGCCGTACTCGGGGCCGCGGTCGAAGAAGATCTCGGAGCAGGGGCCGGCCGGACCGGGCTGCCCGGTGTGCCAGTAGTTCGTGTCCTTGCCGAGGCGCTGGATGCGTTCCTCGGGCAAGCCGGCGATGCGCTTCCAGAGCTCGATGGCCTCGTCGTCGTCTTCGTAGACGGTGACCCAGAGATCGCTCGGCTCGAACCCGTAGCCGCCGTCGGCCTCGGGCGTGGTGAGCAGCTCCCACGCCATCGAGATGGCACCCTCCTTGAAGTAGTCGCCGAACGAGAAGTTGCCGCTCATCTGGAAGAACGTGCCATGCCGCGGGGTCTTGCCGACCTCTTCGATGTCGTTCGTGCGGATGCACTTCTGCACGCTCGTCGCACGGGGGTAGGGCGCGGGAACCAGACCGGTGAGATACGGCACGAACGGCACCATGCCCGCGACCGTGAACAGCAGGGTCGGGTCGTCCGAGACGAGCGATGCCGAGGGGACGACGGCGTGTCCGCGCTCGGCGAAGAAGTCCAGCCAACGCTGGCGGATGTCGGCAGTCTGCATGGTTCCGTTCTGGGTTTCGCCCGGGACATCCGGGCTGTCGAAATCGTTCGAGTGGTCAGTTCGAGGGAGCCGCGTCGGCGGCGGCGCCGCGGAGCTCGGCGTCGCGCTCGTGATAGCCCTCGGCGATGGCCTGACCGAACGCGCGAGCCTTCGCATCGACCGACGAGAAGAAGTCGCGGCCCTGCTTGGTCTGGTTGACCCGGTGCGCGACGACGAATCCGGCCGCGACGCCGACGGTGAACCACAGAATGCTCTTCACGAGGTGCTCCCTGCTCGATGTCTCGCCGATGCGGTGCGCTCGGCACGCTCGGAACAGTCTAGTGGCGCGCGACGGGCGCCCGCCGAAGACGGAACAGGGGCCGCGGGAAACCCGCGACCCCTGTTCGAACGCCTGATGCGTCAGCGAGCGGCGTAGTACTCGACGACGAGCTGGACCTCGCAGGTCACGGGGACCTCGGCGCGCTTCGGGCGACGGACGAGCCGCGCCTGGAGCTTGTCGAGCTCGACCTCGAGGTAGCCCGGAACCTTGGGGAGCACGTCGACGTGACCACCGGCAGCGGCGACCTGGAACGGCTCGGTGCCTTCACTGCGCGCCTTGACGTGAACGAGCTGGCCCGGCTTCACGCGGAACGACGGGCGGTCGACGAGCTGGCCGTCGACGAGGATGTGGCGGTGCACGACGAACTGGCGGGCCTGCGTGATGGTGCGGGCGAAGCCGGCGCGCAGCACGAGGGCGTCGAGACGCATCTCGAGCAGCTCGACGAGGTTCTCACCGGTCTGGCCGGCGGTGCGCTTGGCCTCGACGTAGGCGATCTTGAGCTGCTTCTCGCGGATGCCGTACTGGGCGCGGAGGCGCTGCTTCTCGCGCAGACGCACGGCGTAGTCGCTGTCCTGCTTGCGCTTGGTGCGCCCGTGCTCACCGGGAGCGTAGGGGCGCTTCTCCATGTAGCGGGCGGCCTTCGGGGTGAGGGCGACGCCGAGCGCACGGGAGAGGCGGGTCTTGCTGCGTGACTGGTTCGACACGAATGTCCTTTCGGAAGAATCTCAAATGTACTCACGGCGCGTTGGCGCACCGGAAGTCTGTGTCAGAGGGATTCGCCAAGGGCGGATCGGCTACAGATCTCACCCATTCGCCGGTGACGCTCTCGCAGCCGCGCTCGAGTGTCAGGCTTCAGGCCAACGGAAATACTACCATGCGCACGGGCGGGCACATCGCTCTCGGGCGACGCGACGGCGTTCAGGCTCCGCCGCGCACGATGCGTCGCAGCTTCGCGAGGCGAGCCGAGACCTCGCGCTCGTTGCCGTGCTCGGTGGGCTCGTAGTAGATCGCACCGCGAAGCGCGTCGGGCAGGTACTCCTGCGTGACGACGCCGATCGCGTCGTCGTGCGGGTAGCGGTAACCCTTGCCGTGGCCGAGCCGCTTCGCCCCCGGATAGTGCGCGTCGCGCAGGTGCTTCGGTACCCGGCCCGCCTTGCCCTCGCGCACGTCGGCGATCGCGCGGTCGATGCCGACGTACGCGGCGTTCGACTTGGGAGCCGTCGCAAGATGCACGACCGCCTGCGCGAGCGGGATGCGCCCCTCGGGCATGCCGATGTACTGCACGGCGTCGGCGGCGGCGACCGCGACGCCGAGGGCGGTCGGGTCGGCGAGACCGATGTCTTCGGAGGCGAGCACGATGATGCGCCGGGCGATGAAGCGCGGATCTTCGCCGGCCTCGATCATGCGCGCCAGATAGTGCAGGGCGGCGTCGACGTCGCTGCCGCGCACCGACTTGATGAAGGCGCTGATGACGTCGTAGTGCTCGTCGCCGTTGCGGTCGTAGCGCAACAGGGCACGGTCGACGGCGCGCGCCACGATGTCGGCCGTGATGGCGGGCTTGTGCGGCGCGGCGGCCTCGCCCCCGTTGTCGGCGGTGGCGCCGGGCTCTGCCTCGTCGGCCGCGGTCGCCTCGGCCGCCGATTGCGCGGCCGCCACGGATGCCGCCTCGAGCGCCGTGAGCGCACGCCGGGCGTCTCCTGAAGCGAGCCTGATGATGGCCGCCCGCGCGTCGGGCTCGAGCTCGACCCTGCTCGCCAGGCCGCGGGGGTCGACGACGGCACGGTCGACGAGCACGCCGAGATCGTCGTCGGTCAGCAGCTCGAGCGTGAGCAGCAGCGAGCGGGACAGGAGCGGGGAGATGACCGAGAACGAGGGGTTCTCGGTGGTCGCCGCGACGAGGATGACCCAGCCGTTCTCGACTCCGGGTAGCAGTGCGTCCTGCTGCGCCTTCGTGAACCGGTGGATCTCATCGAGGAACAACACCGTGGAGACGCCGTAGAGGTCGCGGCTGGCGCGCGCCTCCTCCATGACCTGCCGCACGTCGCGGACCCCGGCGGTGACGGCCGAGAGCTCGACGAACTTGCGGCCCGACGACCTCGCGATCGCCTGCGCGAGCGTGGTCTTGCCGGTTCCGGGCGGACCCCACAGGATGACCGAGACCGACCCGGACTCGCCGGTGCGGTCGCCCGCGAGCGCGACGAGCGGCGACCCCGGGGTGAGCAGATGGCGCTGCCCGGCCACCTCGTCGAGGCTCGTCGGACGCATGCGCACCGCGAGCGGGGTCGCGCCTGAGCGCAGCCCCGGGCTCGTTTCCACCATGCGCCAAGCGTAGCTGCGGCATCCGACACCGCCGCCGGCCGCGACGCCGCGCGGTGCGGCGATTGGTGCGCACCCCGCGCGCTTGCGTAGAGTCGGCAGGCAGGATTCCCGAGAAGGAGCAGCGTGGCAACGAACGACCGACAGGCGCGCGAGGAACGAGCGCGCCTTCGTACCTACCAGGCCCGCCAGCAGGTGCACGCAGGCAAGAAGCGCCGCCGCGCGCGCGACAACGCCATCGCGAGCATCGCACTCGTCATCGTGCTCGCGCTCGCGGTCGGTGCACAGCTGTTCTTCTTCAACGGCGGGCCCGGCAGCCCCGAGCCCGTGCCGTCGGCGACGCCGACGCCCACGCCCGATGCCGCCGAGGTGCCCTCTCCCGACCTCGCCGGGGGCCGCACGTGGTCGGGCGCACTCACGATCAACGACATCCCCCTCGGAGTCGAGCTCGACGGTGCTGCGGCGCCGCAGGCCGTCTCCAGCACGATCGACCTCGTGCAGGCGGGGTTCTACGACGGTCTCAGCTGCCACCGGCTCACGAAGGACAGCATCTGGGTGCTGCAGTGCGGCGACCCGAACGGCGACGGTTCGGGCGGCCCCGGCTACAGCTACGGTCCGATCGAGAACGCGCCCGCCGACGGCGTCTACCCCGCCGGAACGATCGCGATGGCGCGCCAGCCCCAGAACGCCGACAGCCAGGGCAGCCAGTTCTTCATCGTCTACGCCGACACGACGCTCCCCGCGGACAGCGCCGGCGGCTACACCGTCATCGGCCGCGTCACGAGCGGCCTCGACGAGCTGCAGGCCGGGGTGACCGATGCAGGCCCCGCCGACGGAGCACCCGACGGTGCGCCGAGCGTACCCGCGACGATCACGTCGTTCACCGTCGAATAGACGACCGGCGACGCACTTCGACCGTGCAATAGGCTTGATGCCACCTGCCGCCTCGCGCGGCATCCGACCTACGACAGGGTGAGGCCGTGACCGAATCAGATCAGCAACCGTGGGGCCGCGTCGACGAGACGGGCACCGTCTTCGTGCGGACGAGCGACGGCGAGCGGGAGGTCGGTCAGTACCCCGACGCGACGGCCGAAGAGGCCCTCGCGTACTTCGAGCGCAAGTACGCCGACCTGGCCGGCCAGGTCACCCTCCTCGAGCAGCGCGTGCGTCGCGGGGCTCCCGCCGCCGACGTCGCCAAGGCCGTCTCGTCGCTGCGCGAGTCGGTCGCCACCGCTCATGCCGTCGGTGACCTCGAGTCCCTCGCTCGCCGGCTCGAGGCGCTCTCGGGCACCACGAAGGAACTCACCGAACAGCAGCAGGCCGAGGCGAAGGCCGCCCTCGCCGACGCGATCGCAGAGCGCACCCGCATCGTCGAGCAGGCCGAGGCGCTCGCCGCGCAAGATCCCGCGAAGACGCAGTGGAAGCAGGCCACCGCCGAGCTCGACACTTTGTTCTCCAGCTGGCAGCGCCACCAGCAAGACGGTCCGCGCCTTCCCAAGAACGAGGCGAACGAGCTGTGGAAGCGCTTCCGCGCTGCGCGTTCGACGATCGAGACGCACCGCAAGGCGTTCTTCGCCGAACTCGACGCGTCCCACCGCGACGTCCGCAGCCGCAAGCAGGCGCTCATCGAGCGCGCCGAGGCGCTCGCACCGCGCGGCGCCGACGCGGTCGGCGATTACCGCAACCTGCTCGACGAGTGGAAGCAAGCCGGCCGCGCGGGCAAGAAGCTCGACGACCAGCTCTGGGCCAGGTTCAAAGCCGCCGGCGATGTGCTCTTCAACGCCAAGGCCGAGATCGACGCGAAGGAAGACGAGGAGTATCGCGCGAACCTCGACGAGAAGCTGGCGCTCCTCACCGAGGCCGAGCCGCTGCTCACCGAGACCGACCCCAAGCAGGCTCGCGCCGGGCTCAACCGCATCCAACGCAAGTGGGACGAGATCGGCAAGGTCCCCCGCGACCAGATCCGGGTCGTCGAAGACCGACTGCGCAAGATCGAGAACCACGTGCGCTCGCTCGAAGACGAGCACTGGCAGCGTGAAGACCCCGAGAAGAAGGCGCGATCCGAGGGCATGCTCGGGCAGCTCCACGAGGCGATCGAGAAGCTCGAGGCCGAGCTCGCGGCGGCCGAGGCCGCCGGTGACGCCCGCGCCGCGGCATCCGCTCGCGAAGCGCTTGAAGCACGTCGCGCGTGGCTCAAGGCCGTCGGCGGCTGACCGCTCAGCACTCCCCCGCAGCGTTCGCGGTCGCGCCGCGTTCTCCACAGGTCGTCGTTCGCAGCACCGATCGGCGAGCGGATGCTCCACCATGAGGTCATGGCCCGGCTTCCTGCGGTGCTCGGCACCGATGACCTTCCGCTCGCCGAACTCTGCGCCGCGCGCATCGACGGCGAGCTCTTCGCGATCGACGAGGGGTGGGCGCCGATCGACGAGCCCGACCTCCCGAGCCTGCGGGCGGCCGTCGTCGCGCTGCGCGTGTCGCGCTCCCTGATCATCGAGCGCCTCTCGGCGGCCTGGGTGCACGACGCGCTCGACGCCGCACCGCGCACGGCGCAGTTCTGCGTGCCGCACCGTTCACGCATCGCGGCGATCGCCGATCGACGCATCACGGTTCGCGAGGTCGTGCTCACCGACGACGAGGTCGTCGAGCTGGGCGGCGTGCGCTGCACGACGCCCGCCCGCACCGCGTTCGACCTGCTGCGCGAGACCTCGCTGCCCGATGCCGACTCCGTAGACGTCGTGGCACGACTGCTCGCACCGCGCCCTCGACTCGCAGACCAGGTCCGCGAACGGCTCGATCGAGCGCAACGCATGCCGCACCGCGCTCGTGCGCTCGTGCGCCTCGACCACGCCGTCGCGGCCGCCGCCCTGATCGCGGCAGGCTCGATTCAGCCGTCGCTGACGCGGTAGACGTCGTAGACCGCATCGATTCGCCGCACCGCGTTCAGCACTCGGTCGAGATGGGTCGTGTCACCCATCTCGAACACGAAGCGGCTGAGCGCCAGCCGGTCGGTCGACGTCGAGACGTTCGCCGAGAGGATGTTCACGTGGTGTTCCGACAGCACGCGCGTGACGTCGGAGAGCAGTCCTGCGCGGTCGAGCGCCTCGATCTGGATCTGCACGAGGAACACGCTCTTCGAGCTCGGAGCCCAGTCGACGTCGATGATCCGTTCGGGTTCCCGCATCAGCGACTGCACGTTGTGGCAGTTCGCCTGGTGCACCGAAACCCCTGCCCCACGCGTGATGAAACCGACGATCTCGTCGCCGGGCACCGGGGTACAGCAGCGGGCGAGCTTCACGAGGATGTCGGGCGCTCCGCGCACGAGCACTCCCGAGTCGGAGTGTCGTGGGAGCGGCCGCGACCGCACGGGGATGGGAAGATCGGGCTCGTCGCCCTCGTCGATGTCGCGAACGAGCGCGACGACCTTCTCGAGCACCGACTGCGTCGAGACATGTCCCTCGCCGACGGCGGCGTACAGCGCCGAGACGTCGTCGTAGCGAAGCTGCGCCGCGACCTCGGCGAACGAGTCCTGGCTCATGAGCTTCTGCAGCGGCAGGTTCTGCTTGCGCATCGCCCGCGCGATGGCGTCGCGCCCCTGCTCGATCGCCTCGTCGCGGCGCTCCTTCGTGAACCACTGCCGGATCTTGTTGCGTGCACGCGGGCTCTTCACGAAGCCCAGCCAGTCCTGGCTCGGCCCGGAGTCGGGGTTCTTCGACGTGAACACCTCGACGACATCGCCGCTCGCGAGCTCGCTCTCTAGCGGGACCAGTCGGCCGTTGACCTTCGCACCCATCGTGCGATGGCCGACCTCGGTGTGCACGGCATACGCGAAGTCGACCGGTGTCGCGCCCGACGGAAGGCCGATCACACGGCCCTTCGGCGTGAAGACGTACACCTCTTTCGCGCCGATCTCGAAGCGCAGCGAATCGAGGAACTCGCCGGGGTCGGCGGTCTCGGCCTGCCAGTCGGAGATGTGCGCGAGCCACGCCATGTCGGTTTCGTTCTGCGGAGCCGGGCCGCCTGCGGAGCGACCGGTCGTCTGCTCCTTGTACTTCCAGTGCGCGGCGACACCGTATTCGGCGCGCTGGTGCATGTCATGCGTCCGGATCTGGATCTCGACCGCGCGACCCTTCGGACCCAGCACCGTCGTGTGCAGCGACTGGTAGAGGTTGAACTTCGGCGTCGCGATGTAGTCCTTGAATCGGCCGGGCAACGGCGTCCACCGTGCATGGATCGCACCGAGCACGGCGTAGCAGTCTCGCACCGAGTTCACGAGCACCCGGATGCCGACGAGGTCGTAGATCTCGTCGAAGTCGCGCCCGCGCACGATCATCTTCTGGTAGATCGAGTAGTACTGCTTCGGCCGGCCGACGACGCGGCCGCGGATCTTCGCCGCCTTCAGGTCGTCGTTGATGAGGTCGATGACGTTCTGCACGAACTCCTCGCGCTGCGGCGTGCGCTGCTTCACGAGGCTCTCGATCTCGGCGTAGAGCTTCGGGTAGAGCACCGCGAACGAGAGGTCCTCGAGTTCCCACTTGATGGCCTGGATACCCAGGCGATGTGCGAGGGGCGCGTAGATCTCGAGCGTCTCGGTCGCCTTGCGCGTCGCGGACTCCGCCGGCACGAATCCCCACGTTCGGGCGTTGTGCAACCGGTCGGCGAGCTTGATGATCAGCACCCGGATGTCTTTCGACATCGCGACGATCATCTTTCTGACGGTCTCGGCCTGCGTCGAGTCGCCGTACTTGACCTTGTCGAGTTTCGTGACGCCGTCGACGAGCATGGCGATCTCGTCGCCGAAGTCGGCCCGCACCTGGTCGAGCGTGTACGCCGTGTCTTCGACAGTGTCGTGCAGCAGCGCTGCCGCGACCGTCTTCGACCCGATGCCCAGGTCGGCGAGGATCTGCGCGACCGCGATCGGATGGGTGATGTACGGCTCACCGCTCTTGCGCTTCTGCCCCTCGTG
This sequence comes from Agromyces cavernae, assembly GCF_021044935.1. GTDB lineage: Bacteria > Actinomycetota > Actinomycetes > Actinomycetales > Microbacteriaceae > Agromyces > Agromyces cavernae. The sequence continues at coordinate 518,079 of NZ_JAJNMP010000002.1, forward strand.
GGCGCGCTCGGCGACCGTGTACGCCCGTTCGATGAGCGACAGGTCGACCTTCGGATGATGCATCCGAACGGTCCGCATGAGCGTGTCGACCGCACCCGTCGGCTGCGCCTTGGAGAAGATCCGCGGCACGAGACGGCGCAGCGAAGCCGTCGAGTTGACTCCGGCCTCGGTCACGCGTCAGCACCTCCAGACCTCAATTATCACCGTTCCTTGAGGTGAAGCCTGCCGATGGGCGCACGCCGGTCGCGAACATCACGCGGTGGGCAGCACCTCGGCGGAGGGCGAGCCCGCCCGCTCGCGCTCCTTCAGCACCTTCTGGTCGTGCCGGCGGATCTCGGGCTCGCCCTCACGCAATTGCGAGTAGAGCGGGGCAGCGAGGAACACCGTCGACCAGGTGCCGACGAGGATGCCGATGAGCAGGGCGAGCGAGATGTCGCGGAGCGTGTCGGCGCCGAGCACGCCTGCACCGAGGAACAGGATCGCCGCGACCGGCAGCGCGGCGACGACGCTCGTGTTGATCGAGCGTACGAGCGTCTGGTTCACGGCGAGGTTCACCGATTCGCCGAACGTGCGCCGCGACTCCTGCCCGTCTTCAGCCGTGTTCTCACGGATCTTGTCGAACACCACGACCGTGTCGTAGAGCGAGTAGGCGAGGATCGTGAGGATGCCGATGGTGGCGGCGGGGCTGATCTCGAGACCCAATCCCGCGTAGATGCCCACCGTGGCGACGAGGTCGGCGATCAGGGCCAGGATCGCCGCGAGCGACATCTTCCACGTGCGGAAGTAGAGCGCCATGATGATGGCTGCCAGCAGCATGAACGCCAGAAGCCCGACGAGTGCCTGGCGAGTGACATCGGCACCCCAGCTCGGGCCGATGAACGACGATGTGACCTCGGATTCGGGCACGTCGTACGCCTCGGCGAGGGCAGTCGTGACCGCCCGCGAGTCTGCCTGTTCGAGCTGGTCGGTCTGGACCCGGACGCCGTCGCCGCCGACGATCGTCACGTGCGCGGTCGCGTCGGGCACGACGGATTCCACGGCGTCGATCGCCGGCTGCTCCTCGGCGTTCTCGACGCCCGCGATCTGGAATTGCGAGCCCCCGCGGAACTCGATGCTGAAGTTGACCCCACGGAGGACCGGTACGAGCACCGAGAGCAGGAGCAGCACGGCGACGATCGTGTACCACTTCTTGCGTCCACCGACGAAGTTGAAGGAGCGCTTGCCCGTGTAGAGGTCGTTACCGAAGGTCGTGAGACGGTTGGCCTTGGCCATCAGGACTCCTTCCCGTCGTTCGAGGTATCGCCCGCGCCGACCGTTGCGGCCGCCTTGCGTTCGGCGATGGTCTGGCGCCGCTGCGCCTCCTTCGCGCTGGACGCTGCCTTCTTCGCCGTCACCGCGACGGGCTTGCGGAACTCCGCACGCCCCCGGTACACCGCGCCGAGCGCCTCGGGGTCGAGGCCCGACCACGGGTTACCGCTCGAGAAGAACCGGGTCTGCGCGAGCAGCTGCAGCATCGGATGCGTGAACAGGATCACGACGACGACGTCGATGATCGTGGTGAGTCCGAGCGTGTAGGCGAAGCCCTTCACGCTGCCGACCGCGAGGATGAAGAGCACGATCGCCGCGAGCAGGTTCGTGGCCTTCGACGCGAGCACCGTGCGGAAGGCTCGCTTCCAGCCGGCCTCGACGGCGCTGACGAGCTGACGACCGTCTCGGAGCTCGTCGCGGACGCGTTCGAAGTAGATGATGAACGAGTCGGCGGTGAAGCCGATCGCGACGATGAGGCCCGCGATGCCGGCGAGTGAGAGGCGGTAGCCCTCGCGCCACGACAGGATCGTGATCATCAGGTATGTGATGATTCCCGCGATCACCAGTGACGCGATCGTGACCGATGCGAGCGCCCGGTACTGGAAGATCGTGTAGATCACGACGAGGATGAGGCCGATGAGGCCGGCGATGAGGCCGGACTGCAGCTGCGACGTTCCGAGCGTCGGCGAGATCGTGTCGGAGGACTGCACCGTGAAGCTGAGCGGCAGCGCGCCGAACTTCAGCTGGTCGGCCAGCGACTTCGAGGTCTCCTGCGTGAACTGGCCGGTGATCTGCGGCCGGCCGTCGGTGATGGCCGCGTTCATCGAGGGCGCGGTGAGCACGGCCCCGTCGAGCACGAAGGCGAACTGGTCGCGGGGCGTCTGGCCCTGCAGGCCGAAGAGCCGGGTGCTGACCTCGGTGAAGTCCTGGGTGCCCTGCTCGTCGAACACGATGTTGACCGCCCACTGCCCGGTGCTGGCGCCGGTCTGCGTGGTCACCGTGCCGTTCGTGGCGTCGACGATGTTCTCGCCGCTCGCCTCGACCGGCCCGAGGAGGTACTTGGCGGCACGCTCGCGGTCACAGGTGACCAGTGGCTCATCTGCCGGTGCGACGTTCGTCGCGGCGTTGTCGAGCTCGGCGCAGTCGAAGTTGTCGAACTGATCCTGCAGCGCCGGGGTGATCCAGGCCGGGTCGCTGCCGTCGGTGGGCTCGACGGTCGGCGTCGACTCGGGCTCTTCGGTGGGCGACGGGGTCTCGGTCGGGCTGACCGCGGTGTTCGTCGCCGCGTCGGCGAGCAGCACCGCTCGCAGCTCGAGCTTTGCCGACTGCTCGATTCGGTCCCGAGTCTGGTCGTCGAGCTCACCCGGGATGCGGACGACGACGTTCTCACCCTCGGTGTTGATCTCGGACTCGGCGACACCCGAGGCATCGACACGCTGCCGGATGATCGACACGGCCTGGTCGAGCTGCTCCTGCGAGACGTCGGCTCCGGTCTCGACCTTCGGCGCGAGGATGATCTGCGTGCCGCCCTCGAGGTCGAGCGCGAGCTTCGGCGTCCACGATCCCCCGCCCCAGATGACGCCGGCGGCGTTGATGCCGAACAGGAGCGCGATGATGACACCCAGCCAGGTGAGGGAACGCCATGCCTTGCGGACTGGCGTCGGCCGGGATGACCGCTTCGATGGTGCAGCCACGTTTCTGCTTTCTCTGCAAGAGCCCGCGCATCAGCGCACGAGCCGAGCCTCGGTGATGAGTGCTAGTCGTCCGACTTCTTGGTGTCGGGCGTCTCGTCGGTCGTCGACGGGGTTTCGGTGTGCTCGTCGGCGACACGCTCGCCGAACTCGGGCTCTCCGCCGACCGACTCGGCGGACTCGTCGGCGGCCACCGGCTCGACCACGCGTGCGACCGTCTGCCGGTGCACGGTGAGCACCGTGCCGGGCGAGGTCTCGAGCAGCACCTGGTTCTCGTCTTCGTCGATCGAGAGGATCGTGCCGAACACTCCGAAGTTGGTCATCACCTTCGCGCCCGGCTGCACCTTCGCCTGCAGCTCCCGCGCGTCGGCCTGACGCTTGCGCGAGTTCCGGAACATGAAGAAGATCAGCACCGCCAAGACGGCGAGCATGATGATAGTGAACGGATCGAACGTCATGAGGGAGAGTTACCTTCCGGTGTGCGTTGTGCGCACGAAGTCAGAGGCGCTGAGGGCGTCGCCTCAAAGGATTATAGGTCATCGATCGGAAGCGCCGCTGACGCGGCCGGTGCGCTCTCGGAAAGGCCGAAATGCCGCCAGGCCGACGGTGTGGCGACGCGGCCCCGCGGCGTGCGGGTGATAAGCCCGATTCGCACGAGGAACGGCTCGACCACCGCCTCGATCGTCTCGGCCTCTTCGCCGACCGACACTGCGAGCGTGTTGAGGCCGACCGGCCCGCCGCCGAACCGCGTGAGGATGGTCTGCATCACCGCCCGGTCGAGCCGGTCGAGGCCGAGCGGGTCGACGTCGTAGAGCTCGAGCGCCGCCTGCACCGCATCGAGGTCGGCGCGGCCGCCGTGTACGAGCGCATAGTCGCGCACGCGCCGCAGCAGCCGGTTGGCGATGCGCGGGGTGCCACGACAGCGCCCCGCGATCTCGGCGAGTGCCTCTCGGTCGGCATCGAGCCCGAGCATCGACGCCGCACGCTCGAGTACCCGCTCGAGCTCGGCCTCGTCGTAGAACTCGAGGTGTGCCGTGAACCCGAATCGGTCGCGCAGCGGATTCGGCAGGAGCCCGGCGCGCGTCGTCGCCCCGACGAGCGTGAAGGGCGCGAGGTCGAGCGGCACCGACGTGGCGCCTGCCCCCTTGCCGACCATGATGTCGATGCGGAAGTCCTCCATCGCGAGGTACAGCATCTCTTCGGCCGAGCGGGCCATGCGGTGGATCTCGTCGATGAACAGCACCTCGCCCGGCACGAGCGAGCTCAGGATCGCCGCGAGGTCGCCGGCGTGCTGGATCGCCGGACCGCTCGACATGCGCAACGGCCGACCGCCCTCGTGGGCCACGATCATCGCGAGGGTCGTCTTGCCGAGACCCGGTGGGCCGGCCAGCAGGATGTGGTCGGGCGTGCGCTGCTGCAGCATCGCCGCGGTGAGGAGGAGTTGGAGCTGCCCGCGCACACGGGTCTGCCCGACGAACTCCTCGAGGCTCTTCGGGCGCAACGCCCCCTCGAATGCGAGCTCGGCCTCTGACGCGAGCACCGGGTCGGTGAGGTCGAGATCGCCACCGTGCATGTCGCTGGTGCTCATCGCGAGCGCCCCGCCTGCTGTGCAGGCCCGAGCCTCGACAGCGTGAGGCGCAACAGGGTCGGCACGGACGCCGCCTCGGTGTCGGACGCGGCGGCCATGGTCTCTTCGACGGCATCGGCGGCGACGCGCTCGGACCAGCCCAGGCCGGTGAGGGCCGCGAGCACGCTCTCGGCGGCGCCGCCCGTGACCACGGCCGGTCGAGCGGTCGCGGCGGGCGCGACGAGCTTGCCCGCGAGCGAGACGGTGATGAGCTTCGCCGTCTTGGGCCCGATGCCGCTGACCTTGCGGAACACCGCGTCGTCGTCGCGCTGCACGGCCTCGGCGACCTGCTCGGGCGAGAGCGCCGACAGCACGCCGAGCGCCGATTTGGGGCCGACGCCGGTGACGCCGATGAGCAGGTCGAACACGTCGAGCTCCTCGCGAGTGCCGAACCCGAACAGGGTGAGCGAATCTTCGCGCACGACCAGCGTCGTGTGCACGTTGGTCTCGCTGCCTTCCCGGCTCGCGAGCGCGAGCGCCGGGGTCGTGTTGACGTGGAAGCCCACGCCGCCGACCTCGAGCACGATCGAGTTGCCGCCCGCTGCGAGCACGCGGCCGCGAAGAGAGGAGATCACTCCTTCAGCCTACGGGCCGCCCCCGACACCGCCGCAGAACGCTCCGCGGCGAGCCACGCCCGCTGAGCGGGGGTCAGGCTCGACGCCTCGGCCTGAGCCGGGGCATCCTGGATCGCGGCGCCCGCCGCTCCCCCGGTGCGCCACGCGTGACAGATCGCGAGCGCGAGCGCATCGGCGGCATCAGCGGGCTTCGGCACCGCCTCGAGCCCGAGGATGCGGGCGACCATGGCGCCGACCTGCTTCTTGTCGGCGCGCCCGTACCCGGTGATCGCGGCCTTCACCTCGCTCGGCGTGTGCAGGGCGACTGGAAGCGCCCGGCGAGCCGCGATCAGCATCGCGACACCCGAGATCTGGGCCGTGCCCATGATCGTCGACACGTCGCTGCGGGCGAAGACCCGCTCGAGCGCGACGGCCTGCGGACGATGCTCCTCGAGGATCGCCTCGAGCCCGTCGGCGATGCGGGCGAGCCGGCGCGGTGTGTCGAGGTCGGCGGGCGAGCGCAGCACGACGACGTCGACGAGCCTTGCGGTGCGGTCGGGCTCGACGTCGACCACGCCGACGCCGCATCGCGTCAGGCCGGGGTCGATGCCGAGCACGCGCACGGCGATCGGCTAGTCCTCGGCTTCGAGCTCGGCCTGCACCTCGGGGCTCAGGTCGAAGTTGCTGTAGATGTTCTGCACGTCGTCGCTGTCTTCGAGGGCGTCGATCAGGCGGAACACCTTTCGGGCGGTCTCGGCGTCGATCTCGACCTTCAGGTTCGGCACGAACGCGGCGTCGGCCGAGTCGTAGTCGATGCCCGCCTCCTGCAGCGCGGTGCGAGCCGCGACCATGTCGGACGCCTCGGTGACGACCTCGAAGGTGTCGCCCTCGTCGGTGACCTCTTCGGCGCCCGCATCGAGCACTGCGGCCAGGATATCGTCTTCGGTGGTGCCCTCGGCGGGCACCACGATGACGCCCTTGCGTGCGAAGTTGTAGGCGACCGAACCCGGGTCGGCCATCGTTCCGCCGTTGCGGCTCATGAGCGTGCGCACCTCGGCCGCGGCGCGGTTCTTGTTGTCGGTCAGGCACTCGATGAGCAGGGCAACCCCGTTGGGACCGTAGCCCTCGTACATGATGGTCGTGTACTCGACGGACTCGCCGGTGAGCCCCGCGCCGCGCTTGATGGCGCGGTCGATGTTGTCGTTCGGGACCGAGGTCTTCTTCGCCTTCTGCACGGCGTCGACGAGGGTCGGATTGCCCGAGAGGTCGGCGCCGCCCATCTTTGCGGCGACCTCGATGTTCTTGATCAGCTTGGCGAACGACTTGGCTCGGCGTGCGTCGATGACCGCCTTCTTGTGCTTGGTCGTGGCCCACTTGGAATGCCCGGACATGCGTCTCCTGGATCGGTTTCGCGGCGGGTGAGCCCGCCGACAGACCATTCTAAGCCAGCGTGGGCGGACACCCCGCGATCGACGAACGGATGCCCCGGGGCCGGTGTTCAGCCCAGGATCTTCAGCAGCGCGCGGAGGTTGCGATTCGTCGTCACCGACTTGTACTTCGCCTTGCCGATGAGCTTGGCGAACGGAGTGCCGACGGTGGTGCCCTTCACCGGGTTCCAGTAGAGCACTCCGTCGTCCGCAACCAGCGGGTCGACGTCGGGGTCGACACCGTCGGCGGCCGTCTGGAGTTCGTCGATCACGGCGGGATCGGAAACGAAGATCACCCAGGGCTGTCGTCGCGCGTCTGTCGCATCGAAGGGGAACCCGTCGACGGCCCGCTCGAGTTCTGCGCGCGTCACGAGCACGATCCACGCGTCGTACGCGAAGCGATCGCCGAGCGCCTGCTCGATCCGTCGCTTCAGAACAGCGTGCGGTTCCCGGGTCGCGGTCTCGAAGACGACGTTGCCGCTCGCGAGCACCGTGCGAACCTCGTCGAACCCGAGCGACACGAACAGCTCGCGCAGGTCGAGCGACTTGATCGTGATGCCGCCGACGTTGACGCCGCGCAGCAGGGCGATGTAACGGACCATGAACCGAGCGTACGACGGGCTGCCGTCATGGGATCGGCGGCACGGGCCGGCCTTCGTACAACTCGGCCATCGCATTCTCGTATCGTCGCTTCAGGAGCAGCGAGTAGAGCAGCCGCACCGGGGCGGGCAGGTTCGTCTTCATCCATCCGGGGCGCTCGTCGGCCGGCACCGTCGCGAGCATGAGGCCCAGCTGCACCGCCATGACGTCGCGCGGCAACTGCTTCCGGGACTCCTGGATCGCGGCGTTGGCGTGCTCGCCCATCTCGTCCCACTCCGACTGGGTCAGCACCGATGTCGCGACCGGCACGATGTGCTCCTCCTCGGGCGCGAGGTGACCGACGAGAGTGTCCCGCAGATGCTCGACACCCGCCGCCAATCGGTCTCGGGTCGCGGCATCCGCGCGCGTGCGCCATTGCTCGAGCAGCGGCTCGACCTCCGCGAGTTCCACCGCCACCTGCGCATGCTGGGCCTTCATCTGGTCGACGTGCGCCCCGCAGCCCGGCGACCGTTCCACGAGCCGATCCCAGAGCACCAGATCCTCGGTCTCGTGGTGCAGATGCAGGCCGAAGAAGTCCATGTGCGCGTAGTCGGCGACGACGGATGCCCGACGGACGTCGCCGTCATCCACTCCGCGGATCAGTCCGGGCAACTCGCGGTACAACCATCGGAAGATCCGGTGCACCTGCAACAGGTCGGATGTATCGCAACCGATCGGTTCGCCGGCCGGAAGCGGTTCGGACGAACTCGGCAGCCTCGTGACCATGTCAACCCCTGCTCCGCGCCGCGCTGCGTGCGTAGGGGTCACCGTCGTTGGCGCATGTCGTGGACTGCGGACGTGGCGAAATATACTCGCCGCACGATTCATCCGCCACAGCGCCGTCACTCAGGCGCTGGGTGGAACGGACGCCGCGATCAGACCGCCGATGCCGTCGCGGGAACCGCGGCTCGAGTCCGATCCGTGCGGAGCCTCCGGATCGCGCGCTCGTACTGGCGCCGGCCGACCATTCGGTACGCGACGCGGATCGGCGCGGGCAGCTCCTTCTCGAACCAGGCGTCGCGCTCCGACTCCGGAACGCTGTCGATCATGAGACCGAGCAGGACGAAGATCGGCAGCGGCGGCTTGTGGCGCCGGGCGTGCTTGTGGATGTCGTCCCACTCCGCGTCGGAGAGGATCGCGTCGAGCACCGGGAACGCCTCGCGCTCCTCGTCTGCCAGATGCTCGACGAGCAGCCGGTCGATCTCGTCGAGGTCACCCGCGAGCCGATCGGCGAGGGCGTCATCCGCCGTGCGCGCCCACCGGTCGACGACCGCATCCGCGACGTCGAGTCGATCGGACACCACACCGTGCTGGCGCCGCATCAGTGCGACGTGCATTCCGCAGGCAGGGGCTCGCTCGCCCATGACGTCCCAGAAGTACTCGTCCTCGGTGCGGTGGTGCACGTGGAGGAGAGCGATGATGCCGTGCAGGTGCTTCGCGACGTACCGGGCGTGCGCGGTGTCGCCGGGGGCGACATCCCGCACGAGGTCGGGTGCCTCGGCGAACAGGCGGCGGAAGAGCCGGTGGATGACGACGACCTCGTCGCTGCGACAGGTCGCGGCGGGGCCGGCGGCGATCTCGGATGCGCCCGTGCTGGGAAGTCGAGTGGTCATGCACGCAAGGCAAACGGACGACGCGCGGCGCCGCGCCCGGGACATCCCGCACATCTGCCCGGGACATCCCGCTGATGCGGCCCGGGTTCGCCCTGACCTTGCTACGCGGCCGTCGCCGCGGCGCGCACCTTCGTGAGGAAGTACTCGTGGAAGCGGAATTCGCCGTTGATCTCGGGATGGAAGCTCGTGCCGAGTAGATTCCCTTGCTCGACGGCGACGACACGGCCGTCGGAGATCGTCGCGAGCGCCTTGGCGCGGGGTCCGACCGACTCCACGACCGGACCGCGGATGAATACGGCGTGCACGGGCCGCTCGCCGAGGGCGGGGATGTCGAGATCGGTCTCGAACGACTGGTTCTGCGAGCCGAAGGCGTTGCGGCGCACGACGACGTCGAGCCCCCCGAGCGACTGCTGCCCGGCGATCGCGTCGAGCACCGTGTCGGCGAGCATGATGAGGCCCGCGCAGGTGCCGTAGACGGGCAGGCCCGCTGCGATCGCGGCCTTCAGCGGCTCGGCCAGGCCGTAGGCGCGCGACAACTTGTCCATGACGGTCGACTCCCCGCCGGGGATCACGAGGCCCTCGATGGCGTCGAGCTCGTCGGGCCGGCGCACGAGCGACACGCTCGCGCCGAGCTTCGTGAGCACGTGGGCGTGCTCTCGGAAGTCTCCCTGAAGCGCGAGAACGCCGACGCGGGGGCCGGTCGAAGCCGCCGCCCCCGCGTCGAGTGATTCGGTACGGAGCGTCGTCACCAGCCGCGCTCGGCCAGGCGGTGCGGCGCAGCCAGGTCGCCGACGTTGATGCCGACCATCGCCTCGCCGAGACCGCGCGAGACCTCGGCGATCACCGACGGGTCGTCGTAGAACGTCGTGGCCTTCACGACCGCGGCGGCACGGGCCTCGGGGTTGCCGGACTTGAAGATGCCCGAGCCCACGAACACGCCGTCGGCACCGAGTTGCATCATCATCGCGGCGTCGGCCGGAGTGGCGACACCGCCCGCAGTGAACAGCACGACGGGCAGCTTGCCGGTCTCGGCCACCTCGAGGACGAGCTCGTAGGGTGCCTGCAGTTCTTTCGCGGCGACGTAGAGCTCGTCACGGGTCATGGACTTGAGCGCGTTGATCTCGGAGGTGATCTTGCGGATGTGCTTGGTCGCCTCGGAGACGTCGCCCGTGCCGGCCTCACCCTTCGAACGGATCATCGCGGCACCCTCGTTGATGCGGCGCAGCGCCTCGCCGAGGTTGGTCGCTCCGCAGACGAACGGCGTGTTGAACGCCCACTTGTCGATGTGGTTCACGTAGTCGGCGGGCGAGAGCACCTCGGACTCGTCGATGTAGTCGACGTCGAGCGCCTGCAGCACCTGCGCCTCGACGAAGTGGCCGATGCGGGCCTTCGCCATGACGGGGATCGACACCTCGGCGATGATCGCCTCGATGAGGTCGGGGTCGCTCATGCGGGCGACACCGCCCTGGGCGCGGATGTCGGCGGGTACGCGCTCGAGCGCCATGACGGCGACGGCGCCGGCGTCTTCGGCGATGCGAGCCTGCTCGGCGGTGACGACGTCCATGATGACGCCGCCCTTGAGCATCTCGGCGAGGCCGCGCTTGACCCGGCTGGAGCCGGTCTGCGAGGTCGCGGCGGGCGCGGGGACGGAAGCTTCGGTCATGGAGTCAATCCTAATCGTCGGGTAGGGTGCGCACTGCGCCGCGATGGAGGCCGCACGGCAGTGCAGTGGACACCGCGTCCAGCGGACGCGGCCGGTCGGTTCAGGCGGGCCAGGCCTGGGCGATCTCCTGCCGAACCTCGCCGAGCAGGCGGGGCAGCGCCTTCGTTCCGGCGATGATCGGGAAGAAGTTCGAGTCGAGCGCCCAGCGCGGCACGATGTGCTGATGCAGGTGCTCGGCGATACCGGCGCCGGCGATGCGGCCCTGGTTCATGCCGATGTTGAAGCCGTCACAATGCGAAACCTGCTTCACGACGCGCATGGCGACCTGCGTGAGTTCGCCGATCTCGGCGACCTCATCGGGCGACGCTTCGTCGTAGGTGGCGACATGGCGATACGGACAGACGAGCAGGTGCCCGCTGTTGTAGGGGAACAGGTTGAGCAGCACGTACGCGTGGCGACCGCGGGCGACGATGAGCGACTGCTCGTCGTCCATCTCGGGCGCCCTGCAGAACGGGCACGCGTGCTCGTCGGGCTGCTGGCCGTGCTGGATGTAGACGAGTCGGTGGGGCGTCCACAGTCGCTGGAACGCGTCGGGCACGCCGGCCAGGTCGGCCGAGGCGTCGGTCGGGACCCCGTCGAACTCGTCGTGCCGGTAGCTCGTCATGCGAAGAGGTCGTCGCGAGTCGTGACCTGGCGCCGCTCGTCGATCGCCGCGCGGATGTGCGCGACCGCCTCGTCGATCGCCACGCCGTTCTCCTGCGTGCCGTCGCGGAACCGGAAGCTCACCGTCTCGCCGGCGCGGTCGTGCTCGCCGGCGATGAGCTGGAACGGCACCTTCTGGGTCGTGTGGGTGCGGATCTTCTTCTGCATGCGGTCGTCGCTGGTGTCGAGTTCGGCGCGCACGCCGGACCCCCGCAGCAGTTCGATGATCGCCCCGAGGTACGGGACGTATTCGTCGGCGACCGGGATGCCCACCACCTGCACCGGTGCGAGCCACACCGGGAACGCGCCGGCATAGTGTTCGAGGAGGATCGCGAAGAAGCGTTCGATCGAGCCGAACAGGGCGCGGTGGATCATGATCGGGCGCTTCTTCTGCCCGTCTCGGTCGGTGAACTCGAGATCGAATCGCTCGGGCAGGTTCGGGTCGACCTGCACGGTCGAGAGCTGCCACGTGCGGCCGATCGCGTCGCGCGTCTTGAGGTCGATCTTGGGCCCGTAGAACGCGGCCTCGCCGGGCATCTCGGTGAGCTTGAGCCCGCTCGCACGGGCCACGTTGCGCAGTGCGTTCGTGGAGTACTCCCAGAACTCCTCCGAGCCGATCCACTTGTCGCTCGCATCGTCGCGCATCGACAGCTCGAGCTCGAAGTCCTCGAGGCCGAAGTCGCGCAGCATCGAGATGACGAAGTCGATGACCTTCGTGGCCTCTTCCTCGAGCTGGTCGGGAGTGACGAACAGGTGCGAGTCGTCCTGCGTGAATCCGCGCACGCGGGTGAGTCCGTGCAGCGCGCCCGAGAGCTCGTTGCGGTACACGGTGCCGTTCTCGGCGAGTCGCATCGGCAGGTCGCGGTAGCTGCGCCCGCGCTCCTTGTAGATGAGGATGTGCATCGGGCAGTTCATGGGCTTCAGGTAATAGTCCTGGCCCTGCTTCGTGATGTTGCCATCGGCGTCGCGCTCCTCGTCCATCTTGATGGGCGGGAACATGCCCTCTTTGTAGGTGACGAGGTGGTTGGACTGGAGGAAGAGGTCCTCCTTCGAGATGTGCGGGGTGTACACGTAGGTGTACCCGTCGGCGATGTGGCGACGACGGGCGTGCTGCTCCATCTCCATGCGCACGACGCCACCGCGCGGATGCCATACCGAGAGTCCCGAGCCGATCTCGTCGGGGAAGCTGAACAGGTCGAGTTCGCGCCCGAGCTTGCGGTGGTCGCGCTTGGCCGCCTCCTCGAGGCGGTGCTGGTACGCGCGCAGCTCGTCTTTCGTGGTCCACGCGGTGCCGTAGATGCGCTGCAGCTGCGGGTTCTTCTCGGAACCCCGCCAGTACGCCGCGGCGAGTCGCATGAGCGCCCAGCCGTTGCCGATCATGCGGGTGTTCGGCAGGTGCGGTCCGCGGCAGAGGTCCTTCCAGACCGTCTCGCCGGTCTTCGGGTCGACGTTGTCGTAGATCGTGAGCTCGCCGGCGCCGACCTCGACCGACTCGTGGTCGTCGCCGCTGCCCTCACCGTGACCGGCATTGCCCTTCAGCCCGATGAGCTCGAGCTTGTAGGGCTCGTCGGCGAGCTCGGCGCGTGCTTCGTCGTCGGTGACGACGCGCCGCACGAAGCGCTGGCCCGAGCGGATGATGCGCGCCATCTCCTTGTCGAGCGCCTTGAGCGCTTCGGGCGTGAACGCCTCGGCCACGTCGAAGTCGTAGTAGAAGCCGTCGGTGACGGGCGGGCCGATGCCGAGCTTTGCCTCGGGGTTGATCGTCTGCACGGCCTGGGCGAGCACGTGCGCAGCAGAGTGGCGCAGGATGTTCAGCCCGTCGGGCGAATCGATCGTCACCGGCTCGACGTCATCGTCGTCGGTCACCGTCGTCGCGAGATCCTTGAGTTCGCCGTTGACGCGCATCGCGACAACGGATCGGTCGGTGAAGAGCGCGAAGCCGTCGGCCACCTTGATCCACTCCTTGGATTCTCGAAAACGAACCCTTCAACTGTAGTGGTGCGCCGGATGCCGCCCTGCGCGAGCGCGCCCTCGCCGGTGCGAGCGCCGCGGCGCCGTGCGGCGATCGGATGCACCCCGGGCGATGGCCGAACCCGCTGAGTACCGCCCCCGGCCGACACGCTCGACGACGAGCGGATGCCACGGCGCGACGCCGTGGCATCCGCTCGTCGTTCGCAACAGCGCGGCGGCATCCGCCGCCCTGCCGCAGATCGCCGGGCGCTGGTGTCAGCCGGCCAGGCGTCGCTTGACGGCGACGCGCTCACCCACGACGACGGAGCCGAGCGCGAGCGCACCGAGACCGGCTACGAGGAGCCAACTGCCGTCGAATCCACCACCGCCACCCGACGAGGTCGAGTCGATCGGCACGATCACCGCACTCGACGCCGACGGTGTCGGCGTGGGTGTCGACACCGGCTCGAACGAGTACGAGTAGTGGCTGATGCCCTTGCCGGACGGATGTTCGAAGGTGAAGGTCTGCGAGGGCGGGTCGACCGGGATGATCACGAACCCGTTGCCCTGATTCGCCGAACCGGCCTTCACGCAGACCTCGGTGATGACGAATCCGTCGGGGACCGTGATCGTGATCGACGTGACCTCGGGGTTGCTGGGGACGTCGATCTTGCCGGAGTCGAGCCCGGGGCAGATCTGGCCGGCGGGTGGCACGGCGTACGCCGGCGCAGCGCTGAACACGACGGCGCCGGCAGCAAGCAGCAGGGCAACGCCGATGGCACGTCGGGTCAGTCGGGTGGTCATGAGAAGGCTCCTCACTTCGTCGTGAGCGCAGCACTGGTGTGCAACGCAGGTGCACGGTGTGCGCTCAACTCGGGTTCGGCGCCTTGTGGACGGCGGTCGGGTATCGCTCCACAACGATCACGGTGCCCAGACTACGAGGATTCCTCAGTTACTATCACCCCCCGAAGAGGGCACACACTCGGCCGAGCAGGCACACGCCGCTCATCGTGCGCGCGTGAGTGGGAATGCGTGCCGAACTGGCACAGAGATGGCATGGAAAACAAGAAAGGCCCGGAATACCGGGCCGAACCTGCTCTGTGTCTGGTGGGCGATACTGGGATCGAACCAGTGACCTCTTCCGTGTCAGGGAAGCGCGCTACCGCTGCGCCAATCGCCCAGAGTCGCAATGATTCTCGCGACTTTGGAGGTGGATACGGGATTCGAACCCGTGTATACGGCTTTGCAGGCCGCTGCCTCGCCTCTCGGCCAATCCACCGTGTATGGGTTCACCACCAGAAGAACAGGAATGAACTTGCGCTCATTCCCGATCAGAGCGGATGACGAGATTCGAACTCGCGACCCTCACCTTGGCAAGGTGATGCGCTACCACTGCGCCACATCCGCGTTGCCCGCATTTCTGCGTGCAGAGAGACTCTAACGGATTCGGTGAACGAATCACAAACTGAGCCGACCGCATGGCACGTTCCCCCCGGTCATTCCCAGATTCGGTCCCGGAAACCCGGGCGTGTCGAGCTGAGCCGGCCCGCCGGAGCGACATCCTGACGCGCTCGCGCGCTGCGCCGATGTGCATTCGCCCGGCTCCGTCGGCTAGTATCGAGTCCGCGGTCACCGCACGTGACTGCGAATCCCACATGGGCGATTGGCGCAGCTGGTAGCGCGCTTCCTTCACACGGAAGAGGTCGTCGGTTCGAGCCCGGCATCGCCCACGAGACGCCCCCACTCCACTGGGGGCGTTCTTCGTTTCCGCGCTCGGTCAACCCCGTTGCGGCACCCGAGCCCTCGGTCTAGCGTGGCCGCCATCTGGCCCGCATCGACGCGAGGAGCATTCCATGTCCGGTGAGATCTCGTTCATCGAGTTCGGAGCGGCAGACGCCATGACCGCCCGCACCTTCTACGGAAAGCTGTTCGGCTGGTCGTTCGAGCCCGGACCCGGCGGGGACGGCTACGTGATCGACGGCGCGGGGGTTCCGGCGGGTGTCCACGGCGGCGATCAGGGCGCCGCGCCGTACGTCTTCTTCAGGGTCGACGATCTCGATGCCGCCACCGCCGCAGTCGAGCGACTCGGCGGAACCGTCGAGACGATGGCGGGCGACGACGATGAGGCCTCAGCGGCGATCTTCGGCGAGTTCCGCATGTGCCGCGACGACCAGGGTTCGCCCTTCGGCCTGCACCGCCCGCCCCTCCACTGAACGCCACGAACCGCGACGGCGAGCGGCGACGTCAGCCCCAGCCGTACCGAGCGGCGAGGGCGTCGGCGACAAGCGAATAGCGCCGCGAATCGAGGGATGACGCTTCACGGCGCATCCCGCCGGCGCGGACCCGGAACACCCGATCGATGCGCGCCCAGCTCGGGCGGCCCTCGCGGTCCCACGCGCCGTCGCCGAGGGAGACGAAGTCGCGATCGCCGTCGTGGGCCTTGCTCGTGAGCTGCACCGCGAGGAAGTCGCCTGCGTTCGACGCCGCGACGATGACGACGGGGCGGTCCTTGCCGCGCCCGTCGCGTTCTTCGTATGGCACCCAGGTCCACACGATCTCGCCCGGGTCGGGCTCCCCGTCGCGCTCGGGCGTGTAGGCGAGACGAACCTTGCGCAGGCGTTGCGGGTCGACCTCGACCGTTGCGTCGTCACCGACCTGCCCCGGAGACACCTCGACCTTCCCCGGCGTCACCCGCGCGGTGGCCGCGCGGCGCGGTGTCGCGACATCCGCTCGTTGCTTCGAACCGCTCGCGAACAGGGGCCGCAGCACACGACCGAGGGCGGTGAGGAAGCGGCTGGTGTCTGTCACACCGGCACACTACCCCACCGCCCTCAGGCGGTCAGGACCGCTCAGACGGTCTCGAGCTTGTAGCCCTCCTCGCCGTGCACGACGGTGTCGATGCCGGCGATCTCGTCCTCGTCCTTCACCCGGAAGCCGATCGTCTTCTGGATGGCGAAGCCGATGACATAGGCGAGCACGAACGAGTACGCGAGCACGGCGAGCGCGGCGATCGCCTGCACCATCAGCTGCGTGAGGTTGCCGCTGTAGATGAGGCCGGTGCCGTTGGCGAAGATGCCGAGGTAGAGCGTGCCGATGAGGCCGCCGACGAGGTGGATCCCCACCACGTCGAGCGAGTCGTCGAAGCCCCACTTGAATTTCAGGTCGATCGCGAGGGCGCAGACCGCACCGGCGACGATGCCGAGCACGATGGCCCAGATCGGGGTGAGCGAGGCACACGCCGGCGTGATCGCGACGAGGCCGGCGACTGCGCCCGAGGCGGCTCCGACGGAGGTCGGCTTGCCGTCGCGGATCTTCTCGACGACGAGCCAGGCCAGGAGTGCTGCAGCCGGCGCAGCGATCGTGTTCACGAACGCGAGTGCCGCGGTTCCGTCGGCGGCGAGCTCGGAGCCCGCGTTGAAGCCGAACCAGCCGAACCACAGGAGGCCGGCGCCGAGGAGCACGAACGGTGGGTTGTGCGGGACATGGGCGCCCTTCGAGAAGCCGACGCGCTTGCCGAGCACGAGCGCGAGGGCGAGGGCGGCCGCACCGGCGTTGATGTGCACCGCGGTGCCTCCGGCGAAGTCGATGGCACCGACGCCGAACCACTCCTGCATGCCGTACGTGATCCAGCCGCCGTAGGCGAAGCTGCCGTCCTCGGCGAGACCGAAGTTGAAGACCCAGCTCGCGACCGGGAAGTAGACGATGGTCGCCCACAGTGCAGCGAACACCATCCACGCGCCGAACTTCGCCCGGTCGGCGATCGCACCCGAGACGAGCGCCACCGTGAGGATCGCGAACGTCGCCTGGAACGCCACGAAGGCGAGCGGCGGGTACGCGGCGCCCTCGGGGACCTCGAGCAGGCTGGTCAGGCCGATCGCCGACCAGTCGATGGACCACGGCGCGCTCAGGCCCTCGGCGGAGGGGAACGCGATGGCGTAGCCGTAGAGCACCCACAGGACGCCGATGAGACCCAGAGCACCGAAGCTCAGCATCATCATGCTGATCACGCTCTTGGCCTTGACGAGACCGCCGTAGAAGAATGCGAGTCCGGGCGTCATCAACAGCACGAGGGCTGCCGCTATCAGCAAGAACGCGGTGTTGCCTTGATCCATCTCGAACCTCTCTCAGATGCAGGGGTTGGGGGAAACCTGTGCCGCCCAGTCTCATGACGGGACGTTTCGAGAGGGATCGCGTGATGTTTCGGGTTCGTTACGGCCTGGGCCGCTGAGGTAAACAGCAGGTTTCGTCGGGCCGGGCAGCCGCCGTGAGTCCGGCGCGGTTCTCCCGCGTCTCGCGTACTCGTCGGCGAAGGGGCGGATGCCGCGACGCGGCTCAGTCGTGCGGCGGGAGCTCACCCGTGGTGAGGGCGATCATGCGAGACATCGCACGAAGGTACTTCTTGCGGTAGCCGCCGTTCATCATGTCGCCGCCGAAGACCTCGTCGAGCGGGAGCCCGCTCGCGACGATCGGCACCTCCGCGTCGTAGACGCGGTCGATGAACGCCACGAGGCGCAGGGCGGCGTTCTGGTCGGTGAGCTCGTGCACGCCGTCGAGTGCGATGACCTCGATGCCGTCGACGAGCTTCACGTACTTCGAGGGGTGCACGGTCGCGAGATGCGCGACGAGGTCGTCGAACCCGTCGAGCGATACGGCGTGCCCGCGTGCAGCGAGCGCGTCGGCGGTGTGCGCAACGTCGTGGTCGGGGCCGAGGGACGCAGCGTGTCCCTCGGTGTCGCGGCGGCGGTAGTCGAGTCCGTCGATGCGCAGCGTCTCGAAGTTCGACGACAGCGCGTGGATCTCCCGGAGGAAGTCGGCGGCGGCGAAGCGACCCTCGCCGAGCGCGTTCGGGGGCGTGTTCGACGTCGCGGCCACCCGCGTGCCGCCGGCCATCAGTTCGCCGAGGAAGCGGGTCATCAGCATCGTGTCGCCCGGGTCGTCGAGTTCGAACTCGTCGATGCAGATGAGCCGCGCGCCCTTGAGGAGCTGCACGGCCGGCGCGTACCCGAGTGCGCCGACGAGCGCGGTGTACTCGATGAACGTTCCGAAGTATTTCGGCCCGTGGGCGACGTGCCAGAGCGCGGCGAGCAGGTGCGTCTTCCCGACGCCGAACCCGCCGTCGAGGTAGACACCGGGCAGCTCGATGCGCGCCGGGCGCTTGCGCGAGAAGAACCCGCCGGGCCGCTGCGCGGCACGCCACGCCCCGGCGAACTCGTTGAGCCGGTCGAGGGCCGCCTGCTGCGAGGGGAAGTCGGGGTCGGGGCGGTACGACTCGAACGATGCGTGCTCGAACTGCGGTGGCGGCGTGAGCTCCGATGCGATCTCGGCGCCGGAGATCGTGGGATTGCGATCGACGAGGCGGACGAGGGTCTTGCTCGGTGCCGAGGTCATGCTGGTGGAGCTCCCGTATTGCATCGGATGACGGGCCTGGTGACTTCGCCCCGCGCGCCGCGTAGATTCGTGGTGGACAGGTCATCAGCCTAGTCCGCTCCCCCACTCGTCCCCGCCCGACCGGGCGATCCAGGAGGCAGTCATGTCCGCCGAGTTCGACGCAGCCCCGAAGCTCGCCGAGTACGCCCACCCCGAGCGGCTCGTCACGACCGATTGGCTCGCCGCGCACCTCGGCGAACCCGGCCTCGTCGTCGTCGAATCCGACGAAGACGTGCTGCTCTACGAGACCGGGCACATCCCGGGCGCGGTCAAGATCGACTGGCACACCGAGCTCAACGACCCGGTCGTGCGCGACTACGTGAACGCCGAGCAATTCGCCGCCCTCCTCGGCTCGAAGGGCATCTCCCGCGATTCGACGGTCGTCATCTACGGCGACAAGAACAACTGGTGGGCCGCATACGCACTCTGGGTATTCACACTTTTCGGCCACGAAGACGTGCGCCTGCTCGACGGCGGCCGCGACCTCTGGATCGCCGAGGGCCGCGAGCTCACCACCGCAGCCCCAGACGTGACGCCCGTCGAGTACCCCGTCGTCGAACGAGACGACCGTGCCGTGCGCGCATTCAAGGACGACGTGCTCGTGCACCTCGGCAACCCGCTCATCGACGTCCGCTCCCCCGAGGAGTACACCGGAGAGCGCACGACCGCCCCGGCCTACCCCGAGGAGGGCGCGCTCCGTGCGGGCCACATCCCCACCGCGGCATCCGTACCCTGGGCCCGTGCCGCCGCCGCCGACGGCACGTTCAAATCCCGCGACGAACTCGACGCGATCTATCGCGGCGAGGTGGGGCTCGAAGACGGCGACGACGTCATCGCCTACTGCCGCATCGGCGAGCGTTCGAGCCACACCTGGTTCGTGCTCACCCACCTGCTCGGCTTCGAGAAGGTACGCAACTACGACGGCTCATGGACCGAATGGGGCAGCGCCGTGCGCGTGCCGATCGTGACCGGGGCCGAGCGCGGCGAGGTACCCGCACGCTGACGCCGCCTCAGGGCGGCGTCGGCTCCGGCCATGGGAGAATGGGACGGATGGACCCGACGACCCTTCCCGCGACCCTCGCCGAGACGCGCGACGACTTCCTCGCGCTCGAGGTGCCCGACCGGCTCCAGTTGCTGCTCGAGTTCTCGAACGAGCTCCCCGAGCTGCCCGAACGGTACGCCGACCACCCCGATCTGTTCGAACGCGTCGTCGAATGCCAGTCGCCGGTGTTCATCTTCGTCGAGGTCGTCGACGGCATCGTGCACCTGTTCGCCACGGCGCCCGCAGAAGCCCCGACCACGCGTGGATTCGCCTCGATCCTGGTGCAGGGTCTCGACGGCCTCACCGTGCAGCAGGTCCTCGACATCCCGGCCGACTATCCTCAGTCGCTCGGGCTCGGCGCGGCGGTGTCGCCGCTCCGCGTCCGCGGCATGACCGGCATGCTCGCGCGCGCCAAGCGGCAGCTGCGCGAGCGCGTCGCCGCGCAGGTCGCCGGCGCGTAGGCAGACTCAGCCCACGATCTCGGCCTCGTCGCCGAGCTGTTGGGTGCTCTCGGAACGTCGTTCCAGCCAACCCGTGATGAGCGCAGTCCAGCGCGCAGGATCGTGGTTCCAGAGTTTCGTGTGACGCGCGCCCTCGAACACCTCGAACTCGATGAGATCGGGTCGGGATGCCGCGAATCGGCGTGACCCGTCGATGGGCACGAACCCGTCGTCGACGCTGTGCATGAGCAGGATCGGCACGTCGAACTCGTCGGCTCGCACAACGGGATCGAGCTCCTCGAGGCTGATCGGAGCCGCCACGCCGGTGAGCCCGCCGCTGAACGGGCCGCCGAGCAGTTGCGACACGCTGTCGCCGATCGCGCGGGGCAGGCCCAGCGCGCTGCCCTGGAAGCGCAGGATGTCGACCCAGTCGATCGCCGGCGAGTCGAGCACGACGCCGACGAGCCGCTCGCGGGCCTTCGCGGACCGCAGCACGGCCTGAAGCACGGTGGCGCCGCCCATCGACCAGCCCATCAGCACGATCTCCCGGGCGCCCCGCTCCTCGGCGAAGCGCACCGCGTCGACTGCGTCGGCCCACTCGGTGCCGCCGAGGCCGTACTTGCGGTCGGTGCTCTCGGGCGCCTCGCCGTCGTTGCGGTACGAGATGAGCAGTGTGCTCCAACCTGCCTCGTGTGCCGGTTTCACGGCGCGCAGTCCCTCGGTGCGCTTCCCTCCCCGACCGTGCACCTGGATCACCCAGCGGCGTTCGTCTGCGGAGGGAACGAACCAGGCGGGCGCGGGCCCGAGCGTCGTATCGACGATCACGTTCTCGTACGGGAGGTCGAGCTCCCACGGCCCGAGGTGGAACGCGCTGTCGATGCGGCCCCGAGACGCGCGCTCGAGCCGCCCGAAGTCGATCGACTCGATGCGCCGGCGCACCGCGCCATCGTCGCTGACGACGACATCGCCGAACCGAGCGTGCCCCGAGTCGCGGTCGAACCAGAACCCGTAACGTCCGCGCATGCGCGCCTCGTCGGAGTCTTCGAGCACGATCTCGCCGGCTTGCCGGTCGACCTGGAGGATTCTGACGTCCTCCTCGCGCCGCGCGGGCGGCGTCACGACCCGGCGGGCCATCACCACGGTGAGCACCGCGGCTGCCGTGGCCGCGGCGGCGACGCCGGCTGCCAGGAGCGCGGCGGCGGCGGTCGCGACTCCGATCACTCCGACCTTGCGGTCGCGTCGAACCATGCGATCCCCCTCCCGACGTGGGCTCAGGTGCACCGGGGCGCGGCGTGCCGCCCACGTGCGTTCCGATCGAGACTCTAGTCTGCAGACGTGCCCGACGATGCGATCCAGACGCCGGCCGAGTTCGAGGCCGCACTCGCCTCGCTGCGCGCCGCGACGCCCCGCAAGGAGCTGGCGATCTCCGAGATCACCGCCCCCGCATCGCTCGCTCCCTTCGCGGTCGCCCTGTCGGCGGATGTCGCACCCTCGAGGCATGGCGACGACTCGGAGCTGGGCACCGGCCGCTTCATCCTGCTGTACGACCCGACCGAGCCCGAGGCATGGGGTGGGCGTTTCCGCGTCGTGTGCTTCGCGCAGGCGCCGCTCGAGACCGACATCGGCCTCGACCCGTTCCTGGCGGATGTGGCGTGGTCATGGCTCATCGACGCGCTCGATGCGCGGGGAGCCCGCTACATCGCCGCCTCGGGCACCGCCACCAAGATCCTCTCGACCGGGTTCGGCGAGTTGGCGCATCAGGGAGACGGCGCCCAGATCGAATTGCGCGCCTCGTGGACGCCCCTCGACGCCGCGGTGGGTCCGCATGTGGAAGGCTGGGGTGAGTTGTTGTGCATGCTTGCAGGGCTCCCACCCCACTCGGAAGGGGTGACCGCACTGCCACGTCGGAGGTCGCACCGTGGATGAGTTCCGGGTGATCGAGACGCCCGCCGAGTTCGACGACGCCGTTCAGCGTCTCCTCGACGGCGACGGTCCCGTCGCGGTCGACGCGGAACGGGCGAGCGGGTTCCGATACTCGCAACGCGCCTACCTCATCCAGATGTACCGACGCGGTGCGGGCACCTTCCTGTTCGATCCGCCGCAGATCCCCGATTTCTCCGCGCTCGAGTCGGCCATCCGCACCGATGAGTGGGTGCTGCACGCGGCGAGCCAGGACCTCGCCTGCCTGCGCGAGGTCGGGCTCGACCCCGACCGCATCTTCGACACCGAACTGGCTGCGCGACTGCTCGGGATGCCGCGGGTCGGCCTCGCTTCGGTCGTCGAGGAGTTGCTCGACATCAAGCTCGCCAAGGAGCACTCGGCGGCGGACTGGTCGACGCGGCCCCTGCCGCAGTCATGGCTCAAGTACGCGGCGCTCGACGTGGAGCTGCTCGTCGATGTGCGCGACCGGCTGGCCGAGCGGCTCGACGAGGCGGGCAAGGCCGACCTGGCGGCACAGGAGTTCGACGCCGTGCTGCACCGTGCCGCGAAGCCCCCCGCCGCCGAACCGTGGCGACGGCTCTCAGGCATCCACGCCATGCGGAGCCCTCGCAATCTCGCCGTGGCCCGTGAACTGTGGCTGTCGCGCGACGCGCTCGCGGTCGAGCTCGACAGTGCACCCGGACGACTCGTCCCCGACGCCTCGATCCTCGCCGTGGCGCGCACCCTCCCATCGACGCGGCGCGCGCTCGCCGACATGCGCGACTTCACGGGGCGCGCCAGCCGCACCGAGATCGACCGGTGGTGGACTGCGATCGAACACGGGCTCACCACCACCGAGCTGCCCGCCGTGAGGGTGCCGAGCGACTCGCCGCCACCGCCGCGCGCATGGGCATCGCGCAACCCCGAGGCCGACGCCCGCCTGCGCGTCGCGAAGGGGGCCGTGGCCGAGGTGGCCGAGTCGTTCGGCATGCCCGTCGAGAACCTGCTCACCCCCGACTTCCTGCGTCGCGTGGCCTGGACGCCGCCCCCGCATCCCGACGCCGCATCGATCGGGGCGGCGCTCGCCGAGCTCGGCGCACGCGCCTGGCAGGTTGAGGCAACCTCACAGACAATCGCCGATGCCTTTGTCGAGGCATCACAATCCCTGCGGGACGCCACCTCGACCGATTCGTAGGTTCCATCAACCGATTCCGTCGCGTTCACGACGGGTTCGTAGGATCGGTGCATCCTGATCGAAAGTGAGCTGCAGCGTGGCTGATCAAGCTGAAGTCGTATTCGTCGACGGGGTCCGCACCCCGTTCGGCAAGGCCGGCGACAAGGGCATGTACTGGAACACCCGGGCCGACGATCTCGTCGTGAAGGCGATCGTCGGACTGCTCGAGCGCAATCCGAACGTGCCGAAGGACCGCATCGACGACGTCGCGATCGCGGCGACGACCCAGAGCGGCGACCAGGGCCTGACCATCGGCCGCACCGCCGCGATCCTCGCCGGTCTCCCGAAGACCGTGCCCGGATTCGCGATCGACCGCATGTGCGCCGGCGCGATGACCTCCGCCGCGATGATGGCCGGTTCCATCGGGTTCGGTATGTACGACCTCGCGATCGCCGGCGGCGTCGAGCACATGGGGCACCACCCCATGGGCTCGGGAGTCGACCCGAATCCTCGCTTCCTCAGCGAGCGGCTCGTCGGTGAGGACGCCCTCGTCATGGGTGCGACCGCCGAGCGCATCCACGACCGGTTCCCGCAGCTCACCAAGGAGCGCAGCGACCGCTACGCACTCGCGAGCCAGCAGAAGACCGCAGCGGCGTACGAGGCGGGCAAGATCCAGCAGGACCTCGTCCCGGTCGCGATCCGCACCGAGGAGGGATGGGGCCTCGCCACGCGCGACGAGGTCATGCGCCCCGAGACCACGCTCGAGGGGCTCGCCGGTCTGAAGACCCCGTTCCGCCCGCACGGACGCATCACGGCCGGCAACGCCTCGGGGCTCAACGACGGCGCGACCGCCGCGATCCTCGCCTCGGGCACCATCGCGAAGGAGCTCGGACTCACCCCCAAGATGAAGCTCGTGAGCTACGCCTTCGCGGGCGTCGACCCCGAGATCATGGGCATCGGGCCGATCCCGGCCACCGAGAAGGCGCTTCGCAAGGCCGGTCTGACGATCGACGACATCGATCTGTTCGAGATGAACGAGGCGTTCGCCGTGCAGGTGCTCTCCTTCCTCGACCACTACGGAATCGCCGACGACGACCCCCGGGTCAACCCGTGGGGCGGCGCCATCGCCGTCGGCCACCCGCTGGCGTCGTCGGGCGTGCGCCTGATGAACCAGCTCGCGAGCCAGTTCACCGAGCGCCCCGACGTGCGCTACGGCATCACCAGCATGTGCGTCGGCCTCGGCCAGGGCGGCACCATGATCTGGGAGAACCCCAACTTCAACAAGAAGGCGAAGAAGGCGTGACCGACTACTCGACCATCGATTTCGACTCGCTCGTTGCCCTCGCGGGTGAAGACGAGGTCGTCACGCACTCGTTCGTGCGCGACATCCCCCTGACGGCCGGCAAGACACTCGCGCTCATCACCCTCGACAACGGTCGCGACCACACGCGACCGAACACGCTCGGAGCGGCGACGCTGCTCGAGTATGCGACGACGCTCGACGGGCTGAAGGCGCGCGCCGCCGCAGGCGAGATCCACGCGGTCGCCGTCACCGGCAAGCCGTTCATCCTCGCCGCCGGTGCAGATCTCTCGAAGGTCGCCGAGATCCCCGACAAGGAGACGGCGAAGAAGTTCGTGCAGCTCGGTCACTACGCGCTCGCGAAGCTCAGCGAAGTCGGCGTGCCGTCGTTCGCGTTCTACAACGGCCTCGCGCTCGGCGGCGGCCTCGAGATCGGACTCCACGCCGACTACCGCACGGTCGATGCCTCCGCGCCGGCGCTCGCACTGCCCGAGGTCTTCCTCGGCCTCATCCCCGGTTGGGGCGGAGCCACGATCCTCCCCAACCTCATCGGCATCGAGAACGCCCTCAAGGTCGTCATCGAGAACCCGCTGAAGCAGAACCGCACGCTCAAGGGGCAGGACGCCCTCGACCTCGGTATCGCCGACGCGATCTTCCCGTCGGTCACCTATCTCGAGGACTCGCTGCGCTGGGCCGATGACGTGATCTCGGGTCGCGTGAAGGTCAAGCGGCCGAACGAGCCCGGCAAGGTGGAGCGCCTCGTCAAGTGGGATGCCGCGATCGGGATCGCGACGAAGATGCTGAAGAGCCGCATCGGTTCGGTGCCGCAGTCGCCGTACGCCGCGCTCGACCTCATGAAGGCCGCCAAGAACGGCACCCGCGCCGAGGGTTTCCAGCGTGAAGACGAGGTGCTCGCGGACCTCATCGCGGGCGACCAGCTGCAGGCTTCCGTGTACGCGTTCAACCTCGTGCAGAAGCGCACGAAGCGGCCCGCCGGCGCGCCCGACAAGGAACTCGCGAAGAAGGTCGCCAAGGTCGGCGTGATCGGTGCGGGGTACATGGCGAGCCAGCTCGCCCTGCTCTTCGTGCGACGCCTGCGCGTGCCCGTGGTCATCACGGACATCGATCAGGAGCGCGTCGACAAGGGCGTCGCCTACATCGCGGGCGAAGTCGACGCCCTGCTCGCCAAGGGTCGCATCTCCCCCGACGAAGCGAACCGCCTGAAGGCACTCGTCACGGGAACGACCGACATGGCCGACTTCGCCGATTGCGACTGGGTCATCGAGGCCGTCTTCGAAGAACTCGAGATCAAGCAGAACGTCTTCGCCGAGATCGAGCCCCACCTCTCCCCCGAGGCCGTGCTCGCCACGAACACGTCGTCGCTCTCGGTCGAGCAGATCGGGGCGAAGCTCGCGCACCCCGAGCGTCTGGTCGGCTTCCACTTCTTCACGCCGGTCGCCGTCATGCCGCTGATCGAGGTCGTGAAGACGCCCCACACCGATGACGCGACGCTGTCGACCGCGATGGTGACGGCGAAGAACCTCAAGAAGAACGCAGTCATCACCGCCGACACCCCGGGCTTCGTCGTCAACCGCCTGCTCGCCGTGCTGCTCGGCGAGGCGATGCGTGCGGTCGACGAGGGCACCTCGTTCGAGACCGTCGACCAGGCGATCGCACCGCTGGGCCTTCCGATGGCGCCCTCGACGCTGCTCGACCTCGTCGGCCTCAAGGTGGGCGCGCACGTGCTCGACACGCACCATGCGGCGTTCCCCGACCGGTTCTACCGCAGCGAGAACCTGCACAGGCTCGCCGACTACGGCAAGCTCCTCGAGAAGGACGACAAGGGCAAGGTCAAGGGCTTCGACAAGGGCGCGATGAAGATCGTCTCCGGCGGCAAGAACGCCCGTAGTGCCGACGACATCCTCGTCAGCCTGCAGGACGGTCTGGCCCGCGAGGTGCGGCTCATGCTCGACGAACACGTGGTCGCTGCGCCTGAGGACATCGATCTCTGCATGATCCTCGGCGCCGGCTTCCCATTCCAGATGGGTGGCGTGACCCCCTACCTCGACCGCGTCGGCGCATCCGAGCGGGTCTTCGGCGACACGTTCCACCACCCGCCGATCGCTGGCGTGGGCGCGTAACGCTCGATGTGACACCGAATGGGGCCCTCGACGAGGGCCCCATTCATGCATCCGGTACACCGCGACGCCGGGACATCCGCTACTCGGATACGCGACGCGACGGCGCAGGTCAGACGCGCGGCTGCGGGCGCGTGTCGGTCGAGACCCCCGACTCGGCACCGGCTCCGCGGGCGTGCGGCAGCTTGGACCCGAGCACCATCGCGGTCACATCGCGGGCGATGTGCTGCGGCGTGAGGCCGACGCGCTCGAGGATGTCACCTCGAGCGCCATGGTCGAGGAACTCGTCGGGAAGACCGAGCTCGGTGACCGCGGTGTCGACGCCCGCCTCTCGGAGGTCCTGACGGATGCGCGTGCCGATGCCGCCGACGCGGATGCCGTCTTCGAGGCTCACGACGATGCGATACTCGGCCGCGAGCTCGACGAGGCTGCGCGGCACGGGGACGACCCAGCGCGGGTCGATGACCGTGGCGCCGATGCCCTGCGCTTCGAGTCGTTCAGCGACCTCGAGTCCGGTGCCGGCCATCGGTCCGACGGTCACGAGCAGCACGTCCTTGCGCTCGGACTCCACGAGCACATCGACGCCATCGTCGGTGCGACGGACCGCGTCGTAGTCGACGCCGACGGTGCCCTTCGGGAAACGGAGCACAGTGGGCCCGTCGTCGACCGCGACCGCCTCGCCCAGCTCTTCGGCGAGTCGCACCGAGTCGCGAGGCGCGGCGATGCGGATGCCGGGCACGACCTGCAGGATCGAGAGATCCCACACGCCGTGATGACTCGGGCCGTCGGGCCCGGTGACCCCGGCACGGTCGAGCACGAAGGTCACGCCGGCCTTGTGCAGCGCAACGTCCATGAGCACCTGGTCGAACGCCCGGTTGATGAACGTCGCGTAGACCGCGACGACCGGGTGGAGGCCGCCGAACGCGAGACCCGCCGCCGACGTCGCGGCGTGCTGCTCGGCGATGCCGACGTCGAGGACACGGCTCGGGAATCGCTCGGCCATGCGGTGCAACCCGGTGGGCCGCAGCATGGCGGCCGTGATGCCGACGAGGCGGTCGTCGCGCTCGGCGAGACGCACGAGCTCATCGGCGAACACCGAGGTCCACGACGGGGCTGAAGGCGACTCGAGCGACTCGCCGGTCTCGGGATCGATCTGACCCACGGCATGGAACTGGTCGGCCGCATCGAGGCGGGCGGGCTCGTACCCACGGCCCTTCTCGGTGATCGCGTGCACGATGACCGGTGCTCCGTAGTCCTTCGCCTGGCGAAGCGCCCACTCCATGGCGTGCTCGTCGTGGCCGTCGACCGGTCCGATGTACTTGATCTCGAGGTTCGAGTACAGCGCCTCGTTGTCGGTGAACCGACTGAGGAACCCGTGCAGGCCGCCGCGAACGCCTCGGTAGAACGCGCGGGCGGGCTCGCCCATGCGATCGAACGCTCGACGGCTCGACAGGTGCAGGTTGCGGTAGCTCTGCTGTGTGCGCACGGTGTTCAGGAAGCGGGCCATGCCGCCGATGGTCGGCGCGTACGACCTGCCGTTGTCATTGACGACGACGACCAGGTTTCGGGTGTTGTCGTCGGAGATGTTGTTCAGGGCCTCCCACGTCATGCCGCCCGTGAGGGCGCCATCGCCGACGACGGCGACGACGTGGCGGTCGTCTTGACCCGTCATCTCGAAGGCGCGCGAGATGCCGTCGGCCCACGACAGCGAGCTCGACGCGTGCGAGCTCTCGACGATGTCGTGCTCGGACTCGGAACGCTGCGGGTACCCCGCGAGACCGCCCGTCGCACGCAACGTCGAGAGGTCGCGGCGGCCGGTGAGCAGCTTGTGCACGTAGGACTGATGCCCGGTGTCGAAGACGATCGCGTCGCGCGGCGAGTCGAAGACGCGGTGGATGGCGATGGTCATCTCGACGACGCCGAGATTCGGACCGAGGTGACCCCCGGTCTTCGACACCGACTCCACGAGGTAGTCGCGGATCTCCCGTGCGAGCTGGTCGAGTTGCTCTTGACTCAAAGCGTCGAGATCGCGCGGTCCCGAGATGGTCTCGAGCAGGGTCATGCGGAAACCGCCTTTCACGAAGCCCCGGAAGGGCGGGGCACCCGACGATTCTACGCGCCCCGGCATTCAGCTCCCTCGCGCGCTGGCGGGTCCGCGAGGGCGGGAGGAGAATCGGAGACGACGCCTCCGCGGCCCGACGGTGCGCCGAGAGGGGGCACCATGCGCACCCGACCGCAACGACTCGCGGATGTCGCAGGCTTCAACATCGATCGCGTCGCCGACGCCGCCGGAAGCGATCCGTCAGTGCTGCGCCTCGAGAACCTCGACACGGATCTGGGTCCGCCGACCGAAGCGATCACGGCCACCATCGCGGCGGCAGGGACGCTCGAGGCGAACTCCTGGCTGCCGTTCACCGGCAAGCCCTCGATGAAGGAGGCGATCGCAGCACGGGTGGCGCAGCGGTCCGGAGTGGCATACGACCCGGCGACTGAGGTGGTGGTGAACTCGAGCGACGGGGAGGCCCTGCTCGACGCGCTGCTCGCGCTCGTCGACCAGGGCGACGAGGTCGTGCTCACCGATCCGACGTACGCCGGCCTGCTCAACCGTGTGCGTCTGGCCGGGGCGGTGCCGCGGCTCGTGCCGCTCCTCTCGGCATACGGCGAATGGCGCCTCGACCTCGACGCACTCGAGCGGGCCGTCTCTGCGGCGACCCGCGCGATCCTCGTGGCGAACCCGGCGTTCCCGACCGGCATCGTGCTGTCCGACGCGGAGTGGGTCGAGCTCGCGCGCCTCTGCGTCGAACACGACATCTGGCTCATCTATTGGGCGTGGATGGAGGGGATCGTGTTCGACGGTCGGCCGATCCGGCACCCCGCATCCCTGCCCGGGATGCGAGAACGCACGATCATCGTCGGCAGCGCTTCGTGCGAGCAGCGGATGATCGGCTGGCGACTGGGATGGATCGTCGCGCCCGAGGCGGTCATGCCCGACCTCTCGGTCGTGCAGATCTACAACGGCCTCGTCGCCGGGGGCATTGCCCAGGCGGCAGGCGTTGCCGCGCTGACGGCGAGTGATGACGGGCTCACCCGCTGTGTAGCCGAGTGGCAGCGGCGACGCGATGTCGTGGGTCGCCAGCTCGCCGGACTCCCCATGATCCCTGCCGCAGGCGGATGGTCGCAGCTGGTCGACACCCGCGCACTCGGCGTGGAGCCTGCCGCGCTGTCGCGAACCCTGATCGAGCACGGCGTCGCGGCGACGCCGATGACTGGATGGGGCGGTGACATCGCCGACCGGCACCTGCGCATCGTGTTCAGCCGCGAGCCCGAGGACCGCCTCGAGTTGCTCGGCGATCGGTTCGCGGCAGCCCTGCGCGCAGTCGGCGCGGGATCCAGTCTCGGCTAGGGTCCTTTCCGAGCAAACCAGTATGCAGCGCGCGAGGCTGAGAACGACATCGGCGCACACCCTCGATCGAGGGTGCGCGCCGATTCGGATCGTTCGTTACGCGACGAGCGAGCGCAGCACGTACTGCAGGATGCCGCCGTTGCGGTAGTAGTCGGCCTCGCCAGGGGTGTCGATGCGCACGACCGCGTCGAACTCGACGGGCTGCTTTCCGGCGGGCGAGTGCTCGCTCGGCGCGGCGACGACGCGCACCGTCTTGGGGGTGACGCCGTCGTTCAACGCCTCGAGGCCCGTGATCGAGACGACCTCGGTGCCGTCGAGCCCCAGCGACGCCCAGCTCTCACCTGCCGGGAACTGCAGCGGGACGACACCCATGCCGATGAGGTTCGAGCGGTGGATGCGCTCGAAGCTCTCGGTGATGACCGCCTTGACGCCGAGCAGGCTCGTGCCCTTCGCGGCCCAGTCGCGCGACGAGCCCGAACCGTACTCCTTGCCGCCGAAGATCACGAGGGGCGTGCCCTGAGCCTGGTAGTTCTGGCTCGCGTCGTAGATGAACGACTGCGGGCCCTCGGCCTTGGTGAAGTCGCGCGTGTACCCGCCCTCGACGCCGTCGAGGAGCTGGTTCTTGAGGCGGATGTTCGCGAACGTGCCGCGGATCATGATCTCGTGGTTGCCGCGACGCGAGCCATAGGAGTTGAAGTCCTTGCGCTCGACACCGTGCTCGGTGAGGTACTGACCTGCCGGGCTGTCGGCCTTGATCGAGCCGGCCGGGCTGATGTGGTCGGTCGTGACCGAGTCGCCGAGCTTGGCGAGCACGCGCGCGCCGGCGATGTCGGCGACCGGCGTCGTCTGCATCGTCATGCCGTCGAAGTACGGGGGCTTGCGGACGTAGGTGGATGCCTCGTCCCATTCGAACACCGAACCGGTCGGCGTTTCGAGGTTGCGCCACCGCTCGTCGCCCTCGAAGACGCTCGCGTACTGGTGGGTGAACATGTCCTTGTCGATCGAGTCGTCGATCGTCTGCTGCACCTCGGCGGCGTCGGGCCAGATGTCGCGGAGGAACACGTCGTTGCCGTCGCCGTCCTTTCCGAGCGCGTCGACCTCGAAGTCGAAGTTCATCGAACCCGCGAGTGCGTAGGCGATCACGAGCGGCGGGCTCGCGAGGTAGTTCATCTTGACGTCGGGGTTGATGCGACCCTCGAAGTTGCGGTTGCCCGAGAGCACCGCGGTGACCGCGAGGTCCTTCTCGTTGACGGCCGCGGAGATCTCGTCGATGAGCGGACCCGAGTTGCCGATGCAGGTCGTGCAGCCGTAGCCGACGGTGTAGAAGCCGAGGTCCTCGAGGTCCTTCGTGAGTCCGGCCTTCTCGTAGTAGTCGGTGACGACCTTGGAGCCCGGCGCGAGCGTGGTCTTGACCCACGGCTTCGCCTTGAGACCCTTCTTGGCGGCGTTGCGGGCGAGCAGGCCGGCCGCGAGCATGACCGAGGGGTTCGACGTGTTGGTGCACGAGGTGATCGCCGCGATCGCGACCGCACCGTGGTCGAGCGTGAACTTCTCGCCGCCGGCGAGGGTGACGGGCGTGGGGTTCGAAGCCGTCGCCGGGGCGTGGCTGCGGTGGTGGTGCTCGTGGTGGTTGTACTCGTCTTCGGGTGTGTTGCCGGGCGGGTCGGATGCCGGGAAGGACTCGGAGATCTCGAGGTCGACGAGGTCGTGGTCGACCGTCGCGTAGTTCAGCAGGTCCTTCTCGAAGGCGGTCTTCGACTCGGACAGCTCGATGCGGTCCTGCGGGCGCTTGGGCCCCGCGATCGACGGTACGACCGTGCTGAGGTCGAGCTCCATGTACTCGCTGAACGCGGGCTCGTTGTCGGCGTCGTGCCAGAGCTTCTGGACCTTCGAGTACGCCTCGACGAGGGCGACCTGCTCTTCGCTGCGGCCGGTGAGGCGCAGGTAGTCGAGCGTGACCTCGTCGATCGGGAACATCGCTGCGGTCGAGCCGAACTCGGGGCTCATGTTGCCGATGGTCGCGCGGTTCGCGAGCGGCACCGACGCGACGCCCGTGCCGTAGAACTCCACGAACTTGCCGACCACGCCGTGCTTGCGCAGCATGTCGGTGATCGTGAGCACGACGTCGGTGGCCGTGACGCCGGTCGGGATCGATCCCGAGAGCTTGAAGCCCACGACCTTGGGGATGAGCATCGAGACGGGCTGGCCGAGCATGGCCGCCTCGGCCTCGATGCCGCCCACGCCCCAGCCGAGCACGCCGAGGCCGTTCACCATCGTGGTGTGCGAGTCGGTGCCGACGCAGGTGTCGGGGTACGCGCGGAGCACGCCGCCGACCGTGCGGGTGAAGGTGACCTTCGCGAGGTGCTCGATGTTCACCTGGTGCACGATGCCCGTGCCCGGGGGGACGACCTTGAAGTCGTCGAACGCCGTCTGGCCCCACCGCAGGAACTGGTAGCGCTCGCCGTTGCGCTCGTATTCGATCTCGACGTTGCGCTCGAGCGCGTTCTCGGTGCCGAAGAGGTCGGCGATGACCGAGTGGTCGATGACCATCTCGGCGGGTGCGAGCGGGTTGATCTTCGACGGGTCTCCGCCGAGCGCGACGACCGCTTCGCGCATCGTCGCGAGGTCGACGATGCAGGGCACGCCGGTGAAGTCCTGCATGACGACGCGAGCCGGCGTGAACTGGATCTCGGTGTCGGGCTCGGCGGTGGGCACCCACGAGCCGAGTGCCTCGATCTGCTGCTTGGTGACGTTCTTGCCGTCTTCGGTTCGGAGCAGGTTCTCGAGCAGCACCTTGAGGCTGAAGGGAAGCTTCTCGTAGCCCGGCACGGTGTCGAGCCGGAAGATCTCGTAGGTCTGGTCACCGACCTGGAGCGTGTCCTTCGCCCCGAAACTGTTCACTGCTGACACGATGCCCTCTCCTTCGCGGATGCCGCCGAACACGCGGTCGACACTCCATCTTCCCTGTCGGCCGTGGGGCTGATCCAGCAAGGGTAACCTAAGCCGTTCGCCCGCCGACAGGCTTCGCACGCGGTGCGAATTTATCTTGACGTCGAGATAACTGTATCACTCCGCGGAGCGGGTCGCCGACGGGTAGACGGCACGCACGACGAGCCACGAGAACACGAGCACGAGCGCGTAGAGCGGCACGCCCATGAGCAGCCGGGTGGCGCCGAGCGCCTCGACGTTGTCGACGAGGTACAGGGGCACCTGCACCAGCAGGCGGCCGACGAAGAGGCCGATCCACACCAGCGTGAGGAACTGCGCCGCACGGTACTTGCGGCGATCGTGCTTCCACGCCACGCCGTCTCCCATGAGGAACCCGACGATGAGCCCGATCGCCGGCCACCGCACGAGCAGCGAGACCATGAGGGCGAGCGCGTACGCCGCGTTCGTGAAGAAGCCGAGCACGTAGTTGTCGCGGGCATCCCCGGTCCACAGCGCGAGCGCCGCCGAGGCGATCACGCCGATCAGGCCGGCGATCGCCTGCGTGGGCTGCCCTTTCGTCGCGATGCGAACGATCGTGAAGACCACCGCCAGTCCGACGGATGCCCCGAGCGCGGGGAACAGCGCGGCCTGCGGGTCTTGGCCGCCGAAGCTCGTGAGCGAGCTGTACACGACGAGGAACACGAGGCCGGGCAGCAGCGCCTCGAGGATGCCGCGCACTCCCCCGACTGCCACGAGCAGATCGCGGCCGCTCAGCTTCTCATCGCGCGCGAGCGCGCCGAGGCCGCTCTTCTCCGCGGCCGCGGCGAACTGGCGGCCGAACTCCGACGCTTCGGGCGAACTCGGTGCCGAGGCATCCGCTCGCTCGTCGTCGTGCTCGGAGCCGGGCGAGCCCGCGGAATCGCTCATCGTCACTGGGGGGTCGGCGCGCCGGTGGATGACGCGGGCATGCGAAGCGGGATAAGGTCACGCGGCGGCATGGGCGTCGAGCCGCGAACGACGACGATCGAACGGAACAGGTCTTCGACCAGCGCCGCCGATGCGGGGTCGACCGCAGCCTCGCCCGCGATGACGCCGCGGAGGAACCAGCGAGGACCGTCGACGCCGATGAAGCGGGCGAGCCGCATCTGGCCGGCCTGGCCCTCGGCGGCCGCGACCGGGATCTGGGCGAGCAGCTCGGGGCCGAACGCCCCTTCGCGCACGGTGGTGGTGCCGCCCTGACGCGCGATCTGGTCGGCGATCTGCGCTCGGATCTCGTGCCAGAGCCCGCTCGAGCGCGGCGCGGCGAACGGCTGCACCTGCAGCGTCGAATTCGCGTAGTCGAGGCCGATCGCGACCACGCGCTTCGTGCCCTCTTCGACCTCGAGGCGAAGGTGCAGGCCTTCGCGCGGAAGGACCTTCACACCGCCGAGGTCGACATATGGACGGACCGGATTGGCCTCGGACTCGTCGAACGGCCCCGCCGACGCACGGTCGTCGGGGGCGGACTTGGGTTGCTCGGCGGGCGTTCCGCCGGTGTTCTCGATGTCGCTCACGCGTTCACTCCTGACTTGTGCTCCCCGAATCCGGTGGAGCCGAACCCACCCTCGCCGCGCATGCTGTCGGGCAGTCGCTCGACCTCGACGAACCGGGCTCGCGTCACCGGCATCACGACGAGCTGGGCGATGCGATCGCCCGCCTCGATCGTGTACGGCTCGCGGGCGTCGGTGTTGAGCAGCGAGACCTTGATCTCGCCACGGTAGCCCGCATCGACGGTGCCCGGTGCGTTCACGATCGTGATGCCGTGCTTGAACGCGAGACCCGACCGCGGCACGACGAACGCGACGTAACCGTCGGGGAGGGCGATCGCGACTCCGGTGCCGACTGCGGCGCGCTCGCCCGGGGCGAGCACGACGGACTCGGAAGCATGGAGATCGGCGCCCGCGTCGCCCGCGTGGGCGTACGAGGGAAGGCGCTCGGCGGTGATCAGCACGTCGACGGAATCGGTCACTGTTCGAGGGTAGTGCAGAAGTCTGGTGGGATAGAGCCATGCCCGACTACCGCGAGAAACTCTGGCCGACACCCTGGATCTACGTCGCCAGCCTGCTGCTGATTCCCGCGAGCATCCTCGTGCTCGCGCCCGTCTCGATGCCGGCCGGAATCGTGACCGGAGTCGTGCTCTACGTCGGGCTCGTCGGCTCTCTGGCGCTGACCGCCCCGCTGATCGAGCTGCACGGAGGGAGGCTTCGCGCCGGCCGAGCCGAGATCGCGCTCACCGACGTCGGCGAGGCCGTGCCGGCCGACGAGGAGCAGGCCCGCGTCGAACGCGGAACCGGTCTCGACGCCCGTGCGTTCCTCGTCATCCGCGGCTGGATCAAGCCCGTCGTGCGGATTCCCGTCGTCGACCCCGCCGACCCCACGCCGTACTGGCTGGTCTCGACTCGACGACCGAAAGAACTGGCCGCCGCGATCAATCGATCGCGACGGCCTGATGTGCAGGAGTCTGGCGCCTAGGCCGCACACTCCAGGCAGATCGGTCCGAGCTTCGTCTCGTGATCGATCTGCGAACGGTGCTTCACGAGGAAGCAGTTCACACACGTGAACTCGTCAGCCTGCGGGGGCAGCACCACGACGTCGAGCTCGACGTCGGAGAGGTCGGCACCCGAGAGGTCGAAGCCTCCGGGGTTGTCGGCGTCTTCGACGTCTACCACGCCCGACATCTTGTCGGGGACGCGCTCCTTGAGGGCCTCGATCGACTCCGAGTCGTCGTCGGTCTTCCGCGGTGCGTCGTAATCCGTTGCCATTCCCATCCATTTCCTCAGCGCCGGAGATTCGGCGGGCATAGTCTGCATCAAATCGGTTGCCGAAGCAAACCGTTTTACGCGGGTGTTCCCGCTGCTACCTGCTCAACTTCCGGCGCGCCCGGGCTATTCCCGCCGGGTCTCCTCGACGCATGGCATCCTTGGGCGGAGACGAAGGCACGGAAGGGCTTGTCCCATGCAGGAACTGAAGGTAATCGGCGTCGAGAACGGCGCCTTGCTCGCCGCCTCCGACGATGGCGCACGCTTCCGGATCGAGATCGACGAGGTGCTCCAGTCGCGGATCCGGCAGGCGCAACCCGAACAGCACACCGGGCCCAAACCGTCACCTCGTGAGATCCAGGCGCACATCCGCTCGGGCCTGTCGGCTGAAGAGGTCGCCGAGGTCACCGGCGCCGCCGTCGAGTACATCCGCCGGTTCGAGGGGCCCGTGCTCGCCGAACGCGAGCACGTCGTCACGAGCGCCCTGGCCGTGCCGGTCAATGCGACGCTCGAAGGCGACTCCGCCGACGAACCGGCGTCGTTCGGCGCAGTCCTGCGGGAACGTCTCGCGAAGCTCGGTGCGGAGGGCGAACGGTGGGCGAGCTGGAAGGACGAGGAGCGCGGCTGGATCGTCAAGCTCGAGTTCACGGCCGACACGATCGACCACGACGCCCGCTGGAGCTTCGAACCGCGCAAGCAATCGCTGCAGCCGCTCAACTCCGAGGCGATCACGCTCTCGCAGCAGGGCGAGCTGAAGGGCGGACTCATCCCACGGCTGCGCGCGGTGAGCCCCGACTCCGACGAATCGCGCTTCGACAGTGGTGCGTTCACGTTCGATGAGCACGAGCAGAGCGACGCCGACACCGCGCCGCACCTCGAGCCCCTCCCCTATGCACGAACGCCGCAGACCTCGAGTCCAGCCGTCGCACGCGCCGCGATCAAGCGCGCCGACGAGCCACGGCAGTCGCTCGGCGAAACCGCCGACCTGCTCGAGGCGCTGCGCCGACGACGTGGCGAGCGGGAGGCAGCGGGCGACGCCGAGTCGTCGCCTGCGCAGCCGCACCAGCACCCCGCCCCTAAGCCGGCTCCGCCCGCCGCTCAGACTGCCGCCGAGACGCCCCAGCTGCCGATCGAGGCGGCCGCCGACGAGAAACCCGGGACCGGCGCACGGAGCATCTGGGGCAAGGCGGCCAACGGGCCGACCGGAAACCGCAGCGCGAAGAAGGGTCGGGCCTCGATGCCCAGCTGGGACGAGATCGTCTTCGGCGCACGCACCGACGACGACCTGGCCTGACTCCGCCGGGCCGAGTACCCGGAAGCGCACGTGTCACGCGCGGAACGACGTCTCGCGCGCGCAACACCGACGCGTCGGACTCCGCGCGCGACCGCGTTACGCCGACTTCTCGGCGCGGCGCGGCTTGTGCGGCACGATGGTGGGTGCGGCGTTGTCGAGCACCGCTGCCTTGGTGACCACCACGCGTGCGACTCCGGTCGTCGACGGCACCTCGAACATGATCGGGCCGAGCACTTCCTCCATGATCGCGCGAAGCCCTCGAGCACCGGTCTGACGCAGCACCGCGAGGTCGGCGATGGCCTCGAGCGCCGCGCCCTCGAAGTCGAGCTCGACGCCGTCGAGCTCGAACATGCGCTGGTACTGCCTGACGAGCGCGTTCTTCGGCACCGTGAGGATCTCCATGAGCGCCTCGCGATCGAGCGGCGTGACCGTGGCGACCACCGGCAGTCGGCCGATGAACTCGGGGATGAGCCCGAACTTGTGGAGGTCTTCGGGCAGGACCTCGCTGAAGATGTCGGCTTCGTCTTCCTTGTTGTGCAGAGGGGCACCGAACCCGATGCCCCGCTTGCCCGCCCGTGACGAGATGATGTCCTCGAGGCCCGCGAACGCACCCGCGACGATGAACAGCACGTTCGTGGTGTCGATCTGGATGAACTCCTGGTGCGGATGCTTGCGCCCGCCCTGCGGGGGCACCGACGCCACGGTTCCCTCGAGGATCTTGAGCAATGCCTGCTGCACGCCCTCGCCCGAGACATCCCTCGTGATCGACGGATTCTCGGCCTTGCGGGCGATCTTGTCGACCTCGTCGATGTAGATGATGCCCGTCTCTGCCCGCTTCACGTCGTAGTCGGCGGCCTGGATGAGCTTCAGCAGGATGTTCTCGACGTCTTCGCCGACGTAGCCGGCCTCGGTGAGCGCCGTCGCGTCGGCGACGGCGAACGGCACGTTCAACTGCTTCGCGAGCGTCTGCGCGAGGTAGGTCTTGCCGCAACCCGTCGGGCCGATGAGGAGGATGTTCGACTTGGCGATCTCGACGTCGT
This sequence comes from Agromyces cavernae, assembly GCF_021044935.1. GTDB lineage: Bacteria > Actinomycetota > Actinomycetes > Actinomycetales > Microbacteriaceae > Agromyces > Agromyces cavernae. Next base: position 556,157 of record NZ_JAJNMP010000002.1, read on the forward strand.
CGTGGGCGCGATCGGCGGTCGTCAGCGTGGTGCGGGCGCGAACTCGCTTGTAGTGGTTGTACACCGCGACGGCGAGCGCCTTCTTCGCGGCCTCTTGACCGATGACGTACTCCTCGAGGAAGGCGAAGATCTCTTTCGGCTTGGGCAGTTCGAACTCGCCCGACTCCGACTCGCCCGCCTCTGCGAGACGCTCTTCGATGATCTCGTTGCAGAGTTCGACGCACTCGTCGCAGATGTAGACGCCAGGACCGGCGATGAGCTGCTGCACCTGCTTCTGGCTCTTTCCGCAGAAGGAGCACTTGAGCAGATCGGCGCTTTCCCCGATGCGTGCCATCAGTGCCTCCCTCTCGACGAGCCTGTTCCGAGCCTAGCCCGAGATCGGGCGGTTGGCGGGTAAGGCTGTGGAATCGACACGATGTCGCGTTCGTCTGTCGCGAACTGACGCATACACGCCGGATCGGGTTCGCTGCGGGACATCCGTTCGCAGAAGAAACGCGACGGATGTCGCGGGCTGGGGTTCAGCCGCGACATCCGCCGCGTCAGCATCGTGAGCGTCAGCGCGCGATCGCCGGAAGGCTCTTGCGCGAGGTCAGCACCTGGTCGATGAGGCCGTACTCGAGCGCCTCCTCGGCCGAGAGGATCTTGTCTCGGTCGATGTCGGCGTTCACCTGCTCCTGCGTGCGGTTCGAGTGGCGCGAGAGCGTCTCTTCGAGCCACGAGCGCATGCGCAGGATCTCGGCGGCCTGGATCTCGATGTCGCTGGCCTGGCCGTGGCCGGCCTCGCCCATCGCCGGCTGGTGGATCAGCACGCGGGCGTTCGGCAGCGCCAGGCGCTTTCCGGGCGTGCCCGCCGAGGCGATCACCGCTGCGGCCGAGGCGGCCTGTCCGAGGACGACCGTCTGGATCTGGGGACGGATGTACTGCATCGTGTCGTAGATCGCGGTCATCGCGGTGAACGAGCCACCGGGCGAGTTGATGTAGAGGATGATGTCGCGGTCGGGGTCCATCGACTCCAGCACGAGCAGCTGCGCCATGATGTCGTCGGCCGACGCGTCGTCGACCTGCACGCCGAGGAAGATGATGCGGTCCTCGAAGAGCTTCGCGTAAGGGTCTTGCCGCTTGTACCCGTAGGCCGTGCGCTCTTCGAAGCTCGGCAGGATGTAGCGCGAGCTCGGGGCCTGGACGCCGTTGAAGGCGGTGCCGCCGAAAGCAGGGATGTTCATTCGCTCGTTCTCTCTTCTCTCGGCGCCTACGCCTGGTCGGTTCCGCCGCCGCCGGACACGTCGAGTGCCGACTCGCGGATGTGGTCGACGAAGCCGTACTCGAGCGCCTCTTGTGCGTTGAACCAGCGGTCGCGGTCGCCGTCGCGGTTGATCTGCTCGACCGACTTGCCGGTCTGCGCCGCGGTGATCTCGGCGAGGCGCTTCTTCATGTCGAGGATGAGCTGCGCCTGGGTCTGGATGTCGCTCGCGGTGCCGCCGAAGCCGCCGTGCGGCTGGTGCAGCAGCACGCGCGCGTTGGGGGTGATGTAGCGCTTGCCCTTGGTGCCCGCGGTGAGGAGGAGTTGGCCCATCGAAGCCGCCATGCCGATGCCGACCGTGACGATGTCGTTCGGCACGAACTGCATGGTGTCGTAGATCGCCATGCCCGCCGTGATCGACCCGCCCGGTGAGTTGACGTAGAGGTAGATGTCCTTCTTCGAGTCCTCAGCGGCGAGCAGCAACAGCTTCGCCGCGATCTCGTTGGCGTTCTCGTCGCGTACCTCGGACCCCAGCCAGATGATGCGGTCCTTCAGCAGTCGATCGAAAACACCGGGGCTGGGTGTCGCTTCGGCCATGTGTCGCTCCGTTTCGGTTGTCGCGTTGAAATCGAATCTATCCGTTGCAACGCACGCGAACGGGGCTGTTCGCCCTAGGCGGATGCCGTCAGCGCTTCGGCATATGCGGCGAGTGATCTGCGATACCTCGGCAGGTGCGCGGCGAGCGCCGCGAGGGCATCGGATGCCGCACGCCGGGCATCGCCCGCATCGACGAGCGCGAGGGCGCGGAAGGCGACGACGGCGTCGTGCAGCTCGCCCGCCTCGGGTGCGATCGCGTCGAGCAGCGCGATGGATTCGAGCGGCCGGCCGAGGTTGCGGATCGTGGACGCGAGCTGGATGTGCGCTTGCACGCGCTCGGAGCCGGTGAGCCCGCTCGCGATCGCCGCCGTGTACAGCGGTTCCGCCTCGGCCTCGAGTCCTGCCGAGTCGCGGGCGCCGGCCCGCTCGAAGAGCGCGTTCGGATCATGCTCGGGCCGCTCGGCAGCGAGCTCGTCGATGCGTCGGACCACCTCGGCGTCGCCGAGCTCATGGGCGCTCGCCCAGACCGCGTCGACCCGAGCCTGCCAGTCGGACATCGGGAACCTCCCCAGACCACGAACGGGGCCGGGCGATGTGCCCCGGCCCCGTTCACGCGATTCGCTCGACGACTACTCGGCGTCGGCCTTCTTGGTGGCGCGCTTCTTCGGCGCGGGCTTCTCGGCGGCCTCTGCCTCGTCGGCAGTGGCGGCCTTCTTCGGCGCACGCTTCTTCGGCGCGGGCTTCTGCTCTTCGACCGGAACTTCGGCCTCGTCGGCAGCGGATGTCTCGTCGGCAGCGGCCTCGTCGGCGTCGCTCACGGCAGTGAACTCGCTGAGGTCGACCGCATTGCCCGCGGCGTCGGTGACCTTCGCCTTGCCGAGCGCGATCGCGAGCGCCTTGTTGCGCGCGACCTCGCCGACCATGGCGGGGATCTGGCCCTGCTGGCTGAGGATCTGCACGAACTCGTTCGGGTCCATGCCGTACTGGGCGGCACCCTGCACGAGGTACTGGGTCAGTTCGTCTTGGCTGACCTGCACCTTCTCGGCCTCGGCGATGGCGTCGAGCACGATCTGCGTCTTGAACGCCTTCTCGCTCGCCTCGACGACCTCGGCACGGTGCGTGTCGTCTTCGAGCCGGCCTTCGCTCTCGAGGTGACGGTGCACCTCGTCATCGATGACGCTCTGCGCGACCGGCACCTCGGCGAGCTCGAGGAGCTTGTCGACGAGGAGGTCACGAGCCTGGCTGCCCTGGCCGAACGACTTGTTGCGCGCGACCTGCTGCTTGAGGCTGTCGGTCAGCTCGGCGAGCGTGTCGAACTCGCTCGCGATCTGCGCGAAGTCGTCGTCGGCCTCGGGGAGCTCGCGCTCCTTGACCGCGGTCACCGTGACGGTGATCTCGGCGGTCTCGCCCTCGTGGTCGCCGCCGAGCAGCTTGGAGGCGAACGTGGTGGTCTCGTCTGCCGAGAGGGTGTCGAGCGCCTCGTCGATGCCTTCGAGCAGCTCGCCGGAGCCGAGTTCGTAGGAGATGCCGCTCGCGGTGTCGACCTCGGTGCCGTCGATGACGGCGACGAGGTCGAGGGTCACGAAGTCGCCGGTCTTCGCCGGGCGGTCGACCGTGATGAGCGTGCCGAACCGGCTGCGCAGGCGGTCGAGCTCTTCGGTGACCTCGTCGTCGCCGATCTCGACCGAGTCGACCGTCAGCTCGAGGCCGTCGTACGCGGGCAGCTCGATGTCGGGGCGCACGTCGACCTCGATGGCGAGCAGCAGGTCGCCCGAGAAGTCCTTCTCGCTGGGCCACTCGACGATGTCGGCCTCGGGCTTGCCGAGCGGGCGGAGCTCGTGCTCGGCGACCGCGGCGCGGAAGAAGCCGTCGAGGCCCTCGTTGACGGCGTGCTCGAGCACGGCGGCCTTGCCGACCCGCTGGTCGATGATGGGCGGCGGCACCTTGCCCTTGCGGAAGCCGGGCACGTTGACCTGCTCGGCGATGTGGCTGTAGGCGTGGGTGATGCTGGGCTTCAGCTCCTCGGGCGTCACCGAGATGGTGAGCTTGGCGCGCGTCGGGCTCAGCTTCTCAACCGAAGTGGTCGGCATGTGGAAGATCTCCTGATTGTGTGGAAGTTCGTGTCGAGTCGTGCAACTCGTCGGGGCGACAGGATTCGAACCTGCGACCTCCCGCTCCCAAAGCGGGCGCTCTACCAAGCTGAGCTACGCCCCGAGTCGCCGACTCAACTCGTCGATTCACCCGCGCAGGCATGCCGAAACACGCGTCGGACGGGTGGACCCCCGAAAGTCTACTGCACACGGCGACGGCGTCGCTGTGCGGTCGCCCGACGGCGCGCCCTGTGGAGGGCGTGCCATCACGGGTCACCTGCGTGGCAGAGTGTGCGCATGACCGACAGTCCCTCGACTGCACCGCACGATCTGCGCCGGTGGCCGACCGAACCCGGGCAACTCGTCGACACGTCGCTCTGCCCGGCGTGCTTCACCGTGTTGACCACGGCTCGCTGCTCGCGATGCGACCTCGATCTCGCGGTTCCCGAGGCATCCGAACTGCTCGCGATCGGCAGGCGCATCCATGACGACGAGTCGAGCCGCCAGCGGGTGATCACGCAGATGCGCGCGGCGCAGGCTGCGCGGCCGCAGACGCTCGCGACCGCGCCCGCGATTCCCGCTGCCGCGTCGATCGATGTCGTGGTAGCGCCGACGGCTCCCGCACCCGAGACCAGCCACGCCCCTCGGGCACGGCACGGGGAAACGAGCACGATCGCGGATGCCTCGCCGCCCGCGTCGCTCGTCGGCGAAGCGTCGCCCTCGCCCACTCGCGGTGGGCGGTCGGGCGTGCAGGTGCTGCTGCTCACGCTCGGCGTGGTGCTCATCTCGGTCACGGCGATCGTGTTCCTCTTCGTCGCCTACCTCGTCGCGAGCCTCGAGGTGCGCTCGGTGATCATCGCGGCGGCGAGCGTGCTCGTGCTCGCAGTGGCATGGCTGCTGCGGGCCCGGCGCCTGCCCGGCACGGCCGAAGGCGTGGCATCGGTCGCGATCGTGCTGCTGTTGCTCGATGTGTGGATCGTTCGCGTCAACGAGTTGTTCGGCACCCACGAACTCGATGCCGCGGCCTATGCGGGCGGCGCCCTGCTATCCGTGGCCGCGATCCTGGCCGGCACCCGGGCGGTGAGCGGCATCCGGGTGACCGGGTTCGCGGCGGGCGCGCTGATTCCGCCGGCTGTCTTCCTCCTCGTCTTCAGCGCCGCTCCGGCGGACGAGTTCGCCACGGGCGCATGGATGGGCGCGCTCGCGACCTCGCTGGTCGGCACCGCCGCATTCTTCGCGCCGCGCATCCCCGAACGGGCGATTGTCGCGGGCGCCGGGTACGCCGGCGGCGCGATCGCGCTGATCGCGGCCGGCTTCGCGATGCCCGATCTCCCGTGGCACCACGTCTGGGCCTTCCTCGCCGGAGCAATCGCCTGGGGGGCAGCCCTCGTCGTCGTGCGACTTCGGTCTGCGTCCGTCGCGGCCGGTTGGGCCGCCGTCGCCGCACCGACGCTCGGCGTGAGCGCCGGGCTGACTGCGACCGTCGCCGTCTTCACCGAGCTCCAGCCCGGTGTCGCCCTCTGGCTCGCACCGCTGACCTCAGGGGTCGTCGCCTGCACCGCTGCGGCCCTGACGCGGCGACCGGCGCCAGTGGGTGTCGATGCAGTCCGTGCCTTCTCCGGGGCCGGCGCCGTGGCGATCGCCGCCGCCGCACCGGCGCTCTCCCTCGGCGGCCTCGCGCTGATGCGGCCGATGGTCGCGAGCATTCCCCCGTGGCAGCACGACGTGCTCCCCGCGCCCGTCGAGTTCGCCGATTCCAGGCTCGCCGTGCTCGCGACACCCTTCATCGTGGCTGCGGGGCTCACCGCTGTGCTCGCACTGCTCCGGCGCCTCCCGCGACGTGCCGTGCTCCCCGCCGGTGCGGTGCTGGCGGGGGCACTCATCGGCGGCGCGATGGCCGACGACGCGTGGGTGGCTGCTCTTGTGATGATCGCGATCGCGCTCGTGGCGCTCGTCATCGCGACGGTTCCACGCATTACACGGGTTCGCGGCCTCGTGCCGGTGCTCGCGGCAGGCGGCATTGTCGGCGCGGCCCTGGCATTGATGCTGGGGTACGTGAGCGCCGCGGTGTGGCCATGGACGACAGCAGCCGTGCTCGCGCTCGCTGTCGCGGGGCGCGTCCTCGCCGGGCGCGTCTGGCGAAAGGCGGGCGTGACCGGGATCGGCGCGGCGCACGTCGCCATCGCATCGGCGCTCGCGATGGTCGCGCTCCTCACGGTCGTACCATGGCTCGCGACATCCGATCTGCGTCTCGCGGCGCCGTGGGACGCGCTGTGGATGTGGGTCGCGACCGGAGGCGCGCTGCTGCTCGCCGGTGCGTCGTTCGCGCGCCTCGGCAATCCGGCCGACCGCATCGCCCTCGCCCTGCCGGCGCTGCTCGCAACCGTGACCTCGCTCGTCGCCGCACTGCTGGCAGCGCCCGAGGCCGGATGGCGGTGGGTGCCGGCCGTCGTGCTCACCGTCGCCGGCTTCGGGTGGATGCGCGCATCGAATCCGCTCGTGATCCGGATCCTCTTCGCGGCGTCGACGCCGCTCGCGCTCGGGTACGGCTTGGGCACGTTCGCGGCGCAGCTGTTCGGCGACGGGATCGTCGGCGTCGGGGTCGCCGCTGCAGCCCTGCTCTCGGCGGCACTCGCGCACGTCGTCGCACCCGGTGCCCGGCGGGCACCGTCGATCATGTGGGTCGTCGCGGTCGCGATTCTCGGCGCGGTCGCACTCGGCTACGCAGCCTCAGCGGCTCCCGAGCCGTGGCTCGTGCTCCTCATCCTGTTCCCCGTCCCGATCGTGCTCGCAGCCCTCCGGGGCGACCCGTTCACGGCGACCGATCCGATGCGTCATCTCGCGTGGGTCAGCCTCGCGCTGGCCGTCGTCGCGGTCTGGGCATGGCTTGCTGGCGATGGCGTCGACGACGTCGAGGCCTACACGCTGCCGCTCGCGGCCGCGCTCGCCGCGACCGCGGGGCTCATCACCTGGCGCCGCGCGCCTGACGGTTCGACGGCATCCGGGCGCACGGCGCTCGTCGGCGCGGCTACGGCGGTGGCCGTGCTGCCGAGCGTCGCGTCGAGCGCTGATTCCGAGGTGCGCACGCTGGTACTGTGCGCGGCCGGCGCCGTCGTCGCCCTCGCCTCGATCTTCCTGCCCGACGCGGCCCGTGGCGTGCCGATTCGACTGCTCGTCACCGCGGCCGGGTGGACCGCCGTGACCGGTGCGGCCCTGATGCGCGGCGGCGCGGTCGCTGCCGGCATCGACGACAGCGTTGTGCCGGTCGAGTTCTGGCCGCTGATCGCGCTCGCGACGGGCGTCGTCGTCGCCATCGCGTGGGCCCGCGACCACACCCGGCCCGCGGTGTTCGGCGAAACGCTGTTCGCGGCATCCGTCGCCATCGCCACGGTGCCGACGCTCATCGCCATCGTGTTCGGCGAACAGAGTGACCTGCGTGCCGCCGTGCTGTTCCCGGCGATCGCCGCGGCACACATCGCGGGCGGGGCAACTGCCGCCCGCCCGATCGCCGGCCCGATCTTCGCGTGGACGACGCGCGGGGCGCTCGTGATCGGCGGTGCCATCGCACTCTCGAACGGCAACGTCGACCCGTTCGACATCGTCACGGCTTCAGCCGGCGTGGCGTTCATCGGGTGGGGTGCGCTCAGCATGCGCCGCTCCCCCGAACTCGGAAGCTGGACCGCGCTCGGCATCGGACTCGCCGTGCTCCTCGTGCCGCCGCTCATCGCCGACTTCACCGACCCCGAACTGTGGCGCATCGTCGCCCTCGGACTCGTCTCGGCGGCAACCGTGCTCATCGGCGCCGTCCGGCGCCTGCAGGCGCCGCTTGTGTTCGGCGGCGCCGTGCTGCTCGTGCACGCGATCGCACAGCTCTGGCCCGTGATCACCTGGCTCTACGAGGCCGTGTGGTGGTGGCTCTGGCTCGGCATCGCGGGAGTGATCCTGGTGGTGCTCGCCGCGACCTACGAGCGCCAGCTCCGCTTCGCGAGAGGAACGATCGGCGCGATCACGACATTGCGCTGACGTCACGCCGTGCACGAACCTGTCCACGGCGTGTACTACGATGATGCAGTGCCCGCGAGCGGGTCACGGGGATGTAGCTCAATGGTAGAGCCTCAGTCTTCCAAACTGATTACGCGGGTTCGATTCCCGTCATCCCCTCCGATTCTCCTCCATCGTCGTCCTGTGGCCCCGGGCGTTCTCGCATGATGAACGGATGTCGCGACATCCGCTCGACCGAAGGTCGAACCCAATCAGCCGAGCCTTCCCTTCCTTGAAATACGGGGGCATCCGCGTAGCGTTGAAGACGACAACGAGACAGGGAAGGTTGACACGATGACCGACATCCAGACCGCACCGAAGACCGGATCGAACGCCGACGTCGCCGCAGGCGTCGCCCAGTACCTCACCCCCGTCGTGCACGAACTGATCGCCCTCGCCGTCAACGGCAAGCAGGCGCACTGGCATGTGCGCGGCGCGAACTTCATCGCCGTGCACGAACTGCTCGACGACGTCGTGGCTCACGCGCAGGACTGGTCCGACATCGCCGCTGAGCGCGTCGTGGCCCTGGGCCTGCCGATCGACGGGCGCCTCGCGACCGTCGCCGCGAAGACCGGCGCCGAGAACCCCAAGCTCGGGTTCCTTCCGTACGACGAGGCGATCGCCGGCGTCGTCAGCCAGATCGATCTTGCGACCGAGAAGGTCAACGCCGCGATCGACGGCCTCGCCGAGCTCGACCCCACGAGCCAGGACGTCGTGATCGAGATCCGGCGCGGCCTCGACAAGGACCGCTGGTTCCTCTTCTCGCACATCGCCGTCAAGTAGTGATCGCGGGCTGACGGGCCCGGGTGCAGATCGCCGCTCCGACGGCGGCTGCACCCGGGCCCGAGTCGTCTCTGCTAGCGCTGCAGCCAGGTGAGCACCGCGAGCACGCGACGGTGGTCGGTGCCCGAGTCTTCGAGGCCGAGCTTCTGGAAGATGGAGGTGACGTTCTTCTCGACCGCACCGACGCCGATGAAGAGCTGCTTCGCGATGCCCGCGTTCGTGCGACCCTCGGCCATGAGCTCCATGACCTCGCGCTCACGCGGCGTCAGCGACGCGAGCGGGTCGCTGCGCCGAGAGAGCAGTTCGCGCACGACCTGCGGGTCGAGCACGGTGCCGCCTTCGCTCACCCGCTCGACCGCGTCCTCGAGTTCGTCGAGCGACGCCACCCGGTCTTTCAGCAGGTACCCCATGCCGCCCTCGCCCGACGAGAGCAGCTCGTGGGCGTAGGTTCCCTCGACGTACTGGCTGAGCAGCAGCACGCCGACCGAGGGCATGCGCCGGCGAAGCTCGATCGCCGCCCGCACCCCCTCGTCGCGGAACGTCGGCGGCATGCGCACGTCGAGCACGGCGAGGTCGGGCCGGGTCTCATCGAGCGCCGCCAGCAGGGAGTCGGCCTCCCCGTATGCGGCGACGGTCTCGAACCCGGCCTCGTCGAAGAGCCGGACGAGCCCCTCGCGCAGCAGCATCGAATCCTCGGCGAGCACGATGCGAAGCGGGCCGCGGGAGGGTTCGGTCATGCCCCCACACTAGCGGCGGCGGTTATGCCCGCCGGTCGAGTAGCGAGCGTATCGAGACCCGCACCGGGATCTCGATACGCGTCGACTACGTCGGGCTACTCGATCGACGGCGGCGGCGAAACGGATGCCACGACTGGGGTGTAGGGGATGTGCGCGCCGATCGTGGTGGGACCGCCGACGGGGCTGTCGACCACGAACATTCCGCGAAGGCCCTGCACCCGATCGGCGAGCCCGGCGAGCCCATGCCCCGGCAAGGGGGAGGCGCCCCCACGACCGTTGTCGGTCACCCAGACGTCGAGCCAGTGCCCGGCGGCGCCGGTGTCGCGGGTCGAGGCCACGAGCCGGATGCCTCGCGCCTCGGCGTGCTTCGCGGCGTTCGTGAGCAGTTCTGCGGCGACGAAGTAGGCGTTGCGTTCGATCGAGGCCGGCACCGAGGCATCCGACGGCAGGTCGACCTCGACGGTGACCGGCACGGGGCTTCGCGTGGCGAGCGACTGCAGGCCGACCGCGAGGCCGCGGTCCTGCAGGATCGGCGGGGCGAACCCGCGTGAGAGCGCGCGCAGTTCGTCGAGGGTCTCGCGGGCCTGGTCGCGGGCCTCGCCGAGCAGTTCCCGAGCATGCTCGGGGTCGCGTTCGAGCTTGCGCTCGATCGTCGCGAGGTCCATCTGCAGGCGCACGAGGCGCTGCTGGGGACCGTCGTGGATGTCGCGTTCGAGGCGACGCAGCGACGCGTCCTCGGCCTGCACGGCGGCGCCGCGCGATGCCGAGAGTTGCGCGACCTCGCGCTCGAGCGCCTCGGAACGCCAGGCACTGAGCGTGCCGCGGGCGATCACGTCGTGCAACAGGGTGAGCCCGCGGAACACGAACGGCAGCGTCGCGAGGAAGATGAGCCCGACGATGAACTCGAAGATCGCTTCGCCGAGCAGCGGGTCGATCTTCCACGTGTTGCCCGGGAACAGGAAGTCGATCACGACGTCGTGCAGCCAGAAGTCGGTGTCGTTGCGCCCGTCGGGAATCGTGCGGTACCAGATCCAGGCGGTCGTGCCGCCGAGCGCCACCGAGGTCCACGCGACCGTGATGCTCCACGAGATCACGCTGACGATCGGGTTGATGATCATGCCGTGCAATAGGTAGAGCCAGTAATGACCGTCGATGAACGGGGCCCACATCGTGCGCCAGAAACCCTGATTGCGATCGGAGTGATCCCAGGCGGGTCGGGTGATGCGGGGCCGGCCCGCCCACTCCAGCCGGACGAGCTCGAGCGTGCCGAAGCCTCGGGCGACGAACATCGCCGCCACCACGATGAAGATGCCGAACACGATGAAGATCAGGCCGAGGCCCGTGAAGAAGATGGTCGCGAGCAGGCTCAGCCCGATGATCGCGATCGGCATGGTGAGGATGAGGAAGGCGAACTCGCGCGGCACGGTCGCCCACAGCGACCAGTAGACGCGGCGCTTCGGCGGGGCGCCGTCGGTCGGTGGCTGCGCGAGTGTCGTGTCAATGCTCATCGTGGGTTCCTCCAGTCATCGTGGCAGACTGCCCGGGCTCGACGACGGCGAACTGGCCCATCATGCCCTGATCTTCGTGCCACAGCAGGTGGCAGTGGTACATGTACGGGGTGTCGGCGTCGGCGTAGTCCTCGAAGCGCATCAACAGCTCGTACTCGGTCTCGGGTTCGGTGAAGATGGTGTCCTTCCACCCCGCGAGCTCAGGTGGCGGCGCCTGCCCGTCGATCGTGGCGATTCGGAACTGCACGTCGTGCACGTGGAAGCTGTGCGGCACCTGCGTCGTGTTCGCGACGACCCACCGCTCGAGCGTGTCGACCGTGACCGTCTCGTCGATGCGGCCCATGTCCATCGCCTCGCCGTTGATCTCGAAGCTGTCGCTCAGCTCGAAGCGGCGGGTCGTCGCGACGTCGGCCGGGTCGAAGTCGTTGATCGTGTTGAGCCGCGCGGGCACGGCCGCGGCCGGGTCGAGCCTCTCAGCGGCACGCACTTCGAGCACGTCGAACGCGTCGCTGCCGCCGTTCGTCGCGGCGACCGGCCCGACGAGCCCGGCGGTCTCGGGCGTCATCTTCGACTGCAGCACGAGGCGCTCGCCGGGCGTCAGCCGCACGAGCACCTCGGCGCGCTCGCCGGGCGACAGCCGCACATGGTCGAGTGAGATCGGTGCCTCGAGCAGTCCGCCGTCGGTCGCGATGAGGTCGACCGATCGGCCATCGCTCCACGTGAACGCATACGTTCGTGCCGTCGACGCATTGAGGAGGCGCAGGCGCACGAGCTCGTGCGAGACATCGAGGTACGGGCCGCGGGTGCCGTTGACGATGAGCTCGTCCCCGAGACCGCCCGCGTAGCCGCGCTGCTTGCTCTCCTGCTCGCCGTCGGCGGAGAAACCCGAGTCCTGCACGATCACCGGGATGTCATCGACGCCGTACTCCCCCGGAAGCCCGAGCGAGCGTTCGTGCTCGTCGCGCAGCATGAACATGCCGGCGAGGCCACGGGCGACGTGGTCTTCGGTCTCGCCGTGCAGGTGCGGGTGGTACCAGAGGGTCGCCGCCTGCTGGTCGATGTCCCATTCGGGCGACCATGCGGCACCCGGATCGACCATCTGGTGCGGGCCGCCATCCATCTCGGCGGGAAGGTGCATGCCGTGCCAATGCACCGTCGTCGGCTCGTCGAGGGAGTTCGTCACGTCGACGCGCACCCGCTCGCCACGGTCGGCGACGAGCGTCGGGCCGAGGTAGCTGCCGTTGAATCCCCAGGTGTCGCTCGCGACGCCCGGCTCGAACTCGGTGGTTCCCGCCTGGGCGTCGAGCGCGAAGACCCGGGTGCCGTCGGCGTCGACCGTCGACTCGGCGAGCGGCGGGATCGCAAGCGGTGTGTCGAACTCGACGTCGCCGATCGTCGAGACGGGCCCGGGTCCGACGATGCCGCACCCGGCGAAGGCGACGGCGACGAGCCCGCCGGCGGCGATGGTCGCGAGCGTCATGGCGACCGTCGCGCGTGGTCTGCGTAGGGAGGTCTGAAGCATGACTCCAGCCTCACCATCCGCGCGCGCCCGCCCCAGCATGCGAGCGCCCGAATGCCGCCGGGGGTTATCCCCCGCGCGCCGTGTTCTCGATACCCGGCGGGCTTCGCCCGACGCTACTCGATCACCGAATGGGTGAAGCGGCCGGCGAGCAGCGTCGCCGCGACCGGCAGGGTGCGAAGGTCTTCGGCGGATGTCGCGAGCGGGTCGGCCTCGACGACCGCGAGGTCGGCAGGGCCGCCGCCCGTCGGCAGGGTGCCCCGACCGCCGGTCGATGCGGCGAGCGCGGCGCGCGCTTCGATCGCCTGTTCGGGATGCCACGGCGCACGGCCGTCGCGCGCGCGGCCGACCGCCGCCGAGATCGCGATCCAGGGGTCGAGCGGCGCGACGGGTGCGTCGGAGCCGAGTGCGAGCTCGACCCCAGCCTCGGTGAGTTCGGCGAGCATGAACGCCCGATCGGTGCGTCCGGCCCAGTAGCGGTCGGCGACGTCGCGGTCGTCCATGGCGTGCTCGGGCTGGACGCTCGCGATGATGCCGAGTTCCGCGAAGCGGGCGACATCCGTTCGCCGCAGCAGCTGTGCGTGCTCGATCGAGCCGCGCACGCTCGCGCCTCGCCCTCCCTCTGTGCGTGCGGCGAGCGCCTCGAACGCGTCGAGCACTCTCGCGTTGGCCCGGTCGCCGATGGCGTGCACCGCCGGGGTGATGCCGGCGTCCGCGGCGCGGATCATGAGCGGCACGAGTTCGTCGTAGGGCACGGTCGCGAGTCCGTAGGGGTGTTCGCCGCCCTCGAGCCCTGGGTACGGGTCGAAGCACCACGCGGTGCGCGTGTTCAGCGAGCCGTCGGTGATGACCTTGTAGCCGCCGACCGTGACGAGCCCGCCGGTCGCGGCGATGACATCGCCGGTGTGCATGCCCTCGGCGATCGCCCGCTCGAGATGCTGGGTGTAGATGCCGAACGACACGCGCAGCGCATCGAACCCTGATGCGGCGCGACGAGCCCAGTCGTCGCGGTTCCAGCGCATCTCGTAGTCGGTGATGCCCACGACCCCGCGTGCGGCGGCACGTGCGGCCGCCTCGGCGACCCAGCCGTCGAGCACCTCGTCGGCGACGTCGTCGATCTCGCGGACGAGCCGGAAGCAGTCGTCCTCGCGCAGCACGCCACTCTCGTCGGTGGCGTGCTCGACGCCGTGGCGGCGGAGCGCGGCCGTGTTCAGCCAGCACGCGTGCAGATCGGCTGAGACGAGCACGACCGGCACGTCACCCGAGACCGCGTCGAGCACCGCCCGGCTCGCCGGCTCGGGCCAGAGGCTGTCGCGATACCCGAATCCGATCACCTCGTCGGCGCCGCCGGCGACGGATGTCGCGACGAGCGCCGCGACCTCGGCCGCGGATGCGGTACCGGCGAGGTCGAGGCGTCGCGACACCATGGCCCATTGCGAGAAGTGCACGTGGCGGTCGTGGAGCCCCGGAACGACCCATCGGCCATCGAGGTCGACACGACGGATGCCGGAGGTCGCCGCAACCGCGCCCGAAGGTGCGATCGTCGCGACCACGCCCCCGTCGACGTGCAGGTCGAAGAGGCCCCGCTCACCCGCGAGGCGAGCGCCGACGAGCAGCATCGGCGCCGCGACATCCGTGGGGCTCGAACCGGCCGCCGTCATCGGCGTGCCGCCCGCAGCACCTCGTGCGTGCGGCGCATCTCGGCGGCGAGCGCGGGACTGGCGTACGGCCCGTCGCCCTCGAGTTCGGCGATGATGCGGTCGACGGTCGCATCGGGCCGGTTCTGGCTCATCTTGTTCTTCGCGACGAACCGGGTGATCGGAATGCGCAGCCCGACCGTGCCCGCGGCGATGCGGTCGGCGTACTCGGAGTTCTCGGTCGTTCCGCGCATGCGGCGCGGTTCGGGCATCGCGTCTTCGAAGTGGTCGACGAGGGCTTCGAGCACGCGCAGGTTCTCGTCGGCGTCGAGCACCTCGGGGGTGCCGTGCAGGTGCGCCGTGACGAAGTTCCACGTCGGAACGGCGGGGTTCTGGTCGTACCAGCCGGGCGAGATGTACCCGTGCGGCCCTTGCACGATGACGAGTACCTCATGACGCCCGAGCTCGTGCACGAGGTCGTCGGGCTTGCCGACGTGCGTGAGCAGCACGATGCCGTCGGCGTCTTCGTCGAGCAGCACCGGGTAGTGCGAGGCGACGAGCCCCGAGGCATCCGTCATGCTCACGATGGTCGCCCACGGATGCGCGCGGACGAGGTCCTTCACGCCCTCCTCGCTCGCGAGGGTGAAGCTCGGGTTCTGTCTCATGGTTCTCCTCATGCCTGGCAGTAGGGGCACCAGTAGAGCTTGCGGCCGCCGAGCTCCTCGAGTGCGATGTTCGTTCCGCAGACCCGGCACGGCAGGCCCTCGCGTTTGTACACCCAGTGGCGGTCGTCGCGGTTGGCCATGGCCGCGCGGTATGCCTCGGGGTCGAGGTCGTCCATCGTCATCATCTGCCCGGTCTCGACGCCGATGCGAAGCAGCTTCGCCCAGTCGCGCCAGAGGTGTCGCACGTGCTCCTCGGGCACGTGTCTGCCCGGGGTGTGCGGGTTCTGCCGCGCCCTGAAGAGCAGCTCGGCGCGGTAGACGTTGCCGATGCCGGCGACGACGCTCTGGTCCATGAGCAGCAGCGCGATCGCCGTGGGCTTCTTGCGGATGACACTCGTGAAGCGTTCCTCGGCTCCGGGCCCCGCGTCGATCAGCGGGTCGGGACCGAGCTTGCCGACGACCGTCTCGACCTGCGCCGGGTCGAGCACTTCGCACGCGGTCGGGCCGCGCAGGTCGGCGACGATCGTGTCGGTGAGCAGGCGTACCCGCACCTGGCCGATCGGCTCGGGCGGGAACGTGTCGAGCGCGTTGCCCTCCTTCTCGGACTCCGACATGCGCAGCCGCGTGCGCCGCGGCGCCCCGATCGAGTGGAGCGAGTTCTCGCCGGCGGTGTCGAAGACCACGGCGTCGGGGTTCGGCCCTTCGAGGAACGTACCGGTCTGGTTGGTCTGCCCCATGCGTCCGTTCGCCGACGCGATCGTCGCGTCCATGAGGATGTCGCCCGCGAAGTCCCACGCGCCGTACATGCCGAGGTGCACCCGCAACCACACGTCGCCCTCGAATCCGAGGAACATCTGCTTGCCCACGGCGCGGGCATCGGTCATGCGTCGCCCGTCGATCTCGGCAGCGCCGACCGCGAACCGGCCCTGCGGGCTCGAGGCGTGCACGACATGGCCGACGAAGTTGCGCTCGAACTGGCGCGTGATGCGATGGACGGAGTGGCCCTCGGGCATGGCGCCTCCTAGGCGTCGAAGCGGTCGACGCCCTTGCCTGCGATATCGCCCGTGGTCTCGTACTCGAAGAGCTGCGCGATGCGCCGCACGTGCCGATCGTCGCCCGAGAACGGCTCGGCGATGAACGCGTCGATGTAGCGGATCGCCTCTTCGACGGTGTGCTGGCGGGCCCCGATCGAGATGACGTTGGCGTCGTTGTGCTCGCGGGCGAGGATCGCGGTGTCCATGCTCCAGACGAGTGCGGCGCGGATGCCCTGCACCTTGTTCGCCGCGATCTGCTCGCCGTTGCCCGACCCTCCGAACACCACGCCGAGCGTGCGCACGCCCGCGGCCTGGTCGCGTGCGACGGCCTGCGCCGCGTTGATGCAGAACGCCGGGTAGTCGTCGAGCGCGTCGTACTCGGTCGGCCCGTGGTCGACGACCTCGTGACCGCCATTGGTCAGGTGGTCGACGAGCGTGCGGCTGAACTCGAGGCCGGCATGGTCGGTCGCGATGTGGATGCGCATGGGCCAAGTCTAGGGATTCGGCACCCACGTGAGCGCGCGCCCGTGCGGTTGCGCCCACGCCCGCTGCACCCCGTCGACCGCGAGCACGAGGTCGGTGCTGTCGTTCGCGACGTCATCGCGCGCGCGGATGCCGGGCAGCACCGTGCGCGGCTCGACCGAGAGCCAATGGCCCGGAAGGGCGCGCACCGTCTCGACGAAGCGCCCGCGGCCTGCCTCGTCGAGGTACATCAGCACGACCGTGTGGAAGACGACGAGGGTCGCGTCGGCCGGCGCTTCTGCGGCGAGCGCGGCGAGTCGTTCGTTGAGGTCGCCTGCGACGATGCGCGGCGGGTCGGTGGCGGCGATTCGAACGGCTGCCTGCAGGCGGGCCCGCCGGTCGTCGTGCTCGGGCCAGATGAGCGCGTCGAGCCAGGCGACATCGTGGGGGCGGGTCACATCGAGCGGGTGGAGGTCGATGCCTGCGCGCCAGACGACCTCGGGCAGACGGTCGGGTACCGGCACCGCGCCGTCGGTCGCGCAGTCGAGCACCACGGGGCTCGGCCCGTCGGCCGGATCGAGCCGCTGATGCCCCGGATAGCGGTAGCTGTACCGGTCGGGATACAGACAGAGACCGGCGGATGTCCCGACCTCGAGCAGCGCGAGCGGCCCGTCGGTGCCGGCGAGCGCCGGAACGTGCAGCGCGCAGCGGCCCGCCTCGTTCGTCTGCGTCGCATGCGTCTCGGCGGTGGCCCGCACCTCGACCCAATGGGTGTGCAACCAGTCGCGGAACACTCCGTAGGGGCCGAGCGGTGCCCCTTGGAAGCGGGCGGCCGAGAAGACGAGGTTCGGCTGCCGCTTCGCTGCAGGCAATCCCTCGACGAGGGCGATCGTGCCCGGGTCATCCGCCACACCGAGCGCCCATGCCTCGTAGGTGGCCGACATCCCCCGCGCCTCGACCTCGGCGAACACCCGATAGCGCTCGGAAGTGGGCGCGTTGGAATCGACGCTGGTGTGCATGGTGTCACGCTACTCTCGCGCCGATCCCAGCCCCGGGGCGGTCGTCCGGTCTAGGCTGGGTCACGTTGCCTGCGGCCACGAGCCGCGTCGATCTGCGAAGGAGCGCACGTGCCCGGAGAGAACCTCACCCGAATCGAAGCCGAGGAGCGCGCGGCGCTCGTGACGGCGCACGACTACGACGTCGTGCTCGATGTCACCACCGGACCCGAGGTGTTCAGGACCACCACGACGGTGCGGTTCGCGGCGACGACGCCGGGTGCCTCGACGTTCATCGACGCGATCACCGCGGCGGTGCACTCGGTCACGCTGAACGGCGTCGAACTCGACCCCGCCGAGGTGAGCGACGGCGTGCGCATCCAGCTGCCGAACCTCGCCGCCGAGAACGAACTCGTGGTCGTCGCCGACGGCAACTACATGAACACCGGTGAGGGCCTGCACCGCTTCGTCGACCCCGTCGACGACGAGGTCTACCTGTACACCCAGTTCGAGGTGCCCGACTCGCGCCGCATGTTCGCGGTGTTCGAGCAGCCCGACCTGAAGGCGTCGTTCCGCTTCACGCTCACCGCGCCCGACCACTGGGAGGTCGTGTCGAACTCCCCCACGCCCGAGCCGGTCGACGCCCATGAGGGCGCCAAGACCTGGGCGTTCACGCCGACTCCTCGTATCTCGAGCTACATCACCGCGCTCGTCGCGGGCCCGTACCACGTGGTGCGCGACGAGCTCACGAGCGCCGACGGCCGCGTCATCCCGCTCGGCGTGTTCAGCCGCAAGAGTCTCGCCGAGCACCTCGACGCCGACTACATCTTCGAGAAGACGAAGCAGGGCTTCGAGTACTTCGAGGCGAAGTTCGACGTTCCGTACCCGTTCGAGAAGTACGACCAGATGTTCGTGCCCGAGTACAACGCGGGCGCCATGGAGAACGCGGGCGCGGTGACGTTCACCGAGTTCTACGTGTTCCGTTCGAAGGTGACCGATGCCGTGCGCGAGCGCCGCGTCGTCACGATCCTGCACGAGCTCGCGCACATGTGGTTCGGCGACCTCGTCACGATGAAGTGGTGGAACGACCTGTGGCTCAACGAGTCGTTCGCCGAGTGGGCGTCGACGATCGCCACGGCCGAGGCCACCGAGTGGACCGAGGCGTGGACGACGTTCAACGCGATGGAGAAGAGCTGGGCCTACCGCCAGGACCAGCTGCCCTCGACGCACCCGGTCGTCGCGACGATCAACGACCTCGAGGACGTGCAGGTCAACTTCGACGGCATCACCTATGCCAAGGGCGGGTCGGTGCTCAAGCAGCTCGTCGCATGGGTCGGTGTCGAGGCGTTCTTCGCCGGCGTCTCGGCGTACTTCAAGAAGCACAGCTGGGGCAACACGACACTCGCCGACCTGCTCGCCGAGCTCGAGACCGCGAGCGGCCGCGACCTGTCGGCATGGTCGGGACTCTGGCTCGAGACCGCGGGCGTCAACACCCTGCGCCCTGAGATCGAGACGGATGCCTCGGGCACGATCACCTCCTTCGCCCTGCTGCAGTCGGCCACGGCAGAGCACCCGACCATCCGACCGCACCGCCTCGCGATCGGGTTCTACAACCTCGCCGCCGGCAAGCTCGTGCGCGACCACCGCGTCGAACTCGACGTCGACGGCGAACGCACCGAGGTCGCCGAGCTGGTCGGGCGCACACGCCCCGACCTGGTGCTCCTGAACGACGACGACCTCGCCTACGCGAAGATCCGCCTCGACGACGCCTCGCACGGCGTCGCGCTCGCGAACCTGTCCGAGATCGACGCGCCGCTCGCGCGAGCACTCGTGTGGAGCTCGGTCTGGGACGCCACGCGTGACGCCGAGACCCGGGCGACCGACTACCTCGCGCTCGTGCTCGGCAACGTCGCGAGCGAGACCGAGTCGACGACGCTGCGCATCGTGCTCGCCAACGCCAACCTCGCGGCGAGCGCGTACACCGCCCCCGAACGTCGCGCCGAGGCGCGAGCCGGCCTGGCCGACGGCTTCTGGAAGCTCGCCCAGGAGGCGGCCCCGGGCAGCGACGCGCAGTTCCAGTTCGTGATGAACTTCGCCGCGATCGCCGAGGCGGGGTCGCACGTCGACGACCTCGCCGCCCTGTACGACGGCTCGCGTACGCTCGAGGGACTCGAGATCGACACCGACCTCGGCTGGGAGCTGCTGATCGCGCTCGTCGCGGCGGGTCGCGCCGGGGACGCCGAGATCGACGAGCGCCTCGCGAGCGACAACACTGCGACCGGCCAGCAGTCCGCCGCGCATGCTCGCGCCGCCATCCAGACGGCCGAGGGCAAGGAGCGCGCGTGGGCATCGCTCATCGACGTCGACACGGCGACGAACACCGTCGTGCGCGAGACGGCCGAGGGCTTCCTGCGCGCCGACCCCGCTCTGCTCGAGCCGTTCGTCGAGCGCTACTTCGAGATGCTCGAGCGCATCTGGGAGGACCGCAGCTACGCGATCGCCGAGAAGCTCGTCGACGGCCTCTACCCGTCGCCGCTCGCGAACCGCGCGCTCGCCGACGCGAGCCGGGCATGGCTCGACGCGCACCCCGCGGTGCCCGCGCTGCGCCGACTCGTCATCGAGCGGCTCGCGGGCGTCGACCGCGCCCTCGCGGTGCAGGCGCGCGACAGCATCTCGTCGGTCGAGTAGCGAAGCGTATCGAGACCCCTCGCGAGGTCTCGATACGGCGCTGGCGCGCCTAGCCGAAGTCGTCCCACGGGGCGGCGGGCGTGGTACCCCGGTACCATCGCCCGCCGCCCCGAAACCGTTCCGGAGTCCGATGTGCCCGGGTCGAGGCATCCGTAATTTCGATGTCATGATCACCGCAGAAGGACTCACCAAGCGCTTCGGCGCGAAGACGGCCGTCGACGACATCTCGTTCACCGTTCCCCCGGGGCAGGTCACCGGCTTCCTCGGGCCGAACGGGGCCGGCAAGTCGACCACGATGCGCATGATCGTCGGCCTCGACCGCCCCAGCGGCGGCAGCGTGACGGTCAACGGCGAGCCGTACGCGCGGCACCGCGCCCCGCTCCGCGAGGTCGGCGCCCTGCTCGACGCGAAGGCCGTGC
Organism: Agromyces cavernae; assembly: GCF_021044935.1. Lineage (GTDB taxonomy): Bacteria > Actinomycetota > Actinomycetes > Actinomycetales > Microbacteriaceae > Agromyces > Agromyces cavernae. The sequence continues at coordinate 576,572 of NZ_JAJNMP010000002.1, forward strand.
ACACCGGCCGCACCGCCGAGAACCACCTCCTCGCGATGGCCGCCACACACGGCATCAGCAGGCAGCGCGTGCGCGAGGTCATCGAGCTCACCGGACTCGAGTCGGTCGCCCGCAAGCGGGTCGGCGGATTCTCGCTCGGCATGGGCCAACGCCTCGGCATCGCGGCCGCGATGCTCGGCGATCCCGCCACGCTCATCCTCGATGAACCCGTCAACGGGCTCGACCCCGAGGGCGTGCTGTGGGTTCGCCGCTTCGTGCGGCACCTCGCCGCCGAGGGGCGCACCGTCTTCCTCTCGTCGCACCTCATGAGCGAGATGGCCCTCACCGCCGACCACCTCATCGTGCTCGGCAAGGGGCGCATCATCACCGATGCCCCGATGGCCGACGTCATCGCGGGTGGCACCCGGTCGCGCGTGCACGTGCGGTCGCCGCACGCGTCGCAGCTCGCCGACCTGCTCGCCGGGCCCGACATCAGCGTCATGCGCTCCGAGGCGGGCGTGCTCGAGGTCACCGGCCTCGAGGCATCCGGCATCGGCGACCTCGCCGCACAGCACTCGCTCACCATCCATGAACTCACCCCCAAGAACGCGTCGCTCGAAGAGGCCTACATGGCCCTCACCGCCGACGCCGTCGAGTACCGTACGGAGGCACTCCGATGACCACGATCGCCCCCACAACCCCGGGAATCGAAGGGCTCGACCAGCAATCCGGGCGACTCAGCTTCGTCGGCATCCTCCGCTCCGAGTGGATCAAGCTGCGAAGCCTGCGTTCGACCGTCTGGTCGTACCTGTCGGTCGTCGTCATCATGCTCGGCCTCGCGCTCATGCTGTCGCTGACCATCGCCAACGAAGGCTTCAACGCTCCCGACGCCCCCGGCGGCTCAGCCGCCGACCAGGCCGGCCTGTTTGTGCAGTCCTCGACGTTCGGCGTGTTCCTCGCGCAGCTGGTCGTCGCCGTGCTCGGCGTGCTCGTCATCACCGGCGAGTACAGCACCGGCATGGCCCGCTCGACCTTCACCGCGGTGCCCAAGCGCCTCCCCGCGCTCGCCGCGAAGGCGACCGTGCTGTTCGTCGTGACCTACCTCGTCAGCCTGGCGGCCGGCATCGGCGCCTACTTCGTCTCGGCCGCTGTGTTCGCCGGTCACGATGTGTCGGCGAGCCTCACCGACCCCGACGTCCTCATGCCGATCCTCGGCGCCTCGCTGTACCTGTCGCTGCTCGCCGTGTTCGCGCTCGGCGTCGGCACCATGGTGCGTTCGAGCGCCGGCGGCATCGGCATCGTCCTCGCGCTCATCCTCGTCGTGCCGACGATCCTGCAACTGGTGCCGGCCGAATGGGCCCAGGACATCTACCCCTACCTGCTCTCGACGGCCGGCACGAACATGTTCGCGCCCACCGAGGTCACCGGCACCGAGGTCCTCACGGCCTGGCAGGACCTGCTCGTCGTGCTCGGCTGGGTGGGCGCCTCGGTGGCCGGCGCAGCCACGCTGCTCGTGAAGCGCGACGCGTAGAGTCCTGTCCATGACCCAGTCGTGGCTCGCCCCCGACCACCCGGATGCGGTGGCCGGGGGCGAGCCACGCCTGCCCAAGCCTCCCGGCGTGTTCCGCCGGTTCTGGGCGCGGCATCCACGGCTGACCGACGGACTGATCGCCGGCGTCTACGGCGTGCCCACGATCGTGAGCGTGATCATCACCGCCCTCCAGTACGGGCTGCCGCTCTGGCTGACCCTGCTGCAGTTGGCGGTGGTGCTGGGAGCCGCCGCGGCGATGCTGCTGGTGCGCCGCACCCGCCCATGGCTGGTACTGGCGCTCGGGTGGCTCGCGTGCCTGGTCTCAGCCGCGTCGGGATCGCTCGAGATCTTGGCGATCCTGATCGCCCTGTACGCGCTCGCCGTGTACGCGTCGACCCGCGCAGCATGGATCGGCTTCGGCGTCTCGGTCGCGGTCGGCGCGATGGGCTCGTACCTGGCGACGTGGCTCCGCGACACGCTCATCGTGGAGCCCTTCGATTTCGAACCTTTGGGCTCGTCGATCGCGTTCGGGCTGTTCATGCTCATCGCGACGCTCATCGGCGTGACGGTGGGCAATCGCCGCCGGTATCTCGACGCGCTCATCGCGCGCGCCCACGACCTCGCCAGGGAACGCGACCAGCAGGCCGAACTGGCCGCGGCCCAGGAGCGATCGCGCATCGCCCGCGAGATGCACGACATCGTCTCGCACGGCCTGACGGTCATGATCACCCTCGCCGAGGGCTCGGCGGCGACCGCCGGCCGAGACCCCGAGCGCGCCGCCGACGCGATGCGCCACGTCGCCGACGCCGGTCGCGACGCCCTCGGCGAGATGCGCCGCATGCTGGGCGTGCTGACCGGGCCGGCCGGGGCCGCCGCCGACCGTTCACCGCAGCCGGATGTCGCCGCCGTCCCCGCGCTCGTCGACGGCTTCCGCGAAGCGGGGCTACCGGTGCGGCTCACGACGTCGGGCGCCGCGGTGACCGAGCACACGCTGCAGCTCACCGTGTATCGCGTCGTGCAGGAGGGCCTGACGAACGCCCTGCGTCACGCCACGGGAGCGCAGCACGTCGACGTGCGCATCGAGCGGCGCGACGACGACGTCGTCGTCACGGTCGAAGACGACGCGCGGCACACTGCACCGCAGATGGTGGGCGCCGGTCGCGGCCTCGCGGGCCTTCGTGAGCGCGTCGCACTGTACGGAGGCACCGTCGAAGCGGAGCCCCTGCCCGGGGGTGGCTGGCGCCTCCGGGTGACGCTCCACGCGGCATCCGATCGAATCGAAGAGGACGCATGACCGTCGACCGGCCCTCTCCGATCAGCATCGCGATCGTCGACGACCAGGCGCTCGTGCGCACCGGCTTCCGCATGGTGCTCGAGGCCGAGCCCGACCTCGAGGTCGTCGGCGAAGCCGGCGACGGCGCGGCCGCGATCGACCTGGCACGATCCACGGCGATCGACGTCATGCTCATGGATGTACGGATGCCCGGGGTCGACGGCATCGCCGCGACGGCCGCGATCACGGCGAGCGAGCACCCGCCGCGGATCATCGTGCTCACGACCTTCGACCTCGACGAGTACGCCTTCGCCGCGATCCGCTCGGGCGCGAGCGGTTTCCTGCTGAAGGACGTGCGCCCGCAGGAGCTGGTCAGTGCCATCCGCACCGTGCACGCCGGCGACGCGGCCCTCGCCCCGCGCGTCACGCGACGGATGATCGAGATGTTCGCCGACGAGCTGCCGGACGCCGGTGCCGCTGCCGCGCAGCCGCCATCGTTGCTCGACGCGCTGACGCCGCGCGAACGTGAGATCCTCGTCGCCATCGCCGAGGGCCTCAACAACACCGACCTCGCATCGCGCTTCCACCTGTCGGAGTCGACGGTGAAGACCCACGTCGGACGCATCCTGCAGAAGCTCGACGCACGCGACCGCGTGCACCTCGTGATCATCGCGTACGAGCACGGGCTCATCCCACCGGGAACGCTCGGCGGGCGTGGGTAGGCTGGCTGGGCACATCGACGCGAAGGGGTCTCATCCATGCCGGCTGCCAATCTCACTCGGAGCGAGGCCGAAGCCCGCGCCGCGGCCATCGACGTCCGTGACTACAACGTCACGCTCGATCTGACCCGCGGCACCGAGACGTTCGCGAGCGAGACGGTCGTGCGCTTCACCGCGACCCCGGGCGCGTCGACGTTCATCGAGGCGACGACGCGCGACGTGCACGAGATCGTGCTGAACGGACATCCGCTCGATCTCTCGGCGAGCGACGGTGCGCGCATCCGACTCGAGGGACTCGCCGCCGAGAACGAGCTCAGGGTGGCCGGCACGTTCGCCTACACGAACACCGGCGAGGGCCTGCACCGCTTCGTCGACCCAGTCGGCGGCGAGACCTACCTGTACACCGAGTTCGCAGTCGCCGAGGCCAACCGGGTCTTCGCGGTGTTCGACCAGCCCGACCTGAAGGCGTCGTTCCGTTTCACGGTCACGGCGCCCGCGCACTGGCAGTTCCTGAGCAACGCGCCGACGCCCGACCGCGTCGTCGACGCCGCACGAGCCACCTGGGCCTTCGAAGCCGGCCCGGTGATGTCGAGCTACATCGTCGCGCTCGTCGCCGGCCCCTACGCGTCGTGGCGCGACCGGGCGACCAGCGTCGACGGCCGTGAGATCCCCCTCGGGCTCTTCACGCGCGCCTCGCTCGCGCAGTACGCCGATCCCGAGGTCATGTTCGAGACGGTGAAGGCCGGCCTCGCGTTCTACGAGCAGGCGTTCGGCGTTCCCTACCCCTTCGGCAAGTACGACCAGATCTTCGTGCCCGAGTACAACTGGGGCGCCATGGAGAACGTCGGCGCGGTCACGTTCAACGAGTCGTACCTCTTCCGCGCGCGCGTCTCGGACGCCCGGCGCGAGCAGCGGGCCATCGTCGTGCTGCACGAGCTCAGCCACATGTGGTTCGGCAACTCGGTCACCATGAAGTGGTGGAACGACCTGTGGCTCAACGAGTCGTTCGCGACGTGGGCGTCGACGCTCGCGACGTCGCAGATCACCGAGTTCACCGGGGTCTGGGCGACGTTCGCGAGCGACGAGAAGACGCACGCCGCCGAACAGGACCAGCTGCCGTCGACGCATCCGATCGTCGCCGTCATCGACGATCTCGCCGATGTCGAGGTGAACTTCGACGCGATCACCTACGACAAGGGCGCCTCGGTGCTCAAGCAGCTCGTCGCGTTCGTCGGCCTCGACGCGTTCCAGCGCGGCGTCGGCGCCTATCTCGCCGCACACGCGAGCGGCAACGCCACGCTGCGCGACCTGCTCGACGAACTCGAACGCGCGAGCGGGCGCGAGCTGACCCGGTGGTCGCAGCTGTGGCTCGAGACCGCGGGAGTGAACACGCTGCGTGCGGTCGTCGAAACGGATGCCTCGGGCACGATCACCGCCGCACGAGTCGAGCAGTCGGCGGCCGCCGAGCATCCGACGCTGCGCCCCCATCGGGTCGCGATCGGCTCGTACACCCTCGACGGGTCTGCCCTCATCCGCACCCATCGGGTCGAGCTCGACATCGACGGCCCGAGCACCGACGTGCCCGAGCTCGTCGGTCTGGCGCGGCCCGACCTGCTGCTCGTCAACGACGACGACCTGACCTACACGAAGGTGCGGCTCGACGACCGATCCTTCGCGGTCGCCACCGAGCACCTCGCCGGGATCGCCGACCCGGTCGCCCGAGCCGTCGTGCTCGGCTCGGCCTGGGACGCGGTCCGCGACGCCGAGCTCGCTCCGCACGCGTTCGTGCGCCTCGTGGTCGCCAACATCGGCCGTGAGACGCAGTCGGCGGCGCGCGGTCTCGCGCTCGGCCACCTCGAGACGGTGCTCGGCCGGTACCTCGCCGAAGAGCACCGCGAGCAGGTCGCCGCCGAAGCCGGCGATGCCGTCTGGGCGCTCGCCGAGCTCGCGGCCGAAGGTTCCGACACGCAGCTGCAGTTCGTGAAGGCGTTCACCCGCATCGCGTCCACGGCGGCGCACGCCGACGTGCTCGGCAGCCTGCTCGACGGGTCGATCAGGCTCCCGGGGCTCGAGGTCGATCTCGACCTGCGCTGGGAGCTCGTCATCGCCCGTGCCGTGCTCGGCGCGGGCACCGATGAGGAGCTCGCCGACGCCCTGCACCGCGATGACACCGCCAAGGGGCGCCAGCTCGCCGAGACCGCGCGGGCGGCCCGTCCCGATCAGGCGTCGAAGGACGCCGCGTGGCAGAGGGTCATGACCGACACGACGCTCTCGAACGACCTGGCTCGCGCGATCGCCGACGGCTGGCGACGCACGACCTCGCCCGAGCTGCTCGCCTCCACGGCGGCGGAGTACTTCGATCGCCTGCAGGCGGCGTGGGCGGAGCGCGGCTTCACGATGGGACGCATCATCGCGACGAGGCTGTTCCCGTCGCCGCTCGTCACCGCCGAGCTCGCCGACGTCACACGAGCCTGGCTCACCGCGAACCCCGAGCCCGCCCCGCTGCACCGGCTCATCGCCGAGCAGCTCGCCGAGCTCGACCGTGCGCTCGCCGCGCAGGCGCGCGATGCCAGCGAGCTCTCGGTCGCGGCTCAGTAGACTTTCGCACCATGTTCGCTTCTGAGACTCCACCGCCTGAGCCCACCCCGGTGAGCGGCGACTTCTGGGCGGGCATCGTCGACTACTGGGTCACGAACTGGGACGACGTCCTCGGCACCCTGATCTCGATCGTCGTCATCATCGCGATCGCCCTGCTGATCCGCTGGGTGCTGCACTTCGTCATCGACCGCGTCGTTCAGCAGATCGTCACGGGGGTGAAGAGAAAGCAGGACGTCACCGACACCCAGGCGCTGCAGGCGTCGCCCTCACCCCTCGCCGCGGTGCGGCTCGTGCAGCGCACCCGAACGCTCGGTTCGGTGCTCACGAACATCGTCAACGTCACGCTGTTCATCATCGTGACGCTATTGATCGTCAACACGATCAACGAGGCGATCCTCGGCTCGTTCGCCCTGCTCACCGCCGCCATCGGTGCCGGTCTCGGCTTCGGTGCGCAGAACATCGTGAAAGACGCCCTCAACGGGCTCTTCATGGTCGTCGAAGACCAGCTCGGCGTCGGCGACATCGTCGACCTCGGGCCCGCGACGGGCATCGTCGAAGCCGTGCAGATCCGCATCACGAAGGTGCGCGACGTGAACGGCACGCTGTGGTTCGTGCGCAACGGCGAGATCCTGCGGGTCGGCAACATGTCGCAGGGCTGGGCCCGGGTCATCCTCGATCTGGCCGTGCCGTACGACACCGACGTCGACGCGGTCGAAGCCGAACTCCTGCGCACCGCCACCGAGATGTCGCAGACCGGCAAGTGGCGCTCGCGCATCCTCGAGAAGCCCGAGGTCTGGGGCCTCGAGTCGATCACCGAAGACGCGCTCATCATCCGCGTCGTCATGAAGGTGCGCTCGTCGGCGAAGGACGACGTGGCTCGCGAACTGCGCATGCGGTTGAAGAACTCCCTCGACGCGATGGAGGTCAAGCTGCCGAGCCTCTCGAGTGTCGTGCCGACCGGGTTCGAGGGTGCGACCCGCGTCAAGGGCGCGAAGCCACCGCGAACCGCGCCGAGCGCCGTCGTCGCGGGCGCTCCCCCGGCGAAGGCACGCACGGCCCGACCGGCGCGCACGCCGCGTGCGCCCCGCGCGCCGAAACCCCCGACACCGCCCACCGGAGACCTGTCATGACCGAACACCGCCTGCCCGAGGCATCCGCGCCGCAAAACGCATCGAACGTGCCGCCCGCGAACGTGCCGCTGCGCGGCAGCGAGCACGGCGAGGCGCTCGGTGTCTCGTTCTACGACACGGTCGGCGGTCGTGCCACGTTCGAACGCCTCGTCGCCGAGTTCTACCGCCACGTCGCCGACGACCCCGTGCTGCGGCCGATGTACCCCGAGGAAGACCTGGGGCCCGCCGCCGAACGGCTCACGATGTTCCTCGTGCAGTACTGGGGCGGGCCGGGCACGTACAGCGAGCAGCGCGGGCACCCGCGGCTGCGGCTACGGCACCAGCCGTTCAAGGTCAACCCCGAGGCACGCGACCGCTGGCTCGCGCACATGCGCGCGGCCGTCGACTCGCTCGAGTTGCCGCCGCTCGCCGACGCGACACTGTGGGATTATCTGCAACGGGCCGCATTCGCGATGGTCAACACCTTCGACGACTGATCACCAGCGGGCCGCCCGTCCGCGACGCGCCGCACCACCCGAGACGAAGGAGTCCACGTGGCCGCAACCCCCGCACCAGCCGACCGTACGACCGCCACGACGCCAGACCCCGAGGTGATCATCGTCGGCGCCGGCCTCTCGGGCCTCGTCGCGGCTGCAGAACTCGTCGACGCGGGCAAGCGCGTCGTCATCGTCGAGCAGGAGCCCGCCGCGAGCCTCGGCGGACAGGCGCACTGGTCGTTCGGCGGCCTGTTCCTCATCGACTCCCCCGAACAGCGGCGCATGGGCGTCAAGGACTCGCTCGACCTCGCGAAGCAGGACTGGGACGGCACGGCCGGCTTCGACCGCGACGACGACGATTGGGGGCGGCGCTGGGCCGAGGCGTACCTCGACTTCGCGGCCGGCGAGAAGCGCGCCTGGCTGCACGAGAAGGGCGTGCGCTTCTTCCCCGTCGTCGGCTGGGCCGAGCGGGGCGGTTACAACGCGATCGGCCACGGCAACTCCGTTCCGCGCTTCCACATCACCTGGGGCACCGGTCCCGGACTGCTCGCCCCGTTCATCGCGCGCGTGCAGGCGGGCGCGGCTGCCGGGCTCGTCGAGTTCCGGCACCGGCACCGCGTCGACGAACTGATCGTCGAGTCGGGTGTCGTCGTCGGCGTGCGCGGCGCAGTTCTCGCAGCAGATGCCGCGGGGCGGGGCGAACCCTCGAACCGCGAGGCGGTCGGCGACTTCGAGGTGCGGGCCGGTGCGGTGGTCGTGGCTTCGGGCGGCATCGGCGGCAACCACGACCTCGTTCGGCAGTTCTGGCCCGAGCGCATGGGTGCAGCACCCGCCTCGATGCTCTCGGGCGTGCCCGCGCACGTCGACGGGCGCATGCTCCCCATCGCCGAACAGGCGGGCGCTCGACTCGTCAACGGCGACCGCATGTGGCACTACACCGAGGGCATCACCAACTGGGATCCCGTGTGGCCGATGCACGGCATCCGCATCCTGCCCGGCCCGTCATCGCTGTGGTTCGACGCCGAGGGCAAGCGGCTCCCGGTGCCGCTCTTCCCCGGATTCGACACGCTCGGCACGCTCGAGCACATCGTCGCCACCGGGCACGCGCACTCGTGGTTCGTGCTCACCCAGAAGATCATCGAGAAGGAGTTCGCGCTCTCGGGCAGCGAGCAGAATCCCGACCTCACGGGAAAAGACCTGAAGCTGCTCGCACAGCGCCTCGGATCGGGGGCGCCGGCACCCGTCGAGGCGTTCAAGCAGCACGGGGCCGACTTCGTCGTCGCCGACACGCTCGACGAATTGCTCGACGGGATGCGCGCCCTCTCACCCGAGGTCGAGATCGACGCCGACAACGTCACGCGAGAGATCGTCGCGCGCGATCGCGAGGTCGACAACGAGTTCTCGAAGGACCTGCAACTGACGGCCGTGCGCGGCGCTCGAAAGTACCGCGGTGACAAGCTCATCCGCGTCGCGACGCCGCACAAGATCCTCGACCCCGCAGCGGGGCCGCTCATCGCCGTGAAGCTGCACATCCTCACCCGCAAGAGCCTCGGCGGCATCCAGACCGACCTCGACTCGCGCGCGCTCGGCGCCGACGGCGCGCCCGTGCCGGGGCTCTTCGCCGTGGGCGAGGCCGCCGGCTTCGGCGGCGGCGGCGTCCACGGCTACCGCGCGCTCGAGGGAACCTTCCTCGGCGGATGCCTCTTCACCGGACGTGCCGCCGGCCGGGCCATCGCCCGGGGGTGAGCTGGTTGAGGAGCGAGCGCCAGCGAGCGTCTCGAAACCCCGATGCTCGTGTGCCCGGGTTTCGAGACGTCGCTGCGCTCCTCCTCAACCCGCCGGTGGCACTACGCCTTCAGGGTCCAGGGCTTACGTCGCACGAGCACATGCCCGCGACGCGTCGTGAGCCTCGTCCACGGCCCGGTCTCGAACAGCCGCACCGGATCGTCTCCGAGGAAGCCGAGGCTGAATGTCGCGAAGGCGGCACCGGCGGGCACGTACTCGAGCCCCTCGACGCCGCGACCCCACACCTCGGAGCGCACGCGCTGCACGAGCTGCTCACCCGTGCCATCGGGAATCGCGGCGGCGACCTCGGCGATGCCGGCACGTGCGGCGGCCTCGAGTCTCTCGGCATCCGTCTCACCGAGCGCTCGCCAGCCGCCCCTGGGCGGTGAGATCCCCGCCCAGGTCACCGTGTTCACCTCGGGCGGGCGCGACATGCTCACGACTCGCGACTCGTCGTCGCCGACCTCGGCGCGGGCGCGCACGATGCGTTCGACGAGCGAACGCATGGGAACGACCGAATCGAACTCGGCGTCGTCGGCGAGCGCGAAGGTGCGCAGGCCGAGCACCGTCGGGCTCTCGTCGAGGATGCCGCGGGGATAGAGGATCGCCGTGTAGACGGCGAGGATGCCGGAACCGGCGACGAGCCGCACCGAGCCGTCTTCGACGCGGCCGGCGCGTTGCAGGTAGGTGTGCAGGTCGCCGAGCGACAGGCTGTCGGCGAGCGTGAGTTGTTGAGCCATCTCCTGTCTAAACTACCAAGGGCGCGCCGACGCCTCGGGCGGATGGCGCCGAACGGCGACGGGCACGGTCGCTCACCGACACGGAGGAACGATGAACGGTCCCATCGACGGCCTGCTGAGCACGTTGAACCTCACCGACACCGGCGCCCGCACTCGCGAGGACATCTTCACCGGGCCCTCGCAATGGATGCCGCTCGGGCGCGTGTTCGGCGGGCAGGTGCTGGCACAGTCGCTCGTCGCGGCCATGCACACCGTGCCGACCGACCGCACCATCCACTCGATGCACGGCTACTTCCTGCGCCCCGGCGATGTGCAGCATCCGATCACCTTCTCGGTCGACCGCCTGCACGACGGCCGCTCATTCACGACGCGCCGCACGCAGGCGTACCAGAACGGCGAGCCGATCCTCTCGCTCATCGCGTCGTTCCAGACGCACGACGAAGGCGTCGAGCACCAGGTCGACATGCCCGACGACCTGCCCGACCCCGAGGGTCTGCCCTCGACGGCCGACGTGCTCGGCGAGTTCGATCACGACGTCGCGCGGTACTGGTCCAGCCAGCGCGCATTCGACGTGCGTCATATCCCGTCGCCCATCTACCTCACCGTCGACGGCGAGCGTGCTCCGCGGCAGGCCGTGTGGATGCGGGCGTTCGGCCGTCTGCCCGACGACCCCAACCAGCACCGGGCGGCGCTCGCCTACGCGAGCGACTACTCGATCCTCGAGCCGGTGCTGCGCGCCCATGGCATCGCGTGGTCATCGCCCGGCCTGAAGGTGGCGAGCCTCGACCACGCGATGTGGTGGCACCGCGACGCACGGGTCGACGAGTGGTTGCTCTTCGTCCAGGAATCGCCGTCGGCGAGTGGTGGGCGCGGCCTCACGTTGGGCCGCATCTACACCCGAGGCGGGGTGCTGGTCGCCAGCGTCGCCCAGGAGGGCATGGTGCGGGTCCCCCGGCCCGACGAATTCGCCTGAATTCTTGCTGTGCAATCCCGACGCGACGCCCTCGATTGGCCCATGATGGTGGTTCAGACGCGCATCGTGCGCGGGCGACGCGAGGTGAAGGAGCTCAGGCGATGACCGATCCCACCGATCTCACGAGACGCGCGGTGCTGACCGTCGGGTCGCTCGGCGCGTTCGGCGGCGCACTCGTGCTCGCCGGCTGCGCGGCAGACCCCGACGGTTCGACCCCGACCCCCTCCCCCGAAGCGACCGACGAAGCGCCGACCGAGCCGAGTGCCACGCCAGATGCTCCGGCGGCCGGCGGCGACATCGCCGCTCTTGCCGACGTCCCCGTCGGCGGCAGCATCGATGCCACCATCAACGGCGAGGCCGCGCTCGTCTCGCAGCCGACGGCCGGGCAGGTGGTCGCATTCAGCGCCATCTGCACCCACCAGGCGTGCGTGGTCGCCGCGGCCGGCAACGAGTTCCACTGCCCGTGCCACGGTTCGATCTACGACGCCGCGACCGGCGAGGTGCTCAACGGGCCCGCGATCAACCCGCTCCCCGAGATCGCCGTCGCCGTGTCGGGTGACCGCATCATCGCGGCGTCGTGATGGACTACGAGTTCGCAGGGCTTCCCCTGCATGTCCTGCTGGTGCACGCCGTCATCGTGCTCGTGCCCCTGCTGGCACTCCTGCTCGTGGTCATCGCCGCATGGCCCGCCGCCCGTCGCGTGATGTGGCTGCCCGCGCTCATCGGCGCCGCGGTGCTGCTTCCCCTCGGCCTCGTCACGATCGAGGCCGGAAAGTGGCTCGAGGATCGGGTTCCGAAGACCCCGCTCATCGAGGCGCACACCGACATCGGCGAGGACATCGTGCCGTGGCTGATCGGCCTGCTCGTGCTCGCCGCGGTCATCGCCGCATGGGCGGTCGTCGAACTGCTCGCGCGTCGTCGGGCGGGCGACGACGAGCCTGCACGACCGGGGAAGGGCATCCGAATCGCGGTCGGCACCGTGCTCACGCTCGCCGCGGTCGGCGTCGCGGTCGGCTCGTCCTGGACGGTCGTGCTCATCGGCGAGGCGGGCAGCCGCGCCGTGTGGGAGGGCTCGTACAGCGACGTCCCGCTCGAGGACTGAGCAGCCGCGGGCGGCCGAGCTCAGCGTCGGCGGAACGCGATCGGGTCTTCGAGGTACGGCTCCCACGCGGTGCGTTCGGCATCGCTGATGCGCCGAGGACGTTCGGACGCGGCGTCGACGACGACGATCGTCGTGACTGCACGCGTGTACAGCACGCGGGACTGGGCATCGGTGGGCGAGAAGACCTCGTAGCAGACATCGAGGCTCGCGCCGCCGATGTGCCCGATCCACAGCTCGATGTCGAGCGGCTGACGCTGGTACGGGATGGGCGCGAGGTACTCGACCTCTTGGCGGGCGATGAGCGTGATCGTGTTCGCACCCGGGCTCGCGTCGAGTACGGCCGTCGAAGCGCCGACGGCGTGCTCGGACGTGTCGTCGCTCACCCAGAACGCCTGGATGCGCGCCTCTTCGAGGAGGCTGAGCATGCGGGCGTTGTTCACGTGGCCGTAGGCGTCGAGGTCGCTCCATCGGAGCGGGGTGGGCACGTGCAGGCGCACGTCAGTCCCTCGTGAGCTTGCGGTAGGCCGAGCGGTGCGGCTTCGCCGCTTCGGGCCCGAGCCGCTCGATCTTGTTGGCCTCGTACGACTCGAAGTTGCCCTCGAACCAGTGCCAGTACGACGGGTTCTCGTCGGTGCCCTCGTAGGCGAGGATGTGCGTGGCGATGCGGTCGAGGAACCACCGGTCGTGGGTGATGACCACGGCACAGCCTGGGAACTCGAGCAGCGCGTTCTCGAGGCTCGACAGCGTCTCGACGTCGAGGTCGTTCGTCGGCTCGTCGAGCAGCAGGAGGTTGCCGCCCTGCTTGAGCGTGAGCGCGAGATTCAGGCGGTTGCGCTCACCGCCCGAGAGGATGCCGGCGCGCTTCTGCTGGTCGGGGCCCTTGAACCCGAACGTGGAGACGTAGGCGCGGCTCGGCACCTCGGTCTTGCCGACCTGGATGTAGTCGAGCCCGTCGGACACGACCTCCCACAGGGACTTGTTCGGGTCGATGCCGCCGCGGGACTGGTCGACGTACGAGATCTTGACGGTCTCGCCGATCTTGACGTCGCCGCCGTCGCTCGGCTCGAGGCCGACGATGGTCTTGAACAGCGTGGTCTTGCCGACGCCATTCGGCCCGATGATGCCGACGATGCCGTTGCGCGGCAGCGAGAAGCTGAGCCCGTCGATGAGGGTGCGGTCGCCGAAGCCCTTCTTCAGCTTCTTGACCTCGAGCACGATGTCGCCCAGACGCGGTCCTGCCGGGATCTGGATCTCTTCGAAGTCGAGCTTTCTCGTGCGCTCCGCCTCGGCGGCCATCTCTTCGTAGCGGGCCAGTCGGGCCTTCGACTTGGCCTGGCGACCTTTGGCATTGGAGCGAACCCAGTCGAGCTCGTCGGCGAGGCGCTTGGCGAGCTTCGCGTCCTTCTTGCCCTGGACGGTGAGACGCTCCTGCTTCTTCTCGAGGTACGTCGAGTAGTTGCCCTCGTACGGGTAGAGGCGTCCGCGGTCGACCTCGCAGATCCATTCGGCGACGTGGTCGAGGAAGTACCGGTCGTGGGTGACGGCGAGCACGGCGCCGGGGTACTTGGCGAGGTGCTGCTCGAGCCAGAGCACGCTCTCGGCGTCGAGGTGGTTGGTGGGCTCGTCGAGCAGCAGCAGGTCGGGCTTCTGCAGCAGGAGCTTGCAGAGCGCGACGCGGCGCTTCTCACCGCCGGAGAGCACCGAGACCTGCTCGTCGCCGGGCGGGCAGCGCAGCGCGTCCATCGCCTGGTCGAGTTGCGAGTCGAGGTCCCACGCGTCGGCGGCGTCGATCTCTTCCTGCAGCGTGCCCATCTCGGCGAGGAGCGCGTCGAAGTCGGCGTCGGGTTCGGCCATGGCGTGCGAGATCTCGTTGAACCGGTCGAGCTTGGCCTTGATCGGCCCGACGCCCTCTTGCACGTTCTCGAGCACCGTCTTCGACTCGTCGAGCACGGGCTCCTGCATGAGGATGCCGACCGAGTAGCCGGGGCTCAGGCGCGCCTCGCCGTTCGACGGCTGGTCGAGACCCGCCATGATCTTCAGGATCGTCGACTTACCGGCGCCGTTCGGGCCGACCACGCCGATCTTCGCCCCGGGCAGGAACGCCATCGTCACGTCATCGAGGATGACCTTGTCACCGACCGCCTTGCGGGCGCGAACCATCGAGTAAATGTAGTCAGCCATATCGCCTACCAGTCTATGGGTCGAGTCCGGCCCACGAGACAGCCACCGGTGCCGAGGGCGGGCCGCACTGCGCCGTGGTACCCACCGGACGCCGGCCCGTACTGCCCGACGAGGCAGCCGTCGCCCATCAGCACCGAGAACTGCACCGAACCGGCCTGCAGGTCGACCGTGGTGCGGTCGGCGGTGACCTGCATCGCAGAGCGGTCGAATCCGGCGGCCGTGAGGGCGTCGATGAATTCACGACCGCCGGCGGAATCGTTCGCGGCGACGACCGCGGCGTTCACCGAGTCGAAGAACGCGAGGTTCTCGGCCGCCGGGAGGTCGGGTCGCAGACCGGACGCCTCGGTCGCCACGGGTTCTTCGGATACCGCCGGCGCGGCCGCCGACGGTGTCGTGCCCGAGGTCGGCGCCGTCGGCTGAGACAGCACCGCGCAGCCCGACAGGACGAGGGCCACGAGCACGCCGACGAGCGCGGCCGCTGTCGCGCCGATCGGTTGTGCCATCGTTCTCCTCAGCTGTCGCGCCGGCCACCCGAGCCGAGTCTATGCAGTCTCGTCGACGACCCGGGTGACCGTGCCGACCGGCTCAGTCGGCCGCTCCTGCGGTGGCCAACACCTCTCCCGTGCGCTCGTCGGCGTCGCCGTACTCGCCGAACGGCTCATCGCCCTCGGTGGCTCCGGGGCCGGTCGACGTCCAACCGCCGACGTCGCCGTCGGCGCCATCGGCCCCGAACCCGATCGGCTGCTCGATCGCCGCGTCGTCGATCGCGTCGCCTTCGGCGGCACCAGCGGTGCGCGCCTTCTCGAGGCGACCGTATGTCGTGACGCACCACGAGAGGTCGTGCCCGATCGAGTCGGCCTCGATCTCGACGGTCGTGCCGGACTTGGTGCCGTTGTCCCACTCGCGCTGGCGAAGGCGGCCCCGGACGACGAGCCGCTCGCCCTTGCGCACCGAGAGACTGGTGTTGACCGCGAGCTGCCGGAACGCCGAGACGGTGTACCAGTTGGTCTCCCCGTCCTCCCACGATCCCTTCGTGCGGTCGAAGTACCGGTGCCGCGAGGCGAATCGGAACGAGGTGATCGCGAGCCCCTGGTTGGTGACGTGGTGTCGCGGGTCGCTTCCCACGATGCCGGTCAAGGTGATGGTGTCGGTCATTTCTGCACTCCTCGGATCGGGCGCCGCCGCGGATCGGCGGCTCGCGGTTCCGGGGCGACCTCGTGCCGGACGACGCCCCGGAACCGCGTGACTCGAGCCTCGTGCGCGTGGCGGGGCATCCGTCGGTGCATTCGCGCACCGGTGCAGAACCGCGTTCGGGGCGTCGCTGTCGAGGACGAGTGGCCGACGTCGTCGCGGACAGGCGGAAAACCCGGCCCCGCGGTCACCGTAGAGTGGCCCGATGAGCTTCGTCGCGCACCCCGAACGATATGACCGCATGCAGTACAACCGGGTCGGCCGCAGCGGCCTGAAACTCCCCGCGCTCTCGCTCGGCCTCTGGCACAACTTCGGTCACGACCGCGCCTACGACACGCAGCGCGCGATCGTGCGCCGCGCGTTCGACCTCGGCATCACGCACTTCGACCTCGCGAACAACTACGGGCCGCCCGCGGGCAGCGCCGAGGAGAACTTCGGCCGGATGCTCGCGACCGACCTCACCCGGTACCGCGACGAGCTCATCGTCTCGTCGAAGGCCGGCTACGACATGTGGCCGGGCCCGTACGGCGAGTTCGGCTCGCGCAAGTACCTGCTCGCTTCGCTCGACCAGAGCCTGCGTCGCCTCGGCCTCGACTACGTGGACATCTTCTACTCGCACCGCCCAGACCCCGAGACGCCCATCGAAGAGACCATGGGCGCGCTCGCCACCGCCGTGCGCCAGGGCAAGGCGCTCTACGTCGGCATCTCGAACTACGGGCCCGACGAGACCCGTGCCGCCGCCGCGGCGCTCGAGGCCGAAGGGGTGCCGCTGCTCATCCACCAGCCGCGCTACTCGATGTTCGACCGGCACATCGAGGACGGCCTCTTCCCGGCGCTCGAGGAGGTCGGTGCGGCGAGCATCGTGTTCTCACCGCTCGCGCAGGGCCTGCTGACCGATCGATACCTCACCGGGGATGTCCCGGCCGGGTCCCGCGCCGCGACCAGCCGGTTCCTCTCCCCCGACCGCATCAGCGGCGAGTACCTCGAGCGCGCCCGCGCCCTCGACGCCATCGCGAAGGAGCGCGGGCAGTCGCTCGCCCAGCTCGCGCTCTCGTGGGTGCTCCGCCAGCCGCTCGTCACGAGCGCGCTCATCGGCGCGTCGAGCGTGACCCAGCTCGAGCAGAACGTCGCCGCACTCGACGCGGCACCGCTCACCGAGGCCGAGATCGCACGCATCGAGCCGTTCGCCGCGCACGGCACCGCGCTCGGCTGACAACCGCTCATCGAGCGGTCGGGATGTCGGTGGGTCCGCGTATCGTCGCAGGCACACCGCAGGGCCGGCTGCACGATGAGAGGAGCGACATGAGCACGGCAGTTCTCACACGAACCCGCGAACCCTATCCCGTCGTCGTACGCGGCCTCACGATCTCGCCTGCGGCGCCCGACCTGTGGCGGGTCGCGCGAACGAGCGGCGCGATCGTCGGCCACATCGAGCGACAGGGCCGTGACGACCACGTGCGGTACCGGGCTCGGCGCGCGCTGCATGGCGGCATCCGTTCGATCGAGCTCGGCGAGTTCTGGTCGCCACGCGAGGCCGCCGAACTCTTCCGCTGACGACGGCCAGTCCTGCGTGCGGTGAATTCCGGGCGCGCCGTGGCCGCGCCTCAGGGCCACACCGACCGGGCGATAGCCTGCGGCCATGCAGTGGTGGAACGACTTCATCTCATGGATCACGTCGAGCGACGCCCAGCCGGCGGTCTTCACGGCCGCCCTCCTGTTCGTCGCGGTGCTCGCCGCGGGCCTGCTCGCCGCATGGATCTCGAGTGGCTCGATCAAGCGCGTCGTCGCCCAACGCGACCGCGAGGCGAAGACGGCGGCGATCGCCGCCCTCATCGACGCCGCGACCGAGGCATCGGTGTGGAACTCGCTCACTCCGCAGGAACAGGTGCTCGCCGACCGGGTCGTCGGGCAGGCCGACATCCAGGTGCGGCTGCTGCCGATCCGCGGCTCCGACGTCGCGGCGAACTGGGCGGCGCACCAGTTGCACGAGCTCAAGCGGGCATCCGCGACGTTCGGCTACCAACTCGATCCCGCGGTCGTCGAGTTCCGCGACCGTCTGCTCGAGTGGCAGCGGCACCCGGGGCGCACGCGTAAGCAGTTCCAGAACGACCTCGAACGCTGGCGCACGCAGCGAATCGAGCAGCCCGAACTCGAGACCGTCGACCAGCAGGACGCGTGGGTCGCAGCACAGCACCACGAGCGCTACAGCGAGACGGTCCCGCTCCGTGAGAGCACGGCCGATGCGGCGACCGGGCCGACCCAGACGGTGCCCACCGACGTTCCCAACCGCTGAGTCAGCGCCACCAATCGTCGAACATCGAGACGGGCACGGTGCGCTTGTGTCGCGTCTGCTGGAACCGGGCCTCGATCTTCTCGGCGATCTCGGGATCGATGTCCTCACCCTCGAGGAACGCGTCGATGTCGCGATACCGCAGTCCGAGATTGGCTTCGTCGGACTGACCCGGGTCGCCGTCGAGCAGGTCCGCGGTCGGCACCTTGAGGAAGAGCCGGTCGGGCGCGCCGAGGTGTTCGAGCAGTGAGCGGCCCTGCCGCTTCGTGAGACCGCTCAAGGGCAGGACGTCTGCTCCCCCATCACCGAACTTCGTGAAGAATCCCGTGACGGCCTCGGCGGCGTGGTCGGTGCCGACCACGAGCAGCCCCCGCTCGCCCGCGAGCGCGTACTGGGCGACCATCCGCATGCGCGCCTTGACATTGCCCTTGCCGAAGTCGCTGATCGGGACATCCATCGCTTCGGCGAAGTCCGCCGAGAGCCCGTCGACGCCGCCCTTGACGTTGAAGAGGACCGTCTCCTGCGGATCGATGAAGTCGAGGGCGATCTGCGCGTCGCCCTCATCATGCTGCACCCCGTAGGGAAGCCGCACCGCGACGAAGGTCGCCGCACCTCCCTCGGAGAGGACCTCTTCGACGGCGAGCCGGCAGAGACGTCCGGCGAGCGAGGAATCCTGCCCGCCGCTGATTCCCAGCACGAGGCCCTTCGCGCCGGTTGCGCGAAGGTAGGCCTTGAGGAAGTCGACCCGTGCACGCACCTGCTCGGCCGGATCGATGGCTGGGGTGACATGGAGTTCGGCGATGATTCGCGCCTGGACGTCTCGCATGCCCCGACGATACCGTCGGCGTGTTTCGCGCAGGAAACGCGCCTCGCCGTGGCGTCGTCGGCCCGCACGGCGACTCGACTCCCACTAACATCGCGACTGGGGTGCGGTCGCGCCCCGTCGGGAGGGACCCATGGAAGTCTCGCTCAGCACGATGGTGCTCGTGCCGGCGATCGCCGCAGTGGCGCCGCTGCTCGTTCGCGGGATCGGGCGATGGTTGGCGATACCGCTCGTCGTGTTCGAGATCGTGCTCGGGCTGCTGCTCGGTCCCGCCGTGCTCGGCTGGGTGGTGCCCGACGCCTTCCTCGACCTCCTGTCGGAGTTCGGCCTGGCGATGCTGTTCTTCCTCGCGGGCAACGAGATCGACTTCCGCGCGATCCGTGGCCGCCCGATCAGCAGGGCGGCGATC
This sequence comes from Agromyces cavernae, assembly GCF_021044935.1. Lineage (GTDB taxonomy): Bacteria > Actinomycetota > Actinomycetes > Actinomycetales > Microbacteriaceae > Agromyces > Agromyces cavernae. The sequence goes on from NZ_JAJNMP010000002.1 coordinate 595,772, forward strand.
GGCTGGATCATCTCGCTCGCCGCGGGCTTCGGCATCGCCGCACTCATCGCCGTCGACCTCCCGTCGGCCGCGTTCATCGGCATCGCGCTCACCTCGACCGCGCTCGGCACGATCCTGCCGGTGCTGCGCGACTCGGGTGACCTCAAGACTCCGTTCGGCATCTCGGTGATCGCGCTCGGCGCTGTCGGCGAATTCGGGCCGCTCCTGGCGATCTCGCTCTTCCTGAGCGGACGCTCGCCGCTCGTCGCGGCCCTCGTGCTGCTGCTCTTCGCACTCCTCGCAGGCATCGCGATCTGGTTCGCAGCGAGGGGTCTGGGCGAGCGCCTGCACCACGCCATCACGACCACACTCCACACCAGCGGACAGTTCGCGGTGCGGCTCGTGTTGTTCGTGCTGCTCGCACTCGTCGCCCTCAGCATGCTGCTCGATCTGGACATGCTCCTCGGTGCATTCACCGCGGGGGTGATCTATCGCCTGCTGATGACCGGCGCACCGAAAGCCGACGCCGAAGCCGTCGAATCGAAGCTCGAAGCGGTCGGCTACGGCTTCCTGGTGCCGGTGTTCTTCATCAACACCGGCGTGGAGTTCGACCTCGCGGCGCTGTTCGCCGACGGTCGCACGATCGCGATGCTGCCGTTGTTCCTGGTGCTGCTGCTCGTCGTGCGCGGACTCCCGTCACTCCTCGCCACGCCGCCCGAGGCGACTCCTCGCGACCGTGTCGCGACCGCCCTCTTCGGGTCGACCGGACTGCCGATCATCGTCGCGGTCACGGCCATCGGCGTCAGCCGCGACGAGCTCGACAGCGGAACCGCCGCCGCACTCGTCGGTGCGGGAATGCTCTCGGTGCTGCTGTTCCCGCTCATCGCCCTCGCCATCAGAGACGGCAGCAGAAGATCGCGTCGGCGCACGCGCACCGACGATGTGGGCATGCCCACAGAAGGCTGAGCCCTCTCGGCGAGCACGGCCGATCACCACTCGGTGGCTATGCTGTCTGAAGCACGGTCCATCCTCACCCCCCGTAGCTCAGTGGACAGAGCAGGTGGTTTCTACCCACTTGGTCGGGAGTTCGAATCTCTCCGGGGGGACTCCACCCGCATCGGCTCGGCGCCTCGTGTCGGCACGCCCCGCTAGACTCGCCGCATGGCTTCCTCGAGTGACCGACTGGTCTGGATCGACTGCGAGATGACCGGACTCGACCTCGAGGTCGACGAACTCGTCGAGATCGCGGTCGTCATCACCGACTACGACCTGACCCCCGTCGACGCGGGGCTCAGCATCGTCATCAAGCCCGATGCGAGCGCGCTCGAGTCGATGGGCGAGTTCGTGCGGGCGATGCACACCGAGTCGGGCCTCCTCGAAGAGATCCCCAACGGGGTGAGTGTCGCCGATGCCGAGTACCAGGTGCTCGAGTACGTGCTGAAGCACGTCCCCGCCGAGCAGAAGGCGCCCCTCGCGGGCAACTCCATCGGCACCGACCGCGCATTCCTCACGAAGTACATGCCGCGCCTCGACGCGCACCTGCACTACCGCAACGTCGACGTCTCGTCGATCAAGGAGCTCGCGAAGCGCTGGTACCCCCGCGCATATTTCAACGCCCCCGCGAAGAACGGCGGGCACCGGGCGCTCGCCGACATCCTCGAGTCGATCAGGGAGCTGCACTACTACCGGCGCGCGGTGTTCGTCGCCGACCCCGGGCCGTCGAGCCAGGAGCTGCAGACCCTCGCAGCGTCGGTCGTGGACGAGTTCGCCCCCAAGGTGTAGTAGTCTCTTCTAGTTGCCATATCGCTTCGGCGGTGGGCACATGGTGGGTATAGCTCAGTCGGTAGAGCGCCTGGTTGTGGTCCAGGAGGTCGCGGGTTCAAGCCCCGTTACTCACCCCAAGAGCGCCTGGTTGCGGTACAGCATCCGGAGATGCTCGCGGGTTCGAACCCCGTAAGATACCCAATACCGCAGAACGCGGGTCCACCCGGGCCCGCGTTTCGCACATCTGCAGAACAACGCAATGTTGACAGCCGACAGGGGCGACTCGTGGAACTCGATGCCGAAGCCTTCGAAGCCCTGGTCATCGATGAGCTCGACAAGTTGCCCGACGACATGGTCGAGGGCCTCGAGAACCTCGTCTTCGTCGTCGAGGATCGTCCGGAAGACGGCTCGCTCGACACACTCGGCCTCTACGAGGGGTGGGCGCTCACCGAACGCGACCGGTACGGCTTCGGCGAGATGCCCGACCGGATCATCCTGTTCCGCGAACCGCTGCTCGCCATGTGCGACGACGAAGACGAACTCCGCGATGAGATCCACGTGACCCTCGTCCACGAGATCGCGCATTTCTACGGCATCGACGACGACCGGCTGCACGAGCTGGGCTGGGCCTGAGCCCGACCGGGTTACCCTGAATCCATGAAGTTCAGCCCCGGCCGCGTCGTCGGCATCACCCTCGGGGCAGTCGCGATCCTCGCGGTCGGGGTCTACGGGCCCGCGATGCTCCTCGGCCCGCTTCCCGAGCCCTCGGTGCACCTCGCGACAGTCTCGGGTGGGTCATCCGATGCGGGCGCCGCCGCGCCCATCGTGCTGCCCGAGACCGGCGCGAGTGCGCTCGCCCTCGTGTCCGACGAGGGTGAGGCGGAGGCGCTCGCAGTCGCGGGCGACACCGAAGCGGTGCCGATCGGCGGCGCCGTGAAGCTCGTCACCGTGCTCGCGACGCTCGAGTCGCTGCCGCTTCCCGCCGATGGCGACGGACCGGGAGTGCGCATCGGGCCGGCCGACTACACCGACTACCTCCGCTACGAGGGCGAGGGCTCGCGCACCCTGCAGGTCTCCCCCGGCGACACCTGGTCCGAGCGCGATGTGGTGCGCGCCGTGCTGCTGGCCTCGAGCAACAACCACGCCGACACGCTCGCCCGCTGGGCGTTCGGCAGCGTCGATGCCTGCGTCACGGCCGCGAACGACTGGCTCGCCCAGCAGGGGTTCACCGCAACGCGCGTCGCCGACGCGACCGGCCTCTCGGGTGACAACGTCGGCACCGCCGAAGAGCTCACCCGCCTCGCTGCGCTCGTGCTCGCCGACCCCGAACTCGCCGAGATCTACGAGACTCCCGATTCCGCCACGCTCGGCGCGCGCGACGTGCCCGACGTCGTCGACCGGCTCGGCGACGAGGGCATCCGCGCGATCGCTCGCAGCTACACCGACCAAGCGGGCGTCAGCTTCATCTACGCGACGACCGTGACCGGCGGCGAGGGCGAAGAGCCGCGCCGCGTCATCGGCGCGATGACGCTCATCCCCGACTACGACACCCTCGACGCCGCCGTCGTGCAGACGAAGGAATCTGTGTCGGCGGCGGCGCAGCCGATCAGCGTCATCACGGCCGGCACGAGCTACGGCCGAGTCGAGTCGGCGTGGGGCGACTCCGCCGAGCTGATCGCGACCGCAGATCGAACGGATGCCGCGTGGGGCAGCGATCCCGGGGAGGCATCGGTCACGGTGGAGCGGTTCATCACGGCGCCGGCCGGGCGGGTGGTCGGCAGCGTCGCGGTTTCGACTGCCGACGGTGACCTCACCTCGGAACTCGAGCTCTCGAGCGGAATCGGCGACCCGGGCCCGCTGTGGCGCCTCGCGAACCCCGTCGCACTCATCAGCGCCTTCATCGCCGACCAGTCGAGCTGAGGCCCGATCGTCGCGCGGGTCGCACTCGCAGGCGCACTGTCTCGGGCGCACCCTCGGCGGCGCACGCGATGTGCGCGGCGCGATGGGCGCCCGGCGCACGAGTCGGCGGCGTCAGTCGTTGTTGTCCTCGTCGAACTCGACGGGATCGGAATCGCCCGCGTCGAATCGGAACCGCACGCGGAGCTGCCCATTGACGTGGTGCTCGTCGACCGCGTCGTACCAGAAGAGCGACTCCAGCCCGTCGACCGCGGCGACCATGCCGACCCGCGACTCCGGCTTGCCGGAGATGAGGATGCGGTGCTCGAACTCCCCCTCGAGCGGGCCGTCGATGAACTCTGCGACGTACTGGGCGCCTGACGTATCTCCACTCATGTCACTACCGTAGTCCTCCCGGCTCGCTGACGGCAGGAACACGCGAGCGACGCGACGGACGTCCCGGGGCGCAGCGCCGCGCGGCAGTCAGGCACCGACTGTGCGCAGCCGGACGGCGACGCCCGGCGCGGGAGCCGTGCGGCGAACATGGCGACGCCACTGCGCGTCCCACATCTCCCAGTAGGGGTCGAACCGCCCCTCGTCGCGGTCGAGCGCGCGCTGCCTTCGAACGCGATCGGATGCCTCGACCCACACCCGCACGGCGCGCGATGCCGCGCGCCCCGCGGTGAAGGCGCCGCACCCTTCGATGACGAGGGCGTTGCCGGGCCGGCTCATCTCGACCGCTCCGGGTCGACCGGCCGCCCAGTCCCATCGCCGCCAACGGCCGACACCGCCACGCAGGAGCGGTGGCACGAGCGTGCGTGCGAGGTGCTCGCCCGCTGCATCGAGCCCCGACCACCCCGGGTAGACGTCGTCGAGGCGCACGAGGGTCGGCGCCGTGCCGGGCCAAGCCTCGACGAGCGCGTCGGCGAGGGTCGACTTGCCGGCACCGCTCGGCCCGTCGATGAGCACGATCGGTGTTCGGCGTCCTCGCACGGCGCTGACGATCGCCGCGACCGCCGGCGTCGCGACTCCGTCACGACCAGACAAGGTTCCAGGCCCCGGTGAGGATCGCCGCGGACACCGACACGACGGCGACGAGGCATCCGACCGCGATGACCCGCCACTCGGGTGCGCCGAACGTCGCCTCCCGGGCCCAGGTTCGTGGTCCGGGCGCTCCGAATCCGCGGGACTCCATCGCGGTGGCGAGGGTGCCGCCGCGGCGGATGGCGAGCACGAGCAGGGCGAAGGCCTGGCCGAGGCTGCGGCGGATGACGCCCTTGTCGGCGACACCGCGCGCCCGACGGGCGAGCGCGAGCGTGCGCCAGTCGTCGATCGACGACCCCACGAGCCGCAGTGCAGCGAGGGCTCCGAGCACGAATCGCGCGGGGAGCCCGAGCGTCTGCGCGAGGCCGTCGGCGAAGTCCGTGGGATCGATCGTGAGGAACAGCACGACCGCGGGAAGGGCGATCGCGATCACCCGGGTCATCGTCGCGAGCCCGATCGCGATCGAGCCGTCGCTGACCTCGATCAGGCCGAACTGCCAGTACGTCGTGCCCGACGGAGCGCCGTAGAGCACCATGCTGATGCCGGTGAGCGGCGCGGCGATCCAGACGGGCAGGGTTCGCGGCGACCACAGCAGCGGGCCCAGCCCCACCGCGGTGAACACGATGAGCTCGCAGACGATCGCGACGCCCGCCGAGACCGGGTCGAGGGTGAGCACGAGACCGATCGAGAGCGGTATCGTCGCCGCGACCTTCGCGACGGGGTTGATCCCCGCGAGGGGCAGGTCGGGGCGCACGGTGGCGATGCTCATTCCGACACTCCCCCGGCGTTCGAGCGGCCGCGGCCCCCGGCATCGGACATCGCGGCGTCGCCGTCGACGCTCAGTTCGAATCGAGTGTCGGCGACCGCGTCGATGAAGGTCTCATCGTGCGTCACGGCGATCACGCCGACGCCGTCGTCGCGCAGGTCGGTGATGAGCCGCGCGAGCTCGCGCCACGTGTTCGCGTCCTGCCCGAACGTGGGTTCGTCGAGGACGAGCATGCGCGGGCGCGTCGCGAGCACCGTGGCCACCGAGAGGCGTCGCTTCTCTCCCCCCGAGAGCGTGAACGGATTCGCCGACGTGAGCGCTTCGAGTCGCAGTGCGGTCAGCAGCGGTTCGATGCGCTCGCGGCGCTCGCGCGGCGGCATCTTGAGCGCGCGCGGCCCGACCTCGAGCTCGGCGAGCACCGAGCCCATGAGGAATTGGTGCTCGGGATGCTGGAACACGGTGCCGATGCGGGTGAGCAGGTCTCGGGAGCGCCACCGCCAGGGCTCGTTTCCACGCGCACCCGCCATCGCCGCCCCGGGCTCGAGCCGGCCCCCGTCGGGACGCAGCAGCCCTGCCATCGTGAGGGCGAGGGTCGATTTGCCGGCGCCGTTCGGCCCCGTGACGGCGGTGACTCGTCCCGAATCGATGCGCAGGTCGATGCCGCGCTGCACCGGGGTTCCGGGCACGCGGGCCACGTCGAGCCGATGCGCGGTCATGAGCGGCTCGACACCTCGCGCCGTCGAGGGGTGGGCTCGCCATGGGACATCCGATGGCAACCACACGCCCGCCGCCCGAAGCGACGCCGCCTGCCCGACCAGCACGTCATCGGGGCTGCCGTCGGCGATCACCCCGCCGTGGCCGAGCACGACCACCCGGTCGACGACCGGCATCCACACCGACACGCGGTGCTCGATGACGACGAGCGTCGCCCCGGTCTCGTCGGCGACCCGCGCCACCGCGTCGCGCACCTCGTGCACCCCGTCGGGGTCGAGGTTCGCGGTCGGCTCGTCGAGCAGGATGAGCCCGGGGCGCATCGCGAGCACGCCCGCGAGCGCGAGACGTTGACGCTGCCCGCCCGAGAGTGCCGCCGTCGAGTGCTCGAGCGGCAGGCGCAGCCCCACGGCGTCGAGCGCAGCGCCGACGCGGCCCCAGATCTCGTCGGCAGGAACGCCGAGGTTCTCGAGGCCGAATGCGACGTCGTCGCCGAGTCGGGCCATGACGATCTGCGAGTCGGGATCCTGCAGCACGAGACCCGAACGACCCCGAGCGGCCGATGCCGGACGTCCGTCGATGGTGAGTTCGCCCAGCGACTCACCCTCGTCATCGCCACCGAGTACGCCCGCGAGCCCGTGCAGCAGGGTCGACTTGCCCGCGCCCGACGCGCCGAGCAGGAGCACCCGCTCGCCCGGCGCGACGCGCAGGTCGAGGCCGGAGACGGCGGGCACACGCCTGCCGCCGTGCCGCCACCCCCAGCCCCGTGCCTCGATCGAAGCGGGTGCGGAGGCGGCGATCGCGCCGCCCGTCATGTCAGACCGCCTGCAACTCGCGCCCGGCCGCGAATCGGCCGAGGGCGCCGGCACGCGCGAGACCGCGAACCGCGAGCCACGACAGGCCACCCGCGATGAGCGCACCGCCGATGACCGCCGACACCGTGTAGATCGTGGCGAACGCCGGCGCCGCGCCTGCGTACCAGAGGATCAGGTCGTTGATGGCCATGCCGAGGCCCGCCGCGGCGCCTGCCAGCAACGCGACCGGGAACCGCCAGTAGCGGTACAGGAAGAGCGCGAAGACGAGTTCGGCGCCGAGACCCTGTACGAGACCGGCCTCGATGGTCAGCAGGCCACCCCATTGGCTGCCGATGAGCGCAGAGACGACCGCGGCGACGAGTTCGGTGTACAGCGCAGCGCCGGGCTTGCGGATGATGAGCCCGCCGAGCACCCCGGCGATGAGCCAGACCGCTGCCGGCGCGGCCTGCAGTCCCGGAAGCACGGCCTCGATCGGCGCGGAGATCGGCCCCCAGGCGACGCCCCAAGCCCAGAAGACCACGCCGACGGCGACGCCGATGACGCTCGCGACGACGATGTCGACGACGCGCCAGCGCAGGCGCGGCGCTCCATTCGTCGTGGCGGAACCGGATGCGGAAGTGGTTGCGTGCACGTGTCGTGCCCTTTCTACTCGTGGAAAGAGGCACGGGAATATGAGAAGTTGCTGGCCTCCCTGCGCTGGCATTACCCAGATCAGGTTCGACGGTCGAAGGTTGAGAACCTTCCTCTCAGCCCGGCTCACCGGACTCCCGTGTTCAGCGTCGAGTATACGCCGCTGCGTCGGCGGCGGCGGGACCCTGCGGCCGAACGGCCTTCGTCAGCGCTTGAGCGCTCGGATGACCCAGCGCAGCGCCTTGCCCGTGACCCACACGAGCGGGGTCGCTACGAGCAGCAGCCCGATGAGGTTCGGCTCGAACCGGACGTCGCCACCGCGCCCCACATATGCGCCGAGGGGAATGGAAACGCCGCCACCGCCACCACCACTGCCGCTGCCCTGCCCGTGGATCTCTTTGCTGCCGACACCGTCTCCGGTGCCGCTGCCACCTCCGAACCCGTAGTAGCCGAGCGCGACGGGCACGACCTTGGTGCCGTCGATGTCGACCGGCTCCCCGTATGAAGTCTTGACGCCGACGCCGGCGACGGTCTGGGCGAGTTCGAGAACGAGATCAGCCATGCGGGCAACGCTACCCGCCGTGCTCGCGGGTTACCACCCCCACCCGGCGGCGGCCTCGGCTGCGTCATCGTCGCCGGTGCTCGGGCGCGGCCGATGGGCACGTCGGTCACCGCCACGACGCACGAGCGTGGCCGGCGTGATCGCACCCCGGCCGAACTTCGCGGCGACCTCGTCGATGGTGCGCTCTGCGTCGCGCCAGTCTTCATCGGGATCCCAGAGCATCGCCCCGCTCGTCGACACCCGGAGGTGCTCGGCACGCACCCCGATGAGGCGCACCCGCTCACCATCGCCGATGAGTTCGCCGAGCGCATCGGAGACCTCGTCGTAGATGCGTCGGGCGACGTCGGTCGGCTCGGCGAGCGTGCGCGACCGGGTGACCGTGCGGAAATCGCCGTAGCGAAGTTTCAGCACGACGGTGCGACCGACCATGCCCGCCTTGCGCAGTCGCACCGCGACGTTGTCGGAGAGGCGCAGCAGTTCGCGGCGCAGGTCGCGCGGATCGGTGAGGTCGTGGCTGAACGTCGTCTCGTGGCCGATGCTCTTCTCGGTGCGCGTGGTGTGCACGTGGCGCGGGTCGATGCCGTTCGCGAGGCTGCCGAGTTTCGCCGCGAGCGCGGGCCCCACTGCGCGCTCGAGCGCGGCGGGCGGCATGTTCGCGACGTCGCCGACGGTGCGAAGCCCGAACCGTGCGAGCGATTCTTCGGTCACCCGGCCCACGCCCCAGAGCGCCGCCACCGGAAGCGGGTGCAGGAACTCGATGGTTTCGGCTGCTGGCACGACCAGCATGCCGTCGGGCTTCGCTCGACTCGATGCGACCTTGGCGACGTACTTGGTCGCCGCGACGCCGATCGAGCACGTGAGACCGGTCTCTTCGAAGACGCGCCTGCGGATCGTCCAAGCGATCTCGGCAGGGCTGCCGTGCAGCCGGCGTGCCCCCGAGACATCGAGGAAGGCCTCGTCGATCGAGAGCGGCTCGACGAGCGGTGTGATCTCTTCGAAGACCGCCATGACGCGCTTCGAGTACTTCGAATAGCTCGCGTAATCGCCGTGCAGCACGACGGCGTTCGGGCATCGCTGCAAGGCGACCGACATCGGCATCGCCGAGTTCACGCCGTACCGACGCGCCTCGTAGCTCGCCGCAGCGACCACGCCACGCCCGGCGGTGCCGCCGACGAGCACCGGCTTGCCGCGCAGGTCGGGCCGCTTCAGCAACTCGACCGACACGAAGAACGCGTCCATGTCGACATGCAGGATCGGGGTCGCCGAATCGTCGACCGGGCCGGTGGTGACCTGGCGCGACGAGCCGTCCTGCTTGCTCATGCTGCGACCCTAGCGGTTGCCACCGTCACGGCTGACGTGCCGCCGCGGCGATGTGGCCGGGTGATCAGAAGCCGCCGAAGTCTCCTCCGCCACCGAAGTCGCCGCCTCCGAAGTCGCCACCACCGCCGAAATCGCCCCAGCCGCCGTCGCCACCCGAGGCGTCCGCGGCGCCCGCATCGGCGGCACCGGCATCACCCGAGCCGGCGTCGCCGCTCGGCTCGCCACCCGCCTCGAACGCCGCGGGGTCGGGCAGGAATGCCTGCGCGATCGCCGACCCGATCACGACACCGGCGATGGTGCCGAGCATCGAACTGCCGATCATCTGCCCCATCGACGGCCCGCCCTGCGCGCGGCCGCCCTGGGTGTTCGCTCCGTTGAAGGCGCGCTCCATGCTGCCGGGCGAACGCAGTTCGGCCCGCGTCGCCGCACGCGCGAGCGCGCTCGGCTCGTCGGAGACGAGCCGCTCCCCGGCGGGCATCTGTTCGGCGAGCGAGCGGTACACGGCCTGACGCTGCTCGGGAGTGAGCTTCGCGAACGCCTCGGTGTGCACCGCCTCGATCGACTCGGGCGGTGCCGTGCGCAGCAGATACCGATAGCGCTCGACCGCGAGTTCGTCGTCGCTCAGCTGCCGAGCCTGGGGAACCGGCGGCGCGGGGCGCTGATCGCGCGAGTCGCCGCCGCCGAAGAGTCGATCCAAGAAGCCCATGATGTCCTCGCCAATCGTTCAGGGGACGTTCAATCTATGACCGCGAGCATCAAGCCCGCTGTGAGTCGGTCGCGAAGCGCCGAACGACGCCACTACCTCACCGGATCGCGCCCCGACACCAAACAGAACGCGCCCGCTACTCGACGGGAGCGGAGGCACGCTCGAGCACGAGCTCGCGCACGCGCGCCGCATCGGCCTTGCCGTGCATCGCCTTCATGACCGCACCGATGACCGCTCCGGCGGCCTGCACCTTGCCGTCGCGGATCTTCGCGAGCACGTCGGGTTGCGACGCGAGCGCCTCGTCGATCGCCGCGATGAGTGCACCGTCGTCGGAGACGACCGCGAGTCCGCGTATGTCGACGATCTGCTGCGGCGATCCCTCGCCCGCGACGACGCCCTCGAGCACCTGCCGGGCGAGCCGGTCGGTGAGGCTGCCGGAGTCGACGAGCTGCGCGAGCTCGGCGACGTGCACGGGAGCGACGAGGCTCGCGGCATCCACGCCCGCGGCGTTCGCGAGGCGGGCGATCTCGCCCGTCCACCACTTGCGCGCGGCGGCGGGCGTCGCGCCTGCCTTCACGGTCTCTTCGAGCTCGACGAGCAGACCCGAGTTCGCGACATCCTGGAATTCGAGATCGGTGAAGCCCCACTGGGCCTTCAGTCGGCGCCGATGCGCGGCCGGGGCCTCGGGAAGCGCCGCCCGCAGCTTATCGATCAGCTCGGCCGACGGCACGACCGGCAGCAGGTCGGGCTCGGGGAAGTAGCGGTAGTCGTCGGCGTCGGACTTCGGCCGGCCCGGGCTCGTGGTGCCCGTGTCTTCGTGCCAGTGCCGCGTCTCTTGCGTGATCGAGCCGCCCTTCGCGAGGATCGCCGCCTGCCGCTGGATCTCGTAGCGCACCGCCCGCTCGATCGAGCGGAACGAGTTGACGTTCTTCGTCTCGGTGCGGATGCCGAGCTGCTCGGCCCCGCGCGGGCGCAGCGACACGTTCGCGTCGCAGCGCAGGTTGCCGCGCTCCATGCGAGCCTCGGAGATGCCGAGCGAGAGCGCGATGTCGCGGATGGTCGACACATAGGCCTTCGCGAGTTCGGGCGCGTCGGCCTCGGCTCCGAAGATCGGCTTCGTCACGATCTCGACGAGCGGCACGCCGGCACGGTTGTAGTCGACCAGCGAGTACTCGGCACCCTGGATACGACCGGTCGAACCGCCGACGTGCGTGAGCTTGCCCGCATCTTCTTCCATGTGCGCGCGCTCGATCGGCACGTCGAACACGCGTCCGTTGGCGAGCTCGACCTCGACCGAGCCCTCGAAGGCGATCGGTTCGTCGTACTGCGAGATCTGGTAGTTCTTCGCGAGGTCGGGGTAGAAGTAGTTCTTGCGCGCGAAGCGGCTCGACGGTGCGATCGAGCAGCCGAGTGCGAGGCCGAGCGAGATCGACGAACGAACCGCATCGCCGTTGACCACCGGCAGCGAGCCGGGCAGGCCGAGGCACACCGGCGACACCAGGGTGTTCGGCTCGGCACCGTGATACGCCGAGTTCGCCGGATTCGGAGCCGGCGAGAACATCTTGGTCGTCGTGTTCAACTCGACGTGCACCTCGAGGCCGATCACGGGCTCGAAGAGCTCGAGCGCCTTGTCGTAGTCCATCAGTTCAGCGCGGGCCATCAGAGTGCGCCTTCCTCGGTCGCGGTGAGCTCATGGGTCGAGAGGTCGGGTGCGCTGCCGAGCAGCGGGCCGCCCCATTCGGCCTCGAGCAACTGCTCGAGCGCGCCGCCGACGTTGTAGAGACGAGCGTCCTGACGCGCGGGCGCGAGGAACTGGATGCCCACGGGCAGGCCGTCTTCGGGCGCCAGGCCCGCCGGCACCGAGATGCCGGGAACGCCGGCGAGGTTCGCGGGGATCGTCGCGATGTCGTTGAGGTACATCGACAGCGGGTCGGCGAGCTTCTCGCCGAACCTGAACGCCGTGGTCGGCGCGGTCGGCGAGGCGAGCACGTCGACCTGCTCGAAGGCGGCGTCGAAGTCGCGCTGCACGAGCGTGCGCACCTTCTGGGCGCTGCCGTAGTAGGCGTCGTAGTAGCCGGCCGAGAGCGCGTAGGTGCCGAGGATGATGCGACGCTTCACTTCAGGCCCGAAGCCGGCCTCGCGCGTGGCCGCCATGACCTGCTCGACCGTGCCGCCTCCGTCGGGCGTGACACGAAGGCCGAACCGCACCGAGTCGAACTTCGCGAGATTCGACGACGCCTCGGCGGGCAGGATCAGGTAGTACGCCGCGATCGAGTACTCGAAGTGCGGGGCCGAGACCTCGACGATCTCGGCACCCTGCTTCGCGAGCAGGTCGAGCGACTCGTGGAACCGCTGACGGACACCAGCCTGGAATCCCTCGCCGTCGAGCTCCTTGATGACGCCGATGCGAAGGCCCGAGACATCCGATCGCCTGACGGCCTCGGCCATCGACGGCCAGGTCTCGGGGATCGAGGTCGAGTCGAGCGGGTCGTGCCCGGCGATGACGTCGTGCAGCAGCGCGGCGTCGAGCACCGTGCGGGTGACCGGGCCGATCTGGTCGAGCGATGAGGCCAGGGCGATCGAGCCGTAGCGGCTGACCGCGCCGTACGTGGGCTTGACGCCGACGGTGCCGGTGACGTGCGCAGGCTGGCGGATGGACCCGCCGGTGTCGCTGCCGAGCGCGAGCGGCGCCTCGAACGCCGCGACCGATGCAGCCGAGCCGCCGCCCGAGCCGCCCGGGATGCGCTCGAGGTCCCACGGGTTGTGCGTCGGGCCGTAGGCGGAGTGCTCGGTCGACGAGCCCATGGCGAACTCGTCCATGTTGGTCTTGCCGAGGGGCACGAGACCCGCCTCGCGGATCTTCGTGACCGGGGTCGCGTCGTAGGGCGGGATCCACCCCTCGAGGATGCGCGAGCCCGACGTCGAGGGCATGCCCTTGGTGACGAGCACGTCTTTCACCGCGATCGGCACGCCCGCGAGCGGACCGAGCTCGTCACCGGCGGCGCGCTTCGCGTCGACGGCGGCGGCGGTCTCGAGCGCGTGCTCGCCCGCGACGTGCAGGAACGCGTGCACGGCGCCGTCGACGGCGGCGATGCGGTCGAGGTGCGCACGGGTCGCCTCGACCGACGAGACCTCGCCCGCGGCGAGCTTGGCGCCGAGATCGGCGGCGGACAGGCGGATCAGGTCGTCGCTCACTGCTCTTCTCCCAGGATCGCCGAGACCACGAACCGCGAGCCGTCGGACTCGGGGGCACCCGCGAGCGCCTCGTCGACGCTCAGCACGGTGGCGCCGACCACGTCGTCGCGGTACACGTTCTGCATGGGGATCGGGTGGCTGGTCGGCGGCACGTCTGGCGTGGCCACCTCGCTCACCTTCTCGACCGCGTGCATGATCTGGGCGAGCTCGGTCGTCAAGTGCCCGATCTCTTCGTCGGTGAGCGCGATGCGTGCGAGGTTCGCGAGGTGCGCGACCTGCTCCGCACTGATTTCGGACATGCTGCTCCGTCGTCTCGTGGTGGGGATCAACCGATTCTATCGGGGTGGGTCGAGGCAGCGGATGCCGCGTGCCGGCCGCTCGCGCACCCGGCGGTACGGCCGGGGTCGACGACCGGCGGCGTCACCCGTCGAGCGCCGCCGGCCCCGCGGTGACGAGCACCGCGAACTGCGCGGCGTCGAGCACCCGGATGCCGAGTTCTTCGGCCTTGGCGAGCTTGGAACCGGCGCCCGGGCCCGCCGCGACGAAGTCGGTCTTCTTCGACACGCTCGAGGCCGCCTTGCCGCCTGCCGCGATGATCGCCTCTTGCGCGCCCTCGCGCGTGAAGCCGTCGAGGCTGCCGGTCGCGACGACCGTGAGCCCGGCGAGTACGCCGCTCGCGTCGGCGGCCCGGCCAGGGCCGGGATGACCCGGCGTCGCGAACTGCACGCCCGCGGCCGCCCACCGCTCGACGATCTCGTGGTGCCAGTCGACCTCGAACCAGTCGAGCAATGAGTCGGCGATGATGCCGCCGACGCCCTCGACCTCGGCGAGCTCCTCGCGGCTCGCGGCTCGGATCGCGTCGAGCGAGCCGAAGTGGTCGGCGAGCGCACGCGCGGCGACCGGGCCGACGTGGCGGACGTTGAGCGAGACGAGGATGCGCCAGAGCGGCTTCGTCTTCGCCTTCTCGAGTTCTTCGAGCAGCTTGGTCGCGGCACCCGACGGCCCGTACTCGGCGGGCCGGGACTTGGTCGCCGGTCGGGTGGTCTTCTGGAACGGTGCCCGCCGCACCGGTTCGCCGGTCTTCTGGTCGACTCGTGGCTCACCGGTCTCGGGATCGCGCACGACGACCACGATCGGCACGAGCTCATCGACGGTCAGGTCGAAGAGGCCCGCCTCGGTGACGAGCGGCGGGGTGGACGGCACAGTCGGCTGCGTGAGCGCGGCGGCGGTGACCTCGCCGAGGACCTCGATATCGAGTGCGCCCCGCGACCCGATGTGCTCGACGCGCCCTCGCACCTGCGCCGGGCATGATTCCGCGTTCGGGCAGCGGAGGTCGATGTCGCCCTCTTTCATCGGTCGCAGCGGCGTACCGCACTCGGGGCAGAGTTCGGGCATGCGCCACTCGCGCTCGGTGCCGTCGCGGAGCTCTTCGACGGCGCCGAGGATCTCGGGGATCACGTCGCCGGCCTTGCGCAGCACGACGGTGTCGCCGATGAGCACGCCCTTGGACTTCACGACGTCTTGATTGTGGAGCGTCGCCTGCTCGACGGTGCTGCCCTGCACCTTCACGGGCGCCATGACCGCGTAGGGCGTCGCACGCCCGGTGCGGCCGATGCCGACGCGGATGTCGAGGAGCTTGGTGTGCACCTCCTCGGGCGGGTATTTGTACGCGATCGCCCAGCGGGGCGCCCGACTGGTCGCGCCGAGCTCGTCGTGCAGGTCGAGCTCGTCGACCTTCACGACGATGCCGTCGATCTCGTGTTCGACGTCATGGCGGTGCTCGCCGCGATCGGCGATGAACGCCGTGACCTCGTCGACCGTCTCGAACACGCGCGAGTGCGGAGACACCGGCAGGCCCCAGCCGGCGAGGAGCCCGTAGATCTCGGACTGGCTCGAGACGGGCGGGTTCTGCCACGCGCCGATGCCGTGCAGGTACAGCGAGAGCCTGCCGAGCCGATCGCGCATGAGTTCGAGTTGCTGCGCCGACTTGTTCTCGCGGCGCTGGCGGAGGCTGCCCGCGGCGGTATTGCGCGCGTTGGCGAACTCGGGGTAGCGCGTCGGGATCGCGTCTTCGGCACGGCCCTTCGCTCGCTGTTCGGCGGCGAACTCGGCCTGCAGCCGATGCTGTCGCTCGTTGAGCGCCTCGAAGTCGCCCGGCCGGAGGAAGACCTCGCCCCGCACCTCGAAGAACGGCGGATACGCCTCGCCCGCGAGCCGCCGAGGGATCGCCGGGATGAACTCGATGTTCTCGGTGATGTCTTCACCCACCCGGCCGTCGCCACGGGTCGTCGCCGTCTCGAGCACGCCGTCGCGGTAGGCGAGGCTGATGGCCAGCCCGTCGATCTTGAGCTCGCTGAGCCAGCGCACCGCTCGCCCGGCGGCAGCCTGGGCCTTCGTCGCCCACTCGGTGAACTCGTCGAGCGTGAACACGTTGTCGAGGCTCAGCATGCGCTCGGCGTGCTCGTGCGACGGGAACCCGACCGACACGAGCGCCGCACCGACCTGCTGGGTCGGGCTGTCTTGGCCGGCGAGTTCGGGGAAGGCCCGCTCGAGGGCCTCGAGCCGATGGAAGTCGACGTCGTACTCGGCGTCGCTCACGAGGCTCACGCCCTCGGAGTAGTAGGTGGTGCGGTAGCGCTCGATGCGTTCGGCGAGCGCCTCGGCCTCGGCACGCGCAGTTTCGAAGTCGGTCGGGATGTCGCTCACAGGCGCCATCCTAAGGGCGACCACCGACGGCGGCACGGATGCGCTCGTCTCGACCGTCCGGCCGCGTCGGAGGGGGCTCGCCCCTCCGACGCGGTTGTGCGGCTACGCCTCGAACCCGACGCGATCCACCTTGCGGTGGTAGCGGACGCCGGTGTGGCCGCCCAGGATGGCGCCGCCGAGGCTCACGGCGACGGCGACGACCGCGGCGACGATGATCGCGATCATCAACAGGTCTTCGGGCACGGGGATGCGCGGGAACGCGTCCAGGTAGCCGACGAGGTCGTACCGTCCGCCCAGCACGACGCCGGCGAGCACGACGACGATCGCGATCACGAGCGCCCACACCCAGACGGCGAGGCCCTGCACGATGCCGCTGAAGCGTGCCATGCGGCCGGCGACGTAGCCGCCGCACATGAACGCTCCCAACAGCAGCGCGAGCAGTGCGCCGATGCTGATCCAGCCGACCGTGTCGGCGTCGAGCGGGATATCGCGCGCCAATGCCCGCGGGCTCTGGATCACGTCGAGCCCGAGCGCGACGCCCGCGACGGCGGCGACCCCGATGACGATCGCCGCGACGCCCATCGCGATGAGCCACCCAAAGAACGCCGAGCCGACCTTCAGGCCGCCGAATCGCTCGCGCTGGCGTTCGACGACCTCCTCGGACGTGGGAGCGATCGAGAGGGCCGGGTCGACCCAGTCGTCGGCGCGCGGCTCGATGACCATCGTCGGGCTCGTCCTGGGCGCAGGATCCAGGTTCCGGAACGGCGCGGCCGGGTCTTCGTTCGGGTCGGCTTGATATCGGTTCGGGTCGAGGGTTTCGCGTGGGTAGTTCATGGTGGCTCCTCGTCAGATTCAGGACGCCGGGGATGCGGCGCCACCACGGAAGAATCTACGCGATCCGCCCCCCGAACGGGGGACATGATCTGGTCAGACCCCTGCCGGCACCGCGCTCACGGTGCGGTCGATCGTGAACTGCCCGAGCACGCGCGTGCCGACGTAGATGACGGCGGTCTGGCCGGGCGCGACGCCGTCGAGCGGATGCTCTGGGGTGACGACGAGCTCGTCACCGTCGAGCACCGTAACCGCGGGAACCGGGTCGGCATGCGCGCGGATCTGCACGTCGCAGTCGAACGGCGTCGCCGGGTCCGTGGGCGGCAGGCCGGCCCACGAGAACCGCGATCCCGCGATGAGCGCCACGGCGAGCGCCTCTTTCGGGCCGACGACGACCGTGTTCTCTTTCGGCCGTACCTCGAGCACGAAGCGGGGCTTGCCGTCGGGTGCCGGGGTGCCGAGGCGCATCCCGCGTCGCTGGCCGACCGTGAAGGCGTGCGCCCCCTCGTGGGATCCGACGACGGCTCCGGCGCGGTCGACGATGTCGCCGGCCGCGGTGCCGACCTTCTCGGCGAGCCAGCCCTTGGTGTCGCCGTCGGGGATGAAGCAGATGTCGTAGGAGTCGGGCTTCTGCGCGACACTCAGCCCGCGCCGCGCCGCCTCTTCGCGCACGAGCGCCTTCGACGGCGTGTCGCCGAGCGGGAAGTAGGCATGGGCGAGCTGCTCGGCCGTGAGCACGCCGAGCACGTAGCTCTGGTCTTTCGCCTCGGCACTCGCCCGGTGCAGCTCGCGGTGGCCGTCGGCGTCTTCGACGATCTTCGCGTAGTGGCCGGTGGCGACGGCGTCGAATCCGAGGGCGAGCGCCTTCTCGAGCAGGGCCGCGAACTTGATGCGCTCGTTGCAGCGCATGCACGGGTTCGGCGTGCGGCCCGCCGAGTACTCGGCGATGAAGTCGTCGACGACGTCGGCCTTGAACCGCTCCGAGAAGTCCCACACGTAGTAGGGGATGCCGAGCACGTTGGCGGCCCGCTGCGCGTCCATCGAGTCCTCGATCGTGCAGCAGCCGCGGCTGCCGGTGCGCAGGGTGCCGGCGTTGCGGCTGAGCGCCAGGTGCACCCCGACCACGTCGTGGCCGGCCTCGACGGCGCGCGCGGCAGCGACGGCGCTGTCGACGCCGCCGCTCATCGCTGCGAGAACCTTCACCACTCCAGTGTAGGCAAGGCCTCCTGAGCGGATGCCCCGTGCCCGGTGTCAGCGGTCGAATGAGGTCGCGCGGGCGGCGAGGCCGGCGCGAGCGGCCTGCGCGTGCGCGGCGGGGAGCGCCGCGAGGAACGCGTCGACGTCGGCGTCGGTCGACGTGTGCCCGATCGTGATTCGCAGGGCCCCGCGCGCGTCGGCCTCGGTGCGGCCCATGGCCACGAGCACGTGCGACGGCTCGGGCACCCCGGCCTGGCACGCGGATCCGGTCGACACGGCGACGCCGGCAGCGTCGAGCAGGAACAGCAGCGAGTCGCCCTCGCAGCCCGGGAACGAGAAGTGCACGTTGCCCGGCAGCCGCCCGGCGGGGTCGGGGTCGCCCGACAGCCGAGCCGACGGCACCGCGTCGAGCGCACCCGCGATGAGCCGGTCGCGCAGCGCGGCCATGCGGGGCGCGTCGTCGTCGAGGCGTGCGGCGACGACCCGCGCCGCCGCCGCGAACGAAGCCGCCGCCGCGACGTCCTGCGTGCCCGAACGCACCTTGCGCTGCTGCCCGCCACCGTGGATGAGCGGCTCGACGGCCGCGGTGCGGTCGAGCACGAGCGCACCGATGCCGGCGGGGCCGCCGATCTTGTGCGCGGAGGCGCTGAGGGCGACGAGACCGGCGCCGCCCGGGGCATCCGTCACCCGTCGCAGGCCGTGGAAATCGATCGGAAGCTGCCCATACGCCGAGATCGCGTCGACGTGCAGGGGAACGCCCGCGCGAGCGGTGAGCCGGGCCACCTGCTCGACCGGCTGGATGGTGCCGACCTCGTTGTTGGCCCACAGCATGGTCACGAGCGAGACGGATGACCCATCGCCGAGCGCCGACTCGAATGCATCGAGCCGCACGCGCCCGACCTCGTCGACCGCGACCTCGTCGATGACGGCACCCTCGTGCTGCGCGAGCCACTCGACGGTGTCGAGCGTGGCGTGGTGCTCGCCCGCCGGCATGAGGATGCGTCGGCGGGCAGGCGTCTGCCGCTGCCACCAGATGCCCTTGATCGCGAGGTTCACGGCCTCGGTGCCGTTGCCGGTGAGGATCACCTCGATGCCGTCGGCGCCGAGCGTCGCGGCGATCTGCTCGCGCGACTCCTCGAGCAGGCGCTTGGCCTGCTGGCCCGCGCTGTGGATCGAGGAGGGGTTGCCGACGACGGCGAGGGCAGCCGTGAGCGCCTCGACGGCTTCGGGAAGCATCGGGGTCGTGGCGGCGTGGTCGAGGTAGACCATGTGTCCTACTGTAGAACCCATGCCTGCGCCCGATCCCCTGCATGACCTCGGTGTTCGCGCCGGGGCCGACGGCGGTGGGATCCGCATCTGGTCGGAGCACGCGACATCCATCGACCTCGTGGTCTTCGACGCCGACGACCTCGACTGGGCGACCGAACGCACGCCGCTGAGCCGCGACGAGCACGGCGTGTGGAGCGGCGCCTCGGCGTCGCTCACGCCGGGTGCGCACTACGGCCTGCGCGTCGACGGCCCGGCCGGCTTCGACCACGCGTTCAACCCCGTGCACTCGCTGCTCGATCCCTACGCCAGGGGCTTGGCGAAGGCCGACGACGGCTCGTGGCGCGGCGTCGCGCTCGCCTCGCTCACCGAGACCGGCTTCGACTGGGGCGGCGTCGACAAGCCGCGCACACCACTGGACCATTCAGTGTTCTACGAGGCGCACCTGCGCGGGTTCTCGAAGCTCAACACCGCGATCCCCGAGCCCCTGCGCGGCACCTACGCGGGTCTCGCGCACGATGCGTCGCTCGAGTACCTCACCGCGCTCGGGGTCACGGCCGTCGAACTGCTGCCCGTGCACGCCTTCGTGGCCGAAGATCGGCTCGTGCGGCAGGGCAAGCTCAACTACTGGGGCTACAACACGCTCGCGTTCTTCGCTGCCCACGCGCCCTACGCCTCGGCCGCGGCCCAGGCCGAGGGCGCCGCGGCGGTCCGGCGCGAGTTCGCCGGCATGGTGAAGCGCCTTCATGAGGCGGGGCTCGAGGTCATCCTCGACGTCGTCTACAACCACACCGCCGAAGAGGGCCGGCAGGGTCCGACCTACTCGTTCCGCGGCATCGACAACGCGGCCTATTACCGGCATGACGCGCACGGCCGGTACGTCGACACCACCGGGTGCGGCAACTCGCTCGACTTCGGCCGCGAACCGGCCCAGCGACTCGTTCTCGACTCGATGCGGTACTTCGCCGAAGAGCTGCAGGTCGACGGGTTCCGCCTCGACCTCGCCGCGACCCTCGGCCGCGACGACCGCGAGCAGTTCACGCCCGGGCATCCGCTGCTGCAGGCGATGCTCGCCGACCCCGTGCTCAGCGCCTCGAAGCTCATCGCCGAGCCGTGGGACGTCGGCCCCGGCGGCTGGCAGACCGGCAACTTCCCCACCGGCTTCAGCGAGTGGAACGACCGCTACCGCGACCGCATGCGCGACTTCTGGCTGGGCGACCTGCGCCGCGAGCGTGCGAACGACCCGGGCGTCAGCGGCATCGGCCGGTTCGCGACCCGCCTCGCGGGCTCGTCGAACACGTTCTCGGCCGAGCGCGGGCCGCTCGCGAGCCTCAACTTCATCACCGCGCACGACGGTTTCACCCTCGCCGACCTCACCGCCTTCGACGTGAAGCACAACCGGGGCAACGGCGAGCAGAACCGTGACGGCACCGACAACAACAACTCGTACAACCACGGCGTCGAGGGCGAGGCGGCCGACCCGGCGATCCGCGCGGCGCGGCGTCGCAGCATCCGCAACCTGCTCGGCACGCTGCTGCTGTCGGCGGGCGTTCCCATGCTGACCGCCGGCGACGAGTTCGGACGAAGCCAGCGCGGCAACAACAACGCGTACTGCCACGATTCGCCGTTGACCTGGATGGCATGGGACGCCGACGAGCGCCCGCGGTTCGGGCCCGACCTGCTCGCGACCACCCGGCACCTCATCCGGCTGCGCGCCGAGAACCCAGCGCTGCGTCCCGTGCACTTCGGGCGGCTCGGCGAGACCACGAAGAACGCCTCGCAGATGGACTGGTTCAACGCCGAGGGCGGCACGATGACCATCGACGACTGGAACGACCCCGGCGAGCAGACGCTGCAGTTCCTCGCGGCGTCGACGCCCGAGTTCGAGGAGTACAACCGCATCCTGCTCGTCGTGCACGCGAGCGAGTCGGCCGCCGAGGTCATCCTCCCCTCGCACGAGGGCGTCACCGGGTACACGCTGCTGTGGGATTCGGCCGAGGAGTCGCCCGGCTACGGACTCGGCGGCGAGCACGCGCCGGGCGAGCAGGTCACGATCCAAGGACCGTCGATGCGGCTGTTCCGCGTCGACGGAACGCCGGCATGACGAAGCGGTCGGATGCCGCGTCCGCGACGTCGGCGGCGACCCCGGCGACCCTCGCCCTCACGAGGGCCGGCATCCCCTTCACGGCGCGCTCGTACGACCACGACCCGCGGGCCGCCGCCTACGGGCTCGAGGCCGCCGAGAAGCTCGGCGTCGAACCCGACCGGGTGTTCAAGACCCTGCTCGCGAGCATCGACGGCGAGCTCGCCGTCGGCATCGTTCCAGTCGCACTGCAACTCGACCTGAAGGCGCTCGCGAACGCGCTGGGCGGCAAGCGCGCCGAGATGGCCGACCCGAAGGTCGCCGAACGCAAGACCGGCTACATCGTCGGCGGCATCAGCCCCATCGGGCAGAAGACCGCGCTGCCGACGGTGCTCGACGAGTCGGCGATCCTCAGCGAGACGATCCTCGTGTCGGGGGGTCGCCGCGGCCTCGACCTCGAGCTCTCCCCCGACGACCTCATCGCCGTGACCTCGGGCCGCTACGCCCCGATCGCCCGCGCTCGGTCGTAGCCGTCCCGAAAACAGGAAGACACGCCGGCTCGGCACCGAAAACAGGCGCGGGCGCGGCGTGTCGCTCGCGAGTTCCTGTTTTCGGGACGGATACGAATCTGTGCGCGGGGTGAGCTGCTCAGCTTGCGACGGCGACGAGGCCGAGCTCGGCGGCTGACAGGAGCAGCGGATGCCGCGGCACGGCCCGTACCGTGTAGCCGAACGCACCCGCCCGATCGAGGGTGACCGTACCCGTGTAGAGCCGGGGTCCCGACGGGGCGGCCGGGGCATCCGACACCGCAGCCGGCTGCAGCGGCGCGCGCCGCACCGCGTCGATCGTGTCGTCGGCACGGCTGCGGCCGTAGACGACCTCGACCGCCACGTCGTCGGGCGAGAGTCCGTCGAGTTCGACGTGGGCGCGCAACTGCAGCTGGTCGCCGACGTGCGGACTGTCGACGCCGCCCGATTCGACATGCGTGACCTGCACGTTGGGCCACGAGCTGCGTACGCGCGCCGTCCAGGCGGCGAGCTCGCGGGCACTGCGGGCGCCGTCGGCGATCATGACGGCGGCGTGCTGGGCAGCCGGCCGGTAGAGCTCTTCCACGTATTGGCGCACCATGCGATCGGCGCCGAGTTCGGGAGCGAGGGTCGCGAGCGTCTGCCGCACCCGGCGCACCCACTCGACCGGAACGCCGTCGCCGTCGCGCTCGTAGTAGCGGGTGGCGACGTGGTGCTCGAGCAGCTCGTAGAGCGCCGCCGCCTCGAGTGCGTCGCGCTCGCCCGCGTCGCCCGCGGCATCGGCCGACGGGATGACCCAGCCGTAGTCGTCGCCCGCGAACTCGGCCCACCAGCCGTCGAGGATCGACAGGTTGAGCGCACCGTTCATCGCGGCCTTCATGCCCGAGGTGCCGCACGCCTCGAGGGGGCGCAGCGGGTTGTTCAGCCACACGTCGCAGCCCGGGTAGAGCACCTGCGCCATGCCGATGTCGTAGTCGGGAAGGAAGACGATGCGGTCGCGCAACTCGGGCTGCTGGGCGAACTGCACGAGCTGCTGGATGAGGCGCTTGCCCTCGTCGTCGGCCGGATGCGACTTGCCGGCGATCACGAACTGCACCGGCCGCTCGGGGTCGGTGAGGATCGACTTCAGCCGCTCGGGATCCTGCAGCATGAGGGTGAGCCGCTTGTAGGTCGGCACGCGGCGAGCGAACCCGACGGTCAGGGTGTCGGGGTCGAGCACCTTCGAGATCCACTTGGGAGCCGGGGAGCCCGAGTGCTGCTCGCTCCACGCCGACGCGAGGCGGCGGCGGGCGTCTTCGACGAGCTGCAGGCGCATGCGGCGCTTGACGTTCCAGAACTCGGCGTCGCTGAGGGCGTCGCTGCGCCAGTCGGCGTGCTCGGTGTCACCGGTGCCGAGCGTCGATTCGGCGACGCCGAGCAGGGCGGCGTCGGTCCACGTGGGTGCGTGCACGCCGTTCGTGATGGAGGTGATCGGCACGTCGTCGTCATCGAAACCGGGCCAGAGTTCGCCGAACATGCGGCGGCTGACCTGGCCGTGCAGCTTCGAGACGCCGTTGGCGTGCCGCGCGAGGCGCAGGCCCATGACGGCCATGTTGAACGCGCTCGTCGCGGGATCGGCACCGGGCTCGACGCCGAGGGCGAGCGCATCGGCGGGCTCGACGCCGGGAAGCAGCGAGCTCGTGAGGTACCGCTCGACGAGTCCGCGGTCGAACCGGTCGATTCCCGCGGGCACGGGCGTGTGCGTCGTGAACACGGTGCCGGCGCGAACGAGCTGCAGCGCCTCGGCGAACGTGAGGCCCTCGCCGATGTACGTCGCGATGCGCTCGAGGCCGAGGAACCCGGCGTGCCCTTCGTTCATGTGGAACACGTCGGGCGCGGGTGTCCCGCTGAGCGACGTGAACGACCGCACCGCACGGGCGCCGCCGATGCCGAGCAGCAGCTCCTGCAGCAGCCGGTGCTCGCCGCCACCGCCGTAGAGCCGGTCGGTGACGGTGCGCAGCCCGTCGCTGTTCGCGGGGATGTCGGTGTCGAGCATGAGCAGCGTGATGCGCCCGACCGAGGCCTTCCAGATGCGTGCGTGCAGGCTCGCGTCGTCGGGCAGGGCGAGCGTGATCTGCACCGGCGAACCGTCGGGATTGCGCAGCACCGACAACGGCAGGCCGTCGGGGTCGAGCACCGGGTAGCGCTCCTGCTGCCAGCCGTCAGGCGAGATCGACTGCGAGAAGTACCCCGACTTGTAGAAGAGGCCCACGCCGATCAGCGGAACCCCCAGATCGGATGCCGCTTTCAAGTGGTCGCCCGCGAGGATGCCCAGGCCGCCCGAATACTGGGGCAGTGCCTCGGTGATGCCGAACTCGGGCGAGAAGTACGCGATCGCGGCCGGCACTTCGGCGCCGAGCGACTGGAACCATCGTGGCTCGGACAGGTACTCGCGCATTCCCGCCCGTTCGCGCTCGGCCCACTCGACGTAGCCGCCGTCGGCTGCGAGCTCGTCGAGGCGTGCCGGGTCGACCTCACCGAGGAACGCGACCGGGTCGCGCTCGCAGGTGCGCCACAGCACCGGGTCGATGTGCTCGAACAGGCGCCGCGTGGGTTCGTGCCACGACCAGCGCAGGTTGCCGGCGAGCTCTTCGAGGGCGCTCAGCGAGCCGGGAACGACGGCACGAACGGTGAACTTGCGGATCGGCTTCACGGGGTCAACCCTATGGGCGGTGCATGACGAACGTGTGAACCGCAGGTCACGCCGATCGTGCGATTCCGCGCTACGGTCGAACCGTGACGACCGCCCCCGTGCTCGCCGGCCGCATCCCCGTGACGCGGCTCACCCCGTCCGTGCCCGATGTCCGCTGGCGCCCCAAGGCCTTCGAGGGCGAGGTGGTGCCGTTCCGCGCGACCGTGTTCCGCGAGGGCCACGACAAGGTGGGCGCGATGCTCGTGATCACGAGCCCGTCGGGCGTCGAACGACGTGAGCGCATGTCGCCGATGGCGCCGGGCACCGATCGTTGGGAGGCGAAGGTGCTGCTCGACGAGGTCGGCGAGTGGCACTGGCACGTCACGGGCCTCGACGACGAGATCGCCACATGGCGGCACGACGCCGCGCTCAAGATCGATGCGGCCGTCGACGTCGAGCTCATGTACGAGATCGGTGCGCGGCTCCTCGATCGCGCGGCCGCCGAGAAGTCGCGCACCCGCGCGACCCGCGCGAAGCTCGACGGCCTCGCGAGGGCGCTGCGCGACCCCGCGACATCCGCCCCCGAACGCCGCGCCCTCGTCGACCACCCGCTGCTCGCCGAGTTCATCGGCCGCCCACTCGCGCGCCTCACGACCGACTCCCCCGAGCACTCGATCCTCGTCGAACGCCGGCATGCGGGCGTGGGCTCGTGGTACGAGTTCTTCCCCCGTTCAGAGGGCGCGAAGCAGTTCAAGGACGGGCGGTGGAGGAGCGGAAGCTTCCGCACCGCGATGCGCCGGCTCGACGGCGTCGCCGCGATGGGCTTCGACGTCGTGTACCTGCCGCCGATCCACCCGATCGGCCTCACCAATCGCAAGGGCCCCAACAACACCTTGACCCCGGGCCCGCACGACCCCGGCTCACCGTGGGCGATCGGCGGGCCGTCGCGCGACGGCAGCGCCGGCGGACACGACGCCGTGCACCCCGACCTCGGCACGCTCGCCGACTTTCGCGCGTTCGTGCGACGGGCGAACACGCTCGGCATCGAGATCGCTCTCGATCTGGCGCTGCAGGCGTCTCCCGACCACCCGTGGGTCGCCGACCACCCGGACTGGTTCACGCAACTGCCCGACGGCACCATCCGCTTCGCCGAGAACCCGCCGAAGAAGTACCAGGACATCTACCCGGTGAACTTCGACGACGACGCCGAGGGCATCTTCTCCGAGGTGCTGCGGATCGTGCGGCACTGGATGACGCAGGGCGTGCGCATCTTCCGCGTCGACAATCCGCACACGAAGCCGCTGTGGTTCTGGGAGCGATTGATTTCGACGATCAATGCGGATGACCCGGGCGTGGTGTTCCTCGCCGAGGCGTTCACCCGCCCCGCCATGATGCAGGCGCTCGCGATGGTCGGGTTCCAGCAGTCGTACTCGTACTTCACGTGGCGCAACACGAAGTCCGAGCTCGAGGAGTTCCTCACCTCGGTGTCGCAGGAGACCGCCGACTTCATGCGGCCGAACCTGTTCGTGAACACCCCCGACATCCTCACCGAGTACCTGCAGTTCGGCGGGCCGGCGGCGTTCACCGTGCGCGCGACGATCGCCGCGACCGCGGCCCCGCTCTGGGGCGTGTACGCGGGGTTCGAGCTGTTCGAGTCGGTCGCTCGGCCCGGGGCCGAAGAGGCGATCGACAACGAGAAGTACGAGTACAAGCCGCGCGACTTCGCCCTTGCCGAGGCCGAGGGTCGATCGCTCGCGCTGTACCTCGGCATCCTGAACCGCATCCGGTCCGATCATCCGGCGCTCGGGCAGCTCCGCAACATCCGATTCCACCACAGCGAAGACGACTCGGTGCTCGTGTACTCGAAGCACCTCGAGGGCCGCTTCACGGGCGACGGCGTCGACGACACGATCATCGTCGTCGCGAACGTCGACCCGCACTCGGTGCGTGAGACGACCGTGCACCTCGACCTCGCCGACATCGGGCTCGAGCCCGGCGCGCGCTTCGAGGTCGAAGACCTCGTCACGGGTACGGTCTGGGAATGGGGTGCGTCGAACTACGTGCGGCTCGACGCGTTCACCCGCCCCGCGCACATCCTCCACGTGAGAAGGGGCCTGCATGCCTGAACGAGTCGCCGCACCCGTCATCGCCGACGAGGTGCTCGCCGCGGTCGCCGAGGGCCGTCACTCGGATCCGCACTCGGTACTCGGGCAGCACGGCTTCGACCTGGCGCACCAGCCCGGCCCGTTCACCGTGATCCGCACGCGACGCCCCCTCGCCGACTCGGTCGACGCGATGCTTGCCGACGGCACCGCCCTGGCTCTCGAACACGTGGGACACGGGGTCTGGGCGGGCGCCGGCGCATTCGGACCGACCGACTACCGCGTCGTCGCGCACTACAACGGCGACACCGAGTGGTCGGCCGACGACCCGTACCGTTTCGCCCCGACGATCGGCGAGCTCGACCTGCACCTCATCGGCGAGGGCCGGCACGAAGAACTCTGGAAGAGCATGGGCGCCCGCTACCGCGAGCACTGGGGCATC
The DNA here is from genome assembly GCF_021044935.1 of Agromyces cavernae. Classification (GTDB taxonomy): domain Bacteria; phylum Actinomycetota; class Actinomycetes; order Actinomycetales; family Microbacteriaceae; genus Agromyces; species Agromyces cavernae. Next base: position 622,985 of record NZ_JAJNMP010000002.1, read on the forward strand.
GCCGGCGCAGTGCGGGGCACCGCGTTCACCGTGTGGGCGCCGCACGCCCGGGCCGTGCGCGTCGTCGGCGAGTTCAACCGGTGGGACGGCGCCGGCCACGCGATGCGCAGCATGGGCTCGTCAGGCGTGTGGGAGCTGTTCGTGCCCGACCTCGAGCCCGGCACGATCTACAAGTTCGAGATCCTCACGAGCTCGGGTGCGTGGGTCATGAAGGCCGACCCCATGGCCCGCCAGGCCGAGATCGCGCCGGCGACCGCGTCGGTCGTGAGCGTCAGCTCCCACGAATGGCACGACGGCGAGTGGATGTCGCGGCGAGCCGCCGCCAACCCGCACGAACTGCCGATGTCGATCTACGAGCTGCACCTCGGCTCGTGGCGCCCCGGCAAGGGATATCGCGAGGTCGCCGACGAGCTCATCGAGTACCTCGACTGGCTGGGCTACACGCACGTCGAGTTCATGCCGCTGGCGGAGCATCCGTTCGGCGGTTCCTGGGGTTACCAGGTCACCGGGTACTTCGCCGCGACGAGCCGCTACGGCTCCCCCGACGACCTCCGGTACCTCATCGACCGGCTGCACCAGGCGGGCATCGGCGTGCTCATGGACTGGGTGCCCGGCCACTTCCCCAAAGACGACTGGGCCCTCGCCCGCTTCGACGGTGAACCGCTCTACGAGCACGCCGACCCGCGTCGCGGCGAACAGCTCGACTGGGGTACCTACGTCTTCGACTACGGCAACCCGCGGGTGCGCAACTTCCTCGTCGCGAACGCGCTGTTCTGGCTCGAGGAGTTCCACGTCGACGGACTGCGGGTCGACGCGGTCGCCTCGATGCTCTACCTCGACTACTCGCGCGAGGCCGGCCAGTGGGAGCCGAACATCTACGGCGGCCGCGAGCACCTCGAAGCCATCGGCTTCCTTCAGGAGGCCAGCGCCACGGCCTACAAACGCAACCCCGGCGTCGTCATGATCGCCGAGGAGTCGACGTCGTGGCCCGGCGTGACCGCGCCGACCGGCTCGGGCGGGCTGGGCTTCGGCTACAAGTGGAACATGGGATGGATGCACGACACCCTGCAGTACATCCAGAAGGACCCGATGTACCGCTCGCACCACCACAACGACCTCACGTTCTCGTTCCTCTACGCGTTCAGCGAGCACTTCGTGCTGCCGATCAGCCACGACGAGGTCGTGCACGGCAAGGGCTCGCTCATCCGCAAGATGCCCGGCGACCACTGGCAGCAGCTCGCGAACATGCGCGCCTACCTGTCGTACATGTGGGCGCACCCCGGCAAGCAGCTGCTGTTCATGGGCCAGGAGTTCGGCCAGCTGTCCGAGTGGAGCGAGGAGCGCGGCCTCGACTGGTGGATCCTCGACCAGCCCACCCACAAGCAGCTCGCCGAGTTCGTCGGCGCGCTCAACCGCCTCTATCGAGCGATGCCGCAACTCTGGCAGCTCGACGACGACTCGGCCGGCTTCGAGTGGGTCGAGGGGGGCGCGGCCGCCGAGAACGTCATCGCGTTCCTGCGCTACGACCGCGAGCGACGGCCGTTGCTGTGCATCGTGAACTTCGCCGGGCGCCCGCACGACGGCTTCCGCATCGGGTTGCCGCTCGCCGGACGCTGGCGCGAAGTGCTGAACTCCGATGCCATGGAGTTCGGCGGTTCGGGTGTGGGCAACCTCGGCGGCGTCGAGGTGACGGATGCCCCGTGGGCCGGCCGCCCCGCGTCGGGCGTGTTCACCCTGCCCCCGCTCGGCGCGGTCTGGTTCACGCTCGACTGAGTGCGGGTCGCGGAGGCGCGAAGCGCCGTCTCTCCACCGTGGGTTGAGGAGGCGCGCCAGCGCCGTCTCGAAACCCCGGTCTCAGTACAACAGGCTCGCAAGACGGCGACGTGCCGCGCCGACTCGCGGGTCGTCGGTGCCGACGACCTCGAACATCTCGACGATGCGCTCGCGCACGAGCTTCTTGCCATCGGCGTCGAGCGACGGGAACAGGTTCAGCAGGCGATCGAACGCGTCATCGATGTGACCGCCCGAGAGGTCGAGGTCGGCCACGTCGAGCTGAGCGCCGAGGTCGTCGGGTGCGGATGCCGCAGCCGAACGGATCTCGTCGAGCGTCTTGCCCTTGAGGCGGCCGAGCAGGTTCACCTGAGCGAGCCCGGCGGTCGCGAGCGAGTCGCGGGGGTCCTGCGCGATCGCGGTGCGATAGGCCGATGCCGCGGCGTCGTAGTCGCCCCGCTCGATGGCGTCGTACGCCTCTTGGTGCAGCGGAGGCAGCGGCGGCTCGACCGGCTCGGCGCCGGCGCCCTCGGCACCCGTCTCGCCCGCCTCGCCTGCCTCGATGCGGCCGGTGACGCCGTGCTGTGCGGCGAGCTCGAGCAACTGGTCGAACAGCTGCCCGATCACGTCGTCGGGCTGCACGCCCGCGAAGAGCGGCACGGGCTGGCCGGCGACGAGCGCGACGACGGTCGGGATCGACTGCGCCTGGAAGGCCTGCACGAGCTGGGGGCTGCGATCGGCGTCGGCCGCCGCGAGGACGAGTTGTCCGTCGTGGGCGCGCACCAGGCGCTCGAGTGAGCCGAGCAGCACCTTCGACGGCTCGCTCCATGACGCCCAGAGCGCCACGACGACCGGAACGGTGCGGGAGAGCTCGAGCGTGTGGCCGAAGGCCGCGTCATCGGTCTCGAAGACGATCTGGTCGCCCGGCAGCGACGAGGAGTGCGCGCCGTGCTCGGGCTGGGAGCCCTGCTGCTGACGCTGGACGAGGGCCGACAGGTCGACCGCTCCACGAAGGGCGGCGCCCGTCGGCGGAATCGCGTTCGTCATGGGATCTCCGATGCTGCGATGAGGCTCTCGGACCAGCCGAGCAGCCGGATCTGCTGATTCTCGTCGCCGGTGCCGACGCCGGGCACGTAGAAGAGCAACTGCATGCCGATCTCGCGCTGCACGCCCTTGGCGCTCTTCTCGGTGAAGCCCGAGAGTGCCGCACCCGGCGCACCGGCCTGGAATCCGATCGTACCGCCGTCGTTCGGCACGACCTTCTCGATCTGGTTGATCGAGACGGTCACGAGCGCCCCGGCGTCGTTCGTGGCCAGCGCGACCGTGGGACTGTCGGCGACCGCGTTCGAGAAGGTCGCGTCGGCCGTCGCCGGAAGATCGTCATTGATCGCCTGTTGACCCGTGACGCCGAGCTGCTCGCGCAGCAGGTCGCCCTCGGGATCGAAGGCCGTCGCGAACTCCGACTCGTCGCCCTTGAGCAGCACGTCGGCATAGGCGGAGGCGACCTGGCCGGTCGGCATGACGAGGCCCTTGAACTCGGGAGAGATCGGCGCGGCGCCGATCGAGGCGGGCGCGACCTCGGGCACGTCGGCCTCTGGCGCCAGCGCCATCGAGTAGAGCACGTGGTAGTTCTCGCGCGGCGACTCCTGCACGAGCACGAGCGCTGTGGGGGCGATCGTCGGATCGTCGGCGTTCTTCGCGATCGTGAGCACGGTGCGCGGCCAGCCCGTGACCTGCTGCGGCAGGGTCAGGGTGAGCGGGGAAGCCGGGATCGCGGGCGGCGCCGGGTGATCGGGCAGCGAGCCGCGAATCGTGTAGTTCGCGGCGCGGGCCTCGAGCGCGGGGCCGGTGAACCGCTCGGCGGCGAGCGTCGCATCGCGGGCCTCGTCGACCTCGCCCGTGAACACGGCCAGACGGCGCATGATGCGCTCCATCTGCGGAACCGTGACCGCCGGCTCGACCGTGGGCTCGTCGGGCTCGACGGTCTCGGCAGGCTCACCGGATGCCGCCGGCGTGGCCGGGGCCGACGTCGCCGGCGCCTCGCCCTGGTCGAAGCTCGGCCAGTAGTCGGCCGAACAGGCGCTCAGTGCGATCGCGGGAACCAGCAGCACCGGTACGAGCGCGACCCGCTTCGCACGACCGATCGCGCGCTTGCCACCGGCGACCTGGCTGCGCCGCGGCGGCCTCGGCGCGCTCGGCAGCTTGCCGCGCGGCCCCTTGGGCAGATTGCGGCGGGGACCACGAGAGCGGCGGTGGTGCACGAAGCCGGAGATCACGAGGCCGATGCCCACGAGGAACACGAGAGCGCCGCCTGCGAGGAGCGGCCCCGCCATCGGGGTGGCATTGTCGAGCGGCCAGTCGAGCTCGAGTCGCGTGGGTGCCGGGCTGAGCCCGTCGGATGCGATCAGCACCGAGATGTCGTCGGGGACGTCGATGGTCGTCGTGAGCGTGCGCTCGGCGGTGAACTCGTCGAGCCACAGGTCGGATCCGACCGGTGTCGCCGCGGCGAGCGCCTCGGGATCGGGCGCCGCCTCCGCCTCGGGCGTCGGGGTCGGCGTCGGAGTCGGCGTCGCTGTCGCAGGGGCGGGCTCTGCCGGCAGCGGGTCGTCGACCGGCGCGACCGTCACGACCTCGGTCGCGAGCTCTCCGCTCTCGGCGTCGTAGGACACCGACTGGTACGGGGTCTCACCGAGCCACGCCTCGACGTCGGCGCTGCGGCCATACGAGACGAACACCGTGTCGCTGCCCGACGCCGAAATGGTCTGCTTTCCGGGCTGCGCCGCGAGCGCCTCGGGCTCGACCACGATGAACGCGGTCTCGCCGCTGAACTCGGCCGACAACGCCGCACGGTCGGGTTCGAGGAACACGGTGCGCTGGGCGATGCCGAGCCCGATCATCACTGCCGCAGCGATGAACGCCACGATTGCGAAGACGAAACGCACGAACTACCTCCAAAGGCCGCATCAGCGGCGCCGACAAAAGACATTCCACACTACTGGTGGTGTCTGGGAGTCTCCTAACCACCGGCTGAGCATTTCTGTGTCGGGGCGCCCCGCCGATCCGCCGTACAATCGGACACATCCCGCATGAGCCCCCCACAAACGCGGGTCAGACCCCGGAGGAAGAATTGGCCGTCGAAGAGACCGAGTTCACGCAGGTGTTCCGCGGATACGACAAGGATGAGGTCGACAAGGCGCTCAATACCCTTCGTCGCGACATCATCAACGCGAACACGCAGGCTGCCGACAACACGAAAGAGAACAAGCGTCTGCTCGCGCGCATCGAAGAGCTCACCGCCGAGCTCGAAGAGGTCGGCAGCCCCACCTTCTCCGGTCTCGGCACCAAGCTCGAGAACACCCTCCGCGTCGCCGAAGAGCAGTCGACCCGCCTGATCGCACAGGCCGACATCGATGCCGAGAAGCTCCGCCGCGCCGCCGAAGACGAGGCGCACCTCATGCGCTCCGACGCGCACGAGCTCGCCGAGCGCACGCTCACCGAGACCCGCGCCCAGGCGAACCGGCTGCTCGAGAACGCGCGTGCCGAGGCCGACGACATGGTCTCGCGTGCACACGAGACGAGCGAGCAGCTGCGTCAAGACGCCGCCCGCGACGCCGCGGCGATCCGTGGTTCCGTCGCCACCGAGGCCGCAGAACTGCGCTCGAGCGCGAAGCGCGAGTCCGCAGCTTCGGTGTCCGCTGCCGAGCGCAAGGCCTCCGAGATCCTGACCGCCGCCAACACCGAGGCCAACGAGGCACGGGCGACGGCGGCCGGCCTCGCGCAGGAGACTGAGCAGACCCGTGCCGAGGTCGCCATCGAGCTCGACCGCGCCCGTGCCGACCTCGCCCGCGAGACCGAGCAGGCGCGCATCGACCTCGCAGCCGAGACCGAGCAGGCACGCCTCGACCTCGAGCGAGAGTCGGCCGAGGCACGCTCCGACATCGACGCCGAGGTCACCGAGCGTCGAGCAGCGCTCGTGCACGAACTCGAGCAGGCGCGCACCGACCTCGAGCGCGAGCTCGAAGCGTCGCGCGCCGAACTCGTCGAGCAGCGTGAGCAGACCGCGGTCGACCTCGAGCGGGAGGCCGAGGCGGCGCGACTGAAGCTCCAGCACGAGCTCGAGCGCATCCGCGCGAAGCACGCGGCCGACCTCGACCAGATGCGCGCCGACCTGGCGCTCGAGCAGGAGCAGGCGCGCGCCGACTTCGACGCCGAGTCCGAGCAGGCCCGCATCGACCTCGACAACCAGCTCACGGCGCTGCGCAAGAAGACCACTCACGAGGTCAACCGGCAGCAGCGCGAGATCGAGAAGGCTCGCCTCGACCTCGAGTCCGAACTCACCGCCAAGCGCGACGAGGCCGAGCAGGAGCTGCTCGTGGCCCATCAGGACGCCGTCGCACAGACCCAGACGTTCCTCGCCGACGCCAACGCCGAACTCGCCGACGCGGTCGCCCGCACCGCCGAGAGCCGCGCCGAGGCCGACCGCCTCGAGTCCGAGGGTCGCGCCGAGATCGCCAAGGTTCGCGACAGGGCCGACGAAGAGGCACGCGAGCGCATCGCTGCGGCGCACGACCAGGCCCGCAAGCTCATCGCCGACGCCGAAGAGCGCACCCGCGCCCTCGTGGCTGACGCCGAAGACCGGCTGTCGCAGATTAGGATCGAGCGCGACGCGGTCGCCGGGTACTTCGAGAGCCTGCGCGGCGTGCTCACGCAGGCTGAGCAGGTGGCGGCAGACACGAAGAAGTAGTCCGGCGAAGGGAGCGCGGCGGTTCCATGAAGATCCAGAACGCGTTCCGCATCGGGCTGCTCGGCACCCTCGGCGTGGGTGTCGGCCTGCTCATCATCACCTCGATCGCGAATCTCTCGACGATCATCACCTACATCGGCGCGGCTCTGTTCCTGGCCCTCGGCCTCGACCCGGCGATCAGCTGGCTCGAGCGCCGAGGGCTTCCGCGTTGGGCCGCGATCGTCATCGTGATGACCGGCGTGGGACTGCTCGTCGCCGCCCTCGTGCTCGCCGTCGTCCCCATCATCGTCGAGCAGGTCAGCCAGCTCGTCGAGGAGATCCCCCGAATCGTCGAGCGTGTCAGTTCGCAGGAGTGGATCGACACGCTCAAGCAGCAGTTCCCGCAGATCCAAGTCGATGTGGTGATCGAGCAGGTCACGACCGGGCTCACCGACTTCGTCACCAACCCCGACAAGCTGAGCGAACTCGCGGGCGGCGTGCTGCTCGTGGCCTTCGCGATCGGCAGCGGCATCTTCGCCGTCATCGTGGTGTTCATCCTGATGCTGTACTTCACGGCATCGCTGAACGCGATGAAGCGCGCGACCTACCAGCTCGTGCCCGCATCGAAGCGCGAGCGTTTCGCCGACCTCACTGAGCAGATCACGCAATCGGTCGGGCGATTCGTGCTCGGGCAGGCTTCGCTCGCGGCCGTGAACGGCGTGCTGAGCTTCATCTTCCTGTCGATCATCAACGCGCCGTTCCCCGCGGTGCTCGCGTTCCTCGCGTTCCTGTTCTCCCTCGTACCACTGGTCGGCACGCTGACGGGCTCCGTGATCATCGTGCTCGTGTGCCTGATCCCCGGGCTCGGTTCACCGCTCACCGCGCTCGTCGCAGCGATCTACTACATCATCTACATGCAGGTCGAGGCATACGTGCTCAGCCCTCGCATCATGAACCGAGCGGTGAAGATCCCGAGCGCTCTCGTCGTCATCGCCGCGCTCGCGGGCGGCGCGCTCGGCGGCATCCTCGGAGCGCTCGTCGCGATTCCGGTGGCCGCCGCCGGCCTCCTCATCATCAAGCAGGTCGTGATCCCCCGCCAGAACGAGCGCTGACGCGGCGAGTCAACCGGTCGTCGAATCGGATGTCGCGGGCCACACGGTCGGCAGCGGCAGAGCCGCGGGGTTCACCGCCGCCACGATCTCGTCGAGAACGCGCCGCGTCTGAGACTCACCGACCCACAGGTGCCTGCCTCCGGCGACATCGATGCGGCGCAGCTTCGGTAGCCCGGCGAACCGCTCGGCGGCCTCCGGCGGCCGCAGGTAGTCGTCGTGCTCGGGAATGAGCGCCACGAGCGAGGGGGCGGCACCATGCCAGCGGGCGAGTTCCTGCTCACTGGTGCGGTGCAGCGGGGGCGACAGCAGGATCGCGCCGTCGATACCGTGGTCGAGCCCGTACTTCAGCGCGAGCTCGGTGCCGAACGACCAACCGACGAGCCACGGATGCGGCAGGGCGCGCGCCTCGACGAACGACATCGCCGCCGCGACATCCGCTCGCTCGTCGATGCCCTGTCCGAACGAGCCTTCGCTCGTGCCGCGTGGCGAGGTCGTGCCGCGCGTGTTGAACCGGAGTACCGCGAGGCCGGCGAGCGCCGGAAGGCGCGCTGCCGCCTTGCGGATGATGTGGGAGTCCATGAAGCCGCCCGCGGTCGGCAGCGGGTGCAGCGTCACGAGGGTCGCCACGGGCGGCCGGTCGACGGGCGTCGCGAGCTCGCCGACGAGCGTGAGCCCGTCTGACGTGTGCAATTCGATCTCTTCGCGGATCGCGGGCAGTTCGACGCCCGCCCGGATCTCGACTGGTTCGTTCGCGCCGGTCATCGTTCGCCGATCCTCCAACAGTGGATGTGCCAGTGCCGGCGCGCCGCGAGGTCGGCAGCGTCACCGAGCACGCCGTCGGCGCGCCACGCCACGAGGTGGGCGACGCCTCGCGCGACCTCGAGCCCGCAACCCGGGCATAGGTACGCCTTGACGGCCTGGCCCTCGGAGACCGGCTGCACGTTCCATTCGCGGCCGCCACGCACCTCGGTGCGGCGCCAGCCCGACGTCAGCCGATCGACGTCGAGCTCGGGATGCCCCTCACGTGCACGAGCCGCCCGTCCCCGGGATCGGTTCGCGCGCGCCATGCCCCCAGTCTACGGGGCGAGCGACGAGCGGTCGGTCAGTACCAGCCCACGGACTGGGAGTGCCCCCAGGCCCCGCACGGCGTGCCGTAGCGACCCGAGATGTACCCGAGACCCCATTCGATCTGGGTGGCGGCATTGGTCTCCCAGTCGGCGCCCGCGGAGGCCATCTTCGACCCGGGGAGCGACTGGGGAATGCCGTAGGCGCCGCTCGAGGCGTTGTAGGCGTTCACCCGCCAGCCTGACTCCTTGTTCCAGAGGGCGACCAGGCAGTCGAACTCGGACGACGGCCAGCCGCGAGCCGCGACCGCTCCGGCGGCATACGCCTGCGCGGAACCGGGGTCGGGCGTCACCGCCGGCGGCGCCCAGCCCGACCCGCTCGATGCGGGCTCGAGGACCGGCTCGGGCTTCTCTTCGACGACGTAGTTCTCGGAGCCGCCGATGGCGATCTCGTAGTCGCCGCCGGCCGCCACCGACTGCGCCGCCTGGCCGCCGAAGCGTTCTCCTTCGGCCGCGAAGTCGGGTGATGCCGTGGCGCCGCTGTAGGGATCGACGATGTTCACGAGCAGGAAGCTCGACGCCGCGCAGAAGGCGAACACGACCGTGACGGCCTGCTTGACCGCGCCGCGCGGGCTCGAACGGGTGGCCGACGGCGCCGACGGCTGCGCTCCCGCCGTCTCGCCTGCGCCTGTATGCCTACCCACGATTCGTCGAGTGTATCGGACGCGTCGGGCGCTCGGCGAACGCCGCCCGGCAGGTCACCGAACCGCCAGCATGACATCGACGACCGCATCGAGGACGAGGTCGACCTGCGCCTCCCGATAGCCTCCTCGCTGCGTGGTGAACACCACGGTGCGCACGTCATCGACCGAGATGGGCCATCCGTCGCGGAAGTACCGCGTGAGCTTGTCGGCGAAGCGATCGACCTCGCGAACGTTGTACCCGAGCACCAGCGGGTTCATGCGGTCGAAGCGCTGGGACTCGGGTCTCGCGAGCCGGTTCGACACGACCTGCGCCGTGGTCCGGGCCTCGCGCAGCCATGCCTCGTCACCGTGCAGCCGTGAGGCGACCTGCCGCTCCTGCGCCGCGAAGGCGTCTTCGAGGCGTTCGAGGGCGGCGTCGACGTGGGAGGTGGAGTATCCGCCCTTCTGCATGGCGAAGGCCGTCAGGCGGATCTTCTCGGACGTGAGCGGAGCGTCGCCGGCGATCGGGTTGCCGTCGTAGGCGCGGCGCGCGACCTTGAGGAACTCCTCGACCTGGGCGGTGTTGTAGCCGAGCCGCGGCTTGCGCGCGTGCGGGAAGATGGAGTCCACCGCACCATTATCACCGACGCTCACCCGAACACGAGGAAGGCCACGTACGCGACCGCCGCAGACGGCAGGATCGAATCGAGCCGATCGAGGAATCCGCCGTGGCCAGGAAGCCACGAGCTCATGTCCTTGATGCCGATGTCACGCTTGATGAGCGACTCGGCGAGGTCGCCGAGCGTGGCGCTCAAGAAGATCGCGGCGCCGAAGATGAGGCCGAACCACCAGGTGTTGCCGAGCATCAGCGTCGACAGCAGCACGCCGGCGACGAGGCTCGCTCCGGCACCGCCGGCGAAGCCCTCCCACGTCTTCTTGGGGCTGATGATCGGCGCCATCTTGTGCTTGCCGAACATCAGGCCGAACGCGTAGGCGCCGGTGTCGGCGGCGACCACGATCACGATGAACGCGAGGGTCCACCATTGCCCGCCCTCAGCCGCGGTGAGCACGACGGTGAACGTCGCGAGAAGCGTGACGTAGCCCTGAACGAACGCACCCGCGGCGAGATCGCGCACGAACGCCACGGCGCCGGTGCGATGTTTCGGCACCGCCTGCTCGGCGAGTCGCCACAGGGTGACGATCGCGATGCCGCCGAGCACCGCGAGCAGCTGACCCCCCGCACCCCCGTAATACGCGAGCGGCACGGCCGCCACGGCGACGACGGTCGACGGGATGCGCGGCACGTGGGAGCCGCCCTTGCGCAGCGCCTGTAGGAGCTCGTAGCTCGCGAAGCCCACGAGGACGCCCGCGAACAGCATGAACAGCTCTTTGATGACGAGCAGGCTCAGGAGCAATAGCCCGCCGAACGCGAGCCCGATCAGGATCGCGACGATGAGGTTGCGCCCCGTGCGCGCCTCGATCTTCTGCTGCGCCTCGTCGAACTGCGCCTTCGAAGCCTCGAACTGGCGCTCGAGGTCGGCCCTGCGCGCGTGCACCTGGGCCTTGAAATCCTCACGCGCGGTTCGTTCGTGGCCCCCGGCGTCAGACTGATCGTCTTCTGGGACGCCCGACATGATCGTGCCTCAGACCTCGAGGAGTTCGGCTTCCTTGCGCTTGAGCGCGTCGTCGATCGCGTCGACGTTCGACTTGGTGATCTGCTCGAGCTCCTTCTCGCCGCGAGCGACCTCGTCGTCGCCGACCTCGCCCTTGAGCGCGTCGAGGTCGTCCTTCGCCTTGCGGCGGATGTTGCGCACCGACACCTTCGCATCTTCGGCCTTCGTGCGCACGATCTTCACGTACTCCTTGCGACGCTCTTCGGTGAGCTCGGGCAGCGTGACGCGGACGATGTTGCCGTCGTTCGTCGGGTTCGCGCCGAGGTTCGGAGTGTCGCGGATCGCCTGCTCGATGTCTTTCAGAGCGGACTTGTCGTAGGGCGTCACGACGAGGGTGCGCGCCTCGGGATTCTGCAGCGACGCGAGCTGCGACAGCGGCGTCGGCGTGCCGTAGTAGCTCACCATGATCTTCTGGAAGAGCTGGGGGTTCGCCCGTCCCGTGCGCACCGTGGCGAAGTCGTCTTTCGCGACCTCGACCGCCTTGTGCATGCGGGTTGTGGCATCGGAAAGTACATCCGCGATCACGGGAACTCCTTTACGGTTCGCTACTTCGGTCAGTCTATCGACTGGAGGGCTCGACGCCGTTGCTGACGACCGTGCCGAGATCGGCGCCGAGGATGGCCGCGGTCACGTTGCCGGCAGGCTCCATGCCGAACACCTGCATCGGCATGCCGTTGTCCATGCAGAGGCTGAACGCCGTCGAGTCGACGACCTTGAGGCCGCGCTGCAGCGCCTCCTGATAGCTGATGCGGTCGATCTTGTGCGCGTCGGGGTTGGTGCGCGGGTCGTCGGAGTAGACGCCGTCGACGCCGTTCTTCGCGACGAGTACGACGTCGGCGTCGATCTCGAGGGCGCGCTGCGCGGCCACCGTGTCGGTCGAGAAGTACGGAAGGCCGGCGCCGGCGCCGAAGATGACGACCCGGCCCTTCTCGAGGTGACGCTCGGCGCGCCGCGGGATGTACGGCTCGGCGACCTGCGTCATCTCGATGGCCGACTGCACCCTGGTCTCGGCGCCGGCCTGTTCGAGGAAGTCCTGCAGGGCGAGCGAGTTCATGACCGTGCCGAGCATGCCCATGTAGTCGGCCCGACCGCGGTCCATGCCGCGCTCGGAGAGTTCGGCGCCGCGGAAGAAGTTGCCTCCGCCGACGACGATCGCCACCTCGACCGTGCGCGCCGCATCGGCGATCTCGCGAGCCATCGCGCTGACCACGTCGGGGTTCACCCCCAGCGCTCCCCCGCCGAAGGCCTCTCCGGAGAGCTTCAGCATCACCCTGCGCTTGCGTTCCGTCATCGCCGACCCCGATCTTCCCTTGCCCGTGTCAAAACTAGTGGTTCATCCGGTGCGGCGCAGCCGATTCCGGATGTCTCGTGCGCGGCGTCGCGGCCGAGGCTCGGCTCGCGACATCCGCGCATGGAAAAGGGAGTCCGGATCGCGGGTGCGATCCGGACTCCCTCATTGCGGCTAAGCCGTGGCCTTGAAGCGGGCGAACCCGTTCACGGTGAGACCCGCGTCGGCGAGGACCTTCTTCACCTGCTGCTTGTCATCGCGGGCGTAGGCCTGCTCGAGCAGCACGATCTGCTTGAAGAAGCCGGTCAGACGACCCTCGACGATCTTGTCGAGCATCGCCTCGGGCTTGCCCTCGTTGCGGCTGATCTCGGTGACGATGTCGCGCTCCTTCTCGACGAGCTCGGCCGGCACGTCCTCGCGGGCGAGGTACTGCGGGTCGAACATCGCGATGTGCTGCGCGACCGCACGCGCGGTCTCGGCGTCGGCGCCCGAGTAGGCGACGACGACGCCGATCTGGGGCGGGAGGTCCTTCGAGGTCTTGTGCAGGTAGACCGCGAACTCGTCGCCCGAGAGCGTGACGACCTTCGAGAGCTCGACCTTCTCGCCGAGCGTGGCAGCCTGCTCGTCGATGACCTCGCCGACCGTCTTGCCGTCGGCCGGAGCCGCGAGCGCGGCCTCGACATCGGCGGCACCGGCAGCGGCGACCGCGTCGAGCACCTTGTCGGCGAGGGCGATGAACTTCTCGTTCTTCGCGACGAAGTCCGTCTCGCACGCGAGCTGGATCATGGTGTAGCCCGCGGGCGACTCCTTGGCTGCGATGAGGCCTTCGCTCGTGGAGCGGTCGGCGCGCTTGGCGTTGCCCTTCGCGCCCTTCAGGCGCAGGATCTCGGTGGCCTTCTCGAGGTCGCCGTCAGCCTCTTCGAGCGCCTTCTTGGTGTCGACCATGCCCGTGCCGAGCTGCTCGCGCAGGACCTTGATGTCAGCAATGCTGATTGCCATGTCTGGCTAACTCCTTCGGGGTCTTATTCAGCGGGGGTGGCGGCGGCGTCGGTGGCCTCGGCCTCTTCGACGACCTCGGTGGCCTCGGCCGCTTCGACGACCTCGGTGGCCTCGGCCGCTTCGACGACCTCGGTGGCCTCGGCGGACGCCTCGACCTCAGCCTCGGCGACCTTCTCGGTCTCGGCCGACGACTGGGCGGGGGTGGTCTCGGTGCCGGCCTGGAGCAGCTCTTGCTCCCACTCTGCGAGCGGCTCGACGGCCGAGACGTTGCCCTCGGCCTCGGGCTTCTGGTGACGCTCGATGAGGCCCTCGGCGGCGGCGTCGGCGATGATGCGGGTGAGCAGGCTCACCGAGCGGATCGCGTCGTCGTTGCCCGGGATGGGGTACTGCACCTCGTCGGGGTCGCAGTTGGTGTCGAGGATGCCGATGACGGGGATGCCGAGCTTCTTGGCCTCGTCGATCGCGAGGTGCTCCTTCTTGGTGTCGACCACCCAGAGCGCCGAGGGGGTCTTCGACAGGTTGCGGATGCCGCCGAGCGACTTGTGCAGCTTGTCGAGCTCGCGCTTCTTGATGAGGAGCTCCTTCTTGGTGAAGCCGCTCGTGGTGCCCTCGAAGTCGAGCTCCTCGAGCTCCTTCATGCGCGCGAGGCGCTTGGAGACCGTGGTGAAGTTGGTGAGGAGGCCGCCGAGCCAACGCTGGTTGACGTAGGGCTGGCCGACGCGGGTCGCCTGCTCGGCGATCGACTCCTGGGCCTGCTTCTTCGTGCCGACGAAGAGGATCGTGCCGCCGTGGGCGACCGTCTCCTTGACGAAGTCGTACGCCTTGTCGATGTAGGCGAGCGACTGCTGCAGGTCGATGATGTAGATGCCGGAACGCTCGGTGAAGATGAAGCGCTTCATCTTCGGGTTCCAACGGCGGGTCTGGTGCCCGAAGTGCACGCCGCTGTCGAGCAGCTGGCGGATGGTGACGACGGCCATGAGCCGTACTCCTTTGTTCTCAGTTGTCGCTCGCGCCGGCGGCGCGGAGCCCTGGTGCCCGGCACGGCTCCGCCCTCTGCGAGGAGTGGGACTGAGTGGAGTCGGTGGCCGAATGGCACGCGTAGTCACCCCGGCAGGCCGAGGTGCTGTCGATACTCTACCATCGGCACTCCGCCTCCCCAACCACGGCGGACGGTGTCGGGCTGCACAGATCCGCGCGCTCGACCTGCGCTCGTCCCGCTCCGGGCCAGCATCGGACGCATGACCGATTCCCGCGCCCCTTCCCGTTCCGTTCGTCGCGCGCGCCTCGGGCTTCGCCTCGAGGTGGGCGCGGCCCTGGCGCTGATCGTCGCACTCGGCGGGGGGCTGGTGGCGATCTCTCCGGCCGCGGCGAGCGCGCTCGGGTTCGCGCCGGCCGCGGTGTCGACGACGGGGGCCGGCGCTGCCGCCGCCCCGTCCACCGGCTCCCATGCATGGACCTGGCCCGTGCCTGCGCCGATCCGGGTGGTTTCGCCGTTCCGCGCCCCGCCCACGCCGTACAAGGCCGGGCACCGCGGCATCGACCTGCTCGTCGAGCCAGCCGCCACGGTCGTCGCGGCCGCACCCGGCACGGTGAGCTACGCGGGCATGGTCGCCGGCCGCGGGGTCGTGGCCATCGACCACGGTGACGGGGTGGTGAGCTCGATCGAGCCGGTGGCGGCGTCGGTGGCTCGCGGCGAGGTCGTGTCGGCCGGCGACGTGATCGGCACGGTCACACAGGGCGGGCACTGCACGGGCGACTGCGTGCACTTCGGGGTGCGGGTGCACGGTGAGTACGTGTCGCCGTTCCTGTTCCTCGGCGGACTGCCACGAGCCGTGCTGTTGCCGATGGAGTGATGCCAGGGCGCTCTGAGGGTGAAGCCTGGGCCGGCGCCGGCTCGGTCACGCGCGGGGATGCGCCGTGCGGTAGCTCTCCTTGAGCCGCTCGGCCGAGACATGCGTGTAGATCTGGGTCGTGCCGAGGCTCGCGTGGCCGAGGAACTCCTGCACCGCGCGCAGGTCGGCCCCGCCGTCGAGCAGGTGCGTCGCCGCGGTGTGCCGGAATGCGTGCGGCCCGCTCGGGCCGGTGCCGGGGATCTGCTCGAGGATCGAGGCGACGAGCCGGTACACGCTGCGCGATCCCATGCGCGCGCCCCGAGCCCCGACGAAGACGGCCGGGGTCGCCGCGCGACCTGCCAGCATCGCGGGTCGCGCCGACTCGAGGTATCGATCGATCGCCCGCGCCGCCGGGGCACCGTAGGGCACGACCCGTTCCTTCGAGCCCTTGCCGGTCACGCGCACGGTGCGGCGCCGGCGGTCGAGGTCGCCAAGGTCGAGGCCGACGAGTTCCGAAACGCGCAGGGCCGACGCGTACAGCAGCTCGATGATCGCGAGATCGCGTACGGCGACGGGGTCGTCACCCGCTGCACGGGCCGCGAGGCGTGCGAAGGCGCCGTCGAGCGCGGGCGCCCCGACGACGCGCGGGAGGGTGCGCTGGGCGCGCGGTGCCCTCAGTCGCGCACCCGGGTCGTTCGCGAGGTCACCGCGTCGAGCCATCCAGTGCGTGAATCCCCGAGCGGATGCCGCGCGCCGGGCGATCGTGGCGCGCGCGAGGCCGCGCTCGGTCGCGACCCACAACCAGTCGCGGAGCACGGTGAGGTCGATGCCCTCGGTGGTCGTGACGCCGCGCTCCTCGGCGAAGGACAGCAGATCCACGAGATCGGCCCGATACGCCGCGACGGTGTGGCTCGAGTACCCGCGCTCGGTCGTGACGTGCGCGAGGTAGTCGTCGAGGATCGCGTCGAGGCCCACCCTCTCAGACTGCCCGCTCATGGGGCCGACGGCACGACGGCGCGCTGACTCGGGCCGGCTTCGCGGCTGCGGACGACTCAGGGCGTGGGCTTGCGCGAGAACCGTTCGAGCCGCTCGTCGGGCGCGAGCGCTTCGACCTCGGCGAGCAACTCGTGGCCCAGGTGGGAGACCACCGGGAACGACCCGACCGGCACCACCGACGTCACGACGCCATCGTCGAACAGGTGCACGAGGTTGAACGATCGACCGCCGTCGACGCCGACGAGTTCACGCGGCGCTGCCGACGCGTCGATCGTGTAGGCCGTCGCCCCGGCGACCGCGACCGGGATGCCGGCGAAGCTGCCGTTCGTCGGATAGTGCAGGTGTCCGCCGAGGATGAGCCGCACGTCGCGGTCGCGCACGACCCCGGCCAGTTCGTCTTGGCCGCGCAGCTCGAGCACGTCCATGAGCGCGACCGGGGTCGCGATCGGCGCGTGGTGCATCGCGAGGATGGTGCCGTTCGGCGCCGGGGCTTCGAGGGCGGCATCGAGCCATGCGATCGCGGCCTCGTCGAGCTCGCCGTGGTGGTAGCCGGGCACCGTGGTGTCGAGCGCGATGATGCGGAGCCCGTCGACGTCGACCATGTGGTGCACGGGCCCCGGGTCGGCGGCCGGGGTGTCGAGCAGGTCGCGTCGGAACGGCGAGCGTTCGTCGTGGTTTCCCATGACCCAGACGAGTCGAGCCTCGGCAGCTGCGGCGATCGGCTCGAGCACGGCGCGCACCCTCGCATACGCGTCGGCCTCGCCGAGGTCGGCGACGTCACCGGTGACGACGATCGCGTCGAGCGCGGTGCCGAATCGTTCGAGCTGTCGCGCCGTCTGCGAGAGGGCGCTCACCGTGTCGGCGACCCCGCCGAGCGGAGCCCCGCCGTCGAGCAGGTGGGTGTCGCTCACGTGCGCGATCACCTGCCTCGCCACCGGATACCTGCCGAGTTGCGGTTGCACCATCTCGCCCTCCCCCGGTCAGCCTAGAGTGTGCCTCCGATGCGGCGGGGCGAGGCGCGCGCTCGAATCAGCACGCGGTGCGCCGCCGCAGCCAGCGTCCGTCTCGTCGTACGACGACGCCGTCGGCTTCGAGTTCGCCGAGCACCGACATCACCTTCGACGAGACCACCCCGCTGCGCTGCACGATCTCGCCGAGCTCGCGCGGAGTGCGTGTGCTGAGTTCGTCGAGCACGCGCATGCCGTCGGGTGTCTCCCCTACGCCGCCCCAGCCGGGTCCGAGGCCCGCGAGCGTCGGTGTCGCAGCGCCGATCGCGAGCTCGGCCATCTGTGCGGCGTCGACCACGCAGACCGCGTCGTATTCGCGCAGCAGCCGGTGGCACCCTGCCGACGCGGGGCTCGTCACCGGTCCGGGCACGGCGCCGAGCGGACGGCCGAGGGCCGAGGCGTGGCCGGCGGTGTTGATCGACCCCGACCGCAGTCCCGCCTCGAGGACGACGGTCGCATCGCTCGCCGCGGCGATCAATCGGTTCCGTTCGAGGAACCTCCACTTGGTCGGGGCGGTGCCGCACGGGACCTCGGAGACGACCGCTCCGTTGCTCGACGCGATGCGCGTCAGCAGCGACTCGTGCCCCATCGGATAGAACCGGTCGATGCCGCCGGCGAGGAACGCGACCGTCGTGCCGTCGCTGGCGAGGGCCGCCCTGTGGGCCATGCCATCGATGCCGTACGCCCCGCCCGACACCACGACGAACCCTCGATCGGAGAGTCCGGCCGACGCCTCACCGGCGACGTGCTCCCCGTATCCGGTCGCGGCCCGCGCCCCCACGAGCGCGATCGACGGGGCACCGCCGGCGAGCACGTCGATGCGCCCGCGTACCCAGAGACCGAGAGGTGCGTGCCGTTCGAGATCGTGCAGGCCGGCCGGCCACTCGGCGTCGCCCGGAAACAGGAACCGTGCACCGACCCGCGAAGCCTGGCCGATCGATCGCGTGAATCGCATCTGGTCGACGCGTGGCGTCCAGCGTTTGAGGCCGTCCTCGGCTTCCTTCGGTGAGATCGCCTCACCGGCGTCGCCCACGACATCGACGAGCTTCTGCGCCGAGCACCGCGCGAGCAGCAGCTCGGCGGCACCGACCGCGCCGACCGCGGACACCACGCGTCCGAGCACGCCGTCGCCGGGTTCGGCGAGCACGCCGAGCACGATGCGCGCGGTCGGCTCGAGCGACTCGCGAAGGTCCCTCACCGCTCGGGGCCGCAGCACGGCGAGCACCTCCCGGTGCTCGGAAGCGAGCCTCTGGATCGTGTTCATCGCTCGATTCCCTTCTTGAAGAACAACGCCCGGGTGACATGCTCGGCGCGAGGCACCGCCGCGCCGTCGAGATCGGCCAGGGTCCACGCGACCTTGAGCACGCGGTCGTAGCCGCGCATCGTGATGCCGCCGCGTTCGAGGGACCGATCGAGCGCCGCGGTGGCGCGGCCGCCCGGATGGAGTCGCCCGGCGCCGCGGAGCCACGGACCGGGCATCTCCGCGTTCGTGCGCCAGGGGGTTCCCCGCAGTCGCTGGGCGGCGACCGCTCGCGCGTCGATGACCTTCGCCTGCGCGTCGGCGCTCGACATGCGGGGCTTCTCGCCCGCCGCGCGCAATGCCGCAAGGGTGATGCGCGGCACCCGCAGTTGCACGTCGACGCGATCGAGCAGTGGGCCCGAGATGCGCCCGAGGTACCGGCGCCGAGCGATCGGCGGACACGTGCACTCGGCCGTTCCGTCGTTGCCGCACGGACAGGGGTTCGCGGCGAGCACGAGCTGGAATCTCGCCGGGAAGCTGGCGACGGCATTCGCCCGGTGGATCGCGATCGTGCCCGACTCGAGCGGTTGGCGCAGCACGTCGAGCACGGCGGACGGGAACTCGGGCGCCTCGTCGAGGAACAGCACGCCGTGCGACGCACGGGCCGCGGCACCCGGGCGGATGAGGCGGCTGCCGCCGCCGACCATCGCCGCGGCGGTCGCCGTATGGTGCGGGGCTTCATACGGCGGTCGGAACGAGAGCCCCGACGCGGGTCTCATCCCTGCGAGCGACCGGATGGAGGCGACTTCGAGCGCCGCGTCGGCGTCGAGATCGGGCAGGATGCCGGGCAGTCGCGACGCGAGCATGGTCTTGCCCGCGCCGGGAGGGCCGAGCAGGTACACGTGGTGGCCGCCGGCCGCAGCCACGAGCATGCCCTCGACGGCGTCATCGTTGCCGCTCACATCGGCGAGGTCGCCGGGAACCTCGATTCCGGTGTCGGCCGCCGTCGGCCCCGTGGCCGTCGTCGCCGAGGGCACCGTCTCGACCTCGCGTTCGTCGTATTCGCCGCCGTGCCAGATCGCCGCCTCGAGCAGCGATGCGACCCCGACGACGCGGATTCCGGGAACGAGCGCCGCTTCGGTCGCACTCCCGGCCGGCACCATGACCGTTTCGTGGCCGGCGCGCGCCGCTGCCAGCACCGCAGGGAGGATGCCGTCGATCGGACGCAGCCGACCATCGAGGCCGAGCTCGCCGAGGTGCACGACGCGATCAACGGACTGGGGCGAGATCTCGCCGGCCGCCGCGAGGCAGGCGACCGCGATGGCGAGGTCGAACCCCGAGCCGTGCTTCGGCAGCGCGGCCGGCGAGAGGTTGACCGTCAGCCGACGCGATGGCAGCGGGCAGCCGGCGTTGATCGCGGCCGACCTCACGCGGTCGCGGGCCTCGCCGAGCGCCGCATCGGGCAGGCCGATGATGATGAAGGCGGGCAGTTGCGACGACAGGTCGGCCTCGACCTCGACGATCGAGCCGGCGAGCCCGAGCAGGGCGACCGAGCGCGTGCGGGCGACGGGCATCAGCTGATCCCCTCGAGGTGCTCGATGAGCGCGGGGGCCTCGGCGGGGACCAGCACGGCGACCGCGTCGATGCGGATGCGCACCGCCGACGACTCGCTCGCCTCGCACCAGGCGATGGCCAACCGCCGCAGCCGTGCGAGCTTGATCGGCGTGATCGCTTCGAACGGATGCCCGTAGTCGCCGTTCGAGCGTGTCTTCACCTCGATGAAGACGAGATCGCCGCCGTCTTCGGCGACGATGTCGATCTCACCCAGCCGGCATCGCCAGTTGCGCTCGAGCACCGACATGCCCCGTGCCTCGAGGTGGTCGACTGCGAGCTGTTCGCCGCGCCGACCGAGTTCCGCGTTGTGCGCCATGTGCACCTCCGCGAACAGCGTCGCGGAGGGACATCCGTCGGCCGGATCGCAGCGGTCTCACCGTGCAGAACCGACGCCCGGCTCCGACTGTCGAGGACGAGTGCGGCGGCGAGCGCTACTCGTCGAGCGCGAGCTCCTTCGGGAGCTCGAACTCCCGGGTCGCGAGCTCTTCGACGTTCACGTCCTTGAAGGTGAGCACGCGCACGGCCTTGACGAACCGGTCGGCGCGATAGACGTCCCAGACCCAGACGTCTTTCATCGTGAGCTCGAAGTAGAAGTCGTGCTCGGTGTCGCGTCGTACGAGCTCGACCTCGTTCGCGAGGTAGAACCGTCGCTCGGTCTCGACCACGTACTTGAACTGCGCGACGATGTCGCGGTATTCGCGGTACAGGGCCAGCTCGACCTCGCGGTCGTAATCTTCGAACTCGTCCTCATCCATCGGCATTCATCCTACGCTGAGGTCGAAGAGCGTCGGCGCCTCGGGCCCCCGCTCGTGCAGCCAGGTCTTGCGGTGCAGCTCGCTCGCGCCGTGCTCGTCGATGGCCGCGAAATGGGCGCGGCTCGAGTAGCCCTTGTTCTCGTCCCAGGCGTACAGCGGGGTGGCATCGTGCGCGCGGCGCATGCCGCCGTCGCGGTGCACCTTGGCGATGACGGATGCCGCTGCCACGGACGCGCAGTCGCGGTCGGCCTTGATGCGCGTCGAGACCCGGGCCCGGTGCTCGATGGCGCCGCTCAGCCAGTCGTGGTTGCCGTCGAGGATGAGCGGAAGCTCGATCGCGTCGACGGGCAGCTCGAGGGCTGCGAACGCCCGCGCGCCGGCGAGCCCGAGGCAGGCCATGATGCCGAGTTCGTCGATCTCTGCGGCACTCGCCTCGCCGACCGACCACGATCGCACCCATGCGGCTGCACGAGGCGCCATCGCCTCGCGGCGCGGCTCGGTCATGAGCTTCGAGTCGCGAAGGCCGGCCGGCATTCGGCGCACCCCGGCGTCGATGACCACCATGCCGACCGCGACCGGACCGGCGAGCGCACCGCGACCCACCTCGTCGCACGCGAGCACGAGCGGCGCACCCTCGTCGAACAGCACGCGTTCGACGCGCAGGTTGGGGATGACGGAGGGCGACATCAGCCCGCCGCCTCCTCGACGCCGTCGAAGACCGCCGGGTAGTTGTCGAGCCACGCCCAGTGCGAGATCGGCCAGCTCACCACGAACGCTCGGCCGACGACGTTGTCGACCGGGACGAACCCCTCGAGCGGGGTTCCGCCGTTGTAGCGCGAGTCCTTCGAGTTGTAGCGGTTGTCGCCCATGACCCAGAGCGAGTCGTCGGGGACGGTCACGTCGAAATCGAGCTCGGACACCTTGGTCGTGCCGGGCGGCAGGGCGACGTACGGCTCGTCGAGGGGCACGCCGTTGACGCTCATCTGGCCGAGGGCGTTGCAGCACACGACCTCGTCGCCGGGCATGCCGATGACCCGCTTGACGAGATGGTCGTTCGAGTCGGGCGCCGAGAGACCCACGAAGGCGAGGAACCAGTCGACCGCGGCGACGAGCGGCGGCTGCGAGGGGTCGACCCTCGCCGGCAGCCACCCGCCCGGGTCCTTGAACACCACGACATCGCCGTGCTGGATGGGCGCCAGGTCGGGCACGAGCTGATTGACGATGATGCGATCGTCTTGCACGAGCGTCTGCTCCATCGATGCCGATGGGATGAAGAACGATCGGATGAGGAACGTCTTGATGAGGAACGACACCAGCACCGCCACCAAGAAGATGACGAGGAGGTCGCGGAAGAACAGCAGCGTGCTGCGCTTCCTGCGTGCTGATGCCGAGCCCGCGCGTTCAGTACGCGTGCTTGTGTCTTCTGTCATTTAACCGCCCGAGCTCCCCACCATTCTAAGGTGGGGAGCCCGGGTTCGAGTTCGCGTGGCGTGCGATTCGCGCGAGGCGGATCAGCTGTCGCGCTTCTCCTTGATCTTGGCCTTCTTGCCGCGGAGCTTGCGCAGGTAGTACAGCTTCGCGCGACGCACGTCACCGCGGGTGACGATCTCGATGTGATCGATGACCGGCGAGTGCACGGGGAACTTGCGCTCGACGCCGACCTGGAAGCTGACCTTGCGGACGGTGAAGGTCTCGCGCACGCCCTCGCCCGAACGGCCGATGACGACGCCCTGGAAGACCTGGATGCGCGAACGCGTGCCTTCGATGATGTTCACGTGCACCTTGACGGTGTCGCCGGGGCGGAAGTCGGGGATGTCCGACTTCAGGCTCGCGGCGTCGACGTGGTCGAGGATGTGCATGATGGTTCGCTCTCTGCGCCCGCCACCGGTCGAACGCGGATCTGGAAATGGAAGTGTCTGGTGCCGCCCGCGCGAACACTCGATGAACGATCGCGCTGTGCGTGCTCCCCGGAGGCAGAGCTCTGCGGCGGCACAATCGTCCATTCTGCCATGCCGGGTGCCCGTCAGGCAAAGCGGGCGAGCGGATGACCCGGGCGCGAGGCTCCCGTCAGTCGCGCACCTCGTGCACGATGATGACCTCGCCGTCGTCGTCGGGCCCTCCGCCCGTCGACGACCCGCCGGCGCCGGCGGGCCCGCCCGGCGCACCCTGCTGCTGGGCGGCGAGTCGTTCGAACTCGGCCATCGAGGCCTTCATTCGCTGTGCGCCGTCGGAGATGAGCTGCCACAGCGAGAACCAGAATGCCGCGATCGCGCCGATGACCGCGAACACCGCGAACCAGGCGCCGCCGGAACCGTAGAAGCCCGTGGCGATGATGGACGCGTGCCAGGCGCCGAGCACGCCGACGTCGATCCATGAGACCGCACGTTCGGCGCGCACCGTCGGGCGGGCGTTGACGAGCAGCGCCACGATGCCGAGCGCGATGAACGCCACGGGCACCACGATGGCCAGGCCGAGTGTGCCCCAGCCGCCCGAGCCGAACACGGCCCAGCCCACGAGAAGCCACACCGGCAGCGCGATGATCGCGATGAACTGCCAGCGGTAGAAGAGGCGCCGGAGGAGCATGTGCCAAGGCTAGCGGCCGCTGCTTCGAGCCGGCCGGGTGTTCACTCAGGGCGGAGCCGCCAGAATGGACTGCGGAGAGGATGGGCATGATCGAACTGAGGACCCCTGCCGAGATCGAGGAGATGCGCCCCGCGGGCCGCTTCGTGGCGAGCGTGCTCGAGGCCACCGCGGCTGCGGCGAGCGTCGGCGTGAACCTGCTCGAGCTCGACGCGCTCGCGCACGAGATGATCAGGAAGGCCGGCGCCGACAGCTGCTACATCGACTACCACCCCTCGTTCGGCGCGAGCCCCTTCGGCAAGGTCATCTGCACCTCGGTGAACGACGCCGTGCTGCACGGGCTCCCCCACGACTACCGGCTGCGCGACGGCGACCTGCTGAGCCTCGATTTCGCGGCGTCGGTGAACGGCTGGGTCTCGGACTCGGCCCTCTCGATCGTCGTCGGCACCCCGCACGACGGCGACCTGCGGCTCATCGACACCACGCAGCGCGCACTCGAGGCCGGCATCTCGGCCGCGCGGGTGGGCAACCGCGTCGGCGACATCTCGCGCGCCATCGGCGACGTCGCGAAGGCCGGCGGCTACACGGTCAACACCGACTTCGGCGGCCACGGCGTGGGCCGTACGATGCACGGCGACCCGCACGTGCCCAACAGCGGGCGCCCCGGGCGCGGCCTGCCGCTCAAGCCCGGCCTCGTCATCGCGATCGAGCCGTGGTTCCTCGAGACGACCGACCGCATCTTCACCGACCCCGACGGCTGGACCCTGCGCAGTGCCGACGGCTCGCGCGGCGCGCATTCCGAGCACACGATCGCGATCACCGACGGCGACCCGATCGTGCTCACGCAGCGCGGCTGAGCGCGCGTCAGGCGTCGAGCTCGATCTCGACCATGCCGCCGACGATGCGCGTGCGGTAGGTGCGCAGCACGAGCGACGCATCGGTGAAGCACTCCCCGGTGCCGAGGTCGTAGACCTCCTTGTGCAGCGGTGACGCGATGGTCGGCCGCTCGCCCCGCGACCCGACGATGCCCCGCGCCATGACCGGCGCGCCGGTGTGCGGGTCGTGGTGGTCGACGGCGTACACCTCGTCGGCGGCGACACGCACGAGCGCGACCTGCGCCATGCCGATGAGGGCGACCTCGCCCCAGCCGTCCTCGAGCTCGTCGACGTCGCAGGCGGGGTTCCAGGTGGTGGTGCGTTCGATGGCGAGTGACATCCCTGCTCCTCTCGTGTCGTGCCTGCGACGCTACGGCGCGGCTGTTTCGCCCGGGACATCCGCCTGTTTCGACGACGTGAAACCCGGCTCACACGACCCGCCCGGCCCTGTGCGGTCGAGGTGCGACGCGGTTACGTCGCCGTAACAGGGCCGAAACGGCCCGGCCGTACGCTCGCAGCCAATCGAGCCACGGAGGGCCGCAATGACCCACACCACTCACATCGGAACCGGCGTCCGCGATGTCGTCGTCGTGGGCGGCGGGCCCGCCGCCCACCGCCTCGCCGACAGCCTGCACGCACGCGACGGCGGCCGCACCCTGCGGGTCACGGTCGTCGGCGAGGAACTGCACGCACCGTACGACCGGGTCGCCCTGAGCACCCGGCTGGCGGATGTCGCGACCGACCTGACCCTGACGCCGACCTCGATGTGGCACGAGGGCAGCGTTCGCCTGCTCACCGGCGAGCGGGTCGTGGCGATCGACCGCGAAGCGCGTACGGCGACGACCTCGGGCGGCCTGGTGCTGCCGTGGGACGACCTCGTGCTCGCGACCGGATCGAGCGCGCCGGTGCCCGACCTTCCCGGGCGTGCGCACGCTCGGGTCTATCGCACGATCGACGACGTCGACGCGCTCGTCGCCGAGGTGCGCGACCTCTCCGCGTCGCACGGCCGGCCGGCGCGCGTCGTCGTCGCGGGCGGCGGACTGCTCGGGCTCGAGGCCGCGGGCGGTGTCGCGAACCTCGGCGCACACGCCGCGGTCGTGCACTCGGGTGGCTGGCTCATGTCGGCCCAGCTCGATGAGGGCGCGGGGCGTGCCCTCGGGCGCATCATCTCCGGTCAGGGCATCGGTCTGCACCTCGGTGCCCGGCCATCGGCGGTGGTCGTCGAGGACGACGCCGTCGTCGCAGTGGAGCTGACGAACGGACGCCGCATCGAGTGCGACCTCATCGTGTTCGCGATCGGCATCAGCCCCCGCGACGAACTCGCCCGCGAGCTCGGGCTCGACCTCGGCCCGCGCGGCGGCGCGGCGATCGACACGTCGTGCGCGACCTCGGCCCCCGGCATCTGGGCGATCGGGGAGGTCGCGAGCTTCGAGGGGCGGTGCACCGGGCTCGTCGCCCCGGCGAACGCGATGGCCGAGGTCGTGGCCGACCGCCTCCTCGGCGGCGCGGCCGAGTTCACGAGCGTCGACGACGCGACGAAGCTGAAGCTCTCGGGCGTCGACGTCGCGAGCTTCGGCGACGCGCTCGCCCGCACCGAACAGGCGCTCGAGATCGTCTACGCCGACCCGGCGCGCGGCCTCTATCAGAAGCTCGTTGTGACCTCCGACGCGAAGACGCTGCTCGGCGGCATCTTCGTCGGCGACGCCACCCCCTACGCGTCGCTGCGGCCACTCCTCGGCACGCAGCTGTCGAGCGAGCCGGCCGCGTACCTCTCGGCATCGGGCATGGAGGCGCCCGCCGGCGACGAGCTGCCCGCCGCCGCCCTCGTGTGCGCGTGCAACAACGTGACCGCCGGAACCATCCGCGACGCCGTCACCGGCGCGCACGCGGCGCACGACGATGGCTGCACGGAGCTCGGCGCGCTGAAGACGTGCACGCGGGCCGGAACCCAGTGCGGTTCGTGCGTGCCCCTCGTCAAGAAGCTGCTCGAGTCCGAGCTGAAGAAGGCGGGCGTCACCCCCTCGCGTGCGCTCTGCGAGCACTTCGAGCTGAGCCGCCAGGAACTGTTCGAGTCGGTGCGGGTGCTCGAGCTCGCCTCGTTCGACGAGATCATCGCGCGCCTCGGCACCGGGCGCGGCTGCGACGTGTGCAAGCCCGTCATCGGCTCGATCCTTGCCACGCAGCACGGCTCGTACATCCTCGACGGCGGCCGCGGCGGCCTGCAGGACACGAACGACCGCGCCATGGCGAACATGCAGAAGGACGGCACCTATTCGGTCGTCCCCCGCATCCCCGCGGGCGAGATCACGCCCGACAAGCTCGCAGTCATCGCCCAGGTCGCCATCGACTACGGCCTGTACACGAAGATCACGGGCGGACAGCGGATCGACCTGTTCGGCGCACGACTTGATCAGCTCCCCGAGATCTGGCGGCGGCTCGTCGACGCCGGGTTCGAATCGGGCCAGGCGTACGGCAAGGCGCTGCGCAACGTGAAGAGCTGCGTCGGCTCGACCTGGTGCCGCTACGGCGTGCAGGACTCGGTGGCGATGGCCGTGCAGCTCGAACTGCGATACCGCGGACTGCGTTCGCCGCACAAGCTCAAGTTCGGCGTCTCGGGCTGTGCCCGCGAGTGCGCCGAGGCGCGCGGCAAGGACGTCGGGGTCATCGCCACCGACCAGGGCTGGAACATGTACGTCGGCGGCAACGGCGGATTCCAGCCGGCCCACGCGCAACTGCTCGCGAGCGACCTCGACGACGAGACGCTGCTGCGCTACATCGACCGCTACATCATGTACTACGTGCGCACGGCCGACCGCCTGCAGCGCACGGCGCGCTGGATCGAGGACATCGAGGGCGGCCTCGACCACGTGCGCGACGTCGTCGTGAACGACTCGCTCGGCCTCGCCGACGAGCTCGAACAGGCGATGGCGAGACACGTCGACACCTACAAGGACGAGTGGGCGGCGACGCTCGCCGACCCCGAGCGGCTCCGCCGGTTCCGCTCGTTCGTGAACGCGCCGAACCAGCCCGACCCCTCGATCGCACGAGTGCCCGACACTCGCGGGCAGTTCCGCCCCGCGACCGCCGAGGAGCGCGAGCGCGGCGATGCCGTGCTCGTCGCGGGAACGACGATCCCCGTGCGGGGGGCCGACGAATGACCGGCCACGTGACGCTCGTCGGCGGCGGCCCCGGCCGCGAGGACCTGCTGACCCTCGCGGCGGTGCGCGCCCTCGAGGCGGCCGATGTCGTGCTCTACGACCGGCTCGCCCCGCACGAGGGCCTCGGCAGGCTCGCGCCGACCGCCGAGCTCATCGACGTCGGCAAGCGCCCGGGTCACCACGCGATTCCGCAGCATGAGATCGAGGAACTGCTCGTCGAGCATGCGCTCGCCGGCCGCCACGTCGTGCGGCTCAAGGGCGGCGACCCGTACGTCCTGGGTCGCGGGGGCGAGGAGGTGCTCGCGTGCCACCGGGCCGGCATCGCGGTCGAGGTGATCCCTGGCGTGACGAGCGCCGTGGCCGTCCCCGGCACCGCAGGGATCCCGCTCACCCACCGCGGCATCAGCCACCTGTTCACCGTCGTGTCGGGCCACGCCCCGCTCACCGACGACGAGCTCACGCACCTCGCGGGACTCGGCGGCACGATCGTCGTGCTCATGGGCGTGAATTCGCTTCCCTCGCTCACCGCGGGCCTCGCCCGGCACGGCATGCGGGTCGACATGCCCGTCGCGATCGTCGAACGCGGATTCCAGCCCGGCCGGCGCACGACGATCGGCAGCCTCGCCGACATCGTGTTCGCCGCCGGACGGGCGCAGGTGACCTCGCCCGCGATCATCGTCATCGGCGAGGTCGTGCGCCTCGCCCACGACGGCGATGCCGAGGCATCCGAGCTCATGCGACGAGCGACGGCATTCACGGCGGTGTCGACGTGACCGACGTGATGGAAGCACCGCCGGCATTCCGGCCCGACCAGCTCGCCGGATTCCGCATCGGGGTCACGAGCGATCGCCGGTCGGCCGACCTCATCGACGCGCTCGCGCGCCGCGGTGCGCACGTGCTGCACGCGCCGACGCTGCGCATGGCCAACGCGATCTCCGACGATCCCGTGATCGCCGACACGCGCGCGATCATCGATGCCCGGCCCGACGTGCTGCTCGCGACGACCGCGTACGGCGTGCGCCGGTGGTTCGAGGTCGCGGATGCCGCGGGCCTCGGTGAGGACCTCGTCGAGGCCCTCTCGGGCACGGCGATCCTGGTGCGCGGGCCGAAGGCGCGCGGCGGGATTCGGGCGGCCGGGCTCAACGATGTCGGAATGAGCGCCGAGGAGACGACCGAATCGCTCATCGACGAGGTGCTCGCCACCTATCCCGAGGGCCTGACGATCGCGGTGCAGCTGCACGGATTCCTCAATCCGGCGCAGCTCGTGCGACTGCATGCGGCGCACGCCCGCGTGCTCACCGTCGAGCCGTACCGGTGGATCGAGACCGATGAGACCGACGACCGGGTCGACCGCCTCATCGACGCCGCGTGCTCGGGCGGTCTCGACTGCATCACGTTCACGAGCGCACCCGCGGTGCACGCGCTGTTCATCGCGGCCGAGGCACGCGGTCGCTACGACGACCTCATCGACGCGATGTGCGGGCCGGTCGTCGCGGCCGCCGTCGGCCCCGTCACGGCCGCGCCGCTCATCGATGCCGGCGTGATGCCGATCCAGCCCGAACGCTTCCGAATGGGCGCGCTCATCCGGCTCGTGTGCGAGCATCTGGAATCGGCGCGGGTCGTGCGTCTCGACACCCGGCACGGACCGATCGCGTTGCGCGGTTCCGTCGTCGACGTCGACGACCGCCGGGTGGCACTCGCGCCCGTCGCGCTCGGGATCCTCCGCGCACTCGTGCAGGCGCGCGGGTCGGTCGTCGCCCGCGACCGGCTCGCCGCCGGCCTGCCCGGCACGAACGACGCGCACGCACTCGAGGTGGCACTGAGCCGGCTTCGCCAGACGATCGGCGTGCCCGGCCTCATCGCCACGGTCGTCAAGCGGGGATACCGGATCGATGTCTGACGGCGACCTCACACGGCGGGCCCCTTCGGGTGAGCAACTGGAGACGCAGGGTTCACACCCCGACCGAGTCGCGGAAACACGGCGCGAATAACGTCGGCAGCACATGCTCCACCCGTGACCGACACCCCCGGAGGCACTGATGACCGAGACCCTCAGCACCGCTCCCCCGCAGGACGACCAGGCCGTCGCACCGGCGACGACCGCCCTCGCCACGAGGCCCGGCCGGTGGATCGACCACTGGAACCCTGAAGACGAGGGGCAGTGGCGCACCGAGGGGCGCAAGATCGCCCGCCGCAACCTCAACTGGTCGATCTTCGCCGAGTTCCTCGGCTTCGTCGTCTGGCAGCTCTGGAGCATCGTGGCGGTGCAGCTTCCGGACGCCGGCTTCGACCTCGGCACCGGAGAGATCTTCTGGCTCATCTCGATCCCGAGCCTTGTCGGCGCCACGCTGCGCATCCCCTACTCGTTCTTCGTCCCGATCTTCGGCGGCCGGAACTGGACGATCATCTCGGCGGCCCTGCTCCTCGCACCGACAATCGCGCTCGCCGTGTGCGTGTCGAACCCCGAGACGCCGTTCGGCGTGCTGCTCGTGGCCGCCGGCCTCGCCGGCTTCGGCGGCGGCAACTTCGCCAGCTCGATGTCGAACATCACCTACTTCTACCCCCAGCGGGAGAAGGGCTGGGCGCTCGGCCTCAACGCCGCCGGCGGCAACATCGGCGCCGCTGTCGCCCAGTTCGTCGTGCCGATCGCGATCACCATCGGCGCGGGCGCGACCCTCAACCTCCCGGTCGCCGGTTGGATCTGGATCCCGTTCATCCTGCTCGCGATGTTCGGCGCCTACCGCTACATGGACAACCTCTCGAATGCCAAGGCCGACCTCTCCGGTTCCGCCGCAGCGCTCAAGGAGCCGCACCTCTGGCTGATGTCCATCCTCTACATCGGCACCTTCGGCTCGTTCATCGGCTTCGCCAGCGTGTTCCCGAAGCTCATCGCCGACCAGTTCCCCGAGTTCTCGGCCATCGCCGTCGGTGGTGCCTCGATCTCCCTCGCGTTCCTCGGAGCGCTCGTCGGATCGCTCTCACGCCCCTTCGGCGGCCGACTCTCCGACCGGTTCGGCGGTGCCCGCATCACCATGATCGCCTTCGCGGCCATGGCGACGATCACCGTCGGCGTGCTGCTGACCCTGCCGCTCGGCAACTTCTGGCTGTTCCTCGGCCTCTTCCTCCTCCTCTTCGCGGCGGCGGGCGTGGGCAACGGCTCGACCTACCGCATGGTGCCGATCGTCTTCGCCCTCCGCGCGTCGGGCGACGACACCGCCCGCAAGCGCAAGGCGGCAGCCGCGCTCGGCCTGATCTCAGCGATCGGCGCCTACGGCGGCTTCCTCATCCCGCAGGCGCTGAACCTCTCGTTCCAGGCCACCGGCGGCTACGCCGGCGCGTTCATCGGCTTCATCGCCGGCTACGCCGCGCTCCTCGTGCTCACGTACGTCGTCTACGTGCGGTCGGGCGGCCTGCGCGAGCACAAGATCTGAATCGAGGCCGCATGTCCCGTCCCGCCGACTCGCACTGCCCGTACTGCGCACTGCAGTGCGCGATGACCCTCACGCCGACGGATGCCGCAGCGGATGCCGCTGCACCTGCCGTCGCGCCCGTGACGGTCGCCGGCCGCGACTTCCCGACGAATCGCGGTGGGCTGTGCAAGAAGGGCTGGACCTCGGCGGAACTGCTCCGCGCACCCTCGCGCCTCGGCGCCCCGCTCGTGCGGGGCGCCGACGGCGCGTTCCACGAGACGAGCTGGGACGAGGCGCTCGACCTCGTCGCGGCGTCGTTGCGCGGCATCCGCTCGGCGCATGGCGCGGACGCGGTCGGCGTGTTCGGCGGCGGCGGCCTCACCAACGAGAAGGCGTACCTGCTCGGCAAGTTCGCGAGGCTCGCGCTCGGCACGAGCCGCATCGACTACAACGGCCGGTACTGCATGTCGTCCGCCGCCGCCGCCGGCAACCGGGCGTTCGGCGTCGACCGCGGGCTGCCGTTCCCGCTCGAAGACCTCGACGGGGCCTCCACGATCCTGCTCCTCGGCACGAACGTCGCCGAGACGATGCCGCCGTTCATCGGACACTTGGCGGGCGCGCAGGCCGCCGGCGGTCTCGTCGTCGTCGACCCGCGCCGCACGGCGACCGTGCGGCTGACCGACGACGGCAGGGGCCTGCACGTGCAGCCCGCACCGGGCACCGACCTCGCGCTGCTGCTCGGGCTGATCCACGTGGTCATCGCAGAGCGCCTCGTCGACGACGAGTACGTCGCCGCGCGCACCGTCGGGTTCGACCGGCTGCGCCGCAGCGTCGCCTCGTGGTGGCCCGAGCGCGTCCAGTCGGTGACGGGCGTGGCCGCATGGACCCTGCGCCGACTGGCCCGCCGGCTCGCGTCGGGCGAGGGCACGTACATCCTGACGGGCCGGGGCGTGGAGCAGCACGTCGACGGCACCGACACCGCGACGGCCGCGATCAACCTCGCGCTGCTGCTCGGCCTGCCCGGCCGGGCAGGCAGCGGTTACGGCACGCTGACCGGCCAGGGCAACGGCCAGGGCGGCCGAGAGCACGGCCAGAAGTGCGACCAACTGCCCGGCTACCGCAAGATCGTCGACCCCGAGGCCCGCGCCCACGTCGCGCGCGTGTGGGGGGTCGACCCCGACGTCATCCCGGGCCCCGGCGTGCCCGCGGTGGAGCTGCTGCAGTCGCTGGGGCAGCCCGGCGGCGTGCGGGCCCTCATGGTGCACGGCTCCAACCTCGTCGTGTCGTCGCCGAACGTCGACGCGGTGCGCGCGAGCATCGAGCGGCTCGACCTGCTGGTCGTGTGCGACTTCTTCCTCTCAGAGACCGCGGCGATCGCCGACGTCGTGCTGCCGATCACGCAGTGGGCCGAGGAGGAGGGCACGATGACCTCGCTCGAGGGCCGGGTCATCCGCCGCCGCCGGGCCATCACCCCGCCCGCCGGCGTGCGCGATGAGCTGTGGATCCTCGCGGAGCTCGCGCGCCGCCTCGAGTGCACGGCGGCCTTCGACACCGACCCGGAGCAGGTCTTCGAGGAGCTGCGGCTCGCGTCCGAAGGCGGCATCGCCGACTACTCGGGCATCGACTACGCCATGCTCGACCGCGGCGAAGCCGCCTTCTGGCCCTACCCGCGCGGCAGCTCCGGCACGCCCCGGCTCTTCATCGAACGCTTCGCGCACCCCGACGGCCTCGCGCGGCTCATCCCGGTGTCGGTGCGCGAGTCGGCGCGACCGCGGCCCGCGGACGACGAGGTCACGCTCGTCACCGGGCGCCTGCTCGAGCACTACCAGAGCGGTGCGCAGACGAGGCGCGTACCCGAGCTGCTCGACGCCCAGCCCGAGGCGCTCGCATCGATGCACCCGGCGACGGCCGACAGGCTCGGCATCGCCGACGGCGATGAGATCGGGGTGGCGAACCATCGGGGCACGGTCCGCGTGCGAGCCCGGCTCACGCCCGACATTCGGCCCGACGCGGTGTTCATCCCGTTCCACTACGGCGACGAGCAGGCCGCGAACCTGCTCACCTCCGACGCGGTGGATCCCATCTCATCGATGCCCGAGTTCAAGACCAACGTCGTGCGCGTCACGCGCCTCACGGAAGCCGGGGTCCCCGCATGAGCGCACTCAGGATCGTCCTCATCGGCTACGGGCCCGTCGGAGCCCGGTTCGTGGAGGAGCTGCTGCCGTCGGTGCGGAACGGCTCGGTCGAGCTCACGGTCGTGGCCGGGGAGAACGTCGAGGCGTACAACCGCGTGCTCGTCGCCGAGTACGCGGTGGGCAACACCGACCTCGATGCGATGCTCGTCGGCGACCGGGAGACGGCCGAGGAGGCCGGCGCGCGCGTGCTGCTCGGCGTGGCGGCGACCTCGATCGACCGAGCCGCGAAGGTCGTGCGACTCGGCAGCGGCGAGGAACTCCCCTACGACCGCCTCGTGCTCGCCACGGGATCGCGGGCGAACGTGCCCACCCTCGACGGCGTCGAGCGGCACCGCCGCGACCTCGCCTCGCTCGAGAAGTACGGGTCGTCGCTCGTCGCACGTGACGACGACCTGCCCGAGGGGATCACCGCGCTGCGCGACCTGGCCGACGCCGAGCGCGTGCTCGAGGCGGTGCGCGATCGCCGTCGCATCATCGTGCTCGGCGCGGGCGTGCTCGGGCTCGAGCTCGCGCTCGCGGCCGCCCACGCGGGCGCGCAGGTGTGCGTCGTGCACCACGGCCCCCACCCGATGCCGCGCAACCTCGACCGCGGCGGCGGGCAGGTGTTGCGTGCCGCACTGCGACGCACCGGCATCACCGTCATCGCGCACAGCCGCGCCGAGGCGGTCGCCTACCGCACCGACGATGACGGCACCCGACGCTTCGACATGCTCGTCACGGCCGACGGCAAGCAGTTGCGCGGCGACCTGCTCGTGCTCTCGTGCGGCGTGAGCCCGCGCACCGAGCTCGCGACACTCGCCGGACTGCGCACCGGGGTCGGTGTCGTCGTGCACCCGGACCTGCGCTCCTGGACCGACCCGAGCATCTTCGCGATCGGCGACTGCGCCCAGGTCGTCGAGCGCACCGAAGAACTCGCAGGCCAGCGAGTGCTGCCAGGCGCGCCCTCAGGGCTCATCGGCCCGGGTTGGCGTCAGGCGGACTGGCTCGCCGGCGCCCTGACCGCCGAAGCCGAGCTGATCGTCGCAGCGGACGGGGATGACGGCGCAGGGTCATCCGATCGCTCGCCGGCCGCTGCACCCGCCGAACGCGAGTCGATCGTGATGCTGAAGGCGGAGCACATCGACGTCGTCGCCGTCGGCGATGTCACCGCCGACCCGTGGGACGACGACGCCCTCTATCCCAGGCGGCGCGTCTCGCAGTGGGCCGACCCCGAGCACCTGCGCTACGTGAAGATGGTCACCGACGATGGCGCACTGACCGGCTTCGTGAGCGTCGGCATGCCGCGCACGGCCGCCGAGCTCACCCTGCTCTTCGAGCGGCGCGGCGAGCTGCCGGCCGACCGGTCGCTGCTGCTGCGCTTCGACGGACCCGACTACGACCCCGCCGCCGATGCCGACGCCTTCGCGCCGACGACGACGGTCTGCTGGTGCAACGGCGTCACGGTGGGCCGCATCGAGGAGTCCGCGGCCTGCGGCAACACGACCGTCGAGTGCGTGGGCCGCGACACCCGTGCGGGCACCGGCTGCGGCGGGTGCAAGGGTCGGATCGCCGAGGTGCTCTCACGCGCCGCCGAGCCCGACGGCACGCCGACCCTCACGGCCTGAGGCGGCCGAGTCGCTGCCGGTCACCCGTGACCTGTCAATCGCGACGCTCAGCGCGACGCGGCGGCTCAGCGCGACGCGACGCTCAGCGCGACGCTCAGCGCGTCAGGCAGGCTCCCAGTCGTTCGCGTCGACGGCGGCGTAGCGCGCGAGCACGAGCTCGACGAGCTCATGCGGCGCCGCATGGTCCGGCAGCAGCAACGGGTCGGCGATGACGTCGCCGCCCGCGCCGGCGGCGGCGTCGTAGAACGTGCCGGGGGCGAGCAGGTACGCGCCGACGAGCACGCGCGTGCCCGGGTGCACCTCGCGGATCATCTCGATCGCGTCGGGGAGCCGCGGAATCGCCGCCGCGATGAACCCGACCGTCACGGGCCGCCCGAGTCGCTGCCCCAGGCGCCGAGCCGTCTCGAAGCACTCCCGTACCGCGCGCGGGTCATTGGATCCGGCGGCCGCGAGCACCACGGTGTCGTCGTCATCGAGGCCGAGGTCGAAGAGGCGGCGGGCGAGCACCGCGACGATGCGATCGTCGGGCCCGAGCTCATCGGCGAGCTGTGCGCCGCCGCCGAGGCGATCGAGTCCCAGCGAGAGTCCGGTGCGCACGTGGAAACCCGCCGAGAGCACGAGCGGCACGATCACGGCATCCGGTTCCGCCGTCGCCGCGAGCGACGCCGCGACATCGCGGTTCGCGGCGTCCACGAAGCTGATGGACACGTCGAGCTCGGGGCGCTCAGACGCGACGGCGTCGACGAGGCGGATCACCGCCTCGCGATTTTCAGGCGAGGGGGCGCCGTGGGTGACCGCCACGAGCCGGAGGGGGTGGATGCCGGGTACGTCCGCCGGCACGCCCGAGCCGCTCGTCCCGACCATGTTCCGCCCCGCGCTCTCCGGCGGAATCCGGTCTCAGCCGCCGGTTTCGACGGTATGCACGGCGTGTTTCACGGGTCGCACCCGCATGTTTCGGGAACGTGAAGAGTCCCTCACGCGGCGAGCCCGGCGAGGTTCAGTCGTCGAGCAGTTCGGGCCGTACGCGACGGGTTCGCTCGACCTGCTGCTCGTGTCGCCACGCGGCGATCGCCCCGTGGTTGCCCGAGAGCAGCACGGGGGGCACGTCGAGGCCGCGCCACGCGGCCGGCTTCGTGTAGCTCGGGTACTCGAGCAGCCCGTTCTCGTGCGACTCCTCGACGAGGCTCTCGGGGTTGCCGACGACACCGGGGACGAGGCGCCCCGCCGCTTCGATCATCGCCATGACGGCGACCTCGCCGCCGTTGAGCACGTAGTCGCCGAGGCTGACGAGCCGCACGCGCATGCGCGTCGCGTAATGGTCGACGACGCGCTGGTCGATGCCCTCGTAGCGACCGCACGCGAACACGAGGTGCGGCTCTGCGGCGAGTTCGCGCGCGAGCTCCTGGGTGAACGGCTCGCCCGCCGGCGACGGTACGACGAGCAGCGCGTCGGATGCCCCGTCACCGACGATCGCGTCGAGGGCCTCGCCCCACGGCTCGGGTTTCATGACCATGCCGGCGCCGCCGCCGTACGGCGTGTCGTCGACGGTGCGGTGGCGGTCGTGGGTGAAGTCGCGCAGGTCGTGCGCGGTCACCTCGATGAGGCCGGACTGTCGGGCCCTGCCGAGGAGCGACAGGTCGAGCACGTCGAAGAACGACGGGAAGATCGTGACGATGTCGATCCGCATGGGCGACCTACTCGGCGTCGTCGGTGGTGCGGTCGGATGCCCCGGACTCGCCCTCGGCCGAATCTTCGGCGGTACCGGCGACGGGTGCGGCGGTGGCCTCGTCGGCCGCGTCCTCGTCGGCCACGTCCTCGTCGGCCACGTCCTCGAAGAGCCCCGCCGGCGGCGTCACCGTCAGGGTGCCGGCCTCGAGGTCGACCTCGGGCACGATGGCGGCGACGAAGGGCACCATGACCTCGCGCGCCTTGGCACGTTCCTCATCGACGCGGACGATGAGCAGGTCCTGCGCGGGCAGGTGGTCGACATGCGTGACCTCGCCGATGCGCTCGCCGTCGCGAATGACCGCGAGGCCGATGAGCTGGTGGTCGTACCAGGCGTCGGGCTCGGCGGCCTCGTCGTCGGTGTGCGAGACCCAGAGGATCGCCTTCGCGAGGCTTTCGGCTGCGGTGCGGTCGTCGACCCCTTCGAAGAAGCCCACCGGATGCCCGTTGTACCAGCGCAGCTCGCGCAGGGTGAGGTGCTTGCCGTGCCACGGCGAGCTCTCGGGCACCTGAAGCGAGAACTCCGCGCCGGGCACGAAACGGCGCTCGGGGTCGTCGGTGTAGAGCTCGAGCTTGATGGCGCCCTTGAGGCCGTGCGCCTTCGTCAGGCGGCCGACCCGCAGTTGCGTGCCTGCGTCGGCCACGTCAGTCGTCGGTGTCGACGACGTCGACGCGCACGCGGCGACCGTCGGCGAGAGCCGTGACGAGGGTGCGGAGCGCTTTCGCGGTACGGCCGGCACGGCCGATGACGCGACCGAGGTCCTCGGGGTTCACGTGAACCTCGAGGACCTCGCCGCGTGCGCTCGACGCGGAGACGACCTTCACATCGTCAGGGTGATCGACGATCCCCTTGACGAGGTGTTCGAGCGCGGACTGGAGCAAGGTCTACGCCTCGTCCGTCGCGGCCTCGGCCTCAGCCTCGGCAGGCGCCTCTTCGGCCTTGGGGGCCGGCTTCTCGGCCTTGGGCTTGAGCACCGGCTTCTTCTTCTCGTCGGCCACGAACGCGACCTTGGCGTCCTTCACCTGGACCTTCGAGACGGCGTTCTCGTCGCCCTTGAACTTGCCCCAGTCGCCGGTGAGCTTGAGGATCGCCGTGACCTGCTCGGTCGGCTGCGCGCCGACGGAGAGCCAGTACTGGGCACGCTCGGAGTCGACCTCGATGAACGAGGGCTGCTCGGTGGGGTGGTACTTGCCGATCTCCTCGATCACGCGACCGTCGCGCTTGGTGCGCGAGTCGGCGACGACGATGCGGTAGTAGGGCGCGCGGATCTTGCCGAGGCGCTTGAGACGAATCTTGACAGCCACAATTCTCCTGAATGTGTAGAAAAGGTTGAACCGATCGCCTGGAGCGTGGGGTGCACACCCGGCGGAAGCTCGAATTGGGTGGACCACGGCCGGATAGAGGGTCGGGCGGCGGTCCAACCGCCTATTCTGCCAGATTCAGTGAGCGCCCGCGAACCGGCGCCTCACGCGAGTCGGGCCATCCATGATTCGATGCCGGCGACATCGATCGGCAGCGCCGCCGACAGCACCTCGCTGCCGCCGTCGGTCACCACGAGGTCGTCCTCGAGGCGGACGCCGACCCCGCGGAGCTCGGGCGGAAGGGTCTCGTCGAAGGCGTGGAAGTAGAGCCCGGGCTCGACGGTCAGGACCATGCCGGGGCGCATCTTCGCCCCCTGATAGGCGGCGTGGCTCGCGGTCGAGCAGTCGTGCACGTCGATGCCGAGGTGGTGGCCGACCCCGCACACGATGTAGCGGCGGTGCTGCTGCCCGCCGGGCGAGAGCGCCTCGTCGACCGAGACCGGCAGGAGTCCCCAGTCAGCGAGCCCGCGTGCGAGCACCTCCATGCAGGCGGTGTGGAAGTCGGCCCAGTCGCGACCCGGCCCGACGGCCGCGAGGCCCGCGCGGTGCGACCGCTCGACGAGGTCGTGGACCTCGCGCTGCGCCGTCGAGAACCGTCCCGACGCGGGCAGGGTCCGCGTGACGTCCGCGGTGTAGCCCGAGCGGCGCTCGACGCCGAGATCGAGCAGCAGCAGGGCCTCGGGGTCGACCTCGCCCTCGGCGCGCACCCAGTGCAGGATGGGTGCGTGCGCGCCGGAACCGACGATCGACGCGTAACCCACACCTGCGCCGAAGGTGCGCGCGTGCCGGTCGAAGGTGCCCTGCAGCCAGCGCTCGCCGCCGCGGCGCACCGCCTGCGGGATCTCGAGCGCGGTCGCGGCGAACCCGTCGACCGTCGTGTCGACGGCCGCGCGCAGCTCGGCGAGCTCCCACTCGTCCTTGATCATGCGGAGTTCGGCGAGCACCCGGTTTAGCTCGGCCGAGCGGGGGCGGGCGCTCAGCGCGGCGGCCGGGCCCGAGGCGGCGGGCGTGCCGGCCAGCAGGGCGTCGGCGGACAGCTCGAGCTCCTCGAGGCGCCGGGTGCGAACGCCGAGCGCGTCCCCGTACTCGCGGAGACCGGGCATCGGGCCGACCCAGAGCTCGCCCCGCAGCGGATCTGCGAAGAAGCCGTCGTCGCCCGGACGGAACGGTGCGGGCAGGTAGAGCGTCGCGTCGTGGCCTCCCGCGACCGGTTCGAGCACCAGCACGGCGTCCTCGATCGGGGCTCCGACGAGCCAGAGGAAGTCGCTGTCGGCACGGAACTCGTGCGCGTTGTCGTTCACGCGCATGGGCGCCCGGCCCGCGGCGACAGCGAGCACGCGACCCGGTAGCGCCTCCCCCAGCCGTGCCCGGTGCCGAACGCCCGCCTCGGCGGCGCCCGACGGGACGCCGGGCGTGCGATCGGCCTCGCCCCAGCCCTGGAGCATCCACTCGCGGAAGCCCGGTGCCTCGGCGAGGCGCGGCATGCGCGGATCGGGCTCGGCCGCCTGCGGCATCGATCGCGCGGGCGCCGCCGCTGCGGGCACGACGAGTTCGGCTACGGCATCGGGGGTGTCATTGCTGGTCATCGGGTCTCCTCCCGGCCCGCGGTGCGCGGGCCATCCGTTGCTGGTGCCGTGCCGAGGCGAACCTCGGGTGCGGTGAACAGTTGCTCGGCGAATCGCCCCGATGCAGGCCGTCGTGCTCGAACTCATTGGTGATCCACGCCTCGAGCACGACGACGCGTGCGGCCGTCTCGAGCGAGAGGCCCGCATCGACGTACAAGTCGTCGTGTAGACGGCCGCCTGGAAGGGTACCTTCGCGGCGAGGCGGGCGCGTCATCATCCGCGATGTGTGGCATGTTACACATCACACAGTAGGATGTCGACATGACCGATGTCATCGCCGCCATGCGGGTCCTCGATGCCGCGGCGATCCGCGCCCGCGTCGACCTCCCCCGCGCCGTCCGAGCCCTCCAGGATGCGCTCCGGGCCGGGTTCGATCCCGACGACGATCCGCCGCGATCGATCGTCGACGTCCGGCACGGGCAGCTCCTGCTGATGCCGGCCGATCTCGGCCGCTACGCCGGGCAGAAGCTCGCGACGGTCGCCCCCGCGAACCCCGGGCGCGGCCTCGAACGCATCCAGGCCGTCTACATCGTGCTCGACGCCGAGACCCTCTCGCCCGTCGCCCTCCTCGACGGCACCGAGCTCACGAACCTGCGAACCCCCGCGATGTCGGCCGCGATGCTCGACCTCGTCGCCGAGCCCGACGCCGCGAACCTCGTCGTGTTCGGCACCGGCCCGCAGGGCGTCCGCCACGTCGAGGCGATGCGGGCCATCCGCCCGATCGCGCGGGTGCGCTTCGTCGGCCGCGACCCGGGGCGGGCCGAACGCGCGGTGGCCGCCTTCGCGGCATCCGGTCTCGACGTCGCCGTCGGCACCGACCGCGACGTCGCCGACGCCGACCTGGTGGTGTGCGCGACGACCGCGCGCGAACCGCTCTTCGACGCGGCCCTCGTGCGCGACCGCACCGCGCTCGTCGCGGTCGGATCGCACGAGCGCGACGCTCGCGAGCTGCCCGGTGCGCTCCTCGGGCGCGCGCAGGTGATCGTGGAGACCGAGCGGGTGTCGCGCACGGAGGCCGGGGATGTGATCATGGCCGTCGAGGAGGGGCATCTCTCCCCCGGCGACGTCGTGCCGATGGCGCGGATCGCGACCGGCCACGTCGCCGTGGCGCGGGACCGTCCGCGGGTCGTGAAGACGTGCGGCATGGGATGGCAGGATCTCGCGGTCGCGCAGGCCGCGATCGAGAAGGAGGGCGCGTGATGCGTTGGAGCACCGAGGACTGGCACACCGCCGGCGAACCGTTCCGGATCGTGGAGGGCGTCGCGACCGAGGGCGCTACCGTGGCCGAGCGGCGGGTCCACGCGATGACCGGTGAACCCGATGCCGTGCGCCGCTTCCTCTGCCTGGAGCCGCGCGGCCACGACGACATGTACGGCGGGTTCATCACGCCGCCCGACGACGACGGCGCCGACTTCGGCGTGCTGTTCTGGCACAAGGACGGGTTCTCGAC
This sequence comes from Agromyces cavernae, assembly GCF_021044935.1. Classification (GTDB taxonomy): domain Bacteria; phylum Actinomycetota; class Actinomycetes; order Actinomycetales; family Microbacteriaceae; genus Agromyces; species Agromyces cavernae. Next base: position 663,725 of record NZ_JAJNMP010000002.1, read on the forward strand.
CGCATGCGGGCACGGCACCATGGCGCTCGGCGCCTGGGCCGTCGCGAGCGGTCGCGTCGCGGCACCCGACGACGGCGAGGCGGTCGTCACGATCGACGTGCCGAGCGGACGCGTCGAGGCGCGGGTGCAGCGCGAGGCCGGACGGACGACCGGGGTCGTCTTCCGCAACGTGGCCTCCCGGGTGCTCGCCCGCGGCATCCCGCTCACGACGCGCCGCGGCGAGGTGCTCGTCGACCTCGTCTTCGGCGGCGCCGTCTACGCGACCCTGCCGGCGGCCTCGCTCGGGCTCGAGGTCGCCCCCGCCCACACGACCGAGCTCATCCGCCTCGGTCGTGAGATCAAGTGGGCCCTGAACGACCACCCCGCGGCGCGGCTCGACGACGACCGCCTCTCGGGCGTCTACGGCACGATCCTCGTCGACGACCTGGGCCGCACCGAGTCGGGCCCGTGGCAGCGCAACGTGACCGTCTTCGCCGACGGCGAGGTCGACCGGAGCCCGTGCGGCTCGGGCACCGCCTCGCGGGTCGCCCTCCTCGCGCACACGGGCGAGCTCGCCGACGGCGAGACGCTGACGCACGACTCCATCATCGGCACCCGCTTCCTCGCACGGGTCGCGGAGCGCACCGCCGACGGAGTGATCCCCGAGGTCACCGGACAGGCGTACCGGGTCGGCCGCTGCGAGTTCGAGCTCGACCCGGCCGACCCGCTCGCCGAGGGCTTCAGCCTGCGCTGACCGCCGCTGACCGCACGAAGCGACGAGGGCGGATGCCTCGGGGCCGGCCCCGAGGCATCCGCCGTCGTGTTTCGTGCTCAGTGCTCGCCGGTGAGGCTCCCCCACCCGGGTGAGCGGCCCGCTGCGCTGCGCCGTTGCGGTACGCCCCACGGGTTGTCGTCGCGGAGCGGTGCCGGCAGCAGCGCCTGCGGCGCGTTCTGGTAGGCGACGCCGCGCAGGAAGCGGGTGATCGCCGCGGTGCCGACGCTCGTGGCGTCGCTCGTGGTCGCGGGATACGGGCCGCCGTGCTGCATCGCGCTCGTCACGGAGACGCCCGTCGGCCAGCCGCCGAACAGCACCCGGCCGCTCGTCTCGGCGAGGGCGTCGACGAGGTGCGCGAGTCCGCCGCCCGCGAGCTCGGCGTCGCTCGCGTGCAGCGTCGAGGTGAGGTTGCCCGGGAACAGCTCGCGCTGCACCTCGGGCAGTTCGGCCGCGTCGTCGTAGCGGACGACGATCGAGAGCGGACCGAACGACTCCTCGAGCAGCTCGTCGCGGTGCTCGCGCAGCGTCGCGAGGTCGACCTCGACGACGGTGGGCGTCGCGAAGCGCTGCTCGGCGTCGTCGACGCGCACGGCGCCCTCGGCGAGCACGGTGACGCCCGGTGCGCCGAGCACGGCGGTGCGGCGCTCCTCGAAGGCGCGACCGATGCCCGGGTTCAGCAGACGGTGCTCGGCGAGCGACGCGGCGGTCTCGCCGACGGGAACGAGCACCGCTTCGCGCGGCACGAAGAGGAAGCCGGGCTTGGTGCACAGCTGCCCGGCCGATCCCGAGACCGACGTGAGGAAGCCCTGCAGCAGCTCGGGGTCCTCCGCCACCGCGCCCGCCGTCGCGTAGACGGGGTTCACGCTGCCGAGCTCACCGAAGAACGGGATCGGCCGCTGCCGCGATGCGGCGATGTCGGCGAGGAGCCGGCCGACGTGCGTCGACCCGGTGAAGGCGCCGGCGCGGATCCGCTCGTCCTTCAGGAGGGCGACCCCGGCTTGCTGCCCGGCGACCACCTGGAAGACGCCCTCGGGCATGCCCGCCTCAGCGAGCGCGGCGGCGACGATCTCCCCGGTGCGGCGCGAGAGGTCGGGATGCCCCGAGTGGGCCTTCACGATGAGCGGGCAGCCCGCCGCGAGGGCCGCGGCCGAATCGCCGCCGGCGACCGAAAACGCGAACGGGAAGTTCGATGCCGCGAAGTTCAGCACCGGGCCGACGGGCTCGAGCACGCGCCGCACGTCGGGGCGCGGGCCGATCACGTAGCCGGGGTCGGCGTCGTCGATACGCGCGTCGAGGTAGCCGCCGTCGACGATCACCTCGGCGAACAGTCGCAGCTGGTTCGTCGTGCGGCGCACCTCGCCGGTGAGGCGAGCCTCGGTGAGGCCGGTCTCGCGCATCGCGATGGCGATGAGTTCGGCGGATGCCGCGTCGAGCGCGTCGGCGACGGCGACGAGCGCGGCGGCGCGGTCCCTCGGCAGGGTGTCGGCGAAGGGTCGCGCGGCGCGCGCGGCGTTGCCGGCGACGTCGTCGAGGTCGATCTCGGTGGTCATGCGTGGGTCTCCAACTGGTCGATTCGGATGGCTGCCCCGGCGGGACGGGTCAGAAGACGAATCCCTCGGGGAACGGGTCGTCGTCGTCGAGCAGGTACTGGCCGAGGCCGGTCACCCAGGCGCGGCCAGTGATCGTCGGGACGACGGCCGGGATGCCGCCGACCTCGGTCTCGCGGATGAGGCGCCCCGTGAACTCGGTGCCGATGAACGACTCGTTGACGAAGTCGGCGTCGAGTGCGAGCTCGCCCCGGGCGAAGAGCTCGGCCATGCGCGCGCTCGTCCCGGTCCCGCAGGGCGAACGGTCGAACCACCCGGGGTGGATGGCCATGGCGTGCCGGGAGCGGACGGCGTCGGATCCGGGTGCGATGAACTCGACGTGGTGCACATGGTTCGCGCCGGCGATCACGGGATGCTGCGGAGGCGCCTGCGTGTTGATCGCCTCCATGATCGCGAGTCCCGCGCGGAGGATGTCATCCTGGTGCGCGCGGTCGAACGGCAGGCCGACGGCGTCGAGTTCGACGAGCGCGTAGAAGTTGCCGCCGAAGGCGATCGAGTACGGCACGTCGCCGTACCCGGGCACCTCGATCGAGGCATCCAGCCGCTCGGTGAAGCTCGGCACGTTCTCGATGGTGACGTGCTTCGCACGACCGCCCTCGACTGCAACGCGCGCGATGACGAGGCCGGCCGGCACGTCGAGCCGGATCTCGGTGACGGGCTCCGTCACCTCGACCATGCCGGTCTCGACGAGCACGGTCGCGACACCGATCGTGCCGTGCCCGCACATCGGCAGGAACCCGGAGGCCTCGATGAAGACCACGCCCCAGTCGGCGTCGTCTCGCGCGGGCGGCTGCAGGAGCGCGCCCGACATCGACGCGTGGCCGCGGGGCTCGTTCATGAGCAGGCCCCGCAGCCCGTCGAGGTGCTCCATCGCGTAGAGCCGGCGGTCGTTCATGGTCGCACCGGGGATCCGGCCGACGCCGCCCGTGACGACACGGGTCGGCATGCCCTCGGTGTGGGAGTCGACGGCGGACAGAACCCGGCGCGCGCGCATCAGGCGAGCACCGCCTGGCGTGCCGCGAGCGCCGCGAGCGCGCGCTCGGTGTCGGCGGTGACCTGGGCGTGCTGCTCTGCCGAGAGCGGGCCGCGCGGCGGGCGGGTCGGGCCGCCGTAGGAGTTGCCGCAGATGTCCATCGAGAGCTTGATCGCCTGCACGAACTCGGTGCGCGAATCCCAGCGGAAGACGGCGACGAGCTGCTCGTAGAGCGCCTTCGCCTCGTGCCACTTGCCGTCGGCGCAGAGGTTGTAGAGCTCGACCGCCTCCTTCGGGAAGGCGTTCGGGTAGCCCGCGAACCAGCCGACGGCGCCGTTCACCATGAGCTCGAAGAGCACGTCGTCGGCACCGGCGATGACGTCGATGTCGCACTGCTCCTTGATCTCGTAGACACGGCGCACGTCGCCCGAGAACTCCTTGATCGCGACGACCTCGGGGATCTCGGCCAGCTTCGCGACGAGCGAGGGCACGAGGTCGACCTTGGTGTCGAAGGGGTTGTTGTAGGCCATGATCGGCAGCCCGACCTTCGCGACCTCCTGGTAGTGCGCGATGACCTCGGCCTCGTTGGCGCGGTAGAGCGTCGGCGGCAGCATTAGCACGCCGTCGGCGCCGTCCTCCTGGGAGATCTCGGCCCACTTGCGCGCCTGGTGGCTGCCGACGCCGTGGACGCCGGCGATCACGATGCCGCGGCCGTCGACGGCTTCGACGGCGACCTGGATCACCTTGCGGCGCTCCTCGTCGGTGAGCGAGGAGTACTCGCCGAGCGAGCCGTTCGGGCCGACGCCGCGGCAGCCGTTCGACATGAGGAAGTCGACGTGCTCGCCGAACTTGTCGTAGTCGACGGCGAGCCCGGCGGGAGCCGCGGGATCTTCACGGAAGGCGAGGGTGGTGGCGACGACGACACCGCCCAGGTCCATGTTCTGCTCGGTCATTGGGGTTCCATCCTGTCGGTCTCGATGCGGGTCTGGGACGGTCTCGGGATGATCACGGGACCTCTTCGACCTCAAGTAATGTGTAATATATCACGCACTACACCCGCTGGGCCACGCCTCGTTCCGATTCTCGTCGCTCGCCGGCTCCGTCGGCTCGGCCAGTTCGCCGAGGCGAACGGGCGCGAGCAGCGGCCGACGGTCGAATCCGACGGCGCCATCGCCCTGGGCACCCGCGTTCGCGCCGCCAACGGCCTCCCCCGCTGCTCCGGTGACGGCCGCCGACGCCCGCGCCTCGGCGACGATCGCCTCGACCGCGCGCCCGCAGGTCCGGGCCTGGCACGGGCCGAGCCCGGCCCTCGTCGCGAGGCGCATCGCCCGCAGCGGCACCTCGGCGCGCTCGGCGATGGCGCCTTTCGTGACCGCCTCGCAGCGGCAGACGATCGTGTCGTCGTCGAGCCAGGCCGTCCAGCCGGGCCGGATGCCGTGCGCCCTCTCGAGTCGCCGCGCCAAGCGGCGCATCCGATCGCGGACGCGGAGCGCGTCGCGCAGCCGCGGATCGTCCTGTGCGAGTCCCGCCGCGCGGAATCCCGCGATCGCGCCCTCGGCGAGGGCGGCGTCGGCGCCGCCGATGCCCGTCACCTCTCCGGCCGCGAACACCCCCGGCATCGTCGTGCGCTGCGCGTCGTCGACGACGACGAACCGCCCTCGCCGATCGCCCTCGACCTCGCAGCCGAGCATGATCGCCGCCTCGAGCCGTGGAGTGAAGCCATGGCCGAGCGCAACCGCATCGCACTCGATCACGCGTTCGGTTCCGGGGACCGGCCGCCACTGCGTGTCGAGCTGGGCGACGACCGCACCCTCGACCCGCTCGACGCCGAGCACGCGCACGACCCCGCTGCCGATCCGGTACGGGATGCGGTGCCGCACGAGCGCGCCCACGTACTCCGCCAGCTCCCCCGACTTGCCGAGGAGCTCCCACGGCTTCGGCAGCCATCCACGGGCGAGCGCTCCGGTTCGGGATGCCTCATGCACGCCGACGACCGTCGCGCCGACGAGTGCGAGGGACTGGGCGACGGGCAGCAGGAACGGCCCCGCTCCCGCGACGAGCGTTCTGCGCCCCACCGATACCCCGTCGCGCTTCGCGAGCGCCTGTGCGGCCCCTGCGGTCGTCACGCCCGGCAAGGTCCAGCCGGGCACCGGCAGCGCGAGGTCGTGCGCGCCCGTTGCCACGACGACCGCATCGGCCTGCACGACGACGGGGCGCCGATCCGCCGCGTCAGCGTCGCCGACGACCGCCCGCAGCACGATGCGCCCCCCGCCCCCGTCACCGCCGTCGCGCAGCTCCGCCGACCACACTGCGGCACCCGAGTGGACCTCGGCACGTTCGAGCGAGCCGAGGAGTCGCTCGAACCGCTCGAAGCCGTGCTGCATGCGGGGGTCGGTGATGCCGGCGTGGTGCCGCCAGAACTGACCGCCGAGGCGTCCGCCCTCGTCGAGCAGCGTCACCGCGGCACCGGCGGCGAGCGCAGCCTGCGCGGCCGCGAGTCCAGCCGGTCCGCCGCCCAGGATCGCGACGTGCGTCACGATCGCACCTCCCGTTCGATGCGGTCGCCCTCGACCGCCCGGCGTTGGCATGCACGTACACCCTCCACGCCGTTCACCGTGACGAGGCAGTCGTGGCAGACGCCGATTCCGCAGAACACGCCGCGCTCACCATGCTGCGCAGTCCGCCACGCGATCCGCCCCGATCCGATCAGCACACCGGCGATCGTCTGGCCGTCGCGGCCGCTGATGAGCTCGTCGTCGACGACGATCCTGACCGTGCCGCTCATGCCGCGACTCCGAGTCCCGCGCGGCTCGGCAGGAACGGCGCCGGATCGAGCGTTGTCTGCGCACCGAGCACCGCGTGGGCGACGAGTTCGGCCGTCGCAGGGGCGAGGCCGATGCCGGCGCCCTCGTGTCCGGTGGCGTGGAAGAGGCCCCCGATTCGCGGGTCCTCGCCGATCACCGGCAGGTGGTCGGGCGCGTAGGGGCGGAAGCCGAAGTAGCTGCGGAGCAGGGCGGTGTCCGCGAGGAAGGGGAAGAGCCGGATCGCCTTGGCCGCGATCGCCCGGACGGGGTCGACCCCGGGGTGGTCGTCGAAGCCGACGCGTTCGCGACTCGAGCCGATCAGCACCGTTCCGCCCGGGGTGGATTCGACAACGGTCGAGGTCTGCAACGCGGCATCTCCCGAACCGACGGCGCCCACATAGTCGGCGTCGTACACCTTGTGGAAGACGCGCTGCGGCATCGGCGTCGTCACGAGGATGACACCTCGGCGGGGCCGGATATCGAGCGGCGCGCCGAGGCGCTCGCCGAGCTCGCCTGCCCACGGACCGGCGCAGTTCACGACCGCGTCGGCGGCGATGCGGCCCGTGGTCGTCTCGAGCGCCGCGATTCGCCCGCCCTCGGTGCGGGCGCCGGTCACTTCGGCGACGACGAGGCGGGCGCCCCGGCGGATCGCCGTGGCGGCGAGCGCCTGCGTCGTGTTCGAGGGCTGCAGCTGGGCGTCGTCGGGGTAGTGGATCGCGAGCGCGACCTCGGGTGAGAGATTGGGCTCGGTCGCGCGCAGCCGGTCCGCGTCGAGCTCCTCCGCGCGGATGCCGATCTCGCGTTGGGTCGCGGCGAATCGACGCAGTTCCGCCTCGCCCCCCGGGAAGGCGACGACCACGCCGCCCTTCGCCTCGAACTCGGTCGCGGGCTGCCCGCCCGTGCGTGCCTCGTCGAGCCGCGCGGCGAGCGAGCGCCACTGTTCATTCGAGTGGATCGCGAGGTCGGCTTCGGGCCCTGGTCCCTTGTCGCTGACCAGGAGATTCCCCTCGCACCGGCTGGAGGTCTCGCCGGCGACGCCGACGCGGTCGATGATGACGACCTCGGCGCCGCGCTCTGCCAGTTCGAGCGCGCACGCCGCGCCGATGATGCCGGCACCGATCACTGCGATCCTCATCGCATGCCCCCCTGCATCGGCGACCTCATGCGCCGAGGTACGCCTCGACGACACGGGCGTCCCGGGCGAGCTCCGACGCGGGACCCGACAAGGTCGTCCGGCCGGTCTCGACCACGTAGGCGCGGTGCGCGATCTTCAGCGCGGCCCGCGCGTTCTGCTCGACGAGCAGCACGGTCGTGCCCTGCGCGTTGATCGCCGCGATGATCTCCATCACCTGTTTCACGACGAGCGGCGCGAGCCCCATCGAAGGTTCGTCCAGCAGCAGCAGCTTGGGTCCCCCGACGATGGCCCGCCCGATGGCGACCATCTGCTGTTCACCGCCCGACAGCGTGCCGCCCTGCTGTCTGCGCCGTTCCGCGAGTCGCGGCATGAGATCGTACACCTGCTCGATGCGTTCGTCGACGGCGCGATTGTCGCGCACCGTGTAGCCGCCGAGCAGCAGGTTCTCGTGCACGGTCATGGTGGAGAAGATACGCCTCCCCTCCGGTACGTGGATGAGCCCCGAGGACACGATGTTCCACGGCTTCTCGGTCGCGAGATCCATGCCGTTCCAGCGCACCGACCCCGACTTCGGGCGCACCAGCCCCGACAGCAGGTTCATCGTGGTCGACTTGCCGGCCCCGTTGTTGCCCAGCAGGCAGACGATCTCACCCTCCTCGACGGTGAAGCTCAGCTGCCGCAACGCGTGCACACGGCCGTAGTAGACGTGGACGTCCTGGACTTCGAGCGTGGTCATCGCTCATCACCGCCATTCCCGCGGGATGACTCGCCCGCGTCCACGAGCGCCTCAGCGATCGCCGCCGCCGAGACGGCAGCGCTTCGCAGCCTCGTATCATCGATCGGCTCGGTGTCGTCGTCGACGCCGAGGTAGGCCTCGATGACGACCGGGTTCGCCTTGATCTCCGCGGGCGTGCCGTCGGCGATCTCCTTGCCGTAGTTCAGCACGACGATACGTTCGGCGAGCTCCATCACCATGCCCATGTCGTGTTCGATGAGCACGACCGCGACACCGAGGTCGCGCACTTTCCTGATGAGGCGCACAAGCGACTGCTTCTCTGAGAAGTTCAGGCCCGCCGCGGGCTCATCGAGCAACAGGAGCTTCGGACTCGTCGCGAGCGCGCGAGCGATCTCGACCCGTCGCTGCTCACCGTACGGCAGCTGCGTCACGTACAGCTCCTCGTCGTCCTCGAAGCCGACGAAGTCGAGCCAGCCCTGTGCCTCACGCGCGCATGCCGCCTCGGCGCGCCGGTAGCCCGGGGTGTGCAGCAGCGTCGACCAGAAGCCCTCGCGCAGGTTGGCGTGCATCGCCGTCTTCACGTTGTCGAGCACGGAGAGCTCGCGGAAGAGCCGCAGGTTCTGGAACGTCCGGGCCATCCCCCACTTCGTCACGCGCGATGGAAGCACACGGTAGAAACCGAACCTCTGCAGCAGCTGGACCAGCCGCAGCGTGTGCCAGATCCGCGGCACTTCGCGCACGATGTGCATGCCCCGGAAGACGACCGACCCTGACGTCGGCAGGTAGAACCCCGAGATGCAATTGAACGCGCTCGTCTTGCCCGCGCCGTTCGGTCCGATGACGGCGAGGATCTCGCCCTCGCGCACCTCGAAGCTCAGCCCGTCGACGGCTTTGACGCCTCCGAACTGCAGGCGGAGGTCGGTGACCTCGAGCAGCGCGCTCATGCCCGCCTCCCTTCCTCGGCGTCGGTCGCGGGCAGCCCGTCGACCGATTCCATGACGCTTGGTTCGACGGCAGGTTCATTCGGTTCGTACGCGCCGACGGCGGCGGTGAATGGCGGCGGTGTCGGGCGGCGCTTCTTGAGCCACGGCAGCACCGCGGTGGCGGGCCACAGCCCCGCCGGACGGAACAGCATGACCACGACGAGCAGGATGCCGAAGATGAGGTAGCGCCACTCGGCGAAGTCGCGCAGCAGTTCGGGCGCGAGCGACACGAACAGCGCGCCGATGATGACACCGGGAGTCGATCCCATTCCGCCGAGCACCACCGCCATGAGGATCAGCGCCGAATACAGGAACTGGAAGCTGTTCGGACTGATCGCCGACAGATGTGTCGCCATCAGCTGCCCGGCCATGCCCGCCCAGACTGCACCGATGATGTATGCCGAGATCTTCGCGATGTAGGTGTTGATGCCCATCGCCTCGGCGGCATCCTCGTCATCGCGCACCGCCTTCCAGGCACGGCCGAGCTTGCCCTTGCCGAGCCGCCCGGCGCCGATCACACCGACGACGATCACCACGAGCGCGACGAAGTAGTAGAACACGACCCGCTCGGGGAACTCGAGGCCGGCGATCGTGAAGCCGTCGGCGAAGCTCCAACCGAGGAATTCCCAGGTGGGGATGCCGTGAATGCCGGACGGCCCGCCCGTGATGTCGAGGTTGTTCGCCGTGATCCGGATGATCTCACCGAAGCCGAGGGTCACGATCGCCAGATAGTCGCTGCGGAGCCGCAGGGTCGGGGCGCCGATGATGATGCCCGCGATGATGCAGGCCGCGATCGTCGCGGGAAGGGCGAGCCACATCGGGAATCCGAGCACGGTCGTGAAGATGCCCGAGACGTAGGCGCCGACCGCGAAGAACGCGATGTAGCCGAGGTCGAGGAGGCCCGCGTAGCCGACGACGACGTTGAGGCCCATGCAGAGCATGACGTAGATGAGCGCGCTCGTGGCGATCGAGATGGTGTACGGGGATGCGTCGAGGAACGGGAGCACCGCAACGAGGACGACGACGAGACCGCCGAGGGCGCGCATGAAGCCGCGCTGCGAGTCGAAGATGCCGCCCGCGGCACGTGGTCGTTCGAACAGGGGGGCTGGGGCGCGCAGCGGCGCGTGCTTCAACGCGCCGGCGAGGTCGCGTGCCATGTCACATCCTCTCCACGACGCGAGCGCCGAGCAGGCCAGTCGGTTTGAAGGTCAGGAAGAGGATGAGGAACGCGAACGCGAACACGTCGCGCCACTCCCCTCCGAACCAGGCGGCGCCGAATGATTCGAGCAGGCCCAGCAGCAGCCCCCCGAGCATCGCCCCGTAGAGATTGCCGATGCCCCCGATGACGGCGGCCGTGAACGCCTTCAACCCGATGATGAATCCCATCAGGAAGTCGATCGAGCCGTAGTACGCCCCGGCCATGACCCCGGCGGCCCCCGCGAGCGAGGATCCGATGAAGAACACGATCGCGATCACCCTGTTCACGTTCACGCCCATGAGTTGGGCGCCCTGAGGATCGAGCGCTATCGCGCGCATCGCGCGTCCCTGACGGGTGCGCTCGACGATGTGCGCGAGCACCAGCATGAGGGCGGCGGCGATGACGACGAGCACGATCTGCGATGCCGTGACCCGTACGCCCGCGATGTCGAAACCCGCCGATTCGAGGCGGATGGGGAACGCCTCGGGATTCGGACCGAAGATCTGACGCACCCCGTACTCGAGCGTGAACGAGACACCGATCGCGGTGATGAGCACCGCGAGCCGTGGGCTCTTGCGCAACGGTCGGTAGGCGATGCGTTCGATGCCGACGCCGATGAGTCCGGTCGTCACCATCGACAGCAGGAGGATGACCAGCAACAGCGGGATCGACGTCTCGTTCGAGATGCCGAACGCCGAGAGCGTGAAGAACCCGACGAAGGCGCCGAGCATGTAGATGTCGCCGTGCGCGAAGTTCAGCAACTTGATGATGCCGTAGACCATGCTGTAGCCGAGCGCGACGAGGGCGTAGAACGAGCCGACGATGAGGCCGTTCCAGATGAGCTGCATCACGGGTGATGGAGTCCTTTCGTGCGGAACCGGGCGGGGCGCATGACACGCCCCACCCGCTCGCGTCAGCCCTGCAGGTCGTCCTCGAGCACGAAGACTCCGCTGGCGGGATCGATCGAGACGATCACGAACCCGCCGCCCGAGAGCGTGTGGTCGGGGGTGAAGGTCAGTGGGCCGGCGAACGTGTCGAAGTCGGTCAGGTCCTCGAGACCGCCGACGACCGCATCGAACTCGGTGCTGCCTGCGTCATCGATCGCCTGCGCCATGACTCGGACCGCGTCGTACGACTGTGTCGAGTACGGGCCGGGTGCGTCGCCGGCGAGGTCGGTGTAGTCGGCGATCCAGGCGTCGGCGCCCTCGATCATGTCGGGCGTCTGAGTGAACGTGCCGACGACGTTCTCCGTGTAGCCCGTGCCTGCGATCTCGGCGAACTTGGCGTCGACCGATCCGTCGGCGACCATCAACACGCCCTCGAAACCGGCGTCGGCCGACTGACGGGCGATGAGTCCGCCCTCCTGGTAGTAGCCGGTCCAGTAGACGATCTCGGGCTTCGCGCTCGCGAGCTGCGTCGCGACCGCCGAGTAGTCGTTCTCACCGGGCGTCACCGTGGCGGTGACGTCGACGGCGAGGCCGGCCTCGGTCGCCTGGGCCGTGAATGCATCGGCGAGGTCGGCCGAGTAGCTCGTGGCGTCATCGATGACGGCGACCTTCTTCGCTCCGATCTGCTCGGCGTACTGCACGGCGGCGGCGGCCTGCTGGTCGCCCGTGCCGTTGATGAGGAAGACGCCGGGCAGGCCCTGGTCGACGAGTTCGTTCGAATTCGCGGCGGGGATCACCATCGGAATGCCGGCCTCGTCGAAGATCGGCAGGGTCGGCAGCGTGGCGCCCGAGCAGTAGCCGCCGACCGAGGCGACGATGCCCTCCGTGACGAGCTTGTTGGCTCCCGAGACCGCGGTGGTCGCGTCGCACGCGTCGTCCTCGACGACGAGCTCGATCTGGCGGCCGAGCACTCCACCCGCCTCGTTGATCTCGTCGACGGCGAGCTGGGCGCCGTTCTGCATGTAGGCGCCGAACGCCGACTCGCTGCCCGAGAACGGGGCGAGCATGCCGAACTTGATCGGCCCGTCGCCGGAATCGGCGCTGGCTCCGCTGGCGAGACCACTCGAACAACCCGCGGTGAGTGCGAGCACGCTCGCCGCGACGGCGATCTGGAGGACGCGGCTGCGACGTCTGGATCCGAACTGCATTGGGGACACTCCTCGTATGCGACACTGCATGGCCACCGGATGGCGGTACGTGACATATTACACATGATGCGCCATCGCTCAAGGGCAGTCGGAACGTCGGATGTCGCAGACGAAGCCGCCGCGACGGCGATCAGGTCGACCTCCGAGCTCAGCCGACCTCGTCGCGACCGCTCCAGATCCCCTCGACATGCCCGATATGACGTCGCATGAGCGCCTCCGCCGCGGCCCCGTCGCCAGCTGTGAGCAATCCGAGGAGTTCCGCATGCTCGAGCGACGACTGAGCCAGGGCTTCGGTCCCCGCGACCTTGACGAGACCGGTGAGCCGCGTCTGCGCGCGCAGTTCGCGCACGACCGCGACGAGTTGCACGTTGCCCGTCAGTTCGAGCAACGACAGGTGAAAGGCGGTGTCGGCCTCGAGATAGTCCTGGAATCGCTGCTCACGAGCCGCCTGGACGATCTCATCGGCCAGGGCATGCAGCCGCTCGGCGACATCGTCGGGAACCCGGCCGGCGATCTGCCGCATGGGCGGCGCCTCGAGCAGCATGCGCACCTCGCCGAGCTGATGGAGTTCATCGGGCGAGACTTCGGTCACGCGGAAGCCGCGATTGCGGATCGGGCTGAGGAATCCCCGCCGCGCGAGGTTGAGCATCGCCTCGCGCACCGGCGTTGCGCTGACTCCGAACTCCGCAGCGAGCGTCGGGACGGTGAGCACCGCGCCAGGGGCGAACTCGCCTGCGACGATGCGCGATGCGAGGGCACGCTCAACCTGCTCGCGCAGGCTCACGACCTCGAGGAGCTTGGTCGGATGCATTATCGCGCACCTCCCGGGTGATGTGTCATGCGGCACAGCGTACCGTCATCGCCTCCGAACGTCCCGGCGCGACGCCCCGTGACATCAGCTCGCCACGAAGCGCCGCTCACGTGCCATGATGTCCCCACATCGGCTCGCGCTGAGGGAACGGGGGCTCTGCATGGCCATCGAGTTCGCGCGGTCCGCGCGCTCCACCGTCGGCATGGAATGGGAGATCGCGATCGTCGATCGCGCCACCGGAGAACTGGCCTCGGTGGCCGATCGGGTGCTCGAGGTGCTCGATGCGGGCAGCCCTGGCGAGCATCATCCGTTCATCACGTCCGAACTGCTCACGAACACCGTCGAACTCGTGAGCGACGTGCACACGACCGTCGCCGCGACGGTGGCCGACCTCGAGGGCCAGCTCGCCGAAGTGCGTGCCGTCATCGACGAGCTCGGCGAGTACGAGCTCATCTGCAGCGGCTCACATCCGTACAGCCAGTGGTACCACCAGCAGCTCACCGACAAGGCCCGCTACCACAAGCTCATCGAGCGCACCCGCTGGTGGGGGCGCAACATGATGATCTGGGGCGTGCACGTGCACGTCGGCATCGAAGACCGCGACAAGGCGCTGCCGATCCTCGACGGCCTGCTCGCCTACCTGCCGCATCTTCAGGCACTGAGCGCGTCGAGCCCGTTCTGGGCCGGCGTCGAGACGGGCTACGCCTCGAATCGCGCCCTCATGTTCCAGCAGCTGCCCACGGCAGGGCTTCCCTACCCGCTCGCCGACTGGGCCGCCTACGAACGCTATGTCGACGACCTCATCCGCACGGGCGTCATCGAGGACCACAGCGAGGTGCGTTGGGACATCCGTCCGTCGCCGCGCTGGGGCACCGTCGAGGTGCGGGTGTGCGACGGCGTGTCGACCGCCGCCGAGATCGGCGCGATCGGCGCGCTCGTGCAGTGCCTCGTCGAATGGATGAGCACCCGGCTCGATGCGGGCGAGACGCTGACGGTACTGCAGCCCTGGTATATCCGCGAGAACAAGTGGCGTGCCGCCCGGTACGGCATGGACGCCGAGGTGATCACGGATGTCGCGGGCACCGAGCGTCCCGTCGCCGACGACCTGCGCGACCTCCTCACGACCCTCGCGCCCATCGCCGACCGGCTCGGGTGCGCGGCCGAGCTGCAGCAGGTGCGAGCCTCGCTCGACGGCGGCGCGAGCTACCAGCGCCAGCTTCGCGTCGCCGAGGCCGCCGACGGTGATCTCACCGCCGTCGTCGCGCACCTGGCGCGGGAGCTCCGCGAGGGAGTCGCCTCGATGCCGGGCACCGGCCCGTCGAGCAGCTAGGCAGGAATCGCACGGGTGCGGATCAGCTCGGCGTACCACTTGGCGCTGTCTTTCGGCAGCCGCTCGAGCGTGTCGTAGTCGACGCGCACGATGCCGAACCGCTTCGAGTAGCCGTAGCCCCACTCGAAGTTGTCCATGAGCGACCACACCTGGTAGCCGCGCAGGTCGACGCCGCGTGCCATGGCGCGGTGCGCCGCCGTGAAGTGTCGCCGCAGGTAGTCGATGCGGTCGAGGTCGTGCACGGCCGGCCCGTCGGGGGTCTCGCTCACGACGTCGTCGAACGCGGCCCCGTTCTCGGTGACCATGAGCGGCAGGGCCGGGTAGGCCTCGTGCAGCGCGACGAGCAGGTCTTCGAGGCCCGAGGGGTCGATGTTCCAGCCCATCGCGGTGTAGGGACCCGGCTGTACGAGGAACTCGACGTGCTCGGAACCCGGCCAGGGAGTGCCGCCCATGTCCTTGTGCCCGTCGGCGTTCGACCGCGGCGACAGGCCGTCCCACATCTCGACCGTGACCGTGGAGTAGTAGTTCACGCCGAGCAGGTCGAGGGGCTGCCGGATCAGTTCGGTGTCGCCCGGCTTCACGAACGACCAGTCGGTGACGTCGGCCGTGTCGGCGATCACGTCGGCCGGGTACTCGCCGTCGAGCAGCGGCCCGAGGAACACGCGGTTCGCGAGCCCGTCGATGCGACGCGCCGCCTCGGCGCCGGTCGGGCCGTGAGGGCGGATGACGTGGAGGTTCAGCGTGATCGAGTAGCCGGGGTCGTTCGTGACGACCTCGCGCAGGGCGGCGATCGCGAGACCGTGCGCGAGGTTCAGGTGGTGCACGGCCGCCAGCGCCTTGGCGCCGTCCATGAGCCCCGGTGCGTGCGCGCCCGAGCCGTAGCCGAGGTACGCGCTGCACCAGGGCTCGTTGAGCGTCGTCCAAACGGCGATGCGGTCGCCGAGCCGCTCGCCGATGATGCGGGCGTACTCGGCGAACGCCTCGGCCGTCGCGCGGTTCGCCCAGCCGCCCTCGTCTTCGAGTGCCTGGGGAAGGTCCCAGTGGTACAGGGTCGCGATGGGTCGGATGCCCCGGGCGATGAGTCCGTCGACGAGGCGTTCGTAGAACGCCAGCCCTGCCTCGTTGGCGGGGCCGCGCCCGGTGGGCTGGACGCGCGGCCACGCGATCGAGAACCGGTACGCCTCGAGGCCGAGGGCGGCCATGAGGTCGAGGTCGGACTCGAGGCGGTGGTAGTGGTCGTCGGCGACATCGCCGGTGTCGCCGTTCCAGACCTTGCCCGGCGTGTGGCTGAAGGTGTCCCAGATCGACGGGCCGCGGCCGTCTTCGGTCACGGCACCCTCGATCTGGTACGACGCGGTCGCGGAGCCGAACAGGAAGTCGGCGGGGAATTCGAGGCCGGCGTCTCGGTACTCGGCGTCCCCGATGGTCATCGGCCGAGGAACTTCTGCAGCGAGGCGAGCTCTTCCTCGGTCGGGGCGTTCGGGGCGCCCTTGCCGGCGCCGAGGCCGAAGCCCGAACCGGTGGGCGCCGAGCCCTGACCCCCAGGTGTCACGCCCGAAGCGATAGCCGCATTCTCGGCGGCGCGCTTGGCCGGGTTGCCCGACCGTGAGCCCGACGACTTCTTCTTCGCCTTGGCGGCCTGGCGCTTGCCGCCGCCGTAACCGCCGCCGCCGGGGATCGGGCCCATTCCGGGGATCTGCGGCATGCCACCGCGCGCGACCGTCTTCATCATCTTCGCGGCCTGCTCGAAGCGCTGCACGAGCTGGTTGACGTCGGTGACGGTCATGCCCGAACCCTTCGCGATGCGCAGTCGCCGCGAGCCGTTCAGGAGCTTGGTGTTCTTGCGCTCGGCCGGCGTCATCGACTGGATGATCGCCTCGGTGCGCACGATCTCGCGCTCGTCGAAGTTCTCGAGCTGCTGCTTCATGCCGCCCGCGCCCGGCAACATGCCGAGCATCTTCTTGATCGAGCCGGCGCCGCGAAGCTGCTGCATCTGCGCCAGGAAGTCGTCGAGCGTGAACTGCTCGCTCGCGAGCTTTTCGGCGACCTTCAGGGCCTCTTCCTCGTCGAAGGCCTGCTGGGCCTGTTCGATGAGGGTGAGGATGTCGCCGAGGTCGAGGATGCGGCTCGCCATGCGGTCGGGGTGGAAGGGCTCGAAGTCGTCGAGGCCCTCGCCGGTCGAGGCGAAGATGATCGGACGCCCGGTGACGGACGCCACGCTGAGGGCCGCGCCGCCTCGCGCGTCGCCGTCGAGCTTCGAGAGCACGACGCCCGTGAAGTCGACGCCCTCCTGGAAGGCCTTCGCCGTGGTGACGGCGTCCTGGCCGATCATCGCGTCGATGACGAACAGCACCTCGTCGGGACTCGTCGCCTTGCGGATGTTCGCGGCCTGCTTCATCATCTCGGCGTCGACACCGAGGCGGCCGGCCGTGTCGATGATGACGACATCGTGATGGGCGCGCTCGGCCTGCTTGACCGCGTCTTTCGCGACACGCACCGGGTCGCCCACGCCGTTGCCCGGCTCGGGTGCGAAGACCGGCACACCGGCCTGACCGCCGACCACCTGGAGCTGGTTCACGGCGTTCGGACGCTGCAGGTCGGCCGCGACGAGCATCGGCGTGTGGCCGTCTTTGACGAGCCACTTCGCGAGCTTGCCCGCGAGCGTCGTCTTGCCGGCGCCCTGGAGGCCCGCGAGCATGATGACGGTCGGCGGGTTCTTCGCGAACTGCAGTCGACGCTGCTCACCGCCCAGGATGCGCACGAGCTCTTCGTTGACGATCTGCACGACCTGCTGCGCCGGGTTCAGGGCCTTGTTGACCTCGTCGCCGAGGGCGCGCTCGCGCACATGGGCGGTGAACTGCTTGACGACGTCGAGCGAGACGTCGGCGTCGAGCAGGGCGCGACGGATCTCGCGCACCGTGCCGTCGACGTCGGACGCCGAGAGCTTGCCCTTGGTGCGAAGGTTCTTGAACGTCTCCGCGAGGCGGTCAGACAGGTTTCCGAAGGTTGCCATGGTGCCTTCGATTCTAAGCGAGCCGACGGATGCCCCGGATCAGGCGTCGAACCGCACGTCGACGATCTCGCGCCCCATGTCGATGGAGGCGACGAGGCGCGCGTCGGTGTCTTCGGGCGCGAGCCCGTACTCGAACTCGGCGAACACGTCGCCGTCGCGATCGGCATCGGGACGCAGGTCGACCCGCACGAGGCTCAGGGAGCGCAGGGCGTCGATGTGCCGGTCGCCCGACTCGCGCGTGATGGCCGCATCGGCGGCGTCGGCCTCGTCGCCGTCGAGCACCGCGGTGAGGAACTCGGTGACGGGTCCGCGCCCGTCGAGCTGGCCGACGAAGACACTGCGAAGTTCATCGTCGACGAGTTCGAGCTCGCCGACCATCGTGGCGGCGGCATCGAGCGCCGCCGTGGAGACGAGGTCGGCGTCGGCGTCGAGGACGACCTCGACCTCCTGGTCGCCGTACTCCTTGCGCTCGGCCCAGTAGTCGCCGATGAGTCCGAAGTAGTCGTGTTCGATCGACATGCGATGCCCCCTACCCCACGAGTTTCTGCGCGAAGACGTGCGGCGTGAAACCGGTCAGGTCGCCGATGCCCTCGCCCTGGCCGATCAGCTTGATCGGCAGGCCCGTCTTCTCTTGCACCGCCAGCACGAAGCCGCCCTTCGCGCTGCCGTCGAGCTTGGTGAGCACGAGACCCGTGACTCCGCCGTGCTGGATGAACGCCTCGGCCTGCGCGAGCCCGTTCTGACCCGTCGTCGCGTCGAGGACGAGCAGCACTTCGCTGATCGGAGCCTGCTTCTCGACGACGCGCTTGATCTTGCCGAGCTCGTCCATCAGCCCACCCTTGGTGTGCAGCCGGCCGGCGGTGTCGATGATGACGATCTCGGTTCCGTCCTGCTTCGCCTTCTCGACGGTCTGGAAGGCGACGGATGCCGGATCCTGCCCTTCGCGCTCGGGCCGGACGATGCCGACTCCGGCCCGCTCGGCCCACGTCGCGAGCTGGTCGACCGCCGCGGCACGGAAGGTATCGGCGGCGCCGACGAGCACCGAGCGGTCGTAGCTGCGCAGGAACCGCGCGAACTTGCCGATCGTGGTCGTCTTGCCCACGCCGTTGACGCCGACGACGAGCACGACCGCGGGCCGCTCGGTGAGCTTCAGGGTCGGGTCGTACTTCGACAGCCGCTCTTCGACGTTCTCGCGGAGCATGCGCTGCACGTCGCGCGGGTCGGTGGTCTTGTACCGCTCGACCTGGGCCTTGATGGCGTCCACCATCTCTTCGGTGACCGACGGGCCGAAGTCGGCGCGGATCAGGGCGGACTCGAGGTCGTCCCACGTGTCCTCGTCGATCGTCTTCGCCCCGAAGACCCCGCGAAGTGCGGCGCCGAGCGACCAGGATGCGCGTTCTGCCATGCCACCAGCCTAGGCGCACGCGTCGCCCTCGGCCCGCGCGCCGGACGCGTCGCCACGCCGGCCCTGCCGTCGTGCGCGTGCCCGCTGCACAGGCACCGTGACCTGCGCAAGGGGTTGCCGATTCGGCCGGGTGCGGGAATCGTCGGGGACGGTACGGAAGGAGTGCGCGCATGACGATCCTGGGATTCCACGCCTCCCACGAACAACTCCCGCCGAGCCGCTTGCTCGACGCCGTCAAGCATGCCGAGCAGGCGGGCTTCGACGCCGCGATGTGCAGCGATCACCTCGAACCGTGGAGCGTGCGCCAAGGCCACTCGGGCTACGCCTGGAGCTGGCTCGGGGCGGCACTCGAGGCCACGAAGTTCTCACTGGGCGTCGTGACGGCGCCGGGTCAGCGGTATCACCCTGCCGTCCAGGCCCAGAAGATCGCGACGCTCGCCGAGATGTACCCTCGCAGGTTCTGGGCGGCGATCGGCAGCGGCGAGGCGATCAACGAACACGTCACCGGCGACCCCTGGCCCGAGAAGGAGGAGCGCGACGCCCGGCTCCTCGAGACGATCGACGTGATGCGTCGCCTCCTCCGCGGTGAGGAGGTCTCGGTCGACGGCCGCATCCGAGTCGACCGCGCCCGCATCTGGAGCCTGCCCGAGGCCCCGCCGCCGCTGTTCGCCGCCGCGGTGAGCACCGAGACCGCCCGCGACGCCGCGCAGTGGGCCGACGGGGTCATCACCGTCGAGCAGCCGCCCGGGGCCATACGCGACCTCATGGACTCCTACCGCGACGCCGGCGGTCGCGGGCCCATCGCCGTGCAGGTGCATCTGAGCTGGGCGCCCACCGACGAGGAGGCGCTCGCGATCGCCCACGACCAGTGGCGCCAGAGCCTCGTTCCCGCACCCCTCGCCTGGGAGCTCGACTCTCCCGAGGCCTTCGACGAGCGCACGGCCGACGTCAGCGCCGAGCAGGTCGCCGAGACCCTCCTCGCGTCGTCCGATCCCGCCCGCCACCTCGAGCACCTCGCGGGGATCGCGGACCTCGGCGTCGACCGCATCTACCTGCACCACGTCGGAGCCGAGCAGCACCGCTTCATCGACCTCTTCGGGGAACGCGTGCTGCCCGCCCTGCGGAGCGCCGCCCGATGAGGATCACCGACCGCAGCGACCTCTGGTGGAAGACCGCCGTGGTCTACTGCCTCGACGTCGAGACCTACATGGACTGGAACGATGACGGGTACGGCGATTTCGAGGGCCTCGCGCATCGGCTCGATCACCTCTCCGAGCTCGGCGTGACGGTCATCTGGCTCATGCCGTTCCAGCCGACTCCCGACCGCGACGACGGCTACGACATCACGGACTTCACGAACGTCGACCGACGCCTCGGCTCCCTCGGCGACGTGGCGGAGTTCGTGCGCACCGCACGAGATCGCGGCATGCGGGTGATCATCGACTTCGTCATGAACCACACGTCCGACCGGCATCCGTGGTTCACGTCGGCGCGCCGGAGCCGCACCGCACCGTTCCGCGACTTCTACGTGTGGGTCGACGAACCGCCGAAGCAGCAGGCGCAGACCGTGTTCCCCGGCGAGGAGGACAGCGTCTGGGAGCACGACGAGCGCACCGGCCAGTACTACCTGCACACCTTCTACGGCCACCAGCCCGATCTGAACATCGCGAACCCCGCGGTGCGCGACGAGATCGCGAAGACGATCGGGTTCTGGCTGGAGCTCGGCGTCTCGGGGTTCCGGGTCGACGCGGTGCCGTTCCTCATCGAACCGCCGGTCGGCGTCGACATCGGTGATCCGCACGAGTTCCTCCGGGACATCCGACGGTTCCTGCAACGGCGATCGAGCGAGGCAGTGCTCCTCGGCGAAGTGAACCTGCCGTTCGACCAGCAACTCGAGTTCTTCGGCCGCCCCGGCAACCCCGCCGAGCTCACCATGCAGTTCGACTTCCTGGGGATGCAGGCGCTCTACCTCTCGTTGGCGCGGGAGGACGCGCGCCCGCTCGCCGCGTCGCTCGCGGAGCGGCCCCAGCTCGAGCCAGAGGCGCAGTGGGCCAACTTCGTGCGCAACCACGATGAGCTCACGCTCGACAAGCTCACCGACGCCGAACGCGAGGAGGTCTTCGAGGCGTTCGCGCCCGAGGAGTGGATGCGCGTCTACGGCCGCGGCATCGTGCGGCGGCTGCCGCCGATGCTCGAGGGTGATCCGCGCCGGATCCGCATGGTGTACAGCCTGCTGTTCTCGCTGCCCGGCACCCCCGTGCTCTTCTACGGCGAGGAGATCGGCATGGGCGAGAACGCGGCCGAGCGCAAGCGCCTCGCCGTACGAACGCCGATGCAGTGGACCGACGAGGCGAACGGGGGCTTCTCACGCGCTGCGCCGCGCAAGCTCGCCTCGCGACCGCCGACCGACGGCTACGCCCCCGAGCACGTGAACGTCGAGGCGCAACGGCACGATCCCGACTCCCTGCTCGGCGTCATCCGGGGCTTCGCGGCCGTGTACCGAAGTTCGCCCGAGATCGGGTGGGGCCGCTTCGAACTGCTCGAGCACGGCCAGGACGCCGTGCTCGCCCACCGCATCACGGCCGACGTCGGCCGCTTCGTCGCCGTGCACAACTTCGCAGCGGTGCCGACCGTCGTGACCCTCGAGCTCGGCGAGGTCGCACAAGACTCGAAGCTGTCCGACCTGTTCGCCGTCGACGCGTTCGACCTCGACGCGTCCGGCCGCATCGACGTGCACCTCGACGCCTACGGATACCGGTGGTTCCGCATCGTCGAGCCCGACGACCGGCGTCTCACGTGAGCGGAGACCTCAGCTCGCCCTCGCCTCGCGATCCTCGCGCACCCGCTGCCCGACGACGGCGGAGACGCCGTCCTGTCGCATCGAGACGCCGTAGAGCGCGTCGGCGATCTCCATCGTGCGCTTCTGGTGCGTGATGACGATGAGCTGGCTCGAATCGCGGAGGTCCTCGAAGGTCGAGAGCAGCCGGCCGAGGTTGGCGTCGTCGAGCGCCGCCTCGACCTCGTCCATGATGTAGAACGGGCTCGGGCGGGCCTTGAAGATCGCCATCAGCAGGGCCACGGCCGCGAGCGATCGCTCCCCGCCCGAGAGCAGCGAGAGCCGCTCGATCTTCTTGCCGGCGGGCTTCACGCTCACCTCGATGCCGGTCGTGAGCATGTCGTCGGGATCGGTCAGCGAGATGCTGCCCGAGCCGCCCGGGAAGAGCACCGGGAACACCTCGGCGAACGCCGCCTGCGTGTCATCGAAGGCGCTGCGGAAGATCGCCTCCATCTTGGTGTCGATCTCCTCGATGATCGTGATGAGGTCCTTGCGGGTGTTCGCCAGGTCGGTGAGCTGCTCGCTGAGGAACTGGTGACGCTGTTCGAGGGCCGCGAACTCCTCGAGCGCGAGCGGGTTCACGCGCCCGAGCTGCGCGAGCTTGCGCTCCGCGGCGGCCAGGCGCCGCTGCTGCTCGTCGCGCTGGAACGCCCGCGGCTCGCCGCCCTCCTCTTCGGCCGGGATCTCCTGATCGGGGCCGTACTCGGCGACGAGCACGTCCTCCGTGAGGCCGAGCTCGGATTCGGCGCGCTCGACGAGCCCCCCGACGTGGAGCTTCTTCTCGTAGATGCGCAACTCGAGGCCGTGGACGTCTTCGGTGACGGTGTGCAGACGCTGCCTGACCGCCGCCTCGTCGCGCCGAACCGCCTGAAGCTCCTCGTTGCGACTGGCCCGCTCGGCCTCGGCGCGGCCCAGGGCCACGCGAGCCTCGGCGACCGACGCGTCGACCGATGCGAGCGCCTGCGGCAGCACATCGGCGACACGACGCGCCGCCTCGAGCTGCGCACGACGGACGACCGCCCGTCGCGCAGCGTCGGCGGCGGCCTGCCGCTCGGCGTCGAACTGCGCCTGCATCGCCCGGATGCGCGCCTCTTCGGCACGCACCCGCTCCTTCGCCGTCTCGAGCTTGAGCTTCGCCTCGACCTCGGCCTCGCGCGCCGACTCGAGCGCGGCGAGCGCCCCGTCACGCGCCGCCGTGTCGAGTACGGGTCGGGGCGTCTCCCGCGCGGTGTCGACGGCGTGCTTCGCTGCTGCGGCGGCGTGCTCGGCGTCGGCGACCCGTTCCTCGGCGTTCGCCGCGGCCTGCCGCAGGCGCTCGGAGTCGGCCTCCGCCGCCTCGGCCTGGACGCGCGCCCGGTTGAGCTGCTCGGTGCGCTGGGCGAGTTGCGCGTCGAACTCGCGCAGCGCCGCGAGGGCGCGCTTGGACTGATCCTTCGACTGCTCGACGATCTGCCGCTGCTCGGTGAGCTCAAAGCGGCTGCGCTCGATCTCGGCGCGCACCTCCTCGAGGCGCGCCGCCGCACGGTCGCGCTCGGCGATGAGCTCGATGCGGCTCTGCTTGCGCCCCGAGCCGCCGCGCAGCACGAATCGCCCGACGACGGTGCCGTCCTTCGTGATCACGGTGGCGGGCCGCGTCGACGCTGCGATCGTCTGCTCGGCGGCGCGCGCTGCAGCGAGATCGTCGGCGATGAGCACCTCGGCGAGCAGTCCCCGCACGCCAGGGGGCGCAGTGACGACGGACGAGGCCGCGGTGAGTCCGTCGAGCGCCGGCATCGGTTCGGCGACCGCGGTCGATCCGGCATCGGCGAGGGCCAGCGCGACCCTCCCCAGCTCGCCCGTCTCGGCCTTGTCGAGTGCGCGGTACGCGGCGTCGCGATCCTCGACGAGCACGGCGTCGGCGAGCGAGCCGAGGGCCGCCGCGATCGCCGTCTCGTAGCCGGGCTGCACCTGCATCGCCTCGGCGAGCAGGCCGCGAACGCCGTCGACGCCCGCCGCCACGAGCGCCGCCGAGCCGTCCTTCTGGTCGAGTGCGAGCGACAGGGCCTGCGTGCGCGCCCCGAGGGCACCGTGCTCGCGCTCCCGCCCGTGCAGCTCGTCGCGGATGCGCTCGATCTCGGCCTCGGCCTCGAACACCGCAGCCTGCGCGAGCTCGTAGGCCTCGTCGAGGTCGGTCTCGGCCGTCTCGCGGGTGTCGGCGACGGCCTCGGCCTCGGCGAGGGCGGCGGCGGCACGGGAGCGGCGCTCGGCCGATGCCTCGAGCGCGTTCTCGTGGCGCAGCACCTCGCCGCGAACGGCCGCCAGCTTCGACGCCGCCGAGTCGGCCTGGCCCGCGAGCTTCGAGAGCTCGAGATCGTACGCCGAGACGAGCGCGCTCTGTCGTGCGATGCCCTCGTCGACGGTGTCGAGTTCCGCCCGGCGGCGCATGGTCGCCTCATGGGCGTCGTCGAGGGCGGATGCCGCAGCACCGACACCGTCGCGGATGCCGTCGAGCTCGGCCACAGCGCTGTCGATCATCTCGCGGGTGACGCTCGGCGAGGCATCCGTCTCTTCGGACGCGCTCTCGAGCAGCGCGATGCGCTGCCGCGCGAGCGAATCGAGGGACCGCAGGTTGCCCTGCGCCTGCTCGAGCGCGAAGCTCGTCGACCTCGCCCGGTCGACGTCATCGCCCGACTGCGCCGCCTCGAGCCGCGCGACCTCGGCCTGGTGGCGCTCGAGCCGGTCCTGCAGGCCGAGCCGTTCGGCGTGCCGTTCGTGCTCGCTTCGACCGTGCTCGTCGAGGGCCCGGCGCAGGCCCACGACCTCGTCGGCGAGCAACCGCGCCCGGGCGTCGCGCACGACGGCCGCGATCGTCGCCGCCTCGCGAGCGACCTCGGCCTGGCGGCCGAGCGGCTTCAGCTGGCGGCGGATCTCGCCTGCGAGATCGGAGAGCCGGGTGAGGTTGGCCTGCATCGCATCGAGCTTGCGCAGGGTCTTCTCTTTGCGACGCCGGTGCTTGAGGATCCCCGCGGCCTCCTCGATGAAACCGCGACGGTCTTCGGGGGTGGCGCGCAGCACCTGGTCGAGCTGGCCCTGTCCGACGATGACGTGCATCTCTCGGCCGAGCCCCGTGTCGCTCAGGAGCTCCTGCACGTCGAGCAGGCGGCACTGCTCGCCGTTGATGGCGTATTCGCTCGTGCCGTTGCGGAACAGCGTGCGCGAGATCGTGACCTCGCTGTACTCGATCGGCAGCGCGCCGTCGCTGTTGTCGATCGTCAGGCTCACCTCGGCGCGACCGAGCGGGCCGCGCGTCGATGTTCCGGCGAAGATGACATCCTCCATCTTGCCGCCGCGCAGCGTCTTCGCGCCCTGCTCGCCCATGACCCACGCGAGGGCGTCGACGACGTTCGACTTGCCCGAGCCGTTGGGGCCGACGATGCAGGTCACGCCCGGTTCGAATGCGAACGAGGTCGGCTGGGCGAAGGACTTGAAGCCCTTGAGCGTCAGGCTCTTGAGGTACACGTCCCACCCTCCCCTGTCCGCGAGAACGCTGCGGACTACGGTATCCGAGGTTCGCACCGCTCGAGCGCACGCGCGCCGTGCGCGGGCGAAGCCGCCCTTGCCGCGAGCCCGGCGCATCGATAGTCTGGGCGGCTGCCCGAACGGCGGCGCACGACGACCACAGGAGGTCCCGCATGGCGGTCGAGATCCGACCGATCACCTTCCCCGACCGGCTCGGCACCCCCGAGGCCGTCGAGTTCGAGCGCTACGCCGAGTTCGCGATCGACATCGAGGTCGAGCGGTGGGGCGACGACCGGCTCGCATACACGCCGGCCGAGATGCTCGCGATGTACCGCGACGAGCGGTACGAGATGCGGCAGGCGTTCGCGGCGTGGGACGGCGATGCGTGCATCGGACGCACGATCAGCTGGTGGGAGCGCGACCCGGCGGCGAGGACGGGCACGGTCATCGTGGAGGTCGCGCCGGCGTACCGTCGCCGGGGCCTCGGCACTCGGCTGCTCGAGCACGCCGAGGGCGTGATCACCGACCTCGGGCGGTCGATCTACCTGGGTTGGGTCGACTACCCGCTGAAGGAACTCGACCTGCCCGGGCCGCGGCTGGCCGCCCCCGAAGGCGACGCCACGATCCCCGCCGAGCTGCCGAGCGTGCGATTCGCGACCCATCACGGCTACGTCATCGGGCAACTCGAACGCTCGAGTGCACTCGACGTCGACGGCCGGGTCGAGGACTTCCGCGCCGAATCCGCGCGACGCGAGTCCGGGACATCCGACTACCGCCTCGTCGGCTGGATCGACCACGTGCCCGACGCGCTCGTCGACAGCTATGCCGCGGCACGCGCGCGGATGGTGCTCGACGTCCCCGCCGGCGGCCTCACGATCGACGAAGAGCATTGGGACGCCGATCGCGTGCGAACCCACGAAGTGCAGGCGATCGCGGGCGGGCGCACACTGCTCGTGCAGGCGGCCGTCGCACCTGATGGCACGATCGCCGGGTACACCGAGCTCGAACTGCCTCCCGGCAAGGCCGTGGCGTACCAGTCCGACACGCTCGTCGTCGCCGCGCACCGGGGCCACCGCCTCGGCATGCGCATGAAGCTCGCGAACCTCGTACGGCTCGGCGAGGTCGCCCCCGAGCGCACGACGATCTACACCTGGAACGCCGACGAGAACGAGCACATGCTCGCCATCAACATTGCGCTCGGGTTCGAGCCGCACGGCATGTCGGCCGAGTTCCAGCGCGGCTGAGGCGCCGGCACCCCGGCACTCGATTCGGGTACACACAACTGCGCACGCCGACCCGCGCGGAATGGGTGGTTCGGCCGATGCGGCCCGGTCTGCGCCCGACTAGCGTCCTCGGTGAGGTCGCAGGAGCGGGAGCGGGAAGATGACGAAGCGGCAGCGGGATTCGGCGGGCCAGTCCGCGCCCGTCGAGGCTTGGGATGCGATCGCGGCGCAATACGACGAGCACGTCGCGCCCGGCGAATCCGAACTGGCAACGGCCGGACTTCGACTGGCGGGGCTGAAACCGGGCGACTCCTTCCTCGATGTCGCCGCCGGAACAGGCGGCTTGAGCCTCCCAGCGGCGCGATCGGGCGCGAAGGTGCTGGCGACCGACTGGTCACCGAAGATGATCGACCGCTTCAACGCGCGCGTCATCTCCGAAGGACTCGATGCCGAGGGCCGGGTGATGGACTGCCACGCACTCGACATCCCCGACGACAGCTTCGATATCACCGGATCGCAGTTCGGCGTCATGCTCGTTCCCGATCAGGCGAAGGCCCTGCGTGAGATGGTGCGCGTGACGAAGCCCGGTGGACGCGT
The DNA here is from genome assembly GCF_021044935.1 of Agromyces cavernae. GTDB lineage: Bacteria > Actinomycetota > Actinomycetes > Actinomycetales > Microbacteriaceae > Agromyces > Agromyces cavernae. The sequence goes on from NZ_JAJNMP010000002.1 coordinate 690,723, forward strand.
GCTCATCATCGCGTACGGGGATCCCGCGGAGTTCGAGGCGCTGCACTTCTTCGTCAGGGCGGCGCAGGCGGTCGTACCTGAACTCGAGGGACCACCCGACGACGAACCGCTGCTCGAGTTCCAGCTCGCGGACCCCGACGTCCTCCGACAGCGGCTGATCGCCGCCGGCCTGTCGGACGTCGTCGTCCACACGAACCACCGGGAACGCATCACCGTCTCGACAGGACGTCGACTCTGGGACTGGACCCTCGGCGGCAACCCGATCGCCGGCCAGCTCCTCGGCGATCTCACCGACCGGCAACGCGCGGACATCGTCGACGTCCTCGATGAGATGATCCGCGACAGCTCCGCCGGTGACGGACCGCTCGTCCTCACCGCCCCACTCAACATCGGCATCGGAACGAAGTAGGACCTACAGGAAGGTCACGCGCCGTTCGATGGGGCACGGCTCGGCATACGCCGCCGCTGGCACCGCGGGCACCGGTGCGACGAGCGGTTCATGAACGGCTCGCGCACCATCGGCGTACCGCAACGCGGGCAGGGCAGTCCGGCCCGTCCGTAGGCGTTCAGCGAGTGCGCGAAGTAGCCGGATGCCCCGTTGACGTTGACGTACTGGGCATCGAAGCTCGTGCCGCCCTCGGCGAGCGCCTTGGCGAGGACCTCGCGCACGGCGGCGAGGAGTTCGCGTGACCGCCTGGCGCTGATCGACGAGGCCGGCTGCTCGGGGTGCAGTCGCACCGCCCAGAGCGACTCGTCGGCGTAGATGTTGCCGATGCCGCTGACGACTCCCTGGTCGAGCAGGACGCGCTTCACCCCGCTCGAGCGTCGGGCGACGGCCGCGACGAACGCGGCGTCGGAGAATGCCGGGTCGAGCGGGTCGCGGGCGATGTGCGCGACCTGCGTCGGAATGCTTCGCGACCACTCGCCGGTGACGCCCGCCGAGAACCCGGCGGACTCGCCATCGACGGTCGCGACGAGCCGGTCGACGGCCAGCGAGCCGAACGTGCGCTGGTCGACGAAGTCGACTCGCAGCTCACCGTGCTCGGGGTGTTCGAGATGCAGGCGGATGCGAGCGTGCCGATCGTCGCCCGCATGGTCGGGCGTGCGCAGCAGGATCTGGCCGCTCATGCCCAGATGCCCCACGATCGCGCGCTCGCCGCCGATCGGCAACCACAGGAACTTGCCGCGACGCACCGCCGCCTCGATCCGTGCACCCGTGGCGAGCGCCTCGAACGCACCCAGGGAGGGATCGTGTCGGGTGAGCGCCCGCTCGTCGAGCACCTCGACCGCTGCGATCGTCGCGCCGGTCACCGCCGGGGCGAGCCCCGCACGCACCACCTCGACCTCGGGAAGCTCGGGCATGTCAGCGCGACGGGTTGAGCCGGGTCCACGCCTCGAGCGCGGCGGCCATCTCGGCCTGCTTCTTGCTCGAGCCCTCACCCGACGCCTCGACGAGGTCGCCGACGCTCACCGTGGCGACGAAGTGCTTGTGGTGATCGGGACCGCTCTCGGCGACCGCGTACGACGGGGCCGGGGCGCCGCGGCGCGCCGCGATCTCTTGGAGGCTCGTCTTCGGGTCCATCGCCGCACCGAAGCGCGAGGGGTCCTGCATGAGCGGACCGACGAGGCGCAAGACCAGCTCGGTCGCGGCGTCGCCCCCGGCATCGAGGTACACGGCGCCGATGATGGCCTCGACCGTGTCGGCGAGGATCGACGGCTTGTCGGCGCCGCCGGTCATCGTCTCGCCCCGACCGAGGCGCACGTACGGCCCGACGCCGATCGCGCGACCGACCTCGGCCAGCGCGACACTCGAGACGAGGCTCGCGCGACGCTTGGCGAGCTCACCCTCGTCGAGTTCCGGATGATCGCGGAACAGCTTGACCGTGACGGCCTGCCCGAGGATGGAGTCGCCGAGGAACTCGAGGCGCTCGTTGGTCGGTATGCCGCCGTTCTCGTACGCGAACGACCGGTGCGTGAGCGCGAGCAGCAGCAGGGCCGGGTCGATCTCGACCTGCAGCGTGCGCTGCAGTTCGTCGAGCGTGCGATCTTCGGCCTGCGTGCGCTCCGTTCGCGTCACGACCGGTCGTCGGTGCGTCTCGGGCCGACTAGACGTCGGCGACCTTGCGGCCCTTGTACTCGAGGAAGAGCGGGGTGCCCGCCGAGTCCTCGACGACCTTGGCGCGGTGGGGAAGGCTGTAGGTGACCTTGCCGTTCTCGACGGTCTTGACGAGGGTGGGGACCTCGGCCTTCCACTGCGACCGGCGCGCGTGGGTGTTGGCGCGTGACTTCTTCCGCTTGGGAACAGCCATGACTATCTCTCTTCTCTCTGCTGGGCAGCACCGGATTCGTGCTCCGTGCCGTTGTCTTCGGAAGCCTGCAATCCCGCGAGCGCGGCCCATCGGGGGTCGCGGTGCTCAGGGGTGACGAGTTCCGGATGATCGGCCAGTCGGAGCCCGGTCTCAGGGTCGAGACCAGGGCAGTCCGGTCGGCACACCGGCTGGAACGGCAGTGACAGCACTACCGCATCTCGGATGAGTGATTCAAGATCCACGTGGTCATCTTGAACCTCATACTCGATGGCTTCTCCAGAATGATACGCGAAAAGCTCTTGGAACTCGACTTGGACGGGGAGCGCGATGTCGATGAGGCACCGCCCGCACTCGCCTTCAGCCGTCGCATCGACCTCGGCGGTGACGAGGATGCCCTCGTGCACCGACTCGAGTCGCGCGTCGAGCTCGAGCTCGGATTCGGCGCGCACCGACACGAGCCCCTCGCCCATGGCATGGTCGACGACGACGGTGAGCCGCTCCTCCCGCATCTCGCCGGGACGATTGACGAGGTCGCGCACGTTCAGACGGTACGGAGAATGCTTGATGGCCACGATCGACGATTCTACGTGCCGGGCGAGAGACGTTCGCTGAACGCCGCCTGTGCGCGATCGACGAGCGAACGGGGAATGAGCACGGCCCGTATCCTGTCGACCGCTCGCTCGTCGTCGGCGAGCGCCGCCCGTGCGGTTTCGAGCGCGCCGATCAGGTCGGCGTCGGGCACGCCGGTGCGCAACGCGGGACCGTAGCGTTCCCGTTCGACGGCGTCGCGCAGCACGATCAGCGCCGCCCCGGCCTCGTCGGCGGCGAACCCCTCGCGATCGGCGATCCTCGAAGCGACCGCACGCGGAGTGTCGGCGATGCCCACGTCGACGCCGAGGTCGCGCGCGGTCGCCGTCAATTCGCTCCACGCGGCATCCGCGGGCCGTTCGCCGCGCGCGATTCGACGCAGGCGGCTCGCCCGCTGGCCCGCACGGAGCGCAGCGGGCGCGAGGAGGACGGCGGCGGCGAGCAGGGCGATCACACCGCCGCGCAGCCACCAGCTGTCGGCCAGTGCGAGACCGCCGCCGGTGCCGGTGATGCCGCCGCCCGGGTCGGCCGCCGCCCGGCCGCTCGCGCTCGGCGCAGCACTGCCGGACTGCGGAATCGGCGGGCCGGCGCCCTCACCGGCGCCGGGTCGCGAATAGTCGGGAACCAGTCCACGGCCAGGCGTCGGTTCGAACGGCACCCACCCGACGCCCTCGAAGTAGAGTTCGGGCCACGCATGCAGGTCGTGCGAGTCGACCTCGATGCGTTGCAGCCCGCCGACGCGTTCCTGCGAAGGACTCCCCTGGGTGTAGCCCACCGAGATTCGAGCCGGGATGCCCACCTCGCGCGCGAGCACCGCCATCGTCGACGCGAAGTGCACGCAGTACCCGGCGCGACTCTCGAGGAACTGGGCGATGACGTCGAAGCCTCCGCCGTCGTAGCCGTCTTCGACCGGTGCCTCGGTGGAGTACTCGAAATCAGGCGAACGCAGGAAGGCCTGGATCGCGACCGCTGCGTCGTACGGCGTCGCAGCGGTGCCGGTGACCTGGGCCGCCGTGTCGGAGATGACCTGCGGCAGGTCGTCGGGCAGCGCGAGGAACCGGGTGAACTCGTCGGAGACCCGGCGATCAGCGGCTCGCAACTGCGCCGGGGTCGGGTCCACCTCGAGCCAGTTCGCCTGGTAGCGCTGCCCCGCGGTGTCGGCATCGATGCCGCGCACCGCGAGCGAGCCGTCCTCCCAGAACCACGAGCCGCGCAGGCCGTCGACCCGCGTCGTCGGATACGGGACGGGCAACCAGGTCGTGCGCACCTCGTCGATCGTCACGTCGATCGGATGCTCGTCGGCCCGGACCTCGCTCGAGAGACCCTCGGGTCGTGGCATCGCGTCGACGGTGTTGTCGCCGTCGATCGCCGTGTCGGTCACTCCCCATGTCGCCCCCTCGAATCGGTCGAGCGTGAGCAGCGTGAAGTACGGCCGCTCGCCGTCGGGCGAGAAGTAGTGGAATGCCGGGCTGGGGTCGGGCCGGCGCAGGTCACGGCCCAGGTCGATGAACGGGCTGACGCCCCGCCCGAAGATCGTGCTCGGATTCCCCGTGCCGAGCAGCAGGCTCGTCGAGATGCTCGGGGTCGACGCGGCGAGCACCGCTGCGACGACGAGTCCGGCTCCCGCCAGCCCGAGCGTCGCACCGAGCGTCGACGCGATGGGCACCCGCGCCGGAGAGATCACGGTGGCGGCATCGTCGCCCTCGTCGCCCGCCATGATGCGTGCGCGTCGTCGGACGCGCACGTCGACGCGAAGCAGCAGCAGGTAGGCCGCGGCGGCCAGCACGAGCGTCGGCGCCTCGGCGCCGGCCTCGATGATGAACCCGGGAATGAGGATCGGCACGAGCGCCGGTGCTGCGGCGAGGGCGGGCATGCGCACCGTCTGCACGAGGATGTCGATGCAGACCGCGAGCACCCCGACGCCGAGCGCGAGGGCGAACGTAAGCGCCGGCACGGGTATCGCGGGCACCGACTGCTGTTGGATGGTGCGTTCCGCGCCGCCGAGCAGCTCGCCGAACTCGGTGAACGTGCCGGTGGTCGGCACGATGAGCGCGAAGCTCGTCGTGCCCCCGAACAGCAGGGTCAGCAACAGCACCAGGATCACGAGCTCGAGCACCGGTACGAGGGAGGCCGGAGTTCGGATCGCCCGCAGGCCGGCCCCGCCGAAGAGCGTGCCGGCCGCGATGAAGGCGCACATCCACCACCAGCCGCTGCCCGAGATGAGCGGGCCGAGCGCCATGCTCGCCACCGCGATCAGGGCGAAGGACGCGGCGGTGAGCGCGAGTCGCTGGCCGCGTGAGAGGGCGATCGTGTCAGGACGCATCGGCTCGCCCGTCGTGCCCGTTCGAGCGGGCGGTACCCGACGGCGCAGGTCGTGCATCGCCGGTCGCGGCGATCCGATCGTTCGCCACTGCGGCGCGCCCGCGAACCGCCGATCCCGACCATGCTCCGCCGATCTCGGTCGGCCGCCGCACACGCACGACGCGCCAGTCGGCCTCTTCGAGCGCGTGGACGACGCGGGTCGCGGTGCTCTCGGTCACGAACGCCACCGCGGGCTCGAACCCCGGCCGAAGGGCGACCAGGTTCGCGGTGTCGTGCTCGTCGGGCTCGACGAGCACCGCGAACCCGGGCATGCGCGCTTCGCGGGCTCGCGCCGGAGCGGACGAACCTCCAGTCGTCGCACGCCGCGCCGGGGCGTCGCTGCGGGTCGGCGAGTCGAGGCGGGCGAGGTCTTCGAGCAGGCCCTGATCGCCACCCGGCATGTGGTATTCGCCGTCGCTCGTCGAGGCGATGCCGCCGCGAGCAGGGTCGGCGACGGCGTCGCACCGCACCTGGTATCCGAGGTCGAGCAGGTGCACGCCGATCGAGGCGGCCACCTCGATTCCCAGTTCGAACCCCGCGTGCACGCGGTCGTCGAACTCGTGCTTCGAGCCGCGCTGGTGTGCCGACAGCGTCGTGTCGAGCAGGATGCGCGCCTCGGGGTCTCCGCGCTGCTCCTCTTCGCGCACCATCAGCTCGCCGCGCCGGGCGGTGGCCGCCCAGTTCACGCGGCGCAGCGGGTCGCCGTAGCGGTACTCGCGGGCGATCAGCTCATCGGAGTTGGGGTGGGTACGACGTTGCAGCCCGTGGAGCACGCCGTCGACGCTCGCCGCCGTGCCGAGCGCGGCATCGAGCGGTGTCACGCGCGGCGTCACGACGAGCTCGCGGGCGCTGCCCGCATCGCGGTCGATGCGGGCGAGCGCGAACGGGTCGGTGACGCCGACCCGCAGCGGGCCCACGACGTACACGCCCCGCCGTGAGACCCGGAGGCGGTATTCGAGGTGTGCGGTGTCGTCGCCCGACGGCAGCATGCGCTCAAACGGCCCGATAGCGGGCAGCACCGCGTCGGGCGGTGCCGTGAGATGGTCGGGCACCCGGTCGCGCCAGTGAGCGCCGTCGAACGTGCGCTTGGAACGGTTCTTCACCGAGAGCGACACCCAGGTCGACGTGCCCGCCGCGATGGTCGACGGAGTGAACGTGCGGTATACCGCCAACCGCGGCGGGCGGAGCGAGACGAACAGGGCGGCGATCGCCGGCATCGCGATCGCGACGAACGCGAGCAGCAGGATGTCGCGCAGGTCGAACCAGAGTGACACCGACACGAGCACCACACCCATGAGCACGAGCGCGCCGCCACGCCTCGTGAGTCGCGGCCAGGCGGCGACTCGGGCGAAGCTGGGGCGCCTCATGATCAGTTCCTTCGAGCGCTGCCGACCGGAACCGGCGTCTCCCCCACGATGCGGCGCACGATGGCGTCGATGAGCGGCCCGCTGTCACGGTCATGGCTGCCGAGCGCACGGCTCGTGGGTACCAGGCGGTGCGCGAGCACCGGCACGGCGAGCGCGTCGACGTCGTCTGGCAGCACGAAGTCTCGGCCGTGCATCGCCGCGTGGGCCTTTGCCGCGCGGATGAGCTGGAGCGTCGCGCGGGGGCTCGCCCCGAGGCGCAGCTGGCGGTCATCACGCGTGGTGCGTGCGAGTTCGACCGCGTACTCCTTGACCGGTTGCGAGGTGAACACGTGCTGCACGGCGCTGATCATCGCCCGGAGCTCATCGAGCCCGACGACCGCGGTGAGATCGTCGATCGGGCTCGAGGTCTCACGGGTCGCGAGCATCGCGAGCTCGTCGGCCGACGAGGGGTAGCCCATCGAGATGCGCGCCATGAACCGGTCGCGCTGGGCCTCGGGCAGCGGGTACGTGCCCTCCATCTCGACGGGATTCTGCGTGGCGACGACGGTGAAGGGCGCATCGAGCCGGTAGGTCGTGCCGTCGGCCGTGACCTGGCGCTCCTCCATGCACTCGAGCAGCGCCGACTGCGTCTTGGGGCTGGCGCGGTTGATCTCGTCGCCGATGACGAGGTTCGCGAACACGGGGCCGCGCTTGAACTCGAACTTCCGGCTCGCCTGGTCGAACACCGAGACGCCCGTCACATCGCTGGGCAGCAGGTCGGGAGTGAACTGGATTCGGCTGACGGTGGCGTCGACCGAGCGGGCGAGCGCCTTCGCGAGCATCGTCTTGCCGACCCCGGGAACGTCTTCGATGAGCAGGTGTCCCTCGGCGAGCACCACCGTGAGTGCCGACGTGATCGCCTCGCGCTTGCCGGCGATGACGGTCTCGACGTTCTGCACGATCGCGGCCGCGCGCGAGCCCACGTCGTCGATGCTCAGTGTCGCGCCGGGCGCGACCGCCGTTCCCGACCCGCCCATTGCCGCGATCGCCTCGCTCATGCCGTCATCGCCGCCTGGAGGTAGTCGCCGACCACGGCGGGCACGTAGGGGGCGACGTCGCCGCCGAGCGCGGCCACCTGGCGCACGAGGGAGCTCGAGACGTGCGCGTTGGCCGGATCGGGGAGCAGGAACACCGTCTCGACTCCGGCGAGGTGCCGGTTGACGATCGCCATCGGCGTCTCGTAGGCGACGTCGAGTTGCGAGCGGATGCCCTTGACGAGCACCGATGCACCGACGTCGGTGCAGTAGTCGACGAGCAGGCCCATGCTCCACGAGGCGACGACGATGCGCCCCTCGATGCCGGCGTCGGCGATCGACCGCTCGATGAGCGACACGCGCTGCGCGATCGGCAGCAGCGCCGACTTGTCGGGGTTGTGCACGACCACGACGTGCAACTCGTCGTAGAGCCCCGCGGCCCGTGCGATGACATCGATATGGCCGAGCGTGACGGGGTCGAACGATCCTGGGACGACGGCGATCCGCTGCATACGCCCAGCGTAATGCCCGACGGGCGCCGTTTGCCCCCGCGAGCACAGTCTCAGCCCTTGCTCAGGTAGCCGCTCGTCTCGTCGTCGAGCCGCCGACGCACGGCCGCCGCGAGCGCGGGATGCCCGGTGAGCCGCGGATCGCCCGCGAGGAGCGTCTCGGCGACATCGCGGGCATCGGCGATGAGGTCGCCGTCGCGCACGACGCGGAGGAGCTTGAGCGACGACCGCCCGCCCGACTGGTCGGCGCCGAGCACGTCGCCCTCCTGGCGCAGCTCGAGGTCGACCTGCGCGAGTTCGAAGCCGTCGAGCGTCGCCGCCACCGCTTCGACCCGCTGCCGGGCGACCGATCCCGGCTCCGAGCTCGTGACGAGCAGGCAGAGCCCGGGCACACTCCCACGGCCGATGCGCCCGCGCAGCTGGTGCAGTTGCGACACCCCGAATCGCTCGGCGTCGACCACGACCATGACGCTCGCGTTGGGCACGTCGACGCCGACCTCGATGACGGTCGTCGCGACGAGCACGTCGATCTCGCCTGCAGCGAAGGCGCGCATCGTGCCGTCTTTCTCGTCGGCGCTCATGCGACCGTGCAGCGGCGCCACCCGCGCGTCGGCGAATCGCGGGTGCGCCGCGAGCTCGGCGAGCACCGAGGCAACGGATGTCGCGGGCCCCGCGACGTCGGCCGGCGCATCGCTCTCGCCGTCGTCTTCGACCACCTTCGGCTCGATGGCCGGGCAGACGACGAACCCCTGCCTGCCGAGCGCGAGCTCTTCGGCGAGCCGCTCCCAGACGCGCGGCCGCCATGCCGGCCGCTCCGCGAGCGGAACGACGTGCGAGTCGATGCCGGCACGACCCGCAGGCAACTGCCGGATGGTCGAGACGTCGAGGTCGCCGAACACGGTCATCGCGACCGTGCGCGGGATCGGCGTCGCGGTGAGCACGAGCACATGCGGCGGCTCGGCGCCCTTGAGGCGCAGCGCCTCGCGCTGCTCGACCCCGAACCGGTGCTGTTCGTCGACGACCACGAGGCCGAGGTCGGCGAACGACACCTGGTCGCCGATGAGCGCGTGCGTGCCGACCACGATGCGCGACTGGCCGGCGGCGGCGCGCAGCAGCGCCTTCTTGCGCTCGGCGGCCGGCAACTGCCCCGTGAGGAGGGTCGGCATGAGCTCGACCGAGAGGTCGGGACCGAGCATTCGGACGATCGAGCGCAGGTGCTGCGCCGCCAGCACCTCGGTGGGCGCGAGCAGTGCCGACTGGCCGCCCGAGTCGGCGACCGCGAGCATGGCGCGCAGCGCCACGACGGTCTTGCCAGAGCCGACCTCGCCTTGGACGAGGCGGTTCATCGGCACGGGGTGCTCGATGTCGTCGGAGATCTGGGCGCCGACGTCGAGCTGGTCGCCGGTGAGGGTGAACGGGAGCGCGGCGTCGAACTGCTCGAGGAGGCCCCCGGCCCGGGGTCGCCGTGCGACGGCGCGGTGCGCGCGCAGCTCGGCCCGCCGCTCGAGCAGTGCCGTCTGCAGCACGAACGCCTCGGTGAACCGCAGCGTGCGCCGCGCCGCCTTCCAGTCGGCCTCGCGTTCGGGGCGATGCACCCCCTCGAGCGCCTCGCGCTGCCCGTGCAGGGCGCGAGCGGCGCGCACCTCGACGGGTATCGGGTCGTCGACCGCCCCGAGCCCGTCGAGCAGGAACGCGACCGACTTCGCGATCTGCCAGCTCGCCAGCGTCGAGGTCGCCGGGTAGATCGGGATGGGCGCCTCGACCCACCGCCTGGCGGCGGCGCCGTTCGCGTCGAGCTCGACCGATTCGTCGAAGAGCTCGTAATCGGGGTGCGCCAGCTGTCGCGCGCCCTTGTAGTCGCCGACCTTGCCGGCGAAGATGCCGCGGCGCCCGGGGCGGAGGTCGCGCTCGCGCCACTTCTGGTTGAAGAACGTCAGCGTGAGGATGCCGGTGCCGTCGGAGATCTTCGCCTCGACGATCGACCCGCGGCGCTGGCGCATGTCGCGCACCCGCACCTCGAGCACCTCGGCCACGATCGTGACGTTCTCGTCGAGCGGGAGGCTCGCGAGCGCGGTGAGCTCACCGCGCAGCGCGTACCGGCGCGGATAGTGCGCGAGCAGGTCGCCGACCGTGCGGTGGCCGAAGGCTCGCTCGAACGCCTGCGCCGTGCGCCCGCCGAGCGCGCCCGACAGCTTCGTGTCGAGCGTGTAGCCGCCCGGGACCGCCTCGGCCGGGACATCCGCCTCTCGCGCCGTCATTCCTCGATCGTAGGCTCCACCGCCGTCAGCGACTCGATCTCCGCCTGGACGTACCGGTCATCGGGTCGGGCGGCAGCGAGCTCGCGCTGCATCGCGAGCGCCTCGTCGGTGCGGCCGAGGCTGCGCAGGCACCGCGCCACCGACCAACGCGCGACGTGACGCTGCTCGGCGGTGCCGTAGGCGTCGGCCGACGCGACCGCCTGCTCGAACTGCAGGAGCGCACCGGTGAGCCGGCCCGAGTCGTGCAGGGTCCACCCGAGGTTGTTGTGCAGGGCCACGCCCCAGCGCAACACCCGGGGGTCGCGTGACCCGGCGAGCACGTCGAACCCCTCGGTCGCCCACTCCTCTTCGTGCCCGGCGTCGTTGAGGGCGAGCATGTGCAGTGCGTCGAGCACGAGGAAGGTCGACCCGGCGAGCGCCGCCTCGCGCACGCCGCGGGTCAGTTCGGGAACGGCGTCGCCGGGACGGCGATCGGATGCCGCGATGCGGCCCCGCTCGATCGACACGCGTGCCCGCAACTCGGCGGCGTACGACTCGGGGTCTCCGGGCGCCGAACCTGTCGCGGCGACGGCGTCGAGCACCGCGAACGCCTCGTCGGTGCGCCGCTGGATGCCGAGCGCCCGCGCGAGCTGGGTCGACATCACGGCACGCAGGTGCGGGCTGTGCGCATCGTCGTCGGCCGCCTCGCGGAACCGCTCCTCGCTCGCCTTCGGATCGCCGAAATCCCACAGTCGGTCGATCAGCTGCTGTTCACTCCCCCGGTGCTTGGACGGTTCGGCGGGCGGTGCGTCGGTCGAGCCGGTCTCTTCATCAAACAGTGCAGGCACGCTTCCATCATGGCAGCGGTACGACCGCTCATGGCAGCGGTACGACCCCGCCGTTATGCTTCCGGGAGCATGACGCGCATCATCGCCGGCTTCGCCGGCTCCCTCAGCCTGCAGGTGCCCCGCTCGGGCACCCGTCCCACGAGCGACCGGGTGCGTGAGGCGATCTTCTCGGCCCTCGAGGCGCGCGACGCCATCGACGGCGCGACGGTGCTCGACCTGTACGCGGGCTCGGGCGCCCTCGGCCTCGAGGCCGTGAGCCGCGGTGCCGCCGAGGCCGTGCTCGTCGAACGGGCGAAGCCCGCGGCCGACATCTGCCGCCGCAACGCCGACGCCGTGAGGCGCAGGGCGCACGGCGCCGCGGCCCGCGTGAGCGTCGTGCAGCGTGCGGTCGCCGCGTATCTCGAAGGAGCCCGCGGACCGTTCGACCTCGTGTTCATCGACCCGCCGTACGACCAGCCCGAGGCCGCGCTCACGCACGATCTCGCGCTGCTCGCCCCGCTGCTGGCCGGCGACGCGGTCGTCGTCGTCGAACGCAGCTCGCGCTCCGCCGAACCCGAATGGCCGGCAGGCATCGCACCCGACCGCCGCCGCGACTACGGCGAGACCGCCCTCTGGTGGGCGACCGCCGAGGTCGTCGTCGACGACGACGTGGTCGACGACGACGCCGATCAGCCCGCGCGGCCGTCCCACCCGGCGTAGGGGTCCCAGCCGTCGGCGGGAACGGCGGCGCCGTCGACGAACAGCCGGCCGGCGTCGTCGACCACCCGCCCGATGACCTCGAACGCGTCGGGAAGGCTGACGTGCGGCGGGAACGTCGCGAGGAGGCCGTGGTCCTCGGCGCCGGCGAGCGCGAGCGCCACGTCGGCGCCGAGCGCACGCGCGTCGAGGTCGAGGCCGACCCCGCTCGCCTCGGCGAGCCGGCGGGCATCGCGAGCGAGCCCGTCGGAGACGTCGAGCATCGCGGTCGCGCCGGCCAGTGCCGCCGCCACGCCCGCCGACACCGGCGGGCTGGGGGCGAGTTGTGCTGCGATGAGCTCGGGATGCCGCGCACGCACGGCCGCGGCCAGCTCGCGATCGGGCTCGCCCGAGGCATCCGTCGCCTCGGCGAACAGCAGACGGAGCCCGCGCGCCGCGTCGCCGCGCACCCCGGCGTGGGCGACCACGTCGCCGACCCGCGCGCCCGATCGCAGGATCGGGGCGCGGCCGTCGAGGTCTCCGAACGCGGTCACCGCGATCGTGAGCACCGATGACGCCGAGAGGTCGCCGCCGACGACGCCCGCACGGGGCGCGAGCCGGGCGAGCCCCTCGCGCAGGCCGTCGGCGATGCCTTCGAGCAGGGCGACGGGCGTCGTGGGCGGCGCGGCGATGGCGACGACGAGCGCCGTCGGGCGCGCACCCATCGCGGCCACGTCGGTGAGGTTCGTCGCCGCGGCCTTCCAGCCGAGCTCGAACGGCGTCGACCACGCGAGCCGGAAGTCGGGGCCGTGCACCATGAGGTCGGTCGTGACGACGAAACTCCCGTCGGGCGCGCGGACGACCGCGGCATCGTCGCCGGCACCGAGCAACGCGGCGTCGCCCGACGAGAGGCGGGGCAGGATGCGCGCGAGCACCGCCGACTCGCCGAGCTCGGCGACCGTCGACGGGTCGGCGGGCGCGGAGTCGGGGCTCATCGAGTCGGACACCAGCTCAGCGTATGCCAATGCCGGATACGCTGAGGGTGATGGAACACGCAGTCGCGCCCGCCCGCCGAAGGCGGCTCACCACCGCCCTCATCGCCCTCGGCGTCGTGCTCGCGACCGCAGGATGCAGCCAGGCGGTGCCGATGGACGCCGCCGCCGATGCGGAGAATCCCGACTGCGCCGCAGTCAGCGTGCGGCTGCCCGACCTGCTCGCGAGCGGCACCTCCGCCGAGCAGGCCGAGCGCGAGACGAACGCGCAGGGCACGGGCGCTTGGGGTTCGCCGGCGTCGGTGCTGCTGCGTTGCGGCGTCGCAACCCCCGGACCCACCACCGATCGCTGCGTGAGCGTCGACGGCGTCGACTGGGTGATCGACGAGTCGGACGCCCCGCGCTACCGTTTCACGACCTACGGCAGGACGCCCGCCGTCGAGGTGCTCGTCGACAACGAGGTGGTCTCGGGAACCACGGTGATCGCCGAGCTGTCGCCTGCCGTCTCGGTCATCCCCGCCACCGGCGAGTGCACGACCACCGGCGCCTCGATCGAGGACGCCATCGGGTGACGGCCCGCGGCGCCGACGACGCTAGCGGCGCCCAGCCGCGTATCCGACCTCGATGAGCTCGGTGATCAGGTCGGCGTAGCTCAACCCCGAATTCAGCCAGCAGGTCGGGAACATCGAGATCGGCGTGAACCCCGGCATGGTGTTGATCTCGTTGACGACGAACCCCTCGCCCGTGAGGAACACGTCGACGCGCGCGAGCCCCTGCCCGCCGATCGCCTCGAAGGCGCGACGGGCGATGCGCTGCAGCTCGAAGAGTTCGCCGTCGCCGAGGTCGGCCGGGCAGATGAGCTCGACCCCCGCGGCGTCGAGGTACTTCGCGTCGAAGTCGTAGAAGTCGCGGCCGGTCACGACGACCTCGCCCGCGACGCTCACCCTCACGCCGTCACCCGGCCGGCCTTCGAGCACGCCGCACTCGATCTCGCGCCCCACGACCGCCGACTCGATGAGCACCGCGCCGTCTTCGGCGAATGCGATGTCGAGCGCGCCGTGGAGCTCCGACCAGTCGGACACCTTGGTGACGCCGACCGATGAGCCCGCGCGGGCCGGCTTGACGAAGACCGGAAGGCCGAGGCCGTGCACCCGGCGCTTCCAGAGCTCGGGGTCGTCGTCGAGGGCGGACCGCGTCAGCGTGACCCACGGCGCCACCTCGATGCCGGCGCCCTGGAGCACCGTCTTGGTGAAGTGCTTGTCCATGCCGACCGCCGAGGCCAGGACGCCGTTGCCCACGTACGGCAGCCCGGCGAGCTCGAGCACCCCTTGGACCGTGCCGTCTTCGCCGAAGCGCCCATGCAGGATCGGGAAGACCACGTCGACGTCCCCGAGCGACCGCTCGCCCGAAGCATCCGTGACCCTCAGCTCACGCGACGACGCGCTCTCGGGCCACCGCACCCGGGTGCCGTTGTCGACCACCTCGGGCAGGTGCTCGGGATCGAGACCGAACCGGGCCGGGTCGTCGGACTCGAGCACGTAGGCGCCGTCGCGGGTGATCCCGACGGGGATCACCTCGAAGCGGTCACGGTCGATCGCTCCCAGCACCCCGCCCGCCGTGGCGCAGCTGATCGAATGCTCGCTTGAACGCCCGCCGAACAGCAGAACCACCCTCAGCTTGTCCATCCTTGGTCCTTTCGCCCTGCGGCTCGTCGTCGGTCGTGAGGTGGGGCGCGATGTCCTTCGGGTCGAGGGTGCCCGCGAGCACCTGCCGAACTTGCTCGACGATGGGCATCTCGACGCCCTTCGCCCGCGCGAGCTCGAGGATCGGCCCGACCGAGGCGAGTCCCTCGGTGGTCTGCTGCATCTGGTTCACGACATCGTTCAGATGGTAGCCCTGGCCGAGCAGCCGCCCCGCCGTGTTGTTGCGCGAGAGCGGCGACTGGCTCGTGGCGATGAGGTCGCCGAGCCCGGCGAGGCCCGAGAGGGTCTCGGGGTGCGCACCGAACGCGACCGCGAAGTCGGTCATCTCCACGAGGCCCCGCGTGATGATCGACGCCTTGGTGTTCTCGCCGTAGCCCGCACCGTCGACGATGCCGATCGCGACGGCGATGAGGTTCTTCAGGACGCCGCCGAACTCGGTGCCGATGACGTCGGTGTTCACGAACGAGTGGAAGTAGCGGTTTCGGGCCACGGATGCCACGGCCTGGGCGGTCTCGAGGCTCGTCGACGAGACGACCGCCGCCGTCGGCTGCTCCTTCGCGATCTCGAGCGCGAGGTTCGGCCCCGAGATGACGGCGATCTGCGACTCGTCGATGGGCAGCACCTCGGCGATGACCTCGCTCATGCGCATGCCGCTCGACTTCTCGACGCCCTTCATGAGCGAGATGACGATGGCGTTCGCGTTCAGGTGCGGGGCGAACATCTTGAGGTTGTCGCGCAGCGACTGGCTCGGCACCGACACGTACACCTGCTCGGCGCCGGCCAGGGCGAGGTCGAGCCGGCTGGTGGCGCGAACGCCCAGCGGGAGGTTGACCCCGGGAAGGTAGTCGCTGTTGCGCTTGGCCTCCTGGATCTCTCGAGCGACCTCGGGCCGACGCGCCCACATGACCACGTCTGCGCCGGCGTCGGCGAGGATCTTCGCGAACGTCGTGCCCCAGCTTCCGGCGCCGAGCACCGCGACGCGCTTGCCCGCGATCTTGCGAGCGTGGGTTCTACTCTTCAAGGCGACCGGTCTCCTTCTGACCGTGCGCGGCCGGATCCCAGCGCTCGGCCGGAGCCTGCTCGTAGCGCACCTCGGCGAGCAGCGCCGCGATCGCGTCCATGAGTTCGCCGGTGGCCTTCAGCAGGGTCGCCTGATCGAGCGGCTTGCCGCGGTACGCGCTCAGGTCGAGCGGGTCGCCGACGATCACGTCGATCGTCTTGCGGGGGAACAGGCTGACCTTCTTGCCGTAGCGCGGCATGAGCGCCTGGGTGCCCCAGTGGGCGATGGGGACGATCGGGATGTCGCGTTCGAGAGCGATGCGCACCGCCCCGGTCTTGCCCCGCATCGGCCAGAGGTCGGGATCGCGGGTGAGCGATCCCTCGGGGTACACGATCACCACGCGCCCCTTCTCGACGAGTTCTTCGGCCGCGCGCAAGGCCGCGTGGCTCTTGCTGCCCGCGCGCTCGACCGGGATCTGCCCGGACGTGCGCAAGAACCAGCCGAGCACCGGGTTCTTGAAGAGCGACGCCTTCGCGAGGAACCTGGGGGCACGACCGAGCTTCCAGGTGGCGGCACCGATGACGAGCGGGTCGATCTCGCTGTAGTGGTTCGGTGCGAGCACGAGGGCGCCGGTCTGCGGCATGCGCTCGCGATGGTGGAACCGGTACTTGACCGCCAGGTTCAGGATCGGCAGCACCAGCCCGGCGAGCACCCAGAAGAACGATGGCCGGCGGGTCTCGGAACGTGGCTTCACCGAGGCGTTCTGAGACGAGTCGTCGTGTGGCACTCCCCTATTATGCTTCGAGCTCGAAGTCCGCTCCGAGCAGCTCGAGCTTCGTGATGAAGTTCTCGTACCCGCGTGCGATGATGCCGACGTTGGAAACGGTCGACCGGCCCTCGGCCGTGAGGGCTGCGATGAGGTGGCTGAAGCCGCCGCGCAGGTCGGGCACCTCGATGTCGGCGCCTGAGAGCTTCGACGGCCCCGAGATCACCGCGGAATGCTGGAAGTTGCGCTGCCCGAACCGGCAGGCCCCCGCCCCGAGGCACTCTTTGTGCACGTCGATCGACGCGCCCATGTCGACGAGCGCGTCGACGAAGCCGAATCGCTGCTCGTACACGGTCTCGTGCACGATCGAGACGCCGTGCGCCTTCGTGAGCGCGACCACGAGCGGCTGCTGCCAGTCGGTCATGAACCCCGGGTGCACGTCGGTCTCGATGATGACCGGCTTCAACTCGCCGCCGGGGTGGAAGAAGCGGATGCCGTCTTCCTCGATCTCGAAGGCGCCGCCTACCTTGCGGAAGACGTTGAGGAACGTGAGCATCTCAGCCTGGCGGGCGCCGCCGACGAAGATGTCGCCGTCGGTCGCGAGCGCCGCGGCCGCCCAGCTGGCGGCCTCGTTGCGGTCGAAGAGGGCGCGGTGCGTGTAGCCGTCGAGCTTGTCGACGCCCTCGATGCGGATGACCCGGTCGGTGTCGACCGTGATGATCGCGCCCATCTTCTGCAGGATGTTGATGAGATCCATGATCTCGGGCTCGATCGCCGCGCCCGAGAGCTCGGTGATGCCGTCGGCGAGCACCGCCGTGAGCAGCACCTGCTCGGTCGCCCCGACGCTCGGGTACGGGAGCGAGACCTTGGCTCCGTGCAGCCCGTTGGGCGCCGACATGCGGATGCCGCTCGGAAGCTTCTCGACGATGGCGCCGAAGTTGCGCAGCACCTCGAGGTGGTAGTCGATGGGGCGGTCGCCGATGCGGCAGCCGCCGAGGTCGGGGATGAACGCCTCGCCGAGCCGGTGCAGCAGCGGGCCGCAGAACAGGATCGGGATGCGGCTCGACCCCGCGTGCGCGTCGATATCGGCCATGTGCGCAGTCTCGACGGCCGACGGGTCGAGGACGAGCTCGCCCGCTTCGGCTCCCTCGGTGACGGTCACGCCGTGCACCTCGAGCAGGCCGCGCACGATGCGCACATCGCTGATGTTCGGCACGTCTTTCAACACGCTCGGGGTGTCGCCGAGGATCGCCGCGACCATCGCCTTCGTGACGAGGTTCTTCGCGCCCTTCAGCTCGATGCGGCCGCGGAGCGGCTTGCCGCCGTTGATGGTGATCCGATCGACCGGAAGCCCGACGGCGGAACCGTGCTGCTTGGCATCATTCACGAGGGTGTTCACTCAGCTCCCAGATTCTGCAGGCTCCCGGATGGGGAGCGTCTTCGGCCGCCACGCCGCTCGATGTGCCTCGAACTCGGCGATGGCCTCTTCGTCTCGAAGGGTGAGGCCGATGTCGTCCAGACCCTCGAGAAGCCTCCACCGAGTGTAGTCGTCGATGTCGAAGGCGACCGTGAGCGCGCCTGCGCTCACCGTTCGTGCAACAAGGTCGACCGTGACGGCTATTCCCGGGTCGGCCTCGACGGCCTCCCAGAGTCGCTCGACGTCTTCGTACGCGACCTGCGCCGCGAGCAGGCCCTGCTTGCCGGAGTTGCCCCGGAAGATGTCGCCGAACCGCGAGCTCACCACCACGTCGAATCCGTAGTCGCGAAGTGCCCACACGGCGTGCTCGCGGCTCGAGCCCGTGCCGAAGTCGGGGCCCGCGATGAGGATCTTCGCGCCCTCGTACTCGGGGCGGTTCAACACGAACTCGGGGTCCTTGCGCCACTCGTGGAAGAGCGCGTCGTCGAACCCGGTCTTGGTGACCCGCTTCAGGAACACCGCGGGGATGATCTGGTCGGTGTCGACGTTCGAACGGCGCAGCGGCACGGCGCCGCCGGTGACCACGGTGAACTTCTCCATCAGCGCGCCTCGCCTTCGGTGGTCGAGTGGGCCGCCAGGCCCGTATCGAGACCCAGATCCCACGGACTCGACAGCGTGCCGCGGATCGCGGTGGCCGCCGCGACGAGCGGCGAGACGAGGTGCGTGCGACCGCCCTTGCCCTGCCGACCCTCGAAGTTGCGGTTGCTCGTCGAGGCGCATCGTTCGCCGGGTGCGAGCTGGTCGGGGTTCATGCCGAGGCACATCGAGCAGCCCGCGAAGCGCCATTCGGCGCCGAACTCCTCGATGATCTTGTCGAGCCCCTCCGCCTCGGCCTCGAGGCGCACGCGAGCGGAGCCGGGGACGACCATGACCCGCACGCCCTCGGCCTTCTGCTTGCCTTTGATGATCGATGCGAACGCGCGGAGGTCTTCGATGCGGCTGTTGGTGCACGAACCCATGAACACGGCGTCGACCCTGATCTCCTTCAGCGGGGTGCCTGCCTCGAGGTCCATGTACTCGAGTGCGCGCTCGGCGGCGGCGCGCTCGTGCTGGTCTTCGATGGTCGCCGGGTCGGGCACGGCCTCGGAGAGCGAGACGCCCTGGCCGGGGTTGGTGCCCCACGTCACGAACGGCTCGAGTGCGTCGGCGTCGATGGAGACCTCGGCGTCGAACACGGCGCCGTCATCGGTGGCCAGCGTCTGCCAGTAGGCGACCGCGTCGTCCCAGTCGTCGCCGGCGGGCGCGTGGGCGCGGCCGCGCAGGTACTCGTAGGTGGTGTCGTCGGGTGCGACCATGCCGGCGCGGGCGCCGGCCTCGATCGACATGTTGCAGATGGTCATGCGGCCGTCCATCGAGAGGGCGCGGATGGCGCTGCCACGGTACTCGAGCACGTAGCCCTGGCCGCCGCCCGTGCCGATCTTGGCGATGACCGCGAGGATGATGTCCTTCGCCGTGACGCCCGGTCGCAGCGTGCCCTCGACGTTGATGGCCATGGTCTTGAACGGCTTCAGCGGCAGGGTCTGCGTCGCGAGCACGTGCTCGACCTCGCTCGTGCCGATGCCGAATGCCATGGCGCCGAAGGCGCCGTGGGTCGAGGTGTGCGAGTCGCCGCAGACGACGGTGATGCCCGGCTGGGTGAGCCCCAGCTGCGGGCCGACGACGTGCACGATGCCCTGCTCTTTGTCGCCGAGCGAGTGCAGTCGGATGCCGAACTCGGCGGCGTTCCTGCGAAGGGTCTCGATCTGGATGCGACTCGTGGGATCGGCGATCGGCTTGTCGATCGCGAGCGTCGGGGTGTTGTGGTCTTCGGTCGCGATCGTGAGATCGGGACGGCGCACGGGCCGGCCGGCCATGCGGAGCCCGTCGAAGGCCTGCGGGCTCGTGACCTCGTGCACGAGGTGCAGGTCGATGTAGATCAGGTCGGGCTTGCCGTCTTCGCCCTTCTTCACGAGATGGGCGTCCCAGACCTTCTCGGCCAGGGTGCGCGGCCGCGCGGTCGTAGCGCTGTCGATGGGTGCGTTCATGCGTTCGTCTTCCTCAGGTTCTCGGTTCAGCCGACGACGGACTCCGCGGCGGGGACGGCCTCAGAGTGAAGCCCCGCCGCGGCGACGAAGCAGAAGTCGTGGCACGCGCACCCCTTCAGGTTACACCGTGTCGATCGAGAGCCGGTCGACGCGCAGGCCGAGCTCGCCGAGGAAGAGGGTCGATCCGGCGGCCACTTCGGTGGGCGTGCCCGGCGCCGGATCGATGATCTCGCCCGAGGGTGGCTGCACTCGAACACCGTTGGTCGAGTGCAGGTCGATGACCGTCACGACGCCGGTGCGGGCGTCGAGAACGGCATGGGTCTTGGAGACCGAGCGGGCCGGGTCGATCACGGAGATCGGCCTCGCGTCGGCGTGGGCGCCGGCCGCGACCGGGTCGCGGCCGATCACGATCGGCACGGTCAGCAGCACTTCGAATCCCCCCGGTCCGCTCAGGCGGAACGGACCGGGCGAGGCGGATGCCGCGGGCGCGGGCACGGGCGGGCCGGCGGGCACCGGGGTGAACGTCGGCAGCACCCGCGCGGGCGCGCGGACCGTGCGCTCGGGCTCGGTCGTCGTCGAAGGCGGCGCGGCAGGCTCGGGCGCGTTCGGGATCAGCCCCGGCGGGGGGACGATGAAGTCCGGCGCAACCACGCCACCACTCTACCGCCGTGAACGCAGACGGTATCGGGCGACGATCCTGCGTACGCGACCGACCGCCGCCGAGACCGCGAGACCCGCGGCATCCGCCTCGGTCCATCGCTTCGCGACCGCCTCATCACTCACCGACTCGCCGTCGAAGACATCGCGATCGATCGTCGCTGCCAACGTCGTCAGGCCGAGGGGCCGGCCCTCATCGGTCGTGGCGGCCACGCCCTGCTCGACGAGCTGGCGATCGAGTTCGTGCGCGGTCTGCAGGCGAGTCGACTTCGCCGGCGGCTCGAACCCGAGCTCGGCGTACCGGTCGACGAGTTCGTCCCACGCACCCGCGGCACCCCGATCGTTGGGCCCATTGCGGCGCTTCGCGCGCCGACGCCGCTTGGCGAGCGCGACGAACAGCAGCGGCAGCAGCACGACCGCGGCCGGGATGCCCACTGCCGCCGCCGTGACCCACACCCACGCCGGGATCTGGAACGGCCGGTCGCGGTCCTCGTCCTCGGTCTCGTCGATCTCGACGGTCGTCAGCAGCTCGTCCTCGACGTGCTCGGAGCGAGGGGGCTGGCGCACCTGCGGCTGTGGTTCGGACTTCGGCTTCGGCGTCTGCTCCTGCGGTACGTCGACCTGGTCTGGGGTCGGCCGGAACGAGATCCACCCCACCCCCTCGAACGGCACCTCGACCCACGCGGTGACGTCGGCCCCGACGACCTCGACCTCGTCGCCCCCCTCGGCGATGTCGGGGGCGAAGCCCATGACCACGCGTGACGGGTAGCCGAGATGACGCGCCATGAGCGCCATCGCCGCGGCGTACTGCTCTTCGTCGCCGACCATCTGGGTGCGCGTGAACAGCTCGATGAGGCGATCGGCACCGTGGCCTGCGCGCGACGCGGCCGAGTCGGAGGCGAGTCCGTGGCTGAGGAACCCGTTGGTCTTGAGCGCGCGCTCGATGTTGCGCAGCTGCTCGATCGGGCTCGTCGCCTCGCCCGCGTATTCCTCGGCCTTGGCCGCGACCACGTCGGGCAGGTTCTCGACGGGTGTGAGGTCGAGGGACGCGACGGGGGTGTCGATGAGCTGCTCGGTGTCGGGCTCCCGCTGGATGCGCGCCTCGAGGCGATACCGGGCGCCCTCGTCGATGCCGCTCGTGAGCACCGCCGTACCCGCCGCCGCGTTGTAGCGCAGGTCGCCCGCACGATCAGCGCTCGCCCCGTCGAGCAGTCGCAGGGAGGAGCCGTACCCGACGGTCGGCAGCCAGACGTCGCCGTACGCCTCGACCGAGATCTCGACGTCGCGCGAGCTGCCGAGGCTCGCGAGCTCGGGCGCGGGCAGCGTCTCGCCGACGATCGCGTACCCGCCGTCGGCGGCGGACGATCCGGGCCCGGCCACGTTCCAGAGCCGGCCGGTGTACGAGTCCATCGCGGCGAGCCGCAGGGTGTCACCGGGCTCGAGGCCGGTCGCGGTGAAGAGGGGCTCCTCGGCGAGGTCCTTCGTGTAGTTGCGGAACCCGGCGAGCGGGCTCGGGAACTCGAGCGGATCGAACGGCGGCACGATCTCGTCGCGCAGAACGAATCGCTCGGGCGCGATCGGCGCCACGGCGAAGCCGGCCACGGCCCCGAGCGCGACGGCGCCCGCGACGACGACCGCCGACCCGCGCAGCTTCTGCGCGCGCAGGCGCTTGGCGCCGTCGCCGCTCGCCTCGACATCGGCACCGCGGCGCCACGCGAGCCACACGAGGGCGATGGTGGCGAACGCGACCCCGCGCACGCCGGCGAGGTACGCCTCGTCGGTGCCGAGCAGGATGCCCGAGAGGTAGAGCAGCACCGGCCCGATGAGCAGCACGCTCGACCGCAGCACCGTGCGCCGCTTCGGCAGCCAGCGGATGACGAGCATCGCGCCGACGAGCGAGACGAGCCAGGCGGCGAAGTACGGAACCGCGGCGATGTAGTAGGGCGCCTCCACGGGCGTGCCGATGGTGACGATGTCGGCCCAGCCGTAGACCGCGCCGAGCGCGAGCCCCGTGAGCGATGCGAGGCTCGGGAGCACTCCGAAGAGGGCCATGGCGGGCATCGTGAACGGCGTGCCGAGCACGAAGTACGCCGCGAGACCCAGCAGCACGGTCGTCAGCACGCCGAGCCGCAGCAGCGAACCGGCCACGGCGACGAGGGTTCCGACGACGATGCCGGCCACAGCCGCGACGAGGAAGTTGAGGTCGCCGAAGCTCGTCTCGTACCCGGCGATGCCGAGCAGCGAGAGCACCGACAGCACGATGAGGTCGGTGACGACGGTGCGGGGAAGCCGGCTCATGGACGAACCCTCCGCACGAGTCGTTGCAGCTCGTCGAGCGCCCCCACGGTGACGACCGTCGTACCGGCGATGCTCGTGATGCGCGACGCGGCGCCCGACTCGACGCGGAATGCGATCATCTGCGTATCGGGCCCGAACACCGTCTCGACCGACCGGAAGTCGGCGAGGGGCACGGCCGAGCCGCCCACCACGATCGCGATGCTGGGGGCGGCGAGCCGCTTGGTGCCGTCGCGCACGAACTCGCGCAGCGAATCGTGTGCGCCGCTCACCGTCTCGATGCGGCTCGTGTCGTCGAGCAGCACCGTCGGCGTCGCCGTGCGCAGCTTTCGGCCCTCGGTGACGACGTCGAGGCGCGTTCCGTCGCGGATGACCTGCACGCCGAGCGAGGCGAGCACCGAGACGCCGAGCTCGAACTCGTCGTCGGAGGCGTAGTGCGAGCGCTCGGTCGATTGCAGGAGCACGAGCTGCGACCGCCGGGTCTCCTCATACTGGCGGACCATGAGCTGACCGGTTCGCGCCGACGTCCGCCAGTGCACGTTGCGCAGCGCGTCGCCCGGCTCATAGGCCCGCAACGCGTGGAACGAGATGTCGTTGTCGGTGATCGTCTTCGTGACCTCGCCCTCGAGGTCGCGCACGAGCCCGGCCGCCGAGGGCTGGAGCCTCGCGGTGACCGGGTGCACGAAGAGCTCGACGGGATCGGTCCAGCGGACGACGCGACGCAGCAGCCCCAGCTGGTCGCCGCGCACCGATGCCGCAGGCCCGGCCACGATCACGGCGCGCCGGTTGGTCGGCACCGCGAAGAGCTCCTCATGCTCGGCTGCCGGTGCGATCGCCGGGATCACGAACTCCGCGAGACCCGCACCGACCGGCAGTTCGAGCCGCGACGGGATCGACGGTGCGCTGCCGACGTTCTCGACCACGAGCCGGCCGAGGGCCCGTTCGCCCGCCACCACCCGACTCGGCTGCAGCGCGATGTCGACGCGGTACTGCATGCGACCGAAGACGAACGGCACCGAGACGAGCACCGCGGCCGCGAGGGTCGCGCCGAGGAACGCGAACTCGATCCAGCCGAATCCCCACGCGAGCGCGAACGATACGACGACGGCGCCGAGCACGAGCCATCCGGTCGTCGAGACGACGCCGGTGACGGGCGCCGACCACTCGGCTGCACGCTTCGCGGTCGCCGCCAGACGGCCGCCGGTGGAACGAACGGATGCCGCGACCGCGCGCCCGGCGGCACGGAATGCGATGCGCGCCTGTGAGGGAGCCCGCGGCGCACGGGTCTCGGCCGTCATGCCGCCCGGTAGGCCGGCGGAGCGACGTCGACGAGCACGCCCGACACGATGTCTTCCGCGGCGACGCCGGCGAACTCCGACTCGGGGTCGACGATGATGCGATGCGCGAGCACCGGGACGGCGAGGTCGCGAACGTCGTCGGGGGTCACGTACGTGCGACCGTGCGCGATCGCCCACGTCTTCACCGTTCGGGCGAGTGCGAGCGCCCCGCGCATGCTCACGCCGAGCGACGAGTCCTTGTGCGCGCGCGTCGCGGCCACGATCTGGTTGAGGTACGACAGCACGGCGGCGTCGACGTAGACCTCGGAAGCCAGTTGTGCCATCGTCGTCACCGAGCTGGCGGCGATGATCGGCGAGACCTTCGACGCACGGGCGCGGTTCGCCGAGTCGAGCAGCAGGGTCACCGCGGTGTCGTGGTCGGGGTAGCCGAGCGAGGTCTTGATGAGGAAGCGGTCGAGCTGCGCCTCGGGGAGCGAGTAGGTGCCCGCCTGCTCGACGGGGTTCTGCGTCGCGATCACCATGAACGGGCTGCCCACGTCGTAGCTCACGCCGTCGACGGTGACCCGGCCCTCCTCCATGACCTCGAGCAGTGACGACTGCGTCTTCGGGCTCGCCCGGTTGATCTCGTCGGCGAGCACGATCGACGCGAAGATCGGGCCGCGATGGAACTCGAAGTGCCCCTTGCCCTGGTCGTAGATCGTCACGCCGGTGACGTCGGAGGGCAGGAGGTCGGGCGTGAACTGGATGCGCGAGTGCGTGCCGTCGAGGGTGTTCGCGAGCGCCTTGGCGAGCACGGTCTTGCCCGTGCCGGGGAAGTCCTCGAGGAGCACGTGCCCATCGGAGAGCAGCGCCGTGATGACGAGTTCGATGACCTCCCGCTTGCCGAGGATCGCCTGGTCGATGTTGTCGACGAGCTTCGAGAAGGCGTCCTGGAACCACTGCGCCTGTTCTTGGGTCACTGCCACGTTCGTTCTCTCCTCATGCTGGCGACGCGACGGGCGCGCCGAACGACTTCAACTGAACCGGGAGTCGCGGCCGGCCCCCACCGCATGATCGCGGCGCCACGGACGACGCGCGAATCACGCTAACACGGTGCCCGCCATCCCCAGAACGGGGACCACTGCCCACCACGTGCTCGAATCGGCTCAGCAATCGGCCACGCTCCGTCCGGCGCGGTTCGTGTCGCTCGCGCGGATGAACCATCCGTCGTACGCACGTGACTCCTGGCGCATGTAGAACCAGTCGGACCCGTTGCGCTGCGAGCGGCAGACGGCGTCGATGACGGTGCCGGCCGGGATCCGTCCGGCCGGATTCATGGTGCACCCGAGGTCGAGGTTCGTGGGCGGGTTGTTGTAGGTCGAATCGGGCTCGGGACAGGCCGCGGTCGTGACGACCGTGTGGTTCGTCGGAGTCCACGGCGCCGTCGCCGTCGCCACGTTCGACGCGGTCCAGGCACCGCAGGCGCGGGCGTTGCACGCCTGCACCTCGTAGCGATGCGCGACGCCGATCGCCGCACTGCCGGTGTGGCTCAGCCCCGAGGTCGAGCCGCTCATCGAGCTGTTCAGGATCATGCGCCAGTTGTAGCTCGTCACGGCGCGACCCCCGTCGAACGACGGCGGCGTCCAGGTGAGGGTGATGCGGCCGGATCCGTCGCTCGATGCGTCGAGCCGGGCGCTCGTCGGTGCGCCCGGCGTGCCGAACGGCACCGCCGTGCGGCTGGGCGCGGAGGTCTCGGAGGTGCCGATGCCGTTCGTCGCAGTGACCCGGAAGATGTACCCGGTGCCGTTGGACAGGCCCGTGATCGTCTGCGGTGCGCCGTCGGCGGATGCCGGGAAGCCCCGGCTCGACGCGCCGTAGCTCACCGTGTAGCCGGTGATGGGCGAGTTGTTCGAGGCGTTCGCCCGCCAGGTGAGCGTCACGGCGCCGTCGCCGTCGGAGACCGCGGTGATCGTCGGGGCATCGGGCCGATCGCGCACGATGACGGTCGCTCGCCCCTGGGTCTGGCGTGCGACATCCCCGGTCGCATCCTCGATGCGGTAGACGATGCTCAGCGTGCCGCTGAACGCGGGCCCCGTGCGCACCGTGATTCCGGTCGAGGTGTGCGAGACGCTCGCATCATTGCCGACCCCGGTCGAGTCGATCGCGGCATCGACGACCCGCAACGGCCGGTCGGCGTCGAACGGGTTGACGTCGTTGTCGAGCACCGCGATCGGCAGGGACTCGCTGCGCCGCATCTCGAGAGGCCCATCGTCGACCGCGCGTGGCTTCGGCCTCGTGGACGACACGACACGGATGTCGACGTGGCCCGGCACGCTGAACGCATCGAACCCGACGTCGAAGGTGAGTCGAACGCCGGTTCCCGGTTGCACGCCGATCGGCGAGGAGACGCGCAGGATCGAGCCGTCGATGATCTCGGCGGCGACGTCGGAGGTCGCCCCGTCGAGGCCGGTGAACTCGAGCCGGTCGACGATCTCCGGGTTCGGGTGGTCGCTCGAGGCCCGCAGGTCGATCTCGAGCGGCGCTTCGCCCGCCTCGATCGTCTCGGACCGGGGAGTGAAGCTCGGCGGCGTGTCGCGGAAGCCCGGGTCGCCGACCGTGATCGGGATCGTCAGGATGGCACGCCGGCCGAGGGGGTCGCCCGCCCCGTCGCCGTCGGTCACCTCGAAACTGACGGACGCCTCCCCTCGGAAGCCGTGCTCGGGAACGAAGCGCAGGGTCTCGGCGTCGACGAACGGCGACGACTCCGCTCGCATGGCGGTCGCGGCCAGGATCGTGGCGGGCTTGCCGCTCGGCACCTCCACGAGGTCCGCGACATCCCACTCGATGCGTCCGTTCATCGGCACCACGACGTCGCCGAGGTCCTTGAGGTGCGGAGACGCGAACTTCGCGCGCTCCTCGGCGAGCAGTTCCTCGGGCGTCTTCTCGCGCTCCTCGAGTGCCGCCGGCCGGTCGCCGTCGGGAACCGCGGGTACGACGACGAACGCCCTCGCGCTCAGGTCGTCGACCTCGTTCGTCAGCCGGTACGCGACGGCGTAGCGCCGCGCGCCGGGTTCGACGTCGATGCTGCCGTCGGCGAGCACGGTGGCACGGGACGCGTTCGGGCCCTCGACGCTGACGGCGAGATCCTCGACGAGACCGCCCGGGTTGGTCGCGTCCCGCAGCGGTCGCACATTCGTCGATTCGCCCGCGACCACGTCCTCGGGCTCGAGCACCTGGTCCTGCGCGGTCGGCGGGTCGATGACCGCGTCGTCGCTCACCGTCACCTGCACGAACGCCGTGTCGACCCCGCCATGTCCGTTCGAGATCTCGTAGCGGAACGAGAAGCTCCCCTCGCGGTCGGGCGCGCGCACCACGATCCGGCGTCCCTGCCGCACCTCGGCATCGAGTTCAGGGGCGACCTCGCCCAGGTCGGCGACCTCGATCGCGTGGCCGTTGGGGTCGGAATCGTTGAGCAGCACCTCGATCGAGGCCGTGCGCCCGGGCCGCAGCTCGACGATGTCGTCGACCGCCGTCGGGGGCGACTGCACCGCAGCGCGCGGGATCACGCCGATGCGCACGACGCCGGTCGCGGTCGCGCCGTGCGTGTCGCGAACCTCGTACCCGAACGTGTCGGTCCCGCTCGAACCGGCGAACGCTTCATAGGTGAGCTGCGTGCTCGTGCGCTCGACGATGCGACCGAGCGTCGGCGGCGTCGAGATCCCCGTGAGCACGACCGAGTCGCCGTCGGGATCGAGCCCGTCGAGCGGCACATCGATCTTCACCGCCGAACCCGTGAAGGTGCGCGACGTCAGCGGGGTCGGCAGGGGCGGACGATTCTCGGCTTCCTCGCCGATCACGTGGAATCGGACCGTCGCCCTCGCGTGCTGCTCGAAGTCGTCGCTCACCGCGTAGACGACCGAGTACTCGCCCGGTTGCGTGGGCGCCTGGAATCGCACGGTGTCGCCGTTCACGAACGCGAGGCCCTCGCCGACCAGCGCGTCGCCGAGCTCGCCGTCGAGGTGCATGGCCGCGGCATCCGGATGGTGGTCGTTGCGAAGCCCGGCGACGCGGGCGATATCGCCGGCGCGAACCGTGACGCGGTCGTCGACCGCGACGGGCGGCTGGTGCTTCACGATCGGGGGCACGGGCACCACGGTGACCGTCGAGCCGGCGCTGTTGACGCCGTCGGAGATCGTGTACGCGAACTGCAGCGGCCGGTCGAGCGCTTCGGTTGCGCTCACCCGCGCGACCGTGTTGGTGAGCAGTTCGACCGACACGAGGCCGGCGGTCGCCGAATCGTCGACCGACTGCACCGCGAGCACCCGCCCCGAAGGCGAGACATCGTTGGCGAGCAGCGACACCGAAGCGGGCTCGCCGGGTCGCAGGTACGCCGTGTCCCTCACTGCCACCGGCGCCGGGACGTCGTCGGGCTCGTCGACGACGTCGACGCGGATGAGGCCCGTGCTCACCGCGGACCCCGCCATGAGGTCGTAGAGGAACAGGTACGATCCCTCGACGTCGCTCGCGAAGGCGATCGTCCCGCGCTCGAGGTTCGGGGTGACGCGAGCATCGACCGGAACATCTTCGACCGCGGCGAGACCGAGTGCGGCACCCGACGGGGAGAGGTCGTTCGCGAGCGGATCGAGCTCGATGGTCTCGCCGGTGAACACCCGGGCGTAGTCGGGCGTGCCGACCGGGTCGGCGCTCCCCGACGGCCGCACGTCGACGGCGAGCGTTCCGGTCGCGCTCGTGGTGCCGTCGGAGACGACGTACGCCACCTCCTTCGCGCCGGGCGTGCCGGACCGGTGCTCGAAGGTGAGCTCTCCATCGGGGCTGAATCGGACCGCGTCGCCTCCGACCGGCGACGCCGAGACGAGCGACAGGTCATCGCCGTCGGGGTCGATCCAGTCGGCGAGCACGTTCGTACCGAGCCGCTGGCCCGACTCGACGGTGATGCCCGTCGTCCGCACCGCCGTGGGTGCGGCGTTCTCGGACTCGGGCACGATGCGGATGTCGACCGACGCCTCGGCGATGCCGCCCCGACCGTCATCTGCGGTGTACCGGAACGAGGCCGTGCCCGCGAAGCCCTCGGCCGGCGTGAACTGCAATGCCCGCCCGCCGTCGATGGACTCGAGCCGACCAGCCGACTCGGCGAGATCGGGCACTCCGTCGACGACGAGCACGTCGCCGTCGGGGTCGGTGTCGTTGGCGAGCAGGTCGACGATCGTGGCACGGCCGGGTCGTGCGCCGAGCGAGTCGTCTCGCGCCAGCGGTGCACGGTTGCGGTCGGTCCGCTCGGCCAGCGTGTCCTCGAAGGTCTGCTGGGAGCTCTTCTCCTCGCCCTCCTCGGCGTCGGATTCCTCAGGGGGCGTCACCTCGTCCCAGTTGTCGACCAGCCGCATGTCGGAGTCGACGAGCCAGGCGTCGCCGTTCGCGAGGTTGTTGAGGGCGATCACGTCGCGGTTCACACGGAACTCGAGGTCACCGCCGATCACGGCTTGATCGATCGACGAGGCCTTCGGTTCCGCCTCGTCGCACGCCGCCAGGTAGGTGCCATCGGCGGCCCAGGCACCGTGCGCGCAACCGCCGAGGCGCACCGGGGCGGCGACCGCGTCCGCGCTCGCGGCACCCGCTTCGCCCGCGCTCATCCCTGCGTCGCCCGCGCGCCCCGCCCGGTCGTCGGCCGGCACGGTGCGCACGTCGCCCCCGCCGAGCGGCACGGCGATCAGGCCGTCGGATGTCGCGACCCACGCATCGCCGGCGGGCGGTCCGCTCTGCTGCAGGCGGATGCCGGGTTGCGGCAGGTCGACCGTTCGCCCGCGCACGATCACCTGCTCTGACTCGGTGTCGAGGATCACCGGCTCGTCGCCGACCGCCGAGAGCTCATGCGCGCCGATCGCGGGGATCTCGACGAAGCGCGCCGGCGAGTCGAGCAGCACGGTGTGCAGTCGCCCGGCCGAGGGCTCGCTCGCGAAGACCGTCCCGGTCGACGAGACCGCGACGCGACTCTCGGTGTCGAGCTCGAGCAGCCGATCGATGCCGTCGGCGTCGAAGCTGAGCTCCCCGCCCACGTGGGTCGTCCAGAGCTCGCCCTTCGGCGAGAGCACGGCGAGCACGTCGCCGCCGTAGGCGAGTCGCGAGCCGGGCGGAACATCGATGCGCTGGGTGAGGGTCGTGTATGCCGGGTCGACCCGCTCGACCGATCCGACGGTGCGGTCGTAGAGCAGCACATCGTCGCCGTCCTGGAAGACGTCGACCTCGTTCGACACCACGGCGACGGCGGCGTCGAGCTCCTCGATCTGGCGGTTCAGCCGCCCGGCCATCAGGTCTTGGGCGTTCGTCACCCACACGTCACGGGCGCGCAACTCGGGGTCGGTGACCGGGAATCCCTGATGAAGCACGGCGATCGCGAGGGGGCCGCCGACCAGCACGGCGAGGCAGGCGACGGTCGCGATCGACCGCCGCCCGCCGAACCTCCCCGTGCGCATCATGTTCCTACGGTGTGTGCGGGCTGCGCCGTGTCACGCGGTCACCACGTGTTGTAGCCGATGTTGTTCCACTGGGATCCGCTGATCGCACCCAGCGTGCGCGACGTGCCTCCGCTGACGTTCTCGAAGCGCACGGCGATCGTCTCGCCCGCGGAGCGTCGCCCGAGGTGATTCTCCAACTCCAGACGCCCGTTCGCGCCGACGTCGTAGGTTCCCTTCCAATTGCCCCACGAGCCGTTGACCGTCACGTAGACCTGGTAGCGACCCGGGTCCATATCGGTCCAGGTGATGCGCACGTTCGCGCACCCGCCGCCGCCGCTGTCGCACGCTTGGCTGCCGCCCTTGCCGATCGAGCCCGATGGCACCGGCGGCGGAGCGTTCTGCACGCCCACATTGACCGATGCGATGGTGCTCGTGCCACCGCCGTTGTTGTTCACGGCGCGCACGTCGACCCGGTGGGTGCCGGCACCGATCCCGCCGAACGAGGTCGACGTGCCGCTCACGTTCTTCCAGTTTCCGCCGGCGATACGGGCTTCGTAGTCCACTCCGCCGCCCCCGGTATTGCTCGGAGCGTTCCAGTAGACGTTCACGGTCGTCGGCGCGTATCCGGCAGCGTCGGCGCGCAGGTTGCGCGGCTCGCTCGGACGCCCGTACGGCGTCGCAGACGTACCGCCCGATGGCGCACCCCACCCGATGCCGTTCTCGGCGCGAACGGTGAACCGATACGTCGTGCCGTTGGTGAGCCCGCCGATGGTCTGGTCCACACCCGCAGCCGAGGCGTCGAACATCTGCGAACCGCCGTTCCACTGCACTTCGTATCGAGTGATCGGCGAGTTGTTGGTCGCCGGCGCTGCCCAGCGCACGGTCGCCGTTCCCTCGGCCGCCGAGACCACCGGGGCGTTCGGAGCGTCGGGCTCGTCGCGCACAGTGACCGTGACGCGGCCCTGGGTCTCGCGGGCCGGATCCCTCGTGCCGTCCTGGATGCGATAGATGACGCTGAGCGTGCCGGTGAACGCCGCACCCGTGCGCACCGTGATGCCGGTCTCGGTGAAGCTCACCGACGCATTCGACCCGACATCGACCTGATCGATCTCGGCGGCGACGACGCGCAGCGGCACCCCGTCTTGCTCGAACGGGTTGAAGTCGTTCGCGAGCACGTCGACGGGGGTCGACTCGCCGCGCTGCATGTACACGGGGCCGTCGTCGTTCGCCTTCGGCAGCGCGCGGGTCGACGAGACCACCTTGATGTCGACGTAGCCGGGCACGGTGAACTCGTTGAAGTTCACGTCGAACGTGAGCCGGGTCGCGGCGCCGGGCTGCACGCCGAGCGGCGACGACACGCGCAGCGTGGCCCCGTCCACGATCTCGGCCGTGATGTCACCGGTCGTTCCGGCGAGGTTCGTGTACGTGATGCGCTCGATGTTGTCGGGGTTCGGCTGATCGCTCGACGCGCGCAGGTCGAACTCCCTCGGCGCCTCGCCGGCCTCGATCGTCTCGGAGCGCGGTGTGAATGTCGGCGGCGTGTCGTTGAAGTCGGGGTCGCCGACGGTGATCGGGATCGTGAGCACCGCCTTACGGCCGATCGGGTCGTCGGCGCTCGAACCGTCGGTGACCTCGAACGTCAACGACGCCTCGCCGCGATAGTCCTGCGCTGGTGCGTACCGCAGGGTCGTTCCGTCGACGAACGCCGGTTCGCGCGCGTTGGTCGACGACGCCGTCAGGATGAGCGCCGGATTGCCCGACGGCACCTCGACGAGGTCGGAGACGCTCCACTCGATCTGCCCGTTCATGGGCACGATGACCTGGCCGATGTCCTTGAGGAACGGGGCGGGGAACTTCGCGCGCTCTTCGGCGGCGAGCTCTTCGGGCGTCTTCGGCTTCTGCGTCTCGGTGACGGGCTGCTCCTCGCCGCTCGGCACCGGCGGCACGATCACGAACGCCATCGCGTCGAGATCGTCGAGCTCGTTCGTCAGTCGATAGGCGACGGCGTAGCGCTGGCGACCGGGCGTCACGTCGATCGTGCCGTCGTCGTGCACCTCGGCGCGGTCGGCGTTCGGCCCCTCGACGGTGACGGCAAGGTCTTCGACGAGGCCGCCGGGGTTCGTGGCATCGCCCAGCGGGCTGACGGTGATGGGCGTGTCGTCAACGACCTGTTCGGGCTCGATGACCTGGTCTTCGGCCGTCGGCGGCAGGATCACCGCGTCTTCAGTGACCGCGATCTGTAGGAAGGCCGTGTCTGCGCCGCCGTGGCCGTTCGAGATCTCGTAGCGGATCGTGTACGCGCCTTCGGCGTCGGGCGCCTCGACGACGACCCGCCGGCGGTCGCGGATCTCGGCCGAGATCCCCTCGTCGACCTCGGGCAGGTCGGCGACGTGCAACTGGAACCCGCTCGGATCGGAGTCGTTGAGCAGCACCTCGACCGACGCCGTGCGCCCGGGCTTCATCTCGATCGTGTCGTCGACGGCCTTCGGGGGCAGCTGCACCGCCGGACGCGGGATCACACCGATGCGGATCGTTCCGGTGGCGGTGGCGCCGAGCGTGTCGCGCAGCTCGTACGAGAACTCGTCGGTGCCGGCCGAACCCGAGAACGCCTCGTACGTGAACGACGTGCTCGTGCGCTCGATCACGCGACCGAGGTTCGGGGCGACGGTGATGCCGGTGAGCATGACCGAGTCGCCGTCGGGGTCGAGGCCGTCGAGCGGCACGTCGATCTTGACCGCCGACCCTGCGAAGGTGCGTGAGGTGAGCGGGGTGGGCAGCGGCGCGCGATTCTCGCCGGCATCGCGCGCCACGACCGTGAAGCTCACGGTCGCACGGGCGGTCTGCTCGAAGTCGTCGCCGATGGTGTACACCACGGTGTGGACACCGGGCTCCTCGGGAGCCTGGTAGCGCACGGTGTCGCCGTCGACGAACGCGAGGCCGGCGAGCGCGTCGGTGTCGGCGAGGTCGGGCAGGACGTGCAGTGCGGCGGCGTCGGGGTGGTAGTCGTTCGCGAGCACGGGAACGGTCACGATGTCGCCGGCCCGCACGTTGACGCCGTCGTTGATCGCCACGGGCGGCTGGTGCTTCACGAGCGGCGGCACCGGCACGACGGTGACGGTCGCGGTCGACGAGTTCACGCCGTCGGAGACGGTGTACGCGAACTGCAGCTGCCGGTCGAGGGCTGCCGATGCGGTCACGCGCGTCACGGTGTTGGTCAGGATCTCGACCGACACGAGCCCTTCGGTGGCCGCGTCGTCGATGGACTGCACGGCGAGCACCCGGCCTGACGGCGAGACGTCGTTGGCGAGCACCGGCACCGAAAGCGGTTCACCGGGTCGCAGGTATGCCGTGTCCTTCACGGCGATCGGCGCGGGAGCGGCGTCGGGCGGTTCGGTCACCTGAACGCGCAGCAGGCCGACGCTCACGGTGGCACCCGCGCCGAGGTTGTAGAGGAAGATGTACTCGCCGGGCTCGCCGCCCGAGAACGCGATCGTGCCGCGTTCGAGGTTCGGCGTCACGGATGCGCCGTCGGGCACGCCTTCGACGCCGAGCAGCTCGAGCGCCGCGCCTGAAGGTGACAGGTCGTTGGCGAGCGGCTCGATGAGCTCGGTCTCGCCGACGAACACCTGGGCGAAGTCGGGAGTGCCGATGGGGTTGAGCGAACCGGTCGGCTTCACGTCGACGACGAGGGTTCCGGCCGCGGTCGCCTGCCCGTCGCTGACCGTGAACTTCACCTCCTTGAGGCCGAGCTCGGCCGACTTGTGCTCGAACGTGAGGAAGCCGTCGGGGCTCGATCGCACCGAGTCGCCGCCGGTCGGCGACGCGTTCACGAGGTAGAGGTCGTCGCCGTCGGGGTCGTTCCAGTCGGCGAGCACGTTGTACGAGATCTTCTGGCCCTGCTCGACGCTCACGGCACCGGAGCGCATCGAGACCGGTGCCGTGTTCTCGGATTCGGGAACGATGCGCACGTTGACGGATGCCTCGGCCACACCCGCGCGGCCGTCGTCGACCGAGTACCGGAACGACACCGAGCCCGCCGCGCCCTCTGCCGGCGAGAACTGCAGGGCGCGCCCGCCGTCGATGAGCTCGAGCCTGCCGGAGGCCTCGGACACGTCGGTCGTCGAGGCGACCGTGAGCACGTCGCCGTCGGGGTCGGTGTCGTTCTCGAGCACCTCGAGGATGGTCGTGCGGCCCGGGCGCACGCCGTACTCGTCGTCGCGGGCGAGCGGAGCCCGGTTCTGGTCGGTGCGCTCGGCGAGCGTGTCCTCGAAGGTCTGCTGCGAGCTCTTCTCCTCACCCTCCTCCTCTTCACTCTCTTCGGGAGGAGTCACCTCTTCCCAGTTGTCGACGAGCCGCAGGTCGGAGTCGACGAGCCACGCGTTGCCGTTGGTGAGGTTGTTCAGCACGATGACGTCGCGGTTGACGCGGAACTCAAGACGGGACCCGCCGGTCGGCTGCTCGATGTCGAGCAGCGTGGGCTCGCCGTCGCCGCACGCGGCGAGGTAGCGGCCGGTCTCGGCCCACGCGCCATGCACGCAGCCATCGAGCTGCACCGGCGCCGCGACATCCGCAGCATTCGTCGTCGACCCCGGCGAGCCGTTGTCGAGTTCGCGCACCTCGCCGCCGTCGAGCGGCACCTCGAGCAGGCCCGCCGCGGTGGCGACGTACGCTGCGTCGTGCTCGGCACCCGACTGCTGCAGCCGCAGTCCTCCTTCAGGGAGCTCGATGCTGCGGTCGTCGACGATGAGGGTGTTCGATTCCTCATCGAACACGACCGCGCGCTCCCCGACCGCCGCGAGCTGGTGCGCGCCGAGCTTCGGCACGGCCCGCTCATGGGGTTCGTCGGCGCCGCGCTCGAATCGCAGCAGCGTCGACTCGCCGTCGGCGGTCGCGAACACCGTGCCCTTCGGGCTGACCGCGACGTGTCCTTCGCCGCCGAGCTCGACGATCGGGTCGGTACCGCGCCAGTCGAACGACAGCTGGTCGCCCGCGGCGACCGTCCAGAGCTCGCCCTTCGGCGACAGCACCGCCAACACGTCGCCGCCGTACGCGATCTGCGAGGACGGGGGCACGTCGATGCGCTCGACGAGCGTCGTGAACGACGGGTCGATGCGCTCGATCGACCCCACGCCCGGGTCGTAGAGGAAGGCGTCGCTGCCGTCCTGGAACACGTCGACCTCGTTCGAGGCGGTCGAGACGGCCGCGTCGAGCTCTTCGATCTGACGGTTCAACCGACCCGCGAGGAGGTCTTCGGCGTTCGTCACCCAGACCTCCCGGGCGTGCAGCTCGGGATCGGTGACGGGGTAGCCCTGATGCAGTACCGCGAACCCCAGCGGCACACCGGCGAGCACGGCGATGGCGGTTCCCGAGGCGATCGATCTGCGCGCGCGAACCCACGCGGTGAATCGGCTCAAGATCGTCTCCCCGGGGGCGTCCGTCGGTAGGGTTCGTCGGATGGGCACGCTCAGACACGCGGGCCGGGCATCAACCTAACATGTGCCGTTCGTCCCCCGATATGGGGAGGTCTCCCCGTCGCCGTGTTCACCCATCGTTCACCGCAGACGCGTCGCCGTCGCCGTCGAGGAGCACCAGGTCGTCGACGCTCACGAGCCGTGTCGCCACGGCGTACTCGACGAGGCGCGCGCGACGGTTCGTCGCGAGCCTGCCGCGTCCGCCACGCAGCCCGTCGACGCCGAGCTTGTCGAGCTTCTCGCACACGTTGTCGAGCTTGCGGTTGAAGGTCGTCATGCTCCACCCGAGGCGCGCGGCGGCTTCGGCGGAGCTCGGCACGGGAGCGCGGCCCGCGGTCGGCTGGGCGAGCACGTTCTCGGCGAGGGCGACGACGAGCTGGCGCTGGCTCGTCGTGAGCGTCACCGGCAGCACCGTGGTGCTGCCCGCCGCGCTCGTCGCGGTGAGCGAGGTGTTGTAGAAGTCCTCTTCGGCGTGCACGGTGAAGTCGTAGGTGGTCGCGCCGGCGCTGAACATGACGTGCACGGTCTGGAACACGAGCGGCAGCTTCGCGCCGGGGGCGACCCATGCCTGCACGCTGCCGGTGGCGTCGGAAACGGTCGCCGAGAGCAATTGACCGACATTCGCGAGCCACCACAGCCCGTACTCCGACGAGAGCGTCAGGAACGTTCGGTGCAGGTACGGGTTGTCGTCGATCGTGAGGTCGGACTCGCGGCCGATGGTGAACGGCGCGCCCGCCTCGACGGTGTACCACTCGCCGCAGTACTCGACCTTCAACGGCCTCATCCGGAGCATCCCCTCACCGGCTCTGACGTCTTGCTTCCGCGCTGCACCTGCACGTCGATGCACACGCTCCCCGCGCCGGCATCGGCCACCGTGATCGTCGGCCCTTCTGCCACTTCGGTCTGCCCGCTGCCGTCGGCGCGCTTCCAACGGTATCGGTCGCCGTCTTCGGCGCCCTCGTGCGAGACGGCGAAGGCGACAGATGTCCCGTCGGCGCTCGTGACGCCCGGTTCGACGATGGGCGCCGGAACCGTCGCGGCGATCACGGCGTCCTCGCCGGGCGATGTCGGCCCGGTCTCGGCAGTGGGGGGCGAGACGCTTCCCGACAGTGCGATCGCCACGCCGATCACCGCTGCGACGATCAGCGCGGCGGCAACCCCGATGATCAACCCGAGCCTCGAGCGCCGCGGTGCGGTGTCGTCGCCGGACCCGCTCCCCGCGGGAGGCGCGGTGAGCGCCGTTGCCGTCGGCGCCGCCCCGGTTCGGCGGGGCCGCACCACCGTGGCGTCGGTCACATCGCCGGCGGGCGCGTCCGCTCCGACGGACGCTCGCGTGCGCACGACGGTGCCGTCGTCGACCGGCGCGGCGGATGCCGATGCGATGCCGCCCGGCAGCGGGGGCTGAGCTGCGATCTGCTGGGGGGCTCGGGGACGCGTGCGGTCGTCGTCGTGCGCAGGGGCCGGCGCGATGGGAACGGGCGCGATCGGCGCGCTGCGCGGCGACTGCGCCTCGACCGTGCGGACCGATCGCGCGCGCGTGGCATCGGCCGCGTCGTCGTCGGACGGTGCCTCGCGCGAGGTCGCGAGGTTCGGCACCTCGATGCTCGTGGCGGCATACCCGAGCTCGAGTTCGACGCGCTGCAGCGCCCGGGCGAACTCGACCGCGCTCGGGAATCGGTCGTCGCGGCGCGTGGCCATGCCCTTGGCGAGGACCGCCGTGAGGCTGCGCGGCACGTCGGCGCGGTCGATGGGCGTGATCGCGCCGCGCTCGATGCGCCCCATGAGGTCGAGCGAGCCGTTGGGCCGGCCCGGGATCTCGAACGGCGTACGACCCGCGACGAGTGTGTACACCGTGGCGGCCAGCGAGAACACGTCGCTGCGGGTGTCGGGCTTCGGGTCGTCCTCGAACATCTCGGGCGGCGACCACGGCACGCTCATGCCCACCGCCGACTGGCCCGATCCGGTCGCCGAGGCCTCGGGGGCGGTGACGGTGTGCACCGGGAGCTCGCCGTCGAGGTTCGACGAGATGCCGAAGTCGGTGAGCGCCGGCCACCCGTAATCGTTCGTCAGCACGTTCGCGGGCTTGATGTCGCGATGCAGGATGCCGGCGGAGTGGGCGGTGGCGATCGCGCCGGCGAGCCGCACGCCCGTGCGCAGGGTGTCTTCGATCGTGAGCGGCTGGCGCTTGTATCGCTCCGAGAGGCTCGGCCCCGAGCAGTACTCCATGACGAAGTAGGGGCGGCCGTCGGTCGAGACGTCGGCGTGGAAGATCGTGACGATGAACGGGTGGGCCGACAGCTGCGCCATGAGGTTCGCCTCGGCCACGAACTGCGCCCGCGTGTCACGGCCGAGCTCTTCGGTGAGGAGCACCTTCACGGCGACCTTTCGCCGTGGCAGCTTCTGCTCGTAGAGGAACACGTCGGCGAAGCCGCCGGAGCCGAGCAGGCCGAGCGAGGTGTAGCCGGGGAGGTCAGGCGGTGTCGACGGTGCCCGGCGCATCAGGCGCCGACCACCTGGAGCGTGCAGCCGCCGCCGAGATCGACGACGGTGCCGATGAGCACCGGCGTCGGCTCCCCCGCGCGCAGCTTCACGGGCGGCTTGCCCGGAGCGACGACGAGCGTGCCGTTGCGGGAGTGCAGGTCGGTGACGACGACGGTGCCGCCCTCGAGCGCCAGTCGCACATGGCTGCGCGAGATGTCGGGGTCGCCGTGGCCGATCGTGACCAGGCGCGGAAGGCGCCCACCTGAGACCTTGCTGACGCTGGGCGCGCGGCCCAGCACGAGCTCGTGGCCGATGGGTTCGAGCGCACCGTCGGGCAGCCGCAGTTGCGGCTGCGGCGCGGGGGGTTCGGCGCTCTCGCCGCCCTCAGTGGGCACGAGGGTCACGTCGCCGACCTTCGACGCATCGTGCTCGGCTCGCAGCCGGCGGATGTCGACGCTCGCTATGGTCAGGCCATCGTGGTCGCCCGGGTCGCGCTGGTCGCTCGCCGCCGCGAGCGTCGGCGCGGGGATCGGCTCGATGAAATCGGTCACGGTCGCTTCGTCGACGGACGCGATCGTGTGCTCGGATGCCGCGACCACGGCCGGTGCGACGAGGGTCGCCGATTCGGAGGAGATCGGGTCGGGGGCCGGAACGGCGCGAGGCGCG
This sequence comes from Agromyces cavernae, assembly GCF_021044935.1. GTDB lineage: Bacteria > Actinomycetota > Actinomycetes > Actinomycetales > Microbacteriaceae > Agromyces > Agromyces cavernae. The sequence continues at coordinate 729,909 of NZ_JAJNMP010000002.1, forward strand.
GGCGGCGCAGACGCGCCCGTCACGGGCGCGGGCGGCGTGGCTGCCTCCGCAGGAACGACCGGAGCTGCGGACGTCGATCTCGCGGGCACGGCCACTCGCCCGGCAGGCACGACGCCGTCGACGATCGGGAACCACGCTTCACCGGCTTCGGCGCCGAGCGCCGCGATCTCGACCTCGGCTGGTGCCTCGAGCAGGCGCTCGGTCCAGGTCGACACGTCGACCCCTGAGATCCGCGTGCTCCCGGCGGTGACCTCGAAGCCGCCCCGTACGAGCACGCGCACCGTGCCGGCTGCGGTGGGCCGGGTCCACGTGACGAGCGCGAAGTCGGGGGTGCTGCCCAGGCCGCGCGCGGTGAGCCGCTCGATCACGGCCGTCGTCGAGTCGGGCGACAGCGCCGGCCAGAGCTCGCCGACCGTGGCCGCGGCGTCGTCGCCCGCGACGACCAGCACGACACCCGGCCGTACCCCGGCCACGCGCCGTCCCGACCCATCGGACAGGTAGTCAGCCATCTGCGCCCCCTTCGCCTCGCGGCCTCGTGGTCTCGACCGATTCGTGACCGCGATCACGCGTCGCCTCGCCGTCGTCGTCGCCCTCACCGATCATCGACTCGACGACGACGACGCTGACGTTGTCGCGTCCGCCGTGCTCGAGCGCGGCATCGACGAGTTCGCCCGCCATGCCCGCAGCGTGCACGGCGTCGCCCGCGAGGATCGCGGCGACCTGCTCGTCGTCGAGCTCTTTCGTGAGCCCGTCGGAGCACACGAGGAACATCTGCCGCCCGGCCGCCGGAATGAGCCAGATGTCAGGATCGACGACCTCGTCGGCCCCGAGCGCGCGCGTGATCACGTTGCGGTCGGGGTGCCGTTCGGCATCATCGGGGCCGATCAGCCCCGCATCGACGAGTTCCTGCACGGCCGAGTGGTCGACGCTCAGCTGCTCGAGCCGGCGGCCGTCCCACGCGTAGACGCGCGAGTCGCCGATGTTGAAGACCATCCAGTGGAAACCGACACCGTCGCCGGTGTCGACGAGCACGACGCCCGCGAGGGTCGTGCCGGCGACCGCCGTGCCCTCTTCGCCCTCGTCGCTGAGCGCCCGGACCGCCTCGTTCGAGGTGTGGATCGCGTCGAGCACCTGTTCGGGCGAGGGCGGGACGCCCGGCTCGAGGTGCCGCCGGAAGGTCGCGACGACGGCCTGGCTCGCGGCATCGCCCTTGGCGTGCCCGCCCATGCCGTCGGCGACGAGGTACACCGGTGCCTCGGCGAGGAACGCGTCCTCGTTCACCGCGCGCACGCGGCCCACGTCGGAGCGGGCGGAGTGCGCGATGCGCGCCGACCCGCGCGTCAGTGAGACGACGCCCTCGACATCACCTGGCACGGGTCTCCTCTGAGGGGGTTCGGGACGGACTGCGATCGTCGGCACTGCGACCGGTGCCGCCGCGTCGCCCATACACGCTAGCAACTCCTGCGCGGGTGCGCGGCCCCCTGTGGAATGCCTACCGCTCGGCGCGGTCGGCCTCGTCGGCGCGATCGGCCTCGGCGGTGAAGTGCGGCACCTCGTCCATGAGCTTGTGCCCACGGCTCTTCGCATCGACACGTGCCTTCACGAGGCTCGCGATCGTTGCGACGGCCATGGCCGCGACGATCACGCCGAGCGAGACCCACGTCGAGATCTCGGGCGCCCACTCGATGTGCTCGCCGCCGTTGATGAAGGGCAGCTCGTTGACGTGCATCGCGTGCAGCACGAGCTTCACGCCGATGAACGCGAGGATGAACGCGATGCCGTACTTGAGGTACTCGAGCCGCTCGAGCAGGCCGCCGAGCAGGAAGTAGAGCTGTCGCAGACCCATGAGCGCGAACACGTTCGCCGTGAAGACGATGAACGCGCTCTGGGTGATGCCGAAGATCGCGGGGATCGAGTCGAGTGCGAAGAGCAGGTCGGTCGTGCCGATCGCGATGAAGACGATGAGGATCGGCGTGAACATGCGGGTGCCGTCGACCGTGGTCTTGAGCTTGATCCCGTCGTAGTCGTCGGCGATGCGCACGCGCTTGCGGAGCATCCGGATCAGCGCGCCCTCGTTCTCCCCTGCGTTCTCCTCGCGGTGCAGGAACGCCTGCTGGATCGCGGTCCAGATGAGCCAGGCGCCGAAGATGTAGAAGACCCAGCTGAAGTTCTCGATGAGCTGCGCGCCGAGCAGGATGAAGATGCCCCGGAAGAGCAGAGCGAGCAGGATGCCCACCATGAGCACCTCCTGCTGCATCTTCTTCGGCACCGCGAATCGAGCCATGATGATGACGAACACGAAGAGGTTGTCGATCGAGAGGCTGTACTCCGTCAGCCACCCTGCGATGAACTGCCCGGCGAACTCACCGCCCGCGAACACGAGCATCAGCACCGAGAAGATGAGCGCGAGCACGACGTAGAACACGACCCAGAGCGTCGACTCGCGGAACGACGGGATGTGCGGGCGCTTGATGACGAGCAGCAGGTCGGCGATGAGGATCAGGGTCAGGACGACGAGCGAACCGACTTCGAACCAGACGGGAAGTTCGAGCACAGGGAGCCTTTCGGGGATTCGGGGACGGCGGAGGTCCGAAAGTCTCTCCCAGCTCCGCCGTGACGGCCCCCGCGACCGGAGCGCCCTCAGCGGCGCTCGTATTGACGATCGTGGGTCGAGGCGGTGGCCCCGCGGGATACTCCCCTTCGCATCGGGAAGTCTATCGGATGCCGCGCCGTAGACTCGTACCCCCTCGAGAGCAAGGAGACACGTGAGCGCCCAGACGACGCCCTCACCCACCAGCACGCCGCAGACTCCCCCGCGAGCGCGAGCGATCGGGCTGTTCATCTTCACGAGCCGTTGGTTGCAGGCACCGCTCTACCTCGGGCTGATCGTCGCCCAGGCGATCTACGTCGTCGTGTTCATGATGGAGCTGTGGCACCTCGGCGAAGAGGTGCTGGCCGACCCGACGCACCTCGACGAGGCGAGCATCATGCTCGCCGTGCTCGGCCTCATCGACGTCGTCATGATCGCGAACCTGCTCATCATGGTGATCATCGGCGGCTACGAGACCTTCGTGTCGAAGATCGGCGTCGACGGACATCCCGATCAGCCCGAGTGGCTCTCCCATGTGAACGCGAACGTGCTCAAGGTGAAGCTCGCGATGGCGATCATCGGCATCTCGTCGATCCACCTGCTGAAGACCTTCATCGAGGTGGGGCCGATGACCGATTCGGGAGTCGGCAACGGCGAGGAGAAGTACACGCCGACGGGCGTCATGTGGCAGGTCATCATCCACTGCGTGTTCATCCTGTCGGCGCTGGCGCTGGCAGCGATCGACCGGATGTCCCAGCACGCGGCGCCTGCCGCGCAGGCGGCCGAGCAGTCGCACGTCGTGCTGCACCCCGAACCCGGTGCCGCCCACCTGGCAACGCATCACCACGCAGCGCCGCACGCCCAGCCCGCAGCACCGGCGGTCGCGACCGGCCGCGAGCCTGGGGCCGGCAACGTGCGCTGAACGGATGTCCCGTCGAGCCGGTCGTTCGCGCGGACCGGCTCGACGGCCCGCGGCCCGATGCCGCGCCCTGGAAATGCAGAAAACCCCCGGGTGACCGGGGGTTTTCGCTGTTGTGACCCCAGCGGGATTTGAACCCGCGCTGCCGCCGTGAGAGGGCGGTGTCCTAGGCCGCTAAACGATGGGGCCGAATCGACAACTTGAAGAGTATGACACAGGCCCGTGGGCTCCGCCAAATCGACCACCCCGGGACATCCGACGATGTCAGGCGAACACCGAGATCGCCCCCGGGACGACCTCGATCTCGATCGGGAGCTTGCCGATGCGCTCACCGTCGGCGTAGGCGATGACGTCGTCGGCCTCGATCACGAAGTGTCCCCCGGTCAGGAACTCGACCGCCGGGTGATCGACGTGCGTGCCGGCGAAGACCTTGGGGAACACGGCGATGAACCGCGCGCGCGAGAGCGGGTGCACGATGAGCACGTCGAGCGTTCCATCGGCGAGATCGGCGTGCGGCACGATGCGCATGCCGCCGCCGAACGACGAGTTGTTGGCGACCGAGACGAGCATCGCGCGCTGCTCGCGGCGGATGCCGTCGATCGTCAGCGTGTACCTGCGGGGACGGAACGTGGCGAGTTCGCGCAGCATCGCGAGCGTGTAGCGACTCGGCCCTCGCGGACGGGACATCCGATTCGCACGCTCGTTGACGACCGCGTCGAAGCCCGCCGAGACCACGCTCGCGAACCACGTCGAGCCCACGCCGTGGCGGATGAGCCCGGCGTCGATGCGCCGCGGCGGTCGCCCGAGGCGATCGACGAGCGCGTCGATCGCCTCGGCCGGGTCGTCGAACGGCAGGCCGAGGCCGCGTGCCAGGTCGTTGCCGGTGCCCGCGGCGACGATGCCGAGCGGGATCTCCGACTGGGCGACGAGGTTCACGCCGAGCGACGCCATGCCGTCACCGCCCACGACCACGACGCCGTCGGTGCCCTGCGCGACGGCGGACTCGGCCTCGCGCCGCAGCAGTTCGATGTTCGCCTCGCGCAGCATCGACACCGCATAGCCCTCGGCCAGCAGCCGCTCCACGACAGCCGCGCCGACCCACCGATTGCGCCCGAACGACGCCGCCGGGTTCACGGCGACGACGAGGTGCGCAGGCGTATGCGACATGGTGTGATTCTGGCAGGCACGCGGGGCTGCGCCGCGCAACGGGTTGCGCCGCGTCGCGACCCGGGTGTTGGCTCTGAGCATGCGCCTCACGAAACTCGAACACGCCGCCCTCGTCATCGAGGACTCGGGCGACCGGCTCTTCATCGACCCCGGCAAGTTCACGACGCCGATCACCGAGTCCGCGGGCGCCGTGGCCGTCGTCATCACCCACCAGCACGACGACCACTGGACGCCCGACCAGCTCCGTCGCATCATCGAGGCGAACAGCGAGGTTCGGCTCTTCGGCCCGGCGGGCGTCGCTGCGGCGGCATCGGACTTCGGCATCGAGGTGGTCGACGCCGGCGACGAGGTCGAGGCCGGACCCTTCCGACTGCGATTCTTCGGAGGGCGGCACGCGGTCATCCACCCATCGATCCCCGTCATCGACAACGTGGGTGTGCTCGTGAACGACGCGCTCTACTACGCCGGCGACTCGTTCACCGTGCCCGAGGGCGTCGCCGTCGAGGTGCTCGCCGTGCCGGCCGCCGCGCCGTGGATGAAGATCAGCGAAGCCATGGACTACGTCGAGGCCGTCGCGCCGCGCCGAGCGTTCCCCACGCACGAGATGCTGCTCTCGCTCGCCGGAAAGGCGCTGTCGAACACGCGACTCGCCTGGGCGACCGAGCAGGGGGGCGGGGAGTTCCTGGCGCTCGAACCGGGTGACACGATCGACTTCTGACCACGGGTCGTCATCGGCCCCGACTGTGGGTTCACCCGCAGCAGCGTCGCCGCCATGTCGGACATCGACAACGATCGGCGAGTTCACCGCCGGATCGTTTGGTGAACAGCACACAACTTCGGCCGTGAACCCTGCGGGAACCTCCAGCGCTGCTACATTCATGCCACCCTCAGGGACTGCGGTACCCGGCGGCACCGACGATGGCGCCGCACGATTCGCATGTCGGCCCTCCTGACGGCGCGACATCCCGCAGATCGCGCGATGCGCACTCGATGACCCGCACCGTCATCGTCTTGCACCCACCCCGGGCGATGACGCGCGCCGTCGTGCCCGAGCGACCACAGGAGCCCTCAATGACGAGAATCGATTCCACAGCACACCAGCACGGCACGGGGGTGAAGGTCACGGCGGTGATCCTCGCGATCGCCCTCGTCGCGCTCGCCGCGTTCTTCCTGCTCACGACCGGCAAGCTGCACGACGGCGCCACGCTGCTCTCTTCGGGCGCGGGGCAGGCCGACGACGGCGCCACGCAGGTCGCCGACGGCGCCGCCCAGCTCTCGACAGGCGCGGGCGACCTCGAGGAGGGCGCCGCGAAGGCCGATGCGGGTGCCGACAAGCTTGCCGCAGGGGCCACGTCGGCTGCCGCGGGTGCCGCCAAGCTCCAGGCGGGTGCCGACAAGTCCGCTGCAGGCGCCTTCGCGTTGGCCGACGGCGCCGCGACGAGCGCGAACGGAGCGTCGGAACTCAGCAACGGCGCCGACCGGCTCGTCGCCGGCGCCGGTGACCTGAACAGCGGCGCACAGCGATTGAATGCGGGGATCGGCGCGGCGAACTCGGGCGCCACGCTGCTCTCGGCCGGCATCGGCGCCGCGAAGATCGGCGCGGGCAAGGTCGCGGCCGGCAGCGCGAGCATCGCCGTCGGAACCGGCGATGTGGCGGCAGCGAATGCCGCACTCGCAACCGGTGCGGCGAAGCTGTCGGGCGGCGCCACGCAGTTGTCTGCCGGCGCGGCGCAGCTGTCTACCGGCGCGGCGCGGCTGGCTGCCGGCGTCGAGCAGGTCTCCGCCGGAACGGCGCAGGCGAAGACCGGCTCGGGCGCGCTCGCGGGCGGGCTCACGTCGTTGAGGTCGGGCACCGCCACGCTGCAGGCGAGCGGCGAACAGCTCAAGACCGGAGCCGCGGCACTCGGCGCCGGAGCCGGCCAACTCGAGGCTGCGAACGCGCAACTCGCTGGCGGGCTCAGTGCACTGCATGACTCGCTCATCGCAGCGGGAGCTGATTCCGCCCTCATCGCTCAGGTCGCACAGTTGCGCGACGGCGCGATCAGCGCGCGCACCGGCTCGACGTCGCTCTCCGACAACGCCGACACCCTCGCCTCGGGCATGTCTGCACTGCAGGGCGGCATCACGTCGACGAAGAGTGCAGTCGACTCGCTCCAGGTCGGTGCAGCCTCGCTCTCGTCGGCGCTCAACCGCCTCGCCGTCGGCGCGGCCGAAGCCTCGAACGGAGCCACTCTGCTCTCGGACAACGCCGTGCTCATCGCCGCCGGGTCGGGGCAGCTCGCCACCGGGTCGGGGCAGCTGGCCGATGGCACGGGGAAGGTCGCGGCGGGCTCCGAGCAGGTCGCCGCGGGCGCGAGCGCACTCCGCGCCGGTGCGGGCAGCCTCGCCGCCGGCACCAACACCCTCTTCACCAAATCCGGCGAACTCGCCGCAGGCACTGACACCCTCTTCACCAAGTCGGGCGAACTCGCCGCAGGCACGGACCGCCTCGCGACGAAGTCATCCGAACTCGCCGCAGGGGCCGGGCGGCTGGCCGACGGCACGCAGCGGCTCTCCACCGGGGCGGGCACCCTGTCGGTCGGCGCGAGCGCGCTGAGCGCAGGTGCGGGCAACCTCGCCGCAGGCACGAGCACCCTCTCGAGCGGCGCAGCCGAGCTGGCCGACGGCACGCAGCAGCTCGCCGACGGGAGCGCGACCCTCGCGTCAGGGGCCGGCGAACTCGCCGCCGGCGCCGGCGACCTCAGTGACGGCAACGGGCAGCTCGCCACCGGCACCGAGACCCTCGCCGCGGGCACGTCGACGGTCTCGCCGATGACGTTGCTCCCCTGGCTGCTCGTGCTGCTCGGCGTCGCGGCCGCCGCGATCGCCGCGTGGATCGTGCACCGCGTGCGGTTCCGCAGCGCGGACACCGCGACCGTCTAGTCACCACACCCGAACGGGGCGGTCGAGATCCTCGACCGCCCCGTTCGCGCGCCGCGTTCAGTCGTTGCCGCCGCCTCCACCGTTGCCGTTGCCGCCGTTGCCACCATTGCCGTTGCCCTGGCCGCCGCCGGGCCCGTCGCCACCGCCGTCGGTGCCGCCACCGCCGTCGGAATCGCCTCCGAACGACTCGACCGGGCCGGGCGCGGCCTCGGTGAAGACGCCACCGCCGTACTTCGCCGCGGCGACCGACATCACGACCGGCCACATGCGGTGCCGTGCGGTCGCCGCCTGCCCGCTGTCGAAGAACGTGCCGCGCTGATTGCGGTCCCCCGTGACGCTGACCACGGCCGCCACGGTCGCGACCTTCGTGCTCGCGCCGGCCATCCACGTGTCCTTGGCGCCGTCCGTCGTTCCGGTCTTGCCGATGAGCGGCACGTACGGCACGGTGTTCTGGTCTGACTGCTGCGCCGTACCACTCGTCATGACCCGTCGCAGCGCGTAGTGCATGCTCGCGGCGACTTGGGGCGAGACCGATGTCGCGCACGTCGACTTCGGCGGCGCGACCTCCTTGCCGTCGCGGCCGATGATGCGATCGATCGCGATCGGGGTGCACGTGACGCCGTTGTTCGCGATGCCGGCGAACGCGACGGCGAGGCTCAGCGGCGCGATCTCGTTCGTGCCGATCACGGTCGAGGGACTCTGCTCGAGCGGGTTGCCGTTCGCACGGTGCATCCCGAACGCCTCGGCGGTCTTTCGGATGCCGCAGAGGTCGAGTTCCTTCGCCATGCCGACGAACCCGGTGTTGATCGATGCGATCGTCGATTCGAGCGCCGAGTAGTTGCCACCCGATTCGTCGGCGTCGTTCCTGGGGTTCCAGGCTTCGGCATTGGTGTTCCAGTCGCCCAGGCAACTGTCGCGGAAGGTTCCCCAATTCGACTTCGGCGCCGAATCGACGCGCTCGCTGAGCGAATGCCCCTCGTTCAGCCATTGCGCGAGCGTGAAGACCTTGTAGGTCGACCCCGGCTGGAACCCGCTCGACCCGCCCTTCGAGAAGTCGGTGTTGTAGTTGACGCTCGTGTACTGCGGACCCCTCTGCAGCACGAGCGGATCTTGGCTGTACAGCTTGTTCTGCACCATGGCGAGCACCCGACCCGTGCCGACCTGCACGCTCGAGATCACTCCGCCGACGTCCCATCCGGGGTAGGTCATGGGCACGTTCTCGCGCATCGCCCGGTCGGCGGCGGCCTGCAGCTCGAGGTCGAGCGAGGTGTAGACGTCGTAGCCGCCGCGGCGGAAGTTCAGCATGCGCGTCTCGGCGTCTTCACCGAAGATCGGGTCGGTCTGGAGGATGTTCTTCACGTAGTCGCAGAAGTACGCGTTCGCGCCCGCCGTGTGGCAACCGGTGCTCGGCTCGACGATCTTCGGCTCGACCGGGGTGGCGACCGCCTCGTCGTACTGTTCGCGGGTGACCTTGCCGAGGGCGAGCATGCGGCCGAGGATGTAGTTGCGCCGGCCGAGGTTCTGCGCGTAGCCGTTCGCGACGCCGTTGGTCTCGCTGTTCGGCTTGTCGAGCTGGAACTTCACGGGATTGTTCACGATCGCCACGAGCGACGCCGCCTGCGCGAGCGTGAGGTTCGACGCCGAAGCGCCGAAGTAGTAGTTCGCCGCCGCCTCGATGCCGTAGACCGTGCCGCCGAAGCCCGCGATGTTGAGGTAGCCGAGCAGGATCTCGTCTTTGCTGTAGCGCTTCTCGATGCCGATCGCGAGCCGCATCTCCTTGATCTTGCGGTCGATGGTCGTCTCGGTGACCGCGTCGTAGCAGTCCTCTTGGACGGCCTCGTCGGGATTCAGCTCGCACTCCTGCACCCGCACGTTCTTGACGTACTGCTGGGCGATCGACGAACCGCCCTGCGTCTCACGCCCGCTCGCCGTCGTCACCGCCGCACGCAACGTGCCCTGGATGTCGACCCCGCCGTGTTCGAAGAACCGCGGGTCCTCACTCGCGATCGTCGCGTCCTTCACGTCCTGATCGATCTGGCTCCATCCGACCTCGACGCGGTTCTGGTCGTAGAACGAGGCGAGCAGCACCGGCTTGCCGTCTTTGCCGGTGGCGTAGATGTTGCTCTTCTCCGACAGCTCGTCGATCTCGAGGTACCCCGGCAGGTTGTCGAACATTCCGATCGTGCCGGATGCCGCGAGCCCGACCATCGCGATCGCCGGCGTCGCGGCGGCCACCACGAGGGCAGCCACTGCCGTGCTCGCCGCAAGGAGCCCGACGAACCCGCCGATGACGCCGACCGGGGTCCGCGTCTCGGCGAAGTCCCGGTTGCGCTTGTTCCGTTCGACCATGGGCAGGGTCCCCCGCGGTGAGTGTGCGATCGTTCTCCATCAATGCAACCTCAGCGAGCGCGCGCTGTCCAGCAGCGAACGACGTGAGTCGCTGCGCATCGGCCCGCCGCGGCTGTGCTCAGCGCTGGGTTGCCGGCGGCTGCTCCGCGGACTGCTGCGGCTGCGGCATCCGTCGCACGGTACCGAATCGCTCGGCGATCGGCACCAGCAGCAGCGGCCGGGCGAGGACCCACCCGCCGATCATCGCGACGATCGACAGCGCGAAGATCGCGAAGCCGATCCAATCGTCGCCCTCGCGCGCCGCGTACATGTGGTTGAGGTTGCGCAACGCGCCCGTCGCGAGCACGAGCACGACGTGCACGAACGTGAACAGCAGGAAGAACAGCATGACCGGGTAGTGCACCGCTCGGGCGAAGCGCTCGGGCGGGGCCTTCGCGAGGGCGCCGCGCATCGGCCATCCCGGCGAGAGCCGAAGCCCCGTGAGGATCGCGAGCGGGGAGGCGATGAAGACGATCGCGAAGTAGGCGAGCACCTGCGCGTCGTTGTACGAGACCCACGAGTTCTCGACGGGCCATTCGAGCGAGAGGTACTGCAGCACGACCGAGATCGAGTTCGGCACCACCGACCAGTCGGTCGGGACGATGCGCATCCACTGGCCCGTGGCGAAGAGCAGCACGACGTAGACGACGCCGTTCAGCACCCAGAACGCGTCGACGACGAGGTGCAGCCACACCGAGATGCCGAGGCGGCGCGGGGCGCCGTCGGTGCGCGGCCATCGGGTGTTGTCGCGCGTCCAGAACGCGGGCGGGCGTTCCTTCGACCGCACGATCAGTCCCGTGCGCACGATCATCACGAGCAGGAAGGCGTTGAAGAAGTGCTGCCATGCCAGCCAGGCCGGAATGCCCACCGGCGCGCCGTCGGGCAGGTCGGCGTGGCCGGGATACTCGGCGATGAACGCCTGCACCTCGGGCAATGTGCGCAGACCGCGAGCAATGAGCACCGCGATGCCGAGCAGGAGCACGGCGCCGCCCGCGATCAGGAGGAGGCGCTTCACGGAGAGGCCCGCGAAGAACACGGAGCGCGAGGATGACGGCACGCCTCACAGCGTGACAAACGCGGCTGCCCGATGCAAACCCGGATGTCACGGAAGCTCGCATGCCCGGCGAGTGGCATCGCGGGGTGCCGCTTCGGCTCAGCCCTCGGGAGCCACGTCCTGCCACCCGGCGCCCGCGGGTGCGTCGAGGAACGTCGTGACGACGTCGCGGACGAGGTCGGTGCGGGCGAGCCCGAAGAAGTGGGTCGTGCCCGGGAACACCGCGAGCTGCGAGGCGGGGACGCCTTCGAAGTCGCCGTTCACGTCTCCCCCGCGCAACTGCAGGAATCTCACCGCATGGTCGAGCCTGACCATGTCGCAGTCGCCGACCGTGATGAGGGTCGGGGCGGCGATTCCGCGGATCTCGTCGTCGGTCCATCCGTTCTCGCCCGCGCCGTACCGTGAGATCTTGTCGAGCAGTCCCTGCAGATGCTCGAGGTCGGGGTGCGGCGACACCGCGAGGTAGCGCTGCTCCATCGGCGTGCCGGCGATCATGTCGACGGTCATCTCGGAGGCGGCCTCGGTGTTGTCGCCCCGGTCGCCCTCGGGCCGGAACGACACCGACGACACGACCAGCCTTCGCACGAGCTCGGGATGATGGACCGCGAGGTGCAGGGCGACGGCACCGCCGACGCTGAATCCGAACACGTCGGCCCGGTCGACGCCGAGGTACGCGAGCAGCGCGACGACATCGGACGCCAGCGCGGCAGTGCCCAACGGTCGATCGATGTCGTTGGTGCGGCCGTGGCCCTGGAAGTCGGTGGCGATCACGCGGCGACCGGCCGAAAGGCCGGGGATCAGCGCCCCGAACTGCTGTTCGATGTCGAAGAGCCCTCCGTGCAGCAGCACGAGCGGCGTGCTCTGCTCCCGGTCTCCGTCGCCGTGCACTTCGTAGTACATCTGCATTCCGTCGACCGTCGCGTAGCCGGTCTCGGGTGCTGCGGTGTTCTCGTTCGGCATCGGCACTCCCTCGTCTCGTCGATGGACTCATCCCACCTTGACACTGCAGGAGTGCCGACGCGAGGGCCGGCCTGAGCCGCTAGCTGGCATCCTGTCGTTCCAGCCACTCCAGCATCACCCGGCTCGTCTCTTCCGGCCGCTCCTCCTGAATCCAGTGACCGGCATCCAGGTTGGCGACCTCCACGTTCGGCACGAACTCCGTCAGCCGTTCAGACCTCGCAACCGCATCCCGGTCGCCGTAGATCATGAGTGCGGGCTGGTGGATGATCGGATCGACGTCGGCCAGCAGGCGCCAGTTGCGGTCGAGGTTCCGGTACCAGTTGATGCCGCCCGTGAACCCTGACGCTTCGAAGGCGGAGACGAAGACGGCCAGTTCGCGGTCGCTCATCAGCGGCTCGCCGAGCGGCGTATCGGCTCTGGCGAGATTCATGAACGCCATCCCCGGCTGAGGCGCCATGGGAGGCTCGTTCTTCCGGTACAGGTTGCGAAGGAAGCGGGCGGTGTTCTCGTCGAGTACCGCGTCTGCAACGCCCGGCTGTCGATTGAAGTGGACGAAGTAGAAGTCGCCGCCGAGCACCTCCTCCATGAACTCGATCCAGGGCTTCTCCCCGCGCTCCTGGTAGGGCAGGCTCAGGTTGATCACCCTGTTCACACGGTTCGGATGCAGCAGGGTCAGCCCCCAGACGACGAAGGCACCCCAGTCGTGCCCGACGAAGGTGGCATCCTCGTAGCCGTAGTGATCGAGCAGCGCGACGAGATCGCCCGACAGGTGTTCGATGTCGTAGTCCGTGACCTCGCTCGGACGGGACGAGTTGCCGTACCCCCGCTGGTTCGGGGCGATGACGTGGTAGCCCGCAGCGACGAGCGCGGGCACCTGATGGCGCCAGGAGAAGGCGAGCTCCGGCCAGCCATGGCAGAGCACGATGGGCTTTCCTGCGTTCTGGCGGCCAGCTTCGAAGACCTCGAGTTCCACCCCGTTCACGCGAACGGGGGTGGGCTCGGGAAACTCGATTGGATGGGCAATGGGGCTCGTCGAGAGTGTCATGTCGCCACGCTATCCACCTGAACCGGTCACCTCATGACCGGTTTTCTGTGAAAATGTTGTCCGTGCGAACCGACCGACTGGTGGCCATCCTGCTCATGCTGCAGCGGCGCGAACAGGTGACCGCAGCTGAGGTCGCTCGAGAGCTGGAGGTCTCCGAGCGCACCGCCCGCCGCGACCTCGATGCCCTGGCGATGGGCGGGGTGCCCGTGTACTCCGTGCAGGGCCGAGGCGGCGGCTGGCGCCTCCTGGGCGGCGCCCGCACCGACCTGTCCGGGTTGACCGCGGGTGAGGCCCGCGCCCTGTTCCTGGTCGCCGGCCCGGCCTCGGCCGCGACGCCGGCCGTGAGAGCCGCGCTGCGCAAGCTCGTCCGCGCCCTGCCCGAGCCCTTCCGGGCGCAGGCCGAAGCCGCAGCGTCGTCGTTGGTCATGGACCCGGAACGGTGGGGGTCGAGTCGGGTCGAGCAGCGACCGCCTCGCTTCCTCGACGAACTCCAGGACGCGGTGATCCGCGGCGTCCAGGTGCGGCTCGGCTACGTCGACCGCACCGGCGCCGAGACCGAGAGAACCGTCCACCCGCTGGGCATCGTCGCCAAGGGACCGTCATGGTACCTCGTCTCCGACACCGAGGCCGGGCGGCGGACCTTCCGGATCGACCGCGTGTCATCCGTCGACCCGACGGACGATCCCGTGCACCGCCCCGAGGGCTTCGACCTCGCCGAGAGCTGGCGCGAGATCGCCGACGAGGTCGACCGCAGGCGAACTCCCCTCGAGGCACAGGCGGTGTGCGTTCCCCATGGGATCAGCGTGCTCCGGATCGCATTCGGCGGTCGGCTCGAGGTGGGTGGCTCGACGACCGACGGCCGCATCGAGGTCGTGATCCGCGGCCACGACGAGTACATGCTCGCCGGCGAGCTCGCCGGGCTCGGCGAATGGGTCGAGGTGACCGGCCCCCCAGGTGTGCGCGACCATCTGGCCTCGATCGGCAACGCGCTCGTCGAGCGATACGGCTGAGACCGTCCCAGCGCCTCCTGCGCCGCAACAGACGGATGCCCGATGGCGGGGCGTGCCGGCGTTGATGGCGGATCGGATCGTCACCCCGAGAGGGCCGTGGTCGGCGAGGTGCGTGCCGCCCGGATGGCGGGGAGCACCCCGGCCACCGCTCCGACGACGACCGTGACGACCACGCCTGCCACGAGCACCAGCGGCGGGATGGCGACGATCCAGCCGTTGGCGCGTGCGACGAGGGCTGTGATGAGCCAACCGATCACCGTTCCGACGAGTCCGCCGTAGGCGGCGAGCAGCATCGCCTCGACGAGGAACTGCGAGCGGATGTGCCGGCGGGTGGCTCCGAGCGAGCGGCGCATGCCGATCTCCCGACGGCGTTCGAGGACCGAGATCACCATGGTGTTGGCCACGCCGATGCCGCCGACGAGCAGTGCGATGGAGCCGACCCCGACAAGCAGTCCCGTGAACGCCTGGTCCACGGTGTTCTTGGCCGCGAGCGCGTCGGATGGACGGCTCACCTTCACCTCGTTGGGCGATTCCGGGTTGATGGCGCCCGGGAGCAGGTCGCGGACGTCGGCGACGAGCGCATCGTCGGAGCGCTCGTAGATCGTGGTCGGCGAGCCGTCGAAGTCGAAGAGTTCCATCGCGATGTCCGGCCCGATGATGGCGGCCGAGTCGAGTTCAGGTGCGAGCGGCGAGCGATCGAGTATCCCGACGACAGTGAACTGGTTCCCGCCGATCCACACGCTCGAGCCGACATCGCGGATGCCGAGCTTCTGCGCGGCGCGCTCGCCGAGGACCACGGCGGGATAGCGTTCGGTGGCCGCGTTCAGCCGGGAGCCGCGGATGAGTTTCGAGCTCGTGGCGTCGAGAAGCGCGTTCTCGCCGACGACGACGGTGAGTCCGCCGGTCGCACCGGGGTCGACGGCGGCGTTGCGGTAGACGTTCACCTTGTCGAGTGTCGCGATCCAGCTCGCGGTCTCGACGCCGTCGATGCGGCGCACTCGTTCCACCGCGTCGGGCGGGAGCTTCGCGTCCTCGCCGAAGAAGTCGGTACCCGCGGACGCGGTCAGCATGTTCGTGCCGAGTGACGCGAGCTTCTCGCGGACGAGGGCCTCGCTCGAGGTCGAGATGCCGATGACCGCGATCATCGCGGCGATGCCGATCGCGATGCCGAGCGCGGAGAGCGCAGCCCGCATCGGATGGGCTTTCAACCCGTGGCTGCCGAGGCCGAGGAGGTCACCGAATCGCAGTCGTGATCGTCGTTCGGTCGCCGGCATCATGCCACCTCCAGCGTTCGGTCGTGCTGGTCGAGTTCGATGCGTCCGTCGCGGATCGAGACCCGGCGCGGGAGACGCGCGGCCAGCTCGACGTCGTGGGTGATGACGACGACGGTCGTGCCGGACCGGTTGAGCTCGTGGAGGATCTCGACGACGGCCGCGCCGGAGCGCGTGTCGAGGCTCCCGGTCGGTTCGTCGGCGAGCAGCAGCGGCGGCTCGCCGACGACGGCGCGGGCGATGGCCACGCGCTGCCGCTCCCCGCCCGACAGTTCGCTCGGGCGATGCCCCAGCCGATGCCCGAGCCCGACACGTTCGAGGGCGACGGCCGCGCGTCGCCGTCGTTCGGCGAGCGGCACCCCGGTGTAGAGCAGTCCGGTCGCGACGTTCTCGACCGCGGTGACGCCGTCGGCGAGGTGGAACTGCTGGAACACGAATCCGATGGTGTACGCCCGGAGTCCCGAGAGTTCGGCATCCGTGAGCGTCGTGGTGTCTTCGCCGGCGATACGGATGTCTCCGGAGCTCGCTCGGTCGAGCGTGCCCATGAGGTTCAGCATCGTGGACTTGCCCGAGCCGCTGGGCCCGACGATCGCGAGCATCTCGCCTCGTTCGACCCGGAGGTCGACCCCGGCGAGCGCCACGGTCGGAGGGCTCCCGTAGCTGCGGGTCACCCCGTGCAGTTCGATGATCGGCTCGGTCATTCGCCCACCACCACCCTGTCGCCCTCCTCGAGATCGCCGCCGGTCACCTCGACCATGCCGTCGGCGAACGCGCCGAGCTCGACGTCGACCATCTTGGTCTGCTTCCCGTTCACGACCTCCACGGCGAATCCGCCGCCGGGCCGGGCGAGCAGGGCGAGTACTGGCACCTGAAGGGCGTCCTCGGCCCTCACACGGGTGACGATGACGCTGACACTGACGTTGTCCAGACCGTCGGCGACCGCGAGGTCGTCCAGGGTGATCGTCAGCGGCAGTTTGAGCTTCTTCTCACCGCTCGTCGGGTCATCCTGTTCAACCGGCGTGCCGACGCCGGCGACCTTGCCCTTCGCCTCTGCGCCGTTCGGCAGCACCACGATCACCTCGGACCCGGCCGTTGCGATGGCACCGAGGTTGGGATCCACGGAGACGCCGATCTCCTTGCTCGTACCCGAGACGCCGAGCACTCCCGCGCCGGCTGCCGAGCCCACAGCGATCTTGTGCTGCGCGACACGCACGTCGGTCGGCGAGAAGACGATGCGGCCGAGCTCGATCGAGCCGGAATCGTCGAGGCCGAGAGACTCCTGCCATTCCTCGATCGCCCAGGCAGTGCTCTCCGCGAACTCCTGGTCGGGTTCGCGGTCGAAGAAGCCCAGATCCTTGAGGTTGCGTTCGAGCTGGAACACATCCGCCCCGTCCTCCATGCCGCTCTCGAAAGACCGCCACATCGGCAGCTCGCCCCGGAATAGCACCACGGGCCGGTCGTCGACCCGGAACAGCTCACCGCCGACGCCGACCACGCTGCCCACCCCAGGCAGACCGGTGATCGTGCCGGCGAGATTCGTGCCGAGATCGCGCGGGTCGCCGAAGCCCAGCTTGCCGCTGGCGCGCACCAGTTCGGTGAGATCCCCGCGTACGACGTCGGCGCTCTCGACGTTCACTTCCTTCCGATCCTCGGCTGCCGCCGTCGGCCAGGTGAGGTACCCGATGGCCGCCACCACCCCGATCGCGGCGACCGCCGCCGCGCCCATCAGGATGGGCTTGCGACGCGACCGACCCGGCGGGGGCGACTCGCTCACCCCACGCTCGAGTTCGGCGGAGTCCGGCCTTCGCGTCTCCATCATCACGCCTCCCCGCCGATCGAGCCGGCGACGCCGACGCCGGCCTCGCCCATGCCGGCCTCCTTGCTGCACCGATCGATGTCGGCCGTGTCCCAATCGGCCGGCATCGCCGGGCTCATCGCGACGCCGCCGTTCGGGTCGATCTTCGGGTCGGGGTAGTCGTAGCCGGCCTCCCGCATGCACTTCGCGAACGCGAGCATCTGCTCGTTGATCTCCTCGTTCGACGGCACGTCGGGGTCGGCCGGCGGCTCGCCGACCTTCTCGTAGCACGCGTTCGCGGCCTCATTCAGCGCATCGGCATCGTCGGCTTCCAGCACGCCGCTCGAGAGGTCGAAGCCCTTGTCCTTCATGCAGTCCTGGAACTTGTCGTTCCACTCCGCAAACATCGCGTCGGCGTCACTGCTCTTGAGTTCGCCGCCGGCCCCGGCGCTGGATCCGGTCTCGGCACCGGCACCTGCGCCGGGGGTCGTGGCCGAGCACCCGGCGAGAGCCACGGTCACGGCGACGGCGGCGAGGAGGGCGGCTGCGAAGCCGCGACGCCTGGTACGGATGGTGGTCATGATCGGTCCTTTCGGTACGTCCCCAGTGATGGAGCGATGACCAGTTCAGGCGATCGGCGGTTACGAGGCGGTAAAGCACGGCTCTGACGATTCCTTTACCGGGCGGATGCTTGAATGGCCGTCACCGAGAGAGGGGAGCGCGGATGCGCGTGCTCATCGTGGAAGACGAGGCCTACCTCGCCGAGGCCATCCGCGCCGGACTCGCCCTGGAGGCGATCGCCGCCGACGTCGTCGGCGACGGCGACGCGGCGCTCCTCGCCGTCGACGTGAACGAGTACGACGCGATCGTGCTCGACCGCGACATCCCCGGCACCCACGGCGACGAGGTGTGCCGCATTCTCGCGAGCCGCGACGCCCGTCCAGCGATCCTCATGCTCACGGCGGCCAGACGATTGCACGACAAGGTGGGAGGCTTCGAGCTCGGCGCCGACGACTACCTCGCGAAGCCGTTCGAGTTCCCCGAACTCACCGCGCGGCTGCGCGCCCTGGGTCGGCGCCGATTCACCGCACTTCCACCGCAGCTGGAACGAGCCGGTCTCACCCTCGATCCGTTCCGCCGGGAGGTCTTCCGCGACGGGCGGCACGTCGCGCTCAGCCGCAAGGAGTTCGCGGTGCTCGAGGTCCTGCTCCGCGCGGACGGCGGCGTCGTGAGCGCTGAGACGCTGCTCGAGAAGGCGTGGGATGAGAACGCGAACCCGTTCACGAACACCGTGAAGGTCACCATCTCGACGCTCCGCCGCAAGCTCGGCGAGCCGTGGGTGATCCGTACCGTCCCAGGGGTCGGCTATGCGGTCGACGAGTGAGGCGGGCGGCCGCGGTCTCGCGGCCCCGCACCGCTATCGGCTCACCGTGCGGATGCGCCTCGCCCTGACCTATGCGACACTGCTCACCGTCGCCGGGCTGATCATGCTCACGATCGTCTTCGTGTTTCTGGGACTCCTCACCACGTACGAGTTCGCGGCTCCGCTCTCCCCGGCGCTTCCTGCCGACCCGGCGACGCCGGCCGTCGGCGAAGGCGAGTTCGTTCCCGGCCCTGCCGTCCCCGCGGAGACCACCGAGGCGCTCGTCGTGAGTACGCGCAGTGAGGTGCAGACGCTCCTCCTGATCGTCTCGGGGGTGGTCCTGGTGCTGCTCGCAGTCGGCGGCATCTGGGCGGGGTGGCTCGTGGCCGGGCGGATGCTCCGCCCGTTGCAGTACGTCGGCGCGGCGGCCCGCCGGGCCGCACGCGGGCAGTTCGATCACCGCATCGCCTTGGCCGGCCCGCGCGATGAGATCACCGACCTCGCCGAAACCTTCGACGAGATGCTCGGCGAGCTTGAACGCTCATTCGATTCGTACCGCCGATTCGCGGCGAACGCCTCGCATGAGCTGCGCACTCCCCTCGCCACGACCCGGGCGATGCTCGACGTCGCGCTCGCCTCGGCCACCGAGGCCGAACGGCCACTGCTCACGCGCCTGCGCACCGCGAACGAACGCAGCGTCGACACCGTCGAAGCGCTCCTCGACCTCTCCGAGATCGAATCCGTCGCCGCCCGGAGGGAACCCGTCGAGCTCTCAGACCTTCTTGCCGAGGCCGTCGGCGAGGTCACCGCAGAGGCGAAGCACTCCGGGGTCTCCATCGAATCCCGGCTCGTGCCAGCGACCGTCGACGGCGACCGCTCCCTCCTCCGCCAACTCGCTCTGAACCTCCTCCAGAACGCAATCCGTCACAACGCGCCTGGAGGTCATGTGCACGTGAGCATCCGGTCGGGCGGCGGCGGACCCACGACCCTCGAGGTCATCAATGACGGAGACGCGGTTCCCGCCGACCTCGTCGAGCGGCTCGCCGACCCGTTCGTCCGGGGCGCGGGTCGCACGAGTCGGGCGTCGACGGCGGGCCGCGGCCTCGGCCTCGGCCTCTCGATCGTCGCGGCGATCGTCGATCGCCACGGGGCCGCGTTGCGACTCAGCCCGCGTGCGGAAGGTGGTCTCGAGGTGCGAGTGACCTTCCCAAGCCGACGGGCGCACCGGCCGGAGTGATCGCCGGCTCGTGGAGCGCGGGTTCCCGGCGCCCCGACACCGAGGTGGCGGATGCCACGGCGCGCGGCCGTGGCATCCGCCCATCATCACCTCAGATCACTCCTTCAGGTCGAGCATCGGCGTCGGCCGGCGGAACCCGCGGGTGACGATCGCGAGGATCACGACGCCGACCGCGAGCCACGACAGGCCGACGAGGAAGGTGCGCGGCGAGAGACTCGTCCAGAGCCACACGGTGAGTGCGAAACCGATCAGCGGCAGCACGAGGTTGTTCAGCATCGCTCCGCCCGTGCGCTCCTTGCGATCGAGGAAGTAGTGCTTGACGACCGAGAGGTTCACCGCCGAGAACGCGATGAGCGCGCCGAAGCTGATCATCTCGGCGAGGAGAGTGAGGTTGAACACGATCGCGAGCAGCGAGATCGCCGACACGATCGAGATGGCGATCACCGGCGTGCCGAACCGTTCGGAGAGCCGGCCGAACACCCGGCGCGGGAGCACGCCGTCGCGGCCCATCGCGAAGAGGATGCGCGAAACCGACGCCTGCGAGGTGAGCGCAGAGCCGAGCGAGCCGGCGATGTACCCGGCGGTGAACAGCACCGCGAGCAGCTGGCCGCCCGCGGCCTGCACGACATCGAGCGCGGCGGCGTCGACCGAGGTGAACGCGTTCGACGGGAACACGAGCTGGGCGAGATAGGACAGTCCGGTGAATGCAAGGCCGGCCGTGACGGTGGTGATCATGACGGCGCGCGGCACGGTGCGGGTCGGCTCCTTCGCCTCCTCCGCCAGGGTCGACACCGAGTCGAAGCCGAGGAACGACAGGCAGAGCACCGCGGCGCCCGCGAACAGCACCCCGAAGCCCTCGACGCTGCCGTCGCCGGTGAACGGCGCCAACGGGTCCATGGTCTGTCCCGAGAGCGAGACGAGGCCGAGCACGAGGAAGAGGGCGATGAACACGGCCTGCACGGCGATGATCACGAAGTTCGTGCGCGTCACCGAGACGATGCCCACGACGTTCAGCACGGTGACGACCGCGATCGAGGCGAGGATGAACACCCATGCCGGCACGGCAGGGAACGCCGCCTCGAGATAGATGCCGATGAGCAGGTAGTTGATCATCGGCAGGAACAGGTAATCGAGCAACAGGGCCCAGCCCGCGAGGAACCCGACTCCGCCGCCGAAGCTGCGCTGCGTGTACACGTACGCCGAGCCCGCGTAGGGGTACGCCACCGACATCCGTGCGTACGAACGCGCCGTGAACACCATCGCGACGAGGGTGATCGCGTACGCCATCGGCACCCGGCCGCCGGTGAGCTCGGTGACGATGCCATAGGTCGTGAACACGGTCAGCGGAACCATGTAGACGAGCCCGAACAGCACCAGCGAGGGCACGCCGAGGACGCGCTTGAAGCGGCCTCGGGTGACCTGCGCGGTGGCGGTGGTGGGCGAGATCAGCGGCTCGGGAGCTCGTGCCTCGGTCATGGCGGTTCCTTTCGGGTTGACCGCGACGCTTCAGTGCGGCGCGGAATCGGGGGCTTCCTGCGAAAGCGGTGGCACGGACCGGATGCAGGACACGGCGCGACGGGGATGCCTCGCGCCGTGCCGAGCGGGCTACTTTCCGGCGACGACTCCCGCGGGAACCTGCTGGGTGATGCAGTGCGGGCCGCCGCCGCCGAAGGCGATGGTTGCGCCGGGGACACCGACGATCGTCCGGTCGGGGTAGACCCCGCCGAGGAAGTCGAGCACGTCGGCGTCGTGGCCGTTGTCGCCGATCGGGACGATCACGGCGCCGTTGGCGAGGTAGTGGTTCGCGTAGGAGACCTCGGCGTCGAGGTGCGGGTCGAGGAAGTCGATGTCGAGGGAGCGGCCCGCCGCGTCAGGGGTCTCCTGCAGCCGGGCGAGGTTGGCGCGAGCGCGCTCGTACTCGGATGACGCGCGATCGGACGGCACCTCGAGCAGAACCCGCCCCGGCGCGATGTATTGCGCGACGCCATCGATGTGCCCGTCGGTGCCCGCGGGGCCGACGTCCAGGCTGTGCCCGTACGGCAACCAGGTGATGGTTGAGACGCCGAGGTAGTCCCTGAGGCCCTGTTCGATCTCAGCCTTCGTCAGGTGCGGGTTGCGGTTCGGGTTGAGCAGGCACTGCTCGGTCGTGATGAGGGAGCCCTCGCCGTCGACGAAGAACGCGCCGCCTTCGAGCACGAACGGCGCACGGAAGAGCGGCACGCCGAAGTGCGCGGCGAGGCGGTCGGGGATGAGGGCATCCTGGTCGTGCGGATGCCAGCGGTTGCCCCAGGCGTTGAAGCCGAACTTGACGGCGGCGACGTCGCCGTTGTCGTTCGTGACGAAGGCCGGGCCGCTGTCGCGCGCCCAGGAGTCGTCGACCGGCACTTCGAGCGGTTCGACGCCGGTGCCGCAGAGGTCGACGACCTCGGCGGCGAGGCCGGGGTTGCACAGCATCACGACCGGCTCGAAGGCGGCGATCGCCCGCGCCACCGCCGCGTAGTCCCGCTTGGCCTCCTCGAAGCGGTCCTGCCACAGCTCGCGGCGCGCCGGCCAGACCATGACGCAGGCGGCGTGCGGCGACCATTCGGCCGGCATCGAGAAGCCGGCCTCGGCCGGGGTGGGCATCGTCTCAGTCACGAGGGACCTCCATTGGTACGTGGCGTTCTCGCCCATTTTGGATGACAACCAATTTTATTGCAAGCGCGGTTCTCCGCCGGGAACAACCGTGCTGCGGGCATGCTGAAGCACGCCGCTGCGCGGGTCGCAGGGCGTCGGATCAGGCAGACTCGGGTCGGACCGGGCCGGGTCAGGCCGCGTCGATGGGCGCCGGCGCGGCCAGGAGTGCCGCACTCGCCCGGGCGCACATCTCCAGCATGCGATCGCGATCGAGGTGCGGCGCTCCGACAGTGAGCTGGATCGAGAGTCCGTCGATCGTGGCGGAGATGAGTTCGGCGATCACGTCCAGGTCGTCGAACGCGAAGTCGCCGCGCTCACGGCCGTACTCGAGCACGCTGATGAGGATCTGCCGCCAGCGGTCGTCGAGTTCGTTGTGCACCTCGGCGACGGTGTCGTCGGTGGCGGCATCCGACCAGACCTGGAACCAGAGGATCCAGCCAGGGTCGCCGCGCCCGTTCGACGCCGAGAGATCGATGAGCCGCTCGAGCCTCGTCCACGGGTCGGCGATGCCGTCGAGCTCGGCCTCGACCTGTTCGACGAGCGCTTCCTCGCTCTGCCGGATGGACAGCATGAGGAGTTCGGTCTTCGAGGGGAAGTAGTAGGTGACGTGGCCCGGGGTCATCCCGGCGCGTTCGGCGATGTCGGAGACCCGAACGTTCGCGAGCCCGAGCTCGGCGATCGCCTTGGCGGCGGCATCCATGACGAGCTCTTCGCGTGCCTTGCCCTTCGCGCGCCGCCCTGTCACTCCCGTCGTCCTTCCGCTCATCGCGTCACCATCCTAACCAGCCGGCCCTGATCTGGTTCTCCCCCACCTCGATGCGCGCTCTCGTCCGGCCGGTTCGTCCAGGCGAAGTGGCAGGCCGCATGCTGTGCCGCGGTCGGGCCGAGCAGCGCCGGCTCGGTCTCGCGGCAGAGGTCCTGCGCGATCGGGCACCGCGGATGGAAGCGGCATCCCGACGGGATGCTGTGCAAGCTGCCCGGCTCACTGCCCAGCGCCGTGTCGCCCGATCGCCGCTCGACGCCCATTCGCGGTGCAGAGGCGAGCAGCGCCGCCGTGTAGGGATGGCGCGGGTCTCGGAACAGGTCTTCGGTCAGCCGGTCTTCGACGACCTTGCCGAGGTACATCACGACGACGCGGTCGCTGATGTGGCGCACCACGGCGAGGTCGTGCGAGATGAACAGCAGGGTGAGCCCGAGCTCCGTCCTGAGCTTCTGGAGCAGGTTGAGGATCGCGGCCTGCACGGAGACGTCGAGCGCCGCGACCGACTCGTCGGCGACCAGGACCTCGGGTTCCAGCGCGAGGGCACGGGCGATGCCCACGCGCTGTCGCTGCCCGCCCGAGAGCCGGCGCGGGTAGGCGTTCAGGAGCGAGACCGGCAGTTCGACGAGCTCGAGGAGCTCCCCGGCGCGCTGGTGCACCTGCTCGGCCGGCACCATGTCGTGCACTCGGAGCAGTTCGCGCAGCGTCTGTCCGATCGTCATCGAAGGGTTGAGGGATGCGCTCGGATCCTGGAAGACCATCTGGATGCGACGCGTCTGCTGCGGCGTGCGGCGCGTGCCCAGTTGCTCGCCATCGAGCGCGAACGTGCCGGCGGACAGCGGGGCCAGCCCCACGAGCGCCTTGGCCAGCGTCGACTTGCCGCAGCCGGATTCACCCACGATGCCAACCGATGCGCCGCGTTCGACGACGAGGTCGATTTCGTCGATGGCATGCACGACCGGGTCGGGTCGGCGGCGCAGGCGCGCCAGCGATGCGGACCCGACGCGATAGCTCACGGTGAGCCCGCGGGCGTCGATGATCGGGCTCATGCGCTCGCCTCCATCAGTACCTCGGGGTGGATACACGCCGTGGCACGGTGTTCGTCGCCGGCAAGCGTGTAAGGCGCCTGACGGCAGTCATCCCGTGCGAACGCGCACCGCGCAGCGAACCGGCAGCCGCTCGGGAACTCCCGTGGATCGGGCGGGGAGCCCGGGATCGTCGCCAGCGCTCCCCCACCACCCTGGAAGGACGGGGCCGACGCGAGCAGCGCTGCGGTGTACGGATGCCGCGGCGAACGGAGCACCTCGTCCACCGGGCCGGTCTCGACGATCCGTCCGGCGTACATCACGGCGACTCTGTCGCACACCTCCGCGACGACCGCGAGATCGTGCGAGACGAAGACCATCGACATACCGCGTTCCTCCCGGAGGCGCCGAAGCAGGCCGAGGATCTGGTCCTGGATCGTCACGTCGAGCGCGGTGGTGGGTTCGTCGCAGAGCAGCAGCTCGGGCTCGGTCGCGAGCGCGGCGGCGATCATGACACGCTGCCGCAAGCCGCCGGAGAGCTCGTGCGGCCACATTCGGGCTCGCCGTGCGGGGTCGGGGATGCCGACGCTCGCCATCAGTTCGATGACCCGTGCCTTCGCGGCACGGCGCGACAGCCCGCTGCGAACGCGGACTGCCTCAGCGATGAGGTCGCCGGCCCGCATGGTCGGGTTCAGTGCGGTCATCGGCTCCTGGAAGACCATCGCCACTCCGTGGCCGCGCACCTGTTCGACATCGCCGCTGATCTCGCCGCGCTCGAATGCGAATCGGATCGACCCGTCGGACTCGCCGCCAGAGGGCAGGAGGCCGAGGACCGCGCGGAGCGAGAGGCTCTTGCCCGAACCGGACTCGCCGACGATGCCCAGCGACTCGCCGGCCGCGACGTGGAAGGATACGCCGTCGACGGGGCTCAGCGTGCGGCCGCCGAGGGTGAGCTGCACGTGGAGGTCGTCGACGCTCAGCACGGTCCGGCTCATTTCCTCGTCCATTCTTCGATTCCCTCTCCGATGAGGCTGAGACCCAGCCCGAAGCCGACGACGACCAGCCCGGGCACGGTCGAGAGCCACCACTGCTCACGGATGTACGGTTGGCCGGCCGCGATCATCGCACCCCACTCCGGGGTGGGGGCTTGGATGCCGAGTCCGAGGAACGACAGCGCGGCAAGGCCGAGCGTCGCGCCGACGATGTCGGATGGCAGGTACACCAAGGTCTGTCCGACCGAGTTCGGGAACACGTGGCGCCAGAGGATGCGTCCCGGCCGCAGCCCCGATGCACGCGCCGCGGCGACGTAGTCGAGGCTCCGCACACGGAGCACTTCGGTGCGGATGAGGCGTGCGTAGGCGACCCAGGCGATCAAGGTGAAGGCGACCAGGATCGAGGTCACCCCAGGGCCGAGCACGAACACGAGCGCGATGATCAGGATGTACGTGGGGAAGGCCTGCACGACGTCGGAGATGCGCATGATCACGCCGTCGACCCAGCCGCCACGGAAGCCGGCTACCGCCCCGAGCACGGTGCCGAGGATCGCGGGGAGCGCGGCGCCGAGGAACCCGACCAGCAGGTCGACGCGCGACGCGAAGATCAGCCGGGAGAGCACATCACGGCCGAGCTCATCAGTGCCCAGCCAGTGCGCCCAGCTCGGCGACGCCAGCGCGTTCACGATGTCCTGCTCGAGCGGGTCGTACGGTGCGATGAGAGGCGCGAACACGGCAACGAGCACGTACGCGGCGACGATCAGCGCTCCGACCCAGACGCGACGCGGCATCCGAACCCGCTCGACGCCGGCGATCGCGTGGCTCGGAGTTGCTGCGGCCGCGATGGCCGCGGTGGATTCCACACTCATGACTCCACCTCCAGGCGTGGATCGGCGATCGACGTGATGATGTCGGCAATCAGGAACACGAGGACAACGACGATGGCGAACAGCAGGGTGTACCCCTGGATCGAGGGGATGTCGCGCTGGCGGGCAGCGAGCACGATGCCCTGGCCGATCCCGGGGAGGGCGAACGTCGTCTCGATCACGACCGCCCCGAACAGCAGGTACCCGATGTTGAGAGCGAGGATGGAGACGGTGGGCGGTGCCGCGTTCCGCAGGACGAACTTCGACATGATCCGGCCGTGGCCGACACCCAGCGACCTGGCAGTGGTCACGTACTCGGCGCCGAGCACCGCGATGATGCTCGCCCGCAGGCTCCGCACCTGCAGCGGCGCGATGGAGAGTGCGAGCGTGAGCGCTGGCAGCACGATCGAGCGCAGATGCTCCGTGGGTGTCTCGCCGAAGCCGCCGACCGGGAACCAACCCGTCGGCAGCGCGATCGTGAGGATCAGGATGATGCCGACCCAGAATGATGGCATGGCGAGCGCGACCAGCCCGAACCCGCGCGTGGCGTGGTCGAACGCGCGGTCGGGGCGTCGCGCCGAGGTGATCGCCAGCGGCACCGAGATCGCGAGCGAGAGCAGTGCGCCGAAGCCCAGGAGCCAGATCGTGACTGGGAGGCGTTCGGCGATGATGCTCGTCACTGCCTCGTTCGACTTGAACGAGTAGCCGAGGTTTCCGGTGAGCACGTCACCGATGTAGCGGAAGTACTGCACGATCGCCGGATCGTCGAGGCCGAGCTGGTCGCGCACGAGCTGCAGCTCGGCCTCGGAGGCGCGTAGGCCCACGATCAGCCGGGCCGGATCGCCCGGGGTGACCTTGAGAATGAGGAAGACCAGGAGCACGATGCCGAAGAGGAGCGGTATCGCCAGCGCCAATCGTTTGGCGATGAACAGGTAGCGGTTCATTCCTTACTCGGCCACCTTGATCGTGTCCCAGTAGTACATCCCCCACGGCGCTGCTGCGAACCCGGAGACCCGCTCGCTCACCCCGTGCAGTACCTGGAACTCGGACAGGCTGATCGCCTGGGCGTTCTCGAGTGCCTCGTTCTGCACGGCCTCCACGATCCGCTGCTTCTCCTCGGCCGATTCGGTCGCGGAGTAGGCGAAGAACTGCTGCGTGACGGTATCCGTCTCGAACCCGGTGAACAGCCACGACGTGCCCTGGATCCAGCCCAGTGGGTCGACCACGTCCGGCGAGACGGCGCCGTACGACCAGAGCACCAGGTCGGCGTCAACCCCGTAGGCCCGGCTCAGGAACGCTCCGGTCTCCAGGGCCGTGAGCTTCACTTCGATGCCGATCTCCGCGAGGTTCGCCTTGATGACCTGCCCCACGAGGTGGTCGGTCGCGTTGGCGGCGTCGTAGATCAGTTCGAGCTCGCCGACGTTCGGGTCGGCCGACTCGGCCAAGAGGTCCTTCGCCCGCTCCAGGTCCATCGTGAACGGCGCCTCGCTCGGCGGCGCCCAGTTTGCGAGGTTCGGGGGGATGATCCCGCGCGGTGCGGATCCGTAGCCCTTGAAGGCGCCCTCAGTGATCGAGTCATAGTCGATGGCGTAGGCGATCGCTTTGCGCAACTGAGGGTCGTCGAGGGGCGCCCGGGTGGTGTTGAAGCTCAGGTGCTCGACCTGGCCGACGGGGAGCGCGACGAGCGCGTCGCCGTACTGCTTGGCATCGATCGACGAGACGTACTCCGAGATGTCAACCTGGCCGGCTTGGAACTGCGCCCCGCGTTCGGTGGCATCCGGGAGGACATCGATCACAACCTTCTCGAGATATGGACGGCCCTCCTGGTAGTAGTGCGGGTTCTTCTCGAGGGTGATCTGGCCGCCCGGTGACCAGTCGGCGACGGTGAACGCACCGGCCGCGACGGGCTTCGCGAAGTATTCCTTCTTCGTGCGCCCCCCGAAGTCCGCCGGGAAGATGGCGGACGACGACCAGGTCATCAGCACCGGAAGCGTCGTGTCGGGCTGCGCGAGCGCGAACACCACCGTGCGGTCATCGGGTGTGGTGACGCCCGTGATCTTCTCGTAGAGGGAGCCGTAGTTGGAGCCCTCCGCCCACACGCCCGCCGAGAACACCACGTCGGCCGAGGTGAGTGGGGTGCCATCGCTGAACCGGGTGTCGTCCTGGAGCACGAACGTCCAGGTCATCGCGGCGGGGTCGTACGTCCACGACTTCGCCAGGCCCGCCTCGACTTCGGTTCCGTCAGCGCTGAAGCGGAGCAGCGGCTCGAGCACGCCCTGCAGGGTCTGGTACGTGGAGTAGGCCGCCGCCTTGTCGGGGTCCCAGCCGTCGAACGACTCGGAACGGGCCACGTGCAGGGTGCCGTCGGCGTCGGCAGGGTCCGACGCTCCGTCTCCGGGGCTGCATGCCGCCAGTGCGGCGACCACGAATGCGGCCGTCAGGGCCGACAGCGCCTTCGTCATGGAGGGGGCCATGATGACTCCTGTCTCCGATGACGACGTCGTCATCGGAACGAATTTGGATGATATCCAAACATGATCATCGCGATCCGCCCGGTTGTCAACTCGTTCGGTCGATCTTCCGCGCCCGCCCCGTATCAGTCGTTGCTGGTGGTCTCGGTCCGCACGCCGACCACCGCGGTGAACACGCGGACCGCGATGATCGCCTTCGCCCGACGATGGCGAGGGGGTCCTCGCTCGCGAGAGGCCGCCCTCGGCGGTGAGCGACCCCGCGGCGTGACGAGGAGTCGCAGCACGCGTCGTCGATCGCGGCGTCGGTGCGGAGCCGAGCACCGCTCGGGGGTGGTCACCTCGACTGCGGTGCGGGCACCGCCGGCTCACCGGTCTTCGGCGCCTCCCGGCAGATCGTGCGTCGCGCAGTGGATTCCGCCGCCGCCGGACGCGATCGTGTCGATCCGCACCGGCACGATCTCCCGGTCGGGGAACTGGTCCTGCAGGATGTCCTGGGCGCGCCGGTCGGCGCTCCGATCGCCGAACTCGGGCACGAATACCGCCCCGTTGGCGATGTAGAAGTTGACGTAGGACGCGAGGAAGTCGTCGCCGCTCCCTCGGATCTTCGAGAAGTCGGGCTGCGGAAGCTCGACGACCTCGATCGCCCGCCCCGTGGCATCCAACGCCCCATCGAGCACCGAACGCGCCTGCTCGCTCGACTGCGCCCAGACGTCGTCGGGCGCTCCCGGCCCGGGAACGTCGAGCAGCACGACGCCCGGTGCGACGAAGCGCACGAGGGAGTCGATGTGGGCGTCGGTGATGTCCTCGTCGTAGACGCCGTCGAACCAGATCACCTTCTTCATGCCGAGCAGCTTCATCAGGCGCTGCTCGATCTCGTCGCGCGAGAGCCCCGGGTTGCGGTTGTCGTTGACGATCGAGCTCTCGGTGATGAGCAGGGTGCCGAGCCCGTCGGTCTCGATCGACCCGCCCTCGGCGACGAGATTCGCCTGCACCCCGGGGATCTCGAACTCGCGGAGTACCGCCGCGGCGACGCCGGCGTCGTTCGGATGCTCCTGCTTGTCGCCCCAGCCGTTGAAGTTGAAGTCGACCCCCTCGAGGCCGTCGGGGCCCTCGACGAAGACCGACACGGTGTCGCGCGCCCAGAGGTCGTCGACCGGCACCGTGATCACCTCGACGCCCGAGCCGGCCTCGTACGCCGCATCCTCCTCGTCACCCGGCGAGGCGACCAGCACGACCGGTTCGAACTCCGCGATCGTGCGCGCGAGCCTCGCGATGTCGTCGCGCACGTACGGAAGGTCCTCGCCCCAGATCAACGCCGTCGGCCACGACATGACCGTGAGTTCGTGACTCTCCCACTCCGCTCCGAGCCGTCGCCTCATGCTGGCCTCCTCGTCATCGGGTCCGCTCGATCGGTTGGCGCCGGGGACGCTCACGGGAGCGCAGCCCGCCCCGCCGATACCAAGCAAGCCGAAGCCTGCGACGGCGAGTGCACCCCTGCGGGAGATCGGGAACCCGGTCATGCTCATCCTCCTGTATATTGGATGTCGTCCAATATACAGGTGCGCATCTGACGATCTCCTGGCATTCGCGAGGCGACCCTACGCGTAGGTGCGCGGGCGCCTCACCGAACGCGCCGGGGGCGAGGAGCCAATATTGCGGATCTCACGCGAGCGACTCCGCTGCGCTGCGTGTCCGACCGGTCGACCGGTCAGCGCGTCGGTCCCGCCGCGATGACCTCGTCGGCGCTCAGGACGGTGGCATAGCCGTCTGCGAGCGCCGCCATGAAGGCGCCGTGCACCTGCGAGCCTGGGATCACCACGCCGCCGAACTCGAGGTCGGGCGCAGCGCAGGCGTCGTGTGCGACCGTCACGGTGTAGCCGCGGTCGGATGCGGCGCGCACCGTCGCGTCGACGCACATGCTCGACATCATCCCGACCACGATGAGCTCGGCCGGAGATGCCGCCTGCAGGCGCTCGCCGAGGTCGGTGCCGAGGAACGCGTTCGGCGCCGCCTTCACGACGACCGATTCGTCGCCCTCGGGCGCGACGAGCGGATGGATTTCGACGCCCGGCGTGCCAGGACGGAAGAACGCCGCGTCTGGCGCATCCCACACGTGCACAACGTGGATGACCGGCTCGCCCGCCGAACGAAACGCGGAGAGGAGCCGGGCGGCGGCCGCGGCCACGGCATCCGGTCCGACGAGCGGATGGGCGCCGCCGGGGAAGTAGTCCTGCTGGATGTCGATGACGAGGAGGAGCCGGGTCACAGTGACACCGTAGCGGTTCCGGTATCGACGACGGCGAGGGTGACTTTGCCGCGGAATTCCGCGCCTCGTATGGCTGGGGTACCTGGACTCGAACCAAGAACAACTGAACCAGAATCAGCCGTGTTGCCAATTACACCATACCCCAATGGCCTGAAACCGAAGCCCCGGGCCGAGAGTCAACTGTAGCCTACTGCGCTGCCCCGGCCAAACCGAGGTGGTCTCGATTCGCGTGGCCTCCGCGGCGCTCCTCGACCGGCGAGGAAGGCTCAGCCGACGAGCGCAGCGAGCCGATCGATGCGGGCGAGCGAGTCGACCTTGCCGAGGATCTGCATCGACTCGAACAGGGGCGGTGAGACGCGCCGCCCCGAGATCGCGGTGCGCACCGGGCCGAAGGCCACGCGCGGCTTCAGTCCGAGTCCGTCGATGAGGGCTCCGCGCAACGCTTCCTCGATCTCGGTGTGCACCCAAGCCGAGGCGGGCAGCGCATCGAGTGCCTCGCGGGCAGCGGCGAGCACAGCAGGCGCGTCGGCGGGAAGCGCGCCGACGGCTGCTTCCTCGAACTCGAGCGATGCGGCATCCGTGAACAGGAAACCGAGCATGCCGGGTGCCTCGCCGAGCAGGCCGATGCGCTCCTGCACGAGCGGAGCGGCCTCGGTGAGGATCGCCTCTTCACCCGGCGTGATCGGCGTCGAGACCGCACCCGCCGCCTGCAGGTAGGGCACGGTGCGTGCGGCGAATTCTCCGATGTCGAGCTGGCGGATGTGGTCGCCGTTGATGGCCTCGGCCTTCTTGAGGTCGAACCGTGCCGGGTTGGGGTTGACGTTCTCGACATCGAACGCTTCGACGAGTTCCGCCCGCGAGAACACGTCGCGGTCGGCCGAGAAGCCCCAGCCGAGGAGCGCCAGGTAGTTGAGGAGGCCCTCAGGGATGAACCCGCGGTCGCGGTGGTGGAACAGGTTCGACTCGGGGTCGCGCTTCGAGAGCTTCTTGTTGCCCTCGCCCATGACATAGGGCAGGTGGCCGAAGCGCGGGATGAACGAGGTCACGCCGATGTCGATGAGTGCGTGGTACAGCGCGACCTGGCGCGGCGTCGAGCTCAGCAGGTCTTCGCCGCGGAGGACGTGCGTGATGCCCATGAGCGCATCGTCGACGGGGTTCACGAAGGTGTAGAGCGGCACGCCGTTCGGGCGCACGGCGACGAAGTCGGTCGTCGAGCCCGCCGGGAAGTCGATGCGCCCGCGCACGAGGTCGTCGAAGGCGAGCTCGACGTCGGGTACGCGCATGCGAAGCGCGGGCTCGCGACCCTCGGCGCGGAACGCCGCGCGCTGCTCGTCGGTGAGGTCGCGGTCGAAGTTGTCGTAGCCGTGCTGCTTGGGCCGGCCGTTGGCCTCGTTTCGGGCGTCGATCTCTTCGGCGGTCGAATAGCTCTCGTAGAGGTGGCCCGCCGCCTTCAGCTGCTCGATGATGCCGTCGTAGATCTCGCCGCGCTGCGACTGCCGGTAGGGCTCGTTCGGGCCGCCGATGCCGATGCCCTCGTCCCAGTTCAGGCCGAGCCAGGTGAGCGCGTCGATGATCTGCTCGTAGCTCTCCTCGCTGTCGCGAGCGGCGTCGGTGTCTTCGATGCGGAACACGAACGTGCCGCCGGTGTGGCGTGCGTAGGCCCAGTTGAAGAGGGCGGTGCGCACGAGGCCGACGTGCGGCGTGCCGGTCGGTGAGGGGCAGAAGCGCACACGGATGTCGCTGCCGGTGGCCTGGGTGAAGGGGGCTGTCTCAGACATACCCCTCAATGCTATCGACCGGCGAGCGCCTCGAGCGCGGCGATCGCGGCACCCACGGCGGGCACCCGCTCGGCGCCCTTCGCGGTGACGAGATGCAGCGACCGCACATCGGCGTGTGCGGTCGGCCGCACGACGACGCCGCGGTGGCGCGGCGACGCGGCGAGCGCGAGGTCGGGCAGCAGTGCCACGCCGAGCCCCTGCGCCACCATGCCTTCAACGGCGACGAAGTTGTCGGTCTCGAAGGCGATGCGCGGCACGAAACCCGCGGTGCCGGCCAGCTCGAGCAGATGGCCGCGGCAGCGCGGACACCCGGCGATCCAGGGTTCATCGCGCAACCGCTCGAGGCCGACGACGTCATCGACGGCGGCGGGATGCTCCGTCGGCAGCACCAGCCGCATCGGCTCGTCACCGAACGGGCGAACCTCGAGGCCGCGGGCGCTCGCGCGGTGGGGGTCGTCGCGGTCACCCGGGTAGCTGAAGGTGAGCGCGAGGTCGGCGCGATCGGCACGCACCGCTGCCACCGCCTCGGGCGGCTCGGCCTCGACGTACGTGAGATCGAGGCCCGGATGCGAGGCCGCGAGCGTCGCGATCAGACGCGGCACGAGGGTCGCCGACGCCGACGGGAAGGCGACGAGCCGCACGCGTCCCGTGCGAAGGCCCCGGATCTCGGCGAGTTCGCCGGCCGCTTCCTCGAGCGCGGTCGCGACCGCGTTCGCATGTCGCGCGAGCACTCTGCCGGATTCGGTGAGACGGATGCCACGGCCCACCCGCTCGACGAGCGCGATGCCCGTGCGCTCCTCGAAGCGACGCAGCTGCTGGCTCACGGCCGGCTGGCTGTAGCCGAGCGCCTCGGCGGCTGCGGTGAGCGAACCGTGCTCGGCGATCCGGCGCACGACGCGCACGGTCTGCAGGTCGAGCGCGCCCGCGAGCGCTTCGGTCGAGGCATCCGACATGCCTGAATCATAACCCGAAGGAATATATTTGATCGCATACTGGTGGTTGTCGAATGAATGCCGTGGGCGAAGACTGGACCGCATGCACCATTCACGTGATCGTTTCGCTGCCGGTCGCGGCTATCTCGCGGCCTGCACCCTCGGGCTGCCCGTCGATGTCACCCGCGATGCCGTGCGCCGTGACCTCGAACGCTGGTCGGCCGGCGAGGCGACGGCCGCCGACTACTCATCAGCGCTCGAGCGCGCTCGCGGTCACGCCGCGACACTGCTCGGAACGAGCGCCGGGCGCATCGCGACCGGTTCGCAGGTCTCGGTGTTCGCCGGGCTCGCAGCAGCGTCGGCGCCCGCCGGCGCCGAGGTGCTCTGCGTCGACGGCGACTTCTCGTCGGTCGTCGCGCCGTTCCTCGCCCGCGGCGACCTGCGGGTGCGGCACGTGCCGCTCGATACGCTCGCCGATGAGATCACTCCGTCGACCTGGCTCGTCTCGTACTCGCTCGTGCAGTCCGCCACGGGCGAGGTCGCCGACGCGGCATCCGTCACCGAAGCCGCTCGCGCGGCCGGTGCCCTCATCCTGCTCGACACCACGCAGGCCACGGGGTGGATGCCGACGACCGACCTCGACGCCGACCTCGTGGTCTGCCACGCCTACAAGTGGCTCGGCGCGCCGCGTGGTGCCGCCTTCGCCGCGGTCAGCGACCGCGCCGTCGACGAGTTCGTTGCGCACACCGCGGGCTGGTACTCGGGCGACGACCCGTGGGCGTCGTGCTACGGCCCCGGACTGCATCTTGCGCGGGGCGCGCGCCGGTTCGAGGTCTCCCCCGCGTGGCACGCCTGGGCGGGGGCCGAGGCTGCGCTCGGGTTCGCCGCCTCGCTCGACATGGCGGACGTGCGACGCCACGACGTCGCGCTCGCGAACACGTTCCGCGAGCGGCTCGGGCTCGAGGCATCCGACTCGGCCATCGTGACGTGGCCCGACGCCGACGGCAGCGCCCTCGCCGCCCTCACCGCGTCGGGCGTGGTCGCCTCGGGGCGCGCCGCTCGCGCGAGGGTCGCGTTCCACCTCTGGAACGACGAGGACGATGTCGAGTTCGCCGTCGATGCGCTCGGGCTCACCGCGCGCAGCGCGAGGTGACGCTTCATTCAGTTGGCGGCGCGCACCGAGTTCGAGAGGGTGCCGAGGCCTGAGACCGTCACCTCGACGGTGTCGCCGTCGACGATCGGGCCGACGCCGGCGGGGGTCCCGGTGAGGATGACGTCGCCCGGAAGCAGGGTGAACACGCTCGAGGCGTAGGCGACGATCGCGGGCACCGAGTGCACGAGGTCGGCGAGGCGCCCCTCCTGCTTGCGCACGCCGTTGACGCTCGTCTCGATGGTGCCGTCGACGAAGTCGACGTCGGTGTCGATCACGGGGCCGAGCGGACAGAAGGAGTCGAACCCCTTCGCCCGCGTCCACTGCCCGTCACGCTGCTGCAGGTCGCGGGCGGTGACGTCGTTCGCGATCGTGTATCCGAAGATCACCTGGTCTGCGTCGGCCTCGCTGACGTTCTTCGCGATGCGCCCGATCACGACGGCGAGCTCGCCCTCGTGCTCGACTCGCTCGCTCTGCCTCGGCAGCACGATCGCATCGTCGGGGCCGATCACCGACGTGTTGGGCTTCAGGAACAGCAGCGGTTCGGCCGGCGCCTCGCCACCCATCTCGGCGGCGTGGTCGTGGTAGTTCTTGCCGACGGCGACGACCTTCGAGCGCGGGATCACGGGAGCAAGCAGCTTCGCGTCGGCGAGAGCCACACGCTCCCCAGTGGGCTCGTAGCCCGCGAACATCGGGTCGGCCTTCAGCACGACGAGTTCGTCCTCCTCCTCGTCGACGATGCCGAACGAGATGGTCTCACCGTGGCTGAACCGCGCGATCTTCATGCGACTCAGCCTAGGGCTTGGCCCGTGCCGAGGCATGCGCTCGCGCACCTCGGTTCGCGATGTCGCGCGAACTGCGGTTCGGGCGGAGGGATGCGCGCAATTCGCGCGACATGACGGCACTCTGCGTCGGCCCGGCCCAATGGTCGGATGACCGTGCCGGACCTCACGCGTCGAGGCGCGTCAGCCAGCCGTGGCGATCTTCGACGCGGCCGTACTGGATGCCCGTGAGCTCCTCGCGCAGCGAGAGTGCGAGCTCTGCCGCGGCGTCGCCCTCGTGCACGATCTCGAAGTCCTCCGCGAGCAGGCGCCCGATCGGCGTGATCACTGCGGCCGTGCCGCACGCGAACGCACCCACGATCTCGCCCGAGGCCGAGCCCTCACGCCACTCGTCGATCGTGACCCGCCGGCTCTCGACGGCGTGCCCACGGTCGCGGGCGAGCTGCAGCACCGAGTCGCGGGTGATGCCCTCGAGGATCGAGTCCGACTCGGGCGTGACGAGCGTGCCGTCTTTGTAGACCAGCACGACGTTCATGCCGCCGAGTTCCTCGAGATACGTGCCCTCGTCGAGGAACAGCACCTGCTGGCAGCCGTGCTCGGCGGCCTCTGCCTGCGGCAGCAGCGACGACGCGTAGTTGCCGCCGGTCTTCGCAGCGCCCGTGCCTCCCTTGCCGGCTCGCGCGTACTTCGTCGACAACCAGATCGACACCGGCTGCACGCCGCCGTGGAAGTACGCTCCGGCGGGGCTCGCGATCACGTAGTACGCGACCTTCTTCGCGGGGCGCACGCCGAGGAACGCCTCTTTCGCGAACATGAACGGACGCAGGTACAGGCTGGTCTCGGGAGCACCCGGAACCCAGTCGGCGTCGACCGCGATGAGCTGCTTGAGCGACTCGATGAAGATCTCGCTCGGCAGTTCGGGCAGGGCGAGCCGCGCCGCCGAGCGCTGCATGCGCGCCGCGTTCTCGAACGGCCTGAACGTCCAGATCGATCCGTCGGTGTGCCGGTAGGCCTTCATGCCCTCGAAGATCTCCTGCGCGTAGTGCAGCACTGCAGCCGACGGGTCGAGTGCGATCGGGCCGTACGGCGAGACGCGCGGGCGATGCCAGCCGCCCTTCTCACTCCAGCAGACGTCGACCATGTGGTCGGTGAAGTGGTTGCCGAAACCGGGGTCGGCCAGGATCGCGTCGCGTTCGGCCGGCGTCTTCGCCTGCTCGTTGCGGGTGACCTGCCAGATGAGCCCTGCGGCCGATGGAGCCTGGAGCGGAAGGTTGATCGTCATGATGTCTTCTTTCGTGCGCTGGATCAGTCGAGTGCGCCGATTCGGGCGACGATCGCGTCGCCGACCTCGGAGGTCGATCGTTTCGCGTCGCCGCGTTCGGCGACATCGGCGGTGACCGCCTGCCGGACCTTCGACGCGATCTCTGCCCGACCGAGGTGGTCGAGCAGGAGTGCGATCGAGAGGATCGCGGCGGTGGGGTCGGCGATGCCCTTGCCGGCGATGTCGGGTGCAGAGCCGTGTACCGGCTCGAACATGCTGGGGAATCGGCCGTCGGGGTTGATGTTGCCCGAGGCTGCGAGGCCGATGCCGCCGCTGATCGCGCCGGCCAGGTCGGTGAGGATGTCGCCGAAGAGGTTGTCTGTGACGATGACATCGAATCTAGCAGGATCGGTGACGAGGAAGATCGTCGCGGCGTCGACGTGCAGGTAGTCGACGG
Source organism: Agromyces cavernae (assembly GCF_021044935.1). Classification (GTDB taxonomy): domain Bacteria; phylum Actinomycetota; class Actinomycetes; order Actinomycetales; family Microbacteriaceae; genus Agromyces; species Agromyces cavernae. The sequence goes on from NZ_JAJNMP010000002.1 coordinate 767,046, forward strand.
TCACATCGGGGTGCTCGGCCGCGACGGCATCGACCGTGCGCTTCCACAGCGAGCCGGCGAAGACGAGCACGTTGGTCTTGTGCACGAGGGTGAGCCGCTTGCGCGGGCGAGCGGATGCCGCGGCGAATGCGTATCGAACGACCCGTTCGACCCCGTAGGCGGTGTTGACCGAGACCTCATTGGCGACCTCGTGCGGCGTGCCCGCACGGATCGCGCCCCCGTTGCCGACGTAGGGCCCCTCGGTCCCCTCGCGAACGACGACGAAGTCGACGTCACCGGGGCTCGCGAGCGGGCTCGCGACACCGGGGTACAGTACCGACGGCCGCAGGTTGACGTAGTGATCGAGCTCGAAGCGCAACTTGAGCAGCAGCCCCCGCTCGATGTTGGCGCCGACGAGTCGCGGATCGCCGGGCACGCCGCCCACGGCGCCGAGCAGGATCGCGTCGTTCCCCTTGATCTCGTCGAGGTCGTCATCGGTCAGCACGTCGCCGGTGTCGAGGTAGCGCTGGGCACCGAGTGAGAAGCGAGTCTGCTCGAACGTGAGATCAGTGCCCTCGGAGACCGCGGCGAGCACCCTCAGCGCCTCGTCGACGACCTCCGGACCGATCCCGTCACCGGGAATCACCGCGAGCTTGACCGCTTCACCCATGAATGCTCCTCCGAAAAGTCAACCCCTCCAGCGTACTGTCCACGAGCACGGGCGCATCGATACACTCGGCCTCAGGACGAGGTATCCGCCTCATCGAAACGCGGCCGGGCCGGCCGCCGGAGAGAAAGCAGGACCACATGAGTATCGGCCTCGGTATCGTGCTCGTCGTCATCGGTGCGATCCTCACGTTCGCGCTGAACATCACCGTCGAATGGATCAACCTGCAACTCGTCGGCTACATCCTCATGGGCGCCGGGGTCGTGGTGATCATCATCGGCATCGTGCTGCTGGCACGCCGTCGTCGCACGGTGGCGACGTCTCGCACGAGCGTCGACCCGGCGACGGGCGACCAGGTCACCCGCAATGAGCGGTCCACGCCCGAGGAACCCTGACGGTTCCGCTCACTCCGCCTGGGATTCCGCACGCGCCGCGGTCGGATTGCGCAGGGCGACCGCACCGATGATCGCGGCCGCGATCATGAGCGCGACCCCGATCAGGGACGTCACGACGACCCCCTCGTCGAAGGCGAGCGCGGCGGATGTCGCAAGCTGGTCGGCGATCGATGCGGGCAGCTGCTCGGCCACGGTGACGGCGCCCGCGAGCGTCTCGCGAGCCGTCGCAGCCTGCGCCGCCGTGAGCGCGCCGGGCAGTTCGATCGCCGCGCGGTAGTGCGCCGCGAGGATCGATCCGAGGGCGGCGGTTCCGAGGACGGCGCCGAGCTCGTAGGCGGTCTCGGAGACCGCTGACGCCGCGCCCGCCTTCGCGGGCGGTGCGCTCGAGAGGATGAGCTCGTTCGAGACGGTCTCGGCGGCGCCGATTCCGACGCCGAGCAGCACGAACGCCATGACGACCGGTGCGATCGAATCGGCGGTCGCATTGAAGGCGACGATCGCATAACCCGCAGCCGAGAGCGCGAGCGCGACGGGGACGAGCACGCGCGGCCGCACCCGCCGCGCGATCGGCACGACGACGAGCCCCGCGAGGATCATCGCGACGAGCCCGGGCAGCAGCGCCACCCCTGCGGCGACCGGGGCGAGGCCCGCGATCAGTTGCAGGTGCTGCGAGACGAAGAAGAGGAAGCCGACGAGCGCGATGACGCTGAACAGGTTGATGAGCACCGCGCCGCCGAACGAGCCCTGCCGGAACAGGCGCACATCGAGCATCGGCGAGCTGCTGCGAAGCTGACGGCGCACGAACCATGCACCCGCGGCGACGCCGACCGCGATCATGAAGAGGCCTCCCCCGGTGACGCCCTCGGTCGCGAGCGACTTGATGCCGTAGACGACCGGGCCCATCGCCGCCAGGGACAGCAGCGTGCTGAGAAGATCGATGCGGCCCGGCGCGGGATCGCGGCTCTCGGGGATGAGCAGCGGCACGAGGATGAGCATGGGCACCAGCACCGGCACCGCGAGCAGGAAGACCGAGCCCCAGTGGAAGTGCTCGAGCAGCACGCCGCCCACGATCGGGCCCAGAGCCGAGCCGGCCGCGAAGCCCGACGCCCAGATCGCGATCGCGAGCCGTCGGTGCTCCCGGTCGACGAACACCGTGCGCAGCAACGAGAGCGTCGACGGCATCAGCATCGCGCCGAAGAAGCCGAGCGCGGCGCGGGCTGCGATCAACGCCTCGGCGGTGGGCGCGAACGCCGCCGCGACCGACACCACGGTGAAGCCGATCGAGCCGACCAGCAGCATGCGCCGGCGACCGTAGCGGTCACCGGCGCTGCCCATCGCGACGAGCAGTCCGGCGAGCACGAGCGGGTAGGCGTCGATGATCCAGAGCTGCTGCGCCGCCGTCGGCGCGAGGTCGCGCGAGATCGCGGGCAACGCGAAGCTCAGCACGGTGTTGTCGACCGAGACGAGCAGCGTCGGCAGCATGAGCACGGCGAGTGCGATCCATGCTCGGCGAGGCGCTCGGGTGCGGGCGCCGGCGGGCGGTGCCTGTTCTGGCGCGGAGTGTGTCGTCTGGGTGAGGTCGGTCATGCTCTACTCGTTCGTCGTGGCTTCGGTTACTATACCGTCCGGTTGGTATAGTAACAGCATGAGCATCACGACGTCGACCACAATGGGGTCATGAGTCGCCCCCCAGCCGCCCGCGAGGCGGTGCTCGACGCCTTCGAGCGCATCATCATCGCCGAGGGCGAGCGCACCGCAACACTCGACGCCACCGCCCGGGCCGCCGGCGTCTCGAAGGGCGGCCTGCTGTACCACTTCGGCTCGAGGCACGCGCTGATCGCCGGACTCGTCGAGCGGCTGCATCGACGCATCGACGACGACGTCGACCGCATCCACACCGCTCCCGACGGAGCGATCTCGTACTTCGTGCGCTCGTCCGTTGCGCTCGAGACCCCGCTCGACCACAGCTTCGTCGCCACGGTGCGCCTCGCGCAGGGCGGCGACCGTCAGGCCGCCGAGGCGATCGGCGCCGTGCGATCGCGCTGGCTCGTCGAGATCGGCCGGCATGTCGCCGATCCGTCGCTCGCCCTGGCGATCACGCTCATCGGCGACGGGCTCTACTACCACTCGGCACTGCAGGCCGACCTCGCCACGCGCGCGGGCGTCATCGACGACGAGATCGGAAAGCCCGAGATGAACGCCCTCGTCGCCCTGCTCGAGCGGATCGCCGGCGAATCACGCTGACCCCGATTCACGCTTACCCCGATTCACGCTGACCCCGATTCACGCTGACGCGACGGATGCCTCGGCACCAGCGCTGCGGGCAGCGCCGCGCCGAGGCATCCGGAACCTCGATGGTCTCGATACGGCCCATGCGGGGCTACACGACCGACGACCCGACTACTCGGTGATGTCGACCTCGACGAAGAGGTCCGCGTCGATGGCCTCGCGCACGCGATCGAGCACGTCGGTCGGCACGGGCGAGTCGACCGTGAGCACGCTGAGCGCCAAGCCGCCGGCCTCGCGACGCGCGATCTGCATGCCGGCGATGTTGATGCCGGCGTCGCCGAACTCCTGGCCGTAGACGGCGACGATGCCCGGACGGTCGGTGTACTCCATGATGATGTGCGTCGTCGCGATGGGAACCTCGATCTCGAAGCCGTTCACCCCGACGAGCTTCTCGATCTGCTTGGGCCCGGTGAGCGTGCCCGCGACCGAAACCTGCGTGCCGTCGGCGAGCGCGCCCGTCAGGATGATGACGTTGCGGTACTCGGGCGAATCGGGCGACGTGATGAGACGCACCTCGATGCCGCGCTGCTCGGCGAGCAGCGGCGCGTTCACGTACGACACCGTCTCGCTCACGATGTTCGTGAACAGGCCCTTGAGGGCCGCCAGCTTCAGCACGCTCACGTCGTAGTCGACGAGCTCGCCGCGCACCTCGACATCGATGCTCGTGAGCCGCCCGTGAGCCAGGCCCGCGAACAACTGCCCCAGCTTCTCGACGAGCGGGATGCCCGGACGGACATAGGGGTCGATGACGCCGCCGGCGACGTTGACCGCGTCGGGGACGAGCTCGCCGGCGAGGGCGAGGCGCACCGACTTCGCGACCGACACGCCCGCCTTCTCTTGCGCCTCGTCGGTCGAGGCGCCGAGGTGCGGCGTGACGATGACGTTGGGCAGCCCGAGCAGCGGCGACTCGCGCGGCGGCTCCGAGACGAACACGTCGAGGCCGGCACCGCCGATGCGCTTCGCGACGAGCGCGTCGTGCAGCGCCTCTTCATCGATGAGCCCGCCGCGCGCGACGTTCACGATGAACGCGGTGGGCTTCATCTTCGCGAGCTGCTCGGTCGAGATCATGCCCGTGGTCTCGGGGGTCTTCGGCATGTGGATCGTGATGAAGTCGCTGCGCTCGAGCAGCTCGTCGAGGCTCACGGTCTGCACGCCGAGCTGCTGTGCGCGAGCGGCGGTGATGTAGGGGTCGTAGGCGATGATCTCGGTGCCGAACGCCTGCAGGCGCGCGGCGATGAGCGCCCCGATGCGGCCGAGGCCGATGATGCCGATGGTCTTCTCGTAGAGCTCGGTGCCCGTGTAGTGCGACCGCTTCCACTCCCCCTGGGCGAGCGCGGCGTGCGCGGCGGGGATGTGCCGGGCGAGGCTCAGGATGTGCCCGACGGTGAGCTCGGCCGCCGAGATGATGTTCGACGTCGGGGCGTTCACGACCATGACCCCCGCAGTCGTCGCGGCCTTAATGTCGACGTTGTCGAGCCCGACGCCGGCACGGGCGATGACCTGCAGCTTCGGAGCCGCCGCGATCGCCTCGGCGTCGACCTTCGTCGCCGACCGCACGAGGATCGCGTTCGCCTCGGACAGCGCGTCGAGCAGGGCGGGTCGGTCGGTACCGTCGACGGTGCGGATCTCGAAGTCGGGCCCCAGGGCGTCGACGGTGGCGGGCGAGAGTTCTTCGGCGATCAGCACGACCGGCTTTGACACGAACGGTTCCTTCGGGACGATGCGCGACTCGCGCGCTGACGAGAGCGCCCCCGCCTTTGGCGGCGCCGATACCGGCACTACTTTACGGGAGAGGCACGACCGCGGCCGACTCCGTGACGTCAGGGGACGACGATGCCGCCGGCGACCCCGAGCAGCACGGTCAGCGTGAGGAACAGCGCGGCCGAGACGGCGAGACCAGCGAGGTACAGCGCCGCCTTCGCGATCACGCCGCGCCGCCGGCCGAGCGCGAACGCCGCGGCGAACGAGGCGACTGGGGCGATCAGCGCCGCGACGAGCAGCACCCAGCCGACTGCCGAGAAGGCGAGCCCGAGGCCCGTGAGCTGCACGATCGACCCCACGACCTCCCACACGTCGTAGGCGAAGAACAGCCCGAACAGCACCGCGAGCGCCACGTCGAGCCAGAGCGGGGTGCGCGCTGCTGCGGCCGGTGGCACCACGCCTGCCGTCTCTGCGGTCATGCGGTCACCCCCAGCACGAACGGCACGGGAACGAGCACGAGTGCACCGCCGATGAGCCACAGCAGGCGCGATCGCCGACCTCGTGAGAGCCAGAACGCCAGCCCGAGCCAGAGCGCCGGTGCGAGCACGGCGAGCCAGAGCCCGAGCGTGTACATCGCGTCGTCGACGATGCCGAGGCCGGGTGCCGGGGTGCGCAGCGCGGTGATGAACCAGCCGATCGTGTACAGCAGGTAGATGCCGCCGAGGATGCCGAGCACGACGAGTTCGACCGAACCGGTCTGCGGTGCAGCGGCGGTTTCGCCGTCGGATGTCGCGGCACGTGCGTCGCCGTCGAGCGTCGGGCTCGAGTCATCCGTAGCCTTCTCAGGCGTGCCCTCGAGGGGCACCGGCGCGCCGACGGCCTTCCAGCCGGGCGCGAGCGTCGGGTCGTCGTCACCCTCCCAGCGCAGTGCGTCGTCGTCGGGATCGCGGGCCATGCGACCAGCCTAGCCAGTCGCATGCGCCGCGACCTGACGTCGACTCATTGCCCGATCCGGAGGCGGCGCTCGGCCTGGTTGAGTTAGCCCGCGGAACGCTGCTCGGCGAGCTCGCGATACATCTGGGCGCGAGCCTCGGCGAGGTCGAGCATTCCCTGGTCCTGCCCCGCGAGGGCCGCGGCACGCTGCTCGGCCAGGTCGCGAGACATCTGCGCACGACTCTCGGCGAGATCGTGCAGGCCGCCTGCTTGTTCGGCGTTTGCAGTGGCACGCTGCTTCGCGAGCTCGCGAGACATCTGCGCCCGGCTCTCGGCGAGATCGGCGAGGCCCGAGCGCAACTCGGCGACTTGTGCGTTGGTGAGTTGCTGGACGGGTTCGGGAACAGTTCGCTGCGCGCACGAGGCGAGTGCGAGCCCGGCGGTGACCGCGAGGATCGCGGTGGCGATGATGCGCTGGGTGTTCTGCGTGGTGTTCATGCTTGCACCGTCTCGTGCACCGGTACTCGTCGCGCTCGCGATCGGTACTCATCGGGTACTCATGGCCACCTCTCGTCGTTGACACCCCCGGCCCGCCGGTTCGACACTTTTCTCGTGGGCATTCGCGTGCTCGGCGCAGTCGAGATCGACGAAGGACCGCTCAGCCCGCGAGATCGGGCGGTGCTGTCGGTGCTGGTGCTACGCCGCGGTGAGTCCGTCGCGCCGGCCGTGATCGCCGACGCTGTGTGGGGCGAGCGTCCTCCGGTCACCTGGCCGAAGCAGGTGCAGACCACGATGGTCCGGCTGCGCGCGAGCCTCGGGCGTTCGTCGATCGCCACGTCATCGATCGGGTACGTACTCGACGTCGACCCCGAGGCGATCGATGCGGTCCGGTTCGAGAAGTTGGCACACTCGGCTGCTGAGCTGCGCTCGCGCGGCGACCCCGAGCGCGCCGTCGACGAGTGCCAGCGCGCCCTCGCGCTGTGGCGCGGCACCGCGTACAGCGCGATCCCGTCATGGGAGCCCGCGATGATCGAGGCGGCGCGCCTCGAGGAGGTTCGGAGTACCACCGAGGAGGAGCTCGCAGCGGCGCACCTCGACTGCGGCGAGCAGCATAGCGTGATCGCGGGCGCCGAAGCCCTGGTTCGCGAGCAGCCGCTGCGCGAGCGCCGGTGGAGCCTGCTCGCGACCGCGCTCTATCGCAGCGGACGGCAGGCCGACTCGCTGGCCGCGCTGCGGGCTGCCCGCGTCCGGTTCTCGGCCGACCTCGGGATCGAGCCCGGCCCAGAGCTCACCGCTCTCGAGGCCGCGGTCCTGCATCAGGATCCCTCCCTCCTGCCGCCGCCGCGCAGTCCGCAACCGAGCGCGGACTGCCCGTACAAGGGCCTGCACCCATACGGGATCGATGACGCGGAAGAGTTCTTCGGTCGGGACGCGGACATCGCGGCCATCCTCGCCCGCCTCGACCGTGCGCGATTCATCGCGGTCTCGGGCCCATCGGGATGCGGCAAGTCGTCGCTCGTCCTCGCGGGCGTCGTCCCCGTCCTAGCCCGTCGGGGCCTTTCGGTCCAGGTGGTCTCACCCTCCCCTACGATCGCCGCGCAGCTTCGCGACGCGCTGTACAGCCGACGGAGCGCCGATGTCGTCGTCGTCGACCAGCTCGAGGAGCTGTTCCACGTCGGGTTCCCGGCCGACGAGGTGCACGCGGTGTGCGGGCTCATCGCCGAGGCGACTGAATCCCGGATCGTCGTGGCGACCGTGCGGTCCGACTACTTGGACGAAGGCAACGCGGAGCCGTCACTTGCGCCCCTGCTCTCTGAGAGCGTGCACCTCGTCGCCGCGATGAGCGAAAACGACCTTCGCGCTGCGATCGAAGAGCCGGCACGAAGGGCCGGACTGCGGCTCGAGGCCGGCCTGTCGGAGTTGATCCTCCGCGACGCCGCCGGGCACAGCACCGCGCTCCCGCTGCTCTCTCACGCACTCGTCGAGACATGGCTCCGGCGTGAGACGAACGTGCTGACGATTGCGGGCTACGAGGAGGTCGGAGGACTGACCGGTGCGATCGCCCGCACCGCCGAGCAGCTGTTCGACGATCTGACCTCGGCGCAGCGGGACGCCTGCCGGTCGACGATGCTCCGACTGGTCGAGCTCGGCCCCGACGGGCGGCCGATACGCCGGTACGCGAGAACGAGCTCACTGAACGACGACCCGATGCGGGCTGCTGTGGTGGCCCGCCTCATAGGGGCGCGACTCCTGAGCGCATCCGACGACACCGTCGCCGTGACGCACGAACTCCTCGCCTTCGCCTGGCCGCGTCTGCACGACTGGCTCGAGGAGGACGCCGCGGGTGCGCGACTGCTCGGCAAGTTGACGATCACGGCCGACGCCTGGGAAGCGGACGGCGAGCGGGAGGACGACCTCTACCGGGGCGTCCGCCTCCAGAACGCCCTCGACTGGCGCTCGATGTCGAAACCCGACCTGACCTCGACCGAGTCGCGATTCCTCGACGCGGCAGAGCATCGGGCCCGTCGCGAGGAGGCCGAGGCGCGTCTTCAGCTGCAGCGCGATCGGCGGCAGAACCGCCGCCTTCGTGTCCTGTTCGGAGCGACGGCCTCGCTCCTCGGGCTCTCGTTGCTCGCCACCATCCTCGTCGTCAGGGCGACCCAGGAGGCTGATCTCCAGCGCGAAGCCGCCGTCGTCGAGGCCACCGTCAGCACGTCGTTCGCGCTGCGCGGGTCTGAGCGTGACGTCGCAGCACTCATTGCAGCCGAGGCGTACCGACGGTGGCCCGACGACCCACGCACGCGGAGCGCCCTGCTCGGCGTCTTCACCTCCGCCCAGGGATTCCTCGGGAACACGTACCTGCCGGAGACGGACTCGATCGCCGGAGCGGTGATCGGGAATACCGGTCACGCGGTCATCGTTCGCGACGACGAATCGGTCGCCGTCGTCGACATGGAGTCCGGGCGCTCGGTGCGGGAACTCGACGTCGACGCGCCGCCGACAGCAGTCGAGCTCCCCCCGCTCGTTCGGGTGAGCTCTGACGGGCGATTCGCCGCGATCCTCCGCCCCACCGAATCGTCGCCGATACAGACCTGGATCCCGGGTCATGGCCCCACCCGGAGCTCAGAGTTCCTGCTCGTCGACTTGGCGTCGGGTCGTACTCGACTGGGGCCCATCACGCTCGACCTCGGTGTGGGAGCCCTCGCACTGAGCCCCGACGGCCGACACGTCGCAGTCGCGGATTCGTGGCGCGAAGTCACCGTCACGACGATCGACCTCGAGTCTGGCGAGCTCCGTCGGATCGAGGGAATTCCTCAGTCCACCGAACGGCTCACCCCCTCTGCCGCCATCGCATTCGCCCACGATGGGCGACTCGTCGTGGGTACGGGCGCGGCACAGCTCTCCGTCATCGACCCGGAGTCGGCCGGCATGATCGCGAGCATTCGGATCCCGGAGGCGTCAGCGAATGCCGCCATGGCGGCGACAGACGACGGGCGGCTGATCGCCAGTGGCGACGACGCGTTCGTCGCGGTGGATCTCGCGACCGGCGGCCTGCTGTGGTCGCGGGAATTCGAGACCGCACATCCCGCGCCGTGCCCGTGGCTCGCGGTAGCGCAGTCGCGGTCGACGGTCTTCTGCGGCGACCGCTGGGGCGGCATCGAGGAGCGCTCGCTCGACTCGGGAGTCCCGACCGGTCAACGGTTGGATACGCAGCTCGGCGCGGTCGGCCCGCTCACCGTTTCCCCGGACGACGACGAACTCATCGCGATCGGCGCGGGGTCCTCTGCGATCTCGCGTTGGCGTCTCGACGGCTCGGGACCCATCACTCGGATGATCGCTCGCGGACAGGTGACCGTGGACGGCTACGATCCGTCGGGAACCTCGATTCTCGTGGCAGCGCGTCCCGCGTGGGTCGAGAACGTGAGCGATCTCATCGAGTACTCGGTGTGGGATCCGCGCACGGACGCCCCGCGTCTGCGTGTTCCGGGCTTCGGCCAATACGTCCACTGGGCGGGCACCGACGCGCTGCTCGGTGCTTTCGACGCGATCGACGGCTACGGGTATCTCGATGCATCCACGGGGGCGCACCTCGAGGGCGACCCCGTGACGTGGTTCGCACACGGCTGGCTCCTCGAATCCGGGCGTCGCATCTACATCGCCTCCAACACAACCTCCGCTGCCATAAAGCTGGTCGATGCGAGCACTCGGAAGTACCTCGAGTCGGAGATAGATGTCGACGGTGCGACCGTCGCGATCAGCGCGAGCACGGATGCCGCAATGCTCGCTGTCACGACGGAGAAGGACGGTATCACGACCACCCGGCTCGTCAACGCTGCGACCGGCACGGCGATCTCGCCTGAGCTCACAGGGCCCGAACTCACCGTGCTGGCAGGACCCGGCGAGCTCATCGCGGCTGACGACAACCGGCTGCTTCGGTACAGCGTTCCTCAGTTGGACCCGATCGAGGCGCTCCCCGGCGTCAAGGGAGGCCTCGCGAGCCTGCAGGTCAGCGACGACCGCCGTACCCTCGTGGCGGGAGCCAACGACGATACCGTCACCCTCTACGACCTCGCAGCCGGGATCCGGCTCGGCGATCCGATCCCGAGCGAATCGCCGCTCATCACCCCCGGGTACCTGCGGCCGGACGGCCGCGAGTTGCTCGTGAACATGCGCGACGGTGTCGCCGCGTGGAACCTCGACCCCGACACCCAGTTCCGCGCGGCATGCCGCCTTGCCGGGCGCGACCTCTCCCGCGAGGAATGGGCAACGCACTTCGGCGCCATCGCACGGTACCGTGCGACCTGCGGCTGAGGCGAGCGGCCGTCACGCACGCGCGACGCAAGGCGCATCACCGGCTGTCCTCCTCCATCAACTGCCGCAGTGTCTTGTCAGCCGATCGGGGGGACACCTCGGAGGGAGGGTCGTCCTCGACGACTGGAAGCTGGACAGCCGTTCGGGGCGGCGCGTCTGGCGCCCGGTCTTCCTCCATCATCTGGCGCAGCGGCTTGTCGGCCGGTCGGGACTGCATCGCGACTGCTGCACGGTCTTCCTCCATGACCTGCCGCAGCGATTTGTCGGCCGGTCGGACCAACACCGCGGGCGCACGGTCGGTCTCGACCAGCTGCCGCAGGTTCTCGGTCGCCGCGAGCACGATGTCGGGTCCGGACGGCACGATCGCCGGCGCGGCACCGGCCTGGTTTGCATGAGCGGCGATCGGCGTCGCGGCGAGAGCGAAACCGAGAAGGATCGCGGTCGCGGTGCCCGACCTGTGGGTGTTCTTCGTGGTGTTCATGTTGCCGACGATCCACCTGGGCGGTATGCGACCGCGGTTCGCCCGGTATGCGAACGGTATGCGCCCCCGCGCTGCGCCGAATCAGCGGCTGATCTGTGCCGCCGCGACCGCGGCACGCACGAGTCCGGGGTCGGTCACGTCGAATCCCGCGACTCCCCCGCCGGGGCCGCTCAGCCCGCCGCGCGTCGTCGTGCCGCGCGCCGAGAGGTGCACGGCGTCGACGCCGGCGGCGGCGAGGTCGGTGATGTCGGGGATACGCACGCCGCCGCCCGCCATGACCTCGAGGTCGCCCGATTCCGCCACCATCGCCCGCAGCGTCGCCAGGCCCGCACGACAGTCGGCGGCACCGCCGGAGGTCAGCACTCGGCGCACGTCGAGTTCTGCGAGTGCGGCGACGGCCTCGAGCGGCCGTGCCGACGCGTCGACCGCGCGATGCACCGTGACGTCGGCATCGCCCGCCGCATCGATGAACCGCCCGATCCCCTCGAGGTCGAGCTCGCCCGCGTCGGTCAGCGCACCGACCACAACGCCATCTGCGCCGAGCGCCACCGCCACGCGGATATCGCGCGTGATGGTGTCGAGCTCGTCGGCCCCGTAGACGAATCCGCCGCCGCGCGGCCGCACCAGCACGTGCACGAAACCGGCTGCTTCCGCCTCAGCGGCAGCGGCGACGGTCGCCTCGATGAGGCCCGCCGAGGGGGTGAGTCCCCCGAGCCCGAGCGCCTGGCACAGTTCGACACGGGTGGCGCCGGCTTCGAGCGCGATGCGCGCACCCGCGACATCCTGAACGGCGATCTCGACGGAGAGTGCAGCAGCGACCATTCCCGACAGCGTAGCGGCCGCGCCGCGGGCGCTCGAACGTCGAGCCGCGCCGCCTCATCGGCGGGATTGCGGCAACCGGTGGTGACCGCGTGGGTCGTCATCGCTCACGAGCGGCGGCGCCGGCCGTCCGAATCCATCCGCGCCCTCGATCGCGGGGAGCTTGTGGTGGCCACGCGGATCGTTGTCGTTCACGCGCGGAGTCGGTGACGGCTCGGGGCTCGGCGATTCGGATGTTGGGGTCGGCATGCCGGTGACGCCGCTGATCGAAGCACGGCCGTGGTAGCCGCGCGGGTCGTTGTCGTTCTGCAGGATCGCGGCGCCGCGGTCGAGCGGCGCGGACGGTGCTCGCTGCGGAGCGGGCTCGGGTGGTGCGGCGGCCGGAGTGGTCGCGCATCCGCTGAGCGCGAGCACGACGATCGTCGCGGCGGCGAGGCTGTGGTGTGTTCGTGTGGTGTACATGTTCACCACGGTCATCACCCGCGGTATCCGTGCGCCGGCGCAACGGTATCCGTTCGGTATCTGCCCCGTTCGCGGTGATTGACGCGCCACCGTGGCTGCGAGCACAATTCGATCGTGAGTGTGAGCGTCCTCGGGGCGGTCGTCGTCGACGGGAGCCCGATCAGTCCGCGGGAGCGAGCAGTACTCGCCGCGCTGGTGCTGAGAGCAGGCTCGGCGCTCTCTCCCGACGAACTGGCGGACGCGCTCTGGGGCGAGAATCCGCCGGCGACATGGACCAAGCAGGTGCAGATCGCTGTCGCACGCCTCCGGCGTCATGCCGGGGTACCCCCGATCGAGACCGTCGCCGAAGGGTACCGTGTCGAGGTCGCCCCCGACTCTATCGACGCCGTCAGATTCGAGCGCCTCGTCGACGCGGGCCTCACCCACGCCCGCGATGGCGATCCTGATCGCGCCGAGTCCGAGTTCTCGCGGGCGCTCGAGCTCTGGCGAGGCCGCGCCTATGCCGATCTGCCCGACTGGCCGCCCGCGGTCGCCGAAGCACAGCGCCTGGTGGGACTCCGCGCTGTCGCCGAGGAGGAACGCGCCAGGATGCGACTCGAGCTCGGGCGGGATGCGGGAGTCGTCACCGAGGCCGAACGGCTCGTGCAGGAGTCACCGCTCCGCGAACCTCGATGGGGAATCCTGGCGCTCGCGCTCTACCGAAGTAATCGACAGGCCGATGCACTCGCTGCCATCCGCGAGGCGCGGCGGCGCCTCGACGATGAGCTCGGCATCGACCTCTCCGATGAGCTCGCGGCGCTCGAGACCGCCATCCTGCGGCACGACCCCACCCTCGACGGGGCACCGGCCCCAGAGGCGGGCAGCGACACCGCATGCCCGTACCGAGGTCTCGATGCATTCGATGTCGACGATGAGGCCGAGTTCTTCGGCCGCTCACGCGACATCCTCGCCGCGCTCGCGCGCGTCGATCGCTCGCGTTTCGTCGCACTCGCGGGAGCGAGTGGCTGCGGAAAATCCTCGCTCGCACGCGCCGGGGTCGTCCCCGCCCTGCGTCGGCAGCGGCGGCGCGTCGACATCATCCTGCCGCGTCGGTCGTCGGCCATGATCGTGCGCGACCGAGTCACCTCGGTGCGGGCAGGTGACGTCTTGGTGGTCGACCAGTTCGAGGAACTCCTGCACCTCGACCTCGTCGACGGCGCAGTCGATGACCTCTGCGCTGCGCTCGCCGAGTTCATGCACGGGGGTGGCACGCTGCTGCTCACCGTTCGCAGCGACTTCCTCGACGAGTGCGCCCGGTTGCCGCATCTCGGACCTGCATTCACCGACGGGGTGCACCTCGTGCCGCCGATCGGCTCCGACGGCCTGCGGGAGGCCATCGAGGGTCCGGCGCGACAGGCCGGGCTCCGGCTGGAACCCGGTCTCACCGAACTGATCCTGCGCGACGCCGCGGGGCAGGCCGGCGCACTTCCGCTCGTCTCCCACGCGCTCGTCGAGACCTGGCTGCGCCGCGACGGATCCACCCTCACGGTCGCCGGCTACGAGGAATCCGGCGGCCTGTCGGGGGCGATCGCGCAATCAGCAGATCGGCTCTATCAGCGGATGAGTCCCGCCGAACGTGCGCTCTGCCGGTCGACCATGCTCAGGCTCGTGTCGCTGAGCGCGGACGGCAGCCCGGTTCGCCGAACGCTGGCGATCAAGTCGCTCCACGACGATGACGCACGCGACCGGGTACTCACGATGCTCGAAGCGGCACGCCTGGTGAGTGCCGACGAATCGACGATCGTGGTGTCGCACGAGGCGCTCGCCGACGCGTGGCCCCGCCTCCGCGGTTGGCTCGAGGAGGATGCCGACGCCCAGCGCACGATGCACGCCCTTTCGAATGCGGCGGAGTCGTGGGATGCCGACGGACGACCCGCCGAGGACCTCTATCGCGGGGGTCGACTGCAGACCGCGCTCGATTGGGCCACGGACGATCGCGACCTCACGAGCACCGAGCGTGAGTTCCTCGATGCGTCCGCCGCGCTCGAGAGCTCGGATCGCCGTGCGCTCGCGCAGCGCGAACACCACGAGCGCCGCCAGAATCGGCGGCTGCGAGCATTGCTCGTCGCGGCGAGCGCGCTCATCCTGCTGCTCGTCGGCGCGGGCACGTTCGCCGGCGTGTCGGCGAACGAGGCCGAGCGACAGCGCGCGGCGGCGAGCATCGAGGCGCTCGTCAGCACCGCGCTCTCGCTCCGCACATCAGAGCGGGATGTCGCGGCGCTGCTCGCGGCAGAGGCCTACCGCCGCTGGCCGGACGACCCGCGCACCCGCAGTGGTCTCATGGGCGTGCTCACGTCGGCTGAGGGCTTCCTGGGCAACGCATTCGTTCCCGACACGGAGGGAATCTTCGGCGCCGTCATTCCCGCAACCGACCGCGCCTTCACCATGACGATGGAAGGGAGCGCGGACATCCGCGACCTCGAGACCGGTGAAGTCGTGCGCTCGCTCGAGGGCAGTTACGAATTCTCGGGTTGGGCGCCGTACCCGCTCGTCGAGGTGAGCGCCGACGCGCGAGTGGGCGTTGTGCTCTGGCCTGCCGAGACCGACCAGGTGAACGGCCCCGCGTGGTACGGCACCTCGCTCAGCGCCGATCTGCTCGCGTTCGACCTCGAGAGCGGTGCGCGGGTTCTCGGCCCGATGCGCATCGATCAGGGCGTCGGCGCGCTCGCCGTATCGCATGACGGCTCCACGATCGCCGTGGGCGACGCCTCCGACGGTCGAGTGGTGCTCTACGACCTCACGGGTGACGCGCGAGACGTCACCGGACAGTCGCTCGTCGAACTGACGCGGACTCATTCGCCGTCGCACTCGCGTTCGACCCGGTCGGCCGCTTGCTCGCCGGAAGGATGGGGGACCGCATCGACGTGATCGACCCCGCGATCGCGCGGGTCGTCGCTCAGCTGGTCGTACCGACCGATTCCACCCACGTCGCTCTCGAGATCACGCCGTCGGGCCTCGTCGTGGCGAGCGGGGATGAGCAACTCGTCGCACTCGACCCCGTCGACGGCATCGTTCGCTGGTCGCACGCCTTCCATGCCCCCTACCCCGGCGTCTGTCCGGCGATCGCGGTTTCGGAGCTGGCAGGCGCCGTGTACTGCTCGGGAATGTTCGGCCGCATCCGTGAGTACGACCTTGCCGAGGGCACGCCGGTCGGCCGGTCGAAGGATGTGCTGTTCGGCACCGTCGGTCCACTCGCGGTCTCGCGGGACGGCACTGCACTGACGGCGATCGGCGGATCGGACCCCGTGATCTCCCGCTGGCGACTCGATGGCAGTGGACTCACGAATCGGCTTGTCGGACGGGGTTCGTTCGCAATCGCCGGCTATGAGCCGGCGGGCACCGAACTGTTGATCGCGCCACGGGACAAGAGCCCCGGCGAGGGAGGGATTCAGCAGGATGTCTCGCTGCTCGACACCGCGACGGGTCGGATCATCCGAACGTTCGAAACGCCGATGGCCGAAGCTGCGTGGGCCGGCAAGGGACGGTTGGCCGCGTACATCGAGCCCGACGAAGACCGCGGAATGCGACTCTTCGATGCGACCGAGGAACCTGCGACCGGGATGCTGCTTCACCGAGCTGAACGTATCTGGGTGACCGACAACGGTGACCGGCTGAACGTGTACGCATTCGGAAAGATCATCGCGCGTGACCCGCAGACCGGCAGCAGAGTCGCGCCCGCGATCAGCATCGACGGCTACGCCGTCGCGCTGATCGGCTCGCCGAACGGACGGGAGATCGCGGTGAGCTCGCTGATCGAGGGGCGGCGCACCCTGGTATCGATCTTCGATGCCGCAACCGGTGACCTGAAGCGCAGCGACGACCTCATCGCCCCCGCTGCCGTGCTGCTCGACGACGGTCAGATCGTCATCGCCGACGACAACCGCCTCGTGCGGTGGGACTCCACGACGACGCCGTTCACCATGACGGGCACCCTGTCGGGCTCTGCCGGGGGCTTCGGCATCCCCACCCTGAGCGACGACGGTCGCACTTGGCTCATGACCTCGGCCAGCGGTTCCGAGATGCTCTACGACATGCCGAGCGGCGTGCGGATCGGGGACCCCTTCGAAGCCGACACCCCGAATCTGAACGGCGCGCACCTGCGATCGGACGGGCGCGAACTCGCCGTGAATGTCGCTGACGGCATCATGCTCTGGGACCTCGATCCTGAGCATCAATTCACGGCAGTCTGCCGCATCGCCGGACGCGACCTCACCGCTCACGAGTGGAGCACCTACCTGCCGGGCCTCGGCGAGCCGCGCAGCACGTGCGGGTGAACCCCTGTGACGGGCAGCCACGCGCGGCCCGCTCTGCATGACGGGCGCAGAGTCAGTGGCCGCGCACACGGGGCATCTCGATGTCGATGGAGGGCAGGGCGGCGTCTTCCCCCGCCGCCAACCGGGCGCGTACCAGCAATTCGCGCACGTACCGGCCGGCCTCCTCGCGAACCAGCGTGCGGTGCATGGCTGAGGTGACGACGACCTGGATCGCGACCTGGGAACGGGACTCGCCGGACGACGCCTGCTCGGCGTTCGCACACCCGGCGAGGGTCACCGCGAGTGCGACGACGGACGCCGCTGCGGTGAGGCGAAGGGGTGTGGATGTGGTGTTCATGCCCCCAGGTTGCGCCGACGGGGTATGCGACCGTCTCCGGCCGGTATGCAGTCGGTATGCGCGGTATGTGCGGTTCGTTGACGGCCGGCTGCAAAGGGCGAACAATGCGGAGCATGAGCGTGGCAGTGTTCGGCCCGCTCACCCTCGAGGGGGTGACGCTCAGCCCGAGGGAGCGAATCGTGCTCTCGGTGCTGGTGCTCGGCGCCGGGCGACCGGTGACCACCGACGAGCTTGCCGACGCCCTCTGGGGCGACGAACCGCCGGGGACGTGGCCGAAGCAGTTGCAGGCGTCGATCGGCCGCGTGCGAAGTGCGATCGGACGCAACGCGATCGAGACGACCCCGGGCGCGTACACGCTGCGCATCGACCCCGACACGGTGGATGCGGAGCGATTCGAACGGTTCGCGGCATCCGCCCGCGAGCACCTCGACGACGACCCCACGCGCGCCGTGGATGCGGTGGACCGCGCACGCGCTCTGTGGCGCGGAACCCCGTACGCCGACCTCGCATCGTGGCCGCCCGCGGTCGTGGAAGCGGAGCGGCTCGACGAGGTGCGCATGGAGCTCGAGGAGATCCGGGTCGAGGGGAACCTCCGTCTCGGCGAGCACGCGGCAACCGTCGGAGACGCCGAGCGTCTGGTTCGCGAGGCCCCGCTGCGCGAACGCCGTTGGGTGCTCCTCGCCACCGCCCTGTACCGGAGCGGGCGCCAGGCAGATGCGCTCGCGGCCATCCGGGCGGCACGCGAGCGACTCGCCGACGAGCTCGGCGCCGAACCCGGCGCCGAGCTCTCGGAGCTGGAGCTCGGCATCCTGCGACACGACGACTCGCTCGAGCCGCGCATCGCCACGACGAGCACGAGCACCGCATGCCCCTACCGCGGGCTGCAGCCGTTCGGCGTGGACGACGAGGAGGACTTCTTCGGTCGCGACGTCGATATCGAGGCCGCACTGGCCCGACTCGCCACGTCCCGATTCCTCGCCGTGTCCGGAGCATCGGGCAGCGGCAAGTCCTCGCTCGTGCGCGCCGGCGTGGTTCCCGCCCTGCAACGGCGCGGCGATCGCGTCGTGATCCTGACGCCCGAGCACGCCCTCGACGCGCGGATCCGCGAGGCGGTGTGGTCCGGGCGTGCTGCCGACGTCGTGGTCGTGGACCAGTTCGAGGAGGTGTTCCACGCCGGCGAGGCCGACGTCGACGCCGCCGCGCGCGCGATCGCCGAGGCCGCGGTGACGGGCACGACCATCATCCTCGTCGTGCGCTCGGACTTCCTCGATGACTGCGCCGGGCACCCGGACCTGGCGCCCCTCGTCGCCGAAAGCGTGCATCTCGTCGGCCCGATGGCGCCCGCCGCGCTGCGGGAAGCCATCGAGGCGCCCGCCCGGCGCGCCGGCCTGCGCCTCGAGCCGGGGCTGGTCGAGCTCATGCTGCGGGACGCGACGGGCGAGGCCGGGGCACTCCCCCACCTGTCGCACGCGCTCGTCGAGACCTGGATCCGGCGTGAGGGCGCGACACTCACCGTCGCAGGGTACGAGGCCTCCGGCGGGATCTCGGGCGCGATCGCCCAGTCGGCCGACCGCCTCTACCAGGCGATGGACCCTGACCAGCGCGTGACGTGCCACTGGCTCCTCTTGCGACTGGTGGCACTGGGGCCCGACGGTAGCCCCGTCCGTCGCAGGGTGCCGTCCAGGCCACTGCGAGCGGATGCCTCGCGGGAGCAGGTGCTCTCGATGCTGGCCCGATCGAGGCTCGTGAGCGCGGGAGCCGACTCGGTCGAGGTGGCGCACGAATCGCTGGCGACGGCGTGGCCGCGCCTTCGGGCGTGGCTCGAGGAGGATGCCGACGGCGCGCGCATCCTGACGGCGGTCGCCGCCGCCGCCGAGGCGTGGAACGCGGCCGGTCGTCCCGAGGATGACCTCCTCCGCGGCGCACGCCTTCAAGCCGCCATCGAATGGCGGGACGCGGCGCCCCGAGACCTCACGGATGTCGAGCTGGCGTTCCTCGACGCATGTGAGGCCCGCGCCACCGCCGAGCGCGAGCAGTTCGAGGAGCGCGCGCGGCGGGACCGTCGGCAGAACCGGCGCCTGCGCGCCATGCTCGGCGTCGCGGCCGGCCTGGTCGTACTGCTCGCCGGCGCCGGATCGGTCGCAGTGGTCTCCTCGCGGGAGGCGAGCGCGCAACGAGACAGCGCCACGATCGAGGCACTGGTCGGCACGGCGCTCGCGCTCCGATCGTCGGAGCGGGACGTGTCGGCGCTCCTTGCCGCCGAGGCCTTTCGACGGTGGCCCGAAGACCCCCGCACGCGTTCCGGACTGATGGGCGTGCTTCAGGGCGCCGGCGGATTCCTCGGCAACGCCGTCCTCGCCCAGAGCGGGAACGCCTATGGCAGCCTCATCCCGGGGACCGAGGAGATGCTCGTCGTGATGGCCGACGGCGAAACCGCTGTTCGGGATGCCGAGACCGGAGGGGTAGTGCAGGAGCTGGATCTCGGCTTCCGACCAGGTCTCGACGAGCCGCGCCCGCTCGTCGAGGTCAGCGGCGACGGTCGAGTGGGAGCGATGCTGTGGCCGGCGGAGACGCAGCCGATCGGCGTCACCTGGTATGGCACGTCGCCGCAGTCGGACCTCGTGGCGTTCGACCTCGTTCGCGGCGAACGCATCCTCGGTCCCGTGCGATTGCAGGCCGGCACAGGAGCGCTCACCGTGAACGCGGACGGCTCGATCATCGCTGTCGCCGACGCCCGTGACGGGACGGTGACGCTCGTGACCAGCCCGGGTGGCGCGATGCGCGAGATCGCCGACGATCATCCGGTCGCGCTCGATCGCGACTCGATGGCGGCGGCGCTCGCGTTCGACCACGGGGGTCGACTCGTCGTCGGTCGGCTCGACGATCGCGTGGACATGATTGATCCGGCGTCCGCGACGATCTCAGCGTCGTTCCCGGTCCCCGACTCCTCGGCTCACGTCGCCATCGCGTTCGGCGAGGCTTCGGGGATCGCCGTCGCCTCCGGCGACCGAGGACTCGTCGCCTTCGAGCCCGACGACGGACAGGTGCGGTGGTCGACGCCCATCGGCCGTCCCTACACCCGACCGTGCAACGGACTCGCTGTTTCGGAGCGGATGCAGCGGGTGTACTGCGGGACGCCGTTCGGACGGATCGAGGTGTTCGATCTCGCCGACGGCGCGCCGCTCCGTGAGGAGGAGCTCGGCCCCCTGTACGGCGCGGTCGGACCGATCGACGTCGATTCCGATGGCATGGAGCTCACGACCATCAGCGCGAGCCACCCGATCATCTCCCGGTGGCGGCTCGACGAGAACGGCCCCGGGCGTCGGCTCGTCGCGCCGGGACGGATGGTAGTCGGACCGTACTCGTACGATGGCGCGTCGATCCTCGTCGCCCCGCAGGCCGTCATCCCGTCGGACGGCTGGGTCGTCGAGGGCACGACCGTCATGGACGTTGCCACGGGGGACGATACGTACCGCTTCGACGAGCCGGCGATGAACATCGGCTGGGCGAGCGAGGACCGCCTCTTCGCGCAGTCCGCCGACGACGAGGTGACCCGCCTCGTGGACACCTCGCGCGGAGAACCGGTCGGGAAGTCGCGATGGGGGCTCTGGGCGCTCTGGCCGTCGCCCGAGGGCACGACGCTGTACGCGGTGCGACGGGACGGTTGGATCCAGGACGTGGATCCACGCACCGGCCAGGCGGTGGGCGATTCGTGGCGCGTCGAGGGGTTCCCCGTCTGGATCTCCGTGTCGCCCGACGGCGACCGCCTCGCCGTCACATACTGGACCGATGGAACGTCGGAGGATGTCGAGGACGGGTCGGCGAGCGATGAGCGCGGGTGGGCGCTGGCGATCGTCTCGGCTGCCGAGCACCGAGTCCTCTTCGACGAGCCTGTGAGGCTCGGGGCGCACGTCCTGCTCGAGGACGGTGGCCTGATCGGGCTGGAGGACAACCGCATGGGCCGATACGAGACCGAGCCGATCTCGCGAGTGGGCACAGTCCCCGGCGTTGCGGGCGGCCTCTACCAGCCCTCGCTGAGCCGCGACGCGCGGACACTGCTCGTCTCGACGGCCGACGGGAACGGTCTGCTCTACGACGCGCCGACGGGTGAGCGCCTCGGCGAGCCGTTCCCCACGGACGACAAGACCCTCGCCGGCAGTATGCTTCGCCCCGACGGCCTCGAGGTTGCGATTTCGATGCCCGAGGGCATTGTGGTGTGGGACATCGATCCCGACCACCAGTTCGAGTACGTGTGCCGGCTCGCGGGGCGCGACCTCACCGAGAACGAGTGGCGCACGTACCTGGGGCACTTCGGCGAGCCGCAGAGCACGTGCGGGTTCAGCGAGGAGTGAGCCGCCGAAGCGGCCTCGCGACGCCGAACGGCCCGCCCCGGAGCATCCGGAGCGGGCCGTTCTGGTCTCGATACGCGCTACTCGACCGACGTGAGTCGCGACTAACGCGCGACCTCGCCGTCGACGTAGTCGTCGTCGTTCGACGCGTTCCACGCGAAGAGCTTGCGCAGCTCGCGGCCGGTGGCCTCGATGGGGTGCGCCTCGCCCTTGGCACGCAGCTCGAGGAACTCCTTCTGCCCATTGTCCTGGTCGGCGATGAAGCGCTCGGCGAACGCCCCCGACTGGATGTCGGCGAGCACGGCCTGCATGTTCTCCTTGACGTGCGGGTCGATGACGCGCGGGCCCGACACGTAGTCGCCGTACTCGGCCGTGTCGGAGACCGACCAGCGCTGCTTGGCGATGCCGCCCTCCCACATGAGGTCGACGATGAGCTTCAGCTCGTGCAGCACCTCGAAGTACGCGACCTGCGGCTGGTAGCCGGCCTCGGTGAGGGTCTCGAAGCCGTACTGGATGAGCTGCGACACGCCGCCGCACAGCACGGCCTGCTCGCCGAACAGGTCGGTCTCGGTCTCTTCGGTGAAGGTCGTCTTGATGCCGCCGGCACGCAGGCCGCCGATCGCCTTCGCGTACGAAAGGGTGAGCGGCCAGGCGTTGCCCGAGGCGTCCTTCTCGACGGCGACGATCACGGGCACGCCGCGACCGGCCTCGTACTCGCGACGCACGGTGTGGCCCGGGCCCTTCGGAGCGACCATGACGACG
This sequence comes from Agromyces cavernae, assembly GCF_021044935.1. Classification (GTDB taxonomy): domain Bacteria; phylum Actinomycetota; class Actinomycetes; order Actinomycetales; family Microbacteriaceae; genus Agromyces; species Agromyces cavernae. Next base: position 789,345 of record NZ_JAJNMP010000002.1, read on the forward strand.
TCGACGCCCTCGGGCGCCTCGATGTAGCCGAAGCGGATGTTGAAGCCGTGGCCGAAGACGAGCGTCTTGCCCGCCGTCAGGTTGTCCTTGACCGACTCGGCGTAGATGTGCCGCTGGTACTGGTCGGGCGCGAGGATGACGATGACGTCGGCACCGGCGGCCGCGTCGGCGACGCTCAGCACCTGGAAGCCCGCCTCCTCTGCCTTCGGCTTCGACTTCGAGTCGTCCTTGAGGCCGATGACGACCTCGACGCCCGAGTCGCGCAGGTTCTGCGCGTGTGCGTGGCCCTGCGAGCCGTAGCCGATGACGGCGACCTTCTTGCCCTGGATGAGGGCGAGGTCGGCGTCCTTGTCGTAGTAGATCTCAGCCATGTGCTGTTTCTTTCTCCTCGTTGTGGTTCAGATGACGGATGCCGCGACACCGTGCCGCGGCATCCGTCGGTTCAGTTCTTGAAGACGCGTTCCGTGATGGACTTGCCACCACGGCCGATCGCGAGCAAGCCCGACTGCGCGATCTCCTTGATGCCATAGGGCTCGAGGACCTTGAGGAACGCCGTGGTCTTGCCGGAATCGCCGGTGACCTCGATCACGAGCGCCTCGGTCGACACGTCGACCACGCGTGCGCGGAAGAGGTTCACGGCCTCGAGCACCTGCGAACGCGTCGTGTTGTCGACCCGCACCTTGATGAGCAGGTGCTCGCGATGCACCGACTGGTTGGGGTCGAGCTCGACGATCTTGATCACGTTGACGAGCTTGTTGAGCTGCTTCGTCACCTGCTCGAGCGGCAGGTCTTCGACGTCGACGACGACCGTGATGCGCGAGAGCCCCTCGATCTCGGAGTGGCCGACCGCGAGCGACTCGATGTTGAAGCCGCGGCGGGCGAACAGCCCGGCGACTCGGGTGAGCAGACCCGGCTTGTCCTCGACGAGGAGTGAGAGCACGTGGGTCGACATGGTCAGTCCTCCTCTTCGCTGAACGCCGGCGAATGATCGCGGGCGTACTGGATGTAGCTGTTCGACACGCCCTGCGGCACCATCGGCCACACCATCGCGTCGGACGAGACCACGAAGTCGATGACGACGGGCCGGTCGTTGGTCTCGAGCGCGAGCTTGATCGCCGCGTCGACCTCCTCTTTCTTGGTGACGCGGATGCCGAGGGCGCCGTAAGCCTCGGCGAGCGTCACGAAGTCGGGGATGCGGACCGTGTCGTGCCCAGTGTTCAGGTCGGTGTTCGAATACCGGCCGTCGTAGAACAGGGTCTGCCACTGCCGCACCATTCCGAGCGAGGAGTTGTTGATGACCGCGACCTTGATGGGGATCTCGTTGAGCGTGCAGGTCGCGAGCTCTTGATTGGTCATCTGGAAGCATCCGTCGCCGTCGATCGCCCACACGACGCGATCGGGTTCGGCGACCTTCGCGCCCATGGCCGCGGGCACTGCATACCCCATCGTGCCGGCGCCGCCCGAATTGAGCCACGAGTTCGGGCGCTCGTACTTGATGAACTGCGCGGCCCACATCTGGTGCTGACCGACGCCAGCGGCGTACACGCCCTCGGGCCCGGTGAGCTCGCCGATGCGCTCGATGACGTACTGCGGCGCGAGCAGTCCGTCGCTGGGCTCGGTGTAGCCGAGCGGGAACTCGCTGCGCAGTCCGTCGAGCGTCGCCCACCACTCGTCGAGATCGGGCTGCTCGGTGGCGGTCGCGTCGCGGTAGGCGGCGGCGAGGTCGACGAGCACGTCTTTCGCGTCACCCACGATCGGCACGTCGGCCGTGCGGATCTTCGAGATCTCGGCGGGGTCGATGTCGACGTGCACGACCTTCGCGTTCGGGGCGAACAGCGCGGCCTTGCCGGTGACGCGATCGTCGAACCGCGCACCGAGCACGACCAGCAGGTCGGCCTCCTGCAGCGCGATCACCGCGGGAACGGTGCCGTGCATGCCCGGCATGCCGAGGTGCTGCCGGTGCGAGTCGGGGAACGCGCCGCGTGCCATGAGCGTCGTGACGACGGGTGCGTTCGTCAGTTCGGCGAGCGCGAGCAGTTCGTCCGATGCGTGCGAGCGGATGACCCCACCGCCGACGTACAGCACGGGCCGCTTGGCCTCGGCGAAGAGCTGGGCGGCCGCGGCCACCTGCTTGCCGTGCGCCTTCGTGATCGGCCGGTAACCCGGCAGGTCGACCTTCGGCGGCCAGCGGAAGCTGAACTTGGCCTGCTGCGCGTCTTTCGTGATGTCGACGAGCACTGGGCCGGGGCGACCGGTCGTGGCGATGTGCACCGCCGCCGCGATGGTCGCCGGGATGTCCTCGGCGTGCTTCACGAGGAAGGAGTGCTTCGTGATGGGCATCGTGATGCCGACGATGTCGGCCTCCTGGAACGCGTCGGTGCCCATGAGGTTCGAGAACACCTGGCCGGTGATCGCGAGCATCGGCACCGAGTCCATGTGGGCGTCGGCGATGGCGGTGACGAGGTTGGTGGCACCCGGGCCCGACGTGGCGATCGCGACGCCGAGCTTGCCGCTCGACGAGGCGTAGCCCTCGGCCGCGTGCCCGGCGCCCTGCTCGTGACGCACGAGGATGTGGCGCAGCTTGCGGCTGTCGAGCAGCGGGTCGTAGACGGGGAGGATCGCGCCGCCGGGGAGCCCGAAGACGTCGGTGATGCCGATCATCTCGAGTGAGCGGACGACCCCTTCGGCACCCGTCAGTTCCACGGGCGCGCCTGGCGGCACTGCGGCGGGCGATGGCACGGGGTTGGATTCCGTGGTCATTCGATTCCTGTTCTGGTGGACGGTGTGTGCGGGGAAGCGCAGCACTCAGCCCGTCGTGGCGCCTTCGGCGGCGGAACGCACGAGCTTCGAGTACTTTGCGAGAACGCCTCGGGTATAGCGCGGAGGAAGCGGCGCCCAGCCATCACGGCGGGCTGCCAGCTCGGCCTCGTCGACCAGTAGGTCGATGGACCGGGCCGCGATATCGACCCGAATCAGATCACCATCGCGCACCAAGGCAATAGGACCTGCGTCTACTGCTTCGGGTGCCAGATGGCCGATGCACAGGCCGGTTGTGCCGCCTGAGAATCGACCGTCAGTCAACAGTAGTACATCTTTTCCGAGCCCAGCGCCCTTGATGGCGGCGGTGATCGCGAGCATCTCGCGCATGCCGGGGCCGCCCTTGGGTCCTTCGTACCGGATCACCACCACGTCGCCGTGCTTGATCTCGCCGGCGGTGAGCGCGTCCATCGCGGCGCGCTCGCGCTCGAACACTCGTGCGGGCCCCTCGAAGGTCGCCGCGTCGAAGCCGGCGGTCTTGACGACCGCGCCCTCGGGTGCCAGCGAACCGTGCAGGATCGTGAGTCCGCCGGTCTCGTGGATGGGGTTGTCGAGGGAGCGCAGGACCTCGCCGTCGAGCGGCTCGATCTGCATCTCGGCGAGGTTCTCGGCGAGCGTCTTGCCGGTGACGGTCATGCAGTCGCCGTGCATGAGGCCGGCGTCGAGCAGCGCCTTCATGAGCACAGGGAGGCCGCCGCGCCGGTCGACGTCGTTCATGACGTACTTGCCGAACGGCTTGAGGTCGCCGATGTGGGGCACCTTCGAGCCGATGCGGTTGAAGTCGTCGAGGGTGAGCTCCACCTCGGCCTCGCGCGCGATGGCGAGCAGGTGCAGCACGATGTTGGTGGAACCACCGAGCGCCATGCCCACGGCGATGGCGTTCTCGAACGCCTCCTTCGTGAGGATCTGCCTGGCGGTGATGCCGTGCTTCAGCAGGTTCACGACCGCCTCGCCCGAGCGGTGCGCGTAGTAGTCGCGGCGACGGTCGGCGGAGGCCGGGGACGCCGAGCCGGGCAGTGAGAGCCCGAGGGCCTCGGCGACGGAGGCCATCGTATTGGCGGTGTACATGCCGCCGCAGGCACCCTCGCCGGGTGCGAACGCGCACTCGATGCGCTTGGCGTCGGCCTCGCTCATCGTGCCGGCCTTGACTGCGCCGACCGCCTCGAAGGAGTCGATGATCGTGATGTCCTTCTCGGTGCCGTCGGAGAGCCGCACCCATCCGGGCGCGATCGACCCGGCGTAGAGGAAGACCGAGGCGAGGTCGAGGCGCGCGGCGGCCATGAGCATGCCGGGGATCGACTTGTCGCAGCCCGCGAGCAGCACCGAGCCGTCGAGGCGCTCGGCCTGCATGACGACCTCGACCGAGTCGGCGATGACCTCGCGCGACACGAGCGAGAAGTGCATGCCCTCGTGGCCCATCGAGATGCCGTCGGAGACGGACACCGTGCCGAACTGCAGCGGGTAACCTCCGCCGCCGTGCACGCCCTCCTTCGCGGCCTGCGCGAGGCGGCCGAGCGAGAGGTTGCAGGGAGTGATCTCGTTCCACGAGCTCGCGATGCCGATCTGGGGCTTGTCCCAGTCGGCATCGCCCATGCCGACGGCGCGGAGCATGCCCCGGCTCGTCATGGCTTCGATGCCGTCGGTGACGGTGCGGCTGCGCGGTTTGGGATCGAACTCAGGCATGGGTCGAGTCTATGACCAGTGCGACGAGCGCCCGCGTTCCGTGTCACGCACTGCAGCGAGGTGCTCGAGCAGGATCGCGACGTCCTCGGGGCTCCGCAACCGGTAGGCCGCGACCGACTTGCCCTGCCCGACCTTGACGCCCACGTCATCGCTCTCGAGGGCGGCGAACGCGTCTTCGTCGGTGACGTCGTCGCCCACGTAGATCACTGCGCTCGCACCCGCGTGCTGACGCAGCCGCGTGAGCGCCTCGCCCTTGTCGGTCGAGCGGACCGCGAACTCGAGCACGCCCTTGCCGGTACGCACCGACAGGTCGGAGACCTCGCGCTCGATGCGTTCGCGGGCGATGCGCTGCAGCTCGGTCGCCTCCGGCGCGAGGACCTTGCGGGTGTGCAGGGCGCGGCCGGCCGGCTTGTGCTCGACCCATGCCCCGTCGGCTCCTGATGCCACCTCGTCGAGGATGCGCGTGAGGCGCTCGAGCGCATCGAGCTCGCCGTTGCGCAGGTCGATCGTGACGACTCCTCCGTCGAGCTGCAGTTCGACGCCGTGCGACCCGCTGAGCAGGGCGCCCGCCGGCGGGTCGGCGACCTCGCGCAGGCTCGCGAGGGCCCTGCCCGAGACGATCGCCACGCGCGTGTCGTCGGTCGCGGCGAGTCGCTCGATCGCGGCGCGAGCACGCTTGGTCGCTCGCGCGTCTTCGGGTCGGTCGACGAGCGGCGCGAGCGTTCCATCGAAGTCGAGCGCGACGAGCAGCCGCTCGGTCGACGCGATGCCGGTGACGGCGCTCTCGAGCACGTCGGGGACCCCCGGTGCGATGATCCCGGCGCCCGTGAGCGTCTTCAGGAAGGTCGCCGACCACCTGGCGACGTCGTTGTCGCTCACGCGCCTGCGAAGCGCGCGCATGCGCCGCGTGCGTTCGCGCTGGGGCATCTCGACGGCCTCGACGATCGCGTCCTTGAGTCCTTCGATGTCATGGGGGTTCACGAGGACGGCCTGCCGCAGTTCATCGGACGCGCCGGCGAACTCGCTGAGCACGAGCACGCCGTCTTGATCGAACCGGCACGCGACGTACTCCTTCGCGACGAGGTTCATGCCGTCGCGAAGGGCGGTGACGAGCATGACGTCGGCGGCGAGGTAGAGCGCCACCATCTCTTCGCGCGGGTAGCCGTGATGCAGGTATGCGATCGCCTGGTGCCCGAGCGTGGAGAAGTCGCCGTTGAGCCGACCGACCATGAGTTCGATCTCGTCGCGGAGCTGCCGGTAGGTCTCGACACGCTCGCGCGAGGGGCTCGCGACCTGCACGAGCGTGGCCCGTTCGACCGAGAGCCGGTCGTCGCGCAGCAGCTCGCCGAACGCCTTGAGACGGTGCCGGATGCCCTTCGTGTAGTCGAGCCGGTCGACGCCGAGCATGATGATCTCGGGGTCGCCGAGGCTCGCGCGGATCTCGCGCGCCCGCGCCTGCACCGCGGGTCTGCGGGCGATCTCCTCGAATCCGGCCGCGTCGATCGAGATCGGGAAGTGACGGGCGACGACGCGTCGCACCTCGCTGTCGTCGGTCGGCACCTCGATGAGCGTGCCGCGCGTCGTGTACCCGAAGAGCCGTCGCACCGCGCGGGAGAAGTTGCCGGCATCGGCCGCACGCTGGAACCCGATGACGTCGGCACCGAGCAGTCCGCTGAGCACCTGCCGACGCCAGGGCAGCTGGGAGTAGATGCCGTATGCCGGGAAGGGAATGTGGTTGAAGAAGCCGATGACGAGGTCGGGCCGGCTCTCGCGCAGCATCTTCGGTACGAGCTGCAACTGGTAGTCCTGCACCCAGACGACCGCACCCGGCGAAGCCGCTCGCGCAGCCGCCTCGGCGAACCGCCGGTTGACGCGCACGTACGCGTCCCACCATTCCCGGTGGAACGACGGCGGGGCGATCACGTCATGGTAGAGCGGCCACAGCGTGTCGTTCGAGAAGCCCTCGTAGTACTCCTCGAGCTCCTGCGCGGCAAGCGGCACGGGGATGATCGAGATCCCGTCGTGCTCGAACGGGTCGAACTCGCGGTCGGCGACGCCGGTCCAGCCGATCCAGGCGCCGTCGGCGGCGCGCATGACGGGTTCGAGCGCCGTGACGAGCCCGCCGGGCGAGCTCCGCCAGAGCGTCTCGCCGTCGGGACCCTCCTGGTAGTCGACCGGGAGCCGGTTCGAGACCACGATCATGTCGTAGGCGCCGTCGACGTAGAGGTCGTCGCCTGTCGGCTCGGCAGCGTTCATGAAGCGGATGTCCCTCCTCGCGCTCCGATCAGGCTAACAGTCGGCACCCCGCGCTCGGGCCGTGTACGTGGGAGCATGGGCGGTATGGCTGCGCTCTTGGGGGGCCGAGCATGGAATGGGTGATCCTGATCGCGTCGGGTGTGCTCGAGGCGGTGTGGGCGACGGCGCTCGGGGCATCGAAGAACTTCCGCCGCCTCTGGCCGACGGTCGTCTTCGTGGTCGCGCTCGTGCTCAGCATGGCCGGGCTCTCGATCGCGATGACCGCGATCCCGGTCGGCACGGCGTACGCCGTCTGGGTCGGCATCGGCGCCGTGCTCACGGTCGCGTATGCGATGATCTTCGGTCTCGAGAAGGCGAGCATCGTGAAGATCCTGCTCCTGCTCGGGATCATCGGGTGCGTCATCGGGCTGAAGCTCGTCGGGGAGGCCTGAGATGTACTGGCCGATCCTCATTCTGAGCGCGGAGCTCGAGGCGGTCTGGGCGACCGCGCTCGGGTACTCCGACGGATTCTCGGTGTTCGTGCCGACGCTCGTGTTCTTCGTCGCGCTGGCCGGCAGCATGGCGGGCCTCGCCTACGCGATGCGCGGCATCCCGCTCGGCACCGCGTACGCCATCTGGACGGGGCTCGGTGCGGCGCTCACGGTGACCTACGCGATCGTGTTCGGCGGCGAGTCGGCGAGCGTCGCGAAGGTGCTCTTCCTCGCGGGCATCATCGGCTGCGTCGTCGGCCTGAAGCTCGTGCACTCGCACGAGGAGACGGTCGCCGCCGAGGTCGGCGCGATGCCGCCGCCCGACGAGCCGCCGGGCGCCTGACGCCGCGTAGGGCGTCGGGAAGGCCGGGAGTCGCAGGGTGGTCAGCCGAGCGCGGCCGCCGCGAATCCGATCGAGCGGATACCGCGACGGCGGCCCACGACGATCGTCGTGCCGACGACGCCGATCAGTCCGAAGAGCGCGATCACGCCCGAGGCGGCGGCGACCGCTCCCCCGGCGGCACCCGCGACGATCAGCTGCATGCCCTGCACCGCCCACGTGAGCGGCAGGAACGGGCTGATCACCTGGAACGGACCGCTCAGGATCTCGACCGGGTAGAGCCCGCCCGAGGCCGCCAACTGCAAGGCCACGAGCACGAGCGAGACGAGCAGTCCCGCCCGACCGAGCCAGACGGTGAGGAAGGCGTGCAGGGCCGTGAACGCGAGCGCGAGCAGCGCGGCGAAGGCGAGGGTCTGCGGCAGCAGGCTCCAGTCGACGCCGAGCGCACCGTGGAGCAGCAGGACGACGGCGACCGCCTGGGCGAGCGCGAGCAGCCCGGCGCGGGCGAGCGCGCGCCACACGAGTCCTGCCGTCGACGCGGTGCTGCGAAGCGCCTCGCGGCCGAACGGCCGGAACACGAGGAACAGCGCCATGGCACCGAGCCACAGGCCGATCGGCACGAACAGCATGCCGATGACCTCACCCGTCGACTCGATCTCGTGATCGCGTGTCGCGTCGACCGTGACCGGTTCGGCGACGACCTCGGCGGTCGTCGCCGCGTCGATGTCGGTGAGGGCGCTCGCCTCTTCGGCACCCGATGCGAGCCCCTCGGCCAGCGTGTCGGCACCGTCGGCGAGGCGGGTCGCGCCGGTCGCAGCATCGGAGGTGCCCGTGTGCAGCGAGCCGAGCCCGCCGGCGAGTTCGCCGACGCCTGACGCGAGTCCGTCTGCGCCGGAGCGCAGTCCGTCGGAACCCGACGAGAGCTGCGCGGCGCCGCCGGCGAGTTCGCCGATCCCGCCCTGCAGTCCGTCGATGCCCGCGCCGGTCTGCGCGACGAGGGTGTCGCCGCCCTGAGCAAGGCTCTCGAGCCCGGCCCCGGTCTCGGCGGCGAGCGCATCGCCGCCGGCGGCCAGCTGCTCGAACGCGGTCCGATTGCCCGCGGTGAGCTCGTCGGCGCCGTCGGCGAGCGCGCGCACCTGCGCGGCGTACTTGGCGACCTCCTGCTGCGCCGCGGCCCCGGTCGGGTCTGCGGCCACCAGCTGCGGAATGGAGGCGGCGAGCGTGTCGCCTCCTGCGGCGAGGAGGTCGGCTCCCTCCGCGTACGCCTCGGTGCCCGCGGTGAGAGCCGCGCCCGTGCCGCGCACGCCGTCGTCGACGTACTGCTGGATGCCGCCGCTCACGCCCGCGCCGGTCTGACGCACACCCGTCACGTACTGTGACATGCCGTCGGTGATGCCGTCGAGCCCACCGGCCTGCTGCGACAGGGTCGCCACGCCGCCGGAAATGCCGTCGACCCCGTTCGTGTATTGTGCGACGCCGTCCGCGTACTGCGCGGCCCCGTTCGCGGCATCCGTCGCCCCGGACGCGGCCGAACCGACCCCGTCGGAGAGCGTGCCGAGTCCGCCCGCGAGCGAGTCGACGCCCGACGACAGCTGGGTCGCGCCGTCGGCGGCGTCGCCGAGTGCGCCGCCCATGGTGGCGAGGTTCTCGTAGAACCCCTCGAGGTATTGGGTCGTGAGCTCCCGGCCGAAGGCTGTCGACATCGCATCGCCGACCGATTGCGCGACCGAGCCGGCGAGGTAGCCGTGGGCGTCGTCGGTGCGGATGTCGAGGTTCGCCTGCGTCGGGGCGTCACCCGAGATCGAGGTCACCGACTCCGAGAAGCCGGCGGGAATGGTGAGCACCGCGTACGCGTCGCCGGAGGCGAGCATGTCGGCTGCCTCGTCGTCGTTCGAGATGGTCCACGCGAACCCGGCGGTGTCGGGACCGGTGAGCTCGGTGACGAGCTGACGGCCGGCGAGCACGGGCTGCTCGGTGCCGTCGGGCAGCGTCATCGTGACCATCTCGTCGTTGTTCACGACCACCGCGGGGATCTGCTCGAGGTTGTCGCCCGCGCCGCCGAGGGCGCCCGACATGAGGCCGGCGACCGCGAGCGGCACGGCGATGACGGCTGCGACGAGCACGCCGTAGCGGGTGCGGCGCTGCGCGGGCGTCGTGCCGAAGAGTCGGGAGAGTCGTGTGCTGGTTGACGAACGGAGTCTCATCGCAGTGCCTCCAGGTTGGCGTGGACTCGGTCGGGTGCGGAGTCGGGTTCGATGGTTCGGATGCCCCGTGCCGCGAGTTCGCGCGAGACATCGGGCGGGGTCGCCGCGGCGCCGAGGCCGACGACGAGGGTGACGGTGGCGGGAACGAGTCGGGCCAACGCGTGCCACAGCCCGGAGTCGGCCTCGCTCGGGTCGTCGTCGAGGTCGATCACGACGACCCTCGGCCGCTCGGCGAGCGCCGCCGCGACGGCGACGACCGCACGCGTCTCGGCGCCGAGCGACGCGATCGGCGTCTCGACGCCGAACGGGGGACCGTCGGGCGCGTGTCCGATGGCATCGGCGGCTCGGGTCGCCCACTCGTCGACGAGCGCCGACGACGGACGCAGGCGATACCAGGGACGGGTCGCGTCGAGCCGTGCGGCGATGAGTTCGCCGACGGTGCCCCCGGTCGGGACATCCGTCGCCCCCTCGGCGATCGCGACGACGCGCATGACCTCGCCCGCACCGGTCGGCAGCGGCGATCCCTGCACGGCGAGCCTGCCGTCGACGAGCGGGAGCCGGCCCGCAAGCGTCGCCGCGACGACCCGGCGATCCACGGGTTCGCCGCGCACGACGAGCACACCGCCTGCGGGGACCTCGACCGTCAGCGGTCCGATCGGCCGATCGGCGAGCCCGAACACGGCGTCGTCGGCGTTGATCGCCGCCGGACGCGCGGCCGCCCACTCCTCTTGTTCGAGGTGGGCACGCAGGCCCTCGCCCTCGATGTCGACGTTCGGCAGCCGGGCCGCGAGCCACTTCGGCAGCCACCAGGCGGCCTTGCCCGCGAGCACCATCGCCGCCGGCACGAGCGTCATGCGCACGAGGAACGCGTCGAACGCGACGCCGATCGCGAGGGCGAACGCGATGGCCTTGATCGCCCCCGAGCCCTCGGGAACGAAGGCGAAGAAGACGAAGAACATGATGAGGGCTGCGGCGGTGACCACGCGTGCGGCGTGCTGGAAGCCGTGCACGACCGAACCCCGGGGCTCCCGGGTCTTGACGAACTCCTCGCGCATGCCCGACACGAGGAAGACCTCGTAGTCCATCGCGAGGCCGAAGAGCACCGCGATGAGCAGGATCGGCAGGAAGCTCAGGATGGGGCCGGGCTCGATGTTCAGGAGCTCGGCCGCCCAGCCCCACTGGAACACCGCGACGCTCACGCCGATCGCGCCGAACGCCGACAGCAGGAAGCCGAGCGCCGCCTTGATCGGCACGAACACCGAGCGGAACACGAGCAGCAGCAGCACCACGGAGAGTCCGACGACGATGAGCGCGAACGGCACGAGGGCGTCGTTCAAGCGGTTCGAGATGTCGATCGAAACGGCGGTGTAGCCGGTCACCGCGATCGGCGTGCCGAAGTCCTCCTCGATCTCGGGCTGAAGGTCGCGGATGTCCTGCACGATCTGCTTCGTCTCGGGGTCGTTCGGGGCGCTCTCGGGGATCACCTGGATGATCGCGGTGTCGACCGTTTCATTGGGCAGGCCGTCGCCCACGTACACGACCCCGTCGACCTCGGCGAGTCGTGCGCCGATCGCATCGAGGTCGTCGAAGATGTCGGTCGTCTGGGTGATGTCGACCGTCACGATGAGCGGGCCGTTGTAGCCGGGCCCGAACCCGTCGGCGATCATGTCGTACGCCTCGCGCTCCTGGCTGCCCGCTTCGGCGGTCGCGCCGCTCGGCAGGTTCAGGTCGATGCTCGCCGCGGGGATCGCCGCGGTGCCGAGCACGCCGACGACGAGCACGAGGAACACGACCGGGGCCTTCAGCACGAGGTCGACCCAGCGGCGACCCATCGTGCGGGTGCCGCCGTCGTCGGCGGCGTTGGCACGCCGGTGGGCGCGGCTGCCGGGCTTCGGGATCATGCGCCGCCCGAGCAGGCCGAGCAGGGCCGGCAGCAGGGTGACCGCCGCGGCCACCGCGACGAGCACCGCGAAGGCGGCGGCGACGCCCATGACGCTGAGGAAGGGGATGCCGACGACGAGCAGCCCCAGCAGGGCGATGATGACCGTCAGCCCGGCGAACACCACGGCGCCGCCCGCGGTCGCGACCGACTCGGCCGCACTGTCTTCGGGTTCCTGCCCGCGGGCCAGCTGGGTCCGATGGCGCGACAGGATGAAGAGGGCGTAGTCGATGCCGACCGCGAGGCCGATCATGACCGCGAGCATCGGCGCGGTCGACGACACGGGTGCGAACGCCGCCACGATCGAGATCCCGCCGAACGCGATGCCCACGCCCACGAGTGCCGTGAGCAGCGGCATCCCGGCCGCGAGCAGCGACCCGAACGCGATGATGAGCACGACGCCCGCGAACACGACGCCGAGCACCTCGGTGACCGTGAGCCCGAAGCTCGTGTCCTGGAAGACCTCGCCGCCGAACGCGACGCGCAGTCCCGCGTCTTCACCGACGCCGCCCGTGGCGACGACCGCGTCCTTCGACTCGACCGTGACCTCGGTCGTCGGCCCGTCGAACTGCACCTGGATGTAGGCGGTGCGGCCGTCGTCGGAGACCTGCTTGCCCGCGAACTCGTCGAACGGCCCGAGCACGCTCACCACGCCGTCGACGTCTTCGAGCGCCGACTCCATGTCCGTGATCGCGTCACGGTACGGTACATCGTCGACGGATGACCCGTCGGGGGCCTCGACGACCGCTTTCGCCGACGCGCCCGCGGTCTGCGGGAAGACCGCGGCGAGCTGGTCGATCGCGGTCTGCGACTCGGTGCCGGGAATGGCGAACGAGTCTTTCAACTGACCGCCGAGGCCGAGGCCGACGCCCAGGACGGCGCCGAGGGCGAGCACCCACGCGACGATGACGAGCCACGCACGCCGATAGGCGAAGCGTCCGATGCGGTGAAGAAGGAGGGCCACGGTCTCTCTCAGTCGGTGGTGGTCGGGCGGGGGCGGTCGCGGGGCGCGAGCAGTTCGCCGAGCACGACGTGCAGCACGTCGCGGAGCTCGTCGTCGGCCGGGAGCGCGTCGGCGTCGGCGAACGAGCGGCCGGCCGTCAGGAGGAATGCGGCACCGCCGAGGCCGATGCCGAATCGGACCTGGTCGACGACGCTCTCGCGCTCGTCGCCGATCGCCTCGGCGAGCCGGCGCACGGCGGCGTTCGCCCGCGCGATGATGGGCAGCTCGGCGAGGCTCGGCCCCTGGATGAGGAAGACGTGCACCGCCTGCCGGTTCTCGAGGAGCAGGTCGACGACGCGGGCGACGAGCGTGCGCCGTCGGCCGCTGCCACGGCCCGCGATGAAGTCGTCGAGCACCGCCTCGAACTCCGAGATGGCGGGCTCGATCGCGGCCTCGAGCAGCGCCTCCTTCGATGCGAAGTGGTAGAGCACGCTCGACTTCGAGTAGCCGGCGTGGTCGGCGATGTGCTGCAGCGAGGTTCCTGCGAAGCCGACCGTCGCGAATTGATCGAGGGCGACCTGCTTGAGTTCGTCGGCCGCACGCACGCGCGTCGTCGGTTGGGCATCGGTGGGCATGTCGTCGACGCTACTTGACCGATCGGTCAGATCCTGCACGATCGGTCAGATTCACGGATGACTCACAGCGCCGCTGCACCGCACGGTAGCGTTGCCGTCATGCGCAAGTACCTCTTCAGCGGGGCCGTCATCGGCGCCGTGCTCAGCGGCATCGGCATCGTGCGCGCGACGATCGCGGGCCCCCGTGATTGGCGCCTGCTGCTCACCTGGGTGGCCTGGGCAGCGAGTCTCGCCATCGCGATCGGCACGGTGTCCGAAGAGACCAAGCGCAGCGAACTCGGCGAATAGGGCGACGCAGCCGGGCTCGCGCGGCGTGTCTCGCGAGATCCTCGCCGTCGTGCCCGAAACTGGGACGAACGACCCGAAAGAACGATCCACGAGAGAGGTCACCGATGTTCCGCCGCTGGCGCCGTGCACGACTCGCCGCTCAGGCGTCTGCCCATGCTGCCGCTCCCACACCTCGCAAGACGTCGGCCGACCTGCGCGGCGAACACCTCTTCGAACTCCTCAACGCGAAGCTCTCGGAGTTCATCGGCCCGGGCGGCACCTGGTCGCTCGTGCGCCGCTCCCCCGAAGACACCGACCAGATCTTCCACGCGATGCTGACCCATCAGATCGCCGCAGACCTCACCCGCAGCGTCCTCGACGAGCGCGACGCCGTGGCCGTGGTCGTGCCCGCCGAGGACGAACCGCTCGCCCTGAGCTGGCAACCGGCACCGCTCATCGTCTGGGCCGAGCCGGTGCCGTCGGTCGACGCGTCGACCGACGAGACCCCCGACGAGGTCGAGGTCCCGCTTCCCACCATCGGTGCGGCCCCGACCCTCGACGCGCGCGCCGCCTGAGCCTCGTCCAAAATCCGGGCTCCATTCTTGTAACGCTGCGGCGACGCGGCACTCCCCCACCCTCATAGCGTGAAACGCGAGGCACATCCGCCCGCCACCCACCACCGAGGGGATCGAACATGACCGCCCAGACCTCCGAACGCGGAATCGCACGCTCGTCGGCGCGCGACCTCGCGCAGATCGCCGTCTTCGCCGCACTCATCGCCGCCCTCGGCCTGCCCGGCGCCCTGCAGATCGGAACGACGGGGGTGCCGATCACCTTCCAGACCCTCGGGGTCATGCTCGCCGGCGCCATCCTCGGTGCACGCAAGGGCTTCCTCGCCGTGCTCCTGCTCGAGGCGCTCGTGGCCGCAGGCCTTCCGCTGCTCTCGGGCGGGCGCGGCGGACTCGGGGTGTTCGTCGGTCCGTCCGCCGGCTACCTGCTCGGGTGGCTGCTCGGCGTGGTCGTGATCGGCTGGTTCACGGCACGCCTCCTCCCCCGCTATCGCGTGCTGCCCGCGCTCGGGGCCACCGCGCTCGGCGGCATCGTCGCCGTGTATGCGATCGGCGTGCCCTGGGTCGCGGTCGCGACCGGCATCCCGTTCTGGGCGTCGCTCACCGGATCGCTCGTGTTCCTTCCCGGGGACATCCTGAAGGTCGTCGTCACCGTGCTCGTCGCCAAGCAGGTGCACCGCGCCTGGCCGGGTCTCATCGCACCGCAGCCCTGGCCGTGGGCGCGCGACACGGCGCACACCGCCGCCGAGCCGACGACGGTCGAGGCGTCCACCACGGCGCGCGCCGAGTAGGGACATCCGCATGCTCGACTGGCTCGACGGCGACGGCGACGGCGACGGCGAGGCGATTCGGCTCGCCGGACGTCGGCTCAGCCGCGCCGAGCTGCGCGAGTCGGTCGACGTCGCGGCCGGCGCGCTCTCGTCGGCCGCCGGTCCCGTGCTCGCCCGCGACGACGACACGCTCGCGGTGCTCGTCACAACCCTGGCGGCCCGCGTTGCAGGCCGCCAGGTCATCGTGGCCGACCCTTCCGCGCCCGCCCCGGCGGTCGACGGTCTTCCGGCCGGCGCCGACCTCGTGCTCATGACGAGCGGATCTTCGGGAACCAGTCGCCCGGTCGCCAGGACGCTCGCGTCGTGGACCTCCTCCTTCGAGCCGTTCGCCGAACTGATCGGATCCGATCGGCTCGGGCGCCGTTCCGACCTGACCGTGGCGCTCACCGGGCCGCTGCACGTGTCGATGCAACTCTTCGCCGCCCTGCACGCGATCTGGCTCGGTGCCGTGCTCACCGATGATCGCGCGCAGGCCGACATCGTGCACGCGACACCGACGTCGCTCGGGCGGCTCGTGTCGCGCGGACTGCGCCCGCGCCGGGCGGTCGTGGCCGGCGCCGCCCTGCCCGCCTCGGTCCTCGCCGCGGCATCATCCGCCGGCATCGCAGTCACCGAGTACTACGGCGCGGCCGAGCTCTCGTTCGTCGCCGCGGCCGACCGCACGCGCGACGACGAGAGCACGCTGCGGCCGTTCCCCGGAGTCGAAGTGGAACTCCGCGACGGCGAGGTCTGGTCGCGCTCCCCGTACCTCGCGCTCGGCTACGCCGGGGCCGTCGACGGCCCCCTGCGCCGGGACGAGCGCGGCTTCGCGACGGTCGGCGACCGTGCGGAGGCCGGCCGGGATGGCGGCCTCATCGTGCGCGGCCGCGGTGATGCGGCCGTCATGGTGTCGGGCACGACCGTGCTCGCCGAAGACGTCGAAGCCGCGATCGCCGCCATCCCCGGCGTCGTCGCGGTCGCCGTCGTCGCCGTCGCCGATGCGCACCACGGCCAGGTGCCCGCGGCGATCCTCGAGCTCGCCGCTCATGCCGACCGCGACCGGATCACCGCCACCGCGCGAGCGGTCCTCGCGCCGCCTCAGCGCCCCCGCGCGTGGTACGCGGTCGATGCGCTGCCCCGCACCACCGCGGGCAAGCTCGCACGCGGCGCGCTCTCGGCGGCGCTCGCCTCAGGCAGCCTCGACGCCGATCGGTTCGATCGCGCATGACCGGCACTTCGCTCGAGGCGCCGGTCATCGTCGCCGCACTCCGCACCCCGATCGGCAGCATCGGTCGTGGGTTCGCGCGCCACACCGTCGATGCCCTCGCCGCGCCCGTGCTCACGGCGGTCGCCGATGCCGTCGCGCCCGCGGGCGTCACGATCGACGACGTCGTGCTGGGCAACTGCATGGGGCCCGGCGGGAATCTCGCGCGCGTCGCCGCACTGCGCGCCGGCCTCGGTCATGAGGTGGCGGGCGTCACCGTCGACCGGCAGTGCGGCTCGGGGCTCGATGCCGTGCTGCAGGCGGCGTCGCGCGTGCGCGCCCGCGACGCACGGATCGTGCTCGCCGGGGGCGCGGAGTCGGCATCGACCGCGTCGTGGCGCTATTGGCCGCCCGCCGCGGGCGAGACGAACCCGACCCGCCGCTACGAACGTGCCCCATTCGCCCCCGAGGGCATGCCCGACCCCGACATGGGGCCCGCCGCCGACGATCTCGCGGTCAGGTTCGGGGTCAGCCGCGAGCGACAGGACGCGTGGGCGGCGCGATCGCATCGTCGCGCCTCGACGGCTCGATCGGCCGGCCGGTTCGACGCCGAGCTCGTCGGGGTCGACGGCCTCGCCGCCGACGAACGTCCCCGCGCCACGCTCGACGCGGCGAGACTCGCCCGATTCCGGCCCGTGTTCAGCGCGCACGGCACCGTCACCGCGGGCAACTCGTGCGGCAACGCCGACGGCGCCGCCGCGATGGCCGTGACGAGCGAGGCCGTGCGCACCGAACTCGGCCTTCCCGGCCTGCGGATCGTGGCGACCGCGGTCGCCGGAGGCGACCCCGCACTGCCCGGCATCGGTGCCGCGCCCGCGATCGATCGGGTGCTCGATCGCGCCGGGGCGACGGTCGGCGACATCGGATTCG
The DNA here is from genome assembly GCF_021044935.1 of Agromyces cavernae. Taxonomy (GTDB): domain Bacteria; phylum Actinomycetota; class Actinomycetes; order Actinomycetales; family Microbacteriaceae; genus Agromyces; species Agromyces cavernae. Next base: position 806,411 of record NZ_JAJNMP010000002.1, read on the forward strand.
TCGAGATCACCGAAGCGTTCGCCGCCCAGCTGCTCGCGGTGAGCGACGCCGTCGGGCTCGACGAGGAGACGATCTGCACCGACGGCGGCGCCATCGCCCTGGGACATCCGTGGGGCGCGTCGGGGGCGCTGCTGCTCGTGCGCCTCGCCGCCCGCATGCACGCGTCCGACGACGCACGGCTCGGGCTCGCCGCTTGCTCGATCGGCGGAGGACAGGGCATCGCGATGCTCGTGGAGGCCGTGGCGTGAGCGTGATCGAGTTCAGCGGAGTGGCCCACTCGTACGGCGAGCGCACGGTGCTGCGCGGCATCGACCTGGTGCTCACCGAGCACCGCATCGGCATCGTCGGCGCGAACGGATCGGGCAAGTCCACGCTGGCCCGCATGGTGAACGGACTCGTGAAACCCGACCGCGGCACCGTCACCGTCGACGGCCTCGACGTCGCCCGCAGCGGGCGCGACGTGCGCCGCCGCGTCGGCTTCGTGTTCACCAATCCCGACAGCCAGATCGTGATGCCCACGGTCGCCGAGGACGTCGCGTTCACCTTGCGACGACGCGGGCTCTCGAAGGCGGATGTCTCGGCGCGCGTCGCGGACGCGCTCGAACGGTTCGGCCTCGCAGCCCACGCCGACCACCCCGCGCACCGTCTCTCGGGCGGGCAGAAGCAATTGCTCGCACTCGCGGCCGTGCTCGTCGCCGAGCCGTCGCTCATCGTCGCCGACGAACCGACGACCCTGCTCGACGCCCGCAACGCTCGCCGCATCGCCGACCTGCTCGCCACGCTCCCCCAGCAGGTCATCGTCGTCACCCACCAACTCGAGCTTCTCGAAGGGTTCGACCGGGTCGTCGTGATCGACGAGGGCGGCGTCGTCGCCGACGGCGTGCCCGACACCGCCTTGGGCGTCTACCGGAGCCTCATCGCATGATCGGCCTCTACGTCCCCGGTCGCTCGCCCGTGCACCGCACTCCCGCGCTCGTGAAGCTCGGGGCGCTCGCCGCCGCGGTCGTGATGATCACCCTGCTACGCGAACCGTGGCAGCTCGCCGTCGCGGCGGCCGCCATCGTGGCGCTCTTCCTGGTTGCGCGCATCCCGCCGCGTGCGGCGGCCCACCAGATCGTTCCCGTGCTCTGGCTTCTCGTGGTCGCGGTGCCCGTGCAGGCGTTCTTCGGCGGGTGGACCGCAGCGGTGATGATGGGTGGTCGTGTCGCGGCATCCGTCGCCCTCGCAGCGTTGTTCACGCTGACGACGCAGGTCTCGGCGGTGCTCGACGCGTGCGTGACGTTGCTCGCGCCGTTCCGCCGCTGGGTCGACGCGGATCGCGTCGGCCTCGTGCTCGCGCTCACCATCCGCTGCGTCCCGCTGACGGCCGATATCGTCCGCGAGGTGCTCGAGGCCCGCCGCGCACGCGGCGCACAGGGCTCGATCATGGCGCTCGCCGTGCCGGTGATCGTGCGGTCGCTGCAATCGGCCGACGAGCTCGGCGAAGCCCTCATCGCGCGCGGATTCGACGACTGACGTCACGCCGCCGCGAGCCGACGGAAGCGGGGGCCGGCCCGTTCGGACCGACCCCCGCTCGCGTGCCGTGCCGACCTACGGTGTCGGTGCCGCCTGCACCGCCGTCGTGGTGTGCGCCGAGACGACCTCAGCCGTTCCGGTCAGGTCGGTGTAACCGATGGTGACCTGCAGCCAGCTCCCCTGATCTTCGGCGACCGGGCTGTAGGTGTTGCCCGTGGCCCCGTCGATCGGGGTCCAGGTGGGTGCAGCCCCTCCGACCGTCGGGTCCTCGGTCGTCCTCGCCCACTGGTAGGTGAAGACCTGGCCGTCCTCGCTGAACCCGTCGCCGTCGGTAGGCGAGCCGGCCGCGAGCGCGACGCCGACCTGCGGCACCGCCGACCCGAGGGTCAGCGCACCCGGCTGGTTCACGTTGACGACGGTCGCGGGAGACGTCGCGGACGTGGCCGTTCGGAAGAAGCCGTCGGCGTCGACATAACTCACCGTCACCCGGATGAACATGCCGACCGTCTCGTTCGTCAGGACGAACTCGTTCGATCCGGATCCCGCGGGGTTGACGACCTCCTCCCACTCGTTCACCGTCTCGGGGGTGTCGCCCTCGCCGGCCCACCAGCTGTACCGCAGTGCGGTGACGGCGGAGGTGTCGAACGGAGTGACGCCGTCGGTCTCGAAGAGGTTGGCGGTCGCCGTCGTCCCCTCGTTGAACGGGTCGGCCGTGTCGAGGGTCACGACCGCGCTCACCTCGCACGAATCCCACGTGTTCGTCTCGGCGTTCAGGGTGGCGCAACCGTCGGCGAACTGCAGTCGCTCGAACCCGCGGATCACGTCGACGCCATCGCTCTCCTCGGCCTCGCCCACCTGGGTGTGCTCGACCCGCCAGTAGCCCGAACCGGCCGGACCGACCTGGGTGATCGTGTACGACGCGAACGGGTTGCGGTAGAACGCCGTGTCGACCGCGTCGGGGCTCTCGTCGTAGACGATCTCGCGGACAATCTCGATGTCACCCGGGTTCAGGGTTCCGTTGAACACCGCCGCCTGCAGCTGCGCGGCGCTGTCGAAGCGCTGACCCGTGACGGTGTTCTCGAGCTGCACCCGCAACATCGCGTCCCCGTCGAGGTAGTCGTTGCCACCACGACCCTCGATGGTGTCGCTGCCGGGCCCGCCGATCATCAACTTGTGCACGCCGTCGGCATCGAGGTCGGGAGTGCTGCGCAGGATCGGCAGCGAGAAGTCGCCGAGCGCGACCTGCACCCCGTTGACCTCGACCGTCGGGCGCAGCATCTCGGTGAGGCCGTCGACCATCGCGAGCGTCTCCTCGGTCGCCTTGTGCAGCGGGATCTCGCTCGGCGCGATGTCGTCGGCCTCGACGAGCGGGCCGCGGAGGGTGTCGTTGCCGGCACCGCCCGAGAGCGCCTCGAGCTGGTCGAACCGCGACGGCAGCGGGTTGTTCGGGTCGGTCGTGCGCGTGAACGACCAGTCCGAGGTCACCGGCTGGGTCTGGCCGTAGTAGGTCAGCCAGTCGAAGCCGATGTTGCCCAGGTGCCGGTCGGTGCCGACCGCGGCGCCGATGAGGACGTCGTCGCCGCCCTCGCCCTCGATGTCGTCGTTGCCGAGTCGACCCATCACGACGTCGTTGCCTCCGATCACGTCGTTCTGGAACTGGTCGGCGTTGTCGCCCTGCAGGAGGTCGGCGTGCGAACTGCCTTCCACCCAGTCCTCGTGCTCGCCGCCGATGACGGTCGTGCGACCGGACGTGCCGAGCACGATGTCGTTGCCCATGCCCGCGAAGAACGTCGAGCCGTCACCGCCGCCGTTCACGATGAAGTCGTCACCGAGGCCGCCGAGGCCGAGATCCACGCCCGGACCGATGTGGATCGCATCGTTGCCCTGCATGCCCTTGATGTTGTCGTCGCCGAACGAGTCGGTGATGATGTCGTGGCCCGGGCCGCCGACGAGTGCGTCGTTGCCGGCGCCCCCTTCGATGCGGTCGTCGCCCTGGTAGCCCCAGATGGCGTCATCACCCTCGTCGCCGCGCAGGCGGTCGTCTCCGGTGCCGCCATGGAGCTCGACGTGCTCGTCACCACTCCAGCGCCACGTCCCGTCGCCGTCCCTGATGAGTCCGGCGGGCACCGGGTTCGGGAGGTCGTCGATGTCGAGGTCGACGCCGGGTTCGTGCCAGGCGAAGATGTCGGCCGGCAGGTTCGACGCATCGGTGTTCCGCTGGATCATGTCCGAGAACGTGTTGCCCTCGAGCGCGGCGAACAACTGCTCGCCCTGGTTGCGGAACAGGTAGTAGAAGCGGTCGCCGAACTGCAACGCCTCGAGCTGGGACTCGAACACGTAGTTGAACGTCGAACCGAGCATGCCGCCGAAGGGGTTGAGCCGCTCGGCGAGGCCGCCGATCCAGAACTCGACGTCCTCGAGGCCGGTGACGGTCTGACCCGCGACATTCGCCCACCTGCCCGTGCCGTTCATGAAGGCGAGCCGGTCGGCGGGCGCCTTGAGCGGCACCGGAGCGAAGCGGGCGAGCGCGAGCTCGACGCCCTGGCTCACCGCGCTCGTGCCGCCGAGGATGTGGATCTGCGCCGGCGCGAGGCGAGTGAGTTCCGCGCGCAGCGCGGGCGTGAGCCCAGTCGGCGGCACGAGGAGGATCGGAGCGTGGTTGATGCCCGCTGCCGCGGCCGCCGCGAGGGCGTCGGGGAAGTTGGCGCCGGTCGCGAGATAGACGCGGTCGGCTCCGGTCGGGAAGAAGTGCTTGCTGATCGCGATCGCGGTCTCGTACCTGCTCGCCCCGCCGAGGCGCACCACATCGCCGGACGCGTAGGCGTCCAGCTGGCGTTGCACCGACGTGCTCACGGCACTGGATGAGCCGAGCACGACGATCTCCTCCGGGTTGAGCCGGTCGAGCTCCGCGCGCACGACCCCGGGGATCGCGTTCGGTCGCACGAGCAGGATCGGCGATCCGTCACGTGCTGCCACCGCGGCACCCGCCAACGCGTCGGGGAAGTTCAGGCCGTTGGCGATGAACACGCGATCGACCGGTGCGTCGAAGGTCTCGGCGGAGATGTCGACGGCCGTCGCGAATCGGTCTGCGCCCGAGAGGCGCGTGACCGGCGCGTCGGACGCCGAGAGTGCGTTCAGCGCCGCCACGGTCCTCGGACCCACCGCACTCGGACCGCCGAGCACCACGATGCGGTCGGGGTTCAGCCGCAGGAGCTCGTTGCGCGTCGGGAGCGGAAGCTCACCCGTGTCGCCATTGGCCGTGAGGAGGATCGGTCCGTTGAGCGCGCCGCCCGCGAGCGCGTCGGGGAAGTTCATCCCGTTCGCCACGTACGCCACCTGCACCGAGTCCGCGGCGAAGTGCCGCTCGGAGATCAGCTGGGCCGTGTGGAAGCGGTCGGAGCCCGGGTACCGGGAGATGAACTCCTCACCGGGAATCGCGCCGTTCACGAGCAGGGCCGCGGCGTCTCGCTTCGCCTCGATCGTCGTGGCCGCCGTGACCGTCGGGTGCGAACCGTACGCCGCCACGAAGTTCACGAGCGACGCGTTGGTGCCGCCGCGTCCGAAGTTGTTGCCGTTCTTGATGTTGAGGCCGAAGTCCGTCCAGTTGGCGTACGGCTTCAGGTCGGCATCACCCGTCGCTTCGAAGAACGTCGTGCGCGCCGCTTGCAGCCCCGGGATTCCGAGGTCGCGACCGCGCAGGAGGTTGATGGTCGCGAGGTCGAGCGGCAGGCCGAGCAGGCTGTTGCGCAGCGTGTCGACGATGTGCTCGTCGATCTGGCTGCCCACGCGCGCGGTGGTGCCGTTCACGATGGATCCGGCCGCCTCTTCTGGTGAGAGCGTGCCGCCGAGGTCGAACGCCTCAGGGTTGAGGAAGCCGTCGAGCAGCGGCACATCCTCGAGACCGGGTGTTCCCCCGACGACACTCTCGCGGCCGATCTCCTCGGTCATCATCGAGTGGCCGAAACGGTAGACGACCTGCGAGAACTCCGCGGTGATCGCCGCGTCGACACCGGCGTTGTAGCTGTTCTCGTTGAACACCACCGCGTCGATCGTCGGGGCCACCTTGCGCGCGAACTCCTCGAAGACGAGGTGCTGGTACTGCATCTCGGTCGCGAACTTCGCGGCCTGGAAGAGCCGCTGCTGGTAGGTCCAGTCGTCGGCCTCGGCACCGGGCAGCGTCTCCTCGGCCTTGGCCGAGCGGTACGCGTGGTCCTCTCCGCGGAAGGCCTTGCCGAACTCCTCGAGCTGTGCGGGGTCGGCGACGGTCTGGTCGTTCAGGAGTTCGGGCATCTCGCCGGCGAGGAGCCGCTCGATCTGGCCGGCCATGCGGTTGTGCTCGGCGTGGAACACCGAGTGCACCGCCGTGAGGCCGATGTTCTCGTTGACGCGGCCGTCGCCCGCGATGAAGTGCTCGCCGAGCGCGACGTTGTCGTACCCGGTGAGGGTCGAGTCGTTGACCGGAGCGCCACCCGCGTCGAACAGCGGAATGCCCGGGTCGATGACGTTGCCGTCTTCGCCGAACTGCAGCGGAACGAGGTTGCCCTGGGCGTCGAACAGCGGCGTCGCTCCGTGCGCGATGTCATCGAGGAAGGCGTGACCCGTCGAGAGCGCGTTCGCGGTCGAGATCGGCGCCGCGGTGTCGCCCTCGACGAAGTCGATGCCGTCGACGGTCTCGTCGGTCGCGACGATCAGCTGCGGAAGCCCACGCTCGGGACCCGGGACGAAGTTGCCGTAGGGGTCGGTGAGGATCTGCGGGACCGCGAGCACGTCGTCGTCGGTGAGGTTGATGCCGAGGACGTTCCGGGCCTGGGCCTTCACGTCGTTCCACGTCGCCATGCCGCCGCGCTCGCCGCCACCGAGGTCGCCCTCGATGAGGCGCCCGGTGTCGGTCCCGTCGGGGCCGTACGCACGGAGGAAGACCTGGTGCGAAGGATGCGACGAGTAGGTCTGGTTCTGGTCGATGAACGGGGTCGTGAGGTTCGTGTACTCGTTCGTGGCGTTGCCGGCCGCGTCCTCGGCGCGGTCTGCACGGGTGAGCATCAGGAAGTTGGAGTTCGAATCCGGGTCGTACAGGGGGTCGTCCTCCTCCAGCGGAACCACGAGGGTTCCGTGACCGCCCTTCGCGATGAGGTCGAGACCATGGTCGAAGAACTGGCCGAAGAAGCCCATGAACGTGTTGAACGGGGCCGAGAGCTCTTCGTCGGCGGTCGTGTTCGGCGTGACCACGCGGTCGGTGCCCGGGATGATCGTCGCCGTGCCGGCATCGAGTTGGTTCAGGATCGCCGGGTTGTTCGTCGTCTGGTCGACGATGAGGTTGCTGACCGTGCGGGGCTCGGAGTCGTAGACGAAGCCCTCGGTCTGCGAGTAGCACGTCCGCGCGGCGGGCGAGGGGGGTCCGGGATTCGCGCAGACCGCGGTGTTCGCGGGGTTGTTCGCGGGAGCGCCCGCCGGAACGGTCTCACCCTGGCGCCACTCGGGTTCGAGCAGGCGCGGGAACGTGCTGTCCGAGGCGCCGAACTCGCTCTGGCCGACGACCAGGTTGTTGTAGGTGCCGTCGACCGTGCGCACGCCGAACGTGTTCATGACGTTCGGCACGCACTTGCCGCTCGAGTCGTCGGGGTCGGAGCAGAGCAGCTCGTAGTTCGACGGCTCGAGTGCGTCCGCCGCGTGCGCCTCGGAGATCTGGATCTGCCGCAGGATGAATTCGAGGTCGTTCTGGTTGAGGACGAACGCGGGATCCTCATCGGTGACCGCCTGCGCGGGCGGTGCGACGCTCGCGAGTGAGATCGTGCCGATCAGCCCGATCAGTGCGAGCAGCGCGATGAGTGTGCGCTGCAGTCTCGATTCAGGTCGGCGTCGTAGGGAGAACGGGCTGATTCCAGGCGATGCGCTCAATTTCAGTCTCCAGATATGACGGTGGCCGCCGATCCAGGTGGTTGCGCGACAGCAACTGTGCCCCCGCACAACCGGACCGTGACGTCAGGTTTGGACCTGTTTAGCGGCAACCCGAACGAGGCGGCCACCGGCCGGATGGAAATCAACCCCGAACTGGGGTCGAATGAAGGGCGTCTTCACCCGAGTGCTGAGGAAGACTCAGGATATGCCGCTGATCAGCCATTTCTCCCGGTGGTGCGCGAGCGGCCCGCACGACGAAGGCTGTTTCGCGTTCGCAGGGAGGTCGTGGCATCCTTCGTGTGTCCGATCCGATACACCCGAAGGACTCCGCATGAACTTGACCGATCGAGTACTCCCGACGGCGATCCTCCGCTCGCTCGTCGCCGGTGCCGCCATCGGCGTCGCGCTCGTGATGACCGGATGCGCCGGCGAGCGCGGCCCCGTCGACGAGGCGACCGTCGTCACGACCTGGGGCTCCGAAGACGAGGGTCAGCCGCACCTCACGTTCACCGATGACGGCAGCGTCTCAGGCAGCGACGGTTGCAACCGACTCGTCGGCAGCTGGACGCTCACGGGCGACACGATCGCCACCGACAGCCTCGCCACGACGCGCAAGGCCTGCGAGGGCGTCGACACCTGGCTGTCGGGATTCGCGACGGCCGTCGTCGACGGCGACCGGCTCATCGTGAGCGGCGTCGACGGCGAGCAGATCGGCGTCCTCCGGAACTGAGGCGCCCGACGGCGCGTGGGGTCGGATGCCTCGCTCCGGGCCCTCGCGGAGCTGTTCACCTCGCGCGGATTCGACGACTGATCCTCGGGTTCGCGCGGTGTCGGTCGGCCCCGGCAGACTGGCCTTCGCCGCCGACCCGAGGAGACCCGCCCGACCATGATGGGGTTCACGCACGCCACGAGCGGCGCAGCCGCCTGGATCGCGGTCACGGGCGCGCTGCCGATCGTGACGTCAGGCGCCTACCCGCTCGACCCCGTGGGCGTGCTCGCGGGTGCCGCCGTGTGCGCCGGCGCCGCCCTGCTGCCCGACGCCGACCACCATAGCGCGACGATCGCGCAGTCGGTGCCGGTCCTGGGTCGCGTGGTGACCGGCGTGGTCGGCGAACTGTCCGGCGGGCATCGGCACGGCGCGCACTCGCCCGTCGCGGTGCTCCTGGTCGCGGTCGGCGCCTGGGGGCTGACGCTGCTGACCGTGCCGTCGGAGCCGGCCGGCACGATCGCGATCGGCGCCGGGATCGGCACCGCGGCCCTCACGGCCTTCGGGCTGAAGGCGCGCGGGTTCGCGCGGAACTGGTTCGCTGCCTGGGTGCTCGGCGCACTGCTCGGGGCGTTCATCGTCGTGTTCGCGCCGGAGCAGGTCGCCTGGTTCCCCCTCGCCGTGACGATCGGGTTCGTCGCGCACCTCGCCGGCGACCTCCTCACCACCGGCGGACTGCCCGGGCTGCTCTGGCCGTGGGTGCCACGGCCGCCCGAGGTGCTGCGCCCGATGCCGGTGCTGAATCGGCTCTGGCTGCCGAACGGCTACGTCGCACTGCCGCTGCTCGGCGACACCGGCTCGTTCCGCGAGACCATGCTCGGCGCTGCCCTCGCGCTGTACTGCTTCGCGGGATTCGCGTACGAGGGTCTTCTGCTCGTGGGCGTCGACGTGTTCGCGGGGTGGTGAGCGCACCGACGACAGAAGCCCGGAACCCACGCGATCTGCGCAGTTCCGGGCTTCTCGGTGCACCCCCAGGGACTTGAACCCTGAACCCACTGATTAAGAGTCAGTTGCTCTGCCGATTGAGCTAGAGGTGCGTGATTCCGGTGATTTTGCGGAACCGGAACCGAGGAACCACGTTATCAGGAGAACGGTCGGCGCGCGAATCGTGGTCGGCGATCCCCGAACCATCCGGAAACGGCGGGCCCGCACGCCGGTGGGACCGGCTCCGAGGAGCCGATCCCACCGGCGCTGGGTGCGTCACCCCTACGGGAGTACGACCGCATCCGGCAACGGCGCGCCCACGATCGTTCGACCCTCGAGCACCCCATCGACCAGGACCTGGTACTGGACGACCACTCGCAGGAACATCCCTACATCGGTGTCCGGCGGAACCGTGATGGTGTCCTCATTCGGTGTGTAGGTCGACACGAGGCCGCCCGCGACATCCGGACCGACCGGGAGGGGGGCGTCGACCGCGGTACCCCACGGTCCGTCGAGCGAGGCGGAGGTCTGCCAGCTGAACTGGAGGTCCCCGACCGGGGTCACTCCGTCGGGCAGCGTGACCGTCGCGGTGACGGGCTCGCCCTCGGTCGGCACCGTGATCGGGTCGGTGAGCGTGAGCGCGACCTGGCCGGCCGGCTCGCACGACACCGGCTCGGCACCCGTGATGTCGAGGCATCCTCCGTTGGCGAACCGCAGCTGCTCGACGTTGACGAGCACATCGAAGCCGTCTTCGGGGAATACCGTCTCGGGGTCGAGCGGGCTGACGATCAGCGGCGGGTTGGCGGGGTCGAGCGGTTCGACCCGCCAGTACCCGCCACCGAGGTTCGTGACCGAGTAGTCGAGCACGTCGCCGACGTACTGCGCAGTATCGACGTCGGTCGCACCGGCCGCATTCACGATCGAGCGGAAGATGTCGACCGCACCTGGGTTGATCTCACCGGAGAGCATCCGGGCCGAGATCTGGTCGGCGCTGTCGAACCGCTCGGCCTGGTACCCGAGCTGCACTTGCAGCACCGAGTCGCCGTCGATGAAGTCGGATCCGCCGCGACCGTTGATCACGTCGCTGCCCGCACCACCGAGCATGACCTGGTTCGTCAACTGCGGGTTCAGCGGGTCGAACGGGTCTGCCGGCAGGAACGGCGTCGAGTAGTCGGCACCGCCCGGTCGGAGCAGCGCTTCGAAGCCGTCGACCAGATCGAGCGCACGCTGCGACAGCTTGTGGAAGATCGCATCCTCAGGAAGCAGGATGTCACCGTCCACGAGGTTGCCCAGGATCGTGTCGTTGCCGGCACCACCCGAGACCGCCTCGAGCTGGTCGTAGCGGTCGCGCTGCGGGTCCTCACCGGTCTGCTCGAGGAAGATCGACAGGTCGATGTCCATGTTCACGGTTTCGCCGTAGAACGAGACCCAGTCGTAGCCGAGGTTGCCGAGGAACCGGGTGGTGCCCGACTCGCGACCGACGATGATGTCATCGCCGCCCTCGCCTTCGACATCGTCGATGTTGCCGCCGGCGATCACGACGTCGTCACCGCCGATGGTGTCGTTCTGCTGCTGGTCGGCGTTGTCGCCCTGCAGCAGGTCGCCGTGGATGCCGCTCTCCAGCCAGTCGTTGCCCTCATTGCCCTGGACCACGAGCCGGCCGTCGGTACCGAGAACGATGTCGTCGCCCAGGCTGCCGAACACGGTCTTCTCGTCGGAGCCGTTGGTGACGAAGTCGTCACCGAGGCCGCCCTGCGCGAGGTCGAATCCGTTGCCCGTGCTGATGACGTCGTTGCCCTGCTTGCCCTTCATGTTCTCATCGCCCTGGATGTCGGTGATGATGTCGTCGCCGGTGCCGCCGACGAGGGAGTCGGCGCCGGAGCCGCCCTCGATCCGGTCGTTGCCGCCGTAACCCCAGATCGCGTCGTCGCCCTCGTCACCGCGCAGGTTGTTGGCTGCGTCGTTGCCGTGGAACTCGACGTGCTCGGGACCGAACCACCGCATCGAGGTCGCCGTCGCCTCGAGCGCCTCAGGCACCGGGTTCGGCAGCGCATCGATGTCGAAGACCTCGTCGGCGACCGAGAAGATGTCGGCCGGGAGGTTCGACGCGTCGGTGTTGCGTTGGATCATGTCGGAGAACGTGTTCCCCTCGAGTGCCGAGAACAGCTGCTGGCCCGGGTTGCGGAACAGGTAGTAGAACCGGTCTGCGAACTGCAGGTTCTCGAGCTGCGTCGTGAACACGTACTCGAATGTCGACCCGAGCATCGACTGGAAGGGCTGCAGCCGCTCCGCCAGTCCGCCGATCCAGAACTCGACGTCCTCGAGGCCCGTGACCGTCTCGCCCGCGACGTTCGCCCACGCACCGGTGCCGTCCATGAAGGCGAACCGGTCGGCCGGGATCACCGGGGCCGGCGGACCGAAGGCGTTGACCAACTGCGCCTCGATCGCCGTCGAGACCGCGGCCGGGCCACCGAGCACGCGGATCTGCGTGGCCCCGAGGCGAGCGATCTCGTTCATGACCGAGGCCGGGATGGCACCCTGCGGAACGAGCAGCAGCGGTGCGTTGTTCAGCCCGGCCGCCACGCCGCCCGCGAGGGCGTCTGGGAAGTTGGTGCCGGTCGCGATGTAGACGCGCTCTGCCGACGTGAAGAACCGCTGGCTGATCGCGACCGCGGTCGCGTAGCGGTCGGCACCCGCGACCCGCGTGACGGGTCCGTAGGCCGTGAGCGCGTTCGCGACACTCGTGCCGACGGCGCCGGTGCCACCCACGATCACGATCTGTGCGGGATCGAGCGCCGCGAGCGCGTTCCTCGTGGCCTGCGGAAGCGACGTCGGTGTGGCGAGCAGGATCGGTGACCCGTCCCGTGCCCCGACGGCGGATGCCGCGAGCGCGTCCGCGTAGTTCAGGCCGTTGGCGATGAACACGCGCGAAACTCCGGGCGCCGCGAACTCCTGCGCGATCTGCGCCGCGGTCGCGTAGCGGTCGGCGCCGCCGATCCGGACGACCGGTCCGTCGGTGTAGGCGGCGAGCGCGGCGAACGACGCCGTCGAGACCGCCGCCGTACCGCCGAGCACGACGATGCGCTGCGGGCGCAGGCGGATGAGCTCACCAGCTGTGGCCGCCCCGATCTCACCCGGCGTCGCCGCGTTGGTGAGCAGGATGGGGCCGCCCTCGGCCGCCGCCGCCACGCCGCCCGCGAGAGCGTCGGGGAAGTTGAGGCCGTTGGTGATGTACGCGACTGGGATCCCCGGTCCGTCGGCGGGCGGGGTCGGGAAGGTGTCGAAGCTGATCCTCGCCGCCGTCTCGAACCGGCTCGCGCCGGCCAGGCGAGCGAAGAACTCCTCGCCTTGCAGCTGACCGTCGACGATCAACGACGCCGCATCGCGCTTCGCTTCGATCGTGTCGGCCGCGAGGATCGTCGGGTGCTTGCCGTACGCCGCCACGAAGTTGATGAGCGACGCCGTGCTGGTCGAACGACCGAAGTTGTCGCCGTTCTTGATGTTCGCCCCGAAGTCCCGCCAGTTCGCGTACGGCTCGAGCACCGCGTTGCCGGTGCGCTCGAAGAGCGTCTGGCGCACCTCCTGCAGCGGCGGCACGCCGGTGTCGCGGCCGCGCATCAGGTTGAGCGACGGCAGGTCGAGCGGCAGGCCCAGCAGGTTGTTGCGCAGCGTGTCGACCACGTGCTGGTCGATCTGGCTGCCCCGAGCCGAGGTCATGCCGTTGATGAGCGAGCCTGCCGCCTCCTCGGCGGGAATGGTTCCGCCTTCGTCGTACAGGACGGGGTTCAGGAAGCCCTCGAGCAATGGGACATCCTGGAACTGCGTCGGCGCAGCACCGCTCGTCGTCTGGTCGACCGCGCTGCGACCGATCGTGTCGGTCATCATCGAGTGGCCGAACCGGTACACCGTGTGCGCGAACTCGGCGAAGATCGCCGGGTCGAGCGAATTGTTGTAGCCGTTCTCGTTTCCGACGATCTCACCCACGGGGGCGAGCTTGCGCGCGAACTCCTCGAACACGAGGTGCTGGTACTGCATCTCGGTCGCGAACTTCGCCGCCTGGAAGAGACGCTGCTCGTAGGTCCAGTCGTCGGCCTCGGGCTGGGGAAGCTCCCAGCCTGCCTTCGCGTCGACGGTGTACGTGTGAGCTTCGCCGCGGAAGGCGTTGGCGAACTGCTGGCGTACGTTGTCGTCGGCGGCCGACTCCGGGTTGAGCAGCTCGGGACGCAGGCCGTTGAGCACGTCTTCGACCTGGCCGACCATGCGGTTGTGCTCGGCGTGGAACACCGCGTGCACCGCCGTCAGGCCGATGTTCTCGTTGACTCGGCCGTCACCGGCCATGAAGTGCTCGTCGAGGGTCGCGTTGTCGTAGCCCGTGAGCACCGGCTGGCCGTTGGCGTCCAGCACCGGGCTGCCGTCGGGGTTGAAACGCGGCAGGAGGTTGCCGTTCGCGTCGACCACGGGCGTCGAGCCGTGCGCGATGTCGTCGAGGAAGGCGTGGCCCGTGCCGACCGCGTTGTCGGGAACCGGAACACCGCCGGGGCCTGCGGGCACCAGGGAGGTGACGCCGGCTGCGTCGGCGACCACGAACTGCGGGTAGCCGTTCGCGCCGGGGATGAAGTTGCCGTACGGGTCCGTGGCCAGCAGCGGGATGTCGAGCAGGTCGGCGTCGGTGAGCTGGATGCCCAGGATGTCGTTGGCCTGGGCCTTGACGTCACGCCACTTGGACATGCCGCCGGCGACGCCCTCGATCAGGTGACCGGTCGCCTGCGGCGCGCCGCCGACGAGTGCGTACGCGCGCAGGAACACCTGGTGCGACGGGTGCGATGCGTAGGTCTGGTTCTGATCGATGAACGGGCTCGTGATGTTCTTGTGCTCGGTCGTCGGGTTGCCGGCCTCATCGAGGACCCGCGTCGCACGCGAGAGCGTGATGAAGTTCGTCGGCGAACCCGCGACGAAGAGCGGGTCGTCGGGCTGCAGCGGCACCACGATCGTGCCGTTGCCACCCTTGCCGACGAGGTCGAGGCCGTGGTCGAAGAACTGGCCGAAGAAGCCCATGAACGTGTTGAACGGAGCCGAGAGCCCCTCATCGGGAGCGGTGTTCGGCGTCGTCACGCGGCCGTCGATTCCGGGAACCTCGGACGCGAACCCCTCGGCGACCGCATCCTGGATCGCGGGGTTGGTCATGTTCTGGTCGACGATCAGGTTGCTGACCGTGCGCGGGTCCGAGTCGTAGACGATGCCGTCGGTCTGCTGATAGCAGGTCGTGCCGGCCGCGCACATCGCGGTCTGCGCCGGAGTGTTGGCCGGGAATCCCAGGGATGCGACGGCTGGATCGGCCTGGCGCCAGTACGCCGGGACGAGCCGCGGGAATGCGACGTCCGAAGCGCCGAACTGGCTGCCGTTCAGGTTCGGGTTGATGTTGTTCTCTTCGCCCGAGACGGTGCGCAGGCCGGTCGGCTTCGAGTCGGTCGCGGCGCACTTGCGCGGTTCTGCGGGGGTCGGCGTGCAGAGGATCGCGTTGCCCGCCGCGTGGGCCTCGGAGACCTGGATCTGCCGCAGGATGAACTCGAGGTCGTTCTGCGTGAGCACGAACGAGGGATCGCCGTCGGTGGCCGCGTACGCGGGAGGTGCGCTCGAGGGCGACGCCAGGTTGCCGATCAGGAGGGTTGCGATCGCGGTGATCATGGCGATCGCCACGAGCCACAGTCGCCGCGGGTCACGCAGACCGTCAGCGGCTGGTAGGGCAGTTCGAGTACTCACGGGGCGCTCCTTGAGACGTGGCGGCCCTGACGGATCCGCCGTGAATGAACCCACCCGGTGCCCCGGCATCGCTGCCGGGATCCCGCAGCGGTCGGCGCCTGGACCGGCCACTGCGCCTGTTCTAACCCCGTTGTCGAGACATACTCAAGACGCTGGAACCAAATTCCCCCCGTACTGGGGGACGATATGAGCTTCGCTCAATTACCGGACGATGCTCTCCGTTTCGGGTTCCCGAAACCCCGTGCGAGAGCGCGCACCCGGCCACCAGATCGTCGGCCCGAGGTCGTACGCCGCCGCCGGCACGAGCAACGTGCGAACCACGAATGTGTCGAGGAGCACGCCGAACGCCACGATGAACGCGATCTGAGCCAGGAAGAGCAGCGGCAGGACGCCCAGCGCCGCAAAGGTCGCCGCGAGGATGACCCCCGCCGACGTGATGACGCCGCCGGTGAGCACGAGGCCGCGCAGCACCCCGTCGCGCACCCCGTGACGGGCGCCCTCCTCGCGAGCGCGCGTCATCAGGAAGATGTTGTAGTCGACGCCGAGTGCGATCAGGAACACGAAGGCGAAGAGCGGAACCGTGGGATCGGCGCCCGAGAACCCGAACAGCGTGTTGAAGATGATCGCCGAGAACCCGAGTGCAGCGGCATACGAGAGTGCGACGCTCGCGATGAGCAGCAGCGGGGCGACGAGCGCGCGCAGGAGCACCATGAGCACCAGCAGCACGGCCAGGAGCACGAGCGGGATGATGAGCGTGCGATCGCTCGTCGCGGCGGCGTTGCCGTCGACGTCGATCGCGGTCTGACCGCCCACGAGGATGCCGGCGTCGACGTCGTCGAGCGCCGTTCGAAGCTCGCGCACGGTCGATTCCGCCTGCGGCGTGTCGGCCGCCGACGTCAGGGTGACCTCGAGCAACACGGTGTCGTCGACGACGATCGGGGCGGGGGCGATGCCGGCACCCACGGCGAACGGCTGGACGCCGTCGGGCGTGATCGGCGCTGGGCCGGCGAGCGTCGCGATGCGCACCGAGTCGACGCCCGGCACATCCAGGGCCCGCTCGGTCGCGGGGAGGATCGCGTCGACGCCGACGACGAGGACCGCGGGCGTCCCTGCGCCCGCCGGGAAGTGCTCGGCGATCACGTCGAGTCCCTCGCGCGCGGGCGAGGCGCCGAGCACGTACTCGCTCGAGGGCGATCCGTCGGCGCGCAGCTGCGTGAGGCCGAGCGCCATGACCGCCAGCACGAGCGTCGAGACGACCCAGACCGCGCGCGGTCGGCGGGCGATGCGGCGCGCGAGTCGAGCCCAGACGCCCGCTCCGCCGAGCACGTCGGCATGCGTCGGGTCGGTGGCGACGGACTTCAGGCGTCGGGGCCAGAATGCGGCGCGACCCGCCCACAGCAGCAGCACCGGAAGCAGGGTGAAGGCCGCGAGCAGCGCGAACACGATGCCGATCGCGGCGACCGGGCCGAGGGTGCGGTTCGAGTCGAGCTGACTGAGCAGCAGCACCGTGAGCGAGACGATCACCGTCGCTCCCGAGGCGAGGATCGGCTGCCAAGACCCCTTGAGGGCCTCGAGCGTCGCGTCCCACCGCGCGCCGCGTCGCGCGAGCGCCTCGGTGTAGCGCGAGATGTAGAGCAGGGCGTAGTTCGTCGTCGCCCCGATGACGAGGATCAGCAGGATGCCCTGCGTCTGTCCGGCGAGCAGGATGACCCCGCTGCGAGCCAGGGCCGAGACGACGAGCACCGCGCCGCACAGCGCCGAGAGACTGGTCACGAGCACGATGAGCGGCAGGAGGACCGACCGGTACACGATGACGAGCACGAGCAGCACCGCGGCGAGTGCGACGAGCAGCAGCAGCCCGTCGATGCCCTGGAACGCGGTGATGATGTCGCTCGTGAACCCCGCCGGCCCGGTCACGTGGACCTGCAGCCCATCGGGCGCGACGTCGGCAAGCCGGGATCGCAGGGCGGTGACGGCCTCGTCGATCTCACCCACGGACGCGACGGGGATCACGAGCTCGGCCGCAAGCCGGTCGTCGGAGACGATGACCGGCGTCGCGTCGAAGACCCGCACGCCCTCGATCGGCTCGATGCGGCGCACGCCCCGATCGATCTCGGACTCCACGAAGGCGTCGATCGGCGCGTCGGCTTCGAAGACCACGACGGCGTACGTCACGCCCTCGAGGGCGAACTGCTGCTGCAGGTCGCGCACCTGCGTGGACTCGGCCGTGGCCGGCAGGAATTGCACGCGATCGTTGGTCGACAGTTCGCTGAGCTGGCTGAACATGCGCCCGCCCACGAGGAACAGCACAGTCCAGATCAGGATGAGCGCGACGGGGCCGGCGATGCGCAGCCATCGCGGGGCACCTGCGAGCCCAGAACCACGTGCGTCGGGATTCATGCGTCACAATCTAGGGCGTCGACCGTCTCGCACGCGTGATTGCGGGCCCGCACGATTGCGTGCCGGATAGCCTGAGACGGTGACCGCACCTCTCGGCGACGACCTCGCCCTCGCCCTCGAACTCGCCGACCTCGCCGACGCCGTCTCGCTGTCGAAGTTCCGCGCGGTCGACCTCGACATCCGCACCAAGCCCGATCGCTCCTTCGTCACCGAGGCCGACCTCGCCGTCGAGCGGGTCATCCGCGACCGGCTCGCCGCAGCGCGTCCAGCCGACGGCATCCTCGGTGAGGAATTCGGTACCGCAGGCGATTCCACGCGGCAGTGGATCATCGACCCGATCGACGGCACCGCCAACTTCCTTCGGGGCGTACCCGTGTGGGGCAGCCTCATCGCCCTCGCGATCGACGGCGTGCCGGTCGTCGGCGTCGCCTCGGCACCCGCGATGGCACGTCGCTGGTGGGCGGCGACCGGCATGGGTGCGTGGACGACGGCCTCGTCGGCCGAGCTCGGCGAGAGCGTCGGGAGTCCTGAGGGGTCGGATGTCCCGCCGGCCGCGATCCCGGGCGCACGGCGCTTGCGCGTCTCGGGCGTGTCCGACCTGGCCGACGCCGCGCTGAGCTTCCAGAGCATCGCGCAGTGGCGCGATGCCGGATACCTCGATCGGCTGTTGGCACTTTCCGAGCACGTCTGGCGCGATCGCGCCTACGGCGACCTCTGGTCGTACATGCTGCTCGCAGAGGGCCTCATCGACATCACCGGCGAGTTCGACGTGAAGCCCTACGACCTCGCGGCTCTCGTGCCGATCGTCGAAGAGGCGGGTGGCAAGTTCACCTCGATCACCGGCGAGCCCGGCCCATGGCACGGCAGCGCCCTCGCGACGAACGGGCTGCTGCACGACGCGGTGCTCGACCTGCTCGCCGGACCGAGCTGACCTGGCAACGACGCCGTATGTCGATTACGGAATGAGTCAGGACGACGAGGTTCCGTAAGCGGTATCCACAGTGTGCGACAACGGCCGATGGTGGAGATGGGGGGAATTGAACCCCCGTCCATCGCTGTGATTCCACGCCTTCTCCGGGCGCAGCCTGTGCAAGCGTTCTGCTCGGCTCCGACCTTTGCCACAGGCACCCAAGTCGACGAGCCCAGCCTGAAAAGAGTCCCACGTGTCGCTCAGGCGACGACACGCAGCGAGTTCCCTAGATGACGCCAGCGACCGGGGCGGGAACAGACCCGGGCTGACGGACTATCGGGCTCGCTTAAGCAGCGAGGGCGAAGTCAGACTGCGTCTTATTGGCAGTTATTGTTTTTCAGAGATCGTTTACGAGATAACCCTGAATCCTCGGCCCGCTTCTCGTGGGTTCGCAGACGATGTCGAAACCGATCATCCCCATGTGTCGCCGAGCCTCGTGATGAGCCTCTGGCGGGCCGTTGTCGCACCTGTGGAGTTATCAAGCTTGGCAGAGCCAAGTCGGGCAGAACCCAGACCCGAGCGGCACTCGTTGAGTCGAGAACCACCCGGCCTTACAGTCTAGAACAGGCGCGCCCGCTCCGCCATTCCCGACACGATTCCGAGCGGATGACCAGGGAGGTACATGTGGCAACCGTCATCGCCGTTCGCGGCACCGCAGAGGAGCGCATCGACCCCGAACTGGGCGCGGTTTCCCTGTCGATCGGCGTCTCGGAACCCGAGCGCGAGGTGGCCCTCGCGCGCACCAACGAGGCGCACGATCACCTCGTCGCCGCGATCCGCGACCTCGAGGCGTCGGGCGCACTCGACGAGTGGTCGGCCGGCCAGCTCAGGGTCTGGTCGCACCGACCATGGAACAACGAGGGCAGGCAGCTGCCCTTGGTGCACCAGACGAACGCCGAGGTCGAGGTCGTCTTCACCGACCTCGAGCGGCTCGGCGAGTGGGTGGGCCAGGTGACGCTCGGCGACGCCGTCGCCCTGGGCGGCATCGAGTGGCGGCTGACCGAGAGCACTCGGCGCCGCGTGCAGGAACTCGCCCAGCGGGGTGCGGTCGCGGACGCCGAGGCGAAGGCACGGGTCTACGCTGCTGCCCTCGGCCTGGCAGCGCCGGCTCCCGTCGAGCTCGCCGACACCGGGCTCCTCACGGCACAACCGGTTCCGCCCGGCGGTGGCGAGCGGATGTTCGCGATGCGAGCCTCCGCCGACATGGGCGGCGGCGGCTCGGTCACGCAGTTCGCACCGGCGAAACTCGTGATCGAGGCATCGGTCGAGGCGCGATTCGCGGCCGAACCGCACTAGCGCGATCTGCCCCGCGGGCCGCTCAGGCCTCGTCGATCAGCAACGCCTCGAGGGCGCCCAGCTCGGCGAGCGACAGCCCCGCCGCGAGCAGGTACTCGCGGGTGCTGCCGTGGGCGCGCTCGACCGTGTCGAGCATGCCCTCGATGGCCTCTCGAGGGCTGCCGCCCATGAGCACCCGCAGCTCGGGTGTGTCGGGGACGCCGTAGCGCCCGACGAGCGCCACCATCTCTTCGAGCCACTCGCCGGCGAGGTTGGCCTCGGTGCGGGCGTAATCGTCGACGACGGCATCGCGCTCGACGCCGACCGCCATGAGCGCGAGCGCGACGACCACGCCGGTGCGGTCCTTGCCGGCCGTGCAGTGCACGACGACGGAGCGCTGCCCCGCGCTCGCGATCTCGCGGAGGGCACTCACCACGACCGCCGTGTGCTGCGTCACGATGCGCTCGTAGAGCGCGTCGAGCGAGATGCCGCCGGCACCCTGCGACGCACCCGAGCCCTCGAACACCGGCAGGTGCAGCACCTCGACGTCGAGCCCGTCGAGGTCGTCGGGCATGTACCGCGCCTCGTTCTCGTCGCGCAGGTCGATGATGATGCCGACACCCCGCTCTCGCAGCTCGGCGCGGCCGGCGTCGCCGAGGCGGTGGAGGCCGTCGGATCGGTACAGGACGCCGTCGCGAACCCGGCCGTTGCGTGCCGGCATGCCGCCGACGTCGCGGAAGTTGTACGTGCCCGGGATGGGGATGCGGGTCGAGAGCTTCATCGCGTCGAGCCTACCCGCGGCATCCGACACGGCGGCTGGGAGGCAGCCCGGAACCCCACGGGTGTCAGTCGCCCAGGTTGCGCCGGCTCGCCATGGCGCGATCGGCCTCGCGCTTGTCTTGACGCTCACGCAGCGCTTGGCGCTTGTCGTACTCGCGCTTGCCCTTGGCGACGGCGATCTCGACCTTGGCGCGGCCGTCGGCGAAGTAGATCTGCAACGGGACGAGGGTGTAGCCGCCCTCTTTCGTCTTGTGGCTGATCTTCACGATCTCGTGCTTGTGCAACAGGAGCTTGCGCTTGCGCCGAGGCGAATGGTTGTTCCACGTGCCCTCGGTGTACTCGGGGATGTGGACCGCGTCGAGCCACATCTCGCCGCCGTCGATGAAGGCGTAGCCGTCGACGAGCGACGCGCGCCCCTCGCGCAGCGACTTGACCTCGGTGCCGGTGAGCACGATGCCCGCCTCGTACGTGTCCTCGATCGTGTAGTCGTGGCGCGCCTTGCGGTTGGTCGCGACGACCTTCTGACCGCGTTCCCTGGGCACGACGGACTCCTCGTCTCGGTGAATGATCGCCCCCGGGGCATCCGGGAACGGCCTTTCACTCTAGCCCACTCAGACGCGCAGGTACCTCGTGATCGCGATGCCCGCCGATACGGCCGCGAGCAGCACGCCCACGACGACGAGCAACGGCACCACGAGCAGTGCATCGTTCAGCCCGACGAAGGTGAACGAGAGGTTGTCGGCGAGGTAGCCCTGCACGAAGAAGGTCACGATCGCCACGACCGCACCGCCCGCGAGCAACGAACCGATGAGTCCCGCGAAGATGCCCTCGAGCACGAACGGCGTCTGGATGAAACGGTTCGATGCCCCGACGAGGCGCATGATGCCGAGCTCGCGCCGCCGCGAGAACGCCGAGAGACGGATGGTCGTGGCGATGAGCAGCGCCGCCGCGACGAGCATGATCGCCGCGATCGCGATGGCCGTGTAACTCGCGGCGTTGAGCACATCGAAGATCTGGTCGAGGTAGTTGCGCTGGTCGAACACCTGCTCGACCCCGGCGAGCCCGGCGAGGCTCTCGACGAGCACCGCCGACTCCGACGGGTCGACGAGGTTGACCCAGAACGTCTCGTTGAGCACTTCGGGCGTCACGTAGTCGGCCGCGGGCGTGCCCTCGAACTGCTCCTGGAAGTTCGCGAACGCCTGCTCATGGTCTTCGAAGTAGAACTCGTCGATGAACGGCTTCAGGGTCGGAGAGTTCAGCTGCTCTTCGACCGCCGCCTTCTGCGCTTCGGTGGCCTCGCCGTCGGTGCACCCGGCGGCAGTCGAGACCGTGGTGCAGAGGTACACGGCGACCTGTGCACGGTCGTACCAGAAGTTCTTCATCTGCGCGATCTGCAGCTGCAGCAGCGCGGCGGTGCCCACGAACGTGAGCGAGATGAACGTGACGAGCACGACCGAGACCACCATCGACGCATTGCGGCGGAGTCCGTTCGCCGCCTCGCCGAGCACGAGACCGATCCTCATTTCGTCGGCCCCACTTCCTGGTTGTCGTCGCCCTCGCGCGGTCCGCCGGGCGCCCTGAGTCCCAGCCGCTCGGCGAGGGTCAGGTGAGCGGATGCCGCGGGCGCGGCCTTCTTCGAAGCGCCGGGCTTCGACTCCCCGGCTGCGGCCTCTTCGCCGCCGGCACCGGCCCCGGCCGCGACGGGCACCGCAGCGGTCGCCGCGGCGGTGATCTCGGCGGCCGCATCGGTGACCTCGTCGCGCGCCTCGGGTTCGACGTAGAGCGGTTGCGCCTCGCGCATGACCTCGGTGGTGACCTTGGGGGCCGCGGCCTTCGGGCGCTTCTTCTTGACGGCCGCAGCGGCAGCGGCCACCTCGACACCCGCGTGATCGCCGGCATCGGCATCGGACTCGGACGCTGTCTCTGCCGAGGGTTCGTCGGTGGAGGCCGGCTCGGTGTCGGCATCCTCGGCCGGCGAGGCCCCGTAACCCGCGCTGCGCTCGTCGCGCACGATGTCGCCCGCGGAGAGCTCGATCACGCGTCGGCGCATCTGGTCGACGATGCCGGCCTCGTGCGTGGCCATCACGACCGTGGTGCCGCCCGCGTTGATGCGTTCGAGCAGGGTCATGATGCCGGCACTCGTCACCGGGTCGAGGTTGCCCGTCGGCTCGTCGGCGAGCAGGATCTGCGGCTTGTTCACGATCGCCCTGGCGATCGCGACACGTTGCTGTTCGCCACCGGACAGCTCATGGGGCATCCGCTTGCCCTTGCCGTCGAGCCCGACGAGTTTCAGCGTCTCGGGAACCGCCGACTGGATGAAGCCGCGCGACTTGCCGATGACGCGCAGGGTGAACGCGACGTTCTCGAAGACCGACTTGTTCGGCAGCAGCCGGAAGTCCTGGAAGACGACGCCGAGGTCGCGACGGAAGTAGGGCACCTTGCGGCTCGAGATCGATCCGAGGTCTTTGCCGAGCACGTGGATCTTGCCCCTCGTCGGCTTCTCCTCCTTCAGGATGAGCCGGAGGAAGCTCGACTTGCCGGAGCCCGATGCACCGACGAGGAACACGAACTCGCCGCGGAGGATCTCCACACGGATATCGCTGAGTGCGGGACGGGACTGACCCGGATAGGCCTTGGTGACGGAGTCGAATCGGATCATTTCGGATCGAGCCTAAGCAGCCCCGGCGCCGTTCGCGCCTGCGACTCGCCTGATTCTCAGGTTGCGGGCGAAAACGGGCGCCGGTCGTCCGGCCGAACCGCGCGTCAGGCCGTGCGTTCCCGGCTCGAGATCCGTATGTTGGAAGTGGTGTCCGACGGAGCACCTCCGACGGAGAACGTGGGGAGGAACGCATGACGGTTCCGCTCATCGGCGTCGTCGCCGATCGCAAGTCCGCGAGCTACGGAGCGTGGGTCGACATCCCCACCGACGCGATCTCGCATACGTACGTGTCCGCCATCCAGGAAGCAGGCGGTGCACCGATCCTGTTCCCGAGCATCGACGTCCACGTCGACGATCCCGAACGCCTGATCGATCTCATCGACGGACTGTTCCTGCCCGGCGGGCGCGACCTCGACGCCGAGCTCTACGGCAGCGTCGCGCACCCGTCGAACGACCAGCCGCTGCGGGTGCGCGACGAGCTCGAGATCGCGCTCACGCGCCTCGCCCGCGAGCGGGATGTCCCGGTGCTCGGCGCCTGCCGTGGGATGCAGGTGCTCAACGTCGCGCTGGGCGGCACGCTCGAGCAGCACCTCGGCGACCGAGTCGACCTCACCCCGCACCGGCACATCTACGGCGAGCACACGTCGCACCCGGTGTCGATCCACTCCGACACGCTGCTGCGCAGCATCACGCACGAGGCCGAGTTCGAGATCTCGTCGCATCACCATCAGGGCGTCGACCGGCTGGGCGAGGGGCTCGCGGTCTCGGCGAGTGCGCCCGACGGAGTGATCGAGGCGATCGAGGCCACCGACGGCGCGTTCTGCCTCGGAGTGCAATGGCATCCCGAGGAGCGGCTCGATCCCGAGGGCATCGCACTCATCCGGGCGTTCGTCGTGGCGGCGGGCACACGGTCGGAGGCGACATACGCGGTGGCCTCGTAGACCGCCTTCGACGCAGCGACGGTGGAGACGCCCGGCGGCTCCCCCAGCGTCAGGTCAGCGCGTGCCGCACCCGAACGCCAGGCGTCAGCCGGCGGCCTTGCCGACGAGCTCGGTGACCTTCTGCTCGACCTCAGGCGTCCAGTCGCGGATCGCGAAGCCCACAGCCCACAGGTCGCCGTCGTCGAGGCTCGCACGGTCTTCGAACCCGATGGTCGCGTAGCGGGTCTTGAACTTCTTGGCCGGCTGGATGAACACGACGATCTTTCCGTCGCCGTTCGCGTAGCCCGGCATGCCGTAGTACGTCTTGGGGACGAGATGGGGCGCGACCGCGCTGACGACCTTGTGCAGCCCCTCGGCGAGCACCTTGTCCTCGGGCTCGAGCGCGGCGATCGCGTCGAGCACCGCCTTCTCGCCGGCGGCACGGCTCTTGCCGGCCTTCTCCTGCTCGCGGAGCTCCTTCGCGCGCTGCTTGACCGCATCGCGCTCGTCCTTGCTCAGTCCACCGGATGTGTCGGTCGCCATCGTCGCTCCTCGCGGGATTCCCATCAGTGACGCCGCCTTCGTGCGGCTCATGGATCTCAGACTAGGGGTGGGTCCCCGCCGTGCGCTTCTCGGATCCTGCTCGGTCCGGGCCATCCACCACACGCCGCCGACGGTCTACAGTGACGACGTGACTGACTATCAGGTACTGGAAATGGGCGGGCTCGACGAGTGGCGCGAGCACTACGGCGGGTTCCGTCCCGAGAGCTCGCGCGACGGTCGACGCGTCGTCGACCACGACCTCACCATGCAGTTCATCGGCATGACCGCGAACGCGTTCGAGCCGGGCGAGGAGGCGGGTTACTGGCATTCGCACGCGCGCATCGAAGAGGCGTACCTGTTCCTCGCCGGGCGTGGCCAGATGGCGTTGGACCACGAGGTCGTCGACGTCGGCCCGGGCACCGTCGTGCGCGTCGGTCAGGGCGTCTGGCGCACCTGGCATTGCCTGCCCGACAGCCCCGAGCAGCTGCGATGGTTGTGCATCCGCGCGGGCGGTTCCGAGCTGCCGCATCTTCCCGACGACAGCGAGCGCGACAACGAACGCCCGTCGCCGTGGTGATCGGCGCGTGGACTCGTCACCTCACAGCAGCAGGCGATCGACGCCGCTGCCGACCACATACGCGAGGGCGCCGACTCCGATCAGCACGAGGGTGACCGAGACGAGCGCGAGGGCCAGCCCGTCGATGGGCAGCTCGCCCGACCCGGTCAGCCCTTCATGACCGCGGCGGTAACGCACGGCCGCCCGTGCGTATCCCGCTGCGGCGGCGCCCAGTCCGAGGATGCCGAGCACCACCGCGGCCGCACCGAGCGCCTCGGCCGCGAAGCGCACCATGACCGCGCTCGCGAGCCCGAGCGCCAAGCAGGTTCGCCGCCACGCCAGCAGCGTGCGCTCGAGCTGCAGACCGGGATCGAACGGACGGCCGGGCGGTTGCGTCACCAGATGAACCCGAGCGTCATGAGCACGACGGCGAGGACGACTCCGACGACGATGACCAACCCCACGCTCGGACCGCGGAGCGGCTCACTCTCGCGCAGCGCCTGCTCGGTACGCATCCAGCCGACCCAGGCCTGAACGGCCGCGGTCACTCCCAGGAGGACGAACACGATCGCCGCCGCCAGGCGGAACCCCGGCGAGATCGGCACGACGAGCGCCTCGAGCGCCACCCCCGCCGCGAGGAGCGCGAGCGACGTGCGCACCCATGCGAGGAACGTCCGCTCGTTGGCGAGGCTGAATCGGGGGTCGGGCTCGGAGCCGCGACGGTACAGGGCGCTCGGGAATCGATTCGTCATTGGCAAGGTCGAGCCTCACGGCCGGGCCGCGACGTCGCGCCGGCTCAGTCCTCGGTCTTCTGCTTGCGCCACTTGATGCCCGCGGCGATGAAGCCGTCGAGATCGCCATCGAAGACGTGGCTCGGGTTGCCGACCTCGAAGTCGGTGCGCAGGTCTTTCACCATCTGGTACGGCGCGAGCACGTACGAGCGCATCTGATCGCCCCAGCTTGCGGTGATGTTGCCCGCGAGCTCCTTCTTCTGGGCGGCTTCCTGCTCCTTCTGGATGAGGAGCAGTCGCGACTGGAGCACGCGCATGGCGGCGGCACGGTTCTGGATCTGCGACTTCTCGTTCTGCATCGACACGACCGTGCCGGTCGGCAGGTGGGTGATGCGAACGGCGGAGTCGGTGGTGTTGACCGACTGGCCGCCGGGCCCGCTCGAGCGGAACACGTCGACGCGGATGTCGTTCTCGGGGATGTCGACCTCCTGCGCCTCCTCCATGAGCGGGATGACTTCGACCGCCGCGAAGCTCGTCTGCCGCTTGCCGGCCGCGCCGAAGGGGCTCATGCGCACGAGGCGGTGGGTGCCGGCCTCGACGCTCAACGTGCCGAAGGCGTAGGGGGCGTCGATCTCGAACGTCGCCGACTTGATGCCCGCCTCCTCGGCGTAGCTCGTGTCCATGACGGTCGCCGAGTAGTCGTGCTTCTCGGCCCAGCGCAGGTACATGCGCATGAGCATCTCGGCGAAGTCGGCGGCGTCGACGCCGCCCGCCCCCGCACGGATCGTGATGACCGCGGGGCGGTCGTCCCACTCGCCGTCGAGCAGGGTCTGCACCTCGAGGTCGCCGATCGCCTGCTGCAGGGACTCGAGCTCGGAGCGCGCCTCGGCGGCGCTGTCTTCGTCGCCCATCTCGTTGGCGAGCTCGATGAGCACCTCGAGGTCGTCGAGTCGCGAATCGATGCTCTTCACGCGCGCGAGCTCGGACTGGCGATGGCTGAGCGCGCTCGTCACCTTCTGGGCGTTCTCGGTGTCGTCCCACAGGTCGGGGGCGCCGGCCTGCTCTGAGAGTCGCGCGATCTCGGCTTCGAGGGCGTCGACGTCGACGACGGCACGGATGTCGCGGAAGGTGGCGCGCAGCGCGGTGATCTCGGGCGAAAGGTCAAGTTCCAACATGGCGTCCCCAGCTTAGTCGGGCACGCCGAGAGCCGGGTGCGAGTGCGGCGGCGCAGGCCCGCCGTCGCTGACCCGCGGTGTAGCGTCGAATCGATGACCGACGCCGCGCCCCCGTTCTCGTTGCGCTCGATCATCCTCCCGGCATTCCTGCCGACCCTGCTGTTCGCGCTCGGCGAAGGCGCCCTCATCCCCGTCATCCCCGTCGTCGCGACCGACCGCGGCGCCTCCCTCGCGCTCGCGGGACTCATCGCCGCGATGCTCATGGTCGGCCAGTTGGCCGGCGACCTTCCGGCCGGATGGCTCGTGGCCCGCATCGGGGAACGCAACGCCATGATCGGGGCGGCGATGCTCGCGGTCATCGGTGTGCTCATCGCGCTGGCCTCCCCCACGCCGGCCGCGCTCGGCATCGGCGTGTTCCTGCTGGGACTCGCGACGGCCGTGTTCGGCCTCGCTCGCCACGCGTTCCTGACGAGCTACGTGCCGGCACGCATCCGCGCCCGCGCGCTCTCGACGCTCGCGGGAGTGTTCCGCGCGGGGTGGGCAGTCGGGCCGTTCGTCGCTGCGACGATCATCGCGTGGTCCGGCTCGTCCGAGGCCGTGTTCTGGGTGCTCGTCGCGAGCTGTCTCGCCGTCGTCGTGGTGCTCCTGCTGCTGCCCGACCCCGAACGGGTGTTCGGCGCGGCACGGCTCGCGCGCGAGACATCCGCTCACGGCACTGAAGCGAACGAACGAGGGCTGACGGCCGGTGAGGCCCAGGCGGATGCCTCGTCGCACGGCGTGTTCCGTGCGATCGTGACCCATCGCGGGGTGCTGGCCCGCGTCGGCTCGGGCGTGGGGGTGCTTTCGGCGATCCGAGCGAGCCGTATCGTCATCCTGCCGCTGTGGGCGGTCTCGATCGGCATGCCCGCCGACCTCGCGGCGATCGTGATCGGGGTCTCGGCGGCGATCGACTTCGCGCTCTTCTACGTGAGCGGTCAGATCATGGACCGGTTCGGGCGGTTGTGGGGCGCGATCCCCGGACTCATCGGGCTCGCGACCGGCCACCTGTTGCTCGCGCTCACCCATGATGGACCGGCCGCCGCGACGTGGTTCACGGTGGCCGCGGTCCTCTTCGGCGTCGCCAACGGCATCACGAGCGGGGTCATCCTCACGCTCGGCGCCGACCTCGCACCCAAGGCGAACCCGGCACCCTTCCTCGGTGCGTATCGCACTATCGCCGACGCCGGCGCGGCGGCCGCGCCCCTCGTCGTCGCGGCAGTCACGAGCATCGTGTCGATCGCTGCCGCGAGCGCCACCATGGGCGTGCTCGGACTCGTCGGCGCCGGCCTGCTCGCGCGCTACGTGCCGCGCTACGTGCCTCGGCGGCCGCACAGGTAGGGGTGACTCCGGTCCAGGTCGGGTGAACACTGGAACTGCGCGCCCCATTCACCGGGATCGCGCGTCGTACCGCTCGACGAAGAGCGTCGCGCCTCAACCGAGAAAGGCAGTGACATGGCCCAGATCATCGAACACGAGCCTCCCTACCACGTCGGCTACTTCGTCGGCAGTCTCGCCAAGGCATCGATCAACCGAACCCTGTCGAAGGCCCTGATCCGCCTGGCGCCGGCCGGGCTCGAGTTCACCGAGATCGCGATCCGCGACCTCCCGCTGTACAGCTACGACTACGACGGTGACTACCCGCCGGTCGCGCGCGAGTTCAAGCAGGCCGTGAAGTCGTCCGACGCCATCCTGTTCGTGACGCCCGAGTACAACCGGTCGATCCCCGGCGGCCTGAAGAACGCCATCGACTGGGCGAGCCGCCCGTGGGGGCAGAACTCGCTCAGCCGCAAGCCGTCTGCGGTCATCGGTGCGTCGCCAGGACACCTCGGCACTGCGGTGGCCCAGCAGAACCTGAAGAGCGTGCTGTCGTTCTGCGACTCGCCGCAGATGAACGCGCCCGAGGCGTACATCCACATGACGCCCGGACTCATCACCGACGACGGTGAGGTGACGAACGACGGCACCGCGGCGTTCCTGCGCAACTTCATGGACGAGTTCTACATGTTCATCGAGCGGGTGCTGACGGTGGTGCCGCGGCCGGAGCACTGAGCGGGACGCGTCAGTGGAACACCGACCGCGCTGTCGCGGTCACTTCGATCGGCACCGCGACGGGCAGCAACTCGGTGTGGATCGGCGCACGCCACACCGCGCGCAGCGTGACCGTGGCGCTGCGGCCGTCGACCGATGAGGCCTCGACGAGCTCGACCTGCTCGAGTTCGTGTGCCGCGTCGCGCAGGTAGTCGGCCGCGACCCGCTGCACGTCGGCATCGGCGAGTTCGAACGCCAGCTCATCGCCGTCGACGCGGATGGAGTCGAGGCTCCACGCCTCGGCCGCGGCGAGCGCCGCGCCGTCGGCGACGGTGAAGAGCCGCTTGCGGTCGAGGTAGAGCGAGGTCGCCGCAGCGACGACGAGCACGAGCGAGAGTCCGAGGAACGAGAAGAAGATCGTCAGGAGCAACGTCGATCCCTGGTCTTCGCCGCGCATGCGGCGGCGCAATCGCAGCATCACGAGCCGCCTCGCGCGAACCGCGAGACCGTCTGCGTCGCACTCGCCTCGACCGGCACGGTGCCCGCCAAGCCGAGTTCGAGCACGTCGGGCACCAGCGGCAGCCGCACGTGCGCCTCGACCGTGACTCGCACGCGCGTGCCCGGTGCGTCGCATCGTGCGCTCTGGCAATCGATGACGACCGATGCCGCGCCGGCGTCGACCCCGTAGTCGGCGAGTGTCACTCGCACCGCCCGGTCGACGGCGGCTGCTGCGCCCGAGCGATCTCCCGTTTGCACCGCGATGCGCGCCGCCTGGCGGGCCGCACCCTCGACCGCGAGCGCACCGCCCTGGACCGAGGCCAGTGCGAGCACGAGGTAGACGATCGGCACGAGCAGCAGCACCCCGACGGTCAGGAACTCGAGCGACGCGGACCCCCGCTCGCCATGCTCTGCGGCATCGCCCGCATCGCGGTTCACGGTCGAAGGGCCGGGATCAGTCGAGCGTCTCGACGGCCGCATGCCCGGTCACCTCCAGCCCGTGCGCGAACCCGAGGAGACCGATCACCGGCATCGTCGTTCGAACCGTGATCGCCACGACCGGAACCCCGCCGATCGCGGTGCGACTCGCGGTGACATCCCCGGCGTACTCGGTCGAGATCGCAGCCGCGATGAGGTCGCGGGTGCGCACGATGCCGGCCTGCTCGCCCGCGCCGGCGAGCGAGGCGTAGCGCGCTCCTTCGGCTGCGGCATCGAGCACCGTGTTGCGCACGTGCAGGGAGAGGGCGAGTTGCACGACGGCGAGCGCGAGCACGGTGAGCAGGACGCCGACGAGCGTGAACTCGGCGACGGCCGAGCCGCGTTCATCGACGACGAGCCTTCGCAGGCGCGACACCGCGCCCACGCGAGCGCTCAGAATCCGAGTACGCGACTGATGGCTTGGTCGAACACGCCGCTCAGCGCCGGGCCGGCGAGCCCCCAGATCACGATGACGAGTCCGGCGGTCATGAGCGTGATGAGCACCCAGCCGGGGACGTCGCCCCGCTCGTCGCGCAGGCGCTCCTGGATCTTCGTTCGCATGTGCATTCCTTTCGTCGGGGACCGGCCGCTCCAGGCCCGTGTTCTTCGGGTGCTCCGCCATCAGAACCCCGCCTGCAGCACCAGGTATCCCGGGAACAGCGCGAACGCGATGGTCACGGGAAGGATCAGGAAGATGAGGGGGACGAGCATGGCGATCTCTTTTCGACCGGCCAGCTCGATGATCGTGCGCTTCGCCGCCTCGCGTGCGTCGCCCGCCTGGGATCGCAGAACCGCGGCGAGCGGAGCGCCTCGTTCGAGCGCGCCGAGCACCTGGTCGAGCGCCCGCGAGAGTGCGGCGTGGTCGAGCGCGTCGCGGAGTTCGGCGAGCGCCTGACCGAGCGGTACGCCGGTTCCGACGGCCGCGACCACTCCGGCGAACTCCCGAGGGAGTTCACCTGCCCCGGCTTCGGCGACTCGTCGGATGGCCCCGAGCATGCCTTCGCCCGCAGTGAGGCTCAGGGTCAGGAACTCGAGCACGGTCGGCAGCTCGGATGAGATCCGAGCGAGTCGGCGCTTCGCTAGCCGGCTGAGCAGCCAGTCGCGCGCCGCCGCACCGAGCGCCGCCGCGAGGAATGGCAGCGCAATGCGCACGACCACTGGCATGCTCGTAAACGACGGTGCCAGCACCGCGAGCGCCGCCGCGATCGCGAAGCCCGCCGCCGCCCACGCCAGTTGCTCGCCCCGGAAGCGCTCGACGCTCGCAGCCGATCCGGCCTGGCGAAGGCGCTTCGCGATGATCTCGTTGCCGCCGATCCAGTCGGCCAGCACGCTGCGCAGCGAATGCGTGAGCGGCGCCACGATGAGGCCGAGCACGGGCGACGGATCCGCGGAGCGGCGCACGACCATCAGTCGAGCCTCGGCCGAGATGTCGGTCAGGAACGGAGCGACCCGCTCGGCGAGTCGCGGCCTCCCGATGCGCGGAACGGTCGACAGCACGAGCCAGAGCCCCAACCCCAGCACGACGCCGCAGAGCACGCCGAGCGCTGCGGTCGCGTTCAGCGGAACCATCGGCGCTCCTCGGGAAGTCGGCCGAGCGCGATCATCGAGCGGTAGGCGACGAGGGTGACGGCGAGCCCGATGACGATGAGGGCGGTACCGGCGGGAGAGTCGTACGCGATGATGGTCTCGCGGCGGCTCGCGAGCACGACGAGCAGCAACCACGGCGCAGCCACACCGAGTCGCGCGGCGTTCCTGATCCAGGATTGCCGGGCCACGACCTCGGCGCGCAGGGACGCGTCTTCGCGAAGATATCCGGCGAGGCCGCGGAGCACCGCCGTGACGTCGCTACCGCCGACCTCCCGCGCCATGCGCAGCGTCTCGAGGATTCGATCGGCGACCGGATCGGCCAGGTCGGCCTTCAGCCGGTCGAGGCAGGCCGAGAAGTTGCCGGTTCGGCGGTATTCGCGATCGAACGAGGCGAACGCGCTTCGTGTCGCGGCCGGCCCGAGTTCGGCGAGCGCACCCACGCTCTCGGGGAGCGACATGCCCGCCCGCACGGACGCGACGAGGTGGTCGACGACATCGGGCCATACCGCCCGGTTCGCGGCCCGCCGCCGGGTGGCGCGTGCACGCACGAGCGCGGGGATGAACGCGAATCCGAGCCCGGCGGCGACGATCGTGAGGATGGGAACCGCGAACACCGCCTGCGCGACCGCCGCGGCGACGACGGCGAGCGCGAGCGACACCGCGACCGCTACCGCGATCGGCACACTTCCGAGTCCGGCGAGCGCAAGCTCGCCGTGGATGACGGTGACGACGTTCGACGCCCTTCGGGTCTGTCGCCGCGCCGGCCACATGAACGGCGCCGCGACGAGCAGCATGCCGAGCCCGAACAGGGCTCCGAATACGAGGCTCATCGGGTGATCCCGCCGAGCACCGCATCGGGGTCGAAGCCGCTCGCGTGGTACTTCTCGAGTCGAGCGGGTCGGGTTCCGGTCGGAACGAGCACGCCGCCTCGCGTCTCGAAGACCGTGTCGGCGTCGACCGATGCGCCGGTGCACGCTCCGGTCGGTGCCGAGATCTCGGCGATGCGTCGCGCACCGGAGCGATCGATCGTGAGGTGCACGACGAGGTCGATGCACGTCGCGACGGTCGGGACGACGAACGACGAGTCGATATTGCGCCCAGCGAGCAGCGGGAGGGTGCAGAGCTTTGCGAGCGCATCGCGTGCCGAGTTCGCGTGGATGGTGCACATTCCCGGAAGGCCCGAATTCAGCGCGATGAGCAGATCGAGGCTCTCGGCCTCGCGGACCTCGCCGACGATGAGCCGGTCGGGGCGCATACGGAGCGCCTCTTTGATGAGTCGACGCAGCGTGATCTCGCCCGACCCCTCGAGGTTGGGCTGCCGGCATTGCAGCGCGACGATGTCGCGCACGTCGAGGTCGAGTTCGAAGGTCTCCTCAACGGTGACCACGCGATCGGCGTCGCGGGCGCTCGACATGAGGGCGTTCAGCAGGGTGGTCTTGCCGGTGTGCGTTGCACCCGAGACGAGGATGTTCGCGCCGGCGAGCACGCTCATGCGCAGGAATTCGGACGCGGTCGGGGTGAGCGACCCCAGTTCGACGAGCCGGTCGAGCGTGCGGATGCGCTGCTGGAACTTGCGGATGTTGACCGCCCAGTGCGCCCGAGCCACATCGGGGATCGCGACGTGCAGTCGTGACCCGTCGGGCAACGAGGCGTCGACGAAGGGCGACGACAGGTCGACGCGCCTGCCGGAGTGCTGCAGCATGCGCTCGACGAGCTCGCGCACCTCACGATCGGAGAGCACGACCGTCGTCAGCTCGGAGACGCCGCCCCTCGCGATGAAGACCCGCGTGGGCCCGTTGATCCAGATCTCCTCGACCTCGGGGTCGTCGAAGAACGGCTGCAGCGGCCCGTACCCGGTGAGCGACGCGACGACGTCGCGTGCGGTGCCGTGCTCGTCGCCGAGACCCGCGTGCGCGCCCGTGAGGGCGCGCTCGCTGTACCGCCGCACCTCTTCGCGGGCGTAGCGCGAGGTCACCGCGTCGTTGCCGGCCAGATCGATTCCCTCGCGGAGCACGCGCGTGCGCACCCGTTCGGCGATGGTGCGCACGGGATCCGACATGCCTCCATCTTGCGGTGAAGCGGATGACCCGCCCCGAAGTTATCCACAGCACGGGATGCAGGCGCGCCCACGAGCTCCGCGACGGCCGCTCCGCGTGTCGTCATGACCTTGCGACCCGAAGGGTGCGCGCGGTCGATACATTCGGCTCATCGGCACCGATGCCGCAGGGCGGAATGGAGACTGGCGTATGGGTCCACTCGAGTTGGATGCGCTGATCGACCGGGTCGTGGCCGAAGAGACCGCGGCCCTGCGCGAGTCGTTCCTCGGCGGTGCGGAGTTCGCGGTGACCGGCATGGAGTCGCCGCGGCAACGGTTGCTGCATCGCCTCGAGTGCACCGTGGTGGAGCCCCACCTCGACCGGAGGGCGCAGTGGACGGACGCCCGTCGCGCCCGTCTCGGGGCCGACCTGCGGTACCGACCCGCGCTCCCGACGCTCATGACGCGCGAGGCCGCGCGTCGACTCCCCTCAGTGCGGAGTTGCAAGGTGTGCTGGCCCAACATCCACGGGCGCGATCCGGTGCCGCTTCGAACACTGCGCGCCAGCGGCCTGCGCGACACCCATGCTGGCCGCATCCTGTCGACGGAGGCCGGCGAGTCCCTCGGTGCCATCGCCCGGGTGTCGGCCCGCACCGGTCCAGACCTCTTCGGACGGCCGGCCGACGCGATCGAGGTCGTGACCTCGTCGCGCGTGTTCGCCTACGCGCCGACGGAGCACGTGTACCTCTGGAACCTTCCGACCGATGCGGCGGTGATCGAACGCAAGACGAGGCTGTTCCAGCGGCTGGGCTCAGACCTCGCGCCGGCGGGGTAGCGCTCCCGCTTTCAGAGCCAGGGATCGCGCCATCCGCCGTGGTCGGCCACGAGCGCGTCGGCTTCACCAGGTCCCCACGTTCCGGGCGCGTACGGATGCACCGTCCCCGGCGTCTCGATGAGCGGCTGCATCACGCGCCACGCGGCCTCGACGGTGTCCTGCCGAGTGAAGCGGGGGCGGATGCCGCGGATCGCGGCGAGCAGCAGCACCTCGTACGGGGTCGGCCCCTCGCCGCCCTTGGTCGCGAATTCCATATCGAGCTCGATCGAACGCGGCTTCGGGGCATCCGCTCGCTGGGCGTTCAGCACGATCCGAACCCCCGTCGACGGATCGAGGCGGATCACGAGCTCGTCGGGCCGACTGCTCGCATCGCGCAACCCGAATCCGAGCGTCGGAGGCCCCTTGAACACGAGTCGCACCTCGGTGGCGGTCACCGGCAGCAGTTTGCCGGTGCGGATGAAGAACGGAACGCCCGACCAGCGCCAGTTCTCGATCTCGAGTCGCAGTGCGCAGAAGGTCTCGGTCGTCGAGTCGGATGCCACCCCATCGACGTCGTGGAAGCCGTCGAACTGCCCTCGAACGTAGTACTGCGGGTCGGCATCGGCGATCGCGCGGAAGAGCAGCGTCTGCATCTCGGTGATCGT
This sequence comes from Agromyces cavernae, assembly GCF_021044935.1. Classification (GTDB taxonomy): domain Bacteria; phylum Actinomycetota; class Actinomycetes; order Actinomycetales; family Microbacteriaceae; genus Agromyces; species Agromyces cavernae. The sequence goes on from NZ_JAJNMP010000002.1 coordinate 841,423, forward strand.
GCCGACGTCGCCGTGGGCCGGCGCCTCCATGGCGACGGCCGCGACGACCTGCATCAGGTGATTGACGACGACATCGCGAAGCGCACCGACCGGATCGTAGAAGTGACCGCGGCCCGCGATCCCGAACTCCTCGGCCATCGTGATCTGCACGCTGTCGACGAAGTTGCGGTTCCACACCGGCTCGAGCATCGTGTTCGCGAAGCGCAGGTACACGATCTCTTCGAGGCCCATCTTGCCGAGGTAGTGGTCGATGCGGAACAGCTGCGATTCGTCGAGATACTGGTGCAGCTCCGCGGCGAGCTCCTGAGCCGACGCGAGGTCGTGCCCGAACGGCTTCTCGACCACGACACGGCCGCGCTCGGTGAGGCCCGCACCGGCGAGGCCCTTCACGACGGTCGCGAAGAGGCTCGGCGGGATCTCGAGGTAGAAGACGGGCGAGCTCGCCCCGCGGATCGCCGCCGCCACTCGCGTGTACGTCTCGTCGTCGGCGAAGTCGCCCTGCACGTAGTCGAGCCGGGCCGCGAGGCGACCGAACACCTCCTCGTCGAGCGGTTCGCCCGTGCCCACGATCGACGAGCGCGCCCGCGCGACGAGCTGCTCGATCGTCCAGTCGTCGACGGCGACGCCGACGATCGGGCACTCGAGCAGGCCGCGCGCCTCCAACCGGTACAGCGACCGGAACGTCATCACCCGCGCCAGGTCGCCCGTGATCCCGAAGATCACGAGCACGTCGGCGCTCGCGCCAGGCGCGACATCCGCGTTCATGCCGTTCGTCGCCCCTTCGTCAGCACCGGATCCACGAACCCCGACCCGTGATCGAGCTGGTAGTCGAGGTTCACGGCCGCGTTGATGAGCGAGAGGTGGCTGAACGCCTGAGGGAAGTTGCCGAGCTGCTCCCCCGTCAACCCGATCTCCTCGGCGTAGAGGCCGAGGTGGTTCGCGTAGGTCAGCATCTTCTCGAACACGAGCTGCGCCTCGTCGAGGCGACCCGAGCGTGCGAGCGCGTCGACGTACCAGAACGAGCACAGCGTGAAGGTGCCCTCGGACCCGCGGAGCCCGTCGGGCGAGGCGCTCGGGTTGTAGCGGTAGACCAGGCTGTCCGAGACGAGCTCCTCGTCCATCGCGTCGAGCGTCGAGAGCCACATCGGATCGCGCGGGGCGACGAACCCCATGAGCGGCATCACGAGCAGCGAGGCATCCAGCACATCAGTGCCGTCGTGCTGCACGAAGGCGCCGCGATCAGCGTGCCAGCCCTTCGTCATGATCTGCTCGTAGATGGCGTCGCGCTCCGTCGTCCAACGCTCGATCGCGGCCGGGCGGCCTCGAAGCGTGGCGATGCGGATGCCTCGATCGAGCGCCACCCAGCACATGAAGCGCCCGTACGTGAAGTTCTGCCTACCGCCGCGGGTCTCCCAGATGCCCTCCTCGGGCGAGTCCCAGTTGTCGCAGACCCAGTCGAGCATCTCGGCGATCTGGGTCCAGCCGACGTGCGGCAACTGCAGCCCGTGCGTATCGGCGAGGTGGATCGAGTCCATCGCCTCGCCGTAGATATCGAGCTGCAACTGGTCGGCGGCGCCGTTGCCGATGCGCACCGGCGCCGAGGCACGATACCCGGTGAGATGGTCGAGCGTCTCCTCGACGAGGTCGGATGACCCGTCGACCCGGTACATGATCTTGAGCGGTCCGGATGCCTCACCGACGCTCTCGTGAATGCGGTCCATCAGCCATTGCACGAACGCCTCGGCCTCCTCGGTGTAGCCGAGGCCGAGCAGTGCGTAGACCGAGAACGACGCGTCGCGGATCCACGTGTAGCGGTAGTCCCAGTTGCGCTCACCGCCCACCTGCTCGGGGAGGCCCGCCGTCGGTGCCGCCACGAGGGCGCCAGAGGGCGCGTAGGTCATGAGCTTGAGCGTCATCGCCGAGCGGGCGACCATCTCGCGCCATCGCCCGCGGTACGTCGAGCGAGCGTTCCAGTCGCGCCAGAAGCGGCGGGTCTCCTGGAACCGCTCGAACAGCTCGTCCTCGCTGACCTTCGCCGGCGGCACGCCACCAGACTCGAGCATCACGCCGGTCATCTCACCGGCGTTCAGGGTGCCGGTGATCCGCAGGCCCTGGCCCGAGAGCTCGATGTGCCCGGCCCGCAGCGAGCCGTGGATCACGGGGTCGCCGACGCGGTGCACGGTGAGCGAGTGGTCGCCGGCGGAGAACATCACGCCCGCGCCCGGCACCGGCTCGATGGTGTGCGGCGTCCGCCCGTAGTCGAAGCGTGGTTGGATCTCGGCCTCGAACTCCATCGTCCCCCGCACGACGCGCACCATCCGCACGAGGCAGTGCCGGTCGGTCGCCTCCCCGTCGGCGACCGGCATGAAGTCGATGACCTCGCCGACGCCGGCCTCGGTCATGAATCGCGTGACGAGGATCGCGGTGTCGGGCAGGTACAGCTGCCGCGTCACGTACTCGGCATCCGTGGGCCGGATGCTGCAGTACCCGCCCCGCTCGGCGTCGAGCAGCGACGCGAAGATGCTCGGCGAGTCGAAGCGCGGCGCGCAGAACCAGTCGATGGTGCCGTTCGTATCGACGAGCGCAGCGGTCTGCAGGTCGCCGATCAACCCATGGTCGGCGATGTTCGGGTAGTCCTCGGCCATGCCAGCCCCCAATCCCCCGCCCATCGTCTCACGCCGGTCAAGGGCTGGTCAGGAAGGAGTTCACAGGCGGATGTCGCGGCGGAGCGCTGCCCGTGGCGACCGCCTAGACTGATCGGGCACTCGCGGGAGTGGTGAAATCGGCAGACACGCAGGATTTAGGTTCCTGTGCCTTCGGGCGTGTGGGTTCAAGTCCCACCTTCCGCACCGAGATCCAGCACATCGAGAACGATCCGTCGCGGATCCATGTCCGGCGGCCCTCACCGACGGCGATCACCGCCGCCCTGCGTGAGCAGGGCGGCGGTGGATGCGGGCACGACAGCGACGGTCCTCGGAGGACTCAGCGGCTCCGCTCACCCCGGGTCATCCGTTCGTCGAGGTCGCCGACGATCGCCGCGATGGCGGCCGTCGACGGTCGCTCCTCGCGCTCGACCTCCGCCTGCTCGTCGGGCGAGAGGTGATCGTCGACGCTCATGGTCGTCTCGTCGAACGGGCGCTCGCCCGTGAGCACGCCGCGCAGCTGGTCACGGTCGAGTTGCTTCGTCCAGGTGCCCACGAGCAACGTCGCAACGGCATTGCCGGTGAAGTTCGTGAGCGCCCGCGCCTCGGACATGAACCGGTCGATCCCGACGATGACGCCGACGCCGTCGACGAGGTCGGGTCGGTGCGCCTGCAGGCCGCCGGCCAGGGTTGCGAGGCCGGCGCCCGTGACGCCGGCGGCGCCCTTCGATGCGACCATCATGAACAGCAGCAGTCCGACCTGCTCACCGAGCGAGAGCGGTGTGCCCATGGCGCTCGCGATGAACAGGGAGGCCATCGTGAGGTAGATCGCCGTGCCGTCGAGGTTGAACGAGTAGCCCGTGGGGATCGTGATGCCCGCCACCGGCTTCGAGACGCCCGCGTGCTCCATCTTGGCGATGAGTCGCGGCAGCACGACCTCGCTCGACGACGTCGAGACGATGAGCAGGTACTCCCGGCCGAGGTACTTCATCATGCGGAAGATGCTGACGCGCGCCACGGCCCAGAGCAGTGATCCGAGCACCGCCACGATGAAGAGCGCGCAAGTGATGTAGAACGCGACCATGAGCGTGCCGAGCGCGACGATCGCACCGATGCCCGTGTTGCCGACGACCGCGGCGATGGCGCCGAACGCGCCGATCGGCGCGACCCACATGATCATCGCGAGGATGCGGAACACGAGCGCCTGGATCTGGCGGATCGCGCCGAGGATCGGCGTGCCCTTCGTGCCCATCTTCTGCAGCGCGAAGCCCACGAGCAGCGCCACGAAGAGCACCTGCAGGATATTGCCGTCGACGAGCGACGAGAGCAGCGAGGTCGGGATGATGCCGAGGATGAACTCCTGGGTCGTCTTCGCCTCGGTCGCGCCGGCGTCGTACGTCGCGTTCGCGATGTTGAGGCCCTCGCCAGGGTGGATGAGGTTGCCGACCACGAGCCCGATCCCGAGCGCGAAGGTCGACATGACGATGAAGTACAGCAGCGCGAGGCCACCGACCTTGCCGACCGTCGCGGCCTTCGCGATCGAGCCGACGCCCAGCACGATCGTGCAGAAGATGATCGGCGCGATCATCATCTTGATGAGCAGCACGAACGCGTCGCCGATGGGCTTGAGCCCCACCGCGAACTCGGGGGCCGCGAGCCCCACCGTGATGCCCGCGAGCACCGCGCCGATCACCGCGATGTAGAGGTAGTGCGAGGAGTCGATCCTGCGCCGGGGCTTCGTGCCCGGGGTTCGAGACTGGAGCGCCATTGCCGTCTGCCTTCCGTGTCGGGTCATCGCCGGTCGACGATGAGGTCGGTATCGGGCAAGGATGCGACGACGGATGCCGCGCGCTCGCGTTGTGTTCATACTGTTCGCGGCACGCGGTCGAACACGCGCCTAGGCTGAAACCGAGCAGCGTTGCGAGGTGGTCATGAAGGCGTGGATCAGCGGCTGGAGCATCGCCGCGAAGCTGTTCGCCCTGCAGCTGGTCATGATCGTGGCGCTCGCGGTGATCGCCGTCGCCTGGATCTGGGCCGATGCGCGCGCCGACGTGGAGCGCGATGCCGCGGCCAAGAGTATGGCGGTCGCCGAGACCCTCGCCTCCGACCCGTTCGTGCACACCGCACTCGGCACGGGCGACCCGTCGGCACGGTTGCAGCCCTACGCCGAGGACGTCATGACCGAGGCCGGCGTCGACTTCGTCACGATCATGGCCCCGGACCGCACCCGGTACACGCACCGCGATCCCGCCCAGATCGGGCAGCAGTTCCTCGGCAACATCGACCGGGCGCTCGCGGGCGAGCCGTTCACCGAGACGTACACGGGCACGCTCGGCCCGTCGGTGCGCGCGGTCGTCCCGATCGAGGACGACGTCGGCGAGGTCGTCGCCCTGGTCGCCGCCGGCGTGACCGTGTCGAACACGCAGGTGGCGCTCGGCGGACGCATCGCAACGGTCATCCTCGCTGCGCTCGGCATGATCGCGATCGGCGCCGTCGGCGCGTGGCTGCTGAGCCGGTACCTGCGTCGCGTGACGTGGGGCCGAGGCGCCGAGGAGATGAGCCGCATGTTCGCCTACTACGAGGGCGTGCTGCACTCCATCGGCGAAGGCCTCGTGCTGCAGGACCGCTCGGGCGCGGTGGTGCTCTACAACGACCGGGCCGCCGAGCTGCTCGGGCTTCCCCGCCGCGATCGCGGACGCGATGAGTCGATCCCGCTCGACCGGCTCGACCTGCCCCCGGCGGTCGCCGACGTGCTCGGCCGCGACGGCGCTGTGGTCGACGAGATCGCCATCACGCCGACGCACGTGCTCGTGATCGACCGCGACGTCATCGTGTCTCGGGACCGCGACCGCGATCGTGGCGCGGCCGGCGCCGGCCGCATCGGTTCGGTCACGACCCTGCGCGACCACACGCAACTCCAGGAGCTCACGGGCGAGCTCGCGACCATGACGACGCTCTCCGACGCGCTCCGCTCGCAGGCGCACGAGTTCGCGAACCGACTCCACACGATCATCGCGCTCATCGAGCTCGATCGGGCCGAGGATGCCGCGGCCCTCGCGAGCTCCGAGCTCGCCCTCAGTCAGGCGCTGGCCGACCGCTTGGTGTCGGCGGTCGAGGAGCCGGTGCTGCTGGCGCTCCTCCTCGGCAAGGCCGCCCAGGCGAGCGAACGGGGGATCGCGTTCGAGATCGATCTCCCCGACCACCTCGAGGCGACGGGCGTGCCGGCCCGCGACCTCATCACGATCGTCGGCAATCTCATCGACAACGCGCTCGACGCGGCATCCGCCACCCCGTCGCCGCGGGTCGACGTGTCAGTCCGGGCGACGGCCGGCGAGCTGCGAGTCGCGGTCGGCGACAGCGGGCCGGGTCCGCGCGACGGCGACCGCGTGTTCGACCTCGGCGTCACGACCAAGCAGGCGCTCGGGCACGGCATCGGGCTGGCGCTCGTGCGCCAGGCCGTGACTCGCCTCGGCGGCCGGATCCGCATCGCGGGCTCGCGGTTCGACGTCACCCTGCCCGCCGCAGCGGCGTCGACGTCGGCCCGGGCCGAGGTGGCCGCCGATGGCTGAGTCGAACGCCGCCGCGCTGCGCGTGCTCGTCGTGGAGGACGATCCCGTCACCGCCGAGGCCCATGCCGCCTACGTCGAACGGGTCGACGGGTTCCACACAGCGGGCGTCGCCCACACCGGGCACGAGGCGATCCGGATGCTTCGCGACACCCGCGAGGGTCGTGCCGAGTCGTTCGACCTCATTCTGCTCGACGTCAACCTCCCCGACACCACCGGAATCGAGCTGTGCCGATCGCTCCGCGCGGTGGGCATCGAGATCGACGTCATCGCCGTCACGGCAGTGCGCGACGCGGCCGTCGTGCGATCCGCCGTGTCGCTCGGCATCGTGCAGTACCTCATCAAGCCGTTCGGCTTCGCCGCCTTCGCGGAGAAGCTCACCGCCTACCGCGACTACCACGCGCGTGTCGCCACGGCGGTCGTCACCGACCAGCAGGAGGTGGATGCCTCGTTCGCGGCCCTGCGCACCACTTCGACCGCCGACCTCCCGAAGGGTCTCACGCGAGAGACCCTCGACCGCGTCCGCGCCGCAGTGCGCGCCGCACCGGCGGGTGCGACCTCGGCGACGGAACTGGCCGCGGCGCTCGACCTCTCGCGGGTCACCGCCCGCCGCTACCTCGAGCATCTGGCCGACACCGGAGTGGTCGAGCGGGCGAGCCGCTACGGCGCCCCGGGTCGCCCCGAGGTGGAATACCGCCCGCGCTGAACCATGCCCGCGATGACGTTCGCCGGCACCAGCAGGAGCAGCCAGAACATGCCGACCGCCGGGAAGAGCGCGGCGAGCAGGAGCGCAAGTGCGATCGTGCCGGTAGTGATCAGGGAGTCGACGACGCGAAGGTGCACGCGACCCTCGCGCACGGTGAGCTCGGGGTGGCGGCGCAGGTGCACGACGAGCCACGAGAGGGTGAGGTTCGAGAGCAGCACCGTGCCGATGTACAGCGAGTTGACGCCCGGGTCGACGGTGTCGGAGTGCGCGAGCACGTTCGCCGTGAACGGCATGACGACGATGCTCGCCAGCCAGACGAAGTTGATGAGGATGACCGCGTCGTCGTAGTCGACCGCAGCCTCGAAGATGCGGTGGTGCGAGAACCAGAGCCGGGCGATCACCGCGAACGTGAACCCGAAGGCGATGAGCGTGCCGAGGTTCGACGCGAGCAGGTCGCCGAGCGACTCGTGCTCGATCTCGACCGCCACGTCGACGAGCGGGAGCAGGAGCAGCGTGATCGCGATCGCGACGGCCGCGTCTGAGAAGTTGACCAGCCGGTCGAAGCCTCGCTCGGTTCGGAAGCGCGCCATGCGCACAGCCTAGAGTGCGTCAGTCGACGCGCGGCGGACCCGCCCGAAGCCGGTCGCGCGCGTACTCGGCGACCCGGTCGGCGGGCACCTGCCAGTCGGATTCGAGCCACCACGTCGCCCCGACCTCGGCCCAGGGGCGGACGACGGCGGCATCGGCCACCGGGTCGACGCCACCCGTCGTTCCCTCGTGCACGATGTCGAAGGGCCGGTCGGCGAGGCCGAGGCGCTCGCGCTCCGCGGTGATCCACGCGATCGCCTCGGCCGCGACGTCGGGCGTGTAGGTGCGCTGCTGCTCGAGCGGGTCGATGCCGGAGGCGTTCGGCGGAGCGTAGTTCGGAATCCACCCGTCGTACCGGGCGACGCGACGCATCGACTTCATGCGCGGCCAGACGCCGACGACCCAGGTGGGGATGCGCGGCTGCTGCACGATCGCCGGCGGCAGCATCGTGCCGGTGCGCTTCGCCCGGTAGTGGTCGCCTTCGTACTCGAACGGATGACCCTGCCAGAGGTGCTGCATGAGCTCGAGCCCCTCGTCGAGCAGCTGGGCACGCACCTTGCGACCGGGATCGTCTTCGAAGATCCAGAACCGATCTTCGACGTCTTGCGGCACGCCGAGCCCGGCCGACAGGATGACGCGACCCTGCGACAGGCGGTCGACCGTCATCGTCTGGCCCGCGAGCTCCCAGGCGCGACGGCGTGGCACCGGCGTGAGCATCGTGCCGAGGCGAATGCGCTCGGTCACCATCGCGGCCGCCGCGAGCGTCGCCCACGGATCGGTGGCCCAGATGCCCTCCCACACGAAGAAGGCGTCCCACCCGGACGCCTCGGCGAGCGGGGCGAGCTCGACGGCGAGTTCGGGGTCGGTGCCGGTGAAGATGAAGCCGTTCCGCATGCGGGCGACGCTATCGCGGGCCGCCGACATCGGCCGCTTCCGAGCTGGCTCAACGACCCGATAAGCTGCACAAGTGAGGTTATCCTTACCTAACTTCGCTTCGCCGCCAACCGAAAGGTCCGCAATGACGATCGCTCCCCCGCACGCAGCGCCGACCCCGGCCACCGAGCCCCTCGACGTCGCCGCGTTGGTGCGCGCGGCCTCCGCCGACGACCACCGCGCCGCCGAGACCCGCGGTTTCATCACGGCGCTCATGGGCGGCTCGCTCTCGCTCGACGCATACACGCGCTACCTCGCGCAGCTCGCGTGGGTCTACGAGGCGCTCGAGGAGCGCGGGAGCCGCCCCGACGACCCGTCGGTGTTCGATCCCGAACTCGCTCGAATGGACGCGATCGACGCGGACCTGGCCGCGCTCGGGGCATCCGACTGGCGCGAGGCGCACCCTCCGCTCCCCGAGACGGCGACCTACGCGGCGCACCTGCGCACGATCGCCGACGACGACGTGCGCTACCTCGCACATCACTACACCCGCTACCTCGGCGACCTGTCGGGTGGCCAGGCGATCGCCGCGCTCGTCGCGCGCCACTACGGCGCGACGCCCGACCAACTGGGGTTCTACCGGTTCGACGTCGCCGACGACGGCGTCGTGCGCTACAAGCGCGGCTATCGCGATGCGATGAACGCGCTCGCGCTCGAACCCGGCGAGGTCGACGTGCTCATCGCCGAGGTGCGCGCCTCGTTCCACATGAACAGCGCGATCTTCGAAGCCCTCGCCGCCTGAGGCCGAAGCTTGCCGCGCCCGGCGACGCACGGGTCATCCGCTCGGATGATTTCATCGGCGGATCCCGGTCGGCACGGGCATCTGCTCGGTAGACTGCAACGACACCACGCCGCTTGTTGACCCGGCGTTCCGCCGCGTCCGACGACTGGAGCCCGCTGCATGATCCACACCGCACTGATCCCGTTCCTCGATCCCGAGTCGATCATCGCCGCGGCCGGGCCGTGGGCGCTGCTGGTGGTGTGCTTCATCGTGTTCGCCGAGACCGGCCTGCTCATCGGCTTCCTGCTCCCCGGCGACACCCTGCTCGTCATCTCGGGCCTGCTCGCCCACCCCGGCACCGGCGGGCCCGACGGCGTCTTCGGCATCTCGGTCTGGTGGGTCGCGCTCCTCATCGGGCTCGCGGCATTCCTCGGCGGCGAAGTGGGCTACTACATCGGCCACAAGGCGGGACCCGCGGTGTTCGAGCGCAAGGAATCGGGGCTGTTCAGCGTCAAGAACGTCGAACGCACGAACGCGTTCTTCGAGCGGTTCGGCGGGCTCACGATCATCCTCGCCCGCTTCGTGCCGATCGTGCGCACGTTCGCTCCGGTCGCCGCCGGCGTCGGCCACATGAACAAGGGCAAGTACACGCTGTACAACTTCATCGGCGCCGTGCTCTGGGGCTTCGGACTCACGATGTTCGGCTACGGCATCGGCTTCATCCCCGTCGTGGGCGACCTGGTCAAGGAGTACATCGACGTCATCCTGCTCATCGCGGTGGGCGGCACGGCGCTCGTGACCCTCTGGCACTACCTGCGCGAGCGCTCGAAGGCGAAGAAGGCCGCTGCTGCCGGCGAAGACGTGGTCACCGACCATGAAGAGGCCGAGCACCTCGTGCTCGATCCCGAGGTGTTCGAGCGCGGTCCCGAAGACCGCTGATCATCGCCGCCCGCACCTGCGGGCAGCGGAGGGTGCGACTACACTCGGCGGCATCCGCGTCACTCGAACCGCACCCTCGAGAGGACGGAACCGACATGGACGTCACCCCGTACACGATCGCGATCTCCGACGCTGACCTCGCCGACCTCCAGGCGCGCCTCGAACGCACGCGATGGCCCGCGGCGCTCGCCGACGGATGGGAGCGAGGCACGCCCGTGCCCTACGCCCAGCGACTCGTGGAGTACTGGCGCTCGAGCTACGACTGGCGCTCCGAGGAGGCGAGGCTCAACCGGCTGCCGCAGTTCCTCGTGGAGATCGACGGCCAGCCGATCCACGGGTTGCACGTGCGCTCGGCCGATGACGCGGCCGTGCCCCTGCTGCTCGTGCACGGCTACCCGTCGTCGTTCGTCGAGTTCGCCGGGATCGCGACCGCGCTCGCCACGCAACCCGGGGTGACGTCGGGAGTCGGACCCGCACCCGCATTCCACGTCGTCGCGCCGTCGATCCCGGGGTTCGGGTTCTCGACACCGCTCACGAGCCATGGCTGGGACATCGCACGCACGGCTCGCGCGTTCGACGAGCTCATGCAGGGTCTCGGCTACGACCGCTACGCCGTGTTCGGCGAGGACGTCGGCGCCGGCATCATCGAACAGCTGTGCCTCGACGCCGGCGACCGCGTGCTCGGATCCATCGCCGCGACCGACCCCGGATCGATCGCGACCCGGTACACGCCGCCGACCGACCACCTCACCGACGACGAGCGCGAGCACCACGAACGCCTCAAGGACGCGCGCACCGAGGACTTCGGCTACCTCGCCCTGCAGACGACGCGCCCCCTCAGCGTCGCCTACGGTCTCACCGACTCCCCCGTCGCCCAGGCGACCTGGATCGTCGAGAAGTTCAGGGAGTGGACCGACCCCGACCGCGCCCTGCCCGAGGACGCCGTCGAGCTCGACGCCCTGCTCACCCTGATCACCGTGTCGTGGTTCGGCCGGGCCGGCGACGGCGCCGCGAACATGCTCTACGAGGCCGCCCACGCGCAGGCCGCATGGGGCCGGAGCCACGATCGCCCGCAGGGCATCGCCGCATTCGGCGAGGAGCCGCTCATGCGCCGCATCCTCGATCCCGACGGTCGCCTCGCGTTCTGGAGCGAACACCGCCACGGCGGGCACTTCCCGGCGATGGAGGCGCCCGACGCCCTCGTCGGCGACATCCGGGCCTATTTCGCCCGGCTGCTCACCGTATGACGCCGGTCACGGATGTGACGCCGGTCACGGATGCTGCGGCTGCTCGCGCCCGGCACGGCCCGCCGGCTCGAGTTGGAAGGTCGAGTGCGCGACGTCGAAGTGCTCGGCGAGGCATCCGCCGAGCTCATCGAGCAGGGCGCCCGTGGAGCCGGACTCGAAGACCGACGGCTCGACCTCCACGTGGGCACTGAACACGGGCGAACCCGAGGTGATCTGCCACACGTGCACGTCGTGCACCGCGACGACGCCCGGCGTGCCGAGGAGGTGCTCGCGGATCTCGGCGACGTCGGTGTCGGCGGGCGCCGACTCGAAGAGCACGTGCATCACGTCGCGGAGGAGCGTCAGCGCCCGCGGCACGATGAGCACCGCGATCGCGATCGACGCGATCGGGTCGGCGGCGTCGAATCCGGTGGCGACGATGACGATCGCGGCCACGATCACGAACGCCGAGCCGATGAGGTCGCCCAGCACCTCGAGGTAGGCGCCGCGCAGGTTGATCGAGTCCTTCGCGCCGCCGCGCAGCACGAGCATCGCGGCGATGTTGGCGAGCAGCCCGAGCACGGCGACCACGAGCATCGGGACGCCCTGAACCTCGTGCGCCTCGCCCTCGGCGCCCGTGAGGAGGCGCCCGACCGCCGAGACCGCCACCGACACCGCGACGACGACGAGGATCACGCCGTTCACGAGCGCGCCGAGCACCTCGGCCCGCCGGTATCCGTAGGTCTGCCGGTCGGTCGCGGGTCGCGCGGCGACCACCGCCGCGACGAGTGCGACCACGAGGCCGATCAGGTCGCTCGCCATGTGACCCGCGTCGGCGAGCAGCGCGAGCGATCCGCTCAGGATGCCGCCGACGACCTGCACCAGCAGGAACGCGCCGATGATCGCGATCGCGATCCAGAGGCGGGCGCGGTTCGCGGCTCCGTGGGCGTGCGAGTGATCGTGCGAGTGTGCCATGTCCCCTCCAGCGTAGGCGCGGATGTCGCGTGCACGCCGTGATGGGAATGAGTCGCGTTCTCAGGGGACGGGCAGGGACGGGCAGCGCGGTCAACCGAGCCCGGTGCGGAACCCCTCACGCCAGCTCGGGTACACGGGCTCCCAGCCCAGCTCGCGCTTCGCCTTCGCATTCGACGAGCCGCGGATCTGCGTCATCATCGAGACACCGTGCTCGCCGATGAGCGGGCGGGCCATCCACGCGGGAATCCGCATGGGCGGCTTGGCGCCGATCGCGCGAGCGAACTCCGGCAGCCACACCGACACGGGCGCGGGCTCGTCGTCGACGATGTTGTAGACGCCGGGTGCGCCGCGGGTGACGGCCGCAGCGGCTGCGGATGCCGCGTCGTCGATGTGGCAGAACGACCACACCCCCGTGCCGCCGCCCACGACCGGGAGCTTGCGTGCCTTGACCATCTCGACGATCTCGCCGCCACGCCCGATGTCGTTGCCCGGCCCGTACAGACTGCCATAGCGGAGCGCCAGCCCCCCGACACCTGTCGTCCGCTGCTCGACGTACCGGATCCCGGCGAGCGTCTCGCGCGACGCCTTCGTCGGGTTCGAGTCGAGCGGGTCATCCTCGGTCTTCACCGGGCCGCCAGTGCGCTGGTTCGGCCAGCCCGTGTAGCTCTGCGCGATGAAGCGCCCGACACCCGCCTCGTCGGCGGCGGCGAGCAGGTGGTCGGTTCCGCGCGTGCGCAGCGCGTTCGTCGCCGCGAAGCCGTGATCGAAGTGCTTCGTGTCGCCGACCTGCCCACGGAGACCCGTGAGCTGGTGGATGATCACGTCGGGATGCGCGTCGAGCACGGCACGGCGCACGGATGCCGCGTCAAGACCGTCCATGACGACACCGCTCGCGCCCGCCCGCTCGAGCTCGCCCAAGCGCGCCTCGCTCCGTGACGAGCCGATCACCTCATGCCCGGCCGCCACGAGCAGCGGCACGAGCCTCGATCCGACGGCGCCGGTCGCGCCTGCGATGAATACCCGCATGATGTTCCCTTCTTCCGTTCTCACCCCCTTCGACGGACGAGCACCCTGATCTGTGACAGCCAGCATCGGGTCTCCGGTATCCGGGGGCCGTGTGCCATGCTCGACGCATGGCCGGAACCGCCGTCGCGCCCGAAGAGCTCCGCCCGCTCATGTTCTCGATCGCGTATCGCATGCTCGGCAGCGTGGTCGATGCCGAAGACGTCGTGCAAGACGCCTACGTGCGCATCGAGGAGCGACGGGCCGCCGGCCTGCACATCGAGAATCCCGAGGCGTTCGCCTCGACCGTGGCCACGAGGCTGGCGATCGACGCGCTGCGGTCGGCGCGTCGGCAGCGCGAGGTCTACGTCGGACCGTGGATGCCCGAGCCGCTCCCCGATGACGACGACGACCCCGCGCACCGGGTCGAACGCGACGAGACGCTCTCGTTCGCGTTCCTCGCGGTGCTCGAGCGCCTCGGCCCGGTGGAGCGGGCAGTGTTCCTGCTTCGCGAGGTGTTCGCCTACGACTACCCGGCCATCGCCGAGATCGTCGAGCGCGACGAGGCCGCCTGCCGGCAGATCCTGCATCGGGCGAAGGCTCGCATCGCAGACGGTCGACCCCGGTTCGACGCGGACGCCACACGGGATGCAGCACTGCTCGATTCATTCTTCGCCGCCCTCGACGTCGGCGACGTCGACGGGCTCGCGGATGCGTTGGCCGACGACGTGGTGTTCTACGGCGACGGCGGCGGGCGTGCGCCGGCCATCCAGCAACCGATCCACGGCGCCGTCGCCGTCGCCAGGTTCCTCGCGGGCCTCGTACGACGCGGCGCGGGCATGCACGTGCGGACGGAGCGCACGGCCGCGAACGGCGAGGCGGCGCTGCGGGTCTCCGCATCCGACGGGTCGATCGTGAGCCTGCTCATGCTGCACGTCGAAGACGGCCGCATCGCGGTGCTCGGCAACCAGCTCAACCCCGCGAAGCTCGCACACCTCGGGCCGGTCGGCGACCTGAACGCGCTCGTCGCGCGCGGGGTCGACCGCCAAGCGAGCGGCGCCGGCGAAGCCGACAGCGCCGTCTAGCGCGCCGCCTCGCCGAGGCGCTCCGCCAGCCGCTCGAGCTCGGGCAGCAGCTCTACGAACGCGCGCGCCCGGTGGCTCTGCTCGTCCTTCTGCTCGGGCCGCAGCTCGGCCGCAGTGACCTCGAGCCCCTCGGGCTCGAAGATCGGGTCGTACCCGAACCCGTGCGATCCGCGCGGCTCGTAGGCGAGGGCGCCGCGCCAGCGGCCCTCGGCGACGAACTCGTGCCCGCCGGGCAGCACCGTGTCGGGCACGACGAGGGCGATCGTGCAACGGAACTCGGCACCGCGATGCGGGCGGCGGATGTCGGCGACCTGGGCGAGCAGCAGTCGCAGGTTCGCCTCGTCGCCGGCGCCCGAGCCTGCCCATCGGGCCGAGAAGATGCCGGGCGCACCGCCCATGACGTCGACCACGATGCCCGAGTCGTCGGCGAGCGCGATGCGACCGGTGTGGGCTGCCGCCGTGCGCGCCTTGATGAACGCGTTCTCGGCGAACGTCAGCCCCTCCTCGACCGGCTCGGGCCCGTCGTACGGGAGGACCTCGGCCTGGGGCATCCGCTCGCCGATGATGCGCCCGAATTCGGCGACCTTGTGCGCGTTGTGGCTCGCGAGCACGAACTCGAGGCTCATGCGCCGGCCGCCGCGTCGGCGTCGGCCTCGCTGCTCGCGGCGAGCGCCGCGACCTGCAGGCGCGTGAGCTCGGTGGTGCCGGCCAGCGCGAGGTCGAGCAGCGCGTCGAGCTCGCGACGGTCGAACGGCGCGGCCTCGGCCGTGCCCTGCACCTCGACGAAGAGCCCGCGGCCGGTGGCGACGACGTTCATGTCGGTCTCGGCGCGCACGTCTTCGGTGTAGGCGAGGTCGAGCATCGGGGTGCCGTCGATGATGCCCACCGAGACCGCCGAGACCGTGTCGATGAGCGGCTTGGCCTTCTGCCCGATGAACTTCTGCGCACGCGCCCACTCGATCGCGTCGGCGAGCGCGATGTAGGCGCCCGTGATCGCCGCCGTGCGGGTGCCGCCGTCGGCCTGCAGCACGTCGCAGTCGATCTGGATCGTGTTCTCGCCGAGCCCCTTCATGTCGACCACCGCGCGAAGGCTGCGGCCGATGAGGCGGCTGATCTCGTGCGTGCGGCCGCCGATGCGCCCCTTCACTGATTCGCGGTCGTTGCGCGTGTTCGTCGAGCGCGGCAGCATCGCGTATTCGGCGGTGACCCACCCCTTGCCCTTGCCGGTCATCCAGCGCGGCACGCCGTTCGTGAACGACGCGGTGCAGAGCACCTTGGTACTGCCGAACGAGATGAGCGCGCTGCCCTCGGCGTGCGCGCTCCAGCCGCGTTCGATCGTGACCTCGCGCAGCTGGTCGGGCGTGCGGCCGTCGGCGCGCACGATGGTCGTGGGGGTTTCGGATGCCTCGGTCATGCGGTTTCGCTCTCCTGTCGAAGCTGTTCGCGGTCGGGGATGGTGACGGCGCCGGTGTGCACGAGTTCGACGCTCGGGATCTCGGGGGCGATGAGCCGGTGCGCGAGGTCGAGGAACGCGCTCGTCGAGTCGCCCGTCGCCTCGTAGCGGTAGGTGGGCGGCGTCGATGCGCGGCGCTCGAGCCCCGTCGAGACGAGCACGCGGTACACGTCGTTCGCGGTCTCGACATCGCTCGAGACGAGGGTGACCCCGTCGCCCATGACGTACGAGATCGCGCCCTTCAGGAACGGGTAGTGCGTGCAGCCGAGCACCAGGGTGTCGACGTCGGCGGCCTTCAGCGGGGCGAGGTACTCCCCGGCGACGGCCAGCAGTTCGTCGCCGGTCGTGATGCCCGCCTCGACGAACTCCACGAACCGCGGGCACGCCTGCGAGAAGAGCTCGAGGTGAGGTGCCGCCGCGAACGCGTCGTCGTACGCACGCGAGCCGATGGTGCCCGCGGTGCCGATGACCCCCACCCGGCCGGTCTTCGTGGCCGCGACGGCCCGGCGCACGGCCGGCTGGATCACCTCGACGACGGGCACGTCGTAGCGTTCGCGCGCGTCGCGCAGCATCGCCGCCGACGCCGTGTTGCACGCGATCACGAGCATCTTCACGCCCTGGGCCACGAGGTCGTCGAGCACCGCGAGCGCGTAGCCGCGCACGTCGGCGATCTTCTTCGGGCCGTACGGCGAGTGCTCGAGGTCGCCGACGTAGAGGATCGACTCGTTCGGCAGTTGGTCTTTCACCGCCCGGGCGACGGTGAGCCCGCCGACCCCGGAGTCGAAGATCCCGATCGGTGCGTCCGTCACGACATCCAAGCTTAGACCGGCGGATGTCCCGCGCCCGCGTCGCCCGCATGACTAGGCTCGTCTGCGTGACCGGCTCAGCTGCGCTCTTCACCGACCGATACGAACTGACCATGGTCGATGCCGCCCTGCTCGACGGCACCGGCAACCGCGAGAGCCTCTTCGAGGCCTTCGCGCGCCGCCTGCCCGACGGTCGCCGCTACGGCGTCGTCGCCGGCACCGGGCGGCTGCTCGAACTCATCTCGCAGTTCCGCTTCGGCGACGCCGAGCTCGAGTGGCTCCGCGAACACGAGGTCGTGCGGCCCGCGACCATCGACTGGCTCGCCGACTACCGCTTCGGTGGCGACATCTGGGGCTACCGCGAGGGCGAGGCGTACTTTCCCGGCTCGCCGCTGCTGACCATCCAGGCCACGTTCGCCGAGGCCGTCATGCTCGAGACCATCGTGCTCTCGACGCTCAACTACGACTCGTCGGTGGCGAGCGCCGCCGCGCGCATGGTGTCGGTCGCGCTCGGCCGCCCCATCGCCGAGATGGGGTCGCGCCGCACCGGTGAGCGCTCGGCGGTCGCCGCGGCCCGCGCGGCCTACATCGCCGGATTCGACGCGACCTCGAACCTCGAGGCTGGTCGGAGCTGGGGCATCCCGACGATGGGCACCGCAGCGCACGCGTTCACGCTGCTGCATGACAGCGAAGAGGCCGCGTTCCACGCCCAGGTCGAAGCCTTCGGGCCGAAGACCACGCTGCTCGTCGACACCTACGACATCGCCAAAGGCGTCGAGACCGCGGTGCGCGTCGCCGGCACCGGACTCGGCGCGGTGCGCATCGACTCGGGCGACCTGCCCACCGTCGTGGCAGCGGTGCGGCACCAGCTCGACTCCCTCGGCGCGGTCGACACGCGCATCACGGTCACGAGCGACCTCGACGAGTTCACCATCGCCGGCCTCTCGGGCGCACCCGTCGACGCCTACGGGGTCGGCACCTCGGTCGTCACCGGTTCGGGCCACCCGGCCGCGGGAATGGTGTACAAGATCGTCGCCCGCCGCGACGACGCCGGTGAGTGGGTCTCGGTTGCGAAGTCCTCGACGTCGAAGGCGAGCGTCGGCGGGCGCAAGAACGCCGCTCGCCGCCTCGACTCCACCCGCACCGCGCGTGAGGAGCTCGTGTTCGTCGGCGACGGGCCCGACGGCGAGGCAGAGTTCGAGGCCGGTGACCGGTTGCGTCCGCTGATGGTGCAGCTCATGTCGAAGGGCGTGCCAGACCCCGCCTTCCTCGGGCACGACGGCACCGAGGCAGCGCGAGCGCACCGAGCCGAGGTCATGCAGGAACTGCCGATCGAGGCGTTCCGCCTCGGCCGCGGCGAACCCGTGATCCCGACGACCTACAGGTGAGCGTCGGGCGGTCGACGCAGCCCAGCCGACAACCAGGGGGTTTCGCCGATGCAGGTGGCGCGTCAGGCGCTGCGCGGTGGTCCGCTCGCCCGAAGGGGATCCGGACGAGGCGGCAGACAGTTCTTTCGCTAAGGACCGGAGTGGCCGCACTGGCCGTCATTCTTGTGGCCGAGCCACGCCGGGCTGGAGAAGTCCGTGAATCCCTTCGTGACGGCGCGCACCGACGCGAGGTCACTGTTCGTGGAGTGGTTCCCGACGCCCGGGGTGACGCCAGGGGGATCAGCCACGTCTCCGAGTGGGTGGTGCTCGTTGGCCGTATCGCTCGCGCAATCGACCGACTCAACGATGGGGTGAATGGTCGCATAGGCCGGTGCCGCCAAGCCCAAGGTTGCGATGAACGCAATCACCCCGGCTGCCGCTGCCTTCCTCGTGAGAGACATCGTGGTTCCTCCCTTCGGGATGCGAGCACGGAGGTCGCACTCAGGGCCCATTAACCTCCGATCTCCGCGCCGCCACAAGGGCTCGACGTGTGAGCAGGGTAAACGGCAGACGCTTGCGCACGCGGCGCAGGCGAACCCTGGCGCACCGGAGGCCGACCTCAGCGGCGTCGCGAGCTACTCGGCCTTGAGGCGTTCGTAGATCTCTTTGCAGGTCGGGCAGACCGGGAACTTCTCGGGGTCGCGACCCGGGGTCCACTTCTTGCCGCAGAGCGCTTTCACGGGCTTGCCCGTGAGTGCCGACTCGAGGATCTTCTCCTTCTTCACGTAGTGCGAGAAGCGCTCGTGATCACCGGGTTCGATCGCCTCGTCTTCGAGGAGCTTCTCGAGCTCGCGGTCGAGAACCGACGTGCCGCCCCCGGGTGCATCGGGGTCGGCGATGCTCATACGCACGGTGTGGATCATGCGCTCGATTCTACGCGGGACTCACGCGCGCAGCGCCGCCGCGAGCATCTCGGGGCCGCGCGCATCGAACACCCGGCCGCCGTACCAGACCCCGAACGCGAGCACGAGCGCTCCGAGGCCGACGCCGGCCGCGAAGGATGCCGCGTGCCACGCCGGGTCGACGAAGAGCCCGAACGCGCCGAACACTCCAGCGGGGAGCGCGATGAGCAGCGCGCCGAACATCGCCAGCGACTGCACGAGCGCGGTGATGGTGCCCGACGACTGCGGCTGCTGGAACGGGCTGTCGCCCGGCTTGACGACCGGGTACGGAAGTCGCGCCGAGGTGATCGAACCGATGCCGAGGCCGCCGAGCAGGAGCGCGGTGCTGACGCCCAGGAGCGACGGCAGCAGACGCCAGTCGTTCAGGATGAACACCGTCACCGCGCTGCCGAGCCCGATCACGATGATTCCGCCGATGAGCACCGGGATGAGTCGCCCGATACGGTCGGAGGTTCCGCGAACGCCCGATGCGACATGCAGCCAGATCGCCGTGGAGTCGTAGGCGACGTCGTTGTGCAGGCTCCAGCCGAGGAACAGGCAGACGAGCGGCACCGGGATGAGCCACAGGTAGAACTGCGGAACGCCCGCGAGCGCGAGGGGGATCATGACGAGCAGCGGCGCGATCGGAACCATGACGAACGACACCCAGTAGCGGGCGTCGCGGAACCAGTAGGTGAGGCCGCGCGCTGCGACGGCGCCGGTCGCGCCCTGGGGCATCCGATCGAACCAGCCGAGCCCGCGGTAGCTCCGCGACGACGCCTCGCGCCCCGGCGTCACGAGCATCTTCGCGACGAGCGCCTGCCAGGCCAGCCAGATGAGCCAGAGGGTCGCCGCGGCGATGAGGAGTTTGAGGATCGACGCACCCCATTGCCCTTCAGCCGCATCGCCGGGCACGGCGAATGCGGCGCCGAGCGGGGTCCAGCCGAGCACGTCGGCGATGCTGCCGAGCAGGGTGAGCCCGGAGTTCGCCCAGTCGAGCGTGGCCAGCCCGACGACGATCGGCGCGGCCATCACGATCAGGAGGACGCCGACAACGCCCATCACCTCGCGTGAGCGCCGCGTCGCGAGCAGGAACGACGCGAGCGACGTGGTCACCCGGGCGATCAGGAGGCAGGTGCCGAATGCGAGTCCGGCCGCGAGGATCGCGAGCAGGGTCTCGGCGACGCCGCGCGACCACGTCACGACGGTGCCGAGCAGCAC
Source organism: Agromyces cavernae (assembly GCF_021044935.1). Taxonomy (GTDB): domain Bacteria; phylum Actinomycetota; class Actinomycetes; order Actinomycetales; family Microbacteriaceae; genus Agromyces; species Agromyces cavernae. Next base: position 861,594 of record NZ_JAJNMP010000002.1, read on the forward strand.
GATCGCGAGCACGAGCGCCGGAATGCCGACGAGCGCGGCGACGGCGAGCCCGAGCGCGAGGGTGCGGTCGGGCAGCGCGAAGAACGCGAAGCGCCGCGGGTCCATGGTGTCTTCGCTGCCGAACACGAGCGGGAGCACGATGAAGCCGACCACGGTCGCCGAGCCGGCCACGATGAGCGCGTCACGGATGATCGCGACGTCGTCGACGAGGCGCAGCCCGACCAGGGTGAAGAAGAGGAGCGCCGCGAGGCCGAGGCCGTAGATGAGGCCGACGACGATGCCGACGACCTGCCACGTGCTGCGACGGAAGATGTTCGCCAGTAGGCGCAGTTTCAGTCTGAGAAACTGTGCAACCATTCCATGCCTTCCGCAGCCTTGCGCCCGCCCGCGAGCTCGACGAACCGGTCTTCGAGAGTCTGCCCCGCGCGCACCTCGTCGAGGGTGCCCGAGGCGAGCACCCGTCCGCCGACGATGATCGCCGCGGAGTCGCAGACCCGCTCGATGAGGTCCATGCCGTGACTCGAGAGCACGACGGTTCCACCTCCGGCGACGTAGCGTTCGAGGATCTCCGTGAGGTTCGCCGCCGAGACGGGATCCACCGACTCGAACGGCTCGTCGAGCACGAGCAGCCGCGGCGAATGGATCATGGCGCACGCGAGCGCGACCTTCTTCGTCATGCCCGCCGAGTAGTCGGCGACCAGCCGGTCGACGGCGTCTTCGAGGCCGAACGCGGCGATGAGGTCGGCGCTGCGCTCATGCACGGTGCGCGCGTCGAGGCCGCGCAGCACGCCCGAGTAGTAGAGCAGCTGGGCGCCCGTGAGCCGATCGAAGAGCCGAAGCCGGTCGGGCAGCACGCCCGTGGCACGCTTGGCGGCGCGGGGGTCGGCCCACGCGTCGATGCCGTTGATGCTGACGGCGCCCGCGTCGGGACGCAGCAGACCCGTGACCATCGACAGCGTGGTCGTCTTGCCGGCGCCGTTCGGGCCGACGATGCCGAAGAACGACCCGGCGCGCACGTCGAGGCTGATGCCGTCGACGGCCGTATTCTCGCCGAAGCGCTTCACGAGCCCGGTGATCGACAGCACGGTCGGAGCGTCGGGCGCCGGTGCCGCGCGTGCGACACGCAGCGTGCGCTTCTTGCGCGGCGCGGTCTGCTTCGGCGCGGGAATGACCGCCACCGCCTGCGCGGCGGGTTCGGATACCGCTTCGACGGGCTGCGCCTCCTCGACGGGCGGCACCTCCTCGACGGGCGGCGGCACCTCGTCGACGGGCCGCACCTCCTCGACGGGCGGCGGCACCTCGTCGACGGGCTGCGGCACCTCGTCGACGGGCTGCGGCTCCTCGACTCGCGGTGCCTCCTCGACGGACGGTGCTGCGACCGCGGCTTCTGCGGCCGCAGCTGCGGCCAGCGCTGCGGCGGTCGCTCGGTCGATGGCGTCGGATCGTGCGGGCGGTTCGGTCGGCGCGGTCTCTGCCACCGCGACGATGGCGTCGTCGACGTCGATGGGGTCGTCGACGTCGATGGGGTCGTCGACGTCGATGGGGTCGTCGACATCGATGGGGTCGTCGACATCGATGGGGTCGTCGACAACCACCGAGTCGTCGACGACGGGGTCGGGGTCGGCGACCGACGCGTCCTCGGCCCGAACCTCGGCGTCGATCACCGGAGCCGCCTGGGGGTCCGCGTCCGGCTCGACAGCCGCAACCTCGACAGCCGCAACCTCGTCGGTCACAACCTCGTCGGTCGCGGTCGGAGTCTCGGGCGCGGGCGCCGTCTCGGTTTCGGCTCGCGGCGTTCGCTCGGTGGTGATCTCGTCGATCTTCGATCCTGCAACGGCACCGGGGATGACGGGAGGCTCGCTCGCGGCCGCGGCGATCGTCTGGTCGGCGGGGCGCTTCGCGGGCCGTTCGGCCGCGGTGGTGTCGGTCGTCAGTGCCGCGGCGGTGCGCTGCTGACGCTGCGCCGACGCGGCCGTCGTCGCTCGGCTGCGCGCTGCGGGCGTGCTCGCCGTGCTCCTCGTGGCGGAGGCCCTGGATGTGCGGGAGGCCTTCGCCGCCTCACCGCGCGTCGCTGCGGCGCCGGCTGACGCCGAACGCGACGCGGGCGTGCGCTTCGACGCGGGCTTGGGCGTGTCGGCCTCGACCTTCTCAGGTGTCGCCGCGCTCTTGCGCGCGGCCGTCGCCGCCTTGGCCGCCGCAGTCTTCGCCGCTGCGTTCTTCGCGGCCGCAGCGGACTTGGCCGTGCTGGTGCGGGTGGAGCCGGCACGAGCCGTGCTCGCAGGGCTGGACGTCGTCGACGTCGCGTCGCCGGTCGATGCCGAGGTGTCACCCGCCGTCGCGCCACCCGCGGACGCTCTCGTCGAGCGCGGCTTCGCGGTCGGCGACTTCGCGGAACCCGACTTCACGGCCGACGTCTTGGCAGCCGTCGATCTCGCCGTACTCGGCTTGGCGGCCGGAGCCTTCGCGGCGGCCGGCTTCGCAGCAGCCGGCGTGGTGTCGCCGGGCTTCGCCGCACTCGACTTCGCGGCGCTCGACCTGGCCCCGCCGGACCTCGCCCCGCCGGACCGCGGCGCGCGGGACTTCGCCGCGGCGGTGCGCGGGCTCGATGCTGAACTGCCGGCCTGACCTGACCGGGATCCCCGCTGGTCGGACACCCCCGTGCCAGTGCCTTCGGCAGCCTCGTCGTCGTGATCAGGGCGCGAAACGGAAGTCACCCAAGACAACCTACCAATGACGGGCTGCGAATCGCTCGAACCACGGCGGGACGAACGGCTCAGTAGGCTGGGCATCGTCTGTGCGAAGTATCACAATCGCACTACGACCACGCTTGCGCGCTCGTGAGCCGAGCGAGTCCCCCGGTATCCTGATCTGCGGCATAACGGCGTGTCCACATGTGAACTTCCGGGTGAACTGCAGGCGAACTCTCCAGATCGAGAGCGCCGCGGCGGGTCATCCGCACCACCGAAGGAGATGCAGTGACCACCCAGATCGTGATCCTCGCAGCCGGCATGGGAAGCCGACTCGGGCGTTCCCTCCCGAAGCCGCTCACCGAGCTCAGTGACGGCCGCACCATCATGCGCCAGCAGTTCGACAACATCGAGCACGCGTTCGGCGCCAACGCCAACGTGACCATCGTCGTCGGCTACAAGCTCGAGCACATCATCGAGGCGTTCCCGCAGGCCTCGTTCGTCTACAACGAGGAGTACGACCAGACGAACACGTCGAAGAGCCTCATGCGCGCCCTCGCGGCGTCGCAGTCGGGCGGCGTGCTGTGGATGAACGGCGACGTGGTCTTCGATCCCCGCATCCTCGACCGGGCGCTTCCGTTCATCGCGCGCGACCAGTCGTTCGTCACGGTCAACACCTCGAAGGTCTCCGACGAAGAGGTGAAGTACACCACGAGCGCCGAGGGCTACATCAAGGAGCTCTCGAAGACCGTCAAGGGCGGGCTCGGCGAAGCCGTGGGCATCAACTACATCGCGAGCCGCGACAAGGCCACGTTCCTCGCACACCTGCAGCGCGTCGGCGACCAGGACTACTTCGAGCGCGGCCTCGAGCTCGCGATCGAGAAGAACGGCCTGCTCATCGAGCCGATGGACATCTCCGACCTGTACGCGGTCGAGATCGACTTCGCCGAAGACCTGGAGCGCGCGAACCACTTCGTGTGACCTGCACCACAGCACGCAGCGACACAGCACCCATACGAGAAGAGCGGATGCCCCGGGGCATCCGCTCTTCTCGTACATTCGGGCCGCTCAGGTGAGGCTGCGGGCGACACCCGCCCGGCTGAGTGACGCGGCGATGACGCGGCCGAGCCAGGTGAAGACCACCGGACTCAACGCGAAGAGCGAGAGATAGAGCAACCAGAACCACGGCGCGTAGTGTTCGGCGCCGAGGGCGATGAACGTGCCGGCCGCGAGCACGAGGCCCGACCCCGCTGCGGCGATGTAGTAGAGCCAGGGCGACCAGGTGCGGTAGCGGGTCACGAAGAACGGCAGCTCGAGCAGCGCGCCGACGAGGAGGCCGGTGGCGAGGAAGCGCAGGATCCACTGCGGCGCGAACGCCGCGCCGACGAGGCCGGCGATGAATCCGGTGAGGATCCCGACACCGGGGCGCTTCAGCAGCGCGAGCGCGACCGCGCTCGGCAGGAAGTGCGAACCGATCGTGACGCCGTAGAGCATCGGGGCGATTCCCGCGACGAGTCCGGCGAAATAGCCGGCGCCGGCGGCGAAGAGTCCGCCGCCGACTCCGATGGCCGCGCAGCTGAGGATCACGCGGGTGCTGGTGGCGCGCACGACGCTCCTTCCGACTGGGCTCGGCAGGTCGCCACCCGTCAGCTTCAAATCTACCCCGGCTCGGCATCTACGATGAGAGGCGTGATGAGCACGGCAACTGTCGCGTACGGCGAGGCGCATCCGCTGCAGCGCACACCGCTGGCGCGGTACCGGCATGCGCTGTGGCTGCTCACGACGCGCGACCTCAAGGTGCGGTACTCGACGTCGGCGCTCGGGTACCTCTGGTCGGTGCTCGACCCCCTCATCATGGCGGGCATCTACTGGTTCGTGTTCACGCAGGTCTTCCAGCGCCCGGTGGGCACTGAGCCGTACATCGTGTTCCTGCTGTCGGCGCTGCTGCCGTGGATGTGGTTCAACGGCGCCGTGTCGGATTCGACGCGAGCGTTCCTGAAGGATGCGAAGCTCATCCGCTCGACGAAGATCCCGCGCACGATCTGGGTGAACCGCATCGTGCTGTCGAAGGGCATCGAGTTCCTGCTCGCACTCCCGGTGCTCGCGTTGTTCGTCATCGTGTTCTATGTCATCGGCCTCGGGGCGTCGGTGCACTGGGAGCTGGCACTGTTCCCCCTCGCGATCCTGCTGCAGGCGATCCTCACCGCCGGGATCGCGCTCATCGTGGCGCCGCTCGTGGTGTTCTTCCGCGACCTCGAGCGCGCCGTGAAGCTCGTGCTGCGCTTCCTCTTCTACGCCTCCCCGATCATCTACGGCGTCACCGACCTGCCCAGCGAATTGCACTTCTGGGCGGCGTTCAACCCGCTGTCGGGCATCTTCGGGCTCTATCGGGCCGGCTTCTATCCCGACGAGCTCGACTGGTTCAACGTCGCGATCGCAGCCGTGATGTCGGTCGGGTTCCTCGTCGCGGGGCTCTGGGTGTTCCGTTCGACCGAACGCCAGGTGCTGAAGGAGATCTGATGACCGCATCGACCGCCATCGCACCGGTCACGCACGCGATCCGCACCGAGGGTCTGGGTGTGCGATTCCGGCGCAACCGTCGCGGCCGCCGCTCGTTCAAGGACCTGCTCGCGGGTCGACGGCGCCGGACGCGTCCCGGCGAGTTCTGGGCGCTGCGCAACGTGTCGATCGAGGTTCGCCCCGGCGAGGCGATCGGCGTCGTCGGCCGCAACGGCCAGGGCAAGTCGACGCTGCTGAAGCTCGTGGCCGGAGTCATGCTCGCCGATGAGGGCACCGTCGAGGTCTCGGGCGGCGTTGCGCCGCTCATCGAGATCACCGGCGGCTTCGTCGACGACCTCACCGTGCGCGACAACGTGTACCTCACCGCGGGGCTGCACGGCATGACCCGGTCGCAGATCGACGCGAAGTTCGACGAGATCATCGGCTTCGCCGACATCGGCGACTTCCTCGACACCCCCTACAAGCACCTCTCGAGCGGGATGAAGGTGCGCATCGCCTTCGCCGTGATCTCGCAACTCGAAGAGCCGATCCTGCTGGTCGACGAGGTGCTCGCCGTGGGCGACAAGGCGTTCCGCGAGAAGTGCTACCGGCGCATCGACGAATTGCTCGCGAGCGGCCGCACGCTGTTCTTCGTGTCGCACAACGAGCGCGACCTTCGGCGCTTCTGCTCGCGTGGCCTCTACCTCGACAAAGGCGCCCTCGTGCTCGACGCGCCGATCGACGAGGTGCTCGACCGGTACAACGCCGACCACGGGACATCCGCATAGCAGGTCATCGCATGCGCAGTTCGCACCGAGCGCGGCGCAGCGCGCCGTCGACCTCCCAGCTCGCGAAGGTGTCGGCGCCTTCGGCACTGAGGCCGTGGACGACGATGATTCTGCTTCTTCGTCACGGGTCGCGTTCGGGACGGTGACGATGTCTGCCCGGGTTCGGTTCGCCGACCGGGGCCACCGGATCAGGCCGCAGCCGAGTCGCGCGGAGGATCGGCGAAATGTTCGGGTTCGCTCAGGTGCACTCGCCCGGCCGGACTCGTCCACTGGATGCGCCCGTCGGTCAGCTGCTGTACGCGCCAACCCGTGTGATGTTTCAGCCGGTGATGCTGACGACAGAGATGCGCGAGATTCCGATGGCTCGTGTGCCCGGCGTGCTGCCAGTCGCGGGTGTGGTCGATGTCGGACTCGACAGCCCGACGCGTGCAGCCGGGGAAGCGGCAGCCACCGTCGCGGATGCGCAGGTAGCCGGCGAGGTCGCTCGGTACACGGTAGGTATCGCGCCCGTACGAGAGGTAGGCACCGGTCTCGGGGTGGGTGAGGATGCGGTGGAACGACGGCGCGTGCGACGCAAGGCGACGCGCGGTCGCGGCATCGATCGGCCCGAGTCCATCGAGCTCGCCGGGCTCATCGTCGAGACCGAGCAGGGTGAGCACGGGAACGGTGACGTAGACCTCGGGGCGAACGGCGCCGAGGTCTGGCATCGGATCATTCGCATCGGCCGCTGATCGACCCAGCAGCAGCGACACTGCGCAGTCGACCTCGCGCTGTCGAACGGTGCGCGGGTCGTCGCCGGGTGCACGCAGGGCCAGCCGCCTCATGAACGCGACGATCGCGGCGCCTCGTTCAGCCTCGATGTGGAGGTGCAACCACGCCATGTCGTCATGTTCGGGTTCGAGCGCGATGTGCCGCTCGGTACGAGCCGCCGCATGTCGTTCGACAAGGTCGATCGGGTGAAGCCGCTCGCGCAGCCGACGTGCTGCCCGCCGAAACGCCGGCGGCGTCATCTTCGCCGCCTTGTCGAGTGCCGATGCTTCGAACTCGGTCCGTCGCGGCTCAGGCAGCGTGTGCGCGGTGTCGAGCAGCTGCCGAACATGGTGGAGTCCGATCGTGCCCACCGCGAGGGCGTCGCGCGTTGCAATGAACCGCGTGTCGAGCTCGGTCGCGTCGTGAAGCATACGACCCGCCGAGCGCTCGTGAACCCGCAACGTCGTCGCCAGTTCGGCCGCCATCGCCCGACGCACGAACTCGTCGTCGTCGCTTCGGTTGCGCGACGGGTGCGACTCGATCGCGTGCATCAATCGGTGCGCCGCGGCCACCTGTCGCATCTGTTCTGCCTGCGCCGCGCGGATCTCGCGCTCGAGCCGCTCGATGACGACGAGCACAGCGTCGAGCGCGGCCTCGGGTGCCGGCGCCGGCTCGGGCGGCTGCGGTGTCGTCATGCAACGAGTCAATCACCACCCTCTGACATACAGGTCGCTATGAAACAGCCGATCAAGCACCATTTACCCTGTGGATAGCACCGCCCGAAGCGCACCTGTGGAGGACGAGTCCGATGCCCCAGTGCGAGCGAGCCCGGCTGAGTCAAACGAGCTGTCGCTCCACGCCCGATCGAGTTCACCACCCATCTCGCGATGCTCGGCGTCGACGAGCAGCAGGTGCGCGCCCAGCGTACGGGCGCGCGCCTACCGCTCCAGAGATCGACCGCGTTCCACCAGTCGGCTCACGTATCATCGCCCCATGCCCGAACGTGTGCACAAGATCACCTCGTTGGGATCCGAAGCGCCCCAAGAGTCCGGCCCCGACACCGCTGCCGGCCCCGGCGCCCCCCGCCCCGACGAAGGCCGTGCGCACGGCGTGGAGCGCGCCATCGACCTCGCCCTGTCGGTGCAGCGACCGGTCGTCGTGGCTCACCTGCGGGGCATCCGCCGGCGCGTGCCGAACGCGACGCCCGACCAGCTCATCCGAATCCTCGAGCGACGCTACCTGACCGCGGTCACCACGGGCGGCGCCGCCGTCGGCGCGACGGCGGTGATCCCCGGGATCGGCACCGGCGTGACCCTCGCACTGTCGGGAGTCGAGACCGCCGGGTTCCTCGAGGCCACCGCACTGTTCGCGCAGTCCGTCGCCGAGGTGCACGGGATCCCGGTCGACAACCCCGAGCGTGCCCGCGCACTCGTGATGACCCTTATGCTCGGCCAGGAGGGCAGCGACCTCGTGCGCCAGTTCGCCGGGCAGGCGACGGGAACGGGAACACCGCTGAACACCTACTGGGGCGAGCTCGTGACCAACACCCTGCCGAAGGCGATGATGGGAACTGTCGTCGACCGCCTGCGAAGCGTGTTCATCAAGCAGTTCGCGCTTCGGGGCGGGGCGGGATTCATCGGCAAGGCCATCCCGTTCGGGATCGGCGCGGCCATCGGCGGCATCGGCAACAACGTGCTCGGGCGGCGGGTGCTCGTGCAGTCGCGTCTCGCGTTCGGCCAGGCGCCGATGATCCTCCCTGTCGATCTCGAACCGCGCGGCGACGAGACCATGCTCGTGGCGACCGGCAAGCGCGTCGCTCGAGCGGCGGGCGCCGTCGGCGGCGCCGTCGGCCGGGCGGCGAAACGTCCGTTCGGGCGGTTGGCGGCCGGGCGGACGGATGCGGCCGCCGAAAGGTCGGCAGACGGCGACCCGATCGGCGACGATTCGGATGCCCCGGGGCTGAACGGTCGCTGACGGCGGCCAGGCCCGCTGCGACCGCGCTCAGCCGACGGCTTCGGCGTCCTCCTCCTCGACGTCGGCCTCGACGTCGTGGTCGTCGATCTCACCGTCGCCGGCGTGCAGCGCCGCGAACCGCTCCCACTCGGCCATGAGGTGGTCGATCGCCGCGTGGAACCGCTCGGTCGTGACTCCGGGCGTCGTGTCGCCGAAGTACCGCTCGACCCAGAACCCGAGCCGCGCGAGCGCGTCGGCGTCGTGGGCGACCTCGTCGACGCGGGCGACCATGGTCGCGACATCCGTGGCTTCGAGCCACTCGCACGCCTGCAGGTAGCCGCCCCTGTCGATCTCGGCGGCCGGATTCACGGGCCGCGTGATCAGCAGCGGCTTGCCTGCGGCGAGGCGGTCGTAGACCATCGCCGAGATGTCGACGATCGCGACGTCGGCCGCGGCGAGCTGCCAGCCGAGCTTCGGCCCGCTGTCGAAGATGTGCTGCGCCGACGCGTCGGCGGCGTTGGCTGCGGCGAGCGCCGCGATGATCGCCTCGTTGGCCGCCCCGTAGGCGGGATCGACGACGCCCGAGCGCGGGTGGGGGCGGTAGATCACCCGGTGGCGACCGGTGGCGAGCAGTCCGCGCACGAGGTCGACGCCGTGCGACGCGATCGATCCGTAGGCGGCGGCGTCGCGGTCGCCCTCCCAGGTGGGCGCGTAGAGCACCACGTCGCGGTCGTCGGGGGTGTAGGGCAGCGGCGATCCGTCGAGGTAGTGGTCGGCCTGCGGGCGGCCGATCGGGATCGCGCGCTTGTCGAAGTCGTAGTCCCACAGCACCTTGTCGAGCCGTGCCCGCGCCGCGTCGCCGGCGATCAGGGCGTAGTCGTAGGCCTTGAACTGGTTCGTGGTCATGTACATCTTGTCGGACTCGCCGTGGTTGATGAACACGTGCCAGCGGCGCCCGTAGCGCATCATCTGGAAGTTCTTGGCGTTCTGGTTCACGTACAGGATGACGTGCAGGTCCTGCTCGTGGATCACCCGCTCGAGATCGGCGACGCGGCGCACGTAGGCGACCGGCAACGGCGATTCCTCGAGCAGCTTCAGCGCCGCACCCGAGGCGCGACTCAGGATGAGCACCGGGTGGCGCTCGGCCAGCGCGACGAGCGGGGCGTACCACTGCCGCAGCTGGTAGAGATTGACCTTGCCGTCGGCGAAGTACACGCCGACGCGGAAGCGGTGTGGCTCGAAGTCGGGCCGGTCGGCGAGCTTGACGCCGAGTGCCCGCTGCGCGCGGCGCGACCACATGATGTCCTTGGCGAGCTTCACGGCGCGACGCGCGTCTTTCCTCAATCCCACCGTCCAAGGGTAACGACTCAGACGATCGGCGGCCGCCCTGCGCGGGTCATGCGCCATACGGTGCGCCACGACATCGGGTGACGCTCCCCCGGGTGCTCGCGCCATCCGGCGCGCCAGCCGCCGAACCACGCCTTCAGGGCCGACGGGTTGCGCGCCCAGCGCAACACCTGGATCGCGGTCCACGAGCCGACGTACAGCGGCACGAGCACGGCCGGCAGGTTGCGTCGCGCGAGCCACACCCGATTGCGGGCGTTGAGCCGGTAGTAGTAGTCGTGCCTGGTCTGGTCGATGACCGGATGCCCCGCCTCGAGGTCGCCCGCGTACCACGCGACGTGGCCGCTGTCCCAGACCCGCCACGCGAGCTCGATGCCCTCGTGGGCGTAGAAGAACGGGTCGGCCCATCCCCCGGCCGCGTCGAAGACCGGGCGCGGCATCAGCACGGCACCCTCCCAGCACGAGAACACGTTGCTCGAGTGCGCGGCATCGCCCTTGCGGATGCGCGGGATCCACCGGCGCGGCGAGACGAGCCCGGTCGGATCGACGACGCGGGGCTGGATCAACCCGAGCTCGGGCCGATCGGCGAGCATGCGGCATCCGTCGGCCAGGAACGCGTCGCTCGGCAGGAACGCGTCGTCGTCGAGGAAGAAGAGCACGTCGCCCTCGACCTCGGGAACGCCGCGGTTGCGACCGGCGGGGATGCCGAGGTTCTCGGGCAGGTGCAGCGTCTTGACGCCCGCGGGCAGGGGCGGCTCAGCGGTCGCGGGGTCCCAGCCGTTGCCGACGCACACGATGTCGGTCGCGACGCCGCGCTGGTCGAGCACGCTGCGGATGCCCCGTGCGAGGTCGTCGGGCCGAGTACCCATGGTGAGCACGACCACACCGACGTGCGGCGCCTCGGAGGTGCGCTCGGCGCGCGACGGGTCAGGACCGGCCATGATCAGGCGCGAACACGGCGCGACGCCATGATCGCGACGAAGTGTCCGATCACGGCCAGCACCGCGAGCGGCAGCAGTACCGCGACGACCGCGCGGTCGACGAGCGGCTGGCCGACGAACAGGCCGACGACGGCCGCAACCAGGGCGATGAGCGTGAGCTCGACGGAGTGGTACAGGCGATGGAACGGCACGAACCGGGCCGCCTTGCGCAGCGCGGCCACGAGCCCGCCGCGGGGAGCGGTCTCGCCGTGGGTGTCGGCGAGCTTCGGCAGGCCGGCGTTCGCGCGGGCGACGTGCACCATGTCGTTGAGCGCCTTGTTGAGCACGATGACGAGCGCGAGCAGCGCCGCGAGCGTCGTCCACAGGAAGTCGGCGGGGAACTCGAGCGGGTAGGCGGCGGCGCGGATGCCGAGCGCGAGCGGGATCAGCGCCTCGGTCGAGTAGTGGCCGACCTTGTCGAGGAAGACGCCCGCGGGCGACGAGGTGCGACGCCAGCGCGCGACCTCGCCGTCGCAGCAGTCGACGAGCATCTGCAGCTGGCCGAGCACCACCGCGAGCAGCGCACCCCAGATGCCGGGGATCAGCAGCGCCGCGGCCGTCGACCAGCCCACGAGGATCATGAGGCCCGTGACCCCGTTGGCCGAGATGCGGGTCTTCAGCAGCAACCAGGTCAGGTACGGCGAGAGGTTGCGCAGGTAGAGCGAAGCCGTCCAGTGCTCGGCGTTGCGGCGGCCACGCACCTCGGGCGGTTGGGTGACCGCGCGAAGCTCGGCGATGCTCGACGGCCTCGTCGTGACCGGTTCGGCCTGTGACATCCGCGTCACCTTCCCGTGTGCCTTGCGATGTTGCTCGTCAGTGAGAGGTAGCCGAGCACGAACCCGACGCCCCACGAGACGTGTATGCACGGCAACACTACGAGAAACCGGGCGGCGGTGCTGGCGCCACGGCCGCGTGCGGCGACGAGCGTCGCGACGACGACGAAGAGCAGGTAGACGAACGGGATCGCCAATCCGACGAGCAGCCACGGCGTCGCCCCGGCGAGTGCCTGGATGACGCCCCCGATTCCGGCGAGCAGGCCGAGCACGACGCCGACGACCATGAGCGGCGGGATGAAGTACCGGATGCCGTTCGCCGCGGGGAAGCGCCGTGCGAGCTCCCCGCGCCACAGCCCGGTCGAGAGCATCTGGCGCGCGAGCCGGTCGAAGTTCGAGCGTGGACGATAGGTGACCGCGAGCTCGGGGGTGAACCAGACGGTGCCGCCGGTCTCGCGCAGGCGGCGGTTGAGCTCCCAGTCCTGGCCGCGCTTGATCGTCTCGTCGAACAGTCCGACGCGCTCGAGCGCCTCGCGGCGGAACACCCCGAGGTACACGGTCTCGGCCGGCCCCTCATCGCCGCCGACGTGGAAGGCCGAACCGCCGAGGCCGACCCGGGTCGTGTAGGCCAGCGCCACCGCGTGCTCGAACGGCGTCTCGCCGCGCGCGTCCATGATGCCGCCGACGTTGTCGGCACCCGTGCGCTCGAGCGTTTCGACCGCGATGCGGGCGTAGCCGATGGGCAGCATCGAGTGCGAGTCGACGCGCACGACCACCGGATACTGCGCTGCTCGGATGCCGATGTTGAGGCCGGCCGGGGTCGACCCTGCCTCGTTCTCGAGCACCCTGATGCGCGCATCGCGCGATGCGAGATCGGCGACGAGTTCATTGGTGCCGTCGATCGACGGGCCGAGAGCGATGAGCACCTCGACGGGACCCGAATAGTCCTGCGCGAGGATCGACTCGACCGCCGCACGCACGTGCGTGGCGTCGTTGAGCACAGGCATGACATAGGAGACGCCGACGAGTGACGGGGAGGCCGTCTCTGGGTGGTGCTCGGGCATGTTCCTCACTCGTGCTGGGGTCGATCGAGCCTAGCAGCCGAGGGGCGCACCGACGCCGAAGGCCGAGGTCGCGCGGACCCCGGCCTTCGGCGTGCGATCTGCTCGCGCGGCGATCAGCCCTCGAACGTGTCGAGCGTCACCTGCACGGTCTGCGACTCGCCATCGCGGGTGAACGTGATGTCGGCCTCGGCACCGCCGGGCAGCGCCCGCACCTGCGCGGTGAGGTCGGTCTGGTCGGTGATCGGAACGCCGTTGAACTCGGTCACGACGTCGCCGGACTCGAGGCCGGCCGCCGCGGCCGCGCCGTCGGGCGAGACCTCGGAGATGAGCGCGCCGACGACGTCGCTCGACCCCTCGGCTTCGGCGGAGGTCACCGTCGCACCGAGCAGGCCGTGCGTGGCCGACCCGTTCTCGATGATCTCGTCGGCGATGCGCTTCGCGAGGTTCGAGGGGACCGCGAACCCGACGCCGATGTTGCCGGCCTCGGCGCTCGCGCCGCCCGCCGACAGGATCGCGACGTTGACGCCGATGAGTCGACCCTCGGAGTCGACGAGTGCGCCGCCCGAGTTGCCGGGGTTGATCGCAGCGTCGGTCTGGATGACCGGCAGTGCGACCTGCCCGGAGCCACCGCTCGGCGCCTGCTGCTGGGACTCGCCGCCGTCGGGGTTCGGCAGGTCGAAGAAGAAGTCGAACGGGCTCTGCTCGGACCCGTTGCCCTGGTCGCCCTGGCCGCCCTGGCCGCCCTGGGAGTCATCGGGAGTCGTCGGCGCCGCGGACGACGCGACATCGATCGAGCGGTTGAGCGCGCTCACGATGCCGTTCGTCACGGTGCCGGCGAGGCCGAGCGGGGCGCCGATCGCGATCGCCGTGTCGCCGACGTTCAGCTTGTCGGAGTCGGCGAACTCGAGCGGCGTGAGCCCCGAGGCGTCGACGAGCTTGATGACCGCGAGGTCGCTCAGCGGGTCGGTGCCGATGAGCTCGGCCTGGTAGAGGTGCCCGTCGTTGGTCTTCACCTGGATGGTCGGGTCGCCGGTGGCGCCGTCGAGCGTCACGACGTGGGTGTTCGTGAGCACGTAGCCGTCGTCCGAGAGGATGATGCCCGAACCCGTGCCGGCACCCTGGTTGCCCGCGACCGAGATCGTGACGACGCTCGGGCTCGCCTTCGCGGCGACCGCGGTGATCTGGTTCACGGACTCGGAGTCGTTCACGACGATGTTCTGCGCCGATCCCGCGGACTCGCTCGAGGCCGGGCTCTGGTTGCTCGTGATGAGCGCCGTGATGCCGGCGCCCGATGCTCCGCCGATGAGGGCGGCCGCGACGATTGCCGCGGCGACGCCGAGGCCGACCCTGCGCGGCTTGGGCGCGGCAGGTGCGGATGCCCCGGGCGCGGTGCCGTTCGGAACGCCCGCCAGCGGCGCCGTGGGCTGGGTCTGCGTGGCCTGGGGACCGCCGAACGCGGGCGGCACCTGACCGGGCAGAGGCCCGGTCGTGCCGGCAGCAGGGGCCGGAGCGGCCTGCTTCGTGTACTGCGGTGCGTGGTAGGGCTGCGGTGCCTGGCCCGGCTCGTACACGGTGCCGGTCGCGGGCGGCGCGGCCGGTGCGGCGGGCGCGGGAGCGGCGGGCACAGCCGGTGCGGCGGCCTCGACCGGAGCAGGAGCCGCGGCAGGGACATCCGCTGCCGGAGCCGCCGGCGTCTCGGCGACCGGTGCCGCCTCGGGGGCCGGTGCCGTCTCGACGGCCGCCGGTGCCGTCTCGGGGGCCGGTGCCGTCTCGGGGGCCGCCAGTGCCGTCTCGGGGGCCGGTGCCGCCTCGGGGGTCTGGGCCTGCGCCGGGGCGGGGGTGGTCTCGGTGACGTCGCCGTCGCGGGGCTCCCCCGTGGCGCCGTTCGTGGTGTCAGTCATGTCTGCTCCTTCCAAAGCCATGCCAGCATCCCGCTGCAAGCTGTGCACGCGATCGGCGGAGTCTATGACTCTGCTATCTGCGAGCGGTGATTCCCCCGAACACACGGAACCCGCTTCACCACGGCCCCGGGCAAGCGTACTCGCCCGACCCTCGCGTACGGTGTGAGCGTGAGCGACTTCTCCCCCGCACCCGGACTCTCACCCTGGCAGCGCACCGCCGCCGGCGCCGGCCTCCTCGCCGACGACGGCCGCATCGCCGCGACGATCTTCGCCGAGATGAGCGCACTCGCGCTGCGCACCGGGGCGATCAACCTCGGCCAGGGCTTCCCCGACGAGGACGGCCCGGCCGAAGTGCTCGAGGCGGCCCGGCAGGCCATCTCCGACGGAGTCAACCAGTATCCGCCGGGCATCGGCCTGCCCGTGCTTCGCGAAGCCGTGGCCCGCCACCAGCACCGGTTCTACGGCGTCGACGTCGACGTGGCATCCGAGGTGCTCGTCACGGCCGGCGCAACCGAAGCGCTCGCCGCGACGATCCTCGCGTTCGTCGACACGGGCGACGAGGTCGTCACCTTCGAGCCCTACTACGACGCGTACGCGGCACTCATCGCGCGTGCCGGCGGCCTGCATCGCACCGTGCCGCTCCGCTTCCCCGAATGGCGACCCGACCCCGACGAGTTGCGCGCCGCGATCACCGACCGCACGCGGCTCATCATCGTGAACTCACCGCACAACCCCACAGGCGTGGTGTTCGACGACGAGATCCTCGAACTCGTCGTCGAGCTCGCCACCCGCCACGACGCGATCATCGTCACCGACGAGGTCTACGAACATCTCACCTTCGGCGTGCCGCATCGCCCCATCGCGACGCTGCCGGGCGCTTGGGAACGCACCGTGTCGATCTCGTCGGGCGGCAAGACGTTCTCGACCACCGGTTGGAAGATCGGCTGGCTCACCGCGCCCGCGCCGCTCGTGACCGCGGTGCTCGCGGTCAAGCAGTACCTCACCTACGTGAACGGCGCGCCGTTCCAACCGGCGATCGCCGCAGGACTCGAGTTGCCCGACGCGTTCTTCACCAGCGTCGCGGCGTCCCTCGCCGCGAAGCGCGATGTGCTCGTCGGCGGACTCGCCGCGGCCGGGTTCACGGTGTCGACGCCGCAGGCCGGCTACTTCGTGATCGCGGATGCCTCGCCACTCGGTGTCGACGACGGTGCCGCCTTCTGCCGTCGACTGCCCGAGCGGGCAGGCGTGGTCGGCGTTCCGGTCTCGGCGTTCGTGCATCCCGACCGCCACGACGCCTACCGCAGCCTCGTGCGATTCGCGTTCTGCAAACGGCTGCCGGTGCTCGAGGAGGCGTCGGCACGCCTCAGCCGTCTCGGATGAGGCGACGCAGCGGAGTGCTGCTCAGGCCGTGGAATCCCCCACGACGCGCTCGGTCACGCCGAAACGACGCAATGCGAGGGCCGGGTTGATCCTGCGTACGGCGTCGATGCGTTCGCGGGAGATCCAGGCCACCGCGACGTCCGTCGTCTCGCCGACCGTGGCGACCTCGACACCCATCGGGTCGACGACCATGCTGTTGCCGGCGCCGACCGGCGGCGCGTGGTCGGCCGCCGCGACGAAGATCGTGTTCTCGAGCGCTCGCGCCGTCGTGAGCACGCGCCAGTGGGCCTCCTTGAGGGGGCCGCGCACCCACTCGGCCGGCATGCACACGACATCGGCGCCCGCATCGACGATGCGCCGGGTGACCTCGGGAAACCGTGCGTCGTAGCAGGTCTGCAGGCCGAACGTGAGGCCGCCGGCCTCGAACAGCTCGGGCGGGGCGATCTCACCAGGAGCCACCCACTCGGACTCGCGCTGCCCGAACGCGTCGTACAGGTGGAGCTTGCGGTACCGCGCCACGACGCCCCCGCCGGGCGCGACGCCACCGCTCGGCGCGACCGCGACGACCGTGTTCGCGACGCGGGACTCGCCCTCGAGTCGCTCGATCATGCCCGCGACGATATGCACGCCGACGCGGTCGGCGAGGGCGACGAGTGCCTCGGTGAAGGGTCCGCCGACGGGCTGGGCGGCATCGGCCCAGTCGGCGCCCGGCTGCGGAGTGAAGTAGCTCGAGTACTCGGGGAACACGACCAGTGACGCGCCACGCGCGCTCGCGAGCTCGGTGAGGCGGGAGATCTCGGCGAGGTTCGCCTCGGTGTCGTCGCCCGGGGCGAACTGGGCGACCGCGATCGCGAATCCGGCGGTGTCGCTGTGCATGGGCACAGCCTACGGCGCAGTGCGGCGCGGTGGAACGACGTGCGGCACGGTGGAACGGAGAAGGAGAGCACACGGTGCTCTCCACTTTCAGAATATCGGGCAGAGGGGGCCTTGCCGCAAGACCCCCGTCGTGGCGCACAATGGTCGGTCGAGTTGATCGAGTCAAGTTCGACCACGTGAACGAGGAGCAGCCCTGACCACGAGCGTATTCAACCTTCCAGATCGCCTGACCCACAAGGCGGTCCCGACACTGATCGCCGCCGACGAGCAGCACTTCGCCACGATCGCCGAGAGCCTCGAGCAATCGATCGCCGACCTGTCCGAGCGCCTCGATGCCAAGCTCCGGGAACCCGGCCGTGCCGGCGAGCAGGCGCTCGATCGCGACCTCGAGATCCACCGACTGACCGCCCGTCTGCGCACCCTGCGACGCTACGGCGTCGACCTGTGCCTCGGGCACATCCTCAGTGAAGACGACGGGGAGCCCGTCTACATCGGACGGCTCGGCCTCGCCGACAGCGCGGGCCGCCGACTGCTGGTCGACTGGCGATCCCCCGCGGCGGAGCCGTTCTTCGGCGCGACCCACGCCGATCCCATGGGGCTGGCGAGCCGACGCAGATACCGCTGGACCCGCGGGCGCATCAGCGACTACTGGGACGAGGTGTTCACGCCCGACGGCTTCGAAGGGCACCGCGCCGCCCTCGACGACCAGTCCGCGTTCATCGCGAGCCTGGGCGACACCCGATCGAGCCGCATGCGCGACGTGCTCGGCACGATCCAGGCCGACCAGGACGCCATCATCCGCGCCGGTTCTCGCGGAGCGCTCGTCGTCGACGGCGGTCCGGGTACGGGCAAGACCGTCGTCGCCCTGCACCGGACCGCGTGCCTGCTGTACTCCGACCCGCGGCTCGGCCACCGGCGGGGCGGCGTGCTGTTCGTCGGCCCGTCCCAGCCCTACCTCGACTACGTCTCGGATGTGCTTCCCGGCCTCGGCGAGGAGGGCGTGCAGACCTGCACCCTGCGCGACCTCGTCCCCGGCGGAGCGACCGTGCCGATCGAGACCGACGCCGAGGTCGCCCGCCTGAAGGCCTCGGCCGACCTCGTGAAGGCGATCGAGGCCGCGGTCGGGCACTACGAGGCGCCGCCCGGCGAGGAGATGGTGGTCGAGACGCCATGGTCCGACGTCTGGATCGGCCCCGACGAGTGGGGCGAGGCGTTCGGCGCACCCGAGCCCGGCACCCCGCACAACGAGGCACGCGACGAGGTCTGGGAGGCGCTGCTCACGATCCTCGTCGATGATCACGCGGGCGAAGACGTGCCGGCGCAGCTGCTCCGCCGGTCGCTCGCGCAGAGCACCGAGTTGCGCACGGCATTCAGCCGGGCCTGGCCGATCCTCGATGCGGCCGGCGTCGTCGCCGACCTGTGGACGGTGCCCGCCTACCTGCGGAAGTGCGCTCCGTGGCTCGCACCGCACGACGTCGCGGCGCTGCAGCGTGGGGACGCACGCGCGTGGACCGCGTCCGATCTCCCCTTCCTCGACGCGGCGCGACAGCGCATCGGCGACCCCGAGGCCTCACGACGCCGGCGTCGACACGAAATCCAGGTCGCCGCCGAACGCGAGCACTACTCCCGGGTCGTCGACGACCTGATCGCAGCCGACGACAGCGACCTGCTGCTCATGTCGATGCTGCGCGGACAGGACGCCCAGAACTCCCTCATCGACGAGTCGGCGCTTCGCAGCACGGACCCCGACCTGCTCGCCGGCCCCTTCGCGCACATCGTCGTGGACGAGGCGCAGGAACTGACCGATGCGGAATGGCAGATGCTGCTCGCCCGCTGCCCGTCTCGGAGCTTCACGATCGTCGGCGACCGCGCCCAGGCCCGGCACGGCTTCACGGAGTCGTGGCCCGAGCGGCTCGCGCGCGTCGGCCTCGACCGGGTCGAGCTCGCCGCCCTGAGCATCAACTACCGCACGCCGGAAGAGGTCATGTCAGAGGCCGAGCCCGTCATCAGGGCCGCGCTCCCCGACGCCAACGTTCCGACCTCCATCCGCAGCAGCGGCATCCCCGTCGAGCACGGATCCGTCGCCGAGTTGGGCACGATCCTCGAGACGTGGCTCGCCGCAGACGCCGACGGGATCGCCTGCGTCATCCGCAGCGGGGCCGCATCCGCCGGAGCATCCGAAGCGACGCCCCGAGTGCGGTGGCTCACTCCCGAACTGTCGAAGGGACTCGAGTTCGACCTGGTCGTCCTCATCGACCCCGAGTCGTTCGGCACGGGCATCGAAGGGGCGGTCGACCGCTATGTCGCGATGACCCGGGCGACCCGACGGCTCGTCATCCTCACGAGCACGTGACAGCTCGGCCGGATGCGTCGCTGCCCTGGCCGGCGATCTCACCGGATCACTCGTCGCGCAGGAGTTCGGTGGGCTTCAGCGAGTTGACCAACCGGGACGCCACGATCGACGAGACCAGCGTCGCGCCCAGAACCAGCAGGAGGATCGGGACGAGCTCGGCGAACGGCAGGATGTACTCGGGCGTCAGGACGAACAGCGGCCGAAGCACCATCACGAAGTAGTAGCCCATGACACCACCGACGAGGATCCCGCCCAGCGCCCCCGCCAGCGCGGTGAGCGCGGCCTCGGCCGAGATCAGCGACCTCACGGTCGAGTGCCCGAGTCCCTGCGCGCGGAGCGTCACATATTCCCGTCGTCGCTGAAGGAGGATTCCGAAGACGAACACGACCATCGTGACGGTGGCCATGGCGAGGGCGAAGCCGGAGTCGAGGGTGACGAGCCCCGAGATGTTGAGTGCGGCCAAGCTCGACTGGTCCCGATCCAACGTCGTCGTCCTGGTGTCGATCTGGAGGGTGTCCGCCGACGCGGGGCCGACTCGGAGTTCATCGACGGCCTGGACCAGTGCCGCTTCGTCGGGGCCGGTGGCTGCGAGGAAGAAGTCCGGGTTCTTCGACGGCACCAGTTCGGTGTGCGTGCTGATGTTCATGACCGCGTCGGCACCGTCGGGGAAGCCCGGGACGCGCTCGAAGAGCCCGGCGATCGTCATCTGCGCCTCGACCTGCTCGTCGGTGGAGCGAACGAGGAGGACGAACAGCGGGTCACCCACCTCGGCGTGGAGGTAATCCGCCATCTCCTCGCTGACCAGGATCGCATTCGGGTCATCTTCGAGGCCGGTCAGCATGGTCGCGACGGCCTCATCCACCGGCGCCACGGCCGCGAATCCGCTCGGGTCGACGGCGGCCAGGCTCGCCGGATCCGACGTGCGGGCGCTGCGCAGGATCACGTTGTTCACGCCGTAGATGACCGGTGTCACCTCGGAGATGTGCTCCGTGCGGAACACCTCGGCGTCTCCGGCGGCATACGTGAGGCTCGATGTCGGGCTCGGGCTGATCTTGATGTCCGAGCCGTTGGCGTACCGGGCGTCCGCAGCCTTCGCGGCGTCGTATGACGCGGTGAAGGCGGCGAGGCTGACCGCCAGTCCGACGATGAGCGACACGACGATGGTTCCCGTGCTGATCGCCCAAGGACGCCGACCGACACTGCGGCGCACGAGTCCCGGCGCAGGTCGACCGAACGTCGGCCTCGACGGGGGCCGGAGGCGGGTCAATACGCCGCCGGTGAGCCGGGCGATGATCAGGCTGCCGGCCAGCCAGGCGGCGAGCGGCAGGAACAGCAGCGCGAGATTCAGTTCGACCGAACGCCCGAAGTACACCGACCCCGACTGCCCGCTGAACGCGTTCATGCGCAGCGCGATCACCGTGCCGAGGACGAGCACGGCGACCGCGACCAGGTCGAGCCGAAGGCGCTGCCACAGCGGGGCTCGCTCTCGCAGAAGCGCTCGGTCTTCGTTGATCTCCTGGTCGATCGATCGCCGGCCGGTGAGGTAGAGCGCCAGCCCGGTCGCCAGGAAACCGCCGAGCGTCCCGATCCAAGCCGACGTGATCAGGCTGGCGCTGCTGGCGCGAGCCAACGACTCCTGTCCGAGGATGATGCTGGCGGCGAAGTATCCCGCGACCAGCCCGATGATCGCACCCACGGACGTCAGCAGGCCGGTCCGCACGGCGAGCATGCGCAGCAGGTGTCGGCGGCTCGCCCCCCTGATCCGCAGTGTCGCCTGCTCGCGACGCTGCGCGTGCGCGAGCACGCTGCCGGAATAGGCGGCGAGGATCGCGGCGAGGAGCCCGCCGGGCACCCCGAGGAAGACGAACAGGCTCTTCGCCGTGCTCGCGTCACCGGTGGCGACATCGAGGGTGTTCGTGATGTTGTCGAGCAGGTGGTCCGGACTCGGGGCGGCCACGCCCATGACCTCGGCAGCGATGGCTCGGGTCTCGCCGACCGCGGTCGCCGGATCTGCATCGAGCAGCTCGCGGTCGACCGTGATGTCGATCTCCCGGAGGGGTGGGTTCTTGAATCGCCCGGCGCCCTCCTGCGCGATCGCTCGCTCGTACGCGGGGAAGATGCGCTCGGCGAACAGCGGCGGTGAGACGATCACGGCGTTCCGGCTGTAGATGAAGGTCTCGAGGTCGCCGCCTCTGCGGCTCGAGAAGAGCGACCGCGACCGCGAGAGGTCCGCGACCCCGGTGACCTCGAGCTCGAGCTCGGACCCGTCTGGCAACGCAACGGTCACAGGATCGCCCGGCGCCACACCCAGCGCATCCGCGGCCTCTGCGCTCACGACCGCGCCTTCGGCGCTGAGGCCACCGGCCACGATGGAGATCGTCTCATCATTGCCCGCGTACGCCTCGTCGAATCCGAAGATCCTCGTCGGGCCGAACGCGGTCGACGATGCGGTCGTCAGAGCGTCCGAGCCCAAGTCCGCGAAGGAGAGCTCGCTGGCGTGGGCCACGCCCGGCAGCTCCGAGATGCGGGTGGCGAGGTCGGTCAACCCGGCCGAAGCCGCTCGGTTCGCGGCCACCGGGAGGACGGACTCGCGGCTGGAGTAGGTCGAAGCGACACTCGAGTCGTCGAGCTGCGTCTCGGACGCCGACTCCACCGCGTACCTGATGCTGTGGGTGGCTCCGGGTGCGAGCGTCCCGAGGTTGAATCCGGCCTTGCCCTGTCCCGACGCCAGGGGGTTGTCGGAAAAGCCCGTGATCGGCTGACCATCGAGCGCCGCGGATGCGACGACGAAGTTCAGGCCGTCCGCCGGCATCGACCTGATCGTGACGTCGTTCGACTGCACCTCGCCGTCGTTGCGGACCGTGAGGTCCACCCACGTGCGATCGCCGGGACGGAGGACGCCGGTGCCCTCCACCTGCTGGGTGAGGGTGATGCCGTCGGCTGCCTTCTCGGTGACGATGCGCTGCATGTCCAGCGCGAGCGGTTGCACTGCTCGCTGCGTCATCGACGCGGAGAGGCCGTCGACGAAGAACAGGACGCCGCAGAACAGCCCGATGCCGAGGCTCACCCCGATCAGCGCCGAGAGCGTCCGACGCGGGTTGCGCCACAGATCGGTGACGACATACCTAGTCAGCATCGGTCGCCGCATCGTTCGGGATCGGCTGCTCGAGCGCGATGATGCTGTCGGCGCGAGCGGCGATCTTCGGGTCGTGGGTGACGAGCACGAGCGTGGCGCCGATCTTCCGTTGGCTGTCGATCAGCGTGTCGATCGCACGCTCCGCGTTGTCAGGATCGAGCGATCCGGTGGGTTCGTCGGCGAGGATGACCGCCGGCAGGTGGATCACGGCGCGCGCGATCGCCGCTCTCTGGCGTTGCCCGCCCGACAGCTGGTCGGGGAGCCGATCGGCCAGTGCGGCAAGGCCGAGACGCTCGAGGAGTGCGTGGACATCGCCGTCGGGTTGCTCGCCCGGTCGGGCGATGGCCAGCTGGAGGCCGACGTTCTCCTCGACGGTGAGATGCGGCATCAGGTTGTCCTGCTGGTAGAGCATGCCCAGGTTCTCGCGGCGGAACTGGATCCGTGCCTTCTCGGCGAGGGACGAGATCTCGGTGCCGCCGATGGTGACGGATCCCGATGTGGGTCTGGCGAGACCGCCGAGCAGCCCGAGCAGGGTCGACTTGCCGCATCCGCTCGGGCCCATGATCGCGACACTCCCACCGCCCTCGACCTCGAGGCTGCGGTGATCCAACGCCGGCACCGTTCCACGCGCGGTCCGATAGACGACGACGAGATCGCGCGCGCTCACGGAGTTGTCGGCGAGGTTCATCGGAGTCGCACCTGGTGGTCCGTGATCTCGTAGCGGGTGCTGACGCGGTCGGCCAATGCGGCGTCGTGGGTGACGTAGAGCACGGCGACGTCGACCGCGAGAACCGTGTCGATCACGTGTTCGGCGGTCTCGGCGTCGAGTTGCCCGACGACCTCGTCGGCCAGGAGCACGGCTGGATGATTGGCCGTCGCGACGGCGAGCGCGACTCGCTGCGCCTCGCCGCCCGAGAGATGCCGCGGAAGATGGTCGGCACGGTGACCGACCCCGAACTGCTCCAGAAGCTCACGGGCGGCTGCCGGCGCGCGACGTCGTGCGACCTCGCCGCCGAACCCGAGCGCGAGCTCGACGTTCTCGCGGGCGGACAGGAACGGGATGAGGTTGTCCGACTGCAACGCGATGCCGATCGTCCGTGCTCGGACGCCGGCCCGTTCATGCTCGCTCCGGCTCGTCAGCGGCGTGCCGTCGATCTCGACGATCCCGGAATCGGGTTCCAGCAGACCGGCGATGAGCGCGAGCAGCGTCGACTTGCCGGTGCCCGAGGGCCCGATCAGGCTCGCCTTCTCACCGGACTCGATCGTGAAGTCCACCCCACTGAGCACCTGGATCGGCTCTGCATCCGGCAGTGCGTACGACTTGGACACCCCCGTCAGTTGCACGGCCGGTGCGGGGTTCATCATTCCGCCCGAGTCGAGACGGGTTCGCTGCCGTACACGTCGGGAGCAGCGCTTTCGCGAGCGTGGGCCTCAAGGTCCAGCACCAGGTTGCTGGCCTCGGTCAACCCAGAGGGGCTGAGCTCGACGAAGTTCAGCAGTTCGAAGCGGTCCTTGTGGATGCTCGCATCCAGGGGCACGTTCTTGATCACCCCGACCCCCGGGGCGTAGTACTTGTTCTCGTTGTCGGGTGCGCCGGCCGTGCCCTCCTGAACCACGCGCACGTCGTCGTAGCATCCGAACGCCACGCACTCTTGGACGCCGACCTCGGCCGGCATGCCCACCTCGCCGTCCTCGCCCGGTATCTCACCGATGCACCACATGGGCGTGTCGATCGTGACCTCGGCTGGCGCGAGGATGCCCAGCGTCTGGCCCTCCGCAGCGCCGAGCCACGCGTCTTCAGTGTTGGTGTACTCGCCGCCCTCGTAGTCCTCGGTATATGCACCGAGGATCCACACGTTGCCATCCCGGTCCAGCGCGAAGTAGTCGATGCCCACCTGATTGATCTCGCCCGAATCAGTCCCCTCGTCGAGCATGGCGATGGCGGGGACCCCGTCGATGATCCGGATGACGTCGGTCATGGTGGAGATGACCTCGTACGGCACTTCGCGTCCACCGACCAGCGTCGAGCCGCCACGAACCCACTGCAGCCCGGGTTTGGTCGGGTAGTAGGGATTCGTGTTCAGCGTCGGGTCCACGAAGTTCTGCGCGTCGAACGGAACCTCGGTGCCGCAGCCGCCGGACCCACCGCCATCGGGTGACGCAGACGAGTCCGGTCCTGCAGTGCAGCCGGTCAGCGCCACGACGGCTGCGGCGATGGTCGCCATCACGACTGAGCGTCGTGATGGCGAAGCCCATCCTCGGGCATTCCGTCGCGACGTGACTTCACTGGACGTGACTTCACTGTGTGGGCTCACGCAGGACCTCCCGTGTGGCTGGCAACGCGCTCATTATCACATCCATGGGATGCTGACGACTATCCATGAGGTGTGCTGAAACCAGCCTGAACAACCCCGACGTGCCGTGTCGGTCAGCGGCTCGGTCGCGTCCCGATCGGGTCGGCGATCCCCGATACAACGCGAAACGCCCGGCCTCCGAAGAGACCGGGCGTTTCGGGCGTTCTGACGAACACAGCGTTGCGGGGGCAGGATTTGAACCTACGACCTCTGGGTTATGAGCCCAGCGAGCTACCGAACTGCTCCACCCCGCGGCACAAGAGATAACACTAGCATGCAGTTCGAACGTCGTCCAATCGGGCGCAGCGTACGGGAGATCGAGCATGCCAAGGGCCCCTAACTCGACGGCGCCGTCTGGCCGTACACGTCTGCACTGACCTCGTACGCATGAGCCTCGAGTGCCAGCGCTTCCGCACGGATCGCCGCAAGTGCCTCGGGACTCAACTGAGTCACGCTCTCGAGCTGCAGACCCTCCTTCTCCTCGGGTTCGCCGCGCCATCCGACGCTCACTTCGCCGATGCCCTCGGCGTAGTGCTTGAGCTGGAAGATGTCCTCCTCGCCGAGGCTCGATTCAGCGATGACCAGCGTGTCTTCGAAGCACTCGGCATCGGTGCAGGTCTCCACACCCATCTCGTCGATGGTGCCGTAGTCGGTCCAGTCGACCGACTCGGCATAGCCCTGGAAGTAACTGGGCATCCCCACCTTCGGGTCGGCCCACATCTTGACACCGGGGAGCGCGCCATCGTAGCCGGCGATCCAGGTCGGAGCGGCAACGACCTCACTCTTGTCGTATTCCACCGGATGCTCGCCGAAGTACCAGACGTCGCCGTCGACGTTCTGGGCATAGAAGGCGATCTCCTTCTCGACGATTTCGCCGTCGGTGACGTCGACGATGAACGCCACCGCCGTGCTCACTCCCTGGATCTCCTTCGTCAGGTCGGTGACCGTGAACTCGATGGTGTGCGGGAGCGTCTCCTCCGGCGTCTCGAGGAAGCCGTCGTAGATCCACTGGGTGCCGGGAAGCATGACGAGCCACGGGTTGTCGATCACCGCTGACGAATCGTCGAAGGCCGCTGGATCGAACTCGATGTGCTCCGGTTCCGTCGGCGCCACGGTCGCGTCGGGCGCGTCGGTGCGATCCGTCCCCTGCGTCGAAGCGCCCACGGCACAGGCCGACAGCGTCGCCATGAGCACCAGTCCGAACGCCGGCAGCGCCATTCGAGATTCTCTCATCTCGTCCCCCGGCCCCATGCTACCGGTGGTCCGCCGAAATCAGCTACCCGAACGTAGCGCTCTCGGAGCCCCCGATCAGGGGGCTCCCGGCCCGTCAGCGCGACGAGCTCGGGGCTCGGGCGACCAGCTCGAACGAGAGCGGAAGCCAGCGCGTGTCGGGCCAGCCGAACATGCCCTCGCCGAGCGGCACGGCGGCAGGAAAGATCTGCCACGGCACCGAGTAGTGCTCGGTGTAGGTCTCGAGGTCGAGCCCTGCGTCGCGCAGAGCACGCAGCACCTCGTCGGTCGGATGCGTCCACTCCCACGTCGTGGCGTTGACCAGTTGCGCCTCGGGGTCGGCGTAATCGCCCGGGTCGTCGACGACGTCGGGTCGGTCGTTCGAGTATGCGTAGGTGAACGCCGGCAGCCTGCCCGGGCCGCCATCGCCTTCGAACACGAGTGCGCTGGGGTGACCGTCGGCGAAGTAGAGCCGGCCGCCGGGCTTCAGGAACCACGCGACGATGCGGGCCCACTCAGCCACATCGGGAAGCCAGATGATGGTGCCCCAAGTCACGAAGACGAGGTCGAACGACTCGGGCTCGGGCAGCATGTGCCGTGCGTCGTACACGTTCGCCTCGATGAATCGGGCACGGTGCGAGAGACCGATCTCGTCGGCCATGCGCCTCGCCTCGGCGACTGCGGCCGGCGCGAAGTCGATGCCGACGACGGTCGCGCCGAGGTTCGCGAGCGACAGCGAGTCGGAGCCGAAGTGACACTGCAGGTGCAGCACGCGCACACCCTCGAGCCCATCTGGGTGGAGCCGCTCGATGCCCGCACGGGTGATGGGGTCGAGCACTCCCCCGCCCTCGCGCAGCGGTGCCTGGTCGTAGAAGTCGGATGCCAGATGCACGCCGACCCGCTCGTCCCAGCTGGCGCGATTGTCATCGAGCCACTCGCCGCCGCGGAGGTCGGCGGTCATTCGCCGGTGTCTGCGGGGGCGTTCTGCGTGCCGGTGAGCGTGAGCAGGCTCGCGATGATCTCGGCGAGCTTCGCATCGGCCGCACCGTATGCCGCCCAGTCGCCCTCGGCGAGCGCGGCCTGCTTGTTCTGAAGCTCTTGCGCCGCCTCGTTCAGCAGGGCCTGCACCTCGTCGCTCGGCGCGACCGGCGTGGTCGGCGGGGTCTCGCCGCCTCCCTCGGTCGGCGGAGTCGTCGGGGTGGCGCCGGGATCGACCGGCTCATCGCCCGCCGCGGCACCGGAGTCGCCACCGAAGAGCACGTCGAGCGCCTCATCGAGGGTGTCTTGGAAGGCGATCTGGTCGCCGAATGCGACGAGCACCTTCTGCAGCAGCGGGAAGCTCGTGTTTCCGGTCGACTTCACGTAGACGGGCTGCACGTACAGCAGGCCGCCGCCGACGGGCAGCGTGAGGAGGTTGCCGTTGATCACGTCGGACTGCCCCTGCTTCAGCAGGTTGAGCGACTGCGAGACGCTCGGGTCGGAGTTGAATTTCGCCTGCACCTGACCCGGGCCGGGCACGTTGTCGTCTTCGGGCAGCGAGAGCAGCCTGAGCTTGCCGTACCCCTCGGCGCGTTCACCGGCGGTGGCGCCCGCGTCGGCGTCGACCGCGAGGTAGCCGCGCAGCACGTTGCGGCTCTGGTCGCCGCTCGCCTCGGGGATGAAGGTCGAGTAGAGCGAGTACGTCGGCGCGTCTTGGCCGGGCATCTGCATGGTCAGGTAGTACGGCTGCTGCAGGATCGTGGTGTTCGCGCCCGCGGTCGGGTCCTTCGGGGTCGTCCACGCGTCGTCGCGCGAGTAGAACGAGCCCGCCTCGGTCACGTGGTAGCGGCCGAGCACGGCACGCTGCATCTTGAACAGGTCTGCCGGGTAGCGCACGTGGCTCATGAGCTCGCCCGACATCTCGCTCATCGGCTCGATGGTCGCCGGGAAGACCTTCTGCCAGGTCTGCAGGATCGGGTCCTCGTCGTCCCACGCGTAGAGCGTGACCGAACCGTCGTACGCGTCGACGGTGGCCTTCACCGAGTTGCGGATGTAGTTGACCTCGTCGAACGCGAGCGTCGGCGCGACGCCTTCGCTATCAGCGATGGCATCGCTCATCGAGACCTTGTTCGAGTAGGGGTACTGGTCAGACAGCGTGTAGCCGTCGACGATCCACACCATGCGGCCGTCGACCACCGACGGGTACGTGTCGCTGTCGAGCGTGAGGTACGGGGCCACCTTCTGCACGCGCTGGATGGGGTCGCGGTCGTAGAGGATCTGCGACTCGTTCGTGACCTCGTCGGAGAGGAAGATCTGCTCGGACTGGAACTTGAGCGCGTACACGAGCTTCGTGAAGAGGTTGTCGAGCGCCGGACCACCGTCGCCCTCGAACGTCGTCTGCGTCTGCCGTTCGTTCTCGCCGCCCGCCGGGTAGTCGAGCTCGATGGGGTCGGCTCCTTCGGGTGCGCCGACGATCGAGTACTGCGGCGAACCCTCTCCGAAGTAGACGCGCGGCTCGAACTCGCCGAGAACGCCCGACTGGGGAATGCCCGACTGGAGGAAGACCGGCTGGCCGTCGACCGAGCGCTGGTTGCCCGCCGCCGCCACCAGGCCGTAACCGTGCGTGTAGACGAGGTGGGAGTTGAACCACGTGTCGGCGTCGCCGAGGCCCGAGACGTTCACGTCGCGCACGGCGACCACGGTATCGCGGGTCGCGCCGTCGATGTCGTATCGGTCGACGTCGAGGGCGTCGGGGAACTGGTAGTACTGGCGGAACTGCTCGAGCTGCTGGAACGCCGGCGCCATCACGAGCGGGTCCATGAGGCGGATGTTCGCCGTGGTCTCGGCGTCGGCGCGCAGCGCCCCCTGCTCGGCGTCGGTCTTGGCCGCGAACGGGATCTCCTCGACGTCGGCGACACCGTAGGCGTCGCGTGTGAGGTCGATGTTGCGCTGTACGTAGGGCGACTCCAGCGACTTCGCGTTCGGTTCGACCTGGAAACGCTCGACGACCCACGGGTACAGCGAGCCGATGATCAGGCTCGTGACGATGAGCAGGGCGGTACCGACGAGCGGCAGCCGCCACCGGCCGATGATCGCGGTCACGAAGAAGAGGATCGCGACGACGCCCGCGACAGCGGCGAGGATGCCCCTGCCGGGGATGACGGCGTTCACGTCGGTGTATGCCGCACCGGTGATGAGCGAGCCGGTCTCGGTGACGGTCGCGTACTGGTCGAGCCAGATGCTGACGGCCTGCAGCAGCAGGTAGAGGCCCGCGGTGATGGCGATCTGCACGCGCGCCGACTTCGAGATCACGACCTCACGGCCGCTCACGCGAATGGCGCCGTACAGGTAGTTGGTGGCGATGACGAGCAGCACCGAGAGCAGCACGACGGCCGACGCGAACCCGACGATGGAGCGGTAGAACGGCAGCTCGAAGACGAAGAATCCGACGTCGAAGCCGAACTGCGGGTCGGTCGTGCCGAACGGGGTGCGGTTCAGCCACGCGAGCGCGCCCTCCCACCGACTCGACGCCGAGACGCCGGCGAAGATGCCGAGCACGACCGGGATGCCGTACATCGCGAGGCGGCGCAGCGGTTCGAACACCTCTTGGTAACGATCGAGTTGCGAATTGAGTTTCGCGTAGACCGGGCGGGTGCGATAGGCGATCTGGATCGATGCCCAGACCGGTACGGCCATCGCGAGGAACCCGATGACGAACAGCACGATCCGGGAGACCCACTCGGTCGTCAGCACCGGGAGGTAGCCGAGCTGGTCGTACCACAGGACGTCGGCATAAAGCCCGGTGAACGCGAAGAACGCGATCACGAGAGCAGCCACCGCCCCGATGGTTATCGCGATCGGCGCGCGCCGTCGCGGGTTCCTCGGTTCTTGGGTCTGTGCTGACACTCTCGGCCTCGATGTTCGGTCGGATGGGATCGACAATCCATCCTATGGTCGCGATTCTTGGAACGGGCTGTCACCCGGCGGCGCACGACGGGTATGAGCCCGAGAGCTCACCGTCGGCGACGTCTTCGACGATCGTGCGCGCCTCGTCGAGGGTCTCGACCGCGAAGACGCTCAGACCGTCGGGCACGTGGTCGACGACCTCGTCGCAGTTCGACTCGGGGGCGAGGAACCACTCGGCGCCGGCATCGAGCGCACCCCAGAGCTTCTGGCGAACGCCTCCGATGGCTCCGACCGCCCCTGCCGAGTCGATCGTGCCGGTGCCCGCGACGATCTCGCCGCCGGTCATCGCGCCGGGGGTGAGCTTGTCGACGATGCCGAGTGCGAACATCATGCCGGCGCTCGGCCCGCCCACGTTGTCGAGCTGCAGCTCGACGTCGATGGGGAACTCGTATTCCATGCGCACGCCGACACCGAGCACGGCGTTGCCGTTGCGATCGACCGGCGTCACCTCGACGGTCTGCTCGACGCCGTCGCGCACGAGCACGATCGACGCCGGGCCCTCGGAACCGTGCTCGCGCACCGCCCTCTGGAGTTCCCCGACCGAGTGCACGTCGGTGCCGTCGAGTGAGAGGATGACGTCGCCCTCTTCGATGACGCCGTCGGCCGGTGACTCGTCGAGGAGGGTGACGACCGTGACCTCGCGCGGGAAGTCGTAGCCGAGCTCGACGAGCGCCGCGGCGATCGCGTCCTGCTGCGAGTCGACCATCGCTGCCTGGTTCTGCTCGTCGCGCTGCTCGTTGGTGATGCCCGGGGGGAAGATCGCCTCGACCGGCACGACCGAGCGGGTGCGGTCGAACCAGGCGCCGAGCA
Organism: Agromyces cavernae; assembly: GCF_021044935.1. GTDB lineage: Bacteria > Actinomycetota > Actinomycetes > Actinomycetales > Microbacteriaceae > Agromyces > Agromyces cavernae. The sequence continues at coordinate 892,417 of NZ_JAJNMP010000002.1, forward strand.
CCTCGAGCCAGTTCGGCGTCGCGCCCGGGCGCCCCACGACCGACACCGTGAGCAGGTTGAGCTCGCCGTCGGTGGGGTACGTCGTCTCGTCGGGGATCTCGATGAGGGGCACCTCTTCGCCGTCGCCGTTCTCGGCGACGCCGAGGGTGTCGTAGACGGGGCCGGGCTGCTCGATCACGTACGGGGACGGCATCAGGGCGAACACGATCGCGATGACCGTGGCGACCGTGATCGCGCCCCACCCGATGCGCTCGCGACGCGAACGCCGCTCGAAACGGGCATGCGGCGACGCAGGCTCGTCGGAGAAGAGGGCCATCGGTGTTCCTTCCGGGGCGACGGGTCGTCGCAGGTGCGCCGGGGCCGGCGCTGTTCGCGAAGGGCGGACACCCGGAACGCCCAGCCTAGGCCATTTCCCAGACAGGCTGCGGTGCAGCGGCGTTACGGTTGAGAACACGAAATGTGGAGGTGACGGCAGTGGCCGATCAGCGCGACGAGCCCGGCGAGCCCAACCCCGAAGACGAGTTCCGCGAGATGCTGCGCGAGCTGCTCTCGGGCTCGGGGGGCATCGATCCCTCGAGTCTCGCGGGTGCCGCCGGGCTGCCCAACGACCGGGCCGCGCTCGCTGCGCTGTTCGCCCAGTTGCAGCAGGCCATGAACAAGGCCGACGACGGCATCGACTGGAGCGTGGCGCTCCGCCAGGGCGAAGAGCGCGCGGCGTCGGCGCAGACCCAGATCACCGACGACGAGCGCGCACGCTTCGACCAGGCCTTCCAGGTCGCGTCGTTGTGGCTCGACGAGGCGGTCGACTTCTCGTCGCTGCCGCAGACTCCCGAGGTGCTCACGCGGCGAGCCTGGGTGTCGGCGACGATGGCGATCTGGTCGCAGCTCGCCGAGCCGGTCGCGCTGTCGATCTCCGACGCGCTCACGCGCGTGATGACCGAGCAGGCTCCAGAAGAGATGCGCTCGATGATCGCGGGCGCGAGCCGCATGATGCGCGGCATCGGCGGTGCGCTCTTCGCGATGCAGCTCGGTCAGGTCGTCGGCCAGCTCGCCACCGAGGTCGTCTCGGGCGGCGACGTCGGCATCCCGCTCCTCGACGACGGTCGTGCCGTGATCCTGCCCCAGAACGCCGCCGAGTTCGGTGCCGGCCTCGACATCCCCGACGACCAGGTCGAGCTGTACCTCGCGGTGCGCGAGCTCGCGCACGCACGCCTGTTCCGTCACGCACGCTGGCTTCGCCTGCACCTCATCACCGCGATCACGGCCTTCGCGCGCGGCATCGACATCGACACCGACCGCCTCGAGCAGCTCGCCGAGGGATTCGATCCGTCGAACACCGAAGAGCTGCGCAACGCGGTCGTGAGCGGAGCGCTCATCCGGCCCAAGAGCGAAGCGCAGCAGGCCGCGCTCGACCGACTCGAGACGATGCTCGCCCTCGTCGAGGGCTGGGTCGACGCGGCGACCGCCGATGCGACGTCGCGCCTGCCGAAGTCCGACGCCGTCGCCGAGTCCATTCGACGCCGCCGGGCGTCGGGCGGGCCGGCCGAGTCCGCCTTCGCGACCCTCGTCGGCCTCGAGTTGCGGCCGCGTCGCCTCCGCGAGGCGACCGCGATGTGGCGCGCCGTGACCGAAGCGGTCGGCGTCGAGGCGCGCGACGCGCTGTGGGCGCACCCCGATCTGCTGCCGACGTCGGCTGATCTCGACGACCCGAGCGGGCTCGTCGCCCGGCTCACCGGCGCCGACAGCGCCGAGGCCACGGCCGAAGACGAGTTCGACCAGGCGCTCGAGCAGCTGCTGCGCGGCGAGACGCCCGCGGCGCCCGGTGAAGAGGGCGAGCCGCCGAAGGGCTGAGCCGAGCAGGCCGGCGCGTCTCGAGACGCTCCGCTCCTCGACCCGCGCACCCCTGTGGAAGGATTCCGCGGCGGCTCCGACGATTCGGGCATGCTCTCGACATGGCCCCCCGCATCGACCCCGCACTCCCCCTCGTGTGGCGCTCGCCCGCCGAGCTGCAGCTCGGCGGGCTGACCCCGCGCGTCGTGATCCGCGACCCGGGCGCGCTCGAGACCGGGCTCGTCGCGGCGCTGCGACACGGCGCCGGCCTCTCGACCCTCCGCACGATCGGCTCGGGACTCGACGGCTCCCCCGCCGAGGTCGATCGCGTACTCGCGTTGCTCGCACCGGCGTTCGACGAGGCGACGGATGTCCCGCGCCCCGCGCCCGACCGGCGCACGGGCCGAGTCGTGGTCGACGGCGACGGCGAGGTCACCCGCCTGTTGCTCGCGAACCTCACCGCCCTCGGCCACAACGCGGTCGGGCTCGACGACGTCGATGCCGACGACGAGGTCGCCCTCGCAGTGATCGCCGCCGCGTGGGTGATCCCGCCCGCACGGCACCTGCCGTGGTTGCGGCGCGATGTGCCGCATCTCGCCGTCGTCGACGACGAACGCGGCATCACGGTCGGGCCGCTCGTCGAACCGGGGCACGGCCCGTGCCTCCGCTGCGTCGAACTCGACCGCCGCGACGCCGACGGGGCCTGGCCCGCGATCGCTGCGCAGCTCGCGGGGCGACCCGCCCCGCACCCCGGGTTCCGCTCGGCGTTTCACGCGGCCGCGGCAGCGGCATCCGTCGTCGACGATCACCTGCGACTCGGCCGCAGCGCCGCCGGCGGGGCGTCGCTCACGCTCGCTACCGGCGCTCCCCCGTCGCTCGTGCCGCACCGACTGCACCCCGAGTGCGGCTGCCGAGCTCCTGCAGGAACCTCGACGGCTCGCGTTCGCCTCGATGCGCGCCGCCCTGGCGTGCCCAGCTCAGTTCGAGCCGACGCCGTGCCCGCGTGATGCCGACGTAGAGCAGACGTCGCTCTTCGTCGATCGCGTCGAAACCCTTGGCGTAGGCGATCGGCAGCATGCCTTCGCTGAGCCCCACGAGGTACACCTCGTCCCACTCGAGGCCCTTCGCCGAGTGCAGCGTCGCGAGCGTGACGACCGCGAGCGCCGGTTCGTGCTGCGCCTCGGCGCGCGCGCGCAGGTCGTCGGCGAACCGGCGGAAGGTCGTGCCCTCGGGCGCGTCGTCGACGAGCCGTGCGATCGCGTTGAGCGACTCCCAGCGGCTGCGCACCGCACCGGGGCCCTCGGGCGGCTGCACGCTCCAGCCGAGCGAGCGCAGCACGTCGCTCACCGACTTGAACAGGGGCTCGCCCGAGATGGTGAGGGCGGCGGCGCGCAACGCGTGCACGGCCTCGCGCACCTCGGGCTGGTCGAAGAACCTCGCGGCGCCGCGCACGCGCGAGCCCACCCCGACCTCGTCGAGGGCGCGCTCGAGGATCGCCGACTGCGAGTTCACGCGCATGAGCACGGCGATCGATTCGGGCGCCGCGCCCTCGTCGATGCGATTGCGGATGCGGGTCGCCACGCCCCTCGCCTCGGCGAGCTCGTCGGCGTAGGCGATGATGCCGGGCTCCGGGACATCCGCCCCGTTCTCGCCTTCGATCGCCGACTCGAGCCGCAGCGCGCCCGCTCGGCCTCGCATCAGCCGGTTCGCGGTGCCGACGATCTCGGCGGTCGATCGGTAGTTGCGCTCAAGCCGCACGACCGTGGCGTCGGCGTAGCGCCGCTCGAACCCGAGCAGGTACTCCGAGCTCGCACCCGCGAACGAGTAGATCGTCTGGCTCGCGTCACCCACGACGCAGAGGTCGTCGCGATCGCCCAGCCACAGCTCGAGCAACTGCTGCTGCACGGGCGAGACGTCCTGGTACTCGTCGACGATGAAGTGGCGGTAGCTCTCGCGCACGTGCATGGCGACAGATGCCTCGGACTCGATCATTCCCGCGGTCGCGAGCAGCACGTCCTCGAAGTCGAGCATGCGCCGTTCGTCCTTCAGCTGCTCGTAGGCCTCGACGAGCGCGAGGAACTGGTCGGGCGTGAGCTTGCCGGGCGCGCCGCGCGTCGCGAGTCTCGCGTCGAAGGCCTCGCGGCCGCGCCCGCTCACCTTGCGCCACTCGATCTCGGCCGCGACGTCGCGCAACGTAGGCAAGTCGACCCTGAGGCGCGCGCGCTCGGCGGCCTGGCCGAGCAGGCGTCCCTTGTACTCGAGCACCCGCGGCGCCGAGCCGCCCGCGACAATCGGCCAGAAGTGGTTGAGTTGCGCGAGCGCCGCTGCGTGGAACGTGCGTGCCTGCACGGCACCCGCGCCGAGTCGGCCCAGACGCGCGCGGAGTTCGGCGGCCGCACGCGCGGTGAACGTCAGCGCCATGACCCGGCCCGGGTCGTACGAACCCGACGCGACTCCGTAGGCGATGCGATGCGTGATCGCCCGGGTCTTTCCGGTGCCCGCGCCGGCGAGCACGCACACCGGGCCGTTCAGCGCCTCGGCGACGACGCGCTGCTCGTCATCGAGCGCCGCGAGCAGCGGATCGTCGACCGTCGTCACGACGTCGGCCATGCAGGCAGGCGCCCCTCGGGGTCGATGGGGCCGCCGTACCAGCGTTCGATGAGCCAGCGCGCGATCGACGTCTCGCCAGGCAGCACGACGCCGCCGTACGCCGCGGTGATCTCGTTGCGGGTGAACCAACGCAGCTCGAGGATCTCGTCGCCGTCGGGCTTGGCGGCTGCAGGATCGACGCCGGGTGCCAGGCGCGCCGTGAACCCCAGCATGAGGCTCGCGGGCAGCGGCCACGGCTGCGAGGCGACGTACTCGACGCGATCGACGTGCAGACCCGCCTCTTCGCCGATCTCGCGGACGACCGCGGACTCGAGCGACTCGCCCGGCTCGACGAATCCCGCCAGCAGCGAGAAACGGCGCTGCTCCCACAGCGCGTTCGAGCCGAGCAGGAGCCGGTCGTCGTCGTCGGTGACGATCACGATGACCGCGGGATCGGTGCGCGGGAAGAGGAGGTTGCCGTCGCGTTCGCAGCGCCGCGCCCAGCCGGCCTGCACGGGCTGGGTCGCCGCGCCGCAGCGCGGACAGAACGCGTGGCCGGCGTGCCAGTTCGCGAGGGCGATCGCTTCGACGGCGAGGCCGGTGTGGTTCGCGGGCAGCACCGGCGCCGCGGCGCGCAGCCCCTGCCAGTGAGCGGCCTCGGGCTCGATGAGGTCGGCCGATGCCTCGTCGAAGACGCGGAGCTCGACAGGCGTGTCGCCGTCGCGACCCAGATAGGAGCGCAGCGTCGGTTCAGGCAGGTCGGCGGGATGCCGCAGCTCGAGAGCGGGCTCCGATCCCTCGACGCGCTCGGCGAGCAGCACGCGGTGACCGCGCACCGCGACCACGCGCGCGGTCGGATCGGCGTCGAACCGAGCGGCGAACGTCGGGTCGTCGCGCTCGGCCGCGTCTCGATCGATGACGGCGCGAGCGAACGGCGGCGCCGACAGGTCGGGATCGGTCACAGTGCACCCTTCGCGGCTCGATGCGGTGTCGGCCCGAACGCGTGGCGGTCGCCCGAAGCCGGAGATGCCTGCTTAAGCTGTGTGCCATGGCCAGACCTCCTCTCACCTTAGCCGCGTTGGCCACGGCGGCAGTGCCCGGCCTCGAGGTGCGCGCCGCCCGCGCGCACACCCGGCGCAGCCACGGGGCGTTCGACGCGGTCGAGTTCCACACGACCGACGACCGGCACCTGCTCATCCGGGTGCCGCGCTCGCAGACCGCCGAGACCGAGCAATCGGCCGACCTCGTCGCCCTTCGTGCGATGACCCCCGGAATCCGCTCCAGACTGGCGTTCCGCGTCCCCGCCTTCGTCGGCCAGGCCCCCATCGACGGCACCCGTGGCGTCGTCACCGAGTTCATTCCCGGCGCAGTGCTGGGTGCCGACGAGCTGACGGCGCACGACCGGCTCGCGGCATCCGTCGGTCTCGCCGTCGCGGCGATCCACTCGCTGCCGACCGGATTCATCGCCGACGCCGGGCTGCCCCGCCAGACGGCCGAGCAGGCGCGCGACGCGGTCGTCGAACTCGTCGGCCGGGCGGCCGACACGGGTCGCCTGCCGGCCGCGATCCTGCGCCGTTGGGAGGAGGCGACCGACGACGCCGCACTCTGGCGTTTCCGTCCGACGGTTGTGAACGGCGCGCTCACGGCCGACTCGATCGTCGTCGACGGCGACACCGTCAGCGGGGTGCTCGGCTGGGCGGCGCTCGCCGAGAGCGACCCCGCCCGCGACCTGCACTGGCTGCTCACGTCGCGCGGCCAGGCGGCCGAGGCGGCGCTGGCCGCGTACGTCGGCGCACGCAACGGGGGCGCCGATTCGCACCTCCCGCAGCGCGCCCTGCTGTACGGAGAGCTCGAGCTCGCCCGCTGGCTGCTGCACGGCGTCGACGCCCGAGATGACGCCATCGTCGAAGACGCGGTCGGCCTGCTCGACGGACTCGTCGAGAGTGTTCACGACCGGTCGAGCGAGCCGCTGTCGCCCGAGACCGGACCGATCCTCGCCGTCGACGACGTCGAACGGATGCTCGACGAGACGCCTCACGACCGGCTCGCCCGCGAGCGCGGCGGCGCACTGTTGACCGACAGCTACGACGTCTCGGAGTTCGAACGCCACGCGGCGGGCGAGCGGCCGACCCCGCCGATGGACGCGACCGCGCCCATTCCGCTCGACCTGAGCGACTGGGGCGACGCGGCGCCGGTTCGACCCGCCGATCGAAGGGTGGGTGCCGATCGCACGGCGGACCGGGCGACCGGCGATGATCAGGCCGTGGCCGACGACCCGTCGGATGCCGCCGTCTCGACCGACGACCACGCTCGGCGCAACGCTGCCTCGTCGTAGAGCCCGTCGGGCCTGATGACGCGGTCGTCCTCGACGAAGTAGAACACGGCGTCGACCGACTCGGGGTCGATGCCGGCCCAACTCGCGTACGCCAGCCGGTAGAGCGCGAGCTGCGTCTGCTTGAGCTCGAGGTCTCGAGCGTCGCGCGGCGACTTTCCGGTCTTCCAGTCGACGACCTGCACACGGATGCCCCGTGCCGCGAGTTCGCTCTCGGGATCGACATCGTACACGGCGTCGAGCTTGCACACGAAGACGTTCGCGCCGATCGGCAGGTGGAGCTCGAGTTCGACGGCCCGCGGCCTGCGACGGCCCCACTCGGAGGCGGCGAACGTGGCCTGCAGCGCACGCAGCCGCTCAGGCGAGGCATCGTCGACCACGGTGCCGCGCCCATCGCCGAGGTCGCCGGTGCCGAACCCGGCGGCGGTGGTGCCGGTGCCGGTGCCGGCGACGGAGCCGAGATCCAGGCCGGTGCCGAGAGCGAGACCGAGACCGAACGGGTCGAGCTGGTCGAGGTCGTCGAGCGCCGATGCCGCTCCCTCTCCGGTCGAGCGGTGCTCGACCCAATCGTGGAAGAGCGTGCCGACGCGGGTGGCCCGGAACGGCCGCTGCGGCATCGGCCGGCGCAGCGCAGCGCCCACCGCGGCAGGGTCGTCGACGTAGTCCTTGAACCGCGACGCCGGCACCCGGGCGGGGATCTCGATGACCGGGTCGCCCTCGTCGCGGCGACGACGCTCTTCGAGGAGCAGCCGCAGGTGCTCGGCGAGTCGTGGCCCGATGCCCGACCCGCTCGGCAGTTCGGCCGCGGCGCGCACGGCATCGGCGGCGGCCACGACCGCCGTGCGTCGTGCTCCGAGCGGGTCGAGCGGCCAGCGCGGGCGCTCGCCGAGATCGCCGCGGGGGTTCTCGTCGTCGCTCGGTGCGGTCGGCAGGACGTCGACCGGGATGATGCCCGCCTGCGCGAGCTCACGCAGGAACGGGCTGGGTAGTCGGGGTGCCTTCTGGGTCGACCACCACGATCCGGTGAGCAGGAGCTCGCCGCGAGCACGGGTGAGGGCGACGTAGGCGAGCCGCCGCTCTTCATCGGCGTGCCGCTCGCGGTTCTCCTCGGCGAACGCCGAGACCGCCTGGTCGAACTCGGCCTGGCTCTGCACGCCGCGCCACTGCAGTTCGGGCAGTTCGTCGGCATCGCCCTTGAACTCGTTCGGCAGCTCGCCGAACGCCAGCCAGCCCTTCGCGGAGCGCGGCTTGGACGGCAGCTCGGCGTCGACGAGCCGCGGAATGGCGACGAGATCCCACTCGAGTCCCTTGGAGCCGTGGATCGAGAGCACCTGCACGGCACCCGGTTCGGGTTCGTCTTGACGAGGTGCGAGGCGGTCGCGCTGCTCGGCCTCCGTGAGCCAGCCGAGGAAGGCACCGAGCGTGGGATGCTCGGCCACGTCAACGAACGCCGACAGGAGCTCGTCGAACGCCTCGAGGCTCGGGCCGGCAAGCGGCTGCGCGGCATTCGCGGCGACCTCGATGTCGAGGAGCAGCTCCTGCTGCACGAGACTCACGAAGTCGACGAGGCCGAGACCCGCGCGGCGGCGCAGGGACTGCAGCTGCGCGCCGGCGCGCCGCATGCGGGCGAGGCCGATCGCGCTGAAGTCGCGAAGTGCCGAGTGCGTGTCGGGGGCGTTCAGCAGGAAGTCGAGTGCGTCGACGATCGAGGGCGACTCGTCGGCGGCGATCGAGGCCCGCAGGCCGGCGCGCACGTCGTCGCCCAGGCGACGCGTGGAGAGGTCGCGGTCGACGAGCCACTTCGCGAGGCCGTGCAGCGCCGCGAGATCGGCAGGTCCTATGCGCCACCGGGCGCCTCCGAGCACGCGCACGAGTTCGGAACCGGCGGTCGGGTCGTGCAGCACGCGCAACGCGCACACCAGATCGGCGATGACCGGCTGGTCGAGCAGCCCGGCCATGCCGAGCACGTGCACGGGCACGCCACGCGCTCGCAGCGACGCGGTGAAGACGGCGACGTTCGCGAAGGTGCGACAGAGCAGCGCACCGGTCGCACCGTCGCCCGCGCCGCGCCCCAACCGCCGCGCGAACCAGTCGGCGACGCGATCGGCCTCGTCTTCCACGGTCTCGGCCCAGACGACGTCGAGCCGGCCTGGGCCGGCGAAGGGCGACGCGCTGAGCGGCGCCTTGGGGATCCCCGCGTCGAGCGAGGCGATGAGCACGTTCGCCGCGTCGAGCACGATGCGCGGGTTGCGCCAGCTGGTGGACAGGTCGTACACGCTCGCCGGCGCCTGTCGTGCGAAGTCACGCCCGAAGCGGGCGAGGTTCGCGGCGCTCGCGCCCCGCCAGCCGTAGATCGACTGGTCGGGGTCGCCGACCGCCATCACCGGCTGGTCGGCGAACAGCGTCGAGAGCAGTCGCGTCTGCACGACGCTCGTGTCCTGGTACTCGTCGAGCAGCACGGTTCGATACCGCTCGCGGTGCGCCGCCACGACCTCGGGGTGCCGTTGGCAGATCGCGAGCGCGAGCGCGATCTGGTCGGAGAACTCGACGTAACCGCGTTGCTGCTTCGCCGCAGCGTAGGCGTCTGCCAGCTCGAGCAGCGGCGGCAGGGCGTCGACGACGCCGAGGGCGTCGACGAACGAGGCGAAATCGGTGCGCTTGCGCGGCGCCTCGATCGGCAGGCCACGCATCTGCAGGAAGTCGCGTGCCATCGCCCGCACGTCGCGGCTGTCGGCGACGTTCTCGGCGAGCGACCGGCTGAGCGAGAGGACTGCACCCGTGATGCGGTCGAGCGTCGCGTCGAGTTCGACGAGCCGAGGGTCCGTCGATGCGACGACGACCGATCGGGCCAACTGCCAGGCGGATGCCTCGCCGAGCACCGCCGCGTCGGGCTCACGCCCGATGAGCATCGCGTGCTCGCGGTAGATCGAGCTCGCGAAGGCGTTGTAGGTACCGACCGACGCGGACTCGAGCGGATCGAGCGAGACGTCGGCGATGCCCTCGTCGACGAGTTGCGCCACGCGCTGGCGTACGCGGTCGGCGAGTTCGGCCGCGGCCTTGCGCGTGAAGGTCAGCCCGAGCACCTCGGGCACGTCGACGTGGCCGTTCGCGAGCAGCCAGACGACGCGGTTCGCCATGGTCTCGGTCTTGCCACTGCCGGCCCCCGCGACCACGATGCTCTGGCCGCGTGGGTCGGCCTCGATCACGGCGCGTTGCTCGGGGGTGGGCGCGTGCAACCCGAGCCGCGTGGCGATCTCGAGCGCGCTGAGGACCGTGGGCGTCGCGGCCGCGCTCGCACCGCTCACGCGGACACCGCCGGGACGAGGTGCACGCGGTACTGCCAGCCCGCGAAGCGCGATCGGTAGCCGAGTTCGGCGGGTCCCTCGAACTCGCTGCCGGACATGGTGCGACCGACCGCGGCGAGCCGCTCGCGGAACGCCGCTTCGGCCTCGTCGTCGAACGGCTGCTGCACGCGCTCGGTGTACGCGACGCCACGTGCAGGCTTCGCCAGGTAGACGAGCTTGGCACCGCCGAGCACGCCGCCGCTCGGGATGTCGCCTGCGCGAGCCGCGAGCTGGTAGGCCGCGAGTTGCGGATGCGCCGCCGTCTGCTCGCCCGTCGGGGGCGTGCGGCCCGTCTTGAGGTCGACGATGACCGTCGTGCCGTCGGCGGACGACTCGACCCGGTCGATCGTGCCCGAGATGCGCACCCGATCGACGACGAGCGTGAACCGCCCCTCGGCGCCGAGCAGCACCTTGCCGTCGTCGGCGAAGTTCGCGAGGTAGTCGGCGGCGCCCTCGGCCATCTTGCGGGCACCGCGCCGCTCGCGCTCGGCGACCCAGCCCGCCTCGAACCGCAGTTCGCGCCACCGCGCCTCGACCGCCGACCAGATCGTCTCGATGCTCGTGTCGCCGTCGTCGCGGGCGCCGACCTCTTCGACGACCGCGTGCACGAGCGTGCCGATCGACGCGGCGATACCCGATGGCGGTGACGCGACGTGGTCGATGAACCAGCCGAGCGGTGACTCCTCGGCGCGATCGATCTGCGACGGCGAGATCGGCACGAGCGCCTCGGGATCGCCGTCGAGATCGACGAGCGGGGCGACCGTCGAGGGGGCGGCGAGGCCGTACCAGTCGGCGGGATCGGCGCCGGGGACCCCCGCCTCGGCGAGCAGGGCGAGCGCGGCCGCAGCCTCGCCCGCCGGGGAGGCCACCGCCTCGTGGCGAAGCGCGCCGACGAGCCCGCGGAGGTGCAGCGGTCGCCGTCGCCCCGCACGGATGCGCTCGGGGGCGTAGCCCATGAGCATCGAGGGCTGCTCGTCGTCGTTGGCGGTGCAGCTGAGCACGAGTTGTCGCTCGGCGCGCGAGGCCGCGAGCGCGAACAGCCGAAGCTCGTCGCCGCGCACCGACGCGCGGGCCTCGGCCACGCCCTCGGGCGAGGGCGACGACGCCCCCGACCGTGCGGCCGCCGCGGCACGGGCGAGCAGCCCCGCGTGCAGCAGGGTGCCTCGCGGACGCAGGTTCGGCCAGACGCCGTCTTGCAGGCCGGCGACGACGACCACGTCGAAGGAGCGGCCGATGAGGGCGGGCGGCGTGGCCACGACGACGGTCTCGGCGCTGCGCTGCGGCGCCAGCGAGTCTTCGGGCAGCTCGCTCGCGAGCACCTCGTCGACGAACCGCACGGCCGAGCCGTCGGGCTCGCGCTCGACATGGCGCTGGGCCGCCGCGAAGAGCGCCACCGCGGCGTCGAGCGCGCGGTTCGCCTCGTCGGCGAGCACACCGGTGCCGCGTGCCTGCGCGCCCCACTCGGTCGCGAGGCCGCTGCCGTCCCACAGCGCCCACAGGATGTCCTCGATCGAGCCGCCGCTCACGGCGACGGCTCGTGCTGCGCCGAGCACCTTCGCGAGCCGGGCGGCGCGACGCGCGGGTGCGGCGTCGATCGTCTCGAAGCCGCCGGGTGCGGCGAGGGCATCGACGAGCAGCTCGTCGCCCGTGCGGTCGCCGCCCGCCGCGAGCTCGTCGTGCCGAAGCGCCAGTCGGAGCCGACGAAGACCGACGCCGTCGAGGCGCCCGATGGGCCCGGTGAGCAACGCGATCGCCAGTTCTGGACCGAGCGGCTCACGGTCGAGCACGAGCGACGCAGCCGAGAGGAGGGCGGCCGCCGCCGGTGCGTCGCGCAACGCCGTGCGGGCTGCGCTGCCGGCGGTGGGGACGTCGGCGAGCGCGAGCCCGCGTTCGAAGGCGGGCACGTCGCCGCCGGACCTCAGCACGACCGCCATCTTCGACCACGGCACCCCGTCGAGCAGGTGGCGTTCGCGGAGCACCCCGGCGACGGCCTGGCACTCGGCCGCGTGCGAGGCCGCCTCGATGCCGAGAACCGGAACGAGCGCGTCGAGAGCCGGCTCGGTGGAATCGGACGAGGTCGCCATCGCCGCGGTGCGATGCCGCCCGCCGAGCGCCGTGCCGATGTGCGCGGTGGCCGACTGCACGACACCGCGCAGTGCCGCGTTGCCGCGGTGCACCGACGGCAGCTCGACGCGGCTCACCTCGGCACCGTCGAGCACGGCTGCGAGCGAGCCCAGCAGCTCGGGGCGGCCGCCTCGGAAGCCGTTGCTGGCGACATCGGGGTCGCCGAGCGCCACCACCTGGGTGCCTCGTGCGGCGAATGCGCCGAGCAGCGCGGCCGTGGTCTCGGTCGCCTCTTGCGCGTCGTCGACGACGAGCAGGCGCAACCCGGCCAGGGTGCCGAGCGCCCGTGCCGCATCGGGATCTTCGACACTGCGCCGCACGATCGCCGCGGCGAAGGCGCCGAGCTCGCTCGAATCGAACTGGGAGGGGCGCAGCTGCTCTTTGACCTCGGCGTACTCTGCGAGAAACGCTGCTGCTGCGACCCATTCGGGCCGGCCCCCGCGCCGCCCCAGCTCGCTGAGCTGCTCGGCCCCGACGCCGTGCTCGACCGCGCGCATCATGAGGTCGCGCAGCTCGGATCGGAACCCGCGAAGCACCCGCACGTCGGGCGTGAGGGGTTCGGGCCACTCGGGCCCGAAGCCGTCTCGGATGCCGCCCTCGAGGAGCTCGCCGATGATGTGGTCGTGCTCGGCGCCCGTGAGCAGCGTGACCGGCGACCCGGTGTACGCCCGAACGAACTGGAACGCGATCGAGTTCGCGGTGCGCGCGAGCGGGCCCCGCGTGGTGACCGCGAGTCGCACGGCGAGCGCATCACGCAGGGAGGTGGCGGCCGAGCGCGTGGCCGACACCACGAGAACCTCGTCGCTGGAGTAGCCCAGTCGCTCGACGCGATCCGCCACGAGCTCGATCGCGAGGGTCGTCTTGCCGCTGCCGGGCGCGCCGAACACCGCCGTGTGCTCGCCTGTCGCGAGCTGTTCGAGGAGGTGGGGAACGGACCGGGTGCCCTGCATGGGCGCAACGCTAACCCGTTCCGCCGACAGTGAACGCGAACGGCTCGGCACGTCGGGTGTCGTAGTGTTTCAGGAACAGCAGAAAGGTGCACCGTGGACGTTCGCATCGGCATCCAGAACTCACCCCGTGAACTCGGTTTCGAGACCTCCCAGTCGGCGGCCGAGGTCGAGCAGGCGGTCGCCGCCGCCCTCGCCGGGCAGTCGCCGTTGCTCAAGCTCGCCGACGACAAGGGCACCGTCTACGTGGTCCCGGCCGCCGCCCTCGCCTACGTCGAGATCGGCTCCGAGGAGTCGCGTCGCGTCGGCTTCGTCGCCTGACGATGGAACTCCTCTTCGTCGCCGTCGGCGGGGCGATCCTCGGCGTCGCCGCCCACTTCGCGTTCCACTACCGGCACCTGCGCGGCGTCGTCGTCGTGCCGGCGATCGGCACCGCCGTCGCTGCGGTCGTGTGGGTCGGCCTCACCTGGCTCGGATGGGCATGGGACGGCGGCTGGATCTGGGTCGTCTCGCTCGTCGCGGCCGGGCTCGCCTCCGCGGCATCCGCGTACCTCATCGGCCCGGGGCGCGAGCGCGCCGATGCCGCGCTCTTCGAGCGGCTGTCGCGTCCCGGCAGCGGGCGCGCCTGACCGGCTGAGCGCCGTACGGCTGCCGGCGCAGCTCAGGCGGTGAGGCCGAGCGCGTCCATGCGTCGCGTGTGATCGGCGATGAGCTCGGTGAACACCGGCTCGACACGCTCGCCCGACCGATCGGCCGAGTCGCTCGCGCGAAGCGCCGACCGCGCGATGAGCAACGTGTCGCCGACGATGCTGCGCCCCCAGAGGGCGAGTCGGTCGGCGAGGCCCGGGTCTGCCTGGATCGCCGCGCGCAGCTCGGATTCGAGCACGCTTGCGGCGCCCGCCTCGTTCAGGATGGCGCGCACCCGGGTTCCGAGTTCGGTGGGCAGTCCCTCGGCGAGGCGTGAGAAGTAGCCGTCGAGCATGCCCGAGGTCACGTGGATGCCGAGCAGCAGCTCGTACCAGTCGGCGCCCGCGGTCGACTCGCCGAGCCGGTCGGTCGCCGGCGCGAACGGCGCCATCACCGCCTCGGGCTCGACGTCGAGGCGGCGCAGCTCGGCGATGAGGGCGTGGTGCTTGCGCAGCGCGACGCCGGCGGCGGCACTCAGGCCCTCCTTCGCGGCGAGCGTCGGCGCCGTCGCCACCGCGCGGGAGAGCGACTCGAAGAAGTCGAGCTGGATGTAGGCGGCCTGGCCGAGGAACGCCACCGGCTCGGGGACGAGCTCGGTGAAGTCCATGCGGGTGAACTCGGTCGGGACGACCCGCGGACGCAGCCGCGGCAACTCGGGGCGCGCGCCGCGCCGGTTCGACCACATCACCACGGACACAGCCTATCCGAGGGCTCACAGACAGTCTCCGATAGGGTGGAGGCTGCACGCGGGCGATGGAACCGCGGCCGTGCGCCTGGGGTTGAGAACGGGGCGCATCCTTCACCGTCACTTTCAGGCAACACCGACAGGCAGGCTTTTGAGCACTTTCACCGAACTCGGCATCGCGTCCGACATCGTCGACGCACTCGCCGGGAAGGGCATCGTCGATGCCTTCCCCATCCAGGAACAGACCATCCCCCTCGCCCTCTCGGGCCAGGACATCATCGGCCAGGCGAAGACCGGCACGGGCAAGACCTTCGGGTTCGGCCTTCCGCTCATCCAGCGCCTCGGCGACGACCCCGAGCCCGGCGTCAAGGCGCTCGTCGTGGTGCCGACCCGCGAACTCGCGGTGCAGGTGACCGAAGACCTCGAGCTCGCCACCTCGAACCGGCCCACGAAGGTCGTCTCGATCTATGGCGGAAAGGCGTACGAGGGCCAGATCGAGCAGCTCAAGGCGGGCGCGCAGATCGTCGTCGGAACGCCCGGCCGCCTCATCGATCTCGCGAACCAGCGCATCCTCTCGCTCGCCGACGCGCACGAGGTGGTGCTCGACGAGGCCGACAAGATGCTCGACCTCGGGTTCCTGCCCGACATCGAGAAGATCTTCTCCAAGGTGCCGGCGACGCGCCACACGATGCTCTTCTCGGCCACCATGCCGGGTCCGATCGTCGCCCTCGCGCGCCGCTTCATGTCGCGCCCCATCCACATCCGCGCGAACGACCCCGACGAGGGCCTCACGCAGGCGAACATCAAGCACCTCGTGTACCGGGCGCACTCGCTCGACAAGGACGAGGTCATCTCGCGCATCCTGCAGGCCGATGGTCGCGGCAAGACCGTGATCTTCACGCGCACCAAGCGCGCGGCGGCGAAGCTCGTCGAAGAGCTCAACGACCGCGGCTTCAATGCCGCCGCCGTGCACGGCGACCTGAACCAGGACCAGCGCGAGCGCGCCATGGCCGCGTTCAAGGCCGGCAAGAAAGACGTGCTGATCGCCACGGATGTCGCGGCACGCGGCATCGACGTCGACGATGTCACCCACGTGATCAACCACACGATCCCCGACGACGACAAGACGTACCTGCACCGCGCCGGCCGCACCGGCCGTGCGGGCAAGACGGGCATCGCCGTCACCTTCGTCGACTGGGACGACCTGCACAAGTGGGCGCTCATCAACCGGGCGCTCGAGTTCGGCCAGCCCGAGCCGACCGAGACGTACTCGTCGAGCCCGCACCTCTACGCCGACCTCGACATCCCCGCGGGCACGAAGGGCAGGCTGAAGCCCGCCTCGGCCGCGGCCGCACCGACACGCTCGGCCACCGCCGGGCGCCACGAGTCGCGCTCCGAGGCATCCGGCGACCGTCCGCCGCGAAACCGCACCCGCAATCGCACCCGCGGCGGCCGCCCCGCCGGCGACGCCTCGTCGGCGCCCGCTCCCGCATCGGCCGACGGTGCCGCGGCGGTCGCCCCCGTCAAGGAGGCCGGAACCGGAACCCACGACGGCAAGGGACACGAGCACCACGACGGCAAGCCCGCGCCCCGTCGCCGTCGTCGTCGTGGCGGCCGCGGCGGCGGTCAGGCGGCCGCGGCGACGACCCCGCAGGCCTGACGCCGGGCGCGCCCGTCGCCGAATCGGTGCTGGAGTGCCGGAACGGCGGATCACGCGCTGCACTCGCGCGCCGATCCGGCACTCACGAGGGAGAGATCAGGGCAGCACCGGCTGCGCGCCCCGCCCCTCGGCGAGGACCTTCGCGACCACGTCGGGCGCCGTGCGGCACTCGCCCAGCCGGTTCGGCTTGCCCGTGCCGTGGTAGTCGCTCGAACCGGTGATCTCGAGGCCGAATCGGGCGGCCAGCTCGCGCAGCCGCGGTTTCGCGTCGGCACGATTCTCGGGATGGTCGACCTCGAGCCCGAAGAGGCCGGCGTCGACGAGCTGGCGGAGCCGCCTCGGCGGGACGACCTGCTCGGCACCGCGCGTGCCGGGGTGTGCGAGCACGGGGACGCCGCCCGCCGCCCGGATCAGGCGCACGCCCTCGAGCGGGTCTGGCGCATAGTGCGGCCGGGCGTAGCCCCACTGCGGGTGCAGGATGCTCGCGAAGGCGGCCGACCGATCGGGCGCGTGCCCCCGCGCGACGAGGGCATCGGCGATGTGCGGGCGACCGATGGTCGCGCCCTCGGCGGTCTGCGCGAGCACGTCGTCCCAGGTGAGGGGATAGTCGCGGCCGATGCGGCGCACGATGTCTTCGGCCCGCGAGAGCCGCGACTCGCGGATACGGGCGGTCTCGTCGACGAGCGCCCTGTCGAGCGGATCGATGAGGTAGCCGAGCAGGTGCACGCTCATGTAGCCCTCGCGAGTCGACAACTCCATGCCCGGGATGAGCGCGACACCGGTCTCGGACACGGCCGCGGCGGCCTCGGCCCAGCCGCTCGTCGAGTCGTGGTCGGTCAGGGCGATGCCCCAGAGCCCGGCGGCGGCGGCCTGCTCGAGCAGGCGCGCGGGCGACTCGGTTCCGTCGGACACCGTGGAGTGCGTGTGCAGGTCGGCTTCGCCGTTCCCCGCAGGGGCGTCTGACATCCCTCAATGCTAGTGCGGCGTCTCACCGCCGACTCCCAGCGCGTCGGCCCTATCGTGGATGGAATGCTCCCCCGCATCATCGGCTGGGCCATCGTGCTCGGTACCGCCGCCGTTGCGTTCGTGCTGGTCTGGCCGCAAGCGCTCGGCCTGCAGAACCAGTGGGTCGCCGCGCACGTCGTCGCCCTGCGCGGTGCGGCGGCGGCAGCGGGCATCGCGGCCGCGGTCGCCTTCGCGCTCATCGCGATCCCCCGCGGTTCGCGTCGCTTCGGCATCGCGATGGCCACAGTGCTCGCGCTGTTCGCGGCGGGCAACATCGCCGTGCTCGCCGTGCGCGGCACGGGCGGGGCCGCAGTCGCCGAGGCCGGGACATCCGACACCGTCACCGTGCTCGCGTGGAACACGCTCGGCGAGGTTCCCGACGCGCAGACGATCGCCGGGCTCGCGCTCGACGAGGGCGCCGACATCGTGGTGCTGCCCGAGACGACCGACCCGCTCGGCGAGGCGGTCGCCATCGCGATGCGCGAGGGCGGGAGCCCGATGTGGGTGCACACCCAGGCGTACGACGACATCGCGAAGGCGCGGTCGACGACACTGCTCATCAGCCCCGACCTCGGTTCGTACGCAGTGACGTCGGCGGAGTCCCCCGGGCCGCCTGGCAACACGAACACGCTGCCGAGCGTCGTCGCCGACCCCGTCGACGGCGTCGGCCCGCGCATCGTCGCGGTGCACGCCGTGGCCCCCATCAGGTGGGAGCTGCGCAATTGGCGCAGCGACCTCGACTGGCTCGCCGCGCAGTGCGAGGGCGACGACGTGATCATGGCGGGCGATTTCAACGCGACGCTCGACCACTTCGCCGGACACGGCACCGACGGCGGCGATCTCGGTCGCTGTTCGGATGCCGCGGCCGCGGCCGATTCCGCGGCGCTCGGCACCTGGCCGACCGAGGTGCCGCCCCTGCTCGGCAGCCCGATCGACCACGTGCTCGCGACGCCCGGCTGGACCGTCGAGAGCTTCCGCGTGATCGACGACCTCGACGGCGCGGGCAGCGATCACCGACCCATCGTGGCGACGCTGAGCCGGGGCTGACGGGCCAGCCGGGCGCCGCCTCCGCCTCCCCGCCCTCCCTGACCCGTCTCTCCCCGGCCTCGCCCGCCCCCTCCCCCGTGATGTCGCGCGAATGGTCGTCAACGTCGTCATGAGCGAGCGATTCGCGCGACACCACCGGCCTGAGGGAAGCCGCGGGCGGTGCGAGAATGGGTGGCATGGCGAATTCGAGCGACACCTCCACCACTGAGACCGCGGCTCCGGCCGTCACCGACGAAGAGGCGGGTCGAAACGCGAATCGCTCGACGACGCCGAGCTCCGAGGGGTTCAAGCGATTCATCGGCAGCGGCTGGGCCGACCGTGACGAGACGCTGCCGTCGGCGCGCGAGCAGGCGCCGTACGCCGCGGCCCGGCGCGCGAAGGTCTCGGCCGCGTTCCCCGGCCAGCGCCTCATCGTGCCCGCCGGCGACATGAAGCAGCGGGCCAACGACACCGACTATCCTTTCCGCGCGCATTCCGCGTTCGCGCACCTCACCGGTTGGGGCTCCGACTCCGAGCCGGGCGCCGTGCTCGTCTTCGAGCCCACCGCCGATGGCCACGAGGCCACCGTCTACTTCCGCGAGCGTGCCGGCCGCGACTCCGAGGAGTTCTACGCCAACCCCGCGATCGGCGAATTCTGGATCGGCGCCCGCCCGTCGCTCGCGCACGTCGCGGCCGACCTCGCCGTGGCGACGCGCGGCCTCGACGAGTTCGACCATGTGGTCGACGCCGTCGACACCGCGACCCTCGTGCTGCGCGAGGCCGATGCATCCGTCACCGAGCGTGTCGACCACGCGCGCATCCGGTTCGCCGCAGAGCAGGCGCTGTCGACGAATGCGGCCGACGCGCCGTTCTCGATCGAGGTCGGCGACTCGCACGAGCCCGACGGCGAGCTCGCCCGGGTCGTCTCCGAACTGCGGCTCGTGAAAGACGAGTTCGAGCAGGCCGAGATGCGCGCCGCGATTGCGGCGACCGAGCGCGGCTTCACCGAGGTCATCGCCGAGCTGCCGCGCATCACCTCCGAGGTGCGCGGCGAGCGCGTCATCGAGGGTGTCTTCGCCACGCGTGCCCGCCTCGAGGGAAACGACGTCGGCTACGGGTCGATCGCCGCGGCCGGCCCGCACGCGACGATCCTGCACTGGACCCGCAACGACGGCCCCGTGGTATCCGGCGACCTCGTGCTGCTCGACGCCGGCGTCGAGCTCGACAGCTACTACACGGCCGACATCACGCGCACCTTCCCCGTCAGCGGCACCTACTCGGCGGTGCAGCGCCAGGTCTACGAGGCCGTGCTCGAAGCCGCCGACGCGGCGTTCGCTGTCGTGAAGCCCGGAGCGGTCTTCCGCGAGGTGCACGCCGCCGCGATGCAGGTCATCGCCCGAAAGACCGCCGAGTGGGGCTTCCTGCCGGTCTCGGCCGAGGAGTCGCTCGAGCCCGACAACCAGTTCCACCGCCGCTACATGGTGCACGGCACGAGCCACCACCTCGGCCTCGACGTGCACGACTGCGCGCAGGCGCGTCGCGACATGTACATGGACGGCGTGCTCGAGGCCGGCATGGTCTTCACGATCGAGCCCGGGCTCTACTTCCAGCCCGACGACCTCACGGTGCCCGAGGAATTCCGCGGCATCGGCGTGCGCATCGAAGACAATATCCTCGTCACCGCCGACGGAGCCGAGAACCTCTCGGCGGGCATCCCGCGGACCGCCGACGAGGTCGAGGCCTGGGTGCGCGGCGCGCGCAACTGAGCACGTCGCCACCATCCGATCTGCGGCGCCGCTCGTCCTCCTTCACCGAGCGTGCACTCCGCGCCCTTCGGAGGGGCGACGACTGCACTCTCGGTCTCGCTCGGCACCCGATGCTGCCGCGTCCGATCCTCGAACGTGCATTCCGCCCCTCGGGGGGCGACGACTGCACTCTCGGTCTCGCTCGGCACCCGATGCTGCCGTGTCCGATCCTCAAGTGTGCACTCCGCGCCCCCTCGGGGGGCGACGACGGCACTCTCGGCGCGGCTTCGGCGCGGGTGGCGCGGCTTCCGCGCGGGTGACCGACGTCGCTCGCGTCAGGTCGACGCCGACGCGCTGCGTTCGGCACGGCGGGCGCGCGACCACGCCCAGAACCGGGCGAGCTGGCGCTTGGTGAACGCGGCGAGGCGTTTCGCCCAGGCGAACTCGGTGCCGAGGATCGCGAGCCCGAGGAACACGATGAGCCACCCCGGGCCGGGCAGCGGCACGAGCAGGAGTCCGAGCACGGCGATGGTGCCGCCGAGCATGGCGACGACGAGGCGATAGGCGCGACGCAGCGCCGGCCGGCCCTCGATGCGACGACGGATGCCCCGCAGGAGTCGTCGGATCGGCCGGTCGGGTCGCTCGCCCTCGGCGATCTCGTGCTGAAGTTCGCGCTCGGTCACCATGGTCGACACGATATATCGCGAGTCTGGGAGAGCGCCGAGGCATGCCCGGAATACCGTGCACCACCGAGTCGAGGGTGCACCCCGCGCCCTGCTGAGGGCGACGAACGCACTCTCGACTTCAGGGCGAGGAAGGGGCGGGATGGCCCGGCTCGCGCGTGCGCGGGCTCAGTCGCCCGCGCTTCGGCGCTCGCGCGCGGCGCGTCGCGCCGCGTCCTGCGCCTCGCCGTAGGTGAGACCGCGCGGCTCATCGTCGACCGCTTCGTCGTTCGCAGCGTCGGATGACCCGGCCCCGGCGTCGTCCGTCGACCCATCGGTCGCGCCTGCCACCGGCGTGGCCGCGGGCGGCGCGGCCGGTGACGCGACCGGCGCGGCCGGGACATCCGTCGTTCCGAGCACCTGGCGCGCCCTGGTGACGTGCGCCGGTTCGGCGATGATCGCGTAGCGGGTGGCCAGCACCTGCATGGTCGAGGTGAAGTCTCGGCGGCGGCGGTTGACCGAGTAGGAGACGAGGCCGAAGATCATGCCGGCGCCGGCGCCGAGCAGGATCGCCGCCAAGAGGATGCCGACCGAGGTGCCCGTCGGCGAGAAGATGAAGAACAGCAGGCCGAGGAAGGTTCCGAACCACGCGCCCGAGATCGCTCCCGCGCCACCGGCACGCCCCCACGTCAGCTTGCCCGTGATGCGCTCGACCGTGGTCAGGTCGGTGCCGACGATCGCGAGCTCCTTCACGGGGAACTCCGCCTTGGCGAGCGTGTCGACCGCCGCCTGCGCCTCGGGATAGGTCTCGAAGGTCGCAACGGTCTCACCCTTCGGCAGGGTGGGGTATGCGCGGCCCATGCGGCCGCCGAACGGCGATTGGTTCGTCACCTCGCCATTCTCCCATGTCGGCAGTCGACGGCCCGCTCGCCAAGCGGTGGGGTTGAGGCGTGCGGGGGCTAAGTTGGAAGCGTGAGCGCCACGAGAGTCTTCGTCGCCCGACTCGCCGGGTCCCCTGTCTTCGACCCCAATGGCGAGCGGGTCGGAAAGGCGCGCGACGTGCTCGTCGTGTATCGCAAGAACGACCCGCCGCGGGTCGTCGGCCTCATCGTCGAGATCCCGGGCAAACGCCGCGTCTTCGTCTCGATCGGGCGGGTCACCTCGATCAGCGGCGGCCAGATCATCACGACCGGACTCATCAACCTTCGCCGCTTCGAGCAGCGCGGCGGCGAGGTGCGCGTCATCGCCGAGATGCTCGGGCGCAAGGTCGCCTTCAACGACGGCTCGGGAGTCGCGACCATCGAAGACGTCGCGATCGAGGAGCAGGAGCTCGGGGAGTGGGAGGTCGACCAGCTCTTCGTGCGGCGGCCGAAGGGCGCCTCGCCGTTCTCGAAGGGCCAGTCCGCCTACGTCACCTGGCGCGAGGTGCGTGAGGCGAACGCACCCGGCGAGGCGCAGTCGGCCGAGCAGCTCATCGCGACGTACTCCGAGCTGAAGCCCGCCGACCTCGCGAACACCCTGCTCGACCTGCCCGCGCAGCGACGGCAGGAAGTGGCCGAAGAGCTGCCCGACGACCGGCTCGCCGACGTGCTCGAAGAGATGCCCGAGTCCGAGCAGGTTCACATCCTCGCCGGACTCGGCGACGACCGCGCCGCCGACGTGCTCGACCACATGCAACCCGATGACGCCGCCGACCTCATCGCGCAGCTCCCCGACGAGCGCGGCGAGCACCTGCTCGAGCTCATGGAGCCCGAGGAGGCCGACGACGTGCGCTTCCTGCTCTCGTACGGCCCCGACACGGCCGGTGGCCTCATGACGCCCGAGCCGATCATCGTGTCGGCCGACGCGACGGTCGCCGAGGGGCTCGCGCTCATCCGCCGCCACGATCTGCCGCCCGCGCTCGGCGCCGCCGTGTGCGTGACCCTGCCGCCGTACGAGCCGCCGACCGGCCGGTTCCTCGGCATCGTGCACTTCCAGCGCATGCTGCGCTACCCCCCGCACGAGCGACTGGGCACCCTCATCGACCAGGGCCTCGAACCCGTCAGGGCCGACACCTCCGCCGCCGAGGTCAGCCGCATCCTCGCCAGCTACGACCTCGTGTCGGTGCCGGTCGTCGACGAGAAGCATCGACTCGTCGGGGTGGTGACGATTGACGACGTGCTCGACTACCTCCTGCCCGATGACTGGCGAAGTCATCCCGAGGATTCCGATATGGGCCGCCGCGCCGCGGCGCGCGCCCAGCTGATGACCGGAAGTATCCCGATCCCACCCGGAAGGAGGGCAGGAGATGGCACGCACTGACGTCGAAGACCGTCGATTCGACACCCCGAAGGGCACCCGCCGATCCGTGCCCTTCCGCGGGTCGGGCGACAGCGACCGATTCGGCCGCTTCACCGAGTGGGTCGCGCGCGGCATGGGAACCCCGGGCTTCCTGCTCGGACTCACGGTGTTCGCCCTCGCCTGGATGGGCTGGAACACGTTCGCGCCCGAGCCCGTGCGCTTCGATTCGATCGCGATCGGATTCACCGCGCTGACGCTCGTGCTCTCGCTGCAGGCGTCGTACGCGGCGCCGCTCATCCTGCTCGCGCAGAACCGTCAAGACGACCGCGACCGCGTGCAGATCGAGCAGGACCGCCAGCGCGCCGAGCGCAACCTCGCCGACACCGAGTACCTCGCACGCGAGGTCGTCGCACTCCGCCTCGCGATGAAGGACCTCGCCTCGCGGGAGTTCATCCGCGCCGAACTGCGTGCGGTGCTCGAGGAGCTCGACCGTCGCGACGAAGACGACGAGGCGGAGCATGTCGCACGCTGACTCAGGCGGGCACAGCCCGGTGCTCGACCCGACGGCACTCGAGGCGGCGGTGCGCGCCGCGCTCACGAGTGTCATCGACCCCGAGATCCGCAAGCCGATCACCGAGCTCGACATGGTCGACCGCGTCGTCGCCGGCGATGACGGGCGCGTCGAGGTCGGCATCCGCCTGACGATCGTCGGATGTCCCGCCTCCGACCGCATCGAACGGGATGTGCGACAGGCCGCCGAGTCCGTGGCCGGTGCGGGCAGGGCCGTCGTCGAGCTCTCGGTGATGACGCCCGAGCAACGGGCCGCCCTCACCGAGCGCCTGCGCGGCGGTCGGGCTCGCACCAATCCGTTCGGGCCGGGCACCCTCACCAAGGTGCTCGCGGTCACGAGCGGCAAGGGCGGCGTCGGCAAGTCGACGATCACCGCGAATCTCGCGGTCGCGCTCGCGGCGCGCGGGCTCGCGGTCGGGCTCGTCGACGCCGACGTGCACGGCTTCTCCATCCCCGGGCTGCTCGGCCTCGTCGACGATGCCGGGCTCGCGGCACGACCGACCCGGGTCGACGAGATGATCCTCCCTCCAGTGGCTCACGGCGTGAAGGTGATCTCGATCGGCATGTTCGTCGAGCCGAGCGAAGCGGGCGGCCGCGCCTCGTCGACGGCGGTCGCCTGGCGCGGGCCGATGCTGCATCGCACCCTGTCGCAGTTCCTCACCGACGTGTACTTCGGCGACCTCGACGTGCTCCTCGTCGACCTGCCGCCCGGCACGGGCGACGTCGCGATCTCGCTCGGGCAACTGCTGCCCAACGCCGAGGTCGTCGTCGTGACGACGCCGCAACCCGCGGCGGCCGATGTCGCCGAGCGTTCGGGCGTGGTCGCGCGGCAGACGGGTCAGCGCATCGTCGGGGTCATCGAGAACATGGCCGGCCTCGTGCAGCCGGGCGGAGAAGTGCTCGAACTCTTCGGTGCAGGTGGCGGCGAACTCGTGGCCGAGCGGCTCTCGGCAGGTCGAGACGAACCGGTGCCGCTGCTCGCGAGCGTGCCGCTCAGCATGGCGCTGCGCCAGGGCGGCGACGCAGGTGTGCCCGTCGTCATCGCCGCGCCCGACGATCCCGCCGCTCGCGCCATCGAGGCGGCGGCGGCCCGGCTCGCCGCACTCCCCCGCGACCTCGCCGGCCGGCGGCTCGACGTCAGCCTGCGATGACTCCGATGCCGCGCGCCAGTCGGATCGGCCGGTTCCCGGTCGGCGCCGCGATCGCGCTCGTCACGATCGGTCTCACGGGGTGCGCGGCGCCGGCGGGGCCGGCCGGTGTACCCGACGGCATCACCGCCGAGCTGCGGCAGGGACGCTTCGACGTCGAGGATCGGAAGCTCGTCGTGAAGGTCGAGAACGCCGGTCCGTCCGCCGTCGAGATCGAGCGACTCGCGGTCACGGCGCCGGTCTTCAACGCTCCGCTCGAACGAGGGAAGCCGCTCGACCTGTCCTCCGGCGACAGCATCGACATCCGCATCGATCTGCCCGCCCCCCAGTGCGGCACCGGCGAGGGCCGGCCGCTCGTCGAGCTGCGTGGCCGTTCGGGCGACGAGCGTTTCGACGGCTCCATCGCCCCGGCCGACCCGTTCGGCACCCTCGAGCGCATCGGCGCCACCGACTGCCTCACCGCCTCGGTCGATGCCGTGGCTGCGATCACACTCCCCGAGCATCTGCGAACCACGGGCGACGGGGCCGCGCAACGCGCCTGGATCGACGTGGTGATCACTCCCGAGCCGACCGGCGACGCGTCGTTCGTCGTCGATGTCGTGCACGGCACGACCCTGCTCGGCGCCGAAGACGGCCCCGAATGGCCGCTCGCGCTCGAGGTCGCCGCGGGCGGCGAGCCGATCACGGTGCCGCTCGCCGTGCGCCCGGCGCGGTGCGACGCGCACGCGATCGCCGACGACAAGCGCGGCACGATCCTGCCGTTCGAGGTCACGACGGGCGACGGGCTCACCGGACGGATCGACCGATCGTCGGGCGACGCACTGCAGGCCGAGCTGTACGACTACGTGACCGAGCGCTGCGGCCTCGGTACGGTGCCGGTCGAGTAGCGACGCAGGAGCGTATCGAGACCACCGCCGGGATCTCGATACGGCGCTGGCGCGCCTACTCGATCGACGGGCAATGCCGCGCTGGCGCGCCTACTCGATCGACGGGCAATGCCGCGCCGGCGCGCCTACTCGATCGACGGGCAATGCCGCGTCGGCGCGCCTACTCGATCGACGGGCAATGCCGCGCCGGCGCGCCTACTCGATCGGCGAACGCGTCGGCTCCACCACGCGCGCCAGCAGCTCCACGAGCAGCCGCTCGGTGAGCGGCCCCGGCAGCGCCTCGACGAGCGCGAGCACGGGCGCCATCCGTTCGGGCAGGGCGCCACCACCCGGCGCGTCACCCGATGAGCCGTCGCCGAGCAGCCCCGCCGCCCGCAGCAGCGCCGCTGCGCTCTCGGCGTCGAGCCCGTCCCCGGCAGCGGCCGCCGCGGCCTCGAGCGCTTCCGCTCCTCCCGGCACCGCCGATGCGAGACCTGCCACCACTAGTGCACCATCGGCGGCCGGCACCCCGCGCACCGCCTCGGCCGCATCGTCGAGCGCCTGTGTCAGCTCGGGCAGCACCGCCTCGGTGACGGGCGTCACCGTGAGGTGCGTGGTGTGCGGCAGCCGGGTGCCGTCGGCCTGGACGAGCCCGGGCTGCAGTTGCAGGTGCCACCCCGAGGCGCGGGCCGCGTCGGCCCAGTGGTGCGGGTCGACCCTCCGGTCGACGGGCACCGAGTCGTCGGTCGCCACGGCGAGCAGCGGTCCGACGGGCGTGCCGACGACCCGGAGGCCCTCGAGGTCCTCGACGCACGAGCGCAGCGCGGCGGTCGCACGTGCCGCGCGGCCGATGAGCTCTGCGAAACCGGGCTCGCCGAGCGCCTCGATGATGGCCCACGCAGCGGCGAGCGGACCTGCGGGCTTCGACCCCGTCATGGTCGGGTTCACGACGGGATAGCCGGGCCACGCGGTCGTCGCGAAGTACTGGTGGCGCTGCCGGTCGCGTCCGCGCGTGAGCAGCACCGAGACGCCCTTGGGCGCGTACCCGTACTTGTGCAGGTCGGCCGAGAGGCTCGTCACTCCCGGCACCGAGAAGTCCCACGCGGGCAGGCGATCGGGCCAGAACGCGAGCGCGAACCCGCCGATGCACGCGTCCACGTGCAACGCGATGCCCCGCGGGGCCGTGATCGCCGCGACATCCGCCACGGGGTCGAGGCTCGCGAACGGGTACGACGGCGCGCTGACGACCACGAGGGCGACATCGTCGCCGAGGCGCTGCTCGATGTCGGCGACGGCGGGAACGCCGGTCGCGGGGTCGACGGCCACGAGGTCGAGCTCGAGGCCGAGGTAGTGCGCGGCCTTGTGGAATGCGGCGTGCACGGTGACCGGGGCGACGATGCGGGGCACCCGGGGCGTCCCGCGGCGGGCCGAGCGCCAGGCATCGCGCGCGGACTTCACGGCGAGCAGGCAGCTCTCGGTGCCGCCCGAGGTGACCGAGCCGACCACGTCGTCGTCACCGCCGAACACCGATCGCGCGAAGCCGACGACCGCGGCCTCCATCACGGCGACGGACGTGAACGTCGTCGGATCGAGTCCGTTGACCGGTTGCGCGAGCCGAGCCGCCGCCCCCGCGAGCTCGTCCAGCTCGGCGACTCCCGAGTCGTACACGTAGGAGAGCACGCGACCGCCGTGGGTGGGCGCGTCGGCGGCGCGCAGCGCCTCGAGCTCGGCGAGGATGTCGGATGCCTCGCGGCGCAGGTCGATCCGGCGCAGGTCGGTCACGGGGTGCTCCATTCGGGCGAGGCCGCTGCGTCGGCGTTCACGTCGGCCCGTCGCAGCGGGTAGGCACGCAGCACGACCACGCTGACGAGCACGAGCACGGCGGGGATGACGCTGAACGCCACGGCGATGCCGGCGATCGCGGTCGGCGACTGCGTCACGGTCGAAGCGCCGACCGACTCGAGGTAGCCGGTGAGCGCGAGCACGACCGTGAGCAGGGTGGCGCCGAGCGCCATGCCCGCCGTCTCGCCCGCGGTCCACACCCCGCCGAAGCTGCCGGCGCGGTCGACGCCGGTCTGGCGCGCGTCGTGCGAGATCACGTCGGGCAGCATGGCCATGGGCAGCGACTGCATGCCCGCGTACGCAGCACCCGCGACCGCGACGGGCAGGTACACCCACGGCCCCGGCGCCCAGACGAGCACGACCATGCTGAGCGCGGCGACGGCGAACACGAGGCTCGCGAGCCGGAACCCGCGCTCCTTGCCGACCCGCCCCGCGACGCGCTGCCAGACCGGGGCGAGCAGCACGGCCGGCGCGATGAGCGCGATGAAGAGCAGCGTGACCGCCGCCTCGGAGTCGAGCACCCACGTCGCCACGAACTGCGCTCCCGCAAGCATCAACCCGGTCGCGAGCCCCTGCAGCACGAAGGCGCCGAGCAACGCCCGGAACGGCAGGCTGCGCCGGAGCGCCAGGAGGCCCTCCCGGTACCCGTCGGCGGGCTTCGCCGCGGCGGGCGCGGCCGGCGGCGGGACATCCGATCGCTTCGCGGTGCCCGCGCTCACGAACATGCCCGCGCCGATCACGAGGCCGGCGACGATCGCCATGACCAGGTAGCCGACCTGCTCGTCGGCGAACGCGCGACGCAGCTCGGGCCCGCCCGCACCGAACAGCAGGATCGCGATCGTGAGCACGACGACCCGCCAGGTGAGCAACCGCGTGCGCTCGTCGTAGTCGGGCGTCAGCTCGGCCGGCAGGGCGATGTACGGCACCTGGAAGAGGCTGAAGGCGGTCGCGGTCGCGAGGAACGCGACGAAGACCCAGACGCCGGATGCCCCGGGCGCGAGGCCGGC
Organism: Agromyces cavernae; assembly: GCF_021044935.1. GTDB lineage: Bacteria > Actinomycetota > Actinomycetes > Actinomycetales > Microbacteriaceae > Agromyces > Agromyces cavernae. The sequence goes on from NZ_JAJNMP010000002.1 coordinate 920,766, forward strand.
CGGCACCGCGAACGTGAGCGCGAACCCCACGGGAAGGGCGATCGCGCCGACGAGCATCCACGTGCGGCGGGTGCCCGTGCGGGCGAGGGCGCGGTCGCTGCGCGCGCCGATCCACGGGTCGATCACGACGTCCCACACCTTGGCCGCGGTGACGACGAGTCCGGCGATGAGCGCACTCACGCCCAGGGTGTCGGTGAGGTAGTACACGAGCACGAGGCCGGGCAGGGTCGCGAAGCCGCCGGTGCCGATCGAACCGATCGCATACCTGGCCACGACCCCGCGCGAGAGAGGTCGCTCCACTGCGGTCATGGAGGCAGTGTACTCACTGCCCGGCGAAGTGGGTCATTTGACCTAGACTGTGCTGATGCGAGCCGCGATCGCCTCCCCCGCCCTCTTCGAGCGCCTCACCGACGACGTCGTCGCGTCGGGCGCCGAGACCACCGCCGTTCCCACCCCGTCGACCGGGGAGGTGCTGCACCACCTGCCCCGTTCGAGCGCCGACGACGTGCGCGACGCCGTCGCCCGAGCGCGCCTCGCGCAGCTGGCGTGGGCTCGCGCGGGGTTCGCCGAGCGCCGCCGCGTGCTGCTGGCCGCGCACGACCTCATCCTCGAGCGTCGCGAGCTGCTGCTCGACCTCGTGCAGCTCGAGAGCGGCAAGACCCGCGGCCAGGCCTTCGAGGAGGTCTACCAGGCGGCCGGCGCCACCCGTTACAACGCGCTCGCGGCGCGCCGAGTGCTCGGCGGGCGCCGCAAGCGGTCGGGCGTGCCGACCATCACGACCACCAGGGTGCGCTACCGCCCGAAGGGCGTCGCCGGGGTCATCACCCCGTGGAACTACGCACTCAGCCTCGCGGCGATGGACGCGGTGCCCGCCCTCGCGGCCGGCTGCGCCGTCGTGCAGAAGGCCGACGACCAGGGCGCCCTCACGATCCTCGCGCTGCGGCGCGCGTTCATCGATGCCGGCGTTCCCGAGGCGCTGTGGGCGGTCGTCGCGGGTCCCGCGGCCGAGGTCGGTGAGGCGCTGACCGACGAGGTCGACTACATCTGCTTCACCGGATCCACCGCCACGGGCCGCAGGATCGGCGAGAAGGCCGGGCGACGCCTGGTCGGGGCATCCCTCGAGCTCGGCGGCAAGAACGCCCTGCTCGTGCTCGACGACGTCGACCCGGCGCAGGCGGCGTCCGGCGCGGCGCACGCCGCGTTCTCGGCGATGGGCCAACTGTGCGTCTCGATCGAGCGAATCTACGTCGACCAGAAGGTCGCCGCGCCGTTCCAGCGCGCCCTCATCGGGCGACTTCGCGAGGCGAAGCTCGGCTCGGCGCTCGAGTACGACGCCGACTACGGCTCGCTCGCGAGCGCCGCCCAGCTCGAACGGGTCGAGGCGCACCTCGCCGACGCGGTCGCGAAGGGCGCGACCGTGCTCGTCGGCGGCAAGCATCGTCCCGACGTCGGGCCGTGGTTCTTCGAGCCGACCGTGCTCACCGGCGTCACCCCCGACATGTCCGTCTACGCCGAAGAGACCTTCGGCGCGATCGCGAGCCTCTACCTCGTAGGCGGCGACGACGAGGCCGTGTTGGCCGCGAACGCGAGCGACTACGGCCTGAACGCGGCGGTCTTCACCCGCTCACCGAGCCGCGCCCGTCGCATCGCCGACGCACTCGAGGCCGGCAGCGTGAACATCAACGAGGGCTACCGCGGGGCGTTCTCATCGGTCGCCGCTCCCATGGGCGGCATCAAGCAGTCGGGTCTCGGGCGCCGCAACGGCGAAGCCGGGCTGCTGCGCTTCGTCGACCCCGTGACGATCTCGTCGACCACCGGGCTCCTGCAACTGCCGCGCACCGCGGCCGACTACAGCCGTCTGATCCCGCCGCTGCTGCTGCTCGCGCGGGTGCTCAAGGCCGCCCGCCGCGCCTGACGCAGGCGACGCGGCATCCGACCGATCCCGGCGCGCGACGACGCAGCCGCCTCAGCCGCCTAGGTCGCCTCGGAGTCGAACGGCGCGGGCTCTTCGGTGCCGAGCGCCTCGCGCTTGCGCTTGCGCTGCAGGTAAGCCGAATTCTCGTTGACGGCCGCCCGGCCGACGACGGGAGCCGGCGACTTCTCTTCGGCGAACGGGTCGACGTCGGTGAGCGCCTCGCGGATGATGCGACGCGGGTCGTACTGGCGCGGGTCGAGCTTCTTCCAGTCGAGGTCGTCGAAGTCGGGACCCATCTCTTCGCGCATGCGGTCTTTCGCCCCGGTCGCCATGTCGCGCAGCGATCGTACGAGCCGCCCGAGCTGCGCGGCGTAGTGCGGCAACCGTTCGGGGCCCAACAGGAAGACGGCGATCACCCCGATGATGAGGAGCTTCTCGAACGTCAGACCGAACATCCCTACAGGATAGTCGGCGGCGAGGCGTACGAACGCCACGTCTCCTCGCCTTTAGGCTGGGGACTCGAGACATTCACCCGGGAGCCGAGAAACGTGTCCGATCACGACCTGAACTGGAAGTACGTCGACGAGTCCGTCGTCGAGTCCGAGCCCATCGCGAAGGCTCGCCAGCAGTCGCTCGAGCTCGGCGTCGACCCGGTCTCGCCGGCGGTCGGTGCGCAGCTCGCCGTGATCGCCGCGGCCACTCGGGCGGGCTCGATCATCGAGGTCGGCACGGGCGTCGGCGTCTCGGGACTATGGATGCTGCAGGCGTCGCCGCGTGCCCAGCTCACCTCGATCGACACCGAGAACGAGTACCAGCAGCACGCACGACAGCACTTCGCCGACGCCGGCATCGCCGCGGCCCGGGTGCGGCTCATCGCCGGGCGCGCGGGCGAGGTGCTCCCCCGCATGAACGAGAGCTCCTACGACATCGTCTTCGTCGACGCCGATGCACCGTCGGTGATCGAGTACGCCGAGCACGGGCTGCGCCTGGCGAAGCCCGGCGGCAGCGTGCTCGTGGCCCGAGCCCTCTGGAAGGGACGGGTCGCCGACCCCTCGAAGCGCGACGAGGCGGCGAGCGCGTTCCGCACGCTCATCGGCGAACTCGCGACGTCGTCAGCAGTCGCGACGGCGATCTCTCCTGCCGGCGACGGCCTGTTGCAGATCGTCAAGCTCGGCGCCTGAGACGCCGCCCGGAAACACCACGAGCCCCGAGTCTCCTCGGGGCTCGTTGGCGCAGGTGTGACTCAGGCAGGGTTCACGACGCCACCGAGGACGTCGTAGAGCTCCTTGGCCTCAGCGTCGTTCACCGAGACGACGAGACGGCCACCACCCTCGAGCGGCACCCGCACGATGATGAGTCGACCCTCTTTCACAGCCTCCATAGGCCCGTCTCCGGTGCGTGGCTTCATGGCCGCCATTGAGCTCCCCTTTCGTGGCTGAGATTCCATTATCTGTCATCAGCGGCGTTGCTGGGAAATCGCCGCGAGGATGTGGAAAGTCGCTCGTTCGGATTCACATGCCGTTCACCACGCCGACAGCGCATGAAAGTGAGGGTTCCTTCCGATCAGGGCGGAGTCCAGTCGATGCCGTCGACGCCCCACGCGATCAGCAGCCAGCCGACCTGCAGCGCGATGAACACCACGACGATTCCCCACCGGTACCATCGCGCCCGCGGCACGGCGAGTGCGCCCACGAGCGGGAACATCGGCGCGAGGATGCGGAACGTCGACGACTGCGGGAAGAACACCGCGAGCAGGTAGAGCCCGTAGCTCGCGAGCCACAGCCTGATGTCGACGCCGAGCCGCTTGACGGCGGGCAGGAACAGCATCGCCGCGAAGCTCACTCCGATCACGACGACGGCGGCCATGCCGAGCCACGCCGGCAGCCGCACCCATTCGGCCCACCACGCGGCACCCTGGAACCACGCAGTGAACGGCACGAGCTCCTGATATCCGATGTAGGCCGACCGCCACGCGAGCTCGGTCGCCATGTATCCATCGAACTCACCGGTCACGAGCCACACGATTCCCGGCCACGCGAATCCCACGACGACCGCGAAGGCGGTCACGGATGCCGCGACCACCCGCTCGCGAATCGGGAACGGATCGCGCCCCCGGTGCCACCACCGCCACACCCAGTGCAACGCGAGCGTGAGGGCGAATGCCAGCGCCCCCGGACGGGTGAACGCCCACGCCGTGAGCACGGGCACGAGCCATCCGTATCGCCGGTCGACGAGCAGCAGCAGCGCGACCGCGAGCCACAGGAATCCGAGCGATTCGGCGTACCCGAACTGCATGATGGGCGACACGGGCGCGACTGCGAACAGCACGACCGCGAACAGCGCGCGGTCGGGTTCGAGGAATCGCGACATGAGGCGGTGCAGAACGAGGGCCGCGCCGAGGCCGGCGAGCACCGCGATGGCGACGGATGCCACGTTCCACGGCAACCCGATCTGCGTGAGCATCCCCGACAGCACGGGGAACACGGGCAGGAACGCCCACGCGTTCTCGCCGACCTGGCCGGCTTCGGTGATCGGCAGCTCCCGCGGGTAGCCGCCGATCCAGATGATCTGGTACCACCGGGCGTCCCACAGGTTCGCGTACTCGAAGTACCCGGGTCTCGGGCCGGTCCAGGAGTTCGCGGCCTGCCCGCTCGCGAGCACGAGCACGATCGTCGTCGTGATGAGCCGGGCCCCGAAGTAGACGGCGACGACCTTGGCCCACCACGGGGTGAGCCGCCATCGCACCCGCGGCGACCAGCGCGTCGCGCGGAACGGGTCGTGCTCGCGCGCGGCGGCCTCCGACATGCTCATGCGGGATCGGTCAGTGCGCCGCGCCCGTGAGCCACGCCCGCAGGGCGTGCTCGGTCGAGCGGATCTGGTCGAGCGCCACACGCTCGTCGTCGGCATGCGCCTTCAGCGGGTCGCCGGGGCCGAAGTTCACGGCAGGCACGCCGAGCGCGCTGAACCGCGCGACGTCGGTCCACCCGTACTTCGGGCGTGCCTCGGCGCCGACCGCACGCACGAACTGCTGCGCGAGCGGCGCGTCGAGCCCGGGGCGGGCTCCTTCGGCGCCGTCGACGACGGTCACCTCGAAGCCGTCGAAGAACCCGCGCACGAATTCGGATGCCTCGGCGAGGCTGCGGCTCGGAGCGAAGCGGTAGTTCACGTCGAGCACCGCGTCGTCGGGGATGACGTTGCCCGCGACGCCGCCCCGCACGACGACGGCGTTCAGGCCCTCGCGATAGGCGAGGCCGTCGACCTCGACGGTCTCGGCCTCGTACTCGACGAGGCGCGTGAGCGCGGGCGCGAGCTTGTGGATCGCATTCTCGCCGACCCAGCTGCGCGCCGAGTGCGCGCGCAGCCCGGTGGTGCGCACCTCGGCGCGCAGGGTGCCGTTGCACCCGCCCTCGACGTGCCCGTTCGACGGCTCGCCGAGGATCGCGAAGTCCCCCGCGAACAGGTCGGGTCGGTTGCCCGCAAGCCGGCCGAGCCCGTTGAGCCCCGCAGCGACCTCTTCGTGGTCGTACCACATCCACGTGACATCGACGATGGGATCGGTGAGCTCGGCCGCGAGCTTCAGCTGCACGGCGACACCGGCCTTCATGTCGACGGTGCCGCGCCCCCAGAGGTAGTCGACGCCGTCGATGGTCTCGAAGCGCGTCGGCAGGTTCGCGTTGATCGGCACCGTGTCGAGATGCCCGGCGATCACGACCCGGCGATCGCGGCCGAGGTTCGTGCGGGCGACGACGGTGTCGCCGTCGCGGATGATCTCGAGATGGGATGCCCCGGCGAGCGCCGCCTCGACGAGGTCGGCCAGGGTCGTCTCGTCGCCCGAAACGCTCGGCACGTCGCAGATCGCCCGCGTGAGCGCGACGGAATCGGCGGAAAGGTCGAGCGAGGTCGGAGTCTCGGCGGGCATCACCCAAGTCTATGGGCGCTGCTAGGCCGTGCCATGTCGCAAGTCAAGCCCTTCCGCCGCCGCCGCCGTGGACGCACACTTGAGTGGAGACGATCACGTCGGCGAGGGGTGGCTGCGCATGAGCCGGTTCGGCATCGAAGAGGAGTTCATGGTCCTCGATCGCCACCGGCTGGCTCCGGTGGGTCTGGGCGAGCAGATGCTGCGCACACTGCGTCACGGTGCGCACGGTGAGCGCGTCACCGGCGAGTTCCTGGCCGCCCAGGTCGAGTACGCGACCTCGATCCATCGCCAGCTGCGACGGGCGGGCGCTGAGTTGCACGGCTTCAGGAGGGAGCTCGCGTCGGTCGCACACGACCTCGATGTCGTCGCGGTCGGGAGCGGAACGCCGTTCGATGCGTGCGACTCTTCGGCGATGGTGACCGACAAGGAGCGCTACCGGCGCATCGCCCGCGACTTCGGCGACCTCGTGATCGACCACCAGGTGAACGGGCTCCATGTGCACGTCGAGGTCGAGGATCGCGAAGCGGGCGTGCGCGCACTCAACGGCGTGCGGCTCTGGTTGCCCTGCCTGCTGGCGCTCACCGGCAATGCTCCGTTCTGGCGCGGTCATGACACGGGGTTCGCGAGCTGGCGCACGATGATCATGCGGCGACTGCCGACGATGGGATGCCCACCGCAGTTCGCCGATGCCGACGACTACGCCGCGCGCTCGCGGGCCCTGGTCGCGACGGGCGCCGCCACCGACCTGCAGTCGCTCGCCTGGGCCGCCAGGCTCTCCGAGCGGTTCCCCACGATCGAGGTTCGTGTCTTCGACGCCCAGCTGACCGCCACCGATTCGCTGCTGGCGGCGGCGCTCACGCGATCCATCGTGACGACCGTGCTCGAGACCCCGCCGCTCGCCCACCTGCCCCAGGAGATCCTCGACGGCTCGCTCTGGCTGGCGGCGCGCAACGGCATGGCCGCCGATCTCGCCGACCCGTTCACCGGCGATCCAGCGACGGCGTGGTCGGTCGCGGCCGCGCTCGTCGACTACATCGGCCCCGCGCTCGTCGGTCACGGCGATCTCGAGTTCGTCACCGAGGCGCTCGCACTCATCCGCGCGCGCGGCACCGGAGCGCAACGACAGGTCGAGGTCTTCCGGCGAGACGGGCCGATCGCACTTCGCCGGTGGTACGCCGACACCCTCACCGAGGGAGCCGGCACGACGCGCAGCGCCGCCCCGGCCTCCGAGGCACTCAGGCGCGCACGCATCGACGCCCGCCCCCGGCTCGAACGCTCGGACGAGCAGAGCACGGTGGCGGGCTGAACCCCGGTGGTCGGCTGAGCCCGGTGCCGGCTGAGCCGATCGGCGAGACCCGTCAACTCGCGGCGGCGAGACGTCGCGCGTCGATGATGAGGGCGAGCGCGGTGAGCGCCTGGTAGACGCCGAGGTGGATCACGAAGGCGAGCCATGCGGTCGAGCCGAGTTCGCCGGCGACCAGCACGACCCCGACGACCGTCATCGGCCAGCTCGCGGTGAGGAACGGCAGCGCACGTGCCGGCCCACGCCAGCGACCGACGGTGAGGATGCCGACGGCCGCGAGCCAGAACACGCCGAGCGTCAGTGGCGAGAGGAACTGCTCGGCCCGCTCGAGGCTCGTCGCCGGCATCAAGGGGCCGACAGCGAGGAACGCGGTCGTGCCGAGCAGCACGGCGAACGAGATGATGCCGACCGTGCGCCACGCCGTTCGCACGCCGAATGCGCCGCCGCGCAGCGCAATGCCGATGACGATCGCCAGGCTCGCCGTGTACGCCACGGCGGCGATGTCGTCACCGAGGTAGGCGTCGCCGTCCGCCGGCCACGGCATCGCCGTGAACAGCGCGAACACGGCGAGCAGCACCGCCGTGCAGGCACCGGCGACGCGAAGCTGCGTCGGGCTGAGCCGTCGGGTCGGGGCATCCCGCATGGGCCGCGTGTCGGTGCGAGCGGGGGGCGGGCTCTGGATGGTCGTCATGGGGGTTCCTTCCGGTTCGTTCGACAGGGCGCCGGGATCGGCGTCGTTCCGAGCATCGCGAGCGGGCGTCCCGGGCTCCAAGGGCTCGGGCGCCCTCGATCGGCCCGCGGATGTCCCGGAAACGTCGGGACAATCGCCCGAGACAGCAGCGGCCTGCCCTGCCACGATGGAGCCATGCGCCCGGCCCGAGGACTCCACGCCGCACGAGCGACCGCGGTCGCCGCGTTCGCCGTGATCGCGTTGTGCGCACTCGGGGCGTTCGTGCTCGACTTCCTCACCCACGACTCCGGCATCGAGATCCCGGCCGCACCCGGCTGGGTGGCCGCGTGGCGCGGACTCGTGCTCGGCTCCACCGGTGCGCTCCTGCTCGCACGCCTGTCGTGGCATCCCGTACCCGTGCTGCTCACCGCAGGCGGCCTGCTCGCCGCGATCGACGGCCTCGCGCTCGCCTGGCTCAACCACGGCGTGCTGCTGTGGCCCGACGCCCCGATGCTGGGTCTCGCCTTCGTGTTCACGCAGCGACTCTCGGTCGTCGCATACCTGGCGCTGCCGCTCGCGCTCCTCGTCTTCCCCGACGGCCGGTTGCCGCGCGGCCCATTGCGCATCGTCGCCATCGTGACGCTCGCGCTGAACGTGCTGATCGCCGCCGCCGACGTCGCGATGCCCTGGCGGGTCGCGCATGCCGTCTTCGGCAGCCCCGACCCCCGGTTGCTGCAGTGGGCGCGCGGTGACTGGGGCGTCACGCTGCCGCCGTCGCTCTGGCAGTTCGTCGGTGCCGTCTGGATGCCGACGGTCATCGCGAGCGTCGTGCTCACCGCGGCGGTGCTGTTCGGCCGCATGGTCGGCGCCGACTCCGAACTGCGACGGCAGCTCAAGTGGATCGTCTGGTCGGGCCTCGTGTACGCCGCCCTGTTCGTACTCGCCGCCGTCGCCCTGCCGTACCACCTCGGGCAGGCCACCATCATCGTCGGCACCGCCGTGATCTGCGGTTCGATCGTCGTCGCCATCACCCGGCACGGGCTCTACCGCATCGACCGGCTGCTGAGCTGGACGATCGTCTACGCGCTCTTCGCGATCTCGGTCGTCGCGGTCGACGTGCTGCTCGTCGCGAGCATCGGCCGGCTCGTCGAGCACCAGGTGCTCGCGGGCGCAGCGATGCTCATCGTGCTCTTCGCCTACATGCCGCTGCGCGATCGCGTGCTGACCGTTGCGAACCGCCTCGTCAACGGCCGACGCAGCGACCCCTACGGCGTCGTGTCGACGCTCGCGGCCCGACTCGAGGAAGCCGACGAACCCGGCGACCAGCTGCACTCGCTCGCGGCCTCGATCGCGACGGCCTTCGCCTCGCGCTACGTCGGCGTGCGGGTCGAGGCACTCGACGGCGGCCACCTGGTCGCGCAGCACGGCACCCCGACCGACGAGGTCGAATCGATTCCGCTCTTCTACCGCGGCGAGCGCATCGGCGTGCTCGAGATGTCGCCCGGTCGGCGTGCGCGCCTCTCCCCCGGCGATGAGCGCCTGCTCGCCGATCTCGTGCGCCACGCCGCGTCGGCCGTGCGCGCCAGCACCCTGAGCACCGAGCTGCAGCAGATCCGCGAGCAACTCGTGAACGCGCGCGAAGACGAGCGGCGGCGCCTGCGCCGCGAGCTGCATGACGGCCTCGGCCCCGATCTCGCCGGCGTGCAGCTGCGCATCGAGGCCGCCCGCAACGTCGCCGCGAGCGACCCCGCGGAGTCCGACCGGCTGCTCGCCTCGGCGGCAGACGACCTCCGGCTCGCGGTCGGCGAGATCCGCCGTCTCGCCCACGACCTGCGCCCGCCGAGCCTCGACGACGTCGGTCTCGCCGGTGCGATCGAGCAACTCTGCCGTCGATTCGGAGGACCCCCGGCGATCGAGCTCGACTGCGACCTGCCCGCGCGCCTGCCCGCCGCCGTCGAGGTCGCCGTGTACCGCATCGTCACCGAAGCGCTCGTCAACGTGCAACGGCACGCGCACGCCCAGCGGGCGTGGGTGCGCATCTCACGCCGCGAGGGCCGGCTGCTCGTCGAGATCGACGACGACGGTCGCGGCGTCGCGGCCGACGCGCCGGCGGGCGTCGGGCTGCTCTCGATGCGCGAGCGGGCCGTCGAGCTCGGCGGCTCGCTCGAAGTGACCGAACGGCAGGGCGGCGGCACCGCCGTCAAGGCTGCGCTGCCCCTCCCCAGTCCCGTCATCGAGAACGAGGTGACCGCCGATGTCTGAAGCCGCGCTCGGAACACCGATGCACGACGACCCTGCGATCCGGGTGCTGCTCGTCGACGACCACCCCGTCTACCGCGACGGTCTCGCCGTGCTGCTGCGCTCGATCGACGGCCTCGACGTCGTCGGCACCGCGGCCGATGGTGTCGAGGCGGTCGCGGCAGCCGACGAGCTGCGGCCGCACGTCATCGTGATGGACGTGCAGATGCCCCGACTCGACGGCATCGAGGCCACGCGCCGCATCGCGGCGAAGCATCCGGCGATCGGCATCATCGTGCTCACGATGTCGGAGGCCGACGAGACCGTCTTCGATGCCATGCGCGCCGGCGCGCGCGGCTACCTGCTCAAGGGCTCCGGACAGGACGACATCTCGCGGGCGATCCACGCGGTCGCGGGCGGCGACGCCATCTTCGGCCCGAGCATCGCGGCGCGCGTCGCGGAGTTCTTCGACCGTCCGCCCACGGTCGCCGACCCCGTCGCCTTCCCGCAGCTCACCGCGCGCGAACGCGAGATCCTCGAACTCGTCGCTGCCGGACGATCGAACGGTGACATCGCGCGGCTGCTCTTCCTCTCGCCGAAGACCGTCCGCAACAACGCGTCGAACATCTTCGCGAAGCTGCAGGTCTCGGGCCGGGCCGAGGCGGTCATCGCGGCCCGTGATGCCGGGCTGGGGCGCGGTGGTGACGACGTCGCCCCGCGTCACACGCCCGACCCGCCTCGCTACCCTTGAAGCATGCCCGCGAACGATGCCGCCACCACTCCTGCCCGCACCGCCCACGGCGCCGGTCTCGCGACCGTCGCTGCCGACGGCACCGTGCTCGACGCGTGGTTCCCGAACCCCGGCCTCGCGGGCGAAGGCGGTGGCGAGACATCCGCCCTCGCACCTGAGCACCTCGCCCTCGCAGGGCCCGACGAGCGACGCAACGTCACCGTCGAGGCGATCGACATCACGATCGACCTCGACGCCGCACCCGCGGGCACGGCCGACGCGTACCTGCGTCTGCACCTGCTCTCGCACCTCGTCGTGCGCCCGAACACGATCAATCTCGACGGCATCTTCGCGCACCTGCCCTCGGTCGTGTGGACGAACGCGGGGCCGGTGCATCCCGACGACTTCACGCGCCTGCGACCCTCGCTGCAGCGCGCCGGAATCCACGCCGAGGGACTCGACAAGTTCCCACGCCTGCTCGACTACGTCACGCCCGATCGAGTGCGCATCGCCGACGCTGCGCGCGTGCGCCTCGGCGCCCACCTCGCACCCGGCACGACCGTCATGCACGAGGGCTTCGTGAACTTCAACGCCGGCACCCTCGGCACCTCGATGGTCGAGGGACGCATCTCGCAGGGCGTCGTCGTGGGCGACGGCAGCGACATCGGCGGCGGCGCCTCCATCATGGGCACGCTCTCGGGCGGCGGCACCCAGCGCATCGAGATCGGCGAGCGCGCGCTGCTCGGCGCGAACTCGGGCATCGGCATCTCGATCGGCGACGACTCGGTCGTCGAGGCGGGCCTCTACGTCACGGCGGGCACCAAGGTCGTGTTGCTCGGCGGCAAGGGCGAACGGCCCAGCACGGTCAAGGCCGTCGTGCTCTCGGGCGTGCCGAACCTGCTGTTCCGGCGCAACTCGCTGAACGGTCAGGTCGAGGCGCTGTCGCGCTCGGGCGAGGGAGTGACGCTGAACGCGGCACTGCACGCCTGACGACGGGCGGGGCGGCGGGGTCTCGAGACGGCGCTGGCGCGCCGGCGCGCCTGCTCGACCTACGGCGCTGGCGCGCCGGCGCGCCTGCTCGACCTACGGCGCTGGCGCGCCTACTCGACCGTCGGGAGTACCACCATTCCTCGGATACAGTGGTGCTTCCGATCACGCATCACGAAGGAGTGACGTGGGTACCGACGCACCCAGAACCAGCAGGCATCGCGGGCTCAGCTTCCTGATCGGTCTGCTCGTCACCCTGCTCGTGCTCGCCGTCGTCGCCGCAGGCGTCGGCTGGTGGACCGTGCAGCGGTCGTTCCCCACCACGAGCGGCCGCGTGGACGTGCCGGGCCTCACCGCGTCGGTCACCGTGTACCGCGACGACGCGGGCATTCCGCAACTCGTCGCCGAGACCGACCACGACCTCTTCTTCGCCCAGGGCTACGTGCACGCGCAGGACCGCTTCTGGGAGATGGACTTCCGCCGCCACGTCACCGGCGGCCGCCTCGCCGAGCTGTTCGGCGAGTCGCAGGTCGGCACCGACGCCTTCATCCGCACCCTCGACTGGCGCGGCATCGCCGAGCGCGAGTACGAACTGCTCGACCCCGCGTCGAAGGCCTACTACGACGCCTACGCCGACGGCGTCAACGCCTACCTCGCCGAGCGCGGCGGAGCCGACCTCTCGCTCGAGTACGCCGTGCTCGCACTGCAGAACCCCGGCTACGAGCCCGAGCCGTGGTCGCCCATCGACTCGATCGCGTGGCTCAAGGCCATGGCGTGGGACCTGCGCTCGAACCTCGGCGACGAGATCGACCGCGCCCTGCTCGCCACGACGCTTTCCCCCGAAGAGGTCGACTTCCTGCATCCCGAGTACGCGTGGGGCGAGATGCCGACCATCACCGGCGGGCCGCTCGCCGCGGCTCCCGCCGCGACGTCGATCACGCCGCTCGAGACGGCAGGGGCCGCGGAGGCCGAGTCGGCCGCCTCCGCTGGCGAGGCGGGGCGCGAGGCGGCGGGTGAGGCGGCCGGCGCGGCAACGGATGTCCCACCCCCCGGTGTCGCCGACGCCCTCACCTCGCTCAGTGCTGCGATCGACGGGCTGCCCGAACTGCTCGGTCCCGAGGGCGGCGATCTCGGCTCCAATTCCTGGGTGATCTCGGGTGCGCTCACCGAGTCGGGCCAGCCGCTGCTCGCGAACGACCCGCACCTCGGGCCGGCCATGCCCTCGATCTGGACGCAGATGGGCCTGCACTGCGCCGAGGTGCGCGACGACTGCGCCTTCGACGTGTCGGGCTACACGTTCTCGGGACTGCCCGGCGTCATCATCGGCCACAACGACCGCATCGCGTGGGGGTTCACGAACCTCGGCCCCGACGTCGCCGACCTGTTCCTCGAACGGGTGGACGGCGACACCTACGAGCTCGACGGCGAACAGGTGCCCCTCACCACGCGCGAGGAGACCATCGAGGTCGCGGGCGGCGAACCCGTCACGATCACGGTGCGCTCGACCGCGCGCGGCCCGATCGTCACCGACATCCGCGATGACTTCGGCGACGTCGCGGCCGACTACCCCGCGGCATCCGGTTCACCCGACGGCGACTACGAGGTGTCGCTGCAGTGGACCGCGCTCACCGCAGGCACGACGCCGCAGGCGGTGTTCGCGATGAACCGGGCGCGCGACTGGAACGGCTTCCGCGCCGCGGCCGACCTCTTCGACGTGCCCTCGCAGAATCTCATCTACGCCGACGACTCGGGCAACATCGGGTACCAGGCGCCGGGCGACATCCCCGTACGGCTGTCGGGCGACGGCACGGTGCCGCTGCCCGGGTGGACGAGCGCGAACGGATGGTCGGGCAGCATCGACTTCGAGGACCTGCCCTCGGTGCTGAATCCGACCGCCGGCTACATCGTGACCGCGAACAACCCGGCCGCCGGCCCCGACGGCCCGCTGCTCACCGAGGACTGGGATTACGGCTATCGCGCCGTGGGCATCGACCGCCTCATCCGCGAGCGCATCGCCGACGGCGGAAAGCTCACGGCAGACGACCTCGCCGAGATGCAGCTCGACACCGCCGACGCGAACGCGACGACGTTCCTGCCCCTCATCGCCGAGCTCGACCTCGACGGCGACGCCGCCCGCGGCGCCGCCCTGCTCGACGGCTGGAACGGCCGCGCCGACGTCGACAGCGCCGAGGCCGCCTACTTCGCCGTGTTCTGGCGCACCCTGCTCGACGACCTGTTCGGCTCGCTGCCCGAACCGACCCGGCCCCAGGGCGGCGACCGCTGGTACAAGGTCGTGGGCACGCTGCTCGGCGAGCCCGATTCGAAATGGTGGAGCAACGGCTCGGGCGCCACGGGCCGCGACGCCGTCATCGCCGGGGCGCTCGCCGCCGCGTGGACCGAGGCCTCCGAGCTCATGGGCGACAACCCCGACGCGTGGCGGTGGGGCGAGCTGCACACGCTGACCCTCACCAACGCGAGCTTCGGCGAGTCGGGCATCGGGCCCATCGAGTGGATCTTCAACCGCGGGCCCTACGAACTCGGCGGCGGCTCGTCGATCGTGAACGCGATCGGGTGGGACGCGACCCTCGGCTACGGCGTCGACTGGGTGCCGTCGATGCGCATGATCATCGATCTCGACGACCTCGACGAGTCGCGCTGGATCAACCTCACGGGGGCCTCGGGTCACGCGTTCAACCCCCACTACGACGACCAGGCGCCGCTCTGGCAGCGTGGCGAGCTGCGCCCCTGGCCGTTCACGATCAACGCCGTGCAGGACGCCGCGAGCGACACGCTGCAACTGCGCCCGGTCGGCTGACAGGCGACTGATGGGGGGCTGACGCCTACCGCAGCACCGAACTCAGCAGCAGGCTCGTCTCGCTGTTCACGACGCCGTCGATCGACCGGATGCGCCCGAGCACGCGGTCGAACTCGGCGAGGTTCTCGGTGCGCAGCTCGGCGACGAGGTCCCAACCGCCGTTCGTCGTGTGCAGCGCGATCACCTCGGGTATGCCCCGCAGCCCGAAGATGACGTCGTCGGTCGTGCGCCCCTCGACCTCGATGAGCGAGATCGCGTGGATGGCGAGCGGTTCGAGCTCGTCGCGCACGCGCACCGAGAATCCGACGATGATTCCGGATGCCACGAGCCGATCGATGCGGCTGTTCACGGTCGCCCGGGCCACGCCGAGGGTGCGTGCGAGGCCCGCCACCGGTGCACGCCCGTCTTCGCGCAACGCGGCGAGCAGCCGCCGGTCGAGGTCGTCGAGCACCGCCATGCACAGATCGTACATCGATGCTCTACGTTCTGTGCTGTCCTACGACGATTCGTGCACGCTTCGGGCGTTGCCGTTGCATATCGCCGAAATCTAGGCTCGATGGCACGACCGAGAGGATCCCGATGACGAGTTTCGTCGATGTACGCAGCATGGCCGCCTGGGTGGCGAGCACCGGCCCCGAGCAGGTGATCGCGGGCCTGGTCGGCGAACTCGACCGCGACTTCCGGCGCTGGGAGTCGTTCGACAAGTCCCCCCGAGTCGCGAGCCACACGCCGTTCGGCGTCATCGAGCTCATGCCCACGAGCGACCACGAGACCTACGGCTTCAAGTACGTGAACGGACATCCGTCGAACCCGGCACGCGGCTACCAGACGGTGACCGCGTTCGGCGTCCTCGCCGACGTGCACAACGGCTACCCGAACTTCCTCGCCGAGATGACGATCCTCACGGCGCTGCGCACCGCGGCCACCTCCGCACTCGCGGCCCGCGCGCTGGCGCGCCCCGACTCGCGGGTGATGGCGATGATCGGCGCGGGCAGCCAGGCCGAGTTCCAGGCGCTCGCATTCCGCACGGCGCTCGGCATCGATCGCCTGCGCGTCTACGACGTCGACCCCGACGCGGTCGCGAAGCTCGCCCGCAACCTGCTGCCTCTCGGCTTCACGATCGAGGTCGCCGGCAGCGTCGCCGAGGCCCTCGACGGCGCCGACGTCGTCACCACGTGCACCGCCGACAAGGCCCGCGCCACGGTCATCGCCGACGAGCTCGTGCGACCCGGCATGCACCTCAACGCGATCGGCGGCGACTGCCCCGGCAAGACCGAACTCGACGCCGCGATCCTCGACCGCAGCGCGGTGTTCGTCGAGTACACCCCGCAGACCCGCATCGAGGGCGAGATCCAGCAGCGCGGCGACGACTTCGCGGTCACGGAGCTCTGGGAGGTGCTCACCGAGCGGGCACCCGGCCGCACCGACGCCGAGCAGGTGACGGTGTTCGACTCGGTCGGCTTCGCGATCGAGGACTTCTCGGCGCTGCGCTACGTGCGCGAGCGCGTGGCGGGCACGCGCTATGCGCAGGAGATCGATCTCGTAGCCGACCCCGACGACCCGAAGGACCTCTTCGGGCTCGTCGGCGCATTCTCCCCGGTGGGCTGAGCCGTGTCGGTGCAGGCACCGTCGGCGGTCGTCATGGTGCGACCGCACCGCTTCCGCCCGAACGAGGCGACACTGGCCGACAACGGCTTCCAGGCCGATGCCGACGGCCTCGATCTCACCCGAGTCGCGGCGACCGCGTTCGAGGAGGTCACGCGCGCCGCCGAAGCGCTCGACGCAGCCGGCGTCACCGTGCACCTCTTCGACGACGAGCGCGACGACCGGCCCGACAGCGTCTTCCCCAACAACTGGATCTCGACGCACTCGGGCGGGCATGTCGCGCTCTACCCGATGTTCACGGCCAACCGGCGCGGTGAGCGACGCGGCGACATCGTCGACCACCTCAAGGCGCAGTACCGGGTGCAGGACGTCATCGACTATTCGGGTCTCGAGTACGACGATGTGTTCCTCGAGGGCACCGGCGCCATGGTGCTCGACCACGAGTTCCGCATCGCCTACGCCGCCCGCTCGAATCGCGCCGACCCGGTCGCGCTCGAACGGTTCTGCACGAACTTCGGGTACGAGCCCATGGTGTTCGACGCCTCCGACGCACGCGATATCCCGATCTACCACACCAACGTCATGATGACCGTGGCCACCGAGTTCGCCCTCGTCGGCCTCGATGCGATCACGTCGCCGATGCGCCGAATCGAGCTCGCCGAGCGGCTCGCCGGGCGCGGCCGACGCGCCGTCATCGAGCTCACGAGCCGGCAGCTCGACGAGTTCTGCGGCAACGCGATCGAACTCGAGGCGCGCGACGGTCGGGTACTCGCACTCTCGCGCCGCGCGTTCAACGCACTCACCGGCGAGCAGCGCGCGCTCATCGAGCGCTCCGCGCGACTCATGCCGCTCGACGTGCCGACGATCGAGCTCGCGGGCGGATCGGTCCGGTGCATGCTCGCCGGAGTGCACCTCGACCCGCGGCCGCAGCGGGCACCGGAACACGAGGCGCTGTCGACCGTGTCGGCCCGCACGGCCACCCCGGCCCCTGAGGCCGCCTCAGTCCGTGAAGCCGAGCCGGCTCAGATGCCCGGGTAGTGCCGCTCGGGCTCGCCGATGTACAGCTGCTGCGGGCGGCCGATCTTCGTGGCCGGGTCGAGGTTCATCTCACGCCAGTGCGCAATCCAGCCGGGCAGGCGCCCGATGGCGAACAGCACGGTGAACATGCGCGTCGGAAAGCCCATGGCCTTGTAGATGACGCCGGTGTAGAAGTCGACGTTCGGGTACAGGCGCCGCTCTTTGAAGTAGTCGTCCTGCAGGGCGAACTGCTCGAGCTCCTGCGCGATGTCGAGCAGCGGGTCGCTGACGCCGAGCCCGGCGAGCACCTCGTTCGCCGACTGCTTGACGATCTTCGCGCGCGGGTCGTAGTTCTTGTAGACGCGGTGCCCGAAGCCCATGAGCTTCACCCCGTCTTCCTTGTTCTTCACCCGCTCGACGTACCTGCCGACGCCCTCACCCGAGTCGCGGATGCGGGCGAGCATATCGAGCACGGCCTCGTTGGCACCGCCGTGCAGCGGGCCCGAGAGCGCCTGGATGCCGGCCGAGATCGAGGCGTAGAGGTTCGCACCGGTCGAGCCCACGAGGCGCACGGTCGAGGTCGACGCGTTCTGCTCGTGGTCTTCGTGCAGGATGAGCAGCCGGTCGAGGGCCTTCGCGAGCGTCGGGTCTTCGACATAGCGCTCGGCCATGTTGCCGAAGTTCAGCCGCAGGAAGTTCGGCACGAAGTCGAGCGAGTTGTCGGGGTAGAGGAACGCCTGCCCGACGCTCTTCTTGTGGGCGTAGGCCGCGATCACGGGCAGCTTGGCGAGCAGGCGCAACGTGGTGAGCTCGACGTGCTCGGGGTCGTGCGGGTCGATCGAGTCCTCGTAATAGGTCGAGAGCGCCGAGACCGCGCTCGAGAGCACCGACATGGGGTGCGCCGTGTGCGGCAGCGCCGAGAAGAAGCGCTTGAGGTCTTCGTGCAGCAGGGTGTGGCGGCGCACCTTCTCGTCGAACTCGGCGAGCTGGTCGGCGGTGGGCAGTTCGCCGTAGATGAGCAGCCACGCGACCTCGAGGAATGTCGAGTGCTCGGCGAGCTCTTCGATCGGATAGCCGCGGTAGCGCAGGATGCCCTGCTCGCCGTCGATATAGGTGATGGCCGACCGCGTCGAGGCGGTGTTCACGAAACCGTAGTCGAGCGCGGTGAGCCCGGTCTGACGAGTGAAGGTGCCGAGGTCGAGGCTCGAGTTGCCGTCGACCGACCGCTGGATCGGGAACTCGGCCCGTCCGCCGGGGAATGAGAGCGTTGCAGCTGCGGGGTTCTGCCCCTCTGCATTGTTCACGACGTCGCTCACGGCGCCTCCTGTGATCGTCACTT
Organism: Agromyces cavernae; assembly: GCF_021044935.1. GTDB lineage: Bacteria > Actinomycetota > Actinomycetes > Actinomycetales > Microbacteriaceae > Agromyces > Agromyces cavernae. The sequence continues at coordinate 939,304 of NZ_JAJNMP010000002.1, forward strand.
GCGCGGTCACCTGCCTTCTGGCGGCGCGCCGGTCGGCGCGTAGCCCGAGATACAGCCTAGACGTGCCATCGGCACACTGTTGCATCCGCCAAGAGAATCGTCCATCCGTTGGAGAGGCGCACAGACGGATGCTACGGGCGTGCGGCCGCTCGCAGCCTCGAGGCCGCCGCCTGCACTCGCTCATCGGTCGCGGTGAGCGAGAGCCGCACGTGCTCGGGGAAGTGCACCCCGTAGAAATGTCCCGGTCCGCCGACGATGCCGAGGTCGGCGAGACGGCCGATCGAGTCCCACGCGTCGCGGCCCTCGGTGGCCCAGAGGTAGAGCCCCGCCTCGCTGTGGTCGATGCGGAACCCCGCCGCCTCGAGCGCGGGCTTCAACAGGTCGCGGCGCGCGCGGTAGCGCTGCTTCTGTTCGGCCACGTGCACGTCGTCGCGGAGTGCCGCGATCATGGCGTGCTGCAGCGGCTGCGGCAGCATGAGCCCGGCGTGCTTGCGCACCGTCGTGAGCCGCGCGATCACGGTGCGGCATCCGGCGACGAAGGCCGTGCGGTATCCGGCCATGCTCGACTGCTTCGAGAGCGAGTAGATGACGAGGGTGTCGCGACGGCTGTCGCCGACGACCCGCGGATCGAGCAGGCTCGGCACGGGGCTGTCGGCCCACTCGCCCTGCCAGCCGAGCTCGGCGTAGCACTCGTCGCCGACGATGACGGCACCGAGCTCGAGCGCACGCTCGCGGGCGGCCCGCAGCTCGTCGACCGTGAGCACCCGCCCGTCGGGGTTGCCCGGGCTGTTGAGCCACACGAGCTTCGTCGCCGCAGGCCAGGCGGCGGGATCGTCGGATGCCATCGCGGTCGCGCCCACGAGCACGGCACCCATCTCGTAGCTCGGGTACGCGGCGCGCGGATGCACCACCACGTCGCCCTCGCCGAGGCCGAGCAGGAACGGCAGCAGGGCGACGAGCTCCTTCGACCCGATCGTCGGCAGCACGTGCGCTGGCGTGAGGCCGGTGACCCCGCGGCGCCGCGCGAACCACTCGACGATCGTCGCCCGCAGCTCGTCGGTGCCGACGGTCGGCGGGTACGCGTGCGCGTCGGTGGCCGAGGCGAGCGCCTCGCGCACGATGGCCGGGGTCTCGTCGACCGGCGACCCGATCGACAGGTCGACCACCCCGTCGGGATGCGCGGCGGCGCGCTCCCGGAACGGCGTCATGAGGTCCCACGGGTAATCGGGAAGCGCCGCACGCCCCACGGTCAGTGCGCCTGAGGCGGCAGCGCGGCGATGACCGGGTGGTCCTTGGCGATGACGCCGACCTTCGCGGCGCCGCCGGGCGAGCCGATGTCGTCGAAGAACTCGACGTTGGCCTTGTAGTAGTCGGCCCACATCTCGGGCAGGTCGTCTTCGTAATAGATCGCCTCGACCGGGCACACCGGCTCGCACGCCCCGCAGTCGACGCACTCGTCGGGGTGGATGTACAGCGAGCGTTCACCCTCGTAGATGCAGTCGACGGGACACTCGTCGATGCAGGCACGGTCTTTGACATCGACACACGGGAGGGCGATCACATAGGTCACGGCGGTTCGGCGCTCCTTCGGAAGGCTGGGATTCCAGTCTAGGCGTCCGCGGGACCGTCGGCGGCGGCACGGCCGTCGGGGTCGGCGCGTCGCCGGGGCGGCAACTCGGGCCACGCGACCACGAGCACCGCGATGAGCGCGGGGGCGATGCTCCAGATCGTGCCGGAGAGGTCGCCGACGACGAGCACCGATCCGCCCGGACCCGCAAGGGTGAGCAGCGCGATGACGACCACGACGCCGGCGGCCGCGGCAGCCGCCGTCGCGCGGCCCGGCACGACGAGTCGGATGCCGAGGATGAGCGCCGTGACACCCACGAGCGCGGCGACGAGACCCCAGGGGATCGCCAGCTCGCCGATGCGCAGCGTGGCGCGATGACCGATCGTCGCCACGGCGCCGTACAGCGCCCCGATCAAGAAGGAAACGAGGAGCGTGCCGATGCGGCCGCCGATGGCCCCGCTCGACGATCCGGCGGCGGTGCTCGACGACGTGCCGGCCGGCGGGGTCATCGGCGTGACGCTCACTGCTGCGCCGGCTGCGGGGTGACGGTGTACGTGACGGTCTCGCCCTCGCTCGCGAGGAGCACGACGTGCTCACCGTCGGAGTACACGACGGCCCCGCCACCACCGCCCGAGAGCTCGGTGTTCTTCGTGAAGCCGGCGCCCTCGAGCGCCGACACGGCCTCGGCCATGGGATCCGCCGCGGTCGAGTTGATGACCACGATCCAGCCCTCTTCGCCGCCCGTGCCCGCGCTGAACCCGACCTCGCCCTCGATGAGCGGGATGGACTCGGGGAAGCCGGCGGGAAGCTCACCGCCGAGGCTCACGTCGCCGCCCGTGGCGCCTTCGACGGCATCTTCGACGCCCTGGTTGACGAGGTCTTCGACGGGATTCGAGAAGCAGCCCGTGAGCAGCGCCGACGTCAGTGCGGCGAGCGCTGCGGCGGCGGCGGCTCGGCGGGCGAAAGCGGTGGTGGGCATGGTGGCTCCTCGTCGATCGTTGGCGGGCACCGAGCGACGTCGGCCGCTCGCCGCTCCGAGTCTACCGACGCGCGGTCGAGCGGAGCCCATGCCGTAGCGTGGTGCCGACGCCCCGTCGCACGGAGAGGATCGATGACGATGACCGAGACCACGACCGATGACACCGCCGGCGGTGCCGATGTGCGCATCGAGCGCGACGGCGCGATCGCGACCGTGATCATCGATCGCCCGAAGGCCCTCAACGCCCTCTCCCCCGCGGTGCTCACCGCCCTCGCCGAGGCGTTCGAGTCCCTCGCCGCCGAGGGCGCCGCCGTGCGCGGCGTGATCCTGGTCGGCGCGGGCGGGAGGGCGTTCGTCGCCGGTGCCGACATCCGGGAGCTCGCGGGCTTCACGCCCGAGCAGGGCGAGGCGACGGCGTTGCTCGGGCATCGGCTCGCCGCCGTCATCGAGGCGCTCCCCGCACCCGTCATCGCGTGCGTCGACGGATTCGCGCTGGGCGGGGGCCTCGAGGTCGCTCTGGCTTGCGACTTCATCTATGCGACGGATGCCTCGGGGTTCGGCCAGCCCGAAGTGAAGCTCGGTCTCATCCCCGGCTTCGGCGGCACCGTTCGACTGCCGCGTGCCGTCGGCCTCGCCCGCGCCAAGGAGCTCATCTACACGGGGCGGCGCATCGGTATCGACGAGGCCGTCGAGATCGGACTCGTCGTGCGCAGGTTCCCCGACCGCGACGCCCTTCTGGCGGGTGCGCGGGAGACCCTCGACCTCGTCGCCGGGAATGCAGCCCCAGCGGTGGGCCTCGCCAAGCGGGTACTCGTCACGGCGACCGGCACGCCGACCGAGACCGCGAGCGAACTCGAGGTCGCGGGGTTCCGCGACGCGTTCCGCACCGATGACATGCACGAGGGGGTCGCCGCGTTCCTCGAGAAACGCGAGCCCTCGTTCACCGGGTCGTGAGCACCTCAGTGGGTTGAGGAGCGACGAAGGCGGTGGGTTGAGGAGGCGCGAAGCGCCGCCTCGAAACCAGCGTCTCGAAACCCTCGCTGCGTGGCGAGCGGGTTTCGAGACGCTCGCTTCGCTCGCTCCTCAACCAACCCCGGGCGATCAGCCGATGCGCTCCGAGAGCCAGGCGAACCCGTCGAAGCGAACGCCGTCGCCGCCGAACATCTCGAGGTGCAGGTGCGGTCCGGTCGACTGACCGGTCGTACCGACCAGGCCGAGCTGCTGGCCCGCGGTGACGCGCTCTCCGACCGACACCGCGATCGACCCGTACTGCATGTGGGCGTACGAGCTCGTGATGAGCTCGCCGCCGATGTTGTGCTGCACCTCGACGTTCACGCCGAGGCCTCCGCCGTTCTCGGTGGCGAGCACGACGACGCCGTCGGCGATCGACATGACCGGGGTGCCGTCACCCGGGTTGAAGTCGATGCCGTCGTGGAACGTCGAGCAGCCGCCACAGGGAGCGCTTCGCGGACCGAAGCCCGAGGCGCGCTTCTCCCAGCTGACTACGGGCCACACGATGGCGTCGCCCTCGGCGATCGACACCGAGCCTCCGCTCGGGGCCTCGACGACGATGGGCGGCGGAGCTGCTTCGACGTCGTACGCCTCGGCGGCGAGCGTCGAGATCTCGGCCTCCTCGCTGACCTCGAGGGCCTGCGGCTCGTAGCTCACGGTGTCTTCGGCGACGGGCGCGTAGACCGATGCGGTCTCCGTGCCGTCGGTCGCGGTGACCGCGAGCGCGGGCACGCTCGTGGCGAGCATCATCGCGGCCACGAACGACATGGCGAGAGCCGAGAACGTCGGGCGCACCGCGCGGCGGGGGCGGCGCTGGAGTCGGGGGCGGGCAGGGGCTGGGGCGGCCGCACGGCGGCCATGCATGGGGGAAGTCATCAAGTGCGTTACGTATCTGAGATTCGGGTTTCGGGGCAAGGAACTGCCTCGAGATCGAGACAATCTCAGCTACCGTACGCAGTGATTCTGGGAGGTTCATGCGTACGTCATGTATTTCCGCCCAGTATGCGTGAGAGCGATCTCTGCCAGCAACGACGCGGGAACAGCGAAGCGGATGTCGCGGGCCGAGCCCGCGACATCCGCTTCGGGGTTCGCTCAGCCCTGCTTCTTGAGGCGCGACACCGCGCGCGCACGAGCCGTCGCGTCGAGCTCGACCTTGCGGATGCGCACCGCCGCCGGGGTGACCTCGACGCACTCGTCTTCACGGGCGAACTCGAGGCACTCCTCGAGCGAGAGCTGCCGCGAGGGAGTCATCGACTCGAACGTGTCAGCCGTGGACGAGCGCATGTTCGTGAGCTTCTTCTCTTTGGTGATGTTCACGTCCATGTCGTCGGCGCGCGAGTTCTCACCGATGACCATGCCCTCGTACACCTCTTCGGTGGGGTTCACGAAGAAGGTCATGCGCTCCTGCAGGGCGATGATCGCGAACGGCGTGACGACGCCGGCACGGTCGGCGACGATGGACCCGTTGTTGCGCGTCACGATCTGGCCGGCCCACGCGTCGTAGCCGTGCGAGATCGCATTCGCGATGCCAGTGCCGCGGGTCGTGGTCATGAACTCGGTGCGGAACCCGATGAGACCGCGGCTCGGCACGATGAACTCCATGCGCACCCAGCCCGTGCCGTGGTTCGACATGTTGTCCATGCGGCCCTTGCGCGCAGCGAGCAGCTGGGTGATCGCGCCGAGGTACTCCTCGGGGGCGTCGATCGTCAGGTGCTCGAAAGGCTCGTGCGTCTTGCCGTCGACCTGCTTCGTGACCACCTGGGGCTTGCCCACGGTGAGCTCGTAGCCCTCGCGGCGCATCTGCTCGACGAGGATCGCGAGCGCGAGCTCGCCGCGGCCCTGCACCTCCCAGGCGTCGGGGCGGCCGATGTCGACGATCTTCAGCGAGACGTTGCCGACGAGCTCGCGGTCGAGGCGATCCTTCACCATGCGGGCCGTGAGCTTGTGACCCTTGACCTTGCCGACGAGCGGCGACGTGTTCGTGCCGATCGTCATCGAGATCGCCGGCTCGTCGACAGCGATGATCGGCAGCGGCCGAACGTCGTCGGGATCGGCGAGCGTGTCGCCGATCATGATGTCCTCGAAGCCCGCGACCACCGCGATGTCACCGGGGCCGGCGCTCTCGGCGGGATAGCGGTCAAGTGCCTTGGTGAGGAAGAGCTCGGTGACCCGCACGTTCTGCACGGAGCCGTCGTGCTTGACCCACGCGACGGTCTGGCCCTTCTTGATGGTGCCCTGGAAGACGCGCAGCAGCGCGAGGCGGCCGAGGAACGGCGACGCGTCGAGGTTCGTGACGTGGGCCTGCAGGGGGTGCTCGTCGTCGTACGTCGGCGCAGGGATGTGCTGCAGGATCGCCTCGAAGAGCGGCTCGAGGTCGTCGTTGTCGGGCAGTTCGCCGTTCTCGGGCTTGCGGTGGCTCGCGGCCCCGTTGCGGCCCGACGCGTACACGACCGGCACGTCGAGGATCGCGTCGAGGTCGAGGTCGGGCACGTCGTCGGCCAGGTCGGACGCGAGGCCGAGCAGCAGGTCCTGGCTCTCGGCGACGACCTCGTCGATGCGGGCGTCAGGCCGGTCGGTCTTGTTGACGAGCAGGATCACCGGCATGCGGGCCTCGAGCGCCTTGCGCAGCACGAACCGGGTCTGCGGGAGCGGACCCTCGCTCGCGTCGACGAGCAGCACGACGCCGTCGACCATCGAGAGCCCGCGCTCGACCTCGCCGCCGAAGTCGGCGTGACCGGGGGTGTCGATGACGTTGATCGTGACGGGACTGCCGTTCGAGTGCACCCCGTTGTACGAGATCGCCGTGTTCTTGGCGAGGATCGTGATGCCCTTCTCGCGCTCGAGCTCGTTCGAGTCCATGGCGCGCTCTTCGACGTGGGCGTGCTCGGCGAACGAGTGCGTCTGGTTCAGCATCGCGTCGACGAGCGTGGTCTTGCCGTGGTCGACGTGGGCGACGATCGCGACATTGCGCAGGTCGTTGCGGGTGGCGTTCGCCATGGTTCGGTCCTCTGGGCTTGGTGGGCTTCGCGCGGCGCCCCGGTGGCCGCGGATGGCGGCACGACGGGAGCGCGGGAAGCGCTTTTGTGAAGGTCTTTGGGAGAGCGCGAGACGCCGAATCGACGGCGCGCGCCGGTATAGCCTACCGTGCGCTCGATGGAGAAGCCTGCGAACGCCGAACGCCCGGCATCCGAGTGGACGGATGCCGGGCGTTCGCGTGCCCGTCGAGGGCGCCGGAGAGCTACGCCCCGAGCGGGATGTTGGCGCCCGGGATGGCCGCGAGCAGGTCGCGGGTGTACTGCTCCTTCGGGTTGTCGAACACCTCGTCGGTGCTGGCCGCCTCGACCACGCGCCCCCGCTGCATCACGCAGACGTTGTCGGCGATGACGCGCACGACCGCGAGGTCGTGGGTGATGAAGAGGTACGTGAGGTTGAGCTCGGCCTGGAGGTCGGCGAGCAGGCGCAGGATCTGTGCCTGCACGAGCACGTCGAGCGCCGAGACCGCCTCGTCGAGGATGACGATCTCGGGCTTCAACGCGAGCGCACGCGCGATCGCGATGCGCTGACGCTGACCGCCCGAAAGCTCGTTCGGGTAGCGGCTGACGAGGGTGCGCGGCAGCGACACCTGGTCGAGCAGCTCGAACACCCGCTCACGACGCGACGCCTTGGTGCCGACCTTGTGCGTCGACAGCGGCTCGGCGATCGTGTTGCCGATGTTGCGCAACGGGTTCAGCGAACCGTAGGGGTCTTGGAAGACCGGCTGCATGCGGCCGCGGAGGGCGAACATGTCCCTCTGCGTGACCGTCGAGAGGTCGGTGCCGCCCACCACGATCTTGCCCGCCGTCGCGTCTTCGAGCTTCAGCAGCATCTTCGCCACTGTCGACTTGCCCGAACCGGACTCGCCCACGAGCGCCGTGGTGGTGCCCTTTGCGATCTGGAACGAGACGTCGTCGACGGCCGTGAAGTCGCCCGCACCGCGGATCTTGTAGACCTTGGTGAGGTTCTCGACCACGATGGCCGGCGGCTGGGCCGCAGCCGCCTCGAGTGCCTCGACGCGCGCTTCGGCGGTCGCGATCAGGTCGATCGTGTCGCCCGCCGCGGTGGCCGCGTCGCTCGCCATCGCCGTCTCGGCGGCGGCGATGCTGCCCGTCGCCTGGATGCGGCGCGAGGCGAGGCTCGGCGCCGCGGCGACGAGCCGCTGCGTGTAGGGGTGCTGCGGGTTCTGCAGGATCTCGACCGACGGACCGGCCTCGACGACCTGCCCCTTGTACATCACGAGCAGCTGCTCGGCACGCTCGGCAGCGAGGCCGAGGTCGTGGGTGATGAAGAGCAGCGTCGTGCCGAGTTCGCGGGTGAGCGATTCGAGGTGGTCGAGGATGACCCGCTGCACGGTGACGTCGAGCGCCGAGGTCGGCTCGTCGGCGATGAGGAGCTGCGGGTTCGCCGCGAGGCCCATGCCGATGAGCACGCGCTGGCGCATGCCGCCCGAGAACTGGTGCGGGAACTGCTTGAGGCGGCGGTCCGCATCGTGCAGACCGGCCTCTTTCAGCACCTCGATGGCGCGCTTCTTGACGGCCTTCTTCCCGGTGGCGATGCCGTTCGCACGGATCGCCTCCTCGACCTGGAAGCCGATCGACCACACCGGGTTGAGGTTCGACATCGGGTCTTGCGGGACGAACCCGATCTTGCGGCCGCGGATCGATTCCATCTCGCGCTCGTTGACCTTGGTGAGGTCTTGGCCGTCGAGCAGGATCTGCCCGCCCGAGATGAACCCGGTGCCGGGCAGCAGGTTGATGATCGCGTGCGCGGTCGTCGACTTGCCGGAGCCCGACTCGCCCACGATCGCGAGGCTCGAACCACGCTCGAGGCTGAAGCTCACCCCGCGCACGGCCTGCACGAGGCCGTTCTGCGTGCGGAACGCGACTTCGAGGTCTTTGACTTCGAGAAGTGGGGTGCTCATCGCTGTGCCCTCGCCTTCGGGTCGAGGGCGTCGCGGATGACTTCACCCATCATGATGAACGAGAACACGGTGAGCGACAGCGCGATCGACGGATAGATCAGCACCTGGGGTGCCGTTCGCAGGGTCGTCTGCGCCTGGGCGATGTCGTTGCCCCACGACATGATGTTCGTGGGCAGTCCGACACCGAGGAACGAGAGCGTCGCCTCGGCCACGATGGCACCTGCAAGCGCGATCGTGGTGATGACGATCACCGGTGCGATCGAGTTGGGCACGACGTGCGCCCACATGATCTTGAATCGCGAGACGCCGATCGCGGTCGCCGCGGTCACGTAGTCGGAGTTCTTCACCCTCAATATCTCGGATCTGAGCACGCGCGCCGTGACCGGCCAGGCGAACACGCCGATCGCGAGCGAGATGACCCATACGTTCCGGTAGTTCGCGAGGACCGACATGATGACGACGGCCGCGAGGATGTAGGGGATCGAGAAGAAGATGTCGCCGATGCGCGAGAGCAGGCCGTCGACCCATCCGCCGTAGAACCCGGCGAAGGCGCCGAAGAGCACGCCGAGCGTGAACACCAGGGTGGTCACGATGATGCCGACGCTCAGCGACGTGGCGGCACCGTGCACGATGCGCGACCAGACGTCGCAGCCCTGGCGGGTGAACCCGAGCGGGTGCCCCTCGGTGGGGGCGCCGTTGCTGTTGGCGAGCTGGCAGTTCGAGTTCGGCGGCTCGTTCGTGAACAGGCCGGGGAACAGGGCGACGAACACGATGATGAGGATGAGCGCCGCCGAGATCCAGAACATCGGGCGTCGACGCAGGTCGGCCCACGCGTCGATCCAGAGGTTCGACGGCTTGCCCTCGGCCTTGATGGTGTCGATCGCCTCGAGCGGGGTCTCTTCGAGCGGAGCGACGAAGTGCTCGGGACGAGGCTTCGACGTAGTCGTATCAATCGAATCAGGCATAACGGATCCTCGGGTCGAGTACGGCGTAGAGAAGGTCGACCAGGAGGTTCACGACGAGGTACAGCAGCACCATGATCGTCACGAAGGACACAACCGTGGGTCCTTCGCCGCGAAGAATCGCCTGATAGAGGGTGCGACCGACCCCGGGCACGTTGAAGATGCCCTCGGTCACGGTGGCTCCGACGAGCAGCGTGCCGAAGTCGGTGCCCAGGTAGGTGACGACCGGGATCAGCGAGTTGCGCAGGATGTGCACGGGCACGATGCGTCGGCGCGTGAGTCCCTTACTGTACGCGGTGCGCACGAAGTCCAGTCCGGAGGTCTCGATGACCGACGACCGGGTGAGTCGCACGATCTGCGCGAAGCTGATGCTGGCCAGCACCAGTGCAGGCAGGATCAGGTCTTCGAGCGGAGCGCCTGCGCCGACCGTGGGGCTGAACCAGCCGAGCTGGATGCCGAGGAAGTACTGGGCCACGAAGCCGATGACGAAGATCGGCAGCGAGATGAGCACGAGGCTCACGCCGAGGCCGGTCGCATCGAAGATGCCGCCCTTGCGAAGACCGCTGACGAGGCCGACGAAGATGCCGGCGACCATCTCGAAGAAGATCGCGAGCAGGGCGAGGCGGATGGTGACCGGGAACGTGCGAGCCAGGACGTCGTTGACCGATTGACCCGAGTAGGTGACACCGAAGTCGCCTTGGAAGATACCGGCGAGGTAGTAGAAGTACTGAACGATGAACGGATCGTTGAGGTGGTATTGCTCGCGGATCTGTTCGATCACACCGGGCGCCGGCGGGCGGTCACCGTAGAGCGCCGCGATCGGGTCGCCCGGCATGGCGAAGACCATGAAGTAGATGAGGAAGGTTGCTCCGAGGAGCACGGGGATGACTTGGAGGAGACGCTTACCGGTGTACCAGAGCATCAGCTCTCCTCAGTTGTTGTTGCTGAGAGCATTATTTACCGCAATCACGAATCGAGCATAGATCAGCAAGATGTCCGGGGCGTCGCCGCCCCGGACATCTTGCCTCAGGGATTATACAGACGGGTTACGTCTCAGCCCTTGGTGATCTCGGTGTACAGCGGAACCGAGTCCCAGCCGAACACCACGTTGTCGACCGTGTCGGCCGAAGCGCCGGTCACGTTCGAGTACCACAGCGGGATCGTGGGGAGATCGGTGAGGAGGACCTCCTGAGCCTGCTGCCAGAGCGCGGTGGCGTCTTCGACGCTCGACGCCTGGGCGCCGTCGTCGAGCAGCTTCTCGAACTCCTCGCTCGAGTAGCCCTCGTAGTTCGATCCGGCACCGGTGCGGTACAGCGGCGCGAGGAAGTTGTACATCGAGGGGTAGTCGCCCTGCCAGCCGGCACGGACGCCACCGGTCAGCTTCTCGTTCTCGCGGTCGTCGAGCGACGCGGCGAACGTCGGGTACGGCTTGCCGACAGCCTCGATGCCCAGGGTGTTGGCGATGCTGTTCGCGACCGCGTCGACCCAGGCCTGGTGGCCGCCGTCGGCGTTGTAGGCGATGTCGAGGACGGTGTCGCCGTAGGGTGCGATGGCCTCGGCCTCGGCCCACTTGGCCTGCGCCTCTTCGGGGTTGTACTCGAGGACCTCGGCGCCTTCGAGGCTGTCGGTCCATCCGGCGATGACCGGCGAGGTGTAGTCGGACGCCGGCTGACGCGTGCCCTGGAAGATCACGTCGGTGATCTCGTCGCGGTTGATCGCCATCGAGAGGGCAGCGCGACGGAGGTCGCCCTCTTCATCGTCGCCCCAGTGCTCGAGGTAGAACGGCATGTTGAAGCCCTGGAAGATGGCTGCCGGCTGGTTGACGGCACGGTCGCCGAACTCTTCTTCGAAGGTCGCGAGGGCCGAGTCGGGCACGGCGTCGAGCACGTCGAGGTTGCCCGCCTGCAGGTCGGCGTACGCCGTGTCCTGCGAGGTGTAGAAGACGATCGTGAGACCACCGTTGACCGGCGTGCGAACGCCGTCGTAGTCGGGGTTCTTCACGAGGTCGATCTTCTCTTCGTGCGTCCACGCGTCTTCGGCGGCGAACATGTAGGGGCCGTTGCCGACCGGGTTCTGGCCGAAGGCCTCGATGTCCTCGAACGCGACCTCGGGCAGCGGGAAGTACGCCGTGTAGCCGAGGCGCAGCGGCCAGTCGGCCTCAGGCGCGACCAGGTCGACCGTGAAGGTGCGCTCGTCGACCACGTTGAGGCCGGTGAGCTCGCTGTCCTCGGTGTAGCTGAAGCCCTCGATGTTGTCGAAGAAGTAGGAGGCGCTCTGCGCGTTGCTGTAGAGCGCACCGTAGTTCCATGCGTCGACGAACGAGTCGGCGGTGACCGGCGTGCCGTCGGTGAAGGTCTGGCCCTCCTTGAGCGTGACGGTCCAGTGCTGCGAGTCCTCGGATTCGATCGACTCTGCGACGTCGAACTCGATGGCGCCCTCGGCGTCGTACGAGACGAGGCCCGCGAAGAGCGACGTCACGATCTTGCCGCCACCGGTCTCGGTGGTGTTCGTGGGGATCAGCGGGTTCTGCGGCTCCGAGCCGTTGGTCGTGATGATCGCCTCAGGGTCGCCGGCCGGGGCCGTCGGCTCGGCTCCACCGGTCGTGCAGCCTGTGAGCACGAGCGCGCCGGCGGCAGCAAGAGCAAAGGCGGCAACGCCGTATCTCTTGATCTTCAATGTTCCTCCTGGTGAGATGTGCGCGAAAAAGCAGGACGGCTCGTGGCCGCCTGAGCGCTTAGTGCCTTCGACACTACGAACCCTTCCTGAGACTTGCCAACTCGACTCGGAAACCGTTACCGATGCGCAACCTTGCAGCGCGACGACCGACGGAATCCGTCGTGAACACGCACGATTGTTGCGTTCTCGCGCGCCATGCGATGATTGCGGCATGCGTTCCGACAGTCGACTGCGACTCGAGGTGGGCATCGTGCTCGGGCTTTCGCTCGGGGCATCCGCTGTGTATTCGATCGTGTCGATCGTCGCTCGCGTCACTGATACGCGTCCGCTCGCCGAGCAGTCGGCGGCACTCAACCAGTCGCGATCGAGTCGCGAATGGCTCGACCTCACCTACCAGTTCCTCGACGTCTTCTTCGGGCTGTTCGTCGTCGCGCTCGCACTCTACCTGCTCTGGCAGCCGGGGCGCAGCCCGTTCCGCCGCATCGGCCTCGACTTCACGCGACCCGGCCGTGACGTGGCATCCGGCCTCGCGCTCGTCGCCGTGATCGGCATCCCGGGCATCGCGCTCTACGCGATCGGTCGACTTGCCGGCTGGACCGTCGCGGTGGTCGCCTCACCCCTCGACGCGCACTGGTGGACGGTGCCGATCCTCGTGCTCGCTGCGCTGAAGGCGTCGCTCACCGAGGAGGTGATCGTCGTCGGCTACCTGTTCACGAGGCTGCGCGAACTCGGAGTCGGCCCGTGGACGACCATCGTCTCGAGCGCGCTGCTGCGCGGCACGTATCACCTGTATCAGGGCTTCGGGCCGTTCGCCGGCAACGTCGCGATGGGGATCGTCTTCGGATGGTGCTACCAGCGCTGGGGGCGCACCATGCCGCTCGTCATCGCGCACTGGATGCTCGACATGATCTCGTTCATCGGCTACCCGCTGGCGGTCGGCTGGTGGCCCGAGCTGTTCGCCCCGCCCGAGTAGCCAGGAGGCGTCGGATGCCCCGGGCGAGACGCCGTCGCGGACGCGCTCGCCGGGCGACCAGGTGGCGCCCCTGGGGTGTCGACGCGATGGCCGCGGGCCGCACCGGGGGCGCGGTCACGGTCTCGACCTCGTCATCGCCGCTGAGGTGCAGGTTGCGGCGCGAGGGCGTGCAGACGATGACGATCGACTCGAGCCCGAAGAACCCGCCGCGGGCGAGGTCGGTGACGGCCTGCGCGCGGCGCACCGCCTCGGCGGTGGCGGGGTCGCCCCGGTCGAGCCGCCGAAGGCGCTTCTCGATGCCGGTGACATCGGCCGTGGCGGCGCTCACTCCGATGAAGGCCGCGACGAATCCGATGACCGTGAGGACGTCGAGGGTGAGCATGCGGCACCTCCCTGTGCGAATGATCCTCAGTTTATCGCGCGAGGGCGTCCGGCGACACGGTTGCAGGCGTGTGACCCGGCACGTGCCGCGCCGCGCCGGATCACACGCGTCCGTGAGCTGTTCAGCGGGTCAGGGCGCCGGGACTCCCCGGGCTCGTGGAGTCCCGATCGACTGCACGCTCACAACTCGGTGCAGGCCCCGACGAGGCGTTCGGGAATGCCCGGATCCCCCGCGCCGCGACCGCGACCAGCATTGGAGGAACGCGGCCGATTTCCGCCGCACCGACGAAACGAACGGAACCATGGATCTCGCACACGCCATCGTCGCGGGCGGCCTCGCAGCCCGCCGGACGGACCGCCGGTTCACTGCGACCGAGGCGGAGATCCGCGCTGCGGAGCTCCGCTTCCTGGAGCGCCGCACGGGTGCCGTCGTCGCGTCCGGCCGCCGTGAGTACACGGAAGCTGGCCGCCACGCGGCACCCCGACCTGCCCGCGCGTGAGCGGCGGCCCGACGCGCTCGCCGGGCGACCGCTCGTACGTCGGTCAGGGCCCGATCTTCTCTCCGGCAGGGCTCAGCACCCACCAGACCTCTTGGACGCCCTGGCCGTTCGTGTCGCCGGCGGCCTCGTCGCCGATGAAGTAGTAGAGCGGCCATCCGTTGAGCGTGACCTGGGTGGAACCGTCGACGCCCGTGATGGTGCCGACCTCGCCGGTCACCCCCTCGACCTCGGGGCTCTCGGAATCCGTGGTCACCGCGGGCCAATTGGTGGCGCACTCGCCCTCGCAGACGCTCGCGTCGGCCCCCTGGGTGTCGTTGTCGAACATGTAGACCGTCATGCCCTCACCGTCGACGACGATCTCGCCGAGCGACGACTGTGCCGTGGTCAGCACGGACGACGACTCCGCGGGCGCCTCGGTCTGGGTCTCGGTCGGCGTGGCGGTGTCGGCCGGTGGCTCCTCGGCCGCTGGTGTCGTACAGCCTGTGAGCGCGACCGCGAGTGCCGCGACGGCGAGTCCGGCTGCAATGCGCAGTTTCATGCGAAGACCCTTCTCTCGTGCTCGCGACCGCCATGCGCGGCCACGTCGGAAACACGAGACGCCGGCCCGAAAGGTTCACCGGCGCGGAGTTCGTTCAACGCCGCGGGGTTCGTTCACCGCGGCGGCGGCTCGCCCGAGACGCCGCGCATGAGCACCTCTCCGCTGGCCATCGCCCTGATCTCGAGCGAGGCGATGTCGTCGAGGTCGGCGGCCGAGGCGGCCGACAGGCGCGCGCCCGCGCCGGGGCGTGCACGCCAGCTCGAGACCTCGCTTCGCGTGCCGTCGCGTTCGATCACGACGAGCGAGTACGGCCATCCGCCCGCGGGCACGTCGATGTCGCCGTCGCCGTCGCCGTAGCGACAGTCGAGCTCGATCCTCGTACCCCACCCGACCTGGGTGAGGGTGGCCGTGGCGGTGAGGGGGATGTCGACGGCCGCTTCGAACGCGACCGACTCCCGCGCCGTCGCGGGTTGACCCAGGTTCAGCGGCAGCACGATCGCCAGGACGGCAACCGCCGCTGCCGCCGCCACGGCGCCCCACCAATACCGCGTGCGACGTGCACGGCGACGCCGATCGGCGCGGCGTACCGCCTCGAGCAGGTCGTCGCGAGGCACCGGTGCGGATGCCCCGTCAGGGTCTTGCGCGAGAGCTCGGGCCCGATCGGGTGCGAGCCGGGCGAGCAGCCCGGGCATGGAGGCGAGTTCCGCGACGGCCCGCATGCACAGCTCGCAGGTCTCGAGGTGCTCCTCGAACTCGCGCCGATCCGTCGGCGACAGTGCGCCGAGCACATAGGCCGAGTCCCATTCCGCGAAGCGCGCGTGATTCGGGTTCATCGCGTCACTCCCTTCTCCTGCAGCGCGAGCCGCAGGGCCCGGAGTCCGTAGTGCAGTCGTGACTTGACCGTGCCCTCGGGGATGCCGAGGCGCCGCGCGACCTCGGCCACGCTGCATCCGCCGTAATAGGCATGAACGATCACCGCACGATGCTCCACCGACAGTGTCACCAGGGCCTCCTCCACCAGCAGGCTCTCGAACAGGGCGTCGGTGGCGTCGTCGTGCGCGCGTTCGGGGAGTTCGGCCACCCCGACCTCGTGGCGGCGACGGGCGCTCCGCACCTCGTCGATCACGAGATTGCGGGCGACCGTGAACATCCACGACCTGGTCGACGCGGGCTCCTGGGCGAGGATCCGGGGACTCCTCCAGGCCCGCAGCAGGGTCTCCTGCACGATGTCGTCGGCGCCGGCCGCGTCACCCGTGAGGTGCACCACGTACCGCCACACCGACGGGCCGTGCGCGTCGTACAACGCGACGAGGCGGCTGTCATCATCGGGGGGCATCCGTCACCTCCTGCCCTTCACAACGAGGCGGCGGCACGATCGGTTCACCGATGCTGTGATCGGCGTTCCGGTGAACCGGGAACGGGTCGGGCATCGTGTTCTCGGTATGGATGCCACCGACCTCGGCCCGCTCGCCTCGGAGGATGTCCTCCAGATCGGCGGCCTGCCCCTCCACCCGCTCATCGTGCACGCCGTCGTCGTGCTCACACCGCTCACGGTACTCGCCCTGCTGCTCGGCACGTTCTGGCCGGCCGCCCGACGACGGCTCGGCATCGTGACCGCGCTCGGCGCCCTGCTCGTGCTCGTGATGGTGCCGGTGACGGTCGCCGCCGGCAAGTCGCTCGCCGCCGTGCTCGGCCCCATCCCCGCGGTGGAGCGGCATGAGGCGCTCGGCGAGATGCTGCTGCCGTGGGTGATCGGCCTGTTCGTCGTGGCCGCAGCTCAGTGGGCGTGGTACCGGTTCGGCGACGAGAACGTGCGGCGCGATCGGCCGGGGCTCGCGCGCGGCGTCGTGATCGCGCTCGGCGCGGCCGCCGTGATCGTCGGCATCGGCACGCTCGTCATGGTGGTGCTGATCGGCGACTCGGGAGCCCGCGCCGTGTGGGGCGGGCTCCTGAGTCAGTAGCGCCCGGCCGCGCCGGGGCGCCCCCGCGCCCCGGCACCCCCGCCCCCTGGCGCCCTGGCGACCCGGCACCCCCGCCACCCCTGGCGCCCACCGAGCGTTTCCATTCCTGCCGAACGTTTCCGCCCGAGAAGGCACGGTCGGTCGGAACGGAAACACTCGACGAGGTGCAACGCGGGGATGCCCGCGTTGCACCGCGCGACACGCAGGTGCAGCGGCTAGGCGAACGCCTCCACAGGCGGGCACGCGCACACGAGGTTGCGGTCGCCGTACGCCTGGTCGATGCGGCGCACGGGCGCCCAGTACTTGTTGCGCACGAGCGCGTGCACCGGATACACGGCCTGCTCGCGCGTGTAGGGGTGGGTCCAATCCCCCGCGATGACCGACTCGGCGGTGTGCGGGGCGTTGCGCAGCGGGTTGTCGTCGACCGGCCACTCGCCGCGCCCGACGGCGTCGGCCTCGGCCTTGATCGCGATCATCGCCTCGACGAACCGCTCGAGCTCGGCGAGGTCTTCGGACTCGGTCGGCTCGACCATGAGCGTGCCCGCGACGGGGAACGACATGGTGGGCGCGTGGAACCCGTAGTCGATGAGCCGCTTCGCGACATCGTCGACGGTGACGCCGGTCCCGGCGGTCAGCGGGCGCAGGTCGAGGATGCATTCGTGCGCGACGAGCCCGTTGTCGCCCGTGTACAGCACCGGGAAGTGGTCGCGCAGGCGTGACGCGACGAAGTTCGCCGCGAGCACCGCCGTGGCGGTCGCCTGCTTGAGGCCTTCGGCACCCATCATGCGGACGTACGCCCACGAGATCGGCAGGATCGACGGGCTGCCGTAGGGCGCCGCCGAGACGGGCCCGCCGTCGTGGGTGACGCCGCCCGAGTGGTCGGCGCGCTGGGCCATCGGGTGTCCGGGCAGGTATGGCGCCAGATGCGCCTTCGCCGCGACCGGTCCGACGCCCGGGCCGCCGCCGCCGTGCGGGATGCAGAACGTCTTGTGCAGGTTCAGGTGCGACACGTCGCCGCCGAAGTCGCCGAAGCGCGCGAAGCCGAGCAGCGCGTTGAGATTGGCGCCGTCGACGTAGACCTGGCCGCCCGCATCGTGCACGGCCTGCGTGATCTGCTTCACCTCGTGCTCGTAGACGCCGTGCGTCGACGGGTAGGTGATCATGAGCGCGGCGATGCGGTCGGCGTGCTCGGCGATCTTCGCCCGCAGGTCGTCGAGGTCGACGTTGCCGAGCTCGTCGGTCGCGACGACCACGACGCGCAGGCCCGCGAGCACGGCGGAGGCCGCGTTCGTGCCGTGCGCGCTCGACGGGATGAGGCAGATGTCGCGCTCGGCCTCGTCGTTGGCGAGGTGGTAGCCGCGGATCGCGAGCAGGCCGGCGAGCTCGCCCTGGCTGCCTGCGTTCGGCTGCAGCGACACGGTGTCGTAGCCGGTGACCTCGGCGAGCCAGGTCTCGAGCTGCTCGATGAGGCCGAGCGACCCGACGACGTCGGCCTCGGGCGCGAACGGGTGCAGGTTCGCGAAGGCGGGCCAGGTGACCGCCTGCATCTCGGTGGCCGCGTTGAGCTTCATCGTGCACGACCCGAGCGGGATCATGCCGCGGTCGAGCGCGTAGTCGCGGTCGGCGAGCTGCTTGAGGTAGCGCATCATCTGCGTCTCGGAGTGGTGCGTGTTGAACACCGGGTGCTCGAGATACGGCGCCGTGCGACGCAGCGCCTCGGGGATCGCGTTCTGCGTGATCGGCCCGTCGAGGTCGCGCTCTTCGGGGCCGCCGAATGCGCGGGTCACGAGGTGCAGGTGTTCGATCGTGGTGGTCTCGTCGACCGACACGAGCACGGTCGCCTCGTCGGCCTCCCAGAGCAGCACGCCGAGCTCGCGCCCGCGCGCGACGACGTTCTTCGCGAGGCCGGGCACGTGCACGCTCAGCGTGTCGAAGTACGTGTCGTGCGCGATGTGCTGGCCGAGGTCTTCGAGCCAGCCGGCGAGCAGCTTCGCCTTGCCTGCCGCCTGCGTCGCGATCGAGCGGATGCCCCGGGGCCCGTGGTAGACCGCGTACATCGACGCCATCACGGCGAGCAGCACCTGCGCGGTGCAGATGTTCGACGTCGCCTTCTCACGGCGGATGTGCTGCTCGCGCGCCTGCAGGCTGAGCCGGTAGGCGGGGTGGCCCGCGGCGTCCTGCGAGACCCCCACGAGGCGCCCCGGCAGCTGCCGTTCGAGGCCGCTGCGCACCGCCATGTAGCCCGCGTGCGGACCGCCGAAGCCCATGGGCACTCCGAAGCGCTGCGAGGTGCCGACGGCGACGTCGGCGCCGAGCTCGCCCGGGCTCGTGATGAGCGTGAGCGCGAGCAGGTCGGCGGCCGCCACGACGAGGGCGCCCTGCGCCTTCGACGCGGCGATGACCGAGGCCGGGTTCCAGACCCGGCCCGATGCGCCGGGGTACTGCACGAAGAGGCCGAAGTGCTCGCCGAGGGCTGCGACGTCGGTCGTCTCCCCCAGCTCGGCGACGACGAGCTCGATGCCCACCGCATGCGCCCGGGACTCGAGCAGCGCGCGCGTCTGCGGCAGTGCGTCGGCGTCGACGATGAAGCGGTTCGAAGCCGACTTCGACGCGCGGCGCGTGAGCAGCATGCCCTCGACGACCGCCGTGCCCTCGTCGAGCATCGACGAGTTCGCCGTGTCGAGCCCGGTGAGGTCGGAGACCATCGTCTGGAAGTTGATGAGCGCCTCGAGCCGGCCCTGCGAGATCTCGGGCTGGTAGGGCGTGTACGCCGTGTACCAGCTGGGGTTCTCGAGCACGTTCCGCTGGATCACCGCGGGCGTCACCGTGCCGTAGTACCCGAGCCCGATCATGGGCGTGCGCACGGTGTTCTGCGATGCGAGCGCGGCGAGTTCGTCGAGCGCCTCGCGCTCGGTGGCCGCGGCGGGGATCGCCGAGTTCAGCACCTCGCCCATGCGGATCGACGTCGGCACGGCCGCCGACATGAGCGCGTCGAGCGAGTCGTAGCCGAGGGCGGCCAGCATGAGCCCGTGGTCGGCGGGGGTCGTGCCGATGTGGCGTCGCCCGAAGGCGTCCACATCGAAGGCGGAGGAGACGGTCATGTGGTTCTGTGGTTCCTTACTCGCCGACGAGGGCGCGGTATTCGTCGTGCGTGAGCAGCTTGGGCAGGCTCGAGGTGCGCACCTTGAGCAGCCAGCCCGCGCCGAACGGGTCGCTGTTCACGAGCTCGGGCGAGTCGACGACGGACTGGTTGGCCTCGACGACCTCGCCGTTGACGGGCGCGAACAGCTCGCCGACCGACTTGGTGGACTCGATCTCGCCGACGACGGTGCCCTCGGTGACGGTCGTGCCGGCGGCCGGCAGGTCGACGTAGACGACGTCGCCGAGCTTCTCGGCGGCGTAGTCGGTGATGCCGATGGTGGCGACGTCGCCGTCGACGTCGACCCATTCGTGTTCTTCGGTGTATTGCAGTTCGCTGGGCTCGGTCACGGTGTGCTCCTCGAGGTCGGTGGTGCGTTGGTTGCGGTGGTGGGATCGGTCAGGCGTCGCGCTTGTAGAACGGCGGCTTCACGACGGATGCCGCGATGCGCGTGCCGCGGACGTCGAGGAAGAGTTCGCGGCCCACCTCGGAGACCTCGGGCGACACGTAGGCCATCGCGACGGGGTGGCCGAGCGTCGGCGAGAGCGCGCCGCTCGTGATGACGCCGACCTTGGCCGCGTCGGCGCCGTCGCCGTCGTATACGTCGTAGTGCGCCCGGGCGGCGCGGCGGCCCTCTGCTGCGAGACCCACGAGCACCGGGGCATCCGCCGACTGGCCCGCCTCGATCGCGGCGCGGCCGACGAAGTCACCGTCTTTCGCGAGCGCGACGACGCGGCCGAGACCCGCCTGGGCGGGTCGGATGTCGCGGCTCAACTCGTTGCCGTACAGCGGCATGCCCGCTTCGAGTCGCAGCGTGTCGCGGCTCGCGAGGCCGCACGGCACGACGCGGGATCCGCCGGTCTCGCGCAGGGCTTCCCAGAGCCGGGCGGCTCGGTGGGGCGCGAGGTACAGCTCGAACCCGTCTTCGCCCGTGTAGCCCGTACGAGCGACGAGCACCGGCTCGCCCTCGAAGGTCGCGGGGAACGCCCGGTAGTACTTGAGCGCGTCGATGGCCGCGTCGAAGTCGTCGGCGTCGTTGCCGGGGCCGTCGACGCCGAAGCCCGGTGTCTCGACGAGCACGGCGCGCGCGTCGGGGCCCTGCAGGGCGATGAGCGCGACGTCGTCGCTCTCGTCGGAGACGATCGTGTCGAACCCATCGGCGCGCGAGCGGAGTTCATCGGCGACGACGCCCGCGTTCGAAGCGTTCGCGACCACCATGTAGCGGTCGTCGCCCGTGCGGTAGACCACGAGGTCGTCGATGATGCCGCCGTCTTCGGCGAGCAGCAGCGAGTACTTGGCCTGGCCGACCTCGATCGCCGACAGCTTTCCGGCGAGCGCGTAGTCGAGCGCCGCGGCCGCCTCGGGGCCGATGAGCACGATCTCGCCCATGTGCGAGAGGTCGAAGAGACCCGACGTGGTGCGCACGGCGTGGTGCTCGGCGAGGTCGCTCGAGTAGCGCACCGGCATCTGCCAGCCGGCGAAGTCGGTGAAGCTCGCGCCGGCGGCGCGGTGCACGGCATCGAGCGGGCTCAACCGCTCGACCGCCGCAGCGGATGCCTCAGGGGTGGTGGTACCGGGTTCGGGGGTCACGAGTTCTCCAGACGTGCCTGTCGCGCGGCGGTCGCCGCTTGAGAACTCCCCCTCTGTCATGAGCCTGAGAGTTTCACGCAAGCTGCGCTTTCACCGTGGGCGGAGGGTCGCTTGCGCGACGCTCACTTTTCAGAGCGGCCTCGTCATCGCGGTGTGTGACCTGAGAGATTGGCGGGGAGGCTTGCTCCTTCGGTGCCGGCCAGTGCTGTTTCGAGTACCGCCCGGCTCTCCCGCGACGCGTCGATGGCCCGGTATGAGGTTGTACCGCCGATCCTAGCAGCGACGGATGCTACTCAGGTCGGTTGCCGTGGGCGCCGGCGTGCTCGAACGGGGTCGTGACGCCGTCGTACGCGAGCGTCATCATCATGCCCTGCGCGGCGTGCGCGAGGTCGTGGCAGTGGTCCATCCAGATGCCGGGATTGTCGGCGACGAGCGCGAGTTCCCACACCTCGCCCGGGCGCACGTCGACCGTGTCGAGCCAGAGCGGCGCACCCGTCGCGGCGACGCCGTCGCGCGAGAGCACGAGCACGTGGTGCCCGTGCACGTGCATGGGGTGCACGTCGAATCCCCGGTTCGCGACGGTGATCTTCACCACGTCGCCCTCGCGCACCTCGATGGGGGCGACATGCGGGAACACCTCGCCGTTGACGGTGTACGCGTACGTCGGCGCACCGCCGAGGAACCGCGGCATCCGGTCGAGCACGAGCTCGCCCTCGGCCGTGAAGGGACCGATGTCGGGCCGGGCGCCGCTGCCGTAGGCGAGCAGGTCGAGCTCCGGGACATCCGTCACCTCACGCGGCAGGTCGGCGGCCACCGTGCCGCCGGCCGGCGCGATGTCGACGACGGATGCCTCGGACAGGTCGGTCTCGAATCGCACGCCCGTCGCGGGCATCGTGAAGACGAGGTCGGCGCGGGCACCTGCACCGAGTCGCACGGATCGTTGCTCGACCTCAGCACCGCCTTCGATGTCGCGGCCGTCGATCGCGGCGACGCGGAACGGCGCACCGGCGATCGTGACCCGGATGGGTGTCTGCTCGGTGTTCGCCACCCGGAGGCGCACGGTGTCGCCCGCGGCCGCCTCGAACGACTGCGGTCCGTCGGTCGCGCCGATCACGACCTCGCCGCCGATGCGGTGCACGGGCAGGGCGAGGTCGAGCGACTCGGCGACCCCGTTCCTCGGCTCGACGACGAGCATGCCGTAGAGGCCCCTGCGCACTCCTTCGGACGCGGCCTGGTGGGTGTGGTACCAGTAGGTGCCCGGCTGGTCGGCGGTGAAGCGGTAGGTGAATCGGTCGCCGGGGGCGACGGAGTCCTGGGTGACGCCCGCGACGCCGTCCTCGCCGTTGGGGACGTCGTACCCGTGCCAGTGCAGGGTGACGCCGTCGTCGATGTCGCGGTTCTCGAGGGTGACCTCGACGAGCTCGCCCTCGGTGACGCGCAACTCGGGACCGGCGACGCCGTCGCCGCCGAAGCCCCATGCCTCGATCGTGTCACCCGACGCGAGGGTCACTTCGTGTCGTGCCGCGGTCAGGGCCACGGCGTGGACGTCGCCGGGCGCGTCGTCGGGCGTGCGGAGGTCGGTCACCGGAATGGCGGCTTCGCCGCCCGGCGTCGCCGCGTCATGGCCGTGCCCACCGGTCGCCTCGATGCTCGGCGCGGCCATGTCGCTGAGCCACGACCAGCCGAGCCCGCCCACGAGCAGCACCGCGATCAGGCCCGCGAAGCCGACGACCGCGCGTCGGCCCCGGTGCGCCAGGAGCGCCCAGGTGAGGCCGGTGGCCAGGAGCACCGCCGCGAGCAGCACGCCCGCGGCGGTCGGCTGCGGCGGGTATCCGACGAGCCACGTGGCGAGCACCCCGGCCGCCATGGCGTACCCGCCCCCGAGCATGAGCGCGCGAGCGAGCGGCATCCGGATGTCGCGGAGCCACCAGACGAAGCCGACGGCGCCGGCGGCGAGGCCGACGATCTGGAAGGGAATGCCGACGGTGACCTTCTCACCGGCGAACCACCAGCCCCGACCCGCGAGCAGGGCGGTGAGCACCGCGGCGGCCAGGAGCGCGAGCGTGCCGCCCGCGGCGAGCGCGAGCACGGTCATCCGCTCGCTCCGGGTGCGCCGATCGGCGGCCGACCCGGCGGTGAATCCCGCAGCGAGCCAGAGCCCCGCTCCGGCGATCGCCGCGACGGCCTGCAGCAGGAGGAGGGCGGCGGTGGTCATCGCGCCCTCCTCACTGCCCGGCCGGGATCGGCTGGGGTTCGGTCACGCACCCGGCACGACGGCCGGCGTCTCGTCGACGTCGGCGACACCCGCGGTGTCGACCGACTTCGCCGGTGCGCCCTCGCGTACCAGCCGACGGGCCCGCACGATGAGCAGCACGCCGATGAGCAGGATCGCCGTGCCGTTGATCGCATGGAGCGACACGACGAGGGTGGCCGCGAGCGGCGGGTCGGCGATGCTGGATTCATCGAGCCCGAAGATCACCCCGGTGAGGATGAACAGCACGGTCTGGAACAGGATGAGCACGAGCGGCAGCACGCTCAGCCAGATCGTGCGCTTGCCGGCACGGGCCAGCGCGGCGGTCACGATGAGCAGGAGCGCGAGGATCGGCAGCACGAAGCGGCCGTTCATGGCGTGCCAGGAGAAGAGCTCGTCGTCGGGGTTCGAGAACACGCCGACGGCGGCGAAGTAGAGCTGGAGCACGACGGCGGCGGTGAACAACCACGCGATGGTCAGGAACAGTTTTCGCATTGGGCGGATCCTCTCGGGGAGCGCCGGCGCACGCCTTGAGCGCCGGGGACTGCACCATGCTGGCGCCCGGGGAGCGGCGTCACATCAGTGCTAGTACTCAACCCGTCGCCCGTGCAATCCCTCCTTGAGGGCACAACGTGTGGGCATGACACCGAGAGCGTCACACGTTTGGTGTTCAGGTCATGATGACTGTAAGCTGCACGCAAGCATGGTTCGAGTCATCCTGACTCGAAGATCGGAGGTGACGGATGCCGCAGCACGACGGCGCATCCGTGCGCCTCGCGGTCTCGACCGTGATCTTCGCCCTGCGTCCCGACCACACGGGCCAGCCGGTGCTCTGGACCCCGCTCGTGCGCCGCACCCGCGAGCCGCAGCGCGGGCTCTGGGCGCTGCCGGGCGGATGGCTGCCTCCCAACGAAGAGCTCGAGGCGGCCGCAGCCCGCACCCTGCGGGCCACGACCGGCCTCGCGCCGAACTACCTCGAGCAGCTCTACACCTTCGGCGATGTCGATCGGTCGCCCGACGACCGCGTCGTCTCGGTCGTGTACTGGGCGCTCGTGCAGAGCGACGAGGCCGAGCAGTCGGCCGCAGGCCCGAACGTGCGTTGGGTTCCCGCCGACACGATGCCCGGACTCGCGTTCGACCACAACCGCATCGTCGAGTACGCCCTGTGGCGCCTGCGCACCAAGGTCGAGTACGCCGAGCTCGCCCACGCGCTCCTCGGTGCGACCTTCACGCTCGCCGAGCTCCGCGAGGTCTACGAGGTGGTGCTCGAGCGCCGACTCGACCCAGCCAACTTCCGGCGCACCATGATCGCCTCGGGCCGGCTGCGCGAGACCGGCGAACACGTCTCGGGCGCACCGCATCGACCGCCCAAGCTCTACCGCTACGAGACCGGCCCAGCGACGGCCCAGACCCGCGAACCGTTCATGAGAGAGAGGCCAGCATCATGAACCCCACGATCGAGCAGACCCGAGCCGCGGCATCCGTCGACCGCACGATCCAGCTCATCTCCACCGGTGCGACGCCGGGCGAGGCGTGCACGCCAGACCTCGCGAAAGGGCCGTGGGAGTTCGACGCCGGGCCCGCCGGCTACGGGCCGGGATCGTCGATGGGCGACGTCATCCCCACCGGCTCGCCACTCCAGGGCGCCCTCCCCGAGGCGTACCGCACGGCCTCCAACGACGAACTGCACGCGCGCATCCGCGCCGCGAAGGCCGCGCTCGGTGACCGGGTCGTCGTGCTCGGCCACTTCTACCAACGAGACGAGGTCATCGAGCACGCCGACTTCGTCGGCGACTCGTTCCAGCTCGCGAACGCCGCGCTCTCGCGGCCCGACGCCGAGGCGATCGTGTTCTGCGGCGTGCATTTCATGGCCGAGACAGCCGACCTGCTCTCGGCCCCTGAGCAGTCCGTGATCCTGCCGAACCTCGCCGCGGGCTGCTCGATGGCCGACATGGCCGACGAGTCGAGCGTCGAGGAGTGCTGGGAGCAGCTCGCCGACGTGTACGGCGACCTCTCCGCGGTCGACGCCGACGGCCGAGTGCCGGTGATCCCGGTCACCTACATGAACTCCTCGGCGGCGCTCAAGGGCTTCGTGGGGCGGCACGGCGGCATCGTCTGCACCTCGTCGAATGCGAAGACGGTGCTCGAGTGGGCGTTCGAGCGCGGACAGCGCGTGCTGTTCTTCCCCGACCAGCACCTCGGCCGGAACACCGCGAAGGCGATGGGGGTGCCGCTCTCGCAGATGCCGATGTGGAACCCGCGCCGCCCGCTCGGCGGCAACGACGCAGCTGCGCTCGACGACGCCCGCGTCATCCTCTGGCACGGCTTCTGCTCGGTGCACCGGCGCTTCACGGTCGACCAGATCGCCGCCGCTCGCGAGGCGCATCCCAGCGTGCAGGTGATCGTGCACCCCGAGTGCCCGATGCCCGTCGTCGATGCTTCGGATGCCGCGGGGTCGACCGATTTCATCGTCAAGGCCATCCAGGCCGCGCCCGCCGGGTCGACCTTCGCCATCGGCACCGAGATCAACCTCGTCCAGCGGCTCGCGGCCGAGTACCCGCAGCACACGATCTTCTGCCTCGACCCAGTGGTCTGCCCGTGCTCGACGATGTACCGAATCCACCCGGGCTACCTCGCGTGGGTGCTCGAGGAGCTCGTCGAGGGCCGCGTCGTGAACCGCGTCACCGTGCCGGCCGACGTCGCCGACCCCGCCCGGCTCGCGCTCGAGCGCATGCTCGCGGCGAAGCCCGCACCCGTCGGAGCCTGAGATGACCCGCGTGCTCGTCGTCGGCGGCGGCATCGGCGGCCTCTGGACCGCGGTGAAGGCCGCCGATGCCGGCTGTGCGGTCGTGCTCGTCACCAAGACCGAGCTCGCCGAGACGAACACCCGGTACGCCCAGGGCGGCATCGCCGCGGCGCTGTTCCCCGACGATTCCGCCGATCGGCACTTCGCCGACACGCTCGACGCCGGGGCCGGGCTCGCCGACCCGGCAGCGGTGCGGGTGCTGTGCGACGAGGGCCCCGCGCGAGTGCGCGACCTGATCCGCTTCGGCGTGGAGTTCGACCGCGGCGAGTCGGGGCTCGAACGCGGTCTCGAGGCGGCGCACTCGCGGCCGCGCATCCTGCACGCGGGCGGTGACGCCACCGGGGCGGCGATCGAGTCCGCCCTCGTGGCGACCGTGCGGCGTCGCGCCGTGCACATCGCCGAGCGCACGATGCTCGTCGACCTCATCGTCGAGGACGGTGCGGTCGTCGGCGCCCGGCTGCTCGACGAGCACGGCGCGGTCACCGAGCACCTCGCCGACGCGGTCGTGCTCGCGACCGGCGGCAGCGGATGCCTCTACCGGCATACGACGAATCCCGCGGTCGCAACGGGCGACGGCGTGGCCGCAGCTTGGCGCGCGGGAGCGGAGGTCGCCGACCTCGAGTTCACCCAGTTCCACCCCACGGCGCTCGCGGCTCCGGGCACTCCCCTCATCTCCGAGGCGGTGCGCGGCGAGGGCGCGGTACTGCGCGACCGCGACGGCCTGCGTTGCATGCTCGATGTGCACCCCGACGCCGAACTCGCGCCGCGCGACGTCGTCGCCCGCGCGGTCTGGCGGCAGATGCGCGCGCAGGGCGGTGCCCCCGTGCTGCTCGACGCCACGGCGCTCGGCGCCGAGTTCCTCGCCAGGCGGTTCCCCGGCCTCGACGCCGTCGTGCGCGACGCGGGCTTCGACTGGTCGCGCGAGGCCGTGCCCATCACGCCCGCCGCGCACTACGCCATGGGCGGCGTCGCCACCGACCTCGACGGGCGAACGAGCCTGCCGGGACTCTACGCCGTGGGCGAGACTGCGCGCACCGGCGTGCACGGCGCCAACCGGCTCGCCTCGAACTCCCTGCTCGAGGCCGCCGTCTTCGCCGACCGCGCGGCGCGAGCCCTCGCCGCCGGCCGCTCCCACGCACCGGCCCAGACCCCCACGGCACTCCCCCACGTGCCTGCGAATGCAGGAACTTCGCCGCGACACGCCGGCGGGACCTGCCCGGTCAACGGCGTGTCGCCCGATTGTTCCTGCGTTCACGAGGAGGAGCGCGACCAGGACCCGTCCGAGTCCGTCGACCGCGAGCAGCTGCGGGAGCTCATGTGGCAGGCGGTCGGGCTCGAGCGCGACGCGGCGGGGCTCGCCGCGGCATCCGCTCGCCTCGACGCCTGGCGGGCACCCGACGTGCGCGACCGGCGCACCGCTGAAGACCGCAACCTGCTCGATCTCGCCCGCCTCACCGTCGCGGCCGCGTTCGCGCGCCGCGAGAGCGCAGGCGCACATTTCCGAACGGATGACCCGGCGCAGGCCGCCGCGTCGGCAGCGCCTGCCGCACCCGAACTGGAGGCCGCCTGATGACCGACGCCCGCGAGATCGACCGCATCGTCGGCGCCGCGCTCGACGAGGACGCCCCCTGGGGTGACCTCACCTCCGAGACGCTCATCCCGGCCGGTGCGACCGCGACCGCCGAGCTCGTGGCGCGTGAGCCGGGCGTGCTGAGCGGCATCGATGTGTTCGCGGCGGCGTTCCGCCTCGTCGACCCGCGCATCACGATCGAGGCGCTCGCGCGCGACGGCGAGCCCTTCGATGCCGGCGCGACGCTCGCCCGGGTCGAGGGCCCCGCGCGTGGCATCCTGCGCGCCGAGCGCATCGGCCTGAACCTGCTGCAGCGCATGTCGGGCATCGCCACGCTCACGGCTGCGTACGTGGCCGCGGCGGGAGACACGGGCGCCCGTATCGTCGACACCCGCAAGACCACGCCGGGCCTGCGCAGCCTCGAACGGCAGGCCGTGCGCGACGGCGGCGGCCGCAACCACCGCCGGTCGCTCTCCGACGCGGTCATGGCGAAGGACAACCACCTCGCCGTGCTCACGGCGGGCGGGCAGGACCTCGCGACCGCCCTGCGCGCCGCACGCGAGCGGATGCCCCATACGGCCCACCTCGAGGTGGAGGTCGACCGGCTCGACCAGGTCGAGTCGGTGCTCGCCGGTGGAGCCGACACGGTCATGCTCGACAACTTCGGGCTCGACGACCTGCGGCGCGGCGTCGAGCTGATCGCCGGCCGCGCGGTCGTCGAGGCGTCGGGCGGCGTCACCCTCGCCACGGTCGCCGGGATCGCCGCGACCGGGGTCGATGTCATCTCGGTCGGCGCCCTCACGCACTCGGTGCGGTCGCTCGATCTCGGGCTCGACGTCGTCGTCGACACGCAACCTGCGGGGCGCCCATGATCTTCCTCGACCACGCCGCCACCACGCCCGTGCGCCGCGAGGCGCTCGAGGCGATGTGGCCGTTCCTGTCTGGATCCTTCGGCAACCCGTCGAGCCACCACGGGCTCGGCGACGAGGCGGCCCGGGCGCTCACGGCGGCCCGCGCCGAGGTCGCCGCCGTCGTGGGCTGCCGGCCCGGCGACGTCGTGTTCACGAGCGGCGGCACCGAAGCCGACAACCTCGCCGTGAAGGGGCTCGCGCTCGCGAACCCGCGCGGGCGCCACCTGGTCGTCTCGCCCATCGAACACGAGGCGGTGCTCGAGTCGGCCGCGCACCTGGCACGGGTGCACGGCTTCGAGGTCTCCGAGGTCGAGGTCGATGCGGGCGGAGTCGTGCACCCCGAGGCGCTCGCACGGGTCATCCGGCCCGACACGACGCTCGTCTCGGTGCAGCTCGCGAACAACGAGATCGGCACGGTGCAGCCCGTCGCCCGGCTGGCCGCGATCGCCCACGCGGCGGGCGCGCTCATGCATACCGACGCGGTGCAGGCCGCGGGCTGGCTGCCGCTGTCGATCGACGCGCTCGGCGTCGACGCGCTGTCGCTCGCCGGCCACAAGGTCGGCGCGCCGAAGGGCACCGGAGCACTCATCGTGCGCGGTCGCCTACCGCTCGAACCGGTGCTGCACGGCGGCGGGCAGGAGCGCGGCCGCCGCTCGGGCACCGAGAACGTCGCCGGCGCTGTGGCGTTCGCCACGGC
This sequence comes from Agromyces cavernae, assembly GCF_021044935.1. GTDB lineage: Bacteria > Actinomycetota > Actinomycetes > Actinomycetales > Microbacteriaceae > Agromyces > Agromyces cavernae. The sequence continues at coordinate 968,773 of NZ_JAJNMP010000002.1, forward strand.
GCTGCGGCTGGCCGAGCACGAGCGGGCGGATGCCGCGACCCGCGTCGCGACGCTGGGCGAGCGCCTGACGCACCTGGTGACGAGCGGGGTACCCGGGGCGACGCTCACGGGCGACCCCGTCGACCGGCTGCCCGGCACGGTGTCGTTCGTCTTCCCCGGCACGAGCGGCGAGGCGGTGCTGCTCGAGCTCGAGCGCGACGGCGTCGTCTGCTCGAGCGGCTCGGCGTGCGCGGCGGGCAGCGACGAGCCCTCGCACGTGCTCACGGCCATCGGGATTCCGGGCGAACTCGCGCAGACGGCGGTGCGCTTCACGCTGGGCGCCCAGACCACGGTCGACGAGATCGACGAGGCCGGGGCATCCGTCGCCCGTGCCGTGTCGGCGGTGCGCGGTATCGTCACGACCTGACGCTGCGACGCAGCGCCGCGACCGCGGGATCCATGCATCGCGATGGAGCTCGCGATCCGGGAATACCGGGTCTCACGGCTCGGGTTGTCATATCTGTTCGACTGAATCAGACACTCTTCCGGCACCGTGCGCCGATACCGATTGGACCCTATTCCGTGACCGAACGCGCCCTTCCAGACCTCGAGCCACCCGGTACCGCCGATCGTGGCATCCCCGGTGACGGCATCATCGACTCTCCGGCCGACGCCGCCGCGCAAGACGCGGCGGTCGTCGCACACCAGCCCGACCACGGCGCGCGCAACTCGCGCGTCATCTGGCTGCTGCTCGGCGCGACCTTCGTCGTCTTCCTCAACGAGACGATCATGGGCGTGGCGATCCCGCACCTCGTCACCGACCTCGACATCACCCTCTCGCAGGCCCAGTGGCTGACCACTGCCTTCATGCTCACGATGGCGGTCGTGATCCCGATCACGGGGTTCCTGCTGCAGCGCATCGCCACCCGTCCCGTGTTCATCACGGCGATGAGCCTGTTCTCGGCAGGCACGCTCCTCGCGGCGCTCGCGCCCGGCTTCGAGGTGCTGCTGCTCGCCCGCGTCGTGCAGGCAACCGGCACGGCCATCATGATGCCGCTGCTCATGACGACCCTCATGACCCTGGTCGCGCCGTCCGATCGGGGTCGCTTCATGGGCCGCGTCTCGATCGTGATGTCCGTCGCGCCCGCCATCGGCCCGACGATCTCGGGGCTCATCCTGAGCTTCCTGTCGTGGCGGTTCATGTTCTGGCTCGTGCTGCCGATCGCGCTCGTGATGCTCGTCATCGGCATCCGCCGCGTCGAGAACGTGAGCGAGACCCGCGTGCTGCCCATCGACGTGCTCTCGGTCATCCTGTCGGCATTCGGCTTCGGCGGGCTGGTCTACGGCCTCAGCCTCGTCGGCGGCGTCGTCAGCGGGCGTTCGGCGGCCGACGCACCGGCCATGTGGATCGCACTCGCCATCGGCGTGCTCGGCATCCTCGCGTTCGTCGGTCGGCAGCTGATGCTGCAGCGCCGTGATCGCGCACTGCTCGACCTGCGCACGTTCCGCTCGCGCAACTTCTCGGTGTCGGTCGCGCTCATGGTCGTCATGATGGCCGCCCTGTTCGGCACCATCATCCTGCTGCCGATCTACCTGCAGAACGTGCTCGGGCTCGACCCCCTCCTCACCGGCCTGCTGCTGCTGCCGGGCGGGCTCATCATGGGCCTGTTCGGTCCCACCGTCGGTCGGCTCTACGACCGCTTCGGGCCCACGCCCCTGCTGGTGCCGGGCAGCATCGTGGTCGCAGCGGTCCTCTGGTCACTCACGATGGTCACCGAGCACACCCCGCCGTGGATGATCCTCATCGCGCACGTCGTGATGTCGACCGCGCTCGCGTTCATGTTCACGCCGCTGTTCACATCGGCCCTCGGATCGGTCGAACCGCGACTGTACTCGCACGGCTCGGCGATCGTCGGCACCATCCAGCAGGTCGCCGGCGCGGCGGGAACGGCGCTGTTCATCACGGTCATGACCGCGCGCGCAGCGACCGAGGCGGCGGCGGGCACCGCGGCACTGGCCGCCGAGGCGGCGGGCATCCGCGCCGCGTTCCTCGTCGGTGCGATCATCTCGATCTCGGCCGTCGTCGGTGCGTTCCTCGTGCGCAAACCCGCCGACATGTCGCATGAGGCGCCGGCCGATCACTGATACGCGGCGCTGATGATGGAGGGCGGGGGAGCACAGCTCCCCCGCCCTCCGTCGTTTCCGTGACCGGTGTCGGCGCGCCGCTCAGCCGCAGTTCGGCCGACAGGTGCGCTGCGAGAGCGCATCGACGAGCACGATGCCGAGGTCTTCGGGCTTCGAGGCCGAGTATGCGGCACCCTTCGTGACCTGGGCGATCTGCTGCATCGCCGCGAGATCGGTGTCGGGCCCGAAGCCGATCATGATCACCGGAACGGGCTTGGTGGGATCATCCATCTTCTTGAGCTCGGCCAGCAGCGCGTCGAGGGAGATTCCGTTCTCGTCCTCGTTCTTGCCATCGGTGATGAGCAGCACCGAGTTGACCTTCTCAGGGTCGTAGCTCTCGCGCACGCGCTTCACGGCAGCGAGGGTCGAGTCGTAGAGCCCGGTGGCCCCGCCGAGCCGTTGGGGCAGCGACTGGATGATGCCCGCGATCTGCTGGGTGTGCGCCGCGTCGGCGAGCGGCGCGATCGGCGCCAGGTCTTCGTAGTCGAGTTCGCCGTTGCGAGCGGTCGAGAACACCCACACGCCGAGCTCGACCTCACCCGAGAACTTCTGCATGGCACCGACCGCGGCCTGCTGGAAGATGTCGATGCGGCGCAGCCCGTTCTCGGCCGGTTCCTCCATCGATCCCGACACGTCGATGACCGCGAGCATGCGCGAACGCAACGTGAGCACGCCCCAGGCGCGCAGGATCTCGAGCTGCGCAGCTCCGTCGAGAGCGGCCTCGGCCGTGGGCGCCTCGGCCCCGATGCCTGCGAGGTCGAGCGTGCCCGAGCCGTCTGGGGCGCGGAACCCCGCGGCCGGGAGCACGTCGGTGTCGTCGCGGACGGCCGCCTCGAAGTCGTCGAGCAACTCGGCCCTGGTCTTGACGCCCTCGGCCTCGGCCTCGGGCTCGGCCGTCGCGGTCTCCTCTGACGACGCGGCCTCGGGCAGCACGACGAACGGATAGTCGAGCGCGACCGTGCCGTCGGTCGGGTATGCCGCGACGAGCGGCTCGGCCTGTTCCTCATCGTTGTAGGCGGCGACCTGCGCCTCGCTCGTGATGACGATCGTCGGCGCGTCGTTCGCGTTCAGCGCGCCGAGCGCGGCAGTGGTCGACGCGGGGATCGACTTGCCGAGCGCGATCATCGCGCCGGCGAACTGCCGCGGGTCGTCGGGAGACGAGTGCCCGCGGAGGGCGTACAGGCCGGCGAGGCTCGCAGCGGATGCCTCGGGGTCGGGCAGGATCGTCGGCAGGGCGCCGCCGAGCACCCTGGTCCAGCTCACGGGTTCGCTCGCGAGCTCGGTAGCCTTCGTGGCCGCGGCGGCGAACACAACGGGCGACGAAGCGACCCCCTCGCGCACTTCCACTTCGGGCGCGGTCTGCCCGAGCGACGTCGCGGTCGCGTTCATGCGGTCGAGCCACACGCTCGACTCCGGCACCCAGGCGTCGGCGGCGGCGTTGCCCGAGGCGAACACCGCGGCCGTGTCGGCCGAGTCCTGCGAGGTGATCTCGGTCGCGACGCAGCCGTCTGAGGCGGCGTCGAAGTCTTTCGCGATCTCGGTGAGTGCCGGCGCGATGGTGGGATCGGCGACGACGACGAGTTCCTCGGGTTCGGAGCATCCGCCATCTGCCGCCGCGAGCAGCGGGTTCAGGTGACCGCCGACCCAGAGGTAGACCCCCGAGCCGACCAGGGCGACGACCGCGACCGCCCCGATGATGGACATGACGATTCGGCGGCGCGGCATCGACGCCGGCGCCGCGACGGTATGACGTCCCACGGGCTCTCCAAGCCGGCGGGGCGCGAGCCCGCCGAATCCTTGTTCGGGTTCCCCCGATCGGGGGGAAGGATTCGTTCAGTGTAGGCGACGCGGCTCGATACGCGAACTTCGCTCGCTACTTGGCGGTGTTCCACAACACCTCTCGATCGCCGCCTGATCACGTTGGCGTGCAACGACAAAATCGGCGTGCGACGACGGCTACGACGTCGGCGTGCGAAGACGAGAACGACGCGGTGAGGCCGGACGGTCCCCGCCGCCCGGCCTCGTCCCCCACCTGCTCGACCTCTCCCTCGACCGTCGCACAGGTGACCCGTCGACTCCCTTGCCGCCAGCTCGAACCAGGCTTGCCGCCGGTTCGTGGGTTCGACCGTACGCACCCCGCCGAAACCGCGACAAGGGGTTGACGAACCGGGTGCCGGGCACTATCTCCCGCGCGCGATCCTGAGGGTGGCCGCCGGCCCGGCCGCGTGCGAGCATGGAATCACCGCAGGCCCGGCATTCGACGGCCATTCACCTCATGGAGCGTTTCACCGACAGGGCTGACGCAGGCAGGCGCCTCGCCGCCCGCCTGATCGACATCGACGCGCCCGATCCGGTCGTGCTCGGACTCCCGCGCGGGGGTGTGCCGGTCGCGGCGCCGGTCGCCGTCGCGCTCGGCGCCCCGCTCGACGTGCTGGTCGTGCGCAAGCTCGGTGTGCCCGGGCAGCCCGAGCTCGCAATGGGCGCGATCGGCGAGCAGGGCGCCCGCGTGCTGAACGACGACATCGTCTCCCACGTTCGGCTCAGGTCGGGCGAGCTCGCCGCGATCGAGCGGCGCGAGCGCGACGAGCTCGAAGCCCGGGTCATCCGGTTCCGCGGCGAGGCGGGCCCGGTCGATCTCGCGGGCCGCACCGCGGTGATCGTCGACGACGGCATCGCGACGGGCGCGACGATGCGCGTCGCATGCCTCGTGGCACACGCCAGGCGCGCGCGACGCATCGTCGTGGCGACGCCGGTGGGTGCGCCCGACAGTATCGGGGAGATCGCGTCGATGCCCGAGGTCGACGAGGTGATCTGCCTGTCGGCGCCGCCCGGGTTCATGGCCGTCGGCATGCACTACCTCGACTTCGCGCAGACACCCGACTCCCAGGTCGCGGCACTGCTGGCGGCGGCGCGCTCAGCGGGCTGAGCGGAGCGCTCCGACGACGATCGTGCCCTCGTCTTCGTCATGCAGGATGCGCGGCACGAGCCCGCCCTGCCGCATGAGGTCGGCGGCCGTGTCCGCCTGCCGCTCGCTGGTCTCGATGAGCAGCCTCCCGCCGGGTGCGAGCCATCGAGCAGCGGATGCCGCGACACGGCGATGCACGTCGAGCCCGTCACGACCGCCGTCGAGCGCGACGCGCGCCTCGTGGTCGCGCGCCTCGGGCGGCATGAGCGCGATCTCGTCGGTGGGCACGTAGGGCGCGTTCACGGCGAGCACGTCGACGCGCCCTCGCAGCTCGTCGGGGAGCGCCTCGTAGAGGTCGCCCTCGAAGACCTTCGCGCCGCGTGGCTCGAGGTTGCGTCGCGCCGCGCGAACGGCCGCCGCATCGATGTCGGCGGCGACGAGATCGATCGGCCCCGCGACATCCGTGATCTTCGCGCCGATCGCGCCGATGCCGCAGCACAGGTCGACGACGACGGGCGGGGCGCCGTTCCGGGAGGCCGCCAGGTCGCGCGCGAACTGCGCTGCGACCGTTGCGAGGAACTCGGTGCGATGCCGGGGCACGAATACCCCGGGTTCGACGTGCAGGCGCAGCCCGCCGAAGCCGGCCCAGCCGAGCACCTGTTCGAGGGGCTCGCCCGCGACGCGACGCACGATGAGCGCCTCGAGCGCGTCGGCGTCGTCGGTCGCCTCGAGCAGCAGGTGCGCCTCGTCTTCGGCGAAGACGCAGCCGGCCGCCCGAAGTCGGGGCACGAGTTCGGCTTCAGCACGCATCACAGCATCGTAGGGCGCGTCGGGCCGAGCGGATGCTCGTTCCGAGTCGCGATGTGCGCCTCAGGTGTCGGCGATCGGGCCGGCGAGCAGTGCGCGCACCTCGGCGCCGAACTCGTCAACCGGACCCTCGACCGTGATGTCAGGTGCCACGGCAGAGATCGGCAGCACGGCGACGGGCGACGCCGGTGCACCCCATTCGGCACGCCAATCGCTGATCTGCGTCGAACTGACGGCGAAGACGATGCGCCCGAGACCGACCCATGCATGCGCTGCCGCGCACATCGGGCAGTGCTCGCCCGAGGTGTACACGGTCGCCGCCGCACGCTCGGCGGGCGTGAGGTGCCCGGCCGCCCACCGGGCGATCTCGAACTCGGGGTGCCGGGTGGGGTCGCCGGTGGCGAGCTCGCGGTTGCGATCAGCGAATCGCTCGACGCCGTCGGCATCGACGAGCACCGAGCCGAATGCGCCGTCGCCCGCCGCCGCAGCCTCGGCGGCGAGGTCGACTGCGCGGCGCAGATGCCTGAGGTCCTGTTCGGAAACGGTCATGGATGAAGTCTGCCGCACCCGCGATCCGCGCAGGCTGCACGCGGCGACGGCATAATGCACCACTCCCGGTCGTTTGGCAAGGCATTGCGCACAACCGATTCTCCGCGCTTGGCTGGATCGAATCCCAACTCGAGGAGGCGGTTCACCGTGGAAACGAGCACGATCATCTGGATCATCGTCGCCGTAGCCGTCGTCATCGCGATCATCGTGGTCGCCATGCTGGTCACCAGCCGCAGGCGCCGCGAGGCGAAGCTGGAGTCCGAGCGCCGCAAGGCGGCCGACCTGCGCCAGACCGCGTACGAATCCGATGTCGAGCGGCGCGAACGCGAGGCCGATGCGGTGAGCGCTGCAGCAGCGGCGAAGCAAGCCGAGGCCGAGGCGATGCAGGCCAAGCTCGAGGCCGAGCGCCTGACGCAGGAGAGCGCGTCGCATCGCGCCGACGCCCAGCAGTTGCGCACCGAGACCGACGAGCGGTTGACCAAGGCCGACGAGGTCGACCCCGACATCGGCACCGACGAGACCGCGGCCGCCCGCGACGAGACCGCCCGTGATGAGGCCGCCCGCGATCAGACCGCCCGCGAACAGGCAGCTCATGATTCGGGAGCCCCGACGCACGGCGGGCACGACGATGTCGGCTCCCGGCACGTCGCCGACGAGCCCGTGCGCGACCCGGCGCAGCGCCCCGACGCGGACTCGGGTCAACGCATCTGAGACTCGCGCGCGGGGCCGGCGACCCCATGGCCGGCACCGCGCGCGACCGACCTCGCGGACGGTGGACTCACCCGAGCGCGATCACCGCTTCGAGCGTCGCGTCGTCGAGCGCGCGATCGGCGAAGACCAGCCGCTCGAGGTGGGTCGTGTCGTCGGGCCCCTGGGCAGTCGCGCTCGAAGCGCCCTGCCACGCCAGTTCGAGACCGAGTCGCTCGAGCACGCGCACCGAGGAGCGGTTGTTCGTGAGAACCCGGGCGGTGACCGGCGTCTCGGGTCGGACCGATTGCGCGGCGGCGAGCGCGAGGCCGGCCGCCTCGGTCGCGAGCCCGTTGCCCCACGCCTCGGGCGCGAACCGGTACCCGAGGTTCCACGCATCGAACTCGAGCATCGCGGCACCGGCCGACCCGACGAACATCCCCGCGCGGAGCGCGCCGACCGGCTCGCGCAGCACCACCGCGCAGTGCCCGAAGCCCGCGGTTCGGCGGCTCAGCATCGAGCGCTCGATGGCTCGCGCGGACTCGCCGCGATTCGTGTGACGCCGACCCGGCAGGTGCTGCCAGGTGCGCGCGTCGCCGTAGACGCGGAAGTAGTCGTCGACATCGTCGAGCGTGAGCGGTCGGAGCAGCAGTCGTTCGGAGAAGAGTTCGTCGGTCATCCCCGCCAGTCTCGCAGCAGCCACCGACGCCGCAGCGGCCCGTGCTCGGCACCGTCATTTCAGTAGACGGGAGAGCACGCGGTCGGCGAGCGGCTTGCCGCCAGTCTGGCAGGTCGGGCAGTACTGGAACGTCGAGTCGGCGAAGATGACTTCGCGCACGATGTCGCCGCACACGGGGCACGCCTGACCAGTGCGGCCGTGCACCTGCATATGGCTTCGCTTGTTGTCTTTCAGCTCGTCGGGTCGCTTGTCGGATGCCTCGGCGATCGCCTGCTCGAGGGTGCCGCGCATCGCGTGGTACAGGTTCTCGACGTCGTCGGGGCCGAGCTTCGCGGCGAGCGCGTAGGGCGACATCTTCGCGGTGTGCAGGATCTCGTCGGAGTACGCGTTGCCGACCCCCGCGAACACCGACTGATCGCGGAGGAGCCCCTTGATGCGCGTGCGGCGGTCGCGCAGGATCTCGGCGAAGTCGGCGAGCGAGAAATCGGCCGACGTGGGGTCGGGACCGAGCCTCGCGATGCCGGGGATCTCCGCCGGATCGCGCACGACGTACACCGCGAGCGACTTCTTGGTGCCCGCCTCGGTGAGGTCGAATCCCGAGCCGTCGTCGAGGCGCACTCGCAGGGCGATCGGCGACTTGCCCGGCTTGATGAGCGTCTTCGGCACCTCGTCGTACCAGCGCAACCAGCCCGCGCGGGCGAGGTGGAACACGAGGTGCAGGCCCGCTGCGTCGAGGTCGATGAACTTGCCATGCCGATGCACTGCGACGACCTGTCGGCCTGCAAGGTCGGTGAGGGGCGGGTCGAACGTCTTGAGCGCCGCGATCGCCGCAACACTCGCCGACGCGACGGCGCGCCCGACGGCGAACTCGCGCAGGTACCGCGCGAGCGCTTCGACCTCGGGAAGTTCAGGCACTCCCCCATCGTGGCACCGGCCGACGACATCTGCGAACGAACTTTCCGGTGTCGCTGGGTGGCCCTACGATCAGCCTGTGGACCCGAACTCCGCGAGGCAGGTGTGGCGTTGATCACCGTGGGAGCCTTCGCGATGGCGGGCTTCGCGACCCAGGCGGCGACGGCGGCCGGCGACACGATCGAGGCCATGGCAGATGGCGGTGTTCACCGAGGCCGACTGTGCGACGTTGGATGTCAGCCTCGGCTTCACGCTGTACCACAGCCCCCAGAGCGAGCCGATTCACTTCGAACACGTTGCGCGACACGACGTCCGCGCCGGTCAGGCCGTCGAGATCGTCTTCGGCCAAGACGAGTACCCGTATGGCCTGATCAGCGACGTCACGTGCCTCGACGCGGCAGCGCTCGACTCCATGGGCTGAGGGTCACTAGGGTCGATCCATGCGCATCGACGAGAGCACCGGCATCCGAGTCCTCCACATCGCAGCCGAAGGCGCCCCGATCTCGACACCCGACGACGCCGCAGACCTCGTGGGCGACGCCTGGGCGAATCAGGCCGAGCTCGTCGCGGTGCCCGTCGAACGACTCGACCCCGCGTTCTTCGACCTCCGCACCGGCATCGCCGGCGAGATCACCCAGAAGCTCGTCAACTACCGACTGCGCCTCGCGGTCGTCGGCGACATCGCCCAGCACGTCGACGCCAGCGCAGCACTGCGCGACTACGTGTGGGAATCGAACCGCGGCGCGCAGGTGTGGTTCGTCGCCGACGATGCCGCGCTCGAGGCGAAGCTCGCAGGGGTGCGCTGACCCGCGCGCCGGCTCATCCGAGCCGGATTCCACGAAGCGCCATGAACGGGGCGGGATCGATCTGGACTCCGCCCTGGTAGACCTCGAAGTGCAGGTGGCACCCGGTCGCGGCACCGGTCGCACCCGACCAGCCGACCTGCTGGCCGGCGCGAAGGAGCTGGCCGACCCGGACGAGGATCCCGCCATTGGCGAGGTGGGCGTAGCCGGTGTCGATGCCCGAGCCGTGAGCGATCTTCACCCAGTTGCCGTAGGTCCCGAGCCAGCCTGCACTGGTGACCCGCCCACCTGAGGCGGCGTAGATCGGCGCCCCGCAGCCGGTGCCGAGGTCGATGCCCCGATGGAACGACTGCGAGCATCCACCGGGCGTGCAGATCGGGGCGCGGGGACCGAACGCCCCGGTGATGCGGCCGACTGCCGGTTTCGCCCACACCATCGCACATGCCGTGCCCTGCTCGACCGCATCGCTGACCACATTGGTGCCGCCGAGGACCACGCGCGCCGCCGGGGCGCGCTCGTTGAGGGCGACCGACACCACGTGGGGAATGCACTCGCTGCGGGTGAGGTAGAGCGGTGCGCCGATCCCGCCTGCGAGTGCCGCACCCGCGAGGGCATCGGCGAAACCGCTGCCGGTGGTGATGAACGCGCTCGACAGCGACACGACACCTCCGAACACGGCCTCATTGATGGCAGCAGCAGTCAAGTACCGATCGACGCCCTGGTGGCGCATCACGGTGAAGCCGTTCAGGGCGAATTGCTGCCCGACCGCTGCGCCGACCGCGCCCGTGCTGCCCGCGATCCGCACGGTCTGCACTCCGAGGTTTCGCAGGGCGGCGACGGTACTCGGTCGAACCGACCCCGAGAGCCCGTCCACGAGGAACACCGGTGCGTCGAGCCGTCCGGCCGCGGCAGATGCGGCGAGTGCGTCGGGGAAGTCGCGGCTCGTCGCAACGAAGGCCTGGGTCGACGCGGTGAAGGCTCCGGCGATGAGGAGTTCCGCGGTCTCGAAGCGATCACTCCCGCCGACCCTGCTGATGCTGGGCGTCATCGTCGCGAGTTCGTCGTAGACCGCGGAGCCGACGACTGCTTCGCCGCCGGCCACGACGATGCGCGCGGGCGCAAGGCGCCCGATCTCCTCGCGCACCACGACAGGTAGCGCATCTGCTCGTGTCAGGAGCAGTGGTCCGCCCTGGTGCGCCGCTGCGGCCGCTGCGGTCAGCGCATCGGGAAAGTCCGCGCCGGTCGCGACGTAGAGCACCGGCACCACCGGTGCGAACCGCTGCGAGATCGCGACCGCGGTCTCGTATCGGTCGGCTCCGGCCAGGCGGTGTGCGCCCGGGGCGAACGGCGTGATGTCGGTGAGCGCCGCGTGCAGGGGCGGGATCGTCGGGTCGGGCTCGACCGGATCACCTGGGGGCGCCAGTGGGTCGGGCTCCGGATCCGGATCCGGTTGGTGTTCGGTCGGGGCCGTCGGCAGCGGGGGCGGCGGCGACGGCATCGGCGAGTCGGTGGTCGGCGCTTCCGGACCAGCGGGGATCGGTGCTTCCGTCGTCGGCTCCGCAGGAAGCGGCTGCTCCGATCCCGGCCCGCCGGGCGCGGTCGGTGACACCGTGACGGCGGGCGCCTCCCCCTGACCGGGTACCGGCTCGAAGGCCTCGGCCGGAAGAGTCGTTCCGAATCCGATGATCGCGGCCGCTGCGATCGCGACGACCCCCGCTCGCAGCCTGCGACGCATGAAGGACCCCTCCCCCTTGCGAACGACGGCCGCCGACAGCGTCCCCTCCTGACGTTCGCCCTTCGCAGTGTACGGGTCCGCCTCGACGACATCGAGGAGGCCGCGCGATGCACCGAGGATGCGTCGACGGCTACTGCGATTTCAGAGGCAGCAGCTCACCGTGGGTCTGGCAGGTCGGGCAGTACTGTGCAGTGGTGCTCGCGAACGAGAAATCGCGGATCGTGTCGCCGCACACCGGGCACGCCTCGCCCGTCCGGCCGTGCACCCTCATGGCCGCGATCTTCGCCGGCTTGAGCCCGTCGATCGGAACTCCACGACGCGCATCGGTCGCGTGCACGACGACGCCGACAGTCGAGTCGAAGAGTCGGTCGAGCTCGTCGGGAGTCAAGGCTGCGGCGTGCCCGACCGGCGAGAGCTTCGCCACGTGCAGGATCTCGTCGGAGTAGGCGTTGCCGATGCCGGCGAGCGATTCCTGCTCCTGAAGGACCGCCTTGACCTGCTTGCGCCGCCCGACCATCGCTCGGTCGAAGTCCGCCCGCGAGAAACCGGGGTCCACAGGGTCGGGGCCGAGCTTCGCGATCGCCGGCACGTCGGTCGGATCGTCGACGACCCAGCAGCCGAGCGACACCCAGTCGCCGGCATCCGTGAATTCGAGCACCTCGCCGTCGTCGAGGGTGAACGCGATGAGCGTCGGCGGGGCGACGCCGGCAGGGTCATCCGTCGGTGGAACGTCCCCGCCTTCGACGCGATACCGGGCCCACCCATGGCGGCCGAGCGACACGACCAGGTGCTGGGTGTCGCCGACACCGATGTCGACGTGCTTGCCGCGTCGCGAAGCACCCCGCACCCGTTCGCCGACGAGCGACGAGGGTGGACGCCCGCGCGTCTTCTCGACACGGAACTCCACGACGTCGACGTCGCTGATCTCGCGGCCGGTCAGCCGTGCGCCGAGATCGTCGACGAGCGCCTGCACCTCGGGCGACTCTGGCATGCGCCCAGCCTTGCATGCCGACCGGCGCCGGGGAAGGGCCGGCGCCGGAGCATCCGCGCTACTGCTGCGAATCGAAGTCGAGCATCGAATCTTCGACGGCGATGACCGACCACGTGCCGCCGTCGGCATCGGTGAACTCGTAGGCCGGAGCCACGAGGACGCTTCCGTCGGGCTGCCACTGGCTCGCGAGACCGAGGCGCGCGCTGACGATCTCGACCTCGTTCACGGGCCACGAGAGCGAGGCGCCCTCGGTCGGGGTCGCGGGCGGCTCGGTCGGAGCCACCCACTGCTCGCCTTCGATCGCCGCCTGCTCGCGAGCGGCGAACGGCATGATCCCCATCTGGGCGCCGAACCGCGGATCCGAAAGGCGTTCGAAGCCCTCCTGCTCGCTGATGATGTCGTAATCGCCGAGGGCGATGATCGGCGCCAGGGCTCCGGAGACGCTGTACACGCCCTGCGAGGTGAGTTCGAGAGACCAGCTCTGGTCGATGCGCTGTCCGTCGACGACCGGCCAAGCCTGTGCCGGACGGGCCATCGCGCCCTCCCAGGTGTCCGAGGTGAATTCGAACGTCTCCGGGTCGCGACCCGTCGCGACGATGATCGAGCGCAGGGCTTCGATCGCGGCATCCTCGCTGGGCAGGTCCGCCGGCGGCGCGCAGGGGTCGACGGTCACGGTGTCGTCGACGGCGACGCCCTTGCCGCACGCCGCCCACGGGTCGACTTGCGGGTTCGAATACCAGAAGCTGAGCGTGCCGTCGAGGCTCACCCCGAGGTAGGGAGCGGTGCCGTCTTGCGGTCCGACCGACCATGCGCCGTCCTTGAGCACGGCTGATCCGTCGGTGCCGAGCGCGGCGGCGAGCGCGTTGATCGTCTCGGCGCTCGATGCGCCGCGTGCGTCGTACGCGTACGCAGGGGCCGCGCCCTCCTCAGTGGAGAGGCCCGACGAGCTGAAGCTGTTGCGGCCTCCGAATGGATACGGGTACAGCATGTCGGTGGTGGCCGCCCCCGTGTCCCTGAATGCCTGGTCCGCCGCAGCGTCGGTGGGTCCGCCACCCGGCATCGCACCACTCGCTGCCTCGCCGCCGCTCGTGCCGGCATCACCCTGCAGCGAGATCGGCGGGGCGGCACCGTCGGCGAGGTTCGTCGCCCCGCCCGTCGTCGATCCGATGCCGTATCCGGCGGCACCGACGATCGCGATGGACGCTGCGACCGCGGCGATCGGGAGCCAGCGCGGGCGGCGGCGGGCGCGTGCGGCGGCGATGTCGGTCACGGGTGCCGAACCGGCCGACGTCTCAGCGCCCTGATCGGCCGTCGCCTCGGCGGTCACGCGAGCGACGACCTCGTCGGCGAATCCTTCACGGGGTTCGACATCGCCCGCAGGGTCGGCAGCGCGCAGGCGCGCCACCGGGTCGAGTTCGTCGTGGTCGTTCATGTCTGATCAGCCTCCGTGAGTGCGGTTCACCTACGGATATGTGCGGAAGGGGCCGTATCTTGCAGGAGCGCCTGCCATGTCGGAGCGCCTGGCTAGTCCGAAACGAAGTCGAGCATCGAATCGGCTACCGCGATGACCGACCACGTGCCGCCCTCGGCATCGGTGAATTCGTATGCCGGAATCACGAGCACGCTGCCGTCGGGCTGCCACTGGCTCGCGAGCCCGAGGCGGGCGCTCACGATCTCGACCTCGTTCACGGGCCACGAGAGCGAGGTGCCCTCGGTCGGGGTTGCGGGAGGCTTGGTCGGCGTCACGAGCATTCCGCCTTCGCTCACCACGAGCGCAGGACCGTCGAACGGCGTGAACCCAAGCTGGGGGTTGAATCGAGGGTCGGAGAGGCGTTCGAAGCCCTCCTGCTCGCTCACAACGGGGTAGTCGCCGAGGGGGACGATCGGGGCCAATGCGCCCCGAGCGCCCAGCACTCCGTCGTTCGTGAGCTCCAGCGACCACGCCATGCCGAAGCGCTGCCCATCGACGACGAGCCATGCCTGGGCACTCCGCGCCATCGCCTGATCCCCGTCGGACGTCACCGATTCGAATTCGAAGGCGTTCGGGTCGTGACCGACCGACATGATGAGTGACCGCAGCGCTTCGATCGCGGCCTCCTCGGTTGGAATATCGCCCGTTGCCTCGCACGGCACGGTGACGCCTGCGTCGTCGAGGCAGTAGTACGGGTCGATCGGCGGGTTCGTGTAGAAGAAGTGGGACGCGCCGTCGGGGCCGATGCTCACGTGCGGGTCGGTGCCGCCCTGCTGCCCGACCGTCCAGCTGTCGTCCTTCAGCTCAGGAGTTCCCTCGACACCGAGCGCTGCGGCGAGCAGGCTGGCCGTCTCGATGTTCGACGCGGCGCGCGCGTCGAAGGCATACGTGCCTGCGGTGCCGTCGTCGGTGGCGAGACCGGAGGCGCTGAACTGGTCCCGGCCGTAGCCGTTGGGGTACGCGAAGTCGTCGGCCGCGAAGCTGGATGACATCGTCTCCTGGTCGGTCGCGATGCCAGGGGCGATCACGGGTCCGCCTTGCATCGTGCTCGACTCAGGGCCACCGGGCTGCAGCGAGATCGGCGGCGCAGCGCCATCCGCGAGACTCGTCGCCCCGCCTGTCGACGTTCCGAGGCCGTATCCGGCGGCACCGACGATCGCGATCGACGCCGCGACCGCGGCGATCAAGCGCCAGCGCCGGTGGCCGCCGGCACGCTCCGAGGTCAGGTCGAGTTCGCCGTGGTCGTTCATGTCGATCAGCCCTCCATGAGTGCGGTTCACCTACGGATATGTGCAGGAGAACCGGAATCATGCAGGAGCGCCTAGAACGACAGCCGCTCGCCCCACGCCTCGCGCAGGCGCTTGCGAGCCCGCGAGAGCGCGGCATCGGCTCCCGATCGGGAGATGCCGAGCACCTCGGCGAGTTCCTCCCCGTCGAGGCCCTCCCATGCGTGCAACAGCAGGATCTGCCGGTCGCGTCCGCCGACGCTCGCGAGCGCACCTCGGAGTTCCGCGTCGAACAGCACGCTCAGTTCGGGGTCCTCGCTGACGCGCGCGGCGCCGGTCTCTGGCACCTCGTCGACCGGGAGGTCGATATGCTTGCGGCGGTGGTTCGCGAGCGTGAACCCCGCCGTACGGTAGAGCCACGGCAGCACGGCCTCCCGTGGCACGTCGTCACGACGACGCCAGGCGGTCGCGAAGACCTCGGCCGCGAGGTCCTCGGCGTCCTGGCGCGGCCCGCGACGGGCGAAGTAGCGCACGAGCGCCGTCGAGTGCTCGCGGACGACTGCGGTGAACCAGTCCACCTCGGCACTCATCACGGGCGAGTCGGCGCCCTCGGGCATCGCCACCCCCTCGGTCACATCGGCGGCTGCTGTGGCACTGGCGATCCTCACGCCATGTATGTGTCGCGCCTGGCGCGAGTCTTGCACGGGATGCGCCGATTGCTCTGGAACCGCTGGTCCGGCGCGGCCGGGGGCCAACGAGGGATCCTGCCAGTTGCCGCCATCGATGCGGCCTAGCGGGATCGCGCGGTCTGCCATACGCTGCGAATGCGCCCTCGGGTGAACCTCGCCTCCGGGTGCTCTGCTGCCCGTCTCTCGCTACGCCGCAGGCGTTTTCGGGCATACCTCGTGCGGCCGGGTCAGGGGGAATCCACATGTCACGACGAATGGGCCGGGTGCTGACGGCAGCGCTGGCGGCGACACTCACGGCAGGACTCGCGTTGTCCGCGGGAGCGGCGGTCGCCGCACCTGGCGCGAAGCTGAAGCAGTTCCGCGTGCCGACGGCCAACAGCGAGCCGCGCGACATCACCAACGGCTCCGATGGCAATCGCTGGTTCACCGAGGGCACCGAGTTCACGGCAGCGCCGGCGAAGATCGGTCGCATCACCCCCGCCGGCGTGATCACGGAGTTCGAGGCCATCCTGGCCGACGGATGCAACTTCTGCATCCTCACCGACATCGAGCAGGGGCAGGGCGACCTCGTCTACATCACCTCCAACGACGCGACGCTCATGCGGTTCAACGTGCAGACGCAGGCGTTCGAGGCGCCGGTCGCGATGCCGAACAGCAGCGCGCTCGCCGGCAGCCTCGCCGTGCACGGCGACTTCGTCTTCATCACCGACTTCAACAACGACGTGGTCTGGCGCTATGACAGCGTCGGCGGAACGTTCGTCTCGTTCGCGGCCAGCAACCCGTCCGATGTGGCGGTCGATGCGGCGGGCAACGCCTGGTTCACCGAACCCCAGGCCAACGTCGACCTCACCACCAACATCGCGCGCATCGACGCCGTCACCGGCGTGGTCACGCGAACCGTCGTCGACCCCGCGGCGCGTGCCATCACGGTCTCGCCCGTAGATGGAAAGGTCTGGTTCGCCGTGCGATTCATCACGCTGCTCTCGCCGCAGGGCGTGGGATTCCTCGATCCAGCCGATGCGAACAGCGTGACGTACTTCCCGGTCGACGCTACTGGTCCCTCAGGTATCGCGGCGGCGCCCGACGGCACGATCTGGTTCACCCAGGAGACCGAGGGCAACGCCGCCAGCGTCACGAATGCGGGCGTCATCACCCAAGGCAAGACGGTCAAGAACAGCGATCCGGCCGGCATCACCGTGGCGCCCGGCGGCGACCCGTGGTACGCCATGCGGGCGGCGAACAAGATCGGCACGTTGCAGGCCCAGTAGCCGCGAAAGCCGATTCACCGATCGGATGCACCACCGCGCCGTCAGCGCTCAGGTCGAGCTCTGCGCCTCGACGAGAGGAACGGCGTGGTGGTGCTGATCCCGGGGGTCGGGCGTGAGGTCTCAAGCCACCCGGCGGGCGACGGCGACGAGGTCGTCGAGCAGTTCCCGGCCCTCCGGCCACGCTCCGATCCCGCTGTCGGCATTGATGTGCCCAAGAGGCCCGACCGAGACGAACCCGGCGCCCCAAGTCTCGGCGAGGGCGGCGGCGTACGCCCGGGTCCCGTATGGGTCGTCCTCGCTCGCCACGACCAGGGTGGGCGGCGCGAGCGGATGACGGCCGATGCGGGCGAACTCGAATGCCTCGACGGGATACCGTGGCCCGTCGGGGTCGGGCGGCGCGACGAGCAACACCGCTGAGGCGCGGCTCGGGTCGAGCGCGACCCATTCGGCGGCCGCGAGGCATCCCATGCTGTGCGCGATGATCACCGCACCCGGCCCGACCTCATCGCTCGCGCGGTCGAGCGCTGCGAGCCAGTCGTCGAGGCGCGGCTCCTCCCACGACGACGGATCGATGCGGACGGCGCTGAGGTCGCGCTCCCAGAGCGTCTGCCAGTGCGCAGGCCCCGAGCCGCCGATGCCGGGGACGATGAGGTGAGTCATGACCTCATGCTGCCAACCCGCGCCGCTCGCGGCATCTTCTGTGACGGCCTGCGTCCGCAGATATCCGGACATTTCGCCGACGGAGCACTCGGACCCGGCCCCCGTGCCGGTTGGATGGCTCCCTCCGCATACCGTGGCAGACATATGCGATCACATACGGTTGCGGGATGCTTCGCCGCCTCGTCTCCCGTGTCTACTGGGCTCTCAGCCGGTGGACCCTCACCGGCGAGACGGCCCCCACGCGCCCCTCCGTGCTGATCGGGGCGCCGCACACCTCGAACTGGGACTTCGTCCTCATGCTCGGCATCGCCTGGCGGCTCGGCATCGACGTGCGCTGGCTCGGCAAGAAGAGCCTGTTCGCCGGATGGCGCGGCCCGACGATGCGCGGGCTCGGTGGCATCCCCGTCGACCGCGCCGACCCGAGCCGCGTTGTCGGCGAGGTCGTCGCGCGGATTCGTGCGGGCGAGGTCTTCGGCCTCGTCGTCACACCCGACGGCACCCGCGGCGCGCATGAGTACTGGAAGTCGGGCTTCTACCGCATCGCCCGAGAGACCGGCCTGCCCGTCACCCTCGGCTTCGTCGACCGCTCCACGATGACGACCGGACTCGGCCCCACGATCGAACTGACCGGTGACGTCGCCGCCGACATGGACCGCATCCGTGCCTTCTACGCCGACAAGGCGGGTGTCCGCCCCGATCAGCGCGTCGAGCCGCGCCTGCGCGAAGAGCACACCGCCGGCTGAGGCCGAGTCGGGCACCCGCGCCTTCCAGCCTGTCGACGTCATGTGTGGCGCTATCGATTTCCCCTGTCGGTTGTGTATCGTTTCTCGATAGGTGTCTACCGATAATCGATAGGAATCGCATGCAACGGCCGACCATTCTCGTTCTCAAGGCGCTCATCGCTGTGATGATCCTGCTGATCCTCGCCTGCCAGCTCTTCCTCGTGCCCCCGACCGCGCAGGGTATGAGCCGGGTGTACCCCGAGTTCGCCGACCTCGTCGTGCCGGGCATCGTGATCGCCGAGCTGTTCCTCCTGTGCATCCAAGTGGTGAACGTGTGCGTGTGGCGGCTGCTGTCGATGGTCGGCGAGCAGAACATCTTCAGCACCGACGCGTTCCGCTGGGTCGACGTGATCCTCGGCGCGATCATCGCCGCGACCCTGCTCATCGTCGTCGCGTTCGCGACGCTGTTCGCCGCCGGCGTCGCCAACCCCTCCGTGCAACTGCTCTGCGCACTCGGCGTCGTCGTCGGCTCGGGGCTCTCCTTCCTCGTCATCGTCATGCGGGGGCTGCTGAAGAACGCCGCTCAGCTGCAGCAGGACCTCTCCGAGGTGGTCTGATGCCCATCGTCATCGACCTCGACGTCGAGCTCGCGAAGCGCAAGATGTCGGTCGCCGACCTCGCGGCGGCGATCGACATCACCCCCGTGAACGTTTCGGTCTTGAAGAACGGCCGCGCCAAGGCGGTGCGCTTCTCGACGCTCGACGCGATCTGCCGGGTGCTCGAGTGCCAGCCCGGCGACATCCTGCGTTGGGTTCCCGATGAGACGGATGCCGCGTCCGACGCCGAATCGGAGGTGTCGGCATGACTCAGCTCACGGCCTCCGTAGCGCGCGGATGGAGCGACGCCGCAGTCGCGTACCTGCTCGACTTGACCGTGTGCCCGGTCTGCTCGGGCGATCGCCTCAGCGACGGGCGATGCCCGACCTGCGGCGCGCTCGTCGACGCCGAGCTCGGCTCGGCGCTCGTCGCCGCGTCCGAGCGGGCGGCCGCGGCGCTCCGCGACCGGCAGTCGGTCGTCGACCGGATTCCGGTGCCGGTCGCCGTGGGTGACCGGGTCACGGCAATGGATGTCCCGGCCCCCGCTTCTCGGGCAGCCGTCGGCTCCGAGGCATCCGACACGATCGCGCCGCCGCCGAGCGCGAACACGCCGGGAACGCCCGCCGCAGCGCGTCCCGAATCGAGCGCCACGGTCCAGTCGGTGCTCGCCGTCGCGGGCGCCGGGCTGCTCGCCGTCGCCGCCGTCGTCTTCACCTATTTCAACCCCGACCTCACCGACCACGGCGTGCGCAGCACGATCATCGCGGCGATCACGTTCGTGTTCCTCGGCGGGGCGTGGTGGCTCGCCCGACGCGGCCTGCGCTTCTCGGCGGAGTCGGTCGGCGGTCTCGGGCTGGTGTTCGGGGCCCTCGACGTCGCCGCGGTCGTCGAGCTGGCAGCCGACCCGGCGAGCGCATGGCTCAGCGCTGCGGTCGCCACGCTCCTCGGCGGTGCCGCGATGGCGGTGTTCGGGCTCCTGGCACGAATCCGCATCTGGATCTGGGCGTCGCTCGTCGCGCTCGCAACCGTTCCCGCGATGTTCGGGTACGCAGGCGAAGACGTCGGGACCTCACTCGCCGGCCACCTCGCTGCGGCGTACGCCGCGTTCGGCCTCATCGCGATGGCTCGGCGCATCGCACCGCGGTTCGGCGGTCGCCTCGTCGCAGAGGAACGCACCCTCACGTTCCTGCAGATCGTCGCCGTGCCGCTTGTCATCGTGCTGGTGCCGTTCGTCGACGCGACGTCGAACGCGACCCGCTGGCTCGTCGTCGCGGGCACCCTCGCGAGCATCTCGGTGCTCGGCGTGCTCTCGTCGCGCCACCCTGCGCGCGGGTTCTGGAGCGCGCTCGCGGGCTTCACTGGCATCGCCGCGGTCGCGGTGCTGCCGTTCGCGACCGGCCTCGGCGACGACCTGCCGGCGTTCTGGGCGATCACCGTGCTCGTCGGGGGTGCGCACGTCGGACTCATCGCGGCGTGGCTGCTCGCGCCGGCTCTTCGCGGCGTGGCGCCGCAGGCGTATGCAGCCGGCGCGCTCGGCGCGGTCGCGGCATCCGTCGCCGTTCCCGCGTTCACCGGAGCCATAGCGGTCCTCACCACGCTCGCCGGAACACTCACCCCCGTGCCGTACGAGGCACCGCTCACCGAGACCGGCGACATCGTCGCGGTCGCGTCGGCGTGCGCGATCTCAGCGATCGGCCTCGCCTCGATCGCGGTGATCACCGCACGTCGGCTCCGCCTCACGACCGCGCCGTCCGAGGCGGCTCCGCAGCGCGGGACCGACGGAGTACTCGGCACCTTCGCAGCGTTGCTCGGCATGCTCGCCTGGCTCCTGTTCGCCTGCCCCCCTGCGTTCGCCGTCGGGGTGCGCATCGCGATCGCGCTGACGCTCGTGCTCGTGGTCGTCGTGGCCCTGCGAATCTTCGCCGTGCGCCCCGGCACCCTCCCGGGCGGCTCACTCCTCGGAGGAGCGCACGTTGCGATCCTGCTGGGTGCGCTGCTCGCGGGCACGGATGCCACGACCCAGCCGTGGGCCGGAATCGCGGTGCTCGTGGCACTCACGGCGCTCGCCCTCGAAATGCCCGCGAAGGCGCGCTTCCTCTACGTCGGCACCGGCTTCGCCTACGCGCTGTCGGTCGTCGCAACGGTGCTCGGCACGACCGCGCTCGGGGGCATCGCGCAGTGGTGCCTCACGACCGCGGTCGCCCTGCTCGTCGCGATCGTCGCGACGTTCCTGCCGCGGGTCGGAGCGCGCTCGTGGTGGGCGATCCTCGCGGTCGCCGCCGTGCCCTTCGGCATCGGCATCGTGCAGGTCGTGTTCGAGCGCAGCGGCTGGACCGCGCTCTCGACGGGGCTCATGCTGCTGCTCGCGGCGACCCTCGTGATCACACGCCGCCCCGGACTCGGCGTCGGGCTCCGCACCGCGGCGGCGGCGCTCATCGTGCCGAGTGCCGCCGTGGTCGTGGTCTGCCTCGGAGCGGAGGTGCTCGCCGCCAGCGCCTCCCCCGTCGTGCTGCCCGTGATCGCGGCGATCGTCGCGGCGGTCCTGCCCGCGACTGCGGCCATCGGGCGGGCGCTCGAACGTCACGGCCTCGACGCCGTGGCATCACGCGCCGCGCGCATCGCCATCGAGTGGTCGACGCTCACGACCGGCGCGATCGCGGTGCTGCTCTCGCTCGTACGCCTCGCGGCAGGCCTCGAGACGACACTCGTCGTGCTCGTGGTGCTCGGACTCGGTGCCACCGCGATGGCCGTCGTGCAGCGCCGTCGGCTCGGTTGGTGGCTCGCTGCAGCGAGCTTCACGGGCGCGCTCTGGAGCATTTGGGGCCTCGCCGGCGTCACCGAGATCGAGGCGTTCCTCGTACCGCCGGGCCTGACCGCAGCGCTCGTCGGCGCGGTGCTCACGGCTCGTGGTGCGCGCGGGTTCGCGCTCGTGGCATCCGGGCTGCTCGTCGCGGTGCTGCCGACGCTGCTGACGCTCGGAGTCTCATTGCTCTCGATCGCCGAGGGCGACGGCGCCGACGGCGCCGCCGACCTGCGCGGGTGGGCGCTGATCGGCGCGGCCTGGCTGCTCGTCGCGATCGGACTGATGATCGGCCGCAGAGGCGGCGACAGCGGTTCGCCGCGCGCTGCGCGGCTTCGGACGCTGCGACCGGCGGTCTTCTCATCGGCGATCGTCGCCGCCGCGGCCGGTGCGCTGCAGGGCGCGCGCCTGGGTGTCGACGGCATGCCCGCGTCACCCCTCGTCGGCATCCCGCTCGTGCTCGTGTGCGCGGGCGTCGGCCTCATCGGCGCGGCGGCGGCGACGACGGCGGGGCGTGCGATCGCCGCGGGCGCCCCAACCGGTTCGGCGCTCGCTCGATCGCGATGGCTGACCGCTCCGGCGCTCGTCTACCTCGCGTTCGCGGCGTGGCCCGCGATCCGCACCGAGTGGCCCGAGATCTGGTCGATGTGGGCGCTCATGCTCGCCCTGCTGGCCGTCATGCTGCTCTCGGCGGTGCGCTCGCTCACCGCCAGCACGAGCCTGCCGCCCGTGTGGTTCGCCTTCGCGGTCGCGTTCGTGACGGCGGTGGTCGCGTGGAGCCCGCGCGAACTGCGCGTGGAGTGGTTCTCGGTGCCGCTCGGCCTGTTCCTGCTCGCGGCCGGCGTGGTCGCGCTTCGGCGGGGCGGGGCCGACGACTCGATGCGGGATGCCGCGGCAACGACCGATGACGTACGTCGGCGCTCGCTCGCGGCCTGGCCGGGGGGTTGGCGCGGATCGTGGGTGCTGCTCGCCCCCGGGCTCGTCGTGCTGCTCTCCGCGTCGATCGCGGCGACCTTCACCGACCCGCAGACGTGGCGGGCCATCCTCGTCATCCTGTTCGCGCTGACCGCGATCCTCGTCGGCTCGGCCAGGAAGCTCGCCGCGCCGTTCCTCATCGGCATCATCGTGCTGCCGATCGAGAACGTGGTCGTCTTCGCCGTGCAGATCGGCCGCGGCATCGAGTCGATGCCGTGGTGGATCACCCTCGCCGTGGTCGGCGCCGTGCTGCTCATCATCGCCGTCACGACCGAGCGGCGCGCGGGCGCCCAGCAGGGCATCGCCGCGCGGCTGGGTGATCTGCGATGAGGTGGGCGGTGGCCGGGCCTAGACAATGTGAAAGGCCCTGGCGTCTGTCGACTCGTCGGGCCTTTCTATGCCGAAGCGTCCTTCGGTGGTGAGGATGATCATACGCCGCTCGTCGCAGGATGCAAGAGGTTCGTGACATTCGCTCACATCCAGTGTCAGCCTTCGCCTTCGGCGACCTCGACTGCGAACCGCAGCCCAGCCTGCGGCCGGACGCTGCCGTAGACGGTCACCGCAGCCACTGCAGGAAGACGCGGCCGACACGCCGCTCGCCTTCGCGCGTTCAGCGCTCCCAGTCACGCTTCAGCAGTCCGTACACCCAGGTGTCGGACACGTCGCCGTTGACGATGCAGTCCTCGCGCAGGGTCCCCTCGCGCACGAAGTCGAGCTTCTCGAGCACTCGGGCCGAGGCCGCGTTGCGGGTATCGGTCTCGGACTGGACCCGATTGAGATCGAGCGTGTCGAAGGCCCATCCGAGGATGGCGCGCGCCGACTCGGTCGCATAGCCGTGGCCCCACGCCGCCTTGGTGAAGCAGTAGCCCAGGGAGGCGCTGCGAAAGTCCGGGTTCCAGCTGTTGAAGGTGCACCAACCGATGAACGCCTGGTCGGCGACGCGCTCGATCGCTACGCGGGCACCACTGCCTTCCTCCGCCATCCGTCGGCAGCCGTCCATGAAGCGCGCGATCGAGGCTCGGTCGACCCACGGCGGAGAGTCCCAATAGCGCAGCACCTCGGCGTCGCTCTGCAACGCGAAGAGCGCATCGGCATCGTCGTCCGTGAACGGACGAAGTCGCAAGCGTTCGGTTTCCAAGGTCGGGGTCGGTAGTGCCATGGAGTCACCCTCGCAGGACACGGTTCGCCCTGATCACTCGATCAGGGCGAACCGGAGTTCGATGACGCCACGCACCGCCGACCTCAGGGTCCGATCTCGGCGAGGAACCCCTTCACCCGCTCCATGAGCAGTGCGGACGCCTCCGGGTCGTACGTGTCGAGCGAGGAGTCGGCGAAGAGATGCTGGTCGCCGGGGTAGACGAACAGCTCGGCGTGGCTCGTCGAGCCGACGAGTTCGTGCGCGGCCGGCAGGTCCTCGTCGAAGAACTCGTCGCCCTCCTTGCCGTGGATCTGCACCGGCACCCCCTCGGGCCATACTCCCCCGAACTCCGCGACCGGAATGCAAGAGTACATGAGCAGCGCCCCGCGGGCACCGGGCCGGGTCTGCGCGAATCGCTGGGCGATCATCACGCCGAACGAGAATCCGGCGTAGACGAGCTCAGTACCGAGCTCCTCCGCCGCGGCGGCGCCGCGCTCCCGGATGGCGTCGAGCCCTGTCTCGCGCGCGAATCCGAAACCCTCCTCGATGCTGCCGAACGTGCGCCCGTCGAACAGATCGGGCGTGTGCACGGTATGGCCGGCCTGTCGCAGGTCGTCGGCGAAGGCCTGCACACCGTCGGTCAGGCCCTGGATGTGGTGGTACAGCAGCACTTCGGCCATGTCAGCGACTTCCCTCCGATTGATCGATTCTTTTGGATCATTCCACGATGCTAGTCTGTTCGGTCATGGCGGACAACCCTCCGGACTACGAGCTCGCCGATCGGATGGCACTGACCGAGCCGGCCCAGGTGAGAGCCATCGGCCACCCGGTCCGCACCATGATCCTGCAGCTCCTCCACGAGCGGGCTGCGACCGTCACCGAGTTGGCGGCGGCGATCGCACGCCCGAAGAGCACGGTCGCGCACCACGTGGACGTGCTCACCCGCAACGGCTTGCTCCGGGTGGTGCGCACGCGGAAGGTGCGGGCGATCGACGAACGCTTCTACGGGCGCACCGCGCGCATGTTCTCCGTGGCGGCGGAGCCGTCATCCACCGGCGGAGCGGCGTCGGGCGACTTCAACGACTTCGAGGTCGCTGCACGCGAGTCTGCGACGGCGTTCGAGGAGGGAAGGCTCTGGGGCTTCATCCGGCATGCGCGCATCTCGGAGGATCAGGCCTCCGAGTTCTGGGACCGCATGGCCGAACTGGTCGATGAGTTCGACCGACTGCCGAGGTCCGGCGAGACGGTCTACGGGTTCGCGATCGGCATCTACCCCACCGCCTACCCGGCCCTACCGGCCGCAGAGTGAGGCCTGCCACTGCCGGCTTTACCCGCCCTCACGAGTTGAACCTGAACTCCACCACGTCGCGGCTCATCGCCTGCGACACGACCGCGGCCAGTTGCGAATCAGCGATCGAATCTTGAAGATCAAGTACACCGTCAACGTTGCGCTTGTCGCGCCAAAGCCAGCAACTGCGGCCCCAAGGGTGCCCTCTCCCCAACGGCCGCCTAGATCGATGGGTGCGCCCATGTCGCCGTCGACCTCAACCCAAACACTCGCCAGTCCGATCACGAAGATACCGAGGACGACAACGCTGACGGCAACGCTCGCCACTTCGCCGTAAGGCTTTTTCCTATCTCTGCGCCGACGAATCATCGCATGCTCTTGGTTGCAAGAGGTGGTTTCATACGGAACCCGAGCACGTCACCGGTCATCGAAGCACTCCAGTCACTGCCGCGACTGCAACTCCGATCCCGACGAGGCCGAACAGCACACCGCCGACTCGGTACCAGATGATGATCGCAGCACTCGGGGCGAATCGCTCGCGTAGCCGCTTCGTCGTTCGAGTACGATCCATGTTCCGTCGGTAGATCGCCTCCATGCGCTCCGGATGCCGCACGAACACATATGCCAATCCGACTGCTAACACTCCCCAGAAGTACGCGAAAACCTGAGGGCCGGACATCACTACACGTTGAACCGGAACTCGACGACGTCGCCGTCCTGCATGACGTAGTCCTTGCCCTCCATGCGGGCCTTGCCCTTGGCGCGCGCTTCCGCGACCGAGCCGGTCGCGACGAGGTCGTCGAACGAGATCACCTCGGCCTTGATGAAGCCGCGCTCGAAGTCGGTGTGGATCACGCCGGCGGCCTGCGGAGCCTTCCAGCCCTTGTGGATGGTCCACGCGCGCGACTCCTTGGGGCCGGCTGTGAGGTAGGTCTGCAGCCCGAGCGTGTCGAAGCCGACTCGGGCGAGCTGGTCGAGGCCCGACTCGTCCTGTCCGGTCGACGCGAGCAGCTCGGCGGCGTCGTCGGGGTCGAGGTCGATGAGCTCCGACTCGATCTTCGCGTCGAGGAACACCGCTTCGGCGGGCGCGACCAGCTCGGCGAGCTCGGCCTTCTTCGCGGCATCCGTCAGCACCGCCTCGTCGACATTGAAGACGTAGATGAACGGTTTCGCGGTCAGCAGCCCCAGTTCGCGAATCGGCGCGAGATCGACGGATGCCGCGGAGAGGGGTGTGCCCTTCTGAAGCGCCTCCTGCGCCTCCTTCGCGGCGGCGAGCACCGACGGGTCGAGCTTCCTGCCCTTGACCTCTTTCTCGTAGCGCGCGATGGCGCGTTCGAGGGTCTCGAGGTCGGCGAGGATCAACTCGGTGTTGATGGTCTCCATGTCGGCCTTGGGGTCGATCGTGCCCTCGACGTGCACGACGTCGGAGTCGTCGAACCCGCGCACGACCTGCGCGATCGCGTCGGCCTCGCGGATGTTCGCGAGGAACTTGTTGCCGAGCCCCTCACCCTCGGACGCGCCCTTCACGATGCCGGCGATATCGACGAACGACACAGCCGCGGGCAGGATGCGCTCGGAGCCGAAGATGCCGGCGAGCGTCTCGAGCCGCGGGTCGGGCAGGTTCACCACGCCGATGTTGGGTTCGATCGTCGCGAACGGGTAGTTCGCCGCGAGCACCTGGTTCTTGGTGAGCGCGTTGAACAGGGTGGACTTGCCGACGTTGGGCAGGCCGACGATGCCGATAGTGAGAGCCACGAGGGTCTATCGTACCTGCGTCACGCCCGGGACATCCGTGCTCGCTCCCACCCGCCGTACGCGCAGCGTGAGGTACACCCCGACGACCACGACGGCGCCGCCGGCGAGCGCGACCGGATCGAGCGCCTGCCCGAGCAGCACGGCGATGGCGACGGTGAACACCGGCAGCAGGTTCAGGAACACCCCTGCCCGCGACGGGCCCGCCGCCGCTGCCCCGAGGTTCCACAGCGCGTAGCCGAGCATCGAGGGGAACAGCACGATGTACGCGAGCCCCGCGATCCCGGCTGCCGATTCGGGCAGCGTCACACCGGTCACCGCGATGAGCGGCAGCATCGTGACGACCGCGAACACCGACTGCACCGCGGTCGCCGTGATCGGCGGGGTCGCGAGGCGGCGCGCGACGAGCGAGTACGCGGTCCACGCGATGACGGATGCCACGACGAGGACATCGCCGAGGCGGAAGCCCTCAGCGACGAGCGACCCGAGGTCGCCCCCGGTGAGCACGATCACGACGCCGACGAAGGCCACGGCGATGCCCACGATCTGCATACCCCGCAGGCGTTCCCGCAGGAAGAGCGCGGCGCCGAGCGCGATCATCGCCGGGTTGATCGCCGAGATCACGCTCGCGGCGACGGCGCCGGTGAGCCCGAGCGCGCTGTAGAGCAGCAGGGTGTACCCGGTCAGTCCGAGCATCGACTGCAGCAGGTGCATCGGCCATTCGCGCACTGCTGTTCGCCAATCGGGCCGCTCGATCGCCCAGGCGAGCAGAAGCAGCGGCACGGCCGCGAACGCCCAGCGCCAGAACGTGAGCGACACCGGTGAGACCTCGGACGTGACCATCTCGCCGAAGACGTAGTTGCCCGCCCAGAAGAGGTTGGCGAGGACCAGGAACAGGATGACCCGACCGCGCTTCATCCCGCGATTCTACGGGCGGGGCGGATCAGCCGTTCCTCGTGCGTTGCAACCGGTCGGGCCGGGATCGTTATCCGAGCGTCATCCAGTCGTGACAGGAGATCCGCCATCATAAATGGATGAGGACACTCCGTTTCGCCGCGGTCGCGCTCGCCGCTGTCGCACTCACCGGCTGCGCCGCAGCCGCCGCCGGACCGAGCACTCCGTCGCCGACCGCCGTAGTGACCGAGACGCCGACTCCCGCCCCCGAGCCGGTCGCCGCCGAGATCGTCGTGAGCGGCGTCGGCTTCACGCTCGTCGACACCGCCGGCGAGACGGTCTTCACGCACGCCTGGGCCGACGAGGTCGCGCCCGCGGTCGCCGCCCTCACTGGGGCGTTCCAGTCCGAACCGACGATGTCGCTGCGCGACGGGTCGGGCGGGCACTTCGCGGACTTCGACCTATATACGTGGGGCGCTTTCACCCTCGGCGACGCGGTCGACCTCGAGAAGCCGCGAGCCGACTACTTCCTGCCCTCGCTGGTCGAGGTCACCGAGCCCGAGGTCGCAGGCATCACCGTGGTGACATCGAGCGGGTTCGCCGTCGGTTCCACGGTGGCGGCCGTCAGCGAGGTCGAGCCCCTTGTCCGCGAGGCGCGCGACGCCGACGACTACTTCGAGTACCGGGTCGACCCCGAAGACCCCGCCCTCGTACCCCCGGCCCCTGGCGGGGAGACCACAGACATGGTGGGCCTGCAGGCCGATGCGACCGACACGACCATCACCCTCCTCAAGGCACCCGTGCTCTCGTACTACCCGTTCTGATCGCGCGGGCGCCCGACCGTTATCCGATCAGCCGCGTGCGGTAGCAGTGCGTGACATACGGCACCTCGAGCTCGTCGGCGCCGGCGAGGTCGGGATGGGTCTCGAGCAGGGTCTCGAGGGCGGCGAGCATCGCGTGCTGCTCGGCCTTGCTCGCGGTGATGAAGTACGAGCGCGATCGAACGAGATCGAGGAACCGCTGCCGGGACATCCGCTCGACCCATTCGACCGTGTGCTCCTCGATGGCGCCGAACGGCGGCCCGACCTTGACGTACGTCTCGAACGTTGCGCTCGCGTCGTGACGCTCGTGCATGATCTCGCCGGCCTGGCGAAGCCAATCGGCACGGATGTCGCGACTGTTCCACACGAGACCGAGCACGCCGCCCGGCCGCAGGACCCGGGCGATCTCGGGGACCGCGCGCGCGGGGAGGAACCAGTGCCAGGCCTGACCGGCGACGACGGCGTCGACCGAACGGTCTTCGAGAGGGATGTCCTCGGCCGTGCCGAGGATGCGCGGCACGCCGGGCACCGCGATCTCGAGCTCCTCGAGCATCTCCTCGACGGGGTCGACGGCGATGACGTCGCGGTCGAGTTCGACGAGCGCCTCGGTGAGCTTGCCGGTGCCGGCGCCGAGGTCGAGCACACGCGCCGCGTCGCCGACGAGCCATTCGATCGCCGCCGAGGGGTACCCGGGGCGCGACCGGTGGTACACCGAGGCCGCCGCACCGAAGGAACGCGCAGACCTGACCGTCGCCGGATCTCCCGGGTCGGCCACGAGTCCGCCGCGTGTCGCGTCCGACCGCTCATCGCCCATGAAGTGCCCTCTCGTCGTCGCCGCCGCCGGTGCCATTCCACGCCCTGCGTGCGGCATCCGTCAACCTTCGTCGGTCGATGAGCGACGAAGTCGCATCTCGAGACCCGCCGGTCGAGCAGCGACGAAGTCGCGTCTCGAGACCCGCCGCTGCGCAACCGGGGCCGTGTCCGACCGCCGTGCGACGATACGTGCGTGCCAGTGGACTTCACCGCGATCGATTTCGAAACCGCCAACTCCTCTGGCGCCTCAGCCTGCTCGGTGGGCCTCGTCAAGGTGCGCGACGGACGTGTCGTCGACCGCGTGCACTGGTACATCAGGCCGCCGTTCCCGCACGACGAGTTCTCGCAGTGGAACGTGCGCATCCACGGCATCACGCCGGCGATGGTGGCGGATGCCCCGGGGTGGGGCACCCGCGTCGCAGGGCTGCGCGAGTTCGCGGGCGACGACGTGCTCGTCGCGCACAACGCAGGGTTCGACATGGGCGTCATCGTCAAGGCTTCAGAGGCGCTGGGCATCCCCGTGCCCGACTACCGCTCGCTGTGCAGCCTGCAGGTCGCGAGGCGCACGTACCACCTCGACTCGTACCGGCTGCCCGTTGCGGCGAGGGCCGCCGGCTTCGAGGATTTCTCGCACCACGACGCGCTCGCCGACGCCGAGGCCTGCGCGGCGATCGTCGTGC
The DNA here is from genome assembly GCF_021044935.1 of Agromyces cavernae. Taxonomy (GTDB): domain Bacteria; phylum Actinomycetota; class Actinomycetes; order Actinomycetales; family Microbacteriaceae; genus Agromyces; species Agromyces cavernae. Next base: position 998,797 of record NZ_JAJNMP010000002.1, read on the forward strand.
ACGCGGCGGCACGCCACGAGGCGGGCGACATCGAGCAGCTCGCGCACATCACGCGCGTCCGGCTCGGAGCGATCGGGCCCGTCGCGCTCCGCGACGACCGCGCCGCGCACGGTCCGATGGCGCTGCAGTAGCCAGGCGGTCCTCAGACCGGGTGCGCGTAGCGGGCGGCGATCGCCGCGGCGCGGTCGCGCAGGAAGTCGCGCAACGACTGCGGGGCCAGGGCTTCCGCGTCCGTGCCGAGTTGCCACAGCGCCCATTCGGCGTGCCGTGAGTCTTGGAAGGTCGCCTCCAGCAGCAGCCAGCCGTTCTCGTCGGCTTCCTCCACGAGAACGGCCAGCGCCGTGTCCACCAACTCCGCTCGCCGCGTCGGGTGCAGTCGTACGCGCACCGCGACCTGCTCGCCGCCGGTCCGGAACTGCGTGCTGCGCTCCTGCCAGATCTGCTCCAGGTCGACGCGGTCGGGTCGCTGCGCCCGCTCGGGAAGCTCCTCGGCGGCCAGGATCCGTGACAGCCGGTACGTGCGATCCGCGCCGGACGTCGTGGCCAGCAGGTATCCCTTGTCGCGCACAGTGACGAGTCCGATCGGGTCGACCGTGCGCCACCTCGGGGCACGATCCACCGCTGCGTAGTGGATGCGCAGTCTGCGACCGGCGAGCACCGCACGCCGGACCTCGACCATGACGGCCTCGGGCACGTCCTCGGTGACGTGTCGGCGTGCGAGCAGGTCGGTGGCCGGGTCGACGAGGAATCGCTCGGCCACGTCGACGGCGGTGACCTGGTGGCTGTCGGGCAGCGCGTCGACCACCTTGCGCATGGCCGAGGCGAGCGCTGAACCCAGGCCGAACACCTGCTCACCGCGCTTCGATCCGGCGGTCAGCAGGGCGAGGGCCTCGTCGTGGTTCAGGCCGGTGAGCTCGGTCCGGAAACCGGGCAGCAACTCGAACCCGCCGTGCCTGCCGCGCTCGGCATAGACCGGAACCCCTGCCGCGGACAGCGCCTCGATGTCGCGCAGCACGGTGCGGGTGGAGACCTCGAGCTCGCGGGCCAGCGTCTCTGCGGAGAGCCGACCGCGCTGGCGCAGCATCAGCACCAGCGAGACGAGACGATCGGCGCGCATGCCGAAAGGCTAGCGAAATACCTGACAGAGGATGTCGTGATTCATTGGAAGGCTCGTGATGCGGCCTCGAATCCGGCGGCTCCCGAGCCGACGGACGTGCGCCGTTCCCAAAGGATCGAATGGAGCTGATGCAGCGATGGAACGAGTGGCAGTCAACCCGGTGACGTGGTCGGCGGAGATGGGATTCAATCAGGGGGAGGTCGTCTCCGGGCACTCTCGGACCCTGTACATCTCGGGGCAGACCGCGATGAACGGCGACGGCATCCCCCAGCACGACGACGACCTGGCGGCGCAGTTGGCGCTGAGCATCGACAACCTCGAGGCCGTGCTCGGTGAGGCCGGCATGTCCCTCGCGAACCTGGTGCGCCTCAACGTCTACACCACCGATGTCGATGCGCTGTTCCCGCACTACGGCGTGCTGGCGTCGCGGTTGGGCGCCGCCGGGGTGGCGCCGACCACCACGATGCTCGGGGTGATGCGGCTGGCGATCCCCGGCCAGATGGTCGAGCTCGAGGGGACCGCCGTCGGGTGATACGCGCCCGCCGCCGCTGCTCGGGCCGATCGAAACCGGCGCGAGCAGCGGGGCGGTGGGTGAATTCGGATGCTCGGGTGCTGATTGCGGATCCGCGCGTCATGCGCACTCGCCGCGAGCCGAACCGTCCGATGTCGGCGGCCGCTGCGACACTCGATGACATGGAGATCCTGCTGCTCGTCATCGGCCTCGTCGTGGGCGTCGCGCTCGGCGCGCTCGGCGCCTGGTTCCTCGTCCAGCGGCGCGCCGCCGCGGCGGCGGGCGACGTCGCCGTCGCCGTCGAGAACCCGGCACTCGTCGAAGCGCGTCACCAGCAGGCGCTCACCGAGTTGCGCGCGGCCGCCGAGGCGCAGCTGTCCCGCGCACTCGCCGATGAGCAGGCCAAGCAGGCCGCGCTCGGCGCCGAGCTCGCAGCAGTCGAGGCGACCGCTGCCGGGCTGCGCGAGCAGATCGAGGCCGCGCGGGCCCAGTACCGTGAGATCGTCGAGCGCCAGCAGCTCGAGCAGCGCGAGCGCGAGGCTCGCGAGGCGGCCGACAGCAGGGTGTTGCAGGCGCTCGGCCCGGTCAAGCAGACACTCAGCGACATGCAATCGAAGGTCACGGCACTCGAGACCCAGCGGCACCAGCAGCACGGCGAGCTGAGCCAGCAGCTGAAGATCGCGGCCGAGAACGAGGAGCGGCTGCGTTCGACGGCGGAGTCCCTGGCATCGGCGCTGCGCTCGAACAGCACGCGCGGCGTATGGGGCGAGACCCAGCTGCGCAGCGTCGTCGAGGCGGCGGGCCTCATCGAGCGCGTCGACTTCGACACGCAGCACTCCGTCACCACCGACGCGGGCGCCGGTCGCCCCGACATGGTCATCCACCTGCCCGGCGGAAAGCACATCGCCGTCGACGCCAAGGTGCCGTTCAACGCCTACCTTGAGGCGAGCCAGATCCCGGCGACCGCGTCGGGCGCTGACGGTGCGCAGCGCGACCGCCTCATGAAGGGCCACGTCAAGGCCGTGCGCGACCACATCACCGCGCTCGGCGGCAAGACCTACTGGGAGGGGCTCGGCGCCTCCCCCGAGATGGTCATCGCGTTCATTCCGAGCGAATCGCTCATCTCGAGTGCGCTCGAAGCCGACCCGTCGCTGCTCGAGTTCGCCTTCGCGAAGCGCGTCGCGCTCGCCTCTCCGGTCACGCTGTGGTCGGTGCTCAAGACCGTCGCGTTCAGCTGGCAGCAAGACGTCCTCACGAAAGAGGCGAAGACCCTGTTCGACCTCAGCCGCGAGCTCTACGCGCGCCTCTCGACCACGGCAGGCCAGATCGAAAAGCTCGGTCGCACGATCGAGCGCAGCGTGAAGGACTACAACGCCTTCGTCGGCTCCCTCGAGTCGCGCGTGCTACCCACCGCGCGCAAGCTCAAGGCGCTCGACGAGACCAAGGTGCTCGCGACTCTCGAGGGCATCGAAGAAAGCCCGCGCGAACTGACGGCCTACGAGTTCACGACCGGGACCGCAGAGGATTCACCGGCCGAGATCGAGGCACTCATCGAGCACGACGACCTCATCGCCGACATCGATCCCGAGATCCGCTCGTCGCTCTAGGCAGCATGCATCGCCCGCGCGTCGCGTGAGCGGGTGTCCCGCGAGCGGCGGCGGCACTGGTCGGGTGAACCGTCAGGTGGCGAGGACGCTCAGCACGTTTCCGGCAGGGTCGCGGAACCACGCGATGTCGGGTCCTTGGCCGCTTTGGCTCCCGCGAGCAATGCCCCGCCCGTCGGTGCCGTAGTCGTCGGGTGCCTCGTAGATCTTCGTCACGACGCCGGCGGAATTCAGCTCGTCGACCGCCCGATCGATGTTCTCGACGACGAAGTTGAAGATCGTGAACGTGGCCGGCACGTGATCGGGCTTCGGGTAGATGAACACCGACTGCCCCGACGGCAAGGTCAATTGCAGTGCGCCGGCCATCGGTTCGTCACTCACCGGAAGCCCGAGCTTTGTACCGTAGAACTCCCGTGCCGCCTCGATGTCGTCGACGCTGAACCCCGGGAACGCATCTCGAATGGTGACCATGTGGGTCCTCCTTCAATCCCGCCAAGACTCGCACTCCGAACGGCTCGCGTCGAGAGCTCGAACGCACACGGGTCGATGCGCGCGCACATTCAGCCCGGTTCGGGCTCGGCGCGACCCGACCGCTCGGCCCGTGGGTGCGGCTCGTCGACCGGCGGCTCGAACCCCGCCGCGGCCTCGGCGCCCGTCACGATCGTCGCGTCGGCGTGTGCGTCGAGCGGATGCGCGAGCTCGTCTTCGCCGAGGCGCGCCAGCGCAAGCGTCGCGAGCGCGAGGAACGGCGGGACGAGGCCCGCGATGAGGAACGCCGGCACGAGCCCGATGGCTTCGCCGACCGGCCCGGCGACCGCCATCGAGATGGGCATGAGCGCAAGTGACACGAAGAAGTCGAGGCTCGAGACCCGGCCGAGCATCGACGGCGGCACCCTGCGCTGCAGCAGGGTGCCCCACACGACCTGTGCCCCGTCGAACAGCACGCCGACGATGAAGAGCGCGATGACCATGACCCACAACCAGGACGTCAGTCCGACGATGGCGAGGGGCACGCAGCCGAAGCCCCAGGCGAGGATCATGAGCGTCAGGTACCGCCGCGGAATGCGAACCGACGCCACCGTGAGCGAGCCGACCGCACCGCCGACGCCGAACGCCGCGAGCGCGAGCGCGAATGCACCGGCTCCGCCGCCGGTCTGGTCTTTCACCGCGAACGGCAGCAGCACCTCGATGGGCCCCATGATGAGGAACACGAGGATGATCGAGAACACGAGCGTGGCGAACAGCCACCGCGTCTGCAGGAGGTAGCGGAACCCGTCGCGCATGTCGATGAACGACTGCCGCACCGGATGTACGACGACCTCGTCGGGATCACGCCGCACCGCGGTGGTGCGCATGACCAGCAGTACCGCCGCTGCCCCGCCCTGCAACACAGCGACGACCGCGAACGCGAGCCATGGCGCCTGCACCGCGATGAGCGCGCTAGCCAGCGCGGGGCCGGCGGCCTGCATCACCGCTGGCCGCAGCACTCCCTCGACCCCGTTGGCGGCGAGGAGCTGCTCGGACGGGAGGATCGCGGGCAGCCACGCCGAGTAGGCGGGATAGAAGAAGCCGTCGGCGACACCGAGCACGAACGAGAGCACGGCGATGTGCCAGACCTCGATGACACCCGAGGCGGCGAGCACCGCGGCGACGGCGAACGTCGCCCCGCGCACGATCTCGACCGCGAGCAGGATGTAGCGCTGCGGGATGCGGTCGGCCGCGACGCCCCCGAACAGCACCGCGAGCACGAGCCCTAGGCTCGCGCCCACCGCGACGTACGAGAGGTCGATCGGCGACCCGCCGAGCTCGACGACCTGCCAGACCGCGGCGACGAGCCAGGCGCCGGCCGACAGCAGCGACGCGGAGAGCGCCGCCACCAACAGGCGGTACTGGCCCGACGAGAACGGGCGGAGCGCGCGCGGAAGACGACTGGCGTCGGTCATCGGTACATTGTGCCCGGAGCCGCCGACATCCGCCCGCGAGATCAGGTCATCGGTCGGCTGCGTCGAGCCATTTCTCGACGAGGTGGTCGGCGACGATGCGGCGAATCGTGCCCGACTTGCCGCGCAGCACGATCGACTCGGTGCGGATGATCGGCCCCTTCTTGCGCACGCCGTCGACGAGTTCGCCGTCGGTGACGCCGGTCGCGACGAAGAAGGTGTTGTCGCTGCGCACGAGCTCGTCGAGCTCGTACACCTTGTCGCAGTCGAGCCCGGCCGCCTCGCCGCGTCGGCGCTCGGCGTCGTCCTTCGGCGCGAGCCGCCCCTGCATGAATCCACCGAGCGCCTTGATCGCGCACGCCGTGGTGATGCCCTCGGGGCTGCCGCCGATGCCGACGCACATGTCGATGCGCGACTCGTAGCGGGCGGCGTTGATGCCGCCCGCGACGTCGCCGTCGCTGATCAGCCGCGTGCCGGCGCCGGCTTCGCGGATGTCGGCGATGAGCTGCTCGTGCCGCGGCCGGTTCAACACCGCGACCCGCAGTTCACCCACGTCCTTGCCCTTCGCGGCAGCGAGCGCGCGCAGGTTCTCCCCGATGGGCTTACGGATGTCGACGACACCGATGCCCGCGGCATCCGTGACGATCTTGTCCATGTAGAAGACGCTCGACGCATCGAGCATCGTGCCGCGATCGGCGACCGCGATCACCGACAGCGCGTTCTGGCGGCCCGCGGCCGTGAGCGAGGTGCCGTCGATGGGGTCGACCGCGATGTCGCACGCCGGGCCGCGCCCGTTGCCGACCCGCTCGCCGTTGAAGAGCATGGGCGCCTGGTCCTTCTCGCCCTCGCCGATGACGACGACACCGTCGAAGTTCACCGTGCCGAGGAACGCGCGCATCGCATCGACCGCGGCGCCGTCGGCGCCGAGCTTGTCGCCGCGCCCGATCCACGGGTACGAGCGGATCGCGGCCGCCTCGGTCGCCCGCACGAGCTCGAGCGCGATGTTGCGGTCGGGGTGCAGGTAGAGGGTTTCGGTGTCGGTGCTCACCATCGAGGGGTCCTCCGGGACGCGTGTGATCGACCTCGCCGAGGTCGGGCTGAGTGGGCGATCGCCCGGTTCCAGCCTAGGCACGCGGCCGACCGTCGGCACCGGATTTCCACCGTCGCGGAGGTGAAAGATCGTCGAATCTTAAGAATTCGATCGCGGCGCCCGCACCCGCAACGTCCCGTCCCATCCCGCCCCTTCCCTCCCCATCCCCGTCCCGTCCCGTCCCGCCTCGTCCTGTCCCGTCCCGTCCCGCATCTTCGCGTCCCGTCCCGTCCCGCTCCGTCCCGGCCCGAAAACAGGAAGACACGCCGCCGCCGCACCGAGAACAGGAAACCTTGCGGCGTGTCTACTGGAGGTTCCTGTTTTCGGCACGCAGTCGCCGCGTTCCGGGATCACGCAGTCGCCGCGTTCCGGGATCACGCGGCCGCCGCGTTCCGGGATCACCGGGGCCGACGCGCCACGACTCCCCCGGCGCCAGTTCGGCGCCCGAGCCGAACGAGCACGGCGTGACGGCCGCGACGAACAGCCACGCGTCGGCGCCGCACAGGTCGTCGAGACTGAGCACATGGGTCTCCGAGAGCCCCGCCGCCACGATGCGCGACCGCTCGGCCGTCGACTGCGGCGCGAGCCTCGCGTGCATCGATCCGCCGAGTGCACGCACCGCCGCCGCGGTGAGCACCCCCTCGGGCGCGCCGCCGATGCCGGCGACGACGTCGAGGCCGCCACCACGCCGCGCGGCACGGATGCACCGTTCGACGTCGCCGTGTTCGAAGAGCTCGACGGATGCCCCTGCCGCCCGGGCCTCGGCGACGAATCGCTCGTTGCGCGGCCGATCCTGCACGGCGACCCGCACCTCGGCCGGGGAGACCCCGCACGCCGCGGCCGCGCGCCCGACGATCTCGACGATCGAGGCGCCGGCCGGGACATCCGGCACCCAGGTCACGTGCTTCTCCATGTAGTGGGCCGCACCCAGCGAGGCGAGCGCGCCACCCGGCGCGACCGCCATGACCGCCATCGCACCCGGCCGACCGGCCGCCGCGAGGCGCGTGCCGTCGACGGGATCGACGGCGAGGTCGACGACCGGGCCCGCACCGGTGCCGAATCGCTCGCCGACGAAGAGCATGGGCGCCTCGTCCTTCTCGCCCTCGCCGACGACCACGACGCCGTCGACGGCGAGAGGCGCGAGCGCCGCGCGGAGGGCGCGCACGGCGAGCCCGTCGATGTCGTCGCCACGACCCGAACCGACGAGCGGCGCCGCGGCGAGCGCCGCCCCGACGGCAGCCGCCTCGAATCCGTCGGCGAGGCCGGTTGCGGCGAGATCGAGGGGGTCATGCACCATGGCACCATCATCGCCCAGCCTCAGTCGTGAGCCTCGCTCGGCAACTCAGTAGACTCGTGGCGAACCCAACAGTCTTCCGAAGGAGCACCATGCCCATCGCCACCCCCGAGCAGTACGCCGAGATGCTGGACACCGCGAAGGCGAAGGGCTTCGCGTTCCCCGCGTTCAACGTCTCCTCCTCGCAGACCCTCAACGCGGTGCTGCAGGGCCTCACCGAGGCGGGTTCCGACGGCATCATCCAGGTCACCACGGGCGGCGCCGACTACTTCGCCGGCCACACCGTGAAGGCCCGCGCGGCGGGCGCCCTCGCGTTCGCGCGCTTCGCGCACGAGGTCGCCAAGAGCTACCCGATCACCGTCGCGCTGCACACCGATCACTGCCCGAAGCCCGCTCTCGCCGACTTCGTGTTCCCGCTCATCGAGGCCTCCGAGGCCGAGGTCAAGGCCGGCCGCAACCCGATCTTCCAGTCGCACATGTGGGACGGCTCGGCCGTGCCCCTCGACGAGAACCTCGAGATCGCGAAGGAGATCCTTCCTCGCATGAAGGCGATCAACGCGATCCTCGAGGTCGAGATCGGCGTGGTCGGCGGCGAAGAAGACGGCGTGAAGCACGAGGGCTCGAACGAGGCCCTCTACACGACGCTCGACGACGCCGTCGAGACCGTCGAGGCGCTCGGCCTCGGCGAGCAGGGCCGCTACATGGCCGCCCTCACATTCGGCAATGTGCACGGCGTCTACGCACCCGGCAACGTGAAGCTGCGCCCGGCGCTCCTCAAGGAGATCCAAGACGGACTGGCCGCCAAGTACGGCACCGGTGAGAAGCCGCTCGACCTCGTCTTCCACGGCGGTTCGGGCTCGACCGATGACGAGATCGCCGAGGCGGTGCGCAATGGCGTCGTGAAGATGAACATCGACACCGACACGCAGTACGCGTTCACGCGCTCGATCGCCGGCTACATGATGCAGAACTACGACGGCGTGCTGAAGGTCGACGGCTCGGTCGGCAACAAGAAGCAGTACGACCCGCGCGCGTGGGGCAAGATCGCCGAGTCGGCGATGGCCGTGCGCGTCGGCGAATCGACCCGGCAGCTGGGTTCTGCCGGCCAGTCGATCACGGCATAGGGCGACGGATGTCCGACGACGAGGCCGCTCGAAACACCGGTGACGCCGGGGCCGGTGACGGAGGTGCAGGCGCTCCCGCGCCGACGCCGGGCGCCGCACAGCCCGCCGCGGGCCGTGACGAGCGGCCTCGTCCCCAATACGGCGAGTACGCCCCAGAGGGGTGGACGTGGCAGCCGCCGGCAGCGGCGCAGCACACCGATGACACGCCCGTCGTGGCGGCGGCCGCCCCGGTCGCCGCGGTTGCCGGTACGACGGCAACGCGCCGGCCCGTCGATCGGGCCTGGACCATCGCGCTGCTCGTCTTCGGTGTCTTCGGCGTCATCTACAACAGCGCGTCGCTCATGCTCCTGCCGCAGAACCTGCTCGAGTCGATGCAGCTCTCGGCGGCGATCCTCGGCGTCGAGCCGGCGACCTCGTTCACGCCCGGCCCCGCCGTGCCGACGATCGTCGCGATCGGCGTCGCCGTGCAGGTGCTGCTCTGGCTCGGCGCCGCGCGCTGGTCGATCGTTCGCATACGCTCGGGCCGTCTCGCCTGGTGGGTCCCGCTCGTCGCGGGCGCCGTGGCGTTCGTCGCGGTCGTCATCACGAGCAGCCTGATCATGGCGAGCGACCCCGACTTCCTGACGTCGCTCACCCCGTAGGGCGCCCGCGACAGGGCGCCCGCGACACGGCGCCCGGGCCGCCTCAGCCCTACGCGGGCCGGTTGCGGCCGCCGAGCGCCCGCTCGTCGCGGTTGCCGGCGAGGTCTTTGCGCAGCTCCTTCGGCAGCGAGAACATCAGGTCTTCCTCAGCGGTCTTCACCTCGGAGACGTCGCCGTACCCGGCGTCGCTGAGGGCGAGCAGCAGCTCCTGCACGAGCTCTTCGGGCACTGACGCGCCGCTCGTGACGCCGACGGTCGCGACGCCGTCGAGCCACTCCTGCTTGACCTCGCTCGCGTAGTCGACCCGGTAGGCCGCCTTCGCGCCGTACTCGAGGGCGACTTCGACGAGGCGCACGCTGTTCGAGCTGTTCGCCGATCCGACGACGATGACGAGGTCGGCGTCCTGGGCGACCTTCTTGATCGCGACCTGGCGGTTCTGCGTGGCGTAGCAGATGTCGTCGCTCGGAGGGTCTTGGAGATTCGGGAATCGCTCGCGAAGCCGGCGCACGGTCTCCATGGTCTCGTCCACGCTCAGGGTGGTCTGCGAGAGCCATACGACCTTGTCGGGGTCTCGCACCTCGATGTCGGCGACCTCGTCGGGGCTGCCAACGAGCGTCACGTGGTCGGGCGCTTCGCCCGCGGTGCCCTCGACCTCTTCGTGGCCTTCGTGGCCGATGAGCAGGATCTCGTAGTCGTCGCGCGCGAACCGCACGGCCTCGCGGTGCACCTTGGTGACGAGCGGACACGTCGCGTCGATCGCGTGCAGCCCCCGATCGGATGCCGCGTTGACGACCGCCGGCGAGACGCCGTGCGCGCTGAACACGATGTGGGCACCCGCAGGCACCTCGTCGACCTCGTCGACGAAGATCGCGCCCATGGCCTCGAGCTCGGTCACGACGTGGATGTTGTGCACGATCTGCTTGCGCACGTAGACCGGCGCGCCGTAGTGCTCGAGCGCCTTCTCGACCGCGATCACGGCACGGTCGACGCCGGCGCAGTAGCCGCGAGGCGCGGCCAGCAGCACGCGCTTGCGCCCGGGGACGGGGATATCCTTGAGCCGGCCGCGCACGCCCGGGACTCTGGGCATACCGAGGCCGATTCGCGGGGTATCCGTCATGCTCGTCACGGTGTCCATCCTACGCGGCTGGACTTGGCGGGCGGCTGGGAGGCCAGAGTGACCGATGCACCGGCGACGCGCGAGGCGCCGTGGCCCGTCGCGCTCCTCTCGGGGAAGATCAAGCAGTACCTCGACCGGCTCGGAACCGTGTGGGTCGAGGGCGAGATCACCCAGTGGGGCGTCTCGGCGGGCAACGTGTACGGCAAGCTCAAGGACCTCGATGCCGACGCGACCGTGTCGTTCCAGGTGTGGTCGTCGGTGCGCGCGCGCTTCACCGAGCAGTTCAAGCAGGGCGACCGCGTCGTCGCCCTCGTGAAGGTCAGCTGGTGGGTCAAGGGCGGCTCCCTCTCGATGCAGGTCTACGAGCTCAAGCACGTCGGCCTGGGCGATCTGCTCGAGCGCCTCGAGCGGCTGCGCACGCGGCTCGCCGCCGAGGGGGTCTTCGACCCGGCGCGCAAGCAGAAGCTGCCGTTCCTTCCGGGCGTCGTCGGCCTCATCACGGCAAGAGACAGCGACGCCGAGCAGGATGTGCTGCGCAACGCCCGCCTGAGGTGGCCGTCGGTCGAGTTCCGGGTCGCGCACGCGGCCGTGCAGGGCGACCGCACGGTGCCCGAGGTGATCTCGGCGCTGGCGCGCCTCGACGCCGACCCCGAAGTCGAGGTCATCATCATCGCGCGCGGCGGCGGCGACTTCCAGAACCTGCTCGGGTTCAGCGACGAGCGTCTCGTGCGGGCCGTCGCGGCAGCGTCGACGCCCGTCGTCTCGGCGATCGGCCACGAGGCAGACCGGCCCCTGCTCGACGAGGTCGCCGACCTGCGCGCCTCGACCCCGACCGACGCGGCGAAGCGGGTGGTGCCCGACGTGGGCGAGGAGCTCGTGCGCGTCGGCCAGGCGCGGGCCCGGCTCGGCATGCGCCTGCAGCACCAGCTCGCGCACGAGATCGACCGCATCGGCCACCTTCGATCGCGCCCTGCCCTGGCCGACGGCGCGTGGATCGTCGACCGCCGCGCCGAAGAGCTCACCCGTTGGGTCTCCCGCGGCGTCGAACTCGTCGAGCGTTCGCTCGAGCGCGCTGACGCACGCGTCGCCGAGCTGCGCGGACACCTGCGTGCACTGTCGCCGCAGGCGACGCTCGATCGCGGCTACGCGATCGCGCAGTTGCCCGACGGGCACGTGCTGCGTGCAGCAGGCCAGGCGCCCGAGGGCACCCGCTTCACGCTCGCGCTCGCCGACGGCGCGATCGCCGCGGAGTCGGCCGGTGCCGCGCAGGCGACGGTCGGCGGCGCCGAGTAGGCAGCGCCGAATAGAATGGTCCTCATGCCCCCCACCAGCGATATCGCCGAGCTGAGCTACGAGCAGGCACGAGACGAGCTCGTGCGCGTCGTAGGCGAGCTCGAGCAGGGGTCCGCCACCCTCGAGCAGTCGCTCGCGCTCTGGGAGCGCGGCGAGGCCCTCGCTGCCCGGTGCGAAGAGTGGCTCATCGGCGCCAAGGCCCGCCTCGACGCCGCCCGCGCGGCAGCGGCATCCCATCAGGCGACCGAAGGCGGCGCTCGCTGATGGTCCAGCGCCCACCAAGGGTCGTCGCCGAGCTCGGCCGCCCCGAGACTCCCGAAGAGACCGCCGCCCGCAAGGCCGAGGACTCGCGCAACCACCGCCAGCGCCAGACCGTCAAGAACCTGGTGCTCGCCCTCGGCGCGAGCCTGCTCGTGGTGCTCGTCATCGTGCTGATCGTGCCCCGCACCGACTCCCCCATCGAACCCGATATCGACGTCGCCGCCGTCGCCCAGCAGGCGCAGATCGCGATCGAGGACCAGCTCGCGGTTCCCGAGCTGCCAGAGGGCTGGCGAGGGAATGCGGCTGAGATCCGCACGAGCGCAGCCGACGGCGTCACCGCCTGGTATGTCGGCTACCTCACCCCGAGCGACGAGTACGTCGGCGTCTACCAGGGCATCGAGGCGAACCCCACTTGGGTCGCCGGGCTGCTCTCTCGCACGCTCGCGACCGGCACGACGTCGATCGACGGCATCGAGTACACGATCTACGACAACCGCGAGTCGAGCAACGACGTCGGCAACGCCCGCTACGCGCTCACGACCGAGGCGGGCGGCACGACGTTCGTGCTGCTCGGCACCGCATCCGAAGAGGAATTCACGACGCTCGCGTCGGCGCTCACGCCGACGATCGAGGCGCAGAACTGAAAGGCACCGCGTGACCGAGCAGCCGACCGACCGACCGCAGACCCCGGCTGCCACGTGGCGCGAACTGCGCCGCGGCAATGAGCGATTCGTGGCGGGTCAGCCGCTCCACCCTCGTCAGGACATCGACCGACGCACGTCGCTCGCGCACGCCCAGCGTCCGATCGTCGCCATCTTCGGCTGCAGCGACTCGCGGCTCGCGGCCGAGATCATCTTCGATGTCGGCCTCGGCGACGCGTTCGTCGTGCGCAACGCCGGACAGGTGGTCTCCGCCTCGGCGCTCGGCTCGCTCGAGTACGCCGTGGGCATGCTCCACGTGCCCGTCATCCTCGTCCTCGCGCACGACGCGTGCGGCGCCGTGCGCGCCGCCATCGATTCGCAAGCGGCCGACGCGGCACCGCTGCCGCCGCACATCGCCGGGCTCGTCGAGAAGATCGTGCCCGCCGTGCGAAAGGTCGCCGGCGGCGCCGATGACGCCCCCGTCGACCCGTCGCACCTCGACGCCGGGTTCGTCGGTCGTGAGCACCTGCGCAACACCGTCACCGAGCTCGTCGACAGCTCCGAGATGATCAGCGACGCCATCGCAGCGGGTACGCTGGCTATCGTCGGCGCGAACTACCGCCTGTTCGAGGGTCGCGTCGAGACCGACATCGTCCTCGGTCGCATCTGACGCCGCTCCTCGGCTCGCCGGCGGAGCCGGCACCCCGCAGAACCGAAAGGGATCACACCGTGGTGGACAACGCCGCCGACTACCGCATCGAGCACGACACGATGGGCGAGGTGCGGGTCCCCGCATCGGCGCTCTACCGGGCGCAGACGCAGCGCGCGGTCGAGAACTTCCCCATCTCGGGCTCCGGGCTGGAGCCCCAGCAGATCCAGGCGCTCGCCCGCATCAAGAAGGCCGCCGCGCAGGCAAACGCGCAGCTCGGCGTGCTCGACGCCGACATCGCCCGTGCCATCGAGGCCGCCGCCGACGAGATCATCGCCGGAGAGCACGACTTCGCCGCTCACTTCCCGGTCGACGTCTACCAGACCGGCTCGGGCACCTCGTCGAACATGAACATGAACGAGGTGCTCGCGACCCTCGCCACCACGAAGCTCGGCAGCGCGGTGCACCCGAACGACCACGTCAACGCATCGCAGTCGTCGAACGACGTGTTCCCGACGTCGGTGCACATCGCCGTCACCGCGGCGCTCATCGACGAGCTCGTGCCCGCACTCGACCACCTCGCCGTCGCCCTCGAGGCCAAGGCCGCCCTGTGGGCCGGCGTGGTGAAGGCCGGTCGCACCCACCTCATGGACGCGACGCCGGTCACCCTCGGCCAGGAGTTCGGCGGCTACGCCCGCCAGGTGCGACTCGGCATCGAGCGAGTTCGCACCGCGCTTCCCCGCGTCGCCGAGGTGCCGCTCGGCGGTACCGCCGTCGGAACCGGCATCAACACGCCTGCGGGCTTCCCGCAGCTCGTCATCGAACTGCTGCAGCGCGAGACCGAGCTGCCGATCACCGAGGCCGTCGACCACTTCGAGGCGCAGGCCAACCGCGACGGCCTGGTCGATGCGTCGAGTGCGCTGCGCACCATCGCGGTGAGCCTCACGAAGATCGCCAACGACCTGCGGTGGATGGGCTCGGGCCCGAACACCGGCCTCGGCGAGCTGCAGATCCCCGACCTGCAGCCCGGCTCGTCGATCATGCCCGGCAAGGTCAACCCCGTCGTGCCCGAGGCCGTGCTCATGGTCTGCGCACGGGTCATCGGCAACGACGCGACGATCGCGTGGGCCGGGGCATCCGGTGCCTTCGAACTGAACGTGCAGATCCCCGTCATGGGAACCGCGCTGCTCGAGTCGATCCGCCTGCTTTCGAACGCGGTGCGCGTGCTGGCCGACAAGACCATCGACGGCCTCGAGGCGAACGTCGATCGCGCGACCGAGCTGGCGGGCATGTCGCCGTCGATCGTGACCCCGCTGAACAAGCACATCGGCTACGAGAACGCCGCGAAGATCGCGAAGCACTCGGTCGCGAACGGCATCACGGTGCGCGAGGCCGTCGTCGCCCTCGGCTTCCTCGAGCGCGGCGAGCTCACCGAAGAGCAGCTCGATGCCGCCCTCGACCTGCTCTCGATGACGCGCCCGCCGCAGGCGTAGTCAGCCATCGTCACGACGGCCCACGACCTGCTCGGTTCGGGGGCCGTCGTCGCATGTGCGGTGCCTAGGTCAGCTCGGCGCCGTCGAGCATCTCGGACACGAGTGCGGCGATCGCCGAGCGCTCCGAACGGGTCAGCGTGATGTGGGCGAAGAGCGGATGCCCCTTCAGCGTCTCGATGACCGACGCGATGCCGTCGTGGCGGCCGACGCGCAGGTTGTCGCGCTGCGCGACGTCGTGAGTGAGCACGACACGCGAGTTCTGTCCGATGCGACTGAGCACGGTGAGCAGCACGTTGCGTTCGAGCGACTGCGCCTCGTCGACGATGACGAACGCGTCGTGCAGCGACCGCCCGCGGATGTGCGTGAGCGGCAGCACCTCGAGGATTCCCCGCTCGACGACCTCGTCGAGCACGTTGTCGCTCACGACGGATCCGAGCGTGTCGAAGACCGCCTGCCCCCAGGGGTTCATCTTCTCGCCCTGGTCGCCGGGCAGGTAGCCGAGCTCCTGGCCGCCGACTGCGTACAGGGGCCGGAACACCATGATCTTCTTGTGCTGCTGGCGTTCGAGCACCATCTCGAGGCCGGCGCACAGGGCGAGCGCCGACTTGCCGGTGCCCGCGCGGCCGCCGAGCGAGAGGATGCCGACCTCGGGGTCGAGCAGCAGGTCGATGGCAAGCCGCTGCTCGGCCGAGCGGCCGTGCACGCCGAACACGTCGCGGTCGCCCCGCACGAGCTTGACCTCGCCCTCGCCGACGACTCTGCCGAGGGCCGAGCCGCGCTCGGAGTGGATGACGAGCCCCGTGTTCACGGGCATGCCCTCGACCTCGGGCGTCGTCATCGCCTCGTGCTCGTAGAGCTTGGCCATGTCGTTCGAGCCGAGCGAGAGCTCGCTCATTCCGCTCCAGCCCGAGTCCAGCGCGAGCTCGGCACGATACTCCTGTGCGTCGAGGCCGATCGAGGCGGCCTTCACGCGCAGCGGCAGGTCTTTCGACACGACCGTCACGGCGACACCGTCGTTGGCGAGGTTCGCCGCGCACGCGAGGATGCGCGAGTCGTTGTCGCCGAGCTGCAGGCCGCTCGGCAGTACCGACGGGCTCGAGTGGTTGAGCTCCACGCGAAGCGAACCGCCGTCGCCCACCGGGATCGGGAAATCGAGCCGCTCGTGCTCGACACGCATCTCATCGAGGATGCGCAGGGACTGCCGCGCGAAGTACCCGATCTCGGGATCATTGCGCTTCGACTCGAGCTCGGTGATCACCACCACCGGCAGCACCACCGCGTGCTCCGCGAACCTGAACAGCGCCCGGGGATCCGACAGGAGCACCGAGGTGTCAAGTACGTACGTCCGCTCGGCCTGTGCGGTGTGCACGGGCGTCGACGCGTCGGGTTCGGCCTTGCGGCGCCCCGTGCTTCGACCGACGGACTCAGAGGATTCCAGAGAAGCCACGACCGCTCCTGCCCCGAGCATCTGCTCGGCTCTCGCGCCGGCCGGCGAATCCTCCTACGAGCGGTTCACGAGCCGACTCGTTCAGGCACCTTGCCTGATGTCTCAGACGCTACGACGCGCTTCGGACATCCGTGTCAGCGACACGCGAAACGTCATCCGCCGTTCACATTCCGGGCGGTCAGGCCGGGTGCGCGAGCAGGAGCAAGCGAGCGAGCAAGAGCGGGCGGATGGCGCTGCCCGAGCTCAGTACGAGGCAGCCGTGCCGTACGACACGAACGCGCCGCGCAGCATCTCGAACGTCTCCTCGGACGTGGCGGCGTGGATCGAGAGCCGCACCTGGCCGAGTCTCGTGCTCGCCGTCACCCCGTGGTTGTGCAGCGAGGCGGTGAGCAGGGTGACCTGCTCGGCGGGGGGTTCGAGCACGACGATGCCGGCGCGCTCCTGCTCGTCGCGCGATGAGACGACGGCGAGCGCGTACTCGTCGGCGAGTTCGATCGCACGACTCACGCGTTCGGCGACCGCGGCATTGATCGCGGACACTCCGACATCGGCGATCTCTTCGAGGCTCGCCGCGAAGCGTGCCTCGGCGATGGGGTCGGGGTTCGACACCCGGTAGGCGCGGGCGTCGGGGGCCGGCGGGGGCACGTGCCCCCAGGGCTCGCCCTCCTCGGTTCCGGTGAAGCCCGAGAACACCGGCGTCAGGCGCTCGACCGCGCGGTCGGACAGGGCCATGATGCCGGTACCCCATCCGGCTCGACACCACTTCTGGCCGCCGCTCAGCACGACGTCGGCGGCCGCCCAGGGCGCGTCGACGACGCCGAGCCCCTGAATCGCGTCGACGATGAGCAGACGGTCGCCGATCACCTGTCGGATGCCCTCGATGTCGCAGAGATACCCGGTGCGCGAGTCGACGAGGCTCACGGCGACGGCCTCGACGTTCTGTTCGAGCTGCTCGCGGATCTGCCCGGGCGTCACCTTGCCGTGGTCGGTCTCGAGCCACACCGGTTGCACGGTGTGCAGCGCCTCTTGGGCCCGCACGGCCGAGATGGTGACGCTCGGGAATTCCTCGGCCGAGAGCAGCACGCCGCCGGTGAGCCCGAACATGGCGTGCATGAGGCCCTGCGTGGTGTTCGGCTGGAACACGATCTGCTCGGCCGGGAACCCGATCACCTCGGATGCCGCGGCACGAACACGCGCGTCCTGCTCGCCGAACACGTCGAGACTTCCGTGGCGGGCTCGCTGCAACACCTGGGTGAAGGCGAGCGCCTCTTCGGCGGCCGCCGTCGAGAGCGGCCCGACCCGGCCGTAGTCGAGGTAGCCCGGCTCTTCTGCGAATGCGGCGATGAACTCGTCGATGGTGGTCACGTGTTGGTGCCCCCTTCCGTCGAACATCTTGGCAGACCGTGGAGGCCCATCACCCGCCGAATCGACGATGGCGCGTCGCATAGTCGCGCAATGCCCGCAGGAAGTCGACCTGCCGCAGGTCTGGCCCGAGGGCCTCGACGAAGTAGAACTCGCTGTGCGCGGCCTGCCAGAGCATGAAGTCGCTGAGCCGCTGCTCGCCCGACGTGCGGATGACGAGGTCGGGGTCGGGCTGGCCGCCCGTGTAGAGGTGTTCGCCGATGAGGTCGGGCGTGAGCCGCTCGGCGAGGTCTTCGAGGCTGCGACCCTCGGCGTGATGGGCCGCGACGATCGAGCGCATGGCGTCGGTGATCTCCTTGCGCCCGCCGTAGCCGACCGCGAGGTTGACGTGCAGGCCGCGCTTGCCGACCGTGCGGTGCTCGGCGGCGTCGAGGGCGGCGACGAGCGGTTCGGGCAGGCCCGCATCGGAGCCGACGTGCTGCACCCGCCAGTCGCGGTAGTGCGAGAGCTCTTCGGCGAGCTCGGCGATGATCTCGATGAGGTCGGCGAGTTCGTCGGTCGGGCGGTTGCCGAGGTTGTCGCTCGAGAGCAGGTAGAGCGTCACGACCTTGATGCCCAGGTCGTCGCACCACTCGAGGAACTCGCGCATCTTCGCGGCTCCCGCGCGGTGGCCGTGCGCCGCGGTGTCGTAGCCGAGCTGCTTCGCCCAGCGGCGATTGCCGTCGATGATCATCGCGACGTGGCCCGGCAGCGATTCCGGGTCGAGACCGCGGCGGAGTCGGTTCTGATAGAGGCGGTAGAGGATGCCGCGACCGAGGGGCTGATCGCTCTTCTGCACGGCACTACGCTACCCCCAACGGCCGCCGGCGGACTCACAGCGGACAGTGATCGGCGAGGCCCTACGCTGTGAAGATGAACCGTGAGCGCCGCCGTGAGCCCCTCGACCTCGGCGAGGAGCTGTCACAGCCCGTCGCGCCCGCCGACCCCGCCGACGTCGCGGTCACGCAGGCCGACCACGGACCGGACCTGCCGAACATCCCGATCCTCGACGATGGGCTGACCCACGCCGAAGAGGTCAAGCCGACGTGGCGCGGGTGGATCCACGCGGGGACCTTCCCGGTGACGATCGCGGCGGGCATCGTGCTCATCGTGCTCGCCGAGGGCCCGTGGGCGAAGTGGGCGAGCGCGGTGTTCACGCTGACGTCGATGCTGCTGTTCGGCAACTCCGCGCTCTATCACCGGTTCAACTGGAAGCCGAGGGCGAAGGTCGTGCTGAAGCGCATCGACCACGCCAACATCTTCCTGCTCATCGCGGGCACCTACACGCCGCTCGCGATCCTCGCGTTGCCGCCCGACAAGGGCTGGCTGCTCCTCGCGATCGTGTGGGGCGGCGCACTCATCGGCATCGGCTTCCGCGTGTTCTGGATCACGGCGCCGCGCTGGCTCTACGTGCCCATCTACCTGCTGCTCGGCTGGGCGGCGGTCATGTACATCGGCGACCTGCTCGCGGCGAGCGTCGCCATGATGGTGCTCGTCATCGTGGGCGGGGTGCTCTACACGGCCGGCGCGATCGTGTACGGCCTCAAGAAGCCCAACCCGTGGCCGGGCGTCTTCGGTTTCCACGAGATCTTCCACACCTGCACGGTGCTCGCGTTCATGTGCCACTGGACCGCGACGCTCATCATCGCCATCGCACCGGCCTACCATGCGGGCTGAGGCGCCCGCGGGTTGAGGGGCGAGCGCAGCGCGCGTCTCGAAACCCCCGGGTCAACGAGCAGCGTCGGGGCGACCGTCCTCGTCGCGTGGGGGCTCGTCACCCTCGTTCGGCGGTGCATCGTCGGCCGCATCGATCGCCTGGCCGTCGGCTTCGGCGAGCTCGGCATCGCGGGCGGCCGCCTCGGCCTCGGCCGCGAGTTGCGCCTGCACCTGCGCGCGCATGTTGACGCGGCGCATGCGCCGTGTCATGTCGAGGATGAGCAGCACGACGACGACCATCACGAGGAACGTGAGCACGAAGCCCCAGACGCCCGGCGTGACCGTGTTCGGGTCGAATTCCTCGTCGGTGGCGAGCACGGCGGGCACGACGAGCATCGGACTCCTTCAGGGCGGATTCGGGCCTTCTCGGGCGGTTAGGCTTGATTCAAGCCTAGACGATGCGACCCGAAGGAGGCTCCGGTGACCGTGCCCGAGAGCGACGTGCTGGCCGCCCGCTACGGCCGAACGCGCGCCAATCGCACGCGCGACCGCGTGCTGCTCATCGCCGGCGCCGCGTTCGCCGCGATCGTCCTCGTCGCATGGGTCGTCTGGGCCGGCCTCGACGGCCAGAAGCCGCAGGTCGAGGTCACCGATACCGGGCATCGCCTCATCAACGACGAGCGGGCCGTCGAGGTGAGCTGGAACCTCTCGGTGCCGCCCGGCAACGACACCGCCTGCATCGTGCAGGCGCTCAACGAGGACTTCACGGTGGTGGGCTGGAAGGTCATCGACGTGCCGGCGTCGACGCAGCACATCCGCAGCCTCACCGAGACCGTGCGCGTCGCTCAGGAAGCGAACACCGGCTTGATTTACCGCTGCTGGCTCACCTAATATTAGAGATTCGCTCCGGCAGACGCCGGGGCGACACGTCTATACATGTCTTTCCACGAACGTGGAGAAACATACACGGGAGTGTGCATCATGGCGCAGGACGCCACCGTCACCTGGCTCACCCAGGAGGCCCACGACCGCCTCGCGGCGGAACTCGAGCACCTCTCCACCCACGGCCGCGAAGAGATCGCGAAGCGAATCGAGGCCGCGCGTGAAGAGGGCGACCTCAAGGAGAACGGCGGGTACCACGCCGCCAAAGACGAGCAGGGCAAGCAGGAGGCCCGCATCCGTCAGCTCAAGGAGCTGCTGCGCACCGCGGAGGTGGGCGACGCACCCGAGTCGACCGGCGTCGTCCAGGCAGGCACGGTCATCACGGCCGTCATCGCCGGCGACGAAGAGACCTTCCTCATCGGCAGCCGCGAGATCGCCGGCGACTCCGAGCTCGACGTCTGGAGCGAGCAGAGCCCGCTCGGCGCCGCCATCATGGGCCTGAAGGTCGGCGACAAGACCAGCTACACCGCGCCCAACGGCCGCGAGATCGCCGTCGAGGTCACCGGTGTCGAGACCTGGGGCGGCCAGTAGGCGCTGCCCGAGACCGGCCCGGTTCGCAGAACCGACGACGAAGAGCGGATGTCCCGGGGCATCCGCTCTTCGTTCATTCCTCGTGGATGACGGGGTCGTACCCGGCCCGCCGCAACACCTGGATGACCTCGTCGCGGTGCTCGGCTCCGCGGATCTCGACCGAGAGCTTGAGCTCGACCTCGGAGATCTGCAGCTTCGAGCCGTGCCGCGTGTGCAGCACCTCGATGACATTCGCGTTCGCCTCGGCCAGCAGTTCGGCGATGCGCGCGAGCTGGCCGGGCTTGTCGGGCAGGCCGATGCTGAGCGACAGGTAGCGGTCGGAGGCGGCGAGTCCGTGGGCGATGACCCGCTGCATGAGCAGCGGATCGATGTTGCCGCCCGAGAGCACGGCGACGACCGGGCCGTCGCACCGCACCGCACCGGTCATGAGCGCCGCCACCGAGACGGCGCCGGCCGGCTCGACGACGAGCTTCGCCCGCTCGAGCAGCACGAGCAGCGCGCGGGCGATGTCGTCTTCGCTGACCGTGATGACCTCGTCGACGGCATCGCGGATGATGGCGAAGTTGAGCTCGCCCGGCCGGTACACGGCGATGCCGTCGGCGATCGTCGGCACCACCGGCACCTGCACCGGCGATCCGGCGGCGATCGAGGCGACATAGGGCGCGGCGTTCTCGGCCTGCACCCCCACCACCCGGATGGTGCGGCCGAGCTCGGCGGCCCGCTGCTTGACCGCGCTCGCGATGCCGGCCGCGAGCCCGCCCCCGCCGATGGGCACGACGATGGTCGTCGCGTCGGGCGCCTGCTCGAGGATCTCGAGGCCGAGTGTGCCCTGGCCGGCGACGATGTCGTGGTGGTCGAACGGCGGGATGATGACCGCGCCGGTCTCGGCGGCGAACGCGGCGGCGGCCTGCAGCGTCTCGCCGACGGAGTCGCCGTGCAGGACGACGTCGGCGCCGTAGGAACGGGTGGCCGCGAGCTTGGGCAGCGCGACGCCGACGGGCATGAAGATCGTGGCGGCGATGCCGAGCTCACGTGCCGCGTATGCGACGCCCTGGGCGTGGTTGCCCGCCGAAGCGGCGACGACGCCCCGTGCGCGCTCGTCGTCGCTCAGGGCCGAGAGACGGTTGTAGGCGCCGCGCAGCTTATACGAGCCGGTGCGCTGCAGGTTCTCGCACTTGAGGTACACCGGGACGCCGACCGTGCGGCCGAGGAAGCGCGACGACTCCATGGGCGTCTGGCGGGCGACCCGGCCCACGACGGTGCGAGCCTCGACGAACTCGGCGAGGCTCGGCCCCGCGATGGTGGTGCTCACGTCGTTCATTCTCCTCGTTGGAATCCCGGTTTCTGCGGCACCGTGGTCCACAGCGGGGACCGCACCTCGGTCGCCGGCGGACCCGGAGCACCCTTCCACGAGCCTCGCGACACGAACACGATCATCACGTTGAGCACTGCCGCGACAGGCACCGCGAACAGCGCACCCGGGATGCCGGCGAGCAGCGACCCGGTCGCCACCGCGACGACGACGCCGAGCGGATGCACCTTCACGGCCGTGCCCATGATGAGCGGCTGCAGCACGTGGCCCTCGACCTGCTGCACGAGCAGCACGATGCCGAGCATGATGAGCGCGATGACCAAGCCGTTGTAGACCAGGGCGACGAACACTGCGAGGGCGCCGGTCACGACGGCACCGACGATCGGGATGAACGAGCCGAGGAACACGAGGATGGCGATGGGGATCGCGAGCGGAACTCCGAGGAGGAATGCGCCGAGGCCGATGCCGATCGCATCGATCGTGGCGACCAGGATCTGCACTTTCACGAAGTTCTGCAGGGTCGCCCAGCCGGCGGAACCGGCGCCGTCGACCGCGGCGCGGGCGCGCTTCGGGAAGATGCCGACGATCCAGTTCCAGATGCCGCGGCCGTCGATGAGGATGAACAGGGTCGCGAAGAGCGCGAGCAGCATGCCCGCGAGGAAGTGGCCGAGCGACGAGCCGACCGAGAGGGCACCGGTGACGAGCACCCCGCTGTCTTGCTGCACCGAGGTGATGATCTGCTCGACGAAGTCGTTGAGCTGCCGCTCGGTGATGTGCAGGGGGCCCTCGAGGAGCCACTCGCGGAACTGGTCCCACGCCACGAGCGACTGCGCGGCGAGTTCGTCGGCGCCGCGCACGATCTGCGTGATGCCGAGCGTCAGGAGCCCGCCGACGACAGCGAGCGCCGAGAGCATCGCCACGGTGACGCCGAGCCATTTCGGCCAGCCGTGGCGCTGCAGGAACGCCGAGAACGGCACCAGCAGTGCACCGAGGAGTACCGCCACGAGGACCGGGATGACGATGAGCCGCAGCTGGATGATGAGGAAGATGACGACCGCGATCACGCCGCCGACGAGCAGCAGTCGCCATGACCACGCGGCAGCCAGCCGCACGCCGTAGGGAATCCCCTCGGTCACGTCGCGAGGCGGTTCGGCCGGCGGCGCGGATGACTCGTGCGCCCGCCGCGCTCGGCGTCGGGCGATGCGCCCGGCCCGTCGTTCCCCGTGCGTCGAGTCCGCCATTGGTCCAGTCTAGGCGCGGTGTATGCGCTCGACGGTATGTCGGTGGTCCGCGCTAACGTCGATCTCACCATGGTCGACGTCGTCTCTCCCGCCCTCGCCCGCCGCATCGCGCTCGCCGCACAGGGCTTCGGTCGCCCCCTGCCCGAGGCCGCGGGCACGCGAGCGCTCAACGGCGTGTTCGACCGCCTCGGCCTGCTGCAGATCGACTCGGTCAACGTGTTCGAGCGCAGCCACTACCTGCCGGCGTTCAGCCGCGTCGGCCACTATGATCGGGGGCTGCTCGACCGTCTCACGAGCGGGCGCCGCGGGCGCACGGTCGAGTACTGGGCCCACGAGGCGGCGTTCATCCCTCGCGAGCTGTGGCCGCTCTTCGAGTTCCGCCGGCGCGAGTTCGCGCGCACGGGCAGCGACTGGGGCGGGTGGGTCGCCGAGAACCGCGACCTCGCCGCGTGGCTGCGTTCCGAGCTCGCCGCCAACGGTCCCATGCGCGCGAGCGAGATCGAGCACGACGCCAATGTTCGGCAGGGTCCATGGTGGGGCTGGTCCGACGTCAAGCGCACCCTCGAGTGGATGTTCCGCACCGGCGAGGTCGTGTGCATCGAGCGCCGTCGGTTCGAGCGCGTCTATGCGCTCCCAGAGCAGGGCCTGTCGGCCGAGCTGCTCGAGCAGCCGCCGGCAGAGGCCGACGCGGTGCGCACACTCGTCGCACTCGCGGCATCCGCGCAGGGCATCGCGACCGAGGCCGACCTCGCCGACTACTGGCGGTTGAAGCGCGCACGCGTCAAGCAGGCCATCGGCGAGCTCGTCGACGCGGGGGTGCTCGTGCCGGTCGAGGTACCGGGGTGGACGACGGGCAGGCGGGCGACCCCCGCCTGGCTCCACCGCGACGCACGTCGGCCTCGGCGCATCGAGGCTGCCGCCGTGTTGAGCCCGTTCGACCCGGTCGTCTGGTACCGCCCGAGGGCCGAGCGCCTGTTCGACTTCCACTACCGCATCGAGATCTACACCCCCGAGGCCGAGCGCAAGTTCGGGTACTACTCCCTGCCGGTGCTCATCGACGACCGCGTCGTCGGGCGGGTCGACCTCAAGAGCGACCGCAAGTCGGGCGTGCTCCGGGTGCAGTCGGCGTGGACCGAGCCCGACGCGCCGTCCGAGACCGCAGCCAGACTGGCGCCGGTGCTTCGTCGTGCCGCGGCATGGCAGGGGCTCGACGACATCGTGGTCGCGGGTCGGGGCGACCTCTCCCCCGCTCTCACGGCCGAGCTCGCAGCCTAGAAGCTGCCGCCCATGTGCTCGAGTCGCTTGATGCGCTCGCCGATCGGCGGGTGGGTGGCGAACAGGCGGTCGACGATGCCGGGCCGCAGCGGGTCGGCGATCCAGAGGTGCGCCATCGACGAGTTCTGCCGCTTCATCGGTCGGCCATAGGCCTCGAGCTTCGCGAGCGCGCGCGCCAGCGCGTCGGGGTGGCGGGTCGTCATGGCGCCCGTGGCGTCGGCGAGGTACTCGCGCTGGCGCGACACCGCGAGCTGCACGAGGCTCGCGACGAGCGGCGCGATGAGCATCGCGACGAGCCCGAAGATCAAGACGACGGGGTTGCCGTTGTTGTTGCGGCCGAAGAAGGCCATGCGCACGAGCATGTCGGAGATGAACCCCACCGCGACGACGAGCCCGAACACGATCATCGACAGCCGGATGTCGTAGTTGCGCACGTGGCCGAGCTCATGCGCCATGACGCCCTCGAGCTCGGCGTCGTCCATGATCTCGAGCAGGCCGGTGGTCGCCGCGACGACGGCATGCTGCGGGTCGCGGCCGGTGGCGAACGCGTTGGGGGCGGGGTCGGAGATCACGAACACGCGCGGCATCGGTGTTCCGGTCGTGATCGAGAGGTTCTCGACTGTGCGCCACAGGCGCGGGTGGTCGGCCTTCGAGCCCAGTTCTACCGCACCCGACATCGACAACGCCTGCTTGTCGGCGGTGAAGTACTGGAACAGGGCGTACGCCGTGGCGATGGCGAGCGTCACGATGACGATCGTGAGGTCGTTGTAGATGGTGGCGGCCAACCAGCCCAGCCCGCCGATGATGGCGAGGAAGAACAGGATGATGAAGACGGTGTTGCGTTTGTTCTTGGCGATCGCTCGGTACAACGCCGGCCCTTAGAACTGCACGCGCGGAGGCTCGGCGATCGCGGCCGGCTCGGTGACCTCGAAGAAGTCGCGCTCGTGGAAGCCGAGGCCGCGCACGAACAGCGTGTTCGGGAACACCTTGATCTTGGTGTTGAGCTCGCGCACACCGCCGTTGTAGAACCGGCGCGACGCCTGGATCTTGTCCTCGGTGTCGACGAGCTCGGCCTGCAGTTGCAGGAAGTTCTGGCTCGCCTGCAGCTGCGGGTAGGCCTCGGCGACGGCGAAGATCGACTTCAGCGCCTGCTGCATGTGGTTCTCGGCCGCACCTGCCTCAGCGGGGCCCTGCGCCGCGAGCGTCTCGGCCCGGGCCTTCGTAACGTTCTCGAAGACGGCCTTCTCGTGTGCGGCGTAGCCCTTGACCGCCTCGATGAGGTTCGGGATCAGGTCGGCACGACGCTTGAGCTGCACCGTGATGTCGCTCCACGCCTCGTCGACGCGCACGTTGAGCGTGACCAGCGAGTTGTAGGTTGCCCAGAGGTAGATGCCGATGATCAGCACGAGTGCGACGACGATGATGACGGGGATGAGCCATTCCATGGCACGGACTCCTAGCGCGGTGAGCGTCTGATCTGGGCTTGTCCCTCATCCTACCGAGGGGGTCCGGCGGCGACCGTCGTTCCCATGAGACTCGAAGGAACCCTGGAAGCGACTCCGGGCGTAGGCTCAGCCTGTGACGGAGCGGCTCCACCACCCCAGGCGCCCCGGCCGGCCCCGCGGCGCGAAGTCCGGCGACACTCGGGCGCGCATCCTCGCGGCCGCGACCGACGAGTTCGGCGAGCGCGGCTACGAGGCCGCCTCGATGCGCGCGATCGCCCGCCGCGCCGGAGTCGATCCGGCACTCGTGCACCACTACTTCGACGACAAGCAGAGCCTCGTCGCCGAGGTGGTCGAGGTGCCGCTGCGTCCCGATCGGCTCGTCGGTGCGGCGCTCGACGGCCCGATCGATGAGCTCGGCGAGCGCCTCGTGCGGGCGGTGCTGACCGCCTGGGACTCGGCGACCGTGCGGCCCGCCGCGGTCGCGGCCCTGCGCTCGGCGATCGGCCAGGGACCGGTCGCGCGCATGCTTCGAGAGTTCCTCCGCCGCGAGATCATGCATCGCATCGCCTCGCGTCTGGGCGACGACGATGACGCCGAACTGCGGGCCGAGCTCGCCGCGTCCCAGCTCGTCGGCGTGATCATGATCCGCTACGTGCTCGAGTTCGACCCGGTCGCGTCGCTGCCGATCGACGAGCTCGTCGCCCGCGTCGGGCCGTCGGTGCAATGGCACCTCACCGGCCGGCCGCCCGGCGGTCCGAACGGTCCGAACGGTCCGAACGGCCTTGACAGCGAGGCGGCACGGGCGAAGAATTCAGCACATGATGAATAGCTCGGATGCCGCGACCGGCGCCGCGAGCCCGGCCGCCGCGATCATCGTCGAAGACCTCCACGTGCGCCGCGCCAAGATCCGGGTGCTCGACGGGCTCAGCCTGGCCGTGCCGAAGGGTCGCATCGTCGGCCTGCTCGGCCCGAGCGGCAGCGGCAAGACGACGCTCATGCGCTCGATCGTCGGCGTGCAGGTCGTGCAGTCGGGGCGCATCGAGGTGCTCGGCCTGCCGGCCGGCTCACGCGAGCTGCGTCGCCGGGTCGCCTACGTGACCCAGCAGGCGAGCGTGTACGACGACCTCACCGTTCGCCAGAACCTGGGCTACTTCCGCCGCGTGCTCGGCGCCGAGGCATCCGACGTCGATCGCGTCATCGAACGCACCGACCTCGGATCCGTCGCGAACCGGCTCGCAGGCACGCTCTCGGGCGGCCAGCGCGGCCGCGTCTCGCTCGCCGCCGCCCTGCTCGGCACCCCCGAGGTGCTCGTGCTCGACGAGCCCACCGTCGGACTCGACCCGGTGCTGCGCGTCGAGCTCTGGGGGCTCTTCAGGACCCTCGCCGATGAGGGCGCGACACTGCTCGTCTCGAGTCACGTGATGGACGAGGCCAAGCGATGCGACCGGCTGCTGCTCATGCGCGACGGCGAGCTGCTCGCCGATGACAGTGTTCGCGGGGTGCTCGAGGTCACGGGCACCGACGACGTCGAGACCGCCTTCCTTCGGCTCATCGATCGGGGCACGCCCGACCTGCGCCCGATCGACGAGTCGGCGCGGTTCGCGCAGGCCGCGGAATCGACGGCCGACCCCGACTCCGGAAGCGAGGCGGCGCGATGACCCTCGTGCGCACGTTCTCGACCGCAGGCCGGGTGCTCACCCAGATCCGGCACGACCCGCGCACCGTCGGGCTGCTGCTCGTCGTGCCGAGCCTGCTCATCGGCCTCGTCGCCTGGATCTTCACCGACACCGACGTGTTCGCGACGATCGGGCCCGCGATGATCGCACTGTTCCCCTTCATCGTCATGTTCCTTGTGACGAGCATCGCGACGCTGCGCGAGCGCCGCAGCGGCACGCTCGAGCGACTCTTCTCGATGCCGATGGGCAAGGGCGACTTCATCCTCGGCTACGCGCTCGCGTTCGGCTTCCTCGCGATCTTCCAGACGGCGATCGCGGTGTCGTTCGCGGTGTTCGTCTGCGGCCTCGAGATCGAGGGCTCGATCTGGCTGCTATTCGCGGTCGCCGTCTCCGACGCGCTCCTCGGCACGGCGCTCGGGCTGCTCGCGAGCGCGTTCGCGCGCACCGAATTCCAGGTGGTGCAGTTCATGCCGGTGCTCGTGTTCCCGCAGATCCTCCTCGGCGGCATCTTCCTGCCCACCGACCAGCTGCCCGAGGGACTCGAAGCCATCAGCGAGTGGCTCCCGCTCACCTTCGCGATCGACGCGCTCACGGCCGTGGCCGACGGCTCCGAGGACGCCGAGTGGATCCTGTCGAAGATCCTCGTGATCGCCGCGTGGATCGTGGGATCGATCGTGGTCGGCTCGATCACCCTGCGGCGTCGCACGCCGTAGGGCTCACGCCGTCGGGGCCCGGGCCGTCCGGGCTCACGCCGTCAGGCCCGCGCCGAACGTTCTGGGGGTGCTTTCGCGCCATGTCGGACGCGATTCACCGGCAAATGTGGCGGGAAAGCGCCCCCGGAATGCTCAGGCGCCGACCGTGCCCGACACCGCGCCGGGCCGTTGTCCGTCGCCCACTCCCCCGAGCACGCGCTCGAGGTAGGCGTTGACGAACCGGCCGTCGGGGTCGAGTTCGTCGCGCACGCGCAGGAAGTCGTCGAAGCGGGGGTACACCTCGCGGAGCGACTCGGCCGTCTGGGTGTGCAGCTTGCCCCAGTGGGGCCGGCCGCCGAAGCCCCGCATGATCGCCTCGACGCCCGCGAAGTACTCGCGATGGTCTTCGCGGAAGTAGCGGTGCACGGCGATGTACCCGCTGTCGCGGCCGTACGCCGTCGAGAGCCAGTTGTCGTCGGATGCCGCGGCACGGACCTCGATCGGAAAGCTCACCCGCGACCCCGACCGCTCGATGAGCTCGCGCACCTCGCGGAACGCCTCGGGAACGGCCTCGAGCGGGATCGCGTACTCCATCTCGCGGAACCGCACGGCACGGTGCGTGGTGAAGACGGCCGGTGCGAAGTCGGCGAAGTCCCGGTCGCCCGTGTGCTTCGTGGCGGAGTCGACCAGTCGGGCGAGCGGCGGCGTGAGACCGGGCGCGAGCCGGCCCGCGGCGCAGATGCCTCGGTACAGCCCGTTGGCGAGCACCTCGTCGTCGAGCCACCGCGACACGCGGCTCAGCGGGTTGCGTGCCGCGTCGCCCGGCAGCCGGGTGTTGGTCTTGGTGAGCGCCGTGGCGGTGTGCGGGAACCAGTAGAACTCGAAGTGGTCGGCGTCGCGCACGCGACGCTGCCAGTCGTCGAGCACGTCGTCGAGCGGCTCGGGCTTCTCGACGGCATGCAGCACGAACCGCGGCACGAGCTGCAGGGTCACCTCGACGAGCACGCCGAGCGCGCCGAGGCCGAGGCGCACGGCCGGCAGCAGTTCGGGCCGCACGGTCTCGCTCACGGTGAGCAGCTCCCCCGCGCCGGTGACGAGCTTCGCGGCGACGATCTGCGTCGCGAGCCCGCCGAAGCCGAGGCCGGTGCCGTGCGTGCCGGTCGAGGTCGCGCCCGCGATCGTCTGGCGGTCGATGTCGCCCATGTTCTGCAGGGCGAGGCCGTAGGGGGCGAGCAGCGCGGGCAACTGGTGCAGCCGAGTGCCGGCGGCGAGGGTCACCCGGCCGGTCGCGACATCCGCATCGATCACACCCGAGAGGTCGGTGAGGTCGAGCTGCACTCCGGGCGCCACGGCGATGCCCGTGAAGCTGTGCCCCGACCCCACGGGCTTGATGCGAAGATCGGATGCCGCGGCGGCCTGCACGGCCCGCTGCACGGCCTCGGCCGTGGCCGGGCGCTCGACCCGCACCGGCCGCACGGCCTCGGTGCGAGCCCAGTTGCGCCACATCGCTCCGGTCGCGGTCACAGGAAGGCCTTCCCTTCTCCTCGATACGTCGGGACGGTCTCGACGACCTCGTCGCCGTCGACGACCGCGAACTCGTTCAGGTGCTCGGCGAGCTCGCCCGACTTCGTGTGCCGGAACCAGACGCGATCGCCCGGTGCGAGCCGTCGCGCCGCGCTGCCCGAGACCGGAGTCTGCACCTCGCCCGCCATCTCGCGCGGCTCCATGCGAAGGCCCTCGGGCCACACGATGCGGGGCAGCCGGTCGGCTGCGGGCGGGCCCGAGGCGATCCATCCGCCGCCGAGGATCGTCGCATGCACCGGGCCGGGCCGCCGCACGACGTCGAGCGCGAACGCCGCAGCGGGGGCGGGCGTGAACTGCTCGTAGCCATCGAACAGGTGGCCGCCGAAGATGCCCGATCCCGCCGCGATCTCGGTGATCGACGGGTCTGCCGAGGTGCGCTCGAGCGAGCCCGTGCCGCCGCCGTTGACGAACTCGAGTTCCGTGTGCTCGCGGACCGCCGCCACGGCGCGTGAGCGACGCTCGACGAGCTCGGGCATCGAGCGCGACTGCATCCACCTGTTCACCGCGCCGTCGACCGGGCGCCCCTCGGGCCGGTTCACCACCCCGGCGATCTGCGCCTCGTACGACATCAGCCCGACGAGGTCGAAGCCGGGTCGCGCGACCACGTATGCCGCGAGAGCGCCCGCGTCGGCGGGGTCGTGCACGGGCGAGCGACGCACGCCGAGGTGCCCGAGCAGGGGGGCGTCCCACGATGCGTCGAGCTCGAGGCAGACGCGGATGGGCTCGCGGGCACGGGGCGGAAGCACGCTGTCGATGAGGTCGAGCTGCGCGGGTGAGTCGATCATGAGGGTGATACGGCGGGCGAGTTCGGCATCGGTCGCGAGCCGGCGGATGCTTCCCAGTTCGGCCGTGGGATACCCGACGACGAGGTCGTCGACGGTGTCGGCCAGCCACAGCGCCTCGGCGAGGGTGTAGGCGAGCACTCCGCGGTAGCCGGGCAGGCGCAGCAGCGCCTCGACGACCTCGCGAACGCGCAACGACTTCGACGCCACGCGGATGGGCATGCCGTTCGCACGGCGCAGCATGTCGAGCGCGTTGTGCCGCAGCGCGCCGAGGTGCAGGGCGCCGACCGGCGCGTCGAGATGCCGTGTCGCCTCGGTGAGGGCCGGCCAGTACTCCTCGGGCGACGTCCAGGTCGCGGCATCCGCTGCCGGAATGCCGCGCTTGCGCAGGTCGAGTGCCATCAGCGCACGCTCCTGACCCGCGCGACGGCGAAGGCGCCGGCGAACGAGAACGCGGCCCCGAGCAGGAAGACGAGCATGAACGAGCCCGAGACCACGACTGCCGCGGCGCCGATCATCGGCGCGACGGCCTGCGGCACGGCCGAGGCGATGTTCATGATGCCGAGGTCCTTGCCGCGCGAGGCCGCGTCGGGCAGGACCTGTGTCGCGAGCGCCTGGTCGACCGACAGGAAGCATCCGTAGCCGAGGCCGAGGAGACCGGCGCCGACCATGGCGACGGTGAGGTCGGGGAAGAGCCCGAGCAGCAGCGCGGCGAGGCCCTGCAGGGCCGATGCGACGAAGACGAACATCTTGCGACGACCGAGGCGATCGGAGAGCTTGCCGAGCAGGAGCGAGGCCAGGATCACGAACACCATGTAGATGAGCGTCAGCACGATGAGGTCGTCTTCGGCGTTCTCGTCGTCGAGCTGGAACATCAGGAAGTACAGCAGCAGGCTCGTGCCGAGCGCGTTGCCGACCGAGACGAGCACGCGGCTGAGCAGCGTCCAGCCGAAGTCGGGGTGTTTGCGGGGGCTGATCCAGAATCCGGCGAGGATGCTCTTGGCCGTGACGCGTTCGCGTTCGCTCAGTGCGAGCGGCTGGTCGGCGCGCGTGAGGAACGGGATGGCGAGCACGAGGAGGATCGCGGCGAGCAGGACATAACCGAGCGACGCGTCGGTCACGAGTTCGGTCACGAGCACGAGGCCCACGATGATGCCGACGGCCTGCGGTGCCGACATCCAGCCCGAGACGAACCCGCGCTGGTTCACGGGCACCTGGTCGGAGATCGTCGCGGTGAGGGCGGCCGTCATGATGCAGAACCCGACGGATGCCGCGACCCACGTCGCCCCGATGGCCCAGATCTCGGTCTGGGCGCCGAGCGTGACGAGCGAGAGCCCGAAGACCACCGCCCCGATCGCGATCCACGGGCGGCGGCGGCCGAAGCGCGACGTCGTGCGGTCGGAGAGGGCACCGGTGAGCGGGTACGCGATGATCGTCGCGATCGCGGCGACGCCCGAGATCATGCCGAACGCGACGACGCTGTCGACCCAGTTCTCGGGGTGGAGCTGCGCGTCGATCTGTGCGGGCAGCAGCAGCTGTACCGGCGTGAGCTGGGCCATCCAGATGCCGAACCAGACCGTCGTGAACGAGGCGATCCAGCCGGCGCCGACTCGGCGCGTCGGTTCGGCGAGCGCACTCGTCGCGGCATCCGTCAGGGGCAGATCGGCACGCGTCATCGGGTGTCGGCCATTCTCGTGAGGGCGTCGGCGGCAGCGGCTGCGACCGCGCGGGCGGCATCGTCGTCTCGATCGACGAGCCAGGTGAGGGTGAGTCCGTCGGTGAACGCGACGAGCACGCGGGCGACCCGGTCGACCGGGGATCGCCACCGCACGCCCGAATGCTCCGCGGCCACGTCGAGCGCATGAGCCGCGAGCTCGGTGTAGCGCGCATACTGTGCCGCGGCGAGCGGATGGCGCTCGGGCGACCGCAGCGCGTACTGGGTGAGCTCGAGCATCGCCTGCTCGTGCTCGGGATCGGCGCGCAGGTGCTCGAAATAGCGCAGCAGTCCGGCCTCGAGGATCTCGTGCAGCGTCTGCCCCGGGATCAGATCGGGCAGCACCGCCTGCTGCTCGCGGCTGATCACCGTCGTGATGAGCTCGTCGACGAGCTCGTCGCGCGACGCGAAGGCGTAGTGGAAGCTCGCGAGAGACATCCCCGCCTCGGCGACGATCGCCCGGGTCGTGGCCTGGGCGAGGCCGTTCCGCGAGACGACCCGCAGCGCCGCATCGATCAGCGCCGCACGCCGCTCGGTCGCGGGGATTCGGGTCACGGTGCTCCTCTCGACGCCGGTGCCGACCGAAGTGGGACAGTTGTCCCAGTCGGATCAGTATGCACGAAAACGGCTACGCTCGCAGTATGCGCCTCGGTGTTCTCGACGTCGGATCCAACACCGTGCACCTCCTCGTGGTCGACGCCCATCGCGGCGCGCGGCCGATCCCGATGTCGTCGCACAAGTCGGTGCTGCGCCTCATGCGCTACCTCGAGCCCGACGGCGCGATCAGCGAAGAGGGCGTGGCGGCGATCATCTCAGCAGTCGGCGACGCAGCGGCGATCGCGCGCGAGTCCGGCCTCGACGAGTTCCTCCCCTTCGCGACCTCGGCCATCCGCGAGGCCGCCAACGGCGAGGAGGTGCTCGACCGCGTCGCACGCGAGACCGACGTCGAACTGCAGGTGCTCCCCGGCGAAGACGAGGCGAACCTGACGTTCCTCGCCGTGCGGCGCTGGTACGGCTGGTCGGCCGACAACATCCTGCTCTTCGATATCGGCGGCGGCTCGCTCGAGCTCACGCAGGGCGTCGACGAGGTGCCCGACGTCGCACGCTCGGTCCCCCTCGGCGCGGGTCGCTCGACGGTCGAGTTCCTGCCCGACGACCCGCCCTCCGAAGACCAGGTCGCCCGCCTGCGCGCGCACGCGCGCGAACTGCTCGCCGCCGAGGTCGGCGCCTTCCGCCACCTGCCCTCACCCGACCACGTCGTCGGCTCCTCGAAGACCATCCGCTCGCTCGCGCGGCTTGCGGGCCACATCGCCGAGGGCGTCGGATCGAGCGATCGCTACGTGCTCACGCGCCGCGGCCTCGACGACTGGACCCCGCGCCTCGCCAAGATCCCGGCCGACTCACGACCCGCCCTGCCCGGCATCACCGCCGACCGCACGTTCCAGATCGTCGCGGGCGCGGTCGTGCTCTCCGAGGCCATGCGCGCGTTCGACGTGCGAGAACTCGAGGTGTCGCCGTGGGCGCTGCGTGAAGGACTCATCCTGCGGCGCCTCGACATCATGGAGTGACGAGCTGATCACGGCCTCGGCGGTCGCCGGCCGGGCCTCACCGTGAGGACCTGGTTCGCGAAGCCGACGGGGCCGGCGACGTCGTGGAGCACCGTGCTCGTCACACCCTGCCCGGAGGGACCGAACGTGGTCGTGGTGTCCAGGCCGACCCAGTGCCCGCCCGGCTGACGGTGCAGGTGGATGGTCAGGTCCATGTTGGGGAACATCCATTCATCGGGACGCTCCCGCGCACCGAGGCCGTTGGCGATGTCGATGAGCGCGACGTACGAGGCGAGCGGGCTCGCGACTTCACCGGCGACGAGGTCGACCGCGGTCGTCACCCATGCGGTGGCGCGGCCGGGCTGCAGCGGACGGACCGGGCGGACCTCGAGCGACGCGACGAAACCTCCGGGCCACATCGAGCTCATCTGCCACCGCGCGAGGGTGTCGGGCTCGGCGAGCGGATCGGGTCCGCCGCCGGCGACGGACGTCGTGTCGGTCTCGGTCAGGTACCAGGCGTGCGCGCGGGCAACGTCGCGCCCTGCGATGCGCACGATGGCGTCGACGAGCTCGATGGTGCGGCCGCCTCGCGCGGTGGTGACGACGATCTCGCACTCGTCTGACGAGAGGCGTCCGAGGATGTCGAAGCTGATCCGGCCGAGCAGCATGCCGTTCTCGGGGCTGCCCGCCCGATGCCGTTCGATCGCGTGCACGATGAGACCACCCAGTGGGCTGAAGTGCAGTTCGGTCGGGTCCCATCCGCCGCCGGTATGGGCGGTGGGCCGGAACCGCCGCTCATCCACACGCTCGAAGTAGGCCTCGTTCATTCCTCGATGGCCCCACCGATGGAACGGAGGTGCTGACGGAAGGTCGTGCCGTCGCGATCCCTCGCCGCCAGGAACTCGGTGAACCGGGCCTGCTCGCGGAAGCCGGTACCGAGGTTCATGCGGGCGGCCTGATGGCGTTCGGTGTCGCGGATCGTGGTCGCGAGTGCGGCGATCTCGGCGGCGCGGTCGAAGGGCAGGAAGAGCACACCGTCGTCGTCGCCGAGCACGAAGTCCTCCGCGGTCACCGTGTGCATGCCGAACCTGGCGGCGGTGAGCGCGTCGGCCTCCTGGTCGTCGAGGCGTTGCGGGCCGCCGGGCAGCGTGCCCCGGCTGAAGACGGGCAGCCGGATGTCGCGAAGCTCACGCGAGTCGCGGTGCAGGCCCCAGATCACGATGCCCGCCAGCCCGGCATTCCGGGCCTCCAATGCGACGAGATCACCCACGCACGCCTCGTCCTCCCGGCCGGCGTTGTCGACGACGAGCACATCGCCCGGCTCGGACCGCTCGAAGGCCTCGAGGAACACGTCGACGCTGCCGACATGACGTGCCGGCCGGGCGCGTCCGACGACATGCGTGTTCAGCCAGATCGGGCGGATGCCTGCGGGAGCCTGACGGACCGGAATCCCCAGGCGCATGATGGCGTCGGCGACATGCGGGGTCGTGAGGTCCAGGTAGGTGCGTTGCAGTTCGACGGCGTCCATGATTCTCCTCAGTGGGCTGGGGTCGGAACAGGTGGGTTCAATCTTGCTCCTACGCCATCGCCGGCTGGGTGGCGTGGATCAGTTGCTCGACCAGCAGGACCGCACCGATGCCGAGCGTTTCTCCATGCCACCGTCGGCTGAAGGCACTCGAGCACGCCGGAGTCATCAGCGGATACCACGCGCACCTCGACCCGAGCACGGTGGGTCTCAACTTCGAGACCCTCGTGTTCGTGACCATGCACGCCGCCGACCGCACGACCGTGGACGCGTTCGAGCAAGCCGTCACGGAGATCCCGCAGATTCTTCAGGCACAGCGGCTCTTCGGTGACCCCGACTACCTCCTGCGTGTCATCGCGAAGGATCTGCCGCTTTCCAGCAGTTGTACGACGAACGCATTCGCCACGCTCCCGGGCGTGCAGCGCCTCAGTTCCACCCTCGTCATGAAGAGCGTCGTCGAAGACCGGCCGCTTCCCATCTGACCGGGTTCCACGGGTCGTGAAGCAGCAGCAGGCGTCGCACTCTCGGGGTGCCCCTCCGGAGGAGAGTCTGAGCACGGCGGCCCAGCCAGCCGGTCAGCGGTCGATGAAGTCGTACTCCTGGAACGCGGCGACTTCGGGCACCCAACGCTCAGCGACGAAGGCGACGTGCGCGGGGTGCGCGTCGTAGGCACGGTACGCCTGTTCGTCGGCGAACACCATCGAGAACTGCAGTGTCAGGTCGCTCTTCGCACTCACTTGATCGCGGATGCGGAAATCCTGTACTCCGGGGATGCCGGTGAGGATCTCCCGCGCGTCGACGAGGAACGCGTCGTACTCCGTGCTCCCCTTCTCGTGATTCAGGCGGAAGACGACGGTGTGCGCGAGAGACATTCCCCCAGCGTACTGAGTGCGAGTCGGCAGCGGCAGGCGTTTGCCGGGCTGCGAACGCAGAAAAGGCTCGAACCCCAGCCCTGCGATTCCTCGGGCCGAGGTTCGAACCTTGTGCCCGGGTGCTCCCGCTGGGATTCGAACCCAGACTGAGGCGAGTTTAAGTCGCCTGCCTCTGCCGATTGGGCTACGGGAGCGCGGCGCCGCACGGTGGCGGCGCCGCGACCCACACTACTTCGCGGCGACGGGCTGCGCGGCGACGACCTTCGCGGCGGCTGAGCCCGCGGACTTGGTCTCGGTCGTCTCGCCGGCATGCGGCTCGAGCGCCGCCTTCGCCTTGGGCTCGGCCTTCTTGGGCGCGGATGCCGCGGGGGCGGCCTTCGGCTGCGGTGCAGCCTCGGCTGCGAGCTTCGGCCGAGCGGCGAACGCCTCGAACTGCGCACGCGGCTGCTGCACCGCGGTGAGCGAGACGATGTCGCGACCGAGCCAGAAGTTGTTCCACCAGCCCCAGAACACGCGGAACTTGCGCTCCCAGCTGGGCATCGCGAGGCCGTGGTAGCCGCGGTGGGCGAACCAGGCGATGAGGCCCTTCAGCGCGATGTTGCCCGACTGGAACACGCCCGAGCCGATGCCGAGACCGGCGACCGCGCCGAGGTTCTTGTGGAAGTACTCCTTCGGCTCCTCACCGCGCAGCACGGCCACGATGTTCTTCGCGAGCAGCTTGCCCTGACGCACGGCGTGCTGTGCGTTCGGCACGCAGTAGCCGCCGACGCCGCCGCCCGTGAGGTCGGGAACCGCGGCGATGTCGCCCGCAGCCCACGCGTCGGCCACCCAGTCGTCTTCGTCGCCGACGCGCAGGTCGGCACGGGTCAGGATGCGGCCGCGCTCTTCGACGGGAAGGTCGCTCGAGCGCACGATGGCCGGGTTGGCCATGACACCCGCCGTCCACACGATGAGGTCGGACTCGAAGCTCTCGCCCGTCGACAGCTCGATGTTGCCGTCGACCGCGCTCGTGAGCTGCGTGTCGAGGTGGATCTCGGCGCCACGCTGTGCGAGGTGCTTGATGACCCAGTGGCTGGTCGGCAGCGAGACCTCGGGCATGATGCGACCCATGGCCTCGATGAGGTGGAAGTGCGTGTCGTCGAAGGTCAGCTGCGGGTAGAACTCGAGCAGCGAGCTCGCGAAGGAGCGCAGCTCGGCGAACACCTCGATGCCTGCGAAGCCGCCGCCGACGACGACGAACGTGAGCAGTCGATCGCGCTCGGGCCCGGCCGGGAGGTTGGCCGCCTTGTCGAAGTTGGTGAGCACGCGGTCGCGGATGGCGACGGCCTCTTCGATCGACTTCAGGCCGATGGCGTTGTCGGCGATGCCCGGGATCGGGAACGTGCGCGAGACGGCACCGCCGGTGACGACGATCACGTCGTACTCGAAGTCCCACGGCTCACCGAGCTCGGGGGTGATCGTCGCGGTCTTCGCCGCGTGGTCGATGCGCGTGACCTTGGCGGTGATGACGCTCGTCTTCTTGAGATGACGACGCTGCGAGACGACGGAGTGTCGCGGCTCGATCGACCCTGCAGCCACCTCGGGAAGGAACGGCTGGTAGGTCATGTACGGGAGCGGGTCGACGATCGTGACCTCGGCCTCGCCGGGTCGCAGCCACTTCTCGAGCTTCCACGCGGTGTAGAACCCGGCATAGCCGCCACCGACAATGAGAATCTTGGGCACGGTGAAATGGACTCCTC
The DNA here is from genome assembly GCF_021044935.1 of Agromyces cavernae. Taxonomy (GTDB): domain Bacteria; phylum Actinomycetota; class Actinomycetes; order Actinomycetales; family Microbacteriaceae; genus Agromyces; species Agromyces cavernae. The sequence continues at coordinate 1,036,953 of NZ_JAJNMP010000002.1, forward strand.
GTTTGCTTGAACGTGCGATCACTGTTCGCGATTGCGGACAGTCCGCCTGAGATGCCGAGTGGCGCCGATGCCCAACAGCGCACCTATCGTACCAAATCCAGCGACCAGCGAGAGCGGGACCGTGATATATGCGAGCGTCCACGGTGTCGGGAGCAGCGTGTTCGTCGCATCGTCTTCGGGCAGCGGCGGGTCGGCGATCGGTACGATCTCGGGTGTCTCGGCCGAGGGAGCCGGGGTATCGCTCGTCGCGCGCCGGTGCAGGGTGATCCAGTCGGTGAGGAGTTCGAGAGGGGTGACCTCGGCAGGATCGACCTCGGACTCCAGCGCCGCGACCGGGTCGATGAGGCCGTATCCGTAGAGCGGGCTGGGTACTTCATGCCCGTTGGGATCAGCGGTCTGGGTGACGCGTTCGATGACGTCGGCGGCATCGAGTTCGGGGTACTCCGAGCGCACGAGTGCGACGAGCCCCGAGACGAGCGGGGCCGCGCCGCTCGTGCCGCTCCAGATCGCGACCCGCCCGTCGGGTTGCACGCCGACGAGGTCTTCGCTCGGCGCCGCGACCGCGATCGAGATGCCCTGCGAGCTCGCGTCGAAGCTCGCGTTCTTCTCCTTGTCGACGCCCGCGACCGTCAGCACGCCGGGGATCGTCGCCGGGGCGCCGACCTCGCTCGTGCCGCTCCCCCGGTTGCCGGCGGCCGCGACCACGACCACGTCGTTCTCGAAGGCGTACGTGAACGCGTCGTCCCAGCTCTCGGGCCAGTCGCGGGTGTTGCGGGTGAGCGACATGTTGATGACGTCGGCGCCGTTGTCGACCGCCCAGCGCACGCCCTCGGCGATCTGCTCGTCATTCGTCTTCTCGGCACCGGTGTCCTGGCCGAACGCGACCGAGACGGCGAGCAGTTCGGCCTCGGGCGCCACGCCGATCACGCCGCTGCCCTCACCCGTGCCCCTCCCGGCGAGCAGCGAGGCGACCATCGTGCCGTGCGCGCTGTCGTCGGGGTCGCCCACGGGTGTCTGACCGTCGGGCGTACCGAGGCCCGAGACATCCGTGCCGCCGGTGACGACGCCGCGCAGTTCGGCGACGTTGCCGTTCACGCCCGTGTCGATGACGGCAACGGTGACGCCCTCGCCGCGCGAGGTGTTCCACGCGGTCGTGAAGCCGTAGTCGCCCAGCCAGTACTCGTAGTCGCGCACCGTGTCGGCGTGCGCAGGAGCGGCTCCGGCGAACACGATCGCGCCCATCGCGGCGACCGCGGCGGCGATGCGCGCTGTGCGCCCGAGGGAACGGATGCGTTCTGGCCGGGTCATCCGCTCAGCTCTTCGGATGTCTCATCGAGCGCCGCCTCGGCGGGCTCGTCGACCCCGTAGTCGGGGCACTGGCACACCTCGGGCGACCACGACGAGCGCTCGAGCGCGAGGTCGCCGATGGGATTCGCGCCCGGCCCCGCCGCGAGGGAGTGCGCGGCGAGCGCATGCAGGCACTTGACCCGCGTCGGCATGCCGCCCGCCGAGATGCCGGCGATCTCGGCGACGTCGCCGAACAGGCCGCGATCGGTCAGGAAGTCGCCGTGCGCACGCCGGTAGGCGGTCCGCAGGTCGGCGTCGCCTGCCAGCAGCTCGGTGCACTCGACCATGAGCTGCGCCGCCTCGAGGAACGACATGGCGGCCGTCGCGACCGGGTGCGAGAGGTAGTAGAACGTCGGGAACGGGGTGCCGTCGGCCAGCCGCGGCGCCGTCGCGACCACGGTCGGCGCGCCGCACACGCACCGGGCGGGGATGCCGACCACGTCGCGGGGGCGGCGGCCGAGCTGCGCGGTGACGATGCGCAGGTCGCGCTCGGACACCGGCCCGAAGGGCGGGCGGGTCATCGTTCGCCCGATTCGGTCGCGGCAGGCGCGAGCCCCGCGGTCATCACGGAGTCGAGCAGCGTGCGCATCCAGTCGCCCTTCGTTTCGGTCACTTCGGCCGAGACCTCGGTTGCGGCATCCGCCGTCGTCCCCGCCGCCCGGTCGTCGATGACGAGGTAACTCACCTCGCCCGGCATCACGTAATAGAGCCGCTCACGTGCCTGCGTCACGATGAACGTCTCGTCGTTCCAGCGCTCGCGCTCGTCGCGCAGCCGCTGCACCTCCTCCTCCTGTGCGGAGACGGCGGCGCGAAGCTCCGCGATCTGCTGCCGCTGTTGCGCGAACGCCGTGATCGACGGCGCGAGCACCACGACGGCGAGCACGAGTATTCCCATCATGATGAGCGAGAAACCTGAGAATCGGATGCCCCGGAGCCATCCCGCGCGTGCGGCCTCGGTCGCGCCGCCCGTCGTCGTGCGCGGCGCGGGCCGCCGTTCGGCCGCAGCCGGCGGCTTTCGACCGCGCGGCGGCCGGGAGCCGGCCGGGTTCGCCGGTCGACGGGGTGCGCGGCCGGAATCGCCGTTCATCACCCCTCCTCATCGCCGACCGGGAAACCACGACGGGGGTGGCCACCCGGCCACCCCCGTCGCTGTCAGCTACGCGATCACGCCGTGAAGCGAGGGAACGCCGTGCGGCCGGCGTACACCGCGGCCTCACCGAGCTCTTCTTCGATCCTCAGAAGCTGATTGTACTTGGCGACGCGTTCCGACCGGGCGGGCGCGCCCGTCTTGATCTGACCCGCGTTCGTCGCGACCGCGAGGTCGGCGATGGTCGTGTCCTCGGTCTCGCCCGAGCGGTGCGAGAGCACCGCCGTGTAGCCGGAGCGCTGCGCGAGCGAGACGGCGTCGAGGGTCTCGGTGAGCGTGCCGATCTGGTTGACCTTCACGAGGATCGAGTTGCCGGCGCGCTTGCCGATGCCGTCGGCGAGGCGGGCGGGGTTCGTGACGAACAGGTCGTCGCCGACGAGCTGGAGCTTCTGGCCGAGCTCGGTGGTGAGCTGCGTCCAGCCCTCCCAGTCGTCTTCGGCGAGCGGGTCCTCGATCGAGATGAGCGGGTATGCGGCGGCGAGCTCGGCGTAGTAGGCGCTCATCTCGGCCGAGGTGCGGTCCTGACCCTCGAAGCGGTAGACGCCGTTCTCGAAGAACTCGGTCGCCGCGACGTCGAGGCCGAGCGCGATGTCGGTGCCGAGCGTGAAGCCCGCCTGGCCGACGGCCTCGGAGATGAAGTCGAGCGCGGCGCGGTTGTGCTCGAAGTCGGGCGCGAATCCGCCCTCGTCGCCGAGGCCCGTCGAGAGGCCCTTCGACTTCAGCAGGCTCTTGAGCGCGTGGTAGGTCTCGACGCCCCAGCGCAGGCCCTCGGAGTAGCTCGGCGCGCCGATCGGCAGCACCATGAACTCCTGGATGTCGACGCCGGTGTCGGCGTGGGCACCGCCGTTGATGATGTTCATCATCGGCACGGGCAGGACGTGCGCGTTCGGGCCGCCGAGGTAGCGGAACAGCGGCAGGTCGGCCGAGTCGGCCGCGGCCTTCGCGACGGCGAGGCTGACACCCAGGATGGCGTTCGCGCCGAGGCGGCCCTTGTTGTCGGAGCCGTCGGCGTCGATGAGTGCGGCGTCGACGAGGCGCTGGTCGCTCGCGTCGAGGTCTTCGATGGCGGGGCCGAGGTCGTCGAGCACGGCGTCGACGGCCTTCTGCACGCCCTTGCCGAGGTAGCGATCCTTGTCGCCGTCGCGCAGCTCGTACGCCTCGAAGGCGCCGGTCGACGCACCCGAGGGCACCGCCGCGCGGGCCAGCGTGCCGTCGTCGAGGAGCACCTCGACCTCGACGGTCGGGTTGCCACGAGAATCGAGAATCTCGCGCGCGCCTACTGCTTCGATGAATGCCACAGTGAACTCCTCTGTGATGGGGGTGACTGGTGGACGACTCCGTCGTGATCCGCGTCACAGTCTAGTAATGCTCACGAGTGCCGCTCGGCCACGTGACATCCGCTCGCATTGCGCTGCGTATTCACGACCCGCGCGGCCCACCCGAGCCCATGCAGACGGCGATCCGGCGCAGAATGCCCACTCGCGAGTCACCCGTGGGCGGTTTGCGACGGTTCGCCGCTACCGAGCGATGCGAGGCGGCGTTCGGCGAGGCGGATGACGCTCCTCACGCGCGCGATGAATGCCGCACGATCGACGAACAGGTCGTCGGACGTGACTCGGATCACGATCCATCCGGCTGCCTCGAAGTCGCCCTTGCGGGCAAGGTCCTGCTTCCAGCGCCGACGGTCGGTGCGGTGACCGTCGCCTTCGTACTCGAACAGGATGCGCACGTCGCGCCACTTCAGATCTGGATGGAGCACCCGCCCGTCGCCCACGATGGTCGCATTGTTGACGAGCGGCTCGGGCAGTCCGGCATCGATCAGGCAGAGTCTCGTGAGGGTCTCGGGGCGGGAGTCGACACCCGTGCGTATCAGCGGGAGAGCCGAAGCAAGTCGACGCGCGCTACGGCGTCGCCCCCACCGCTGCACGGCGATCGCCAGCTGAGCGTGTGTCGCGAGCGGGTCTGAGCGTCGGCCACCCGAGCGCCGCCGTCCGCCGACGATCGCATCGCCGAGGGCCACGAGGTCGTCGCGCCCCAGGGAGCCGGCAAGCTGGCACCACGCGAGTGTCGCAGGCACGATCGGGTGCACGTCGAGAAGCACCGATTCGAACGGTTCGGATGCCTCGTGCCCGACCACGCCGCGTGCACGTGCCCGCGCGACACCCGGCTGCGAGATGATGTGGAGCTCAGGTGTCGAAGCGGGAAGCGGGAGGCCGAGGAGCTCTGCTGCGGTCGAGTGGCTGAACGCGTCGCCCGGACGCAACAGCGGCGCGTACGCGAGAGCACGGTCGGAGATGCTCGTCAGGTCGAGCCCGACGGAGCGGACGCCCGTGAACGGTCGTTGCAGGTCGCGGCCGCGCAGCCGCTTCGGCGTCACTCCGTGGAACTCCGTCTCGTGCACGTGGAACGCCACGCCGTCGAGGTGCGACGGGAGTGGCTGTCGAGCTGGCATCCGCCTACTGTGCCGCGTACGCGCCAGGCGGGTTCATGGCTGTCCACAATGCGCCATCAGCGTCGAGTCGATCCGTCGCGGATCGCCCATTCCGGTCAGGTTGAAGGGCCATGCGCGACGGATCGCGGAACACTGTGAGGTCGGCGTCTGCTCAGTCGACCGAGCGCACGAGCTGCTCCAATTGCCCCGCCGCGCGCGACCAGTCCAGCTCGACTGCGCGCGCCCGACACGCTTCGGCGGTACGGCGGAGAAGATCGGGGTCGCCGGCGAGGTCGCCGAGCGCCGCCGCGAGGGCGGCGGCATCGCCCGGAGGGACGAGGATCCCGGCGCCGCGAACCGTCTCGGGGATGCCTCCGATGTCGGACGCGACCACCGCGGCGCCCGCCGCCATGCCCTCGAGCGCCGTGAGCGCGAACGGCTCGCGCCACGTCGACGGGACGACCACGATGTCGGATTCGCCGAGGATGCGCACGACCTGCTCGCGCGGGACGAACGGCGTGAACTGCACGCGATCGCCGAGGGGCTCGGCCGCCCGCCTGAGCTCGCGCTCGAAGTCCGTGAGCGCCGCACTCGAATCGAATCCGTCCGATCCGACGATCCGCAGCCGCAGATCGTGTCGGTCGAGGCGTCGGAACGCGTCGATCACGACGCCGGCACCCTTCTCGCGCAGCATCCGGCCGACGAACGCCACCTCGAGCAGCCGGCCGTCGTCGCGCCTCGGCGCACGCTGGAACACCCCGGTGTCGACGCCGTTGTGCACGACCACGACTCGCGCGTGCATCGACGACGGCAGGTGCTCCTTCATCTCGTCGGCGAGCGACCTGCTCACGCAGACGATGAACCGGGCGTGGCGCAGCACCCGACCCGACTCCGCGCGGGAATACGAGCGCAGCAGGTTGTTGTGCGCGTAGAGCACGGGCACGTGCCGCCGGTGATCGACGAGCGGGATCGCCTGCGGCGCATTGTGGCAGAACACCACCGAGGGCGACCACGAGGCCTGGCCGGCAAACGCCGGCCGGAACGTGCGCCGGACCACCGGCCGCGGCATGCCGAGCAGGGCGAGTGCCGTATCGACGACCCTCCGCGGTGCGACCCGCTCGAGCGGCCACGCCGGCGCCTGCTCGTACTCGATCGCCCGGGCGCTCGGGTACCGGTCGGGGTAGGTGCCCCGGGCGACGAGGACCGACGGCTCGGGAGTCCCGGCGGCACGCGCCCGGCTCAGCCCGTGCACGACCGTGGGAATGGCGCTGCCGGTGCTCGGCGAGAAGTGATCACCGGGTGTGATCAGGTGGATGATCTCGCGCACCGCGCTCCTTCGGCCGAGCGGGTGACGTTCAGGCGGCGAGCTCGCGGAACGAGAGCGAGGCGGCGTCGGTCGTGTCGGGGGTCACTGGTGCCCACGCGTCGAAGCCGTCGGCGGTGACCCGATCGAGGAGGCCGCGCACGTTCTTGACGCGGCGCTCGAGGCGCACGCGCGTGCCGCCCGCGATGAGCTCGTCCTTGAGCCCGAGCAGGGTCGAGGCCGGGACATCGGGGTCGTGGACGAGGACGACCGCGCGGGGGCGCGAGTGATCGCGGATGGCGAGCAGGTCGACGATGCGCTCGAATCCGATCGAGAAGCCGCACGCGGGAACCTCCTGCCCGAGGAAGCGACCGATCATGTGGTCGTAGCGCCCCCCGCCGCCGAGCGAGTACCCGAATTCGGGGTGCGCGATCTCGAAGATCGTGCCCGTGTAGTAGCCCATGCCGCGCACGAGCGTGGGGTCGAACTCGATCGCGGCGTCGGGCAGGGCGGCGCGCAGCGCGAGCAGGTCGGCGTACGCGGCCTGATCGAGCCAGGCGGGCGGGGGAACCACGCCATCGTGCAGGCGCCAGTTCGCCGCGGTGAGCGCCTCGAGCTCGGCTGCGACATCCGCTTGCTCGACGCCGAGTTCGGCGAGCTCGGCCGCGACTCCCCCGGTGCCGATCTTGTCGAGCTTGTCGATCGTGATGAGGGCGCGCTCGCGCAGCTCGTCGGGAACCCCCCAGGAGCCCAGGATGCCCGCGAGGATGCGCCGGTCGTTGATGCGGATCGTGCAGCCGCCGAGACCCAGCGCGTCGAGCGTCGCGACGGTCGCCGTGAGCAGCTCGAGCTCGGCGAGCTGCCCGGCGTCGCCGATGATGTCGATGTCGCACTGCACGAACTGGCGGTACCGACCCTTCTGCGGGCGTTCGGCACGCCACACCGGGGCGATCTGGATGGCCCGGAACACGGGCGGCAGCGCAGCCCGGTGCGTCGCGTAGAACCGGGCGAGCGGAACCGTGAGGTCGTAGCGCAGGCCGAGGTCGGCGAGCGAGAGGGCGTCGCCGGATGCCGCTGCCGCGGCCAGATCGTCGGGCGTGAGGCCGCGCTTCATGACGGCGAACGCGAGCTTCTCGTTGTCGCCGCCGAGACCGGCGTGCAGCCGTGACGAGTCCTCCATGACGGGCGTCTCGATCTCATCGAAGCCGTGCGCAGCGTAGACGCCGCGGATCACGCCGAGGGCGTGCTCGCGCCGGGCCTTCTCGGCGGGGAGGAAGTCGCGCATGCCGCGCGGAGGAGTGACGGATGCGGCCATGCCGATCATTCTTCCAGCACGCGGACGGGCGCGCGCGCACCGCGGCGCCCGCGGCTCAGTGGTTCCCCGGTGCCGACGCGTCGCTCCGCGCCCCTAGACTGCGACGAGCAGCGAACGGGAGGCAGTGTGAAGGGGATCACGGTCGAGGGCGTCGCCCGGTCGTTCGGCGAGGTGCACGCCGTGCGCAGCGCGACGTTCGACGTCGCGCCGGGACAAGTGGCAGGCCTCATCGGGCCCAACGGCGCGGGCAAGACGACCCTGCTGCTCATGCTCGCGTCGCTGCTCGCACCCGACGCGGGGTCGATCCGCATTGCGGGATACGACCCGGTCACCGAGCCGCACCAGGTTCGGCGGCGCATGGGCTGGATGCCCGACGCGCTCGGATCGTGGCCCTCGCTCACCGTGCGAGCCGCCCTCACCACGAGCGGGCGCATGTACGGCATGAGCTCCGATGCGGCATCCGATCGCGCAGCCGACCTCATCGCGCTCGTCGATCTCGACGCGCTCGCCGACCAGCCCGCACGCGTGCTCTCCCGCGGGCAGAAGCAGCGACTCAGCCTCGCGCGCGCCCTCGTGCACGATCCCGAGGTGCTGCTGCTCGACGAACCCGCCTCGGGCCTCGACCCGGCGGCGCGCGCCTCGCTGCGCGAACTCGTGCGACGGCTCGCCGGCGACGGGAAGACCGTGCTCGTGTCGAGCCACGTGCTCGCCGAGCTCGAGGAGATGGCCGACACCGCCGTATACCTCGCGGAGGGCGTCACCGCGGCACCCGACGACGTGGCGCGAGCCGGCCAGACTGCCAGGGGCTGGCGCATCAGGTCGCTCGACGCCGAACGACTCGGCGCCGCGCTCGAGGCCGCGGGATTCGGCGCCGTCGCCGTCGTCGAACGCTTCGGCGCGGTCGTGCCGCTCGCGAGTGAAGCCGACGCCGCCCAGCTGCTCGCCCACCTCGTGGGCGTCGGCGTGCCGATCTCGTCGTTCGCGCCTGCCGTGGGCGATCTCGAGCACGTGTTCCACGACCTGAACCGCCAGGGAGGCGAGGCATGAGCGGGTTCCTTCGCGGCATGTGGCTCATCGTCACGCTCGACCTGAGGCAGCGTGTGCGCGGAGTCGCGTGGTACGTACTGCTCGGCGTGTTCGTGCTGCTCGTGAGCCTCGTCACCGTGCTGACGGTGATCGCATCGAACGCGTGGGACACCGGCGGCGGCGCCGTCTTCTCGGGCGTCGTGTTCTTCGTCCTGCTGCTCGGCACCCTCGTGTCACCCGCACTGTCGGGCAACGCCATCAACGGCGAGCGCGACGCGGGCACCCTCGCGACGACCCAGGTGACGCTCATCACGACGGCGCAGCTCGTGATCGGCAAGTGGCTCGCGGCCTGGCTGACCGCGCTCGCGTTCCTCGCGGCATCGGTGCCGTTCCTCGTGTTCGGCATCGTGCTGGGGCAGATCTCAGCGGCGACGATCGTGATCTCGGTGCTCGTGCTCGCGGTCGAGCTCGCCGTCATCGCCGCCGTCGGCGTCGGACTCTCGGGCGTGCTCTCCCGCCCGCTGTTCTCGGTGGTCGTGACGTACCTGGTCGTCGCCGCGCTGTCAGTCGGCACGCTCATCGCCTTCGGGCTCGGCGGCGCGTCGATCCAGTCGAACGTGCGGCAGACCCTCATCGCGGTCGACTACCAGGCGCTCGATGAGAACGGCCTCCCGCCCGAGAGCGGCGAGGTGCCGTGCCTGACGCCTACGGTGAACACCTACCAGACGCCGCGGTTCGACGCCGTGTGGGGCTTCCTCGCGGCCAACCCGTACGTGGTCGTCGCCGACGCCTCGCCGATCACGTTCGACGAGCTCGGGTCGCCGCGCGACCTGTTCGGATGGATCGCCGTCGGGGTTCGGCAGGCGCAGCACGCTCCGGACCTCGAGCCCGTCTCCGACGAGTGCTCGACGTTCAAGCCCGACGGGTTGTGGCAGGACTCCGACTACGAGAGCCCCCAGGAGGTCTACGACCGGTCGGTGCCGTCGTGGTTCGTGGGATTCGCGATCCACCTGCTGCTCGGCGCGGGAGCGCTCGCGTGGGCGTGGCGGCGCTCGGACGTGCCCGTGCGTCGCCTTCCCGCGGGCAGTCGCATCGCCTGAGGGCGGCCGGGCCTTCGACCCGGCCCGAACCACAATTCGATCCGTCAGGAAACGCACCGAGACCGGTCGAGTCGAGCGTTTTCCGACGGATCGAATCCCTGGGCGCGGGCGACCTACAACGCGCCGCCCGCGGCCTCGGGCGCACCGGCCTCGACGCCGCCGTCGCCGATGCGCTCGCGGGCGACGAAGTTCTCGATGTCGAAGAGGTTGTCGCCCGCGCGCTTGGCGATCGTGAGCAGCGTGTCCATCGACGAGACCTCTTCGACCTGCTCCTTGAGGAACCAGAGCATCGCCTGCTCGCCGAGCGCATCGCCCTCGGCCCGGGCGGCCTTGAAGAGCGCCTCGATCTGCCCGGTGACCTCCTTCTCTTGGGCGAGGGCGAGCTCGAGCGGCTCGACGACGCTCGAGAAGTCGTTGCGCACTGCGGGGACGCCGGGGATGGTGACGCCGAGATGGCGGTCCATGCGGTACTGCACGAGCATCATCGCGTGATTGCGCTCTTCGACCGACTGCCGGTAGAAGTGCGCCGCGAGCTGCGGCAGGTCGTGCTCGTCGAACCATGCGGCGATCGCGATGTACTGCTGCGATGCCGCGAACTCGTTGCCGATCTGCGTGGACAGGAGGTCGTTGAAGGAGTCGCCGCTCATGCCTCGACGCTACTCGCCTGCTCTGTGCGACGCACCTGGTCTTCGAGATCGCGCACGGCACCGCGCAGCGCGCGTTCGGCGTCGAGCCCCTGCGCGCGGGCCGACGCGACGATCTCGAGCAGCATTCGCCCCAGTTCTGGCTCGGTCGCCGGCGCGACGGCGGGCGACGCGCCCGCCACGGCTCCGCTCGTCGCCGGGACATCCGCCGCCGTCACGTTCACCTTCTCGGCCTTGTCGAGCACCTTGCGCGCGAGCGCGAGCGCCGGCATGCCGCGCGGCACACCGTCGAGCACGCTCGTGCGGTGCGGTTTCTCGTCTTTCTTGAGGTCTTCCCAGAACGCGACGACGTCGGCGGCAGTGTGCGCCTCACGATCGCCGAAGACATGCGGATGCCGCGACACCATCTTCGCCGTCATGTGACGAGCCACGTCGTCGATGTCGAAGGCTTCACCCGGGGTGTGCCACGCGATGTCGGCGTGGAAGAGCACCTGGTAGAGCACGTCGCCGAGCTCCTCGATCATCTCGGCGCGATCACCGGTCTCGATGGCGTCGATGAGCTCCCAGCACTCCTCGACGAGGTACTGCACGAGGCTCTCGTGGGTCTGGTCGGCATCCCAGGGGCATCCGCCCGGCGCTCGCAGCAGCGCGACGGTCTCGATCAGCTCGTCGAGACCCCCGTGAGGGCCCGCCCCGACCTCGTACCGCCCGGCCGCGATGCGCCCCGCCTCGATCTCGCTCACTCCGTCAGCCTAACTGCGCCGATCGTGAGCCGAATAGGATGGCAGAGGAGTGCCGGGAAGTCTGGTCGGCCGACGAGCGATCGTCGTCAGTGTTTTCCGACGTCATGACGCGGCCCGCCCGCCGCCAGTGCGCGACTTCCGACAGGGGTCCCATGAACTTCCTCCGCTCCGAGCGCTGGGCCGCCGCCCTGCTGCTGATCGCCGCCGTGCTCGGCCTCGTCGTCGCGAACCTCCCGTTCGGCGCAGCGGTCGTGGCGGTGAAGAACGACCACATCGACCTCGCCTGGCTCGGTCTCGACCTCTCGCTCGGCCATTGGATCAGCGACGGGCTGCTCGCGATCTTCTTCTTCATCGTCGCCGTCGAGTTGAAGCGCGAGCTCGTGATCGGCGAGCTCAACAGCCCGTCGAAGGCGCTGCTGCCCGCGATCGCGGCCGTCGGCGGGGTCGTCGTGCCGGCGCTCATCTACATCGGGTTCACGGCGGGCACCGAGACGGTCGACGGCTGGCCGGTTCCCACGGCGACCGACATCGCCTTCGCGCTCGGCGTGCTCGCGATGTTCGGCACCTGGATCCCGACGCGCGTGCGCGTGTTCCTGCTCGCGCTCGCGGTGCTCGACGACCTCATCGCGATCATCATCATCGCATTCTTCTTCACGAGCGACGCCGACCTCGGCGCGCTCGGCTTCGCGGGGATCGCCATCGCGCTGTTCGGCGCCGTGAGCAGGCTGATGAAGCCGCGGTCGAACTGGATCCTCTCGCGCCGACCGCAGTGGCCGGTCAATGCCGTGCTCATCCTGCTCGGCGTCATCGCGTGGTACTTCGTGTACCAGTCGGGCGTGCACGCGACCATCGCGGGCGTCGCCCTCGGCCTCGTGATGGCCCGACGCCCGGGCGGCCGGGCGGTGCACGCGCTCGAGCCGTGGTCGAACGGCGTCATCCTGCCGCTGTTCGCCTTCTCGGCGGCGATGGTCGTCGTGCCCCAGGTTCGCCCGAGCGAACTCGATCCGGCGTTCTGGGGCATCTTCATCGCCCTGCCCGTGGGAAAGATCATCGGCATCACCCTCGCGGGCGGGCTCGGCGGCCTCGTCGCGCGCCGCCGATCGGGCACGCCGCTCACGTTCGTCGACCTGGTCGTGGTCGGCGCCCTCGGCGGCATCGGGTTCACCGTGTCGCTGCTCATGAACGAGCTCGCATTCGCGGAACTGCCCGAGGTTGCCGACGAGGGAACGCTCGCGGTGCTGCTCGGCTCGGGCGTCGCAATGGTCGCCTCGGCGATCTTCGTGAGCCTGCGCTCGGCGCACTACCGACGTCGCGGCCACACGCAGCCGGGCGTGGGCGGAGCATTCTCGCGGTGAACCGCGCGGCGCGCTGGTCCGCGCGGCGCTTAACCGCACCCGCCGCCGCGTCAGGCGTCGGGCGTGAACCGGAGCGGGAAGCGCACTGGGCCCGTGTTGCCCGAGACGGGGAGCCATTCGCCGGGGCCGTCGGCTGCGACATCCGGCATCCGCTGCGCCAGCAGAGGAAGGGCGACGCTCATGTCGGTGCGTGCCACGAAGTGGCCGAGGCAGTGGTGGACCCCGCCGCCGAAGCCGCTGTGCAGGGGCCGGTCGTCGTAGGCGATGTCGAACGGCACGTGCTCGCCCATCGCCCGCGGGTCGGTGCCGATCGCGTGCGAGAGCACCTGGACGATGCCGCCCTTGGGGATGTGCAGCGCGTTCAGGTCGACGTCGTCGATCGCCTCGCGCGTGACCCACGTGACGGTGGGATTGACCCGCATGACCTCCTCGACCGCGCGGGCGCCGAGCTCGGGTCGCTCGGCGAGCAGCGCCCACTGGTCGGGGTGCGCGAGGAAGGTCTGCATGGCGAGGCCGAGCTGGTTGCGCGTCGTCTCCATGCCCGCGAACGCGAGGAACACCAGGGCCGAGCTGAGCTCGCGACGGCTCAGCGCGTCGCCCTCCTCGTGGGCGGCGATGAGCGTGGTCACGAGGTCGTCGCGCGGGTGGGCCTGTCGATCGGCGATCACCGCTTCGATGTAGCCCGTCAGGCCGTCGAGCGCGGCCTCGATGCGCGGGAGGTCGCGACGCACATTGATGCCGAACGACTTGCCGAGATCGTCGGCCCAGTGTGCGACCTGCGGCCACTCGTCGTCGGGAAGGCCGAGCAGCAGGCAGAGGATGCGCGACGAGTACGGCTCGGCGAACTCGCTCACGAACTCGACCGTGCCGCGCGGCGCGAATTCGTCGATCAGGTCGTTCGCGAGCGCCTGGAACTGCGGGCGCATCGCCTCGATCGTCTTGCTGCGGAAGGCGGGGCCGAGCAGGCGCCGAAGCCTGAGGTGGTCGTCGCCCTCGATGCTGAGGAGCGTGTGCTGCCACCACTCGCGCCACGGTCCGTCGTGGATGCCGTTCTGGTCGGGCCAACGGCCGTTGCCCTGCTGGAAGCGCCGGTCCTTGAGGAGTGCGGTGCCCTCGTCGTACCGCAGGATGGCCCACCCGTACGGGGTCTTCGCGTACCAGCTGTCGACCTGCGCGCCGTGGACGGCGTCGCTGGTCACGTCGAACGTCGAGTCGGCGAGGTCGAGGAAGGGAGTACCGGTCACACGCGGAGTCTACGGCCGTGCGCGCGCCGGTGACGCCGACCCGCCCGGTGTCAGCCCGCGGTCGTCAGCCCGCGGTCGCGGATGCCCCCTCGGCAGCCGCCGCCTCGACGGGGAAGATCGCCGTCACGAGCCTCGACACCCACTCGATGAGGTCGGCGTCGCCCGGCAGTTCGCCGTTGACGACGGGGAACGGCACCAGGATGACGTCGTTCTGCGCGAAGTGCTTCGCACCCGAGTAGAGGCGCTCGAGGCGCACGCGACGCGAATCGGGGATGTTCGCGGGCGCGATGCGGAGCTTCGACCCGGTGGCGATGACGTCGGACAGCCCCGCGAGCTGCGCCTGCCGTCGAAGCCGGGAGATCGCGACGAGGTGCTTCACCTGCTCGGGCGGCGGGCCGTAGCGGTCGACGAGTTCGTCGAGCACCGAGTCGATCTGTCCCTCCTTGGCGGCCGGACCGCTCGCGGCCGACAGCTTCTGGTACGCCTCGAGGCGCAGGCGCTCGCTGTCGACGTACTCTTCGGGGATGTGCGCGTCGACGGGCAGTTCGAGCCGCAGCTCGATCTGGCCTTCGGCCACGTCGCCGCGGAACGCCGACACCGCCTCGCCGATCATGCGCAGGTAGAGATCGAATCCGACGCCCGCGATGTGGCCCGCCTGTTCGGCGCCGAGCAGGTTGCCGGCACCCCGGATCTCGAGGTCTTTGAGGGCGATCTGCATGCCGCCGCCGAGCTCGTTGTTCGCGGCGATGGTGGAGAGCCGGTCGTGCGCTGTCTCTGACAGCGGCTTTGCCGGGTCGTAGAGGAAGTACGCGTAGGCGCGCTCGCGACCGCGACCCACGCGCCCGCGCAGCTGGTGCAGCTGGCTCAGCCCGTACTTGTCGGCGCGGTCGATGATGATGGTGTTCGCGTTCGAGATGTCGAGGCCGGTCTCGATGATGGTGGTCGAGACGAGCACGTCGAACTTGCGCTCCCAGAAGTCGACGACGATCTGCTCGAGCACATGCTCGTTGAGCTGGCCGTGCGCGACCGCGATGCGAGCCTCGGGCACGAGTTCGGCGAGCTGCGCCGCCACCCGGTTGATCGATGACACGCGGTTGTGCACGAAGAACACCTGGCCCTCGCGCAGCATCTCGCGCCGGATCGCCGCGGCGACCTGCTGCTCGGAGTACGGGCCGACGAATGTGAGGATCGGGTGCCGGTCTTCGGGCGGGGTCGCGAGGGTCGACATCTCGCGGATGCCGGTGACCGCCATCTCGAGCGATCGCGGGATCGGGGTCGCACTCATCGCGAGGATGTCGACGTTCGTCTTGAGCTTCTTGAGCGAGTCCTTGTGCTCGACGCCGAACCGCTGCTCTTCGTCGATGATGAGCAGGCCGACGTCTTTGAACTGCACCTTCTCGGTGAGGATGCGGTGCGTGCCGATGACCATGTCGACGGTGCCGTCGGCGAGGCCCGCGACGGTGTCGCGCGCCTCCTTGTCGGTCTGGAAGCGGCTGAGCGCGCGCACGTGCACGGGGAAACCGGCGAATCGCTCGTTGAACGTCTCGAGGTGCTGCTTGACGAGCAGCGTCGTCGGCACGAGCATGGCGACCTGCTTGCCGTCCTGGATGGCCTTGAATGCGGCGCGCACGGCGACCTCGGTCTTGCCGAATCCGACGTCGCCCGCGAGCAGCCGGTCCATGGGAATGGGCCGCTCCATGTCGGCCTTCACCTCGTCGATGGTCTGCACCTGGTCGGGCGTCTCGACGAACGGGAACGCCTCTTCGAGCTCGTGCTGCCACGGGGTGTCGGCGCCGAACGCGTGGCCCTTGGCCGCCATGCGGGCCGAGTAGAGCTTCACGAGCTCGACCGCGATGTCGCGCACCGCCTTGCGCGCCCGGCCCTTGGCCTGAGCCCAGTCGCTGCCGCCCATCTTCGAGAGTGCGGGCGCCTCGCCGCCGACATAGCGGCTCAGCAGGTCGAGCTGGTCGGTCGGGACGAAGAGCCGATCGCCCGCCTGACCGCGTTTCGACGGCGCGTACTCGAGCACGAGGTATTCGCGCACCGCGGTCGGCTGCTGCGCGATGCCCGCGGTGCGGCTCGGCCCGGTGGGGCGGCTGCCGGTGGCGACCTCGCGCTGCACCATCTCGACGAACTTGCCGATGCCGTGCGTCTGGTGCACGACGTGGTCGCCCTTCTTCAGCTGCAGCGGGTCGACGACGTTGCGGCGGCGACTCGCGAGCTTCTTGCCCTGGCGTGCGTCGTAGCCGGCGGCGCGGCCGTAGAACTCGGTTTCGGCGATGAGCCCGAGCTTCGCCTCGGGCACCTCGTAGCCGCGCGCCGCGTCGGCCTGGACGAGATAGGCGACGCCGCCCTCGAGGTCGGCGGGCACCTCGTCGACGAGGCGCGCCGCGAGGCCGGCTTCGGCGAGCACGTCGCGTGCGCGCTCGACGAGTCCGTGACCGGCGGATGCCACGACCAGGCTCCAACCGTCGCGAAGGCGCTCGGCGGCATGGTCGACCGCGCCCGCCACGTTGCCCTGGAAGCTCGGCATGGAGTCGGCGGCGACGCGCACGGTGGTGCCGGCGGCGCGGGCGGCGCCGGCCGGGTCGGCCGCATCGCCGCCGACCGCGGCGACGACCTCGGCCGCGTCGCCGATGTCGAACGATGAGAAGTTCCACCAGACTCGGCGCGGATCGGGCTCGCCGGGGGCGCTGAACAGTGCGGCGTCGCGCAGCTGGCGCACCGTGAGGAAGTCGCCGGCGGCAAGGTCGATCGGCGCCTCGGCCCCGGCGGTGGCGGCGCTCCAGGCAGCGCTCAGGAACTCGCGGTTCGTCTCGCCGAGGCTGACGGCGCGCCCCGCCACCCGCTCGGGCGCGAGCACCGCGACCGCGGCGCCCTCTGGCAGGTAATGGCTGAGCGGCACGAGGCGCTCGAGCAGTGCGGGTGCGAGCGATTCCATGCCCTCGACGGGGATGCCCTCGGCGACCTTCTCGAGCAGGCCCGCGAGACTCGGGAACTCGTGCACCATCTCTCGCGCGCGCTGGCGCACGGGCGCGGTGAGCAGCAGTTCGCGACTCGGCGCGAGCGAAACCCGCTCGATGGGCTCGGGCAGCGATCGCTGGTCGGCGACCGAGAACGAGCGCACCTCTTCGACCTCGTCGCCGAAGAACTCGACCCGAACGGGGTGGTCGGCGGTCGGCGGGAACACGTCGAGGATGCCGCCGCGCACCGCGAACTCGCCGCGTCGTGCGACCATGTCGACCCGGGCATAGGCGAGGTCGACGAGCTGCACCGCGATGGCGGAGAGGTCGTGGCCACGGCCGCCCGCGACGAGCTCGATGGGCGCGAGCGCGGCGAGGTTGTCGGCGAGCGGCTGCAGGGCGGCGCGCACCGACGCGACCACGACGAGCGGATGCCCCGCACCGGACTTCGACCATTCGTGCATGCAGCGCAGCGCATGGAGTCGCCGTCCGACGGTCTCGGCACTCGGTGACAGGCGCTCGTGCGGCAGGGTCTCCCACGCGGGGAACTCGAGGATCTCGGCGTCGGCCGGCAGGTACGGTGCGAGCGAGGCGCGCAGGGATTCGCCCTCACGGCTCGTCGCGGTGATCGCGAGCATCGCCGGCGGAAGCCCGGCCTCGACGCGGCGGGCGAGCAGCCCGGCGAGCAGCGGCGCATCGAGGCCGGCCGGTGCCGAGAAGTCGGTGCTGCGCAGGGCCTCGCGGAGTGCGACATCGATCGTGGAGGCGCGCGAGAGCGCCGTGAGCAAGCCCTGGAGGTTCACCCGACGAGTCTACGCGCGGCCTCCGACGCCACATCGCGGGTTGAGGAGCGCCGAAGGCGCGTCTCGAATCCGTGTCGCACGTGCGGGTGGGTTTCGAGACGCTCGCTCCGCTCGCTCCTCAATCGGCTCAGAGTCAGGGCCTGCCGATACGATTGGCGCCGCACGACTATGCCAGGAGGCACCATCCATGATCATCGCCGCCGCCGACGGTTCGGCCCTCGGAAACCCCGGCCCCGCCGGCTGGGCTTGGTACGTCGACGACGACTGCTGGGACGCCGGCGGGTGGAAGCACGCCACCAACAACCAGGGCGAGCTCAAGGCCGTGCTCGAACTGTTCCGCGCGACCGAGCACCTCGACGACGACCTGCTCGTGCTGTGCGACAGCCAGTACGTGATCAACGCGGTGACCAAGTGGATGCCGGGGTGGAAGCGCAAGGGCTGGCGCAAGGCCGACGGTAAGCCCGTCATGAACCTCGAACTGCTGCAGGAGCTCGACGCGGCCCTCGCGAGCCGTCGTTACCGGTTCGAGTGGGTCAAGGGGCACATCGGGCATCCGCTCAACGAGGCCGCCGACGAGCGGGCACGCGCCGTCGCCGAGGCGTTCCAGCGCGGCGCCGCAGTCCCGTCGGGTCCGGGGTGGACGCGCAACGGCGGGACCGAGCGGGCGACCCGAGACACGCGCGATGTCGACGAGATCATCGACGACGCACTCGACGACGCGGGTCCCGACGACGCGCTCTTCGCGCTCGACGACCTGTCCGCGGCGTGGCACACGCTGACCGTCGAGCTCTCGACCGAAGAGCACGACCGACTCGTGCAGCGGGCCCGCGCCGAGGGGCTCTCGCCCGAGGACTACCTGCGCGGCCTGATCTGAGCTGCCGGGGCGAGCCGCTCAGGCCGGCGAGTGGAACCGCTGCTGCGCGGCCACGATGCCCTCGCTCGCGACGGCCTCGACGGCGTCCGCGGCATCCGACAGCAGATTCGGCAGGGCGGCGCGCTCGGTCGACGAGAAGTCCTTGAGCACGAAGTCCGCCGCGTCCTGACGGCCCGGCGGGCGGCCGATGCCGACCCGCACCCGGGTGAACGCCCCGCCGTCGGTCGCCTTCGAGACGTCGCGGATGCCGTTGTGCCCGCCATGGCCGCCAGCCTGCTTCAGGCGCACCGTGTCGAACGGGATGTCGAGCTCGTCGTGGATGACGATGAGCCGTTCGACGGGAACCGAATAGAACTTGACGAGCGCGGCGACGGGCCCACCCGACGTGTTCATGTAGCTGTTGGGCTTCGCGATCACGAGTTTGGGGCCACCAGGCCGCAGGAACCCCTCGGCGACCCGCGACGGAGTCTTGTGGCTCTTGAAGGTCGCGCCGATGCGCGAGGCGAGCTCGTCGGCGACCATCTGGCCGACGTTGTGCCGATTGCCCGCGTACTGCGCACCGGGGTTGCCGAGCCCGACCACGAGCCAGGTGTTGTCGGCCACGGCCTCATCTTTCTGCTGGCGGGGGCGGAGGAAGTCGAAGAGCCCCATGGTCATCCGTTCTGTGGGCGCCGCGCCGCGGCGCGGCGGCGGGCAGCGGTCGGCGAGCGACGCGAGAGGGCCTGCGGCCCGCACTCCGAGCGTACCCGGGTGCGGCGCCGCAGGCCCTCTCGGCGGACCTACTCCGCCGACTCGGCAGCGGCCTCTTCGGCGGCCTCGCCCTCGGCGGCCTCGCCCTCGACGGCCTCCTCCTCGGCGGCCTCGGCCTCTTCGCCCAGGTCGACCTTCTGCGGCACGTGCACGTTCACCACGAGCGTCTCGGGGTCGTTGATGAGGGTCGCGCCCTTCGGCAGCTCGACCGCACCGGCCAGGATCTGCGTGCCCTCTTCGAGGCCCTCGACCGACACGACGACGTTCTCGGGGATGTGGGTCGCCTCGACCTCGAGCAGCAGGGTGTGCGCGTCGAGGTCGGCGATCGTGCCGGCGAACGGCTCGCCCTCGACGTGCACGGGAACCTCGACCTGGACCTTCTCGCCCTTCTTGACGACGATGAGGTCGAGGTGCTCGATGATCTGGCGCACCGGGTCCTTCTGCACGTCCTTGACGAGGGCGAGCTGGCTCTTGCCGTCGATCTGCAGGTCGAGCAGTGCGTTCGCCTTGCGGATGAGCAGGCCGACCTGGTGCGCGGGCAGCGCGACGTGCTTGGGGTCGGTGCCGTGGCCGTAGAGCACGGCGGGGATCTGGCCGGTGGCGCGGAGCTTGCGCGCGGCACCCTTGCCGAACGACTCGCGCGCGGCGGCCTCGACCTTGTTGTCTTCGTCCATGGTGGTTCTCCTTGCGGGCTCGCGGCCCAGATCGTGTGTCTGTTGTTTCGACTCGAACGTGCGCACGCCGGTGCGCGAAACGTGAGGAAAAGCCGTGAAGCCTGCTTCCGCCGCGTCGATCACGGATGCCGCTGCCGGGCGAACCCGAGCCGGCGGCATCCCTCGCCGAAGTCCAATGGACGAGTCTACATCGCTTTGGACGGGAGTGCTGCCGCCACGACCCCGACGCCGGTGGCGCGCCGGGTCGTCACGCGGACCGTCGCCCGGTGAGTCGCGACACCGCGTCGTCGAGGATCTCGGCCACGGGCCGGTCGATGTCGACGACGATGCCCGGCTCATCGGAGTCGAGCGCCTCGAGCGTGGCGAGCTGCGAGTCGAGCAGGCTCGTGGGCATGAAGTGGCCGGTTCGCCCCTCGGTCCGGGCGGCGAGCACGTCGCGTGTTCCGTGGAGGTGCACGAAACGGGTCTCGGGAGCCTTCGCGAGGATGATGTCGCGGTACACGCGCCTCAGCGCCGAACAGGCGACCACGAGACCGGCTCCCGTCCGCCCCGCCTCCGCGAGCGTCGCTCCCACGGTCTCGAGCCACGGCCGGCGGTCGTCGTCGTCGAGGGGAACGCCCGACGCCATCTTCTCGATGTTCGCGAGCGGGTGCAGGTCGTCGGCATCGGTGAACGGCACGCCGAGGTCGCGCGCCAACAGGGCGCCGATCGTGGATTTTCCCGCGCCCGAGACGCCCATCACGACGACGACGGGCGCCTCGGGCTGCGACGAATCGGTCACCAGTCGTGCACCGTGCCATCGGCGAGGCGGTTGTACGGCAGGTACGCCTGCTCGTAGGGGTACTTGCCCGCCTCGTCCTGGTTGAGTTCGACGCCGAGCCCGGGCTCGTCGCCGGGGTGGAGCATGCCGTTCTCCCAGGTGTAGGACTGCTCGAACACCTGGTCGGTCCTCTTCCCGTGCTTCATGTACTCCTGGATCCCGAAGTTGTGGATCGAGAGACCGAGGTGCATGGCTGCCGCCATGCCCACCGGGGAGATGTCGGTCGGTCCGTGCATGCCCGACTTGATCTGGTACTGGGCAGCGTACTCGAGCGTCTTCTTCAGAGGCGAGATGCCGCCCATGTGCGTGACCGCGCCGCGCACGTAGTCGATGAGCTGGTCGCGGATGAGGTCCTTGAAGTCCCACACGGTGTTGAAGATCTCGCCGATCGCGAGCGGGGTCGTCGTGTGCTGGCGCACGAGGCGCAGCGCCTCCTGGTTCTCGGCCGGGGTGCAGTCCTCGAGCCAGAACAGGTCGTACGGCTCGAGCGACTTGCCGAGCTTGGCCGCCTGGATGGGCGTCATGCGGTGGTGCCCGTCGTGCAGCAGCGGCAGGTCGGGCCCGAACTCGTTGCGCACGGCCTCGAAGACTCCGGGCAGGTGCTTCAGGTATGCACGCGTGTCCCAGTCCTCCTCGGTCGGCTTCGCGCCGCGGCGGGCAGGCTCGTGGTCGTAGCGGACGTCGGCGTCCGTCGTGTCCATGGACTGCGAGGCGATGCCGTAGATGGCCTTCAGGCCCGGCACTCCGGTCTGCACGCGGATGGAGCGATATCCCTCTTCGAGGTGCGATCGGATCGAGTCGAAGATCTCGGGCATCTCCTTGCCCGAGGCGTGGCCGTAGGCCATCAGCCCCGTGCGGCTGGCGCCGCCCAGAAGCTGGTACACCGGCATCCCGGCCGCCTTGCCCTTGATGTCCCACAGCGCCATGTCGACGGACGCGATCGAAGCCATCGTGACCGGTCCGCGACGCCAGTACGCGCTGCGGTAGAGGAACTGCCAGGTGTCTTCGATGCGGCTCGCGTCGCTGCCGATCAGGAGCGGCGCCACGTGGTCCTTGAGGTAGCTCACGACGGCGAGCTCACGACCGTTGAGGGTCGCGTCGCCGAGGCCGGTGAGCCCGTCCTCGGTCGTCAGCTTCAGCGTCAC
Organism: Agromyces cavernae; assembly: GCF_021044935.1. Lineage (GTDB taxonomy): Bacteria > Actinomycetota > Actinomycetes > Actinomycetales > Microbacteriaceae > Agromyces > Agromyces cavernae. The sequence continues at coordinate 1,058,637 of NZ_JAJNMP010000002.1, forward strand.
GAAGTTGCGGTCGGGGCTCGTGACGATGACCTCGGCCTTGGCGATCTTCATGGGTCAGGACTCCTTGGTGTCGGTGGTGTCGGTGGTGTCGATTGCGTCTGGGTCGTCGGGCGACGGCGTCTCGTCGGGCGCGATGCCGTCGAGGTCGGACGTATGGCGGCCCGCGGCGAACGCAGCGGTCGACAGGCCCGGCTCGATGACGGGCCCGCTGCGACGGCGCTCCTCGATCTCGGCGACGATCTCCCGGTGGCGGGTGTCGGTGAGCGGGTAGAAGAACATGAGGAGGACGGCGAGCCCGGCGGCCGCGGCCGGCAGCAGGCCCGCAGCGGCGCGGATGCCCCACTCGGCCTCGACCGACTGCGCCTCGGCCCCGGCGACGTAGCCGCCGATCGCGAGGGCATACGCGGCGAGGGCTCCGCCGACGGCCTGGCCGGTCTTGCGCGTGAACGAGAAGAGGGCGTAGATGATGCCCTCGGCGCGCACGCCGGTCTTCCACTCGCCGTACTCGACGGTGTCGGCCTCGAGCGCCCAGACGAGCATGTTGACGAGGACGAGGCCGACGTAGCAGAGCACGAGGCCCGCGAAGGCGAGCCACACGGCGCTCGGCGGCGAGAGGAACACGATGAGTCCACCGACCACCATCGTCATGCCGCCGCCGATGTAGCCGGTGCGCTTGCCGAACCGGCGCACGATCGACGGCACGACGGCCGCCAAGCCGAACGTGAGCACGATCTGGATGATCGAGAGCACCGCGTACAACGGCAGCGCGTGCAGGACGTCGCGCAGGTAGTACAGCTGCACGGTGCTGAGCGCGAGCATGCCCGTGAGGAACACGAACGAGCTGAGGCACAGCAGCAGCAGCGGGGTGTTGCTCTTCAGGATCGCGAAGCTCTGCTTCATCGACACCTTTGCCACGTCGCGCTTCACCGTCTCTTTCGCGGTGAAGAACGTGAAGAGGTAGAGCGCCGTGCCGACGACCACGAACCCGAGGGTCATGGACGTGAAGAGGGTCTGCAGGTCGCGGTCGGGCGTGATCAGGGGGGCGACGAAGATGCCGAGGCCGGCACCCACGACCATGGCGCCGATGGTACGGGCGCTGGCGAGCTTGGCGCGCTCGCTCGAGTTGCGGGTCATCGCACCGGCGAGCGAGCCGTAGGGGATGTTGACGAGGCTGTACGCCAGTCCGAGCGCCGCGTACGTGAGGTACGCGTACAGCAGCATGCCCGTCTCGCCGATCTGCGGCACCGAGAACGTCGCGACGCTGAGCAGGAGCAGCGGCACCGACCCGAAGAGGATGAAGGGCCGGAACTTGCCGAGGCGCTTGCTGTAGGTGCGGTCGACGACGCGACCGGCGAACACGTCGGCGAATGCGTCGAAGACGCGCACGACGAGGAGCAGCGTGCCGGCCGCGGCAGCCGAGATCCCCGCGACGTCGGTGTAGTAGATGAGCAGGAACATCGTGGCTGTGGTGAAGGCGAGGTTGTTCGCCGCGTCGCCTGCGCCGTATCCGACGACGCTCAGCTTGCCGAGCTTCTTCTCGGTGCCGACGCCGTTCTCGCGCATCGTGGTGCTTTCTGACATGGTTCGGGCTCCCTCACCCTGTGCCGGCCGGCGGCTACTTCCTCAGTCCGGTCCAGCGGGCGCGCAGCGTGTGTGCGGCAGCCTTCGGCTTGCGGTCGCGGGTGAACACGCCCTTCTTGTTGCCGTCGACGCGGGCGAACCCGTTCTTGGTCTGGAAGTCGGCGAAGTTCCACACCTGCTCGCCGATCATCGCCTCGACGCGGTCGTGCACCCGGTGGTACATGTCGAGGAAGTTCGTCTGGTATTCCTCGGTGAACGGGGTGTCGTAGATCGAGTGGTAGCCGGCGACCGTGTCGGCGCCGTACTCGGTCATGATGAGCGGGCGGGCGAACTTCTGCTGCCAGCCGAGGAGCTCGGCCTCGAGCTTCTGCTCGGCGGCCGCGAGGTCGCCCGAGTCGACGTACCAGCCGTAGTAGCGGTTCAGGCAGATGACGTCGAACAGGTCGGCGATGAGGTCGGCCTCGTGGTTCGAGAACATGACGTTCACGAAGGTCACCGGGCGCGTCGGGTCGAGCTCGCGGGTGAGGTTCACCAGCGGCTCGAAGTACTCGCGCGCGCCGGGCTCGTTCGACGCCGGCTCGTTGGTGATCGACCACATGACCACGCTCGGGTGGTTCTTGTCGCGGTCGACGAGTTCGCGGATCGCCTGGGCATGCGTGGCCTGCGTGCCGTCGTTGATGCTCTCGGGGGCGAATGTCGGCTTCGTCTGGCCGCCGAAGATGCCGCCGCCCATCGCGAGGTTGAGCCCGACGGCGCCGACCTCGTCGATGACGACGATGCCGTGGCGGTCGGCGAACTCCATGACCTCTTCGGCGTAGGGGTAGTGCGACGTGCGGAACGAGTTCGCCCCGATCCAGTCCATGAGCTGGAAGTCGTGCACGAGGTAGGCGTTGTCGTGGCCCTTGCCGCGGACGGCGCTGTCTTCGTGCTTGCCGAACCCGGTGAAGTATAAGGGCTCGCCGTTGATCAGGAACTGCATGCCGCGGACCTCGACGGTTCGCACGCCGACCGGCAGCGAGTACTCGTCGACGACCTCGCCGCCCGCGATGGCCTGTGCCGTCAGCGCGTAGAGGTAGGCCGCACCGGGCTGCCAGAGCTTCACGTCGTCGATGCGCACGACCCCGGCGATTCCCTCGGCCGAGCCCACGACGGCGCCCTGGGCGTCTCGCACGGTGACCCGCACCGCGTCGGCGCCGGTGGTCTCGATGTCGAAGCCGATGACGCCGGTCGCGCCGTCGACGTCGGTCGTGACCGTGAGGTCGGTCACTCGTACGACCGGTGCGCTGTAGAGCCATACCGAGCGGGCGAGGCCCGCGTAATTGTAGAAGTCGTGCAGGTAGTCCTGCTTGCGGCCGCCTCCGTCGGTGACGGTGATGCTGCCCGGCGGGATCGTGGTGTTCGTGAGCTCGTTGTTGACGCCGACCGTGAGGCGGAACTCCGCACCTGCGGCCACGAGCTCGGTGATGTCGGCCTCGAACGGGGTGTAGCCGCCCACGTGCTCGGCGACCTTGATGTCGTCCACGTAGACGACGCCCTCGTGGGTCGCCGCATCGAGGCGCACGAACACGCGCTCGCCCGCCCAGCCGCGCGGCACGCGCACCGTGCGCTGGTACCAGACCCAGCCGACGTGGTCGCGGATCGCCGCGTCGGCGAAGAGGTCGTTGTAGCTCGCGGGAACGGCGGCCTCGAGCGTGGTGTCGAGCGGAGCCTGCCACAGCGTGTGCGGCGTGCCGGGGTCGACGGCGAATTTCCAGAGTCCGTCGAGGTTGACGAGCTCACGAGTCGGGCTGGTCTGCGGCTTCAGCATGATGGCCTTTCTGTCGCGCCGTTGCGAAAATGTCGCCTCACTGCGCTCTGCACTGTCGATCGACGGATGCTCCGGGGACCGGGTATGACACCAGTGAACCATGTTCCGGCCGATTTGGCAACCGATTGCCAAAAGTGGGCGGGAAGCGCCTCAGGCCAGGATCTCTGGACGGCGTCAGACCTCTGCGAATGCGTCGGCGGCGCGCCCCACAGCCGCGACGACGGTCGCGTCGTCGAGCAGCTCGGGATCGACGAGCCGCAGCAGCTCGACCACGGCGCGCTCCCCCGACTCCGACGCGGCTCGAGCGAGCGCATCGCCGGCGCGGTCGGCCGGGAGTCGTCCGTCTCGGGCCGCGGCCACCCATGCGCCGAGCACGAGCACCGATGCCTCGCCTCCGCGGCCGGCCGCACGCTCGGCGCGCAGCACCGGAGCGACGCGGACGCGAAGCTTCGTCGTTCCGTCCTGGCCGATCTGGCGGAGCAGGTGTTGAATGCGGGCATTGTCGAACCGATCGAGCAACGCGGCACGGTAGTCGTCGAGGTCGAGGCCCTCGGACGGCAGGTTCCGCACCGCCTCGTCCCAGAACTGCTCGACCCAAGAGCGCACCTCGGCGTCGCCGACGGCTTCGGCGACGGTGCGGTGCCCGCGGGCCGCACCCGCGTACGCGAGCAGCGTGTGCGAACCGTTGAGCAGCCACAGCTTGCGACGCTCGAACGGGTCGATGTCGTCGACGAACCGAGCCCCGGCCTTCTCCCAGGCGGGGCGCCCGGCGCGGAACTCGCCGCTCAGCACCCAGTCGTGGAAGGGCTCGGTGACGACCGGCGAGCGATCGCGCCAGCCCGTGGCCGCGGTCACTGCAGCGACATCCGCCGGCGTCGTCTTCGGCGTGATGCGGTCGATCGAGGTCGACACGAACGTCACGTGCTCGGCGAGGTGCTCGCGGGCGGCCGTCGCCGCGGCGAGTTCGGCGAGCTCGAACAGGCTCGACCTCGTGAGCTCGCCGTTCTCGGGGAGGTTGTCGCACGAGACGATCGCAAGCGCTCCGGCGCCCGCCCGACGACGCGCCTCGACGCCGGTGAGCAGGCGGGCGAGCGCGGTGCGGGGCGCATCGGCGAGGTCGAACGTCACGGCGCCGAGGTTGCGACGCAACCACGCGACATCGGCGTCGACCGCCGGGTTCGCGAGGTCGGGTCGCCCGTCGGCGTCGAGCGCGTATCCGGCCTCGGTGACCGTCAGTGTCACGAGGGCGGTCGCCGGCGCCGACACGTGCTCGACGAGCCGGTCGACGCGGGCTCCGTCGACCGCCTCGGAGATGCTGTCGACCACCGTGACCGAATCGCCGTCGACCGAACGCTCGAGCAGCGCGTAGAGCCCGTCCTGCGCGGCGATCTCCTCGGCGGCCTGCGGGCTTCGGCCCGTGAAGGCCGCGATGCCCCACTCGTTGGCCTCGTCGGCCACGTCGGTGTACCACGCCTGGTGTGCACGGTGGAAGGCGCCGAGCCCGAGGTGCGCGATGCGCACGGGCGCCGGCTCGGACGCGTTCCCGGTGCGTGCGGCGAGGTTGCGACGGTTCAGGTCGAGGCCGTCGGCAGCGGCGGACGCGCCTGCCGCCGGTTCGGTCGTGGACGTGTCGCTCACAGCTTGAACACCTTCCGGGGAATCGCGTCGACCAGGTCGAGGGCGATGCGCTCGGCCGCGCCGAGCGAGACGCGGCCCTCGCGCACGAGGCGTGCGAGGAACGCCGAGTCGAGGCGGCGGGCCATGTCGTGACGCGCCGGGATCGAGAGGAAGGCGCGGGTGTCGTCGATGAAGCCCGAGCCGCGATAGAACCCTGCCGTCTCGGTGACGGCCGCACGGAAGCGCAGGATCGCGTCGGGTGCGTCGAGGAACCACCACGGCGCCCCGATGAACACGCTCGGGTAGAACCCCGCGAGCGGCGCGACCTCGCGCGAGTAGATGGTCTCGTCGATGCCGAACAGCACGAGGTGCAGGCCGGGCTCGAGCCCGTGCTTCTCGAGCAGGGGGCGCACGTTCGCGGTATAGGTCGTCGTCACCGGGATGTCGTGGCCGGTGTCGGGCCCGAGCCGCTCGAACGTCGAGCTCGAGTGATTGCGGAACACACCCGGATGCACGGTCATGACGAGTCCGTCGCGCGCGCTCATGCCCGCCATGCGCAGCAGCATGTTGCCGCTGAACTCGCGGGCACCCGCAGCGTCGAGATCACCGGCGACGGCACGCCGGAAGAGCGCGGATGCCTCGTCGTCGGTCAGGTCGACGGTGTACGGCTCGCCCACCCCGTGGTCGGCGGAGACGGCGCCGTGCGCGATGAAGTACGCCCGACGCGACTCGAGGGCCGCCAGGTAGCCGCCGAAGTCGTCGGGTGCGGTGCCGTTCGTCTCGGTGAGCCGCTCGATGCGCTCGGTGAAGCCGGGCGCGGTCGGGTCGAGGTAGGCGTCGGGCCGGAACGTGGGGAGCACGCGGCCCGCGAACGACGGGTCGGCGGCGAGCGCCGAGTGCGCCGCAAGGTCGTCCAGCGGGTCGTCGGTCGTGGCGAGCACCTCGATGCCGAAGCGCTCGAACAGGGCGCGCGGGCGGTACGCGGGTTCGCCGAGGCGGGCGGTGATCCGTTCGTAGACGTCGTCCGCCGTCTCGGCCGAGGGCTCGACCTCGATCTCGAAGAGCGTCGAGAGCTCGTGAGTCAGCCAATAGCCCGAGGCGGTGCCGGCGTAGAGGTGCCAATGGCTCGCGAACATGCGCCAGGTCTCGCGTGGGTCGGCGGGCCCGCTGCGGCCCACGCCGAGCGTTGCGAGATCGACGCCGGCCGCGTGCAGCAGGCGCGTGACGTAGTGGTCGTACGTGATGAACAGGTCGGCCGGGTCGGAGAACGGCTCGTCATCGAGGAGCAGCGACGGGGCGACGTGGCCGTGCGGGGAGATGATCGGCAAGTGCGCCACCGATTCGTACAGGCCCCTCGCGATGTCGCGGGTGGCCGGATCGGTCGGGAACAGCCGGTCGGGATCGAGATGCAGCTTCGTTGACACAACCCCCATGATGGTCTGGCATCCGAAACATGTCAACCGGTTGCCAAATGATGCCGTGGGCGTCGGATGCCGGGTCGACTGGGCGAACGGGATGCCGGGTCGACTGCGCGACGGGAAGCCCGCGCCACCGCGACGGGACGCCCGCGCCAGCGCGCCGGCAAGCCGGCGTCAGGCGCCGGCGTCGGCCAGCGGATGCCCGGTGGAACCGCGCACGACGAGCTCGGTCGGCAGGAGCGACTCCACATTCACCCGACGACCGTCGGGCTGCGGCGAGACCCGGCTGAGCAGGTGTCGCACGGCGCGCTCCCCCGCCTCGGTGAGCGGTGTGCGCACGGTCGTGAGCGCCGGCGAGGTGAAGTCGCTCCCGAAGATGTCGTCGAAGCCGGCGATGCTGAGCTGCGACGGCACGGCGATGCCGCGCTCGAGCGCGACCCGGAGCAGCCCGATCGCCATGAGGTCGTTGAACGCCACGACCGCGGTCACGCCCGAGGCGATGACCCGCGAGATCGCGGCGGTTCCGCCGTCGAGCGTCGGAACACCGGGCCCGATCTCGACGATCGTCATGCCGCGTTCCGGTGCCGCGGCGAGCAGCGCCTCCCAGCGTCGGCGGCTCACCCATGAGGTCTCGGGACCCGACACGAATGCGATCGAGCGATGCCCGAGTTCGGCGAGATGCGCCACGAGCTGGCCGACGCCGCGCTCGACGTCGGGCAGGATCCCGGTCACGCCTTCGAGCGCGCGGTTGATCACCACCACCGGCTTGCGTGCGGCGATCTGCTTGATCTGCGCGTCGGCGAGACGGCTCGTGGCGAGCACGAGACCGTCGACCGATGGCATCACCCGTTCGATCGCGGTGGCTTCACGCTCACCCGACTCCTGCGACTCGGCCACTACGAGGGTGTAGCCGGCGTCGGCCGCGGCACGCTCGGCCCCGCGGACGATGCCGAAGATCACCGGGTTGGTGATGTCGGCGACGATGAGACCCAGCGTGTTGGTGCGGCCGGTCGGGAGTGCCCTGGCGATCGGGTTCACCCGGTAGTTGAGCTCCTTCGCCGCCGCCTGGATGCGCTCCTCCGTCTTGACGTTGATGCGGCCGGGTTGGCTGAGGGCCCGCGACACCGTCGACGGATTCACCCCCGCGAGCTTCGCGATGTCGTAGATCGTGGGCGCCGAGCCGCCACGGGAGCGCTTCGATTGGCGGGGCATCCCCTCGGATTGCTGGTCACTCATCTCGGCTCACCTCCTCGGCGTACGCGGCCGCCCACCACCACGGTAGCGTGCGACCAACCCGCAGTATCCGCGTGCCACGAAGTTGTCGCACGACGTCTTCAGCGAAGCCGGTGTTGCGGCGTTCCGGTCGATCCGGTGGTCACTTGGTCGTGACGCCGATCTGCGAGATGAGGCCCGCGAAGGCGCGGGCCGCGTCGCCGAATGCGGCCGGGCCCGAGAACCCTCCGAGTTCGTGCGCGGCCGCGAGGTGCGGCTCGAGGGAGGCGAAGCCGGTGTAGCCGTCGTCGCGCAATGCGGTGAGCGTGGCGAGCACCTGGCCGTCGCCGTGTCCGGCGGGGACGACCTCACCGGTCGCGGCGACCGCGTCCTTGACCTGCAGGTAGTCGAGGTGCGGCCGCAACATGGCGTAACCGTCGTCGTGCGGGTTGGCGATGCCCACCTGCACGAAGTTCGCGCTGTCCCATGCGAGGCGCAGGGCCGACGAGCCGACCGACTCGACGAGGTCGAGCACCCGGTCGGGGGTATCGCCGTAGATGTCCTTCTCGTTCTCGTGCAGCAGCGTCACCCCGGCGCGCTCGGCTTCGTCGGCGAGCAGGCGCATGCGGAGAAGCACGTCGTCGCGGATGCTCTCGACCGTGACGCCCTCGCCGCGGAAGAACGAGAAGATGCGGATGTTCGGGGTGCCGAGTGCGTCGGCGACGCGGATGACGCGACGAAGGCGTGCGACTTCGAGGTCGGCATCGAGCGACACGTCGACCTTGCCGATGGGCGACGCGACGGCCGACGCCGGCATCTCATGTTCGCGAAGGAGTGAGCCGAGCGAAGCGACCTGCTCGTCGTCGAGGTCGACGACGTTCACGCCCCACGCGCTGCGGACTTCGATGTGGCGAGCGCCGAGCGCCTTGAGCACGGCGATCTGCAGGCGAGGATCGGGGTCGATCTCGTCGCCGAAGCCCGAAAGGTCCCAGGCCACCGGTTGAGTTGACGTCACGATGATGCACTCCACTTCTCAGGTGTCACTTCGTCGGGAACCCCGGGTGGTTCGCTCGTGAGGTTCGTGCACATGGTAGGCAAAGATCGAAGCCATCAGCAACCGATTGCCACAATTGCAGTTCATGACGCATTCGGCTTGAACTGACAGGCGACAACCGGTTGTCACGACGGGGTGCCCTGTGAACACAGGGCCGAGAGCGATCTCACGTCGCGGGCGTGACCCCCGCCCGCGTGGCCCGAGATCGCGGCCGCTCGACGGCCTCACTGCAACGACGCGCAACGGTGAGCCTCGCTCACAGTACGCTGGTGTCGATCCCAGAATTCACGAGGAGAGTGTTCGTGCCCGCAACAGCATCTGCAAACATCGGCGTCGTCGGCCTCGCGGTCATGGGGTCCAACCTCGCGCGCAACCTCGCCAGCCGCGAAGGCAACACCGTCGCCGTGTTCAACCGCTCCCCCGAGCGCACGCGCACGCTCGTCTCCGAGCACCCCGAAGCCGGCTTCGTCGCCTCCGAGAGCTACGACGACTTCGTCGCCTCCCTCGCCAAGCCCCGCACGGCGATCATCATGGTGCAGGCCGGCAAGGGCACCGACGCGGTCATCTCCGAGCTCGCCTCCCGCTTCGAGCCGGGCGACATCATCGTCGACGGCGGCAACGCGAACTTCCACGACACGATCCGCCGCGAGGCCGAGATCAGCCCCACGGGCATCCACTTCGTCGGCACCGGCATCTCGGGCGGCGAAGAAGGCGCACTCAACGGACCCTCGATCATGCCGGGCGGCTCGGCCGAGTCCTACGAGACCCTCGGCCCGATCCTCGCCTCGATCGCCGCGGTCGCCGAGGGCGAGCCGTGCGTCACCCACGTCGGCACCGACGGCGCCGGCCACTTCGTGAAGATGGTGCACAACGGCATCGAGTACGCCGACATGCAACTCATCGCCGAGGCCTACGACCTCATCCGCCAGGGCACCGGCAAGAGCCCCGCCGAGATCGCCGACATCTTCGCCGAGTGGAACACCGGTGAGCTCGAGAGCTACCTCATCGAGATCACCGCCGAGGTGCTGCGCCAGATGGACGCATCGACCGGTCAGCCCCTCGTCGACGTCATCCTCGACGAGGCGGGCGCCAAGGGCACCGGCGCCTGGACCGTGCAGAACGCACTCGACCTCGGCGTGCCGACCTCGGGCATCGCCGAGGCCGTGTTCGCCCGCAGCCTCTCCTCGAAGCGCGCGCAGCGTGAGGCATCCGCCGACCTTCCCGGCCCCTCGGGCGAGTGGACGGTCGCCGACGCCGATGTCGATGCCTTCGTCGAAGACGTGCGGCGCGCGCTGTACGCGTCGAAGATCATCGCCTACTCGCAGGGCTTCGACGAGATCATCGCGGGCGCCGAGCAGTTCGGCTGGGACGTCAAGAAGGGCGACATCGCCAAGATCTGGCGGGCCGGCTGCATCATCCGCGCACGCTTCCTGAACCGCATCGCCGAGGCGTACGCCGACGACCCCGCGCTCGTCGCGCTCGTCGTCGCCCCGTACTTCCGCGACGCCGTCGCCGGCGCGCAGGAGTCGTGGCGCCGCGTCGTCGCGATCTCCGCGCAGGCCGGCATCCCGACCCCCGCGTTCTCCTCCTCGCTCGCGTACTACGACGGCCTGCGCGCGCCGCGCCTGCCCGCCGCGCTCGTGCAGGGCCAGCGCGACTTCTTCGGTGCGCACACCTACAAGCGCGTCGACAAGCCCGGCGTGTTCCACACGCTGTGGTCGGGCGACCGTTCCGAGATCGAGACGACGCCGTCCTCGCACTGAGGCGACGACGGCACCAGAGTCCGCGATGAGCGAACTGCAGCGCGGCCTCGACGACGAACCGCACGACGACCGACCGGTCTACGGTGAGCGGCGACGTCGGGTGCTGCGCATCGCGGTCCTCATCGCGCTCGGTGCGCTCGTGCTGCCGCTCATGCTCTCGGCCTACGGCGTCGCCCGGTCGGCGGCCGATCGCGCCTGTGCGGTCTACGTCGACCGGTTCGATACCGACGCCGCCGGGTTCCGGGTCTCATTCGAGCTCTTCGGCGACGGCGGTCCCGGCTGGGAGTGCTCGGCGGTGTCGGCGAGCGGCGTCGCGACACCGCTTGCGAATCTCGGCGTCCTGCCGGCCGCCCCGCGCCCGATCTCGCCAGCGGAACGCGGAACCTGAGCCCGGGTCATCCGCAGCCCGAGCCATCCGCCGCTCCGGGTCATCCACAGTCCTGGGTATCGGTCGCCGGGCGCCGTCACGCCTCGGGCAGGAACACCCGCTTGTACGTGCGCCCATCGGGCAGCTCGACGGTTCGCGCCTCGAGCAGGCCCCGGTTGACGCGCTGGTAGATCGCCTGCGGCGTGACACCGAGCCGCCGCGCCGCCTCTGCGACCGACAGGCCGGGCAGGTCGGTGGGCACGCTCGACGGACGATCGCGCTTGCGCTTGCGACTGGCCTCCTGCCGCGCCGCGATGGCCTCGTCGTCGCCCGACCACCGGTACTTCGCGGCCGACGGACTGAGTCCCGCCGCTTCGGCGACGTCGTCCCAGCTCGCGCCGGCGTCGACGGCTTCGCGAACGGTCGCGAGCAACGCCGGGTCGGCTTCGAGGGCGGCGATCAGCGAGCGGATGCCCCGGAGCCGGTCGAGCGGCGTCGTGTCGGCCGCCCCGGGCACATCGGCGCCGTGCAGCGCGTCGAGCACCACGAGTTCGGCGAGCGCCCGCGCCGCATCGACCGAGAGGAATCCCATGCTCACCCGTTCAGCAGGCCGTTGCGCACCTCGCGGCGCAGCACCTTGCCGATGAGCGAACGCGGCAGGTCGTCGGCCTGCACCACGCGCTTGGGAACCTTGTACGCGGTGAGGCTGTCGCGCGCGAACCCGCGGATCGCCTCCTCGTCGAACGTCGCCCCGTCTCGCAGCACGACGACGGCGACGACCTGCTCGCCCGAGTGCTCGTCGGGCAGCCCGACGACCGCGGCGTCTTCGACGTCGGGGTGCGCGCGGAGCGCCTCTTCCACCTCGCTCGGGGCGACGTTGAACCCGCCCGTGATGATGAGCTCCTTGATGCGGTCGACGATGCGTACGAAGCCCTCGGCGTCGATCGAGACGATGTCGCCCGTGCGGAACCACGCAGCGCCGCCGTCGGGGTCGGCGACGAACACGGCCTCGGTCTCTTCAGGCTTCTTCCAGTACCCCGAGAACACCTGCGGGCCGCGCACGACGAGCTCGCCCTCGGTGCCGGGTGCGACGTCGGCCATCGGGTCGTCGGGATCGACGACGCGCGCCTCGGTCGAGGGCAGCGGCAGGCCGACCGTGCCGGCCTTGCGACTCGGGGCGACCGGGTTCGCCATGAGCACGGGCGAGCACTCGGAGAGCCCGTAGCCCTCGACGAGGTATCCGCCGCTCGCGGCCTCCCACGGCTCGACGACGTCGGCCGAGAGCGGCATCGCCCCCGAGATCGCGATCTGGATGCCGTCGAGCGACACGCCCTCGGCTGCGGCCGCCTTCGTGAGCCGGTCGTAGATCGGCGGTACGGCCGGCAGGAACGTCGCCGGATGCTTCTTCACGACCTTGAGCACGAGGTCGGGGTCGAACTTCGGGAACAGCACGAGCCGCGCTCCCATGCTCATCGCGAACGTGAGGCACAGCGTGAGCCCGTAGGCGTGGAACATCGGCAGCACCGCGTAGACGACTGCGGTGCCGCGCGGCACGTCGGGCACCCAAGCGCGCGCCTGGGCTGCGTTCACGAGCAGGTTCGCGTGTGTGAGCGTGGCGCCCTTGGGGCTGCCGGTCGTGCCGCTCGTGTACTGGATGAGCGCGACGTCGTCGACGGTCGGCGCGATGATGTGCGGGTCGATGGGTGCGGATGCCGCGAGCTCGTGCCAGGGCAGCGTGCCGCGCACCTTCGTGGTGAGCGCTGAGCGCGACTCGCGCGCCTTCGCCACGGGCAGCCGCAGCATCGCGCGCATCATGAACGGCATCGCACGGGTGACATCGACCGAGATGACGTGCGGCACCGCGACATCGGCCGGGAACGCCTGGATCGTCTCGACGACCTTGTCCCACGCGATGACGACCCGGGCGCCGTGGTCTTCGAACTGGTGGCGCAGCTCTCGCGGGGTGTAGAGCGGGTTGTGCTCGACCACGATGGCGCCGAGCCGCAGCACGGCGTAGAACGCGACGATGTGCTGCGGGCAGTTCGGCAGCACGAGCGCGACGGGATCACCCTTCTGCACGCCGAGCAGGCGCAGTCCTTCGGCGACGCGCTCGATCTCGGCGCCGAGCTCAGCGTAGGTGGTCGTGCGTTCGAAGAACTCGAGGGCGACGTTGTCGGGGTACTGCTCGACCGACGCATGGATGAGGTCGTACAACGAGCCCTCGGGAGCGTCGACGTCGTCGGGCACGCCCTCGGCGTAGCTTGCGAGCCAAGGCCGGGGGGTCGTGATCGCCATCGCGGTGCGCTCCTACGCCGCGCCGTCGAACATGCTCGTCACCGAGCCGTCTTCGAACACCTCGTGGATGGCGCGTGCGAGCAACGGCGCGATCGGCAGCACCGTGAGCCGGTCCCAGCGCTTCTCGTCGGGGATCGGCAGCGTGTCGGTGACGACGACGCGGTCGATGAAGTCGGACTGCAGGATCTGGGTGGCGGGGTTCGAGAACACCGCGTGCGTGGCGGCGACGACGACGCCGACCGCCCCATTGGCCTTCAGCGCCTCGGCGGCCTTGACGATGGTGCGTCCCGTGTCGATGAGGTCGTCGACGAGCAGGCAGACCCGGCCCTCGACGGTGCCGACGATCTCGTGCACCGACACTTGGTTCGGCACGAGCGGGTCGCGGCGCTTGTGGATGATGGCGAGCGGCACGCCGAGCTTGTCACTCCAGATGTCGGCCACCCGCACGCGGCCCATGTCGGGCGAGACGACCGTGAGGGTCGAGGGGTCGAGCGAGTTCTTGAACTCCTCGAGCAGCACCGGCATCGCGAAGAGGTGATCGACCGGGCCGTCGAAGAAGCCCTGGATCTGGGCGGCGTGCAGGTCGATCGACATGATGCGGTCGGCGCCCGCCGCCTTGAACAGGTCGGCGACGAGGCGGGCCGAGATGGGCTCGCGGCCGCGGCCCTTCTTGTCTTGCCTCGCGTAGGGGTAGAAGGGCGCGACCACGGTGATGCGCTTGGCCGAGGCGCGCTTCAGCGCGTCGATCATGATGAGCTGCTCCATGAGCCACTCGTTGATCGGCGAGGTGTGCGACTGGATGACGAAGGCGTCGGAGCCGCGAACGCTCTCGTCGTAGCGCGCGTAGATCTCACCGTTGGCGAAGGTGCGCGCATCGGTCGGGACGAGCTCTGATCCGAGCTCCTCGGCGATCTCGGCGGCGAGCGCGGGGTGCGCCCGGCCGGATACCAGCACGAGTCGCTTCGATCCGGTGGTCTCGATTCCCGACATGTGGTCTGTCCTCTCCACCGGTACGGGCCGGTGCGTCAGTCGGCGGCTGCGTCGTGCGATGCCGGGCCGGATGCCTCGTCGGCGGCCTCGGCCGCCTGAGCGGCCGCGGTGCCGGGCCGGTGCGTCTGGACCCACCCCTCGATGTTGCGTTGCGGGGCCACGTTCACGGCGAGTGCGCCCGCCGGGACATCCTTTCGGATGACGGTGCCGGCGCCCGTGTAGACCCCGTCGCCAATCCTAACGGGCGCGACGAAGACGCCGTGCGAACCGGTGCGCACGTGCGAACCGATCTCGGAGTGGTGCTTCTTCACGCCGTCGTAGTTGGCGAAGATCGATCCGGCGCCGATGTTCGACTGCTCGCCGATGGTGGCGTCGCCGACGTACGAGAGGTGCGGCACCTTGCTGCCGTGGCCGATCTTCGCGTTCTTCGTCTCGACGAACGCGCCGATCTTGCCGTCGGCGCCGAGCACGGTGCCCGGCCGCAGGTAGGAGAACGGGCCGACGGATGCCCCGGCACCGACGACCGCCAGGGTGCCGTCGGTTCGCCTCACCTCGGCGTTCCGGCCGATCTCGCAGTCGACCAGTGTCGTGTCGGGGCCGACGATCGCGCCGGTCTCGACGACCGTGGCGCCCTTCAGCTGCGTTCCGGGACGGATCGTGACGTCGGGCTCGATGCGAACGGTGAGGTCGATCCAGGTGGTCGTGGGGTCTTCGATCGTCACGCCGGCCAACTGCCAGCCGCGCACGATGAGCGCGTTGAGTCGCGCGGCGGTCTCGGAGAGCTGGGCGCGGTCGTTGATGCCCGCGACGAGCCACGGCTCGGAGACGGGGACGGCCTCGACCTCTGACCCGGCGGCGCGCAGCAGCCCGATGACGTCGGTGAGGTACTTCTCGCCCTGGGCGTTGTCGGTCGTGAGGTTCGCGAGCTGGTCGCGCAGCGCGGCGGCTCCGAAGGCGTAGATGCCGGCGTTGATCTCGGCGATGCGCCGCTCGTCGTCGCTCGCGTCCTTCTGCTCGACGATGCGGTCGAACCGGCCGGTGATGTCGCGTACGACGCGACCGTAGCCCGTGGGGTCGTCGTAGATCGCCGAGAGCACCGACGCCTCGGCGGCATCGGCGCGGTGCTGCCCGAGGAAGGCGGCGAGGGTGTCGGCGTTCAGCAGGGGAACGTCGCCGTTCAGCACGAGCACTTCGCCGTCGAAGTCGGCGGGGAGGGCATCGACGGCCTGCTCGACGGCGCGACCCGTGCCGGGGATCTCGTCCTGGTCGACGATGACGGTGCCCGGAAGCTCGGCCTCGACCGCCGCGGCGACGAGGTCGCGCTCGTGCCGCACGACCGCGACGACGTGGGCGGCCTCGAGCGTTCGCGCCGTGGCGAGCACGTGCGCCACGATGGGCGCGCCGGCGAGGGGATGCAGCAGCTTGGGCGTCGCGGACTTCATGCGGGTGCCCTGCCCGGCAGCGAGCACGATGATGGCGAGGTTGTTGTCCATGCTCCGCCACCAGGATTCGAACCTGGTCCTCACAGCTCCAAAGGCTGTCGTGCTGCCGTTACACCATGGCGGACCGCTCGCACCGTTCGGGTGGATCGAGCGCCCTCCAGTCTGCCAGACGCGGGCGAGACATCCGATTCGACGAGTTCGTCGCGATTCCCCTTGATAGGTGACCGATTAGTCACGTATTCTGGGGAGCGATGGATGATGACGACGCGGTGTTCAAGGCCCTCGCCGACCCCACGCGGCGGCGACTGCTCGACCACCTCTTCGAGCACGACGGGGCGCGTCTGACCGACCTCGAGGCACTCGCCGAGATGACGAGGTTCGGCGTGATGAAGCACCTGCGCGTGCTCGAGGATGCCGGGCTCGTGGTCACTCGGCGCTCGGGTCGCGAGAAGCTGCACCACCTGAACGTCGTGCCGATCCGGCTCATCCACGACCGGTGGATCGACAAGTACCGGGCCGGGCCGGCCGCGTACCTCGCCGATCTCAAGCGAGAACTGGAGCAGGAGACATGAGCAACTCGACGCAGGTCTATCACGTGTTCATCCGCGCGACGGCGGAAGACATCTGGCAGGCGGTCACGAGCCCCGAGCGCACCGCGCAGTACTTCTACGGCACGGCGATCGAGGTCACGCCCGAGGTGCGCACCACGGTTTGGCAGGACCAGGACATGGGCACAGACGCTGTACTGGAGTTCGACCCGCCGCGTCGTCTGGTGCACGAATGGCGCTCAGCGTACAACCCCGACGCCGCCGGCGAGCCGGCAAGCCGGGTCACCTGGGAGATCGAGCCGCGCGGCGACGGCATGTGCCTCGTGACGCTCACCCACGATCGGCTCGAGGCATCGCCCAAGACCGCGGCCGACGTCAGCGGACCCGGCTGGATGTACGTGCTGAGCTCGATGAAGACGCTGCTCGAGACGGGTGCGGGGCTGCCGAGGGCGAGCTGAACTCGGCGGGTTCGGGCTGCGCGCCTCGCCCGCGTGCCCACCCGCCGCCGCCGGTGCACCCGACCCGGAGTGCGGGCGGCGATAATGGCGGGATGACCGATGCCGACGAGGTCGACCGCATAGTCGACGACTGGATGCGCGAGCGCCCCGACCTCGACTTCGCCCCCCTGCAGGTGCTCTCGCGCGTCGCCCGGCTCGCGAAGCACCTCGATCGCGCGAGGCGCGATGCGTTCGCCCGGTCGGAGCTCGAGGCATCGGAGTTCGACGTGCTCTCGGCCCTGCGGCGCGCGGGTGCGCCCTTCCGGCTCTCCCCCAAGCAGCTGTTGCAGCAGACGCTCGTGTCGAGCGGCACCATGACGAACCGCATCGACCGGCTCGTCGAGCGCGGACTCGTCACGCGACAGACCGACCCGAACGACGGGCGCGGCATCCTCGTCGAGATGAGCCCGGCGGGGGTCACGCGCGTCGACGCCGCGATCACGCGACTCGTCGATGCGGAGGCGGTGCTGCTGCGCAGCCTGCCGGCGGCCGAGCAGAAACGCCTCGCCGACCTGCTGCGCAAGCTGAGCCTCGGGTTCGACTGAGGTTCGGCCCGCCGCTCACCGGTCCCGCCGCTTTCGCCCGCCGAGTGTTTCCGTTCCCACCGATGGTTCCCGTAGCTGGGGCAACACTCGGTCGGAACGGAAACACTCGGCGCGCGTCGGCGCCGCGCCGACGTTGTGGCTCGCCCTACCGCCGCATCACTTTGCGCGCGAGCCAGTTGCCGAGGAACTGCAGGGCCTGCACGAAGATCACGATGAGCAGCAGCGCCGCCCACGTGATGGCCGGCTCGAACTGCCGGTACCCGTAGACGAGGGCGAAGTTGCCGAGCCCGCCGCCGCCGATGAACCCCGCCATCGCGGTCATGTCGACGATCGCGACGACGATGAACGTGTAGCCGAGGATGAGCGGGCCGAGCGCTTCGGGGATGACGACGGTGCGCAGGATCCGCACCGGGCCGGCGCCCATCGCCCGTGCCGCCTCGATCGCACCGGGCGACACCGTGATGAGGTTCTGCTCGACGATGCGCGAGATCGCGAACGACGCGGCGATCGACAGCGAGAAGATCAGTGCGTCGTTGCCGATGCCGACCCCGATCACGTACCGCGCGAGCGGCTGCACCGCCGCGAGGAAGATGATGAACGGGATGGGGCGGAAGAAGTTGATGACGACGTTCAGCACCGTGAAGACGACCCGGTTCGGCAGCAGGCTCCCGGGTCGCGTGCTGTACAGCACGACGCCGAGCACGAGCCCGATGGCCCCGCCGATGATGAGCGTCGCCGCCACCATGTAGAGCGTCTCCGCCGCGGCGACCCAGAACTCCGAGCCGAGTTCGAACAGGCGATCCATCAGGCTGCCTCCGTCACTTCGGCACGTTCGGCGATGCGGGCGAGCGCGGCCTCGGTGGCGTCATCCGACCCCCTGATCGCCAGCGTGAGGTGACCGAACGCGCGCCCCTGGATGTCGTTGATGCCGCCGTAGACGAGTTCGAACTCGAGTCCGGCGTTCGCGAGCTCGAGGAACACGGCCGCCTGCGAGGCGTCGCCGTCGCGGAACGAGATCGTGACGATGCGGCCCTCGTGGCGTTCACGCAGCACCGCGAGCTCCGCGGGCGACGGAATGCCCTTGACCACGGTCGCGACGAATCGCTGCGACGACGGGTTCTGCGGCGTCGAGAACACCTCGAACACGTCGCCGTCCTCGATGACCCGACCGCCGTCCATGACCGCCACCTTCGTGGCGATCGACTGGATGACGTCCATCTCGTGCGTGATGACGATGATGGTGACGCCGAACTCGCGGTTCACCCGCTTCAGCAACTGCAGCACCTCGTGCGTCGTCTCGGGGTCGAGCGCGCTCGTCGCCTCGTCGGCGAGGAGCAGCCGCGGCGAGGTGGCGAGCGCGCGAGCGATGCCGACGCGCTGCTTCTGCCCGCCCGACAGCTGGTCGGGGTAGTTCTTCGCCTTGTCGGTGAGGCCGACGAACTCCAGCAGCTCCGAGACGCGGGCCGCGATCTCGGTCTTCGACCAGCCCGCCACCTTCAGCGGATAGGCGACGTTGCCCCAGACGGTCTTCGAGTTGAACAGGTTGAACTGCTGGAAGATCATGCCGATGCCGAGACGGATGCTGCGGAGCTCGCGTTCCGGCAGGCCGGTGAGCTCTCGGCCGTCGAACGAGATGCTGCCCGAGCTCGCCGGCTCGAGCGCATTCACGAGACGGACGAGCGTCGACTTGCCCGCTCCCGAGTACCCGATGATGCCGTAGACATCGCCGGGCTCGACGTCGAGGGTCACGTCGTTCACCGCGACGACGGCTCGGCCGCCCTTGTCGGGTGCGGGGTACGTCTTCGAGACGTTGGTGAGGCTCACGAGAGCCATGTGGTGCTCCTTCCGCACGCGGCGACGGGCGGCAGGGCCGGATTCCGGCGCCCACCGCCCGTTCGCGCAGCGATCGATCCGAGGATCGGTCGCGGACTACTTCGCCGCCTCGGTGTCGGCCTCGACCTTGGCGAGCGACTCGACCAGGTCGGGGACGGGGGTCTGCACGGCCAGGCCGGTGCCGGCCGACGACTCGAGCAGGCCGGCCTGCACGGCTTCATCGGTCTGGAAGATCTCGACGAGCTTCAGGTAGGTCTCGTTGTCCTTGTCTTCGGCGCGGGTCGCGAAGATGTTGACGTAGGGCAGCGCGTTCGGGTCTTCGGGGTCGTCCTTGGCGATCGCGTCCTCGAACGCGAGGCCGGCGTCCTCGACGAAGTCGTTGTTGATGATCGCCGCGGCGAGGTCGGGCAGCGACGTCGGGGTGAGCGAGGCCTCGAGCGCGGTGACCTTGACCTTCGACTTCGCCTCGTCGATGTCGGCGAGGTCGGAGAAGATCGTGCCGCCGCTCTTCAACTCGATGAGGCCGGCCGACTGCAGAACGAGCAGACCGCGGGCCTGGTTCGATGCGTCGTTCGGCACGGCGACGGTCTCGCCCTCGGGGATGTCCTCGACCGACTCGTACTTCGTCGAGTAGAGGCCGAGCGGGTAGATCGCGGTCGAGCCGATCGGCGTGAGGTCCTCACCGGCGGACACGTTGTAGTCGGCGAGGTACACGATGTGCTGGAACTGGTTCAGGTCGAGCTCGCCCTCGGTCGTGGCGGGATTCGGCTGCGCGTAATCCGCGAAGTCCACGATCTCGATCGTGATGCCTTCTTCGGCCGCGGCCTCTTCGAACGCGGCCCACTGCGGGTCGCCCTTGCCGACGACGCCGATCTTCACGACCTCGCCCGAGGCGTCGCCCCCCTCGCCCGCGGCCGGCGTCGCGCAGGCGGCGAGCCCGAAGACGAGCGGTGCCGCGAGGAGTGCGGCGATGAACTTGGAGCGCTGTGACATGTGAGTGGGTTCCCTTCGCGTTTCGGCGCGCCGCGATCTGGTGCTGATGAGCAGTTGGGAGACATGGCTCCGCCCCTGTTCGTGACAGTGGGAGGGCGACGATGCCGCGAGCGCGGGCGCAACATCCACGTTAGGCGAAGGTTCTTTGCCTTCTGGCCGTGACGGTCACAGTCCGTCACAGATCCTGCGATGCTAGCCCTCGAGGAGTTCGGAAACTTCGAGCCAGCGAGTTTCGAGGTCGGCGACGGATGCCTCGAGCCCCGCCAGCTCGTCGCCGAGCGCCCCGAGCCCCACGTAGTCGGACTGGTCGTGGCGCGCGAGCTTCTCGTGCTGCGCGGCGATCTCGGCCTGCAGCCGTTCGAGCCTGCGGTCGATCGAGCTGAGCTCCTTCTCGGCGGCGCGGCGTTCCGCGCCGGCGAGTGCGGGTGCGAGCGCGGGCTGTGCAGGTTGAGGAGCCCGCGCAGCGGGCGTCTCGATACCCCGTCGCGCGTCCGGCGCAGCCGCTCGTGCCGCATCCACGCCCCTGCGCAGTTCGAGATACTGCTCGACCCCGCGCGGAAGGTCGCGCAGGTGCCCGTCGATGATCGCCAGCTGCCGGTCGGTGACCCGCTCGATGAGGTAGCGGTCGTGCGACACGACGAGCAGCGTGCCCGGCCACGAGTCGAGCAGGTCCTCGATGGCGGCGAGCATGTCGGTATCGAGGTCGTTGGTCGGCTCATCGAGGATGAGCACGTTCGGTTCCTGCAACAGGATCAGCAGCAGCTGCAGCCGACGCTTCTGCCCGCCCGAGAGGTTCTTCACCGGCGTCGAGAGCTGCGCGTTCGTGAAGCCGAGCCGCTCGAGCAGCTGTCCGGGCGTGAGCTCGACCGACTTCGAGCCTTCGCCGACCTTGTACGACGTGCGCTGTTCGGCGACGACCGCGCTGACCCGCTGGTCGGCCCACTCGGCGAGTTCGGCGAGCTCCTGGCTGAGGGTCGCGATCTTCACGGTCTTGCCGCGCTTCACTCGCCCCGTCGTGGGCGCCACCGCGCCCGTGACGAGGCCGAGCAGTGTCGACTTGCCGGCGCCGTTCACGCCGAGGATCCCGGTGCGCTCCCCAGGCGCGATGCGCCACTCGAGTTCGTGCAGCACGGTCTTCACCGCTGGTTGAGGAGCGCCCGGCGAAGCCGGAGGCGTCTCGAGACCGCCGGTCGCGGCATCCGCAACCGGGTATTCGACCGACACGTCGATGAGGTCGACGACGTCCTTGCCGAGCCGCGACACCGCGAGCCGGCTGAGCTCGACCGGGTTGCGCACGGGCGGTTCGTTCTCGATGAGCTGGTTCGCCGCCTCGATGCGGAACTTCGGCTTCGAGGTGCGCGCGGGCGCGCCGCGACGAAGCCAGGCGAGTTCCTTGCGCATGAGGTTCTGGCGCTTCGCCTCGGATGCCGCGGCCATGCGATCGCGTTCGACGCGCTGCAGCACGTAGGCGGCGTACCCGCCCTCGAAGGGCTCGACGATGCCGTCGTGCACCTCCCACGTGGCCGTGCAGACCTCGTCGAGGAACCACCGGTCGTGGGTGACGACGACGAGCGCGCCGGCGTTCGCACCCCACCGTGCCTTCAGGTGCCCGGCGAGCCAGGCGATGCCCTCGACGTCGAGGTGGTTCGTGGGCTCGTCGAGGAACACGACGTCCCACTCGCCGACGAGCAGTGCGGCGAGCCCGACCCGTCGCCGCTGCCCACCCGAGAGGCTTGCGATCTGCGCCTGCCACGGGACATCCGCCAGCAGGCCGGCGATGACATCGCGGACCTTCGCGTCGCCTGCCCACACGTGTTCCTCGATGCCGCCGACGACCGCCTCGGCGACCGTGAGGCCCGGGTCGACGACGTCGGCCTGGTCGAGCATGCCGATGCGGATGCCGCGACGCAGCGTCACCCGTCCGCCATCGGGTTCGAGGCGGCCCGCGAGCAGCTTCAGGAGGGTCGACTTGCCGTCGCCGTTGCGGCCGACGACGCCGATGCGGTCGCCCTCGTCGATGCCGAGGGTGACCTCGTCGAAGACGGTGCGCGTCGGGAACTCGAGGTGCAGGCGCTCGGCGCCGAGGAGGTGTGCCATGTCCAGTCGAGCCTAGTCGCCGCGCTGCGGCGCGAACTCAGCGGCGAGACCTCAGCGGCGAGACCTCAGCTGTGCAGTACGCGTGCCCCGTGCACCGGGCCGTGCACGTGCACCGCGGTGAGCCGCGCGGCGGACAGCGCGACCTGGAGATCGATCGCCGTATCGGCGTCGTCGACGAGGAACGCGATCGTCGGCCCCGATCCCGACACGATCCCCGCGAGCGCTCCGTGCACTTCGCCGAGCTCGAGGATGCCGCCGAGTCCGGGGGCGAGGCCGATCGCGGCCGCCTGCAGGTCGTTGTGCAGGGCGTCGGCCAGCAAGCGAGGGTCGCCGGCGCGCAATGCCTGCAGCACGCCGGTGTCGACCGCCGGCGCCGCGCTACCGGGATTCAGGTCGGGAAAGCCCGCGCGCCGCCGGTCGAGCTCGCGGTACACGCCCGGTGTCGAGAGCCCGAACTCCGCGACCGCGAGCACCCAGTGGAACGAGCCGGTGGCGAGCGCGGGGCTCAGCCGGTCACCCCGCCCCGTGCCGATGGCGGTTCCCCCGGTGAGCGCGAACGGCACGTCGGCGCCGAGCTTCGCGGCGAGCGCGTGCAGTTCCTCCTTCGGCAGTCCGGTGCCCCACAGGGCGTCGCACGCGACGAGCGTGGCCGCGGCATCGGCCGAGCCGCCGCCCATGCCGCCCGCGATCGGCACGTTCTTCTCGATCTCGAGGCGCACGCCGCCGGGCACTCCGACGGTGCGTGCGAGCAGCTTCGCCGCCTTGATCGCGAGGTTCGACCCGTCGGTGACGAGGCCCGACGTGTCGATCGAGCCGCTGAAGCTGACGCTGAACTCGTCGTCGCTCCAAGCCCGCACGTCTTCGTAGAGCGAGACGGCCTGGTAGGCCGTGGCGACATCGTGATATCCGTCGGGCTGCACCGCGCCGACTCGCATGAACAGGTTGATCTTGCCCGGCGCCCGCACGTGCACTGCCTCGTCGGCCCAGGCGATCGTCATGGTTCCACGCTATCCCACGGGTCGCCGGCGACGTCGGCGGCTCAGCCGACGGATGCGAGCCATCCGCGCATGCGCGTCTTGACGTCGACGAGGCGCGCGTCGTCGGGCATGCGGCCCCACACGAGCCCGATCGACGCCTTGCCGCCCGGGCGATCGCTCGATGAGGCGAGCACGTACTCGCCGTCATCGAGCGGGAACCGCGCGGTCGGGTGCTTCGCGTCGAGGTTGAGCGCGAGCGGCTCGGTGCCGAGCTCATCGGTCACGACCGCGACGAGCGCGCGCAGCGCCTCGGTCTTCTCGAGCGCGACCGTGCGGGTGACGCTCGCCTCGAAGGTTCCGTCCTGCCGTTGACCCGGGCGGCGGATGCCCCGTGCCTGTTCGTAGGCGACGGTGATGTTCTGGCTCCACCACGGATCGACGCGCTGCTCGCCTACGAGCCAGGTCGCGATGTCGCGGTGCTTCCACCCGGCGGCTCCCGCCGCATCGAGCAGGCCGAACCACTCGTCGCGGCCGCGGCCCGTGGCCGCGCGCACGGCGTCGTCGCCGACGCCGTCGGTGTTGGAGCCGACTGCATGTGATGCCATGAGTCGACGCTACCGCGCCCGCGCGATGCGCAGGAAGTCGTCCACGGTCAGCTGCTCGCCGCGCGACTCGGGATCGATCTCCGCCCGCGCGAGCACCGCGGTCGCCGCCGCCGAGGATCCGCCGAGCACGCCCGAGAGCGCCTGCCGCAGCATCTTGCGCCGCTGCTGGAACGCCGAATCGATGATCGCGAACGTGGCGGCACGTTCGGCGTCGGTGCCGGGGGCGTCACCGCGCTCGAAGCCGACGAGCACCGAATCGACGTTCGGCACGGGCCAGAACACCATGCGCGACACCTGGCCGGCGATGCGCCAGCGGCCGTACCAGGCGGCCTTCGCACTCGGTGCGCCGTAGACCTTCGATCCGGGCTCGGCGGCGAGGCGATGCCCGACCTCGGCCTGCACCATGACGATGCCCGACCGCAGCGACGGGAAGTGTTCGAGCAGGTGCAGGAGCACGGGCACCGAGACGTTGTACGGCAGGTTCGCGACAAGGCGCACCGGTTCGCGCGGCAGCTCGGTGACCCGCAGCGCGTCGTCATGCACGACGGCGAGCTCGGTGCCGGGCTGCATGATGCGCACCGTGTGCGGCAGCTGCTCGGCGAGGCGGCGGTCGATCTCGACGGCGACGACGGATGCCCCGGCCTCGAGCAACCCGAGCGTGAGCGAGCCGAGTCCGGGGCCGATCTCGAGCACGGTCTCACCACGCACGACGCCCGCGGTCTGCACGATGCGCCGCACGGTGTTGGCGTCGTGCACGAAGTTCTGCCCGAGTTTCTTCGTGGGCGTGACGTCGAGCAGCTGCGCGAGGTCGCGGATCTCCGCCGGCCCCAGCAGCCGCGGCGTCGCGACGGCTCCGTTACCCTCTGCCTCATGCCGGTGGGCGTTCACGCCGCACCCCGCTCATCAGTCCCCCGCACGGGGCTCATCATGCCACGAGCCGTACACCGCCACGGTATTCGACGCGAGCTGCGCGCAGAACTCGTCGAGATCGGCCCCGAGAACCTCTGCCATGAACCGCGCGGTGTGCGGCACCAGGTAGGGCGCGTTCGGGCGGCCGCGCAGCGGCGCCGGGGTGAGGTACGGCGCATCGGTCTCGACGAGGATGCGGTCGGCCGGCAGCACGCGCAGCGCCTCGCGCAGGTTCTCGGCGTTCTTGAACGTGATGTTGCCGGCGAACGAGCAGTACCAGCCCTCGTCGCCCGCGAGTCGCGCGAGGTCGTCGTCGCCCGAGAAGCAGTGGAACACGGTGCGCTCGGGCGCCCCCACGCGGCGCAGTGTCGCGACCACGTCGTCGTGCGCATCGCGGTCGTGGATCTGCAGCGCCAGCCCGTGCCGCTTGGCGATGTCGATGTGCGCCTCGAACGAGCGGAACTGGGCCGGCCGGCCGGCCTCGTCGGTACGGAAGTAGTCGAGCCCGGTCTCGCCGATCGCGCGCACCCGCGGCCGGGCGGCGAGCTCGTCGATGACGGCGAGCGCCGCGTCGAGGGCGCCGGATGCCTCGAGCTCGGGAGCCTCGTTGGGGTGCAGCGCCACCGCGGCGAGGAGGCGCGGCTCGCGCTCGGCCACCTCGGCCGACCAGCGGCTCGTCACGACGTCGGTGCCGACCTGCACGGCACCCGCCACCCCGACCGACGCCGCACGCTCGAGGTGCTCGTGCACATCGAGCGGCAGGGCGCCGTCGGCGATCTCGAGATGGGTGTGGTTGTCGTACACGGGCACCGCGAGCGGTTCGGGCGCGGGCGGGTACTCGACCGCTCGGCCGCCGTCGGCGCGCGTGCGCAGGTGCGCGGTCACGTCGTACCGCTCACTCGGCGACCTCGACGCGCGGGAACAGCGCCTCGAGCGGCGCGACCTGCGTGCCGACGGGCCACTCGTTCGCACGGTCGATGCGCTGGTCCTGCACGTCGCCCGGCGCGCCGAGCGCGGTCCAGAGCTTGGCCGTGGCCACGGGAAGCACGGGCGAGAGCAGCACGGCGAGCGTTCCCAGCCCGTGATAGGCGGTGGCGAGCACCGTCTCGAGCCGCTCGCGCTTCGCCGGGTCCTTGGCGAGCGTCCACGGCTCTTCGATCGTGAGGTAGCCGTTCAGCGCGTCGACGAGTTCCCACGCGGCGCCGATCGCGTCATGGATCGCGATGCGCCCGATGGCCGACCACGAGTCATCCGTCGCCCGCTGCTCGATCGCACCGATCTCGCGGTCGGCGTCGGAGAGTTCGCCGGCCGACGGCACCGCGCCGTCGCAGTAGCGAGTGATCATCGCGATGACGCGCGATGCGAGGTTGCCGAAGCCGTTGGCGAGCTCGGCCTGGTACCGCGCCGCGAGGTCTTCCCACGAGAACGAGCCGTCTTGGCCGAACGCGATCGCGCGCAGGAAGTAGTAGCGGAACGCGTCGGAGCCGAAGGTCTCGGTGATCTGCTCGGGCGCGATGCCGGTGAGCTTCGACTTCGACATCTTCTCGCCGCCGACGAGCAGCCAACCGTGCCCGAAGACGCCCGTCGGCACCTCGAGGCCGGCCGCCATGAGCATCGCCGGCCAGATGACGGCGTGGAAGCGCAGGATGTCTTTGCCGATGAGGTGCTGCGCCGGCCAGCGGCGCGCGAACTGCTCGTCGTCGTCGCCGTAGCCGACGGCCGTGATGTAGTTGAGCAGCGCGTCGAACCACACGTAGACCACGTGGGACTCGTCCCACGGGACCTTCACACCCCAGTCGAACGTGGATCGCGAGATCGACAGGTCGGCCAGGCCCGACTTCACGAACGAGACCGCCTCGTTGCGCGCCGACTCGGGCTGCACGAAGTCGGGCCGCTCGTCGTAGAGCGCGAGCAGCTTGTCGGCGAACGCCGACATGCGGAAGAAGTAGTTCTTCTCGTGCAGCAGCTCGACGGGCTTCGAGTGGATCGCGCAGACGAGCTGGCCCTCGTACTCCCCCGTTCCCTGCACGAGCTCGGACTGCTGCTTGTACTCCTCGCAGCCGACGCAGTAGTAGCCCTCGTACTCGCCCGTGTAGATGTGTCCGTCGTCGTAGAGCTTCTGCAGGAACTTCTGCACGTTGCGCTCGTGGCGCTCCTCGGTCGTGCGGATGAAGTCGTCGTTCGCGATGTCGACCGTGGCGAGCAGCGGCTCCCACGCCTCGTCGACGAGCTTGTCGGCCCACTCCTTCGGCGTCACGCCGTTCGCCGTCGCCGTGCGCAGGATCTTCTGGCCGTGCTCGTCGGTGCCCGTGAGCATCCACGTGTCGTCACCCGCCTGGCGGTGCCAGCGCGCGAGCACGTCGGCGGCAACCTCGGTGTAGGCGTGCCCGATGTGGGGCACGTCATTCACGTAGAAAATGGGCGTGGTGATGTAGAACGAGGAGCCGTCGGCCATACGTGCAATCTTATGGGCGAGCGGATGACCCTACTCGACAGATGACTGCGCTGCCGCCTTCCTCTCCCGCTCCTCGCGGTGCCGGCGCCGCACGCTGCCGTCGCCGATTGCCGGCGGTACGGCCTCCTCCACATCGAGATGCGCATGCGGCGTCGGCACGCCCAGTGTGACGTCCTGTTCCTTGATCGCGGGTTCCTTGACCTTCTGCCCGGGGTAGTCGACGACCCGCAGCCCGAGCACGATCTTTCCGGGCGCCTCACGACGGTCGAGCGCCCGGTAGGCGTCGGCGATCGAGTCCAGCGGGAACACGTCGGCGATGGGCAGACGTGCACGACGGGCGGCCACGAGCGCGGCGACCCGGCCGAGGGCGACGACGTCACCCGGGTAGAGCTCGACCGCGTCGGATCCGCGCACCGCATCCCAGTCCAGGATCGTGAGGATCCGCGAGCGCGGCACCCCGAGCTTGATCGCCTCGTGCGTCTGCCCGCCGAGGAAGTCGAGGAACGCGCTCACCGGGCGGCCGCCCGCGGGGTGGTTGGGGTCGTCGCCCAGTGCCCGCACGCGATCGGCGAGCCCGGGACCGTACGCCATCGGAATGACGCCGAACTGGCGCAGGAAGTCGAATCGCATCTCGGCGCAGGTGCCGATCACGGTGGCGCCCTTCATCCGCGCGAACTGCGCGGCGAGGCATCCGACCCCGCCCGCCGCCGCGGTGATGACGACCTCGTCGCTCGGTCCCAATCCCAGGCCCTCGATGGCGGTCCACGCCGTGGTGCCGGCGACGTACAGCGAACCGGCCACCTCCCACGTCAGCGATGGCGGCTTGGGCAGCAGTTGCCGCTCGGGCACGGCGACATACGTCGCCTGCGCGCCGCGGTCGACGTACCCCATGACCTCGTCACCGCGTGCGAACTGCTGCACGCCGGGTCCGACCGCGACGACGACGCCGGCGAGGTCGCGACCCTGCGGCGACGGAAGCTCGACCGGCCACCGCTCGGGGTGGTCGCCGCGCCGTATCGCGCTCTCGACGGGGTTCAACCCCGTCGCGAACACCTCGACGAGCACCTCGCCCTCGCCCGGCTCGGGCGTCGGCACCTCGACGACCTCGAGCACCTCTGGGCCGCCGAACTCGGCGAATCGGACTGCGTGGGTTCGAAGCGTGTGGTCCATGCGCACCTCCACCGTCGTTCGGCACCAGTTGTGCATTCGGCACCGTCGTGCTAGTGCAATTGTCCGCCAGATCCGGTGGAAACGACAGGGGCTTGTGCCCCTTCCGGGGGACGCGCTACGCGTCGCGGCGAGCGGCGAGGGCCGCTTCGTACAGGTCGCGCTTGCCGAGGCCGGTCTCACCGGCGACGAGCGCGGCGGCGTCCTTCAGCCGGGTTCCGGATGCCGCGAGCTCGAGCACCCGCCCGAGTGCGCCCTCGGGGTCGGCCGCGACGACGTCGGCACCGCCCACGACGATCACGATCTCGCCCCGCACCCCCGTCTCGGCCCACTCGGCGAGTTCGCCGAGTGGGCCGCGTCGCACCTCCTCGTGCAGCTTCGTGAGCTCACGGCACACCGCGGCGGGCCGGGTGGCGCCGAAGCCCTCTGCGAGCGCCGCGAGACTCGCGGCGAGCCGAGACGGCGACTCGAAGAACAGCAGGGTGCGCCGGTCGCCCGCGAGCTCGGCGATGCGGCGGGCTCGATCGCCGGCCTTGCGCGGCAGGAACCCCTCGAACGCGAAGCGGTCGGTGGGCAGGCCCGACACGGCGAGCGCGGTGACGACCGCCGAGGGCCCCGGGATCGCGGTGACCTCGACTCCCGCCTCGGCGGCCGCGGCGACGAGCGGGAACCCGGGGTCCGAGACGGTGGGCATGCCCGCGTCGCTCAGCACGAGCAGGTCGGTCTCGCGTGCCAGCTCCACGAGTTCGCCCGCTTTCTGCCGCTCGTTGTGCTCGTGCAGCGCGATGAGTCGTGGCCGGTTCGCGATGCCGAGTCCGGCGAGCAGGCGCTGCGTCACACGGGTGTCTTCGGATGCCACGACCGTGGCCGTCTCGAGCGCCTCACGCAGTCGCGCCGACGCGTCGCCGAGGTTGCCGATGGGCGTCGCCGCGAGGATGATCATGCACTCAGTCTGCTCTACAGACCGCAACGGTCACCCATGCTGCGGCCAGGCGAGCGGTCCTTCGTTGTCGGCGCGGCCCCCTGACTCGGGATGGCGGCACCTGGCGGGTGCGGGGAGGATGGAGGTCGACGAATCGGCTCTGCCTCAGGAGCGTCGCGACGTACGGCACCGCGTGCCGGCAGACGAGCCGAGGGAAGGCGAGGACGATGAAGCTTCTCAGGTACGCGCCAAAAGGGTTGCGCATCGGCTTGGTCGCCTTCACGATCGTGTCGAGCGCTGCGGCGCTCTCGATCGCGGTCCCGACGGGGGCGGGAGCGGCCGGCTCCGCCACTGGTTTTTCACAACCGTATGCCGGAACGCCGAAGTACGAGAAGTGGACGCCGACCCAGGCCGGCAACATCCGCCAGGTCAACCGACCACTCGGTCAGAAGGCTGCAGACCGGATCGCGCGCAAGCTCGGGCTCGACAAGCAGCTGGTCTTCACACCGGAGCAGTACGAGCTGTTCATCCGCGGCGAGGGGGTCGACGGCGATCCGGCTTCCGCGGCACTCATCGACGAGAGCGTGCGCATCTTCACGAACACGACCGGCAACCCCCTCCACGCCGACGTGAATGGCACGGTGACGCCTTTCGTGCTGGCCAGCTACGGGCTGATGGTGAGCACGAGCGGGGTGTTGATGAGCCTTGCGAATGAGGACGCGCCGACGAGGAAGGTGAACCCTCTCATCGCACCGGGTGGATACGTGGACACGTGGTGCAAGAAGAACGGCTGCGAGCAATCGCTCGCGATGCTCCATCGGTCGGCCTACCAGTCCGAGATCATCTTCGCGATCGCGTCGCAGCAGCTGCCGCAGTCGGAACCCGCCCAGCTCGTTCCCAACGTCAAGAGCGGCGGGAGGAACACGATCGTCGGGATGTCGATGGCACCGTCCATCTGGATCATCAACTTCACGCTGCTCTACGTGCTCAACCCCACCGTGGCGGCGCAGATGCCCGGCTGGTGGACGCCGATCCCTCCCGACGTAGCGGAGGCGATAGCGGCGAGCCCCCACGGACAGGTTCCCTACGGCGACTTCGAGTCGTCGTTCCCCGGTGTCATCGCGCAGCAGTGATGACGACGACGCAGGTCGAACCCGGCGACGTGCGGTTCCGGCTCGGCGAACGGTGCGACCGATGCATGACGGTGCATCCAGCCCGAACTGGGGGCAGTGACGCATCGCCTGCTTGACGATCAGTTTCGGGAGCGCTTTCAGCGGGCGGGCGGTCTCGCGAGCACACTGGTTACCGAGCAGTCCAGTTCCCGCCACATTCGTCAGACCAGTTCCACGGGATCGGAGGAGATCGCGACGCGGCGTAGACTGCGACGCGTCGGAAGCCTGGAGGGAGCGCGATGCACGCCCTGGTTCTGTTCCGGCCTGGTCCGGGCGAGCCGCCCTCGGCAGAGCTCGACGCGGCGCACGTGTCCTTCATCGTCGAGATGGCGGCGGCCGGATCGATCGTCATGGGCGGCGAGTTCGATCGCCCGGCCGGCGATTTCGCCTTCGCCTACGTCATCAGGTGCGGCACGCTCGAGGAGGCCGAAGTCATCGCGGCGAGCGAGCCATACGTTCGCGCCGACGCGTTCCTCGCCGAGGTGGTGGAATGGCGCCTGGTCGGCATCGTCCTCGACGCCTTCCGGGACGTGGCCGACGCGACTGCGCCGGATTGGTAGCGCAGCCCCGGAGTCATACAGTCGCCGAACCCGCACTTCAGCTCGAGCGTGGTCTACCTCCGCTACTGCGGTACTAGACGGTGCATAGGAGTACTAGACGGTGCATAGGAACCTTACGCTCGTAAGAATTCAAGGGGCTTGCGTGAGGCGTTGCTGAAAGCCATCGAGGATGAGGTCGAGACCGACATCGAACTCGTCGGCGAATGAGTACGTTCCGCTGCTCATGAGCTCGCCGAGCGCCCGCACGAGATGCGGGTACTCGTCTGGACTCGGCGCGACGTCCTCAGCGAACGACTTCTCGGCTCCGTCGCCAGGGGTGAAGGGAAGGCTGGACTCCGTGAGGGCGAACCCGTATACGTAAGCGTCGATCGCCGAGAACATGTGCGTGGCGAGTGCGGCCGAGAAACCGGAATTCAAGAGACATCCGAGGACTCGATCGAAGTTCCGGAGTAGCGGCGTGCCAGGTCGAGGCCGCGCCTCGATCATGCCGAGCGCCCACGGATGCTGCACGAGCACCGAACGTGCCGATCGCGCCCGGTCGGCCATGGCCGGCCGCCAGGAGTCATCGACTTCGGGAGCGCTGATCTGCTCGAACGCCCAGTCCGCCAGCGAGTCCAGCAGCGCGTTCTTGTTGGCCACGTGGTGATAGAGAGACATCGCTTCTACGCCAAGTTCGGCCGCGACGGAGCGCATGCTGACCGCAGCGATACCGCCGCGATCCGCGACCAACGCCGCCGCCTCTACGATTCGTTCCCTGCTGAGTACCGCTCGTGCATTCATGTCGCTATTGACTCCTTACTAGTGTAAGGCTAGCATCGCTCTCATCCTTACAGTCGTAAGAATCGAACAACGGAGCCCATGATGAGAACACGTCAACCGACCGCCACACTGGAAGACCAGCGGATCCCGGTGCAAGCCAAGCTCGCGGCAGCCTGGACCAGCTTCATGTTCCTCTACATCTACGTCGACTACTTCACCCTCCATAAGCCCGGCGTCATCGACGACCTCCGCGCCGGCGTCGTCTTCGAGTTCGACATCAGCCCGGCGTTGATGACCGCCTTCCTCGCGCTCATCGCGATCCCGATCTTCATGGTCGTGCTGTCGATGACGCTGCCCGCCCGGGCCAACCGCATCACGAACCTCATCGTGGCCTCCGTACAGGTCCCCTATGCGGCATTCAACGCGGTAGGTGAGTCCTGGTCCTGGACGTACTTCTACGGCCTTGGCGTCGCACTGGAATTGATCGTTCTCGCCCTCATCCTGCGCTCCGCCTGGACCTGGCCCCGCGCCGCACCGTCGGCGACCATGCCGACCATGCCGACCAGCCGTGAGGCCGATCGCGCCCAGCAGCAAGCGTGAACCCAATCGTGAGATCCCCCACTCAGCCCGACTCAGTCGTGCGCAGCGCGGGCCGCCTGATTGCCGAGCAGAAGGGAGAGCGGCAGCGATCGAGGAGCGGATGGCTTGCAATCAGCGGCCTCCTGCTGCTCAGTGCAATCCCCGTGCTCGGCGGTGCGCTTCGCCTGAGGGACGTGAGCGCCGACCCCGAAAGCACACTGCTCTTGGCCTCATCGGTGCCGATAGTTGTGCACATCGTGGCGATGAGCGTGTACTGCCTTCTCGGCGCATTCCAGTTCTCTCCGGCACTGCGAATTCGGCGCGGTTGGCACCGTACCGCCGGCCGTGCGCTGATCCCCGCTGGATTCATCGCGGCACTGTCCAGCGTCTGGCTCGCGGTCTTCTTCCGTGGCCCCCCTGATGAGCTCGCTCTCGCGATGATTCGACTCGTCTTCGCTGTAGCGATGACAATCTTTCTTGTGCTGGGAGTGATCGCGATCAAGCGTCGCGACTTCGCTGCGCACGGAGCATGGATGACGCGCGCCTACGCGATCGCCGTCTCCGGCGGAAGCCAAGCGCTCGTCTTCGCGCTGTGGACGATCATCATCGGTGAGGTCGACGTATTCGGCGAGGCATGGCTCGTTGCCGCGGGCTTCGTGATCAACAGTGTCGTGGCGGAGTTGCTCATCCGGCGACGGTCCGGCCGGCGGATGAGCGGGGTGTCGGGCCGTGGTGCGCTTGAATCATGAGGTGGTGACCGGGCTCTTGCGTTCCGCCTGGAGTGCGCCGAGCGCCGTGCTGCCGACCGTGCTGTGGCGCCGCACGAGGCCGCTGCTCATGCTCGTGATCGTCTTCGTCGTGATGGCGAGCAGCGCCCGGAACGGAAGAATCCGCGCAGCCGATTGCCGGTCCGCTTGCGGACGTCCGGTGACCGACCTATGGACCATTGGATCCGGAGCAACTGGTGCAACCGTGTCGGGTGGAACCTCAGTGGGCCTTCGGTTCAACGCACGTCGCCGCCTATGCGGGCCACTGCGTGACGCATCGACGTATCTCGCAGAAGACTTTTGGAACCTGTCGAATTGAGCCGTCGCCGTTCGTAGCACCAGTGAAGCCGCCAACTGAGTCGGCTGCGAGAGGACGAAAGCCATGACCACCACCCTGACTGTCGATTACTTCATGAGCCTCGACGGCTACGGCTCGGCCGAGGGCTGGCCGGGATACTGGGGCAAGGAAGGTCCCCAGCTGCGGCAAGACCGCGTGGACACCTTCGAGCGGGACCAGGTCTTGGTCCTCGGCGCGACGACGTTCCGCGAGTTTGCGAAGTTTGTGAAGCTGTTCGATGAGCCGTACTACGACCGCCTGAACGAGATGCCGAAGCTCGTGTTCTCGAGCACGCTCGACCCGCAGGATCCAGGCTGGGAGAACTCGACGGTGCTCGCCGAGGACGCGGTCGCCGCGATCAGACGCCTGAAGGAGACCACGGACGTCCCGTTGCGGTCGCATGGCAGCATCTCGCTGAATCGCGCACTGCTCGCGGCCGGCGTCGTCGACCGGCTCGAGGTGATGGTGTTCCCCGCCATCACCGGCAAGGCCGGATACGCCGCCCTCTTTCAAGACGGGGCGGAGTTCGACCTCGACCTGGTCGACACGACCGTGCTCGACGGCCGCACCTTGAAGCTCGTGTACGAGCCGATCCTGCATACCGCGGTCGCCGACGGCGTGGGCCCGAAGCGCCGCACCACCGAGTGAGCGAGGATCGGCTATCGGTCACCCGTGTCGAGAGCCTTGCTGTACCAGCGGTCGGAGTATGGCTCGTCGTTGAACGCCTCAACGCGCACGAATCCGAGACGTTCATAGAGGGCGCATGCCTCTCTGAGTTCGGCCCGTGTGTCCAGCCGGAGGGTGATGATCGCCCGATCCCGACAGGCCTGCTCGACAGCCTGAAGTAGCTGTGACCCTGCACCCCTCCCGCGATGGCTCGGCAACGTGAAGACCTTCGTCAGTTCCGCCGCACCGTCCATGAAGCGCGCCCCGGCACAGGCGATCGCGCACCCACCCTCCGTGGCGACGAGGAAGACCCCGGTGTCTTCTCGCAAGTCGTCATATGGCTCGTCCCGCAGAGCTTGTTCCACCTCGTCAGGCGTCGCCGGCCGCCCATGCCATCGCGACGCCACATCGGTCATGTAGGCGCACACGATCGAGTCAGCGGTGGGCGAGCCTGGGCGAGTGACCTCGATCGTGAACATGGCAAGGAAGCCTAAGCCCGGGCCGGCGTGTGTGCGGTCGCCCCACCACCGATCCGGGTGCGGCGCCTCGTGCCTCCTGTCGGTAGTGCGGCATAGGCTCCGTCGCCACCCTCGACGGCCTTGCGCCGCATCACCGTGGGCTGCCCGGTGGCGAGGAGCGCGCAACGGGCGGCGCCCAACTTCGGACGGTAGGGCGCCGACTTCTGACCGTGCGGCGCGCAAGTAAAGGAGAGCGATCTCCAAGTACTACTAGCGGCCCAGCCAGAAGCATGCGAGTCTGCAGTGATTCACTTCTCCCTACGGAAGGGTTTCCATGTCACTCGCCCACACCAAGGTCCGCGCCGTCTCAGGGGCTGCCGTCCTTCTCCTCGGCGCCGCCGTCCTCTCCGCACCCGCACCCGCCTTCGCCATCCCGGTGGAGTCCCACTGCGGCACCGAACCCGGCAACAACAACGACGCCTATGTCAACCACGCCCAGCTGACGAAGCGGCTCCAGCAGATCGAGCGCACCACCGGCGGCACCGTCGACGTGGAGGTTGCCGGCTACAGCAACCAGGGGCGCGAGATCTATCAGGCCCGCGTCGGCCATGGCGACACCGTGCTTCTGGTCGAATCCCAGATCCACGGCAACGAGAACCACGGCACAGAGGCGCTGCTCAACCTGCTCCCCGAGTGGGGCAGCAACACCCCTGCGGCTCAGGCGCTGCGCGAGAACATCACCATCGTGGCGGTCCCGCGACTCAACGTCGACGGCGGCGAGAACGACACCCGCCAGAACGAGATGTCCTGGGACGACGTCGTCGCGGACTTCCCGCAGTTGGCAGGTGCGGGGCCGTCGTGGAACTACCGTGCCGACGTGCCCGGCTTCGACGTGAACCGTGACTTCAACCCGGACCTGGACTACGTCCCGGCCCCCGCGGACTTCCCGGGCAACAGCGCCGACACCGGCTGGTACATCACGCCGGAGTCGCAGACCGTCCGCGACCTGTACCGCAGTCTGGAAACCGAGTTCGGCACCGTCGACTACTTCGTCGACCTGCACAACCAATGGTCCTGCTATGCCGTCGAGGGCACCGGCGAGATGTCGCCGCTGTCCATCTCGGGCCGCTTCATCGCCGACCCGAGCGAGTTCGGTGACTGGCCGAAGTTCGATTACGACGCCTCGCGCCGGGCCAACGTCGCGGTCTACGACGCGCTGCAGGGCCAGGGCAATTCCGGATTCGGAGCCCTGACGCTCTAT
The DNA here is from genome assembly GCF_021044935.1 of Agromyces cavernae. Classification (GTDB taxonomy): domain Bacteria; phylum Actinomycetota; class Actinomycetes; order Actinomycetales; family Microbacteriaceae; genus Agromyces; species Agromyces cavernae. Next base: position 1,094,290 of record NZ_JAJNMP010000002.1, read on the forward strand.
CCCCAGGACACCAACCTGCCGGGCACCGCGCTTGGCTCGTTCGCCCTGCGCGGCAGCGCCACCGTGCTGTTCGAGACCTCCAGCAACACCCAGACCGACGGCCAGAAGCGCAACGGCATGCTGACCAAGCAGGTCCAGACCGGCCTGGACGGCCTGGTCGACGCGATCGTCGACGGCAGCGTCGACACCCTCGACCCGGCGGACTACGAGGAGATCCCGAACCGGGTCTTTCTCCCGGCCGACTGATACCGGTCCCTGGCAGCCCGGCGCGTGACATGCTGCCGGCTCATGCGTGACTCCCGCATGGCCCCGGCCCCGGGCCCGACTGGACAACTCCAGCCGGGTCTGGGGCCGCTCGCACAGGGTGACCACGCCCGCATAGCGCACCGAGCATGGGCCGGGCGACGTACGTCGTTGCTGCGGCGTGCATGTTCGCCCGCTGGGTGATCGCCCGGCTCACGAACGACGCTGCACTCCTGGACTGGCTCGACCGAACCTCAGACCAACTGATCCTTCCCATGACGCTGCTCCAAAGCGTCTCGCCGGAACGCCGACGAAACGTACTCTGACACTGACGGCGGCCTCAGCATCGGCTTGTGACATACACCGCTGTAGCCGCGACGGACACCGCCCCCTGGCCGGGAGTGTCGCTGCCGCAGGCCATGGCGCGGCTCGTGGTCGGCACGTTCCGACTCCGAGGCCGGGCCAGCCGCAGCGAGTACTGGTGGTGGATGCTCGTCAACGTCGTGGTCCTGGCGTCGACGCAGTTCCTCATTCCCGCCTCGCCAAGCCCCGTGAGGGGATCCTGCAGCGGGCTTCAGGCGTGGGATGGCTTTTGCGCGATGTCCTCGGGAGTCAGCAGCCGAGGCTCGTCCGCGAAACGCTAGAGGAGACCTCGAACGGGTCTCCAGACGGAATCGCTGGCGAGTGATCCCAAGTCCAGATGATCTTCCACTCTGAACCCCACAGCATCACGCGCGCGCCCTAGGGTGAACCCGTGAGAGCTGTGGTCTACGAGCGGTACGGCGGCCCCGAGGTGCTCGAGCTGAGAGACGTCCCGACGCCCGCGCCTTCGGCGGGGGAAGTGCTGGTCGAGGTCGTCGCGACGTCGATCAACCTCTCGGACTGGGAGAGCCTGCGAGGCACGCCCGCCTACGCGCGCATGGGTGGGCTGCGGAGGCCGGCTCACCCCATCCTCGGCACCGACATCGCCGGCCGAGTGACCGCCATCGGCGAGGGCGTGACCGGGTTCGCGGTGGGCGACGAGGTGTTCGGCGATAACCTGCCGCGCGGCGGCGGCTTCGCGGAGTACCTCGCCTTGCCCGAGGCCGCGCTCGCGCTCAAGCCCGCGCAGCTGTCGTTCGCCGAGGCGTCCGCGATCCCGCAGGCGGGGGCGATCGCCTCCCGGGCCGTGGCGCTCGCCGAGCCAGGATCACGGATGCTGATCAACGGCGCCGGCGGAGGCTCGGGGTCGCTCGCGATCCAACTCGCCCGCGCCAAGGGCGTGCGGGTCAGCGCGGTCGACAACGCCGGCAAGCTGGCCTATCTGCGCGAACTCGGAGCCGAGGAGGTCATCGACTACCGAAGTGACGACTTCACGCGCCACGGGCCCTACGACCTGGTCGTCGATCTCGTCGCTCATCGGTCGATCTTCGCGTACCGCCGCGCGCTCGCTCGGGGCGGTCGGTGCGTGATGGTCGGCGGCACCGCGCGGACCCTCCTTCGGATGGCGACGGTCGGGCCGCTCCTCGGAGCGCTGAGCGGCGCGCACCTCGGTGTCCTCGTCGTGAGAGAGGGCCCGGCGCACTTCGCGTCGGTGGCCGAGCAGTGCGCGAGCGGTGCGATCGCGGTGCGCATCGACCGGATGTTCGGCCTCGACGAGGTGCCGGCGGCGCTGGCGTGGCACGGCGAGGGGCGTGCGCTGGGCAAGGTGGTCGTCGCGGTCCGCGATGCGGCCAAATAGCCGATCCCATCGGGCCCGACCGGCCCTTGGTCGCCGATGGCTTGGGCGACGGTTTCGGTCGCACCGACCTTGCGCTCCATCCGCCCCGTCACCGCATCAGGCGGCTCGGACGCCACCGCGAGGATCATCCTCGCCGTCCGCTCCTCGAATGCCAATTCCATGATCGTGTCCATCCCCTGCTTCTGTCCGTGTTGTGCTGAATATGTAGGCGACATGGCACGCCCGCCCCGCGCCTCTGTGACGGCGAGCAGGTGGTTGGGAGGATGGGAGACGTGAGCTCCGACCCGCCGCCCGAAGCCGCGGGTGCTGCCGCGCCGAGAGCGTCGTTCATGGTGCGTGTGGTCTGGGTGCTGTGGATCGTCGGGTATCTCATCGGCACGAGCACCCACGTCGCTGAACTCGTGGCCGGTGGTGCCCAGACGTACGCGGGGTTCCCGATGGGGCTGCGGGTGTTCTGGATGTCACTGACCGTGCTCGACCCGCTCATCGTCGTGCTGCTCCTGTTCCGCCACCGCGCCGGCATCATCCTGGGTGTCGCGGTGATCCTGATCGACATCGCCGTGAACTGGACTGTCTACGCGACCATCGGAGGAAACCCCCTGTTCGGTGTCATCAACCAGACGCTCTTCGCGATTCTCATCGTCACGACCGCGCACCTTCTCTGGCGTTGGTTCACCGCATCGGCCCGTGGAGGACGGGCGCCTGCCGCTGCTCGGCGATGATCGACGGCAGGCGTCCCTGCCGATATCGTCTGCTGCCATCAGATATCAGCGTGGGGTGTGATGCACGACGCCGGCGCGAGATCAAGCTCGCGCGAGGCCAAGTCCTGCGCCTCATCGAACGACTGGGAGCAGCCCGCTCGTGGATCATTCAGCGCGATACGCCTCGGCCTATCTAGGGTTCGTCGTGACGATCCCAAGACGCCAGATATGGCGGGCCTTTCTTCAGGATCGGTAAGCACGGGCAGGGTGAGACGCCCTCCGGGGTTCTTCCGGACGGCGTCTATTGCTTCGTCGTGGGCTGCCTGATGCAGCGTGTCGCTGGCGACGCGCGGTCCGTGTGAAAATGCGCGGGTAGGGGACCCAGGACGGCTGTTTCGGGTTGGCGCGATCTTGCGTCGCGCTCTGAACGGTTGCCGCTAACGTTCGCCAGAATCTCGTTACGGCAGGGGCTTTCGGTGGTGCGTGATGATGTCCTCTCGCGTCGCCCCGACAGGTGAAGCCCATCGAGCCGGGGGTGCCTTCGTGGGCACGGGATCGCCGCGTGTCGCCAGCTGAATCTCGCCTTCTTTGGGACTGAGGACGCGCTCCCAACCGCGTGGGCTTGACCCTCACGCGACGTGAGGATCCAGGGTGTCTCACATGACTGATTACTTCAATGCATTCGAGATGAGCCCCGTTCCCGACGGCCCGGACGCAGTCGCGCCGGATCCGTTCCTCGGCATCTACGCGATGCCGATGTTCGTGAAGATCCCTACGAGGGACCTTCACGCGTCGACAGATTTCTGGGTGCGCGGGCTCGGCTTCGTCGACTTGTTCAGCGTTCCTGGACAGATCGTGCATCTGCGACGGTGGGCGTTCCAGGACGTCCTGCTCGTTCCCGCGGACGACGATGCGGCCCCGTCAGCGGCGTCCACGGTTCAGGTGTTCGTCTCCTGCGTCATCGGCCAGCTCGATTCCGTGGCAGACGCATGTCGAGAACTGTCACCGGATTCGGTGACGGGCCCGTACGACACGGCGTGGAGAACTCGCGACATCGCTGTCGTCACTCCGGAGGGAGCGCGCGTCACGTTCACAGCGGCGACGCCGTTCATTCCCGACAGCGACGTGGCGCGCGATTTCGCATCCGTTGGGATCTTCGCGCCGGAAGCCTCCGAAGGAGGAGCACAATGACACCAATGATTGACAACGAGATCGATGAGGATGCGACGGTCGGCGTTGCCGCTGACCTCCTCGGACTGACCGTGCGCACTCTCCACCATTGGGACGAGATCGGTCTCGCATCGCCGTCTCGCCGCACGCCCGCCGGCTATCGCCTCTACACCTGGGATGACCTCGAGCGCCTCAGCCGGGTCGTGGCGTACCGCGAGGCCGGACTCACCCTCGACGCGATTCGCGATGTGCTCGATGATGCGACTGCGGAGATCGGCGAAACACTGCGCGAGCAGCGGGCTCAGCTGGCCGAACGGATTCACGATCTGCAGCAGCTCGACGAACGGCTCGAGCGCATGACTGACGCGCACGAGCGCGGCATCCTGATGAGTGACGACGAGCAGCGTGAGGTCTTCGGCGAAGGTTGGGACCCGCAGCAATCGCGCGCGGCTCGCTTCGTGTGGGGAGGGTCGAGGCAGTGGGCGCAATTCGCGGAGCGCTCCGCGTCCCGATCGCAAAGTCAATGGCGGGCACTCTCCAAGGCCATGTCTGATCTCCAGGACGACCTCGCTGAGGCGGTGAGTCGAGGTGTCAAGCCGGGGAGCGAGCGGGCGGATGAACTCGCCGAGCGCCACCGGGAACTGTTCTCGAACTTCTTCCCATTGACGCGACAGATGCAGGTGTGCCTGGGAAGGATGTTTGAGGCCGACGCTGGATTCTCTTCGTACTACAACGGGATCGGAGACGGCCTCGCCACCTGGTTCCGCCAGAGCATCGACGCATCCGCGCGTCACCACGGCATCGATCCGGATACCGCGACCTGGGAGTAGCTTCGCGGCCTCACACATGCAAACGGGACTGCTGCACGGAGAGGTGACATAGGTCAATCGTGACAGCAACGTCTGACGAGACACCCCTGTTGCGTGGCCAGCGAGCTCTCGTGGAGCGAGGGTCGCCGGCCGCGGGTCGCCGCCCGCTCCCTGGGCCGGCTCACAGGCTCCTCGCTGCCTAGGAGAGTCGGTTCTCCTGCCGTAGCCGCGCCCGAAAGCCGGTCGTGCGGCGGACGCCCCGCAAGCGGATCCTTGATCGGGCGTCCAAGGATCGGGCTACGGTCCACTCTGAGTTTGGGTGAGGTGACTCAATTCTGCCGCGCCGTGAGGTCTGTCAACGACTGGCCACCTGACACCTCGAGGTAGGTGAGTGTCCATCTCTGCGAGTTCAGTGAGCGGGGTAAGGTCGTCCAGGGCCGCACCGTCGTCCGCGTGCTGGAGCATGCGGATACGTTCAGACGTGAACGCACGCGGGAAGAGAGGCTCATGGATGCCGCTGAATAAGGACCTACTCAGTACCGGAGTAGGCAAGCCCATCGCCAGCGGTCAGCGACGATTCTCGGCCTACGCTCTGCAGTTGGTGGGAGCTGTCGTCGGCGCGTCCGCAATCATCTTCACTGTCTTGGTTTTGCCGGCGAGAATCGCCGACGCTTCTTCCCACGGCTATGAGTATGGGCAGGCTGTCAGTTTGGGTTGGTTGGCGTTCTGGCAGTTCATGGTCGTCGTTCCGGCCTCAGCAGTCGGAGCGTTGATCGCGTCACTGGGACTGCTCATCCTCCGCGGGTACCGCCGCAGCCTGGCCGACTATGTCCTGATCGGGGTCGCCGGGGTTGGATTGGTGGTTTCGGGCGCCGCGTGCTTCGTGATTCAGGCCGAGCGCGGCCTTCTCTGATCGCGGCGTCCGTATCGGAGAACGGAGCCGTAGACCTCTGCTCGACATCCTGAGACAACCAGGGCGAGCGCGCGTGCCTTTCACGCGAAGCATCCATCCCGATTGGAACTCGCAGATGCACACCCGAACAGCCCACGCCCGTGCCCCGCTGGATCAGCGTCGTCTTCATGCAGGATCCCTCAACGGAGTTCGCGAAGTGGCTTCGTCATCCGGAAGTTGGTCATTTGAACACCAGCCGTGACTGGGTGCTGCTCGGACTCCACTTCGAAGCCGCAACGGCGCGAGAATGTCGTTACGTCACGCTCCTGCTCGTGGGCCGGTAGCGCAGGGCTACCGCTCCCGATCGGAACTCCTGGCGATCCACGAGCTCGAGCCGGATGCGCTCGCGTAGCCCGGCGAGCAACGTCGGCCCGTGCCCGGCAAGCACCGGCTGCACAACGAACACGTACTCGTCAATCAGTCCCAGATCCGCCAACGCCAAGGGAAGCGTCACGCCACCCACGAACAGACCCTCGCCTGGCTCCTGCTTAAGCCGCTCGACCGCCTGCCCCAAGTCGCCTCGCACCAGCTCGGCATTCCAATCGACCACGCTCAACGTGCTCGACACGACGTACTTCCTCGTCCGGTCGATGGCCTCGGCGAACGGGATCTCCCACTCCCGCATCCAGTCAGGCCACCTGCCCGTGGCCGGATGCCGCCAAGCCGACTCCATCAACTCGTACGTCGTCCGGCCGAACAGCAGCGCATCGGCCCGTTCCATCTCAGCGGTCCAGTAGCGCATCGACTCCTCATCAGGGGCGAGTCCCGCCTCGTGATGGACGCAGCCATCGAGCGTGACGTTGATTGAGTATCGAAGTGGTTTCATCTCGTCGCTCTCCCCCTCGTGTGCGCACCCGCGACTCAACGGACCCTGCTCAGACTTGGATCAGGCTCAGCTGTCCCAGAGCTCAAAGGTCGCTCCGTCTCGGCCGAGGGCCCACGACGCGGGCTCCCCCTTCTCAAGTCGAAGTTTCGCTACCTGCGGCCATGGATCCGTGGGTCTCCGGTCGATCCGCGTGAGCACGATATCGGCAGGTGCTGTGCCCCACTCGAATTTCGAGGGGATCCAGGTGTTCGCGTCGAACTGGCCGTACACGCTGAACGGCGACCCACTCAGATCGAAGGTCGCCGGGACCGGGACTCGCGAGTAGCCGTCTTCGACCGAGAGGTAGATGGCCGACACCGAGCCGTTCCCCGCACGATCCACGAACAGACGCACCGCGAGGTCGGACCCGCTCTCGAAGGTGAAGACCGCATTCTTCCCGACCGTCGATGCACCGCGGGTCACGACGCCCGAGGTCTCGTCGGCTTCGAGGTAGCCGCCTCTGGCCGATCGAATGGCGATGCGGTCACCGTTGCGGATCGGACCTCCGGCCGTCGTCCGCATCATCTCGCCACCGGGGGTCACCGGGTCGACGACGTTCACCTTCTGGATCGTGAACACACTGTCGAACTGCAAGAGGTTTCCGCTGCCTCGCACGTGACGGTCCATCAATTGCGCGTGGAGACCTGGCGGCTTCTCGAGGTTGGGGAGGTTGAGGAGTCGCGAACCGATCTCGGACGGATGGAAGATCTGCAGCTCTGTGCCGCTCATCAGCGCGGGGCGGTCGCCATGATGGGTGACTGACCACCAATCGGTATAGGCCGGGAGGAACCAGAAGTCGGAACTGGTCAGGTCGTCGGAATCGCCAGGGTCGTCAGGGCGACTCGCCGTCACCAACGGGCCGCCCCGGATTTCGAGAGTTGTGGCATCCGACGTGACCGAGAGCCACTTTCCGTTGCTCGCCCTGAAGGTTGGCACGAGGACCCGCTTTCTCAAGGCGACTCGTGGGAGCCGGAGTCATCCCGCGCCCATTGTCGACCCCGTGGCCCACTACCGCAACCGCTGCGCACGGTCTCGATGGATCAACGATCTGGGCGATGTCGCCGTTCGAACCGGCGAGCCTGCGGCGGACGGACTGCCCGAGCGGTTCAGGAACATCCCCGCATCGTCACGGTCTGCTGTGATCCGGCGTGGATCCTCAACGGGACATAATCGTCAGGCCGCAATAACAAGGTGGCCCCTTTCGCGTGCTTGGGGTTCGATTGCATCGCGTCCGTGATTGAAAGGGGTGTCGATGGGAGGCAGCCGGCCGTTGCCAAGTGGTCAACAGCGTCGAGCGCTGACCTCGCACGAGTACGCGTACGTGGCGTCATTGTTGCAACCCCCGAATCTCCGCCACCACTGTCACCTGGCTGAGACGTTGAGTTCCACGGCCTCGGCCACGAGCGCCTTGACCGCCGCTTCGTCCACGCGGTCTCCATCGAAGTAGTCGATGGCTCGGACGACCTTGCTGTCCAGCCGGGTATTGAAGAGATCGCTGCCTTCCATGCGGGCACCCCTCGCAAACGTCAGCCTTACGGCGCTCTTGAGCACATCGACGAAGCAGACGTCTCCGTCGTGCGTCCAAAACGGAACTCCCTCCGGTTTGGAGGGCTTCTTGTACTTGACGACCTCGACGGCAGCCGGGTCGGCGGCCATGATCGCAGCTCGAAGCGCGACGAGCGCGTCCTGTTTCCAGCCGCTCTGCTGCGCGATGATGTCGTCGATCTGTTCGGAATCTGACTTGTCACTCATGCGCGAATACTTGCGAAGAGAGCTGACGAAATCAACACCCGAAGTTGGTCGCAAACGCGCGTGGCGGGATCCATCTACGGACGTCCGCTGACTGACTCGCAGGCCGGCGAGTGGGCGATTGCTCGGCGCTGAGCCTTTGGGCGAAGGAGGCGCAGGCGCAGGGGCCTGATCGAAGCAGACGTCGGCGCGGCGGCACTGGTGCGGGTCTATGCTGACGGCGTCGAAGGAGGATCACCGTGACTGTCGACATCGAGGTCGTCCCGCTCGAGAAGCCGGATGACGTGAACGTCATCGTCGGTCAAGCTCATTTCATCAAGACGGTCGAAGACCTGCACGAGGCTCTCGCCGGGATCGGCGGCACCTTGAAGTTCGGAGTCGCGTTCTGTGAAGCTTCCGGTGCGCGGCTGGTCAGACGCACCGGCAACGACAACTCACTCGTGGACCTCGCGGTCGCGGCAGCGCTGGCCGTCGGCGCCGGGCACTCCTTCGTGATCATGTTGCGTGACGGGTTCCCCGTGAACGTGCTCAACCAGGTCAAAGCGGTGCCAGAGGTGTGCTCGATCTTCTGCGCCACGGCGAATCCGGTGCAGATCCTCGTCGCCGTCACCGACGCCGGCCGCGGTGTGGCAGGAGTGATCGACGGCGAACCCCCGGTCGGTGTCGAGACCGAGCAGGATGTCGCGGACCGCAAGGACCTGTTGCGCGCGATCGGCTACAAGCTCTGATGAGCGTCGGACCGAGGGGCGCAGAAGGACCGGTGAACGGGCGATGGTGAGATGGTTCACGACGATGCCTTCCAGCGCCCACCGAAACCCGCCGCGAGCGATCAGCGCCCGCGACGGCGCGGCCTTGCTCGTGTCCTGCCGCCGGATCCGGCACTTGCACGGGTGGACCCGGATCACCAATGTCGTCGGACGCCACCCGAGGAGCTCATGCGCGAGTCGACGGACGACCGTGTCCTTCGAGGTGCCCTCGCAGTCCGTCAAGCGGCAGCTGCCGGGTCGTGCCACGGGAGTAGAGTGCGGCACATTCAGGTGTCCACCGGCACCACTCGAAGGAGATCGAGATGACCATCACTGCGGCTGTCATCCTGCTCGCCAGCGCCGTCGTGCTGGTGGTCGCAGCGACGCTGCCGCAGCTACCCGATCTGGATGCGACGTGAGGTCGACACCCTCGGACTCGTGCGCGAGCGGCTCGGCGTGTGGCTCTTCGACAGCCGCCTCTTCCTGGCGAGCGCGATCGGCACCGCGGTAGGTGCGGGCCTCATGTTCGGTGGCGTCGACGGCCCTGGCGCTCCGCTCGCCGACACCTCTCTGCTCCTGCTCGGGATCGGTACGGCGTTGTGGTGCGTGAACATCACCTTCAGGGTGAGCACGACTGCCGCTGCCGCCCGGGACTTCACCGACACCCCGCCGTGGTACCCGTACCTCGTACGACTCTCGGTCGCGGTGTGGCACACGGCAGCCATCTTCCTTGGGCTCACGCTCATCGGCATCGGGTTGCTCATCGTACTGTTCGGCGTGCTGCCCGCCTGGAGCGGATGGACGACCCTCGCGATCGCAGCGGTGCACTTCGGCCTTCTCATCGTCACGCGAGATGCACCCCCGCTGCTCTTCTACTCGATGCCTGCCGTGTGGGGTATCGCCGCTCTTCTGGCCTGACCGCGCGGCGCCCGAGAACGTGACGCCGGCGCCACGTGCTCGTGGACCTCAGCTGGCGATTCGATCGGCACGCTGCTGAGGACTCGACTTATCGGGTCAAGACCAGGAGAGCAGCGCCGGCTGCTGCCTCATAGAGCGATCCCTCAGCGGGCCCAACCGGTCGAAGCGGCTGATTCGATCAGGACTGACCCCGCGTGTCAATGCACGTCTGGCGCCCCGAGCTAGGTTGCAATCGTGCGCACATCGGGGTGATCCGTCCCGGCGATAACCATCGGTCGTGTTCGATGACCTGGGCACCCATGCGCTCGTACTCGGGACCGGAGCGGTCCGCCCAATCCTCACGAAACTCCGACGTGTCGAACACGACGACCAAGAGAGTGCCGTTGTCATCGGCGCCACAGACCTACAGGGCTTCGAATTCGGGGGGCGTCCGGACATGACATACACCCCCGTAATGGAGATATGAGGTTTCCTCAATACCGATTGCCGGCACCGCAAGCCCGGGTGTAACGTGCGGAGTGGCGTGAGAGACCCCTACGGCGCGATGCGCGCCCTCCGACGACCTTACCCACGTCGCCGGACGCGCCGACGACGGAAACCCGATCCCGCCTCGTCGCCCGCAGAGGACGTCCGGCCGACTGGCCGGACGAAACTGCGAACCCTGGAGGCGAAGATGCCCCATCCCATGAAACGCTTCGTTACACGTGCCCTGATTGTCGTTGCCGCGACTGTTGGCATCGTGTTCGTCCAGGCTGCACCAGCATCGGCCATCGCGCTCTCTGCGCCCCCGATCACCAACACCATCACCGAGAAGGACCTCGTTGAGACGTTCGTCGACGTGGTGCCCAGCTGCGAAGGGGGCGGGCCACTCTACACGATCACCACGACCAGCAACTTCGTGGCGCACGAAACGATCTTCGCTGACGGCCGGATTCACGCCACGTTCACCCAGACGGGGACCTTCGTCGCTGTGCCGCTCGTGGCGGGCCCTCCTAGCTTCACAGGCAAGTTCACGGTCTGGGGCGGGTTCAACGACAACGGCAAAGTCGTCGAAGGCACGTTCACATTCAACGTGCGCGGAACGGGATCGGACGGGTCGACATTCAAGAACCATGTCAACGAGCACTTCAACGTCCGACCGAACGGCACAGTCAACGAATTCTTCAAGTGCCATTGAGAGTCCGACACGACCGGTGCCCCGCCGGCCCCACGCCGGACCGCGCGAGTGGAGCATCGCAACTGAACCAGACCTGACAAGAAGTGGCCAGCGCAAGCTGGCCACTTCTCTATCAACCAGCTATCGGACGACTGGGCGCCAGGCCCGGGTGTAGCTGACTGGCACTGAGCGCGCGTCCCGTCGCTGATGGGGATGCGCCAGTGCGACCGCTTCACTGGGTCGACTGCTTGGAGCGCTCGAGCTCCAGGAGCGCTTCAGCCGCGGCCGCCGTTCGCTCTGATGCATCACGAATCACACGCAGAGATCCCGTAACGCTGATGGCTGCGAGCACGAGAACGACGATCATGCCCATCAAAAGGAACTCCATGTCCGCACGCTACCTGACCGAAGCGGAGCACTCGTGGCATGTGCGGTAACCGACCGGCTATCGGGCGGGATCAACGTTCAACTCAATGCCACCGTGATGGTGAGCACGAAGTGCCGGATCATGGTCAGTGTGACGGACTACGCAATGAGCGCCTGTCGCGTCAGAGAGGGCCAGCCGGTTCCATTCTCTGCCGTCTTGCACACTGCGGACCTGCCCGCATCCTCGAGAGCAGCCAGACGGTCCGTGGGATAGGCCAGATGAGGGCCAAGGCCAGGGCCGGCACCAGGGTGGCTCCGACATCGGGAAACTGGCGGACGATGACGGCCAACTGGGTATCGAACCGGGCGGGGGCGTAGATGAAGCACAACCACAGCGCGAACCCATCAAGGACAAGGGCACAGGCCGTCAAAGCCAGGGGCAGCCTCCGCTTTCGGGACGGGGCACGTCTCCGGAGCAGGATAGAGAGCGCCAGCCACAAGCTCAGCAGCTCCGCGAGCAGCAGTGCCAGCGAGACCGCCCAGCTGTAGCGCTGAAGCCAGTCCTCCCGCACCACCGTGGGCGCCGGGGGCTGCCCGTGGAGAATCCGCAGGACGTTGGTATCCACGGCCTTGAGCCGTGAGGGGGCCGACGTGTCATTGCCGTTGATGACCAGGGCGACGCCAATGCCGGAGGCTGGAATCATCGCCAGGTAGGTGTGCGAGTTGCCCCACTCGCCCTTGGTGCTCCAGCAGCAGCGGCAATTCCCTTTCCGGATCTGGTTGTCCTGAAGGGTCTGCGGACTCTACGAGTCGGATAGGGAGTGGGCGGGTGAACCATCCCATGGCGTACCCCATGGACTCGTCCACCGGCACCCGGGTCTCGAACATTGCCTCCACGCTTTCGGGCTGGAGGATGCGGTCATCACCGTACCGTCCCTGGTTCAGCAGCGCTATCAGCACCTGGCCCATGTCTTCGGCCGAGGAGTACATGGTGGTGGACGGCATCCCGGTGGTCGGTGCGGGCACATCCGTCGGGCGCCAGAACGAGCCGAACCACAGCGAATACCCGGCAGCCACATTGTCCAGGCGCGCAGCAGCCCGCGTCGGATGGCTGTGGGCCATGTCCAAGGGCTCGAAAACGTACTGCTTCATGTAGTCGCCGAACGGCTGGCTGGCGACCGTCTGCACTAGGAGACCCAGAATGTTGTAGTTCGCATTGGCGTACCCGAATGCTTCACCCGGTGATCCGGCCAGAGGGGAACCTGACAGGGCGCGCACACCCTCTTCGAGGGCCTCCGGGCCCTGGGCGTCGGAGGCTTCGAAGGCTGTGTCTCTTGAAGTCATACCGCTGGTTTGGTGGAGCAAGTGGCGAACCGTAATCGCCGACGTGCGGTTGTCGTTCAACGTAAACCACGGCAGGTAGGTCCGTACGGGCTCATCCAGTTCCAGCCGGCCAGCCTCAACCTGCTGCATCACAGCGATGGCTGTCAGGGACTTGCTGGTTGAAGCCAGGAGCACCGGCGTCTGGGCTGTCATGGGCCGCCCCGAGTCATCGGCGCGGCCAAACGCAGCAGAATGCACCTGGACGCCGTGCTGGACGACGACGATGGCGGCGCCGGGAACCCCTAGGGCGTCGATCTGGTCCTGCAGGAAACCGTCCAACGCCTCATAGGCCTGCTCGGGAACTAGGCCTGTCGTTGCCGGGGCTTCGGCATAGCCGACCGCCGGTGCGCTGAAGCCACCAAGAACGTTGACGGCCAGGAAGCACGACAGAAAGCAGCGCGATGACCAGGGAATATCTCGCATGCTCGCACCTGCACTAGGGGACCATCTCTTCACGGTAAGGCGTGGACAGATGGAAAACAATCGCGCCGCCGCCCGTGGCGCGTGCTCACCACGGGGCGACCATTGCCGATCACGTCTACAGCCAGGAGCAAGCGGTGTGCGTCCTGAGCGAGGGCCTCAGCGTTCGCGCGATCGCAGACGCCAATGGAATCCCGATGTCCGAAGTCGGGCGCATCGCGCGTCGCCTCGGACCAGAGTTCCGCAGTTGGTGAGCACACGGTTCCCGGGTTTGCCGCGGAATGACGCGGGAGAACGTATGGGGGTCGGCTAACGACCCGCTGGCCAATTGCCGATCTGGCGGCGCGCGATCCTCAACGAGGGTGTCCGGATAACCCGCCGGTGAGAATGCCCGCGCGGGTGCCTCATACGCGACACGATGGCTGTCTCGCAACCAAGCACAGCTTGAGTCCATGACGACCATTGACCGCGTTCTTCCCTGGGCCGGCGAACCCGCGGGCGGCGCACGCTGCGCGATTCGATCTCACGAGTTGAATCGTTAGGGTTGGCACATGGGATCGGAGTCGGGCACCGCCGGCGTGCGCGACGAGCACGCCGGCGCGACATCCGACGACGATCTCGAACCCGGCGCCGACCGACAGCTCGACGAACCCGTCGACGAACCCGAACCCGAACTCGAACCCGAACCCGAACCCGAGCCCGAGCCGCGCGGCTCACGCCTCGACGACTGGTGGGGTCGCGTGCTCGCGACGCCGCGACGACGGGCGCTCTGGTACTGGGGCGGCCCGATCCTCATCACCCTCATCGCTGCGGTGCTGCGATTCTGGAACCTCGGCCATCCGCAGTCGATCGTCTTCGACGAGACGTACTACGTGAAGGACGCGTGGACGCTCCTGCAGAACGGCTACGAGTCGGCCTGGCCCGAGGGCGCGAACGAGGACTTCGCCGCCGGTGACCCGAACACGTTCAGCGACGATCCGACGTACGTGGTGCATCCGCCGCTCGGCAAATGGCTGATCTCGCTCGGCATGGCCGCGTTCGGCGCCGGCGACGCGTTCTGGTGGCGGGCGTCGACGGCGCTCGCGGGCACGCTCGCGGTGCTGCTCATCACGCTCGTCGCCCGCCGCCTGTTCGCCTCGACGGCCATCGCTGTCGTCGCCGGGCTGCTGTTCGCCATCGACGGCAACGCGATCGTGATGTCGCGCGTCGCCCTGCTCGACAACTGGCTCATGCTCTTCACCCTGCTCGGGTTCTGGTTCGTGCTGCTCGACCGCGACCGCACCCGACGCGCGCTCGAGTCGCGGCTCGACGATTCGCGTGCCGCGGGGCGCGACCCGTCGTACGGCCCCGCCCTGTGGGGGCGCCCGTGGGTCGTCGCCGCCGGCGTCGCCTTCGGCGCCGCGTGCGCGGTGAAGTGGTCGGGGCTGTGGTTCCTCGCCGCCTTCGGCATCTACCTCGTGGCGGTCGACGCCCTCGCGCGCCGCCGCGCGGGCGTTCCGTTCTGGCTCACGGGAGCGCTGCTCAAGCAGGCTCCGATCACGTTCGTCCTGCTCGTGCCGGTCGCCGCAGCGGTCTACCTCGCCTCATGGGGCGGATGGTTCGCCACCGACGGCGGCTACTACCGGCACTGGGCCGAAGAGACCGGCAGTGCGGCGACCGGATGGCTGTCGTGGGTGCCGCTCCCCCTGCAGAACCTCTGGCACTATCACGAGTCGGCCTACGGCTACCACGTGGGCGTGCACTCCCCGCATCCCTGGCAGTCGAACCCGTTGACGTGGCTCGTCATGGGGAAGCCGGTCAACATGTACTTCGCGTCGACCGACGACGGCTCGGGCGGGTGCGGTGCCGACACGTGCTGGTCTTCGATCTTCGAGGTGGGCAACCCGCTCATCTGGTGGGCGGCGGCAGCGGCAACCGCATACCTCGTCTATCGGCTCGTGCGCTACCGCGAGTGGCAGGTCGGCGCAATTCTCATGGGGCTCGCGGCCGGCTACCTGCCGTGGCTCATGTACCTGAACCGCACGGTGTTCCAGTTCTACTCGATCGCGTTCCAGCCGTACACGATGCTCGCCCTCGTCTTCGTCATCTCGCTCGTGCTCGGGCGACGCGACGACGTGCAGTGGAAGCGTGTGCGCGGAATCGCGGTCGTCGGCATCTTCCTCGGGTTCACCGTGCTCGTCTCGGCGTTCTTCTACCCCGTCTGGACCGCGGTGCCGCTCACCCCGATGTTCCGCCAACTGCATTTCTGGCTGCCGAGTTGGGGATGATCGCGCCCCGCGGCCTCACCCGCATCATGCCGGGGCTCGCCGTCGCGGCCGCGGCGGCCGCGCTCGCGTGGCTCGCCCATGTCGCGATCCCGGCCGTGCCGGTGCTCACGGCCGCGGTGGCGGTCGGCATCGTCGTCGGCCAGGTGCCTGCCTTGCGGCCCGCCCTCGGCAGACGGCTCGCGCCCGGCCTCGGCTTCGCCGCCCGGAGCCTGCTTCGCGCGGGCATCGTGCTGCTCGGCCTCAAGCTGAGCCTCGTCGACATCGCCGAGCTCGGCTGGGTCACGATCGCGACGACCGTCGCCGTGGTCGTGCTGACGTTCGTCGGAACGATCGGCCTCGGGCGCGCGCTCGGCCTTCCCGGCCATCAGCCCGTGCTCGTCGCGAGCGGCTTCGCCATCTGCGGCGCCTCGGCCATCGGTGCGATGGGCGCGGCGGTACGCGCACGCCACGAGGAACAGGCGGTGCCGGTCGCGCTCGTCACCCTGTGCGGCACCCTCGCGATCGCGGTGCTGCCCGCGCTGTGGCATCCGCTCGGCCTCTCGGCGACCGGATTCGGGCACTGGGTCGGCGCCGGCGTGCACGATGTCGGCCAGGTCGTCGCGACCGCGCAGCTCGCAGGCACGGCGGCGCTCGCGGTCGCCGTCGTCGTGAAGCTCACGCGCGTGCTCATGCTCGCGCCGATGGTCGCGATCACGGCGGCGGTCGAGCGGCGGCGAGCGGCGGATGTCGCAGGCCCGCGTCCGGCGATCGTGCCCCTCTTCATCGTGGGCTTCCTGGCAGCGGTGCTCGTCAACACGTTCATGCCGCTGCCCGAGTGGCTGCTCACCGGAGCCGACCTCGCGCAGACCGCGCTGCTCGCGATGGCGCTGTTCGCGCTCGGGGCGTCGATCCGCGTGGCCGCGCTCGTGCGCACCGGGTGGCGCGCGCTCGTGGTGGGCCTCACGTCGTGGGTGCTCGTCGCTGCGCTCGCGTACGGCGCCGTGCTGCTCGGCTGAGCGCACACCCCTCGCGGCCGGGCGGCCATCGGCCTAGCCTGAGGTCATGCCACGGGTGCGCGTGGACGCGATCGACCTGTACGTCGAGGAGCGCGGGGCCGGGTTCCCGATCCTCGGCATCCACGGCACGCCGAGTTCGGCCGTCATGTGGGAGAGCGCCGCGGCGATGCTCGCGCAGCACGGGCGCGCCATCACGTACGACCGGCGCGGATTCCTGCGGAGCGGGCTGCCCGCGGCATCCCGATCGGTCGACCTCGGCGACCACGTCGACGACGCGCACGCCCTCCTGGCCCTGCTCGGAGCAACGCCCGCGATCGTCATCGGCCGCAGCACCGGCGGACTCGTCGCCCTCGAGTTCGCGCGTGCCCACCCGTCGGCCGTGCGCGCGCTCGTGCTGCTCGAGCCGGCGGTCTTCACGATCGACCCCGAGGTCGAGGCGTGGGCCGGCGGTCTTCGGCGGCGCACCGCCGACGCCGCGGCGGAGGATCCCGACGGCGCCGCCGAGGCGGTGTTGCGGCTCTGGCTGGGTGACGCCATGTGGGAGTCGTTGCCCGGCGAGCTGCAGGCGATGTTCGCCCGCACGAGCCCCGGGGTGCGGGCCGAGCTCGACGGCGACGGGCTCGATCTCAGCGCGCGCCCCCGCCGGTACACCGATGATGAGTACGCCGCGGTGACGATGCCCGCCCTCATCGTCGCCGCCGATGAGTCGCCCGAGCCGCTCCGTCGCGTCGCCGAGCGGCTCGCGGAGCGGTTGCCCGGTGCACGCCTCGCGCGGGTGGGCGGCGGCCATCTCATCGATCCGGCGGGCCCCGAGGTGCTGCGGTTCGTCGATGAGCACCTCGTTGGCCGACCCGTCACACGGTGAGCACGAGCTTGCCGCGCACCGTGCCCGACTCGAAGTCGGCGAGCGCCTGCGCGGCCTGCGCGAGCGGGTACGTGCGGTCGACCACCGGATTCACCTCGCCGGCCTCGATCAGGCGCGTGAGCTCGGCGAGGTCGTCGCCGCTGCGGCGGGCGGCGAGCGGGCGCAGGCGCTGCGACACGAACGGATCCATGAGCGAGGCCCGGATGATGCGACCGATCGGTCCGAACACCGCGCCGCCCTTGCCCGACGAGAGCACGAGCGTGCCCCTCGGCGTGAGCGCGCGGCGCAGGTCGCCCAGCGAGTGGTCGGCGACGAGGTCGAAGATCGCGTCGTAGCGGTCGGTCGTGTCGGTGAAGTCCTCGCGAGTGTGGTCGATCACATGGTCGGCGCCGATCGCTCGCACGTGCTCGGCCTTCGCGCCTCGGCAGACGCCGGTCACCTCGGCGCCCATCGCCTTGGCGAGTTGCACGGCGAACCCGCCGACGCCGCCCGACGCGCCGTTCACGAGCACGTGCCGGCCGGGCCCGACGTCGGCGAGGCGCCAGCCTTGCAGTGCAGTCGTCCCCGACACGGGCACGGCCGCCGCGTGGATCGCATCGACGTTCGCGGGCCGTCGAGCGACGAAGCCTTCGGCGACGGCGACGAGCTCGGCGTAGCCGCCCTGGTCGGACTCGGCGTACACCGCGTCGCCGACCTCGAACCTCGTCACCGCCGGGCCCACGGCCTCGACGATGCCCGCGACATCCCGCCCGATCGTGGGTCGTTTCGGATGCCGCATGCCGAACGCGAGGCGCACGGCGCGCGGCTCGCCCCGCATGATGAGGGCGTCGCCAGCGCTCACGGCGACGGCCTGCACCCGGATGAGCACGTCGTCGGCTGCCGGAGTCGGCGCGTCGACCTCGGCGAGGTCGAGCACCTCGGGCCCGCCGTACCGGTGCTGCACGACGGCCCTCATGACGCCGCCTCGGTCGTGGCGGCGGATGCCGCGTCACGCGTGGCGCTGACGGCATCGGTCGTACTGGCGGGATCAACCGGACCGGTCTCGATGGGCAACGGAATCAGCACGACGCTCCCTCCCTTGTGCCCGGAGTCGACCGTGCGATGGGCCGCCGCGATCTGCTCGAGCGGCAGCACCCCCTCGATGGGCGGACGGAACGTGCCCGCCGCGGCGAGCGCCGGCGAGGTACTCGAGGTCGGGCACCTTGTCGGCGTCCTTGCGGAGGCCCGTGAACATGATCACGGCACGCTTGCCTCCAATCCGCGAGGTGAGCAGCTGCACCATGATCGCGAACGACGGGACGGTCGTGAGGTACGTGCCGCGCGGCGCGAGTGCACGCCTGCAGCGCCGGAACGTGCTCTTGCCGGCGGCGTCGAAGATCACGTCGTACCTGCCGCGCGCTCGGGTGAAGTCCTCACGGGTGCGATCGATCACGCGGTCGGCCCCGAGCGATCGCACGAGTTCGGTGTGGGCTGGGCCGCAGACCGCGATGACCTCGGCTCCGAGGTGCTTCGCCAGCTGCACGGCGGCGGCACCGACGCTTCCGGAGGCGCCGTTCACGAGCACCCGATCGCCTGCACGGACGTGTGCCCCGTCGCGAAGGAACGGCAATGCGGTGAGAGCGCCGTCGGAGATCGCCACGGCATCGGCCATGCTCACGCTCGCCGGCAGCCGCACGACCGCGCCGGACTCGGCCACGATGACCTGTTCGGCATGCCCACCGAGGTCGATGCCCGTGGCACCGAACACCCGGTCGCCGACCGCGAACCGCGTGACACCGGCGCCGATCGCATCGACGACACCCGCGATCTCGGAACCCAGCACGTGTCGCTTGGGCGCCCGGAGCCCGAAGGCGAGGCGAGCGAACCAGGGTGTGCCCGAGCGCGCGGCGCTGTCGGACGAGCCGACAACCGCGGCGTGCACGAGCACACGCACCTGCCCCTCGCGGGGTATCGGGTCGGGACGGTCGGTGATGGCGACGACCTCGGGCGGGCCGTACCGTTCATAGGCTGCGATTCTCATGATGCTGCTCCCTGCTGGTCTGATGCTGCATCGGGGTACTGGAACACCGCGTCGAGCGGGACCCCGAACACCCGCGCGATCTGGAAGGCCATTTCGAGCGAGGGTGAGTACCGCCCCTGCTCGATGGCGATGACGGTCTGCCGTGTCACGCCGAGTCGGTTCGCGAGCTCGGCCTGGGTCATCTCGCTCGCGCGGAACCGCAGCGACCGGATGTCGTTGGTGACCTTCGTGGGCTTCACCATGTCGGCACGCCCCTGCGGTAGGCCACGAGCCGCGTGATGCTCTCGAGCAGTGCCGAGAGCACGAAGCACAGGTAGATCACGTTCGCGATCCAGAACCACTCGGCCTCGAGCATCGCGAGCACGAGCGCGCCGAGCGCCCCGATCACGATGAACGAGCTGCCGACCCTCGTGCCGAGCCGGTCGATCTCGCGATCGCGCACGTCACCCTTGGTGCTCTCGCTCGGGAATACGATCTCGACGAGGATCCGGCCGATGATCGTGACGACGATGGCACCGCCGATGGTCCAGAGCATGGGGGCGACGTAGTCGACGTCGGCGACGGGCGTACCGGCGAGCACCTCGGGCAGCACCCACGACAGGTAGAACGAGTACCCGGCGATGGCGACCACCAGGTAGAGCCACGTGCCCTTCTCCTCGTATGACACGCCGACCTCCTGTGTAAACAATTCTTGACATTCACAGTGTCAACCATGTTCGACACCATGTCAAGCATTTTTTACACCGGTGGGCGAAGCGAAACGGATGCCGCGACACGATGCCGCGGCATCCGCTCGACGCTAGTGGCTGCCGTCGACGAGCTTCAGGCCGACCACGCAGCCCACGAGGCCCGCGATGAGGGCGAGCTTGACCCACGAGACATCCGTATCGCCCGTGATCATCGCCCAGATCACCGTCAGCGCCGCACCGATGCCGACCCAGACCGCGTAGGCCGTGCCGGTCGAGATGTCGCGCATCGCCCACGCGAGCCCGCCCATCGAGAGGACGAGCGCGACGAAGAACACGACCGACGGCCAGAGCTTCGTGAAGCCCTCGGACCTGCCGAGCGCGGTGGCCCAGACGGCTTCGAGCACGCCCGAGACGATGAGGATGACCCATGCCATGACTGTTCACTCCCTGAGTGCCAGTCTTGTCGCGTTCCGGGTACTGGGTTCCCTCGTCCGGGGTCGCGCGGTGCGACCTCCCCCGAGGCTAGCAAGCGCGACTGATCAGGCACTGTGCACGAGCGCGAAGTGCTCGACGACGGGGAACGGCTCATAGAACCCGTGCAGCAGTTCGCGCCACCGCCGGTACTGCGCCGAGCCGCGGAAGCCGACCTCGTGCGCCTCGACGCTCTCCCACCGAACGAGCAGCAGGTACTCGTTCGGCGTCTCGATCGAGCGCGACAGCGTGAGGTCGAGGAACCCCGGCATGCCCGCCATGATCGCCTTCGCCTCGCCGAACGCCGCTTCGAAGTCGGCCTCGCGGCCCGGGACGACGGGGAGGATCGCGTGCTCGAGGATCACCCGCCCACGCTACCGCGTCCCGAGAACAGGAATCCGCCCCGCGAACGCGGCGTGACTGCCTGTTCTCGTCGCCGAACCGCCAGATCCGCCTGTTCTCGGAACGCGCGCACGCCGTCGCGGGCACGATGGATCCATGGACTTCGACGACACCGCCGCCCTGATCGTGATCGACGTGCAGCAGGGCTTCGACGACCCGGCCTGGGGCGAGCGCGACAACCCCGACGCCGAGTCGAACATCGGCCGGCTCATCACCGCGTGGTCGAATGCCTCGCGCCCGGTCGTGATCGTCCGGCACGACTCCGTCTCG
The DNA here is from genome assembly GCF_021044935.1 of Agromyces cavernae. GTDB lineage: Bacteria > Actinomycetota > Actinomycetes > Actinomycetales > Microbacteriaceae > Agromyces > Agromyces cavernae. The sequence goes on from NZ_JAJNMP010000002.1 coordinate 1,115,467, forward strand.
CCCGGCTCGCCGCTCGCGGCGGGCACTCCCGGCAATGCGCTGAAGGACGTGGTGGCCGGCGCCCCGCACGACCTGTTCGTGACGAAGCACGTGAACTCCGCATTCTACGGGGAACCCGACCTGCACGGGTGGCTGCAGGCACGCGGCATCCGTCAGCTCGTGATCTGCGGCATCCAGACGAACATGTGCGTCGAGACGACCGCGCGCATGGGCGGCAACCTCGGCTACGACGTGACGATGCCGCTCGACGCGACGCACACGTTCGACCTCGAGGGGCCGGGCGGCGTCCGCCTCACAGCCGCAGAACTGGCGCGCGCGACCGCCGTGAACCTGCAGGGCGGCGGCTTCGCCCGGGTCGTGACGACCCACGACGTGCTGTCGGCGTAGCCGGAGTCAGCGCGAGACCAGGTTCAGGGTTCCCGCGGCGATCGACAGCAGGGCGAGCACCACGGGCGTGCCCGCATGGCGCGCGTCGCCGTTCCGCAGGTGGAAGCCGATCGCGACCGCGAAGTACGCCGCGAGCGCGCCCGACGTGATCAGGCCGAGCGGAGCCCATGCGATAGCGATGATGAGCCCGGCCGCCGCGGCGAGGAGGAGCAACGCGAGCGGAGTGAGCCACCGCTCGGGCACGCCGGCGCGAGCGTAGTCGGCGACGACGTCGGGAGCGTGCGTGAGCTTTCGCGCCGCCGTGTAGGCGAGTGCCGCAGCCAGGAGCGACGAGACGATGACATACGCGACGAACATCACCACTCCAATCTAAACATGTGTTTAGATTCAAGCATGGCACAACCGAGCAACCGTGGAAAGCTCCTCGAGGCGACCCTGCGGTGCTTCGACCGATTCCCGCTCGACAAGATCACGGTGCGGGCCATCGCCGCCGAGGCCGGTGCGAATCCGGCCTCGGTCATCTACCACTTCGGCTCGCGTGACGCGCTGCTCTCAGCGGCCGCCGTCGAGGGCCTCGACCGGTGGCTGGCCGAGCTCGCCGCCGGGCTCACGACAGAACTCGACTCGGTCCCCGGCGACGACCCGGGCGCCAGGCTGACCCGCGCCGCTGCGATGGTGACCGCGACGCGAAGCGCGCGGACGCCGCTCACCCGCGCCTACACGGCAGCCGTGGCGATGTCGCTCCACGACGACAACGTGCGGCACACGCTCGCCGAGGGATTCCGCCGGGCTCGGCCGGCCCTCGCCGCCGTGCTCGGCCTCGGCGACGACGACGCCGGACAGGACGCGGCCGGCCTCCTGCTCGCGATGTTCCACGGAATGCTCGTGCAGACACTGCTCGACGACGACCTCGCGATCGACGGCGCACGACTCGATGCCGGTCTCCGCAGGGTGAACGCGGCTGCCGGCGCGACGGCTTGACGGTGGCGGAATCCGTTGCCCTTCGTTACGGCACCGAGCGGATGTCGCAGCGCCGCCGAGTAGCGTGAACCCATGGCAGATCGCGAATACGGCTTCAAGACCCGCGCCATCCACGCGGGCAACATCCCCGACACCGTGACCGGCGCTCGCGCGCTGCCGATCTACCAGTCGAGCGCCTTCGTCTTCGACGACACGGCCGATGCGGCGGCGCGCTTCGCGCTGCAGAAGTACGGCAACATCTACTCCCGGCTCGCCAACCCGACGGTCGCGAGCTTCGAAGAGCGCATCGCGAGCCTCGAGGGCGGCCTCGGGGCCGTCGCCACCGCAAGCGGATTGAGCGCGCAGTACATCACCTTCGCGAGTATCGCGGGCTCCGGCGACCACATCGTGGCGAGCGCGAACCTCTACGGCGGCTCGATCACGCAGCTCGACGTGACCCTGCGACGCTTCGGCGTCGAGACCACGTTCGTGCAGTCGGCGGATGCCGACGACTACGCCGCGGCCATCACCGACACGACGAAGGCCGTCTTCGTCGAGACGATCGCGAACCCGTCGGGCGAGATCGCCGACCTCGAGGCGCTCGCCGATGTCGCGCACGCGCACGGCATCCCCCTCATCGTCGACTCGACCATCCCGACCCCCTACCTCAACCGCCCCATCGAGTGGGGCGCCGACATCGTGACGCACTCGGCGACGAAGTTCCTCGGCGGGCACGGCACGACGCTCGGCGGCGTCGTCGTCGAGTCCGGCCGCTTCCACTGGCACTCCGACAAGTTCCCGCTGTTCGGCCAGCCGGTGCCGAGCTACGGCGGCCTCGAGTGGTCAGGCAACTTCGGCGAGTACGCGTTCCTCACGCGCCTGCGCGCCGAGCAGCTGCGCGACATCGGGCCGGCACTCGCCCCGCACTCGGCATTCCTGCTCGCGCAGGGCGTCGAAACCCTGCCATACCGCATCCAGGCCCACCTCGACAACGCCCGCGCGGTCGCCGAGTGGCTCGAGGCCGACCCGCGCATCGAGCGGGTGTGGTGGGCGGGCCTGCCGAACCACCCGCACCACGACCGCGCGAAGAAGTACCTTCCCAAGGGCCCTGGCTCGGTCTTCAGCTTCGAGGTCAAGGGCGGCCGCGCCGTCGGCCAGCGGCTCATCGAGTCGGTGAACCTCGCCTCGCACCTCGCCAACATCGGCGACGCGAAGACGCTCATCATCCACCCGGCGTCGACCACGCACGCGCAGCTCACCGAGCAGCAGCTCGTCGACGCAGGCGTGCTTCCAGGGGTCGTGCGGATTAGCGTGGGAATCGAAGACGTCGAAGACATCATCGACGATCTCGACCGGGCCCTCGCGGCCGCGACAGGAGCAGAACGATGACGATCACCGATGGCGCGACGACGGGGTTCGACGGCACGGCCGGGGCCGCGGCATCCGACGACCTCGAGACCGTGCAACTCGTCAACGGCCTGTCGTGCGAGCTTCCCGCGAACTCGCCGCTCGCGAAGCTGCTGCACTCGCAGCGCACCTGGATCGGGCCCGACGCGAAGGAGCGCCGCGCGATCCTGCGCGGAGCGAAGTCGGTCGCGATCGTCGGCGCCTCGCCGAACCCGGCACGCTCGAGCTACTTCGTCAGCACCTACCTGCAGCAGTCGAGCGACTACCGCCTGTACTTCGTGAACCCGAACGCGACCGAGATCCTCGGTCAGCCGGTGTACAAGAGCCTCGCCGACCTGCCCGAGGTGCCCGACATCGTCGACGTGTTCCGCCGCGGCAGCGACATCCCGAGCGTGATCGACGACGTCGTCGCCATCGGCGCGAAGACCATCTGGGTGCAGCTCGGCATCTGGAACGAGGATGCCGCGTACTACGGCGAGCAGCAGGGCCTCACGGTCGTCATGGACCGCTGCATCAAGGTCGAGCACGCCCGGTTCAACGGCGGGCTGCACCTGCTCGGCTTCGACACGGGGCAGATCACGGCACGCAAGACGCTGCGCTGACGCAATCGGTCGCGCGCTCGCCGACCTGCTGCGACGCCCGCATTCGCGAGCGAGCCCAGCGGCGTACGGACGTGTCCGTACACCGCTGAGCTCGCTGAGCCGGCGCGTTCGCCGGGCGCGTGGCGGGGCGTCTCCCCGCCGGGAGGGTCAGTTGTCGGGCCACACCGTTTCGTTGAGGTTGATGGGCAGGGTGCCCGGGCTCAGGTTCTCGGTGTCCTTCGCGGTCAGGTGACCCGGGCCGAAGCCGGCCATCGGGCCGGAGACCGGAAGGTTCAGCTTCGAACCGCTCAGGCTGACCGTGTAGGTGGTCGCCGCGTTGTCGACGGCCAGGACGCCGTTCCGGCTGCCGCTGATCACGAGGCCGAGCTGGTGACCTGCCGGGACGACGACGTCGTTGGCAGCCAGTTCGACGGTGACCTTGTGGTTGCCGGCGCCGTCCAGGCGGGCCCAGCCCCTGGCCAGCACCTGCAGCTCGGTGCTCGAGATGCGCTTGGCGACATCGTTGTAGCAGGCGTCGTCGGTTGCGGTTGCCGGGCCCCAGCAGGACTCCGTGCTCAGCGTTTGCGCACCGTCGCCCGAGGCGATGATGCGATCCATCACGCCGTAGTCGACCAGCATGACCGACACCTGCCCGAGCGGGGCGGTGTGCGTGACATCGAGGTCGAGGGTCGGCGTGCCGGAGATCCGAACGTCGTGCTGGGTCGTGCCGGTGAGGAACTGCAGCCGGTTGGCGTTGTCGCCGATCCGGACTGCGTTCGCCTCGCTCAGCGACGTGGAGTTGATGTAACTGGCCGTGGAGCGGTCCTGCTTGCCCAGCATCAGCGTGCCGTCGGAGTGCAGGTTCAGCGTCTGGGTGCGGGCCGACGAGATCGGCCAGGTCCGTGACTGCTCCCACTGGTTCGGCGCGGTCTCGACGCTCACCGCGGGCTCACGATCGATGCCGTTGTCGATGTCCATGAGCTCGTGGTCGAACCATCGGTGCAGGGTCTCGACCCACAGGGCGCGCTCGGAGTCGAAGGGGTCCACGTGCCCGAGGCGGGTGAGCCACATCTTGCGGTCCACGCCCTGCTCGCCGAGGTCGTCCCACCACTTCGAGGCATTCATCGTCTTGACGTTGTTGTCCTGCAGGCCGTGCATGATGAACACGCTGGCCTTGACCTTGGACACGTCGTAGTAGGTGCCCTGGCGGTAGTCGCGCTCGGCCCAGAAGTCGGTGTACGCACCGGTCTCGTCACCGTCGTTGGCGTTCATCCAGTTCAGCCGCGCCGAGCAGTCGGTCGCGATGGTCCGGTTGGACGCGACCGACCGGGAAAGGCTGCTCGGGTAGTTGATGGACTTCACCGCGCCCTGCCAGCGGTTGTAGTCGTACCACGAGCTGATCGCGCTGATCGGCACGATCGTCTTCAAGCCGTCGACGCCGGTGGCAGCGACACCGTTGGCCAGGGTCCCGTCATAGGACTTGCCGATCATGCCGGTCTTGCCATTGCTCCAGTCGGCGTCGACGACCGTGCCGCTGGCGTCGTGGGCGACCCCGTTGCCGTTCAGCCACTCCACGACGGCCTTGACCGACTCGATGTCGGAGCGGCCGCCTTCGTCGGTGCAGCCGGTCGAACGGGCGGTGCCGGCCATGTCGACGGCGACGAAGGCGTAGCCGCGGGGAACGAAGTAATTGTCGTAGTAGAGCGGGAACTTGACGAGGTTGCCGTCGGCGTCGTAGACCTTGCGCTCCGCCTCGTTGCCGCGTCCGGAGCTCAGGTAGTAGGGACTGGCGTCCATGATGATCGGGACCCGGGCGTTGCCGTCGAGTTCGCGTGGGCGAATGATGTCGGCAGCGATCCGCTCGTCGTCACCGTCACCATCGAGGTCGGGGGCGGTGACCCACACCGTCTCCCGAATGGCGCCGGCGTAATCGTAGATCGGGGCGGTGACGTTGTCGACGAGCGTGACCGGGGGGTTATCGGCCGGTGCCGCGCTGGCCACCCCCGCCGCGCCGAGTGCCAGCGGCGCGGCGATGGCCACCGAGCCGGCGAGGGCGAGAATTCTGGATTTCATTGAGGTCCTTCCATCACGGAAAACGCTCTCCTACAGAGTTGCTCAGCAACCTACGGTGCTGGAGGAGATTGGTCAACGATCTTCGGCGCGGCTGCGCATCCGGTGATCGGCAACGCCATCGAATGACGACCGGCCGTCGACACCGGCCGGATACCGCGCACGCCATCTCGTGCCGCGGCGAAGGAGCCGCGAATCGCAAAGTGGCACTTGCGCTCGCGGTCGCCCGGGCGGTGTCATCGAGAGATGCCTGACGATCTCTTCTTCTCCGACGACCCCGCCCGCCTCGATCGTGCCCGCATCCACGCCTGGCTGGCGGAGGAGTCGTACTGGGCCGAGGGGCGGCCGCTCGCGACGCAGCAGACGGCGGTCGACGCGTCGTGGAACTTCGGCGTGTACGACGCCGTCACCGGCGAACAACTCGCGTACGCGCGGGTCGTGACCGATCGGGCGACGTTCGCCTGGCTCTGCGACGTGTTCGTCGCGGGCGAGGCGCGCGGGCGCGGTGTCGGCGTCGCACTCGTCGACGGGGTGATGGCGGCGCTCGAGCCGCTGGGACTCAAGCGCGTCCTGCTCGCGACTGGCGACGCGCACGGTCTCTACGAGCGATTCGGCTTCCGGCCGCTCGACCGCCCGCAGGACTGGATGGCGCGCGTGGGCAGCCTCACGCGCTGACCGCACACTTCTGCCTTCGATCGTTGCCGTGAATTCGAATTCACAGTAGAGTCGTGAATATGAATTCACAGAACCAGCGCACCGATACTCCCATCGCCTTCTCCGCCGTGTACCGGGTCCATCCCGACGCACGGAACGAGCTGCCCGACTTCGTGACCGAGTACGTCGAAACCGTGCGAGCGAGCGGGCCCGGCACGCTCTCGCTCTCGGCGGGCGTGAGCGACGACGGCACGAGGCTCGCGATCACCGCCCTCCACGCTGACACCGACGCGATGGAAGAGCATCTCGTCACTGTCGCGCCGTTCATCGAACGTTCGTTCCAGCTCGCCACCGTCGAGTCCATCACCGTGGTCGGCACGCCGGGCCCTCGACTCAGCACCGCCCTCGAGGCGAATGGCTCGGCCGGCGCGAGTGTGACGGTCGTCGAGTGCGCGAAGGGCTTCGTCGAAGCCGGTGCGGGTCCGCGCTGATACGCTGAACAGCCATGAACCCGTCGCTCACGATCGCCTCCTCGACCGGTGCCCCGCCGCACGCCTGAGCAGACCGAGCGACTCCGGGCAGATCTCATCGGCCACGCTCGCGTCCTCATGAGGCGCGACGGCGCGTCGGCGCTCACGATGCAACGCCTCGCGAGCGAGGCCGGCTGTGCGGTGGGCCTCATCTACAAGGTCTTCGCCGATCGCGAAGAATTGATGATCGAGATCGCGGTCTCCGAACTCGGCGACCTGGGCCACCGCATGGCGGCCTGGGCCGCCGAGTCCGGTACCCGCACCATCAGCGAGAACCTCGACGCGTACGCGAGCATCCTCCTCGATGCCGAGACACCGGCCCTCGTCCACGCCGAGTCGCTTCCCGGCGAGCGACTCACGACGCGGTTCGCGGAATCCGCCGAGGCCTCGACCTTCTTCGACGCGCTGGGCTCCGCCGTCACCGACTACCTCGGCGGGGAGCAGCGAGCCGGGCGCGTTCGGCGCGAGGTCGATCCCGCCGCATTCGGCTTCATGATCGCCGGAGCGATCCACAACCTCCTGGCATCCGGCCCGGGTCATCCCCGCCCCACCCGGGCGCAACTCTCGCGATACCTGAGCGCCGTTGCGACCACGATCGAGTCGCCCCCGGCCTGACGGGGTCCGCACCGCGTGCGCCGACAGCGCTTCCCACGCAAGATCCTGCAGCATTCCGACAGATGCGTGCGCGACCTGCGGCGTAGCCTTGAAGCGTGACAGCGTTCGTCTCTGCCCTCGATCTCTTCTCGATCGGGATCGGCCCCTCGAGTTCGCACACCGTCGGCCCGATGCGGGCGGCACGGGCGTTCGTCGAGACCCTCGACGCAGACGGGCGGCTCGACCGCGTCACGCGCATCACCTGCTCGCTCTACGGTTCGCTCGGCGCCACGGGCCTCGGCCACGGCACGCCCGACGCGGTGGTCGCCGGGCTTGCAGGCCTCGAACCGCACGACTGCGACCCCGACGCGGTGCGCGGAGCCTGGTCGCGCCTCGGCGAGGCGGGCGCCGAACTTCGCGTGATGGACAGACGTCCGGTGCGGATGTCGCAGGCCGACGTCTCCCTCGAGCCTCGCACCCGACTGCCCGGCCACCCGAACGCCATGACGCTGCAGGCCTGGGGCGACGACGGTGCGCTCCCCCTCGCCGAAGAGACCTACTACTCGGTCGGCGGCGGGTTCATCCGCCGCGATGGCGATGCGCCCGAGCAGTCCGAAGCGCTGCGGCATCCGCTCCCCTACTCGAACGCGGCCGAACTGCTCGAGCTGTGCGACGAGCACGGCGTCTCGTTCTGCGATGTCGCGCGCTTCAACGAGGTCGCCGTGCACGGCGAGCAGGGCATCGACGCGGGCCTCGACGCCATCTGGGCGGCCATGGCCGAGTGCGTCGCACACGGGCTCGCGACCGAGGGAACGCTGCCGGGCGGATTGCGCGTGAAGCGCCGGGCGCCCGAGGTTCGCCGTCGCCTCGAAGAGTACGACCGCGACGAGCATGTCCGCGACACCTCGACCGAATGGCTGCACGCGTTCGCGCTCGCGGTGAACGAGGAGAACGCCTCGGGTGGGCGCGTGGTGACCGCGCCGACGAACGGCGCGGCCGGCATCCTCCCCGCCGTCGGCCACTACTACCTGCGCTTCGTGCCCGGCGCCGACGCGGCCGGCATCCGGCGGTTCCTGCTCACGGCCTCGGCGATCGCCTCGCTCGTGAAGAAGAACGCCTCGATCTCGGGCGCCGAGGGCGGCTGCCAGGCCGAAGTCGGGTCGGCATGCGCCATGGCGGCCGGCGCCCTGTGCGCCGTGCTCGGGGGCACCGCACGGCAGATCGAGAACGCAGCCGAGATCGCCATGGAGCACCACCTCGGCCTGACGTGCGACCCCGTCGCCGGCCTGGTGCAGGTGCCCTGCATCGAACGCAACGCGATCGCCGCATCGACGGCGGTCTCGGCCGCGCGGCTCGCCCTGCACGGCGACGGCACCCACCTCGTGTCGCTCGACACCGTCATCGAGACGATGCGCCAGACGGGCCTCGACATGATGACGAAGTACAAGGAGACGAGCGAGGGCGGCCTCGCGGTGAACGTCATCGAGTGCTGACGTCCCCGTCAGGCGGTGCCGTGTCCCCCGATCGGGCCCCTCGTGCGGACGCCGTCGTTCTGGCACGCTGTGCTGATGGACACCCTCGCCGCCCCGACTCCCGACCCGAGCACCTTCGACCTGCTGTGGGGCGCCGGCTTCATCGGCATCATCATCGGCCTCGTCATCTACCTGGCCGTGCTCGCCCTCATGCTGTGGATCGGCTACCTCATCATCAAGGCCGCGGTGCGCAACGGCCTGCGTGAGCACACGCTGTGGCTCGAGAGCCGGCGGGGTCCGCTGCGATAGCCGCCGAGGTGCGCCCGCCGCGCGTCAGCAGGCGCAGCTGATCACACCGACCGAGCCCGCGGGCAGCGGCGCGCCGCCGACCCCGGCCGCGGCGACGTTCGTCAGTGCGTCGACAGGGCGCTGCCTCATCCCGTCGGGAGTGTCGTGGGCGAACCCCTCGCGCACCCAGTACTCGAACCCGCCGAGCATCTCCTTCACCGGGTAGCCGAGCCGCGCGAACTCGAGTGCGGCGCGCGTCGCGCCGTTGCAGCCGGGGCCCCAGCAGTACACGACCACGGGAGTCCCTGCCGGGATGCACGACGTCGCCTCCTCCGCGATCCGCCGGCCCGGCAGGTGCAGCGCACCGGGCACGTGCCCCTGCGCCCACGACGCGTCGCTGCGGGTGTCGACCACGACGAACCCGGGTTCGTCGGCCGCGAGCGCGGCCGCGACATCCGACACGTCGGACTCGAACGCGAGGCGCCCGCGGAAGTGCGCGATCGCCTCGTCGGCGGTCGCGACGTGCGCGAACAGGGCGGAAACCGCTTGGGTCGTCGTGGCGTCGCTCATGACGACAGCCTGCCAGCCCGATCGCACCCGACGAGGTTCAGATCACGCCGCCGTAGCGCGAGATCCGGCCAGATTCCACCGGCCCGCCCGCCGCCGGCCCGCCAGCCCCCAGCCCGCCGGCATGCGGCCCGATCCGGTGTCAGGCCGACGCGAAGAACTCGCTCACGGCGGCGCCGAGGGCGGCGAGGTCGTCCACGTGCGCGAGCTCGCGCGCCGAGTGCATCGACAGCAGGGGCACGCCGACGTCGACCGTGCGGATGCCGAGGCGCGTCGCGGCGAGCGGGCCGATCGTCGAGCCGCACGGGATCGAGTTGTTCGACACGAACGCCTGCGTCGGCACTCCAGCGCGCCGGCACACATCCCTCCAGAGGGCGCTGCCGATCGCATCGCTCGCGTACCGCTGGCTCGCATTCAGCTTGAGCAGCGGGCCGCCGCCGAGCACCGGCCGGTTGCCGGGATCGTGCCGCTCGGAGTAGTTGGGGTGCACCGCGTGCCCCGCGTCGGAGGAGAGGATCCACGAGTCGGCGAAGGCCCGCCGCCGTTCGATCTCGCCGGCGCCGAGGGCCGCCGAAACGCGCACGAGCACGTCTTCGAGCACCGGGCCGCTCGCACCCGAGCGCGACTCGGAGCCGAGCTCCTCGTGATCGAACGCGGCGAGCACGCTGACGTGCGCCGCGTCGTCGGGCGCGGCGAGCAGCGCGACGAGACCGGCGTACACCGAACTCAGGTTGTCCATGCGACCGGCGGCGAAGAACGCATCGGCGAGCCCGAAGCGGGCCGGCGCCTGGGTGTCGGCGAGCAGCAGGTCGTGGCCCTCGACGTCGTCCGACGCGATGCCGGCCCCGCGGAGCGCGACCGCGAGCAGGTCGGCGTCGCCGTCGAGATCGCCTGCCGAACCCCAGATCGGCTGGGTGTGCCGCTGCTTGTCGAGGGTGAGCCCCTTGCTGTTCACCTCGCGGTCGAGGTGGATCGCGAGCTGCGGGATGCGCAGCATCGGACCGGTGCGAACGAGGTGCGTCGCGCCATCGGCGGTGGCCACGCGACCGGCGAGCTCGAGCTCTCGATCGAGCCACGAATTTATCAGGGGCCCGCCGTAGACCTCGACGCCTGCCTGCAGCACGCCCTCTGAATTCGACGTCGGGTTGGGCTTCAGCTTGAACGACGGCGAGTCGGTGTGCGCGCCGAGGATGCGGAACGGCGTCGCGGCGCCGGCCCCCGCCGTCTGCACCCACGCGATGACGGCACCATCGCGCACGATGACCCGACGCCCCGGAGTCGCCGGCCACTCGGCCGTCTCGTCGAGGCGCTCGAATCCGGCCTCCTCGAGCCGCCGGGCGACCTCTGCGGCCGCGTGGTACGACGTCGGGGAGGCTTGGATGAACGCGGCGAGGTCGGCGATGTACACGTCAGTGTCGAGGGCAGGCATGCCTCCATCCAACACCGGCCGACACCCTCGTGCGAAACCCGCCGCGCTCAGGCGAACCGCACGACCGCCTGCAGCCGCGCGCGAACCTCCATGAGTTCGGTGCCGCCGAGGTGGGCCGACCCCGGCAGTCCTTCTCGCACCGCGCTCACAAGCCTCGAGCGTCGCACGAGCGCCACCGCCGCCCCGCGCAGGCTGCCGCCGAGCTCGAGCGGCTGCTCGGCATGCTCGTCGGGCACGACCACGACGAGGGCGGTGGGCTTCACGCGCGCCGCCCGCCCGATCGCCTTGGCTCGCGCGGCGAGCGCGCGGATCGGCCGTTCACCGCCGAGCGCCTCGCCGACGAGCTCGCCGCGCTTCAGCGCCACCGGCGCGCCCCAGTCCTCGGACTGGATCGCGAACAGCCCGGTGGGCCCGAGCACGAGATGGTCGAGCTTGGGCGGCAGACCGCGGCCCGCCGCATCGGTCGCGAGGTCGTGCCAGATCGTGTAGGCGATTCCGAGAGAGGCGAGCGAACGTGCGGTCGCCTCTTCGGCGAGCGCATCGGCGAGCACGTGACGGATGTCGCGGGGCGCGCTCCGCACGAGGGCCGGGTCGTAGGGGTCCTCCAGCGTGACGCCGCGCCCGGCCCACTCGCGCACGAGCGCGAGGTAGGTCTCACGCGACAAGCCGCCGGGGTGCCCGTACGACCGTGCCTGGGGCCGCGAATCACCTCGGGGCTTCGGCGCCGCCGGGGCCCACGGTGCGTGAGGTGCGTCGGAGGGTGCCACCGTGCGGGCGCCGCGATCGAAGGCAGCTCGCGCCTCGGGCGTGCCGACGAGCTCCCACGCAGCCTGGACGGCGTGGAATCGGATCACGTCGCCGCCGGTGTCGGGGTGGGCGCCGCGCAGGGCGCGCCGGTACGCGAGGCGCAGGGTCGCGGCATCCGCGTCGGCGGCGACGCCGAGCACCTCGTACGGTGAGTCGGAGAGCGGACTGTCGGGCATGGGCTCGCTTTCGATATGCGACCACGAGAATACCGTCGCGAGCAGGGGAATCGCCGAGTCGTGGCGCTCTCGCCCGCGACGATTCCTCAGGGATAGACTCCGTGCAGGCCCGAGGGGCCGCCGAAGGGGGCCGAAATGGTGGTCGAGGTCAATTACTGGGCCGTGGTGGTCGCGACACTGTCGACGATGGTCGTCGGGTCGATCTGGTACACGCCGAAGGTCTTCGGCAACTACTGGATGCGGGTCGCGAAGGTCGACGATTCCGGCGAACGCAACGCCGTCGCGCCGATTCTCATGACCCTCGTCGTGAGCTTCATCTCGGCGTGGGTGCTCGCGCTCGCGACGCAGGTGGCCTGGGAGGCGCTCGGCGGCAACTACCTCGTCATGGCCATCACCACCGGCCTCATGCTCTGGGCGGGCTTCACGGCGGCGCGGTTCATCACGCACGATGCGTTCGAGGGGCGCCCGGCCGGGCTCACCATCCTCAACATCGCGCACGAGCTCGTCACCGTGCTCGTGATGGCGCTCATCATCGGCGTGTGGCCGCCCGAGGGCACCGTCTGACGTCTGCGCGTACCGACGCCGAGAGCGGATGACCCTGCCGGTCACTCGCTCGGCAGCAGCAGCATCCCGTCGTCGATGAGGGCTCGCACTGCCGGCAGCAGCTCCGCCGCGAGCGCCTGCTCGTCGACCTCGAGCAGCTGCGCGAGCGCCCCGATGATCGCCCCCACCGCGAGTTCGCCGTCGCAGGCGCCGACGAGCGCCGCGAGTCCCGTGCCGAGCACGACCGTGCGCGCGAACCCGCCGCCCTGTCGCAGCAGCATCGCGGTCGGGTCGTCGTCGCCCGGCCAGTAGTGCCGCTCCTCGGTGACGTCGCCGGCGACGGTCAGGCGGGTCGCGCCGAGCTCGCCGTCGGTCAGCGCCGACTGGCGGTCGTGCGCGATGAGGCAGTCGGCGAGATGGCCGCCGAGTCCTGCCCCGACGTCACCGAGCGGACCGTGCAGCCGCTCGACACGAGCCGGCCCGGTCGAGCCTCGAGCCCCGGTCGCGACATCCGCCGCGTCACCCCGCCGCAGCAGCACGTACCCGAACCCGACGCGATCGACACCACGGGCCTCGAAGTCGTCGAGCCACGCCGTGTACAGGCGGTCGAATGCATCCGTTCCCGGACGGGTGCCGCCGTCGCGGATCCAGGTCTCGGCGTACTCGGTGACGTGTTGCACCTCGCGCTCGACGATCCAGTGGTCGAGGTCGCCGGCCCACTCGGCCGCGCGCGCGAGGCCGTCGTGGTCGCCCGCGTACTCCCAGTTGCCGAGCAGCTGCGCGACGCCGCCCGGTTCGAGGTGGTCGCCCGCGGCCCGGATCACGGCTTCGACGAGTGCGTCGCCGACCATGCCCCCGTCACGGTAGTCGTACTCGGGCACCCCCTCGGTGCGGGGAGTGATGACGAACGGCGGGTTCGACACGATGCGATCGAACCGCTCGCCCGCGACCGGCTCGTAGAGGCTCCCGAGACGCAGCTCGACGCCGTCGATGCCGTTCAGTTCGAGGTTCATGCCGGCGAGCCTCAGCGCCCGCTCCGAGATGTCGGTCGCGACGACCCGGTCGGCGAAGCGCGACGCGTGCATCGCCTGGATCCCGCACCCCGTGCCGAGGTCGAGGACGCTCCTCGCGGGGGTAGGCAGCATCAGCCCCGCCAGCGTCGTCGAAGCGCCGCCGACGCCGAGCACGTGCTGCTCGCCGAGCGCGCCCCCGATCGCGAGCTCGCCGAGATCCGAGAGGATCCACCACTCGCCGATCCCCCGCGCATCGGTGAACGCGTAGGGCCGCAGATCGAGCGAGGCCACGACGGATGTCCCGCGCCGCGCGATCAGCCCGAGTTCCACTGCCGCGTCGACCCCGAGCTCGGGCAGCGCGCGGGCGAGGTCGTCGGCGGGCACCGGGAGACCCAGCACGAACAGCTCGGCGAGGGCGGCGAGATCGGCGGATGACCCGTGCTCGGCTCGACGCGCCTCGAGCACGCGCCGCGCGGGCACGCGTTCGCCGCGATGCAGCGCCGCCGCGGCGTCAGCGCCCCAGAGCGCTTCCAGCGCGCCGACCGTGAAGCCCGCCCTCCGCAGATCGCTGCCCAGTCGGCCCAGCAGGCTCCTCGTACGATCGGAGGTGTGGTCGCTGGGGTCGGCGTACAGCTCGGCATTCACCCGTCAATTCAAGCGCACGCCCATGATCGTCACACGGCCGTCATCAGGCGTCCATCTCAGGTTGCGTCCCGTAACCCCGATGTCACACGTTGCGCGTAGCGTGGGCGTACGATCGTGACAGCGAGGGGAGGCCGCTCATGGATGAAGCATCGACGCTCGAGCGTCTGCGCCAAGACGCGCGCGACGAGCTCGCCGCGCTCATCGAGTTGCGCTGCCGCCTGGGCGAAGACCCGTGGATGTTCCTCCCCGACCTGCCATCCGTCGACGAGCAGGTCGTCGCGACGCTGCGCGAAGAGCGCATGCACTCCGACGAATGGCGACCGGCCCGCGCGCGGGCCTACCACCCGGCGGCACACGAGGGCGAGGTCGCTCGGTTCGAGTACGACCTGCTACGGGGCATCGCGCTCGACCACCCCGAATTGAGCGCGGCCGTGTGGTCGGTGCTCGACCGGGTGCCGGCGGCCTGGTGATTCAGGCCGCGTCGGCCTCGACACGGCGCGTGCGGTTCGCACGACGTGTCACGAGCAGGGCGACGAGCCGCCAGCCGAGCAGCATCGCCGCGAGCGTGAGCGCCGCGACGATCACGAACGCCGGCTGTACACCCTGACCCGAGGCGACGCGCAGCAGCATGCCGCCGCCGACGGTCGCCGCCCATACCACCGCGCCCGTCGGCCACACGGCGAACGGACGCCGCCACGCTCGCATTGCGAGCCACCCTGCCGCCGCGCCGACGAGGAACGGCCACGCCGTCTGCACGATGCCGCCCAGCGAGAGCGCTTCCTCGTGGTTGCGGCGCCCGATGAGCACGAACACGAGGATGAGCGCGGCGTCGAGCGCCGCCGCCGTCACGATCGGTGCGGTGCGGGCGGGCGTGCTTCGGCTCATGCACCCATCGTACGGAACGGCACCTGCGCGACAGCCGGGCCGCGGTCAGCCGTCCGTCGCGTCGCCGTCGACCGATGCGAGCGCCTCGAGCGCGCGGGCATCGACGACCGGCAGCGCGCAGACGAACTCGGTGCAGCGATGAGCCGCGGCGCGTCCGTGCAGCAACCCGCGTTCGGCGAACAGCTCGAAGCCGGCTGCTGCGAATGCCCGCGCCTGCGATTCGGTCACGATGGCGGTGACGGATGCCTCGTGCCCGCGAGTCGCTCGCACGAGCTCATCGGCCGCGCCCACGCCCGCGGCGGTCGCCTCCGCGCCATCGGGCACGACCGTGACCAGTTGCACCACCGGCGCGACGGATCTCGCCATCAGCCGCAGCGTGCTGCCGAACGCGATCGGCCGGACGAGGGCCGCACCCGCCACGCGCCGCATCGCCGCCTCGGCCGCGACACGATAACGGTCGCCTGCCCCGAGCAGCCAGAGCGTCCAGACAGCGTGTGCGCACGCCGAGACGCCCGACGGCATCGCCCCCTCGCCGGGATCGTCGTCGAGGGCGAGTCCCCGCGCGGCCAGCACCGGGTCCCCTCCGCCGGGAGCCCGGAACGGGAGTGGAGCGACGTCGTGACCGCCGGTGTCGGCCTCGGCGGCAGCCAGCGCGGCATCGATGAGCGAGCGTGCCTCGACGGCGTACCGTGCTTCGCCCGTCGCCAGCGCGAGTTCGAGCAGACCGCTCGCGAGCATTCCGGTGTCCTCGAGGGTCGCCCGCGAGCTCGAGACCTGTGCATCGCGCGACGCCCGCACGAGGCGATCGGGGCGCACGTGGTGCTCGAGCAGGAATCGCGCGGCACGTTCGGCCGAGGCGAGTGACGTCGTGTCCCCGAACACGACCGCCGCGCGCGAGAGCGCACCGATCGCGAGGCCGTTCCACCCCGTCAGCACCTTCTCGTCGAGCCCAGGTGGCTCGAGCATGCGACGGGTCTCGAGATCGGCGCGATAGTAGCCGCCCTCGTTGCGCGCCCCGTCGATGATGCTCTCGGAGTCCTGGGCGCTCGCGAACCCGCCGGCCGGCAGTTGCATCGTGTCGGCGAGGAACCGGATGATGCCGCGCGCGATCGCCTCGGGCGCGACGTCGGCGGGGAACGCTCGCGTCAGTTCGACGCTCGCCGACAGGAGCTGCGCGTTGTCGGTGAGCATGCGCTCGTAATGCGGTTCGCTCCAATCGGCTCGTGTCGCGTAGCGGAAGAAGCCGCCGTCGACCGGGTCGCGGAGCGGAGAGGCACCCATGAGCCGCATCGTGCGGAGTGCGAGGGCCCGCCCGTCCCCGGGCGACGACGCCAGGAACCGCAGCACCGGCCCGACCGGGAACTTCGGAGCACCGCCGAATCCGCCATGGACCCGGTCTTCGTCTTCGGCCAGTTGGGCGACCACCTGGCGCAGCGTTTCGGCCGACGGCAGATCGCCCGCCGTGCGGGCTGCGGATGCCTCGGCGAGTGCGTCAGCGACCGCCGCTGCGGTCTGGTCGATCTCATTGCGACGCTCTCGCCAGGCTTCGCCGACGGCTGCGAGCACCTGGCGGAACGAGGGAAGGCCTCGAGTGGGTTGGGGCGGAAAGTAGGTGCCCGCGTAGAACGCTCGCCCATCGGGGGTCGCGAACACGGTCAACGGCCACCCGAGCTCTCGCGTGAACGCCGATGCGGCAGCCATGTAGGTGGCGTCGACGTCGGGATGCTCCTCGCGATCGACCTTGATCGCGACGTACCGGTCGTTGAGCTCGTGCGCGAGCACGGGGTCGCTGAAGCTCTCGCGAGCCATGACGTGACACCAGTGGCACGTCGCGTAGCCGATCGAGATCAGCACCGGCACATCGCGGGCGCGGGCCTCGTCGAACGCCGCTTCGCCCCACGGGTACCAGTCGACGGGATTCCCCGCGTGCGCCCGGAGGTACGGGCTCATGGCGTCGGCGAGTCGGTTCCCCATCCCCTCAGCGTACTTGTGCTGCGGTGGAGGGGCTCGGCTCAACGAACTCGGCTTAACGAAAGAGAGCCGCCCAACCTTGGGCGGCTCTCTTCGAATGGATGTCCGGCGGTGTCCTACTCTCCCACAGGGTCCCCCCTGCAGTACCATCGGCGCTGCGAGTCTTAGCTTCCGGGTTCGGAATGTGTCCGGGCGTTTCC